>CAVRAW010000007.1:0-118979 GCA_963719205.1 Pirellulales bacterium | reverse complement strand
CGCGAAAAAATCGCGCTATTTCGCAACGTGCCTGCCGAAGCAGTCATCGAGGAAAAAGACAAGGATTTTTCGATCTACGAGGTGCCGCTGAGCCTCAAGGAAAATAAGCTCGACGAATTGATCTGCCGAGAGCTGGACCTTAATTGCCCACCGGCCGACATCGAAGATTGGCGCGATTTGCTTTACCGGCTGCGAAATCCGGAACACGAAGTATCCATCGCCGTGGTCGGCAAATACGCCGAGCACCGCGACGCCTACAAGTCAATCTACGAAGCCCTAGATCACGCCGGCATTCATCATCGGGCGCAAATCCGCATCCAGCCCATTCAAAGCGAATCGATCGAACGCGAAGGGCCCGAGCGATTGCTGGCCGGGTTCGACGGCATTTTGGTGCCTGGCGGCTTCGGCGAGCGCGGCATCGAAGGCAAGGTGGAGGCCATCCGCTTTGCACGCGAACGCGGAATCCCGTTTTTTGGAATCTGCCTGGGAATGCAATGTGCCGTGATCGAGTTTGCTCGCGATGTTGCAGGTCTGGCCGGGGCCCACTCTACTGAGTTCAACAAAGACACGCCGCATCCGGTGATCTGCTTGTTGGACGAGCAAAAGACGATCACCGACAAAGGGGGCACGATGCGGCTGGGGCGCAGGAGGCCCATCTCGATCAATCGAGCAAATCGTACGCCTGCTACGGCGACGAAATTATTTGGGAACGCCATCGCCACCGCTACGAATTCAACAACGCCTATCGTTCGCAGTTTGAGGCCAATGGGCTATTGATCGCCGCCACCAGCCCCGACCACGCCCTGGTGGAAATCATTGAATTGCCCGAGCATCCCTGGTTTGTGGCGGTGCAATTCCACCCGGAATTTAAGAGCAAGCCGACCGAGGCCCAGCCGCTATTTGCCGGCTTCATCGCGGCCGCTGTGGAAAAGCATTCTACGGGCCAGTGGTCCACCGCCGGCGGCTAATCGCCCGGCGCTACGCGGCGCCTCCGTACAAGTGCATGATACCAGGCACTAACTGCTAAAGCCGGCTTCCATGCGACTCGCCAGGTTCAATTGCCGTTGGTACTCGAAAGCGGCGATCACGGCCTTCCCCAAAGCGACGATGATGATGATTCTGAAGATCATCCGCGCCGCGGCGTTGATCGGATCGAGAATCCACATGATCGCGGTCATCGCAATGTAAACGGCAAGTGCCACGCAGGTGATGGGCACGGAAAACTTCGGCAGGGCGAACGCAAACGCCAGGTAAAGTGCGCCCACAACGATAAATGCGACAGAAAGCATTTGGCCGCGGTGGATAGCGGCTTTTTTGATCGCTTCAAATTTCACCGGGTCAATTCGCTTGCCTTGGCTGGTGAGTTTCTCAGCTTGAACGTTCATTGAGCGCGTGATTGACGATTCGGCAGTCATCAATTGCTGGAAATTGATGAACATCGACACCACCCCGACCGCCAGCAAGATGCGCTGGGCAATGTTCAATTGCTTGGGATGCACGGTTTGGGAGTACTCGGTGTCGGCGGTCGCGGATGAGAACTCGAAAGACATCGGCGCTGTCCGGGTTATAGCAGCACGTGGTGCAATGCGATGCGCCAGGAGGAATCCACGTCTTGCACTTGGGACAGACGTTGGACGTTAACGGACCAGATCCAGAACCGGTGGGGCTAAAGGTCGACACCATGGCCGCGGACTCCGTGGAGGCTTGTAAAACGCTAAACAAGCCTATTCATCCGCGAAAAGCGGCGGAACACCGCAGCCGTTTTTTCAAAAGTGCCATGCCCGGCGGAAAAAGAAAATTGGCATCCATGCCAAGTACACCCACTCCCTGGATACTTGCATTCCCACTCCGGGTGACACGGACAGGGATTTCAACGGGCTCCCCTTTCCATACCGGGCATGGCGTTGCGGGCAGATTAAAGTCGCGAACCGTCGCAGTTTTAGAAACAATCCGTTTAGCCCCATCGTGCATGACGGAGCTACGTCTTCAACTCGCCAATTGATCGAACAAATTCTGAAAGGTTGGCAATTGGTTTTCCAAATACGCTGCGCCACGCGGCAGGATTCCAGATTTCCACGCACACCGCGGCACCGACAACCATCACTTCCCCTCCGGCTGGTGCCTGCAAAAACTCGCGAAAACCTTCGGGAATCAATAACCGGCCGCGGCCTGCCAATTGCACCTCCTTGTGCCGCGTGGAGAGCAATCGTCCCAACGATTGCACTTCCGCCAACCGGCCGTCCAGTTTTCCGGCACGCATTTTCGCACGCACCAGTTCCACGGCGGTTTTCATCCGCTGCTGCCAGGCGGTGGCGGGCCACAAGCTGAGACAGCCGGCGCGCTCTTTTACTAAAATGCACTCGGCGCCGTGCGCGGCCATCGGATCGGCCAATTCCTGCGGAATCGACAGGCGAAAACGCTCGTCCAGCGTGCGGGTAAATTCCCCCTGGAGAAATTCGCTCGTGGCAGCCATACGTCCGCGAAACCAAATACATGGGGCTCGAATCCGTTCTGGATGATCTTACGGAGTGGGCTAATTTCCCATTGAGTTGGCAAAAATCAGCACTGAATGGGCTTATTTCCCACGACCGGCCAGTCTAGCAGCCTCTCCAAAGATTGCAAGAACTTCTCTCGAAAAAAATCTGCGCGAGGTGGAAAATCAAATCCCCAGCGGCAGAATGGCCGCCAACAAACGAGAAATCCGCCTGGTCGCTAATCGCCCAGCGTACTTTTACGCCGCAACAGGTGGTGATAATGCTGCGCAAAGCGATGTGCTTCGTCGCGCACATATTGCAACAGCCGCAAGGCGTAAGAATGGCGGCTCAATCGCAGTGGCTCTTCCTGCCCGGGCACGAATAATTCCTCTTCGCGCTTGGCGATCGAGATAATTGTCGGGGGGGTGATGTCTAGCTCTGCAAAGGCAGCGAGTGCGGCGCTCAACTGCCCTTTGCCCCCGTCGATCAACAACACGTCGGGAAAGATTTCGTGCTCGTCGTGAAGCCGCGCAAATCGCCGGGCCACGACTTCGTGGATGCTGCGAAAATCGTCGATCCCTTGCACGCCTCGAATGCGGTATCGCTTGTACCCCGGCTTGAACGGCAACCCATCGATGAAGCGCACCAGGCTGGCCACGGTTTCATCGCCGCCTAAATGCGCGATATCCACGCCTTCGATCGTGCGCGGCGTGGCGGGTAGCTTCAGCACCTTCTTCAATCCCGCCAGGCCTTTCTTTGGATCGATGAAAAACACCTCCGGCTGGACGTGCTCATCCAGTTCGCCGCGATCGTCCAGCGTTTCCAGCAAATGAATTTCGTCGCGAAACCGCGCCGCCTTTTCGAATTTCAACTCCTTGGCGGCGGCGTCCATCTCGGCCCGCATTTCATCGAGCAACTGCCGCTTCTTCCCTTCCAAGAACATCCGCAGCCGATGAATATCGCGCTGATAATCTTCCTTCGAGATTCGCAGATTACACGGCGCCGTGCACTGATTGATCGATGCCAATAGACATGGCCGAAACCACCGCCATTTCTCGTCGCCATCGTCGATGTCCAAGCTGCAGGTGCGGAATTTGAAAATCTTTTGCAGTACCTGAATCGCTCCCCGCAGCCCACCGGCGCTGGCGAAGGGGCCATACAGCTTCGTGCCCCGATCGCTCGGCTCGCGCGTGAATTCCACTCGCGGAAAATCCTCGCGCACGTAGATTTCCAGATAGGGAAATGTCTTGTCGTCCTTGAGCTCCTGGTTGAATTTCGGCTGGATGTCTTTCACGAGCCGCGCTTCCACCAACAGCGCATCGACCTCGCTTTCCGCCTCCAGATAATCGATGTCGTGAATCTCGCGCACCAAATCGGCGGTGCGGCGCTCGTCGGCGGCCCCTTTGAGAAAGTAACTACCCACCCGGGCTCGAAGATTCTTCGCCTTGCCCACGTAAATCACGCGGCCTGCAGCGTCCTTCATCAGGTAAACGCCGGCGCTTGCGGGAACGTGCGGACCTTCGTCAAGGCCGCATCAAAACCGCCTCCCCCTTGTGTTTCCTGCGGATCGGCCTGCTGCTCGCTGTCGGAACGGTTCTTGGGCATACCTGAAGTTTACCGTTTACCGGCCGCAAAGAAACGCCGGGAGCCGATATCGCGTTGGGGCCAAGCGAGGATGTGGCTACCGCAGCGAAAGACTGTGGAACCAGTGCCGCAGCGTGCCTTCGATATCGAACAAGCTGTTTTGCACTGCACTCAGCGATCGGTCCGCGCCGAACGAGTAAACGACGACCCCTGCGATTAGCAACCCGATGCCCACCAGCGACGCCACGATGCATGTGGCTTTGCGAAGCGCGTCGACGCCGCGCAGATCGAACTTCGCGGCGATGGTCAACAACCCGGCCAGCGACATTCCAGTGATGCCCAGAAATATGAAAACAGGGGTGCCCATACTACAAGCATAGGTTACCCAGCAGGACTGTGAATTTCAGCTTTTGTTTGCGTCGTTTTTCGTCGACTGGCGGCTAATTGCCCGAGGCGAATTGCGAGAGATCGTCGGCCATCTGCTTTAGCCGCCCCGCGCATTCGGCCTTGGTGTCGTCGAGATTGGCGATCTGTTCGGCCGGCTCGTAAGTGAACATGTAGAACTTCACCTTGGGCTCGGTGCCGGAAGGGCGGACGGCAACATAGTTTACCTCGGCTGCCAATTCGAGCATGACCGTGTCGCCTTTGGGGCCCACAAATTTTTCCGGTTTGCAGCCGAGTGCCATCTGCGTGAGCGAGAGATAATCGCGAACCAGCTTCACTTTGTGGCCGGCGAGCGAGTTCGGCGGATCGCTGCGAAATCGGGCCATCAACTTTTGCATGTCTTGCATGCCGGCCGCGCCCGGCATCACCAGCGAGAATTGGCTCTCCAAGTGGTAGCCATATTGCCAGAACAGCGCGTCGAGTTGTTCATGCAGCGTTTGCCCTTTTGCCTTGCATGCGGCCGCCAGTTCTGCCAGCAGCATGGCGGCCACTGCGGCATCTTTATCGCGCACGTGAGTGCCGACCAGATAACCGTGCGATTCTTCGCAGCCGTACACAAATTTCTCCGGCCCGCAGTCGTCGATATCCTTGCCGATCCATTTGAAACCGACCTGCAAATTGCCGTGCGTGTTTACGCCGTATTGGTCGGCGATTCGCCTCACCATTTCGGTGGTGACCAGCGTTTTCACGACGTAATTTTGCGGCGTAAGCGATCCGGCCTTTTTGCGAGCGGCCAGCACATATTCCGCCAACAAAGCCGCGATTTGATTGCCGGTGAACGATTTCCACTGCGCCCCTGATTTGCTACTCAGCGGCGCGGCGGCGCCCAGCCGATCGCAATCGGGATCGGTGGCCATCACCATATCGGCGCCGGCTTGCTTCGCTCGATCGATAATGATGTCGAACACCGCGGGGTTCTCCGGATTCGCCACGTGCCCCGGCACATTGGGAAAATCCCCATCGGGTTTCGAATGCGGGCCGAATAATTCGACATCTGTGAATCCATCTGCCATAAGCGCGGGCAGCACTGCCGAGGCACCGACGCCATGCAACGGCGAATAGATAATCTTCAATTGCCGCGGTCCCGGCAGCGCCTGCAATTTAACCGCGGCCAAGTACGCTTCATCCACTTCCTTCTGACAATACACAATCTGACCGGCGGCCAGCGCCTCGGCGAACGGTTTCCGGCGCACCGTTTCCACTTTCATCACGCGCTCGATGATTCCTATATCGTGCGGCGGCAGCACTTGCACGCCGCCGGCCCAATACACCTTTACGGCGTTGTCGCTGGGCGGATTGTGACTGGCCGTGACCATGATGCCGCAGGTGCTCTCGGTATGCCGCACCGCGAAGGAGAGTTCCGGCGTGCTGCGAAAGCCGTCGAGGAAAAACACTTTGAATCCTGCGGCCGCCATCACCTCGGCGCACAGTTCGGCAAAATGCCGCGAATTGTGCCGCGTATCGTAGGCGATTGCGCACGAGTGTTTCTTTCCAGGAAACTCCGACGTCACATAATCGGCCACGCCCTGCGCGCTCTCGCCGATCGTGCAATCGTTGATGGCATTGGAGCCGATTGGGTACATCTTTCCGCGTCGCCCGCCCGTGCCGAAGGGAATGACGGTCCAAAACACGTCGTCCAGCTCTTTGCACTTGCCGGCGGCAATTTGCGCGGCCACTTCCGACGCATACGCTGAATACCGCGGCTCGGTCAGCCAGCGGCGAATCATCGCGGCGGATTCCGGCGTGAGCTTCTTCTCCGCGGCGTCCCGATCGAGCTGCTTAAGCGTCGCCGGCAAATCGAAAGATGTTGCGTTGGACATAACTTACAATTGAAAGATAATGAGGCCGCCCGAGCCATTGTGACTGAGCGACCCCGTAGAAAAAAGGGGCGGTCCAACTTCATGAGCGAACTGATCATCAGCGTCTCCGGCCTGCGCGGCATCGTGGGCGAAAGCCTGACGCCGGAAATCGCCATGCGCTACGCCGCCGCGTTCGCCGCCACCCTGCCGCCGGGTCCATTCGTGCTCACCTACGACGGGCGCGAGAGCGGGCCGATGTTGTTGAACTCGCTTTCCGAAGGCCTGACAAAGCTCGGCCGCGAGGTGCTTTTGGCGGGCATCGCCGCCACGCCGACCATCGGCGTGCTGGTGCGACAATTCGAAGCCATTGGCGGCATCCAAATCTCCGCCAGCCACAATCCACCCCAATACAACGGGCTGAAATTGTTCTCGGCCGAGGGGCGCGTGATTCCCGCCGCGGCCGGGCAAAAAGTATTGGAGCAGTATCGCGCCGCGAAAGTGCCGGCCGCCGCCGTTCGTTCCGGTAAAGTCCAGCAGTTGACCGATACAATCGGCCGGCACATCGAATTGGTGCTAGCCACAATAAATGCGGCGACGATCCGCCAGCGAAGTTACCGCGTGCTGTTGGACTCGAATCACGGATCCGGCAGTCTAGCCGGCCGGCAACTTTTGGAACGGCTTGGTTGCCACGTGACGCTTCTGGGAGGCGAGCCCAATGGCCGTTTCACCCATCCGCCGGAGCCAACCGCGGAAAATCTGGCTGGTGTGTTGCCGAAGGTCACGCAAAACAAATGCGATTTCGGCTTCTGCCAGGATCCCGATGCCGACCGCTTGGCGGTTATCGACGAGCGCGGCCGCTACCTTGGCGAGGAATACACCTTGGCCATTTGCGCCGATCATGTGCTGCGGCACACGCCGAGGCCGATTGTGACCAATTGCTCCACCAGTCGCATGACAGAGGATCTGGCGAAAAAGTACGGCGTGCCGTTTTATCGATCCGCCGTCGGCGAGGCTAATGTGGTCGATGCGATGCTCGAGCACCGCGCCGTGCTCGGCGGCGAAGGCAACGGCGGCGTGATCGATCCGCGCATCGTGCTGGTGCGCGATAGTTTCACCGCCATGGCGCTCATTCTCGACGCCATGGCCGCCCGCAATCTGCCCGTCAGTGCACTAGCCGACGAGTTGCCGCGCTACGAAATCCACAAATCCAAAATCACGCTGGAGCCGAAGAAGCTGCCGGCCGCATTTGATGCCTTGCAGCGGCATTTCAGCGATGCCGCCGTCGATACTCTCGACGGTCTGCGGCTGGATTGGCCCGACAAATGGCTCTTGGTTCGCCCCAGCAACACCGAACCAATCGTCCGCGCCATCGCCGAAGCGCCCACCGCCGCCGAAGCCCAGCGCTTCTGCAGCGAAGCGGCCACAGTGCTAGCCGCCATTTAGCGCGGCGGCGTGATGCAATCCTTCCCCATCCATTTCCGCAGCACCTCGGGCACAATCACGCTGCCATCGGACTGCTGGTGATTCTCCAAGATGGCGATCAACCCCCGGCTGATGGCCACGGCCGTGCCGTTGAGTGTGTGGACAAAGTGCGTCCCCTTCTCACCTTTGTGCTTGTAGCGAATGCCAAGCCGCCGGGCTTGGTAGTCGGTGCAGTTGCTGGTGCTGGTGACTTCGCCGTACTCGCCGCTTTCGCCGCGGCCCGGCATCCAGGCTTCCAGATCGAACTTGCGATATGCCGGTCCGCCCAAATCGCCGCTGGCCGTATCGATCACCCGGTACGGAATTCCCAGCCCATCGAAAATCTCGCATTCCAAGCGGCAGAAATAATTCAGCGTTTCGTCGCTCTTCTCCGGCAGCGTGAAGGCGAACATCTCGACCTTCGTGAATTGATGCACGCGGTACAGCCCGCGCGCAGCACGCCCATGAGCGCCGGCCTCGGTGCGATAGCAATGGCTCACGCCGCACAATTTGACCGGCAATTGCTCGGCCTCGAGAATCGAATCGCTCAACAACCCGCCCAGCGTGATCTCAGCGGTGGCCACGAGACTCAGATCCGTCCCTTCGACGCTGTAGATCTGCGTTTCCGGCCCGCGGGAATGAAACCGATCCCCGCCAGGATTTCGTTCCGCGCCAAGTCGGGCGTAATCGTCGGCGTGAAACCTTCACGGATCAATTTGTCGATCGCGTACTGCTGCAGCGCAAGCTCCAAGAGCACCGCGTCGTTTTTCAGAAAGTAAAACCCGTGTCCGGCGACCTTTGCCCCTCCTTCAAAATCCACCATCCGCAGTTTTTCTGCCAGCGCCACGTGATCCAGCGGCTTGAACGTGAACTTCGGGATCGCCGCTTTCCCGCGGCGAATTTCCTTGGCGGCCGCCTCCCCGCCGATCGGTGCCTCGGGATGCGTCAGATTCGGAATCATCCGCAACAGGCTGTCGGCTTCCTCGGTCACAATTTTCAGATCGTCGCTCGCGGCGACGACCTCTTCTCGCAGCCGGCGCCCTTCCTCCTTGCGGGCGTCGCGCTCTGCGGCGTCCTTTGCCTGGCCAATCGATTTGCTGACGGTATTGGCCTGATGATTCAGCTCGTCGATTTTCGTCTGCAGCGTTTTTCGCTCCGCTTCCAGGGCGACCAGCCGATCGACGTCGGCCTTGGCCCCGCGATTGGCGCAATTCTTCTTTACCAACTCCGCGTTTTCCACCACGAATTTGCGATCGAGCATGACAGTCCCTGTCTTCGCGCCTTCTGCGCCTTTGCGTGAGAATTATTTCGGTTTGATGCCGGCCAATTCCTGCCACAGTCGCGCGCTGGCTTTAATCCCCCGATGGAAATCGGCCAGGCAGAATTTTTCGTTGGGGCTGTGCGTGTTGTCGTCGTCCAGACCCCATCCCAGCAAGAGCGTATCGACTCCAAGTTGTTCGCGGAAGGCGGAGACGACCGGAATCGATCCCCCCTCGCGCATGTACACCGGCGCTCGGCCGAATCCATGTTCAATCGCCTTCGCCGCGGCGGCCACGTAGGGACTATCCAGCGGCACGACCACTCCCGGCGCCGCGCTGTAATCAAAAAGTTCCATTTTGACGCCCGCCGGGCACAGCTCGCGCAGTTTGTTCTCCAGCGATTTGGCAATCTTCTTGGGATCTTGCTTGGGCACCAGCCGGAAGCTGAACTTGGCGCTCGCTTTGGAAGGCAAAATGGTTTTGGCGCCTTCCCCCTGGTAGCCGCTCGTTAAGCCATTGATGTCGAACGTCGGACGTGCAGAGCGCCGCTCCAGCGTGGTGTAGCCTTCTTCGCCGGCGACCGCGTCCACTCCGATCTGCTTCTTGAACTCCGCTTCGTCAAACGGCAGCGCGGCAAATTGCTTGCGTTCTTGTTCCGTCAGCGGCAGCACGTCGTTGTAAAACCCAGGCACTTGAACGCGCCCCCGCTCGTCGATCAGCGCAGCCATGATCTTCGACAAAGCAATCGCCGGATTCACGACGGCCCCCCCGAACGTGCCCGAATGTAAATCCTGCTTCGGTCCCGTCAGCTTCAATTCAAAATACGCCAGGCCGCGCAACCCGTAGGTGATCGCCGGCTGGCCAGGGCCGAACTGGCTGCAATCGCTGATCACCGCGATGTCGCATTGCAGTTTTTTACGCTGGGCTGCAATGAAGTCGTACAGATTCTCGCTGCCGACCTCTTCTTCCCCTTCGATCAAAAACTTCAGCTGCACGGGCAGCGTGCCGGCGGACTTCAACCACGCCTCGGTGCTTTTCACGTGCGTGAGCATCTGCCCTTTATCGTCGGTCGCCCCTCGGGCGTAGATGTTTCCATCGCGGCGCGTCGGCTCAAAAGGGGGCGATTTCCATTCGCCGAGCGGATCGGGCGGCTGCACGTCGTAATGGCCATAGACGAGCACTGTCGGCGAGCCAGCCACGGCGGCCGACTCGGCGTACACCAGCGGATGCCCGGCCGTTTCGATCAGTTCGGCTTTCAGCCCCAACGATTCAAACTGCTTGAGCACCCACCCGCCCGCGCGGCGAACGTCGGCTTTGTGCTTGCTGTCGGCGCTTACGCTGGGGATGCGCAACAGGTCGCACAGTTCGTCTTCAAATCGCTTCGCATTGGCAGTCAGATAGTCGTCGAGTGCAGGCATATGAGTTGCTCTTTGTCGTGGTAAGCCGCCATAATACCCGGCGAACCGTTGGTCGCCTATTCCGCCCGGGCTTGGAAGTCAGGAAATGTCAGACGAACTCACATCATCCGCCGTCGCCGAACCGCCGGCTGTCGCCGAGCCCGTGGTCGGCAAGCAAGCCGCCAAGAAAAAAAAGCCCAAGCGGCAGCCGCGCTACAACGTGATCCTCTGGAACGACGATGACCACACCTACGCCTACGTGATCCGCATGATGCAGAAGCTGTTTGGCCATCCGATCGAAAAAGGAACGCAAATCGCCAAAGAAGTGGACGCCCAAGGCAAAGCGATCGTGCTGACCACGACCCGCGAGCACGCCGAACTGAAGCGCGACCAAATCCACGCCTACGGCAAGGACGACTTGATCGCCGGCTGCAAAGGCTCCATGTCCGCCACCATTGAACCGGTGAGTTGAGTTTTATGCATCCGCGTCTCCGCACCGTCACGCTGGGTTGCAAGGTCAACCAATACGAAACAGAATTCGTCCGCCAGGCGTTGGAAGGCATCGGTTACCGGGATGCGGCGGCCAACGAAACGGCCGATCTCTGCGTGGTCAACACCTGCACGGTCACGCACGAGGGCGATTCCAAAAGTCGGCAGACGATTCGGCAACTGGCGTCGCGTAATCCCGGCACGCGAATCGTGGTGATGGGATGTTACGCCACTCGGGCGCCGGATGAAATCGCCGCCCTGCCCGGCGTGGCCGAAGTAATCACCGACAAGCGCGAACTGCCCGACCTGTTGGGCCGCTTCGGCGTGGTCGATTTGCCGACCGGCATCAGCACGTTTGCCAATCGCCAGCGCGCTTACGTGAAAGTTCAAGACGGCTGCCTGCTGAATTGCACCTTTTGCATTATTCCCCAAGTGCGGCCTTGGTTTGCCAGCCGACCGGTGCAGCACATTCTCGACGAAGTCGAGCGCCTGGTAGACTCCGACTACCGCGAACTGATTCTCACCGGAATACACTTGGGGCACTACGGCGTGGAATGGAATCGCAATCGCCCAAAGCACGATTGGATGCGGCTGGCGAATCTCGTTCAGCAAATCGCCGAACTGCCCGGCGATTTCCGCATCCGTCTCTCCAGCATCGAGGCAACCGAAGTCACGCGGGAATTGATCGCCGTGATGGTTGCGTTTCCCCAAAAGGTTTGCCCGCACTTGCATGTTTCGCTGCAAAGCGGTTCCGATTCGATTTTGCGCCGCATGCGCCGCCGCTGGTGCTCGAAGCGTATTGTCGATCGTTGCCGGCTGGTGCAAGAAACGCTCGACCGCCCGGCGCTCACCACCGACGTGATCATCGGCTTCCCCGGCGAAACTGCCGACGATTTCGCCGCCACTTGCCATGTGGTGCGTGAGATCGGTTTTTCCAAAATGCACATTTTCCCGTTCAGCCCGCGTCGCGGCACCCCGGCCGCTGAAATGCCCAACCAAGTGCCACCCGAAGTAAAGGCCGCGCGCATCGAACGACTCGAAGCGGTCGAAACTGAACTGCGAAATGCGTACTACGCGTCGCTCGCCGGAATGCGACTGCGCGTGCTCATCGAATCGCCGATCCCCGGCCGCTCCGGCTGGATGGTCGGCACCGCCTGCCGCTACGCCCCCGTCGAACTGCCCGGCGCCGTCGCCATGCGCAAGCAATTCGCCGCGGTGACGGCGGGGCAAGCGTCAAACGGCCGGATTTGTGCGGCCAAACCGCCCTAGAACGCTAGCTGGGGTTTCGGTACACTTTCGCCCCATTTTCCGCAGGTTCCGTTATCCCGGTTTGCCGGGACGTTTTCGGTGCTGGTCGCAAGGAAGTGCCATGAATCGTTTGCTGCTTCGTACCATTTTGCTCGCGATCCTCAGCGCTTGCCTGGTGACGCGCTGCGCTGGCCGCACCGCCGTGGGAAGTGTTCGCGCAGGCAAAGAAGGTCGATGCCGATCCAAACGCCCATTATCCCGTCACGCAAAACAACGGCCCCTGGATGATCATCGCCCACACGTTCCAGGGCGATCACGCCGATGAAGAGGCCAAGGCGCTGGTGTACGAACTGCGCAGCAAATACAGACTTCCCGCCTACACGCACAGCAAGACATTCGATTTCACACAGCGCGTGCAGGGCGCGGACTGGATCCGCACGGCAAGCCCAAGGTGATGCGCTATCAGCAGGCCGAGATGCTCAAGGAAGTCGCCGTGCTGGTGGGCGATTACAACACGGTCGACGACCCCGGCGCTCAAAAAACTTTGGCCAAGCTCAAGCAAATGCAGCCGGAGGCGCTGAAGGATCTCGACAAAGACGCCAATCAGCCCTTAAGTGCATTCCGCCAGTTGCAGCAGCCGTTCCTCTCGGCCGACAGCGACAAGAAGATCAAAGGCCCGATGGCGCACGCCTTCATTGCCACCAATCCGCTGTTGCCGCCGGAATTCTTCGCGACCAAAGGCGTCGACAAGCTCGTGCTGGAAATGAACAAGGATGTGCCCAACAGCCTGTTGGATTGTAAAGGGCAATACACGGTGAAGGTGGCCACGTTCACCGGCGCCGTGCTGCTGGACCAGAGAAAGATCGAAGAAGTGGAGCACGGCAAGCGGATGGCCAGCCGCCTGGCCGAAGCCGCCGAAAAAGCGCACAAGCTGACCGCCGCCCTGCGCGAGAAAGGTTACGAGGCCTACGAGTTCCACGACCGCGAGTCGAGCATCGTCTGTGTGGGCAGCTTTGAATCGGTCGGCTCACAAAATATCGATGGAAAGTTCAACATCCATCCGACCGTCCAGAAAATCATGAAAACGTTCGGCGCCGACCCGGCCGGCTTGACCGGCGGCGCTCCGAAGCCGAAGTCGGTCGATGGCGTGCCGCTGGATATCCAGCCCACGCCCATCGAGGTGCCCCGCCGCTCGATCGGCACCGACTATCAACGCAGCATGCTCAGCGATCGCTAAGCGAAGAATGCAGATTGCAAATTGCAGATTGCAAAATAGAATTCCGTGCGGCCTTCTTCATTCCGCATTCTACATTCTGCAATTTGCATTCGTCTCATGCAGCTCGTTCTGGGAACTCACAATCGCAAGAAGGGGCTGGAACTGCGCGATCTGCTCGCTCCGGCAGGTTTTGAACTCGTGACGCTGGCCGATTTGCCGGACGCGATTGAAGTGGCCGAAACCGGCAGCACGTTCGCCGCCAACGCCGCGCTGAAAGCCTGCCAACAGGCGAAACACCTGCACCGCTGGGTCCTGGGCGAAGATAGCGGGCTGGCGGTCGATGCCCTCGGCGGCGCACCGGGCGTCTTCTCTGCCCGATTCTCCGGCTCAGGCGCGAGCGACGAATTGAATAACCGCATGTTGCTGCAAAAACTGGCGGAAACGCCGCTGGAAAAGCGCACCGCGTACTACGTTTGCCATGCGACGCTCTCCGATCCCCAAGGAAACATCCGCTCCGAAGCAGACGGCTACTGCCACGGCCGCATTCGCTTGGAACCGGCCGGCACTGGCGGCTTCGGCTATGATCCGCTATTCGAGATCATCGAATACCACCGCACCTTTGGCGAACTCGGCCAAAGCGTGAAAGAAGCGTTGAGCCATCGTGCCCGAGCCGTGCAACAACTCATCCCCGCTATGATGCAGTTAGTCGATTGCGGCAAATGGAGCGAGTCGTAGCTATGTTCAAATTTTGGCTGGCAGCGTATCTGGTGCTCTTCACGGCCATTATCGGCGGCATGTTTGCCTACCGCGCCCGTGTGCTGTCGGATATGAACACCCCTGCCGCCGAAGCCGAATGGAATCGCTGGCGGGCGGAAGCGGCGAACGAAAACGGCACGACCGGCCCGGTTCAGCGCACCGTGCCCAAGAGCAACGAGCCGCCGCTGTTGATCTTAATGCGCGACTACTTCATGGCGTCCCTAGTAGGGCTGCTGCTCCCCTTGTCTGCGCTATATTGGTTCATCGCTTGGCTGGCGCGCGGCGTCGTCAGTCAAGCATCGGCAAAACCTGATGAAAACCCGACCGCGACAAGATCATGAACCCGCAATGGGCTTCGGCGGCGGCGGAACGCTGGAGGAGCTCGGCGGCAGAAAATTCGGCTGCTGGCCGGAAGATGCTGGAGCGGTCTGATACGTGGGCGGCGGACTGGAATAATTGTACTGCACCGCAGGCGCCGGCTGCGTGTATCCACCCGGAGGAGGCCCGACGTACACGGGCTGTTGTACGTACGCGGGGGCTACGACGACCGGCGCCGGCACCACGTAGTACGGATATGGATAGTAGTACGGATACGGATAGGCGTAGTAAGGGTGATACACCGGTCCCAGCGGCACGCCGATACCGATGCCCACGCGCACTCCGCCCCCTGCAAACGCGTACGAACTTGTCAGCACGCCCACGACAATCATCGCCGCAAGGAAGAATCGTCTCGTAGTCATCACAGTGAAGTCCTCCATTCCTATTTTCGGCGCGGGGGGCAGACGAACTTGCCGGCGTCGGCGGCGGGGCCTTCGATTTCGGCCGCGTAGTGTACAGTTCTAGGCGGAATGGGCAAACATCATTCGACTTTGCCAGCACGGCGATTCGAAATTGCCCGCGATTGCTGCCAAATTGACAGCGCCGCGCGGCGGAGACTCCAGCCGAACGCGGGGGGAGCCCATCACCTGTTCTTCAACCGCGGATCCAGAACATCGCGCAGCCCATCGCCCAAAAAGTTGAGCGCAAAGAGCGTTAACCCCAGCGCAAAGCTGGGAAACACGAACAGCCACCAATAGATTTTCACCGGCGTGATCACGCGGAAGCCCTGGTTGGCCAGCAATCCCCAAGACACGGCCGGCGCTTGCACGCCCAAGCCCAAAAACGAAAGAAACGCCTCGAATAACATCACCTGTGGAATTGTGAGCGTCAGATACACAATCACGACGCTCATCAAGTTGGGGACCAGATGTCGGAAGATAATCCGCAATCGGCCCGCCCCGATCGTGCCGCGCGGCCTCGACGAACAATTCGTTTTTCAGCGAGATCACCTGTCCCCGCACCACTCGGGCCATGGTCAACCAATATATTGCGCCGACCACAATATAAAAAATCGTGATGCGGTCGATGCCGAAACGCTCGAGCCGCGCCTTGATTGCCGGCTCCCCCAAAATCGTGACCAGGAAAATCACCACAAAGATGAACGGAATGGAATACAACACGTCGACGATGCGCATCATCAAATTATCGATCCAGCCGCCAAAATATCCCGCCACCGCGCCGTACGAAACGCCGATCACCAGTGAAACCAGCGTGGCGACCAGGCCCACCATAAGCGATACCCGCGCGCCCCAAAACACGCGGGCCAACAGGTCGCGCCCCAATTCATCGCGCCCGCACAGGCTGTTGAGCGACCAGGCGCCGAACAGCTTCACGCGCATTTGCACGAGCCAGCGATTGATCGGGTTAAGATGGCCGAATTGCTTGTTGATCCAATCGGCCTGCGACGCTGCCGTGGACGCATCCGCGGCTGCTTGATCGAGTTTGATCGTCTCGACAAATAGGGGGCGTGCGGTGGGGGGCTCAAAGGCCCGCGGCGTATTGACCATGTAAGGCGATTGCAGCGGCAACAGCGGCGTCAGCAGCGCCAGCGCCGAAATCACGATCAAAAACACCAGGCACGCCATCGCCAGCCGATTCCGCCGCAACCGCCGCCAGGCATCTCGCGCCAGCGATTCCCCACGCAGGGCCTGTGCTTCTCGCAGCACGGCGTCACGCTGCAGCGGTTCGATCGTCGGCGATAATTCAGCGGTCGGCGGCACAAAAGCCTCAATTCAATTTCACGCGCGGATCCAACAGCGTGTAAATCACATCCACCAATGTGTTCATCGCATACAGCAGCGCGGTGTAGAGCATCACCAGGCCCATCGCCAGCGTGTAGTCGCGCTGCGTGGCCGATTGCACGAAGTGATACCCCAGCCCGGGAATGGCGAAGACGTACTCGATCACTACCGAGCCGGTGAGAATGCCCGCCACCGCCGGTCCCAAGAACGAGACCACCGGCAACATCGCCATCTTCAATCCATGCTTGAGAACCACCGCCGGCGTGCTTAGCCCCTTGGCGTACGCCGTGCGGATGTAATCCTGATGCAGCACGTCCAGTAGTCCGGTTCGCACCAGCCGCGCGATCTCCGCCGCATAGGCCGCTCCCAAGCAGACTGCGGGCAACACCACGTGTCCGACGCTGCCCCATCCGCCCGCCGGAAACACAGGCCAAATAAAGACGAACAAAATAATCGCCAGGCCGGCGATCACGAAGTTCGGCACCGCGATGCCGACGGTGGCCAGCGACATTAATGCGAAGTCGAGCTTGCCGCCGCGCCGCACGGCCGAAACTGTTCCCGCCGTCAGCCCCAACGTCAGGGCAAACACCAAGGCCAAAATTCCCAACGTCGCGGAAATGGGAAGCCCGGCCGCGATTACCTCTTTGACCGAGAAGTCGGCCATCTTATAGCTCATGCCGAAATCCAGCCGCAAATATTTGCCCAACTCGAGCAGATATTGCTGCCCTACCGGCAGATCGAGGTTGTAGCGTTGGGCGAACATCTCCTCCACGCCGGCGGGCGGCTTGCGTTCGCTGCTGAATGGCCCGCCGGGCACGGCGTGCATCAAGAAAAACGACACCGTGAACACCGCCCACAACGTGGCGAGCATCCACATCAGCCGTTTCACCAAGAACCAAATCACCCGCGGCCTCCTGCCTTCAGAAACTTTTCCTTTTCGGCCTGGTCGATCCAAATCGCGTCCAGCGGATGCACGTCAAGCAGGTTGGGATAGAATCCTTTAACGTACGGCCGCACCATGTTCGTGGAAACGTAATAGTAGAAGGGAATCACCGGCAACTCATCCAACAAAATCGCTTCCGCCTGCTGCAAGATTTTCATCCGCTTTGCCGTGTCCGGTTCTTTGCCGGCCGCGATGATCAGCGCGTCGTACTTTTTGTTCGACCAGCCGGTTTGATTGTTCGGATTGTCGGCCATCCACATGTCCAAAAAAGTGTTGGGGTCCAGATAGTCGCCGACCCAACCGGCCCGGCTCACCTGATATTGCAGATTCCGCTGCGCCGCCAGATAGGCGTTCCATTCCATGTTCTGCAAGCCGACGTCAATGCCCAGGTTCTCCTTCCACTGCGCCTGAATCAACTCGGCGATCGACTGATGCCCTTCGTCGGTGTTGTAGGAGATCTCCAGCTTGGGAAAGCCGCGCCCGCCGGGATAGCCCGCCTCGGCCAGCAATTTTCGCGCAAGTTGGGGATTGTACGGCTCGCTTGTGGCCGGCTCGTACCCGGTCAGCCCCGGCGGCACAAAACTCGAGGCCGGAACCTCTCCGCCGCGCGTCACGCCTTCCACGATTTGCCGCTTGTTTACCGCCAGCGCTAGCGCCCTCCGCACCAGCTTCTTGTCCAGCGGAGGTTTGCTGCAGTTCAATCGGTAAAAGTAGATGGTCATCTGCGGCCGCGGGAACAGATCGTCCCGTTTCTGCGCCAACAGTTCCGGCACGATCGTATTGGGCGCTTTGGGAATCCAATCGACCTGACCGGTGAGATACAAATTCAGCGCCGTGGTCTGTGATTCGACCGGCAGCACGTCGATCGTGTTCAGCCTTACGTTGGCCGCGTTCCAGTAATTCTCGCTCTTCACCAGGCGCGTGCGCTGCCGCACCTGCCGGCTTTGCAGGCGGAAGGCGCCATTGGAGACGATATTCTCCGGCCGCGTCCACGCCGGATAGCCGTAGGTTTCCACGCAGCGGCGGTTCGTGGCGAATAGCGGGTAATAGCCGGTCAGTTGCAAAAAGTAGGGCGTGGGCGATTTCAACTTCACCTCAAGCGTGTGATCGTCGATCGCTTTGGCCTCCACCTCGGCGAAATCCAACAGCACGATGGCGCAGGGCTCGATCTTTTCATCTTGCACTTCCGCGCCTGCGGCGGCGACCAGGTTGCCAAATCCCTGGCCAGCACTTGTTGAAACCACCGCGGCTTGCCATCAATTTCCACTTTGTAAATCGGCTTGCTCTTCCCCGCTTCGATCACCTCCAGCAGCTTGCCCCGCAGCACTTTCCCGCGCAAACGGCAAGGCGCCGGCTTCCCGTTCGTGCAATTCGAGCTCCACTCGGTCGCCGGGATGGATTTCCTGATTCGTGCAGCGCTCCGCCCCCGCGATGTACCAAAGTTGGTAGGCATATTCGCTGGCGGTGCGCGGGTCGAGCGTACGCCGCCATTGCCACAGAAAATCCTCCGGCGTCACCCGCGTGCCGTCGGTCCACTTGGCGTCGTCGCGAAAATGAAACGTATACGTCAGCAGATCGGGCGAGATCTTCCAGCTTTTGGCCACTCCGGGAATCGGTTCCAGCGTTTTTGGATCCCAATTCACCAGCCCTTCGAAGATGCCCATGATCACGCGCATCTCGGGCTGGCCGATCACCAGCGCCTGGATCGACCGACTTGATTTCCGTGTTGTTGACGAACGTGAAATCAGCCGGGGGCAGCGGCTTGATCGAAATCGCCCACACCGTGGCCGCCACCAGCAGCAGGACCAGCAGCAGCGAGAACACATTTCGGCCGCGGGAAGTCATAGAGTAGTTCAAAAGCTTGCTTTTTTACTCCAAGATCGCTTTGCATTTCTACGCGGCAGCGGTGCAATTCGTCCAGAGAATAGCGGCAAATGGCCCTCTCCCCCCGAAAAAAAGTTGCCCACTCTAGAATCGCCCAGTATATTGCCAAAACATTTATTTCTGCCTCTCCTCCGGTGGACGGTCGGCAGTTTTCCAATATCGAGCAGCGCGAAAGAAATATTCGTGGATTTTGATCTCAGCTCTTTTGACGCCGCTCTTCGTGTGCTCAGCGACGGCTGATATATTCGTTCCGCCGAATGGCTTCGTATTTGATGCCGCGCATCAGCATCCCGACGACGAGGTCTATGTCTACGGCGACTCCTCCTTTTCGGTTTCGATGGTTTCCGGCGGTTATATCGGCTCGATCCTGAACACGCGTAGCGATTCCACCTTCATCATGGATGGCGGTTTCGTTGGATCGTATATCGACATCCGAGATACATCGACATTCATTATGAATGGAGGGACGGCCAATTCGTACATTCGGGCGGACGGCGGGGTGGCAAATATTTATGGCGGTTCGATTCCCAGCTATCTCGAGGCCTCCGGAAATTCAACCGTGAATGTTTACGGTGGCAGCATCGATCTGTTCCATCGGAGTTTTGGCGGAACACTGAATATCTATGGCCAAAACTTAGTTCTGGCGGCTCACCGCATTACGGGAACTTTGGCCGACGGTACGCCGCTCGACGCAAGCTACGTCGAATTTTTCGCCAACGGCGGCTCGCTGAATTTGATCAGCGTGCCGGAGCCTTCGACGATCGCTTTGAAGGGAATCGGCTTGGGTGCAATGGCGACCCGCCGATGGCATGCAAAGCGAAAAGCTCAAGCCGCGTAAGATTCCTTTACGGTTGGCTAGCCTCCAGTTGTTCCACCAGCGCGGGCACTTCATCGTACGCCTTGGCCCCTTCCAATCGCCTGACCAATTTCCCATCGCGATCGTACACAAACACCGCCGGGATCGATGGGATCTCCAGCTTCTTGCACAGCTCGTCCGATGGCGTGCTGCTGAGTACGTTGTCGAACGTCGCCCCCTGCCGCTCGAGGAACTTCTGCACCGGCGGCATTACCTCTTCCAGCTTGTCGCTGCCGTCGTAGTCGAAGCTGAGCGAAATACACGCCAACTTTCCCGGCCCATATTTATTGTGCAGCGCCACCAGGTTTGGAAACTCTTTGATGCACGGTGCGCAGGAACTCGCCCAGCAATCCATGACTATCACTTTCCCCTTCTGCGCCGCAATCAACTTCCGCAGCCCGTCGTAATCGAGCACTTGAACTTGCACATCCTGCCTGGCCGACTCATCCCCTCGACACGAAGCGGAGGCAAAAGCGCAGGATAAAATTAGCAATGTCGTGGCAATCTTCATTCGTCTCTTCTTTGCGTCTTTGCGCGAGAATCTTCACAGTTCAGTGCCCGTCAGTGTACCGTGCTAAAATAATTCCAAGCAACACCGAAACCACTTTCTCATCTTCTCCTTTTCTCCTCTTCTCAACTTCTTGCCGTTCCATGCCCTTCGAACATCAGCGTCACAAACCGCCCTCGCCGCTGGATCGCCCGCGCGAACTCGTGATTGCTTGCGCCGCTGCGGTCGAACGTCAATCTGTCGCACATCATCCGCCTGGCCGGCTGCGCCGGAGTGCAGCGCGTGATCGGCTGCGGCCACGCCAAATTGATCGACAATATCGCGCGCGACGGCACCGACACCGTGCAGCTAGAAATCCACCGCACGCTGCCGCCGGTGCTGAAGCATCTGAAGAGCGAGGGCTACCAGCTCGTCGGCCTGGAGCAAACCACCAATTCGCAACCGCTCCCCGATTTCCATTTCGAGCGCCGCACGGCGCTCGTGGTCGGCAATGAGCGCTTAGGCCTGACGGAGGAAGAGCTGGCGGCGATCGACCGCGTCGTCGAAATCCCCGTCTACGGCCTACCGTTCGCGTACAACGTGCACACCGCGGTGGCGATGGCCGTGTACGAATACTGCCGCCAATTCCCCCACGGGTAGTCAGACGCTTTCGGTAGCGCCGTTTTTCTAACCGCGTCGCTTGCGACGCGCGTTCTACGGCGTCGCCGGCTGCACATTCGTCGGCGGGCTGTTTGTGGTCCAACCGTCTCCGCCGAAGCCGCCCCAGCCCCAATAGCCCTCTCGATTCCAATAGGCCGCGTCATACCGATTCGCTTCGCCGCGATTCACGTACGGATTCACAATGTCGTGGCGCAGCACTTCCTGCTCGCGGTTGTTGTTGTTTTCAGCGCGATTGTTCTCGACCTGGTTTTCGTGATTGGCTTGCGTCGCCGTTTCAGGCGCCCGTTGTTCCGGTCGCGCATGCTCGTGCGCGCCTCCGCCAACATGCGCCCCGCCGCCTCTGCCGGAAGCAAACGAGTAAGCCGATAGCGACAGAGCGGTCACCGCAAACAGTATGAATTGTGACGAGCGTTGAGTCATTTTTATCCTCGATGTTGAAAAACTAATTTCGTACTAGGGCGAATTGCGCAGGCGGATTGCCGGCGCCGAATTGGAATTTGAATTGAGGTTGGCACTCGGAGCCTCTGGCGATGCGCCGGCAGGCGCGGCGCTGTTGGGATAAACGTTGTACTGAACAGGCGGTCCGTTGCCGTTGGGATTGTTGGGCTGAGAAACTATTTCAGTGGTACTCGCCGTGGGCTCGACCATTGTGTTGCCGCCCCAATCGCCACCCCAACCGCCCCAGTCACCTGCCCAGCCCCAGCCCCCTCCCCACCAGCCGTCGCCATCGTGATGATGGTCGTGATTGTGTTCATGTTCGTGATGGTGAGCGTGCTCATGCTCATGTTCGTGATGATGCTCGTGTTCATGGCCACCGCCATGATCGCCGCCGTGGCCACCGCCGCCGCCGTGCCCGAAGGCGAATGAATACATCGAAATCGCGACCAGCGTGCTAAATATGCCAACGAAGCTTGCCCGGCGATGGGTCATGGTTGCCCTCGAAAAAACAAGAACACGAACCGAAAAGTTGTCGTTGGAAGTATAGGTCGTGTCCCCAGCGGCGAACGTTCCACCGAGGATTGTCGAGCGCGATTCAAGACAGGTTGACCGTCGCTGAATCGCAGCTTTAGAATCGCATTTGCAACGCGCGCCTATTTTCCGCAACATCGAGGTTCACCGTGCCTGCCACCTGTGTGATCGGTTTGCAATGGGGCGATGAAGCCAAGGGCAAGCTCGTCGACCTGCTGACCGACCAGCACGACATCGTCGTCCGCTACCAGGGCGGCAGCAACGCCGGGCACACCGTCGTGGCCGGCGGCGCAAACCTACAAGCTCTCGCTCATCCCCAGCGGCATTCTCGCCCCGGCGTGCAGTGCGTCGTCACCGGCGGCGTGGTGCTCAACCCGGCGAGCATCCTGGAAGAAATCGACGGCCTGGTGGCGCGCGGCGTCAAGGTCGGCGCAACCTGATGCTCAGCGACCGGGCCCACGTGATTTTTCCCTGGCACATCGCCGAAGACCGGGTGCTCGACAAGAGCTGCTCCAGCGGCGAGAACATCGGCACCACGATGCGCGGCATCGGCCCCTGCTACCGCGACAAGGTGGGCCGCTGCGTATGCCGTGCGGCTGGGCGACCTGTACCGCGATTCACTTCCGCCAGCGCATCGACCACATCGTCGAAGCCAAGAACAAGAGCTGGCCGGCTTCGCCAGCGAAACGGGCGTGCGGACCGTTCGATCCGGCGACCATCTATGCCGAGTACTGCGGCTACGCCAACTCGGCTGAAGCCCCACGTCGCCGACACGACGGCGTATCTGCTCGACGCGGTCGAAGACGGCAAGCGGATCCTGTTCGAAGGGGCCCAAGGCGCACTGCTCGACGTCGACCACGGCACGTTCCCGTTCGTCACCAGCAGCAACAGCTCCGGCGTGGGCGTGTCCAGCGGCTCGGGCGTGCCGGGCCGCTGGATCAACAAGGTGATCGGCGTGGTCAAGGCCTATTCCACCCGCGTCGGCGGCGGGCCGTTTCCCACCGAGCAGGACAACGACATCGGCCAGCACATCCGCGACCGCGGCAACGAATACGGCACGGTCACGCGCCGGCCGCGGCGCTGCGGCTGGTTCGACGCCGTGGCCGTGCGGTATACGGCCCGGCTGAGCGGCGTCGACGCGCTGGCCGTGATGCTGCTGGACGTGCTCAGCGAACTGCCGGAATTGAAGATCTGCACGGCCTACGAAATCGACGGCCGCCGCGTGACGCAGTTCCCCAGCCACGTCGACGACCTGCGCCGGCCGTGCCGGTCTACGAGACGCTGCCCGGCTGGCAGCAAGAAATCACCGAGGCGCGGCAGATGGACGATCTGCCCGCAGACGCCCGCGGCTATCTGGACGGCTTGAGCGAACTGATCGGCCGGCCGGTGGAAGTCGTCTCGGTCGGCCCCGATCGCGAACAGACGATTTTCGCCGGCGACGCGGTGCCGACATTGGTGGCGTGAAGCTATAATGAATCGCACGTTCGTTCCGCCCTCTGCTTTCTGCCTTCGTGCGGTTTCCCGACTGTGTCGCACGTCGCATCAACTCCCAGTGAAGCGTTGCCGGTGCCGCGCAACCGCGTGCCGCGGCACATCGCCATCATCATGGACGGCAACGGCCGCTGGGCGCAGCGCCAGGGCCTGCCGCGCATCGAAGGGCACCGCCGCGGCGTGGCCAGCGTCCGCCGCACGACCGAGGAGTGCTCCCGGCTGGGCATCGAGCAGCTCACGCTGTATTGCCTGTCGAGCGAAAACTGGAAGCGCCCGCAGCGCAGAAGCTCGACTTCCTGATGCACCTGCTGGAGCAGTACATGATCGAGGAGCGCACCACGATCATGGAGAACGACATCCGCGTTCAGCGTCATCGGCCGCCGCGACGGCATTCCGCCGGAAACCGCTGCGACGAAATGGACAAAACCATCGCCTGAGCCGCGAACAATCGCGGCCTGCGGCTCTGCCTGGCGATCAACTACGGCGGCCGGGCGGAACTGGTCGACGCCGTGCGGCAAATCGCCGCCGACGTGGCAGCACGGCAATCTGGACCCCGGAGAATGTCAACGAAGCAAGCCATCGCCGATCGGCTGTACACCGCCGGCATGCCCGATCCCGACCTGCTGATTCGCACGGCCGGCGAAATGCGGATCAGCAACTTTCTGCTTGTGGCAGATCAGCTATGCCGAGATTTGGGTGACCGAACACTGCTGGCCGGAATTCGAGGAAGCCGATCTGCACGCGGCCATCCGCGATTTCGCCCGCGCGACCGCCGCTTCGGCGGTTTGACTGAAGAGAAGTGAATCCGTGCTGCGATACCGACTTCTCCTCGGGACGATCTTTGTTGCCGCGCTGGCCGGCTTGTGCTGGCTGGACGGCGTTCAAGCTTTCGGCGCATCCGCCTGCGGCGTGGTTGCTTCCCGTGGCGCTGGTGCTGACGGTGCTCGCCAGCGGCGAAGTCTTGTGGCTTTTGAAATCCGCCGGCAATCGGCCCGCCGCTGCGCTCATTTACATCAGCAACTTTCTCATCGTGGCCTCCAGCGGCGTGTTCCAGTTCTGCCCGCGTGCCGCGGAACATTGTGCGCTGGGTCCGCAGGGCTGGCCACTGTGCATTTTTGCGCTCGGCGCGCTGGCCGCGATGATCATCGAAATCGTACGCTATCGGGAGGCAAGCAGCGCCATCGCCAATGTCGCGGTTTCAATTTTCAGTTTGTTCTATGTGGGAATTCTGTTCAGCTTTGTCGTCGACCTGCGAATGCTCGGCAATAACGTGCAAGGAATATTGGCGATTGTTTCGTTGATCGCCGTGGTCAAGATGTGTGACACCGGCGCCTACACGGTTGGACGATTGATCGGCCGGCATAAAATGACGCCGCAACTTAGTCCGGGAAAAACTTGGGAAGGCGCCGTTGGCGGCCTCGTATTCGCTGTCCTCGGATCCTGGGCGGTTTTCGAACTGCTCGGTTTGCAGCTGAACGGCCGCGCGTCGGAAACGCTAGCCGCCTGGCAATGGATTGCCTACGGAGTCATCGTCGGCGCGGCAGGCATGCTGGGCGACCTTGCCGAATCCCTGTTGAAGCGCAGCTCGGGTCGGAAAGACTCCAGTCCCTGGATGCCCGGCTTCGGCGGCGTGCTCGACGTCATCGATTCGATTCTCTTCGCCGCGCCCGTGGCGTATCTCTGCTGGGCTGCTGGATTGGTGCGCTGATCGATGCGTCAGCAGCGCCGTCGCATCGCGGTTTGCCGCACATGATCCCCGCGGATTACCGCAAAAAGACAATTTGCGGAACACCGCCGTGCCCGCTGTCCGCCTCACAAAAAATGAATTGCCATTTAACTTGCCGCCTATTTTTAAGTCGCGTCGGTGCTTCATTATCGGCCATAACTCCCCGGTGTGAAAACTGCACAATTTACCTGCGCGCTGCTGTTATGGGTGACGCACGGTTGTCATCACCAAAAAATATTCTGCTCTTTTCCCTAGTTGCCGACGCCGATAGTTTTCAGCGCCGCTGGGTCCAAAGTCTTTGTCGTGCGACTGCCGAATGAAAAGATTCTTCCTACTGCTGAAACTGATCGGCTGGCAAACGGTCGATCTATCGCCGCAGGCCTCGGAAGCCGATCCGCGCGTCCAGAGCAATCCCGCCGAAACGCTCCGCACGGATTCGATGGAACAGCCGGCACTACATGTCTCGCGGCCCATATGCGGAAACCTGCCGCAAGTGCCTGATTTGAAAAGAGTTGTGGCTACACCGAGTGATTTTCTAGTCACCGAGCCAGCCTTTCGGGTATAGTTTTGTGTCTGGCGGCTTCTTTCGTCCGCCGGTGTTACTCCGGGTCGCTCCCGGCAGGCTGATGACACAAAACACCATCTCGGTTGTTGACTCTAAGACTCTGTTGTCGCTGTTCGGGCCGCGCGACCAGTATTTGCGCAAAATCCGCTCCGCGTTGGGGGTGGAAGTATCGGCGCGTGATGGTCGAATTCGCATCGAGGGGGAAGAACCCGCGGTGGCTCAGGCCACGGAAGTGTTTGAGCAACTGCGGGGTGTGGCCGATCAGCACGGGGCCGTTGCCGAGCACGACGTCGAGCGTGTACTTTCAAGCGTCACGGGAGACCAGACGGTCGTCGATCATCCGCCGATTTCCGTATTGCAGGCGGGCAGAAACGTGCGCCCCCGCACACCCGGTCAGGCTGAGTACGTGCAGGCCATTTCCCAGTACGATTTGATCATGTGCGTCGGGCCGGCCGGCACGGGAAAGACCTACCTGGCGGTCGCTATGGCGGTTTCGGCGCTCAAGCAAGAGCGGATTCGCAAGATCGTGTTGGTGCGCCCGGCCGTCGAAGCAGGCGAAAGCCTCGGTTTTTTGCCGGGCGATTTGCAGGCCAAGATCAATCCCTATCTGAGGCCGCTGTTGGATGCTCTGCGCGAAATGATGGATTACGATCAGATTCGCCGCCTGACCGAACAAGATGTGATCGAGATGATTCCGCTGGCCTACATGCGCGGCCGCACGCTCAACGATGCATTTATTATTCTCGACGAAGCCCAAAACACCACCGTCGCGCAGATGAAGATGTTTCTAACCCGAATGGGCATGAATTCCAAGATAGTAGTGTCGGGCGACGTTACGCAGATCGATTTGCCGCCGCACGTGCGCAGTGGGCTGATCGACGCACAGGGCCGCTTGCGAGGCATTAACGGCGTGGGCGAGGTGCGCATGACCGGGCGCGATATTGTTCGGCACCGCCTGGTGCAAGAGATTGTGCGTGCCTACGACGACGAACCGAAGCGAAAACGATAAGCATGTCCAGCAGCCAAAAGAAAACCCGTTTGGAACGTGTGGCCGCGCTGGAACTGCCGCCAAATCTGCTGGAGCAGATGTTGGGCGGCTTGCAGCGCATCGACGTGTTTGGCGCGGATCGGTTTGTGCATCGTGGCGGCGGTGGCCATGTGGTTGATCGTGGGCGGTTGGGAACCGCCGTTTTCCTATCGCTCAGGCTATGTGCCGCCGCGCGACATTTTGGCCCGCGTCGAATTCCGCGAATACGATCCTGTGGCCACCAAGTCGGCCAAAGACAAAGCGGCCAATCAGGTGCGGTTCGTCTATCAGGAGGATCCGTCGTCGCTGGTGCAACTGCGCTCGGCGTTGATCAACAAGCTGGCGGAGGTGAGCAATTCAGCCACGCTGGCCGACCTGCCGCCGGGCGTGTGGGAGGCGTTTTCGCCGCCGCCGATGCCCAACGTGGAGCCGCTCACCAAAGAGCAGCAGGAAGCCCAATATCAACAGTTCCACACGGCGCTGGGCGACCAGGAAAAGCTGGCCAAGGTCGAGAAAGCCGTCGAGCGCGCGTTTGCTCCGCTGGAACAAAAAGGCGTCCTGGAAAAGCTCCAGCAGGCGCACGACGAAGGAAATCAGACCGAAATCTATGTTCACCCGGTCGGATCGGCGATGTTTCCGCAGGCGGTGCAGGTCTCGGAAGTGATGTTGGGGGAAGCGGCGGCGCGGATGCACGATCGCTTGAAGGAAGAACTAAACTCGCCCGATGTGGCCCAGCATATTTTCCTGTGGCTCAAGCCAAAGCTCGTATCCACTTTGCAGCTTGATGTTCCGGCCACGCGCATTGCCCAGCAGGAAGCGTCCGACAAGGTGCCGCCGCAATACGTCGTGTTTCGCACCGGGCCACGCCCTGGCCAAAGAACCGCTGGTCGCAGCCGGCAAGCCGCTCTACGCGCGAGAACTTGGAACTGCTCGATCTCGAACACAAAGCGTACGTGGCGCAGCTGACGACCGAGCGAGAAAATCGCGCGGTCGCTGGCAGTTTTCGGCATGTTCCTGGCGCTGTACACCCTCAGCGGCTTGTACATCATGTACCGCCAGCCTTCGATTTTTCGCAACCTGTATCGCTTCAGCATGCTGCTGGGAATGTTTGTGCTGTCGGTGGGACTGGCGTCGATGGCCAAGGGAGATGCCTGGAGGGCCGAGTCGATTCCCATCATGCTGTTTCGGCATGACGCTGGCCATCGTTTATCACCAGGAATTGGCGCTGCTGCTTGACGGCTGCGCTGGCGCTGGTCGTTGTGGTGCTCGAGCTCGACGGCGGCATGTCGTCGTACATCACGCTGATGAGCGCCGCGGCGACGGCGATTTTGCTGTTGGGCCGCATTCGCAGCCGCAGCAAATTGATCTATGTCGGCCTGGTGGCGGCTGTCGTGGCGATGCTCACCGAAGTCGGCGACAGCATTCTCGACGGCCAGCCGCTGGCACCAGGCTCTGTTCGTACGACGTTGCCGCCGGTCGGCCGTTGGGCCGTGGTGGCCGGCTTCTTGATGACGGGCCTGCTGCCGTTCATCGAAAGATGTTCGGCGTGCTCACGGATATCAGCCTGTTGGAGCTGGGCGACATTTCGCATCCGCTGTTGCAAGAGCTCGTGCGCCGCGCCCCGGGCACGTACAACCACTCGATCAACGTGGCTTCGATCGCGCGAGGCCGCCGCCGACGCGATCGGCGGCCGCGGCCTGCTGGTGCGCGTGGGAGCCTATTTCCACGACATCGGCAAGATGCTCAAGCCGCAGTATTTCACCGAGAACCAGCCGCAAGGCGCCGAGCTTGCACGAAACGTTGCTGCCGGCGATGAGCCGCCTGATCATCGTCGCGCACGTGAAAGACGGGGCCGACCTGGCGCGGCAGCATCACATGCCGCAGCCGATTATCGATTTCATCGAGCAGCATCACGGCACCACGCTGGTGGAATATTTCTATCGCCGCGCCGCCCAGCAAAGCGAAACCGGCAGCGGTCGAAGAGCATTCGTATCGCTACCCCGGTCCCAAGCCGCAAACCAAGGAGGCCGGCGTGCTGATGCTGGCCGACGCCGCCGAAAGCGCCAGCCGCGCACTGGTCGAGCCGACTCCGTCGCGTTTGGAAGGCCTAGTGCAAGAAATCGCCATGAACCGGCTCTTAGACGGCCAATTCGACGAGTGCGGCCTCACGCTCGCAGGAGCTTCATGTCGTAGAGGAAAGTCTGGTAAAATCGCTCACCGCGGTGTACCACGGCCGGGTGCGGTATCCAGACCAAAAGACCGCATAGGCGGCGAGCTGAGGCGGGCAACTCGTTTCTGGGCCTGCCGGTGAACAAGGACGTGATCTTACGCAGACAGATGTCGACCATTATGAAAAGTCGTTCGCGGCCATCCAAAGTTCGACGCTCTGCCGCTGCCCTCTCGAAATACCTGGTCATTCAAATCGACAACTCGCAGCGCCGGAGGGTGGACTTGAAGCGGCTTCGCGCCGCGGTTCAGGCAGTGCTGGCCGGTGAAGGTGTTCGTCGCGCCAACCTATCGCTGGCCATTGTTGACGATCGTACGATTCAGGCGCTCAATCGCCGTTTTCTCAAGCACGACGAGCCAACCGACGTCATCAGTTTTTTGCTCGATCAGGCCGACGGCATTGTCGACGGGCAGATAGTGATCAGCGCCGACACCGCCGCGGCATCCGCGAAGCGCTACGGCTGGACCGCCGCCGCCGAACTGCTGTTGTATGCCGTTCACGGAACGTTGCATTTGGTCGGTTACGACGATCGCACGGCGCGCGCACAGCAGTCGATGCGCCGCGCGAACGCCGCTATTTGGGCCAATTCGGCCTGAGTCCGCAGTACGACAATTCTCCCCCTCCAGCGAAAAAAGCCCGGCGATGACCAGCATGACCTTGCTTTGGATCAGTCTAGTGGCGCTGGCGGCGGCCAGCTTCGCCGCCGTCGGAGTTCATATGCTGCGGGAGTTTTCGCGCACTCAAGTGCGCGACATTTTCCAACAGCGAAACCAGTTGCCGCGATACGAAGAAATTCTGAGCCAGCATAACCAGGCGGCCTTGGGCGCGGAAAGCCTGCGCGTGCTCGCCAGCATCGCCGCCGCAATCGCCGCGACCGATGCTCTCTGGATGTCGATGGCGGCGGATTCGAACTTGGCTCCCTCCCTGGCGCTGGTGGCCACGTACGCGGTCGTCGCCATCATGTTCTTCTGGCTGGCGATTATTTGGATTCCCATGTGCGTCGGCCGAATTTGGGCCGACGCCATTTTGGTGCGCACCTGGCCGTTTTGGCGCATCATCGGCAAGCTGGCGATTCCTTCGGTGCTCGGCGCGCGGGCGGTGGAGCAAATCATCTACCGCGTATTCGGCAAACGCCCCAAACCGCTTACCGGGGAAGAACTCGAAGAGGAAATTCGCGAAGTAGTGAATGAAGGGCAGCGCGAAGGGCTGCTGGAAGATGACGCCCGCGAAATGATCGAAAGCGTCATTACGCTGGGCGAGGTGCACGTATCGGAAATCATGACGCCGCGAACCGACATGATCTCGCTGTCGGTCGATCTTCCTTGGAAGGAAGCCTTGGAATTGGTGATCGCCTCGGGCCACACGCGATTTCCGGTCTATGGCAAGACCCGCGACGACATCCTTGGCATTCTGCACATCAAGGAAATGCTGCACGAACTGGTGCACGGATCGCCGACGGCGCATCGGCCGATTGCCGACATGATTCGCCCCCCCTTCTTCGTGCCGGAATCGAAGGCCGTCGACGATCTGTTGCAGGAGTTCCAGTATAGCCGCAATCATCTGGCCGTGGTGCTGGATGAATTTGGCGGCGTTTCGGGAGTGGTGACGATCGAAGACGTGCTGGAGGAAATCGTCGGCGAAATTTTGGACGAGCACGACGATGCCGCCAGTGACGGCATCAAGCCGACCAGCGACCATTCTTGCGAAGCGCTGGCCCGAGTCCATCTGGGCGAACTGAACGAGCGGATGGGGTTGCATCTTCCCGACGACGAGCATTTCGATACGATCGGCGGTTTTGTCTTCCATCAGCTTGGCCGCATCCCGCACGCTGGAGAAGAATTGCTGTACAATGGAGTGAAAATCAAAGTGCTGGAGGCCGGCCGCCGGCGCATCAATCGCGTGGCGATTGAAGTTGTGCCCCCCGCGGAACAAGACAGCGGCATAACCCCGGAATCCGGAGCGCAGAGTGCGGAGTAGGCTCGACGATTCCCCATTCCCCACTCTCCATTCCCCATTTCTTCGCCGCCATGTCTTCCGAAAAAGCCACGGCCCTGGTGTTGAAGGTGGTGGAATTCAGCGAAACCAGCAGCGTGGTGACGCTGTTCACGCGCGAATTTGGCAAGATACACGGACTGGCCAAAGGTGCGCGCAGGCCGAAGGGGCCGTTTGAGTCTGCCCTTGACGTGCTAGCCCTGTGTCGCATAGTGTTCCTCCGCAAATCGTCCGGCGCATTGGACTTGCTGACGGAGGCGAAGCTGCAGCGACGCTTCCGACCGGCGGGTCACGACTTGTCTTGTCTGTACGCCGGTTACTACGTCGCCGAATTGTTAAGCGAACTGACCGACGACTACGATCCTCATCCCGCGCTGTTCGATCTGGCGGAACAAACCCTGCTAGATCTTGCCGCCGGCGATGCGGTCTGGCTGTTGGTGCTGCGCTTCGAGTTGGCGGCGCTGGCGGTGCTCGGGCATTTGCCGTCGCTGGATACCTGCGTGGAATGCGGCGAGCCGGTTCCGCCGACTGGCCGCGTGGCATTTGGGTTGCTGGCCGGAGGCGTGCTGTGTCAGCGGTGCCGGGCCGGCAAGCGACAGGTGGTGTCGATCAGCGGCGCTGCACTGGCGGCGATGGCGAAACTATCCGAAGTTCAGGGCGATGCATGGAAGCGCCTGGAAATCGATTCACGAACTCGCGGCGAATTGCGCGGCCTGATGAGCAACTACATCGCTCATCTGGTGGGCCATCGTCCGCGCATGCACGAATATCTGCACGCCTGATTTGCACCGCGGCTCTTCTTCTTGCCGCAATCTGCGGCTGCCGCAACACGCCGATCGACGTCGCCAAAGGCCGCCCGGTCGATGGCGACAATAGCTTCATTGCCAACGATTTCGACTCCAAGGGCGAGCCACAGGGTTGGGACCGCTTATCGCCGGAGAACTGGGGCAAGACATTCAAGAAGTCGATTGGCATGGGGCCGAACGAGCGGATTGCCCGCGATGCCTTTGCCGATGGTCAAAAGCTGCTCTCCGAGAAAAAATACGATGCCGCGGCCAAGAAGTTCGGCAAAGCCGCCGACCGCTGGCCCGATTCCTCGATGGAAGAAGACGCGATGTTCCTCAAGGCCGAATCGTACTTCTTCGCCGATCGCTATTCGAAATCCGACGACGAATACGGCGAGTTGCTCAAGAAGTTTCCAAATACCCGCTATCTGAATAAGAGCACGGCCCGACAGTTTGCCATCGCGCGCTACTGGCAGGATGTGGACAAAGCGCATCCGCATTGGGCGCTGACACCGAACTTAGTCGACAAGACCCGGCCGTTGTTCGATACCGGGGGTCACGCAATCAACGCCTACGACAACGTGCGGGTAAACGATCCGCGCGGGCCGCTGGCCGATGCGGCGATCATGGCGGTCGCCAACACGTATTTCGAAAAGCAGCGTTATGAAGACGCCGACTACTACTACAGCCTGGTGCGCAGCGATTATCCCAAGAGCACCTATCAACTGCAGGCGCACTTACTCGGACTACAATGCAAATTGCGCAAGTATCAAGGCGCGAACTACAACGGCAAGCCCCTGGAAGAGGCCAACGAGCTGATCAATCAAACGCTGGTGCAGTTTGCCTCCGAATTGGGGCCGGAGCGCGAGCGGCTGATCAAAGCCAAGGCGGAAGTCCAGGCGCAGCGTGCCACGCGCGACATCCACTTGGCGCAATTCTTCGACAACGGCAAGCACTACGGCGCCGCGAAGATCTATTATGCGCAGGTGGTCAAAGAATTCCCCCAGACGCCGTTCGCCGAGCAAGCCAAAACACGCCTGGCGGCCATCGAACACGAGCCCGACAATCCGCCCAATCGCGTGGCGTTCCTGACCGATTGGTTCGAACCGCCGGACAAGCGCGACGCCGCCATCGCCGCGCGCGAGAAAGCCGCCGAAACCACACAGCAGTAAGCCGATGCGTTCGCCGATTCAAAATATCGTGCCTGACCGCCAGCGGCCCGCCCCCCGCCGCCTGCTGCTTGCCGCCTGCTGCCTGCTGCTTTCCGGCTGCTCCGCCTATCAGATCGGCAACGGCACACTGTTCCCGCCCGACATTACTACCGTTTACGTCCCGATGGTCGAGTCGAAGAGCTTCCGCCCCGATTTGGGCGAAGCGCTAACCGAAGCCCTCTGCAAAAAGATCGAGGCGGAAACGCCGTATAAAGTCGTCGGCACGCCCAACGCCGACAGCATTCTAACGGCGAAGATTATCTCCGACGCGAAACGCACGGTCGTTCTCAACCAGTTCGACGAGCCGCGCGACAGCGATGTGAATTATCAGGTGCAAATCACCTGGGCTAATCGCAAAGGCGACACCATCTATCGCGGCGCGGTGCCGCTGCCGCCTGGAATGGTCACCATCGGCCAAAGCGCTCAGTACATTCCCGAGTACGGCCAGTCGTACACGACTGCCGAATATCAGGTGGTGGAGAAGCTGGCCAAGCAGATCGTCGGGCTAATGGAAAAGCCCTGGTGAGAGGGTGAGGCACGGCCGCGATTGTGTTACGATCGAAGGAATGCACCCCGAGCGAGCAACACGCTGGACACTTCGCACCCGCACGCTCGAATTGCCCAACCGGCCGCTGGTGATGGGCATTGTGAACGTCACGCCCGATAGCTTTTCCGACGGCGGGCGATATCTGGAACCGCAGGTGGCCGTTGATCATGCCTTGCAGTTGGCCGCCGAGGGCGCCGATCTGATCGACATCGGCGGCGAAAGCACTCGCCCGTGCGCCGAACGGGTGCCGGACGACGAGGAATTTCGCCGGGTGCTGCCGGTAATGGAATCAGTTTGCCGGCAAGCAAATGTGCCGGTGTCCATCGATACTTCCAAGGCGGCGGTGGCCCTGGCGGCGATCGAAGCCGGCGCGGAAATCGTCAACGACGTTACCGCGCTAAGGGGCGATCCGCGAATGCTGGACTTGGTGCGCGAAACCGGCGTTGGTGTTTGTGCGATGCACATGCGAGGCACGCCGCAAACGATGCAAGACAATCCCACCTATACCGATGTCGTACAGGAAGTGCTCGATTTTCTGCGAAGCGGCGCGACCGTCTGGAAGCCGCCGGCGTTGATCGAGAACGAATTTGCCTCGATCCCGGCATTGGGTTTGGAAAAACCTACAAACACAATCTGGCGCTGACTCAGCGAACTGCTGGCGGCTGCACGAACTCGGTTGTCCGGTATTGGTCGGCCCATCGCGCAAGGCGTTCATCGATCAATTGCTACAAGATGCAACTACCGATCGCACGGCCGGCACCATCGGCGTGGCCTGCGCGCAGCGGCGCAAGGTGTCCAAATGGTCCGCGTGCACGACGTGGCCGCGGTCCGCCAAGCGCTGCAACTGTTTGACGCCGTGCATGGCGATGCGGCATGTCCCGACGTTGACTCACCCTAGTTTTTACGGGATACTTCAAGGTACGGCCCTGTCCCATCTTGCGAGAATTCTCCTGTGGCCATTGCTGAAACTAACGATTTGCGCGCCTATTGTCTCGACGTGGCTCGCCGCGCGCGGGCTGCGTCAACGGAGCTGGCTCGTGCCAAGGGGGCGCAGAAGATCGACTGCCTGCGCCGCGCGGCGAAACTGCTGCGCGAGCATTCCGGCGAGATCATGGAAGCAAACAAGCGCGACGTGGCCGCCGCGCCCGGCTTCGGACTAACCGACGCCGAAGTCGATCGATTGAAACTCACGCCGGCGCGGATCGAATCAATCGCCAAAGCACTGGAGGAAGTTGCCGGCCTGCCCGACCCGGTGGGCGAAGTCATCGAATCCAATGTCCGCCCCAACGGTCTCAAGATTTTGAAGGTCCGCGTGCCGCTGGGCGTGGTGTTTTTCATCTACGAATCGCGGCCCAACGTCACTGCCGATGCGGCAGCCATTTGCGTAATGAGCGGCAATGCGGTGATCCTCCGCGGCGGAAAAGAAGCCGCCCACAGCAGCCTGGTGATTGTCGACCTGATGCGACAGGCGCTCGACGACGTCGGCTTGCCCAGCGATGCCGTGCAGTTGGTGAATACCGCCGATCGAGAAGCCGTCGGGCATTTTCTCGGGATGCATGAATACATCGACCTGGCGATTCCCCGCGGCGGCGAAACCCTCATCCGCCGCGTGGCGGCCGAGGCCACTATGCCGGTCATCAAGCACTTCACGGGCAACTGCCATGTGTACGTCGATCGCGCTGCCGACCTGGAAATGGCCCAGCGAATTACCGTCAACTCCAAGTGCCAGCGCATGGGCGTATGCAACGCCGCCGAATCGCTGCTGGTGCACGCCGACGTGGCGGGCGAATTCCTGCCGCGCATCGGCGCCGCTCTGTCGAAACAAAACGTCGAAATCCGCGGCGACGCGAAAACCCGCGAGTTCATTCCCACCGCGCACACGGCGACGGAAGACGATTACGCCGCGGAATATTTGGGCCCGATTATTTCCTGCCGCGTGGTCGGCTCGCTGGACGACGCGATTGAACACGTCAATCGCTACGGATCGCATCATACCGACGCCATCATCACCGGCGATCTGGCCGCCGCTCAGCAATTCACCGACCGCGTGGATAGCTCGGCCGTGATGGTCAACGCCAGCACGCGCTTCAACGACGGCGGCGAGTTCGGCCTGGGTGCCGAGATCGGCATCAGCACCGATAAATTTCACGCCCGCGGCCCCTGCGGACTGAAGGAATTGACCAGCTATAAATATGTGGTGCTCGGCGAGGGGCAAGTACGAGAGTGAATGTCGCTTTTAGCCGCGCCGCTTGTCCGCCGCGGCGGGCGATTGCGGTTTAGCATGGAAGCCAGTCATGGACGACATCGAACAACTCAGTCCGCAGCCATCCGATAGCGAATCGCAGGCGATAGTGCGTAAGGCCAGCGAAAACTTCGCTCGCAATCTGGCCACAGCACTGTCGGGCATGCTGCGGGGCCGCGCGGAAGTGCGACTAGGCGAGATCCAGCAGCTCACCGGCCGGGAGTTTTTGCTGCGTGCCGATAGTCCGACCTATCTCGCCGTGCTGCAGGCGGAATCGTTGGACGAGCGATTTCTCTTGGAGATCAATCTTTCGATTCTGTTCCCGATCATCGACCGGCTCTTGGGGGGCGGCCGCGAGCCCGGGCCTCCGCTGCAGCGGCCGCTCACGGAAATCGAGCAACGCTTGGCCGGGCGAATCACCACGGTGCTCTTGGACGAACTGCGGCATGCGTGGAAAGATCTGCTCGATCTGCGCCTGACGCCGGAGCGCGCCGAAAGCAATCCGCGCATGGCGCCGCTTTCGTCCACCAGCATCGCCATGACGCTGTTGCAGTTCGATGTGTCATTCGGCGGCGCACGGCCGATTGAGCCTGGGTATCCCTGCCAGTGCGATAAATCAAATCGATGCCCAGGCCGCTTCCGGCAAATCCCGGAATGAAGTCTCTCTCGCGCGGGTCGTGGCCCAATTGGCTGAAACGAAAATCAGCGCCGCCGACCTGGAAACCCTGGAAGTGGGCGACCTCATCACCACCGAGCATAAGGTCGACGAGCCGGTGATCGTGCGGATCGACGGCGCACCGCATTTCCTGGCCCGAAGCGGCGTCTGCAGCGGCCGCAAAGCCATTCGCATCGAGCGGCCGATCGCGGACCGTTAACGCGCCGCGCGTCCTTGATTGAGCCAGCGGGTGATCGCCTGCAACAGGATCACCGTCACGGCGGCCATCATGAATAGCGTCAGGCCGATATTCAATCCGCCTTTCACGACCAGGCCCCAGTTGCGCATGCCCAGGCTGTTCACGCGCCAGCCGTCGGTTACGAGATTGGTGAAGGGGCCGGCGATTAGCCGATAGCCTGCGGTCATGGTCGAAGAAATCACGAAGAGCATGGGGGCGATCGTGAGCGCGACATACTTTCCGCGGCCGTTGTTCACTAGCCACGTCGTGACCACCGCCAGCGCGATCACGGCCAGCAGTTGATTGGCGATGCCGAACATGGGCCAGATGGTGTCGATCGAGCCGGCCCAAATCAATCCGCCCCAGGCAGCCGTCACCGCCGCGGTGGCGATGATGGCGCCGGGCAACCAATCGGTGCGGTCGAACGGCTTGTAGATTTTGCCCAGCGCTTCTTGCAGCAGGAACCGCGCGATGCGCGTGCCGGCATCGATGGTGGTAAGGATGAACAGCGCCTCGAACATGATGGCGAAGTGGTACCAGTATTTTTTCACCGCATCGAGGCTGATGGCGCCGCCGGAAACGCGGTCCATCGCCTGGGTGAAAACTTCCGCCATGCCGACGGCCAGCGTCACGGCGCCGCCGGTGCGGCCGCGCAGCGATTCGCCCCCCACCTGCTGCTCGATTAGCGGCAACCGATCGGTATTGGCATTCATTTGCACCAGCGTGTCGGCGTATTTCGGCGCTTTGGAAAGATCGATGTTGATCGCCCAATAGTCGCCTTGCGGCATCGAGGCGGCAGCGATCAGCGCCACGACGCCGACCAACCCTTCGATCAACATGGCGCCGTAGCCGATGGTGCGGATGTGCGATTCTTTGGAAATCATCTTCGGCGTGGTGCCGGAGGAGACCAGCGCGTGAAAACCCGAAATCGCCCCGCACATGATGCAGATGAAGCAGAACGGAAAGATCGGGCCGTCAAAATACGGTCCGCCACCCCAGGCGAAGTGCGGGTTCACTGGCGGAGCCTGCAGTGTCGGATTCGCGATCAATACCGCCGTGACCAAAAGCACCACAGTGCCGATTTTCAGAAAACTCGACAGATAATCGCGCGGCAAAAGCAACAACCACACCGGCAACACCGAGGCGACGAACCCGTAAATGCAAATGGCGCTGATCGTGCCGTCGCGGGAGAGGGAAAAAAATGGTTCCAGCGCCGAGCCGGGAATCCAGTGCCCCGCGATCGTTGCGCCGATGGTTGCAGCCGCGCCGAGCAGCGAGGCTTCCAAAATCTTTCCTTTGCGAAGCTTGTACATGTACAGCCCGACGAAGAGCGCGATCGGAATGGTGCAGGCGATCGTGAAGGTTCCCCACGAACTGCCCGGCACTGCCTGTGCTACCCCGGCTGGCAAGGTGAGTTTGCCGCCGTCGGCGCGGAATGCAGCCGCGTCGGCTTCCGGCTGTTTCGGCTTGGCGATCGTGAACGCTTCGCTGCGAGTGACTTCGCCGCCGCCGGGATAAGTGATTTTGGTTCCCGGCGGGACGACGGCGTAATCGCGCTGGCCATCGGTCGAAGTTTCTAATTGAGCATTTTCCGTCAGTGTCAAAACAGTTCCGGCCGCCAGCTTGACCTCCTCGCCCCCCAGCGCTTTGACCACAATGATTCCCAGGCCCGCCAATGCCACGATCACGACAAACAAGATCGTGATCGAGGCGGTATTGCCGGCCAGCCGGCCCACTTCGATGCGGGCGATTTCCGCCAGCGATCGGCCGCCGTGCCGCACGCTGGCGGCCAGCACCAGCATGTCTTGCACCGCCCCGGCCAGGCAGACGCCGATCACGATCCACAACAGCCCCGGCAGATACCCGAACTGAATCGCCAGCACCGGTCCGATCAGCGGCCCCGCGCCGGAAATGGCGGCGAAGTGATGGCCGAACAGCACCCATTTGTTGGTCGGGTCATAATTCTGGCCGTCGAAATAAACGTGGGCCGGCGTTACTCGGCTGTCGTCCAGTGCGGCCACTTTCGTCGCCAGGAACCGGCTGTAGAAGCGAAAGGCGATCGCCAAACAGCACAGCACCCCGATCATCAGCGGCATGGCATGCATATCGAATCGGCTTTTTACCGCGGAGACGCGGAGACGCAGAGAGCACAACAACTAATTGCCAGAATAACGGCAGGTATGGGGTGAAACAAGTTTGTTTCCGTTGGACGCATTTGCCTCCTCCCCTATAATTGCCGGCTTGATTTAGCTTCAATTGACTTCTCGGCGTCTCGGCGTCTCGGCGGTAAAATCGCACTTCGACAAAGGAGCAAACTGTGGCGGAAAAAGTGATCATCATCGGCAGCGGGCCGGCGGCCTGGTCGGCGGCAATCTACGCCGCTCGGGCGGAGCTGCAGCCATTGGTATTCGAGGGAGCGATCACCGAAGAGAATCGGATGAACGGCACTTTGCCGCTGGGACAGTTCGCCTTAACGACCGAGGTGGAAAACTACGCCGGCTTTCCCGCCGGCATCCTGAAGCAATTCCTCGAAACCGCGCTTTCCCCTGAGCGACTGCAATTTCTGACCTTGATGCACGAAAAGCACGCGGTCACGGGCCCGGAGTTGATGGAATTGATGCGGCAGCAGGCCGTGAACTTTGGCACGCGGATCGTCACCGACGACGTGCTGGAGGTCGATCTCAAAAAGAGGCCGTTTACCGTCCGCGCGCGCGAAGGAACGCAAACGGAAGCGCACACCTTGATCATTGCGACCGGCGCCAAGGCGAATTATTTGGGATTGCCGTCGGAAGATGCCTACAAAAACCGCGGCGTGAGCGCATGTGCCGTGTGCGACGGCGCCCTGCCGCGGTTCCGCAACAAACCGCTGGTGGTGGTCGGCGGCGGCGATTCCGCGGTCGAGGAAGCCACGTATCTGACAAAGTACGCGTCGAAAGTGTACATGGTCCACCGCCGCGACAAATTGCGCGCAGCATGATCATGCAGGAACGGGCGCTAGGCAATCCGAAAATCGAATTAGTATGGAACCACGGGCTCGATGAAGTGTTGGGCAACGATAAGGAGGGAGTTACTGGGGTGCGGCTAAAAAGCACGGTGAACGAAAGCCGCAAAGAGCAGCCGGCCAGCGGCGTGTTCCTGGCAATCGGCCACACTCCCAACACCGCGTTCCTCAAAGGACAAATCGCCACGACCGACAAAGGCTACATCAAGTGGACCACGCTGTTTCGCACGTTCACCAGCGTGGAGGGCGTCTTCGCGGCGGGCGACGTGGCTGACGACTACTATCGCCAGGCCATTACTTCGGCCGGCACCGGCTGCATGGCGGCGCTGGATGCCGAACGCTGGCTGTCAGCAAAGGGCGTTCACTGACCATTAGCTGATTGCTCGCTCACGGAGGAACGAATGGATACGATCAGCGTGGCCGCTGCCCGCAAAGCCGATGCCGTAGGCCGGCAGGTGCGCTTGCAGGGATGGATCCGCACCCGGCGCGACAGCAAGGGCGGCTTCTCGTTTCTCGAACTGAACGACGGCTCCTGCCAGGGCAACATCCAGATCGTCGCCGACGGCAAACTGGCGAACTACGAAAGCGAAATCAAACATCTCACCGCCGGCTGCGAGCGTCACCGTCGACGGCGAAGTCAAGGCCTCGCAAGGAAAAGGGCAAACCACGGAAGTAGCCGCTTCGAAAGTTGTCGTGCACGGCGGCGCCGATGCGGAAACTTATCCGCTGCAGAAAAAGGGGCACTCTTTCGAGTTCCTGCGCACCATCGCCCATTTGCGGCCGCGCACCAATACGTTCGGCGCCATCGCCCGCGTGCGAAACCGCGATGAGTTGGGCGATCCACCAGTTCTTCCAGGAGCGCGGCTTCCTCTACCTGCACACGCCGATCATCACCGCCAGCGATTGCGAAGGGGCCGGGGCGATGTTCAAGGTCACCACGCTCGATTTAGGCAAAATCCCCAGGCGCGAAGCCGCCGTCGACTACGCCCAGGATTTTTTTCAGAAGGCGGCCTATCTCACGGTCAGCGGGCAACTCAACGGCGAGTCGTACGCCTGCGGATTGGGCAAAATCTACACCTTCGGCCCGACCTTTCGGGCGGAAAACTCTAACACCTCGCGCCACCTGGCCGAGTTCTGGATGGTCGAGCCGGAAATGGCCTTCTACGAACTGGCCGACAACATGCAACTGGCCGAGGAGTTCATCAAGCACATTTTCCGCGACGTGCTGGAACATTGCCCCGAGGACATGCAGTTCTTCCACGAGCGCGTCGACAAGACCGTGCGCGGCACGCTGGAGCACATCGTTGCCAGCCAGTTTGTGCGGCTGTCGTACACCGAGGCGGTCGAGCGATTGTTGAAGTCGGGCCAGAAGTTTGAATTTCCGGTCGCGTGGGGCCACGATCTGCAAGCCGAGCACGAGCGCTGGCTCACCGAGCAGGAATTCAAAAGCCCGGTGATCCTGTTCGACTATCCGCGCACCATCAAGCCGTTTTACATGCGAGTGAACGACGACGGCCGCACCGTGCGGGCGATGGATGTTCTGGTGCCCGGCGTGGGCGAGATCATCGGCGGCAGCCAGCGCGAGGAACGGCTCGACGTGCTCCAGGAGCGGATGAAAGAGCAAGGCCTGAACCCGGAACCGTACTGGTGGTATCTCGATCTGCGGCGCTACGGCACGGTGCCGCATTCCGGCTTCGGGCTGGGGCTGGAACGCGTTCTGCAATTTGTGACCGGCATGGGAAATATTCGCGACGTGATTCCTTTTCCACGCACGCCGGGCAGCGCAGATTTCTAAGCGAATTTCCCGCAGCAGCGCGACCTCAAACCGGAATTTGTCATCGGAATTGTGCAGTGAGGATTGGTCAGGTTGTGCGGTGCGCGCGGGCATCCGCGGCGACCGCTAAAGTGGATGCGGCGCACGGCCCGATACGCTTTGTACGGCTGTGGGTCTCCGAACTCCGATGAAAATCAGTTTTCGGACAGCCAATTGAGAGGGTTCTTGTCCCGGCGAGCAAGAACCCTCTATTTTTTTGCGCTCATCCGTCGCTTTTTGTTGGCTTCGACCCGCATCGAGCAACTGATTGCCGGCTTCCAGCCCAAAATTTAGAATGACGCCGCTCCAAATGGGTTAACGCATCCACTTTGGAAGGGGCCCGCTCATGTCCGAGGTTCGCCGCAGATCGTCTTCCTAGTTCGGCATTGCGTTGCAGGCCAGCGCGGGGCCAATTGGCTTAGTGCTCGGCTATATCATTCTCTGCCAATTCGGCCCGCAGTACGATTTTCTAGGCATCTGGCACAGCGCCGATCAATCGAAGGCGCCGAGCGCAGCCGCGTTGAAAGCGGGCAACGACGTTGCTTGGCCGAACCAAAGAGCGGCGCCGAAATCGTCGGACTCGAAAGCGCCAAAGTTTGCAACCCTGCCGACCACGACCCCGCCACTCTCGGCGAATCCGCCGCCAGCGACTGGTTCGTCGATGGCAACTGCACCGCAAGCGGCTTCGGTTCCCAAGGAGATCGCGCAAAATCGCCAGTCACCGACGCCGCAGATCCGTCAATCGATTCTCCGGACGAGCAACCAACCAACCAACAGCGCCAGCCAACCGTCGGAAAGCCCCGTTGCCGACTCTCCCCAGCCAAGTCCAGCCACGTTCCGGATCGCTTCTGTCGGCAACTGCAGCACGCCGTAGGGAAGGCCCGAACTGCAAAAGAGGTGCTGCGGCTTCGAAACGGCACTATCGCAGACACCAGCCAGCCCGACGAAACAAGAAGTTACGCCGGTTCCCAGTTGTCGGCCTGGGAAGAGCGGGCCGCCAACGATTATGTGCGCTTCGGCGAGGGCTGGATGCCCCGAAGCGACGCGCTTGGAAGGCGCAAAAAAGCAAACGATCTATTGAGCCAGGCGGCCGGGCTGCTGAGCCTCGAAAACGACCAGTCAGCATTGGACAGACTGACCAAAGCCGCGAAGCTCGATCCCGAAGCGACCACCGCCGTGTTCCTTTTGGGTGTGCACTATGCATTGGGATTGAAAAACTACCAGGAAGCCAAGGAATGCTTTACCGATTACCTTCATCGCCGTCCCGACGATGTCGGCGCGCTGAACGATCTCGGACTGGCCTGCCTGATGCTTGGACGACATTCCGAGGCATTTAAAAACTTTCGCGCGGCGGTCGCCGTCGCTCCACGATCTGCCGATGTTGCGCATAACTTGCGCAGGATTCTGAAGCAGGACGGCGTGAAAGCTTTGATGTTGCCCCCCTCGGTGAAAAACGCTTATGTCGATTTACTGAACAGCGCCGCCAACGGCGATCCGGCAATCGCACTGGATACGTTCGGCTGGTTGTACCTATTGCCCGCTCCGGCGCCGGCCTTTGGCGATTTGAATCCGGAGCTGACAAATGTCCTTCCGCGATTTTGGCAGGCAAAGCTCGATAGGACAGTGAGGATTCATGCTCAATGGATTGAGGATTGCCAGTGCTTTGCGTGCCGCGGCGCCGGGAAGCTGCCGTGCACCAACCCAGAGTGCGACAGCGGCAAAGTGATCGTCGTGGTGGGAAAGGAAGTGGTAGGCAAAGACCCGGTGACTAAGAAAAGCATTTACCGCGACAAGATGGGCACGAAAGATCGTCCCATTTGTAAAGGCAACGGCTATTTGAATTGCGAAAAATGTTTCGGCTTGCGCCCGACCCCACGCTGAGCGGAATCAGAGTTGAGGTTTCAAAGCAGTAGCAAACCACCAGCCGCGTCACTTCGGCGGTTTGGCTTGCACGACGTGTATCTGCGTGCACAAGTAGAACGGCAATTTCTCGCCGGCGAATTCGAGGTCGCCGAACACGGCGCTGTAGCCATGCTCGGGCTTGGGCAGGTCGAACACATAGGTCGGATCGTTGTCATTCGTCTCGGCTTTGACGGCTTGCACCGTTTGCGATTCCCAATGGGCCTGGCGAAAATCGCGGCTGTCGGCCGTAGTGGTCCACACTTGCATCGATTGGGGTTTCGACTCGCTAGTCACCGATAACCGCACGCTGTCGCCCCGGTCTTCGTAATTCCAGGTTACCTTTGGCAGCGGTTTGCTGCTGGTTACGCTGTCCAACAGAGCCGTCAGATCGCCGATCATTCGCGGATAGTTCTTCAGCCCGTGCAGGCCGTTGGGTTCATACATGATGTATTTGTCCCCCTCCAGCCCGTCCCAATAAACATTCAACGCATCCACCGGCCAGTAGGGATCGTTCGTGCCTAGCATGATGATCTTGGGCTGGCGAATTTGTTCACGGTAACTGTAGGGATCGACAATCGCCTGCAGCGCGCCGCCATTGGGCGTGAGCAGGAATTTTTGCAAACCCTTGTCCGTGTAGTTGTGAATCCTCTCCGAAAAATTGCCGAACGACACCAATTGCAGCGCCATCTGTGGTCCCATGTTCAGCATGTCGATGACCATGGGGGCCAGGGCGTTCACTCGATCGTCCACCGCCGCGGTCAGCCACGTGGTCCAGCCGCGCTTCGAGGCGCCGGTGACGAGAAAGTGCCGGATCTCCACCTGCCATTGGTCGTGCGCATAAGTCTGCACGGTGTCCATCGCCCGCACGGCGCTTTTCACCATGGGCAATAGCGCGGGCCACTCCGGATCGCTGGTTTCCAGAAACTTGGTGAACGTGTAGGAAATAATTCCATCCTCGCGCAGGCCGTCGAAGATGGGTTCCTCGGGCACCTGCAGCAGCACGGCCACGGGCACTTCGGCGCTTTCCGCCGCGGAGGCGATCAGCAGAGCCGCGGAAGGAAGCTTCTCTTGTCCGGGCGCGGGGGGCTGCGCCAGCGAATCGCGCCATGTTCCGCCGTCGATGTACAGAATGGCTTCGCTGACATCCTTCTTCAGTTGCGACGGCTTGTAAATGAACAACTGGTGTTTCCAGACAATGTCGCGCCACGTTTGGGAAGTGAGCGTGAGTTCGACGTACGTTCCCTTGCCCAGCGTGCCTTCGCGGCGTTTCGTCCAGTGGTAGCTGGCATCGGGCTTCTCGACGTATTGCTTCAGCGCATCGGAAGCAGGCGGCGCTTCATGAGCGGCAGATTCCTTGACAAAGCGATCCTCAGCGCAGAGGGGATGAACGACGATTGCGGTAAGACATAGTGCGATCCAAAATCGAACTCGCATGAATGGAAGGCTCCTGAAGAACATCCGTGGCCAGCTTCTAGACGCTGTTCCGATTATAGGCGCGTCACGCTGCGGGCAATCGCATCGCAAAGGCGGCCAGTTCAGCAAAGGCCGCGCAGGCTTCCCAGTGTACAGGCATACCTGCCGGTTACACAGCCGGAAACCAGACCCGGCGGAGCTTTTGGCGCCTCAGAGGGTGCTAGAATTTAGCGGATTTACGGAACTGGCGACTTTGCTAGCTGCGCTTGCGCAGTCACGCTGTTGGAGAAGAGAATTATGATTCGCAAAGATTTGGTGGCCGCCGCAACTCTCGGACTACTGGTGCTCGCCGGCTGCACGAGCGGCGAAAGTTCGCTCGACATTGCCAGGCTCGAAGCGCCCGTCAACACCGAAGCGGTCACCACGGTGAGGCAGGATGCCCAACAGGGCGCGGCATCCGACGCCTTGGGGCGCATCGGAACCCCCGCGGTGCAGCCGCTCTCCGAAGCGCTATCGGATCCCGATCCCTCGGTGCGCACCGAAGCCTGCCGCGCCTTGGCCTACATGGGCGTTAAAGCCAAAGACGCCGTGCCATCGCTGACCCGCACGTTGAGCGATTCGGAAGAAAGCGTGCGCGTAGAAGCGGCTCATGCCCTGGGCCAAATCGGCGAACCGGCGCAATTGGCCATTCCCGAACTGATGCAAATGTTGCACAAGCTGAAGCCCACCCAACGATAATTGTCGTTGATCGTTTCTCAGCCGTAGTTCAGCCGCTCTGGCACCGCGCGGGAAATCTGCACGTCGATCAGCAGCGGTTTGTCGCCGGCGAGCGATTTTCGCACCGCGTCGCTCAATTCCTCCGGTTCTTCAATGCGCACTGCCTCGACTCCCAGCGAGCGGGCCAGGCTGACCATGTCGATCTCCGGTTCCACCAGGTCCATGCCGTGGAATTTGCCCTTCAGGGCGTGCGGCAATTGCAATCCGGCCGAGCCCACCTTGAGAATTTGATATTGGGCGTTGTTGGGAATGACGAAGGTCACCGGCAGATGGTAATGCGCCGCGGACCACAGGCCTTGGATGCCGTACAGCGCCGCTCCCTCGCCCAGAATTGCCAGCACGGGTCGATCGGGCCACGCCAATTTGACGCCGATCGACACACCCAACCCCCAACCCAGCGCCCAGCCACGGTGCCCGAAATAGCCCGACGTGTTTTTTAGTGCCGCCAGTCGTTCGAGCATCGTATTGGTGGTTGTGACCGCCTCTTCGATCACCGCCACATCGGCCGGCAGCGCTCGGGCGATCGCCTCCATAAATACGCCGGGCGACATTGGCCGCTGGTCGCGCTGGGCCAGCGATTCCTCTCGCGCCGCTTTCACCGCGGCGGCGTGTTCGGCCGCGAATCGCTGCGTCCGCTGCTGAGCGACCTGGCGCTGCTCGGGCGTCATCAATTGTTCCACGACGCTGACCAATTCCGCCAGGCCCGCTTTGGTGTCGCCGATCAAGCCGACTTCCAGCGGATAGTTCTTGTTCAGTTGATATGGGTCCTCATCGAGGTGCACCAAGCGAATGTTTTCGGGAATTGCTCGCGGCGGCTCGTGATACACGTACTGCCGCAACAGATCCATGCCGACCACCAACAGCACGTCGTACTGCTTCAGTCGCTGGTAAACCTCGGGCGCCCATAGCGGTAACCCCTGGGCATATAGCGGATGATCGCAGGGAAACGACAGTCGGCCGTGCGTTGTCCCACTTTCGGAGATCACCGGAATGCCCAGTCGCTCGGCCAAGCGCACCAGTTCCGCGACCGCATCGGCTTCTTGCACGCGGCTGCCGATGAGAATCGCGCCGCTGTTTGCGCCCAATAACACGGTGGCGGCGCGCTGCAATGCTTCCAACGGCGGACGTACTCGGCGATCGGGCAGACGAACGGGCGATAAATCCAGCTCATCGGAAACCGCCAACTGCACGTCAACCGGCAGCGACATGAACACCGGGCCCGTCGGCGGCGTCAGCGCAGCCTGCACGAGGCGGCGCGTCGCGGAAGGCAAATCTTCCACGCGGTTCAGTTCGATTGCCAGTTTCGTCCAAGGTCGCACGACTTCGACCATTCGGCCCCACAGAATCGGTTCTTCAAACTGCAGGCGGCGATCCTGCTGGCCGGCGGTAACCAAAAGGGGCGTGCCTTCGCGGTAGGCGTTGTAGAGCATCCCCATCGCATTGCCCAAGCCACAGCAGATGTGGAGGTTCACCACCCCCAGCGACCGCGATGCCATGGCGAAGCCGTCGGCCATGCCCATGACGGGCACTTCCTGCAGGCCCAGGATATAGCGAAACCGCTGATCCGCCACCAACGCATCGTTCAGCGGCAACTCGGTCGTGCCCGGGTTGCCGAAAACATGCCGCACGCCGGCCGAGTGCAGCAATTCCAGAAAGGCGTCGATTCCGCGAATAGGCATGGCCGTTAGTGTACGTCCGGCGCGCACGCGGAATCAACGCGCGGCAAGAAATCTATTTGCATGTGCGCAACAAAAAAGGCCGCCGAATCTGTTTCGACGGCCTTGGTCTAAAAGCAATTGTCCGGCTCATTGCGAACCGGGTTGCGGTCGTGCGCCATACGGCGGCGCTTGCATTCCAGGCCGTTGGGGCGCGTTGCCGCCCTGCGGTCCCTGCATCACCGAGCCTGGAGGCCCGTCGCCGTCGTAGGGCCCCATCGGCGGGCCGTAGGGCATCGAACCACAGCGCGGCGGCAATGGATGGAAGTGCGAACACGGTGCACATCCACAGAAATTGCCGCAGCAGTCGCACGGATCGGGCGTGGGCGGGCAGCAGAACCAATCGCAGAAATAGTATTCGCCGCAGCCTTGGCAGCCGCAGTCGAAGGTTTCCGGATGGCAGCAATGGAAAATGTCCAACAGCCCCGCCAGGAAGCAATGCGGATGGCAATCGTTGCAGCAATCGGTGCAGCCGCCGCAATAGCCGTCGCAGCTCGGATATCCAGTGCCGTACCAACTGGTGTATTGGCTGCCAGTGCCGTGGCCGCCGCAACCGCCACAGCCTCCGCCGCAGGTTCCACAACCGCCGCCGCCGCATGATTCGCAACCGCCGCAGCCGCCGCCGCAAGGGCCGCAGCCGTGATGGTGCCACAAACAGCAGCCGCTGGAGCCGGCTACGATCAATAGGGCCGCAGCAGCAGCCCAAAGAGCATGCTTCGTCATCCCTGATCCCCCCAAGATTGCCAGCACAATTCGCGCCGCTCCATGCGCTTGGGCACGTTGCGGCTTCTTTGGGGTTATCGGCCGGAGAAATCGGCAGAATCGAGAAAATCGGCAGATTCAGGATCAGCCGAATAACCGGAAAATTCCCCCGAACTGCCTAATCTCCACGCCAGATGGCATGCCAGCTTTCCGTCGCCCCCGGCGGGCGCTACGAAAACAGTTGATCAAGATGATAGCTCGCGTTGCGCACCTTTTTTTGCACCTTCTGTCGCAACCAGCGAACGCCACGAGAAGCCTGATCGATCCGCAGCGTTCGACGGACGCTTGGCTGTTGGGCGATTGGCACTTTCGGGGTGAAAAAAATCCGGTCGAACTGTGCCAGTAGGTCTTCACGCGTCACGTGCTTTTCGGGTGAATTCTGAGGGAACCACGGCTGGCGCAGATAGTGGCAATACAGCTCATCGTCGCGGTCGACTTCGATAATGCGTTCGATCAGCGCATCCTGGCTGCCATAGTCGAAGAAGTTCAAAAAGCTCTCCCGATTGAAATCCAAGTGCACCCGCGGATTGCCCCAGTAAATCGGCAAGCTGTTCACGACCATGGGCTCGATGAGTTTTTCCGTGGTGTAGCCCGGATGGCTTTCATTCTCGAAGGCGATGGTGAATTTGTACTTCTTGATGAATTCCATTTTGTCGGGCACTCGGCCGCCGACGTTGTTCAGCAATTTACCCCCGGAATCGACGCGCTCGTAGCGGGAAAGCTTGCGAAAGAATCGATTGCGAGCGGTGCAATACTTGTTGGAATAGACGAAGTTGCAAAAGTCGGTCTTTTCCGCCAGCGCTTTCCGCGGATCCAGGTTTTCCTTCGAGCCGAGAATGTGTTCGTCGTCGCGGCAATAGATCGGCAGCCGAAAGTGGTTCGGATGGTCGCAGAAATTGAACGTGATCGCGTAGTCGCATTCGTTGAAGTCCGGCCACGCATTTTCGCCGGTGTAGAAAATTCGAATGCAGCGGTAGCGTAGAAAGTTGTTCGAATACGAGAAGTAGATCACAAAATCGGGATCGTCCGAGAGCTCGATGTCGTATCGCTGCGACAACAGCCGCGGCAAATAGTGAGTCCGCGGATCGAACCCGCGGTAGTAGTCACTGAACCCTAGCCGAATCCGTGGCTTCATCGAAGGGCCCCTGAATTTGCCGGCCGCAATAAGCAGGCATCATACAAAGCGGGCGCAATGCCACAAACGCCAGTCGGCGCCAACACTCAAGCAGACCAGATTCCGCGGCGATCGGCGGCTAGACGGCGCCAGTGGCCAAAGAGACCGGGCAAGCGGCCGCCTCTTCGGGCAGCCACATCGCCTTGCGGACCAATGCCAATAGCACTTTGCAATCGAACGGCTTGCGAAGGTAATAGACGCCGCCATTTTCGTCGGTCCGGCGGATGATGTCGGGCGTTTGCGCCCCCGAGAGATACATCCACGGCACGTCGCTCATGCCCGTTTCCAGCCGCAACTGGTGGCAGAGGTCCAAGCCGCTATGCCCCGCCAGATTCACGTCGGCAATCACCATGTCGGGCACGCTTTGTCGCACGGCCTGTATTGCTTCGTCGCTCGTGTGGCACTTGATGGCGCTGTAACCGGCCGTGGTCAGAAGCGCGGCGATGCTCGTGGTGATATTCGAGTCGTCGTCGATCACCATCACGCTGGGCTGCAACTTGCCCGCGGCCTGGTTTCCCATTCGCCGATGCCGAGTGACTTGCGAACGCATGTCGTTGCCTCTTCTCGCTTTCGCCTGGGCTTGACCCGAGACTGCCCCATCAACCATAGGTTGCAGCCCGTGGCAGGCGGGTTCCGTAGGTATCAGCCGTATCGTTTTTGCGGCGACCCGTAGTTATAGATGCCGTTGATCCTACAGATCGTCACGGCCGCGAAAGAAAATCAATGGAATCGGCAGGCGTTTAGCGGTGACGGTCGTAACTGCTTATTTCCACGCAAAGTCGCCGGCATTGACGCTGGGCAGATGCGAAACACCCATCAGATATTTATCCACGGCCCGGGCGGCTTCGCGCCCTTCGTGAATCGCCCAAACGACCAGCGATTGCCCGCGGCGCAGGTCTCCCGCCGCGAACACGCCTTCCAAGCTGGTCATGTAACTGCCATTGGTCTTCACATTGCCCCGCGGGTCGATCTCCAAGTTCAGATCGGAAATCGGGCCGCGCTTCTCCGGACCAAGAAAGCCCATCGCCAACAGCACCAACTGGCACGGCCAAACGCGCTGCGTGCCTTCCATTTCTTTAAACACGTGGCGGCCCTGTTCGTCTTTGGTCCATTCGATACGCACCGTCACCAGGCTTTCCACCTGGCCATTGGCGTCGCCGCGGAACTCTTTGGTCAAAATGCTCCACTCGCGATGGCAACCTTCCTCGTGCGAAGTGCTCGTGCGCAGAATCATCGGCCACAGCGGCCATGGGGTGCCTGCGGGGCGCTCGTCGGCGCGCGGATAGTTGCCCACGTCGGGCGGTTGCGGCAGTAGCTCGAACTGCGTCAGGCTGCGGCAGCCCTGGCGATTGGAAGTGCCGTCGCAGTCGCTGCCGGTGTCGCCGCCGCCAATTACCACCGCGTCTTTGCCGGTGGCCAGAATCTGATCGGCAATTGAATCGCCCTGATTCACCTTGTTCTGCTGCGGCAGAAACTCCATCGCATAATGAATCCCCTTCAGATCGCGCCCGGGAATCGGGCAAATCGCGGGCTTGCGTTGCGCCACCGGCCAGCAGCATCGCGTCGAAATCGCGCCGCAAATCGGCAGTGGCCACGTTCCCACCAATATTTGAATTGCAGCGGAAAACCACCCCTTCTTCTTCCATCTGCTTAATTCGCCGCCAGACGCGCGATTTTTCCAGCTTGAAATCCGGTATGCCGTACATCAACAGCCCGCCGGGACGATCGGAGCGCTCGAAAACCGTGACATGATGTCCGGCGCGATTAAGCTGCTGGGCCGCCGCCAAGCCGGCCGGTCCGCTGCCCACGACTGCCACCTTTTTGCCGGTGCGCATGGTGGGCGGCTCGGGCACAATCCAGCCTTCGTCAAAACCACGATCGGCGATCGACATTTCGATTTGCTTAATCGCCACTGGATCTTCGTTGATCCCCAGCACGCAGGCGGCTTCGCAAGGCGCAGGGCAAACCCGGCCAGTGAACTCGGGAAAATTGTTCGTGGCGTGCAGCCGCCCAAGCGCCTCGCGCCAGTGGTCGCGGTACACCAGGTCGTTCCAATCGGGAATGATGTTTCCCAACGGGCAACCGGTGTGGCAGAATGGCACGCCGCAATCCATGCACCGGGCGCCCTGCTGCTGCAATTCATCTTGCGACAGGATGGTGAGGAACTCCCGGTAGTGCTTCACGCGCTCCGGGATCGGTTCCTTGCCGCCGGTCTTGCGGCCGTATTTGATAAACCCACGAACGTCACCCATGCCGACCTCGTATTTTGCTCAGCCGTTCACGGCCTGTAGTTGACGATCGGCAGCAGATTGCTGCTGTGCCTTTGCCAGTTCCGCCAAGGCGCGCTTGAATTCGGTCGGCATCACTTTCACAAACTTGCGAATCATATTGCCCCAGTCGTTCAGCACCCGCTGGCCAGGCACGCTGCCCGTGTAGTGCACGTGCTTGGTGACCATCTTGCCGATATATTCGCGATCCTCATCCGCTAGCTCTTCCAGTGCGACCATCTCCTTGTTCACCCGAGCGGGGAAGCGGCCGTTTTCATCCAGCACATAAGCGATGCCGCCGCTCATTCCGGCCGCGAAATTGCGCCCCGTTTCGCCCAGAATGATTGTCCGGCCGCCAGTCATGTATTCGCAGCCATGATCGCCGACCCCTTCGACCACTGCATGGGCGCCGCTGTTGCGCACACAGAATCGCTCGCCGGCGATGCCGCGCAGATACAGCTCGCCGCTGGTGGCTCCATACAGCACGACGTTGCCGGCCAGGATGTTTTTCTCGGGAACAAACGTGGCTTCGCGCGGCGGGTACACAATGATCTTACCTCCCGACAGCCCTTTGCCGCAGTAGTCGTTCACGTCCCCCTCGACGCAGGCCGTGACGCCATGCACGCCGAACGCCATCAGGCTTTGGCCCGCGGAGCCTTTGAAGTTCAATTGAATCGTGTCGTCTTTGGCGAAGCCCGTTGCGCCGTAGCGCCGGGTAACTTCGCTCGACAGGATCGTTCCCACCGTGCGATTGACGTTGCGAATCGGCAATTCCACGACTACTGGCGTTTGATTTTCCAAAGCCGGCCGGCACTTATCCAACAGCACTGTGACGTCGAGCGAGCGCTCGATGCCATGGTCTTGCGGCTCGCAGCAATATGTTTTGACGTGCGGCCGCGGAGTGGGCTTGAACAGGATTGCGGAGAAATCCAGCCCTTTGGCCTTCCAATGATTGATGGCCTTGCGCGTGTCGAGCATGTCCACGCGCCCCACCATTTCATTGATGGTGCGGAAGCCGAGCTGCGCCATTAGTTCGCGCATCTCCTCCGCCAGCAAGAAGAAGAAGTTCACCACGTGGTCGGGCTTGCCGGCGAATTTCTTGCGAAGCTCGGGATCTTGCGTCGCGACCCCCACCGGGCAGGTATTCAGGTGGCACTTGCGCATCATGATGCAGCCGATCGTGACCAATGCGCCCGTGGCGATGCCCCACTCTTCGGCGCCAAGCATCGTGGCAATCACCACATCCTTTGCCGAGCGGATGATGCCGTCGGTTTGCACAATAATGCGGCCGCGCAAATCGTTCTTCACCAATACCTGATGCGTTTCCGCCAGCCCTAATTCCCATGGCAGGCCCGCGTGCTTGATCGAAGTTTGCGGGCTGGCCCCGGTGCCGCCGTCGTGTCCGGAGATCAGCACCACGTCACTTTTGCCTTTGGCGACGCCGGCCGCAACGGTGCCCACGCCGACTTCCGCCACCAATTTCACACTGATCCGCGCCTGGCGATTGGAGTTTTTCAAATCGTGGATCAATTGCGACAGGTCTTCGATCGAATAAATGTCGTGATGCGGCGGCGGCGAAATCAGCCCCACGCCCGGCGTGCTATGCCGAATTCGGGCGATTTCCTTATCCACTTTGTGCCCAGGCAATTGGCCGCCTTCCCCGGGCTTCGCGCCTTGGGCCATCTTGATTTGCAGTTCCCGGGCGCTATTCAGATATTCGCTCGTCACGCCGAATCGGGCGCTGGCCACCTGTTTGATGGCGCTCGAGCGCAGATCGCCGTTGGGATCGGGCTTATACCGGGCCGGATCCTCGCCCCCTTCGCCGGTGTTGCTTTTGCCGCCAATCCGATTCATGGCGATGGCCAACGTCTCGTGCGCTTCCTTCGAGATCGAGCCGTACGACATCGCGCCCGTGGCGAACCGCTTGACGATTTCCTTGGCCGGCTCCACCTCGTCCAGCGGCACCGGTGTCGTGTCTTTGCGGAATTCCAATAGCCCGCGCAGCGTGAACAGGCGTGTCTGTTGGTCGTCGATCAGCTTGCAGAATTGCTTGAACTCTTCCCGGCTGTTGATCCGCGTGGCCTGCTGCAGCTTCGCCACGACGTCGGGGTTCATGATGTGGGCTTCGCCTTTGCGGCGCCATTGATAATACCCGCCCACGTCCAGATCCAATACATCCGGCACTTCGATGCAGGGATACGCATGCTCGTGCCGCCGCAGCGTTTCCTCGGCAATTTCTTCCAGCCCAATGCCTTGAATGCGGCTGGGCGTGCGCGTGAAATACTCGTCGACGAATTGCGCAGTTCAGCCCCACGGCTTCGAAGATTTGCGCGCCGCGGTAACTTTGCTGCGTCGAGATGCCCATTTTCGACATCACTTTCAGCACGCCCTTCATCGCCGCTTTGATGAAGTTCTTCTGCAATTGTTTGTGCGAGAATTCACCGGGCAAATACCGCTGGGTTTGCATGTCGTCCAGCGTGGCCAACGCCAAATATGGATTCACCGCCCCGACGCCGTATGACGTGAGCAAGGCAAAGTGATGCACTTCGCGCGCCTCGCCAGTCTCAATCACCAGGCCGCAGCGGGTGCGCGTTTCTTCCCGGATCAGATGATGATGCACATTGCTCACCGCCAACAGCGACGGGATCGCCACGTTCTCCTGATTCACGCCACGATCGGAAAGCACCAGGATCGTGATGCCGTCCTGGATCGCCTGGCTGGCTTCGGCTCGCAATTCCTGCAATCGACGCTGCATGCCCGCCGCGCCTTCGCTGCGCGGGAACAGAATCGACAACGAGCGAGTTCTCAGCCCCGGTGAATTCAGCTGCCTGATCTTCGCCATTTCGGCGTTGGAAATGATCGGCGATTCCAGCCGCAGCAGCCGGCACTGCTCAGCCGTTTCTTCGAGCAGGTTCCCCTCGGAACCGATCGTGGTGATCATCGAAGTGATGATCTCTTCCCGAATCGCGTCCAGCGGCGGATTGGTCACTTGTGCGAAGAGTTGCTTGAAATAGTTGTAAAGCAATTGCGGCCGATCGGAGAGCACGGCCAGCGGCGTGTCGTTGCCCATCGAGCCCACCGGCTCCTGGCCTTCGGTTCCCATCGGGCCGATGATCACGCGCAAATCCTCCAGCGTGTAACCGAAAGCGCGCTGCAGCTTGGTGATCGGCTCGTCCAGGTGCCCGTTCACGCCGGCGATCTCCGGCAGATCATCGAGCTTCACCTGGTTTTCTTGAATCCACTTGCGATACGGATGCCGCGCGGCCAAGCTCTGTTTGATTTCGTGGTCGCGGATGATGCGCCCTTGCGTCGTGTCGATCAGCAACATGTGGCCGGGACGCAGGCGGCCTTTGTATTCCACCTGATCTTGCGGTAAAGCCAGCACGCCGGTTTCGGATGCCATTACAACCAGCCCATTTTTCATCACCCAATAGCGGCTGGGACGCAGGCCGTTGCGATCCAGCGTGGCGCCGATCACGGTGCCGTCGGTGAATGCCATCGACGCGGGGCCATCCCAGGGCTCCATCAGACAGGCCTGATATTCGTAGTAGGCCTTCAATTCGTCCGGCATGCTCTCATGCCCGCTCCACGGTTCGGGAATGAGCATCGACATGGCGTGCGGCAGCGACCGGCCTGTGAGCACGAGCAGTTCCAGCACATTGTCGAACGTCGCCGAATCGCTGATCCCATGTAGGCACAGCGGAAAAACTTTTTTCAGGTCGGGCCCGAACACCGGATGCGCTAGCATCCCTTCGCGCGCGCGCAGCCAATTGACGTTGCCCTTGAGTGTGTTGATTTCGCCGTTGTGCGCTAAATAGCGGAACGGATGGGCCAGGTCCCAAGTCGGAAACGTGTTCGTGCTGTAGCGCTGATGAACTAACGCCAGGGCACTGACGATCCGTTGGTCGGCCAGGTCTTTGTAGAACTGTTCCACTTGATCGGCCAACAGCAAGCCTTTGTACACAATCACGCGCGACGAAAGGGTGCAAACGTAGCTGTATTTTCTCTGCTTCACTTCTTTGGCGGCGCGGATGGCTGTTTGATGCAGTTTGCGGATGACGTACAGTTTCCATTCGAACAACTCGCGCGGGGTATCATTTCCGCGGGCGATGATCGCCTGACGGACGACCGGTTCCACATCGCGCGCGGTTTGTCCAATCACCGAGTTGTCCAACGGCACGTCGCGCCACCCGAGAAATCGCTGTCCCTCGGCGGCGCAGATTTCTTCCAGTTGCGATTCGCAAAAGCGGCGTTCGCCGTCGTCCCGCGGCAGAAACACATTGCCGATGCAATACTCGCCCGGCGCTGGCAGCGAGATTCCCAGCTCGGCCAGCTTGGCCATAAAGAACTCGTGCGGCATTTGCAGCAGGATGCCGGCACCGTCGCCGGTGAGCGGATCGCAGCCGCAGGCGCCGCGGTGCGTCAGATTCACCAGAATTTCCAACCCCTGGCGCACGATCTGGTGGCTTTTTCGACCCTGCATGTCGACGACAAAGCCCACACCGCAGGCATCGTGCTCGAAGGCCGGATCGTACAGGCCTTCAGCACGGCTCGGATCGTATTGTGGTTTTGGCGACATAACGGAATTAACGGTTGAAAATCGCTGGAATCAGTTTGTTTGTCCGTAAACGGAAATCAGCCTGTGGCGGTCGGCTGAACAGTTCGCTTGACTTCCTTGCCCGCACCGTTGTGGCCGTTGCCTTCTTCGGCCGCTAACGCGCCTTCTCCGGGTCCATAAACCTGCAGCGGATGCGCGAGCGTCGTCGTATCCCCGCCGGCTGCCTGCGCGGCGCGAGGAACCGCATCGCTGCGCAGCATCTCGATGAAGCGCCGCACCGTCACGCCCAAGTCTTTTCCGCGCCGATGAATAATTCCCAACGGCCGAACGAGCTTGTTGGTCGACAGCGGCACGGCGACCAGCGTTCCCGCTTCGACCTCGCGCACGACCGTCGGTTCCGGCAACAAAGCCACGCCGGCGTCGATCTCGATCGCTCGTTTAATGGTTTCGATATTGTCAAACTCCATCACTACGCGCAAGTCGCTGCGATGCTCGTACAGTGCGCGGTCGATCTCGCGGCGGATCGTGAGGTTCGAGTCGAATCCGATGATCGGCTCGCCGGCCACTTCCTCCAGCGACACCCGCGCTTGTTTGGCAAAGCGATGTGTCGGAGCGCAGACCAACACCATCGGTTCCACCCGCCAGCCGATGGCCTTGATGGTGCGCGACGCCTTGGGGTAACTCACCAGTCCCAAATCGGCCTGATCATTTTCCACTGCGTCGTATACTTTGTGCGGATGCAGATATTCCAAGCGGACATTCGCCTTCGGATACTGCCCCAGAAACTGCTGCAAGCAGCGGTTCATGTGGTGCAGGCCAACGGAATAGATCGACGCCACCCGCACCCGCCCCGCCACCTCGTCGTGCAGCGTGCGCACCTGTTCTTCCAGCGCGAAATACCGTTCCACCAGCTTGCGGCACCCGTCGTAGTAGATTTGGCCCTCGGGAGTGAGCGAAAAGGGGCGTTTCGACCGGTCGATCAGCTTCACCCCCAGGCGATGCTCCAGTTGATTGATCACCTGGCTGGCGCCTGATTGCGAAATGCCGTTTTCCTCGGCAGCGCGGGAAAAGCTGCGACGATAAACCACGTCGCAAAACACCTTAAGCGACTTCAAATGCATAGACTTGAGGGCCAAATAGCTCCCGAATGAGGATCAATATTTTGAATACAAGGTCGCACCAAAATTTGTACCGGACATAGTAGGTTAATGACCTTCTCGGCTTGCGTCAAGCCGCTAGCACCAACGAAAATCAATGTTGCGGCGTGAATTCTTCGCGAGGCACCAAATCATACAATGTATGTAAGATACTACCAGCAAAAGACTTGTGCTCTTCTGTGTCCTGTTAGCCAGATTACATCCACTAATAGATTGTCGAGATAGCTGTGGCCCGTATCGGCCGAAAATCAGCTCCCGCCTTCCTGATGGCTAGGCGAGGTCTCCGACTATGCTGGGTCTAGAGCTTGTTTGGCGTCTCCCAACCCCGCGAGCCGAGGATTCGTGGCCGCACGCATTGGGCACGGGCCACGTAGTTGAAGACGCCAGCACAAGCTAGACTTTGGCCCGACAATCGCCGGACCCGGGAATCGTTAACGCGGCATGTCCCCTTCTCCAACCGAACCGCCTCCTCCCGATGCCGGCGCATCGCCCAGCGCCGTCAGGACGCTTGCGGAGGACGACGCCGTCTTGCAGCCGGTCAGCCGCCGCTCGGCCGCCATCTGGAACGCGACCTTTTCTTATCTCGGACTGTTTCTTGTATTGGCGCGAAACTTGGCGCTGGTTCCAGTTTACCTGAAATACATCGGCAAAGATGAATATAATGCCTGGCTGGTCAGCGGCGCCGTGCTGATGCAATTGACCAACATCGATTTTGGCCTCATGGGGGTGCTTGTACAGCAAGTCGCCGCGGCCTATGGCGCTCGCAATCGTGACCACCTTCAGCAATTGATCGGCACGGGACTGATCCTGGCCGCCGCCATCTCGCTGTTCATGGGCGGAATTACCGCGGCAATCAGTCCCTATCTGCCGTCGTTGATCGATGTGTCGCCTGACGTTGGTCATCGATTGACGATTTGCTTTCTGATGGTTTCGTTGGCCAATGCCGTCCAATTGTTCGGGTTTGCGACCGCTGGCTTTCTAAGAAGTCTTCAACGAACCTTTGTGGCGGGCCTGTTCATGGTCCTTTCCGAGCTGGCATCACTAGGCTCGACCGTTTATCTGATCTTCGCCGGCTGGGGTTTGTATGCGATTGGGATGGGGCTCTTGATTCGAGCCGTCGTGGAAGCGGGGGGCACCGGCTTTGCGTTTTGCTGGATCGGCCTAGGACGACTCAAACTCCGGCCGCAGTGGAATTGGTTGCAGGTTCGCCGGCTATGGCGACTGTCGTCGTATCAATTCTTTACGCAGATTGCCGGACGTATTAAGACGAGCATCGATAGTCTTTTGATCGGAGTGTTTGTGGGCAAGGAGGTCGGCGGCGCTTACGCGCTGACCACTCGTGCGCACGACACGGTCCGGATGTTTACCCAAGGGTTCGGCGGCGCTTTTCCTCCCGCCTTGGCGCACCTCTACGGTGAAGGCAATGAATCGAGGTTCAAGGAAGTGATTGTGCTGCTGTTTAAGTTCCAGACCTTGGCTGCAGCTATCGGTTTTGGCGGCGTCATTGCCTTCAATCGAGCGTTTATGCACCTCTGGATCGGGCCAGGAATTTATTCCGGGGCGGCGCTTAATATTCTCGTCGCCCTGGCCGCGATTTCTTATCATCTCTCTGTCGCACCGTACGAGGCTGTCTTCACGCGGGGCGGATTTGCCCCATCGCCAAGATTGTTTGGGTCGAAGTCGTCCTCCGCATCGTGGTCATGATTGCCTTGTTGCGCTTTATCGGAGTGCTGGGGGCGCCCGCGGCTTCGCTAGTTTGTCAAACTTTTGGAATCCTACTTCCCTTGACCTGGATTACCGTCACGTCGCTGCATTTCACCAAAGCCGAGTTGGGCACCCTCGTCGGATGGATGCTGAAAATACTGGCCGGGCCACTGATCTTGGCGTTCGTCCTGGCGGTCGAATTGAAAGCGGCGGCAACGTGGTCCCAGCTATTCGCCGAAGGGTGTATATATGTCGTTGCGTGCCTAATAGGAACCTGGCTACTTGATCCAAAGCTTGTGCGGTTCGTGCTACGCAGAGGAAGGGGAGCGATCGATTGAGCGACCGGGAAGCGGTCAGCATTTTGCAGTGATTTGCCTGAATGTGTATTGTTGGATCAGCACGGCCCTGAACAATTGCAGTTGCATATTCGGTTGTGCAAACGTTGAACTGACCAAGAGTGCTGCTACAGGCACGACGTATCGGCCGGAGTTAACTAGGATGTCGCCAATTAAAGCAGCTCTTGTTCGTCTCACGGGACACGGATTTGCGCAGAGGTTCTTGGAAAAGGGCGTCCAGGTCGCTCAGTTCCTAATGGGCATTGGCTCGGGAACAGGCGTTGATTCCAGTGGCGAGGATGCGGCCCCACGCCTGGTGCGACGTCGTTTCGCCGGCCCCTACTGCATCTTTGACGTTGGCGCAAACCAAGGACAATACTTGCGTTTGCTAACGAGCCACTTTCCAGCTCCAGACGTTGAGATCCACTGCTTTGAACCGAGTTCGCAGACGTTTCAACTGCTGGCCTCCAGCGTCGACCCGAAGTATCGAGAATCCGTGAAACTGAACAATCGGGCCCTGGGAAAGGAGCCGGGCGAACTCTCGCTGTTTTACGATGCGCCAGGTTCCGGCCTGGCTTCCTTGACCAAGCGCAGGCTGGATCACCATGGCATCAAATATGATCAGTCCGAAGTGGTGAAGGTCGATACGCTGGACAACTATTGCCGCGAGCACGCAATCGAGCACATTCACCTACTGAAGCTCGATGTCGAAGGGCATGAGCTGGATGTCCTGGCAGGTGCGCGCACAATGTTTTCCAAGCGAGCGATCGATTCAGTCACCTTCGAATTTGGCGGATGCAATATCGACACGCGAACCTTTGTCCAGGATTTCTTTTATTTCTTTCGCGATCATCAAATGACGCTATATCGGATTTCACCCTCGGGGTTTCTGTACCCGATGCCCGATTACCGCGAAAGCTACGAACAATTCCGAACGACGAATTTCGTGGCGATCAAAGAGATCTAAGGCGCCTGCTTCACTGCGACGTTTCAATCCGGCAGCACCCCGGCGGTTTTCAGCGGCACCGTCCAACGAGCTTCGTACGTGTGATCGCGCAGAGCGCGGGCCCGCCCCGCCTTGCGGATGGCATCGGCGCGATGCGGATCCGCCAGCATCGCTCGAATCACTCGGGCACAGTCTTCTTCGTCTTTGTAGGTCAGGATTTCGCTGCCGACTTCGAACACGAGCCTCAGCTCGGGGTTGTCTTGCGTAAGATATAATCCGCCGCTCATCGGCACTTCAAAATCACGCCCTTTCAAGCACATCAGATTTCGTGAATATCCGACTCCCGCGAAGCCGAGATTGATGCGGCTGCGGGAATACAGTTTGACAAGTTCTTCGTCCGAGATCTGACCGCCCGGCCAACCTCGGCCGAAACAGGTAATCTTTACTCCCGCCGGCGCCAGCAATTGCTGCAATTTGTCGATGAACGGACCGCGCCATCCGTACCTTGCGCCGACGAAACTGACATCGAAGTCCAGTGGCACCTCGTACGGCTTATGGAAATCGGGCTGGCCCGCTTCGGGAAAAAACATCGACAAGCCGCCGTGCACGGCATATTTCACCCGTGAGCTGGGCGCAGACGTGAGATTCAAATCCACAACCGTCGCGATGGCCGCAGGACTGGCGAATTGCCCGCCCACCATTCGCCCGGGTAAACCGAGCTTGTCGTCAAAGCAGAAATTGAATATGGCGGCGCCACAGTGCGCCATTTCGGCTAGCGCCTCCGGATTCGTGTTCGCTCCCGAAAGATATCCGATCACAGCATCGACCGGCTGCTCCCGATGGGCCCGGTGAAACGCATTGAGCATATTTCGATTGAGCGCTCTGCGGCGCGAAAGCACGTCTGCCGATTCCGCATCAAAATCACCGCTGCTCCACTGAAAAGTCGTTACCTTGCCAAACGGCGCCAGCGCCTTCGGCAAAATGAATTCCCAATTCGACAGATAATACGCCAGGAAGATGTGCAATTCCCCCTTCCGTTTCGGCCACGACGGATGCGGTCGCTGGGCGAGCCGTTGGCGCAGCGCATTGCGCAGTTCGTTTCCTTCCAGCAGTCGGATGCCGGCCGCTGCGGTGCGCCGTTCATAGTCTGCCTGTGTGCGCTCAAACAGCCGCTCCTGCTGCCGCCTGCGATAGGTGGCATGCAATGACGAGACGATGGGCAACTGCTTGATCGTTTGCGACAGCGGCACAGCAACCGGTGGTGGTGAGGTGTCTATGAAAAAAGCCCACGGGTTACAGCCCGTGGGCTTGAGTGGGATAAGCCAATTTCACATGTCGTAGTACAGGCAGAATTCGTAAGGATGCGGACGCAGCCGCATGGCGTCGACTTCCTTCTCCATCTTGTACCAAATCCACGTGTCGATCACGTCCTTGGTGAACACGTCGCCGCGCAGCAGGAACGCATGGTCGTGCTTCAGCGCCGTCAGCGCCTCTTCCAGGCTGCCGGGCGTCTTGGGCACTTCGGCCAATTCTTCCGGCGACAGATCGTAGATATCCTTATCCAGCGGCTGGCCGGGATTGATCTTGTTCTGGATGCCGTCGATCACCGCCATCAACATGGCCGCGAACGCCAGATACGGATTGCAACTGGGATCGGGGCAGCGGAACTCGACGCGCTTGGCCTTGGGGCTGGGGCTGTACATCGGAATGCGGCATGAGGCCGAACGATTCCGCTGCGAATAGGCCAGATTCACCGGCGCTTCGTATCCCGGCACCAACCGCTTGTAGCTGTTGGTCGTCGGATTGGAAAACGCCAGAATCGACGGGGCGTGCTTCAGCAAACCGCCGATGGCGTGCATCGCCATTTCGCTCAAGCCGGCATAGCCGCCGCCGGCGAACAGCGGATTGCTGCCCTTCCACAGCGAAATGTGAGTGTGCATGCCCGAACCGTTGTCGGCGAACAGCGGCTTGGGCATGAAGGTGACGGTCTTGTTGTACTTCTTGGCCACGTTCTTGATGATGTACTTGTAGATCATCACCTGGTCGCCCATGCGCACCAGTTCTTGGAAGCGCATGTCGATTTCGCTTTGCCCGGCGGTGGCCACTTCGTGATGCTGGGCCTCGATGTCGATGCCGCATTCGATCATCGTGAGCATCATTTCGTTGCGGATGTTCATCAACTGATCGGCCGGCGGCACAGGGAAATAACCTTCCTTGTAGCGAATTTTGTAGCCCAGGTTCGGCTTCTCATCGCGCCCGCGATTCCATTCCCCTTCGACGCTGTCGACGTGGTAATAACCTTCATGCTGATTGAAGTCGTACCGCACGTCGTCGAAGATGAAAAATTCCGCCTCCGGACCGATGAAGCACGTGTCGGCAATGCCCGTGCTCTTCAGGTAGTTCACCGCCTTGCGGGCCACGTTGCGCGGATCGCGCGAGTAATCTTCCCGAGTGATGGGATCTTGAATGTTGCACACCATCGACAGCGTGGGGATGGTGGTAAATGGATCGAGGAATGCAGTTTCCGGCTGCGGCACCACCAGCATGTCGCTCTCATTAATCGCTTGCCAGCCGCGGATGCTGGAACCGTCGAAGCCTAGCCCGTTTTCGAATACGTCCTCGTCCAGCTTGTTGACTGGCACCGTGAAGTGCTGCCAGAGGCCCGGAAAATCCATGAACCGCAGATCGACCGCTTTGACGTCCTTTTCACGACACAACGCCAACACTTCTTTAGGTTTCACGACAAACTCCTTCGGGCGAATAGTCCATTTGAAATAGTCGGTTTAAATTGCTGCGGGCGCCTGTCACGGCGTGTCGCCATCCAACAGCGGCGACGCTTGGCGGCCCGGCGAACTCCATCCGGATTGGAAAGCCCCGCGTTTAAGCAATTCAAATGCCACGCAGCCATGCAAACCAAGCATGATAGCGCGTAATTCCTACGTTGCAATCGGCTTAGCGAAAAAATCTAGGTGCGCCACGCAGTGCGCGGCGGTCTGCACAGTGCTAGCAACTTAGGCAGGCATCGCGCAATCCATGCGCAACAACGCAGGCCGATGCCGCGGCTATCCCTTGTTCGAAATAGCAAGATCAACCCGCCGACGGTTACCAGAATGTAACTCTGGGGTTCCGGAACGAGGTCGAAGCCGATCACGTCCAGCGCCGTGGTATCGAGCGCCGAAATGGTCATGAGCTGCCCGGGGATAATCGTGGGATCCATGATCCCTTGGCCTGACAAGTATTGCCAATGGCTGGCCTGCCGGCCGTTGCCGTTGAAGGTGCCGGTGGAGAAAGCTCCCAGACTATTTACGCCGTCGACGGAAAAGAAAGGCGAATCGCCGTAGGCCAGGTCCAGCACGCCGGCGCCTTCGCCGATCGAACTGGCGCTATACCGATACAAATCCAGCACGCTAAACACTTCATAAGGATCGATCGTGCCAATCCCCGGATCGTTTGCATCGAGATTGATATTCGTGTTTTTATTCGGGCCGTTGGGGCCGGAATAATAATCCACCACGTCGACTCCGCTAATGAATCCCAGCGCATGTCCGATTTCATGCGTCGGCACCCCGACAAAGTCGTATCGCCCGACCGTAATGCCGTCGGAAGGATCAAAATCGAAGCTCAAGATGCTGTTGAAAGTGATCGAGGCGTCAACCGCCGGGTCGTTGGCCCCGATCAAGCCCAGCGCTTTCGCGTTCGCGGTCGAAATGTCCAAAACTGTATTGTTCCGGCTGCCATCGCTGTCGACGAATCGCGCGCCCGAGCGGGTGTTCGTGATCATAATCAGCGAGGGCGCGGCTGGCAGATTGGCGACGGCAATCGCATCGCTGGCGGTTTTGGCATCGCCGACCAACGCGGCGCGAACATCGGAGTAGGGCTCGGCGATCGTGCTTGATGAGGTTTGGCCCAGCACGGTCAAACCTAACAACGTGAAACCGGCGTTGATGTTCACGGTGATGTTGTCGGTGTACAGACTGCTCCATCGCCCGGCGGCAGCCTGAAAGCCCGCATCCGCCTGCGCATTGCCGGTCGAGGTGATGTTGAACGTGATGCCCGGCGACGTGCGCGCGCATGGATAGCCCAGGCCAAAGGCCAACATCAAAAGTATGGTTCGCTTGACTAGCAGCTCCTCGAAGGGTCTGGAGCTGGAAGCCGCTGGAATCCTGGGTCCGTGCCGCGCGTCTCCCAAAGACGCGGTTGAGTCTACCGCGTCGCTGGCAGGGATTCAACAAAATTGCGGACTGCCTCGATAGCGCCAACGGCGAACTTGCGATGTGGAAATCCACAGATTGATTGAACCACAAGATAACAATACCATGGTTGAGTCGCTCAATGGATCCGGGCGAATTCCAAAATCTATTGTCGGGCAAGAGCACGCAATGCGATCTGCGATCATCACACTTTTGCTGGTTCTTGCCGCCGCAGCCGCCGCGGACGAATCGAAATCGGGCGGCCAACCGCCGCCGTCAGGTGCCGCGATTATCGCCTTGGACGGCTGCCGCTTAGCCCGCGTCTTCACTACCTGCGGATATCCCACGAACGTTTCCGCGTCGACCGATCGCAAGAATCGCCCCACAGTTTGCCTGGAATACAACGGCGGCTATATGTTCGAAGTCCGCGGCAAGTGCGTGATCGGCAGTTATATCTTCCCACCGTTTTCGGGTGAAGTTCTCGGCTGCAAGCTGGGGGATGCGCAGGAAGACGTGCTGAAGAAGCTCGGTCCGCCTCGCTCGGAAGGCAAGCCGGCAGACGGCAAGCAAACCATGATTTGGGACTTCAAAGATCGCGATCAAACGCTCACAATCAAATTTGAAAACAACAAGTTCGAATCGTTGCTCGTCGCGCTGAAAGATTGAGGCCGGCACATCATGCGTTGGCAATCATACCTCGCCGTTCCCGCGGCCACGTGCATTTGGCTGATCGTGCAATCGGCCGCGGCGATCCCTCGCGAGCTGAGCCCCGGCAAAAAGCCCTTGCCCAAAGACAGCGAGGTATATGCGCTGGTCGATGCGACGCTGGCCGAGGTCTTCAAAACGTTTCAAGCGCCCATCGACATAACCGTGGCGGATGCCGACAGCAAAACGCCCGCCGTCTGCCTCGATTACGACAACTACGGGTACATCGTTCGAGACAACAAAGTAGTCACTTGCATCTTTTGGGCAAATTGGCCGGCGACGATCGCGGGCATCAACTTCAAACAAACCTACGACGAGATCCTCGACAAGCTGGACAAGCCAAAAGGTACCTCGATCTCCGTCGGCGGTCCTATCCGGCAGCTCTGGATTGTGAAGGATAAAGACCGCAATTTGGAACTGGTGCTCGAATTCACCAAGGACAAGAAGCTCGACCGCGTCATCGTCAGGCCGCCCCAGAAAGAAGGCGATAAGAAGCTGGACGAAAAGAAGCAGGAAATCGCAACGAAACGAGAAGAAAGCAAGCAGAAGCAAGAGAGTCAAAAGTAGCGCCAAAGAGCGGTTTCCTCTGTGGCCTGCTGAGAGATATAATTCCTTCGACCAATCGTTTCACAAACAGCGCGCCGCACATTCCTACCGGATTGCCTTCGGGCCGCCTAAATCATGGAAAAAGAACTAACCGATCGCGCCGAGCGAATTCACGAGCGAATCCTGCAACTGCGGGACAGTCTTTGACTACGCTTCTAAAAAGAAGCAGGTCCAATCGATCGAAGGGCGCATGGCGGCGCCGGATTTCTGGAACAACCAGACGGCTGCTCAGGCTACGGTAATCGAGCTCAAGGGGCTCAACGCGCTATTGAAGCCCATGGACGAGGCGGTCCGCGCCGACGAGGAAATCAAAACGCTCGTCGAAATGGGGGAGGAAGATGCCAGCTTCATCCCCGAATTGCGTCAGCAACTCGAGCGCACCGAGCCGATGCTCGACGAGTTGGAACTGAAATCGCTCCTAAGCGGACCGCACGACGCCAACGCCGCCATCTTGGCCATCAACGCCCGTGACGGCGGCACCGACGCCAACGATTGGGCCGAAATGCTGCTGCGCATGTATTTGCAATGGGCACAGAAGAACGGTTACGACACGGAGCTCCTTGACCGCCAGGATGACGGCGTCGCCGGCATACAACACGCCGCCATCGCCATCCGCGGCCCCATGGCCTACGGCTACTTGAAAGGCGAAACCGGCATGCACCGCCTCGTGCGCATCAGCCCATTCAACGCTGAAGGCAAGCGGCAAACCAGTTTCGCTGCAGTCGATGTTTCGCCTGAAATCAACGACAACACGGAAATCGAACTTAGAGACGAAGACATCCGCGAAGATGTGTTCCGTGCCAGCGGCGCCGGCGGCCAGCATGTGAACAAAACTTCCAGCGCCATTCGCCTCACACATTTTCCCAGCGGCATCGTCGTGCAGTGCCAAAACGAACGCAGTCAGCACAAAAATCGCGCCACGGCCATCAAAATGCTGCGGGCCCGCCTGGCTCGCATGGAGGAAGAAAAACGCGAAGCCCAGCAGTTGGCGAAGTATCGTTCGCAGGCCAAAACCGGTTTCGGATCGCAAATCCGCAATTACTTTTTGCATCCCGACCAGCGCGTGAAAGATTCCCGCACGGGCCACTACATGGGCAGCTTCAACGCCGTGCTGGACGGCAACATTCAGGGATTCCTGGATGCGTATCTGCGCTGCGCGCCACCGATGGCAAGCCGGTCGAAGCAGGCAAGGCAGAAGATGAGTAAGCCAGCGCAACTCTTATACGCCGGCAATTTGCGCGTCGTATTCACGTGGAACGAAGATCGCTGGGCGCATGGGATTGGGTTTGTCGATGGCGACCATTTTCGCGTCGCGCTGACATCGATCGAAGGCAAAGCTGAAGATGAATGGCCCTGCAGCCCACCGTTTCAAGAATTGCAAATCGAAACTCGCGCCGAGGGGAGCGTGGCGCTTTTGGTCGGCCGGACGCCCAATTGCCATTGGTCATTGAGCATCGAGGCCGAGTCCGAAAAATCGGCCCTGCGGTTCGACGTGGCTTGCCGCGTCCCTTCGCAGGAGTGCTTAGGAACGCTTTCGAGCACCTATCAATCGTTGGCCGGCAAGCCGAAGATGCTTTCCGGAAACGGACACGCCAACCGTGCGCTATGGATTTGGTCCGATCAAATCGTCATGCAAGCGGAACGGGGAAGTTCTCTGTGGCCGGCGGCAGACGGCGGAGTAACCGTGGAAGCCGACCCCGAAAGCTTTGATTTTCCCGCGACGTTCCGCTGGCAATACACTTTTCGCTGCCAACAGTGATCGACACCCAACGGAGGAGACCGCCTTGATTCCAGCGGAATATTGCGGGACAATGCCGCGAGGAAAATGACCAATGACCAAATCCCAATGACCAAACCTTGCGCCGAAGACTCATCGGTCATTGGTGCTTTCGCATTTTTATGGCGTTTGAACACATCGAAAAACTGAAGCGAGATTACACCGACAAATACGTTGTGGTCGATGCCTCGCGCCCCGAGTTGGCGCGGTTTCGCGATGCCACAGGTCTGGTGAAGACGGTGAACATGAGCGGTCGGTGCTTGTAGAATTCGATCAATGGGACAACATCGGCTGGTACGACATCGAATTGGATTTTCTGAAGGTCGTGCCAAAGCCGGAACCAAAGCCGGTGGAAGCAAAGCCTGCTGCGACGAAAGCTCCGGCGGAAGGAGCGGCCGCAAAGAGCGCGCCTCCGGCAAAACCGGCAGGTAAGCCCAGCACCGCCGACATCCTGGCCGCGGCCCGCGCAAAGAAAGGCAACGGCGAGACTACGGCGCCGGCTGCGAAAGCCCCTGCCAAACCAGCGGCGCCGGCTGCGAAAGCCGAGCCCGGCAAAAAAATGTCGACGGCCGATATTCTCGCCGCCGCGCGAGCAAAAGCCACAGCCCCGCCAGCGGCGGCAGCCGCGAGTCAGCCGGAAGAAGTTGAAGAGCCGGTTGCTGAAGCCGCGCCGATCGCCGAACCGGAAGCGAAGCCGGTGAAAAAATCCTCCGCGGGACCATTGCCCACCACGACCGCAGAAATAATTGCCTATTGTCGGAAAGTGGATAGCAAGCAGTAGCGCATCTTGCTGCTTAAAAATCAAATTGCCGAAAGGAGTCGGGCCATGTCCAACATTCAATCAACGTCGCAGCCGGCCTCTGCGAACAAATCGTGGCTCGGCCGACATAAGATCTTAGTAGTCTTGCTGCTGCTGTTGGCGGTCGTTCTGATAGGCGTGTATGTGATTGGGTGGCCGCTGATGAAGCTCCGTTTCCACAGCCAATATCAAGCGGCTGTTGATGCCATCCGCAAAAGTCCAAAGGTGGCTGAACGGATCGGCCAACCCATCGATCCAGTTCGCCTGTTCCCCGGCGGCGGCGTTCACACCGAAGGGGATCGCGGCGAGGCGTTCTTCTATTTCGACGTCGCGGGTCCCAAGGGCACGGCGAAGGTCTCGGCCAAGTCACGACTCATGCAGGGGCAGTGGAGTTTTTCGCAGCTCGATTTGGAGTTCCCCGACAAAGAGCACCTCGACATCGCTCAGGAAACCATTAGCGGCGGCGACGACACCCCGAAGTTCGATCCCAGCGCCAAGCAACCTGATGCCAAAGAGCCTGACATGCCCGTCGACATCGCGCTGCCGGATCTTCGCGCCGAGCCTGAGAAGAAATAAAGCGGTATCGGATTATTTGCGCTTTGGATGTTCCAGCGGCGGATGGTTGTACTTGGCGCGGAGCTTGTTGAGCGCGGTGAAAACCGCCGGTCGCGCCACAATCCAACGTTCCAATCGCCGCTTGCCGGGGATATCGACCAGCGCCAGCCCCACGAGCGCTGTAACGATCCCCGGCCCCGGCACAAATAGCATGACGAAGCCTGCCACGATGAGCAGCGCGCCCGCCAAATTCTTCCCAGCCATGACAGCGATCTGCAATGCGGGGTGCATTTTGCCCCAATTTGTTTGCGGTCGGCGACCGTGGGCAAAATAGTCCGGCGGTATTCGTACGATGATCCACGGCACAACGACCAGTGCCGCCAGCAGCGTGCAAAGCGACAACCCTACGGCCCCCCAAACCACCCAGGGATGGTCTTCAAACCAGCCGACCACGTTGTGTAGCAAATCGGAAAACAAGCCTTCCTCACGCTGTATTCTGGCAGCTTAGCAATCTAGCATGGTAATTGTGTCGCACCCGCCCAGTTTGCCACAAGCTTGCCAATGCGCAAGGCGAATCCGGCTTGCCTCGCAGGAATGCCCAACACTACACTTGCATCGATTTTTCGCAAGATGCTTGCCTTAGATCGTTGGCGCACTCGATTTGCCGTTGTTTGGCAGGAACACGATGCACGGTCTTCTATTATCATTGGTGCTTAGCGTATCGATCACGGCTGCCGAAGCGCCGGATGTCGCCGTCGTCTGCCCGGCGGAATTCCGTGAAACGATGCAGCCCTGGCTTGTGCAGCGCACCAGTCAGGGACACATCGTGCGCTTCGTGTCGAACCAAGGCACGGCTGACGAAGTGCGAGCCCGGATCCGTGAATTGGCTCACGAAGGGAAGCTTCGATTTGTCGTTTTGGTGGGCGACGCCGCGCCGCCGCAGTCGGACATGTCAAATGCCGACCCTATTTTGCGCTCGCGCTGCACGCCGACATTTCGCGTGCCGTCGAAGGTGAATCTCCACTGGGGCGGCGGCCCCGATTTCGCCTCCGACAATCCCTACGCCGATTTGGACGACGACGGAGTGCCCGACGTGGCCGTTGGCCGCCTGACCGCTCATTCCGCGGCAGAATTGAACACGATCCTCAAGAAAACCCTGGACTACGAGCAATGCCGCGACTTCGGCCCCTGGCGCACGAAAATTAATTTCGTCGCAGGCCAAGGGGGTTTTGGCGAGCTGGCCGACAGCATGTTAGAGAACGTGGTCCGCACGGCAATCACGTCCGGCGTGCCATCGGGCTATCAAACTTCTCTGACCTACGCCAGTTGGCACAGTCAATACTGCCCCGATCCCCACGCTTTTCACGAATGCTGCCTGCAGCGATTCAACGAGCATGCGCTGTTTTGCGTGTACATGGGGCATGGCTCGCCCCGCGAACTGGAGCGCGCCAGTTTTCCAGATTGCACGCAGTCGATTTTGCGTTGCGACGACTGCCGCCGGCTGCAGTGCGATTTCGCCCAACCCATCGCCTTGTTTTTTTGTTGCTATGCGGGAGCGTTCGCCGAGCCACAGAATTGCCTCGCGGAAGACCTGCTTGCCAATCCGCACGGTTCCGTGGCTGCGTTGGCCGGTTCCAACGTGACCATGCCCTATTCCATGACCGTCTTGGGCCGCCAGGCAATGCACGAGTATTTCGACGAGCATCGCGCGACTATCGGCGAACTCGTCCTGCACGCCAAGCGCGATACGATGGCCGGCGACGATTCGCCCATCTGGGGCCTTGTGAGCGCGCTGACGTCCGCGGTATCCCCGAATTATTCGCCCAAGGACGAACGGTATGAATGCCTGCAATTGTTCAATTTGCTGGGCGATCCGACGCTGGGGTTGCGCTACCCGCGAGACGTTTCCGTGTCGGCGCCGACCGTCGCCGTCGCGGGACAAATGATGGAAATCCACGGCGAATGCCCGATCGACGGCGCCGCGGTGGTCGATCTGGTCCTCAATCGCGATCGCCTCCGCTGTGATTTGCCGTCCCGCGACAAGTACGGCTCTGATTTGGAGGCGCGTCGAGAATTCCAGCGCACGTATCAAAGCGCGAACGATCCGCGTCTGGCGACGGTGGCAACCCAAGTCATCAACGGTCGCTATAGCGCAAAACTGGAGGCCCCGGCTGGTTCCATCGGACCCTGTCACGTGCGAATATTTGCAGCCGGAGATAACGACTGCGCTGGGCGCGTGCGATATTCAAATCGTTGCCGCAAATGCCTATGATAAGGCATCGCCGCAAAACCGCACGCTGACCCCCGGCGCCCATCGGCGCCGCCATCGTCACTCCATGATCGAACCACAGCCGTCGACACCCGCTGCCGCGCCCGTTGAGCCAACGCCGTCGGGCGCACCATTGCCCATCAAACGCCGGCGACGCTGGATTTGGTGGCTTTCGACCATCCTGATCTTGGCGCTGGCCGCGGTCTTCGCGCTTCCGTATCTGGCGGCCGTTCCCGCCATTCGCGATCAAGCCTTGAAATGGCTGTCGGCCAGGACGAATCTGCAGATCACGGCCAAAGAGTTGTCGCTGGATTGGTTTTCACCGATCGCCGTCGGCGACATCAGTGTGCAAAACGACGATTCCCATCAGGCGGTGCTCGCCATCAAGCGAATCGAAAGCGACACCGCGCTTTGGCGGCTGCTAATGGGTCATGACGCCGGCAACTTTCGCATCGTGCAGCCTCAATTGAATATCGAATTTGATAAGGGAGGCTGGAATCTCGCGCGGCTGCTGCAGGCCATGGCCAGCGCCGCCCTGATGAACAAGCGCGCGATACGGTGGGAAATTGTCGACGCCAGTTTGTCGCTGCGCGGACCGAGTTCCACGCGACCACTGGTAGTCGAACAATTGAACCTGCGGGGAGCGACCATTCCAGCCACCGATAATCCGCTCGGTGTGCCGGTGCTGCACGGCGGAGCGATCCAATTGCTCCACGAAACCCAACTCACGCCGCAGTTGTGCAACGATTTGCTCAAATTCATCGCGCCGGTCCTCTCGCAAACAACTTCTGCCTCCGGCCGAGTGTCGCTGGAGCTGGACCAGTTCTATTGGCCGCTGGGTATTCCCGATAAAGCCGACGTCAAAGGCAAACTAACGCTCCATTCGGTGGAAGTGGGGCCCGGCGGATTTGTCAAACTGCTCGCCGACTTGATGCAGCTCAAAGATGTGCCCGCTGCAATGCAAATTGCAAAGGATGACGTGGTGGCGTTCCACCTGCACGACGGCAGAGTGTTTCACGAAAATCTGAATTTCAGCTTGACTGCGCTTAAGGACAAGCCGACGATCCGTTCGCACGGCTCGGTGGGACTCGATGAAACGCTCGATTTGGACATCGACATTTCCGCGCTCGCCACCGGACTTCCCGCGGATAGCTTCCTGCATAGCCTGCTCAGCCAGGCAACGCTGCACGTGGTGGGCACGCTGAGCAGTCCGAAACTGGCTGCGCCGGGACTGAAACAACTCACCGATTGGTTCCAGCAGCGTCGATCGGAAAAGCGCGACGATTCATCGCGCCCGGGCCTCCTGCCGGGACGGCGTGGGGCCAACGGAAATCCTCCACCATCGCCGCCCCCCGCGCCCTGAAAAACGATTCCTGAAACTACAAACAAAAGGCCGCGGCACGCGCAACAAAAAACCCCCGGAAGACCGGGGGTGAGAATTCAAACGGACGCGCACTTCGTTAGGACAATCGCAGCTAAATGTCCGCGTCGCCCTTATTGCGACGCCGCCAATACTGCATCGATACCGTGCCCGCGATCCCCAGGAAGATCAATGCCAGTGAAGTGGGCTCCGGCACCGGATCCACCAGGATGCTGAAATCTTTTTTATCGATGAAGGCGGTGGTCGGATTGTTGTTGGGGCCGACCACTTCGCTTAATGCCGTCAAGGTATTGTCCAGCGCTAGTTTGACAGTGCTAATCGGGCCGCTGAGATCTTGCGCGGCCAGCGCTGCTGCGAAATCGAATGATGCGGTCGCGGTCCAGATTTGGTTCAAAGGCGGCGGCTGAAGGATGCTGTTGTTCATTATCAACTCGCCCGACACGACCGACGACGCCGCACTTCCTAGGTTGGCGTAGGTAATCGTTGCAGGCACATCGATGGGCGTGATTGGAACGCCATTGACTTCCAGTATTTTTGCGAGCACGACGTTGAGCGATACGATTGCTTGCGTATTTGCCCCGCCGCCGATCAACGAATAGGAGCCTCGCTCCATAATCACAATCGAGTCGATGGATTTCGACGGATTGATGCTTACGATTGTCATCGACAGTTGGCTGTCAGTAAACGGGAACGATCCGCCGCTGGAATTCGCGTTGAAGTCGTTCGGCAGGAACTCCAAATTGTCGCCAAAAACTAGGGGAGCCCCGAACAACGGATAGGGGAATCCCGACGGCGCAGGATTCTTTGTAGGCGTCTCGGTGACGCTGTAAAATTTGACATTAGTGCCGGTAAGATCGCCGTAGGGGAACGAAGTCGCCCAGGCCGATCGGCTGGCGCCGGCTATGATTAACGCGCAGATGAGCCACTTAGTGCAGTGGTGCAAGTCTCGACGATGACGCATTGCTGTTTCGCTTCCGTTGCAAATAAAGTGGACGACGGTCGTCCCCTGGGGCGACACGCGTCAGGTTCTGGCCTGGTGTTTTTCTAATGCTGCAGGTTTCCGCGGCAATCAGCGGCGCGGCGGTCTGTTAGTGTTGTGTTGCAGGCGCCACACAATTCGATTGGGCTGCCATGACGCGCGACCGGATCGGTCGAGCGAAAGCAATCCGGGGGCTCGACCGCTTTGCTTTGACAGGCGATGTTTGTGCGTATTTCTTTCCAGAATTGGTCAGCCAATCTCCGATCTGCATGCCAATCCAAATCGGAAGCAATACAGGGCTCAGTGCGCAAAAGGCCACGTACAGGCCGGAACCGTCTGTGCGGGCCAATACCACGCCCATCAAACCAACCGCAAAGCAGATGACGAGCAACGTGGGCAATAACATCTTGGTTCTCTCCTGGTTATCTGTTTTTCATGCGTGCTATTTTAAAAGCGGCCGCGCAGGCGCAGCGCCGTAAACAAAACGGTCACGTAACTCAGGCCCCATTTCACGCCCGTCGCCGTGCGCTAGATCGCAAGCCGTTTGTTGCGACGACGATGGATGCCATTGAACGAATTGGGCCTGGCGCTACGGCGTTCGTAGGCGTGTCGGCGCATCCGTTGTTCGCGCTCCTGATCGCGCCGCGTGTACGTCACCGAGTAGGCCATTTCCATTTCGTCGTCTTGCATCCATTGATTTTGTGTGTTCATTGCTAATCCTTTCGTTGATACAAATCTAAAAACAACAACCGCGTATCGATCAAATTCAAGCGTTAGTACCCTGCGGACTGATGTTCTGTGTGTTCCGCAGACAGGCACGCCTCGCGTCGCTTGTGCATCCGTTCCACTACGTGTCGGGCTGCCCGCAACAACAAATCCAAATCGCTTTCCGGGGCCACGCCGGGCAAATGTGCCCAAACCCCTAATTCCCGCGCCCAGATTTCGGCGACCCGGTCGTTTGTGCGACCGCAAACGACTGTTAGCACGTCCTTGTTCTCCGCCAATCGCTCCACGAGCCGCCGCATATGTTGAACCACGTCGTCTGCCGGCGTGGCGATGTCTACCAGGGCGGCTCCAATCATGCTGGTGGCCAGGTGCGCAAGCGCTGCCCCCACGTCGCCACATACCAGCGGGCGCCAGCCCGTACGCTGCGCCGTTTGACCGAACATCATTTGCCGCAGCGGATCGCACGACACCACCAAACAACCCAAAGTGGGCGCCTGAGTGGTACGTGTTCCCCTCCGTCCCAGCCGGGCCCGATCGGCCAAAGCTAGTTCTGGAGCAGCAGTTGTTTCAACGTGGGAATCGTTCGTCGAGGTGCACTTCCAAGGTGAGATCATGGAGTCTGCCTGTGGTGGTCGTTCATTGGCCCGGAAACGCCAGCCCGAAACGTTCGTGCTGACATAGCTTCTCCCTTCTCTTTTTTGTTTCCCTGCTCACTAATGCACGCGCAATGCCAAGGCGCAAAAAAATAGCGCCACGGTGAGAACCACCGGCGCTGAAACGACTTGAGAAAATCCACGCGGCAATTTCGCAGGCCTGCCGCGCCATGCCACGTTTCACTGCTTTGAGGGGATCATTTCTTTCGCCTGATCACAACTTCAACAGCGTGCGCCTGTTAACAGACATTCACCAACATGGTGTTGCCTCACCATTGTGGTGATAGCGTAAGAGCGATCTGCTCGCAGATTCCGTCAGCGCCGTTCGACCAGCGCGAGATTCGATGGGGGATTCGCCGGCGAAAGAACGTCCGCCCGGAAGAAGATTACTCGGCTTCGAGCATCCCGTCGCCGTCCAATCGGCTGAGCAGGCGGGTCAGCGTGTTGGGATGAACGCCCAGCAAGCGTGCCGCGCGGCCTTTGTGCCCCTTGGTGTCAGCCAGGGCCTGCCGGATCGCCGCCTCGCGCAGCCGCGTGAGATTGAGATACGGCATCCGTGGACTGCGCATCGGCCGGACGCTTGGCGGAGGGGATTCGCGGCGGAGAATCGAGCACATAACTTTGCTCGATGACGTGGGATAATTGGCGAACGTTGCCCGGCCATGAGTATTCGTAAAACTCGCGGAGTTGCTCAGCGTTGGGCCGCCAGCGCGGACGCTGGTATTTTTCCGAGAAACGGTGCGCAAAGAAATCGATCAAATCCGGAATATCTTCGATTCGCTTGCGCAGCGGCGGCACGCTCAGTTCGACCATGTTCAAGCGATAATAAAGATCCTTGCGGAAACGGCCGGCGGCGACCTCGGCTTCCAAATCTCGATTCGTGGCCGCGATCACTTGCACGTCGATCCGCACCGGCGTGGAGGCGCCCACCGGGGTGACTTCGCATTCCTGCAAGACGCGCAGCAATTTCGGCTGCAATTCCAAGGGCATTTCGCCAATTTCGTCGAGGAACACCACGCCGCCATGGCCGGCGCAAACACCCCCAACGAACTGCCCAGCGCCCCGGTGTACGCGCCTTTTTCGTGTCCGAACAGTTGGCTTTCAGCCAAGGTGGCTGTGATGCGCCACGCAATTGACAGGCACGAACGGTTTGGCTGCGCGTGGGCCGGAAAGATGCAACCGCCGGGCCAACAACTCTTTGCCTGTGCCCGTTTCGCCGAAGATGAGCACCGAGCATTGGACTTCCGCAGCGCGCGAAACGTGCTGCGCAATACGCAGCATCGTGGGATTGGATCCAAGTACGAGATCCAAGCCGGCTGCAGCCAATCGGTCTGTGGCCGCTGGCGCGCCAGCGGACGAACTCACGGCGTTAATCATGGTGCACTGCCGATTAATGGTCGCCGTCAATGGCGTAAGCAGGACGTCGATCAAACGCCCTGCAGGCGCCGTTCATCGGCACCCCAAAGGAAATCCATTTCGGACCCCGGCACTCTCCGGCCATAAAGGGGGAGAGACGAACATGCACTCTGCGCCGCTACAAGTTGCCTCTCCTTGCCTCATTCCAACTAGCACCCTTGATTATACTTAGGCCGACGCTTTTATCAACTTTTCCGCATTTGCTACCTTTACCGTTGAGACTGCTGGCCCGAAACCGAGTGCCCTTGAGGTCCGGCGGAGACGATGGCGGCGACCGCGCACGCCAAACGGTCGGCCGCATGACGCGGCCTCGGCGAAGTCCCGCTGCGAAGGCGCAACTAATTGCTGCGATTCAACTTGTAGACCCAAGCATGCCGTGCAGCTGAGATGCGATGTGGGCAAGAAAATGGAGTCTTGCAAGGTCGATCATGCGCACCGATGCCCACTAAAATCGGCCCGTGCTTAAGGAGCAGTCGATTTTGACCAGCCACTTGGGATCGTGCAACTCGCACAAACGGCCGATCATTTTTCCTCGGTTTTGCCCCCTCCCGATGGAGGTTCGTGGTGATGATGGTGCTCGTCGTCGAAGTGGGCGAATTTGGCCTCAAAGGTTTTGCCGCCGATCGGAATGATGAGTTCGCGATCCGCTTGCTGGTTGTCCAGCGCCAGCCCCAACGCCTGTTCCTGCGATTCAAACCGCGATGCCTTGCCTTCCGGATCCCCCTCTTGCGCTTGGCGGCCAACTTGAATTCAACCGGCGTCGAATTGACGACCATCTTGATGGTGATCGTGCCGACCTCGATCGGCACCGCCTTCTCGTGCGCTCCGTCCAGGATGTAGATCGTGACCTTGCCGGCTTCGTCGTCGTGAATCAATTCGGCGTGATATTCCTCGTCGCCCAATTCAATCAATTCACCGTCGTGCGGACCGTGAACGTGCGGATGAGCCTGTTCGCCGACAACTGCCGGAGTTCTTTGATTGGAACAGCCGGCTAGCGCAAAAAAGACGATCGTGCACGCGCACAACGGCAAAACGAGAAATGCTCTCATGGCGCAAATCCTTCCAGGGTATCCTCGAAATCAGTCGATCGTGCGTCCTGCGGATGAATCGGACCGCGTCATGCGGCCGATACGCGCGGCAAGCTTTGGGCGGACGAGGCCGCCTCCAACGACACCACGATCAATTTGTGCTTGTTGGCGAAATCCAGAAACGCCGGCTCGTCCACCAGAATCGTCTTGCCCGCTTCGACCGCCAACAGTTTAGCACCCGCGCTGGCCATTGTCTGTAGGGTCCACAGCCCCACCGTCGGCACGTCGAATCGCATGTCTTGTTGCGGCTTCGACAATTTGATGACGGTAAAGCCGCCGGCCGGGCACAATTGTCCCGCCCGGCGTATGCACTCGTCCGTGCCTTCGATCGCTTCCACCGCCAAACAGGCGCGGTCTTTCACGACTACGCTTTGCCCCACGTCGAGCCGGCCCATTTCCTTGGCCAATTGCCAACCGAATTCGACATCCCGTTGCTGCGCCCGCGTGGGTCCCAGCCGGGTAAGCTGGCCAAACTTCACCAGCAATTCCGGGGCGAAATCGGTTGCCGGCCGAATCGAAATCCCGTCTTCGGCAAATGCGTTGACGATCGCGAGCAGCAGCGTATCGTCCTTGCGATCTTTCTTGGTGCCGATGAAGTGCGACCAGAAAATCCGCACGGTCCGCCAATCGGGCACCAGCTTGAGCCACACGCGCGGTTGAAACAGTCGCACCTTGAAAACTTTTCCGGCCAGCACCGCCTCGTGCACGCCGTTGCGCTTGAGATAACGAATGGCCTGGCCGATTTTTGCCAGCCCCGTCCATTGCACGCCGTCGCACAGTTCCACCAGCGCCGGATCGGCATGATCTTTCAGCGCGACGCAATATACGCGGTGGCCCTGCCGGCGCAGCGCTTCGGCCACAACGATCGGATATCGACCCCAACCGGCAACCAGGCCGACAGCCGAGGGCGCTTCACTTTGGCCTGTCAGACACGCAATTTTGCATTCGGACTGCTGCATTCCGTTGTCTGCCTTCCTAACTTCCTATGCGGCTTCGTTTTTTCGCCCCTTCGGCGTGCCGTCGACGGCGTGCATTAACACTTCCACTTGTTGCTGCAGTTCCTTGAGTTGCTTGCGCATTTCAGGCAGCTTGGAAATCAGCGCGAACAACAATTTCTGTTCGCGCTCCGGCACCGCGGGAGTTCCCAGCATGTGAACGCCGTCGCGCACGTCGCCCGAAACGCCCGCTTTGGCCCCCAACACGGCTCCGGCCCCGATGTGCACGTGATCGCGCACGCCCACTTGGCCCGCCATGACCACGTAATCCCCGGTCGTGGTGCTGCCGGCCACGCCGACTTGTGAACAAATCAGATTGTGCCGTCCGATGCGGCAATTGTGGGCGATCATCACCAGGTTGTCGATTTTCGTCCCCTCGCCGATGAGCGTGGCGCCGTACGTGCCGCGATCGATCGTGCTGCCTGCGCCGACCTCGACGTCGGCGCCAAGTTCCACGTAGCCCAATTGCGCCGACAGCACATGCCGCCCGTCGGCAACCTTATAGCCAAATCCGTAGGCCCCCAACACGGCGCCGGAATGAATGATGCACCGCGGCCCCACAACCGTGTTCTCATACAGCACGACGCCCGGAAATACGGTGACTTGCGGGCCGATTCGACAACCTGCCATGAGATGCGCGCCGCTGTGAACGACAGCGCCTGGGCCGATCACCACGTCGTCGCCCACAGTAGCGCCGGGATGAATATCCGCGTCGGGGGCAATTTGCGCCGTCCGGCTGACATGCGCCAGCGGACTTACGCCGAGACGTGCCTGGCGCGCGCCGGTCGGAAATGCAGCACGATTTTCGCGAACGCCGCGTGGACGTCATCCACTTCAATCGCGGCTCGATCGACCGCCAGCGAGCGTGGCACCACAACCGCCCCCGCCACACTGCGAGCAAGCTTATGGGCCTTGTCCTGTGAATCCAGCAGCGTGATATCATTGGGCCCGGCCGCGTCCAACGTGTTTGGACCGGCGATCAGAATTGCACCATCCCCGACCACTCGCCCGCCGACGATGCGAGCCAGCTCTGCCAGACGAGTGGGCATGATGGAATCCTTTCCAGTCGAGCCAAAAAGCTCCTTCTCCGAAGGAGCCCCCATCGAGGGACGGGCCAATCTATCTCTTGCGAACCGGCCGAATCAAGAGCGTTTCGTGCCCATCGCTGATGTCGCCTGCCGCCTACTGCCTGCCGCCCACTGGGCCGCTGCTATCGCCGCGAAATCAGGCCCAAATCCAGCGATAGCACGAACACCATCAACGACAGAATGAACACCAGTCCGGCATAGGTAAAGCCGATCACCACCCGCTCGCTGGCCGGCTTGCCGCGAATTCCCTCGTAGAGCAAAAACACCATGTGCCCGCCGTCCAGCACCGGAATGGGCAGGAAATTGATCACTGCCAGATTGGCGCTGAGCATCGTTAGGAACAGCAAGAAGGACGACATTCCCTGCTGCGCCGACATGCCCGCCTGCCTGGCAATTTCCACCGGCCCGCCAAGCAGTTTCACAGAGATCTGGTTTTCGCTGATCTTCTGCAGAAAGCGATAAACCAACAGCAGGCTGTCGACCGTTTCGTGCCCGCCGAGCCTGATCGCCTCGCCGACCGAATGCGCGCTGCGCAGCGTGTATAAGGGCTGAAAAATTAAGCCACGCGCCGGCGTGTGCACCGTCTTGCCCGAATCATCCTTCATCTCCCTGGGCTTGAGATCCACCTGCCGCGTCTCGTCGCCACGCTTTACCCAGAAGCGCACGGTGGCATCGGGATCGGCGAAGGGAAGGGCCTCAAAAATAAAGTAGGGCCAGGCAGGATCCTTTTCGTCGAACTCCAGCTTGACGGCGTCGGAGGCATTGCGTTCTTCTTCGCCGGCGTCGGCCTCCTGCTTATCGGGCGGGATCAATTTGACCGCGGTGATTTCGTCCCCCGGCTGGATGTCCGCTTCTGCCGCCGGACTTCCCGGCTCGACCGCCGCGACCTTGGTCCACACCTTGTAGGCAATCCCCAACGCTGGCGTCGACATGGGGTTAACCGGCAAAAGCACTTCGGCAAATTGCGGTATCCGCGGGGTAACGTCGAGCGCAAGTTTTTCCGTCTTGTCGTTGGCGTCCCGTTGGATTTCAACTTTGACCGACTTTCCCGCCACTGCTGCCCGTCGCATTCGATCCGGCAGCGTCAGTGGATTGCCCACGGGTTTGCCGTCGATCGATTCCAACCGGTCGCCCGATTTGATACCGGCCTTCGCCGCGGGTGACTCGTCCTGCACCGCGACAATGGGCCCCGCCGTCATGATCAAGCCAAAATCGCGAAGCGGCGTCGGATCGACCTCGATCGTCGCCGGCCGCACTTCCGATTCCTGTTCGCCCGGTTGCTCATTCTTCGCAATTCGCGGCGACGCGGAGGTCCGGTCCGCCGTAATGGGCAACCGATCGTCGACGTGCAAGGCGAGCTGATGTTCGATTTCAATTTGCGTGGGCGTGGCGACTTCGCCCACTTTCACGATCGTGTCGCCAGGTTCGAACTTCGGGCGTGCCATTCCCGCGGGCGAATGGTCCAAAGTGGAATCTTTGTCGTTGAGGACATTTTGCCACGGCCCGACGATGCCAATCATTGGCACACCCAAACTGGTGTCGGGATGAAGCGTCACCTCGATCGGCTGTTCCTGTCCCGGTCGATGGATGACAAACTGCACGCCGCGCGACAAATCGCCCAATGTCACGCCCGTTTGCAGGTCGCGAAATCGAGGATTCTCGATTTTGCCGATCTGAGTGATCACGTCGCCCGGTTGCAGGTTGGCGTGCCACGCGGCGCCGCCCGGCACGACGCCGCGCACGATGCACGGCGTCTGCTTCACGCCCAAGGCATAGGCCACGGTGGCCATGATAAAAGCGAAAATCACGTTCATAATCACGCCGGCCGAAATGATCGCCATCCGCTTGGGCACGCTTTGCGCCATGTAGCTGCGCGGATCGTACGGCACGTGCGGATCAGAAACCGGCTCCGGCGGCAAATCGCCGTGCGTGATCGCCGGCGCGTGCTCCGCGGTGGCAATCGATGCCGCGCTCGCCGCGCCGGCTCGCGCCCGGCGCCCCTCGTCCGCCATGCGCGCCGGATTGTCGTCCTGCCCCAGCATCTTCACGTAGCCGCCCAAGGGCAGAATTCCGATGCCGTATTCCGTTTCCCCCCGCTTGAACTTGCAGAACTTCAGGCCATAGATGTCGAATCCCAAATAGAATTTTTCGCATTTCACGCCGCACGCCTTGGCCACCAGAAAATGGCCCAGCTCGTGCACGAAGATCACAAATCCCAAGCCGGCCGCCACGGCCAAAATGGTGGGCCAGTTCGTCGGGTTAGCAAGCCACGCAATCCATCCGGCGGCAATCAAGTGCATACCCAACGTGATACCTCCTGGCGTGCCCAGCGATCGGCTGCGAGCAATTGCTCGAGCGTGGGATGTGGATCAAAGGTGTGATGTTCAACAATACGTTGGCAAACCGGCACGATTTCGCTGAATTCCAACTCGCCCGACAAAAATCCTCGCACCGCCTCTTCGTTGGCGGCGTTGAGCACAGCGCCGGTCGTGCCGCCGCGCTGCGCCGCCTGCTGCCCCAATGCCAGCGCCGGAAATTGCCTCGGGTCGGCCGGCTCAAAATCCAATTGCACGTTGCGCGATAGATCGAGCGGCGGCGAAATGCCGGCACGACGATGCGGATAGTACAAGGCATATTGAATCGGCAGTTTCATGTCGGGCGGACTGAGCTGCGCGATGACCGAGCCGTCGATAAATTCCACCAAGGAGTGCACGATCGATTGCGGATGGATCACCACGTCGATTTGTTCCGGCTTCAAATCGAACAGCCAGCGCGCCTCGACGATCTCCAGCGCCTTGTTCATCAGCGTCGCGGAATCGATCGTGATTTTCGGCCCCATGTCCCAGGTGGGATGATCCAGGGCTTCCTCGACCGTCACCCGCGCCAGCTGCTCCGCCGTGTGATTGCGAAACGGTCCGCCGCTGGCCGTCAGCACAATCCGCTTGACTTCGTCGCGCCGGCCGGCCTGCAAGCATTGGAACACCGCGCTGTGCTCGCTATCCACCGGTAGAATTTGTGCCCCGCTGTGGGCCGCCAATTCCATCACCAGAGGGCCCGCCATCACCAACGTTTCTTTATTCGCCAGCGCAACTGTTTTCCCGGCTTCGACCGCCGCCCAGGTGCTTTGCAATCCGGCGGCCCCGACGATCGCCGCCACCACCGTATCGACCTCCGCCGCAGCGGCGACTCCGGCCAGTCTCTCGGGACCGATAAGCAGTTCGGTGTCTTTCGGCAGCCCGCTCCAATCTTGTCGCTGCGCCGCTTCGGCATCCGTCACCACAATCCAACGCGGGAGAAAACGCCGCGCCTGTTCCAAAAGCGACCGCGTGCTGTTGCGCGCCGCCAGCGCCACCGCCCGCAGCGAACCACCGGACGCGTGCACCACTTCCAGCGTGCTGGCGCCGATGGAACCGGTCGATCCCAGCACGGCGACATTTGCTATGGTGCGCGTCATGGACGGAGGATGGGTCGAAGAGCCAGCGGCAAAAAATTCAGTTGTGAAAGGCCCAAGACGGGGCGGTGAAGCAATCAGCTTTCGACTCTTCGACCCACGCAAACCCGGATTTTAGATCGACGCTTGCAGAGCCACAACCCGGACAGTGCATAGCGATTTTGCCTACTTTGACGCGGATCAAACGATACTATCCACGTTTACGCCCTGGCAGGTTGTTCGGCGCGATCTGCGGCATAGGATAAAAAAGTGCCGGGGGCAGTTCGCCAGCGGCGGCTATCAGTTGACATTCATCCCTTTCTCGCTTGAAAACGCATGGAAAGCAATCCTCCTCCGGCCCCAAAACCGCCCGTCGATAAAAAAACGCCCCCTTTGGGCAACAACATTGTTTGGTATTTGCTCGGCATCGGGATGGCGATCTTGATGGTCGTGGGCTGGCTTAATCAGCCGCTGCAATACGAGCTTTCCTACAGCGATCTGGTCGACTTGATCAAATCCAGCGCGCCGAATTCCAAGCCCTATGGCATCACCATTCAAGAAGGCAGCGAAGGCCGCGAACAAAAGGTCCATTACGAAAAGCCCAACGAAATCAAAATCGGCACGTTCGACGTCGTCGGCAAGGTGATCCGACAAGTGGATGCGGCATCCAGCGGCGCAGCGGCCGGCAGCGCACCGGCGGAGGAAACAACGGCCAACGCTGCTAAAGACGCGACCGATCACACCAAGCCTCAGCTGGTGACTTTCCACGCCAATAAAAGCGCCGACGACTCGGTGAGCCACGAATTGCTGGCCTTGTGTCAGCAATCCAAAATCCCCTCTTTCGACTTCGCCTCCGGCCCCAGCCCATGGCGCGGCTACGTGCCGATGTTGGTGCTCACGGTCCTGTTTATCGTGGTGTTCTTCTTTATGCTCCGACGACTTGGCGGCGCGGGCAGCCCCATGGCTTTCGGCCGCAGCCGCGGCAAGATGTACGCCCAGGAAGATATCGGCATCACGTTTGAAGACGTAGCCGGCATCGACGAAGCCGTGGAAGAGCTCCGCGAGGTGGTCGAATTCCTGCGAGCCCCGAGCGCTACCAGGTCTTAGGCGGACGCATCCCCAAGGGTGTGCTGCTGGTCGGCCCGCCCGGTACGGGCAAAACGCTATTGGCCAAGGCCATCGCCGGCGAAGCAGGCGTGCCCTTCTTCAGCCTCTCGGGCTCCGACTTCGTGGAAATGTTCGTCGGCGTGGGCGCCGCCCGCGTGCGCGACATGTTCCAACAAGCGGAATCCAAAGCCCCTTGCATCATCTTCATCGACGAACTTGATGCGCTGGGAAAAACTCGCGGCTCCAGTGTCGTTGGCGGCCACGACGAACGGGAACAAACACTCAACGCACTGTTGGTGGAAATGGATGGCTTCAACTCCAACAGCGGCGTGATCGTGCTGGCGGCCAGCAACCGTCCCGAAACGCTTGACCCGGCTCTGCTGCGGCCCGGTCGATTCGATCGCCACGTGCTGGTCGATCGCCCCGATATACGTGGACGGGAAGATATCCTCAAAGTTCATGTGCAGAACGTCAAAATTGATAACGCGGTGAATTTGAAAGAGATCGCCAGCCTGACCTCCGGCTTCGTCGGCGCCGATTTGGCGAATCTGGTGAATGAAGCGGCGCTCTTGGCAGCTCGAAAAAACAAAACCTCCGTCGGCATGGCCGAGTTCAACGAAGGCATCGAACGCGTCACTGCTGGACTGGAAAAGCGCAAACGGGTCATCCATGCCGACGAGAAACAGCGCGTCGCCTATCACGAGGCCGGCCACGCTCTAGTGGCGTACAGCCTGCCCAACACCGACCCGGTTCACAAAGTCTCGATCATCCCGCGCGGCCTGGCCGCCTTGGGATACACCATGCAGCGGCCCGAGGACGATCGCTACCTGATGACCCAGAGCGAGCTGGAAAGCCGCATCCAAGTGCTGCTGGCCGGGACGGTTGCCGAGGAAATGATCTTCGACGATGTTTCCACCGGTGCGCAAAACGATCTGGAACGCGCCAGCGACATCGCCCGCGCCATGGTGATGGACTACGGCATGAGTCGCCTGGGCCGCGTGAACTATCGCGAAAGCAATCGCTCGCCGTTTCTCGTTAGCCCCGGCGGCGATATGGGCCAGGCCCGACTGCACAGCGAGCAGACCGCCCGCGAAATCGATCAGGAAGTAAGACGCATCATCGACGAATCAATGGAAAAAGTCCGCACCATTCTCGAGGCGCGCAAAGCCTCGTTGGAAGCACTCGCCAAGCGGCTGATCGATCGGGAAGTCATCGACAGCGACGAGCTGAAGCAAGTGATTGAAGAAACTTCGCCCAGCCCCTTGCTGGTGCCGGGCACCGATGCCGAGCGCAAACGACACGTTCAGCCCGTGGTGGAAGCGCCGGTTCCACGCGAAACAGCCGAAGGCTCGCTGTAGGATTGTCGCCTACTTCGTCTTGAACATCAGCAAGTAGGGCATTGCCGGCCGGCCGCCATCGTCTTTGAAGTTGCGGAACTTCTCCGAGTTCAGCCAGTAGCCATACACCTTTCCGGATTCCAATTTCACTGGCAGCACGCACGTGCGCTTGTCGGCCAGATACTTCGGAGCGCCGGCGGATTGTGGCGTGCTATCCTTCCACGCGGTCGACCACGACCAGCTACTGTCGGCCATATCTTTGCTGAACGTGACTTTGATTTCCGTGAGCGAAGGATCCACGTCTTTTGCGCCGCCTCCGGCACCGTTTTCACGACGACCGGCGGCGCCGATTCAATCGTCGCCGCTTGGCCATAACAGATTTCGCACGCCGCCAGCACGAACATTGCAAATAGTCCACAGCTAGCTTTCATGTTATTTTGCCCTTGAAAAATGTTTTGACGTGTTCCGGTCGTGTGTTGATCATCGTACATCAACAGCGAAATTGTCAATCACTTCGTCACAGCTAGGCAATCCACCGCGCCAGGCTGAAATACACCAACAGCGTGACCATGTCCGCCACGGCCAGCGCGATCGGTCCCGCCGCCACTTGCGGGTTGCGCCGCAACATTCGCAAAATGTTGGGCATGCTCATCCCAATGATCGCGGCGGCCGCCACGCCCCCCGTGATGCCGACCAGCAGGCACAGGGCCAATCGACCGTTACGCTGCCACACCAACGCCGCGATCGCCACCAGAGTTGCGCTTAACAATCCCAGCATCACGCCGGTCAACAGCTCGCGTTTCAACTTCTTGCCATATGCCGCCAGGGTCGGCGGCTGGCCGTGTAGGATTTGCAGCGCTAGGCTGACCGACTGAATGCTCACGCTCTCGGCCAGCCCAAGCACCACCGGCACAAACATCGCCAGGGCCACCACGCGCTGCAGTTCGTCCTCGAACACGCCCGAGAGAAAAGCCGCCATGATCCCCGCCGCCACGTTGCACAGTAGCCAAGGGAACCGGCTGCGAAACGCCGTGAGCGGATCGGCAAGTTGCGCTTCCACCAGGTGCACGCCGATCAACTGAAACAGGTCGTCGCTCCGCTCGGCTTCCTCGATTTCGCTGCGGCCTTGCGTGTACAGGTCGACATCCACAATGCCGACGATCCGTCGCTTGGCGTCGACGACCGGAAACGCCAATAGCCGATGCATCGTGAACAATTCGCAAGCATCCAGCACCGTGGCATTTTCCGGAAGCGTCACCACGTCGCGCACCATGATCTCGGCCAGCGGCGTTTCCAGCGCACTCAAAAGCAGCCGTCGCGTGGGCACCACGCCGCACAATCGGTTTTCGCGGTCGACGACGTAGAAATAAATGATCCGGCCGATGGTCGGCGTCTCGCGGACTTTGGCTAATGCTTCGCCGACCGTTTGATCCTGCTGAATCTGTACGAAGTCGTAGCCGATGTGCTTCAACACCGGGTCGTCCATCGCTACGTCGGAGGGTTTCACGTCCATCGTTCAGAATGCTGAAGGTCGCCCACCCGACAAGCGCACGGTGTGCGCACGCAGTCCGGCATGCGGCCTGACAATTCTAAAAGAAGAACGCCCGCTCTGGAATTCCACTCGCCGCGCCCGTTTTTTAGCTCGGCGGAGAAAACCCGTCTGCGATGCGCGCCCGGGGCCTCTGGACATGCCAAATTGCGGCGGCATAGGCAGCCGCCAGCACGCCCGAGAGAATCACCACCGTACCCTCCACCAACGTGAGAGCTTCGGACAACAACAGCAAACCAAGCGATGAGCACACCATGATAAGATACTCCTCTGTTCCCCGCTGAATCATACGCCTCGGGAGATGAGAAAAGCGCAGACTCTGAAGCGGACCCTTCCCCTGTAGCGAAATACGCGGGGGTCAGTCAACGATTTAATCCGCAGCCTCAAAAATTTTCTCAAAAAAGCCGCGATGGCGCTCGGTTTATTCGGATGCGCGAAAGTGTAACGCCCCGCGGCGAGCTTCGCCCAACGGCAGCGAGCAGGGCATCCTCTGCGGAAAGCTCGGTTTTATCCTATAATTTTTGCCACATCGCACCGGCGAATGAATTATTCCCATCGATAACCACTCAGAGCAATCAAAAACGTGGCTAGCATCAAGCGCATTTTGGTAACGGGCGGGGCTGGGTTCTTAGGCTCGCAATTGTGCCAGCGACTGGTCGGCGAAGGCCACGACGTCGTCTGCGTTGATAATTTTTTCACCAGCCAGAAGACCAACGTCTCGCACTTGTTGGAGCATCCCAACTTCGAACTCTTGCGGCACGACGTCGTGCATCCGTTATGGTTGGAAGTCGACGAGATATATAACCTCGCCTGCCCGGCCGCGCCGGGCCATTACCAATACAACGCCATCAAAACGATGAAAACCTCGGTCATGGGCGCCATCAACTTGCTCGGCATGGCGCGCCGCTGCCGAGCAAAAATCTTGCAGGCCTCCACCAGCGAAGTGTACGGCGATCCCGAAGTGCATCCACAACCCGAATCGTATCGCGGTGCTGTGAATCCGATCGGCCCCCGCGCCTGCTACGACGAAGGCAAGCGAGCCGCCGAAACGCTGTTCATGGACTACCACCGGCAAAACCATGTGAACATCCGCATCGCGCGGATTTTCAACACCTATGGCCCGCGCATGCATCCCTACGACGGCCGCGTGGTTTCCAACTTCATCCGCCAAGCGCTGGCCGGCGAAGACATCACGATTTTCGGCGAAGGCAACCAGACACGCTCGTTCTGCTATCTCGACGATCTGATCGAAGGCCTGATGCTGCTGATGAACGCGCCCGACGATTGCTTCGAGCCGATCAACTTGGGCAACCCCGACGAATTCACGATCCTTGAATTGGCCCAGCTCGTGATCGAGCTAACCGGCTCAAAAGCAAAACTGGTTTACAAGCCGTTGCCCGAGGACGATCCCCGCCAGCGCCGCCCCGACATCACTTTGGCCAGGCGAAAGCTCGGCTGGGAGCCGCGCGTCAAGCTGCGCGACGGGCTGGTAAAAACGATCGAGTGGTTCAAGAAGCTCGACATGCGCCAATTCCGCGCCCCCACGCCGAACTATTAAGGTTCATTTCTTCGCGGGACGGAACCGTTCCAAGTATCGGCCTATCAGCGCCGCCAGCACAGGCCGAACAGAGTGCCTCCCATATCGGCATACCAGTCCAGCCAGTCGGCGGTCCGGTTAAACGGAGGTTGCGTTAATTCGTCCAGTCCGCCGAAGGCTGCTACCGCGAGGAAAATAATTAGCAAATGTCGCGCCCTAAGCGGAGTTCTCCACCACACGTTGAGCGCCACGAGAAACGCCAGTCCGGCGTAGGCGCTTTGGTGCAATAGCTTGTCGTGTTTCTCCAAGCCCATCAGCTCCGGCGGTTGCGGCACGTGCGTGCCGGCAACCAAGGCCAGCCAATACGCAACCAGCACGAAAAAAGTTCCGCGGCGAAGCCAAATATTTCTAGGGTGCGACATCTTTAATCAACACGCTCTCTTCCGACGGCACGCCGGCGGGCACAAATCGCTTTCGTCGTAAGCCCAGCAGTATACGTTGGATCGGAATCGACTTCGACGTGACAGCGGAACTCTGCCGCCGCTGTCGGGTTGATATTGTTAGCTGGGCCACAGCGACATAAGCTCGGCCGGAATTGTTCCTGCCGAATGATGCACCAAATCTTTTCAGTTTGATAGGAGCAGAGTATGAAACGGTTGACGATTGTGTCGGTGATCGCAGGATTGGCACTGATTGCCGCCGGCGCCCTACGGGCCGAGGATACGCCTACGCCCAATGCCGGAAAGACAGGCAAGCACGACGTCGTGCAACGCATCTTGACGAAGTTCGACAAAAACGGCGACGGCGCGCTGCAGGCGGACGAATTGGCCGCTTTCGTGGCCGCTCACGATAAACGAGCCGCGGAAACGGGCCAGGGCAAGGAAGCTCCGCCGGCGCCAACTGCAGAGAAGTTGATGACCAAATTCGATGCCAATAGCGATGGCAACCTGGACCGCACGGAGCTGCAGGCGATGCTCAAAGAACTGCATGTCCGCCATGGACATCACAAGAAAGCCCCGCCGCCGGCAGCCGCCACCTAGTCGGCCAAATGGTTTCCCAAGCCGCCGTGCGTGATCGCGCGGCGGCTTGCCGTTTGCGCAGTCCGCGGCAAACGATCAAGCTTTGCGAATCTTTTCCCGCCCTTCACGCACGTTTTTGGTGGCGTTACGGGTATCAATAATCAAGCGGGAGTGCTTGACGATGAAGTCAAAATCATACGCCGAATGATCGGTCGCAATCAGCACGCAATCCTGAGCGGCCAGGTATTCGGCCGTCAGCGGCTGGCTGACCATATCCGGCACGTCATGGTGGCGCATCTTCGGCAGCCGCAACACATGCGGATCGTTGTAGCTCAGCTTCGCTCCGCGCTCCAGCAACAACTCCATCAGTACGAACGAGGGACTTTCGCGCGGATCGTCGATGTCCTTTTTGTAGGCCACGCCCAGCAGACACACATTGCTGCCGCGGATCGGCTTGCCTTGATCATTCAGCGCCGCGGCCAATCGCTCGATCACGTAATGCGGCATCGAATGGTTGATCTCGCCCGCCAGCTCGATGAAGCGGGTGGTTTGTCCCTGCTTCCGCGCCAGCCACGTGAGATAGAACGGATCGATGGGGATGCAATGCCCTCCCAAGCCCGGCCCTGGATAAAACGCTTGAAATCCAAACGGCTTTGTTTTCGCGGCTTCGATCACTTCCCAAACGTCCAGCCCCATCCGGTCGAACAGCATTTTCAATTCGTTCACCAGCGCGATATTCACCGCCCGATAGGTGTTTTCCAAAATCTTGCAGGCCTCGGCCACTTCGCAACTGGAAACCGGCACCACCTGTTTGACCGCCTGCGAATACAGTGCGCAGGCCAGTTCGAAGCTCTGTGGATCGTCGCCTCCGACCACCTTGGGAATCGCCTGCGCTGTGAAATCCAGATTGCCGGGATCCTCGCGCTCGGGGCTGTAGGCCAAAAAGAAATCGCGCCCCGCATTCAGGCCGGTCGCCTCCAGGATCGGCTTCACCACGTCGCGGGTGGTGGTGGGATAGGTGGTGCTTTCCAGGACGATTAGCTGCCCGGGTCGCAGCACTGCGGCGATCAAGTTCGCCGTGCCTTCGACGTAGCTTAGGTCCGGATCGCGGCTGTCGCTCAGCGGCGTGGGAACGCAAATCAGGATGCAATCGGCTTCCGCCAGCCGTCGCATGTCGGAAGTGGCATCGAAGCGACCCGACTTGATCCACTGCTCGATCCACTGGGCCGGAATGTGTTTGATGTAGCTTTCGCCGGCCTTCAAACGCCGCACCTTATCGGCGTCGACGTCGAAACCGATGGTAGGAAAACCAGGCGCCATGAAACGCCCGGACCAACGGCAGCCCGACGTAGCCCAACCCCACCACGCCGATTTTGGCAGTCTTGGAGGCGATGGCCTGCTGGAGCGAAGTCATGCGATTCCCATTCGAATCCCGGAGCGCGGCAAGGGGGCGCGAGACGAAATCTCTCTCTATCATACCATCGCTGGGCGACCCGGCAGCGTGGCGCAAGCAAAAAGCCCGCCGGGGAAACTCTCCCCGACGGGCTTTAGTTAACACGCGATTGTCTTACCGAACTGCGTCGTTGTCGAACGGCTCAGCGCCATTGGCAGTGACGATCCACAGGTACACGGCCGGATCAATCTGGTCGGTCACCTGCTGCACGTGCCCATCGCCGAACAGATGGTTCACAATGCCGCCGCCATGATCGCTGCTGGGTCCCCAGCGGCGGGTGTTCGACATATTGGGCCAGGTTACCGAGCTGGAAGGTAGGTAATAAATATTTCCCGGCACGCCAGCAGCACCACTCGTAGCATTGTCTGGCAAATTGTGGCCGACATTAATCGCATGCCCGCCTAGGTTAGTGCCAGTGCTGGGGTATGGAACCATCCGATTCGTATAGTTCGAAGTGTTATACGGCGCCGCCGGCGCGGAGTACCCGGTAGTGGTAGTTGTGCCGCCAATTGTCACCGTACCCGGGTTGGGACCGGAGTTGGTAAGCGCGTTGCCTGAGGTGGGATCCATCAGACGGGCGGCAATCAGCCAGTTCATCGTGCCATCGTACCACGAGCCGTACCATCTTTCCTTGGTTTCCGCCGCGACTACCGTTTTCGACGTGCCATCGACCATTCTCGACAGCCGGCTACCCGTCGAGCCATAGTAACTCGAGGAACTCGCCGGGGTCGCATGCAGGGCAATGGCGCCGTTTTGATACGGCGTGAGCTTATTGCCTACCGAGCTAGGGGCGCCGGTCACTGTGGTGAGGCGAATATCGGTGCCCACGAACAGGTTATAGTTCGTCATGCCTACGCCTTGCGCACCGCCTGCTCCGTTAAAACCGCTGCCGCCGCCGCCCGATGGCGGAGACACCGCATAAAGGGTACCGGGCGCAGTTGACACATCCACGATTCGATCGCCCGAAAAGCTCGGGCAAATCAGGGCGCTGATTTGGGCCGTGCTGGCGTGCGGGCCAAAGTTGCCTGTCGAAAGGCCGATCCATTTCGGGGTTGTCGTCGATTGGAAGCTTGTTCCGAAAGCAGGTTGCTGGAACTTATCGGAGTTGGAGACAATGGTTTGGTAGAGCGTCGATTCTTCCATGTGAGGCATAATCAGGACGACCCAACTGAAGCCGGCTCCTTTGGAAGTCGTAGCAGCGTTACTCGGGCTGCCAGCAGGACCGGTCGGGTCGGCTGGCACGTCTGCCGTTGCGTCGTTGGACGAAGTGGTCGTGATCGGCGGCAGCGTTTTGGTGGCGCTTTCGTAATTCAAAATCGCCAGACCAAGCTGCTTCATGTTGTTCTGGCAGGAATTGCGATTGGCCGCCTCACGCGCTGCTTGCACCGCAGGCAACAGCAGCGCAATCAGCACGGCGATGATCGCGATCACCACCAGCAACTCGACGAGCGTAAAGCCTCGTCTCTTCCAGGTACTCGTAGACATACCGCACCTCCTGAAGAAAAAATGAAAAAAATGAGACAAACCAACTTGTGCGAAAATGGGCGCAAACCCTCTCTGGTTTCCCGCTTTACGTAAACCGGCTCGCCCCCGTTGACGCCAGGTTAGAATGAAGCCAAGCTGCAGTCTATAGTTACGTTACGAGCTTGTCAACAAAGTAGCACCCGCCGGACCCCCCCACCAATGCGCGGGCAGATATTCGAAATCCCAGCCCAAATCCCGCGCTGGCCCCGCTGGGCCGGCCGCAAGCCCAAGACGTATTAGGACTTTATAGGGGCTGGAACAGATTGAATGAAGAGGCATAACCCCCGAACGCTGCCGATTCGATGGCTCGGATGCTGCTCGCTGGCGATGTGCTGCGTGCTGGCCACCTCCACCCCGCTTCAGGCCGGCGGCGGACCCGAGAACCTGTTGCTGGTCGTGAATTCGGCTGACGCTGATTCGCAGACGATCGCCAATCACTACATCCAACTCCGCCAGCTTCCGCCCAGCAACGTCGTGTACCTCAATTGGACCGGATCCGACGCGCAAATCGACGTCAACACGCTGCGCGACAAAATCTTAATTCCCGTCGCCAAGGAAATCGAAGCGCGTCATCTCACCTCGCAAATCGATTACGTCGTCTACTCCTCAAAATTCCCTTGGTCAATCGATTTCAGTGCCGACCTGCCCGAAGAATCGCGCAAGGGTCAGACGTTTCAATTTCCCTTCGCATCGCTTAACGGGATGACTTACTTATTCCGGTCGGTGTTGGCCAAGGATCCAGCCTTATATGCTGGTATGAATTCAAATCGTTACATGCGCTTGCGCGAATCATTCGACGGCGCCACGTACGAGATTCCACTGGCTTCGACCCACGATAACAACCAAACGGCTCTCATCCCCCAGGAACCTCCCCGAAAATTGCAGGAGCCCGTCGGAAACGATTACAGCGTGGGTTCGCACGGTTTTCACAATTGGTATGGCTGGGGTCCCAACGGAGAGCTAATGGAAACGGGTGGCGTGCGCTACACGCTTTCCACTGTCTTGGGCGTAACATATGGACGCGGCAACTCCCTCTCCGAAATCCTGAAGTACCTCCGGCAAAGTGCTGCCGCCGATGGCACCCATCCGCAGGGAACGATCTATTACATGGATACCGGCGATGCGCACCGCAGCGGACCACGACGCCCCGGCTTCGACCTGGCCGTTTCCTTGCTCAAAGAGTTGGGCATTACGGCACAGATCGCGCAGGGTGATATTCCGCAAAAGCGGCCCGACGTGCAGGGGCTGCTGACCGGCGTCTCCGAATTCAATTGGGCCGCGTCGGGAAGCGTCATTCGGCCCGGGGCCATCTGCGAGAATCTGACAAGCTTCGGCGGCGATCTGGACCCGCATCAAATTCAAACTCCTCTCTCCGTTTTCCTGCGGTTCGGCGCGGCGGGAGCCAGCGGCACCGTGGCCGAGCCGTATGCCATTCAAAATAAGTTTCCCTATGCGCTGATTCAGGTCCACTACGCACGTGGTTGCTCGTTGGCTGAGGCTTTTTATCAATCGGTGTACGCCCCCTACCAGTTGCTGATCGTCGGCGACCCCCTTTGCCGCCCTTGGGCCAACATCCCCGAGGTCGCTGTCAAAGGCGTCGTGGCGGGAGACACCCTCAAGGGCAAGGTATCGCTATTTCCCTCGGCGCTGCCGGTTTCGGAGGGCATGGTCGATCGTTTCTATTTGTTCGTCGATGGATTGCTCGTTGCCGTTTGTCCGGCCGGCGATAAATTGGAGTTCGACACCGCTGTCTACAGCGATGGCTACCACGAGCTTCGCGTGGTCGGAGTCGAAAACAGCCCGATCGAATCCCAGGGACGCCAGATCATTCCGGTGCATTTCAATAACTATGGCAAGCGAATGAAGTTCGACGCTTCGCCCCATACCGTCCGGCCCGACCGCGCGCTCAAACTCAAAGCCGACGCGCCGGATGCTGTCGGCGTGGCGTTCTATCAAAACGAGCGCCTGATCGCCAAGTTCAGCGGCGCCTCCGGCGAAAAAACGATCGATCCCGCGATGCTGGGCGACGGACCGGTGACGCTGCGGGCCATCGGCTGGGGCCGCGGCGGAGTGGCCAATCATGTCGTCGCCGATCCGGTGGAGGTGACCATCGAAAGCAATGTGTCTGATAAATCCAGTCCGCGCTCTGCGCCGGAAACGCCCACTCCGCGTACGTCAAAAGCCGAAAAATGAGCCGCCGTGATGCGGCAGAATTCTTCACCCGCGGGGCATGTCGTTCGACACCGAGGCTCTGGACGGTGGTTTGACAACTGACAACCCCTCACTGACCCACTGGCTAACATGCACGAATATTTCATGCAGCAGGCTCTGGCCGAGGCCGAAAGGGCCCTGGAGGAAGATGAGGTGCCCATCGGCGCAGTGATCGTGCACGACGAGCGAATCGTGGCCGCGGCGCACAATCAGCGCGAGCAGTTGCGCGATCCCACGGCGCACGCCGAAATGATCGCCATCACCCAGGCCGCCGAAGCGCTGGGCTCCTGGCGATTGGAGGGCTGCACGCTGTACGTCACGCTGGAGCCCTGCCCCATGTGCGCCGGCGCCATCGTCCAGGCGCGGATTCCGCTGGTGGTTTTCGGGGCGGCCGATCCCAAGGCCGGCGCCGTCAACACGCTATTCCAACTGCTGACCGACCGGCGGCTGAATCACCAGTCTCAAGTTGTCAGCGGCGTGTTGGCCGACCGCTGCGGCGAATTGCTCACCCGCTTCTTCGCCGCCCAGCGCAAGCTGGGAAAGAAGTGAACTCTCTGTGCCGGGCTGCCTGCTGCCCGGTTCGGATCACTTCCACTGATCGTCGCCCAACGGCGTCAGAGTATTGGCGTTTGGGATATCCGACTTCTTATAATTCGAGGTCATCAACTGCTGATAGACCGGATAGTCGATGTCTTCACGCATGAAGAAAACATCGCCGCCCCCCATGGCCACATTGACGCCGCCGGAATGACTGACTCGACGGGCGGCTGTAGAAATAATTCGGACCGGAGCCGGATGGCGAGTAGGCCTTCAACGCATCTCGGTCTGAATTGATTTTGAGCGCGAAATTAGCCGGCTGTGTGCTGCTGGCAGCCGGAGTGAAAACTGGATCTGGCACCCACACAAAGCCGGTCAGGTGCTCGGCATCCGCGACATTAAATACAGTCTTGTCGTAGGTGATCCGGGTTGTAGTTGCTGAATGGCCCCCCTGCGATGTACGGTCCGGCCTGGTTGTTCTCCGAAAGCATGATCGTGTTGCCGGGACCATTGGCGATGTGATCCAGAGAGATCGCAATCTGCGTAAACGTGTTTGCTGCAAGTGTGCTGGGGTCTGTATATCGATCGAAGAATACGCCGTTTGCATTCGCTCCGGCGATGTGACCGTCGCCGGCGACACTAAGGACGACGGTGGAGTCGTTGCCGGTGGGGTGGGATCTTGCTTGCCGCAGTTGGCCACGTATGACAGGGAAGGCTGTCCCGGACTATCCGGCGGATTACTGGGGCACACCAGCAATTCCGTATAGGGAGCGTCGGTCGGTTTGAGAGGGTTGCTCACCGGGTCCGTATTCCAATTCTGATACACGTCGGTGCGTTCAATATCCGGAAACAGCATCATGACCCACGGGGCTAAGCGGTCCGGAGGGTTTTTTGGACTCGCTGTCGAACTCGATTTGCCAGACAACATTGGCGTAGCCGGGCAATTCCCGTTTGCGGGCCTCATAGCCGCGCATTGCCAAAGTCAATTGCCGCATGTTATTCAAGCAGGTGGCGCGGCGGCCCGATTCGCGGGCTTGTTGCACCGCCGGCAAAAGCAGCGCCGCCAGCATGCCGATGATGGCGATCACCACCAGAAGTTCCACCAGAGTAAAGGCCGAGCGGCCGCGCGTCTTCATAGCATGTTCCTCTCGCGCAAGAAAAGCGTCCCCCCAGACCCGCATCCTTATTCTTACAGATTGCAACCAGGGAGTCGAGCATTTGATCTCGAAAAGACAATCCGATTCCGAGGCCGACCGCCACGGCGCCTCATTGTTGCCGCCACGCCGGCCAGACCCAAGGCGGCCAAAAGCAGCGTGCTGGGCTCGGGCACCGGTTGGACACCGCCGCCCAAGGGATTGCCTGAACTAGCGGCTTTGCCTGCCAACCAGAGATCGTAGTCGATGCTGGCGGTTATGCTTCCGTCGTAATCAAAGTCGCCATACTCCCAGCCCGTGCCGGCGCCGGCTTTGCCTGCCAACCAGAGGTCGTAGTCCTGTCCGGCGTTCACCACTCCGTCCAGATCAGCATCGCCGTAGTACGTGTACTTGATCAACACGTCGGTGTGGGTGACTGCTACGGCGCCGCCGGAATCGGCGCCCACTGGCCAGGTGCTGTAAAGCGTGCCGCCGGCGCCATCGTCGTTCAAGATGACGCCCACGGCCGTGACGGCGTTGGAATCGGCGGCCGCCGTGCTGCTGGTGATGCCTGGGCCGGTCCAGGCTGTCCCGCTGAAGTTCAACCCGCTTTTCGCCTGCGCCGTCAGCGTTGCCAGGTTGCCGTTGTGCACGATCACATTGTTGTCGGTGATGTCAAAAGTTCCGCTTGGGGAAGTGCCGCCTTGCATTGTCAATCCGGTCAACTGCACGGGAGCCGTCAAACCGGATTGGAGTTTGGCGGTGGCGGTGTTCTGAATGATCAGCCCGGCGTTGCCCAAGGCATGCGCCTGCCCGGCGATGAGCGTGCCATTGTTCACCGTCGTGTTGCCGCCGTAACTGTTGCTGACCGAAAGCGTCGCCGTGCCAGTGCCTTCCTTTGTCAACCCGGCGGTTCCCGAAATGGTTCCTGCCAAGGTCATGTTGGACGAACCATTCAAGGTCAGGAGATTGCCGCCGTTGGCGATGGTGCCGTTGAACGTCAGGTTGCCCAATGCCGCGCTAAACTGTTGAGGGGCACTCAGCGTCAGATTGAGACCGATCGTTTCCGTATTTGTTGAAAAATTCGCCACACCTCCAGCCATGGTCAATGCACTTCCGGAAAGCGAAAACGATCCGGCCGTGGCGTCGAAGGTGATGGCGCCAACGCTCGTCAAACTGTTGTTCGACGCGGCTGTTTGGCTCGTCCCGCTGAATACCAAATTATTGCCGTTAGCCGGCGTGCTGCTCCAATTGGAGCCCGACGACCAATTGCCGTTTCCGGCCGCCCCCTTCCAGATCGGTGAGCCGGTAATCGAATTGATCCAACTGTCATTCGAAGCGATCCGCGTGGAATACGCTGACGCCGGGCCCGACTCCGCCACCCAGGTGCCTTCGTATTGATACAAGCCGCTGCGGTCGAAAATTGCGGCGTTGAAGTTGTTGGAACCGTCGGAACTCATGCTAAACGGGCCATCGACCGCGTAATTGATTCCCGCCAATTTCCAAACGCTGTCGTTGGGGTCTTGAATGAACACGCCGCCCGCTGAGTCGCCCACGGACAAAGTTCCCTCATTGAACCCGCCGCTGGAATCAAAGGTGAAGCGCAACAGCGAGCCCAGCCCGCTGCCGCCGTTTACAATTGCGCTGACGGTGTTGGTTCCCCAACTCTGCTGACCGTCGGAAGCGCCCCACTGCCATCCTTTGAGCGTGGCGCCCACCAGCACTTGCGCGCCAACGTCCGTGCCCCGGCCCGTGACCACCATGCTCTTGCTGTTCTCGTAGCCTGGATTGGCGACAGAATACAGCGGATACAATGGAGCGATATTGCCGCTGGAAAACGCCGTGGAGTTTGGATTGACTTCCCACACCGTCAAGTCGGACGAAGGGCTGTCGTACTGAGCGGTAACGGTGAAGTTTTGCGAGTTGATGGTGAACGTTTGCCCCACGCCGTCGCCAAAGGCGCCGTTGATGTGTTTGGCGCTAACGAAGTAGTACGACGCAATCGGAGTTCCCAGGAAACTTCCCCAGGTTCCCTCATAATTGGCGACTGCCGCCACTGGCGAAGTAAATACCCGCGTGCCCGTGCCCGACCCGTAATCGATCACCGCACCGGCAGGACGCGCTAGGGCCAACAACGCACCGATACGACCAAGGCCGATAGAGCCAGTCGGAAAGGTCCCACAATTCTCATGGACTTCTCACCGCTCGAGCCCGGCTGCAATTGCCCGGTAAGTGCTAGATGCCTCGATAATTCCCCGAACCGACGCTGTGCCTGCCGGGCCTGTGGCCTTGCCATACCCATCTTAGGTGTCCGATGCCTGTGAATGCAACGAATTTTGCGACCTTCCTGACGTTTCTGAGATCGAAAGTTGGGGGATCGGCCGTAAATGGTGGCGGAGTAGGCTGCTCTGAAAGCCCGGGCGTCAAGTAATCTTATGTCGTCGCAGGTACTGGCCTAGCACGCAGAGTGCAAACGGCCGTGACCAATGCGATCGTTCCCGGCCGGATATGAAGTCGTTCCAGATTTTGTCCACCCCTTCCGGCCGTAAGAATCCCTGCGTTTTAAGATGATTCATCGCTTCTTCGCACATGTCTCGCAAGGGCCCCGCCATCCAGCGGCCAATGGGCAACGTGAATCCCGACTTGCGCCGATTCGTAACCTCGGGCCGCAATATGTCGGAAAACGTCCGACGCAAAAGATACTTGGAAGTCCTCGGGCTCGGCAGGCGAACGGAACCCGGCAGCGAATACACATAGTCGATCACGCGGCGATCCAAAAACGGCACGCGAATCTCCAGGCCGTGGGCCATGCCATTCGTGTCTGTGTCTCGCAGCAGCGTGTTCGACATGTACAAGCGAGATTCCAAAAGCGAGATCGTCCAGACCGGATCGTCCGGGTCGATCTGCAACGAGTCCATCAGCGGCGGCGACAGCAGGTCCTTGGTCAGGCCCAAGGCATGCCCGTCGACTCCCAAGTCTGCCAACTGCTGATTGGACATGACCCGCCGCGTCAGCAGCTCCAGTTCCAGGAGGCTGCCGTCCGAGGTGGCCATGTCGACCGCTTTTTCCGCCACGGCCGTCGGACGTCCCACGGTGGAGGCGCTGGCCAGCAGCGATCGGACCAGCGTTGGGAGCCAACGGATCGCCTTCAGCGCGCGCAGCAACCGCGGTATGCGCCAAAAGCCGCTATATCCGCCAAAGAGTTCGTCACCCCCCAGGCCCGACAAGGCCACCACAATCCCTTCGGAACGTACCGCTTGGCTGATGATAAAGGTATTTAGCCCGTCCACCGACGGCCGATCGAGCGACTCTAGCCAATTCACGCACGCCTGCTCGGCGCGATCCCCCAGAATTTGGATGTCGTGATGTTCGGCGCGGATCAAGCGCGCCGTTTCGGCCGCCGCCGTCGATTCGCTCAAGTCGGGATTGTCCGAAAAACCAACCGTGAACGTGCGAAGTTGATCGGTGTATTTCCTGGCTAAGGTGGCGGTGATCGTGCTGTCCAGACCACTCGAAAGGAATACACCTACCGGCACGTCGCTTTCTAAATGTTCGCGCACCGATTCGTTCAGCTTCTTGCGAACGGTGTGACACACTTCGTCCACATCGCCCGGCGGCGTAGGCGGCGGAACCTCCCAATATGGTTGTGGCGGCGAAGCGCGCTGATCCACGACCTTCACGTCAAGCTCCTGCCAGCAGCCAGGCGGGAATAATTCGATGCGCTGCAGCATCGTGTGAGGGGCCTGACCCGAGCCGTACGCCAAAAAGCTTGCCACGGCGCGCGGATCGGACCTGCGCGGAATGAGCTGCGAGGCCAATAAGCTGCGCATTTCGCTGGCAAACAAAAATGCGTCTTTCACTTGCGCCGTGTACAACGGCTTGATCCCTAACGGATCGCGGGCCAGCAGCAATCGCTGCTCCTTGGCTTTATAGAAAGCAAATGCATACATGCCGGCCAATCGGTCCAGTGCCTTAGTTCCCCAGCGCACCAGCGCGTGCAACAGCACCTCGGTGTCGCTGTGCCCGCGAAAGATCGACCCCGCGGATTCCAATTCGGCGCGCAGTTCCCGAAAGTTGTAAATCTCGCCATTGAACATCAGGCAATCGCCGGTTGCCGGGTGAACCATCGGCTGATGGCCGGCTTGCGACAGATCGAGAATCGACAGTCGCCGAAAACCCAACCCCAACGTGGCGGACTGGAACGGGAGAATCAGTTCCCCGCCGTCGTCGGGACCTCGATGAACCTGCGCGGCCACCATCAACGGCAGCGCCACAGGCACGATCGCCGGATTACGCGAAATTATTCCTGCAATGCCGCACATAATTTTCGTTTACAGTCATCCATAGGTGCGCCGTCAGGTCCTGGGCCTCATCCTGCGGATTTTGTAGTGCAGTTGATTCAATGAACCGGGTAAACGCTCGGCAAACCACATAATGTTGCGGCGACTCAGCAGCGGTTTCAGATAGATTTCCGCATTATCCAACGAGAACATGATTCGGTAGCGCCGCCAGTTCTTGCCGTTCCGGTGCAACAAGTACCGGGCGGAAACACCCAGCGTTTGCAGGCCCCACGGCCAGCGAAACATGAAGTGCAACGGCTGCGAATGGATGGTTACGTCGCTAGCCAGCTCCGCCGGCTCGTCGATCACTTCAAATTCGTCGGCGTTGATGTTCCAACGAACCGTATTGTTAAGATCCGGCACGCGGCAAACCACCGGCCGCATCTGCTTCAGTACCCATTTGGGATACTTGCTGCGCAGATGGGTCACTCGGTCGTGGAACGCTTTGCGAATTTCTTCCAGCGGGATCGTATCGACCGGGTCGATCGGCTGCTCAGAAATGTGCGAATAATCGCGGCGGTATTTTTCCATGCCGGACCCGAGTCGTAGGGTTGCCCCACGATCCAAGAATCGCCGGGGTACAACACCACGACATTTTGCCCGGCGGCGGTCATCTCGTCGTAAATTTGCATCGGCGTGTTGGCGTAGGCATTGATGTAGCAATTGTCCGACTTGCAAAAGTAGATGTAGCTGGCGATCGGAATGGTGACCTTGGCGCCCAAATCGATGTGGTTTTCCATTACCGTCTCGCGAATGCGCTTGGCATTGCCCGTCAGGAACCGAGCGTGATCGTCTTCGCCGGTGTAGCCTGCCATTGAAAATTGGTTGAGCACGACGTCGATTTCGCCCAAGTCGCGGCGCAGCCGGCGGCAATCCGAGCGATTCGCCTCGCAATCGTTCAGATCCAACGCCACCTGGCCGCCCGCCCCGACGGCCAGCGCAGAATCCATTTGGCCGATTTGTGCAATAAACGTCAGTCACGTCCGTCAGCGAAACCCACTTTCGATGCGGCAGCACCCGGAAATGCTGAAAGCCGAATTTACGCAACGCCTCGAACACCTTTTCGGAATTGTTCCGCTGGAACAAAACTTCCACCCGCTGCTTGAATTCCGCCGGCAGCGATTTGAGCGTCGGAATATGGAAGTGATCGGGATGCTCGTGTGAAATCCACAAGTGCGTGATTTCGGAATACCACTTCGGATCGAAATTCGGCTGCGGAAACAACGCCCACGAATCATTGAAAGCGCGGCCGTGAAGCCAGGGATCCGTCCAGATCACGCAATCTCTCGTGCGAAAGATCATCGAGGCGTGACACACAAAATCGATTTGGATGCTCATGATCAGTTTGGGACTACTGCTGGAGGGTTCCACCGCGGTGCTTTTCCTCGATGCACCTTTGATACTCGATATCTAGCTGCGCAGCAACGCTTTCGGGCTGGTAACGCGCGGCAAGCGCAGGGCCTGCTGACCGGATTGCTTCCGCAATTCCTCATCGCCCATCAGACGCGCCAGTGCGCCGGCCAGCGCTTCGCTGTTGCTGGGGCAGACCAATCCGGCGCCAAACTCTTCCACGTCGGGAGCAAGCGCGACGCCGTCGGATACCAAGCAAGGCAGCCCATAACAAAGCGCCTCGGCCACCGACGCGCCAAAGTTCTCGTGCAGCGAAGGTTGAGCAAAAACGTCCGCCCGCTGATAGAGCGCTCCTTTGGCGTCGCTCAGCACGGTGCCGGGCAACATCAGCCGGTCGGCAATTCCCTGGGCTGCAGCCAGGCTCTGCAGATGGCGCACGATGCCGGCATCTTCCAACGTTCCCGCCAGCACCAGACGCCAATCGGGAAACGTGCGATGCACTCGCAGGAATGCCTCGACCAGCGCGCCCAAGTTCTTGATCCAAGTGATGCGGCCAAGATACAGGATCACGTGGTGATGCGGCTCGAGTTGAGGGCAAAGCTGCCGAATCGCGCCGTTGGCTGCTTTCGCTTCACGCTCCGCCATGGCGACCGCATTCGGAACGACGAAGGTTCGCGGGCGAAGCTTCAGTCGCGCCACTTGATCTAGTTCGGACTGGCTTGTGCAGTGAATCGCCGAGGCGCGATTAAAAATCGGTCGCTCCACCAAAAAAAAGTACGGACGCTTCAAATACCATTTGTGGCCGACTGAAACGACCCCCAAGTTGCCCGCCGGCCGGCAAATGTAAGGCAGTCCGTATTCGCGGCACACTTTCGCGGCGGCGATCAAATGGCAGCGCCAACTGCCGTGGATGTGAACGATATCGCATTCGTGCGCGTGGCGGCGCACCTCCGTTACGACATGCGGATTGTGCCATTTGCTGTCCAGTTCGGTGTCGGCTTCAAAAACGCTCAGGTTGCCCTGGACGCCGGGCTGCAGCGTCAACGGCGCCGGCTGTCGCATGGACGACAGGACCACGACCTGATGACCGCGCCGCGCCTGAGCCGTTGCCAGCGCCGCCAGCGTCGCCGATGGTCCGCCGCGAGTGACCGACAAGCCGTTAATGACGTGCAGAATTCTCATCCGCTGCTCACGGATGGCTGCCGTTGGGAGATTCGAGCAAGCGCATCAGTTGCGGCACCACCACATTGCGGTCGTAGTGTTGCTCCACGTGCGCCACGAGTTCTTCAGCGCTAGGCATTTCCAATCGGTTTTCCAAAAATGCCGCGATCTTCTCGTGCAAAGCCGACACGTCGCCCGGCGGCACCAAACAGTTCGGCAGAATGGGATACAACACTTCTGGGATTGCACCCGCTTGCGTCGCGACCACCGGACAGCCAAATGACATGGCTTCGATCGAAATCAGGCCAAAACACTCCAACGCCAAAGTGGGAAGCAGAAACAGATCTGCCGCCTGGTACGCCAAAAGCAAGTCTTCGTCGCTCAGCCGGCCGGTGAAACGGATTCGTTCGCTGGCGCCCAATTCCGCTGTCAACCGCTCCAGCGTCGTCCGCAGTTCGCCGTCGCCGCCGACGTAAAAAACGCAGGCCTTCTTCACCGCCAATGGCGCCACTGCTCGAATCGCGTAATCGATGCCGTAGTGCGCCCCGTGATTCCGAATCGTGAACAATATTTTCTCGTCTTGCGGCCATCCCAGCCGTTTCCGCGCTTCAGCTTTGCTCATCGTCCGCACCAGTTCGTCACGCCGCCAATACGGAATCACTTTCACCCGATGGCTCAAACCATGAAAATGCTCGACCCACCGCCGGGTAAATTCCGACAATGTGTGGATCCGACAGCAGGCATGCGTCAGTCCGCCTTCCAGACGTCGCAGACGCCGCAGCCCGAATAGCATTTTCATGCGACCGATTAATCCCTCGCGACTCCAATTGATCTTTTGCTCCAGCACCGATGGGGAATGCATCGTGTAGATGTAGCGCGGACCTGGTCCCAAGGCGCTCAATACTCCGGCGCCGGTATAGGGTGTGTGGATGTGCACCACGTCCCAGTGTTCGCCGGATAATTTCTCGCGCACCGCCGCCGCGGCGGCGGCAATCGTTCGCGACGCTCGTAGCGGATGCCAAACCGACAGAACCGGCTTGACATACCGCACGATGCGGATGCCCTCGTGATGGCCTACCGTCGTTGCGGATCCCTCGCCGGGCAATTGAAAGCTCAACAGGGTCACGTCATGGCCGCGATGCTGCGCAGCCTGGGCGATATCCCATGCGACGCGCCCCATACCGCCGGGTCGGTCAAGAAAGCAATCGTCGACGGCCACCAAATACCGCATCATCATGCTCTGGGCGCTATGAGCACCCCAGGCCGCCTCCAAGTCATCGTTCGTGCCCCGGTCATTGCCGAGTTACCTAAAAGCGGTCGCACCAAGAAATGCCAGAGTATCACGGCCGCCAGCATCACCCGCAAGAGCCCGCGGGTGAGCGTGATCGGATCCCAGTTGAATCCCCACGCCACGGTGCCCAGGATCACGGACAAATAAAACAGTCCTTGGTATGCCGATTTGCGCGTCGCCGCTCGCAACCAATTCATTACAAATAAATGCAACATCCCAATGTACAGCCCTCCGACGAACACCGGCAGCCAGCCCCCTAGCATCCACAGACTGCCCGGCAGCGAAAGTTCCACAGACGTGGTCGTGCCAACTCGCAACCCGTAACGGTTGAGATGATACGTGGTCGAATAATAATAATCGCTGTAAAGTCGCCCGGGAACCAGCGTGCTGACGACCAGCTCCGTAACATACTTCACCGGCTGGAACTCCAGGTATTCCACTTGTTCCGGAGAAAGCGTAATGATGGAATGCCCGCCCGTGGAAAAGAATCGGCTCATCGTCTGGCTGAGGGCTGAATTCTGGCTCAAGAATTCCTTCCAATTGGCCAGTAATTCCTTTCGCCGTTCGAGCGATTGATTTTGGTTGCCGCCTCCGCGCGTCACTTCCCCGATGACGATCATCAGCGGAAACGCAATTAAGATAACCAGCAGCAAGGTCATCTTTTTCCGCGGAGGCCACTCGCTAAAAAAAAGTATCCCAGCCGCCATCATGACCCACGGCACCAGCAAATTGAATCGCGAGTGATACAGCAAATAGACCGGACTCGTGACTGCAAAAAATGTCAGCACGGCGATGCGAACCGTACGCGGAATCTTTGGATAGAGCACCCCGATGACCAGTGGAACCGCATACAAATAGTTGAACATTCCGGAAAGCAGATAACCAAGTCCCGTTTCGTAATTCATGTCACGCGGGCATACAATCCGCCCGCGAACGCACACATCGAAATCCCGACGGCCACATACACGATCCGCTTGGTGGCCGGATTCTGCGCGTCGAATACCGTCAGACTTTTTCCGCGGGGCAAGAACAACATCACTATCGGCAAGTAGCCCGCGAGAAACAATAAATCGACCATCTGCACGCGCAGGTTTCCGTCTAAAAACGGACGATGCTCTTCCGTTACGGTCACATACGCTGCGTCCGGCGCGAACAGGCCAAAATAAATCGTGGACAGGGGCCACGAGAACAACAACCATACCAAAAACAGCACGGGGATCATCGCCTGAAACGTACGACGCCGCAGGAAATAAATCATCGAAAGGATGATGACGAGTACGTTCAGATAGGAGACCAACAGTCCTGGTAAGTCCCAGGACCGCGCCTTCGCCAAGATGCCGAAAGGCAAAAGCACGATGAGCAACACCGCCGGCCACACCAGCCAGCGATACTTTTCCCGAGGCGACGGCTTGACCGCGGGTCCAGCGGCCATTGATCTTCGGCCGGCCAAATTATTAGAAGTCATCGACATCGATTCTGAAAACCTCGGAAACACACGACTCCCCTGCTGCACTACTCTCGATTATATCCTATACGCCGTAATTGCTTAGGGGCCTGTGACGGCCGGCAAGGAACCCCACGTGTCATCCCCTCGCATTGATCGCCGGCGCGAGTCGATCTGCATCCGACGGAGTTTCGTCAATTTGCAACAATATCTTGCGCAGCCGATCGTGGTAACTGTAGCCGCTGCGCAAACAGCGCTCACGTCCCGCCGCGGCGATGCGTTCGCGCTCCCCCTCGTGCGCCAGATAGTGCCGTACCTTTTCCAGCAGTTCTTCCTTCGAGGAGAAGAATTCCGCTTCTTTTCCTTCTTCGAACAACGTTAAGTGCTCGTCGGTTCGTTCGGCCAGCATGAAGCCGCCGCACGCCGGGATTTCAACCGACCGCGTGGTTTGCAAGTCGCGGTTAATCTTTCGTAAGAAACATAGATTGATCTTGGTGGCGCACACCGCCTTCGGATACCCCGCGCCGTAGATGCCCTCCGACTTGATCCTCAGGCGCGGGTGCGGGTTGGGCCAGCGCCGCCAATCGTTGCCGATCACGTGCACCTCGATGCCGTGCTCCGCCAGGTATGTCATCTGTTGCGCCCGGTCTTCCTCAAACGTTCCCACGAAGCCGACGTCCCCGCCATAAAATCGGCGTTCCTCGTCGGTTAGTTCCACCGGTCGATGCGTGTGAGCCTCGAAGGCGTTTCCCGTGAATTCAACCCTCCGGCAGCCTAGCGCTCGCAGTTCCGCCACGCCGTAGGTCTTCGTGGTGAAGAACGCGTCGTACAGCGGCAAGTTATTCAAAAATCGCCTCGTTTGATTGTGCCGTGCGTTCATGTCGTCCAGCGAATAGCCGATAATCTGGCAGTTCGGCTGCAGCAATTTGACAGCCCGGAAAGTGCGCGAACTGATCGTCAGGGCCTTGTCCAGCCAAAGCACGTCGAACGGCGCTGAGCGAACGTGATCGACGATCGCCGCGTTCGCGCCGCCAAGATCCAATTGGCCAACCAGCTTTTGAAGCGCTCGGTAAGCAATCCGCGTCTCTCGATTCCGCACGTGCTTGGGTTTTGTGTCGATTGGCGTGACGGCGTGGCCTAATTCCTCCAGAACGTGCATGCGCATCAAACAAGTGCTTCCCTGCCAAAGTTCGCCGACGTACAAAATATTCATGCGGTCGTTACCGATGCCCTTGTCCGCGCCGTCACTTGTCCGCCACGATCAGCATGTTCTGCGACAACACAAACCGCGTTTCCCCGGTTTCCGCCGTTAGCAGCAGGCGAGGCACCAACGTAAACACGTCCCAAATAATTCGCCGCACCAGGCTCTTAAGGTTGTGCATCACCGGCCGCTCCTCGTGACATTGCACCTTCTCAAACCCGATCGTCGTAAACAGTTGATGCGCGCTTTTGGGAGCAAACGCCATCTCATGCGTCAGATCCCCATAGCGAATCCGCATGCCGAACAGCCCTTCGGCGTTGGGCACATGCGCAATGCACCGGCCGCCGCGCCGCAGGATGCGGTACACCTCGTCCAGCGTGTCGAACAGCTCCTGCCGGGTCAGATGCTCCAACACATCCATCAACAAAACCACGTCGACCGACGCCGAGTCGGTATGTTCCAGGCACGAGCTCAAGTCGCCAAGCTTGACTTCGTGCACTCCCAGTCGGTGAGCCAGCTCCACTTGCTCGGCCGAAACATCGATCCCTTGAATGTTTTCGTACCCGGCTTGCTTCAGGAAATACAAAAGCGCGCGATGCCCGCAGCCGAGGTCCACGATGTGCGCATGACGGTCCGGCGGAACGTGGCGCTCAATCAGCAACTTCGCCGTCGGAGCGCGCGAATGAAACAAACGCTCCGGTGCGCTGAGATTGGCGCCCTGACCGCTGGATACGTAAGCGTCGTAGAGCCGCTTTTTCCAATCGTTCTTTTGGATCATGACCATGGTCGCCGGCTCGAACCGCGCTTACCTATTCGGCCTGCATGCGCTGGGATGGTAATTCGGCCGCCGCAAAGGTGCTTTCGGTCACATTCACCAACTCAGAGAAATCCAAAAGCGGCGGGCCCCCTTCCGCCACGCGCCGCACAAATTCGCTCAACTCCGCCGAGTGCCCTTTATCCTGCCGAAACAAGTTCATCCGCCGGAAGTTCGGCCATCCCCAGCCGCGCAGCCGGCGAAAATCGTCTAGCTCCAACGCGCGTCCGTCGCAAAACACCGACATCCGCTCCTTCGGAAACGAACGATGCCCTTGCGAAAAATATTGCAGCGCGCCCAGCGAACCGTCGGCGAAACGAAGCGTCACCGAAGTTCCTTCGTTTCCGCGATCCGCCGTCCGATCGCCCGTCGTCCATGCCGACACGCCCACGATCGGCTGCCCCAGCACAAACGACATCAGGTCAAACCAATGGCAGCCTTCCCCGATGATCCGGCCGCCGCCAATCCGCCGATCCAATAGCCAATGGTCCTCCGGCAATTTCCCCGCGTTCACTAGCGTGGCGATCGCCGCCGGTGCGCTGCGGCCGGCCAATAGTTCGCAAATCTTCTTTCCATGCGGCGAAAAGCGACGATTGAATCCCACCGCCAATTGCAATCCTTTGCTCTCTCGATAGGCTTCGACAACCTGCTCCAGTCCCTCCGGGTCGATCGCCAACGGCTTTTCCACGAAGACGTGCTTGCCCGCCGCTAGGGCCTCCGCCGCCAGGCGCGCGTGCGAATCGTGCCGCGTGGCGATCACCACGGCGTTGATGTTCGGATCGTCGAAGATGGTCCGCGGATCGCTCGTACAGGCGGCAATGCCAAACTTCCGGGCCGCATGCGCCGCTGTCACTCCGCCGGAGCTGGCAATCGAACAAAGCCGCGCCGATGTTTTTCTCAGAGCCGGCAATAGCACCCGGCTGGCGAACATTCCCGCCCCGATAATCCCCACGCGCACCTCGCCGGCGCGGGCGCCGTACCGGTGCCTGCTGCCTTCGAAGGCTGTGAAACGGCAACGATTCGGTCGCGTGGCGGCTCCTCCAGCGGATACTGCAATACAATGCCCAACTGCGCGCGATCGTTCACCAATAGGTCGTAGGCTTGAGCGGCTTCCTCACTGGGCAAGTGACGCGTAATGAGCAGGCTCACATCCAAACGCCCGCTTGCCAGCATCTCCAGCACCGCCTCGATATTGCGTTGCTCCGTCCACCGCACGAACGCGTACGGATAATCGATCCCCTGCTCCTCGTACGCCGGATCGTAACGGCCCGGTCCGTAAGAGCACGACACCTGGAACGTCAATTCTTTCTCGTAGAATTCCGCGCGGTTCAATTCCAAATCGGTCGTGCCGACCAGCACGATGCGCCCTCGCTGCCGCGACATCCGCGCCGACTGGCTGACAATGTTGTCATCTTTCGCCGCGGCGGTAATCAGCACCGCGTCGATCCCGTGGCCCCCGGTAAACGTTGCGGCCGAAGCCACCGGGTCCACGCCCGTCGATAAATCAACCACCGTGGCCCCAAACTGCCGGGCCAAATCCAAACGCCGCCGATCCGGGTCGATCGCCAACACCCGATAGCCCGAGTTCACGAGCATTTGCACGCTCAACAGCCCGATCAATCCTAAACCAAATACTGCTACGCTTTCGCCAAGTTCCAGGCGCAGCAGTCGAATGCCCTGTAACCCGATTGCGCCCAAAATCGCCATCGGCGCGTGTTCGTCGCTCACGTTGTCCGGGATTTTCGCGCACAGATTCTCCGGCCGGTGAACCATCTCCGCGTGCGGGCCGTTACTAACCACACGGTCTCCCACCGCGAATCGCCGCACGCCCGGCCCCACTTCCACTACCGTTCCCGCGTTGCAGTAGCCCAAAGGCAGCGGCTCGTCGAGTTTGAACAGCACCGCTTCCAGAGTCGGCAGCAAACCGTCCGTCTTGATCTTGTCGATTACCTGGCGCACTTTTTCCGGCTGCTGCCGCGCCTTCGACACCATCCCGGCGCGCCCAAATTCCACGAGCATCCGCTCCGTGCCCGCGGAAATCACCGTGGCTCGCGTCTGGATCAGCACGTTTCCAGCCGATACGCGCGGACACGGCACGTCCAACAGCTCCAGCACGCCGGATCGCAAGTTTTGAACAACTTGTTTCATTGGTCTGTTTACCGCCTACCGCCTGCTGCTTGCTTCCTCATCGCCACAGTCCCCGCGTATCGACGATTACCTTTTCCTGCAACACGCGCTTCGGCACCTCCTTGAACTGCCGATGATCCGTCAGCAGCACCAGCATCTGGCACTTGGCGATCACTTCCTCAAAGCTAAACAGCGGAAACTCTTTGAATCGCTCCGGCGACACGTACGGATCGCACGCCATCACCTCGCCCCCCGAACGCTTGTGCAACTCGCGCACAATTTCCAGCGACGGGCTTTCGCGCAGATCGTCCACGTCCGCCTTATAAGTCAGCCCCAGGCAGCCGATGCGCGGCTTGGCGAATTGCTTGGCTAACTCCAGCACGTGCTCAACCACAAAGTGCGGCTTGCGGTCGTTCACCTCGCGTGCCGTGCGAATCAGCGGCGTCAGTTCCGGCGCCGAATGCACCAAGAACCAAGGATCCACGCTGATGCAATGCCCGCCCACCCCCGGTCCCGGCTGCAATATATTCACCCGCGGATGCCGATTCGCCAGCGCGATTATCTCCCACGGATCGATTCCCAGCGAATCCGCCAGCATCGACAGCTCGTTGGCCAGCGCGATGTTCACGTCGCGGTACGAATTCTCCACGAGCTTGGTCACTTCCGCGGCCACGGCGCTGGTGGTGAAGATTTCCCCCTGCACGAACGTCTCGTAAAACTGCCGCGCCCGGCGGTGCAAGCCGGCGTCATGCCGCCGATCACCCGATCGTTCCGCACCGCTTCCAGCAGAATTCGCCCCGGCAAAACTCGCTCCGGGCAATGCGCGACGAAGACGTCGCGCCCCACGGTCAGTTCCGGAGGAATCGCTTGCGGTACGACGACGCGCTCTGTCGTCCGCGGCGGACTGGTCGATTCCAAAATTACAAGATTCCCTTGCCGCACCGCCGGCCGGATCGCCCGCGATGCTTGCTCCACGTAAGACAGGTCAGGCGAATGATCAGCGCAAATCGGCGTCGGCACGCAGATGATGAACACGTCAGCCGGCTGCGGCTCGTTCACCGCTTTCAACTGCCCACTATTGACTGCCGAACGAACCAAAATCTCCAAGTCCGGCTCTTCGATGTGAATGCGTCCCTGATTGATCGTTTGCACCACTTCGGGGCGCACATCGACGCCCAGCACGTGGTAACCCTTGTTCGCTAAAATGCTGGCGGTCGGCAGCCCGATGTAGCCCAAACCCATCACGCACACCGTGGTAGTGGCCGGCGTGATGGGAGCAGTCGCGGCAAATGTCGATGAGTCAGCCTTCATGCATCCAATCCTGTTTTCACTGCCGCCAATTTTGTTGAAGCATCAATTCCACGATTCGCTGCGCCGCTTTGCCGTCGCCGTAGGGATTGTGATCGATTTGTCGCCGGGCGTACTCTTTCGCGTCGGTCAACAGCCGCGTCACTCCCCCCACGATCCGCTCAAGCGACGTGCCGACCAACTCCACCGCCCCGGCCTCGACCGCCTCCGGCCGCTCGGTCGTTTCCCGCATCACCAAAACCGGCTTGCGTAGCGACGGCGCTTCCTCTTGTACGCCGCCAGAATCGCTCAGGATCAGCGTCGAGCGATCCATCAGCCACACAAATTCCGGATACGCCACCGGCTCCATCAAGTGCACATTGTCTCGTTTTCCGAGCATCCGGTAAACCGGCTCCTGCACGTTCGGATTCAGGTGCACCGGGTACACGAAGGCCACGTCCGCAAACCGTTCGGCCAGCGTGGCGATGGCCTGGCAGATGTTTTCAAACCCCGGCCCGAAATTCTCGCGGCGATGCCCGGTAATCAGCACCATCCGCCGTTGGCCGAGGAAGGCGTATTTCTCCATCCACTTGCCCGACCTCTCTCGTTCTCGCCCCAGCGTCCACAGCAAAGCATCGACCACCGTGTTGCCGGTCACGTGCACGCTGGCCGGGTCGATTCCTTCACGCAGCAGATTATCGGCCGCCCACCTGGTCGGGCGCAGTGCAACGTGGTGACCACGCTGGCCACGCGGCGGTTGAACTCTTCCGGCCACGGCGCCTGCAGATTCCCGGTGCGCAAACCCGCTTCCACGTGAACGTACGGAACCTGGCGATAAAACGCGGCCATCGCCGCGGCCATCACCGTGGTGGTGTCGCCCTGTGCGACCAAACAGTGCGGTGAGAATCGCGTCAGCAACCCGTCAATTCCCTCGACGCACCGCGCCGTCAGCCCCGCCAACGATTGATTCGGCTGCATCAATTGCAAATCCGCGTCGACCGGCAGCTCGAAGTACTGCACCACTTGATCCAGCATTTCGCGATGCTGTCCCGTCAGGCACACGATCAATTCGATCTGTGGATGATTGCGGCATGCATGCACCACCGGGGCCAATTTGATGGCCTCGGGCCGCGTGCCAAAGATCAATAGCGAGCGCAAACGTGACAAGTCGATCCTGCCGTGCGAAGAAGACGAAGAAGACGCCTCTGGTGCTGTTCACCAGTGCGCCGGCGACCGCGGAATTCTTTCATTATAGCGCGGGCCGCGCCGCTCCCGCTGCGTCGTAGTTCCGGCGGCCCGCCGCTCCTGGGGCCACGGCGCCGGAATAATCGGCACAATGCACGCAGTTGGTCTCAATCCGATTGGGGTGCCCGGCGCGTTACGCCTCAGTGGGGCGTAGAACCTGGATGCAATCGCACGCCGGCGCCGGCTGCGTCGCCAGGTCGAATTCGAAGACCTGCGATCCTGCCGCGGCGCCGACGGCCGTAAAGCCCAGCCGAGCGTAGAGATCGGCGACCATGGTGTTCTTGGCCGTCGGGATGTAAACCCCTCGCACCCGCCGGATGCCCCTTTCCTGGGCCGCCTGCACCAGCGTGGCGAGCATCAATTCTTCCATCTTGCGGCCAATCACCCGGCAGCTCATTAGCCACGTGTCGATTTCCCACGTCCCAGGCGCGTCGTCGGCTTCCTGGGCAAACATCAGTCCGATCAGGCCATTGTCGCCAAAGCGATCGCGCAGCTTGAAATACTGCGTCCACCATCGCGGCGATTGCATCATCCCGCGCACTTCGCTTTCGCCATGACGCCGCGTCGTCAGATTGAACTGGTTGGTTTTCCCCAACAATTGCACCACCCGCGCCAACACCGATTCGTTCACCGGTCCCAATTCCGCTTCCATTTGAAGCTCGCGCAGGAATTCATCGAGCGACCCGCTCTGTTGTTGGATCTGATGCCGCGCTGCATTTTCTTGATACTGCTTATGACGCTGGAGGTCTTCCTCCGAAAGCGTGACCGCCTCGAAGCACATCCGCCGGTCGAGCGCCTCCACAAAGGTCGCCGGATCGTTTCCCAGCTCCGGCACGGCAACCTCCGGCAGCTCGCGCCGCACAAACGCCCGCTCGGTCGGATTGTCGTCCAAGAGCACGAAGCTATCCAATCCCAGGCTCAGCGCCTCGGCAGCGGTGCGCAGGTTCGCGGGTTTATCATCCCAGTTGGCAAGAAATAGCGCAAAATCGTCCAGCCGCAAGATCATCGCATCGTGCTTCTCAAACGGCAACTTTGCGTCGGCCTCGTTGTTCTTCGAGCACACGGCCAGCAGCACTCCGCGGGTTTTCAGCTCCTTGGCGTAACGCTGGAGCGCTTGAAACGCTTCGCCGGCCGGCGACGGCGGACCAATGTTGATCCCCTCCAATCCGTCCTCGCCAATCACACCGCCCCACAGCGTATTATCCAGATCAAATACCAGCACCTTTTTCGTTAACCCAAGGTGCGCTGCGCACCACGCCAATTGCTGATCCACCAGCACCGGCAGCGCCGCCGTAGCAGGATGCTGCTTGGCGATGTGCCAGATTGCATCGTCCGACCATTTCCCGCCGCAGCGGGCTTGCGTGTATTCCAAATCCAATATGGTGACCGCCGTCGGCGCCTTGGCCACAAACCGCCGGTTGAGATCGCGCAACATCGCCGCCCGCCCGCCGGCCAGCGTGTGACTCAAATTCCCGAACGAGCGCGCCGGCGGCTGATCGAAACTGTGCTGGATCACTCGGCACGGCAACCGCTTCAGCAGCGTAATCCAGAGCTGTTCAAAGCTCTGGGTCACCTCAGTCACACGCGCTTCTGGATTCTCCGAAAACGCAGGCAAGTTCGCATCGCGCCAGTGCGTGGCAATCAGCACCACCTCCGGGCCAAAGCGATACAGCTCCGATTGCGGATCGAGAATCTGCTGCCGATAGCTGTCGTACGGCGCTTCGTACAGCGTGGCGTCGATCCCGTCGCGGAAGCACGCCAATTCCAAAAGCGGCGCCGCCAATGCGGTCGTGGTGCTCGACAACAGCGCCACTTTCGTCTGCCGCAGCGATGGCGGCGCAGCTTTTTGCCGCAACCGCCGATACACCTTCGCGGCCCGAGTCAGAAATCCGAAATCTCCGTTTTCCGCGACGGCCGCTCGCAGGTCGGCAAATGCCTCGGCGTTGTCGCCAACTTGTGCCCGGGCCCGCGCAGACTCAAAAGCGCTTCATGATCGATTCCCGAGGCGGCATCGATCACCCGCGTCCAACGGGCAACCGCATGCTTCCAATCGCGCCGGCTTTCTTGGATGCGCGCGATGAGGCGGCGACCAAAAGCGGATGCATCCCAACTGCCGCCGGCCGCGAATCGCTTAGTTAACTGCGGCGTGTCCAGAAATCCGTTCGCTGTGAGCCGTTCAATCCAATCTTCGACCAGCACAGGATCATCCGGCATTTGGGCTGCGGTCGCGTCCAGCACGGCCAGTATTCTCTCGAGATCCGCTTTTTCTTCCTTCATCTGGACGAGTTAACGGTTAGCCTTCGTCGCGAAGTCCGTGCGCTTCCAACAGTTTTACCAGGTCGCCCACGCAATTCATCTTTGCCATTTCGTTCGTGGTGAATCGCACGTCGAACTCTGCTTCAACCGCCAGCGCGATCTGCACCATGGCGACCGAATCCCAGGCCGCGCAATTGGCAGGCGAAAGAGCGTCGCTGTACTCGATCTCCGGATCGTCGAGCACCCCCAGCACAACATTGCGCAGCCGCTGGCGAATCGTCATGGTTGCGTGCGATTTGTGTCCCGGACGTTGGCCAACGAAAAATCACCCGGTCCGCTTTCGATCAGCTCCACCAGCAGCTTGGCACGGTCCATAAACCAGGCCAACGGTCGACCCGAAAAGGCCTTCGCCGGTTGAATGCTGCCCAGCGGCAGCAAACCCTGATCGCGAAGCTGTCGGCACGCCTGCGGCAAATTTGGCACCTCATAACAAACATGGTGCCATCCACCGCCGCGCTCAAGTGCCTTGGAAAGTTTACTCCCGGAATCCATCGGGGCAATCAACTCCAGCCAATGCCCGGCTCCCGGCTGTCGGAGAAGCTGCACGTGTGCCGTTTGTACCGGATCGACGATTACCGGGCTTTCCACGACGTACCCGAATCGCTCGACGAATTCATCCGCGGAGGCCGGAATGTCGGCGACCAGATATCCGATGTGATGCAACTGGAACACGGCAACCGTCAAGTTTTGTTCGGCGCGAAACATCACGCGGGCGGGAATGCCCATCGCGGTGGCGCCATCGGGAACGTTTTCTACGGCAAAAGAGTTCGCGCCCAGCGTGGCCCACTCGCCGATCGTGACCCAAGGCGCTACGACCGCGTTCGACCCCACCAGGGCGCCGTCTTCACGATGCTGTATCCCGACACGCTCGCCCCAGGGCAAATCTGCACGTAGTCCTCCACGAGGTTATCGTGAGTCACCGTGCTATTGAGGTTCAAAATGACGTGCGACCCAACCTGAGCATTGGGCGACACCGTGCTACCCGCGGCGATATACGTGCCCGATCCGATGCGGACTTCCCTGGCGATAATCGCCGACGGATCAACAACTGTCACCGGCGTCCAACCCAGCGCCAAGAAACGCTGCGCAAGCTCGGCGCGCCGCCGATTGTTGCCGACCGCGCACAAAAAACCCGGCTTCTCGGGAAACATCGAATCGACTTCCTCCGGATTGCCCAACACAGCGTAACCTAAGAATTTGCCCCCTCTTTTCGCCGCATCGTCGTCACAGAATCCGAGGATCTCGAAGGTCGGCGAGCTGGCGTTCCGATTTTCGGCCGCCCACACGACTTCGGAGCCCAGACCGCCCGCGCCCATCACAATCAATTTTTGGAGCTTGGCCATCCCGGAATGAAATCGTGAGATTCGAGGGCGTTTGGAACGGGCGGCGTGGCGATGGTCATCGTTTGGAAACGTCCGCAACGGGCGGTAGGTTCAATCTTAGCTCTCAAAGTCCGGCACTCAAGACACTCGCACCGAAGAGCTCGCCGGCTCGGCCGATCCACTGTTCGCCGCCGACCCCATGAATTCCGGCATCGTGGCGTGCCCTTCCGCGCTCACGTTCGCTCGCCGCAGCACCAGCCAGAACGTGCGGGCAATGATCTTGACGTCCAGCCATAGGCTCAAATGGTCCACGTACCACACGTCGAACTGGAATTTTTGGTCCCACGAGAGGGCGTTGCGACCGTTGGTTTGCGTCCAGCCGGTCAGCCCCGGCCGAACCTCGTGCCGGCGGAACTGCTCCGGAGTGTAGCGCGGCAAATAACGGATCACCAGCGGCCTTGGCCCGACCAAGCTCATGTCGCCGCGCAGCACGTTCCACAATTGCGGCAGTTCGTCCAAGCTGAACTTCCGCAGCCAGTGGCCAAACGGCGTCAATCGCTCCGCATCCGATAGCGGATTCCCGTGTTCGTCATAAGCGTCGATCATGGTGCGAAATTTGTACAACCGGAATGGCTGGCCGTGCAGCCCGGGTCGCTCCTGCCGGTACAGCACGCCGCGCCCCATCGCCATGCGCGCCGCCAGCGCCGTGAGCGCGATGACAGGCGCAAGTACAACGAGTGCCGGAATCACCAACGCCAAATCGAACATTCGTTTACCGAAACGGCGATACATCGGTGAACACGTGCCGCGGTTAGGCTGAAGTGCGGCGACTTTCCTGAAATAAATTGATCGAGACGCGCCCGGCGGTCGGCGGCTCGTTCGACGAATCTTCCGCCTCCGCGCGCCCATGCTCTGCCAATCGCTCCACCAGTCGGCACAAAAGGTCGGCTTGTTGGGCGCGATTAAAGTGTTGTTCGACGTAACGCCGCGATTTTTGCCCCATGGCCCGGGCGGCTGCGCGATCGTCATGCAGCCGGCGAATGACTTCGGCCAGCGCGTGCGAATCGCCCGGCGGAACAAAATTCCTCCCCCCGCGGCTTCGACGACCTGCCGGATCACGCCGTCGATGGCCAGCGCAATCGGCCGGCCGGCCGCCATGTAATCGAACACCTTGTTGGGATACGTCGTGCTGAACATGCGGATGTTCTTGAGCGTGGCCACGCAGACGTCGGAGGCGGCCAGCACTTCGGGGATCTGATTTTTTGGTTGCGTCCGGTGAAGGTCACATGCTCGAGCTTTAGGTCCTTCGCTAGCGCTTCTAAATTCGCCCGCTCCTTGCCGTCGCCAACGATTAAAAAGTGAATACCCGGCTGATCGCGAAGTTCCGCGGCGGCTCGCAGGATGGTGTCAATGTCGTAGCTGATCGCCAGCGTCCGGCGTATGTGACGACAAATTTGTTCTCGACGCCGAAAGCTTTCCGCAGCTTGCCTCCGTCGCTTTCCGGCTGGAACAACGTCGGATCGACGCCGTTGGCGATGAAACTGATCTTCTTTCTCGGCACGCCTTTGGTGATCAGATAATCTCGATAGGCCGGCGAGTTGACCAGGAAGTGCGTGGCTCGCCGATAGATGAACATTTCCACCCGCCGGGCGATCCAAATCAGCACCGGGTTTTTGAGAATGCCCAAATCGATGCCGAATTCCGGCCACAGATCGCGGATTTCCAGCAGGAATGGTCGCCGTCGCATGCAAGCGATCAGCCAGGCCGACAACGTTTGAAACAGCGGCTCACGTGCCCATCACCAAGTCCACTTTGCCCGCTTTCCAGCCGGCCCAGACCGCCGTGAACATGAAGCTCAAAAACGAAATGGTGCCACAGGCGAAGCTCCGGTGCAATGAAGGATACGTGTACGCCCGCAGCACTCGAATCCCTTGCACATGCTGTTCCGTGACCCAATGGCGTCCGCTGACAAATTCCTTGCCGGTCACATAGCTGAGATTGCTGGCCACAATGGTGGCACGATGTCCCGCTTGCACCACTCGTGACATCAGTTCCACGTGACGCGTTCCGCCGGGCTCTTCCGGGGAGACAAACACTTGATGGATCAACAATACGTGCATGTTTTATTGCATCGCGGACGCCGCCGCAGCGGGACCACGATCGGTCCGTTTGCCGCTCGGCACGCCCGAACGAATATTTACTACAACTCGCTGCGACTTGCACAACCGCGCGCGAACTCAATTTTCCAAGCCGCCTCGCCACGCCGTAATTCGTAACTCTCCTCCTGCGAGCCAGCCGCCTCCCGATGCCACATCGCCGGGGCTTCAGCCGCCACCAGCGTCACCAGTCGCAACGGCAACTCGCCGCTGACTTTGGCCTCCACCAGCGGAATCGCCCGTCGCTGGCCGTAGTATTCCGACCGATAGCCTTGAACAATTTCCAGCCGCTTCCAAGGATGCACATCGCCGTTGGGCAGCGTCAGAAAACATTCGCCCGCCGGTGTTTCGGCCGCGATCGTGGCCTGTTCCGCATTCAGCCGCACGGCGCCTCCGGCAAATGCCAGCGCAGAGTGGCAGTGTGCTCTCCCGAGCCCAGCAGATCATCGATAATCACCCATACGTCGTCGGCCAGCCCTACGATCGCGCACCGATGCAGCACATGCCACGGGCGCACATCATAGTCGTAACTTTCTCCTTCGAAGTAACCATAACCGCCGGTTG
>CAVRAW010000006.1:0-95573 GCA_963719205.1 Pirellulales bacterium | reverse complement strand
AAAATTGTCAAGGTAACGCCGCCGGGCGGCCAGCCGTTCAAAGCGCGGATCTTGTTGTTGCAGAATAAGGAACAGCGCGTGGCGTTGCTCTATTGGGCGCTGGCCGATTCCACGGTCACGCTCGATGACAACGAAGTCCGCGCGGTCCTGCAAAAACATCGCGGCTTTGGCAAAACACGGCCGCCGGTAATGAAAGTGATGTTGCAAGCCGACGCCCCCGAGCCGGCCGCCGTCGAGACGCAGTTGCTCGACCTGGCCGGGCAGATCGCCCCCCAACTCGAAGTCTTTTTGCGGCAGTAGCCACCAGCCCACGCCTTCCCCGCCGCAACTTCATGTCTAAGTCTTCCAGCGCCTCGCAGCGCCCTCGCCTGTTGTTCGTCAATCGTTCCTACTGGCCCGATGCCGAGGCCACGGGCCAGCTGTTGACCGAACTCTGTGAGGATTTGTCGTCCCGCTTCGATGTCCACGTGATCGCCGGCCAACCGAATTCCATCGTCCAAGAAGCGACATTTAAGAAGCACGGCTGGGATCGCCGCGGGAACGTCGCCATTCATCGGCTGTGGCATACGCGATTTCCCAAAGCCAATTTGCTTGGCCGCGCCGTCAATTACCTCACGTTCGTGATTTCGGCGACGATCGCCGCGCTACGGCGCCGCGGCCCGATCTCGTTGTCGTGCAGAGCGATCCGCCCTTGCTGTGCTTCGTAGGCGCTGGTGCGTCGGCTGCGCGGCGCGAAATTGGTCGTCTATCTGCAGGATATTTATCCCGACATCGCCGTGGCGCTGGGCAAGCTGCCCGACAACTTTCTCACCCGCTGGCTCCGCCGAGCAATGTTCGCCGTCTATCGCCGCGCCGACCGCGTGGTAGTTCTCAGCCGCGATATGCACGATCGCCTGGCCACTTCAGGAGTGCCCGCCGAGCGGATCGCCTGCGTGTCGAACTGGGTTGACACGACTGCGCTTGAGCCGCGAAAGCAGGACAATCCCTTCCGCCGCAAGCACGACGTGGTCAATCAGTTCGTCGTCATGTACTCCGGCAATCTCGGATTGTGCCAGCGGTTGGAAGACATTCTGGAAGCGGCCCGCTTATTGCGCCACCATGCCGACATCGTTTTCCTCCTGGTGGGCGACGGCGTTTTGAAATCGCAGTTGAAAGAGCAGGCTCTCCGCAATGAGTTAACCAATGTCCGCTTTTTGCCGTATCAACCCAAAGAGCAACTATCACTGAGTCTGAGCGCGGCTCAATTACATCTGGTGCCTGTCGATCCCCGCGTGGTGAGCTGCCTGATGCCCAGCAAACTATATGGCGCGCTGGCCTCCGGCACACCGGTACTGGCCGTGGCGCCAGATGATTGCGAATTGGCCGAGCTGGTCGAGGAGCTCGAAGTGGGGGCAGTCTGCCCGCCGTGCGAGCCCGCACAATTGGCGATTATGATCCAGCGCCTGGCCGCCGCGCCGGAACAACTAGCGGCCTGGGGCGCCAGCGCCCGCCAGGTCGCCCAACGATGTTTCGACCGTTCCGTTTGCACCGCCGATTTCCGGCGGCAATTGGAATGTGTGCTGAACGGACAGCTTGCCGCCGAGCAGCCGCCGGCTAATCCGTCTCAAGCAACCGACGAGTTCACTTCCTTGGAATCGGCAATCCCCTGAATTCCTTGGCGACATGAGCACCCCTTTGGTCGAATCGGCTTCGTTGTCTGCGCCGGACCCGCTCAGCGCTCTGCCGGTGCCGCTTGCCGCGCCGCGCCATCGTCGCGTCATCCAGGCCCGGCCCGGCTGGCGCGCCATCGATTTTCAGGAACTGTGGCGGTATCGCGAGCTGCTCTACTTTTTGGTGTGGCGCGACGTCAAGGTTCGCTACAAGCAGACGGTGTTCGGAGTCTTATGGGCAATTGTTCAGCCCGTGATGACGATGGTCGTGTTGGTGATTTTCTTCGGTTACTTCGGCGGGATGTCGCAAAACGTGAAGGGCAGTTTTTCCGTGTTCTTGTTCGCCGCACTGTTGCCGTGGCAGTTTTTTGCCAACTCGGTGAATCAATCGGGACAAAGCCTGGTTTCCAGCGCCAATCTGATCAGCAAGATATATTTTCCACGCTTGTTCATCCCGTTGGCGCCGATCGGCAGCGGACTGGTCGATTTTTCCATTTCGTTCTGCGTGATGCTGATCCTGTTGCTTTCACACGGCGTCGCGCTGACTCCTACGGTCGTCTTCCTTCCCTTATTCTTGCTGGGCACGATGGTAGCCGCCATGGGCATGGGCACGCTGCTGGCCGCGCTGGTGATCGCTTACCGCGATTTCCGCTACGTCATCGGTTTCATTGTGCAACTTTGGATGTTCGCCAGCCCGGTGGTCTATCCGCTGCAATTGATTCCTGAACGATACCGTTTGTGGTACGCGCTCAATCCGATGGTGGGCATGATCGCCGGCTTTCGCTTTCGCGCTGCTGGGAGAGCCGTTTCCCTGGGCTTGTTTTGCCGTCTCTAGTGGAGTGTCGCTGCTGTTGCTTGTCGTCGGCGTGTTGTATTTCCGCCGGGTCGAACGGCGTTTCGCCGACATCATTTGATGAATTCCCCAGTCATCCGCGTTGAAAATCTCGGCAAGCAGTACCAAATCGGCGCGCTGGGGACGCGGCACACCAATTTCCGCGAAGCCTTGGCCGGCATGGTTTCGTCTCCGCTGCGACGTTTGCGCCGGCTGGCCGGCCGAGCCCACGAATCCGAACGCTTCTGGGCGCTGAAAGATCTATCGTTCGATGTCCAACAGGGCGAAGTGGTCGGCATTATCGGCCGCAACGGCGCCGGCAAAAGCACGCTGCTCAAGATTCTCTCTCAAATCACCGAGCCCACCGAAGGTCGCGTCGAACTGATCGGCCGCGTCGGCAGCCTGCTGGAAGTCGGCACCGGCTTCCATCCCGAACTCACCGGGCGCGAAAACGTCTATCTCAACGGCGCGATCCTCGGCATGAGCCGGCGCGAGATCGCCCGGCAGTTCGACGAGATCGTGGCCTTCGCCGAAATCGAAAAATTCCTGGATACGCCGGTCAAACGCTATTCCAGCGGCATGTACATGCGGTTGGCGTTTGCCGTGGCGGCGCATTTGGAGCCGGAGATTCTGATCGTCGACGAAGTGCTGGCCGTCGGCGACGCGGCGTTCCAGAAAAAGTGCCTGGGCAAGATGAGCGACGTGGCCCATCACGGCCGCACCGTGCTGTTCGTCAGCCACAACATGGCTGCCGTCCAAAACCTGTGCACGCGCTGTTTGCTGTTGGATCAAGGAGCGATCGTGGCCGACACGGATCCCACCACCGCCACCTCCAAATACCTGGAAAGCAACTTCCAGTCGGGCGGCATTCCCGTCGGCCAGCGCACCGATCGCCGTGGTTCCGGCCAGGCGCGGTTGGTCGAAATTCGCCTGCTCAACGACGAGGGCCAACCGGCGTCAATCGTGCCGATGGGCGTCGATTGGAACGTCGAGTTCACCTACGATTGCGCCACGGAAATTCCGCACCCCGAGTTGCGGCTGTTTGTCACCAGCAGCCAAGGGCAACGAATCTCGCGGATTAGCTCCTTCAATTCCCAGGGCGAGTTGCCTGCTTTCTCCGGGCTGGTGAAGTTGAACTGCCGCATCTCGCAGATGAATCTATTGCCGGGCCTGTACTACCTTTCGGTCCGGATTGCATCGCAGTTGGGCGACACGATTGACTTCGTCGAATCGGCGCTGCCAATCGAAGTTGCCGCCGCCGACCGGCATGGCACGGGTCGCGTGGACGACGCGCGGCATGCGCCATGTTACTTCCCGGCCACGTGGAGCGTCGACCGCGTCGAACGATCCTCAAACGGCGCGGCACTGCCCTCCGCGCCTCAGCAAAACGCCGCCACGTCGTGATCGATTCCATGCTCGAAAGGTTCCGCCGCCTGAAAGAGCGGCTGATTCCGCGGCCAGAGGAACTCCCGCCGCGCCCGGAGGTGGCGCTCATCTCCTTCCCCAAATGCGGCCGCACGTGGGTGCGCATGCTTTTGGCCCGCGCCGTGGCGAATCACCTTGGCATTCCCCGCGATCAAAGCGTGGCATTGGCGTTCAGTTTCGCCAAGCTCGCCGAATTATGCGCGGAACTGCCACTGATTCGTCCGCGGCACGACGATGTTCCTCATTGGCGCCGACCACGCGAGCTCAAGCCGACGAAGGAAGAATACGCCGAGCAGGGTGTCATCTTTCTGGTGCGCGATCCGCGCGACGTGATCGTGTCGCTGTACTTCGAGCTTTCCAAGCGGCTGCCCAAATACATCGAGGAAGAACGCGCCATGGTCCCCGAAGGCCTTCGTCCGCGCGTGCAACCTTTCACCGGCACCATGTCTGAGTTTGTCAAACAAGATGTCGGGGGATTTGAAACGATCGTCAACTACTACAACATTTGGGCCGCCAATCGCCGCGTGCCCAGGGCCTTCATGTTGATGCGCTATGAAGACCTGCACAACAACACCCGGGACGAAACGTACCGGCTCTTGAAGTTCATCGGCATGAATCACATTTCCGACGAGCACGTGGAGGAGGCGATCGACTTTTCACAGTTTGAGAACATGCGGAAAATGGAAACCAGCGGCAAAGTGCAGGATACCGCTCTGAAAGCCGGCGGCGCTTGGGACAAGGACTCGTTCAAAACTCGCCGCGGAGTGATCGGCGGATTTCGCGATTATCTGCCGCCGGCCGATGTCGAACTCATCACGCAGTACATGCAGCACAATTTGTCGCCGTATTTTCGCTACAAGGTCGAACCGGATGCGGATTCTGGTTGAAAACAGCTCCTACAAGCTAACCAACCTCGGCGATCACGCCATGCTGCAGGTCGGTCTGGACCGGCTGCGGGCGTTGTTTCCCGACGCGGAAATGCACGTGCTGACCAGCGCCCCGCAGCGGCTGCGCGAAATTGCGCCGTACGCAATTCCTTACTATTCCACGGGGCGGAAGGCCTGGTGCCGCCAGCGACTCATCCCGCGCTGGCCGCAACGCATGGCATTCGCCAATCGTTGGAACCACTCGCGCTCCGAAAGCATGACCCGCTTGAAGCGCCCCGAATTTGGGAAAGCGTGCATCGCGCCGCATCGTGGCCGTTGCCCGATGCAGATTCGCAGGAAGCGCGCAAATTTGTCGAGTTTCTGGAATCGGTCGATTTGGTAGTGGCCACAGGCTCCGGCGGGCTGAACGATGAGTTCGCTTACCATGCCGTGATGGTCCTGCTGATGTTGCACTTGGCCCGCTCGATGCAAAAACCGGTGGCCATGTTCAGCCAAGGTTTGGGCCCGGCGGAAAGCCCCCATTTGCGAAACGTGTTGCAACAGGTTGTTCCGCACGTCAATTTCCTTGGGCTGCGCGAAGGTCGACACGGCCTGCCGCTGGCTCAATCGCTGGGCGTCAATCGGGAAAATGCGATGGTCACCGGTGACGACGCTATTGAGATCGCGTACCGCGCGGCCCGAGAGATTCGGCAGCGCCTTAGGCATCAACGTTCGCAGGACCGATTACTCCGGGGTGGATGAGGGCACAATTTCCAGCTTGGCCGAAGTGATTGGCCACTTGTCGCAGGGTTTGGCTGCGCCGAGCATTTCAATTCCGATCCGCATTGCCGATGATGGGGCCGGCGATCGCGAGGTTACCGCCCCGATTCTCAAACGCTGCCCGCGGGTGATCGAAATCCCGCCGGCGGTTGAACACCCGGCGGATTTGATGCCGCTGGTCGCTCAGTGCCGCACCATGATCACCGGCAGCTATCATGCGGGCGTGTTCGCGCTGGCCATGGGCATTTCCGTCGTGGGCCTGGCCGCCAGCGACTATTACTTGCACAAGTTCCTGGGTCTGGCCGATCAGTTTCCCGGCGGCTGCCAGACAATCGATCTGCGCACCGCGGATTGGCAACAATCGCTGTCGTCCGCCATCCTCGCATCGTACGAACAGGCCGAGCAGCTTCGCCCCGCATTGATCCAGCGAGCCGAAGCGCAAATCGCCTTGTCCATCGCGGCCTACAATCGGATTGCCTCGTTGTTGGAAACCGTTTGCGCATCATGAAGCCGAATCCGACCGTTTCCGTCATCATGCCGGTTTGCAACTGCGGCCCGTACCTGGCCGAGGCAGTTGAAAGCATTCTCCGCCAAACTTGGAAAGACTTTGAGTTCATCGTTGTCGACGACGGCTCGACGGACGATTCGCTTGCCGTGCTGGAGGAATACGCTCGCCAGGACGACCGCATCCGCATCATCAGCCGGCCGAACACCGGCATCGTGGGCGCGCTGAACGACGGGCTGGCCGCCGCCTGCGGCAAATACGTCGCCCGCATGGACGGCGACGACGTCAGCCTGCCGCAGCGTTTGCAGCTTCAGGTCGAATACTTGGAACAAAATCCCTCGTGTGTCGCCGTCGGCGCCTCGGCGCAGTTGGTCGACGAGGAGGGGGATCCGCTGTGCATCGTCCCCGCCTGGACAGACCCGCGCCGCCTGAATGACGATCTGCTGCGCTTCGGCGGTTCGGCGCTGATTGCCGCCTCGGTCGTCATGCGCACCGAAGCCGTCCGCCAGGTCGGAGCCTATCGCAAAGAGTTTGAATGGACCGAACACAAAGACTTGTTCATTCGGCTGGCGGAGATCGGCCAGTTGGCCAATGTGCCCGATGTGCTGTATCTGTATCGGCAGCTTCGCTCGAGTGTGTGCTACACGCGCCAAACCGATCAGCGCGAGAATCGCCAGCGGCTGATGGCCGACGCCTGCCAGCGCCGCGGCATTCCGCTGGAATCGATTGGCACGCAGTGGCAAGCCGGTAGTCCGCGCCCGATGACCGAGTTGGCCTGTATCGAGCGTTGGTGCCTGTTGTCGCTCTCGGCCGGCAACCGACGCACGGCCCGAAAGCACGCCCGGCGCCTGCTCCGCCGCGCTCCGCTTTCGCCGCGCCATTGGTGGCTGGCCTTGGACTCCCACTGCAATCTGTCTTGGTTCGGCAAGACTGCCAAACGAATTGTTCGCCGGCTGAGCCGCTCGTTTCCCGTCGCGCGGCCGCCCAAGAGCGCTTCGGAATTGATGCAGCAGGTGGATGGATAGAGGCTGACTGAAACCAATGCTCCGCAAAATTCTTCGCAAAGTGATCCCCAGCGGCTTGAATCCCTCTCGGATGGCGCTGGCACAAGTCGAACGGGCGTCGCACTTCGTGGTGATGCGGGGGCCGTTTCGCGGCATGCGCTATGTGCAAGGCGCCGTCGGCAGCCATTTGCACCCCAAGCTGTTGGGCTCGTACGAGCGCGAGTTGCATCCGCTGTTGGAGCATTTGCGGCAACATCCCGTTGACGTGGCCTTCGATATCGGTGCGGCCGAGGGATATTACGCCGTCGGAATGTTGTTCGCCGGTTTGGCTTCGCGTGTCGTGGCGTTCGAAACCAATCCCGCCGGGCAAGAGCTGGTGATGGAAATGGCGAGATTGAACGGCGTGGCCGATCGGCTGTCGGTCTTCGGCGCATGCACTGTGGCGGGTTTGAATGAGCAACTCGATGCCGCCGCCAATCGAACGTCGCTGCTGCTAATGGATGTGGAAGGTTTCGAATCGCTGCTTTTGGACCCGATCCGCGTGCCCGCGCTCAAGCGGCAAGACATTCTCGTCGAAGTCCACGAATTCGTCTTGCCCGGCCTCACGCAGGAAATCCTGGCTCGATTTGGCGACAGCCACACGGTCGAGCGATTCGATGAGCAGCCGCGCCAACTGGAAGAAAACACCTGCCTTTCCGGCGTTGTGGGCCTCTTCCCGCGGCGATATCGAATGTTGCCCCTCAACGAACATCGCCCCTGCCGAATGCATTGGCTCCGGCTGACGACGCGCCAGCCGGCGGCGGTTGATCGAAGCGATTCGGCCGATCAGCCCCAAATCGCCAGCTCCGTCAGCTCAAACGCATGACCACGGTCGATCAATCCGCCGCTGCCAAATCGCCGCCGCAGCGCCCGTTCTTCGGCATCCTGCGGGAACTGGGCGACCGCGATGCCCGCCGCGCCGCCGCCGCCGAACTCACCGAGCTGTTGGAGCAGCATCCAAAATTCTCATTTCTCCGCATCGGCGACGGCGAAATTCAGTGGATCCGCGCCATGCGCGAAGGACTGCCGCCGCCGCGCTACCGCTATCCCACCGAGGGTGGCGTGTCGGTCGAATACGTGTTCAGCGTTTCGGGCATGGAGCACCGCCACTGCGACCGATTCATGCAGGCCGTCAACCGCTGTGGCTATCTGGATTACTGCGACAACAATCCCGCGAACTTCAATTTGTTGCCCACGCTGGGCATTAACCGAGGCGAGGACCAATATCGAAATCGCTCGCCCGAGACCGGCAACATCATCTTCGAATGGACGTGGTTCGAATTAAAAGACTATTTGCTTCGCCATCGTGTGCTGTTCGCCAGCGCCGAAGCGGCCCTGATGCGCCAGCTGCACGCCGATCCGCGCTACCGCCAACTGGCCGCCGACTTCTGGCCCGCCGACGCCGACGTTCGCTTCCATCAAATCCGCAACGACGGTCGCAATTTTTCCGAGAATCTCGATCTGATCAAAGAAGACCTGCGCAATGAGCTGCGCGCGACCGGCGCCGACACGCTGATTTTGTCGCTGGCCTCCGGCGCAAAATCCTGTGCTACGAGTTAGCCGAGGAGCTGGGCATTCGCTCGCTCGATTTCGGCAGCCTTACGTGCGCTTTGACCTACGCCGCCACGCCGGGCTATCACGCTCACCGCAACTTTCACAACCCGTTCATGTTCCGTGTGCCGCTGGATGTGTTCCTGCCGGCGTTGGAGCGGGCCCATCCCAACATGCCGCTGCCGGAATTGGTCGCCAAGGCGCACTGCCAGATGCTATTGGACCTGCAAGATCTCAGGCCGCTGGCTTTCAATCCCAGCGAAGCGTGCCGCGGCGGCCGGGTAAATCTGAGCCGCCAAAACCTGGCGAACTTCCGCGATAGTCTCCAATACTACAACGACCATTACCGCCAACGTGCCCTGCGCGATCCGAATGCCCGCGCACTGCATCGCGATTTCCGCCACTGGTGCCTGAAGCAAGGCATCGGCTGGGATGGAAAACTGTTTCGTACGTTGGTGTGGGGCAAAGGCCTCCTTCGCAAATTCGGACTCGCTCCCAAAAAACCGCCGCGCCTGCCCGAAGCGAAATGAACTCCGCACAATCCGACTGGCTCGCCCGGGTCGCTCAGGTAAATCGCCAGCAGATTTATCGGCCACCCGTCGGACAACTTACGCGCCAGCGGATGCGCGGGCAAATGTGGAACTGGCGGGCCTGGTACGACGCGATCGTCGGTAACGGCCACGCCGACTATGCCCGCAATTGGACCACGGCCTTGAATCTTCTCGGAGCCGAAACGATGCACCGCATCCGCGGCCCATCCGCCGACATGGAAGCGCTGGCGTGGGCTTTCGATCAGCGCATCGATCGCAGCGGCAAGTGGAAGCGGCCGCCGAACTCCGTGCGACACGCCATGCAAGGCTATTCGCTGTTGTATCTGGTGCAGTGCACCGGCGAGCGCCGCTACAGCGCCGCCGCCGACGCGCTGGCCGAAATGCTCAAGCAACATCCTCGGTCGCCCGACGGCAGCCTGCTTTACGCCAACGATACGAACGAGGTGCTGGTCGACACGCTGGCGATGGTTTGCCCGTTTCTGGCGCGCCATGCGCGGATGACCGGCGATCAAGCCAGCCGCCAGTTGGCCCTCCGCCAGTTGGAACGCTTCATCGAGTGGAATCTCGATGATGAAACCGCGCTACCGTTCCACGGTTACGTATCCGGGGGCGATCGTCGCTTGGGCCTGTTGGCATGGGGGCGCGGCGTCGGTTGGTACCTACTGGGCATCGTCGATACGCTTGCCGAACTGAATTCCGATGATCCAGCATTCAGTTCATTGCGCGAGGCACTGCAAAACGCGCTGGCCACGCTGGTGAAACATCAACGACCCGACGGCCATTGGGGTTGGGCGATTCTGCAACCCGGGCGCAGCCGGACAGCTCCACGACCGCGCTGGTGGCGTATGCCGCTCGACGCGCCGAATCGCTGGGAATCGATGACGCAGCCAACTGCATCCGCCCCGCACTCGAAACCCTTGTGAACGCTACTTCGCCCGATGGCCAAATTGGGGGCGGCTTGGGCGAATGCCGCGGCCTGGGCATCTATCCGCAAACCTACGGTCCACAACCTTGGCTGCAAGGCGCCGCCACCGCGCTGGCGCGCTGACCGCAGCAACCGTGCCCCAAAGCAAAGTCGCGCCGCCTGCCTATTCGAGCTCCTGATGTCGCAGCAACTGTTGTCCCAAGAAACTCCGACTGAGCGCACCGATCAGGCGGCCAGCCGCGCCGCTGCTTCGATGCTCGCGCCCAAGGTCGTTCTGACCGGCGTCACCGGCCTGCGCAATCGCGGCGTGGAGGCGCTGGTCGTGACGACCATCGCCGGCCTTCGCGCCCAATGGCCTGCGGCCCAGATCACGGTGCTGTCCCGTTCGCCGGAATACGATTCATTTCGACTAATCGGCTGCACGGATGTCAAAGTCATTGCCAACACGTTGCATGATCTGCAACCGTGGCGCGAGCAGATGACCCGCACTCTTCGATCGTTGTTGCGCCACGGCCAGCTCCCCTGCGACGCCGCCCAACGGGCAATTCGCGAAGCTTCGCTACTCATCGCCCTGGGGGGCGATGTGTTCAGCTCCGACTACGCCAGCGCCCGGCCCATCTACATCCATTGCAGTTTGCACTGCGCCATCACGTGCCGGTGGCGATGCTGGGCCACTCCATCGGCCCGTTCAAAACCGCCGCCGAAAGTTCGCAATGGCTGGATGTCGCTCGCCGCTGTTCGCTGATCACGGTGCGCGAAAGTCTGTCGCTTGATTATCTTCTGCGCGATTTAAAGCTGCCGGCGCAGTCGGTCGCGCTCACCGCCGATCCCGCCATGCTGTTGCAGCCGCCTGAGGCCGAGCAGACCGAATCGTTGCTGGCGGCGTACGGAATTTCAGCAGGCACGCCGCTGGTCGCCATCGCTCCCAGCCAGGGCGTAATCGAATATGCTCGCCTCGATGCAAATCGCCATCTCGACGCTTGGATTGAAGTCGTTCGAACATTGATCGACCGCATCGGCGCGGAAGTTTTGATCGTGCCGCACGTGCAGGAAACGTACGTCGCCAACGACGACCGGCTGATCGCCGCCGAAATTCACCGCCGCCTCGACTTCGATCGCCGCGTGCATTTGGCCGCCGCCGATCAAACCGCCAGCGAATACAAGGGGATGATCGCCGCCTGCGACCTCATCGTGGCCCAGCGCATGCACGCCGCCATCGCCGCGCTATCCAGCGGCAAGCCCGCGCTGTTGGTCGGCTATTCCGTGAAATCGCGGGGCATTATCAAAGACATTTTTCCCGACAGCGATCTGGCCGGCTCGGCCCTGATTTCCATTCAGGATTTCCTCGAGTCGACCAAGGCCGTCGCCGCCGTGCAAACCGCCTGGTCGAAGCGGGCCGCAACAGGTTCGTCACTGTCCGGGCGATTGCCGGCGCTGCGCCGACGCCGTAAAGAACTTCACCCTGTTGGCAGGCTGCCTGAAGGCTCGATGAATCTTGTGCTGACTCCCGGAAGAGTCTTGTTTTCCTTGCGGCGCTGGCGTCGGGAAGGTTGGACCACGCCGTACTGGAAAAACCAGGTACGGCCGCGCATCCTCCACACGCCGCCTTGCCGCACCGATCGCCAGTCCAACGTTGAGATCCACACCCTCGTTTCTCACGACGACCTTCTGAATCTATTGTGGACGTTGAAATCGTTTTATCACTTTTCGCAGCGCAGCTACCCGGCCGTGATTCACGACGACCGCACGCTCACGGCCGCCGACCTGGAGATTCTCCGCCGCCATTTTCCCGATTCCCGCGTCATTTCGGCGGCCGAAGCCGACTCGACCGTGGCCGCCGCGCTGAAATCCTATCCGCGCTGTGCCCGCTATCGAGGCCTCCACTCGCTGGCTCGCAAAGTGTTCGACATCGGCACTTATCTCCGCGCGGACCGCTTGCTGCTGCTGGATTCGGACCTGATTTTCTTCCGAACACCCGACGAATTGCTCTCCCGGCTGGATGCCGACCAATTGCCGTGCAGCGCGTTCAATGCGGGGCAAAACCTGATGCTCAACGTCTCGGCCGACGAAGCCCGCCAGCGCTTTGGCATCGAACTGGTCGAGCGTATCAATTCGGGCCTTGCCGTGCTGCGTCCGCAGGTCTTCAACTTCGATTGGATGGAAGATTTTCTCGGCAGCGAATCGATCTGGGCAGGTCACGTGTGGCGGATCGAGCAAACGCTCTTGGCCTTGGCCGCGTCGCGCGACGGCGTCGAGCTGCTGCCGGAACACGAATACCGCGTTAGCCTCACCGAAGGCGCCGAAGGCTGCGTCGTGAAGCACTATGTCGGCGTGGTGCGGCACTTGATGTACCGCGAAGGCATGGCCCGCCTGGTCCGCGAAAGATTTCTGGAACAACTCGCCGCGCACAACGGCAAGGTTTTGCCACGATGACCGCGTCGGTCGAACAAATTTCGCCCCGAGCTGCCGCGTCGCCGCCCGGCGCGAACACTCCGTCTTCCGAGCCGAAGGTAAAAGTGCTGATGATGCCCGATTATCGGCAGGACAATCCTTACCAGGAATTGTTAGCGCAATCGTTGGCAGAACGCGGTTGCTACGTCGAGTTTCCCCAGGGCTTTCGGCGGGTATTCCCACTGTATCGCGCAATGAAAGATTGCCCCGGCGCGGGTGCTTCATCTGCATTGGATCAGCCCCTATCTGCACGGCCGCAATCGCCTGGCGTTTGTCTTGTGTGCGCTAAAGTTCATCACCGACTTGTCGCTGGTGCGCCTGTCGGGCCGTCGCATCGTGTGGACGATGCACAATGTTGTGTCGCATGAATCGCCGTATCCAAAATTGGAAATCTTGGCGACTGGTTGGCTCTGCAAGTTGGCCTCCGCCGTCATCGTGCATGGCGCATCGGGCCGGCAGGAAGCGATCGACCGAATCCGCTGCTGGCCGGAGAAGCTTCACATCATCCGGCACGGCAATTATCGCAGCGCCTACCCCGCCGCCCCGGCGACAGCCGCGGCACGCCAGCGACTAGGCCTGCCTGAGACCAAACGCACCGTGCTTTTCCTGGGCATGATTCGTCCTTACAAGGGATTGCCGGCGTTACTGGACGCCTGGCAAAGCCTGTCGCCAACCAGCGCGCAATTGCTCATCGCCGGCGAAGCAAACGGCGCCTATCAGCGACAACTCGAGCAACAACTTGCCAACATGACGGGTGTCGTCTGGCACAACCGCCGGATTTCCAACGATGAAATGCCGCTGTATCTCGGTGCGGCCGACGTTGTCGCCTTGCCGTTTGATCGCATTCAGACCTCCGGCAGCGTGTTGTTGGCGATGACGTTTGGTAAACCCGTGATCGCTCCCCGGCTGGGCGATCTTCCCGAAACGCTCTCCGGCGCCGACGATTTGACGTATCCCGCCGGCGATGGCCGAGCGCTTGCCGATCGGCTGAATGAAGCGCTCCGCACCGATCTGGCCGATTTGTCGGCTCGCACTGCCCGCGCCGCCAATCGTTTCGATTGGCAGCCGATCGCGGCCCAAACCGTCGCCGTTTACCGCGGCGCCGCACTATCGTGAATATCAGCGTCGTTATCCCTTGTCATAATGCTGGCCGTTGGATCGGGCAGGCGCTGCGCAGCGTTGCGGCGCAAACCTGTCCGCCGGTCGAAATCATTCTTGTCGATGACGATTCGAGCGACGATTCAGTTGAGCAGATTAAAGCCAGCGGCGTGGCCCTCCGTGTGCTTCCGGCCCAAGTGCAAAATGCCGCGGCGGCGCGCAATCTGGGCATCGCGGCCGCCGCCGGCGATTGGATTGCGCTCTTGGACGCCGACGACGTCTGGTATCCCAATCATCTCGAGCGCGCCGCCATACTGCTGGAGAATTCAGACGACGTCGCGCTGATCGGCAATAACGATTTCATCGATGCACAGGGACGCACCTTGCCGCGCCCGCCTGGATTCACCTGCAGCATCACCAATCCGACCGGCCATCTACCCGCCCCGCGGTTCGTCGAGCTGTTGGCCGACGGCTTCCACTTCGGCCACTCGACGGTCGTGTACCGCCGCAGTCGCCTCTTGGAATGCGGCCTGTTCGATCCCCAGCAGCGGCGCCGGCACGATATCGATCTGTTTCTCCGCGTGATCCACAATCACACCTGGGCCTACGACTCCGTCCCTTCGATCAAATATCGCATCGACACGCCGGGCAGCATTTCGCAGGATCTCGTGAAGTGCGAATACTATTGGCTGCGGGCCCTGCTTAAGAATTCCGCCGACTATCCATCGCCGTCGATGGACCAGCTCATCAACACGGCCGCTCGCCGCGGCATGGGTCTGGCGTTCGTCGATGGCTCAGCGGCCGATCTGACTCAAATCAAACCGCTGGCCTGGCCCCGACTGCGTCCGGCGTTTCGCCTGTTCTACCGCTGTGCTGCGTTCTGTCCGCCGGTGTTCCGGTCATTCCTGCGTTGGCGGCGACGAATTCAATGGGGCCATCTAAAGAATTCCACGCCGCAACCGTTGGAGGTTGCTAAGGCCGCGAATGCTTGAGCGCCTCCCGACACTTGCCCGAGGAATCGATCGACGATTCGTCCCGCTTCGGCAACGTCCGCGACGGAAAACAACTCGTTCGCTCGCACGGCCCGGCGAAAGAAATCGTGCGGATTGCGCGGGCATCCGCTCGTGGCCTCGTACAACTGGCCCGCCAATTCCTTCAGTGCGGCACGCCAATCGCCGCCGGCGCATCGCAACGGACGCAAATCGCTCATCGCTTCCAGCGCGAGGTGCTTCAAGCTTTGCTCGCGCAGAGAGCCATTGCGAATAGACGCCGCTGACCTCCAGCGCCTGCCCGAAATTCGGAGCGAAAGAAGCGGCGCTGCCGGCGGGTCCCAACGGATGGCTTTCATTGGCCCGTGGATGCACCACGTAAAACAAAAAGCGAATGTCGCCGCGGGCCGACTGCCGCACCGCCTCCACCGCCGCCACGGCCGCGAAGCAATGATCGGCGTGACTTTCCAAAAGCGGATGCGGCAACACGATCATGGCCGGCGAAACCGAGCCGATGATTTCGCTCAAATCGTCGATCAGACCTGCCCACGACTGCGGCAATCGCGACACATGGAACATTTCGCTCGCCAGATTCAACGCCCGCAGTTGCTGCGCTTCCGGCAGGCGCAAAGAGCTGTCGGCCACGGCGCTGTTGCGCGCCGCATACAGTTCGGCCAGCGAATTGTCGGCGTAGCACAAATTGGCGCACCGCGAGGGGTGCACGCCCGCCAGGAACGGCACCGAGATGCTTTCCCGCACGCTGCGCTGCCGTCGGCAAGTCGGCGGGGCCCAGCTGCTCGCCCCGCGTCCGCCGATACCGATGCGCCCCTTCATTGCCGGCGCACAGTGTGATGATCGCCGAATTGGTGCGACCGTACAAACCAAACGCAGCGATTTCGGCATCGTCCGGATGGGGCGCCACCACCAGAATCCGCGTGTCGGGCGGCACGCTGTTTTGAAACAACAGCAGCCTGGCGTCGCGCCGCCAACGCAAATGGCGGCCGATCATTCGTACACGCTGCTTGTTGACCGACGGCTCCGTCAGGCAGGGCGTCAAATCGACAAACCTCAGCCCCGACACGCCCCGTTCGAACACCTGTCGCCAAACCGAACCTCCGCAGCGAACTTCCAGTTGCGGATCGCGCCACTTGCCGCGCCACGTGGCAGTCGGCGTGAACGCCAAAATCGCGGTATCGAATTGCCCCGCGCCGGTCGGCCAGTCAAAACCATGGTCGTCCAGCGCAATCGTTACGGCATCGCCCCCAAGCCGTGAAAAATCATACCGATAGTCGCTGCCAGGATCGTACGGCACGATGTGGCGGTAAGCCGTCCAGCGCACCACGGGAATCAACACCAGCGCGATCGCAACCGCGATCAGCACCACCAACCCGACCAACGGCCACCCAGCGCCGGGATGGGCCAGTGCCGCAATCAGAATTATCGCCACCACGGCGCAGCACTCGCTCGTCAACAGCACGACGAATAGCCTGCGAGACAATGAAGCCACGTGAAGCTCTTCGGACTTGGAAGAAAATGGCGCCGCGGATGTTTGGCGATCTTATTGATTGTACCTTACTGTCGCAATCGCCTGCCAAACTGCCGCCACCCGGCGGCGGCTTGAATTCATGAGCGTCGAAGTCATCGCAGAAAGCGTTCGCACAGGCCGCTCGGTCGAGATCGACGTCGTGCCGGCCGTCGCACTCACGGAAACCGATATCGCGCACTGGCGAGAGATTCAAGAATCGAACCCCGCCCTGGTCAGCCCCTATTTTGCTCCCGAATTTACGCGCTTGGTGGCCGGTGTGCGCGACGACGTGTTTGTCGCCGTGCTCGGGCAGCAGGGCGAAACGGTGGGCTACTTTCCCTATCAGCGTGGCCCCTGGCGAGTCGGCAGGCCGGTCGGCGGCGTGGTCTCCGATTATCAAGGCGTCATTGTCGCCGATCGATTGCCCTGCGAACCTGCCACGCTTGTGCGCGCGTGCGGCCTGCGGGCATGGGATTTTGACCACCTAATCGCGGCCCAAAGCGAATTCGCTTCGTATCAGCGATTTTGCACTAGCTCGCCGATCATGGACCTTTCGCAAGGATACGAGGCATATTTGGCCGAGCGTCGCGCTGCCGGCGGCGACAAGATCAGCGATCTCGGGCGCCTCGAGCGCAAGTTGGAGCGCGACCATGGCGCGGTGACATTCGTGCCCCACGAATCCGATCCACAGATGCTCGAAACGCTGATCGCATGGAAAACATCGCAATACATTCGCACGGGGGTGCCCAACTTATTCGCGCAGCCGTGGATTGGTGAATATTTGCGCCGCTTGCACCACATCGACACGCCCGGATTCGGCGGCGTGTTTTCCGTCCTGTCCGCCGGCGGCCGGCCCGTAGCGATGTCGTTGGACTTGCGCTCGCACTCGGTCCGGCACGGCTCGTTCACCGCGTTCGATTTGGAGTTTTCCCGCTATTCGCCGGGCATGTTGCTGCTGTTGATGTCGGCCGAGCACGCGGCCTCCGTTGGGCTGCAATCGTTCGATTTGGGTAAGGGCGACATGCCCTACAAACAGCAATTGGCCAGCGGCGCGGTGCCGCTGTGCGAAGGCAGTGTGGAATGTTCGGCGTCGCTGGCGCTGGTGCGGCGAGTCTGCGGCGCGGCTGCCGGCGCGATCCGCCGCTCGCCGCTGCGCCGTCCGGCAAGCCTGCTCAAGCGGCAATTGCAACGATGGACGCGCGGCTGATTCTTGAAAGCACGATTGGCAGCGTAATTCCCTTATTCCTCTGTCTCGGCAGGTGATTCCACAGCAAATATTGAATCGATTGATTCATCCCCGGCGCAGTCTCCGCAGCTTGGCCAGCAAGGCCGTGCGCTGGCGGATTCCCGTCGTCGTTCCGCAAGTTGTCCGCACGCTGCCCCACGACGTCGCTTCCCGCACGCAGGGTTTGGCCTATCAAGACGGCCGGCTGTATGAAAGCTGCGGCGGCCGCGAATCCTCGAGTCTGCATTGCCTGGACGCCCGTGACGGATCGACGTTGAACAGCGTCTGCATCCCCGGCGACTTCGCCGAGGGAATCGCCATCATCGGCGATCGACTCTGGCAGTTGTCGTGGAAGTCTGGCCGAGGCCGCCTCTACCAGGTTTCCAATCTCCGCCAGATCCACCAGTTCAAATACGAAGGGCAGGGCTGGGGCCTGACCGCGGACGCCGACGGACTGATCATGAGCGACGGAACCAATCGTCTTGCGTTCGCAATCCCGACTTTCAAATCCTGCGCCACGTGTCGGTGCGCTCCAACGGCGTGCCGGTTCAAAGGCTCAACGATCTGGCTTGGGCCGAGGGGCGGTTGTACGCCAACGTTTGGGGGTCGCCCAACCTGTTTGAAATATCACTCGAAAGCGGCGCGCTTCTCCGAATTGTCGATTGCACGGCGCGTAACTTCTGCTGCATCCGACTTGCCGGAAACGACCATGAATGGAATCACTTACAATCCAGATCGCCGAACGCTGTTTGCCACCGGAAAACACTGGGACAAGATCTTCGAATTGGACATTCCTCATTGACCGCAATTCCGTGACGACGCACGCCAGCCATTGTCATTCGGATTCGCCTGGTTCCGTGGAATCCGCGTTGCCGGAAGGCCCGCTTCACGACGCGCTTCGATCCGAGGCCGGCGCTCCTTCCGTCGACCGATCGTTGTCCGACTTCTACGACGTCGAGCTGGTCCGCACGCTCGACGAGTTGTGCGGTGGAACCCCGATGGCGGCAATTCCTGGCGGGAGATGTGCTTGGGAACTCCTTCGACAACGATCCGGCCCACCTGTTGCTGCGATTGCAATCGCACGATTCCCAGGCCCAGGAAAAGCCCTTCATCATTTTGCTGCGCCGCTCAGGGCGGCTTCGTTGCATCGCCCCGTTTTATTTCAAAAGAAGTCCATATCGGCTTCAGATCGGACAAGCCACATTAGGTTCCCTGCCGGCGATTCAGGCGCAAATGATCAAAGTATTCGGAGGGCGCGGCCAGTTCATTTTCGCCGCCGACGAGAATCTCCCAAGCTGCGTCCAACAGATTTTTGCGGTGCTGTCGAAGTGCCGGTCGCAATTCGACCTGGTCTGCCTGGAAAACATCGACAAGCAGAGCCCCATCTGGAGCTATTGCGCGCGGGCGTTTCGCGACGGCGGTCGTTTCAAACTGTTCTGCGCCGCGGACGACAAAGTGCTGCAACTTCGTTTTCCTCCCACGTACGATGAATACCTGGCCACCTTTTCCGCCGAAACCCGGCGGAACCTGCGCCGCATGACGCGCAGGCTATGCGATCAGCAGCAGGCGCGCCTGCAGCGCATCACCTCCCCCGGCCAGGTCTCGCAGTTTCTGATTGATCTGGACACGATTACGCGCGACTCCTGGGAAGCCGACGTCCACGGGTTTCGTCCGCACACCGAGGCTCAAGTTCGCTACTTCCAGTCGGCCGCAGAGCTTGGTTGGCTCCGGTCCTATGTGTTGACCAGCGACAACGGGCCGATCGCCTACGAATTGGCCTTCCAGTACGGCAACGTGCTGTACGGCCGAAAATGCGGCTATTCAAAGAAGTGGGCCGACTTCAGCCCGGGCGGCGTGCTGATGCATCTGCTGATCGAAGACCTGTACCAACACAATCGGCCGCAGCTATTCGATTTTGGCCCGGGCGACGAGCCCTACAAGCGCAGCTTCCGCAGCAACGTGGAACAAGAGATCGCATTTTTGTATCTGCTGCCGCGAAATCGCTGGCGGCTCTTGTTTCAAGCGCAAGAAAAACTGGCGGTGGTGTATCCCCATTTCCGTCGGCTGCTGGTCGCTTCCCGATTAGACGCCGCAGTCCGCAAGGTGGCCAGGTCGATGATTGCCCTGTCGGCCGCACCATGGCGCTGGGCGCGCTCCTTCCGCCGCGCGCGGGACCAATCGTAAATGCCGCTCTTCTCCACCATCATCCCGGTCTATAACCGCGCCGAGCTAGCCGCCGCCGCGATCGAATCGGCATTGGCCCAGGAATGCGGCGACCAGGAAATCATCGTCGTCGACGACGGCAGCACCGACGACACCCCGAAAACGCTGGCCCGCTACAGCGACCGAGTCCGAGTCCTGCGTCAGGAAAACCTCGGACCCGGCCCGGCCCGCAACCGGGGCATCCAGCACGCAGCCGGCGAATACATCACTTTCCTCGACAGCGACGATCTCTGGTTTCCCTGGACGTTGCGGATGTATCGCGAGGCGATCCAGCGCTATCAACAGCCGGCGTTCGTGGCGGGCCGAGCCGTGGAAATCGCGCACGACCGCTATTCGCCGAAAACACCGGTACACTCCCAGTCGCCGACCAGCGCCGATCCTGCCGCGAAACTGTATCGCGATTATCTGTCCGCGAGCCGTGAGGTGGATTGGATCGGCACCTGCGCCGTGGCGATTCGCGCGGATTGGCTGCGCAAGGTCGGCGGCTTTCCCGATGAGCACGTCAATGCCGAAGATTCCGACTTGTGGCTTCGGCTGGGAGAAGCTCCGGGTTTCGTCTCGGTGTTGAATCCGCCGCTATTTGTCTACCGCCGGCAGGCGAACTCCGCGGCCCTGAACATCGACCAAAACTATGCCGGCACTTCGTGGCTGGTTCGCTCCGAGCAGGACAACGCGTATCCCGGCGGACCCGAGCGCCGCGTTCAGCGTTGGGAGGTGCTCACGCGGCATATCCGCCCGCTGTCGATGGCTTGCCTGCGCGAAGGACATCCTCATTGGGGTTGGCAATTGTATCGCAGTTCGTTTCTGTGGAATCTCCGGCTCAAGCGGGTGAAATACCTCGTCGGATTTCCCATTTATTCCATGCGATGTCTGGCGAAGCGTAACCTCCACAACTGATGCATGACCGCTAAGCTGCCGCGCATTTTCGGAGTTTGTCTGGTCAAGAATGAAGCCGACATCATCCAATTCTTCCTGCAACAGGCGAAGCGCTGGGTGCACCGCATCCTGGTGCACGACAACGGCAGCGACGACGACACTTGGAAGATCGTCCAATCCATGGCCGACGATTGCATCGTCCCCTGGAAGCAATCCGCCGCGCCGTTCCGCGAGGGGTTGCGAGCGGAAGCTTTCCAGGCGTTCAGGTACGAATCTAAAGTCGGCGATTGGTGGTATCGCCTCGATGCCGACGAGTTTCCCCTCTACGATCCGCGAGTCGTCCTGGCCGATCTGCCGGAAAAATACTCCGTCGTTTGGGTGCCGGGGTCGACTACTATTTGACCGAACAAGACCTCGCGACCATCGACTTTTTGCAGCCGATCTGCCGCGTGCTAAGCCAAATCCGCCATTACCGCATCGAGAATTCCGAAGTCCGCGCCTTTCGTTATCGGCCGCGCTTGACGTGGGATCCCGCCGATCCCTGGCCCCGGCACATGGGCCTGGTCGCGCCGGCGCGGATTTTCAGCCGGCATTACAAATACCGCACGCCGACCCAAATCGCCACGCGCTTGGGAACACGCCATGCCGCCGTGCAAAGCGGTTTCGAGGGCTGGTGGAAACACTTGCCTCACCAGTGGCAGAAGTGCATTGCCAGCCCCACGTCGTGCCACGTCGATGACGGCATCAGCGCGCTGAAGATCGATGCCTCGCGCTTGCCCGATCACTTGGACCGCGGCCTCAAAAGGGTCATGAAGCGCGCCCTGCATGCCACTGGGATTTGGCCATAAACTGCGACGACTGACGTGCTCCGTTCCGAATCATCTCCCGCCGCCACGGTGGTCATCACGACCAAGAACCGCCGCGATGATTTGCGCCGCGCGATTTCCTCGGCCATACGGCAAGATGTGCCGCTGGAGATGCTCGTGATCGACGATGGCTCAACCGACGGCACTTCCGAAATGGTCCGCAGCGATTTCCCACACGCCCGCGTGGTGCGCAGCGAGCAGTCGCGCGGCCTGATCGTGCAGCGTACCGAGGCGGCTAAACTAGCGACCACTCCGGTGATCGTTTCGATCGATGATGACGCCGAATTCTCCACGCCGCACGTGGTGAGCCAGGCCCTGGACGATTTGGATCATCCACAAATCGGCGCGGTGGCGATTCCGTATATCAATGTGCGGCAAGACAATCAACTTCGTCACCGTGCGCCCGACGATTCCGAGGTGTACGTCACCGATAGCTTCACCGGCACCGCGCACGCCCTGCGCCGAGATGTTTTCTTGCGCCTGGGCGGCTACCGTGCCGCGTTATTTCATCAAGGCGAGGAGCGCGACTACTGCGTGCGCTTGTTGGAGGCCGGCTATTTTACCCGGCTGGGGCGCTCCGAGCCGATTTTCCACCACGAATCTCTGCGGCGCGACCTGCGGCGGATGGATCTTTACGGCCGGCGAAACGACGTGCTGTTCGCCTGGCACAATGTTCCTGCCGCAGCGCTGCTGCCGCAGTTCGTCGGCACGACGGCGCGCGGCGTGGCATTTGGCGTGCGCGTCGGCCGGCCCCTGCGCATGTTGCACGGCTTGGCGCTGGGCTACGGCGCGTGCTTCCGCCAGTGGCGCGACCGCCGGCCGGTTTCCCCGGCCACCTACCGCTTGTTTCGCGAGCTCCGCCGCCGCGGCGCGGTTCCGCTTTCTGAAATCACACCCTCGCCGGCCGCCGCGCCGGCTTTGGCCGACGTAAATCCCTCGTGATCGACCACGAATATCCCGGCCGCTTCGCCCTGCTTAATAAATTTGCGGCAGACGCCGTGCAGATTCCCACCGATTGGATTTGGCGCCAGTCAGGCAACCTGCGCCTGGCGACCGAACCGCAATTGCCCGTGCTCGACATTGTGTCGGCCGACGGCCATTCGATGGGCTGGATGCTGGGCTATCCGATCGATCCTGACACGCAAACATTGCTCGCCGAATCGTTGCGATTGCCCAACGACGGAGAGGCTTTCGAGGAGCGACTGTATCGCCTCGGCGGGCGCTTTGCGGCCGTCGTCGTCACGGACAAATGGCAGCGATACTATCCCGACGCCGCCGGCTCGCTGGCTGCCTTCCTGTGTGCCAAGCGCCTTGCGATTATCTCAACTCCCGCGATGTTGCCCGAGCCTGAGCCCGCTGATCCCCAGCTACGGGCCTCGCTCCAACTCGCCACGCAAGCATCCGGAACATGGTATCCGATGGGCCTCAGCGGCGATCAACATGCTGTCGTGATGCTGCCGAACCATCATGTCGATCTGCAAACGTGGACCGCCAGCCGCCATTGGCCGCGCGCTGCCATCCCGCTGGTTTCGAACCATTCCGCACGGCATGTGGTGCGCGAAATATTTCAAACCTTGCGATCCACCATCGCGGCGGTATCCCAAAAACATCCGTTGGCCATGGACCTGACCGGCGGCCACGATTCCCGGATGCTGCTGGCCGCCGCGCTGCCATTTACGTCCAACATCGAATTTCGCACCAATCTCGATCACAGCCCTGCCGACGGATTGCTGTCCGACGGGTTAAGCCGTTTCTTCGGTCTTGCGCACAACACAGCGGAAGTCGATCGAGAAAACCGAGTACTGTTGCGCGGCTATGGCGGCGAAGTCGGCCGTTGCTTCTATTGGCAGAAGTGTCCCGGGGGCGATGAACCGCCCACCGCCGCGCAGCTCTTGCAAGCGCTCGGATTTCCCGAGCCGCATCCCGCGATGTTGGCCGAAGCCCAGCGCTGGCTCAGCGGCCTGCCGAAGTTGGATCGAGAAACAATTCTCGACCTGGCATACATCGAGCATCGCCTGGGCACCACGATGTCGCACGTGCTGTATAACTCCGACACGATAAACCGGTTTACGGTCTTCCCGCTGAATCATCGCGGCATTTACCAGCGAATGATGTCGCTGCCGCATGAGTTTCGCCGGCAGCAGCGGCTGGCCGACGAAATGTGCCGCCTTGGCTCGCCGCTATTGAATCTGTTCCCAATCAATTCGCGGCACTTCATCGGGCTGACGAAATACAAGAAGTACTGCGGCTACCTGTGGCGCCGCCGTTCGATGAACGCTCAGCAGCGTGCGATCGTACGGAGCTATTGCACGCGCGGCCGTTCTCTCACGCAGATGCTGCGCGACGACCTGAGCCGCACTCCCGTGGCCACACAATCATGAGCGACGTTTACTCGCCGTCGGTATCGGTCATCGTTCCCACTTACCGCCGCTTTGAGCCGGTGATCAACACGCTGCGCGAGCTCGTGGCGCAGGATTATCCCGATTTGGAAATCGTGGTGGCCGATCAGAATCCGGCCTGGCCAGGTGAGTTGCAGCCGCAAATCGAGGTTTTGCGCGCCCATCGCAACCTGCGCTGGCTGTCGTTGGACACGCCGGGCGTGGTGGCGGCCCGCAACGAAGCGGTGCGAGTTTCGCGCGGCGAACTTTTGTTGTTTGTGGACGACGACGTGGAAATTAGCGATCGCCGGTTTGTGCGACGGCATGTCGAGAATTACTGCGATCCGAATATCGCCGCCGTCGCCGGCCGCGAATGTTCGCCCGGCGGCGCGGCAACCGTCAACGACAAGCAGGCGGAAACGCCCAAGTTCAGCGACGAGCCGGCCGTGCTGCAAGCGCTGGGTTTCGACCGCGACAGTTCCCGCCGCGTATGGGTCACCACGTTTTGCACGTGCAACGGCTCCATCCGCCGCGACGCATTTCTTGCCGTGGGCGGCTTCGACGAAAACTTCACCGGCAATTCCTACGGCGACGATTACGACCTGGCCATCCGCCTGGATGCCGCCGGCCATCGCATTGTCTTTGATCCTGAAGCGGCGCTTGTGCATCTGCGTGTGCCCCTGGGCGGTTTGCGCCTCAGCGATTCAGCCAATTCGTTCAACGAATTCGACCGCGCTCTGTCGAGTTGGATATTTGTGCTGCGGCACGGCCGCGGGCGCTTGCCTTCGCTTTTGTATCGCCATTTGTTGCGCAAGACGGTGCTGATGAAACGCAATGTGGTTCGTCCCTGGCGGCAGCCCGCCGTTTGGGCCGGCATGATTCGCGCCTACTTCGAAGCCCGCCGGCGAGTGCAAGCCGGTCCACGTTCTCGCTTCACGCAGCCGCCGCGCGCTGGAACAAAACGAACTGGCGACCGCCGAGACTAGATGAAAAACGGTTTGAAACGCGCCGTGAAAGTTTTCGTGAAGGGCGCCCTGCGCAAAGCGGGCTTCCAATATCAATGGAATCCGCAGGTGCTGTTTGAGCATCCCGAATCGCGGCTGGAAATTTCGCTGCCGATGGCCTGCGCCTATCACGCCCTGCGACACAAAAACTGCCGCTACGTGCATATCGGCGCTTTCGACGGCATTACCGGCGATCCGCTGGGCACGTTCACCAAAGACCTCGGTTGGGAAGGCATCCTGGTGGAGCCGCAGCCGCATCGCTTTGCGCAACTGCAAAAAAACCTGGGGGACAACTCCCGGCTGCATTTCGAGAACGCGGCCATCGCCCCCAGCAGCGGCACCGCCAAGATGTACCAGGTCCGCGACGACGTCAAACACTTCGGCGGCCCTAACGGCGTGGATCGCGAATTCCTGGATCAATGGGCCTCGCTAGATTACGACACGGTGGTGCGCTGCCTGCGCATTTTCTATCCCGAGGTGGATCCCAAGCCGCTGATCACGTCGATCGAAGTGCCGACGCTCACGCTCCCCGACTTACTGAAAAAATATCATTGGGATGCGATCGATCTGTTGCAGGTCGATGCCGAAGGGCTCGATTACGAAATCATCAAGATGGTCGATTTCAAGCAGGTCCGCCCGGCCATCGTGCACTTCGAGTATTTCCACCTTTCCAGCGCCGATCGTGAAGCGGCCGCTCGTTTGCTGGTCGACAATGGGTATCGCTTGTACTTCTATCACATGAACGTGCTGGCCTATCGAGGCGAATTGCTGGCATGACCGACACGGCACTTTGCGAAACTATCGATTTGTCACGCGATCAGCGCACCGGCGAAATTCATCCCACGGTGCTTGTCGCGCATGCCGGCAAGCAACATTCCTATCGTCATGCCGCCGCGGTGAATCGCTCCGGACATTTGGCGCGATTCGTTACCAGCAGCTACTACAAACCCGACCGTTGGCCAGATCGTTTGTTCAGCGCGATCAATCGCCTCGATCGCCCGCTGCGCCGCCGCTGGCTGAATGAACTGCCCAGCGACAAAGTCACGCGCCGCTGGTCTCTGGAATTGCCCGAGATCGCCGCCCGCTTGCTGTTGAAGAACAATCCCCTGGCAACCTCCTGCATGCTCCGGCGCGATGCACGCTTCGACCGCTGGGTGGCTCGCCGCTTCGCCGCGCAGGCCGATATCTACTGGGGCTTTCAAGGCAGTTGCTTGGAAAGCTTGCAAGCCGCGCGTGCCGCCGAGCGCATTGCCGTGGCCGAATTCGCCACTGCCCACATCACCAAGGCCATCGAAGTGCTTTCCGTCGAAGCCCAGCGCCATCCCGAGTGGGCCCATTCGATCAGCAACTTTCGCTACCCCGACTGGTATCAACGTCGCTTGGAAGCCGAACCGCACGCCGCCGACGTGTGCATCGCCGCCAGCCAGTTCACTCGGCAGTCGCTCGTCGAAGCCGGCGTGCCCGTGGAGCGCATCAAACTATTGCCGCTGGCGGCCGACGTGTCGCAATTCACTCCCGTCGAACGCTCCGCCGACGGAAAATTCCGCATCCTCTTTGTCGGCGGCGTCGGCCAACGGAAAGGAATCAAATACTTGTTGGACGCGTACCGCCGTATCCGCTCCGAACAGACGGAGCTGGTGATCGCCGGCCCGCTAAGTTGCACGCCCGCGGTATTGGAGCCTTATCGAAATGAAATCACGTTGCGCGGCCGGCTCGATCAGCCGGCTGTAGTGCGCGAAATGCAATCGTGTCACGTGCTGGTGCTGCCCAGCGTGTTCGAAGGGTTCGGCCTGGTGATTCCCGAGGCGATGGCCACCGGCATGCCCGTGATCGCCAGCACTCACAGCATCGGCCCGGAAATGATCCGCGAGGGAGTCGACGGCTATGTGCTTGAGCCGGATGATGTCGAAGGCCTGGCCGCAAAACTCGATCATCTCGCGACCCATCGCCAGGAGGCCGCCGAAATGGGTCGCCAGGCCGCCCATCGCGCTCAGGACTTTTCCTGGGAGAAGCACGCCGCCCGCGTGGCGCAGTTGATCGACGAAATCTGGAACGAGAATCGAAAACCCCAGGCAGCCGATGCCGCCGCATCTCGATAACACCTCGGCCTATCTCGTCACCGCGTTCATCGCGATCGCCTTATTGCTGGACGTGCGGCACGACGTGCGCAATCTGATCCGCGGCCGCAGCGTCGTGCTGGTGTCGATCTTCTGTTGGTTCCTGTTGGAAGCGGTGAATTTGTCCCCCGTGCTCAGCATGTTCTCGCAGGCCACGTTCAACCTGGCGATCTTCTACACATTTGTCGCGGCGGCGGCGTTTTTGGTGGGCTACCATTTCACCGCCGGTTGCCGATTTGTCGATCCTTTGGCCGCCCAGTTTCGCCTTTTAGATAATCCACGCGTGCTGTGGATGGTGGTGGCCCTCTGCGCCTTATCGGCTTTGCGCCCGTAGCGATTTACTCTGGCTTGCAACTGCAGCAGTTGCTGACGAGCATGATGAGCATGCGGAAGGGGTGGGGCGGACTGCTTAGCCGCGGGCGCTACGGCGACTTCCGCGCCGCCATGCTGCAGTTTGAATACTTCGTGCGGGGCGCCAGCCCGTTCGCGTTCATCCTGCTGTTGGACCGCCGCAGCACGTTTTCGCAGAAAGCGGTTTGTGCCTTGACCGCCTTCTGGCCGGTCATCCGTGCTTATGGCTCCGGCACGCGCTCGGCGTTGATCGTGGCGGTGCTGCCCCTGCTGGCGGTGATCTATTACCGCTGCACGCCGCACTGGCAGAAAATGTTGATCTATTGCGGCATCGCTTCCACGCCGTTTGTCTACTTTTTGATGGCGGCCATCGTCGCCTCGCGCAATTCCGGCCAGTTGGATCTGGCCAAGGGAAGCAACGTCACGTACGTCGGCAACGAGATGCTGCAGGAGCTGGCCTACATCATCGATTGCGTTCCCGAGCGCTGCGACTATCAACTTGGCTACAGCTACTACGTGCAAATCGTTAATCCCATTCCCCGATTCATTTGGCCCGGCAAGCCCGCCATCGATAGCGGCCTCTTGATGGCTCAACTCAAAGGCGAGGTCAACCAAACCGGCGAGGCTTACCTGACGAGCTCTCCCGGCCTGATCGGCGAAATGTATCTCAACTTCGGCGGCTGGGGCGTGTTTGTGCTCAGCTTCTTCGGCGGCTGGGTGGTCCGTGGCTGGGATAATATTCCACTGCGGCACGGCCGTTCGCTGCCCACGATGATCCTCTATTGTTGTGGTCTGGCTGTGCTGTTTGTGATGGGGAGATCGTTCAACGCCACTGCGTTTTATGCGATCTTGTTCCTGTACCTGGGCGTGTTCATCGTGACGAGATTCATTTTGCACATTCCCACGCATCCCACGGCGATCCCAGCCGATCGCGTCGGCTCTCGAACACATCGCTAACCAAACATCACTCCCATGTCGTCGGTAGTCGATCAATCTCGCGGCGAAGTGGCACACAGCGCGGCCGCGCCGCCGAATGCGCAGGATGGCCGAGGCAAGTTCATTATTTTCCTGCACATCATGAAGTCGGGCGGCATGACGCTGCAGCGCATGCTCCGCTCGCATTACGGTCCAACGCCTTCGCGCCGCGCCGGCCGCTTCATGCTTCGTGCCCTGAAAATCGATCGTTCGCACCCCGCCAGCCTGGCCGACGCGATGCGCGCGAAAACCATGCGCGAGCGGTTTATGGCCGGCCACTTCTGCTTTGGGGCGCACGAACTGCTGCCGTCGCCGGCCACCTACATCACGCTGTTGCGCAAGCCGTATGAGCGGCTCGTTTCGCTGTATTACTATTCGAAGCACACTCCCGACGCCTTTTATCACCAACAGGCGCGCGATGCTTCGCTGCGGCAGTTCCTGTTGGAAACGACGTTGCACGAACTGGATAACGGCCAATTGCGATTCATCGTCGGCAGCAGCACCGATCGCTTCATGAACCGCACCCCGTTCGGCCGGTGCACCCCGGAAATGCTTGAAACCGCCGAGCGGCATCTCGACACATGGTTTTGCCTGGCCGGCGTCACCGAACGCTTCGACGAATCGATGCTGCTGTTGCGCCGCGCGTGAGGCTGGCGAAGCTGCTACTACCTGCGCCGTAACGAAGGCCGCCCTGTGCTGCAGGATCAAAAACTGAGCGATGATGACGCGGCGGAAGTCAAACGCCGCAATGAACTGGATCAAAAGCTCTACGATTACGTCGTCCAGCGCATGGACCAGCGCATCGCTGCGCTCCAGTCCGTCGGCGACGATTTCGCCGCCGAACTGGTCCAGTTCCGCGCGAAATGCTCGCTACAACCGCGTCGCCCGGCCGTTCTACGATGCCTACGAGCGCTCCAAGCTGGGCGCAAAATGGTTGTTGGGCTATCGGGGTTACCATGCTTGAATTGAGCCGCCCGCCGCAGGCCGATCAGGCGCCAACCCCGGCCCGGCCACTGAAGCTGGCGTTTCAAGCCGTCATGCCCTCGCCCTACATGCAGGATCTGTTCGAGGCCATGTCGCGTGACCCGCGTTTCCAGCTTCGCGTGTACTACCTGGAAATGGCCGCCCCCGACACATACTGGGGTCACCAACCGCTCCCCGATTACGCCGAAGTTTTGCCCGGCCGATGGTTTTGGTTCGCCGGCGGCCGCATCCACTACAACCCCGGCGCCGCGCGGCGCATCCTGCACGACGACCCCGATCTGGTCGTGATCAACGGCTACTCTGGACTGACAAATCAAATCGTCATGCGCCAACTCCGGCGCCGCGCTGTTCCCTGGATTTTCTTCGGCGAAGTGCCCGGCATGAATCGCCGTGGCCTGTTCGGTCAAGCGCTGCGCGCGGTGGCCCGTCGCCCTGCGGTGCGCTGGCCCGCCGCGATCGCCGCGGTCGGTTTACACGCCGCCGCCGCATATCGCCTAGTAGCTTCCGAATCGTGCCCGGTGGAAAACATTCCCTATTGCTGCGACTTGCAACCATTTTTCGCCGCGCCGCGCACGGCCGCAGCCGACGGCGCAGTTCGCTTCCTTTATTGCGGCCAACTGATTCATCGCAAAGGCGTCGATCTGCTCGCCCGGGCATTCGTGCCGCTCGCACAGCAAAATCCCAAAGCCATGCTAACATTCGTCGGCGAAGGTGAACTCCGCGACGAGCTGACCCGCCTAATCCCGCCCGAGTTGGCTTCCCGGATCCAATTCGCCGGCTTTCAAAATGTCGAGAAACTGCCGCGCTGGTTCAGCCAGTCCGACGTGCTGGTGCTCCCTTCGCGCCACGATGGCTGGGGCGTGGTGGTCAATCAAGCGATCGCCGCCGGCCTGCCCGTTATCTGCTCCGATGCTGTGGGAGCCGCCCACGATTTGGTGGAGCACGGGGCCAATGGCCTCGTTTTTCCCAGCGGCGATCAACTAAAACTCGAACAAAGCTTGCGAACGTTGGCCGATCAGCCGGACATGGTGGCGCAAATGGGCCGCCGCTCCCGCGAGATCGCCGAAAATTGGACCGTCGATCACGCCGTCGATCGCTGGTACCAACTTTGTTCGCAAGTCGTGGGCCGAATCGCGCCGCGGCAATGAAGACGATGTCTGTTGAATTGCAAGATCCATCGATGTCCAGCGCCGCCCCAAAGGAATCGCCGCTCCGCGTACTGTTGGCCACCGCCTCATCAGGCTCTCAAGGGGGCGGCGAACTGTACCTGGTGAGCTTGGCCCAGCAGTTGCGAACCGACGGCCATCAGGTCGAAGCCTTGCTCTCCGATCACTCGCGCATGGGCGGTCTGGCCGAACTCTTGCATCCGTTTGCCAAGGTGCATCGTGTGCCCTACGTCAACATGTACGACCGTCCCTTGCGCACGCTCGGCTCGGTGCTCGACCGCCGCACCATCGCGCGGCTCACAAACCAATTCCGCCAGATCGCTCCCGACATCATCCACGTCAACAAGCAAAACCTGGAGGATGGTCTCGACCTGCTTTTGGCGGCTCGACGCTCCGGCTTGCCGCATGTGACCACGATCCACATCACGCACAGCATGGCGTCGCTCAGCGCGATCGGCGGCCGCCTGCGAGATTGGGTCGCCCGCCGCGTCCTGCGCAAGCCAAGCGACCATTATCTGGCCATCGCCGAATCGGGCCACCGTGAATTGAAAGACTATCTGGCAACCGACGACTGTCAGCGCAATGTCCATCTGGTGCACAACGGCGTCAGCCTGCCGCCTGTCGGCGATCGCCAGTCAATGCGCCGCCAGTGGAAATGCGCTCCCGGCGACATCATTTTGGGCTGCGTGGCCCGCATCGAGAAACAAAAAAATCCGCTCTTCATGATCGACCTGCTCGCGAGGCTGCCGAAGAATGTGCGGCTGGTTTGGGTCGGCGACGGCCGACTGCGCGCCGATTTCGAAGCCGCCGCCGCGCGGGCCGGAGTAACCGACCGCCTGATCATCGAAGGCTGGCGCACCGACGCCCGATCGCGCATGGCCGGATTCGATATCTTCGTCTTGCCGTCGCAATTCGAAGGTCTGCCGCTGGCCGTGCTGGAAGCCATGTCCGCCGGGCTGCCGTGCCTGGTTTCCGACACCGACGGCACCCGCGAAGCTTTGCTCGACCGCGAATGCGGCCGGCTGCTTCCCCCGGTGATTTTGCTGCCTGGCTGGCGGCGTTGAACGAAGCCATCCAGAAGCCCGAACTGCACAAGCTGGGCCGCCGCCGCGGCGCAGCGACATCGTCAGCATTTCAGTCTTGAAGCCATGGCCCGCGGCACCGTCGCCGTCTATCGCACCGTTATCGCGCAGGCCCGCGCCGAATGAGTTCACTGGCCACGTCATCGACATCGTCCGCGGCGCCGTCGCGCACTACCGTCGACGTGTTGCACGTCATTCCTTACATGCATCCGCGCCGGCGGTCCACCGGTTGTGGTCGATCGCTTGTGCCGCCGCCTGGCCGATCGCGGCTGGTCGAGCCGCGTGGTCAGCACCGACACCTTTGCCGATCCGAGTGATCGTTCCTGGCTCAAGGAGTACGAAGGCCAATATCCGCTGGAGGTATTTCCCAGCCGCGGCCCGGGCAGCTACAGCTACAGCCGCGCCCTGACGAAACAGATCGATCGCCTGGTGGCCGGCTGTCGCCTTGTGCAACTGCACACCGTGTGGACCTATCCGACCTGGGCCGCCATCAAGGCGTGCCGCCGGCAAGGCGTGCCCTACGTCGTGATGCCGCACGGCATGCTCGACCCGCACTCGCTGGAGCGCAAGTGGCTGAAGAAACAGCTTTACGGCCGCCTGATCGAATGGCCCAACCTGCCGCGCCAAGGCGATGATCTACACCCACGAGGCCGAACGCCAATTGGCCGAATCGTCGATCGAGGGCTTGCCCCCCGGCTACATTGTGCCGCTAGGCTGCGACGAGCCGCCGCAGTCCGGTCGCGGCGCACTTACCGAGGAATTCTTATCCGCGCATCCGCATCTGCGCGGCCGCTTATTGGTGACGTTTCTCAGCCGGCTGCATCCGAAAAAAGGGCTCGATCTTTTGATTCCGGCCTTCACGTTGCTTTCCATCGAGCGGCCCAGCGCCCATCTTGTCCTGGTCGGGCCAGGGGATCCGCAATACATCCAGCACATTCGTCAATTAGTCGAGAAGTACTCTCTGGCCGACCGCGTTACCTTCACCGGCCCGCTGGAAGGCCGCGCGAAGTGGGCCGCGCTGGCTGCGTCCAACTTGTTTGTCCTGCCGTCTTACCAGGAAAACTTTGCCATCGTCGTGGTCGAGGCGCTGCGGATGGGGGTGCCGGTGGTCATCAGCCGGCGCATCAATATCTGGGAGGATATTGTCAATGCCGGCGGCGGCGTCGCCTGCGATCTGGATCCCACGAACATCGCCGGCGCCATCGATTCGCTTCTGGCCGATCCCTTCCGCGCCGGCCGAATTGGCGCCAAGGGCCAGCAATTTGTTGGCCTACACTTCAATTGGGATCGCGGCGCGGACGCGCTCGCACAGGTTTATCAAGATTGCTTTCGCGTTCGACCGCTGTCATGAAGCCCACTGAATTGATGTCCAATTCACCATCAGCTGCCGATTCGGTCGCCAATCCGCGCGCAGCGTTGGACCGCGCCGCGGATCAGCGGGCGTGGGTCGACTTGGCGGCATTCCGCAACGATGATTATTCTCCCGGTCGCGGACCACTGATGCGCGGCCTGGTACGTCGTCAGCCTTGTCGTCTTTGAAAGCGGTTGGTTTCCATTCAGCCGATTCAAGGCGTTGTTGTTGCGCTTATTCGGAGCGGATATCGGCCAAGGCCCGGTGATCAAGCCGAACGTGCGAATCAAATACCCGTGGCGTTTAGCGATTGGCGACCACTGCTGGCTCGGCCAAGGCGTTTGGATCGATAACCTGGCCGACGTTCGCCTGGGCGATCATGTTTGCATTTCGCAAGGCGCCTATTTGTGCACCGGCAGCCACGATCATCGCCGTCGCACTTTCGACCTGATCACCGCGCCGATCGTTGTCGAAAGCGGCGCATGGATCGGAGCCCAGGCAATCGTGCTGCCCAACTGCATTGTCGGGAGCAATTCTTTGGTCGCAGCCGGTGCCGTGGTTCGCCCGTCGGTAGGTCCGACCGAAATCGTGGCCGGCAATCCTGCTCGGGTTGTGGGCCATCGCTCGGAGCGTCGAGAATGACGCTCATTGCGCAAATGCGCAATTTTGCCTCGTTGTTGCGCAAAACTGCGCCGGTTAATTGACCCTTCCGTGGTTGTCGTACAAGCTATTCCTGCTTTAGATTTGACTTGCTAGGCCGCTGGAACGGGCAGCAGGCAACGAAAGGAAGCCGTTCGTGGCGGGCCGAAAAGTAGCTATTTGTGCGTCTTTCTGCACTGCCCTGGCGGGGATTCTGCTTGCCGGCGCCCCGTCACTGGCCCTTGCTGACACCATGAACTCGGCCATCTCGGCAGCAGTACGCGAAGTCCGCCCCTCCGGGGCGCTGAACTGGCTTGCCCAGGGCCCGTTGGCCGACGCCAATGACCCATCAACAGTCTCATTTGGGGACTCTGCCGCGGCCGTTCCCAGCGTTCCTGAGCCTTGGAATTACGTGTCTGTGGTGGCCACCGTAATACCGGTGAGCCTGCTCTACTGGGGACTACGTAAGGGGGCCAGGCGAACCCCCCGAAAATCGAACAAATCCTAGGCTAAAAGGCTTTTAATGAATATTCCTAAAAAGTCGTTGACCCGGCCGTTTTCCGTGTTACCATCTGGTTTAATCCATCGGTGAGGAGCAAGTGGGAGGGGTGGATCGTATTGCTAGCGTGGTTTGCCAATACAAATCCAATACTTGCCCGATTGAAGCTGCAACTTTGATGAATATGGGAACGCTGATGACTTCCGCAAACAGGATTCTTGCGACGTTGACTGTTGCCCTCGTTGTCATAGCGCTGGCGCAGCCATCGATAGCCGATCCCCTCATCCTCACCATTTCGAGGACGGATTCTTCGTTCTCGCCGATTGCATCCGCGACTCTTGATACCGCCATTCTTCCTCTGGGCTCGCAAGATTCAGCGGTTCTGTCCCCTGGCCTGATCACGTTCTATAACACCACGTATGGCGCTGGACTGACAAATCCGTTCGCCGGCACGGGAGTAACATGGATTGTCTCCGGTCAGGTCAACGTTCCGGGTAATGTGAATGAAGGTGTGCTCCAAGGTGGCACCATCACGTTGCACAATTCGACCGCCACTACTTACTACGCACAAGTGATCATCGAGGGTGGCGACTATACATTGCCAGCCAGTGCCGGCGACAAAGTGCTCGCTACGGCGTCGTTTTCCGCCGCCACCGTGACGGATGGGTCGGCATGGTTGTACTCCTACATCGATGCCACGTTGGTTGGCAACGTGTGGTATACCTCTCCCTCGGTTGGTCCAGACCTGTCAGTTCTGTACACCCGTGGCGTCACCTACCGCCTGAAGCAAATCTTCGACATCACCCTCAATGGGAATCCAACCAACGATCCGCTTTCCAATATCAATATCAGCGTCACCACGACGGTGACCCCCGTTTCGGAACCGTGGACCGTCGCGACGCTGTTTGCCATGATTCTGCCTATCGGTTTGCTGTTCCATCATTTACGTCAGCGCAAGCAGTTGGCCTACACCTCCTGAGTTCGTCGTAGTTTTGTCGGTAAGAACCTTACAATTTGATTGACCCCCCTGTAATATTTCGCTAGCATGTTGTTCAGCCTTTGAAACGGCAGCAGTGTGCGAGTGAGCAATAGGGATCGCTCATGAAGTTCAACGGAAGATTTTGCCTCTTGATTCTGGCGGTAGGTCTCCTGCTGGCGACCTTCTCTTCAGCCGCCTTGGCAGCCGGTGATACGGTTGCCATTACCATTGAGAAATGGACCTCCAGTTTTGGCAGCATGTCGGGCTCGACGGGTCCCATGGTTGTGGATGAAGATGACGGTGGCGTTTTTACGTTTTCCGGCTTCTACGCCCCGACTTTCGATAGCGATCCGTTCGCTGGAGCATTGGACTTGAACGTCATCTTCGCGCTCGACAGCACCTCGACCGATAGTGCTTTGCTCAACTCCAATGTGGATATCAAGAAAGACAGCACCAGCGACACCTCCCAATACTGGATCAAGATATTTGTTGAGAAAAAGAGCACATCCGCCAGTGGTGGCTCCGCTTATGCTAGTAGTCCTGGCTATACATATCCCAGTGGCAGCCCGCTTTCGGCCTCCACTACTTATTCTCAGACGACCGCCAGTTTCAGCGACGGGACCATGTCGAGCTTGATCAAGGATAGCGTTAACAGCACCGGCCTTGGCTCCGCGACCATTCCTGGCTCGCTTACCTCCGGGTCGGGCAGCTTCACGCGTACCGATGCGACCTACGATATCAAGCAGGAATACGACGTTCATTTTACAACCAACGGCAACGCACACGTTGAACTTCTGATGACCACGACCGTGGTTCCCGAACCCGTGACCATCCTTTCGGCTTTGATTGGTCTGGTGCCCATGGGCCTCATGGTTCGGTCGATTCGCCGCCGCAAAGCGGTCGGCTAGGCGATTCCGCCTGAGCCGGCAGACTCTCTCTCGAAAACTTCGGGCATCTTTGTCGGTGTTCTTCGTAGAGAAACTCGTTCTTTCCCTTCACTGCTTCCCTCGCCGCTCCGCAGTGATTAGCTTGGATTTAAGGCAGCGGCTGGCTACGCCCCCTTATTTCCCGACTGGGAGGCTTGCTCATGCGAAGGCCTAACCTTCGGTTCATCGCCACATGCGCCGTGATTGCAGCGGTTGTCGTTTTTGCGGCGCACATCGTGCACGGCGTTCAAACCAAACGCACCGCCAAAATTCTTCTCCTCCAAGCTCGGCAACTGCGCAAAAAAACGACCTGGCCGCCGCCGCCGGCTACTATCAACGCTATGTCCATTTCGCTCCCGATGATACCGAGGCCCTCGCCGAATTCGGTTTCACGCTAGCTGATCTCTCCAGGTCGAAGACCAACGCCATTTTAGTGCTGGAGCAAGTCTTGCGGCGCGATCCGAAATACCCCGGCGTGCGACGCCGCCTGGTGGAATTGGATTTGAAATCCAATCGCTATGCCGACGCCAAAGTGCACTTGCAGAATTATTTGTTGAAGGAGCAACCTGAGGACGGCCAACTCTGGTTCCAACTAGGTCAGTGCCAGGAGGGCGATCAAACGTACGATGTCGCTCTGGAAAGTTATCGCCAGGCGATCCAATGCAAGCCGGATATGTGGGAGGCATACCTCCGCCGGGCCGTCGTGCTGCGCAGGCACCTCGAGCGGCCCGACGCAGCCGACAAGGAAATGGATTCCATGGTCGAGCAAAATGCCAAACTGCCCGAAGTCTACCATGCCCGTTCGCAATACTGGCTCGAATATAACCAGCTGGAAAAGGCCATGGCCGACGCGGAGAAGGCGATCGCTTTAAACGACCAAAACACTACGTATCTTCTGTTTGCCGCTACCGTCGCGCAAGAATTGAAGAAGTTCGATAAGGCGGAAGAATTGGTTTCGCGCGCCATGAAGTTGGACAACCATGATCCCAAGGTGTATCAGGTTGCCTCTCAGCTGGCGTTGGTCCGCTCGGACCGCGACAAAGCACTGGAACTGCTCAATCAGGGCCTTTCAGTCCGCCCCAATCATCCCGACTTGCTGTGGGAGCTGGGCAATCTGCAGATCGATCGTGGCGATTTTGACGGCGCCCGCAAGACCGTCAAAATTCTGAATCGTGCGACCAACGATCGTGCACTTCCGGAGTTGCTGGAAGCGCGGATCTTGCTTCAAGAGGGAGACGTCCTGGCGGCAGTGACCCGTTTCGAAAAACTCAGCCCGCTGATGGTCAATCGGCCCGATCTGCAGAAGTTGAATGATTTTTCATTAGGACTCTGTTATGAGCAAGTCGGTTACCCCGATCAGAAGCTGGCGGCTTATCGACGCGCCGTGGAAGACGATCCACGGTGGTTGCCTGCGCGGTGGGGTTTGGCGGCCGCTCTGGCTTCCGTCGGCAAGATGGACGAAGCCGTCGATAGCTATCAGCGCGTCGTGCAAGCCGCCGCCGATTCGGCGCCTGCCTGGCGGGAATTCACGCGGGCGTTGATTGTCCAGCAAATTCGCCAGCCCAAAGAGCGACGCGATTGGAAGCGCGCCCAAGAAGCCTTGGAAACCGCCGCCCGTCTGGCTCCCGATGCTCCTGAATTGACCATTTTGCGAACCGAGTTGCTCGTGGCCCAGGGCGACAAAGATCGTGCCGCCGAAGTGCTTGCCACGGCCTGCAAGAGCCACCCCGACGACGTCCACTTCTGGATCTGCCGGGCCGCACTGGCTTACCGTCTCGGGCAGAACGACGACGCGCGAAAGCTCCTTGACGAAGCCGAAGCAAAACTGGGCGATCTCCCCCAGATCCGCTTGGAGAGAATTCGTGAAACGATATCGTCGGACCAGAAGCTTACGCCGACGAATTGGCTAAGCTCCAGACGGGTTGGGACAAATACTCCCGGGAAGACCAATTTGCTTTAGCCCGTCAAACGGCCGTGATGTACACCACGTTAGGCGATACCGCTCAAGCCGAAGCCTTTTGGACCAAGGCGGTTTCGCTTCGCCCCGAGTATTTGCCCGGGTATTTGTTCCTGTTCGACGCCGTGGTGGCGCAAAGATCAAAAGCGTCTGACCGAGCTGCTTCAGCAGATCGAGCGGATCGAAGGCCGCGAGCGCGGACCGCTGTGGTGCTATGGCGAAGCCGCCCGACTGGTCCTGCTGGCTGAAACGGACAAGTCTCAACTCACCCAGGCTCGGAACTGCTTGGCGGAGGCTCTGGTGCAGCGGCCGCGCTGGGCACGCGACTTTCGTGCTTATGGGCGATGCCGATGCGCTGGATGGAAATATGGCCGCCGCTACGGAGCATTATCAGTCGGCCGTCGAATTAGGCGAACGCAATCCCTCGGTCGTTCGCAACCTGGTGGTGCTGCTATATAAGCGGCAGCGGTTCGCCGAAGCGGATCAGTTATTAAGAAAACTGGAAACCCAGCAAGCTCCATTTTCGCTCGACCTGGAGCGATTGGCTTCCGAAGTGTCGTGGCGCACGGAAGATTTGAACCGCGCTTTGGAACTGGCCAAGAAAACCACCGAATCGGCCAAAACCGTAGACGATTATCTGTGGCTGGGCCAATTGCTAACACTGGCCAAACAAACCTCCGAGGCAGAACAGGCCTTCCGCAATGCGACTCAAGTCGCCCCCCAAGAACTCCGTGCGTGGCAAGCGCTGGTGCAGCATGAGTGTCGCCAGAAAGATATCGACAAGATCGAGCGCACGTTGCAGGACGCAGCCGGCAAAATCCCGCCTGAGCGAATCGCCATGATTCATGCCCAGGCCCTGACCGTCCTCAAAAAGCCCGATGAAGCCGCGACCGAATATGATCGCGCCATGAAACTCAACCCCAACGACAGCAAAATCCTGGCCAGCGCCGCCGAATTCTTTATGGTTCGTCGCGATCTGGCTCGGGCTGAGACGCTGCTGCGAAACTTGCTCGACCCCGCGGTCGACTGCACCCCCGAGGAGCGGATTATCGCGCGACGCCACTTGGCATTGGTGCTGGCCAGCGCAGACAGTTTCTTAAGGTGAACGAAGCCCTGCTTTTGCTAAAACGCAACGAGCAACAAATGCTCGCCATCAGCCCCGACGACCAACGGGTCAAGGCGGTTGTGATGTCCGCCATCCCGGGACACGATGCCCGCGAGCAGGCTATTACCATGCTCGAACAACTCGTCCAGAATGAAACCCCTCAGCCGGGCGACCACTTCCTGCTGTCCCAACTTTACGAAGCGGAAGGTCGTTGGCCCGATTCGCGCCGCGAACTTCAACGCTTGATCGGTTCGGTGTCGGAAACGCCGCCGCTGTTTCTGGCCGCTTATATCCGCGCCTTGCTCGACCATAACGAAGTGCATGAGGCCAAAATGTGGTTGACGAGGTGGCAAACCCTGCATCCCGACGAATCCGACACCGCCGAATTTCAAGCCGAGGTCGACGTCGCGGATAAAAAATATGATCACGCGGTAGATGTGATCACCAAACAATCGCAAAAACCGGCGACCGCGTCGGGCAAACCTTGGGCCGCGGATATGTTGGAAAAAATGGCGTTCAAATGCCAGGATCCCGACGGCGCAGAAGGTGCTGAAGGAAGGAGCGGAGCCGCGCCTACCGAGATGCCGCCCAGCAAGGGCAGCGCCAAAACTTGGAACTGGCGAATTACCTCGCCCGCCAAGGTCGCATCACCGACGCCGTCGATCTTTGCCTCGACCTCGTCTCAAAATCGCCCGAAAAAGCTGGCGAGGCTTTGCTCTCCGCCGTGGGCGCCGTCTGTCAGCCGCAGGCGCCGTCTGCCGATCGAGAGCGCGTCGAAAAGTTGGTTCGCCAACATCTCGACCAGGAAAATAATCAACCCCACCTGGCCACCGCCATGGGCACGCTCTATGAATCGCAAGCTCGCTACGACGAAGCGATCAAAGCCTATCGCCAGGCGGTCGAGCTCGATCCCAATGACATCGTGGCCCTCAATAACATTGCCCTGTTGCTTTCGCACCAAGGCAATCCACAGCAGGCGCTAACCTTCGTACAGCATGCCTTGTCGGTCGCGGGCCCCAGACCCGATTTGTTGGATTCGCAAGGCACAGTTCGTCTGGCGTTGGGTGATAACGACGGCGCGATCGCCGACTTCTCTTCCGCGGTGGCCGATAAGCCCAGCGCCACGCGGTGGCTGCATTTGGCCATCGCTCAGCTCCGAGCCCACCATACCGAGGACGCCGGAAAGTCGTTCGACCGCGCTTGGCACTCGGTCTGACTCCGAAGCAGGTGCACCCGTTCGACCAATCCGACTACGCCACGCTGAACACCCAGTTCGCTCATTAAACAACAGGAACGACGTCGTGACGCGTGAGAAATCAAACGGCAAGCCTGCCACCAGCCGCCCCGTCCAGCGTCCGACTGTCTTCGTGATCGATCCCGATCCATCGTCTGCAAGGTTTATCGTTGATCTCGTTCGAGCCCACAATCTGCCCGTGCTGCACTTCCCCTCGGGCGAAGATTTTTGGGAAGCCCTCGACGGCCCTGAGGCCGGTTGCGTCGTGACCGAAATCGATTTGCCGGGGCTCGACGGACTTCAATTGTACGACCGCATGATCGCCGCCAATATACTGTTGCCGGTCGTGATGGTCGCTGCAGAAAGCGACGTTGCAGTGGCCGTGCGGGCAATGAAGTCCGGCGTGATGGACTTTCTAGAAAAGCCCTGCCATCCGCTGGAACTGTGGGAAGCAATCCAGCAGGCAATCGAAAAGCATCGCGTTCGATCGGAAGCGGCGGCCGTCAGCGCTCAAATCCGCGCTCGCCTCGAAAGTCTCACTGACGAGGAAGAACTGGTAATGCGCATGGTTTTGGATGGCAAACCCAATAAAACCATCGCCCACCAATTGGGTCTAAGCGTCCGGACCATCGATTTTCGTCGAGCCAGTATCCTGCGAAAGATGCAGGCTGATACGTTGGTCGAGTTGGCCCAAACTCTGACAGTAGTCGGTTATTCATTCCGTTCGCCTCCGGTGCGACTGACTGTGCCGGCCAGTAGCCGCCAGGCGTAATTCCCCCCCATCGCACCGTCAAAATCGGCCTAGCCAGCGATGTGTGTTTTCCCTAGCGAAAGGCTTGAAATTGGCTTACGTTCCAGTCGTCCAGACATTATTCTTTAGATAGATGTATGTTTCCAATACTGCTTAACTCCATCAGTCCAACGCTGGAAGGCGTTCTTGCATGACTAATAACTCGCCACGAGCATTCATCACCGGCATCACTGGCCAGGATGGATCGTATTTGACCGAAATGCTCTTGGCCAAAGGGTACGAGGTTCACGGCCTGATCCGCCGCTCTAGCACTTTTAATACCTCACGAATCGAGCACCTCTATAGCGACCCCCACGAGGTGGGTGCGCGGCTGAGACTCCATTACGGCGATCTGACCGACGCCAATGGCTTGGTGCGGTTAGTCCGGGAAGTCCGTCCGAACGAAGTCTACAATCTTGGCGCCCAAAGCCACGTTCGCGTCAGCTTTTTTCAACCGGTATACACGGCCGAAGCCGGCGCCATCGGCACGCTGAAGCTGCTGGAAGCAGTTCGTGATTTTCAGGATTCGTCCGGCCAGCAAGTGCGCTTTTATCAAGCTTCCAGTTCAGAAATGTTCGGCAAGGTCACCGAAACGCCCCAAAAAGAAACCACCCGGTTTCATCCCCGGTCGCCGTATGCTGTGGCCAAGCTGTATGCGCATTGGATCACGGTGAATTACCGCGAGAGCTACGGATTGTATGCGTCCTGCGGCATTTTGTTCAACCACGAATCGCCGCGCCGCGGCGAAACTTTCGTCACCCGCAAGATCACCCGCGCCGCCACGCGAATCAAGCTCGGCCTGCAGGAACACCTGTATCTGGGCAATCTGGAAGCCCGGCGCGATTGGGGGTTTGCCGGCGATTATGTCGAAGCCATGTGGCTGATGCTGCAACAAGAGACGCCTGATGATTACGCCGTCGCCACCGGCGAAGTGCATTCTGTTCGTGAATTCTGCCAGCGCGCTTTTGAACGCTTAGGCTTGGATTATCGTGACTACGTTAAGGCCGATCCGCGTTACCTGCGCCCCGCCGAAGTCGACTTCTTGCTTGGCGACGCCACCAAGGCCCTCACCAAACTGGGCTGGAAGCCGCGTGTCTCCTTCGAACAATTGGTCGATATGATGGTCGACGAAGATCTTGAACTCGCCAAGCAAGAGCGAGTTTTGCAAGATAGTTGTTCCGGTTCCGGAGGCTTCGAGTAAAACGGCCGCCGATCGATAGCTCACCTCGCGGCGCCTCTCGATCTTTTCAATTCCCGCTAAGGACATTCGTTAATGATTCACTGGGCCGACCATCGTGTTTGCGTCACCGGCGGCGCCGGATTTTTGGGCCACGTCGTTTGCCAGTTGCTGCGCGAGCGCGGCGTCGCGGAAAAGAACCTGTTTGTCCCCCGCCGTGCCGAGTACGACCTGACGCGCGAAGACCACGTTCGCCGTTTGTACCAGCAAGTTCGCCCCGACGTCGTCATCCATCTGGCCGCGGAAGTCGGCGGCATCGGCGCCAACATGGCCAATCCAGGCCGCTTCTTTTTCGCCAACATGGCGATGGGCCTGCATCTGATTGAACATGCCCGTCAGGCCAAGATTCGCAAATTCGTCCACACCGGGACCGTGTGCGCCTATCCCAAATTCGCGCCGGTCCCCTTTCGCGAACAAGATTTGTGGAATGGCTACCCGGAGGAAACCAACGCGCCGTACGGCGTTGCCAAGAAGGCGCTGTTTGTCATGCTCGACGGTTATCATCGCCAGTATGGGTTGCCCAGCGCCGTCGTCGTGCCCGTGAATCTTTACGGCCCCAGAGATAACTTTGATCCCGCCAGCAGCCACGTCATTCCGGCTCTGATTCGCAAGTGCGAAACGGCGCGCCTGCAGGGCGACGATCATATCGACTGTTGGGGCACCGGCAAAGCTAGCCGCGAGTTTCTGTATGTCGACGATGCCGCGCGTGGAATCGTTCAAGCCGCCGAACGCATGGAAGAGCCGGTTCCAATTAATCTGGGCACCGGGCAGGAAATTGCCATCGCCGACCTCGTGCAACTGATCGCCCGGCTGTGCGACTACAAGGGCCGCATCCAGTGGGACGACAGTAAGCCCGACGGGCAGCCGCGCCGCTGCCTCGACACCGCCCGCGCCGCCAAGCTGTTGGACTGGCAAGCCACGATGCCGCTGGAAGAAGGTTTGCGACGCACGATTTCTTGGTGGCGCAAGCACGAGCCCAATTCATCCGCGGCGAAGTCCGGCGCTTCTGCCGCGGTCGGTCACGTCTAGCTGGTTTCGCCTCCGCGATCGTTCGGCACGAGCAGCTTGATCCTGCAGTTACGATGCGATAAACGATGTCGCACTATCTCGCCTTCGTTTTCTCGAATCTCCTGGCTGTGGTCGTTTCCTTCGGGCTCGCTCATGCGATGCTTCCCGGCAGAACCCGATCGCAATTGGCTCTGGCCACGCTCGCGGGATTTCCGTTGGTCATCATCGTCGCGCTCTTGCTATTGGGGGCGACCGGCGTTCTGACGCCTTGGGGCGTGTACTTGGTGTTTGTGCCGGCCGCTTGCCTTGCGCTCCTTTGGCTCCAGCTCCGGCGAGGCATTTCACGGATTGCCACGCCGGCGATCGCCGCGAATCCTTCAGCCGGATCGCAGCTCGCTCAGTTGGCAATCCCCATCAGTTTGCTGGCAGCCTTCGCCAGCGTAGTTGTGCTGAAAGCATCCTTCTCGGGAACGGAATTCTTTACAGACGGCCTTGGTTACCACGCTCCGAACGTGGCGCGATGGGTTCAAGACGGACGATTCTCTTACGTCACCCGCAATCTCACGGCTTACTATCCCTTCAACTGCGAATTGTTTTCGCTGTGGTACGTTCTGCCGTTTCACAGCGATGCCTGGGCGGCCTTGGCCGGTGTTTTCTGGCTGGCATTGATCGCCTGTGCGGCCGCCGCTGCAGGTCGAGAACTTGGGCTCACCGCGGCCGCTGCCACGCTGGTGGCCGTTCTGACGATTTGTTCTCCCAGCGTCATCTGGCTGGTTCGCACCTTTAGTCCGACCGACTTGGGGGCGGCCTCGTTGATCCTGGCCGGAATCTATTTCACCGGCTTGGCCATTCGCCGCATGCCGGCCGGATCCGGCGCTTCGGAGACGTTTTATGCGGGGCTGCTAATCGGCGCCGCCCTCGGCTGCAAGGTAACCGTCGCGCCCGTTTTTGTCGTCCTCGTAGCGGCGCTCCTCTTTACCAAGAAGCGATTCCGCTCGGTTCTGGTCTTTTGTATCGGTGCGGCGCTGACTGGTTCGTTTTGGTATATCCGCAACTGGATCGTTACCGGCAATCCGCTGTTCCCCGCGGCACTTGGGCCCTTCGCAGGGCCTTGGACGCAGCAGCAGCAATCCGTTGAAAAACTGATTCGCCTCGTCGGCAATTCGGAATCACTGCCGCAACTGACGGAAATCCTCAAAAAAGATTTCGATTGGCCTCAAAGCCTCGCCGCGCTATCGGTCGTCGGTTATGTCGCCGCGCTGGCCGCGGAACTGTTTCGTACGGCCCGTTCGAGCGAAGTGAACGGTGCTTTGCGAAGAATCCTGCTCGCCTCGGGCATATCCCTTTTGATTGTCTATCCGTTCGCCCCGTTTTCGGGCAACGATTACTCGTGGCGATATATCACCGCGCCGTTTTTAATTGGGTTGGTGCTGTTCGGTCGACTGATTGATGAACGTCATTCGCTTCATTGGTTCTGGCGCTCCATAGCGCTGTTGGCCGTTGTTACCTGTTGGCCGGGGCCCGGTAAAAGCATTCCGGTGGCGTTTGTGGGAGGCGCCGTCGGTTTGATTGCACTGCAACTTGCCGTTCACCAGCTTCGAGATCTTAGTTCTGTAAGTCTTGCGATTGGCAGCCTGGCTGCCATTGCCGCTTTGTGCGTTGCCCTGGCGATTCTCACGAATCATCAGCAGAAAGCCACCAACGATAAACTGCGGCAGTATGGCGCGCCTGACCAGCCGATCGGCCTGGCCTGGAACGCGCTGGATGCCGCGCCGCCGGGCTCCCGCGTCGCATGGTTCATGAATCGCAGCTACGACAGTTTTCCACTTTTTGGCCGCCGCTACCAGTTCGATCCCGTCGCGGTGGATTCCAACGGCAAGTTAACGCCGCCGCTGCACGAGCTCTTTGCTGGCAATCCGACGATCGAAGTGTCGCGGTCGAAAAAATCGGCCATGCCCGCGACGCCGCCGAGCTGCTCAATCACCTTCGCGATGCCAAGGTTGATTACGTGCTTGTCAGCAAGTGGCCCGTCGCCGCTTGGCCTCTCCAGTATGCGCTGCTGGAAAAATCCGATGGCCTTCGCGTGTTCTATCAAGACGACTACTCGGTCATTTGGAAAATCAAGCGCGTTCGGCAATCTAGCGACTAGCTCGACGTCTTTGCCCGGCGGCCGAGCCTTCTCCGCTGCGTGCATGAATCACCTGCACGTACTCGGCCCCCAGTAGCACGATCGCTACTGCGTAATAGCACCACAGCAGCACAGCTAGGAAAGCTCCCACGACGCCGTAGGCGCTGCCGTAATGACTCCGCGCGATGTAAATGGTGAGCAACTGGCGGCCGATTTCCCACGCCGCCGCCGTCAACAGCCCGCCGTGCAGTGCATCGCTCCAAGCGACCGTCGCCTTCGGAAGCAACCGGTATAGAAAGGTGAACACCGCCGCGTTGATCGCAAACGTGACGCTCGTTTGCGCGGCATCCCATAACCAACCGTCCAAGGACACCGCGAGCGCCGTATGCGCCTCGACCGCGCTGAGAACCATTCCCGCCACGAACACGACCACCACCACCGCGGCCAACCCGAGCAACAACAAGAGCGCCCGTCCCCGTTGCCCGACGAGCTGCAACGCCAGGCGAAAGATGCTTTGCGATCCGCTTTGCGGCAATGCCCAAATGCGATCGAAGGCCGAATCAAGTTGGGCGAATGCGGCGACCGACGTAACGATCATCGTCGCCAGTCCCACCGGCCCGCCGATCCCCGATTTATCTTGCACCATTGCCAGCGATTGCTTCACATAGTCGGCCAATTCCGTCGACATGTTCTGCGCGATCGCCGCCAATACCTTCTGCTGTGCATCCTGTCCGAGGTGCGTGTTTCGCAGAAACCATTCGACGCCGGCAATCAGCACCAACAACAGCGGAAAGAACGACAGTCCGACATAGTACGCGGTCGCCGCCGACATCAATGGGCCATCGTCCTCAAACCAGCGCATGATCGCCCGCTGAACATCTCGCACAAATTGGACGACCATGCTCCACATGGCAAGCGAGGTCCTAGCGGTTTATGGCAGGCCAAGGGCCAAAGCCGAAGTCTTCCCTGTGAGCCGCATCCGATTCACTCCGTTTAAGCCGAACGACCGCAAGTTTACAACGTCATCTCTTCGCCGGATGCCAGGCGAATCTTCTTGTGAGCAATGTCATGCTGGGCGATCATGCGCCGCAGCGTGCGATATCGGGCGCGAATCAGCATCGACTCCGTCGTGCACAAGTGGTTTTCATAGCGAATCCCGCGCAACATCGCGGAGTCGGTGATTCCCGTCGCGACGAAAATGATGTTGTCCCCCTTGGCCATCTCCGCCACACACCACACCTTTTGAAAATCAGCCGGCTTGCAACCGTGTTCACTCACCAGCGATTTCTTTTCTTGCTCATCTCGAGGGAACATGCGGCACAATAATTCCCCACCCAAGCATTTGATTCCCGATGCGGCCAGCACCGCTTCCGTGCTGCCGCCGATGCCGATGTAGATGTCGACTCCGGAATTGGGCAGGCACGGCGCGATGGCCGCCGCCACGTCGCCGTCGGGAATCAGCCGCACTCCGCAATTGGCCGCCCGCAGCTCTTTGATGATGTGCTCGTGCCGCGGCCGATCGAGCACCACGCACACCAAATCGGAAACCCGTTTGTCCAAAGCATCGGCGATCGTCTGCAGATTCTGGCTGATCGGCACGTCCAAGCTCACTTTGGCCTTGGAAGCGAGCACCCGCGGACCAATCGCCAGCTTTTCCATGTAGTACGAGGGAATGTGCGGGAACAGATCGTGTGGATCCTGCGTCGGATCAGGACTTGTCGCGACAGCCATCACCGAAATTGAGCCGTTCAAACCCTTCGACAGCGGCGTCGTGCCGTCGATCGGATCGACCGCGATGGCCACCGGAATGGAAGTATCCTCCCACCGCCCCAGTTTTTCCCCCATGAAGATTCCAGGCGCTTCGTCCTTGATGCCCTCGCCGATGCGCACCACGCCTTTGCAGTCAATCAGGTTGAACATGCCCCGAATCGCTTCGGACGCGGCATGATCGGCGGCATTCTTGTTCCCTTTGCCGATCCATTTCCCGGCCGCCAACGCCCCGTTCTCGGTGCAGCGCACCAGGTCCAAGTCGAACAACCGTTCCGGATCATGCGGCCGAGCTGGCATTTCGTTCACCGTGCGTCAGGTTGCGTTCTCGTGGAAGCAAAAGTCCGCATCATCATGCGGCATGCAATATCAGTCGCCGGCGCAGACTTGCCTCCGGCAGATTCTACCATATTCCGGCGCTGCGGCGAACAAGAGCTTGCCGGCCGCGGCCCGAGCGCGAGCAAACTTCACAACGGACGCACGCGCCGCAATAGAAAACACGGGCAAGCGAGTCCCTCCGCCTACCCGCGACCATCTCGTGTTCCGCTCTGCCTGCCCTAAGCAGCAGCTTCTTCGAACTGCTCTTCTTCCGTCGAACCGTCCAAAGCAGTCACCGAGCTGCGCCCGCTGGAAATAGTCGTCATCAGCTTGTCGAAAAACCCTGTGCCGACAAATTTCTGATGCTTGACCGCCCGATAGCCGTGGTTGCGCTCCTGCGCGAATTCCTCTTCTTGCAGTTGCACGTAGGCCGCCATGCCCTTGTCGCGATATCCCAGCGCCAAGTTGAACATGCTCAAGTTCAAAGCGTGGAAACCTGCCAGCGTCACAAACTGATACTTGTAGCCCATCGCTCCCAGTTCGCGCTGGAAGTTGGAGATGGTCACTTCATCCAGGTTCTTTCGCCAATTGAACGAAGGTGAGCAGTTGTACGCCAGCAGTTTGTCGGGATACTTCGCTCGAATCGATTCCGCGAATTCCTCGGCCTCGTCGAGATTCGGATGCGAAGTTTCGCACCAGATCAAGTCGCAGTAGGGTGCGTAGGCCAATCCGCGGGCAACCGCGCATTGCAAGCCTCCCTTGATGCGGAAGAAGCCTTCCTCGGTGCGCTCGCCGATAAGGAACTTCCAATCGCGCTCGTCGATGTCGCTGGTCAAAAGCGTGGCACTGTCGGCATCGGTGCGGGCGCACAAGACCGTCGGCACCCCGCACACGTCGGCCGCTAGCCGCGCGGCAACCAGCTTGCTAATGAACTCCTGCATGGGCACCAAAACTTTCCCGCCCATGTGGCCGCATTTTTTCGCCGACGATAGCTGATCTTCAAAATGCACGCCCGCCGCCCCGGCGTCGATCATCTCCCGCATGATTTCATAGGCGTTTAGCGGCCCGCCGAAGCCGGCTTCCGCATCGGCAAACTGGGGTGCAAACCAATCGATGTCGTCCGGCTTGTCTTCCAGCATCGAAATCTGATCGGCCCGCTGCAGCGCCTGGTTGATCCGCCGCACCAGCGTCGGCACGCTGTTGGCCGGATACAAGCTTTGGTCGGGATACACCTGTCCCGCCAGGTTCGCATCGGCCGCCACCTGCCAGCCGCTGACATAGATCGATTTCAGCCCCGCGGCCACCTGCTGCACCGCCTGGTTGCCCGTCAGCGCACCCAACGCATGGACGTAGCTCTCCGTGTGCATCAGCTTCCACAGCCGCTCCGCGCCGCGGCGGGCCAGCGTGTATTCCGGAGTCACCGAACCCCGATAGCGGACCACTTCTTCCGCCGAGTAAGGCCGTCGCACGCCCTTCCAGCGCGAGTCCTCAGCCCAATGACGTTTCAATGCCTCTACAGACTTCTTGCGCAATCCTTCCGGCGAAATCGGATCGAGCATGTGGTGACGATGAGCTTCGTTCATAGGGCCTCCCGGCGAACACAAAAGCGGATGTGAGGGTTCTAATCGAGATAGGGGTACGCTTTCAGGGTCAGAAATTCTTCCAGTTCGTCTTGTTCGATGATTTCTTGAAACAGCTTAGCCGCCAGGTCGAATTTTCCGCCCTGAAAACGCTCCCGGTCCACTTCCTGCTCGATCCGCTCCATCTCTTCCATAAACGTCTGGCGAAACAGCGCCGGCGTGATCATGCGCCCATCTTCCAATTGCTTGGCGTTGTGCAGCCACTGCCACACTTGGGTCCGCGAGATCTCGGCCGTCGCCGCATCTTCCATCAGGTTGCATAGCGGTACGCAGCCCTGCCCGCGCAGCCACGATTCCATGTACTGCACGCCCACGCGAATATTCAAGCGCAATCCGGCGTCGGTGATCGTGCCGGCAGGCGTTTCCAGCAGATCCGCGGCACTCACCTGCACATCGTCGCGCAATCGCTGAATTTGATTCGGCGTTTTCATCACCGCATCGAATTCCTGCTTGGCCACGTCGACCAGCCCAGGATGCGCCACCCACGTGCCGTCGTGCCCATCGTGGGCTTCGCGCTGTTTGTCGGCGCGCACCTTGGCAAAAGCCTGTTCGTTGGCGGCCGGATCATCTTTGATCGGAATCTGGGCCGCCATGCCGCCGATGGCCGACGCACCTCGCCGATGGCACGTTTGGATCGCCAGCAGCGAATACGAATGCATCATGTGCGTCGTCATCGTCACCTGGGCGCGATCCGGCAGCACCTTATCGGGTCGATTGCGAAATTTCTTGATGAAGCTGAAGATGTAATCCCAGCGGCCGCAATTCAGCCCCGCCGCATGGTCGCGCAGCTCATACAAAATCTCGTCCATTTCGAAGGCGGCCACAATTGTTTCGATCAGCACCGTCGCGCGGATGGTGCCCTGTGGAAAACCCAAATCGCGTTGCGCCTTCACGAACACTTCGTTCCACAGCCGCGCCTCAAGATGACTTTCGATCTTCGGCAAATAGAAATACGGCCCGCTTCCCTCGTCGATCAGCCGCTGCGCGTTGTGAAAGAAAAACAATCCCAAATCGAACAGCGAGCCGCTCATCGGCTGTCCATCCACCAGCACGTGTCGTTCTTCTAAATGCCATCCGCGCGGCCGAACCAGCAGCGTGGCCACACGCTCGTTCAATTGGTAACGCTTGCCGCTCTCCGGGTGCACGTAGTCGATCGTCCCGTTCACGGCGTCGCGCACGTTGATTTGCCCGTCGAGCGTTCCCGCCCAGGTGGGCGAATGCGAGTCCTCGAAATCCGCCATGAAGCAGTTCGCGCCCGAATTGAGCGCGTTGATCACCATCTTCCGGTCCACCGGTCCGGTGATCTCCACCCGGCGATCGAGTAAGTCGTCCGGCAACTCGGCCACTCGCCACTCGCCGTTGCGCACCTGGGTCGTCTGAGGCAAGAAATCGGGCAGCTCGCCGGCGTCGAGCCGCGCTTGCCGCTGGCGTCGCGAGGCCAAAAGTGCCAGCCGGCGGCCATTGAACTCGCGCTGCAGCCCGGCGATGAAGTCCAGTGCCTCCGTCGTCAGCACACCGGCGTGTGCCTTCGAAACGTGGCCTCGTACCTCAATTCCGCCGGTTCCGGAGGTCGTTCGGCGAAGTGATTTTGCGATTGCGTCCACGGCCGGCTCGCGTCACGCGGGTAGATCGGTCCGAAGTAATTGAGGCGCCCATCTCGCGATAGTCGCCCCAACTACAACCTAACGAGCGGCTAAGCATAAGTAAAATTAATAAATGTTAATTGTGGTCATTGACAAATACTATCATCGGTTTAGGCTAGAAGCGGCGGCGAGCACTTTTAACTGCCGAGGGCGCACTTTCATGGCCACTTCTTCATCGCGCTACAAGCACAATCGCTTGCAGCAGCTCCGCGGCTTCTGCTACACCGCCCGTACCCACAGCATGTCGAAAGCGGCTGACAAAATGCTCTTGAGCCAGCCCTCCGTTTCGCTGCAGATCAAGGCCTTGGAGCGAGAACTCGGCGTCCAATTGTTTCAACGACGTGGGCCGCGCATCACGTTGACTCACGATGGGCAGCGTTTGTTGGAACTGGCAGCACCGCTGCTGGAGTCGATCGACGCGCTGGACGATTCATTCACGTCGCTGCGCAAATCGCCCGATCGCGGCACGGTGAACATCGCGGCCGGCGGCTCCACCATTCAGTATCTGCTTCCGCCGTTTGTGCAAAAGTTCACGCGCGAATATCCCCTGGTCGATGTGCGACTTCACAACGTCACGGGAAAAGCCGGATTGGCCCTGTTGCGCGAAGGCGAGGTCGATTTCGCCATCGGCCCGATGCTGGAAACGCCCCCCGACATCACCTTCCAGCCCCTGGTTTCCTACGAACCGACGTTGATCATGCGTCGCGATCACCCCTTGGCCCGCAGCAAACGGTTGACGCTGCGCGACATTGCCAAGTATCCGCTGATCTTGCCACCCAAAAACCTCAGCACGCATCGCATTGTCGATTCGGTGTTCACCGATCATGCGATCCAGTACGACGTCAAGCTCGAGGTCGGCGGTTACGACGTGATCAAGAAGTATGTGGCGTTGGGGCTGGGCATTTCGATCGTCATGAGTCACTGCCTTTCCGAATCCGACCATCTCCGCTCCGTGCCGCTGGGTCGCTACTTTCCCAAACGCACCTACGGCATCGTGCTGTTCAAAGGCCGGCGGCTCGCTCCGGCCGCCGAACAGTTTGTGCTCACGCTGATCCCTGATGGGGAAAAAAAACATCCGCGATCGAAGCGAGCGCGATGATGCTCGAATGCGTCCCCACGAAGCGGTGCGACTATCTCAATCCGACTCGATTTGCACCTGCGGAAGCTGCCCGCCGCTCATTTCCAATAGCTGAATTCGAGTGGCGCTCAGCCTGGCGGCCAAAGTTTCCGCGGCACGCTGCATGAAAGCGAAGCCGAACTCAGGATCTTCGGCACACAGCGCCAGAATTCGTTCGCCGTCGATGGCAATCGCCTTCGTCGGGGCAAGCGTGCGGGCGGTATCCGACAATCGCGACCGTCCCACCAGCGGCGACCAGCCGACCAATTCTCCCGCGCCCACTTCCATCAGTTGCCGGCAGCCGGCCCGCGACGTGCAGATTACCAATGAGACGCTGCCGCTGATGATGAAGTACACCTCCTTGGCAGGTTGGTGTTCCAAAAAAATGTCGTGCCGGGCCGGAAATTCCACGACCTTCGCCATCGCGGCCACACGCTGCAAGTGCTTGTCGGCGATTCCCTGGAAGAACTCTAAGTTCCGCAATATATCCAACGTTTGTGGCATGATGCACCTGTGTACACGGCCTCGGAACCGCCCGGCTGTTATCGATCGCTTGCACTCGATTCTATCCGAAGTTCCGCGCAATTCGATGGGCTATTGCGTCGGGGTTTGGCAATGCCCTTTTGTGGGCGAAAATGCGGGAAAACTAGGGCTGGAAACAACGCCAGCCCATTGCGATAAGCGTTTTGATTTGTGATACTTACAGCTTGACATGCTCTTCTACAATGGGCCTTTTTTTCAGGAGATGTGGCGATGGCGCGCGAAGTCGTGGTGCTCAGCGGCGTGCGAACGGCGATCGGCGGGTACGGCGGGGCCCTTAAAGATATTCCGCCCAGCGAACTGGCGGCCAAAGTTGTGCGCGAAGCGGTCAATCGCGCCGGCGTTGAATCCAAGGATGTCGGCCACGTGGTTTTCGGCAACGTGATCCACACCGACGTACACGATCATTACCTCTCGCGCGTCGCCTGCATTAAGGGTGGATTGCCGCCCGAAACCCCAGCCCTCACGCTCAATCGCCTCTGTGGCAGCGGCTTGCAAGCCATCATCACTGCCGCCCAAGCCATCATGCTCAGCGATGCTGACTGCGCTGTAGCCGGCGGCGCCGAAAACATGAGCCGCAGCCCGTATCTGGCGCCGGCCATGCGCTGGGGCGCTCGAATGAATGACACCAGCATGGTCGACGTCATGGTCGGCGCGCTCAGCGATCCGTTCGACGACGTCCACATGGCCATCACTGCTGAAAACGTCGCCAAAAAGTGGAACATCGCCCGCGAAGATCAAGATGCGTTGGCGGCCGAAAGCCATCGCCGCGCTGGAATCGCTCTCGACAAGGGATACTTCAAGGCGCAGATTTTGCCGATCGACGTCAAAGTCAAGCGAGAAGTGCTTCCCTTCGAGGTCGATGAAACCGTCCGCCGCGACAGCACGGTCGAAAAGCTGTCCAAGTTAAAGCCTGTGTTCGATCCAGCCGGCTCTGTCACAGCCGGCAATGCCTCCAGTATCAACGATGCTGCTGCGGCCGTCGTGCTCATGGAGCGCGGCCTGGCCGAGAAGCGCGGGCTGCACCCCATCGGCCGCCTGGTCGATTACGCCTACGCCGGCGTCGATCCGAAGTTTATGGGCATCGGTCCGGTGCCTGCCGTGCAAACTCTGCTAAGAAAAACCGGCCTGAATTTGAACGACATCGACGTGTTCGAAGTGAACGAAGCCTTCGCGGCCCAGGCGCTGGCGGTCTGCCGTAGCCTGGAGTTGCCCATGGATCGCACCAATCCCAACGGCAGCGGTATTTCGCTGGGGCATCCCATCGGCGCCACCGGCTGCATCCTCACCGTCAAGGCCCTGTACGAACTGAAGCGCACCGGCGGCCGCCGCGCTTTAGTCACCATGTGCATCGGCGGCGGACAAGGAATCGCTGCTATTTTCGAACGCATGTAACCCATTTCCGACCAATCACGGGCGCCGTTCGGCTGCCCGATTCCTCTATGGCTCATTTCTACTCGGGGAGATCACGCAATGGGACGTTTAGCTGGGAAAACGGCGCTTGTCACGGGGGCCTCGCGCGGCATCGGTCGCGCCATCGCTATTGAACTGGCCCGCGAAGGCGCGAAAGTCGCCATCAACTTCCAGGGCAACGAGGCCAAGGCCAAAGAAACGCTCGAACAGGTCACCAAGCTGGGCTCCAGCGGCATCTTGGCCCAGGCCAACCTCTCCGATCCCAAAGAAGCCCGTGCCATGGTGCAGCGCGTCGCCGACGAATTCGGCCATCTCGATATTCTGGTGAACAATGCGGGCATCACTCGCGATGCCATGCTCCGCAAAATGACCGACGAGAATTGGGTCGAGGTGATCCAAACCAACTTGAACTCTTGCTTCTATTGCACCTCGGCGGCGATCCCGATTATGACCGCCCAAAGCTTTGGCCGCATCGTCAACATCGCCTCGCTGAACGGCCAAGTGGCCGCCATCGGCCAAGCCAATTACAGTGCCAGCAAAGGCGGCATTATCGCTTTCACTCGGACCGCCGCCATGGAATTGGCGCGTTCGGGAATCACGGTCAACGCGGTCTGCCCGGGCTACACCGATACCGACATGTTTGCCAAAGTGCCCGCTGAAATCCAAACCTCGATCAAAGCTAAAATCCCCTTGGGCCGGTTCGCCCAGCCGGAAGAAATTGCCAAAGCCGTGTTGTTTTTGGTCGCGGATGGCGATTACATCACTGGGGAGCAGATAAGCGTGAACGGTGGAATCTTCATGTTGTGATGCGGCGCAAGCGGCAGTTTCGTCGTTGATCGCTCCGCTGGTTTCACACAGGGTCTTGCCAAGGAGCTACAATTCCTTGGCGAAACATCCACTGCCAGCGAAGGAGTCAGCATGAGCCAGTCCGACAATCCATTCGACGTGTTCGATCCCACCGGCATGCTCAAAACCATGCGCGATCAGAACATGGAAACGTGGGCGAAGATGATGACGCAATATGTCAATTCCGACGCCTATGCCGACGGATCGGCTAAAGTGCTCGATGCCTGGCTGAGCAGTTCGGGCCCCTTCCGGAAGATGGTTGAGAAAACGATGAGCCAGGCGCTGGCCAACTTGAGCATGCCCAGCAAAGATGACGTCACGCAATTGGCCGAGCGCTTGACGCACATTGAAACGCGGCTGGACGATTTGGACGCCAAGCTCGACGATGTGTTGCGGTCCGCCCGCCCGTCAGGTTCCAGCAAGAAGGCCAAAGCCGCTGAGTCGGAGACCTAACCATGGCAGACACGCAAACCAAAGAGTCGCAAGCGGAGCAAGCCGGCGGCCCGCAGATTCCAACCTATGCGGACGTGTACGCCCAGTTGGAAAAATCTGCGGAGAAATGGGCCACCTTCAATCGGCTCGTGAATACCGATGCCAAGATCGCCCAAACGCCCAAGACGCTGATCTGGACGCTCAACAAGGCCAAGCTCTACCGCTACACGCCAGCGGTGCCCGAGGAAAAGCGGCGCAAGACGCCGCTGCTTCTGGTCTTTGCGATCATGAACAAGCCGCACGTGCTCGATCTGCGCCCCGGCCATAGTTTTGCCGAGTACATGGTGAACCGTGGCTACGATCTTTATCTCCTGGATTGGGGCTCCGGGGCCTGAAGATAAGAATCTCAACTTCGACGACTACGTGCTCGAATATCTCCCGCGCGTCGTTCGCAAAGTCAAAACCGTCTCCGGCTCGCAGCAATTCAACATGCTTGGCTGGTGCCTCGGCGCACTCATTAGTACGCTGTACGCAGCTCTGCGCCCCAACGATGGACTTAAGGACCTGATTCTGCTGACTGCGCCGTTGGATTTCACCGACAAAAAGGCCGGCGGCTTCTCCCGTTGGACCAGCAGCGAATCGTTTAATCCCGACCGGCTGGTCGACACTTTCGGCAATGTGCCTGGCGAAATCATCGACTACGGCGCCAAGGCTTTGAAGCCCGTTGAGAACTTCATCGGCACTTACCTGAGCCTGTGGGAACGGATCGATGATCCCAAAGTCATCGAGGCCTGGCACGCCATGAATACCTGGGTTCGCGACATTATTCCCATGGCTGGCGGCGCCTACCGGCAACTGATCAACGAGTTCTACAAGAAAAACGCTTTGAAGGAAGGCACGCTTTCGCTCCGCGGTGAACGGGTGGACTTGAAGAATCTGACGGCCAACGTGCTGAACGTCATCGCCGAATCCGATCACATCACCCCGCCGTGCCAATCGGAAGGAATCATGGACCTGCTGGGCAGCAAGGATAAGGAAGTCTTCCGGGTGCGCGGCGGGCACATCGGCATCATGGCCGGCAGCGGCGCGGAAAAAACCACCTGGCCGCACATCGAAGCGTGGCTCGCCAAACGAGCAGATTGACGATGTTCGACTGGAACACTCTTCTCGATGAAGCCGCTCTAAAATCTGTACTGCCCGGCGACTACGCCCGCTTCGCTCGGCCCATCCGCGAAGGGCTGATCGTTTTTCTCGAAGGGTTGCCCGGAGCATATCAAGCCGAAATTCTGGCGCGGCAGGCCGCGCTGCCCTTGTCCGCCAGCATCTCGCAACGGCTGACATTGCTTGCGCGATGTTGTCCGGTGTTGCATAAACTCGGACAGGTCCTGGCCCGCGATCAACGTTTGGGGCCCGAACTACGCGAGCACCTGCGAGAGCTCGAATCGCTTACACCCACTGTGCCCGACGCAACCATCGCGGATATTCTGGCGCGAACTCGGCCCGCTCGATCGGCTTGGCGTTCGGCTTGCTCCCCCCGCGATCGCTGAAGCCAGCGTGGCAGTGGTCATTCCTTTCGTTCAAACCGATGCGCCAGACGACGATTCGCTCCGCAACGGCGTGTTCAAAATCCTCAAGCCCGGCATCGGGGAGCGTTTGGGCTTGGAGCTGGAACTTTTGGGACGCGTCGGCTCGCACCTGGACGAGCAGTGCGAAGCGCTCTCGCATCCCGCGACTCGATTATGAGGAAGTGTTCGAGCAAATCCGCGAGAAGCTCGGCAGCGAGATTCGCCTCGACGAGGAGCAGTGCCATTTGGTCCGTGCGGCCGCTTTCTATACCGATCAGCCGCGCGTCCACATTCCCGCGCTTTTGGAGCATTGCACGCCGCGAATTACCGCGATGGAGCGGATCAACGGAGTCAAGGTCACCGATCACACATTGAACGCCCCTTACCGCCGCCGCCAATTGGCCGAACTGGTGGTGCAGTCGCTGGTCACGCGCCCGATTTTCTCGCGCGCCCGCAGGCCATGTTCCACAGCGATCCCCACGCCGGCAACTTGTTCCTCACCGACAAAAATCGCCTGGCCATTTTGGATTGGAGCCTGGTCGGTTCGCTGAGCGAGCCCGATCGAATCGCCATCGTGCAAATCATTCAAGGAGCGATCACGCTGAATGCGGATCGGATCATCACGGTCTTGGAAAGCTTGAACCAGCGCGGACAAGTCAATGGCGGTGCCCTGACTGAGATTGTCGCCGGCCGCCTCCGGCAAATTCGCCGCGGCACACTCCCCGGCTTAAGCTGGCTCGTGGGCTTGCTCGACGAAGCCGTGCACACGGCCGGTCTGCGGGCGGCCGCCGATTTGATGCTCTTCCGAAAATCGTTGCATACTTTGGAAGGGGTCGTGGCCGAACTGGGCGCCGAGGCCCCGCGCATGGACGAGGTGCTGCTGTCCGACTTTCTCCGATATTTCGCCGCGGAATGGCCGTGGCGTTGGGTCTCGCCCCCCACTTCGCGTGATTTCGCCACGCGCCTTTCGACCTTCGATTTGGCCGAAACATTGTGGAGCTGCCCGTCCACGCTGGCCCGATTCTGGATGGGGCACGGTCTCGATCTGTTGGAAGCTTGTCGCGCCTCCGATAAACTAGAAGTTTGATTGCCGGTAGTTGCTTCCTCGTCCTAGGGTCATAAATCATGTCGCGGACCATCGAAGTCACGGAATTGGCGCTCCGCGATGGCCACCAAAGCTTGTTGGCCACGCGCATGGCTTTGGAGGACATGGTCCCAGCGTGCGACGATATCGACAAGGCTGGCTATTGGAGCGTCGAGTGCTGGGGCGGCGCCACCTACGATTCCTGCATCCGATTCCTCAACGAAGATCCCTGGGAGCGACTGCGCACCTTTCGCAAGCTGATGCCCAACACTCGCTTACAAATGCTCCTCCGCGGACAGAATCTGTTGGGCTACCGCCACTACGAAGACACGGTGGTCGATCGCTTCGTGGAAAAATCGGCCGAAAACGGCATGGACGTGTTTCGCGTGTTCGATGCCCTGAACGACGTCCGCAACTTGCGCCGCGCGTTGGAAGCCGTCCGCCGCACCGGCAAGCACGCCGAGGGCACGATCTGCTACACCATTTCGCCGCTGCACACCGTCGAAAAATTCGTCGAAATGGCGCAGCGACTTCGCGACCTGGGCTGCAATTCCATTTGCATCAAAGATATGGCCGCGCTGTTGCGACCGCAGCCGGCGTACGATCTGGTGCGCGGAATCAAAAGCGCTGCGGCGACGACACGCTGGTGCACGTCCACGTGCATTCGACCACCGGCGTCACGCTGGTCAGCCTGATGAAAGCCATCGAGGCCGGCGCCGACATCGTCGATACCTCCATTTCTTCCCTCAGCCTCGGCCCTGGCCACAACCCCACGGAAGCCCTGGTCGAAATGCTTGAAGGCACGGGTTACACCACCAGGCTCGACAAAAGTCGCTTGCACAAGATCAAAGATCACTTGGCGAAAGTTCGTCCGCGCTATGCTGAATTTGAATCCAAGTACGTCAGCGTCGAAACCGACATCTTCGACAGTCAAATCCCCGGCGGCATGCTCTCTAACATGGAAGGCCAGCTCAAGCAGCAAGGCGCCGGCGACCGCACCAACGAAGTGCTGACCGAGGTGCCCAAAGTGCGCAAAGACGCCGGCTACCCGCCGCTGGTCACGCCCTCCAGTCAGATCGTCGGCACGCAAGCCGTGTTCAACGTGCTGATGGGGCGCTACAAATCGCTCACCGCCGAATTCGCCGACCTTATGCTCGGCTACTATGGCGAAACCATCGGCTCACGCGATCCGGCCGTCACGGAAGCCGCCGGCAAGCACGTTAAAAAGCAGCCCATAACTTGCCGCCCCGCCGACCTGCTGAAACCCGAATGGGATCAACTATGTGCTCAGGCGAAAGCCCTTCAAGGCTGCAACGGTTCCGATGAAGACGTGCTGACCTTCGCCATGTTTCCGCAGGTCGCCCCCAAATTCTTTGCTCATCGCAAAGAAGGCCCGAAGAATGTCAGCAAGAGCCCGGCCGCGAAATCGCTCCCCGGCGACGGCGCGGCCAAGTCGGGCGACGGCAAAGCGCCCGTCTCCACGCGCGTCACCTATAATGTCACCCTCGGCGGAAAGTCGCATCAGGTTTCCGTCGAACCCGCATAGCAGAAAGCCAATCGATGCCCCCGCATTCTCCCAAGTCGATGGAAGACTTGACCCGCCAGCTTCGCAAAAAGCGCGAGCAGCTTGAGCAAGGCGGTGGACCCGATCGCCTGGCCAAGCAGAAAGAGCAGGGCAAGCTGACCGCCCGCCAGCGTATCGCCGCGCTGGTCGACGCCAATAGTTTCGAGGAATTCGGCCTCTTTGCCCAGCATCGTCAGGTGAGTTTCGGCATGGCCGACAAGGAAATTCCCGCGGACGGCGTCGTCACCGGCGCCGCTTCCGTCGACGGCCGGTTGATCCATCTGGCTAGTCAAGATTTCACAGTCCTGGGCGGTTCCGCCGGCGAAGTTCACTCGCTCAAAGTTGCCGACGTCATGCACCGCTCGCTGAAGACCGGCAGTCCCGTTTGTATTCATCAACGATTCCGGCGGCGCCCGCGTGCAGGAAGGCATCGATTCGCTGTCCGGCTACGGCCAGGTCTTTTACGCCAACGTGCTATTGTCCGGGGCCGTGCCGCAAATTTCGCTCATCTGCGGCCCCTGCGCGGCGGCGCGGCCTATTCCCCCGCGCTTACCGATTTCGTCATTCAAACTCGCCAGGCCCAAATGTTCATCACCGGCCCGCAAGTGATGAAGCAAGTTACCGGCGAGGATATTTCCGCCGAACAACTCGGCGGCGCCGACGCTCACATGGCCCACTCCGGCGTGATCCACTTCGTCGCCGAAGACGACAACGATGCCATCTATCTGTGTCGCCGCCTGCTCAGCTTTCTTCCTAGCAATAACCTGGAAGAGCCGCCCCACCTGCCGACAGATCGCAACGTCGACCCTAATCCTGCATTGGCCGACGCCGTGCCCATCGATTCCAAGCAAAGCTACGACGTTCGCACTGTAATCATGGGCATCGTCGATCAAGGCGATTTCCTGGAGGTCCAAGCTGGCTACGCCATGAACATGGTGGTCGGCTTCGCCCGCATGGTGGGCCGCTCGATCGGCATCATCGCGAATCAGCCCGCGGTGCTGGCCGGCGCAATCGACATCAATGCCGCCACCAAAGCCGCCCGCTTCATCCGCTTCTGCAACGCCTTCAATATCCCGATCGTCACGTTCGTCGACGTGCCAGGCTACTTGCCCGGCGTTCAGCAGGAATACGGCGGCATCATCCGCAATGGCGCAAAGCTGTTGTTTGCCTATTCCGCGGCGACCGTGCCGAAAATTCAGGTGATCCTCCGCAAATCGTACGGCGGCGCGCACGTGGCCATGTGCTCCAAAGACCTCGGCGCCGATTGCGCCTTCGCCTGGCCCACGGCTGAAGTCGCGGTCATGGGAGCCGAAGGGGCTGTCGAAATCGTCTTCCGCAAGGAAATGCAGGACGCCCCAGACAAAGCCGCCAAGCGCGCCGAACTGATCGAACAATATCGTGCAGCCTTCGCTTCCCCCTACGTTGCCGCCGGCCGCCGACTGGTCGACGACATCATCGAGCCGGCCAACACCCGCAAGATTTTGGCCCAAACCCTGGAATACTTGCAAAACAAGCGCGAGCAACGCCCGCCCAAAAAGCACGGCCTGATCCCGCTATGACTCGCGAGCGACCGATGGATTCCAATTCACCCGATCCAGCGCAACTCACGAGCACCATCGAAGCGCTCCGCCGCGAAATGGCGCAGCTCGCCGAGCGCACCCAGTCGCTGGAAACGCAACTCCAGCAAAAACTTCGTGAAGCGGCGCAGCAATCCCAGCCAGGGTCCGGCACGGGCGCCCTCAACGAGGGACTCGTGCTGGCGATTAGCGCCGCCGTTGCCGCCTATCTCGGCGTCAAGCCGCACATTCGCGAAATCCGCTTGCAGCGCGGCAGCCGTTGGGTTCAGGAGGGCCGCGTCACCATCCAAGCTTCCCACGCACTCACACGCCATCGCCCTTAGGAGCCTGCCGTGAAGCTAAAAGTCACCGTCGACGGCAAACAATACGAAGTCGACGTCGATGTCGCCGAGCCGGAGCAGCCGCATCCGATCTACATTCCCGCGGTCGGTCAGCCGCGCACTCCCTCGGCGCAGCCGCGCGAGCAGCGCAGCCCGCCGCCGCGCCCGAAACGGTCGCCGAAGAAAACAAAGTCTGCCGCAGCCCCATCACCGGCGTTGTCGTCCGTGTTTCGGCCCAGGCCGGCCAACAAATCCAACCCAACGACGTGCTAATGGTGCTCGAGGCCATGAAAATGGAGACCGCCATCACCTCTCCCATCGCCGGAAAAATCGCTAAGCTGAATGTGAATGTAGGCGACCCAGTCCAGGGAGGCCAGGTGCTCGTCGAATTCGAGTGAGCAAACGAATATGAAATCCGTCAAATCTCTCAACCACGTCGGCATCGCCGTTCGTTCACTCGATGAGCAACGGCAGTTCTACGAGACGCAGCTCGGCGCCATCTTCGAGCACGTCGAGGATGTTCCCAGCCAGAAAGTGCGCGTCGCCTTTTACCGCGTCGGCGACATTCGCCTGGAGCTATTGGAGCCGACCGATCCGGCCAGCCCGGTTCAGGCATTCCTCGATAAGCGCGGCGAAGGGCTGCACCACATCGCCTTCACGGTCGATGACATCAAAGCGCGCATCGCCGAACTCAAACAGTCGGGCCTGCGCATGATCGACGAATCGCCGCGCCCCGGCGCGCATCACATGCAAATTGCTTTCATTCATCCCAAAAGCACTTTCGGCGTGCTCACGGAACTTTGTGAACCGCCAAAGTAATCGATGATTGCGGCCCATGCTTCCTGCCACCTTCAGCCTGAAAGACGACTTTCCGCCCGCCAGCTATGAACAATGGCGCGCCCAGGTTGAGGACGACTTAAAAGGGGTTGCGTTCGAGAAACTGATCACGCGCTCCTACGAAGGCATCGATGTCCAGCCCCTCTACACCCGCGACCATGTCGGCCAGCGCGACGACCTCGGCCTCCCCGGCTTGCCTCCGTTTGTTCGCTCATCAAGCCCGTTCGGCGCCGCTACAACCGGCTGGGATTTGCGTCAAGAGCACGCGCATCCCGATCTAGCGGTCACCAACCGCGCCATTCTCGACGATCTGTCCGGTGGCGTCACCTCGCTGCTGTTGCGCCTCGACTCCGCGGCCTGCTTCGGCTTGGATCCGGACGAGGCCGCCGCCACGGAGCTCGCCGGCCACGAGGGCCTGATGGTGTATTCTGTCGACGATTTCGACGCGGCACTCGCAGGCATTCAACTCGACCTGGTTCCCGTGACGCTTGATGCCGGGGCCGCCTTCATACCCGCTGCCGCCATGTTGATTGGCTTGTGGCGCCGCCGCGGCATTGCGCCCGATCAAGCCCGCGGCGGTTTCAACGCCGATCCGCTGGCCGTGCTGGCTCGCGACGGAAAGCTCCCATACTCTGCCACTAAAGGCTTGTCGCTCCTGGGCGATCTCGTCGCCTGGACCTCCAAGAATTATCCCCACGTTGCCGCCGTAGGGGTCGATACGACACCGTACCACAACGCCGGGGCCACCAGTGCGCAAGATATCGCTTTTGGCCTGGCCACGGCGGTCGAGTATCTGCGCGCTATGACCGCCGCAGGTCTCGATATCGATTCCGTTGCGCGGCAGATCGCATTCAATATCGGCCTGGGCACGCATCACTTCCTGGCGATTTGTAAGTTGCGAGCCGCCCGCCGCGTGTGGTTCCGTGTCGTCGAGGCTGCTGGCGGTTCCCCCGCCGCCATGCGCATCAATGCTCGCACCAGCCGCCGCGTGCTCAGCAAACGCGATCCGTACGTCAATCTATTGCGCAACACGGTGGGCGTGTTTGCGGCTGGCCTCGGTGGCGCCAATTCGATCACCTCCGTGCCATTTGATTCGCTCATCGGTCCTCCCGACGATCTCAGCCGCCGTACGGCCCGCAATACCCCGCTGGTGCTCCAAGAAGAATCCCATTTGAACCGCGTAATCGACCCTGCCGGCGGCAGTTGGTTCCTCGATCGCCTGACACAAGAACTCGCCGAAAAAGCCTGGGAGATCTTCCAGCAGGTCGAACGCCAGGGGGGCATGCTTCATGCTCTCACCAGCGGCTGGGTCGCCAAGGAAATCGAAGCGACCTTCGCCTCCCGCGCGAAAGATATCGCCCGCCGCAAGGAAGGCATCACCGGCGTCAGCGAATTCCCAGACCTCGCCGAAGAGCCGGTAACTCGCCCAACCCTGGATGTGGCTGCTCTGCGCAAAGCGGCCGTGAACCGATTAGAAAAGTCGCGATCCAAAACAGCCTCATTGGCCGAAACAAACGTCGACGGAATTATCGCCGCGGCTGGGAAAGGTGCGTCGATCGGCCAACTCGCGCGGACGCTCGGTTTCCACAACGAGCCAACTGAAATCGCGCCGCTTGCTTTCCGCGGCTTTGCGGCCCCCTTTGAGCAACTGCGCGACGCCAGCGACGCCTGGCACGCGCGGCACGGCAAACGCCCGACGGTATTTCTTGGCCAACGTGGGCCCGGTTTCGCATCACACTGCCCGCGCTACCTACTCCAAAAACTTCTTCGAAGCCGGCGGATTTTCGGTCGTCACCAATAACGGCTTTCCCGATGCCGACGCCGCAGCCAAGGCCTTCGCCGCCAGCGGCGCGCCGATCGCCGTCATCTGTTCTTCCGACAAGCTTTATCCCGATCTCGTTCCGCAACTCGCAGGCAAGCTGAAAGCGGCGGGCGCCAAGTCGGTCGTCCTGGCCGGTAATCCCGGCGCGAACGAGCAAGCATGGCGCGCGGCCGGCGTCGACCGCTTCATCTTCATAAAGTGCGACGTGCTGGCCACACTGCGTGAAATGCTACATGAGCTGGGAGTGCTCGCCACGTCGAACAGTTGAATACGCAATGATCAAAGACCGCGCCACCACTGCTATCCCCAACTTCGCCGACGTGCCGCTGCACGCCGACAGCGCGGAACGCACCGTGCCCGGCGGCAGTGGCAGTGCCGCGCGCAAACGCTTCGACGACCCCAACTTGATCTGGCAAACGCCCGAACACATTCCCCTCAAGCCGCTCTACACCGCCGCCGACCTGGAAGGCGTCGATCATCTCGACACCGTGCCCGGCCTGCCGCCGTTTCTCCGCGGCCCTTACGCCACGATGTACGTGCAGCGGCCGTGGACGGTCCGCCAGTACGCTGGCTTTTCCACCGCCAAAGATTCCAACGCCTTCTACCGCCGCAACCTGGCCGCCGGGCAGATGGGCCTGAGCATCGCTTTCGATCTGGCCACGCACCGCGGTTATGATTCCGATCATCCGCGCGTCACCGGCGACGTCGGCATGGCCGGCGTGGCGATCGACAGCATCTATGACATGCGCACGCTGTTCGACGGCATTCCGCTGGACAAGATGAGCGTCTCGATGACGATGAACGGCGCCGTGCTGCCGATCATGGCCCTCTACATCGTCGCCGCGGAAGAGCAGGGGGTGAAACCGGAGCAACTGGCCGGCACCATTCAGAACGACATTCTCAAGGAGTTCATGGTCCGCAACACGTACATCTATCCGCCCGAGCCCAGCATTCGCATCATCGCCGACATCTTCCAGTACACCAGCCAGCGGATGCCGAAATTCAACAGCATCAGCATCAGCGGCTATCACATGCAGGAAGCCGGCGCCACGGCCGACTTGGAACTGGCCTACACGCTGGCCGACGGGCTGGAATACGTGCGCACCGGCATGAAAGCCGGGCTTGAACGTCGATGCCTTCTGCCCGCGGCTGTCGTTCTTCTGGGCGATCGGCATGAACTACTTCATGGAGGTCGCCAAGCTGCGCGCGGCGCGCATGATCTGGGCCAAGCTGATCCAAGCAGTTCGAGCCGAAAAATCCCAAAAGCCTGTCGCTGCGCACGCACAGTCAGACCAGCGGCTGGAGCCTGACCGCCCAGGACGTTTACAACAACGTCATCCGCACCTGCCTGGAGGCGATGGCCGCAGCTCACGGCCACACGCAATCGCTGCACACCAACGCTCTCGACGAGGCCCTGGCCTTGCCGACCGATTCTTCCGGCCCGCATCGCCCGCAACACGCAGTTGTTCCTGCAGCAGGAAACCGACACGTGCGACGTGGTCGATCCTTGGGGCGGCAGCTATTATGTCGAGCGGCTGACGCACGATCTGGCCCAGCGCGCCTGGCAGCACATCCGCGAAGTCGAAGAACTCGGCGGCATGACCAAGGCCATCCAGGCCGGCATTCCCAAGATGCGCATCGAGGAAGCTGCCGCACGCACGCAGGCCCGCATCGATTCCGGCCAGCAAACCGTCATCGGCGTCAACAAGTATCGCCCGCACCGCCGAGGAGAAAGTTCAACGTGCTGCACGTCGATAACACCGCCGTGCGCGCAGCTCGCAAATCGACAACCTGAAGCGGCTCCGCGCCGAGCGCGATCAATCGCAGGTCGACGCCGCGCTCAATGCCCTCACCGAAGCCGCCCGCAGCCATCAGGGCAATTTGCTGGAACTGACCGTCGTCGCCGCCCGGGCCAAAGCCACCGTGGGCGAAATCAGCTCGGCCCTGGAAAAAGTGTTCGGCCGCTACCAAGCCCCCGTCCAGTCGGTGCGGGGAGTGTATGCTTCAGAAGTGGGAAAGGAGCAACACGTGGAAGAAGTGCGAAGGCTGGTCGAACAATTCGAACGAGCCGAAGGCCGCCGCCCGCGAATCCTGGTGGCCAAAATGGGTCAGGACGGCCACGACCGCGGACAAAAAGTGATCGCCAGCGCCTTTGCCGATTTGGGGTTCGACGTCGATATCGGCCCGCTGTTCCGCACTCCCGCCGAAACCGCCCGGCAGGCCGTCGAAAACGACGTGCACATCGTCGGCGTCAGCTCACTGGCCGCCGGCCACCTGACGCTGATTCCCGAATTGCGCGAAGAACTGGCGCAAGCTCGGCCGCGACGATATGATGATCGTCGTCGGCGGCGTGATTCCGCCGGAAGACTACGACGCCCTCTACAAGGCCGGCGCCGCCGCCGTGTTCGGCCCCGGCACTGTGATCGGCGAAGCCGCCGCCAAGCTGCTCAACGGGCCTCGCGGATCGGCTTGGGTTTCTCCAAATCGAAAGACAAGAAATCGCGATGAAGGATGCCAACGATCGAGGCCCGGGCACTGCCGCCGCGCCGCGCAGGCAGGAGCTAACGCGTCGATGAGTATTTCGCTGGGTCTGCGGCGGCGATATTCCCGTCCTCGCCCGCGCGCTCACGCTTGATGGAGTCGAACAACCCACAGCACGAAACGCTGGCGGAAGAACTCCTCACCCGGCTTGTTGCCGCACACCGGCGGCACGATTCGAGTCGGCATCACCGGGGCCGTCGGCGCGGGAAAGAGCACGTTCATCGAGTCGCTCGGACTCGCATCTGGTCCGCGCAGGCAAGCGGGTGGCTGTCCTGGCCGTCGATCCCTCCAGCGGCATCAGCGGCGGCAGCATTCTGGGCGATAAAACTCGCATGTCCGGCCTGGCGGTCGAGCCGAACGCCTACATTCGCCCCTCTCCCTCCGGCCGGCACGCTAGGCGGCGTGGCCCGCAAAACGCGCGAAGACATGCTGGTTTGCGAAGCAGCCGGATACGACGTGGTGTTGATCGAAACTGTCGGCGTCGGCCAATCGGAAACGATGGTCGCCGACATGACCGATTGTTTCCTGGCCATCATGCTGCCCGGTGCCGGCGACGAACTGCAAGGAATCAAGCGCGGCCTGCTCGAACTGGTCGACGTGATCGCCGTCAACAAGGCCGATGGCGCGACCCGTGAAGCAGCGAAACTCGCCGCCCGGCAATACATCACCGCGCTGACATCGCTGGTCGGCCGCGCCGACGAAGCGCCGACCGTGCTAACCTGCAGCGCATTGGAGCACAAGGGCGTCGATAATGTTTGGCAAGCGATTCAAGATCGACACGCGCGTATGAGATCGAGCGGTGCGTTGGCAGATCGGCGTCAAAAACAGAATTTGCGCTGGTTCTGGTCGATTGTCGAAGACCGTCTTCGCCAGGCCATTGGCACCAGTCCCGCGGTGCAATCCATCCGCCCCGAACTGGAGCGCGAAGTGTTGGCTGGCACGCTCGCGCCCAAGGCCGCCGCCCGCCGCATACTCGATGCCTTCGGTCTCAAGTAGCAGGTCGCATCACGACGTTTCGAGATGTTCGGCATTCGCTCGATGCACTTCGTCGGGTTTCTCCAAATACGGTGTGTGACCTACACCGTCGAGCACCAACCGCGTCACCTTGCCGCCGGTACGCTCGTATTCATCTAGTGCGTGGTTCACTTCCGTCAATAACGGCTGTGGCGGAAAGATTTCCTCGCCAGGCCAACCTGGCCGCTGCGCGCGCTTCCCTTGGAATCCGGGGTCCGTGTATGAACCGTCCGAAATGATTGCGTCGTCGCTGCCGTAAATCCACAACAGCGGCGGCTTGGGATCCGCGGCGAACACTCGCGGCAGCACCTGTTGGTTGTACAGCGGGGATATCGCATTGATGGCTCCATACTTCCCCGGTGCAAATCCCGGCCAATTTGGCGATTGCGTCCAATCGCCGGGAAACTGTCTTTCCGCCACGTGAACTTGCAGCATCGACGTTAACAGCTCTTCTTCTCGCGCCGGCCGGAACGGCGGTTTCCAGCAAATCCGATTCATCACCACCCGCGGCGAGAAAAGCGGATCCGATTCACTTCGATCTTGCGCGCGCAGTTTCTCCAGAAACTTCGGATGCGTCAGCCCCGCCCCCGATCCTGCTCCGTCCGCGCAAGTAGGCTCGCCACGCTCTCCTCGCCCTCCTGGAAAACCGCTGGGCGGCCCCGGCGCGACCAAAGTCACGCTTTTCAATCGCTCAGGCCGCAATCCCATCGTGGCCCACGCGATGCATCCGCCCAAACTGTGCGCGATCAAATGGAATCTTTCCCAGCCAAAATGATCGGCTAGCGCCGCCGCGTCATCCGCCCAGTCGCCAAATCCATGTGTGGCATCGATCGATGCCTCCGGATCGCTTTGTCCGTAACATCGCTGGTCTGGTGCAACCGCGCGAAAACGGCGGGGCAGCGCCAACATCGTCTCTTCCCAAAACGTCGATGACGACAAATTGCCGTGAAGTAGCAGTACCGGCTCGCCATCCTGCGGTCCGCTGGTGAGCACTTGCGTTTCTAACCTCGCGGTGCGCACTCGAATGCTGGCGATGCCCGGCAGATGGCGGATCGGATCGTTCACGGCATGACGCTCATTTCTGCCGCACGCTGTCGCAGCGCCAGCTTGTCGATCTTCCCAGAATGGCCGATCGGCAGCTCCGTGGTGACTACGATCTTGCTCGGGCATTGAAAGCCCGCGAGGTGTTGCTTGCACCAGGCAGCAAGTTCCGCTTCCGTAGCACGACTCTCCTCGCGCAGTTTGACAAACGCCCAACCCGTTTCGCCCCATTTCACATCCGGCACTCCGACCACAGCCGCCAAAGCCACGGCTTCATGAATTTGCAGCACGCGCTCGACCTGCGCTGGGTACACATTCTCACCGCCGCTGATATACATCTCCTTTTTTCGGCCGACGACGTAGTGATACCCCTCCTCGTCGCGCCGCATCAGATCGCCGGTGCAAACCCAGCCGTCGCGCAGTATCTTTGCAGTCTCCTCAGCGTTGCCCCAATAGCCCGAAAACGTGTGCGGTCCTTTCATCCACAGCTCGCCGATTTCACCCACGCCAACATCCTGCCCGGCGTCGTTCACCAGCCGCGTGGCAATGTGGAAGTTTGGATAGCCAATCGACCCTTGCTTTCGAATCGCATCTTCCGCCGGCAAAGAAAAACAATTCGGCCCCGCTTCCGTCAGCCCATAGCCTTGCCGAATCGCGACACCCCGCCCTTTGTAAGCATCGATCACCGGCAACGGGCACGGCTCCCCGCCGCAAATTGCAAAGCGCACGCTGCTGAAATCGGCAGCCGCGAAATTCCCGGAATCCTGCATCATCCGCAGCATCGTGGGAATGCCGAACAAAATCGTCACGCCCTCCGGCCCGATCCGCTCGTTGCATCGTGCCGGCTCGAACTTCTTTTGCAAGATCACGCGCCCGCCCAATAGCATCAATGGCGTAAATAGCACGTGCCAACCGCCGGTGTGATACAGCGGCGTGTTGAGAAAGGCCACGTCGTCTTGCGTCATCTGCAAGCCGATGATGGTATTGAGCGCGTTCCAATGAATCTGCCGCCAGGGAATCATCGCCCCCTTGGCCCGCCCCGTGGTTCCCGACGTGTATAGAATCATCGCCACTTCGTTTTCTTCGGCGTGATGAGGCTTGTGTGGCAATGTCGCCTGTTCCGCGCCGCTAACCATCGAGATGCAATTGACTCCCGCCTCCCGGACTGCCTTTGCCGTCTCAGTATAATCCTCTTCGTAGACAAACAACGTTGGCCGGCAGTCCGCGATCACCTCCAAAATTTCCGCCGTCGGAAAGCGGAAATTCAAAGGCGCCAGCACAGCCCCGATCTTGCCGCACGCAAAGTACAAATCGATGTATTCAATCCGGTTCGTCGACCGGCAAGCCACCCGATCGCCGGGCCGAACGCCGTGCCGCTGTTGCAGAAGAACCGCCAGCCGCATCGCGCGCTCGTCGAGCTCGGCGTACGTGTAGTGCCGGCCGTCCGAATCGTCGACAACCGCCACGCGATCTGGCGTATAGAGCCGCCGCCTGCTCAGACAGTCGTTGAAGAACATCGGTTCCCCAGAAACGCGAGTCCTTGACTCAGTCGCCCTACCAGCAACAGAACCGCTAGTATATCAGGCAAATTCCAGAATCGGCTGATCAACCGCCAGCGTTTCGCCCACTTTGGCCAAGGCCTGATGCACTTTGCCGTCGCGCTCGGCCACCAAAATGTTTTCCATCTTCATCGCTTCCACCACCGCCAAGTGCTGGCCCGATTTCACCTCGTCCCCCTCGCCGACCATCAATTGCGAAAGCAGTCCCGGCATCGGCGAGCGCAGGAACTTCGACATGTCCGCCGGCTTCTTCTCGGGCATGCAGCCCAGCAATTCGGCGGCGCGTGCCGTCAGCACCATCACGTCGACCTGCGAACCCCAATGGAACAATCGATAATACATGTTCCGCCGCTCGACCTGAATGCAAACCGCCGTGTCGTTGACCCGGCCCCGAAACAGCGGCTGTCCGAATTGCCAATCGCTCAGCACATGGTAGCATTCGCCGCCGTAATACACGGCATGGCCGCCGTCGATGGGATGAACTTTCACGTGATGTCGCTCGCTGCCGATGGCCACTACCCACTCGTCGTGTACCTTGTGTTCATACCCGGGCATCTGGCCGGTGATACCCGCCGCTCGGTCCATGTAGCGGCGATGAATTGCCGCCGACACAGTAATTAGTTGCGCCGGGTTGTCGTGAACCACGTCGGCGGGATGAAAACCATTGGGATACTCCTCGGCGATCAGGTTTGTGCTCAGCCGCCCTTCTCGAAACCGCTTGTGTTCCACTAGCGCCGCCAAAAAGCTGATGTTGTGCGACACGCCGCGAATGTAAAACTCGTTGAGTGCGTCGCCCATGTGGGCAATCGCCTCGTCGCGAATCATCCCGTGTGTGATCAGCTTGGCGATCATCGGGTCGTAATACATCGAAACCTCGCCCCCCTCGTACACGCCGGTATCGACCCGCACGTTTTCCGATTCCTTAGGCGGCAGATATCGCACCAGCCGGCCAATCGACGGCAAAAAATTGCGGAACGGATCCTCCGCGTACACGCGCGCTTCGATCGCCCAACCATTGGTTCGCACATGCGATTGTGAAAACGGGAGCCTCTGCCCGGCGGCGACGCGAATCATCAGCTCTACCAGGTCCAACCCGGTGACCATCTCCGTCACCGGATGCTCGACCTGCAGCCGTGTGTTCATTTCCAGGAAATAAAACTGCCGGTTCGCATCGACGATGAATTCCACCGTGCCCGCCGATTGATAGCCGACCGCCCGGGCCAGCGCCACGGCCTGCTTGCCCATTTCCAGCCGCGTGGCTTGATCCAAAAACGGCGAAGGGGCTTCTTCAATCACCTTTTGATGCCGCCGCTGCAACGAGCATTCCCGTTCGCCCAGATGAATCACATTGCCGTGCTGGTCGGCCAACACTTGAATTTCGATATGCCGCGGATTCTCAATGTATTTCTCGATGAATACCCGCCCATCCCCGAATGCGCTGCGAGCCTCGCTGGTCGCGCGCTCGAATCCGTCGCGGCATTGCTGATCGTCGCGCGCGAAACGCATCCCCTTGCCGCCGCCGCCGGCGCTGGCCTTCAGCATCACCGGATATCCCACTTCATTCGCAATGCTGACCGCATGATCCGCATCGCAAATGATATCGAAGTGGCCGGGAATCGTGTTCACGCCCGCGCGTTCGGCGAGTTGCTTCGAGGCGATCTTGTCCCCCATGCTGGTGATCGCCTGCGGCGTCGGCCCGATAAACACAATGCCCGCTTCCGCCAGCCGCTCGGCGAACTCCGCCTTTTCCGATAAGAAACCGTAGCCAGGGTGCACGGCTTCCGCGCCGGTATCCTTGCACGCCTGCACAATCTTGTCGATTGACAGATAACTTTGCCCCGATGGCGGCGGACCGATGCACACCGCCTGGTCGGCCATCGACACGTGCAGCGCTTCCTTGTCCGCCTCGGAATAAACTGCCACGGTGCGAATTCCCATCTTGCGCGCCGTTTCGATGATCCGGCAGGCGATTTCGCCGCGATTCGCAATGAGAATCTTCTTGAACATGGCTACAGCGGGATGTTTCCGTGCTTCCGCCAGGGATTTTCCAGCTTCTTGTCGCGCAGCATTGCCAGCGAGCGGCAAATTCGCGTGCGAGTTTGCCGCGGCATAATCACGTCGTCAATGTACCCGCGATGGCCGGCCACGAACGGATTGGCGAATTTCGTGCGATACTCTTCCGACAGTTCCGCGATTCGCTGGTCGTTCCCGCTGTCTTTGCGGAAAATAATTTCAACGGCTCCCTTGGGCCCCATCACGGCGATCTCGGCGCTGGGCCAGGCAATGTTCACGTCCCCACGCAAATGCTTGGAAGCCATCACATCGTACGCCCCGCCGTAGGCTTTGCGGGTAATCAGCGTGATCTTAGGCACCGTCGCTTCGGCATAGGCGTACAACAGCTTCGCCCCGTGCTTGATGATGCCGCCGAATTCTTGTGCCGTGCCCGGCATGAATCCCGGCACGTCGACGAACGTGAGAATTGGGATATTGAAGCAATCGCAGAAGCGGACAAATCGCGCTGCTTTGATCGCTGATTTAATATCCAGACACCCGGCAAGCACCAGCGGCTGATTGGCCACCACGCCCACCGGATAGCCTTCCATCCGCGCAAATCCGACGATGATGTTTTTGGCGTGCTCGGGCTGAATCTCAAAGAAGTCGGTGTCGTCAACGACTTTGAAGATCAGCTCCTTCATGTCGTACGGCTTGTTGGGGTTGCTCGGCACCAGCGTGTCCAACGATGGTTCGACGCGATCGGCGCGATCGGGCGTCGGTCGCCGCGGCGCCGGCACACGGTTGTTCGCCGGCAAATAGTTGATAAACCGTCGCACCATCTGCAACGCTTCCACGTCGTTTTCAAATGCTCTGTCGGCTACACCCGACTTGGTCGAATGTGTGATGGCGCCGCCGAGCTCTTCGTGCGTCACGTTCTCGTGCGTCACGGTCTTTACCACTTCCGGTCCCGTGACGAACATGTAGGAACTGTCTTTCACCATGAACACGAAATCGGTCATCGCCGGCGAATAGACGGCGCCGCCGGCGCAAGGGCCCATAATCACGGACACCTGCGGAATCACGCCGGAGGCCAGCACATTTCGCTGAAACACCTCGGCATAGCCTCCAAGTGAAGCCACACCTTCCTGGATGCGCGCCCCGCCCGAGTCGTTCAGCCCGATCACCGGGCGCCCACCTTCATCGCATGGTCCATGATCTTGCAGATCTTTTCGGCATGAGCCTCGGAGAGCGAACCGCCAAACACGGTGAAATCCTGACTGAATACAAACACCATGCGGCCATTGATCGTGCCAAACCCGGTCACTACACCGTCGCCGGGCACTTTCTGCCGCTCCATGTCGAAGTCGATACAGCGATGCTCGACGAACATGTCCCATTCTTCGAACGTGCCCGGATCCAACAGCAATTCAATTCGTTCGCGCGCGGTGAGCTTTCCCTTGGCGTGCTGCGCGTCGATGCGGCCCTGGCCGCCGCCAAGTTCGGCCTCCTTGCGTTTTTCTTCCAGTTGACGAACGATTTCTTGCATGGTCGCGCTCGCTTAATGTCTGGAGCGAGGATCTGGCGATCCGCCCTCGAGCTGCCGAATACGTTCTTCCAGTTGGGAGATCCGGTCGGACAATGGCACCGCCTTATCGGGTTTGGGCGGCTCGCCGGCTGGCGGCTCGCCCGCTGGCGGCTTTGCGCCGGTCATCTGCGGGGCAATGCTGTCCAGCCAGGCCTTCATCCAATGCATCGGTCGGACCAAGGTGGTCACCGCCGCTGTGCTGTGTTTTTGCAGATATTCCAGATATGGCAAAGAATGCCGGAAATAGTCGCGCAAGAAGTCCGACATCACGTCGTTGGAGCGCACGATGAAGTGCAGCATGTCGATCGGAAACAGCCGCATCTTCTCCGGCTGCCGCTCCATGATGATTCGTGTCAGCACGGCGCCGGTTAGTTCCTCATCCGTCTGGTTGTCGCGGATTTCGACCGACTTGCCCGCGCGCACCATCTCCTCGATCTCTTCCAATGAGACGTAACGGCTTTCGCTGCGGGCGTAGAACCGCCGATTCGGATAGCGCGTAATCTGAATACGTTCGTCCGGCATAAGGCAGTTCCCCTTGGGATGAGCGATCGCCGTCGATCCGTAAAGTATAACCTATTATAGCGCACATGCGCTATTTGTGACGCACATGCACTCCACGGCATCTAATATGGCGTCATATGATTGTATAATATGTTGACAGCTAACGACTTATGATATTTATCGCATTTGCAGCAAAAATGTCTTGACTAGCCCTCGAATGCGGACGATAATTACACCGACGAGAGAGAATAACGGGCCAAATCTCGCAACTGCACAAATCAACGCCGGCCCCGAAAAATAGGAGAAATGTTATGGCAACCGAAGTCGAAAGTGGCAGCAAAGTGTTGGAAGGCGTCTTCCAGAACATCCGCAAAGCCGCGGAAACCAATCTGAAGATGCAGCAAGAAATCTTCCAACAATGGTCGCATCTCTGGCCGATCCCGGCTCCCCAGTCGATTTGGGTCGAAAAGATTCGCGACTTCCAGAAGCAATGGGCGGGCACCGTTTCGGATGTCGCCCGCAAGCAACGCGAAGTGATCGACAAGCAGTACGAAGGCGCCATCGAATCGCTCGATGCGGCCCTGCGTGTTGCCGAATCGACCAATCCGGAAGAGTATCGCCGTCGCAGCGAACAACTGTGCCGCAAGACACTCGATTGCATGCGTGAGATCTCCGAAACACAGTTCCGCGAGTTCCAACGTGCGGTCACCAAATGGATGGAATTGGCTACCCAGGCTGGAACCTAGGCTAGTCCATCAAGCCGCTCGTCCGGATGGCGAGCGGCTGTTTGAGGGCGCGGGTTAGTCCCGCCGACACTGCGGGGCTAACTTTCACATTAGCCATGCAGAGGGACGGCCATGAAAATCGACGATAAAGTCGCCCTGATCACCGGCGCGGCTAGCGGCATTGGCCGCGCGGTCGCGCATGAGTTGGTAAAACGGGGCGCTCGTACGGTCATATTGGTAGATCGCAGCGATGCGGTTTTCCAACTCGCTGAGCTGATCAACAAGGATGCCGGCCGCGAAGTGGCCGACGCCAAGCCCGGCGATACCACCAACGACACGTTCCGCACGCAAGTGTACGACGAAGTCACCGCGCAACACGGCGTGGTGACCATCTGCGTCCCGGCGGCCGGCATCACTCGCGATGCACTGGCCGTTCGCGTCAACAAAGATACCGGCCGAGCCGAACCGTATTCCGTGACCACGTTCCGCCAGGTCGTCGAAGTCAACCTCATCGCCCCCATTTACTGGGCGATTGAAATGGTCGTGCGTATTGCCGAAGACCGCGCCCGCCGCGGCCTGAAGCGCTGGGATCCCGATGAAGACGTCCAAGGGGCGATTGTCTTCATCGGATCCGTCTCGTCGCAAGGCAACAAGGGACAAATTTCCTACGCCACGACCAAGGCCGGGCTGGAAGGCGCCGCCGCCACGCTGATGAAAGAGGCCATGTACTATGGCGTGCGCTGCGGAATCATTCATCCCGGATTTACCGATACGCCGATGGCTCGCGAGTTGGGCAGTGAGTTCTTGGAAAAGAACGTCCTGCCATACACGCAGCTTCGCCGGCTGATCCGCACCGATGAGATCGCCGACGCCATTTGCTTCATGATTTCCAACTCCGCAGTCAGCGGCGAATTGTGGGCTGATGCCGGCTGGCACCCGCAAGCCTGACGTCGGCCGCTTGAAATGCGGCGCTGGCGCCGCATTTCAAGTGACGATTACTGTCCGAAAAGGGGCAAGCAGATCGGGAGGCGACACCATGGAATTGCAAGCCCTGCTTCCAGCCGTCATTGGTCTGGTTGGCGTGCTCGCGATCGCAGTTGCATTGGGGCTTACGATGCGAAAGCGAGACCAGCGCGAAAATGGCCAGTGACTGCTTCACCATTGCGAATGCCCCAAAGCGCGCATGGAGGATTTACCTATGCCGCGCGACTTCAAAGTAATATTGCACGCGCTGGCCCGCATGAATCAGCGAATTCATCGGCGCGACAAGCCGCAGCGGGCTGGCGTGAAGCAGCCGGCCGGTGCTTCGATGCCGGCCACCCCCGGCCAGGATGCTGCTGCCCAGGAGGGCGTCACTCCGAATAAGGTGTCCGAGGCTGCGTCGAATAACTGATTAGCGTGGCCATGTAGTTGGCGCGCTCCAGCGCGCCCGCGTCGGGGCAATTCCCGCGGCTCATGCTTCCCTTCAGTTGCTCGATCGACGCGTATTCATGCTCGTCCAGCCACTGGACCAGTTCCACCAGCAGCGAGCGCAAGACGTCGGGCCCTTTGATCAACAGCACGCTCGTCATCAGGGTGACGTCGGCGCCGGCCAATAGCAGTTTGATAATCCCTTCCATGCGATGCACGCCGCCGCTGGCGGCGATCGAGGCTTGAATCTGATCGCGCAAGATGGCGATCCACCGAATGGGTGTCCGCGCCTCGTGGCGATTGCTCAGCACCAGATCGGGCTTGAACTGCAACTGCTCCAAGTCGATGTCGGCCTCCAGATAGCGATTGAATAGCACCAGCCCCGACGCGCCGGCCGCGATCAGCCGCGGAGCGAAATTCGGCAAGCTGGAAAAACTCGGGCCGATTTTCACTGCCACCGGAATGGAAACCGATTGCGAAACTTCCGCCACCAGGTCTACGTACCGCTGCTCTACCTGGGCCGAGGTCGTATTGGGATCGGTCGGCACGAAATAAATGTTGAGTTCCAGCGCGTCGGCCCCCGACTCCTGAATGCTCTTGGCGTAGCGGATCCAGCCGCCTTTCGAGCAGCCGTTCAAGCTGCCGATGATTGGAATCGAAACCGCCTTCTTGGCCGCCTCAACGTGCTTCAAATACTGCTTCGGCCCGGTGTTGTAATCCTCCAGCTCCGGAAAATAGCTCAGCGATTCCGCGTACGAGTCTGCCTGATACTCAAACAACCGTTCCAGTTCTTGCTCATCGTGGCGAATTTGCTCTTCGAACAACGAAGGCAACACCGCCATCGAGGCGCCGGCCGCCTCCAACCGACGCAGGTTGTCAATGTTTCCCGTCAGCGGGCCCGCCGACGCACCCAACGGATTTTTCAACCGCAATCCCAAGTACCTCGTCGACAGATCGATATCCATGGAGCTCCTCGAATTCTATGCTTCGGTCTGCTGCGTCTTTTCTACAATCACGCGTTCCACCCCCGCCATCTGTTCGTAGTAATGCCACTGATCGTCGATGTCTTCCTGCGCCAGTCGCAGCAATCGCTCGGCGTGTTCCGGATTGGCCCGCGCCAACATCGCAAATCGCGCCTCCTGCATCGCAAAATCGCGGAAGCGGGTCTTAGGCTTGTGGCTGTCCAAATGAAACGGCTTCTCGCCGCTGCGCGCGTTTCGTGGATCATAGTGATACAGCGGCCAGAACCCGCAGCTGACCGCCTCTTTCTGATGTGTCATCGAGGTGGTCATGTTGATCCCATGTGCCACGCAATGGCTGTACGCCAGGATCAGCGACGGCCCGGGATACGATTCGGCTTCGAGGAAGGTGCGCACGGTTTGCGCCGGGTTCGCGCCCAGCGCCACTTGCGCCACATACACGTTGCCGTACGCCACCGCCATCAGGCCCAAATCTTTCTTGCGCGACGGCTTGCCGGAAGAGGCGAATTTCGCCACAGCCCCGCGGAACGTGGCCTTCGACGCCTGCCCGCCCGTGTTGGAATACACGCCCGTATCCAGCACCAGAATATTCACGTCGCGCCCGGTCGTGAGCACATGATCCAGTCCGCCGTAACCGATGTCGTATGCCCAGCCGTCGCCGCCCACAATCCACACGCTCCGCTTTACCAGGATGTCGGCAATTGGCGCCAGTCGTTTGGCCTCGGGCGAATCGAGCTTCGCCAATCGCTCTTTAAGCAGCTTCATTCGCTCGCGCTGCTGGGCCACTTCCCCCTCGTTCGTCTGTGGCGATTCAACTAACTCTTTCACCAGCTCGTCGCTCAATTGCCCGCTGAGCTGCATTAGCAGACATTCTGCGTACGCGCGCTTCTGATCGATCGCCATGCGCAGCCCAAGCCCAAACTCTGCCGTGTCCTCGAACAGCGAGTTATTCCACGCCGGTCCGCGCCCCTCGGCATTCTTCGACCACGGCGTCGCCGGCAGATTGCCGCCATAGATCGATGAGCAGCCCGTAGCATTGCCGATTACTGCGCGATCGCCGAACAATTGACTCATCAGTTTCAGATACGGCGTCTCGCCGCAGCCGGCGCACGCTCCAGAGAACTCGAACAGCGGCTCCAACAACTGGCAGCCTTTCACCGTGTCGGTCTTCGCGGCGGTGCGATCGAATTCAGGTATGCCCAGAAAGAAATCGAAATTCGCCTGCTCCCGCGCCAAATGCGGCAGCTTGGGCTCCATGTTGATCGCTTTGTGCTTCACCACTTCCTTGCTCTTCGCCGGACAAACATCCACGCACACCCCGCAGCCCGTGCAATCGTCCGGAGCAACCTGAATGGTCATCAGAAAGTCCGGCTGTTCCTTGCTCGTGTAGGCCTTCGTTTCAAATCCCTCTGGCGCGCCGACCACCGCCGACGCCGGAAACGACTTCATCCGAATCGAAGCGTGTGGGCAAACCAGCGCACACAGCCCGCATTGAATGCAGATGTCTTTGTCCCAAATCGGTATCTCCAGCGCGATGCTTCGCTTTTCAAACTGCGCCGTGCCCGTGGGAAATGTGCCGTCTACCGGCAGCGCACTGACGGGCAGCAGGTCGCCTTGCCCGCTGATCAGCATGGCCGTTACGCGCTGTACAAAATCGTCGGAGCCGTCGGTGCTGACGGCCGCCAGCGGCATCATCCGATGTTCCGACGTCGCCTGCCCTGGCACTTTCACTTCATGCAGCGCCGCCAGCGCACCGTCCACCGCCGCCCAATTGCTCTGCAGCACCGTTTCGCCGCGCTTGCCATAAGTCTTTTTAATCGCCTCTTTGATCTTCTCGATCGCCTGCTCTCGGGGCAAAACGTTCGCCAGCGCAAAGAAGCACGTCTGCAACACCGTGTTAAAGCGTCCGGCCATGCCGGCCTGTTGCGCCACGCGGTATCCGTCCACGACGTAAAACTTCAAACGCTTGCCGACAATTTGCTCCTGTACTTCGCGGGGCAGCTTGTCCCAAACCTGCTTCGGGCCGTAGGGGCTATTCAGCAGAAACGTGGCGCCAGGCTCAGCGACACCGAGCACGTCCATCCGTTCCAAGAATTGAAATTGATGGCAGGCCACGAAGTTCGCCCGGGTGATCAAATACGTCGAACGAATGGGTCGCGGGCTGAATCGCAGGTGTGAAACGGTCACCGACCCGGCCTTCTTCGAGTCGTAAACAAAATATCCCTGCGCATAAAGCGGCGTGTTTTCGCCGATAATCTTCACCGAGTTTTTCGTCGCCCCCACGGTGCCGTCGCTCCCCAATCCGTAAAACACGGCCCGCGTCACGTCGGCGCCTTCGGTCGTGAACTCGTCGTCCCATTTCAGACTCAACCGCGTCACATCATCGATAATGCCGATGGTGAAATGACGCTTCGGCTCCTTGGCCGATAGTTCCTCGAACACCCGCGCAGCCATGGCCGGCGTGAATTCCTTCGACGACAATCCATACCGCCCGCCGATCACCAACGGCATTTCGCGCGCATTGTCGGCGGCCGCTTCGGCCAGCGCGGTCACCACGTCCTGATATAGCGGTTCGCCGATTGCGCCGGGCTCTTTCGTGCGATCCAGCACCGCAATTCGCCGCACGCTGCGCGGCAGAGCGGCAATAAATGCCTCGATCGCAAATGGGCGGTACAATCGAACCTTGATCAGCCCCACCTTTTCCCCGCGCTCCAACTGCGAATCCAAAGCTTCTTCCACCGCACCACAGCCGGAGCCCATCATCACGATCACGCGCTCCGCGTCCGGCGCTCCGACATAATCGAATAGCCGATACGATCGGCCCGTCAGGCGAGCGAACTTATCCATCGTCTCCTGCACCAGCCCCGGCACCGCGTCGTAAAACGGGTTGCACGCCTCGCGCGCTTGAAAAAATACATCCGGATTCTGAGCCGAACCGCGCAGCACCGGGCGCTCCGGATCCAGTGCCCGCTCGCGGTGCGCCAGGATCAACGATTCGTCGATCATCGCGCGCAAATCGTCGTCGCTAAGCTGTTCGATCTTGTTCACCTCGTGCGACGTGCGAAATCCGTCGAAAAAATGCAGAAACGGCACCCGCGACCGCAAGCGTCGTCGCGTGGGCGATCAGAGCCATGTCGTGCGCTTCCTGCACGCTATTGGCGCACAGCATCGCCCAGCCGCACTGGCGACAGGCCATCACGTCGCTGTGGTCGCCGAAAATCGACAGGCTGTGCGTGGCAATCGTCCGCGCCGCAATATGAAACACGGTCGGAGTCAGCTCTCCGGCCACCTTGTACATGGTGGGGATCATCAGCAGCAGGCCCTGGGAGGCCGTGAAGGTCGTCGACAGTGCGCCCGTCTGCAAAGCACCATGGACTGTCGCCGCCGCCCCCGCTTCGCTTTGCATCTCGATGACGTCTGGCACGGTTCCGAACAGATTCGCCCGCCCCTGCGACGACCAGCTATCGGCGAACTCCCCCATCGGCGAAGCGGGCGTAATCGGATAAATCGCGATGACTTCGCTTAGCCGGTGCGCAATGGAAGCCGCCGCTTCGTTGCCATCTACCGTGACGAAAGGTCGCTCACTCATCACCGGCTCCTGACTGGCCAGACGATTCGCGAAGGTTTCGGATCTGCATGGGAAAATCACGCCGGATCAGCGGCCGGGCGTCGCTCGGCAGTGCCCAACCATGATCGTAACCCTTGTTTGGGCCCTTTGCCAGGGGCGCCAAAACGGCTGCAATTACCACGGTTTCTGACGTTTTGACACTCGCCGCATGCTGAACGATCACTTTCGATGGAATCGGCGCGGTCGAATACGTGGCCGACTAACTTTGCACGCCAAACGAGTCAAAGCGACCGTTTGCAAACATGCCGTCGACGTACTTCGTGCGTGCGCTTTGCAAAGTGTTCAAAATTGCCTTCGGTGACAAACGACCGTCCCACCAAACCCGCGCGATCGCGATTCATCTTCGACCTGTCGAAATATCGATGCGCTGGTCGGCATCGCTCGTCGCGTCGATGGGCCTGGACATTCGGTCCGCTTTGTCCCAGCCAAGTGCGCCAAAGCCCCGTCGCGAAATCCCGAAAGATGAATAAAAGCTTATCTTGGCTTCATGGTCAGATCATCTTGGTTTGCTAAGCTGAGGCTGGCTTTTGACTTCCATCGTGGCCCAAGGTGCTGTCCTCCTATGCGGTATTTCTTCTCCAATAAAGTGCGTTTCATAAATACGCTCGCTTCTTCGACGATCGCGCTGAGCGCATCGTTCCTTCTGTTGGCCTGCCTAGCCTGCGCGGATGAGAAAACGGCGGATCTGCTCCAGCTGCCCAAAGCGGTAGCCGACGCAGTCGGCGCTTGGTTTCCCCACGCCCAACTCGTCAGCGCGACCAAGGAAACAGATAAAGACCAGGTCGTCTACGACATCGAGCTCAAAAACGATGGCTGCAAATACGAAATGGATATCCAGGCCGACGGCACGACCCTGGAAATCGAAAAGGAGATAGCTGCAAAAAGTCTCCCGACCGCCGTTAGCACCGCCGTGCAAACAAAGCATCCGAATTCCACGATCAAAGAAGTGATGGAAGTGAACAAGGTCACCAAGGGCAAAGAAACGCTCGACCACTATGAAGTGGTCATCGAAACCGCCGACAAAAAGAATTTGGAACTCACTGCGTCGCTCGACGGCAAGAACATTACAGAGGAGTAAAGGCTCTCGGACGGGTCGGCCAATCAGCGTGCGCCGGCCCTAGCCGCTGCGTCGACAATCGTGGACGATTCTTCTAGCATGGGTCGTTCGTCCCGCTCGTCGCCGTGGCGCTACTAACGGTATGTCGATGCGTATTTTAGTAGTTGAAGACGACGCCGCAATCGCCGACTTCCTGCTGCGCGGACTGCGAGAGGAAGGCTTCACCGTGGTCCACGCCCCGGACGCCAACCAGGGCCGCCTCCGCTTGCAAACCGAATCGTGGGATCTCGTGCTCTTAGACCTGCGCGCTGCCAGGCGCCGATGGTCTGACGCTGTTGCGCCAATATCGTCAAGAGGGCGGCGCCTCCCCGGTGCTCTTGGTCACCGCTCGCGATGCTGTCTCCGACCGGGTTCGCGGCCTCGACAGCGGCGCCGACGACTACATGTGCAAGCCGTTCGCCTTCGAGGAGCTGCTGGCCCGAATGCGTTCGCTCACCCGCCGCCAAGATCGCCGCGGCAGCACGCTGTTGTCCTACAACGACGTCACCGTCGACCTGGTGAGCCAGCGCGCCCAGCGAGCAGGAAAGCGCCTCGATCTCACCGTCAAAGAACAGGCCCTGTTGATGTTCTTCCTGCAAAACCCGCACAAAGTTCTCACTCGCACGCGCATTTACGAGCAAGTTTGGGACGAGAAATTCGACGGTCTTTCTAACACGCTGGAGGTCCACATTATGGAACTCCGCCGAAAGCTGGAAGCCTTGGGGCCGCGCTTAATCTTCACCGTTCGTGGCAAGGGATATGTCCTGGGCGACCCAAGCTCCGGCGAATAAGCCTCCCACAACCGCCGCCTCTCGATGACTAACGCACGATCTTTCCAAGCGTTACACTGAATTGCTACGCCTGCCGAGGTTTTTGCCGTGAAACTCGCCACTCGAATGTCGCTGTTTTTCTTGGCCGCGCTGGCCCTCGTACTAATCGGGTTGTCGGCAACTGTCTACCTCCTCGTGCGCTCCCAATTGCATCATCAAATCAACGAGCGGCTGATTACCGGCCTCGAGACGTTTCGGGGAGCGATGGAATTCGAGCCCAACGGTTTGGATTGGGAGCCAGATCGCCGGCGACGATACTTTATGGATGCCCAGTCCACAGGGCCGATGGTATGGGGCGTGTTTGAAATCAACGGCCGCCAAATTGACGGTTCCGCCGATGCCCCCGCGCTGTTCTCCGACCAAATTCATCCCGATGCCCAGCGCGAAGACGGCCAAACCCTCGCCCGCTGGCAAAATCAAACGTGGAAGATTGTTCATCAAACTCTGCGCGCGCCAAGCAGCTCCGATCGTCCATCTCTCAACCACGCCGCTGTCGAGGACAACGACGATAATCGAACGCACTATGCAGCGCCTGATTTTGGCCGTCGGCATTCCGATCGATCCGGTTCTAAAGCCACTGCAATCGCTTTTGCTGGCGCTCGCTGCCTCGTCGATTGGCGTTTGGTTGTTCGCCGCTGCCGTCGGGCGCTGGTTGTGCGCCAAAGCTCTGTCGCCGATGACCCGCATGGCACATACCGCCCATTCCATTTCCGCCGCCGACCTCAGCCAAAGACTTTCCTCTCCCGGCACGCACGACGAACTAGAGGAATTGTCTGGCGCATTCAACGATTTACTCACGCGGTTGCAAGTGTCCTTTGACCGCCAGCAGCGTTTTGCCGCCGAAGCGTCGCACCAGTTGCGCACTCCGCTGACCGCAATGCTGGGCCAGCTCGACGTGGCGCTGCGCCGCGATCGCAATTCCGAGGAGTACCGCCTCGCATTGGAATTGGTCCACCATCAAGCAGCCAAATTGCGTCAAATCGTTGAAATGCTCCTCTTCCTCACGCGCGAAAAGGCCGATGCCGCCCCGTTGCAATTCGAGCGCATCGAGCTTCGCGACTGGCTCGCCGAGCATCTGCTCCACACGTGGCAACAACATCCGCGACGCAACGATATCCAATTCGAAGCAGACAGCGGCGAACCCATTTGGGTCGCTGCCCACAGCGGCTTGCTCGCTCAGGCCGTCGACAACCTCTTGGACAACGCCTGCAAGTACAGCCAGCCAGGCTCGGCGATTATCCTCCGCGCCGGCCCGCAAGCGGATAAAATCGCACTCGCCGTGGAAGATCGCGGCTGCGGAATCGCCGCGATGGAATTGCCGCACGTGTTCGACCCGTTCTTCCGTTGCTCCGATACCACGCGCCGCGGAATCGCCGGCACCGGGCTGGGCTTGCCCGTCGCTCGCCGCATTGTCGCCGCCATGAACGGTTCTCTCGACGTCCAAAGCACTCCCGGCGAAGGCAGCCGATTCACGATCTTGCTGGCCGTCCCCCAACGGGAAAAGTTCATGCCCGCCGCCGTTTCCGCCGGCGCGTAGCAGATCGCCCAACTCCGGGCATGATGGTCGCCTAGCCCATCGTCAGGCCGCCGCCGAAGTAATCGGGCGATGCGGTAATGTAGGTGACCCCCTCCCGATTTCAGTACCAGTGTCTGTGAGAGAATCGGTTAGGGTTTAGTTCGCGTATTGAGTCGTAGGGAGGGGCGCATTCGTTCAGACATTACTTCTGCTCCTGCTGTGCAAACAGTGAGGTGCAAGAACGAATGCTGATGCAATGGCTTGGACACGCTGACAGCGAAATGATCCGAGCGTATTTTCACTAGAACGATCAAGAGGCGCAACGTCAAATGGTACGCCTCGATTTGCTCGGGAATGCCGGAAAGCGGTTCGCCGGCAAAGTTCACAGAACCGCAAGTTCCAAATTGGAGGTAACGTCAGGCCGAAAGAGTCCGGCGAAGAGGGTCCTGCAAACCGCTGATTGACCCACTGATTGACCCAGTCGACTGGGTCAATCAAAACAGGGAATCATAAGCGCAATCGAATCGGCAACTTACGTCGCTCGATTCGAAAGCTAGCGGAGAGGATGGGACTCTGGTCCGCCGTGGATATTCCCGCGCCTGCGCTGCGCGAATCGTACGTCTTCCTGATGCTAAATCCTTAAAATAACAGCCACTTATGTGGCCGCGTCAAATCTCAGTCCTGCCCGTCAATTGCCAGTGCTCCCGTGCTTGGTGTGCACCCATTGTGCACCAATTGTGCACCAGCGAGTCTTCCACTCTATTCATTTGGGTCACACGGTCCATAACTGGGCACTATTGTACGCTTGGCCAAGCCGCCGACAACCGTGCGTAGGAAAAATCGTGTCATGTACTGTTCCCAATCAAAGACCAAGGTGCCCAGTCCGCTCTTGGATCGCTTGCAACAGCGGGCGGATCGTTTGGAAATACCGCGCCATTGCGCCGACGGGATCCAGCGTCACGTACGCATTCAGAATATCAGCGGTGGAATGGCTGGTTAAGTAACGCAGGTCGAGCAAATTGATGCCGCAGCGCTTCATATCGGTCGTGGTGGCGTTCCGCGCGTCCTTCAGACTGATTTCGGGGGAGCCTAAGCTTCGGATCAGTCGTTTAAACTCCTTTGCCAGATCGTCCGGTTCAGCTCCACCCAGATCGATCAGCAACTTCCGAAACAAATCTTTGCGATCGTTTTCGTTCAGCACACTGTTCGGCGCTGCTTTGGCCAGACGGACCTCGAAGGCTTGAGCCAACTGTTGCCGTGAAGAGGGTTGCGCACAACGCACAACTCCAGCACTCACCTTGCGGCAACGCAGCAACGGGCCTTCAGACCGTCCACTAATGCACCGACTCAGAATCGGTCGCAGCTCGTCGGGAAAAGGAAGCTTGAAGGATGTTTTCCCTTTAGTGAAATCGCTGCCGCCAAATCGAGTACCGAGGGATAGCCAGCATTTGTCGAACTCCACATCACTGACCAGCAACCCAGTCGCCTCACTAGGCCGAAGCGGAAGCACTAAGGATAGCGCGAGTTGACACAATTGCCACGAATCCATAATGCCGATTAGTTGGACACGCAGGTCCATCGTCAGTTTTTGCGCAGCCAATGGATCCTTTGCGGAAGCCTGGCCGACGATCTCTGGGGTTAGCGGGTTAATCCAGATTGGTGGCAATTTGCGCACGTCGGCGCGCTGCGCCCAGGTCAGCATCGTTCGCAAGGTATCCATATCGTTGAAAATCTGGCTGCTCGAGAAATGCTTCGGGGTGCCGCTCGCACGTCCATTTCGCGTCGTGATGGATTGATGCAGGAAGGTTCGCAGGTTCAGAGCGAAGTGGTGATCGATATCTTGGGCCCACGGCCACCGCTTTCGATTCTCTGGCAGCTCCGCGAAATCCAGCACCGGTGCCAAACGAGAGCAGTAAGTGTCCGCTGTCTTGCGTCCACGAAGGCGTCGTTTTTCAACGAGGAACTCATTGGCCAGTTCGCGGACGCTCAGCCTGGGGACCCGACCGGTGGGGAGTGGTGATTTACGTGCTTCGCTGGGCCGAGTAAAGCTGCCATTTTCAATTGCTGTCAACAATTGTCGCAGGCGCCCCTCGGCTTCCGTATCCTCTTCCCCGAGCGTTGCACCGAAGGGCTGCCCTTGATACCTCCCGCGCACTAAGTACCTTCCACCGCGCCGCCAGATATGCACATCCACTTCGGCCACTGTCGGGTGGGTGTGCCGTCCCATCAGTTGGGCGCGCTCCATTCGCCGTGAGATCTTCCGTCGCGCATCGGGGCAGTCCGCAGAATTGGTATCGCTGAAGTGGCCATCCATGGCCTTCCCCCAAACTTGCCAAGCCCAGCACAAGGGCCTCGCGGAGTTTTTCCCATCCGTGGGTTTTATTCCCCGCAAAGTACCCTTCCTGAGCGATGCGTACCATTATTGCCCAAAATGGGCAGATAATCAATCCCGCTTGGAAATCAGGGGAAACCCCCGAGTTCACGAATCTCATCCCGCAGTCTGGCCAAGTCCACGGTGACGACGATCCGAGGCTCGTACCTCACGCGATTGAAGCGCGGGGATTGCAGGTCGGCCCAGGGCATTTCCTTACGACCGATCTTCACGGCCAGATACCGACCGTCGGCAATTTCTGCGACACAGGGTGTAACAGAAGCCCGGAAGGAACATTCCAGGGGGACCAGTTTTGGCCTTTGGGGACCAGGTCTTTCCCATTCGATCTCGGTCATGGCATCAAAGAATCGAGCTACCAGACCCCTTCGCAATCCCGCTTCGAGCAACGCCGCGGCCACTGCGATCGAATATCCTTCAAAGGGAGAGAATGAGCGAGGATGGCCGACGCGACTGGAATCGGTTTTAACGCGCGTGCCAGGCAGGATGCCGTGATCCAGTACGTAGCGCAGCTTACGCAATGACAATTTGGTCTGGCGGTGAATCTCAGTCAAATCCATCCGCTGGCCCTCGAGTTGATTGCCCGATCTGGGCAATCATCATAAAAATCCCGCGAGCGAAGTCAAGCATGATCTTGCCCTAAGTTTGGTGACTTCCAGGCAATCTGCCTGAACCGGCGCGTCTTTCAACGCCGGCATTCCTTGAGGATCCCATGGTTGAACCGGCCGCGTTTCTGCTTTGAGTGTTGGTGACCTTTTCTCGTGCGAACCATTCGCCGGCCAATTTTCCCAAGGCTTCCGCTAGCCGTACCATGAACGGTTCGCACCGAGAGTGCGCTGGTGATTGTGGAGTGATAGGAGTTTCCGGACTCATCTGCCGGTCAGTTTCCGGCTGGTCTTCGGGCTTGTGCATTATCGTCGCCTCATTGCTTTCAGTGGTTTGCCGAAATTGTGGTGCGTATTGATCGTCGTCGATTGGCCTCGCTCCTGGTTACCAGCGGCAGTGGCACCGGTGGCATAAACCAGCTCGGCCGTACAACGGCCATAACAGGACGCTGATCACCACAATCCAGATCAAAGTGTCCATTGGGGAATGTCTCCAGGTTGAGGGAATGAAACCGATGGCCGGGCGGCGGTGCGCCGCCCGGCCGAAAAAAACAGCTGGGCCTGAATATCTTTCTACGAGAACAAGCTGGGCCGCTCGGCGTCTAGTTCGTCCCAGTTCACAATCAGAGGCGATACTTCGGTTTCGGGGTCGCAATCGACCTCGATCAAATCGGCCAAGCTGAAACCGCGACCGCTGATTTCTCGAACCGATTCGCCAGTGGCTCTGCAGACGGTCCGATCGATTAACGAGGCATTCATTTCGTCATCTCCTAGATGTTTGGTGAAATGGTGTTTGGTATAGGCAGGGCGCAAATCAGTGCCCGTTGTAGCACGTCCTGCCTGTTTCTCTTCCTCCGTGGAACTGCATCCAGTCGTAATGCAATTCCCGCCGCAACTGGCTGATTCGAGGGAGAGACAGCCGGAAACGGCGCGCAGCATCGCTTGTGGAGTTGCCCGCGGTCAGGAACTTCACAATTCGCCTCTGGCGTGGCGCCAACCGGCTAAGCCAGACCGGAAAATCAATCCGGAAAGCCGCCTGATCGTCCACCGGCGTGTGATGGTCTCCGATCAATGCCGCACGCCACTGGCCGTGCTCGTCATGCTGATCCAGACGCTGGACATGAAAACCTTTCCGCCGCTGAGCATACTCTGATAGAACATCGTGGCTGTTCAAGCGGCCGCCGACACGGCGGCCAGAGTGGATTTGGGAAACGGCATAGCGCACCAGCGGGCTGGGACGGGCAACGGACAGCTTGCGGCGCTGGGCCAACCGACAACAAGCCACGTAGCAGTTGGCAATCGTTTCTTGGACTAGTTCAGCCCGCGCTTCCTGCGGCAGGTTCCGGAAAGAGAAGAGTGCATACCGCTTAATGGCCGGGAGTATTTGCAAGAACCGGCGGTGCCAGCGCGGGTACAGAACCTTACGCTTAGATCTACTTGCAATCGCAATCATGGGGCGTCTCCTAAAAGACAATGTGAGACTGCCCCTAGACGGGGCAGTCGTGTTGGAAAAACACAACCGCCCCGCGCGATCGCGGGGCAAACTAGAGCCAACGGAATCGAATCCGACTTATGCAGTCGCCTACATAGTAGGCGTTATGTGGCGACCGACTTATCTTGCGCTAAGCCTGTTTGTCACAATGCGAAGGAGCCTGTTGTTCCCGTTCCAACTGGAGCGCTATTCGGCACACTAGCACGTGAGCAGACTTCAATTGAGCTGGCGTGAGCAGTTCGCTGACGGAAGAATCGGTTCTGGTGACCAGTGTCCATCGAGGAACGAGTTGGCGACGGTGACCCCCAGCGGCTGCATGATGACTTACGGAAACCCGCCAATGTTGCGATCGCGCGGGACAACGGAGAAGAGCTACAATGCCTTTTCAAGTGTTATGACGCAAAACACGCGGAAATTTACTGCGGGAGTTTATCGATTCCGCACCACAGTCGAAACGATCCTCATTGGCGACGACTCGAACGGTTCTAACACTGCGCTAATGCCTTGGGCCAATGGAGCTAGGCATTGGTCGAAGACCATCACACACCGGTCGACAAGCAGGCGGCTTTTCGCCTCAACTTGCAGCTTGGTTGTCGCGGCTCGAACCGCGGCAGCGACGGATTGCGGCGAGCGCCAATGCGAATGAGGTCGAGTCGTTTGCGTACGTCCGCGACCTGCTTGTCCAGTTGTCAGAACGTTCGCCGCCCACGGGTGTGGCACTACTTCCTGACGCTTGGCTGACGGCGCACCCCCGAAGCTTGTCGGTGCTAGTCGAGGTGGCGGGGCTGTCAGGTACTACAAAATCGAAAACCTCCGATTTGACGGCGATGCGGCACTTTGAATTCCGTGATGAGTTAATTGGAATTAGCCAAATCGGCATTTTGCGCATGCCTCAGGCCCGCAACGCTTTCCCACAAAAGGAACCTTTTCTGATTTGGTCCTGGGCGCGCTTGACGCGGAGCAAATCTAGTTATATTCTATCTAACTAGAAGATAAGATTCCCGTCAAGGACCTTCTTCGTATGGCTCGTCCCAGTTCGGAACATCCCACGGAATTGGAATTGCAAATCCTCAAGGTGCTCTGGGAGCGATCGCCACAGACAGTGCGCGAAGTGCGCCAAGCGTTGGCCGCCACGGGCCGGGAACTGGCTCATACGTCTGTGATCACGACGCTGAACGTCATGGTGCGCAAGAAGTACCTGCGTCGCTCGATGCAAGGGAAATCCTGCTTGTTTCAGCCGCGCATCAGCCGCGAGGACGCTTCGCGCGGCATGTTGGGGGACGTGGTAGAACGCGTCTTTGATGGTTCGGCAAAGGCGGTAATGCTGAGCCTCTTCGATTGCACCGATTTGACCGCTGACGACTTAAAGGAATTGCGGCGGCTGATCAACCAAAAAGCCAAGGAGCAATCGCCATGATCACGTTGCACTCCGCGCAGGTCCTGGCCTGGATCGACCCACAATATTGTGTGCGGCTGACCCAGGCACTCGTGAATGTGTTCTGGGAGGGTGGAGTCATTGCCATCTTGTACGCCGCGGCCGTGTGGTTCCTACGAGGCGCTTCGGCAAATTCCAGATATGCGGCAGGCGTAGCGGCACTAGTGCTGATGGCGGCCTGTCTTCCACTGACGCTACTGGTGTTGCCAGCTCCTGCCACGTTGTCGGTTGCGGACTTGCAGCTAGAGGCCGTGCGCGAAAAAACCCCAGGGCCGATCGAAGCTGCGCCCGGAGTGATGCCGTTGGCGGACCAGCGCGCAAACGCCGCGTCGGCACCGATTCCCTCAAACAACCAGCCGTCAAGACAATCCACCAGTGACACGGCCCAGTGGCTCACTTGGGTTTCCCCTTACGCCACGGCGCTGTATTTGTGCGGCGTGCTCGCCATGCTTATGCGATTGTCGCTGGGGCTCTGGGGCGGACGACGGTTACGCCTGACATCGACGCCATGCCGCGACGAAGCGCTTTTGCAGCTGGTTGCCGATCAGGCGCGCGGGCTGCGACTGCGAACCACGCCCCAAATTGCGTGGTGCGCACGGCTGGTGGTTCCCGTGGTGGTGGGAGTGCTGCGGCCCATCATTCTTCTGCCGGCAATTCTAGCCACGGAGTTAACAACGGATCAGCTGAGAGCTGTGTTATTGCATGAGCTGGCCCACGTGCGGCGCTACGATCTGGCCGTCAATGTGTTACAGCGGATGATCGAAGCAGTTTTGTTCTTCCATCCGGCGGTGTGGTGGATCAGTCGTCGGGTGAGCATGGAGCGTGAGAACGCCTGTGACGATCTCGTGCTCCAGGTTCAACAGCACCCGTTGCAATATGCGGATGCCCTGATGCGCGTCGCCGAACTGAGCACTTCGGCGTCCGACACATCGCCGAGCCGGCGCAAGGTGCCCGTAGATGCCGCGCTGGCCGCCACCGGCGAAAATTCTTCCCAATTCAAGCGCCGGATTCTGCGCCTGATGGGCCACGACGATGAGCCCCGAATACTGCTTTCGCGCAGCGGGCTTCTGCTGTGTTTGCTCGCCATAGTCTCGCTATTGATTGCACCGGCAATCGTCCACACGCAGGATCGAAATCAACCGACGTCGACCGCGTCGGACAAGCCGGAAAATCAACAGCCGGCCGCTGCCTACATCATTGGCGGACATTGCTTCGATGCCATCGATAATTCGGCACTTGGCGGTATTCGTGTGCATTTGTTCGCCGCGAAGGGACGAACATCGCCGCCTGTACAAATTGCCGAAGCCGTCACCGCTACCGACGGGAGTTTCGAATTTGGCAATCTCGCTTCGCCCCGCCCCGATGAGCAATTTGATCGGCTGACGTACCAAGTTTTCGCCGAAGACAACAACCGGCCCTCTACGCCCGGATTGATCTACCCGCGGTCGCGGGGTGACAAAGACATTGAAATCCGCATGGGCCGCGAGCAAGCCACGCTCACCGGCAAGGTAGTGAATGAGCAGGGCGAGCCCGTCGCCGGAGCAACGGTCATGCAATACAGCCTCGATGGCGCGCGATCCCGGGAATTCTGTCGGCCACGACCGACGCTGGAGGCCAATTTACGATCGAACATATGAATGCTCAGCATTCCCGCGACGACATATTCAACGGCACCAATGTGCGGATTGTTCATCCCGATTATCCCGAAACATTTCATACGGTGAACACGCTGCCGGCAAAGGTGACCGTTAAATTGCCGACGGGAAGCACGATTGCTGGAACGGTCACGGATCAGATTACGCACCAGCTGGCGGTTGGCGCCACCGTAATTGTGCAGAGTGTCGACGGAATTGGAGAACGTTTCGCAGCGACCGACGCTGCCGGACGTTTTCGGCTTGTGGTATCCGAGGGTCATAATAATATTTGGGCCGAAGCCAAAGATCGCGTTTGCGTTGCGACCACCGAGCGTGAATGCTTAACCGGCCAGACGGTCGACGTTCCGCTAACCCTGGTCAGCGGCGGATTCATTTCTGGCCAAGTTTTAAATAGCACCACCGGCCAATCGATTACCATGTCCGCTGTTGGTGACCCGATTACCATCGGGTTATTCGGTCCGTCGCAACCTCATGGACGGTCAATCATTCAAAAGCCGCTAACGACGGTCGACTCCACCGGCCGGTACGTTGTCCGTGCAGCCGCGGGTGCAAACTTTCCGTACTTTGTCAACGCACGAGGAGACCGCATGGCGTGGAACACGCAAAAACAGCCTGCGGTTATCGTGAAAGAGAGGGAGACAACGACCTGCAACATGTCGATCACTCCTCCTGAGTCGACCGAAGACAAGTTGGCAGCGGCTCGGAAAATCGTCAGTGCGCTGCCCAACCAGCCGTCCGAACGAACGGATAAGATCATCGACGAATTTCGCAAGCTTAATCACACCGTCGACCAGACCGAATTATGGTGCATGCTGATGCGGGAACTCGTCGCCAGTGGACCCGACGCAGTTCCGCAACTCTGTGTCGAACTGGACCACACTACTGAGGATCGAATGTTGCGCCGGTTAGGATTCGCCCTACGGGCAATTGGTGATCCGCGGGCGGTGCCCGCATTGATTCGTGCGATTCCTAGAACGCTGCTCCCAAGCAGCAGCGATTATGGATTGACGGTGAACGATGCCGAGTTGGCAAAATTCATGCAGAAGTACGATCTTGGCAAAGATGCCGGCGCAGGATTCGATTTTTTGCGGCCGGTGCGCGAAGTTTTCGGCGCGCTGGAAAAATTAAGCGGGCAGCAATTCGACGAGAAGGAGCTTTACAGCGTTGATCTCGGCGGCACACGGGCGCAGAAGCAAATGAAGCGAGATTTGTATAATCGGACCGCAAAGAAGTGGGCCGACTGGTGGGAGCAGAATGTGACGAATTATACGCAGGATCCGAAATACAGCCGAGTAGGCCTCGCTGAACCGGCGTCTGAAGCTGCGGAACCGCTGCAGGCCGGCGCGCATTTCAAGACAGCCGGCGGCGTGAGCGGAGCAGTTCTGCAATCGGTCGCCGACCCGCAGTCGCGATTGAACTTCTACGACCTGGATACCGGCCGACACGTCGAACTGCCCAACAAGTGGCGCGATGCCAAGAACCTGGACTCGCAGCTTGATGAGATTTTGGCCTGGGCGGCGGGCGAAGGGTTTGATTTGATGGGCACCGATTACGTCGACACCAATGGAAAACATCACTTTGCGATCCGGCCGGTGGAACTAAAGGCTTGGGAGTTGGGTGCAAATCGCTGGAAGATGGAAGCGAAAGATATCACGCTCGAAGACTTGCAAGCCGAGGGCACACCTGTCGATGGCCTGCTATTGCACGTCGATAAAGCGACAAAATCCATCGATCCCACCGCCGTGGCATCGTTCTTCTATATCACGCGCGAAGGCACGCCTGGCATGCTCTACGTCGGGGTTGAAGTCCTCGACGACAGCCTCAAGGCCGGCGGTCTATCGATGCGCAATCCCGAACTCAGCCCAGTTGCTTTTTCTAAGGGGCGCCGGTTCGGCTACTCGGAATTCGAAGAGTTAACATCGAAGTAGGAAGTACGAAAAATACGTGAGTCTAACACCAATATGGCAGTGGGCACCGACGTGCCTAGTTCAATCGCATCAACGCCCAACAGAAGAAGGGGGCGAGCTACTGGGTTGCTGGGCCGGGCGCCGACCCGCTGAGGTGCTCTTGGGGTTGGCTAGCAAGCACCACCGGATCGTAATTCACGAGCTTGCCATTACGAACTTGAAAATTCAGTGTGCAGTGTCCAGGCGGCCCGGAGCACTCGTAGCGGATGAATTCGTCCCCCTCGCGCCAGCCATCGGGGTATAGCTCCGGCTCACGCTCCATATTCTGAAGGAGCCACGGGGGGGCTTCAACGCGCTTGCCACTTCCGACGACGGCCTCCAAGTGGGAGACGTCAGAACCTTTCGGCACCTCGCGGCTGACGGCAGCATTGAAATAATGCACGCGCCCGGTCAAGCGATAGAGCAATGCCGGAGAGTTGGCAAGCCAAATGACCGCCGCGACGATGACCGGGACACAGATCGTCAAGCCGATTACAAGAGCTCGTCGACGCATATCACACCTCCTGCCGTCTTAAGACCAAGCGCAATCGGCCGCCTACTGCCAAGCGATTGAAACCTCAGTATATCCTAACGCGGGTGGCCAGGGGACAGGCCCGTGTTTCTCGACTGTTCCAACAAACCACCGAGGTTTTGAGACTGATATTGCACCCGGAAACTCATGCCTTTGATGAGACAACATGCTCTTCGGGCTGAACCGCAGGATTCGTTCCGCCGGTCGCTTCGTAAAACCAAGGTTTTCGGGACGCTGTATGCCCCGGAAGCCGCTAAATTCCCGCGCCGCTGTCCATCGGCTACAATCACCCTGACGCCGCGTCGGTCAATGTCTCCGATCAGCTATAGATAGCCAAATACTTGTTGGCGGTTCAGTATGAGCGCCGGTGTCTACAATACTCTGACATGCTTGTTACTTGACGGCGCGATCCTTGCATTGGCCTTCGCGGTCGGGCTACTGATTCTTGCAATGATTGGATGGCGTGGTGCGCACCGAAAGAAGCGGCTTCTCGGGTTCGCAATCGCTCTTGCTTGTGTTCCTGTACTGATTGCTATTCAGCAGACACTGTTGTGGCATGTGTATCTGCCGTCGCTCGGACGCGAGGCCGCCCAGCTGCAACTAGAGTACGTCGACAAAGTTTCATTGGTCCGAGTCGGCGAACATGCGCCTTCATTTACTGTCGTTGACGTCGATGGCCACGAATTCAATCTGGGCAGTCAACGAGGAAAAACCGTGCTCTTAAATTTCTTCGCCACTTGGTGCGGCCCATGCATCCAGGAAGTGCCGGAATTGCAAAAGATCTGGTCCGACAACCGCAGCAATAGAAACTTCGAAATGATTGTTTTGGGCCGTGAGGAAACTGACGAATCCATCAGCGCATTTAAACGCGACCACGGGTACACGTTCCCAATGGCATCTGATCCAAAAAGTTCGGTGTACTCGCTTTACGCTAAGGAGCTAATTCCTCGGACTTACCTTATATCACAGGATGGAATCGTCTGTTACGCGTTCACCGGCTTCAACGAGGAAGATTTGGCTAGTCTCCGCAAGATATTGGGCCAGCGGCTCAAGTCGACTAATTAGGTAAATAGTCCGTAAATCGGACAACCAATGGCCTGGCCACATGCCTAACTCGTGCCGGGAACTCAAGCTTTTGTTGACACGAGCAGGTTGGTCCTGCCGAGCCGCAAAATTCGATCCGGCGGTCGATTTGTTAAACGAACAGTTGCTGGAACGAATACATCGCTTCGACGCCCGAAGAATAGCGGCCGTTTTGTTTGGCTCGCGTGGACGAGGTGACTAAAAAGCGAGGTGATATCCATATCCACCGACTAGTGGAGT
>CAVRAW010000005.1:0-717590 GCA_963719205.1 Pirellulales bacterium | reverse complement strand
CCCACCAGATTGCTTGTTGCGGTTCACATCCTGCGCATTGGAAAGATTGAACAGATTGTTTGGTGTGGCCCAACTGCCACCGAGTCTCGTCTCGGGGTCGACAGCCAATTCATTGCCACTGGTGGATTGCCTTCCAGCAGGCCTTCGGTTCCTGCCGTCGTTCCGGCCTGAATCTGCGTGAAAGTGGGCAACGGTGCATCGACCACGTTATTGGTGCGGCGCCGTCGCGACCATCACCCAGCGGTCGGTTGATGTTCATACGCAGTCCGCAGATCAATTCCGGAGACAGCATGGTGCGGATTGCCTGGCTGCTGCCATGACCTGGTCCGGCGTCCAGTAGCATGGTACAGCTTGATAACCGGATACACCTTTGCCATCAGCGCTTGCACAATGCTGGAGCCATATTTTGTGCCATAGACGGTGGACAGATCGCGGAAATGCGCGGTGAGCATACCGCCGTTTGCTGGCGGATCCGTAATGATCGGCGGCGTGGATCACGGCGGCGCTGCATGGCGTTCTGCCGATCGCTGGCAACGCCTGTCGCCAGCAGCGGATCAATGCCCGACAGTTCCGACAATCGCTTAGGCAGCATGCCGCTATCGACATCCCACAGGTGCAGCATGCGCTCCAATTCGGCCAGCGTAAATGGATTGTCGTCGGTGCCGCTGTTGGTTGCCTTGCCGGCGCTGTCCGTTTTGCGATAGATTCAGGTTGTACGGCGAGTTCAGCGTTTCATTCGTCCATGCGGGCTTCCACCATAAGGGCTGACCGATGTAATCCAGTCCCACGGCGCAGTGGCCCCACAGATCGTAAACTGCACTGTTGAAAGACGAATAAGGGGTGATGACGCCGGTTGCTGGGTCGAATGTGTTGTTGGGATACATGTACCGCTTGACTTCCGCTAAAGATGATGGCGATGCTGTACGCCGGTTTTCCCAGCCACTTGGTTTGATACACTCGTCTCGCCGTAGCGACCTTCATAGTTGGCATTACCGCGCATTAAGTTCGTCACATCGCTTGTGGCAAGGGCAGTTCCAGCCTGAGAAATGTCGATTTCAGCCGGGCCGTAACCCTGACCTCGCCGGCAAAGTCAAGTTGCTATTTGCAGCGCCTGCGTTGGCAAACTTGTCAGTGATCGGTTGCGTGTGGGAGTTAGACGGATCAATCTGCTCCGTGGTGCCGGCCGTGTTCACGTTCAACCGGCCATCCAAATCGACGCACAAAATCGCGAACAGCGGCTTGTACAGCCGGCCGTCGGGGGCCGATTGCACCGGGAGCCGAGATCGAGCCAGACGCTGTCGGGCACGCCGTCGCCGTTGTTATCCACGTCCCAGGGCGGTCTTGCGGGGTCGGACGCGGTGGGAACATATTGCCACTCGATGTTGGTCGCAGAATTCGCGACCGTGTTCATCTTCGGATTGCTGCCGGTGAACTGCGGATGCTCGATCGGATTGGGACGCAGGCAGATTTGCCCCAATAATGATAGCCATCGGGCACGTTATCACTATCGGCATCCGTCGCGCTCTCCCAGCTCCAGGTCAGATCCGATTCTTCAACTCGCATTCGGTTTCGCCAATAATGAATCAGATCGGGACGATGGTATGACGGCAGCCGCGGCAGGGAGGGCAACGTTCCAGCTGGGATCGTCGGTCACAAACGCCAGCTGCATGTGCTGATAATCGGTGCGGTGTAATCGTCGTTCGCGCCGCCGATGCCGCCGAAGGGCGTGGTGATCAATGCTCCAATCCAGTGACCCTGCCGGATTGTAAAAAAGTGGATTGGGCAGCAAAGCGAATCTTGCGCGGAGTAGAGTGCTGTTAGTGCCGTCCTTTGCATCGAGAGGTACAACACGGGGCGGCGTCACTTAAATCCAAATCCAGTTCCCGAAAACGGCCGGCCATTGATGATAAACGTGGGTTCGCCATTGGCGGGCGTCACTCTTCCGGTACGATGTCGCCCATGAACGCCATCACGTGAAACACCGGATTGCCAATATCATCCGGTGGACTGTTGGGAGCAGCAGGTGGCAGGGTGCCCACTTCATATCGCACGATGCGCGAGCTAAGCCCCTTGGCCGGCCCGCTGGTCATCGTGATCACGCAGCCGTCGAGGAAGCCATCGACTGTGAGTTGGTTTCGAACCGAGTGAGTATGGCCGGCAATCTGCATTGAACGAGGCGTAGCAATCGTCGGATTGGTATTGGCCGTGAATTCCACAATCTGCCCGCCGGTCGCGTCGGCGTGCGTGACCTCCGTGGGCGGCAGCTTGATCGATCGATCCCAAAATCGAATACGGCCCGTACATGCTTTCCAGCAAGCTGTGCGGGCCGATCGGGGAATGAAATTTTTCCGGGAACGTTGCGGGCGTCGCGGATCGACGATGCCGGCGTCGCCGCGCAGCACTTGCATCATGGCTTTGTTGAGTTGCACTTCCGGCAGGTCGCCGGTGATCGACGTCTTGGCGAATTGCTTGCTGCTGCTGAGTTGCCGCGTGGCCACCAGCACGTAGGTGATGGCGATCAGCACGAACAAAAACAGCAGGCTCAGCACGACCAGAATCAGCACGCCGCGCGCGGCCATGTGCAGCCGGCGGCAGGCGGCGGCCGTTTCGAGTTTCGCCTTCGCCTTCCGCCTTATCGCTAGGAAATCTCATCACATGTTCTCTGCGCTATTCCCCTGACTTAAACGCTCAATGCATTGACGCTAAGTGCTAACTATTCGGTCCTCATCCGTTCATCGTTCATCGTTCATCGCTTATCGTTTCGTGTTACTGGCTCCACTTCGCTTGGCCCTTCCAATTGGATCGTCCGCTGATACACCGCCACCACGTCGTCGAACAGGCAAGCATAGGTTTGCGGGCTATTGTCTTGCGGCGAACACCCAGTCGGGGCCGGCCAACGTGACGTTTGGCGGTTGGTGGGTGTGCGACGCTTCGTCGACCGTGTCCGCCGCGACCACGCGGTACCAACTGAACATGCGTGTACGGTTGTCCGCGCGGCCGTTCTTGGCCGGCCCACCAGCATGAGCCAATTGCCTGGTCGGGCATAGCTGAGCGGATTGGGATTTGATGGCGTCGTAGCGGTGCCGCGGGAGAGTGGACGTTAACTTCACGTCGCCGCCGCCCAGGCCCACGTAGTCGTTGGAGCGTGGAGTACCTGCTGACGGCGCGGCCTGCGCCGTCCTTCGCGCACAGCGGCGGCGTCGAAGGCCGTCGGATTTGGCAGCGAGCGGCGGTAAAACACCACCACCGAAAACGTGCACGGCGTGCCGGCGACCGGCACGGCAGTTGCCTTGATCGGGATAGTACGGCGTGAGCATGGCCAGCCAGGAATACAGGCCTGCGGAATCTTGTTTCACCGGCGGCGGCCAGGCTTGGATCGTACGCCAAAGCGGTCTGAGCCGCGTCGGATGGCTGGAAGATCACGATGTCGTCGTCGGCGCGAAAAATTGCGTCGGCCAGCGCACGGCGTGCGGTTGGCGGGTGGCAAGCGTCAGCCGCGGCATGGTCAGGCGGACACGGTGCACCGGCCGTGATTGGCGGGAAAGTCTTTGACATTGTGCGCATTGGCCGTTCGCCGCCGAACGCCACCATCAACGGATCGATCGCCACGGGCAGAACGGCGGCTGCGGTAGGAGTGCACTGTGAGTTCGGGCTCCATTGCGGAGCCGGAAGTGGATTCCGCTACTGACGAAAAATTCGTTGCCGTTGAACAGCCGCCACGGGCAATAGGTGTTCGGATCGGTCGATTCGTTCAGTTGATTCACGGTGGGCAGGCGCGCCATGCCGCGGGTTTTGAATTCGCGAACGATGTTCAAGCCGGTTTCGGCTTTGCGCTGCTCGATGTCGGCTTTCTGCGCCTGAATACCACCCACCGGCAACAGCGACATTACGCTTATCAAACCTACGGCCATGATGCCGATGGAGATCAGCACTTCCAGCAGGCTGATGCCGCGGCGACGCAGGAAGTAGGATGTCGGATGTAGGAAGTAGGATGTGCGCAAGCGGATGCGCTGCCGCGATTGCCGGCAAATCCTAAATCATAAATCCAAAATCCTACTTTCATGTTCACCTTCCTCCCGTGCCTGGGCCGATTGCGCGAGCTTGACCGCGGCGACTTCTGAATATTCTGCGACGTCGCGCCGCGTGACGCCGGATGATGGACGTCGGCGACTTCGCCGTGGTGGTCAGCCCGCTTTGCGGATTGATGGCGATCCACAGGTTTTCCAGGTCGAAAGAGATTCTGATGTAGGCGTGTCGTTGGTTCGATATCTAGCTCGAGCTTTTTCGCGCTTGCCGATCATCAAATACAGCGGCGGTGTAATGGGAACGCTGCTGTGCCGACGCCATCATGTACAGGCTCTCAATCGAGCCTGACTTGTCGAACATGATGATGATAGGGCCTTTGTCCGTGGGAAAACTGTGAGTGTTCCGCCGTCCAAGTTTCCGAACCATAGCGGGGTAGTGGGATCGCTGTCAAAATGCTGCGATTGCATTCGCCGTGATCAGTACTTTCACCGGAATCGATCAGGTCGATCACCGCGCCGGTGGGCAATTGCACGGCCAGACCCACCCGATTTCACCGGCTTGCGCAATACCTGAAATGGTACGCCCGGACCAGTTGCCGATAGTGCCAGTGGGAGGTTCGGCGAATTGGATTGTCCGTCAGCAATGACGATCCTCTTTGAACCTGCCGCTTGTATTTGTATTGGACGGTTGTGTCTAGCAGCGTCTGGATTTCCTTGTTCATCGTTCAGCTAGATGGTTGTCGGTTGTATCTGGACGAGATTTGGTACCACGGGCCGCGGTAGTTGAACGGAATCAAATCGCCCCGTGAATCAAGCCGGAGCAAACCGTACTCAGAATTGTCAACAACGTTACCGCTTGATCCCGGATTCGAAATGCGGCCTTGCCGCCAGTTGGGGCTGTGACGATCGCCGTTACGCCGGTGGTTGATCCGGAGTAGGGCGGCGGGACTTCGGCCAGATACAAATCCATGGAGCCGGTCGATGTCGTTGCGGCCGACGGCAGCCGTTCGATCCACACGCCGGCCGAGCGCCCGGTGGCCATGGCTTGCGCCTGGGCAGAGGCGAACTGCGTGTTCACGATCCGGGCCGCCTCGCGGACGCGCGCGGCTGCTGAGCGCCGGAATGACGAACGGAATCGAAGCGACCGTGACGATCGACAAAATCGCGATCACCACCAGCAGTTCGACCAGGGTGAAGGCGGGAAGCCGCAGGCGGCTGGCAGCGGACGAAGCGTCCAAACGGCCAGTGTGTGCCACTTTCGGTGCTTCATACTGCCTGCTGCCTGCTTCTGCGCATGCTTTCTTTCCTTACCGCGTTTCAATATCGTGGTTCGTGATGTTGTCGATCCGCCCGTCGGTTCCGTCACCGTCGACAGTCTTTCATGCAATCCAACATGTCGGATTGTGCGGTGGATCGACGATGTAATACGGATCGGTTCGATGTTGAGTCCATGTACCGTAATTGCGTTGGGGGTCCGGACCTCTTGGACTTCGTACTTGCCGTCCGGGCCGGCGGAATATATCAAGCGGATATAGCGGATATGTGATGGTCGCAGCGTAGGCATGTCGTCGGATCGAATTGATCGAATGTCAACGGGTCGTAAGGATCAGTTGCTGCGTGATCGCGTGTTGCGGCTGCAAGTGGCGAAACGAACGCCAGGGGCCCAGCGCAGGAAATGATTGGATTGCCCCAGCCGTCGACGAAATACTTCATCCCATCGGATCGTTCGCCAATTTCATTGGGCGCAAATTGTTCCATCACGTCGGGATCATCGCGACCCTGGTGACGATCAAGATATAGGCACTTGCGCTGTTGCAATTTGGATGACCGTACCAGCAGATCAAGGCTCGGCAGCGTTTAGTGCATCGCAATGACGTCGCGAGCACGATTGAGTTCAGTATTGAGATCGTCTGGATGTTCGTGAATCGATCGGGCATCTCGCATCTCGCATCAGTGTTGGTAATTCTCCACGTCTGTGAAACGCATCTCCGGCATTTCCACGCTGTCGTTGCAATTCGTGTAATGGCGTCGACCCGATATCTGTAGCGCCGTTGCCGTTTTGGTCGATCCATTCCGGCCGGAATGCAGTGATCGGTAACCTGCCGCGTGCGATAGCTTTCGTACTTCTGCATGATGATGGTGTTCAGCTTGGCGATGGTGCTGCGGGTGCGCATTTCGATGGCGGTTTCCTGCGCCGGCCAATGCAAACAACATCAGCGAGGCCAGAATGGCCAGGATGGTGATGACGACCAGGAGTTCGACGAGGGTGAAGGCGGAGGCGGCGGACGTGCGAACTGCAGAATGCGGAGCGGCGAGATCAAACTGCGCAAAGCAACTCACGGCTGATCGCTGAGCTGATCGCTGTCTAACATCGCTGGCTTCTTCTGTTCCACGCTGGCGCCCCTGTCGTTGCATGCTGCCTCCTTGCGCCCTCTTTATGGCTTCGCGTCTCCCAATTGCTTGTCGCTGAAATTCGTCAGATTATCGTCGTCGGCCCCGCTGGTGTCGTAGCCCGTGCCGGTGGGGTAGAGCTTGCCCTTGATCTGCGTAATGGCGGCGTTTACTGGAGGTGATCGGATTATTGACACTGGTGTAGTCGATGTCTTTTCCTGCGCTGCCGTAGTTGTTGTCCAGACCCGCCGAAATAATCTGAAACGACTTTGGATTTGCACCAGTCGTCGAATTCTTGAATCCGTCGCCGTCGGTATCCCAGAGCGAGGCGCATCACGTCCGTTCTGTTGATCCCACAGTTCTGCATGTACTGCTTCCGCTGCTTGAAACGGCGCGTGGCCGATGACTACGTGGGATCCAAATAGCCCCGCGCTTCGAAATAAACGTAAGGCGCACGTAGAGTCCCGACGGATGATACGTCTGCAAGCGACGTACGGATGTTGGATCGGCCGCACATTCGGAAATCCGCCGCTGACTGGAGTGAAGCGCGACCTATCGAAATCGAAAAACGATTGGCGATCTGCTGTGTCGACGTTCGCGACAGCGGCTGTTGGCGGATCTTCGACTAATGCCGGTCAACCAAAACACCAATGCCTGAGCGGGGTCCGAAGTTGTTGGGCACATAGCCGTTTTGATGCGTTCATTTCGGTGACGGTCGCATCGCGGAAACGCTTTTGCCAAGATGGCGCTGACGATGCCGTGGTATTCGATGCTGGCGACTGTCGAATCGTAGATACGCACGGCGGATAATCGCCGAACTTTTCCTTATACGCTTTGACCGCGCCGTCGAGGTTCGCCAGTTCCGCCGTGATCCGCGCCCGCTTGGCCGCTTCCAGCGCCTTGTAGGCCGCCACGGTGGCCAGGCTGGCCAGGATGCCGATGATGGTGATCACCACCAGCATTTCGACGAGGGTAAATCCCAACGATATACGATGAGCGATGAACGATGAGCGGCGGATGTCCGTCGTCCCGCGTCTGTTGTCCGGCAGAGTCGCAGTCATTGCGAGTATCCTTTGCGTATCAATTGCCCCCGCACTTGCCAATCTCCGGCCTCCGGTCGCTGACGCTTCCGGCTCGCCGCATTACTTACTCACTTACTCACCTACTCACTCTTCTTACTTATGCCCCGCGCTCAGCGAGGTAATCAGGCTCACCAGCGGCATGAACAAGGCCACCACGATGAAGCCCACCATCAAGCCCAAAAACACAATCAACAGCGGCTCCAGCAAACTGACCAAACTTTCGGTGATCACGGCCACTTCTTCGTCGTAGGTGTCGGCCACCTTGTAGAGCATGGTGTCCAGTTCGCCGGTTTCCTCCCCCACGTCGACCATGTTGACGACCAGGTCGTCGACCACGCGCTGCTTCATCCGCATCAAGTACATCAAAATCCCCACCGGCCCGCCCACGAAAAGAAACCACAACAGCACCGTCACGGCGTTGAACTGCGGCACGGAATGCTCCTTCAGCGGCTTGGCGATGCTTTCGCCTTCGCGAATCGATTCGGTCACCTTGCCGTACATCTTTTCGAACATGGCGTTGCCGGCGGTTTCGCGGGTGATATTCAGGGCTTCCAAAATCGGCACGCCGCTGGCCACCAGCGTGCCCAGCGTGCGGGTGGTGCGGGCCATCGTGTTCTTTTCCGACAGATTGCCGAACACGGGCACCTTGAGCATGAACAAATCCCAGCCGGCGCGGCCGTAGGCAAATTTGCGCAACAGCTTGATGAACAGCCACACGCACAGCGGAATGCCCGGGATCAGGAACCAATAGTTCACGCAAAAGTTCGAGATATGCATCAGCATCACCGTGGGAGTGGGCAGCGCCGTTTTGAAATCGGCAAAGATCTTCACGAACGCCGGCACGATTTTGATCATGATGAAGGTCAAAATCCCCACGGCCACCAGGACCACCACGACCGGATAGACCATCGCCCCTTTGACTTTGCGTTTCAGGGCTTCGGCTCGTTCCTGGAACTCGGCCAGGCGGCGCAAGATGGTTTCCAGCGCACCGCCGGCTTCGCCGGCGCTTGATCATGTTCACGTACAACCGGTCGAAGGCCTTGGGGCACTTGCCCATGGCTTCGCTGAGCGTGGCGCCGGCTTCGATCTCGTCGCACACGTCCATCAGCGAGTTTTTCATGCGGCCGGGCTTTTGCTGGTTTTCCAGAATGCGAAGGCTGCGGAGAATCGGCAGGCCGGCATCCTGCAAAATGGAAAGTTGCCGCGTGAACGTCGTCAGCGTCTTGGTGTTGACGCCGCCGATGGCGAATGAGCGTCCCTTCTTGGCCGCTTTGTCGCGCCTTCTTCTTGCGTCTTTCTTGACCGTGATCTTGGTGACGAAGTAGCCCAACTGGCGAATGGTCGCCTGGGCATCCGCTTCGGTCGGGGCTTCAATCACGTCCTGAATTTCTTGCCCGGTGGAATCGGTCGCTTCGTAGGCATAGATCGGCATGGCAGCACGCGGGGATAAGGATGTTTCGAGTTTCGTGTTCCGGGTTTCGAGCTGTTGGTTTTGACGCGTCGCCAGCGGCGCGGCCAAAATGCTAATTGCTAACTGCTAGTCGCTGTTTCATTACGCTTCCACAATGGTTTCGCGAACGATTTCCTCGGCCGTGGTGGTGCCTTCGAACGCGGCCTCCAGGCCGGCCTCGCGGAGCGTGACCATGCCGACGCCGCAGGCGGCGGTCCGCAGTTCATCGGTGGAGGCGTTGCGCATGATCATGTCGCGCATGTCGTCGTTCAAAAGCATCAATTCGAACAGCCCCACGCGGCCTTTGTACCCCGTGCGATTGCAAGCCTCGCAACCCTTGCCGCGGTAGAACTTTTTGCCGGCAATGTCGGCCGGCGTAAGTCCGAGTTCGGTCAGCATCTCGGCCGACGGGGCGACTTCCTCCTTGCACTGGGTGCAAATGCGCCGCACCAGCCGTTGGGCCAGCACCGCCTCCAACGTGGCCGTGATCAAAAACGGCGGCACCCCCATGTCGCGCAAGCGGGTGATCGTGCTGGGCGCGTCGTTGGTGTGCAGCGTGCTGAACACCATGTGCCCGGTCAACGACGCCTGCACGGCGATTTCGGCCGTTTCGATGTCGCGGATTTCGCCCACCAGGATCTTGTCCGGATCCTGCCGCAAAATCGACCGCAGGCAGTGGGCGAACGTATTGCCGATCGAAGCATCGATGGGCACTTGCACGAGGCCGTCGATGTCGTATTCCATGGGGTCTTCGGTCGTGATGATTTTGTCTTCGATCTTGTTCAATTCGCTGAGGGCGGCATACAGCGTCGTGGTCTTGCCCGAGCCGGTGGGACCGGTGACCAGCACGATGCCGTTGGGCTTGTTGATCACGCTGCGGAACCCGATCAGCGTCTTGGAATCCAGGCCCACTTTGTTCAAATTCAATTGCACCACGGAGCGGTCCAACACCCGCATCACCACGCTTTCGCCGAACATGGTGGGCAGCACGCTGACGCGCATGTCGACGGGGTGGCCGCCGACGGTCAGCTCGATGCGGCCGTCCTGCGGCAGGCGGCGCTCGGCGATATCCAGATTGGCCATCACTTTGATGCGGGTGGTGATGGCAAATGCCAGATGCCGCGGCGGGGGCACCATTTCATACAGCACGCCGTCGGCTTTGATGCGAATGCGAAACTCGTCTTCAAACGGCTCGAAGTGCAAGTCGCTGGCGTGATCGCGGATCGCCAGCAAGCAGCACCATGTTCAGCAGCTTGCGCACCGGGGCGCTGTCGGCCATGGCCTCGACGTTCGTCAGGTCGAGCGGCCCCTCGCCGCCTTCCGCTGCCTCGGCCGCTTCGCGCAGCTCGTCGTCCTGTTCCATGTTGGCCACGAGGCTTTCCACACTTTCGCTGCCGGTGGCGTAATACTTCGCTAGCGCCTTGGCGATCTCCCGCTCCGTGGCCACCATCGCTTTGATGTCGTACCCCAGGAACGTGCGCAGCTCGTCGCGGATGGTCAGCTTCTGCGGATCGCACATGGCGATCGTCAGCGTGTTGTCGGAAAACTCCAGCGGCACGATGCGATACATCTGGGCCATCGGCTCGGTGATCTTCGCCAGCACGTCGGGCATGATGTTCATCTCGCTCAGATTCACCACCCGCATGCCCATCTGTTCGGCCAGCGCCTGGGCCAGTTGCTCGTCGGTGACGTAGCCCAGGCTTTCGGCGACTTTGCCCAACAGCTCGCCCGGCCGCCGCTTCTGCTCCTCCAGCAGCAGTTCCAACTGATCTTCGGTGATGAAGCCGAGATCGACGAAGATTTGACCGATGCGACGAATAGCCATGGTTAAGTGTTTCGAGTTTCAGGCTTCAAGTTTCGAGTTGTTCGTCAAAGTTCCGCCGTACTGCCAGCTGTTAATGTCCCGCGCCTTCTTTCAACTGCATCGCCGCCTGCCGTTCGATGTCCTCCTCGTCTTCGAACATGCCGCGCTTGGCATCGGCAATGCGCTTTTTCAGGTCGTCGGGCAATTTGGCTTTGGCCATGGCATCTTCCGCCGTCACTTTGCCTTCCCGCCACAGCCGAAACAGGTGATCGTCCAGCAGTTGCATGCCCAGCTTTGGCCCGTTTGAATGGCCGAGTTGATGCGGAACGTCTTGTTCTCGCGGATCAAGTTGGCGATGGCCGGAGTGACCACCAGCATTTCGTAGCAGGCGATCCGGCCGCCGCCGATCTTGGGCAGCAGTCCCTGCGACAAAATGCCGATGATGGCCACGGAAAGCTGCGTGCGAATCTGATCCTGCTGGTTGGTGGGAAACACGTCGATGATGCGGTTCACGGTCCCCTGGGCGCCGGTGGTGTGCAGCGTGCCGAAGACGATGTGCCCGGTTTCGGCCGCGGTGATGGCGGCTTCGATCGTGGCCAGGTCGCGCAATTCGCCCACCAGAATCACGTCCGGATCTTGCCGCAGGGAACGCCGCAGGGCTTCGGCAAAGCTCGGCACGTCGACGCCCACTTCGCGCTGATTGACCGTCGATTTCTTGTGAAAGTGATAAAATTCGATCGGGTCTTCGATGGTGATGATGTGGTGATCGACGTTGTCGTTGATGTAGTCGATCATCGCTGGCCAGCGTGGTGCTCTTGCCCGACCCGGTGGGGCCGGTGACCAGAAACAACCCGCGCGGCCGCATGCACAAGTCCAGACAGACTTGCGGGATGCCCAGCTCCTCGAGCGTCATCAGCTTGTTGGGAATCTGCCGCAGCACCATGGCCACGTTGCCGCGCTGCTTGAAGATCGACACGCGGAAGCGGCAAAAATCGCCGAAGGCAAAACCGAAGTCCGAGCCGCCCACTTCCGCCAACTCCTGTTGGCAGCGGTCCGGCGTGATGCTCTTCATCAAGCCCACGGTGTCGTCCGGCTCCAAGACCTTGGTTTGCAGGCGGCGCAGCCGGCCGTGCAATCGCAACACCGGGGGTTGCCCCACGGCGAGGTGCAAGTCGCTGGCGCCCTGCTTGTAAACGGCGTGCAACAGTTTGTCGATTAGCAATGTGCCCATGGCGTTAATTCACTTCTCGTGTGAGTTTTCCTGTCAATGTCCTCGCCGGAGCGTGGCCAAGTCACGCTCCGGTTAGCGCCGCGCGGCGCATATTCCACCTGGTGCACTGCCGCAACCTCGCACCCCCGCCGTGACTGGCTCCCCCACAGGTGGCTCGCTGGCCCAGAATCGAGCGACGGATAAGTGAGTGCAGGGGGGAATCCGATCCAGCCGCCAAGTTGCCAGCAGATTATTCGTTCGATCGCCATCAGACTCAAGCATTCGATCCCGCTGGACCCCCTCCCGGCAGTCCGCATCTGCTCGGCCAAGTGGCGTTCATCACCTCGCAAGGTGCCTTCTATCTCGGATGGCCATCATAAGTTTTTTGATCCGCCAATTATCGTTCCGCGGAGCATTCGCCTCGGTTGAGCCTCCAGCCAAAACTTCTGCACGTGGGCCAGTTACGTCTGAAATTCACCTGCTCGGGCGGGCTACCTTTCAACTTGCTTGGCCACGCGGAACACTTCGTCGATCGTCGTAATTCCCTTCATGACTTTGTTAATTCCGTCGCCGTAAAGCGTGGTCATGCCTAAGTTAACTGCGGCTCTGCGGATCTCCTGCGTCGGCGCCCCTTGGAACGCAAGTTCGCGGATTTTGGACGTCATTAACATCAACTCATAAATGCCGATCCGCCCTCGATAGCCACCCTGGCCGCAACTGTTACAGCCTTTTCCTTTCATGAAGGTCGCCTTGGCGGCCATCTCAGGCGTGATGCCGGCCGCCTGCAAAACGCTTTCGGTCGGTTGGTAGGGCTGCTTGCATTTGGGGCAAACCACCCGCACCAAACGCTGCGCCAAGACCGCAATCACGCTGCTGGCGACCAAGTATGCCGGCACACCCATGTCGATCATTCTTGTAATAGCACCGGGCGCATCGTTCGTATGTAGTGTACTGAAAACCAAGTGTCCAGTCAAAGATGCCTGAATTCCCATCTGTGCTGTCTCAGCATCGCGCATCTCACCGACCAAGATCACGTTCGGGGCCTGCCGCAGCATGGACCGGATAATTTTGGCAAAATCCAGCCCGATGTTGTGCCTGACTTCGACCTGATTGATCCCCGGCAGATAATACTCCACCGGGTCTTCGGCCGTGATGATCTTCATGTCGGGCCGGTTCAGTTCGTTTAAGGCGGCATACAGGGTGGTCGTTTTGCCAGAACCGGTGGGCCCCGTCACCAGGATGATGCCGTTGGGGCGCCGGATCAGATTCTGGAACTGCTTAAAGTCGGCCTCCGACAGCCCTAACTGGCGCACCCCCACCCGGATGTTGTCCTTGTCCAATAGCCGCATCACGACCGACTGGCCGTGATTGGTGGGCAAGACGCTGACCCGCAGGTCCAGCTCCTTTTCGCCCACGGTGATCTTGATCCGGCCGTCCTGGGGGCGGCGGCGTTCGGCGATATCCATTTTGGCCAGAATCTTGATACGCGACAGCATCGCCCCCAACAGCCGTCGCGGCGGGCTATCTCGCTCCACCAGCACGCCGTCGATCCGGTAGCGAATTCGCACGCGGTCCTCGAACGGCTCGATGTGAATGTCCGAGGCCCGCAACTGCACCGCCTCGCTGATCAGCAGATGCACCAGCTTGACGATCGGGGCGCTCGATTCGTCGACCACCTCCTCCGATGACGCAGTTTCCTCCGTGGTTTCCGTAAAGTCGATGGCCGTGTCGGTAAATTCCTGCAGCATCGAGTCGGCGCTCTCGCCGTCGATCTGTCCGTAATGCTTGTTGATGGCCTCCAAAATCATTTCGCGTGGGGCCAGGGCCACTTCGATATTGCGGTTCAGAATAAACCGCAGTTTTTCGAGGGTATCGAAATCCAACGGATCGCTCATGATCACTTTGAGCGTCTCCCCGTCTTCGGCCATGGGCAGCACGGCGTTTTCGCGGGCCACCGACTCGGGCACGAGCTCGACGACGGCCGGCGGAATGACCACCTCGTTCAGGTCGACGAAATCCAGCCCATGCTCCTGGGCCATGGCCCGCATCACGTCGTCGCCGCTGGCGTAGCCCAGCCGGATGAGCTCTTCGACGACGCTTTTCCCCGAATCCTTGGAGATCTTCTTGGCGTCGGCGAACTGCTCCTGGCTGATGACGCGTTTGCGAATCAGGATTTCAGCGAAATTCGGCATGGTGCGAAAACCCAGCGGAGCAACAAGTGCCAACGTACTTCGACGGTGCCAGCCCAGAAGTCCCTAACGCAATCGAGCGCATGCGCCGCCAGCGGCAGGCAGCGTTCCGGCGACACCCTGCCAGCGCACAAAGGTGCCAAAACTTGGGCCCCGCGACCCCCATTTGGCCGGCCGAAAAGGTTGCCTGCCATCCATTTAGCGTACTGGCCGTTGGGGCAAGTGTCAATCAATCTGCACGGCTCGGGAGCCCCATAAAGCCAGGTTGCTAAGCGTTGCAATTTGCAAGATTATGCACTGGCGATGGCTTGCTAATCCTTACAAGCATTGCTGTTGGCTCCGGGGCCCAGAACCGATTCGCGACAGTCGCTCGTCGTGGAGGAATAGCGGTCGTGGCAATTGCCCAGCGGTCACCGCCGAGACAGCAAGTTGCGCCGGCTCCGGGGCGTTGGCTCCCAACGCTGGGAGGTGCTGTGCTGCTGCTGATCTTCATTGGGGTGGCCTATTTCCCAGCCGTCCGGGGCCAGTTCATCTGGGACGACAATTTATTGGTGGCAGGCAATCAGCTCGTCCATGCTCCCGACGGTTTGTACCGCTTGTGGTTCACCACGGAACCGTCGGATTATTGGCCACTGACGAACAGCACCTTCTGGATCGAATGGCGTTTGTGGGAAAACAATCCGGTCGGCTATCACTTCACGAATCTATTGTTGCACTTCGCCTCAGCGCTGTTGCTTTGGAAAATCTTGGCCAAGCTCTCGATCCCCGGTGCGTATTTAGCCGCCTTGCTATTTGCTGTCCATCCAGTGAATGTGGAATCGGTGGCCTGGATTGCGCAGCGCAAAAACACGTTGGCCATGCTGTTCTTTTTGTTGTCCATCCTCTCTTATTTGCGCGATCTCGAAGGGCCACGAACCACGGACGACGGGCCACCGAAACATCGCTGGTATGGGCTCAGTCTGCTGGCGTTCGTGCTGGCGATGCTCAGCAAGGGCTCGGTGGCCATCCTGCCCGTGGTGTTGCTGTTGATCGTCTGGTGGCAGCGGGGCCGGATCGCGCTACGTGACCTGGGGCGGACCGTCCCCTTCTTTCTCGTCGCCGGGGCTCTAACCGGCGTCAATATCTGGTTCCAAACTCACGGCGGCGAGGCCATTCGCACCGCGAGCATTCCTGAACGATTGATCGGAGCTGGCGCGATCATATGGTTCTATTGGTCGAAGGCGCTCGTGCCGATCGATTTGAGCTTCGTCTATCCGCAGTGGCAGATCGACCTCAGCGATTGGCTTTGGTGGCTGCCCGCGCTGGCTGCCTTGGCCGTAACGGCAGCACTTGGGTGGCTCGCCCATCGGCGGCGCTCGGATTGGGCCCGGGCGTTGCTATTCTCCTGGTTGTTCTTCTGCGTCGCGCTGTTGCCGGTGCTGGGCCTGACCGACGTGTATTTCATGAAGTTCGCCCTGGTGGCGGACCACTACCAATACATCGCGATTATCGCCGTGGTGGCCCTGATCGCGGCGGGCTGCAGTGTTTGGTATCGGTGCGCAACCAGTGCAGGTCGCCGTGGCGCGATCATCGCCGCAGGCGCTCTGGTAGTTTCATTCGCCTGGACATCCCACCAACAAAGCAGACTCTACGTTGATCCCACCACCCTTTACGTAGCCACGCTCAAGAGCAATCCCAATTGCTGGCTGATCCATGTGAACCTTGGCAAGGAATTTCTCGTCGCCGGCCGGCGGGCAGACGCCATCCGGCAATTTGAACAGGCCGTGCAAATCAAACCCGATTTAGCCGAGGCGCATAACAACCTGGGAAGGACTTTACTCGACGCCGGGTCGGTGCCGCAGGCAATTTCACACCTGGAAGAAGCATTGCGGTTGAAACCCGATTACGCCGACGCACACAGCAATTTGGCCAACGCCTTGGCGGTTGTCGGCCGAACGCAAGAGGCGAAGCAGCATTTCCAGCGGGCATTGCAACTCAAGCCCGACTGCGCCTGAGTTCTATAACAATGCCGCCATCGAACTGGCCATGAGCGGAAAGCATCAGGAGGCCATCCAATACTTCCAACGCGCACTCGAGCTCAAGCCAGATTATCCCCACGCGCATAACAACTTGGCCATCGAACTGGCTCATAACGGACGTCTGCTGGAAGCGATCGAACACTTTCAGCAGGCTCTCCGGCTAATGCCCAACGACGTCGACACCCATAAGAATCTGGCTCATGCGCTCTTGGGGGCCGATCGCCCGGCGGAAGCGGTCGACCAATATCTGCAGGCGCTGCGACTGAAGCCCGACGATACGGCAACGTACGGCAGCGTGCTGAACGTGTTTCCTGCGCTGAATCGTCCGACGGACGCCATCGCCACGGCCCACAAGGCTTTGGAAGTGGCGCGATCCAGCGGACAAACCGCGGTGGCGGAGCAAATTGAAGCGTGGATATCCAGTTATAATGCTGGTCCGACAACGCGTTCCGCTCCCGCGACGAAACCCGACGATGATTCGACATCGGCCGGACGTTAACGATGTCCAAACCAAGATTGCCAACACGCCAGGCGCGCGGCGCCTCGGCCATCGCCAATGGGCATTCGCCAAGTTGCGCCACGCATCGCCGCGGGCTCGCGGTGGCGGGTGCGGTATGGATGGTGTATGGCCGAGCAATTCGTTCGCCGTTCATCTTTGATGATCAGGCAAGCGTCCTCAATAACCCGTCGATCGTGAAACTCTGGCCGCTGTGGGGCGACCCCCAGCACCCCGGACCGCTGAACCCGCCGAAAGACCTCGCCACTTCCGGTCGCCCGCTAGTTAACCTCTCGCTGGCGCTCAATTATCACTTCGGCGGATTCGACCCGCTGGGTTACCATCTCTTCAACCTGGCGGTGCACGTGCTGTCGGCGCTGTTGCTAATGGCGATCGTAAGTCGCACGTTGCACTTGGAGTACTTCGGAGCACAATTCCACCGCGTCAGCGGACTGTTGGCATTGGCCGTGGCGCTGATTGTGGGCTTTGCACCCGCTACAGACCGAGACCGTCGTCTACGTCACGCAGCGCACCGAACTGCTCGTGGGACTGTTCTATCTCGCCACGTTATATGGCAGCCTGCGTTATTGGGACGCCGCTACGCCGGCCACCCGCACCACTTGGCTGGTCTTCTCGACTCTGGCATGTTTGGCCGGCATGGCCTGCAAGGAAGTGATGGTTTCGGCTCCCCTGATCGTGCTGCTGTTCGAGCGGACGTTCATTGCCGGATCGTTCCGCCGGGCGATCGCAAAGTCATGGCCGCTGTACGTCGGTTTCTTGTCGAGCTGGGGCCTGCTGATTTGGTTGAACTGTCGACGCTCCGCGTTCCGAGTCCGCCGGCTTTCATCTGGGTGTGCCCGCCTACGCCTGGTGGTTCACTCAAACCAAGGTGCTCTGGCTGTATTTCAAACTTGCGGTTTGGCCTTGGCCGTTGACGATCCATTATCAAATTCCGTATCTGACCGCGTTCTCCGCGGCTTGGCCTTGGCTGCTAGGGGCCGCCGCTCTGGCAATTGCCACGCTGATGCTCTACTGGCGCCGCAGCCCGATGGGATTCGTGGGCGCCTGTTTCTTTCTGATTCTGTCGCCAACTTTTGTCGTTCCGATCATCACCGAGGTCGCCGTCGAGCGGCGGATGTATCTGCCCCTGGCGCCGCTGGTGGCGCTGGCGGCGGTGGCCGGGTATCAGTTGGTGCGTTGGTTAGGAAGTTCGCATGAAACCGTCGAACATCGCACGTCGCAACTGCGACGCTCCGCGGCATTTGCCGCCGTAGTTTTTGTTTTGTCGTTGGTGTTCTGTGTACTGAGCATTCGGCGGCTGGCGGCCTATCACGAAGCCGCAACGCTGTGGCAGGACGCGCTTGCCTTGAATCCCGACGATTCTGAGGCCCATGTCAACTTCGCGGCCCTCATGGACGATCGGGCACAATGGCAGCAGGCGGTCGATCACAGCCAGCAAGCACTGCGATTGGACCCGCACAATTCGAGGGCGCACGTCAATCTGGGCATCGCACTTGCCAATACCGGCCAAATGCAGCCGGCGATCGACCAATTTCGCGAAGCGCTTCGATGGAAGCCCGACAATGCCGAAGCTCATAACAACCTCGGCAATGCGTTATTTCGTTCAGGCCAGGAAGAGCTAGCGATCGACGAATATCGCCAGGCCCTGCGTCTGAAGCCGGCATATACCGACGCCTGCAGCAACCTGGGAATTGCGCTGGCGCACGCCGGCCAATCGCAGGAAGCGATCGAATGTTTTGAACGAGCGGTGCGATTCAGGCCGGATGATGCCGAGCTGCACAATAACTTCGGCGCAATCCTCGCCAATTCCGGGCATCCGGAAGAAGCGATCGCCCACTACCGCCAGGCCTTGCAATTGGCTCCGGGCTCCTTCGAGTTGCATTTCAATCTGGCCATCGCGTTGGCTAAGATCGGGCGAACTCAGGAAGCGGTCGACCAATATCTGCAGGCGCTGCGACTGAAGCCCGACGATACGGCAACGTACGGCAGCGTGCTGAACGTGTTTCCTGCGCTGAATCGTCCCGACGGACGCCATCGCCACGGCCCACAAGGCTTTGGAAGTGGCGCGATCCAGCGGACAAACCGCGGTGGCGGAGCAAATTGAAGCGTGGATATCCAGTTATAATGCTGGTCCGACAACGCGTTCCGCTCCCGCGACGAAACCCGACGATGATTCGACATCGGCCGGACGTTAACGATGTCCAAACCAAGATTGCCAACACGCCAGGCGGCGCGGCGCCTCGGCCATCGCCAATGGGCATTCGCCAAGTTGCGCCACGCATCGCCGCGGTGCTCGCGGTGGCGGGTGCGGTATGGATGGTGTATGGCCGAGCAATTCGTTCGCCGTTCATCTTTGATGATCAGGCAAGCGTCCTCAATAACCCGTCGATCGTGAAACTCTGGCCGCTGTGGGGCGATCCCCAGCACCCCGGACCGCTGAACCCGCCGAAAGACCTCGCCACTTCCGGTCGCCCGCTAGTTAACCTCTCGCTGGCGCTCAATTATCACTTCGGCGGATTCGACCCGTTAGGTTACCATCTCTTCAACCTGGCGGTGCACGTGCTGTCGGCGCTGTTGCTAATGGCGATCGTAAGTCGCACGTTGCACTTGGAGTACTTCGGAGCACAATTCCACCGCGTCAGCGGACTGTTGGCATTGGCCGTGGCGCTATTGTGGGCTTTGCACCCGCTACAGACCGAGACCGTCGTCTACGTCACGCAGCGCACCGAACTGCTCGTGGGACTGTTCTATCTCGCCACGATCTATGGCAGCCTGCGTTATTGGGACGCCGCTACGCCGGCCGGCCGAACCACTTGGTTAACGCTATCGATTCTGGCGTGTTTGGCCGGCATGGCCTGCAAGGAAGTGATGGTTTCGGCTCCCCTAATCGTGCTGTTGTTCGAGCGGACGTTCATCGCCGGATCGTTCCGCAGCGCATTGCAGAGGTCATGGCCACTCTACGGCGGTTTGCTTCTCAGCTGGGTATTGGCGGCATGGCTTAACCGCGCCGCTCCACGTGCTGAAACGGCTGGTTTTCATTTGGGCGTGCCGGCCTACGTCTGGTGGTTGACTCAGACCAAAGTGCTCTGGATGTATTGGAAGCTTGCCGTCTGGCCCTGGCCGCTGGCGATTCATTACGAGATGCCGTATCTGACCACGCTCGGCGCAGCTTGGCCTTGGCTGTTGCCGACCCTCTTGTTGGGAGTCGCCACGCTGATCCTTATCTGGCGACGCACCGCAGCGGGTTTCGTGGGCGCTTGCGTCCTGGTGATTCTGTCGCCGACTCTGGTAGTTCCGATTGTCACCGAAGTAGCCGCGGAACGGCGGATGTATTTGCCGCTGGCGGCGCTGGTGGCGCTGATGGTCGTCGGCGGATACTGGCTCGCACGCCAGGTAGTAACTCTGCTTACTGCCGGCAATCGCGGTGCATCCACCGAGTGGTCCGTAGCGTTTGTTGCCACGGCAACAATGATTTTGGCCCTGGTGTTAAGCCTTGTGAGCGTCCACCGCTTGGAAGTCTATCACGACCCCGTCACGCTGTGGCAAGACACGCTCGCCCTGCATCCCGACGACGACGAGGCCCATACCAATTTTGCCGCGGTCCTCATCGAGATGAGACAGTGGCCAGAAGCCATCGAACACAGTCAGCAAGCGCTGCGTTTAGATCCGCGTAATGCCAAGGCGCACATGAATTTGGGCATTGCGCTGGCAACCACTGGCCAAACACAGCAAGCCATCTCACATTTCCAGGAAGCCCGGCGGTTGAAACCGCACAATGCCGAAGCGCATTACAACCTGGGCACCGCCCTGCAAAACTCGGGGCAGGAGAAGCAAGCCATCGAGCAATATCGACAAGCCTTGCGCTTAAAGCCCGATTATGCCAAGGCCTGCAACAACCTGGCACTGGCCCTGGCTCACACAGGCCAGCCACAGCAAGCGATCGAATATTTCCAACAAGCGATCCAGCTCAGGCCCGACGATGCCGACCTCTACAACAATTTGGGAGCAATTCTCGCGGACTCTGGCCATCCGCAGGAAGCCATCAAGCAATACCGCCGAGCCTTGCAGCTAGCTCCCGCTTCTTTCGAGTTGAATTTCAATCTTGCCGCCGCGTTGATAAGCATCGGGCAAACCCCAGATGCAATCGATTGCTACCGGAAAGCACTGCAGCTCCGGCCCGATCACGCCGACGCCTGGCACAAATTGGCAATCGCCTACGAGTCGATGCACGATGCCGTTAATGCTAGAGCTGCGGCCCAACAGGCCTTGCGGTTGGCTCGAATACAGGGTCGCGAAGAGCTGGTCGGGCAGATCGAAGCTTGGTTGGATACGATTGCTTCCCACGAGTCGATCAATCAAGCGGCGCCGTGACGAGCGCCCTTGATCCGCTTACGGCAAGAGGCTATTGAAGATAGTGCGAACGCACGGATGCTTTCAGCGTGCCGTCGGTCAGCACTTCCATCTTGTCGCCGGCGCTAGCTTGCTGATCTTGGGAACTGACGGGGCCGGAAAAATCGGCCGCGGTGATGTGGCAAGTGTTCACATCCAATTGCAAATCGCCGCGCACATTCAGCATGCCGCCTGTGCCCATCTTCACGATCACCAGGGCCTCGAAGTCCGCCACGCGGCGATCGGGCTCCTGGCGAATGCCTTTCAGAGTGAGTTCCACCCGCTGCGCATCGCCGTTGGCTTCGCGCATGCCCAATAGGTCGGCCGCCATCTCTTTGGGCAGCTTCAGCGTTTCGCCGACGTTCACCGTTTTGCCGTGCAGGAACCGGCCCAACTGGTTGGAGTGCCCCACGCTATCCATGTTGGCCGCCACCAGCCCGCGTTCTTCGTCCGAGCACGGCCTGGCCGTCCGAATCGGTAATCACCAGATCCGCTCCGCGGCGCTCGACCTGATAGGTTTTTCCTTCGATCGGCAAGCCGCGCGACTCACCGCTGTGCTGGCCGCGAGTCAACAACTCTTGAGCTTTATCATAATGCACTTGTACTTTGGTGGCGCGGTCGCCGGCGGCCGCAAGCACGGTCACGTGCCGTTCGATGCTGCGCGAGAGTTGCTGCCGATCGCTGGAAACGGTTTTTCCCGCCTGGCGCAGCGTAATGCTCAAGTCCAAATCGAACTGCACCTCGTGCGACGCTTGCTGGCCGACCTGCGGCAGGCGGTAGTTGAACTGAACCTGCTCCGCCGCCGCCGTTCGATGCAACGTCGCTAATAACAAAATCGCCACCAAGGCACGCAACGAAAGGGACATGGTCTTCATACGGCTACCCAATGAAAAACAGGGCAGGGGGAGTGATCGGGGCCGCGTATGATCCGCAAGTTGCCCGGCCGGGTCAAGGCTGATCGTGCTTGGGATCGCCTTACCGAACTCGCTTTGCCTTGCGCTGGGCTGGTAGGTCAAGCAGGCCGACGTCCGCCAGCAGCGAATCGACCGCTCGCTCCGCTGTTGGATGAAAAGTTGCCGCCGAAGCGGTGTCACTAAACGCGCTTTGCCGCACCCCCAGCGGCAGTACGTCGGCCATCACGTTATTAGTTGCCTGCGGATCAGCCACATGCACGTCGTCCATTCCCAGAATATGGCCGAACTCGTGCATCAACACCGACAGCAGATCGACCTTGCCTTTCACCGCGGCGGACACATGGCTCGGCGCAAATTCGGAGTCGTTATGCGGCGTCGGATCGAGGAACCAGCCGTGTCCGGCGGCATCCTTGTCGATGAATATAAAGTTCCCGGACGACAGTCCCAAGGTTGTGTTCGGCAAGTCGAGCACGCTCACTTGTACCCGGCCCAGGTTTTGCATTGCCGGCGTGTTGCCAATCGCCGACCGCCAGCGCGCGATCGCTTCAACGACCAACGGCTGAAACTTTGCCGCAGTAAGCGGCGGCGCGGCTGCGGCCGAGCTGGCGATCGCATTTCCCGCCAATAGCTGCGGATTGCCCACCGGCAAATTCATATCGGTTTGAATTTCGCTCGCGCTGATTGCACGGTTGTAGATGCGCACTTCGTCAATCAGCCCCGCAAAGTATTGTCCGTACAAACTGTCGCCGCCGATCGACAGGTTGCCGTTGGAAGTCTTAATCGCGCCGGTTTGGGCCTTACTGGCCACCTGGATGCCGTTGACGAACAACCGCATCGTCGCGCCGTCGTACGTGGCCGCCAGGTGTGTCCACGTATTTGCCGCAAGCACCGTCGAGCCGTACAGGGGATTGGCGCTGAATCGTGCCACCCATCGCCGGCACCCCGCCCGATTGAAACGACGAGCCTTCCAGGTAATAGATGTCGTCAACTTTATAAATGATGTCGCGCCAGGCGCTCGCGACCGAAGAAGGGCGGACCCAGGCCTCCAGCGTCATGCCAGTCGTTAAATCCAGCGATGGCCGATCGGGAATGATCACCTGGTTATTCGTACCATTGAACGACAGAGCATTCCCGAATTTTCCGCTGGTCGACCAGGTGGCCCCGCTCAGCGTTCCGTTGTTGCTATTTCCTGAGATGTCGGCCGCCGTAGTTCCCGCGCCCTCATTGAAGCCCAGGGCCAGCACCAACCCGCTGGGCAGCGCATTGGAAACGGTTACCGAAACAGGATCCGAAAGCTTGGTGTTTCCGCCGGTATCCGTGGCGCGGGCGGTGAGGACGTGCGTGCCGTTGGGCAGCGTGGCCGAGTTCCAACTGAACGAGTAAGGCGCCGAGGTGTCGGCCGCACCGACAGCGTTGCCGTCGACCAGGAATTGAACACTCGCGACGCCCACATCATCCGAAGCAGATACGTTGACGGTCACCAGCCCGGTGACTGTGGCCGCGCTAACAGGACTGGTGATGGCCACCGACGGTAAAACTGAATCCGTCGTGACGGTGGCGCTGGCTTCGCCCGTTGGCGGTCCGATGTTCCCGACCGCATCCTCAGCTGTGACGAGATAGTAATACGTGCCGGCGCTAAGGCCGGTATTGGTGTAGTAAGTGGTCGTCGGCTGGGCAATCCGATTAGCAATCGTCGGCGCGAACCCCGTCGTCGTCGACCGGTAGACGTTGTAGCGCACCACTCCCGTATTGTCGGTGGCCGCGTTCCAAGTAAGTGCGGCAGAGCCGATTCCGCCGTTCGCATTCAAATTGCCCGGCGCCGTCGGGGCCTGCGAATCTTCGTACCCGGCCGGCAGCCGCACAAAAGGTGCGATCGAAGGCACCCCGTTGCTGTTAACAATGAACAGCATGTAGGTGCCCGGTGGCGCCAGGTTGGCGTTGGCGGGCGCTTGCACATTCAGTCCGCCGCCGGTCTGCGTGAAGGAAAGCGGCACAAAGCGCTGATCCATATTTACGGCGTGGGTGACCGAGCCGTTGCGGATCAACGACACGGAAGCAATGCTGGCGCCGTCCGGCGTCTGAATAAAGAAATTCGAGTTGTAGTTCACCGTCGTTGGCGCCGCCGTGATGGTTGGCCGTGCGCCCTTGAACAGATACGCTGGCGAGTAGATTTCCGCGTTCAGATAATCGTACGAAACGGAATCTCCCGTCCGCCCGCCGCCGGCCGACAGAATTCGCCCGTCAGGCAAGAGTAGCGCCGTGGAGTGGTACATTCGCGGCACCGCCATGCTGGCCATCGTGGTCCACGTTTGCGTGGTGGGCGACCACATTTCGGCCGGTAGCACGCCATATTGGGGAAATTCGCCGCTGATGTCGCTAGAGCCACCGGTGGCCAGCACATTGCCGTCGGGCAGCACGGTCAAATTCAGATGCGTCCGTGGATTGGCCATCGAAGCAGTCTGTTGCCAGGCGGGCGACGATTGAGTCATGTCCAACACGTAGGTCGTCGCCTTGGAGGGAATTCCTTTTTCCACCGTCTGATCCCCCGCAATGTACGAACTGCCCGCCTTCATGATCTTGCCGGGCAAATACATCACGGCGCTGCCTGCATCGAGAACACGCGAATCAACCACCGCCCAGGTTTGCGTGGCGACGTTCAGGGCATAAGTCGCCATCAGCGCCTCGTCGGAACCAGCCGCCAGAATGCGGCCGTCGGGCAACTGAAACACGAAAGCGTAATTGGGAATGGTCTGCACCGCATTGCTCAGCGTGGTCCAGGTATTCGTTTGGGGATCGAAGACCTCCGGAATCTTGCTGTAGCTGGAAGGTGTGTAGTCCCGGGCCCCTCCGCCGATAACGATTGCCCGCCCGTCTCCCATGGTGATAATCGTCGGATACCACCGGCGGTACTGCATGTCGGGCGCGATGGTCCACTGGTTGGTCGTCGGATCGAACAGCGTGGCGATGGCAGTACCCAAGTAGGTCAGGTCCTTGCATTCGTGGCCCCCCGCGTCGAGCACTCGCCCGTCGGCCAGCACAGTCATTCCTGAGCAGAAAATATCTCGATCGCTGCCGTCCAGCTCTGCCAAAGGAACGGGAGTGAACGTATTAGTTGCCGGATCCCATACCGTGGCCGACTCGCCGCCGATGCAGTCCTGCCCGCTCCACATCAGGATCCTGCTATCCTTCATCAGCACCATGTTGATGGCCACGAGCGGAAAATTCATCACGCTTGACCACTGGCCCACCACGGCGGGATTGTTCGCATTGGTCACGTTCACCGTGATGCTGCTGGACGTGGTGCTATTGCCCGCCGCGTCGCGGGCCCGCGCCGAAAGCGTGTGTTGCCCGGTGGCCACCGTCGACGTGTTCCACGACACGCTATAGGGAGAGGACGTATCCTCCGACCCGATTGGCGTCGTGCCGTCAAGCAGGAACTGCACGCCCACGACGCCGACATTGTCGGAAGCCGTGGCGGAGATCGTAATTGTACCGGTTACCGTCGCGCCCCCCGTCGGCGCCGTGACCGACACCGTGGGCGCCGTGGTATCCGCCTGTGTCGTGGCGGTAGCCACGGGCGAATACGCTCCAAGGTTCCCGGCCGCATCGACGGCTCGCACGCGGTAGCTGTACGTGGCGCCAGCCGCCAAGCCGGTGTTGTTGAACGTCGTGCTGGTAGGAGTGGCGAATTGAGTGAAGATCGTGGAGCCTGGATCCTGCCGCTCCACGCGATAGCCGGCGACGGCGACATTGTCGGTGGCCGCCGGCCAACTGAGGTTGATCTGGCTGGTGCTGGCCGGTGTGGCCGTCAAACTGGCCGGCGCCGACGGCGGGGTTGTGTCGGGCGGCGCTTGCGTCGCGCTCACCGGCGTGTTCATGTCGGTCTGAATCTGCGCCGCGGTCAGCGCATTGTTGTAAATCCGCACGTCGTCGATCAATCCCGCGAATCGCTGGCCGTAAATATTGTCGCCGCCGATTTGCAAAGCATTGGTCGATGATGAAATCGTTCCAGTGGCGCAGTGCTGGAAACCTGGTTGCCATTCACGTACAACCGCAGGTTGGCTCCGTCGTATGTCAGCGCCAGATGCGTCCACGTGTTCACGACGAGCGTCGCGGTGCCGTAAGTCAGCGCATCCGACGTCCCAACCGAAATTCCGCCGGCCGGCCGGCTACTGGCCGTCGACGTCGCTTCAAGAAAATAGATGTCGTTGCCTTTGTAGATCACATCGCGCCAGGCGCTGTTCACCTTGGAGGGCCGAACCCAAGCTTCCAGCGTCATTCCCGTGCTCAAGTGCAACGCGGCCGAGTCGGCAATGTTCACGATGGAACTGGTGCCATTGAACGACAGCGCGCCGGCGTTCTTGCCGCTGGTGGACCAGGTCGTGCTCGACGTGGTTCCCACGTTGCCCGTGCCCGAGGCGTCGGCCACCGACGTCCCCGTTCCCTCATTGAACGCGTAGGCCGCGACCAACGACAACATCGCGCGATCTTCGAGCAGTTCCACGCGCAGGCTGCGAATCCTTCTTTGGTTGCGTGCCATATGCTGCGTTGCTTTCCAGCCCCTTATTGATCCGTCTTGGAAGAGCGTCACTCTGGAAAAAAGCACGCGTAGTGTAGCGTTGTTGGGCCGGGTGGTCAAAATAGCGAAACTAAGCTGATCGGTCGGTCTAGAGAGATCACCACCAACGCCTTTCATGTGTCACGTTGGCATGAGGTACAATGCTGCATCGGCGCTGAAGTGGTTGCATCCTGCCGTTTTGCCGTTTATCCTAATTTGTTGCCCTCAAACGTCTTTCAATCAGTCGCCAGGTCGATACGCAACGAGGTTTTCAGTGGCTACCGCAGCTAAACCACGCACTACCGGCGGGCTTGTTACAGGGTCCGATGTCGTCGTCCAGTCGCTGGTCAACCACGGCGTCGAGGTCATCTTTGCCTATCCCGGCGGCGCCAGCATGCCGCTGCACCAGTCGCTCACGCGGTTCAAGGACCGCATGCGCACGATCCTGCCGCGGCACGAACAAGGCGGGGCCTTCGCCGCCCAGGGCTATGCCCGCACCACCGGCAAGCCCGGCGTGTGCATGGCCACCAGCGGCCCCGGCGCCACTGAACCTGGTCACGGCCATCGCCGACGCCAAGATGGACAGCATTCCGCTGATCGCGCATCACCGGCCAGGTGGGCACCGCCGTGATCGGCACCGACGCCTTCCAGGAAACGCCCATCGTCGAAGTCTGCCGCGGCATCACCAAGCACCACTATCTGGTGACCGACGTGAACGACGTCGCCCGGGTGATGCGCGAAGCGTTCCACATCGCCACCACCGGCCGCCCGGGACCGGTGCTGGTCGATTTGCCCAAGGACGTGCAGTTGGCGCCGATCGAGCCCGACTACGACGTGCCGATGAACCTGCCGGGCTATCACGTCGAAGATCGCAAGGCCAAGCCGGAGCAAATTCGCCAGGTGGCCGCGGCCATCAAGCGCTCCAAGCGGCCGATCATCTACGCCGGCGGCGGCGTGATCAGCGGCGAGGCCAGCCAGGAGCTGCGCGAACTGGTGCGCAAGACGAAAATCCCCGTCGCCATGACCGTGATGGGCCTGGGTGCCTTCCCGGCCAACGATCGCAATTCGCTGGACATGCTGGGCATGCACGGCAGCGTGTACGCCAACTACGCCGTGAACGAGGCCGATTTGCTGCTGGCCTTCGGCGTGCGGTTCGACGATCGCGTGACCGGCAAGCTCGCCGAGTTCGCCAAGCACGGCAAGATCGTCCACATCGACATCGATCCTTCGGAAATCAACAAGAACAAAGCCGCCCACATTCCGATCGTCAGCGACATCAAATTCGCCCTGGCGGAATTGAACAAGATCGTCGAAGCGCCCGACGATCTGAGCGAGTGGCACCAGCAGATCGCCGCGTGGAAAAAGTCCGATCCGCTGAAGTACGATCAGAAATTCGACGGCATCTTGCAGCAGCACGCCATCGACGAACTTTCGAAGCTCACCCGCGGCGAAGACACGATCATCACCGTCGGCGTCGGCCAGCATCAGATGTGGGCGGCCCAGTTCTACAAGTTCATGCACCCGCGCACGTTCCTGTCCAGCTCGGGCCTGGGCACGATGGGCTTCGGCCTGCCCGCGGCCATGGGCGCCAAAGCCGCCCATCCCGATAAGCTGGTTGTCGATATCGACGGCGACGGCAGCTTCCTGATGAACATCCAGGAACTGGCCACCTGCCTACTGCGAAAAGCTGCCGGTCAAGGTGCTGCTGTTGAACAACCAGCACCTGGGCATGGTGGTGCAGTGGGAAGACCGCTTCTTCAAAGGCAACCGGGCCCACACCTACCTGGGCCCGATCGACCATCCCGAAGCGATCGGCGAAGGCAACGGCCTGGGCCCGTCGGAGCGCTATCCCGATTTCGTCAGCATCGCCAAGGGCTTCGGCTGCGGCGCTGCCAGTGTGAAGAAGAAGAGCGAACTGGCCGACGCATTGAAAGAAATGATCGCCTACCCCGGCCCTTACGTGCTCGACGTCGAAGTGCCCTATCAAGAGCACGTGCTGCCGATGATCCCCGCCGGCATGACGGTGAAGGATCTGATCAAGGAGTAAGTCATGAGCGTAAATCTCTCCGAGTTGCTGCAACTTCCCGCGGCGGAAAAAATCGAAATCATCGGCCAACTATGGGATAGTCTCGACGCTCACCCGGAGCAAATTCAGATTCCCGAGGCTCATATCGAAGAGCTTGATCGCCGGAGAGAACGCCATTTGGCGAATCCTGAAAGCTCCTCGACTTTGGAAGAGCTCGAGAAAAAAATCGCTCGCCGCAATGGCTAGAAGCCTGATCATTGTCGAGGAAGCGGCTAAAGAATTCCTTGACGCCTACGAGTGGTACGAGGCCAGGCAATCGGGTTTGGGGCCACGCTTCGCCGAGTGCTTCCGCGAATGCCTGAAGAAGATCGAGCAAAACCCGATGATGGCCCAGGCAATTCGGTCGCCCTATCGCTGGGGTAAGATTCCGCACTTTCCGTATGTGGTGATTTTCGAGTTCGATGCCGAGACGCTTCGAAACTATTCCGTGTTCCATTGCTCCAGAGACGCAGCCAAATGGCAAAAGCCCAAGTAGCAGACGGCTGAGTTGCCGTCAGTCTCAACCTCTCTTTCCTCGCTTAGCTCACTTCTGACTTAGAGTATCGGCCCTCGCTTTTTTCCGCCGATACAACCCAAAGACCCAGTAGTATCGTCATGCGCCGACAACTTGCGCCATGCTAGCACTCTGCTCAGGCGATGCCCCGGGGTCACTCGTGCGTTCGTTCTCCGTCGTCAGCCCTGGGTCTATATCTATGTGCTCTATTGTTCGCCGGATTTCATGCGTCGTTAGCGCTCTGGTTGTGCTTGCGGTCGTTGCCGGGCAGCTCAGCGCCCAAGCACCGCGCGTCGACGAATCATTGGCGCACCTTCGGTTTGACCTCTACCCAGTCGCACGATCCGCCGCCGGTGGTGACTTCGGTGGCAATCAACGACAACGGCACGCTCTTGGCCACCGCCGGTGACGACCATTTGGTGAATATCTGGCGGATCGACGACGGTAAATTGGTGTTCACGTTGAAAGGGCACGCCGACTGGGTCCGCGTCGTCGAGTTCAGTCCCGATGGCAAAATTCTGGCTTCGGCGGGCGACGATCGCACGATCCGCCTGTGGGATACTTCCACCGGAAAATTGATCCGCAATTTCGGCCAACACGAAGCCGCCATTTACTCGCTGCAATTCCATCCCGACGGCAAGACGATAGTCGCCGCCGGTTTCGAAAAGGCTGTCCGTGCTTACAAAGTCGACAGCGGCGAGCTGGTGCGCACCTTCGACGGCACTTGCAACGACGTTCGCGCCGTCGCCTTTTCGCACGACGGAAAACTGCTGGTCGCCGGCGGGCGCGACGGCACCGTCAGTCTCTGGAATTACGCCGACGGCACCGTCAAGCAACAGTTCCCCGCCCATGGCCATCGCATCCGAGCCTTGGCGTTCACTCCCGACGGCGATCGCCTGGCATCGGCCGGAGAAGATAAAAAAATCCACATCTGGGATCTCACCACCGGCGGCAAGAAATTCACGTTGGAAAACGGCGCCGGCAAGGTCATGGCCTTGTGCTTTTGCGGCGCCGACCGCCTGGCCGCCGGCGGCAGCGACAACGTGGTCCGCGTATGGGATTTGTCCACGCAGAAACTGGTGAACAGTTTCTCAGGCCACACCGGTTCCATCGCGGCCCTGGCCAGCGACCCGACCGGAAAATTTCTGGTCTCCGGCAGTTTCGATACCACCGTCCGCTTGTGGCAGATCGACAGCAAGGCCGACGTCAGCCAGGCGCGGCGAAACACCGATGATGTGCGTTTGAAGTAGTCCAGAATTTCGTCCTCACTTGTGCAACACGGAGGTTGCGGTCGTGAGTATTATCCGGAACTTCGCCCGCTTGGGTCGCTTGATGTTTGGCGACCGCTGGTTTCGCCTCGACGACCCGCATTGCGCCTCCAAAAAGGTGCGGGCCTGCCGATTCGAGCAGTTGGAAATCCGCAACCCGCTCACCGCCAGCCCGTTGCCGGTGCATTTGGGCTCGGTCTATCTCGAAAGCGCCAGCGGCGACGATAGCGCGCCGAATGTTATCAAGGTCACGTTTGCCGGCGGCGCGCCGGGCACGCAGCTGAAGCAGATCGTCATCGACGGCGATAAAGACGGCAACGGCACCTACTCTTCCGGCGAAGTGTTTTTCGACACCGCCGCCGGCGGGATGGGCGTTTTCAAATCCAACCCGTTTCTGGTCGATGCCGGTAACACCACCGGCGGGATTCAGGTCACCAGTTTCTCCGTGGCCGACGGCGGCCAAAAGCTGATCATCAACTTCAGCAACTTCGACGCCGGCGACGTATTCGCTTTCACGATCGACGTCGACGAAGCCCAGTTCGTCGATTCGCAGACCGGCGAAATCGATGTCAACGCGGTAGTCGAAGGCAACGAGTTCCAGCGCTCGATCATGACCGGCACGTTTACGGCGCCGCATTATTTCGATGCCACGGGCAACACCAAATATTGGGATGAGTTCGATCAGAATTTCGCCGCCGCCAACACGTCGTCGGGCACCACGCTGACGCTGCCGCCCGATTCCTACATCCCGCCATCGGAAAAAGATCTCAGCGACCTCACCGCCGGCGCCGTGTTGGTGATGCAACAAACGCCGCTGCCCAGCAGCCTGTCGGGCACGGTGTATCACGATCAGAACCTCGACCATTTGTTGGACAACAACGAACAAGGCATCGCCAATGTCACGCTGACGCTCTTGCAGTGGGATGGCAACCAATGGGTTAGCACCGGAAAGACAACAACGACCGACGTCAATGGCAACTACAAGTTCAGCAATCTTCTGCCGGGCACGTACCGCATTGCCGAAACGCAGCCCAACGGCTGGATCAGCGTCGGTAGCCAGCCCGGCACCGTCGATGGCCTGGTCGATGGCACGTCCACTGATGTCGATACCCTCAGCGATGCAGCGCTGTTGGGCGGCCAGGACGGCATCCACTACAACTTCGGCGAATGCCTGCCGGCCAGCATCGCCGGTAAGGTTTGGTACGATCCGGAAAACGATTGCATGTTCGGCGTGCACGACGTGGTGCTGCCGGGAGTGCAAATCGACCTGTTGAATGCCCAAGGCGTGGTCATCGCTTCGACGACGACCAACGCGCAAGGCGAGTACGAATTCGACGGACTAGCTCCAGGCACCTACGGCGTGAAGGAACATCAGCCGCAAGGTTACTTGGAGGGCTGCACGATGGCCGGTACCGTAGGCGGCGACGATTCCGTGGCCGATATCATCACGCAAGTCACCCTGGGCTCCAACGTCCACGCGCTGAATTACGATTTCACCGAAATCCTGCCGGGCAGCATCAGCGGTTACGTGCACGCCGATCCGGAAGGCGATTGCGAAGTCGGCCCCAACGATATCATGTTGGCCGGCGTGAAAATCGATCTTGTTCGATGCCGACGGCAACGTGATCAAGTCCACGTTCACCGATGAAAACGGCTACTACGAATTCACCAATCTCGCCCCGGGCAAATACGGCGTGTTCGAACACCAGCCGGCCGGCTACTTCAGCGACGGCGGCGAAGCTGGCTCCTTGGGCGGCGACGTCGACGGCGATTTGATCACGAACGTCCAAATCAATTCCGACGAGCACGGCACGCACTACGATTTCTGCGAACACATTCCTAACAGCATCAGCGGCACCGTGCATCTGGATCCGGAGGGCGACTGCGTCGTCGGTCCGCACGACATCATGCTCGCCGGCGTGCAGGTTGATCTGTTGGACAGCGAAGGTCACGTTCTTAAGACCACGTTCACGAATAACGATGGCTACTATGAATTCACAGGCCTCGATGCCGGCACCTACAGCGTGCATTACCACCCGCTGCCGCAGTACTTCGACGACGGCGGCGATGTAGGTTCGCTCGGCGGTGCCGGCGATGAAACCGATACGCTTTCGAACATCGTGCTGGTGTCCGATGATCACGCCACGGACTACAACTTCTGCGAACATCCGCCGTCGAGCATCGAAGGCAGCGTGCACCTGGATCCGGAAGGCGATTGCGTCATCGGCCCGCACGACATCATGCTCGCCGGAGTGCAGGTGGACTTGCTGGATGGCAACGGCCATGTGATCGCCACCACCTTCACCAACGATCAAGGACATTACAAGTTCGACGGCTTGGATCAAGGCACTTACGCGGTCCACTATCATCCGCTGCCGCAGTATTTCGACGACGGCGGCGACGTGGGCTCGTTGGGCGGCGTGGGCGACGAAACCGATACGCTTTCCGAAATCTTGGTCGGCGTCGGTGTGCACGGCGTCGATTACAACTTCTGCGAGCATCCGCCGTCGAGCATCGAAGGCAGCGTGCACCTGGATCCGGAAGGCGATTGCGTCATCGGCCCGCACGACATCATGTTAGCGGGGGTGCAGGTCGACTTGCTCGACAGCAATGGCCATGTCATCGCCACCACCGTCACCGACGTCAACGGCCATTACAAATTTGATGGTTTGGACCAAGGCACGTACGCCGTGCATTATCACGCGCTGCCGCAATATTTCGACGACGGCGGCGACGTGGGCTCGTTGGGCGGCGTCGGCGACGAGACCGACACGCTCTCGGAAATCGTGGTCGGCGTCGGCGATCATGGCGTCGATTACAACTTCTGCGAACATCCCGGCGGCAGCATCTCCGGCTATGTGTTCCAGGATGGCCCGCCAATTGTGCTATTGCCCGGCCAAACGCTGCCCGACATCGAAACCATCCGCGACGGCGTGCGCAATGCCGGCGATAAGCCCATTGCGGGCGTGACGCTGCTCTTGTACGACGGCCAGGGCAACCCCGTGCTCGACGGTCAGGGCCACCAGCGCACCGCCGTCACCGACGCCAATGGCTTCTACGAATTCACTGGTTTGGATGCCGGCACCTATGTCGTCCGCGAATTGCAACCCGGCGGCTACATCGACGCCATCGACACGCCGGGCTCCACCGGCGGCGTGGCGCAGAACCACCACACGCCGGCGGGCTTGTTCCCCTCGTTGCCGTTTGCCACGAATTTCGACACCATTGCCGCGATCACGTTGGGCGTTGGCCAAAGCTCGGTGGAAAACAACTTCAGCGAAGTGGTTACCACGCGGCTTCCGTTCATTCCGCCGCCGGAATTCCCGCCGCCGGAAAGCATTCCGCCGCTGTTAACCCCGCCGCGCTGTCGGTGAATCCGCACCTGGTCACGCCGCCATACAGTCCGCCGTACTTCAATCTGAACAAGCACGGCGCCGATGCCGTCGGGTACACCTGGCACTTGAGCATCGTCAACGCCGGCTATCCGCGCGGTCAGAAGGACGATTTCGTGGCCATGGAAATCATTGCCGCGGCCGGCAATGCTCCCTGGTCCTATCTCAACTTCACCACCGGCAAGTGGATCGTGCTGGATGCCGACGGCAACGAAGTCGAACGCTCCGCGATCGGTATCCGGGATGCCATTCCGCTGGCCGGCGATTTCCGCGGCGACGGCACCATGGAGCTGGGCCTGTACATCGATGGCCAATGGTTCATCGACGTCAACGGCGACGGCAACTGGGACGCCGGCGACCTGTGGGCCAAGCTCGGCACGCGCGAAGATCAGCCGGTCGTCGGCGATTGGGATGGCGACGGAAAAGACGACATCGGCATCTTTGGACCGGCCTGGCCGCGCGATCCGCGCGCATCGAGTACGATCCCGGTTTGCCCGACCCGATGAACAAGCTGGTTGCCGGCCGCCACAAGAAGAACGTGCCGCCGCCGGAAGATCTGGCGGCGATCGGCAAACGCAAGCTGCAAGCTCAAGGCAAAGCCAAGACGCGCGAAGAGCTGATCGACCACGTGTTCCACTACGGCCGCCCAGGCGATCGCGCCATCGTGGGCGACTGGACCGGCACGGGTCTGCGCCGCATCGCCGTGTTCCATAGCGGCAGTTGGTACCTCGACATGGACGGCGACGGCCGCTGGAGCCCCGGCGATCTGAAGTGCGAGTTCGGCAAACCGGGCGATCTGCCGGTCATCGGCGACTGGACCGGCGACGGCATTGAGAAGATCGGCGTGTTCCGCGACGGCACGTGGTATCTCGACGTGAACAACACGCAGAACATCGCCGACGCGAAGGTTGTGCACCTCGGCCGACCCGGCGACAAACCGGTGGTGGCCGACGGCCCTGACCACGCGGTGATCGGCGTTTATCGCGCCGGCCCGGCCGCCGAGAAAACCGCCGAAGCGCCGCAGCAAACCGTGACGAAGTAGCGCCACTGAATCGCCGAAGGGCAACGCGCTCCGGAGGCGCATCACGACGCCTTCAACTTGGTAATTTCCGCCTCCGCCGCGGCAATTTCCGCTTCCAGCCGCTTCGGCTCGCCGGGATCGTCCAGCTGCAGTTTCGCGCCATGCAGCTGCTGCCGCAACTTCTGCAGCTTCTGATGCAATACGTCGAGCCGCTTTTTGACTTTCTTGTCCATGGGCATTGCCGCGACGGTTTCCCGATCGCCGGGAACTACATTCCCAGCGCTTCTTTCACTTTAGACATCACGGTAGCGCGGCGCTTTTTCCGGCGCACGGCGGGCTTTCACTCGGGTCTTCACATTCTTCGCGATCTTTTTCAACGGCCGACGTCTCGCTGCCTTTTTCTTTGCCATGATAATCCTCAAATAGGTTAGACCTAGGTTGACTCATCGATTCACAATCTCTTCCGTTCCCACCGCCTGCTTCAGTTCCACTCCCGTCGGCCCCACGTGCGTGGCTCTTAAAACACCGGACAGCGCCACGACAATTAGAGCCAATATCACATTCACCGTCATCCAAAATCTGGCGTTCTGGCGAAATCTCTTCGTGGCCTCCGTCCGCCCGGCCAGCGCACTGGCGAGAAAGAAAATCACCAGCGCCAACAAGAACTTCACGCCGAAGGCGGCTTGATAAATCCCGTTATACTCACCGCGCCACTGGTCGCCCCACGTTTTGCTGTCGCCGAGAAAGCGGATGTAGTTCCACAGCCCCGAAACAAGCAGAAACAAAATCGACGCGGCGACCATCTTCGCCCACCGCGACCGGATTTGCTGATGCAGCGCTTGCCGCTGCTCATCCGCCAACACGCCAATCGACGGCGCCAGGGCGAAGCGCATGAAAATCATCCCACCGACGGCCATGATCGCCGCCACGATGTGGAACCAGCGCAGTGTAATTCCCAGCCAAGTCATCGTGCCCAGTGTAGGCGCCGATTTAGCCCCGGGTCAATGACCCGGGCAATGCGCCGTCACGACGGTTTTGCCCTCAACTCCTCAATCAGCTTCAGCGCGGTCTCCGGATCGCGCACCTCGCCGTCCAATTGCGCGACCCGCACCGCCTTCAGCAGCCGCGCCATCCCCGGCCCGCGCGGAACGCCTGCGGCGATCAAATCCTCCCCGCTCAATAGCGCCCCGGGATTCAATTCCTCCGCCGGCCGGCGAAGCTGTTCGCGGCAAAATGCGACATCGTCGGTCTGGCTGTCACCCAATGCCGCGTGCAGCGCGATCAATTCCTCCGCGCCCTCGTTGATCAACAGCGGTTGCAATTGCGACCAGCGCTGCGTGCGGGCTCCGCGCAGCCAGTCCCAATGTTTCAACAACCAGGCGACCCGATCCGTATCTTTCCGCGCCAGCCGCCAGCGCTGGCCCACGACCTCCGCCAGATCGCTGCCTTCCGCGCCGTGCAGCAACACGGCCAGCGCCAGCGAAAATGTCGGCCGTTCGAGCGAACCCAACAGCGCTAAACTCTTCGGCAAGGCGGACGTGTCCGCCTCCGGCAAAATCGCCCGCAATAATCCTGTTTCTTGCAGCAACTGCACCGCGCGCACCCGCGCCGCGTGCGGCAGCACAATTTGCATCTCGGCGGCAATCCGCTCCGCGCTCACGACCGTAATCTGCCCGGCCATATCGCGAATGGCCGCCAGCGTGGCTTCGTCTAAATGAAAATCCAGCACGGCCGAAAACCGCACCGCAGCAGCAGGCGCAACTTGTCTTCGGTAAATCGCTGCCGCGGATCGCCGATCGCCCGCACAATTCTTCCGCGCACGTCCGCCTCGCCGCCGACGAAATCGATCACGCGCTGGGCCAGCGGATCGTAAAACATCCCATTGATCGTGAAATCGCGCCGCTTGGCATCTTCCTCGGGCGAGCTGAAGGCGACCTGATCGGGATGCCGGCCGTCGCTGTAGGCCACGTCGCGCCGGAAAGTAGTCACTTCAATCTGCCCGGCGCCGTGCGGTCCGAGAACCGCGATCACGCCGAACGCCGCCCCCACGGCCAGCGTTTTGCGCTCTGTGAAACACGCGCTGAATGTCCGGCGGCTGGGCGCTGGTGGCCACGTCGTAATCGTACGGCGTGCGTTTGAGAATCTGATCGCGCACGCAACCGCCGGCCCAATACGCCTCAAACCCGTGGTCGCGCAGTTGGCGCACCACTTCGACGGCAAACTCCCGCTGCTTTTCAGGAATGGGTTGGCGCACGATCAGGAGCCTGCGAGTTTCTGCCTTCTGCCTTTTGCTTACTGCCTTCTGGATTGACCATTGCGGCCATCGCCTGGTTCACCTGCTCCATGGTACGTCGCCGCATGGCATCATCCCAAATGAATCGATGTTCCGCCGCAGGCGCGAGAAAATGCACCACCAGCTCCGCCGGCGGCTTGCCGAGAATCTCTTCGACTGCCAACGCATACACGCCCAACTGCATTTCGTACTGGCCGGCGGCTGCCGCCACATTCTCGGCCGAAATCCGGTTCGTTTTGTAGTCCAGCAGATGCCACTTCCCGTCGGCGTCTTGATACAGACAATCGATGTAGCCCTGCAAGTAGCGAGCGCCGTTGGAGCCGGCGTCCCCGGGCGGCCACGCCAGCAAGAATTCCAACTCCCGATGCACTTGTCGGGCCTGCACCAAATTCTTTGCCCGCGGCGAGCACAAGAATTTTGAAAGCATTTCCTCGGCGCTAGCGCGATGGCTCTCCGCCTCCGCGGACTCGGCTTCCAGCAACCGCCGTAACAAGGCGGCAATGTCGGTTGACCCGTCGTAATCCATCCGCGCCAGCGCCTTATGCACCAGCGTTCCCAGGTCGGCCGCATCGTTGCGCGCTCAATATCGGTTCGTCGTCTTCCAGCGAAGTCAACGGCACGTCATCGGCCGGCCGCAACTCGCCGCTGAGCCGCGATACCGAGAATCGCCGGCGTGCGGCGGCATCAACCGGTACCGTCTCGACTAATCGATCCGCGTGCCCGGTAATTGCCGGTCCCTCGGCCATGGACAGAGCTCGATCGGTTTCTCGATCCAGATCGCTGTGCGACGCCGATTGCGCCGAATGCTCGGTCCGCGGCACGTCTCGCGTGACTTTAATCACCGGCGATCGCCAACCCTTGGGAAGTTGCGCGAGACACTTGCCCGACTGCAAATCAAAATGCTCCGCCAGCAGCCTCGTCCAAGGTGCCGAGGGATTTTGCAAATCGAACACGCCGCCGGATAGCACCAAATAGTCCGCCGCGCGTGTGGTGGCCACGTACAACAGCCGCAGCCTTTCCGCGTCGCTCTCGGCGGCACCCATCACTTGATAAAAATCGTAACCCGTAAGATGGCGTTCTTCCTCTCGGCCCGCCGGCAGCTTGATCAACGGACCCAATTGCGCATCCCACGCCGCCGCTGCGTCTTCGCCGTGCTTCGTGCGGCTAATGTCGGGTACAAACACCACCGGAAACTCCAACCCCTTGGCCTGATGAATCGTCATCAACCGCACCACGTCCGCATCTTCAGGATGCGTGGCAGCCAGCGGTTCCCTCGGCTGCTTGGCCACAAACTCGGCCAACTGCACGATGAAATCGGCCAGCCCCAACACGCCCGAGCGATCGAACGTGCGCGCCTGCTCGATCAGTTTTCGCAAATTTGCCAGCTTGCGCTCGCCGAGAAATTCGCCCAACAGCGTGGCATCGTACCCTGTCATCGCCAGCGCTTTGTTCAGTAGCGATGCAATCGGCATCCGATCCTTGCATTCCCGCAGTTGCCTGAGCGTCGCCGCCGCAAACTCAGCATGCCCGCGCTGCGCGGCGTTCAACTCCGCCGGCAAGCGATCGGCGAACAATCCCGCCGCCAACCCTTGCGGATGCTGCCCCAGCCAATACAGCGTTTCATCATCCAGCGCGAACATCGGGCTGCGCAGCGCGCCGGCCAGGCTGATCTGATCCGCCGGGCTCACCAGGCTCCGCAACAAGTTCACGACGTCATAGATTTCCTGCTGCGCATAAAACGCATGACCGCCCACCAGGTAGTAATCGATGCCGTAGCGCCGCAGAGCTTCCTCATAATGCTGCACGCTCGACATGGCACGGAACAAAATGGCGATATCTCCCTGTCGCACCGCTTGGGCGGTCCATTTTCCACCTTCTTCATGTGCCACCAATTGCTCGCTGTTTTGCAACATTTGCCGAATCCGCCGCGCAATCCAATCGGCCTCGCGCTGGCGAGCCTCGTCCGTCGCGCCGGCTTGGTCTCTTGTTGAGGCCGTCGACATCCGGCCAAATGAATTCCACGGCCGGCGTCGGCGAAACCTGCGGCCGCTGCGGCACCAATGGTTCGTACGCCAAAGAGTCTTGATCGCCCGCCAGCGGCGCGTCGTGAAACAGCGCGTTGACGAAATCCAAAATCGCCGGCTGGCTGCGAAAATTGATCGACAGCGGCAACTGTCCTTTCGGCGGCGTGCTGCGTTGCATTTCGCGGAACAATCGCGGATCGGAGTCGCGGAACCCATAGATCGATTGCTTGTAGTCGCCGACGAAAAACAGTTTGCCGTGCTGCACCAGGTCGCCGCACAAGGCTTTGATCAGCTCCACTTGCACCGGATCGGTATCCTGGCATTCGTCCACCAACAACAGCCTCACCTGCGACGACAAGTCGCTACTGCAATTGGGCATGCTCCGGATTGGTCAATAGTTCGCGCGCCCGCGTCAGCAAGTCGTTGAAATCCAGCCACGCCAATTCCGACTTGCGCGCTTCATACCGTTCGAGCACCGCCTTGGCCAATCTCAAAAGCTCCAGTCCGGCGGCAGCATCGGCCCGCGCGGCGCTGGAGTCAAATTCCAAAAACTCTTTCGCCCACTTCACCTGTTTGCGCACGTCTTCGGCGGACTCTTTGAAGCGATCGTACAGCGCTCCATCCGGCCAACTGTCTCTTTTGCCCGCCCCTTGAATGCGCGCGTTCTGAAAAATCTCATCCAAATCACGAGCTGGATTATTGCTGCGGGGCAGGGCGGGAACAATGCGCGACAGCGCGTCGCAACGCTCGCGCAAAACCCCCGCCGCCTCTCTCAAATGGCAAATGTCCTTCATCAATTGCCGCATCGCCGGCGACTCGGCAACATCCGCGAGCACCCGAGGCACAACCACATCCCGCCGATATCGATCCCAAATTGCCGTCAGCTCTTCCGGCGTGCGCGCCAGCCACGTGTCAAAGTCGATATTCCGGCCCAGCGCTAACAGCGATCCGATCATCGACCGCAGCCGATCCAGCCCGAACTGAGCCGTCAGATCGATCAGCGGCTGATCCTGCTCGCTCAGCTTTTCTCTCAGAATGTCGTCGATCAATTCCGCCGCCAGCGTATCGGCCTGCGTCTGCTCAATCACCGTGAACCGCGGATCGAGTCGCGCTTCGACCGCATTGGAGCGCAACAGGGCGCCGCAAAACGAATGGATCGTGCTGATCCGCGCAGTGTGCAAGCTGCGCAAGAGCCCCAGCCAGTAATCGGCCTCGTCCCCCTCCGCTTGTTGCAATCGTTCGAAGCACTTCTTTTGGATCCGATCGCGCATCTCCCGCGCCGCCCGGTCGGTGAACGTGATGGCGATTAGTTCATGCAATTGCACAGGCGGGGCATCGGGATCGCCCGGCTCCAGGTGCGATAGGAACCGCTCCGTGAGCACAAACGTCTTGCCGCAGCCGGCCCCGGCCGACAGCGAAACCGACGTGTCCCGCGTGTCGATCGCTTTGCGCTGCTGGTCTGTGAAATCTCGCATGGTGGCAATCACGGCGATTTCGCCTCCGCCGGCCGATTCGTGCTGCTGGAGGGCGCGGTCCACTGCTTATCCAGCGCCCGTACCTGCCCGATGCGGCACACCGTGCTGTAGGCGCAGCGACTGGTGCATTGATCGTCGAGACTGAATACGGGAAACATGCCGCCGCGCACCGAGCGAACCAAGGTCACTACACGTGCCAACAATGTTCCCCGCAGCTCGCGCCACGCATCCGTCTCCTGCAATCCCGCGTCGCCGCTGGTGAAACACTGTGGCAAACCTTCGCATTCGAATCCCTTTTCCTTCACATACCAGTAGCCCACTCGCCACGGCTTGGCCCGCCGATCGATCATCAAAAGCTCCTGCACCGCGAGGGCATAAATCGGCAGTTGCAGGGCCAGCCCCGCGGCAAGATCCTCTTCGCTCAACTTCTTCTTGCGCCCCGTCTTGTAATCCAGGATGTTGAACACCACCTCGCCGCCGCACAATCCGATATCGATGCGATCGATCTGCCCCGAGAAGCGGATCGTCTCTTCGCCGCACGGCAAATCGAACGGCTTTTCTGTCGATAGCGGGTCCTTTTCGCCGTTGTCGCGCCGCTTCAAACCGAAGGAGACTTCAAAGTGCGCCGGCCGCAGCGGCTGATCGAGTTCGCCCCCCGCGGCATCGTATTTCTCATGCTGTCCAAAGTAGCTTTGAATCCATTGCTTCAGCAAATGAAAATCGATCTCTCGAAACGCCTGGTCCAGCGCGCTGCCGGCGGAATATTTCTCGATCAGCACGGCGAATGTGTCTTCGCTCAGCTTTTCAAATCCCTTGGCGCCGCTGTCCACGGGCGATCGCGGCGCGCCCGCCGCATTCAGCCGCCGATGCAATTCCCGCAGCGCTTCGTGGGCCAATGATCCCCGATTGCCATAATCAATATCCAGCGTCAACTCCGGCAATTCTTCCAGGCGCAAAACGTTTCTCAGGAAGAAGCGGTACGGGCACGACGCATACTCTTCCAGTCGACTTACGCTCCAACAATGCTCGGGCCCGTAATGCTGCGCGAGCCGGGCCTTCGCCGCCTCGCTCGACAGCAAACCATCAAATGCTCCGAACTCCGGGCGTCGCCGCGCGGCGGTTGCCTTCAACCCGGCGACGATGTTTGCCCCTGCGCCGCGTTCTGATCCATGCAACAGCTCCGCGAAGCGATTTGGTTTACCTACGATAAGCTCCGCCACGGCTTGCACGCGCTGCTCCGCCGGACAACACGGCTCGGCGTGCAGCGGCACAGGGCTCAGCGAGATTTCCTTCTTATGGTCGACCTTGCCCGGCGCGCATCGCTCGAGCTCCAACACGTACGGGCTGGCCAACAGCGGCTGCGCTTTCTCATCCAGCGCCGGGTAGCTGAGCACCAGCCGCCGCGTGGCGCGTGATCACCTCGTAAAACAACAGCATCTCTTCGCTGCCGCGCTGGCGGCGATCGGCGAAGTGCAGGCCGGCTCGGTTCAGCTCGTCGCATTCCGCGTCGCTGTAGATGCGGTCGTCGGCGCCGGCAGCGGGAACGATTTCTCCGACAGCCCCGCCACAAACAGATACGGCACTTCCAAGGCCCGTATGCTTTGCGCCGAGAGCACGCGCACCCGGCCCGCTTCGTCGCGCACGCTCGGCAGCGGCTCCGTCGATAGAACATCCACCAGCCACTTCACAAACTGCTGCGGTGAAAGCTTTCCTGAGTCGATTCCCAATTGCCGGGCGAGCTGATCGCTGGCCCCAATGGCGGCCTTCAAAGCCGTCCAGGCCTGCTGGTCATCGTCTTGCGCGACTCGCAGCATGCCGAATTCATTCGCCAGATCCTGCAATATTCCGGTCCATTTTGAAAGCGGCGCGCTATGGATTGATTTCAATTCGTCGCGAAGCTTTTGCAGCACCGCCCAGGCCGTGCGATAGCGCTGCTGATGCTCATTTCGGCGAGCGATTTCCGCGTCGTCCACCGGCGCATCGTCGCTGCCCGGGTCCGCCGGCGCGTCCTCTTTGCTGCGCCATTCCAGCGCCGACAACAATTCCTTCCGCCCAAGCGGCACCTGCAATTGACGCACGGCCCATTCCGCGGCGGCCAGCGCCCGTCCGCCTTGCCACTGGGGCCAATTCGGCTGGAAATAATTGTTCGAGAGCACGGCAAGCAACTGGCGAAACGGCCAATCCTCGGCCCCCAATCGCACCACGCCGGCCAGTGCGTGCAAAAGCGGAGAGCCCGTGAGTTTCGCGCGGGACTCGACAGCCGCCGGGATGCCAAACTCGTCGAACACTTCCTGCACCAATGGCGCCTGCGCGTCGGCGTTTCGGAACACCACGGCGACGTCGTCCGGCCGCACCGGCCGATTGCCGTTGGCCTCGTCCCCCAACACCAGCATCCGTTTGATTCGCCGCGCCAATAATTCGATTTCCGCTAGTTGCCCCGAGGCGCCGATGATTTCCACTTTCGCGCCGCCAGTCGGCTGGCCGTCGGCCGCTGGTGCGGCGAACTGGCGCGGATTGCAAAATAGCCGCCGTTCAAGTGTCGCAGTCGCCGCGCAATTCGATTCTGGCCGCCGCTCTTGCCACTGCACCGACAGCTCGCGATGCCGCCGTTTCAATTCATCCAGCGTCTGTTTCGGCTTCAGGAACAGCTCTTCGCGCCCCGCCTCCTGCTCCAACGGCAGCGTGATCAGCATTTCCCGCGGTTGGCGCCGTGCGCGCTCAGCAGTTCCAAAATCTCGTGCTGCGTATGCGTGAAATCCGTGAATCCGTCCACGACCGCCAAGCGTACATTCGCAACCGGCCCCAGCTTTCCCTTGCGCAAAAGTTCCCGGGCCCGGCAAAACTTTTCTTCCACGTCGTAAAACAGATGGCCGCAAAGCAATCGCTGGTATTCGGCGTACACCGCCGCCAATTCGCGATTCTTTGCCGAGGGCGCAACCGTTTCAATCAGATCAGCGAATCTTGGCGGCGCAATATCCTGGCGTTTCAAATCGCTCACCAGCGCCGCGATCAAATCTACCAGCCCGGCCGTTTCGGCAATTGGCCCGAAGTGCTCCAGTCGACCGGCGGCATTGGCCTCAGCCAGCAGCCGCTCAATCAATTGCCGCTTGAGCAAACCGCCCAATGGGCGAAGCGGATCGTCCGATTGCGAGAGCACCGCATCCGCGAATTGGCCGAACGTGTAGATGCCGGGGCTCAAGCACCCGCGCAGTGCGCCATCGGCGACTAATCGCCAACGAATCTCATCCGCCGCGCGTTGCGTGGGCGCGATCCACAGCGCGCAGCCCACACCGCCGCCGTCGGATCGCTGCACCACCGCTTGCCGATAGCGCACCAGCACCGCGGTCGTCTTTCCGCTGCGCCGGACCGGCCAATACGCGAACCTGTGCAGGCATGCCCAGACATCCTTGAAAACGAAAGTAGCGGCGTGACTGTACTAACTTACACCCAATTCGCCCAAGCGGAAAGGGATTAGGCCGTTTGCTCGCTTGTTGACACGCTTCATCGAGTGCCGGAAAATCGGCGGCTATGGATTCCGTGCTGCAGAATTTTTTGTTCCGCAATCCGCAGTTTTACGAGTTGGCGTATCCGGAGCCCAACGACGAAACTCCCGCCATGTGCCGGCGGATGTTCTCGCGTTTTCTCGCTCAGCCGCCGCGCAGCATTCTCGACGTCGGCTGCGGCACCGCGCGAGATTTGAATTCGCTTTCCCGCGATTGCCCCGACTGCTGGGGCGTCGATTTCACGCCGGAAATGATCGAGTTCGCCCAAAAGCGCCATCCGCATCTGCATTTGCAAGTGGGCGACGCGCGCAGCGTCCGCCTGGGCGCAGGTTCGACGCCATCCTCATGTTGGGTTCCGCCTTCGTCTATGCGGTCAGTAACGCCGACATTTCACAAACGCTCGACACCTTTGCCGCCCATTCCCATCCCGGCACACTGTTGATCCTTGATATCGGCAACGCCGCCAGTTTCCTGGGCGGCGAGTTCTTCCAGCCCACCGGGGAAGTTCGCATCAACACGCCCGAATTCTCCGGCCATGCGCAGGCCACCTATACGTTCGATCGCCGGCGCCAATTGCTAATTCGCCGCCGCAAGTGGAAAATCGAAGGGCAGGGCGAGCGCGACGAATACTGCGAGCACCGCCTGTTCTTCCCCGCGGAACTGGAGCATTTGCTCGCCGAAAAAAGCTTCGAAGTCGTGGGAATGTTCGACAACACCCAACTGCGCGATTCCAATATGTGCGGCCTGAGGCTGTACGCCGCCGCCATTTATCGTCCACAGAATTCTAATGGAAACCAAACCAACAACAGGTGACGCGTTCATGCGATTTATTGCACCATGCCTTGCCGCGATTTTCTTGTTCGCCGTTGTTTGCACTCCAGGTTCGACCTTCGGCGCGAAACCCGCCGTCGATGCGGACCATCCGTCCACGCCTGCCGCCGGCGGCGACGCCAAACCGATCGAGCGCGATCCAAAGTATCCGGCCCAGTGGTGGGCGCCGGTGTCCAAAGAAGGCGCGCCCACCTGGGAGATATTGCCCCAAGAAGCCGGCCCCGGCGAAGTGATCCTCTCGAAGCGCAACAAAGACCTGGGCTTGCTCTCGAACTTCGCCCCCACGCCGTTCACCTTTCACGGCAAGAAGTTCGCCAGCCTGGAAGGCTTCTGGCAGGCGATGAAATATCCCGAAGGCCCCGACGACGAGCGCACCAAAGCCCCGGGCGTCGAGTGGAAGCACACTCGCGACCAGGTCGAAAAGATGACTGCCTTCGACGCCCGGCATGCAGGCGATGACGCCAAAAAGAACATGGAGGCGATGGGCATCAACTGGGTCACCTTCGAAGGCAAGAAGATGGATTACCGCACCAAGGAGAAGGGGGACCACTACAAGTTGATCGTCGCCGCCATGGAGGAAAAAGTGAAGCAGAATCCCGAGGTGCAAAAGGTATTGCTCTCCACCGGCGACTTGAAACTGCGAGCCGACCACCACCCGGAACTCAATGCCGGCCCCGCCTGGGCTTATTTCGACATCCTCATGGACATCCGCGGCAAACTGCAGCGCGGCGAGGAATTAAAAGGCGAGAATTGAAAACTGGCGTGTTCTGGCGGACTCTTAGCGAGCGTCTTTGTGGCTGGCACTGTAGGAAGTCAGCCAGGCGTCGATCTGCTCGACCAAGTCCGTTTCCCCTTGCGAGCGAGCAAGTCGCAGCGCCTCTTGCGCTGCGGCGATGGCTTCCGCGGGTCGCTCTAGTTGAGCATAGACCCTTGCCAAATTGGCACGCGCTTGCGAATGGTTTGGCTGCAGTCGCAGCGCTTGCTCATAGTTGAACGCCGCGTTTTCGAATTGGCCCGTCGCGGCCAATGCATTTCCCAAGTTGAAATATGCGCTGACGAGATTCGCCTCCAGCCGCAGCGCTTGTTCAAGGTACTTGACGGCTTCTTGCGGTCGGCCGGCTGCAGTAAGTGCAAGGCCTAAGTTGTTGTAGGCTTCCACATAATCGGGTTTCAGCCGCAGCGCTTGCAGAAGGTGTTCGATCGCTTGCTCGAGCTGGCCTGTTTGAATCAGCACGGTGCCGAGGTTGTAATTGGCCTGCGCATAATCGGGTTTCAACTTTAGCGCTTGTTGAAAATGTTCGATCGCTTGCTTCGGCCGGCCCGTTTCAGAAAATGCATTGCCGAGGCTATTGTAGGCCTCTGCATAACGGGGGCGAATTCGCACGGCCTGCTGGAAGCTCTCGATCGCTTCTTGCGTCTGGCCTAGACTCATCAGCGCCGTGCCCAAATTGTAATAGGCTCCGTCGTAGTCGGGTTTCAGACGTAGCGCCTGTTGAAATCGCTGGATCGCATCCTGCGTCCGGCCGATTAGAAATAATTCCGCGCCCAGATTGTTTTCGGCCAGCCAGCAGTCGGGATTCTTGTTCAGGGTGACCTCGTACAAAACGATGGCGGTGGCGTAGACCTGAGTTTGTTGCCACGTCAGAAACGCCAGTATGGCGACGACGATCGCGATGGCCCCGGCCGTTGCCGAATGCACAACCCCATGGGTCCGCCGGAACCAGGAACTGCAGCCTGCGGCCACCAGCGTCACCACGCCGATAATGGCAATATGCTGATAGTGATCAGCCACCAGAGAGTATCTCATGAAGTAGATGTCTGCCAAACCCATCATGGGCACAAGCGCCGTGCAGAAGACTCCCCAAGCAAACAGAAGCGGTCGGCCCCACCCCGTTCGACGTTGCCGCCACAACACCACCGTGACGGCTGTCGCCGCCAGCAGCGGCATCCACCAGATCCAGCCGCGCGTCACGATGTGCCATCGCGGATAGACGAAAACCAGATTGATCGGCACGAGCGCCTTGGATACATAAAACCAGACCGCCGCGCCGGCGCCGTGCAGACGTTCGGCCACGCCGGCCGTGCGGATGGGCTCGTCCGAACCGTGCGTTTGAAACCAAATATTCACCGCAGTAAGCACCATGGCAATCAGGAAGAAAGGCGCCGTTCGCCTGAAGTCGTCCAGCGTGATCCGCCCGCGCTGCCACCAAACAATCCACAACAACACCGCAGGCAAAGTTGCCGCCGAACCCTTGCTGAGCATTGCCAGCACAAAGGCCAAAAGACTTAACCAGTACCACACTCCAAATTCCGATTCGTCCCGAATCTCATTCTTTCGTTTGCTCCTCTTATCCTTTTTTGCCTTTCCTAACCCCTTTTCTCGCCCCAAATAGCAGAGGATCGAAATTAAAAAAAAGAGCATTGCCAGAGTGTTCTTGCGTGGGCAATCCATGCCACCGATTCCACGTTCACCGGATGGAGGACAAAGAGCAAAGAAGCTAGGAACGCGCCGGGGATGGCTAGCCTTCTCAAGATGGCCCAAAGCAAAAGGGCCGAAATGACGTGCAGTAACAGATTCGTAACGTGGTAGCCGCGAGGATTCATTCCCCATAGCCGCCACTCCAGCCAGAAGCTGCTATTGGTCATCGGCCAGTAATCAATGGGCTCATTCGTAAACCAGATTCGCACCAGCCCGTCGGAAGCATGGACTAGGTTGTTTTTCGTTAGTAGGTTGTCATCGTCCCAAACGAATCCGCTACCCAGCGTAGAGGAGTAGGCGACCAACGCAGCAAGGGCAATGAATGCCGCGCCCACGATGCGGCGGTAGTATGGCGACAATTGCATCCAGATCAGGATTTGAGCTTGAGATTCGCTAACGCGATGAAAATAATGCTTGTGCCCGGCGATTCATTCGAGGTGTGCGGTGGACCATCCTGATTTTGTCGTAATCTATCGAGCTGGCAATTCAGTACAAGCGAATTTGATGGCGGCGGCCCTTGAAGACGAGGGAATTAAGGCCGTCGTCCTGGACGAAATCCCCGTGTATCTGCCCGCCTCTCCGCAGATCTTGGTGGCCGAGGCCGATGCCGCGCGGGCCCGCGAACTAGTGAAGCAATTTGAGCGGGAAAAGTTGGCCGATTGATCGCGCCGAAAGCGATCCGGCGCGACTACGCAAACAGCTCTTTGATCACCTTGCCGCTGTTGGCGATCTTCATCGGCCGGCCGCTCTTGGTGGTGAACGTCGTGTCGAGCGAAATTCCCAGCGCCTTCAACACGCTGGCCATCAAGTCTTGCGAGGTGTACGGCTCACTGACCACTTGAGTGCCGTCCTCGCTGGTCTGGCCCACGACCACGCCGCGCCTAAAGCCGGCGCCGCCCACCACCACGCTCCACGCCCGGGCAAAGTGATCGCGCCCGGCGTTGGGGTTGATCCGCGGCGTGCGGCCAAATTCGCCCATCCACACGATGGCGGTCGTATCGTACAATCCGCGGTCTTTCAGGTCGGTGATCAGGGCCGTCATGGCTTTGTCCATGTCGGGCAGCTTCTGCCGTTCCAAAGTATTGAACACGCCGCGATGATTGTCCCAGCCGTCCATGTCCACTTCGATGAACGGCACGCCGATTTCCACCAGCCGCCGCGCCATCAAGCAACCCTTGCCGAAGATGGTGTTGCCGTATTTCTCCAGCATTTCGCGCGGTTCTTTGTTGATCTTGAACGTATCCAGTTGCTTGGTGGTCATCAGGGAGACGGTTTTGACCAACGTCTTGTAATGATCTTCGCTCGATGCGCCGCGATTCTCACCGATGAAGTTCCGCTCCAGCGCCTCCAGCACCGTCAAGCGTTGCTCCAAGCGTTTGGGATCCTTGGACGGATCGGTGACGTTTCGCACTTCGCCGTTGTTGGTCACGACAAACGGCGCCCAGGTCATTCCCAAAAATCCCGGCCCCACGCTGGCCCCGCCGATTGAGACAAACGGAGGAAGTTCCAATTCCGGCACTTTTTCGACCAGTTCATGCGCGATAACCGCGCCGTAACTGGGATGCTCGATGTTCGGGTTGGGCACATATCCCGTGTGCATGTAGTAGCGACCCCGGCCGTGGTCGGCCTCGCGAGTGCTCATCGAGCGGACGACCGCCAATTGATCCATGTGCTTGGCCAACTGCGGCAAATGCTCCGTGATCTGCAGTCCATCGAGGCTGGTCGAAATTGGTTTGAATTCTCCGCCTGTGGCGGCGCCGGGCTTCAAATCCCATATGTCGATCGTGCTGGGGCCGCCCCCCATCCACAACAAAATGCAACTCTTGTGCTGCTTCTTCAGATCCAACGAGCTGGCCAAAATGCTGTTGGTAAATGCGATCGCGGGACTGGCCATCACGGCCGCCCCGGCCAGGTGAGACAGAAAATGGCGGCGCGTCATTCCCGTCGGGCAGTTGCAAACATTCATGATGTTTCTCCAGTCAAAACGTCCGTCGCCGCGTCACATTCGATAGCCGGAGGTCAACGACCTCCGCACGTGCACCTAATGGTTCAGAATAAACTCGCCCGTATTCAGCACCACCCAAAACAAGTCTTGCAGCGTGCCGACCGGATCTCCCTGCCGGGCCATCAACAATTGATTGGCCCATTCCACCTCGTTCTTGTTCGGCTTGCGCGACAGCGTGGTCATGTACAGGAGATTGATCTTCGCCGCATTCGTCAGCTTGGGATCTTTGGCGATCCGCTCCAAAAATCCGCCCTCCTTCGGGTCGATGGCCTTCTGGATCAAGTCGCCGTTGAACATCATCAGCGTTTGCGGAATGGTGCCGTTGAACGTGGTCGTGTCGTCCCCTTCGTCGGTGCCGAACGCCACGGTGAACTGCCGCAGCCATTCGGTCCGCTGCTTATCCTGCTCTTCCAGACTGCCGTGCGAACGGCCGGCGTCGCTGGCCGTCAGCAGCGATTCGTACAATTCCTCAGCCCGCATCTGCCGCAGATAGAAATGGCTGAACATCGGCTTTTCGCCCAGGGCCGGATCGTCCTTGTCGTTGTGTCCTTTGACGATCTTGCTCGACAGCCCGTACGGCTCGCTCAGCACAATCCAGCGAATCAATTGTTTCAGGTCGTGCGTGCTGTTGCCAAAGTCGTCGGCCAGCTTTTGCAGCAGTTCGGGATGCGACGGTGGATTGTGCGGCCCCATGTCGTCCACCGGTTTCGTGAAGCCGTACCCCAGGAAGTGCCCCCACATGCGGTTCACGATCGCCACATTCAGATAGTTCGACTTGATGATCATTTTGGCCAGTTCTTCGCGCCGATTGACGCTGCGAAGCTGGCCGCTGTGGGAAATGGCCTGCCCGTCGACGAACACCGGAAATGCCGACTTCAACTGCCCGTTGCGCAACTCGTAGAACAAAATCGCATCCTCGGGCTTTTGATTTTCGCCGGCGAAATTCTTGTTCTCCAAAAACGAAAGCGCCCCGGCTTTTTCGTATCTTCAAAGTGCCGCGTCGCTGTCTGCCGGAAGAAAGCGTTCAGTTCCCAAAACTGGTTTTGCTTCCAATCGTTGAACGGATGGTTGTGGCACTGCGTGCATTGCACCTGCAGCCCCAAAAACAGCTTGGCGGTTTTGGCAGTCGCGTTGACGCCGTTTTCCTCCATGTTGCCGATTAAAAAATTCACAGCCCCCTGAAAATCTTCCTCCCCCGGCTTGTTGGAGCCCGTGGCCGTGATCAGTTCGTACACCATCCGGTCGTACGGCTTGTTGCGGGCGAAGCTGTCGCGTAAATATTTTTCCATCCCGTCGCGATTCACCGGCGAGCGTTTGTCGCGCGTCGGCGAGGGACGCCCGATCAACATCGTCGTCCACAGCGTGCTCCAATTCTGCGCGTACTCTTCGACGTATTCGTCCGACAGCAGACGGTTGACCAGATGCACCTTCCGATCGGCCGGCTTATGCTCCAGAAAGCTTTCCAGTTCGTCGACCGTTGGAATGCGCCCGAACACATCGAGATAGACGCGGCGGCACCATTCGCCATCGGTCGCCGGCGGCGAGGACTTTAGGGAGTGCGCTTCCCACCCTTGGCGAACCAGTTCGTTGATGTACGCCACCTGCTCCAGGCCGTGCGCTCCTTGAGCATTCGATCCCGAGGTCGGCGACGACGAAGCAGATGAAATAGAGGTGGCGGCCGGCGCTGAGCTGGCGGCAAGCTTTTCCGCCGCGCTTGCGTAGACGGCGATCGTCAGGCCCAGCATGCCAACCACGATCGCCGCAAACCTGCGCACCATCGTTCCGCCTCCACGCTCGATAACGTCCATTCTATGAAACACGTTCTGAAGTCGAATATACCGTGGATGGATCTATGTTTCTTGCTTTGGCCGCTGCTTTCTCCATGCCGGATTCGGGTATTTGGCCGGGCGTCAACGACCTCCGGAGTACCGCTAACTAGCCCGAACCTCGACCATAGCGGTCTCGAGCCCCTGTGAAGAGCTGAGATTTCTGGCTGGTTGCCCTGAGCCAAGAGCAGTGCGGCCTTGCAGATTGCCAAAATAAAAAAGTTCAAAAAATCGAAAGAGTCGGTCGCCAGAATCGGCCGCTGGCCGTCGCAAAACAACCCACGTGTTCAATTCTGATACACGCAAAAAAGAACAGGGCGAGTTTCGGATCCCGTGTCAGATCCGAAACTCGCCCATCTGTGATCGGCTGGATTTGTCCTTGCCGCAGCTAAAAATCTCTCTCTCTATTCCCGCAACGCCTCTTGTTTTAGCCGCAACAAACCTTCGTGCTTTTAGGACTTCCAGCCACGATTTCTCGATGTCGCCCGGCTCCCATTCCGACATCAAACCTCTTCCAATGCCGGCCCCGGGATAGTTCAAAGCGCCTCTTCTTCGTTCCGACCCCGGTTTTCACTTCCAACTCGGCCAATGCCGACGCAGGTGTATGAAGCAAACCCCATGCCAAAATCCGCGACTAGCCGTTGGGGTAGTGGTCCCCTAAATATGGATAACCTCTTCAAAAGCTTTCGACCCCACCAGCGCAGCGAGACAATGCCGCGGCGGGGTTGATCCTTTGAAGCCTATAGTTTGCCCTGCCGCGGCGACTGGCGCACCTACAATCCATCATGGACAAAAACAGATCGAAGAAACGTGCCGACGCGCTAACGCAACTGATTGCCGCCAAGAAGATGCTCACCGATGGCCAGGTCGAGCTTACCCACGCTCAAGCGAAAATGAAAAAGGCGACCGAGCTGATCAACGAAAGCGCCGACATACTACGGGATACCTGGTCAAGGCCACGAGAATAAACGCCCGCTGAACCTGCACGCCGCGGAGAATGTTGCCAATTTTCACCACTCAGGATCATCGATCCCGCAGTGCGCCGCGGCACGATTGAGCCCTCGCACCGCCGTTTGACGCCCCTCGATTCGTGACATAGGGTTTCAATGGCTTCCTAGGCGCCTGGCGCCTGTGGCTTATCTGGGCAGTTTCACACGTTTCAATTTCGGGCAGGCTATCTCCCATCACTCCGGGATCTCGATGTCGGTCGCGATCGGCGTCTGTCTTTCTCGGCCACATCGACCCCGCGGGTGAGGGCAATTGCGCTTCCCGTTTTACACCACTGGAATTGCGCATTCACTTAATCGACCAGTCTCACGCATCAGGGAATTAATATGTCCGAACCGCAAAATCTCGCGCCCGAGAAGCTTCTGTTTGGCTCCGCCGAGCAAGACGTTCAAGCCCGTGTGCACGAGCTGTTGCTACGGATGTATCCGCCCGAGCCGGCGATGGAACGTCGCCACGATCGTCGCTATCCCTATCCGCATTTGGTGCGGCTCACGCCCGCCGGCGCCAGTGGTTGCACGCCCGTGGGACCCACATTGACCGTAGTGGGCAAGAATCTTTCCGAGCGCGGCCTGGGTTTCTTTCACACGCAACCGCTGCCCGATCGCCGAATGATCGTGTCGTTCGACGCCGGCAACGGCCGCTGGTTGGGTCTGCTTGTCGACATCACCTGGTGCCGCTTTATTACCGCTGGCTGGTACGAAAGCGGCGGCCGCTTCCTGCAGAGTGTGCCCGCCGTAATGCCGGAGTCTGCGTCGGCACAGTAGTAAATGCGCGATTCGCGCTCAGCTTACGCGCAGCGCAATTCGCTGGGCATGATTTCTTGCCAGAATCGCGCCTTGAGATCGGCCCCGCGGGTCGGCGTCCACCAGTCACGAAAGCTTTGCGTCGTCTGCTGGAGTGCGGCCGTCTCCTGCGCGATCAGCTTGCCCAGCAGCAATCGCTGCGATTCATTCTGCGCATCGTCGAGCCATGTCAAATAGCGATCCCGCGCGTTGGCGTGATCGTTGATGCCCCCCAGCTTCTCCTGCAACTCTTCCACCAGCGGATACAGTTCTTTGCGAAACGTCGGCGCAAAGGCGTCGGCAAACACTTCCATGGCATAGCGAAGCTGCTTCGTGGCAATGCGAAACTGATGCAAGGCCAGCGTACTAGTGAAATCCCCTTCGGCGGCCGAAAAGAACTCGGTCGCCAGGCTGCGCAATTGCAACTGGGCCACCGTGCGGAACGCAGCCGGCGCGGTAGCCTGCCGCCAATAAACTTTGCCCAGCAGCTTCTTCACCCGCCGCAAAAAGCTGCGTTTCAGCAGCTTGCGATAGATCGCCGCAATCGGCGGTTGCGCCGCCCGGTGCGCGAATGCGGCTCGTTCCATCAGCGCAATCCCCGCCGCCGAACGGTCGGCGCTGCAGGCCGCCGCCAAGCGCGGCGCCAGCACGTCCAAATCTCGGGCTTCACCCGCCGCCCGGCGCACCCGATTAAGCTGCTTGGTGAACCACTTGCACCGCTTGCGGGGCAGCATGGATTCGAAGATTTCCAGCACAGCAATGGCCCTTCGCGAGGCCACGCGCAGTTGGTGCACGTATTCCACGTCGTCGGCCGAATGTTTGGCTGCCAGAGGAAGCCAGTTCCACAGGGTTTTCAGGTGCGCCCCCAGCGCCCGCCGCGCCACGGCCGGCGCGAACTCATCGGCCGATTTCGCTTCGATCCACTTGCTCTTTCGCGACATGGTTGCGCGATCGGCGTCAAGAACTAGCGTCATGCTTTGTTGGGTGTTGTTGCGGCGCCACAAGCCAGGGCGTCTTCCTACGCCAATTTTAGCCCACGACTTCGTGCCGCATGGCTTAACGGTCTCTAGAAACTCATTGTAAGGCGTGCTAAGCCATTCTGTCGCGCCCGCAAAAAGATGTCTACCACCCGGTCGCACCGCCACCAATCGGCCTCATCAGTTCAGCGCGTCACCGGCCGAATGTCTCGTCCAAAGGCCGTGCCCGTTAAGGTTTTCCTATCACGCAAACCCTTGGCGCAGCCTGCGCATTCTGTTGAAATACGTGGGCATTTTAGCTGCTCAAAAACCTGATTCTTTCGAATTCTTTAGACTTCGATTCTTTTGCTTCGTAAGGAGGTGGCTGCGTGATCGTCGGCGTGCCTAAAGAAACTAAGCGCGATGAATACCGGGTTTCCATGCTGCCGGTAGGCGTCGAAGAAATGACCCGTGCCGGACACACCGTGTTGGTGCAGCGTGAAGCCGGCGTCGGCTCCGGCTTGCCCGATGATTTATATCGCGACGCTGGTGCAAAACTTGTCGATTCCGCCCAGGAAGTTTTCGCCACTGCCGACATGATCGTGAAGGTCAAAGAGCCCCAGCCCGCGGAAATCAACATGTGCAGCAAGGGGCAGACGATGTTCACCTACTTCCACTTCGCCGCCGACCGCGAACTCACCGAGTCGTTCCTGAAATCCGGCGCCACCGCCGTCGCTTATGAAACGTTGAGCGACGACAAGGGCCGCTTGCCCCTATTGACCCCAATGAGCGAAGTGGCCGGCCGCATGAGCGTGCAAGAAGGCGCGAAGTATCTGGAGCGCCCGCAGCAGGGGCGCGGCATTTTGCTCGGCGGAGTGCCCGGCGTCGCACCGGCCAACATTTTGATCCTGGGCGGCGGCGTGGTGGGCGCGAATGCCGCCAAAATTGCCGCCGGCTTCGGCGCCAATGTCGCGCTGCTGGACGTGAACATGGATCGGCTGCGCTATCTCGACGACGTCACCGCCGCCAATGTCGAAGTGCTCTTCAGCGATCGCCACACCGTGCGTGAGCATCTGAAACTGGCCGACCTGGTCATCGGCGCCGTGCTGATCCCAGGAGCGAAAGCCCCGCGCTTGGTCGAGCGCGAAGATCTCAAGCACATGAAGCCTGGCAGCGTGATCATCGACGTGGCCATCGACCAAGGAGGCTGCGTGGCCACCAGCCGACCGACCTCGCATAGCGAACCCACTTATATGGTCGACGAAGTGCTGCACTACTGCGTCACGAATATGCCGGGCGCCGTCGGCCGCACCAGCACCTACGCCCTGTGCAACGTCACGCTTCCCTATGCATTGCAACTGGCGAATAAAGGCGTCGAGCGTGCCGGCAAGGAATCGAAAGCCATCGCCGCAGCGGTGAATATCATGGACGGGGAAGTCACCAACCAGCCTGTCGCCGAGACCTTCGGCATGCCGTACAAGCGCCGCTTCGGTTCGTGACGACTTCACACTTTTAGCCGCGCGGCTTGCCCGCGCTCGCTCCAATATCAACCGCGTGACAACTAAACCCGAAATCCGCGCCCAAGCACGGCAGGCCCGCGATCGTTGGCAACAAAAATCGCCGGCCGAGTTTCTGGCCGCTTCGACTTCAATCAGTCATCGTCTGCTGGGCTTGCCGGAAGTCTTCGAGGCTAAGACTTGGTTTGTCTACGTTTCCACCGCCAGCGAAGTCGCTACGCATGAACTGCTCCGCACGCTGTTGGAGCGTCGCTATACCGTTGCCGTGCCCCTCATGGTCGGCGCCTGCCAGATGATCGCACGCCAGATACATGCGCTCGACGAATTGCACCTCGGCGCCCGTGGCATCTTGGAACCTGCCGCGGGCGAACCGCTGCTTGGATTGATCGACGTCTGCATTTGCCCAGGCTTGGCGTTCTCTGAGCAAGGCGACCGACTCGGCTGGGGCCCCGGCTATTACGATCGCTTCCTTGCGACGCAACACGTCGGCTTGGCGGTGGGACTGTCGTTCGAGTGCCAAATCGTCTCCCAAATCCCGCACGAGTGGCACGACCGCCACATGGATCTGGTCATCACCGAAAAGCGCGTGATTCGCCGTGTCTGATCTCGCCGCCGTTCTCGCTCAGCACGGGATACAAGGTCTGACGCCCCAGCAAATCGCCGCGCTGGATCGCTACCGCGAGCGCCTGTGGGATTGGAACGAGCGGCTGAATCTCACCCGACACACCACGTACGAAAAATTCGTCACCCGCGACATCGTCGATAGCCTCCAACTCGCCCAACTACTCGCGCCGAAAGAGCGCATTCTCGACGTCGGCACCGGCGGCGGCGTGCCGGGCGCAGTCCTGGCGATCCTGCGCCCCGATTTGCAGGTGTCCCTCTGTGATTCGGTCGCCAAAAAAGCCAAAGCCGTCGAAGCGATTGTCCGCGAGGCAGAAATTCCCGTCCGTACTCACCATGCCCGCGCGGAAGACCTGCTGGAAAAGCAAAAATTCGACACGCTGGTGATCCGCGCCGTTGCGCCATTGGCCAAACTTCTCCGCTGGTTCAAACCGCACTGGGCCCACGTCGGACGGTTGCTGGTGATCAAAGGACCAAGCTGGGTCGAAGAGCGCGGCGAGGCGCGACATCTCGGCTTGTTCAAAGATATACAATTACGCAAAGCGGCGACTTATCCGATGGCCGGCACGAATTCCGAAAGTGTGATTTTGGAGATCAAGCCGAAATCCGCCGAGTAAACGAACATTGTTGTGCGAATAGCTCGACTGTGTCAGTCGGGAATTTTGCCCGTTTGACCGTTTCCCAGTCAAACCGTACAACAATCAAGGAACCGCCGACGGCCTCCGATGAGGGGCCCCCGCAATGGAGTCCTGTGAACCTGGTCAGGGTAGAAATACAGCAGCCATAAGCAGCCAGCTCTTTGTGCGGTGGGCCTCTCATCTGCGGCCGTTTGCCGAGAAACGAACCGAGTACCACGATGGCAGATAACTCATCCACGGAAGGCACGGCGCCGCGCCAGTACGTCGTCGTCGCGCGCCGCTACCGTCCGCAATTGTTCGAGGAGCTCATCGGCCAGGAGCACGTGGCCAAGGGCCTCGCCGCCGCCATCGCCGCCAGCCGTGTTGGCCACGCCTATCTTTTCACTGGCGCCCGCGGCACCGGTAAAACTTCCACAGCCCGCATCCTGGCCAAGGCGCTCAATTGTGAGAAGGGCCCGACCCCCACGCCATGCAACGAGTGCGACAATTGCCTCTCGATTACCTCCGGCGCCGACCTGGACGTGCTGGAAATCGACGGGGCGAGTAACAATAGCGTCGAAGAGATTCGCGAACTCCGCCAAAACGTGAACGTTCGTCCCAGCCGGGCACGCTTTAAGATCTACATCATCGACGAAGTGCATATGCTTTCCAAAAGCGCCTTCAACGCCTTGTTGAAGACGCTGGAAGAGCCGCCGGAGCATGTGAAGTTTATCTTCTGCACGACCGAGCCGGAAAAAATCCCAATCACCATTGTCTCCCGCTGCCAGCGCTACGACTTCGCCGGGATCCAAACGCCGCAAATCGTCCATCGGCTCGAGCAGATTGTCGTCGGCGAGGGAGTCGAGGCCGACCCCGAGGCTCTGGAAATTCTCGCCCGCCGCGCCGCCGGCTCGATGCGCGATAGCCAGTCGCTGTTGGAACAATTGCTGGCCTTCGGCTCTCGCAAGATCACCGTCGCCGACGTGCATCGCCTGCTGGGCACAGCCGGCAGCGAACGCATCGCGCGCCTGGTGAATCACTTGATCGAACATAACGCCGCCGCCGCACTGGCGGAAGTCGATCAAGCCGTGACGGAAGGAACCGATGTCGGCCAACTTCTCGATCAACTGCTGGGCTATTTCCGCGACGTAATGGCCGCCGCCGTCGGCTGTCCCCCCGACGCATTGCTGCATGTCTCGACGTCGGAACAACCTGCCGTAAAAGAAGCCGCGGGCCGCCTCGGCTTGGAAACCATCTTGGCTGTGATGCAAATCCTCGATCACACGTTGGCCCGCCTCCGTTATCTCAGCTATCCGCGCACCGTGATGGAACTCGGCTTGGTGCGCATCTGCCAATTGGAGAATCTCGACTCGCTCTCCGAACTAATCGCTCAACTGCGAGAAGGCGTGCCGGTAACAACCGCCGCCGCCCCGCGAGGCGCCGCCGCGACCCCCGCTGTGCCGCGAACCCAAGTGTCGCCACCCGCGCCGGTGTCAAAAAAAAAGTATGACGCCCCGCACGTAACCCCGCCGGCGCCGGCCGCGGTGGTGCAGCTATCCAGCGACGCGGATCAACTTCTAGCAGCCCCTGCCCAAGTTACCGAGCTTACTGAGGAATCGGCATTTTCGCTGTGGCAAACTGCCGCGGAAACCTTGGGCGGAACTGCCGCCGGAATGGCGAAATTGGCGTCCAACGTCACGTTCTCCGCGGGGAACAAACTAGTTGTCTATTTTGCGGCCAAGTATAATTCCGGCAAGTTGTTCTGCGAGCGTCCCGAAACAGCCTCAAAATTGCAGCGAGAGCTGTCGAAGTTAGCCGGCCAAAGCGTGACCCTCGCATTTCAATTACAAGCGGAAGATCCCGCAGAGCAAGCCCGACCTACTTCGGTGCGTCAACGGATCGGGCAAATTAGTCAACGACCGTTCGTTCGTCAGGCGATGGAATTGTTTGACGCCACTCCCGGACGTTTAGAAGAACCAGAACGAGTGAATTGATGTTCAAGGGCATCGCCAACTTCGCCACGCTTTTGAAGCAAGCCCAGCAAATGGGTAGCCGCATCCAGGCGGTGAACGACGAATTGCGCACGCGCCGGGCCGTCGGTAAAGCCGGCGGCGGCATGGTTGAAGCCGAAGTCGATGGATTAGGCCAGGTGCTGCGCATCTCGATCGACCCGGCCCTGGTCGAGCGCAAAGATCGCGAAATGATCGAAGACCTGCTTCCTGCCGCGGTGAACGACGCGGTGGCCAAATCCAAAGAAATGCATGCCGAAGCGCTCAAAGACCTCACCGGCGGCCTCGACCTGCCGGGATTGAAAGAAGCACTCGGCGCCCCCGACTCGCCAGATAACGAACCCTTGACCCCTGATTCCTGACCCCTGACTCCTGATTGATCACCGAATCTGTTAGCCGTCTGATCGACCAACTTGCCAAGCTCCCCGGCATCGGGCGAAAGAGCGCCGAAAGGATCACCTACCACATCCTCCGCGTTTCGAAGCCCGAAGCTTTGGCCTTGGCTGACTCGATCCGTGATGTGAAAGAAAACGTCCGCTACTGCAAAACCTGTTACAACCTGTCGGAGGCCGAAGAGTGCGAAATCTGCCGCGAGCCGCGGCGCAATATGCAACTGTTGTGCGTGGTCGAGCAACCCCGCGACTTGATCGCTTTGGAGCAAGCCGGCACTTACAAAGGCGTTTATCATGTGTTGCTCGGTCGAATTGCACCCCTGGAAGGCATCGGCCCGGACCAATTGACCATCCAAGCCCTCGTCGATCGGGTGCGAAACGGCAACTTTAAGGAGATCATCATGGGCACCAACCCGACGCTGGAAGGCGATGGCACCGCCATGTATATCTCCCAGCAATTAGCCGGTTTGCCCGTCGAAATCACTCGTTTAGCTCGCGGTATTACCAGTGGTAGCGTGTTGGAGTTTGCCAACAAAGAAATTCTGGCCGATGCCCTATCCGGGCGGCAGAAATTTTAGTGTGGCATGGTAGATTTATGGTGTGGTGAAGAGTGAATCAGTGAGTAGGCAAGACAGTAAGATTTGGCGTTGGTTCTAGTTTCCTGAACCCCGAAACCCCCAGCCCTGCGTCATGCGTCTTTCCTTCGGACAAGAACTGCGGATGGTCCAGAAGCAAATTCTGGCTCCGCGCATGATTCAGTCAATGGAAATTCTCCAACTGCCGATCCTGGCGTTGGAAGAACGCATCGAGCAGGAAATGCAGGAGAACGAAGCGCTCGAGGTTCTGACAACCGATCCCGATCTGCCTGAGGAAGAAGAGGCCGAGCACGAAAATCCCGACGCTCCCACCGTGGAAGAACGGGAACTAGTCGTCGACGAGAAAAAAGATAACGAGGCCGATTTCGAACGGCTCCTGCAGCTCGACGAAGAATGGCCCGATCACTTCGAAGAACGCCGCCGTCCCTCTGCCGCGCGGATCGAAGAAGAAGGCGAACGCAAGCATGACGCCATGGCCAACGCCGTGGATCGCCCCGAATCGCTCAACGATTATTTGCACCACCAGCTAAGCTGGTTTGAACTGGAAGAGCCGATCCGCCAGCTCTGCGACAAAATCATCTACAACCTCGACGCCAACGGCTACATGCAAGGCCGGCTCGAGGATCTGGTCGATCCCAGCGGCCCCTCCGGTCAACTCGAATTGGCCCAGCGCGCCTGTCGATCGTGCAAAAGCTAGATCCTCCCGGCGTCGGCGCCCGCGACCTCAAGGAATGCCTGCTCCTGCAACTTACGCCGGGCATGGATTACTACGAAGAGTTGAAAACGCTCATCAGTAATCATCTGGAAGACCTCGAGCACAATCGCCTGCCGCAAATCGAACGCAAAACCGGCTATTCGATCGAGCTGATCAAAGAAGCCCTCGAACATCTGCGCAAGCTAAACCCCAAGCCGGGCGCCGCCTTCACCTCAACCTACGTGCAGCCGGTGCAGCCCGACGTGTTCATCGAGCTCGTCGAAGGCGGCCGCTACAAAGTGCGCCTGGAAGACGGCCACACGCCCAACCTGTTCATCAGCCCGTACTATCGCAAGCTGCTCACCAGCAGTGATACCGACGAGAAAACGCGCGAATACATCAAGCGGAAAATCAATTCCGCTCAGTGGCTGATCGAATCGATTGAGCAGCGCCGCAACACGCTCACCAAAGTTGCCCAGGCCATCGTCGATCATCAAAACGAGTTCCTCAACAAGGGACCGGAATTCATCGAACCGCTGAAGATGCAGCAGATCGCTGACAAAGTAGGCGTACACGTCACCACCGTCAGCCGCGCTGTCGACGACAAGTGGATTCAAACGCCCCGCGGCATTTTCCCGCTCAAGCGGTTCTTTGTGGGCGGCACGGTTAGCGCCGCCGGCGAGGAAGTGGCCTGGGACACCGTACGCATGAAGCTGCAGGAAGTGATCGACAAGGAAGATAAGGCCAACCCGCTCTCCGACGACGACCTGGTGCAGGAACTGCACAAGCACGGCCTGACGGTCGCCCGCCGCACCGTGACGAAATATCGCAAGGCGATGAATATTCCCAGTTCCCGCCAACGCCGCGATTGGAGCCGCCGCTCCAAAAACTGCGGAAGCAACCGGGGCCGCGCCGTCAAGCGACGGCCAGCCCATCCAATCCCCGGCCGCCGAAAGCAGCCAAAACGGCGCCCCGCCGCCGGATGCGCCTTCTACATAGTCCGACTCTGTGAGTCGGCGGCACGCCCTGAGTCCGCGAAGGGCGTGGCTTTTCGCGTCTCTCGCCCCTCATCCTTCGTCTTTCGTCTCTTCGCTCACGTCGTTTCCAAGTGCAGTCCGCGCCGTTGCCGTTCCGCGCACCGCGTGTTGTCGATCAAATCCGCCACGTCGGTTGCTTGTTCGATTCCGCGCAGCCGCAATTCCGGATCCGTGCGATCGCTGGAACGCACGATGATCGTGCCGACGTTCATCAGCCGATCCAGCAGGCTTTGGTGCACCGTCACGTCGTCGATGTCGATCGTCTCCAGCCGGTTCGTGGTGCGGGCCAAAATGCCGTGCTCGTGAAACAGTCGATATCGCGTCAAACGATACTGCACGTTGATGCGCCGATAGAGCAGCGTCAAGGCGAACGCGCCCCACAGCAGCAGCAAGCCGATGATCACCGTCGTGAACCCGCGGACGCTGCGCCACCAAATCAGCACGCCCAAAAATACCAAGACCGAAATCACCGCGGCGCCGATCAGCGCCCGAACATGGCCTTTGGCGAGTAGCGGCCTGCCCACAATTGCTCTTCCGGCGGCGCGGCGCCGCCAAAGTGCGTCGGATCTTGTTCCACCCGTTGCGAAGCGGCCGTCGGATGCAGCACGCTTGCCGCCGTCGGCGCCGGATCAGGCGGTAGCGCGGCCCTCAACCGTTCGCCGCAATGCGGGCAGAACGATGCATCGTCCGCAACGGGCCGACCACATTGCTGGCATTGCATGCGATATGCCCTCTCCAATGAGCTCGACGATGGAAACTCGACCGCGACATTATAAAAGCAGAAGGCAGAAGGCAGAAGGCAGAGTCATGACCCCTGACGCCTGATCCCTGACTCCTCGCCCCTCGCCTCTCGCCCCTTGCGTCAACTATAGTATCTATATGCTCTGCCCCTATTGCCGCGTAGATAACGACAAAGTGATCGACTCCCGTACCGGTCAGGATGGTTTTGCCATCCGCCGCCGCCGGGAATGCGTCCATTGCGGTAAGCGCTTCACCACGTATGAACGGGTCGAAGAACCGGTGCTTAAGGTGGTCAAAAAAGATGGCGTGCGGGAACCGTTCGATCGCGACAAGATCAAAGTCGGCCTGGCGAAAGCCTGCTACAAACGCCCAGTCAGCGATGAGCAGATCGAGACCATCGTCGCCGCGGTGGAAAACGACGCCTTTGCGAATTTCGACAACGAAGTCGAAAGCCGATACCTTGGCAATCTGGTGATGCAGCAGCTACGCACGGTAGATCAGGTCGCCTACGTGCGCTTCGCCAGCGTGTATCGCGAATTCAAGGACGTGCGGGATTTCGTCCAGGAACTGCAGCCGATCTTGGCCGAAGCCAAGCGCGCCGAAGTAGCGTTTAGCCGCGACGCTATTCCGCCTTCCGCCTTCTGCCTTCCGCCTTGGGTCCGCCTGCTTTCCACGTCCCGCTCCGTCCACCGCTCTTTTCCTCCAACCGCACCTGTTCGATCGTGATTCCGCGCTCGGCACTCTTACACATGTCGTAGATCGTCAGCGCCGCGATCGAAACTGCGGTGAGGGCTTCCATCTCCACGCCGGTCTTGCCCGTGCATTGAACTGTGGCTTCGATGCGAACCGACGAATCGTCGGGATAAGAGAAATCGACCGTCACCGCGTCTAAGGGCAGCGGATGGCACAGTGGAATCAGTTCCGCGGTGCGCTTGGCCCCCTGAATTCCAGCAAGCCGCGCCACTTCCAGCACGTCCCCCTTTGCCAGTTTGCGGTCGCGAATCAGCGCCAACGTTTCGGCCGACATCCACAACAGCCCACTCGCGCGGGCCACTCGTTGGGTAATCGGCTTGTCGCCGACATCGACCATTCGGCTGGCGCCCTGTTCGTCGAAATGGGAAAGTTCTTTGGCCATGTCCGATATTGTAACCACTTGCATGGCATTTGGCTCAGCGGGAGCTTCGCCCTCCTGATGAAGCTGCGAAATCACGGTGCGATCGGCGTCAGCGTCTTGTAGCGCACGCGAATTCCTTTTGGCGCTTCCACCAGAGCCACTAGCTGCAGAATGCCGACCGTGCCGTCGCGGGTGACGAAGAAATACGTTGCCGATGCGTCGGGCTCGAACTTCATCTCCGTCAATGGTTGCACGGCGTCGCCGGCCAGCACGCCCTGCAGATCGCTTGCCGACGCTTCCCAATCCGTTAGCAGCATCTTCCTTCCGCGCAGCCCGAGGCCTGACAAGCCCGTAGGAAGCGTATCGGGCTGTTCTTGGGTCGGCTGGACGTCCATTTGCTCTTGCTCGGCACGTTGCGCCGCCGGCGCATCCGTGGTCTGATCGCTATCCAGGTCGAGCTTGAACTTCATGCTGCCGATCGACAGCACCACCTCTTTTGCGTCGGAGTACCGCAGCGCCTCGGGCTTCGTGGCCTGACGCCTTTCAGCGTTTGGCTTGGTTCCTTCGCCGCTCGTCGCTGGCGCACCCGATTGCTGACAGCCCGTGACGAGCAGCGTGCAAAGCAAGATGGGAAGTGTGGAACGCATGGCTTCGCCTCCATATTGATGACCCATGCAAAGCTCGCTGGGCATTGCCCTCATGATACCCGCCCGCCCATAAAGCCGCGACCGCTAATCGCGGGGCCGCGGTTTACGAAAAATAGTCGGGCAGTTCGATGTTGTCGCGCAAATCGCGGCCGATGTAATACTCCGCCACCGGTCGAAACCGCAACAGCCGGGTCACCAGGTTGCGGAAGGCGATGCCGAAGGCGGTTTTCGGCGCGAATGCGGAGGCAAATTTCCTGGCCGATTCCTGCTTCTGTTTCAGAAAAGGCATTATCCGCCGCTCGTAAGCCGCGAAGGCCGTGGCAAAATCTCCTTTCGAGGCGTGCAGTTCTCCCGCCAGCACATACGCCTCGGCGATCGCCAGCCCAGTGCCTTCTCCGGCCATTAGCGAAACACACGCTGCGGCATCTCCCACCAACGCCACGCGCCCCTTCGTCCAGCGATCCAGCCGAATCTGGCTGACACTGTCGAAATAAATGTTGCCCGCGTTTTCCATCGCGGCCAGAATCTGCGGGCATTCCCAGCCCACGTCGGCAAACGCGCTGCGCAGCACCGCTTTGCCATCTAGCTCGCTTCGGCGGTTGCCTGCGGGCAGAAATTCGTCGCGAAACACGAACAGAAACAGCGTCTTGTCCTCCAGCATCGAGAAGCGCGAAACCTGCCTGCCGGGCAAGCCGTAACTGAGATACACCAGCTCGTCGCGCGGCCGATATCCCGCCACTTCGAATGCCCCCACGTGATAGCCCAGCGGAATCTCGGCTGCTCCATCGGGCCCGAACGCCAATTGGCGCACGCGCGAATGCAGCCCGTCGGCACCGATCACTAGATCGACCTCGCGCGCGGCGGCATGCTCGAAGCCCAAGTGCACGCGGTCGCCGGCATTTTCGATCGTCGCAATCGAATCGCCAAAGATCGTTTCGACTTGATCGTCCAGCGCACCGCAGATCGTGGCGGAAATATCCGATCGCCGGACGCTGGTGAAGCGGCCGTGGGTCATTTCGTGAAACAGCTCTACAGAGAATCCGCCGTTCTTGCGGCCATTTTCGTCCACAAACCGCACTTCCTGCACTTCGTAACCCAGCTCTTTGATTCGCGGGATCAGGCCCATCTTCTCGGCGATGTCGTAACCCAGCCCCCAGAAATCGACGATGTAGCCGCCGCGGCGAATTTGCGGGGCTTGTTCGATCAGCAGCACCTCGTGGCCCGATTTGCGAAGCCAGAAGGCGAGCGTCGGCCCGGCGATGCCCACCCCGTTGATGGCAATTTTCATGGCCATTTTGTTCCGTCATAAAGCCGCGACCGCTGGTCGCGGTGCTCACCCAGCCACCGCCAACACCACCTCCAACTGATAATACTTAAACGTGTGCAATTCCTGTGCGTTATTTGCGGTGAGTTTTTGGTAACGGTCCAAGACGTCGGTGATGAACGCGTCCCATTCCGTTTCCGGCAGGCGTTTGGTCCATTCGGCGAAGGTTGCCCGGGCGAAGGCGACGAAACCGTCGCGGGTTTTGAAATCCCAGGCGCCCTCTTCCAGGTGCAACTCGACGACGCTGAACCCGGCTTGCTCGGCGAGTTTGCGGTATTCTTCCGGCGTAAAGTGCGCATACGGGCAGCGGAAGTCATTAAAGAATTCTGACCAGCGATCGCTCTTGCGGGTTTGCTCGATCACGTCTTCCAAACAGGTTCGCTTCCCTTGTGGCACGAAGCGCAACACGGCGCGGCCGGTTGGCTTTAGGGCGGCGCGGATGGAATTGAGCGCCTGGGGTTGTTCGGGCACCCAATGCAGCGCGTTGAACGAAACGACCAGGTCGAACTGGTTTTGAAATGTCAGCTTGCGAACGTTGGCGACTTCGAAGCGGAGATTTTTGATATTGGGCGGCCCAAAGTGCTTGGTGGCAAAGGCGATCATCTCACTCGATGGATCGACGCCGAGGACGGATCCCTTTGGAACGCGGGCTGCAATTTCCGCCGTGATTTTCCCATCGCCGCAGCCGACGTCGAGAATGTGCTCGCTACCGTTGAGTGTTAAGCGGGCAAGCTGCTTCTCGGCCAGCTCTTTTTGCAAAGTGCCTTCTTTGTTGTACGCGCTAGCGTTCCACTCAGTCATGGCGGGGAAGAGTCAGGAGTCAGTGGTCATGGGGCGAAGGGGGCACAGTAACGATGAATGATGAATGGCGGGCGGCCGGGAGGCGGGCCCGGACCGGGGATTACATCGCCGGCTTTATTCGGTGGCAACCGCGACCGGCGGTCGCAGCTTTATGGCGAACCTACTTTGCGGCCATGCACTTTTTGAGGCCCATCGATTTGAGAACCGGGTCGGAGGGGCACCAGTTGGTTCTTGCCTCTTGCAGCTTCATCACTCCCATGAAAGCCAGGAGGCCTAGGCCGACGGGCTGGCTAACCCAGTAGGCGACGGCGGTCAGGACGAGGATCAGGATTCCTTGGATCAGCGAGCGGTAGTTTTCGACGTACATGGCAAAGTTCTCCAGCGGCGTTTGTTCGGGCAGAGACTACACCCAAGTTTGAATTTACGATTTCGCGAAAGCGAAGGCAACGAGAATGTGGGTTTCGGGTTTCAGGTTTCAAGGGGCCAGGAGGCAGGAGACACGGCGCGGTGGGAAAACTCGGGCACCCTCACCCCGGCTCTCTCCCAGAAGGGGCGAGGGAGGCGCATAAAAAAGCCAACGGCCGGCTGTTGCCAGCCGGCCGTTGGGGAAGCGAGAAGGTCGCCTTGTAATCTTATCCGTCGCGAGGGTCTAACCGCGGCGGGTTAATCGGGAGCGGCGAGGGAGTCGCTTAACTAAACCGCGCTTGCGTTTTTGCGCCACAAGCGTGGAATTAGACCAATTCTTTCCGGGCACCGATCAACGTCTTCAGTCGTTCGGCCAACAGGGCCACATCGAACGGCTTCTTGAAGGTTTCGTTGATTGTCGAGCGATCGAAGCTAATGGAACTGCCGTCGTCGGGCAACAGGGCGATGAGTAGGACTTCGCCGTATTGCGGGTTGCGACGGAGGTTCTGGCAAATCTGCAGCGCTTCGATTTTGCCGATCGAGAAATCGACCACGATGCAATCGGGATGGAAGCTTTCGGCTTGGATGCCGGCTTCGAACCCGCTGGCGGCGGTGGTCAGTTTAAACGTTTTTTCAAGCGGCAGATTTCGCTTGAGATTTTCGATGAGCACCTGGTCTTGGCCGACGACCAGGACTTTGGCCATGGCTTCGTCTTCCAGCTCGCCTAACGGCATACCGTGCTCTTTGAGGAACTTAATCAAGTATTCGCGTGGAATGCGCCGGTCTTGTGATCCGGGAATCCGATAGCCACGCAGGCGGCCGGAGTCGAACCATTTACTGACCGTCCGCGGGGCCACTTTACAGATCTTGGCGACCTGTCCGGTTGTGAAAACCTTCATCGCAGGCTCTCCCTTTACTCTCGCTTTGTTTGAAACCACCGTCGGCGATGAGGCCTTCGGCAGCGCTAGTGCCCCGTGTCTGCGTCTTGCGAACTTCCGTGGGGGCGGTTGTTCGACGCAAACCCTGGGTTCGGGGCTTTGTGGTATTCGCTTCTTCTCGGCTGTGGCTCAGCTCCCTCTGATCCGCGCCTAACACAGGACATCGGCAATCCGAGCATCCGGAAATGGGCGAAAATCCGTAAGATGGTGAACGGGCGGTCCGTTCGTTCTTACCTGATCCGCGTAACCGGAACGCTTGGGTGAAAGCTTGCGCAGTGGGGAAGCTTGCAGAGAGTCGTGCCGCACGTTTGAAGATGCGGCGACGGACTACAAGGCGTGACTCGGTGGCAGGTTTCCCCCCTGCGACTCATTCCGCCGCTTCGGACCTGGTGTCCTAGGCACTCGCAGAACAAGCCTTCCGATTGTTAGTTTCGATTCGCAACGCCAGCGATCTTTAGAAAGTTTGCACAATCGTAGCGCTTGCGCCGGTAAATTGGGCCGTGGCGGTGCGAACGATCGCTCCGTAGCGGTAAGATGGAGCGGATGAGCGGCCGGAGCGGCTGCTGTCGTAAGCGGCGCTAAAATGGGGGGGCAGAAATGGGCGCCATGCTGGCAGAGCGCACGGGGGGCAAGTGCGTTCTACTTTTTTGCCGTTTGCCGATGCAAGGCCAGCGATACATCGTAGCCATGAGTGGTCAACGAGTACGCTAGCTTGTGTCGTTCCTTGACCACCAGTCCGCGCCGTACCAGCGATTCTATGGCAGTGTTAAAGGGCGCCATCGGCAGCTTGAAATCGAAGGGATTGAAAAACAACATCTCGGCGGGCCCGATATCGTAGCGGCGAAAAAAGTTCAGGATGGCACATTCGCTGGGAGTCATCAAAGCGTCCTCCTATTCATCTACGAAGCGGCCGGTAGTTTCGTTTACTTTCGAAGCGATGATCGAGCGTTTAGCGAGCTTTTGTGGCGCGACGTTGCTGGCCAAAGCGCCGTCGATTGCGGAGCTCGCCGTCGGAACCCGAATGGCCGAGGCGCACCTGGGCCGAACCTCGGCGATGGCCACTGGATCGACCTGCAGCCGCTGGCACGGTTGCGGCCTGATGTCCGGCGGACGCATGGAACGGATGATCGGTTTGGACCTCGATCGATCGGCGGACCAGCTTTTCAATTGCCCGCAGCGAGGAGCGCTCGCTGGAATCGCAGAACGACAGCGCCACGCCGTCGGCGCCGGCGCGGCCGGTGCGGCCGATGCGGTGGACGTAGGCTTCCGGTTCCAGGGGCAGATCGTAGTTGATCACGTGACTAATGCCGTCGACGTCGATGCCGCGCGAAGCCAAGTCGGTGGCCACGAGCACACGGAGCGTCCCTTGGCGGAATCGCAACAGGGTGCGCTGTGCGCCGATTGCGATTTGTTGCCGTGAATGGCGTCGGCCGATACGCCTTCACGATTTAGCTGCTGGGCGACTTTGTCGGCGCCATGTTTTGTGCGGGTGAAGATCAGCGCCCGTTCGTACTTCCCGGGGCTCAGCAGGCGGTGCAAGAGCGCCTTCTTATTGCCGCGGTCGACAAACAGCACGCGCTGCTCGATGCGTTCGACAGTTGTCGCCGGCGGCGTAACGCTCACTCGCACGGGATTGTGCAGCAGGCTGTGAGCCAGGTCGGAGATATTCGAGGGCATGGTGGCGGAAAAAAATAACGATTGGCGCTGGCGAGGCAGGCGGGCGATGATCTTCTTCAGATCGGGTAAGAAGCCCATGTCCAGCATGCGGTCGGCTTCGTCGAGCACGAAGACTTCGAGTTGATCCAGGCGCACGTGGCCTTGCTGCATCAGGTCGAGCAGACGGCCCGGGGTGGCGATCAAGATGTGCACGCCGTGCACGAGTGCCCGGACTTGCGGATTTTGGCCGACGCCGCCGAAGACGACCGTTTGGCGGAAATGCAGATGGCGGCCGTAGGTGGCGAAACTTTGGCCGATTTGCGCGGCGAGTTCCCTGGTGGGGGAAAGCACCAACACACGAGGGCAGCGAGCGACGGCCGGGCGGCGCAGGGTTTCGATCCGCTGCAAGATGGGCAGGGCGAAGGCCGCGGTTTTGCCGGTGCCCGTTTGGGCACAGCCGAGCAAATCGCGCCCGGCAATAATGTGCCCGATGGCTTGCGATTGGATGGGGGTAGGAGTGTGATAACCTTCGGAAACGACGGCACGCAGCAGGGGCTCCGAGAGCCCAAGTTCAACAAAACTCATTCAAGGTCCTTAACAGAAGCTTCCAGGACCGTAATGCAAGAAACGCGCGTTGCGTTCACAAAGAGCCATTGGACCTGGCAGTAATCCAATGGGCAGAGCCGAGAGGATCAAGTCCCTTGAGTCTAGCACATTGGAGGGAAAAAGATAGTGCGACTCGGGTGGCTCGATGAAAAGGCGGCCAATTATGCCGCTTCTTCTTCGGCGGTCGAGCCGGGCTGCACGACGGGAGGCTGATCGCGGTCGGAGCGTTGGAGGGCTTCGCGGCTGATTTCGCCGTTTTCGCTGACGTCGTCGAAGCGGACGGAAACTCGCTTGGAGACGCCGGATTCCTGCATGGTCACGCCGTAAAGCGAGGTGGCGAAGGCCATCGTTTTTTTGGAGTGGGTGACGACGATGAACTGCGTCCACTGAAGGAATTCTTTGAGCACGCTGATGAAGCGCTCGATGTTGGCTTCGTCCAGCGCGGCGTCGACTTCGTCGAGCACGCAGAAGGGGCTGGGGCGGCTGCGGAAGATCGCCAACAAGCAGCGCCACGCAGGTGAGCGTTTTTTCGCCGCCGGAGAGGAGCGAAATGCTGCGCGGCTCCTTGCCCGGGGGGCGAGCGACGATTTCGATGCCGCATTCCAGGATGTCTTCGCCTTCTTCGAGCACGATGTCGGCCTGGCCGCCGCCGAAGAGCTTGCGGAACAACTGCTGAAAGTGCTCGCGGACGGTTTCCAAGGTTTCGGAAAAGAGGCGGCGGCTGTCGGCGTTGATACGGTGGATGATTTGCTCTAGCGAGCCCTTGGCTTGCGACAGGTCTTGATGCTGTGCGGAAAGCGTTTGGAAGCGGACTTCGAGCTCGTCGGCTTCTTGGAGCGAGTCGAGGTTCACTCCGCCGATGTTCGACAGCTTGCGGCGCAGCTCGGCGATTTCCGTTTCCACTTGTTCGCGCTGCTGCTGTTCTTCCGGCGTGGGCTGATGCGAAAGTTCCGCCAGCTCGATGCCGTAATCCTCGCGCAAGCGGCCTTCGAGGGTCGCGCGCTCGTGGCGAATGTCGCCGGCGGCCAGCTCCTTGGCGTGCAGATCTGTGCTGACCAAGCGGATAGCTTCACGATGGCGCCCGGCGATCTGCACGGCACCGGCGCTCGTTGCGGAGCACTTCGCGCCGTGCGCCGAGGTTCGACATATCCTGCGATAGATTCTCTTTCTGCAAGAACAGTTCGGCCATTTCGGCCTCGGCCGCCAAAATGCGTTGCTCGGCTTGCTGACTGCGCTCGAGGCACTCGTTCAATTGTTCGTTGGCTTCCTCGATCGTTCGGCCCCGTTCTTCGCGGTCTTGCTCGTAGCGGCGCAATTGGCGCGGAGGTGCGCCAGTTGCTGTTCGCCGCGAGCCAAATCGACTTGCGTGGCCAGGCCGTCGCGAGTGCGCTGCTGGCGGGCGAGGTCGAGTTCTTCGATTCGCCGGGCATTTTCCGACATTCGCGATTCCGACTGAGCGAGAGTTGTTTGTAACTGGTCCAGCCGGCTGCGGGCAGATGTCAGAGACTTGGCGACGGTCTCGCACTGCTGGCCGGCCGCTTGCAGATCGGTTTCCAATGTGGCTTGCTGTTCGGTCAATTGTTCGCGGCGCTGCTGGGCGGAGGTCACTCGCAGCCGCTGCTCGGCCAGGGCTTCGGCGGCGGCGTGATGGGCGGCGGCCGCATCGTTGGACAGTTTGTCCTGGGCGGCCACTTGCTGTTCCAGGGTGGTGACGATGGCGGTAATTTCGCCGGCCTTTTGGTCCCATTCGGCAATCTGCGCTTTGAATGCCCGGAGTTCGCTGCGTCGCGAGATGAGTCCGCCCGAGGCGTGCCGTTGTCCGACGACGACGGCGCCTTCGGCGGAGAGCGCTTCGCCGGCAAGCGTGACGAAATTCGCGCCGCGTCCGCCGCCTTGGCTGAGCGCCAGAGCGTGGTTCAGGTTTTCGACGATCCAGGTGTTGCTCAACAAGCGGCGCACCAGCGGCGCCAATTCGAGGGCGGCTTCGACGAATTTGTCGGCACGGCCGATCACGCCGATCTGACCGCTGAGGTCGATCGCGGGTCCCGGCGGACCGATTGCATCCAGCGGCAGAAAGCCGACGCGGCCGGACAGACGCTTTCCATGTGCTGCCAGATGGTCGAACAACCGCTTGCCCGGGGCGATGACCAGGTGTTGTGCTTTGTCTCCGAGCGCGGCTTCGATCAGCGGGGCGGTTTCGACATTCACCTGGACCAGGTCGGCCAGCAGACCGCGGACTTGCTTGAAGGGGCCGTCGGGATTTTCGCGGGCTTGCTTGAGGACTTCCTGCGCCGGGGCCGACGCCTTCGTTGCGTTTTTCCAAGTCTTCCAAGACGGCGGCGCGTTCCGTGGCGCCGCTGATGCGTTCTGCGCCAACCGGCAAGTTCTTTCTGACGATGGGCGAGCTGCCGGCGCGACTCTGCCAGTTCGTCGCGCAGCGAGGCCCAAGCGGTGGCACGTTCTTCCAGCCGTTCGGCCAGTTCCTGTTGGCGCTGGGTGGCGGAGGCTAGCTCTTGCTCGGTTCGCTCGCGGGCGGCTTGCAATTCGGCCAGGCGGGTCTGGCAGCGTTCGCGGGTCTCATCGGTTCGAGAAACACGCCCTTCCAGAGTGCTGATTTCATTGGCCAGCGCGGCACTGGTGCGCAATTGCTCCAGGTGCGAAGAGCGGCGCTGCTCATTTTCATTGCGGATTTGATCCAATTGGGCCGTCAGTGCGGTGAGGGCCCGTTGCTGATCGGCCAGTTGATTGCCGAGTTCGCGATGTTTGGTTTCGGCGGCTTGAACATCGGCTTGGGTGGCTTTCCACAGATCGGCCAGATCGCCGGCGCGATTGGAGAGTGCCTGGAGCTGTTTGCGATGCCGGGCGGCCAGGTCGTCCAAGTCTTTAACGCGGGTGCGTTCTTGTTCGACGGTCGTCTCGAGCGCCGCCACTCGCTGGCGATTTTCCGCCAGGCGCGCTTCGGCGGCATGAATTTCGGAATCGATCGCGCCGGCTTGCGTTTCCCACTGCGCGGCTTTCAGTTCGGCGACTTCCGCGGCGGTGGTTTCAGTGGCGATCTGCTGACGCAGCAAATTTGCTTCGGCGTCAATGGCGTCGAGCTTGGCGCCCAGTGCCCGCCAGTCGGCCAGGCCGACCTGCGTGCGCAGCTCTTGCAAGCGGTCGGCGTATTCTTTGTAGCGCCGGGCTTTGGTGGCCTGGGCGCGGACGCTCTTCAGCCGGTTTTCGACCTCATCGACGATGTCGGATAAGCGGAGCAGATTTTGCTCGACTCGCTCCAGCCGCCGCAGGGCCTCGATCTTCTTGGCCTTGAAGCGGCTGATGCCGGCGGCTTCCTCGAAGATGGCACGGCGGTCTTTGGCGGAGGCCTGCAGCATCACATCGACTTTGCCCTGCTCGATGACGCTGTAGGCCTCGGTGGCGATGCCGGTGCCGGCGAACAGGTCGCGAATGTCGCGCAAGCGGCAGGGCTGGCGATTGATCAGATATTCCCCTTCGCCGCTGCGATAGACGCGGCGGGTGACGTGCACCTCGGGAGTGTCGAGCCTCAAACGGCCGTCGGAATTGTCGAACGTGAGCGTGGTTTCGGCGGAATTGAGCGGCCGGCGGCCGGAGGAGCCGTTGAAGATGACGTCGGCCATCTCCTTGCCGCGCAGGCTTTTGACGCTTTGCTCGCCGAGCACCCATTTGATGGCATCGACGACGTTGGATTTGCCCGAACCGTTGGGCCCGACGACCACGGTGATGCCGCTGGGGAACTCGAACCGCGTACGGTCGGCGAAGCTTTTGAAGCCGATCAGTTCGAGAGCTTTGAGCATGGGGAGGGAAAGTGGCGAGAGGCGAGGGACGAGAGGTGAGAGGAGAGAATTCGGTGCACTTGCCCCTCGTCTCTCGTCCCTCGTCTCTTTTTGTTAGTCGTCCATGGCCGATCGCATCATTCTATCCCAAAACCCCTTGCGTTTGGGGGCCGATTTTTTGCCGGATTGCGAGGCCTGATCGTCGTCGGAAGGATGGCTGGAATCGGCGCCGGGCTTCGGCGCCCCGCCGCCGAATAGTTCCGGCAATGGCTCGCTCGATTCGAAGCTGCTGGACTCGGCGTGGGAATTGTGGCTATCGCTTGGGGCATCGGCGGCGGTTGCCTCGTTGCCGGCCGAACCAGCATGCGCCAGTTTGCGATTGCGATCGTAGATGCGCCCTTGTTGAGGAATCGCATCGACTTCAAACCGGCTGGCCAAACCTCCATTGGAACAAGCCTGCTGAAGCGCCTGCACGACGTCGGGATAATCGCCCCCGACTTCGGCGATGGCGCGGATCACGTGTTCGACGGAATTGTCCACCGTCACTCGTTTGTCGGAATCGCGAGCACTGAATCGGGCGACGCTGATTTGGCCGTCGTCTTGCGACTTGACGATGATCGAATTGCCGGCTTCCAAGGCGATGGGGAGCTTGAACTGCTGGCCTTCGCCAAAGACGACGACCTCGGGGCGGAAACTATGCGTGACGTGCACCATCGCCGGGCCGGCGCTGGGGACGACGTGGAGCCAGAATTTCTTTTCCAGATGCTCGCCGCGCAGTTGCGGATCGTTTTCGTTCATGGCCCACAAGGCGCGGAAGGCGCCGTAGCGTGTTTCGGCGCTGGTGACATCGAACAGATCGCGCAGGGCGTCGGAGGCATGGACGTCGTCCAAGGCGCTCAAGGCTGCCAGGGCGAAGGCGCGGAAGGCCGGCTCGTTCTTGGCCGCAGCGGCCAGCACCGGGACGCTCGCCGCTTCGTCGAGGTACGCCAACGACTCGGCGGCGTAGAAGCGAACCTCGGGGTCTTTCGATTCCAGCCCCTTCTTCAGCACTCGCACTGCGTCTTTGCCGATAGCCTCCAAGCGAATGGAGGCGATGGAGCTAGTCACGGGATCGAGGAGTTGTCGCTCGAGCAAGTCGAGCCGCGCCAATTGCTCTTCGGGCGATTCGGCCAGCGGCACGCTGCGGACGACGCGCAGATAACGCGCCAGGTTGTGCTTGTACCGCGGATGGATTTCCAGATCGATGTATTCATCGGTCTTGGGCGTGGCCACGCCTTGCTTCACGCCGCGCAGGAAGATGTGGAAGCGGCGGTTGAGCGCGTCGCCGATTTGCTTGCTGCGGAAGACTGATTTTTCGCTCGACGGGAGCACCAGGCCCATGGTGCGCGATTTCATTGAGACGCCGCCGCCTAAAACGATTCCGTGCGTCTGGCCGACTGGATCTTTGCTTTCGCGAGTCGTTGGATCGACGAGCACGGGCCCTTCGGCGATCGCCAAAACGTGTCCCTCGTGCACCTGGCCGGCCAGCATGGCCAATTCTTTGAGGTGCGTTTGCATGAGCCAGCCGCCGTGCAAACTGGAGGTTTCGGATTGCGGCGTGACGCGGACTTCGACATCGAGCCTATCGCCTTTGTGCACGCCCGGCGGGAGATAGGCCACGGCCCAGGCCATGGACGTCGTGGGTGAGGCCAGCACCTGGTTGGGATTATCCACTCCGTGGGTTTGCATCGCCGAAATCAAGGCTTGCCGCTGCGGACTGGGGGCCGGATCGCTGCCGGTGCCGGCCAGCCCTGTGATCAGCACCGGTCCTTCGACGCGGACGTAATTAATGCCGTAGGCGTAAGCGTAGTCGCCCACGAGCTTGGTTTGCGATTCGGAATCATCGCCTTCGGCTTGCTCGGGGCTTTGCGAGCGCGAATTCAAGAGCGAACTGGTGCAACCGGCCAGCGCGACGCTGGCGAGCGCAGCCAACAACAGCACCAATCGAAGAGATCGAATCGAGCGAGGCATCATGCCTTTGCCAAGAGCGAACGTGAAAAGCAATCCGACCAACGGCCATCCGTGGTGCGCTGGCTCAAGCGCAGCAACAACTCAGGTCCGAACGGACTATGGGAGGGCGGGAAGATAGTCGCCGGCGCCGACCGGGGTCAAGGCGAGTTGGCGAACCAGATGCGACTTAGAAAAGTTGCAAAGAGGGGCGGGATCGCTGGCAATCGGCGGCCAGGCTTGCCGCCGCTATCACCACAGTTGCTGTGCTAGCGTGCCGACTTCCATTTTCACGAGGCTAGCGATTGCGTCGCGCGCCGTCAGCGGCCGCCGCAGCGGCTCCGTGGCCGTGAGCTGTGCGACGAGCTGGGCCACTTCGCTGGTGACGTGCGGCGCGAACGACCGCACGGCAGGCAGCTGCCCGGAACGCTTGCAGGCAACCAGCGCGGCGATATCGGTTTCGTCCCACGGCAGCCGGCCGGCGAGCATTTGGAATAAGGTGATTCCCAAGCTGTAAAGATCCGAACGCGCGTCGGCGCGCTGCCCGCCAGCAGTTCCGGCGCGAGATAGGCCGGCGTGCCGGCAATTGTGTCAATCTCCAGCGTCGATTCCTCGTCCAATCGCCGGGCACAGCCCAAATCGATGAGCGTGACGTGTCCTTGCGGCGAAAGCAGAAGATTGCTGGGCTTGATGTCGCCGTGCAGATATCCCGCTGTGTGCAGTGCGTCGAGCGCTTCGGCCGCTTGCCGGGCGATCCAGAGCGCGTAGGGCACTTTTAGCTTCTCGTGCGGCGCCAGAAGCGCGGCGACCGGATGGCCTTCCAGGCACGGCATGACTACATAATACGGCGGCTGATGCACGTGGGCCGTGAGAATGGAAACCACATGGCGATCCGCCACACAGCGGCCGACCATCGCTTCGCGGCGCATGCGAGCGATCGCCGGCGGGGAATTGTGCCACCGTTGACGCAAGACTTTGATGGCATACTGCCCTCGCCGTTGGTCGTCGGTGTCGGCATATCGGGCTCGATAGACGCGGGTCAGCGCGGACTGGCCCAGAAGCGAATCCAATCGCCAGGAACCCAGCCGGGCCGCAGCAGCGCTTGTGCGGCGGCGCAGCAGCCGGGGCGGGCACAACTTTGGTGGCAGTAGAGACCGACATTGCGGGAAAGCGGGCAGAATGGATCGAGACAGGCAGGAAGAGAGGAGGGCTATTCGTATCATCGGTTCAACCCCCTGTTAATGTTGAGCCAGATGTGCATAAGTCTGTCGCATCGCTCGCCTTGGCCTGGCTGTTTACAATGACCCTATGTTCAGAAAAATGGCGCCAGCCTTTGCTGTCTGCCTGGCTATCGCCGGTTGCTCAAGCGCCGCGTCGGATGATGCCGGCAAGGGGCATCATGCTAGTTATGGCCCGCGGGCAGAGGCGGCCGCGCCGCAAGGCGCGATGGTGCTACATTCCAGCGACCCCAATCTTGCCGGAGTGATTGCCGATGCGCCGGAGGGAGCCACGCTTTATTTTGCGTCGGGCATCTATTCCGATCTGCAAATCGAACCGAAAGCTGGCCAGAGGTTCATTGGCGAACTTGGCGCCCGATTGCGATCGCAGACGAAGACTTACGCCTTCGCTTGTTTCGATCGCCCGGTGGAAAACGTGACGATCGAAAACCTCGTGATCGACGGCTATCTTCCGCCGGTGCAGGCCGCTGCCATCTCCGGCGGCAAGAACTGGCGCGTCAAAAACTGCGAAGTGCGCAACTCGGCCGCCGGTGGAATTCAACTTCGCGACGGCTCGACGGTCGAGAATTGCTATATCCATCGCTGCCAGCAGCTAGGGATCAAACTGTTCGGGCAATCGCCGATTCTGCGTCACTGCGAAATTGCCAACAACAACCCGGATCACAAGTACGACGTCTTTTGGGAAGCCGGTGGCTCGAAGTTCTGGCAAACGACCGACATCCTGATCGAGGACAACTATTTCCACGACAACGTCGGCAATGGCATTTGGCTCGACTGCGACAACACGGGCATCGTCCGCGCCAATCGTTGCGACAACAACACGCTGGCGGGGATCTACCAGGAGATCGGCGGCCAATTAGTGATCGAAGACAACACTTGCACCAACGATGGCACCGAGTACAAACAGGCCGGTTGGCTGCACGGCGCCGGCATCACGGTCGAAGCCAGTCAAAACGTGACGGTGCGTAAGAACACCATCCGCGGCTGCGCCAATGGGGTTGGCATCATCGCCACCAGCCGCGGCGAAGATCGCTGGACGATCAAAGACATCGTCGTCATCCAAAACACAATTTCTATGGCTGCCGGCCGGACCGGCGTGGTGTGGGATGAGAAGGCGCCGGCGCCCTGGGACGAAGTTCACTTCGCCGAAAACTGGTACACGCTGGCCGAACCCGACATGTTTGCCTGGCAACCCGGCACCATTTCGTACCACGAGTGGCAAGCAGCGGGCGAAGACCGAGGCAGCACGTTCACGCTCAAGCGCTAAGCCGATCGCTTTTGCTAAAATGATTGCGCCGGCGGCGTGCAATGGCTAAGTCGCAGTCACTTTGCGGGCGCCCCTAGCTTGGCTTGCTCTTCCTGGATCATCTTTTGAAGTTCTGCCTGGTGGGCTTGCGCCTGAGCCGAGCCGAGTTGGCTTGTCTTCGCATTGATCTTCGGCATCTCTTCGGTCCAGCGTTTCCCCGCGGGCGTGTTGTAAAAGGCGGCAATTTGCTTCAATTCGTCTTCGGTCAATTCCCCGCAGTAGACCGTAATCAACTCGTCTTTGATGCTCTCATAGCTCAAAAACTTTGAGACCCATTGTTTCAGCACGTCGCGCATCGGGGCTAACTGAGGGTTCGCTTTGATTTGCACTTCGATCATTTGGTCGGTGGCAGCCTCCATGGCCTTTTGCACGTTCATCGCGTTCAAAAGATCTTCGGCGGCCTTTCGATGACTTTGGTCATCAGCGACCGCTGTCGATTGACGGGCCAGCATGGCGATCGTGAGCAGAGCGCACCAGAATATCGATTTCATGAGTTGAAGCCTTTCTGTAATAAAGTTTTGAAAAGAGCTCGGGCTAAGCAAACTGCATCGCCTTGATGAGCAACCTTCATTCCACCTTTGCGATGTGCGGCTGGCCGACTTCCCAGTTCACCCGCCGAGCGTCGGACCACAGTTGATCCAGCGCGTAATAATCTCGAGCTTGCTGGTCGAACAAATGCACGACCACGTCGCCATAGTCCAGCAGAATCCAATTGCCGGCCACATAGCCTTCGATGCCCAGGCGCTTTTCGCCGAATTTGTCTTTCAACGTCTGATCGATTTCTTCGGCAATGGCATGCAGTTGCCGATGGCTGGCGCCGGTGACCACGAGAAAATAATCGAACACCGCCGTTAGTTCGCGCAGGTCGAGCAGAACGATATCTTGCCCGCGATTATCCTGGGCGATTTGGGCGGCAGCGACGGCGACCTGCAGGCTGCGCTGCGGCCGCTCCGCGGGATTCTCCGCCCGGCTCGATTTGGTGATTGCCAATGCACCCCTCGTAATAGATGGGGTAAAGGTTAGGTTCCGTCGCCGGCGGACCTCGCCTGATCGACACTCCATTTTAAGCCCCAATCTCAGGAGGTCCAATGGTTAACCCCGGGGGAGTAGCTAAAATATCGGGCAGTTTTCCGCTTCCTCTGTCCGGTATCGGATCAAAAACGTCAATCTCGTTCTATTCGGCCCGCAAACGGGCCGAGCAAGTAGCGGAGCGATGAAATGAATCCATGGATTGAAGAAGGCCAGCCGGCGCCCGATTTCACGCTGCCCTCGGCCGGCGGCGCGAAGGTCAAACTCTCCGCGCTGCGGGGCACGCCGGCGGTCGTGTACTTTTATCCCAAGGACGATACGCCGGGATGCACGCGTGAAGCGTGTTCGTTCCGCGACCGCAGCAACGAGCTGAAAAAATTGGGGGCCACGGTGTTGGGCGTCAGTGCGGACACCGTCGCCAGCCACGCGAAGTTTCGTGACAAGTTTAAGCTGAATTTTCCGCTGTTGTCCGACGTGGATCACAAGGTCGCGAAGAAATATGGCGCCTGGCGCGAAAAGAACATGTACGGCAAAAAGTCGATGGGCATCCAGCGCAGCACGTTCTTGATCGATCCTCGGGGACGCGTGGCCAAAGTGTGGAAAGCCGTGCGGGTCGACGGCCACGACCAGCAGGTGATCGAAGCACTGAAGGCAATAAACGCCGCAAAGCGATCCAAGGATTAGGCTTCCGGACGCCTCTGCCGGGCCGTCGCTCAAGCGGCGTCCTGTGTCCTAAAATCGCTTAATTGCTTGAGATTAGGCTCGCCGCGAGTGTATTCTATTAGGTATCCGCCGACTCGTGCTTTTATGCCCAGGCGGTGTGGGTCGCGATGCGCAACTATTGATTTGGCACTCGGCTGAGGAGGCTGGCAATGCACCGTGCTTGGCAAACGTTGAAGAACATTCTGCTCGCAATCGTCGTGGTCGCGATGGTGATGACCTCTCTGCAAGTGGTGGCAGTGCCCGCGGCTGAAAAGCAATCGCCACAACAAATCGACCTATTCGATGGAATGCACAGTGGAGATTTGCAGGTACGCTACGTGCCGAAGAACGATCGTGAAGCCCAGATCATCGTGAAAAACAACACGCAGCGGCCGTTGAGCGTGAAGCTGCCCGACGCGTTTGCCGGCGTGCCCGTATTGGCGCAAGTTGGCGGCCGAAGCAGTTCTCGCAGTAGCAGCAGCGGTAGCAGCGGCGCTCAATCCAGCGGCGGCGGCGGGGGTCGGAGCGGCGGCGGCGGTGGCGGCGTGTTCAGCGTGGCGCCGGAGGCTGTCAGCAAAGTCAAACTGCCGATCGTGTGCCTGGAGCACGGCAAGGACGATCCCAACGATCATATTCCCTACGAGATTCGTCCGATCGAATCGTTCACAACCGACGCTAGGGTGCAGGAGCTGTTGAAGATGCTGGGCAACGGCGAAATCGATCAGCGCGCCGCTCAAGCTGCCGCGTGGCACTTTACCAACAAAATGAGCTGGAACGATCTGGCGGCGAAGAAACTGAACCACGTCGGCCGCGAGCCGTATTTCACCAAGGACCAGATGCAGGCGGCCGTGGCAATCGCGGCCCGTTCCGAGCAATTGGCCAAAGGACATCTGCCGGAAGACGCGGCGCCTAAAACGACCAGCCCGAGCGACTCCGCGGATTCGTCGGACGCGATCAGCTCCGGCGAGAGCAAGCAGGCCACTGCGGGGCCGCCGGCAGAGGGCGACGGGCAAAGCGGCAAATAGATACTCGCCGCGGCGCTTCACACGCTGGACATCTGGCTCGATTCCAAGTGGCGCAGCTCACTTTGCAGGCGGCGGATTTCGTGTTCCAGATCGCGGCGGTCGCTGTCCCATTGCAGTTGCACCTGCTGCAAGCGGCCGTTTTGCAAATCTAATTCCTTCTCGCGCGCCATGAGTCGAGCGGCCTGAGATTCCAAATCGCACTGCTGTTGAAGAATCCATGCTTCGAATTCGCGCTTTTGCTCAGCGATGCGTTCGTGCTGACCGCCAACCTTCGCATAGAGCTCTTCCATCTCTTGCCGCTGGGCCGCAATGTCGTCGGCTTGCATTTTGAAATGCTCGGCGAGTTTGGCGCGAATCCGCGCGACCGAATGCGTGACGGCCGCCGGCGGGGCCGTCGTGGAAAGCTGTGCCCACATTTCCTCGGTGGCCAAACGCATCTCGAGCGTCTCGCGCTGCAGTTGCATTAGCTCGGCGCGAGTCTGATCCAGCGCGGCTGACCGCAGTTCCAAGTGATGCGACCGTTGACCAAGCTTTTGCTGCCGGGCGGCTAGCTCGGCTTCCATGCGGCGGCGATCGTCGGCCAGCTTTTCTCGCTGACGATCGACTTGTGCATTGAACGTGTTGCGCTCCGCTTGCAACTTCTGCCAGCCGTCTTCCAATTCCGCTTCACCGTGCGCCAATGATAGCGCGGCGGCGTCCAATCGCTCCGTTCGTTCCGCGAGCACGCGTTCCATCGTTTCGCACTGCCGCTCGCGCAGCGCGAGATGTGTGGCCGCTTCGTGATCCTTGGCCAATTTGCGCAGCAATTCCAAATCGTGATTCGTCAGTTCGCCCGAGCGCGCCGCAAGCTTGTCGGCCAGCTCTCTGGGGAGCATGAAGGCGCCTTGCAAGCGCGCTTGCTGCTCGGCCACGCGCTGTTCCAGTTCCGCCAAATCTATCTCCGCCCGATTCTTTTCCTCTTCCAGCGTGGCCTGGCGCTGCATCAGATCGTGGTGATGCTCGTGGAACCAGAGTCGGGCGCTGCGCGCCTCGGATTCGTGCTTGGCAAGCTGTGCGTGGAACTGAGCTTCGCGGCGATCTAAATCACGCTGTCGCGTTTCCAGGTGCGCCGCCAACTGATTGGCCTGCGTGCGGAACTGCTGCACGATGGCGGCGGAAAATTGCCAGTCGTCCGTATCCGCAGAGCCGGCCAACTGATTTTCCACTTCGCTTAAGGCCGCGGCCAACTCCGCGGACAGGGCCTCGGCTTCCAGAGAATCTGCGGCGGGTGCGGGTGATTGATCGCTTTTCGGCGGCGATTGAACTGCCGCCTCTTCGGCGCCGCGCGGAACCTTGTGCGCAGGATCAAACCGCGTCGGCCGAACCGAAGTGGTTTCGGGAGCGACGGATGCTTCGGCACGTTGCGCGGTGGTGATCTTGGCCATGCAATATGAATTGGAAATCCAGTGCGCTAGACCCCGGCGATCCGAGGCCGCCCGAACAGACTCCGCAACCGGCAAGATTTATCCAGCTTCTTTAATCGGCAAACCGTCGCTAGTAGTTGACGAAGAATGCCTGCCGCATCAAGCTAGCGGTTTTGGGCTGGACAGTTTTGGCAAGATAGTTAATGCGTTAGGGGAGAAAAGCTGTGGCGGACATTCTGATCGGCAAAGGCGAAAAGCCAGTCCAACTATTGGCCAAATACGGTAACCGTCACGGCCTGGTGGCAGGCGCCACAGGAACCGGCAAGACGATCACGTTGGAGGTGCTGGCGGAAGGCTTCTCGCGCATCGGCGTGCCGGTGTTCATCGGCGACGTGAAGGGGGATGTTTCCGGCGTCGCCATGGCCGGCACGATGACCGACAAGCTCAAGGAGCGGCGCTGCCCAAACTGGCGCCGAGAATTTCGCGACCGAAGCCAGCCCGACGATATTTTGGGATTTATATGGCAAAGCGGGACACCCCGTGCGGGCGACGATTAGCGAGATTGGGCCCACGCTTCTGGCCCGCATTTTGGAACTCAACGATACTCAGGAAGGCGTGCTGGAGATCGTCTTCAAGTTGGCCGACGACCGCGGCTTGCTGTTGTTGGATTTGGACGATTTTCGGGCATTGCTGACATTTGTCTCCGAGAACCAACAAGAAATATCATCGCATTACGGATTGGTGAGCAAGCAATCGGTCGCGGCGATTCAACGATCGCTGGTGACCCTGCAAAGCGACGGCGGGGAGCATTTCTTCGGCGAGCCGGCGCTGGAGCTGACCGACCTGATGCGGACTGATTTGAGCGGGCGCGGCATCGTCAACATCCTGGCGGCCGATCAGTTGGTGCTTAAGCCGCGGTTGTATTCCAGCTTTTTGCTGTGGCTGTTGTCGGAATTGTTCGAAAACTTGCCCGAGGTCGGCGATTTGGACAAGCCCAAGCTGGTGTTTTTCTTCGACGAGGCGCATCTGCTGTTCAGCGATGCCCCGCCGGCCTTGCGGCAACGAGTGGAGCAGGTCGTCCGGCTCATCCGCTCCAAGGGCGTGGGCGTTTATTTCTGTTCGCAGTTTCCAGACGACATGCCGGCCGAAATCCTGGGCCAACTGGGCAACCGGGTGCAGCATGCCTTGCGGGCCTACACGCCGCGCGATCAGAAAGCAGTGAAGACCGCGGCCGAAACGTTTCCGTCGAATCCGAACGTCAACGTGGCACAAGTGATTTCGCAGATGGGCGTGGGGGAGGCGCTGGTGTCGACGCTGCAAGAGCAAGGCATCCCCATGCCGGTGGAGCGCACGACCATTTGTCCGCCTCGATGTCGCATGGGCGCGATTACGCCGGAGGAGCGCAACGCGGTGCGTGGGCGCAGTCCGGTTGGGGCAAAATACGACAACCGCGTGAATCGGGAATCAGCGTACGAAATTCTTAGCAAGCGCAGCGTGGCCGAAGCGCCCGCGGAAAAAGGCGGCGCCGGTCATGCCGGCAAAGCCCAGGCGGAATCGTCTCCAGGTGTCGGCGGGGCCTTGAACGAGATGCTGTGGGGGAGCAAGCGCCGGCAGGGGATGGTCGAATCGATGGCCAAATCCACTGCGCGCACGGTGGGCAGTCAGCTCGGCCGCCAAATTCTGCGCGGCTTGCTGGGTGGAATCTTCGGCGGCACGCGAAAGCGATGACGACGGCCCCTGAGTTGAATTTGAGAATGCAGATTACCGTCCGCCAGGCGACGCCGCAGGAAGTCGAACTCGTCGCGGAGATTCTCAACGAGGCGGCAGGGTGGTTGGAGGAGCGCGGCATACCGCTCTGGCCGCGCGAGGAAATCTCTGCGACGCGCATTGCTGGCGCGGTGGTGGTAGGAGAATTCTTACTGGCCGAGAAAGATGGCGAAACTGCCGGCACGATCAAGTTTCAGCTTGAGGATCCGGAGATTTGGCCCGACGTGCCGGTGGGCGAATCGGCATTCATTCACCGGCTGGCTGTGCGGCGGCGGTTTGCGGGGCAGGGCGTTTCGACGGCACTTCTGAAATGGAGTGTTGAGTGCGCGGCCTCGCTGAAGAAAAGATACTTGCGGATGGATTGCGTAGCGGACCGGCCGCGACTGCGTGCCATTTACGAGCGATTCGGCTTTCAATTCCACAGCGAGCGTCAGATCGGCCCGCATCTTGTGGCGCGGTATGAACTCGATGTCAGCGCCGAGCCGGGCGCTAATTTGCCGGCAGGTTGATAATTTCCACCGGCTCGATCTTTTCTGTCAATTCAAACCCCAGGACGCGGGAGTAGAAGTACAATTCCGCCTCGCGAGCGCGAACGATGTTTTCCGCCTTGCGGAAGCCGTGCTGTTCGCCCGGAAAGGGCACATAGGCGACGGGAATTCCTTTCTTCTTCAAGGAATCGAAAATCAGCTCGGCCTGATTGGGCGGCACGACTTTGTCTTCCAGGCCTTGCAGTAGAATGACCGGCCGATTGAATTTTTCCAAATGGTAGATTGGCGAGCGGTCCCGATACTTTGCCTTCTCCTGTGGATAGGGGCCGACTAGGCGGTCGGAATATTGCGATTCGAATTTGTGGGTGTCGTCTTCCAAGAGCGCGAGGTCGCTGACGCCGTAGTAACTGGCGCCGCAGGCGAACACGTCTTTGAATGCCAGGCAGGCCAGCGTGGTGTAGCCGCCGGCGCTGCCGCCGCGAATGAGCAGTTTCTTCGGGTTGGCCTTGCCTTGGGTGGCCAGAAAGAGGGCGGCGTTGGAGGCGTCGGCCACGTCGACGATGCCCCAGTTGCCGCGCAGCCGGTTGCGATACTCGCGGCCGTAGCCGGTGCTGCCGCCGTAGTTCACGTCGCAGACGCCGAAGCCGCGGGAAGTGAAATACTGATAACTCAAACTGAATTTTGCCGGTGAATGGCTCGTCGGGCCGCCGTGAATGACGACGACCAACGGCGGCGCTTCGCCGGGCGGGCCGCAGTAGTCTGCATTCTTCGGCGGATAGTAGAAGGCATGCGCCGTTTTCCCGCCATCCGTGGGAAATTCGATTGCCGTGGGAATGGAGGTGTACTCCGGATCGGTTTTGATCGGCGAGCTGCGGCGGATGGCCTGGCAGTTGCCGCCGGCCAAATCGATCTCGACCAATGTGTCGGGCTCCGTCGCCGAGCTGACAACGGCGTAAGCGCGACCGGCCACCACGCGCATGCCGCGGACGTCGGTATAGGGTATCTTCAGTTCTTGATGTTGGCCGGAACGCGGATCGATCTTCACCAAGTGCCACTGGCCGTCGCGGGCATAGGTGGCCAGCAAGTTGCCATTGGGCTCGAAGCTGTACGTTCGCATGCCGAAAACCCATTGGGGCATGCCGAACTCGGCGTCCATGGGCAAAACGGCGGAAACTTTTCCGTCGCGCCGGGCATAAAGGTTCCACCAATTGGTGCGATCCGAGACAAAGAACAGGGCGCCGTCGGGGGCCCAGGCAGGCTGGAAGATCGATTCGTCGATGCCACCGGCAATCTTCTGCGGATCGGCCAGCGAGCCGTCGGCTTCAAATGGGGCGACGAATAGCTCCGTGCCATCCCAGGGCATGTTCGGATGATTCCAGGCGAGCCACGCCAATTGCTTTCCGTCGGGACTGATTTGGGGCGACGAGAAAAAATCGAAGCCTGAGACCAGCGTGCCAACAGCGCCGTCGTTCAGATCGATGGCGACGATGCGGTTTTCCGGCTGCTGCCCGGTTTGCGAGTGGTCTTCGCAAATGCCAATCAGCCGATTGCGCGCGATCCAACACACAATCGGCAAAGCGCAGGGGCCTTGCGGCCGTGAGCGGCTGCGGCAGTTGGCCGGGCTCGATACGACAGATGCGCTGGTCGGCATAGTTGGAGAAATAAATGACTGCGTCGGCCGCCAGAAGCGCGCCACCGCCGTATTCGTGGACGGTGGTGCGGGCGCTGAATGGGGGCGGCAGCACGTCGGCGATTTTGCCGTCCGGCGTGCGGCGCACAATGACATATCGGCCCGCATCCTCCGGGCGCGATTCCACCCAATACAGCGTATCGCCGTCGATCGACATATCACCGAACCCCACCGCTCCTTGAACGAGCATCTGCGCAGTGATGGGGGAACGCCAGGAGCCGAAGGGCGCCGGCGTGGGCGGCGCTGCCGGATGCTCCCTGCGAGGCGGCGGCAAAAGCGGCAAAGAATAATGCCATGGCTAGAGAGGATCGATTCATTGGTAAAAGGTTCAAGCACGATATGCCAGGACAGGCGCCTTTCGCAAGCCGGTCGTCGCTTTTGCTGTTGTTAGCAGCTACATTAGTTTGCCTCGCATGGGTCGCTGGTCCAATGAAATGACATTGACTGAGTTAGCCATTTTCACCGACGAAGTTCCCCAGACCGTCGCTTTTTACGAGCGGTTGTTCGGCTGTGGTCCGGCGCACCGCGGGGATGGCATGGCCATTTTCGAAATCGACGGCGTGCAAATTCTGATTCATCGCAAGTATGAAGCTGATTCCGGCGAGTTGCCGGGGGAAAATCACACCGCGTTTTCGGTCCCCGATCTGGATGCGGCGGTTGGCGAGCTTCAAAATCGGGGGATGGAGATTCAATTCCCGCCGCGCGACTACGACTGGGGGCGGTCGGCCTATCTGCGCGATCCGAACGGCAATTTGCTGGAACTTCACGAACAACCATGAATCGCAAGATCGCCACCGTCGCCATTGTCGTCCGAGATTACGACGAAGCCATTGCGTACTACACCGGTGTCTTGGGTTTCAAATTGCTCGAAGACACCGCGCTGTCCGCCGACAAACGCTGGGTCGCTGTCGCCCTCGAAGCCGGCGGCACTTCGCTACTGTTGGCCAAGGCCGCCAACCGCGATCAACAGGAGCGCATCGGCAATCAAACCGGCGGCCGCGTGTTCCTGTTTCTACACACCGATGACTTCCAGCACGACTACGAAACGTTGAAATCCCGCGGCGTCAATTTCATCGAACGGCCGCGAAACGAACCGTACGGCACGGTTGTTGTTTTTGAGGATCTCTACGGCAATAGGTGGGACTTAGTCGAGCCGAAAAACGCTCAATGAGGTTACTCGCTTTTCTTGACCCTAGCGTATAGACTTTTTCGCGCTAGCCAAAACTGTCCATGTAGCTCGACAGCCCAGAGGTCGCCGCCATGGTGAAGCTGAAGGTTAACGGCCGAGAGCGATCGGTCGATGTCAGTCCCGATACTCCTTTGTTGTGGGTGCTGAGGGAAACGCTGGGGTTGACCGGCACCAAGTATGGCTGCGGAATGGCCCTGTGCGGCGCCTGCACGGTGCATCTCGATGGCGAGGCGGTGCGATCGTGCGTTACGCCCGTGTCGCGCGCCGAGGGAAAGAATGTCGTCACCATTGAAGGACTCGATTCGGAGGCCGGCCGCGCCTTGCAACAAGCCTGGATTGCCGCAGACGTGCCGCAATGCGGCTACTGCCAGTCGGGCCAGATTATGGCCGCCGCCGAGCTGTTGCAGGACAACCCGCACCCAACCGACGACGATATCGACGACGCCATGACCGGCCACATCTGCCGCTGTGGGACGTATCAGCGTATTCGCAAGGCGATTCACATGGCGGCGGACACCCATGCGAAGGGAGGCGCGAAATGACTGCAATTGCCTCCCTTAGTCGCCGCGAATTTATCTGGACCGGCGCGGTGGTCGGCGGCGGCCTGGTGCTGGGCGTTTATCTGCCGCGCAAAGCGAGTGTGGCACGGGCCGCCGAGGAAAATTCGAAGACATTCGCTCCCAACGCATTTGTGCGCATCGGCGCCGACGACTCGATCACCGTGATTTGCAATCACAGCGAGATGGGACAGGGGGTTTATACCGCGCTGCCGATGTTGGTGGCCGAGGAGCTCGATGCCGATTGGAGCAAAGTGCGTCCCGAGCCGGCGCCGGTCGATCCGGCGTACAACCACAAATTCTTTCCGATTCAAATGACCGGCGGCAGCACCAGCACGTGGACTGAATACGATCGGCTGCGCCATGCCGGGGCGGTGGGGCGCGCGATGCTGATCGCCGCCGCGGCGGAGATGTGGAAGGTCGATCCGGCCAGTTGCGACGCCCAAAACAGCCGCGTCATTCACAAGGCTTCGGGACGCAAGGCGTCGTACGGCAGCCTCGTCGAAGCCGCGTCCAAACAAACCCCGCCGAAAGACGTGAAGCTGAAAGATCCCAAAGATTTCCAACTCATCGGCAAGCCGACGAAACGGCTCGACACGCCGGAGAAGACCAACGGCAAGGGGATTTTTGGTTTAGACGTAAGCGTGCCGGGCATGCTGGTGGCGCTGGTCCAGCGGCCGCCCGTGTTCGGCGGCAAAGTAAAAAGTATCAACGCCGACAAGGCAAAGGCCGTGCCCGGCGTGCGGCATGTGGTGCAGATCGATCGCGGCGTGGCGGTTGTGGCCGATGGATTTTGGCCGGCGAAGCATGGCCGCGAGGCTTTGGAAGTCACTTGGGACGATGGCCCGCTGGCGACGCTCAATAGCGAAGATCAACGCAAGGAATATGCGGAGCTGGCCATGAAACCCGGCGCCGCGGTGGCCAAGAAAGCCGGCGATGCGCCGGCAGAGCTCGCGAAGGCCGCCACGAACATCGAAGCGGTGTACGAACTGCCGTATCTGGCCCATGCGATGATGGAGCCGCTGAACTGCGTGGCCGATGTGCGCGACGACCATTGCGAAGTTTGGACGGGCACGCAATTTCAAACCGGCGATCGCGCGGTTGCCGCGCAAGCCGCCGGCCTTAAGCCCGACCAAATCACGCTGCACACCACGCTGTTGGGCGGCGGTTTCGGCCGCCGCGCGGTGCCCGACGGCCATTTTGTGCAGGAGGCGGTGCAGGCGTCCAAGGCAGTGAAAGCGCCGGTGAAGGTGATTTGGACGCGAGAGGACGACATGCGCGGCGGATTCTATCGCCCGTCGTGTTATCACAAGATCACTGCCGCGCTGGACGCCGACAATCAGCCGCTGGCGTGGCAGCATCGCATCGTCTGCCAATCGTTCATGGTAAACACGCCATTTGAAGGGGCGATGGTGAAAAACGGCGTCGATCAAACCGCCGTCGAAGGGGCGGCCGATCTGCCGTATGCGATTCCGAACATTCTGGTCGATTGGCAGATGGCGCAGCCGGGCGTGCCGGTGTTGTGGTGGCGCAGCGTGGGGCACACGCATAACGCCTTCGTCGTGGAAACGATGATCGACGAGTTGGCGCATGCTGCCGGAAAGGATCCTTACCAGTTCCGCCGCGCGCTGTTGGTCGATAAGCCCCGGCATGTTGCCGCTTTGGATTTGGCGGCCGAAAAGGCCGGCTGGGGCAAACCGTTGCCGGAAGGGCGCGGTCGCGGCATCGCCGTGCATGAATCGTTCGAGAGCTACGTGGCTCAGGTGGTCGAAGCATCGGTTGCCAAAGACGGCCAGGTGAAGGTGCACAAGGTGGTGTGCGCGATCGATTGCGGGCCGACAGTGAATCCTGACACGATCAAAGCGCAGATGGAAAGTGGCATCGTGTTTGGGCTGACCGCCGCGCTGTATGGGGCCATCACATTGGACAAGGGGCGCATACAGCAAAGCAACTTTCACAACTACCGGATGCTGCGTATGAACGAGATGCCGCTGGTCGAAGCGTACATTGTGCCCAGCAAAGAAAAAATGGGGGGCGTGGGCGAAACGGCCGTGCCGCCCAGCGCGCCGGCATTGGCCAACGCGATTTTCGCAGCCACCGGCAAACGCATCCGGCGGTTGCCAATTCAAACCGAAGAATTGAAATCCAACGCCTGATGTTTTTGCATCCGAAACAATTTGCCGCGGCGCTGCTTTTGGCCCTCGGCGTATGTGCGTGGCTAGCGGCCAGCTTTTTGCACGCCGATGAAACCGATAAATCAAAATCCGACAAGAAAACTGCCGAATCGAAGGCGGCGTTTCTCGAAGCTTACAAGGTGTTCATGCATCCGCGCTGCATGAACTGCCATCCGGCCGGCGATCGGCCACTGCAGGGAGACGATAGCCATGTGCACACGCAAAACGTAAAGCGCGGCCTGTTCGGCCGGGGATTGTATGCGCTGCGGTGCACCTGTTGCCATCAAGATGCAAATCTGGCGGGAGAGAACATGCCGCCGGGCAATCCGATGTGGAAACTTCCCTCGTCCGACACGCCGATGGTGTTCGAAGGGAAAACACCGCACCAATTGGCGCTGCAATTGAAGGATCCGAAGCAAAACGGCGGCCGCACACTCAAGCAGATTCTGGAGCACGTGACCGACGACACGCTGGTGCTGTGGGGCTGGGACCCCGGCGACGGCCGTAGCAGACCGCCACTGACGCACGACCAGTTCGCCGAAAAAATGCGCGAGTGGATCGATGGCGGCGCCGCGGCGCCGGAATAATACGTACCAGTTTTGGCGATCGTGATATGGAATCGGCATCTGCCACAGCGAACAACGGAGAAAGCCAAGTTGGACGATGATTCGGAGTGGGAAAACGACGACATCGATGACGATTTTGGTGATGAATCGGCGGATGAAGACGAAGAGCTGACCGTTGCCTGTCCCTATTGCGATGAGCAGATTCACGAAGACTCTGTGCGTTGTCCCCATTGTGGACAATATCCTTCCGAGGAAGACGCACCGGCTTCATCAAAATCGTGGTTAGTGATTGTCGGCACGGTGGCGTGCTTGTATGTTGTTTACCGCTGGATCGTTGGTTGATAGACGGCACAATCAAATTGAGACTTCCGGCGGCCGAGACCCATGTTGAAATCGCAGGCGATTATCGCTTTCATTGCAGCGACCAAACCCGATCGGGCGAAAAAGTTCTACGCCAAAACATTGGGGTTGAAGCTGGTCAGCGAAGACGGCTTCGCGCTAACGTTCGACGCCGGCGGCACAATGTTGCGTGTGGCGATTGTTCCCCGCTTCACGCCGGCCGGTTACACGGTGCTGGGTTGGATCGTTCCCAATATCCGACAGGCCGCCGCCAAACTTGAGCGGCGCGGGATTATTTTCAAGTGCTACGAAGGCATGCCGCAGGATGAACAGGGCATTTGGACTTCGCCCAGTGGCGCCAAGATCGCCTGGTTCGACGACCCCGACGGCAACACGCTCTCCCTGACTCAATTTGAACGTCCGGCTGCGCACCGCAAGCCGCCGCGCGCAAAGCCGCCAAAGCATGTCAGCCGCCATCGGTCTCCCAAGCGAAGATAACGCCGGGAGACGGATCGATATGACCAAAGGCCGGCTGGAAGCGTTCAGCGACGGCGTGATCGCCATCATCATCACGATCATGGTGTTGGAATTGCGAACGCCCGAAGGAGTGCAACTGAGCGCGCTAAAGCCGCTGGTGCCGGTGCTGCTGAGTTACGTGCTCAGCTTCGTGTACATCGGAATTTACTGGAGCAACCATCACCATCTGACGCAGGTGGTGCATCATGTCAACGGCCGGGTGCTTTGGGCTAATCTGCATCTGCTTTTCTGGCTTTCGCTCGTGCCGTTTACCACGCGTTGGATGGGGGATAGCCACTTTGCCACGGGGCCTGTGGTCGCTTATGGCGTGGTGTTGATACTGGCGGCCGTCGCCTACTCGATTTTGGTGCGCGTGCTGTTGACGTATCATGAGCCCGATTCGCACCTGGCCCGAGCCATCGGCGGCGATTTCAAAGGCAACGTTTCGATTGCGCTGTATGCTGCCGCTATTGGGCTGGCGTTCGTAGACCCGCGGATTCCGTGCGCGATCTACGTGTTTGTCGCCGCGATGTGGCTGGTGCCCGATCGCAGGATCGAACGGGTAATTGCGAAGCGCGAATTAATTGACCAGAGGAAAATCGCATGGAATCTTCCGGCAGTCCGTCGCCACGCCTGACGCTCGTGCAATGGCTGATCTGCGTCATGGCGGCGATCGGGTTTGCGTTTGACATTTATGAACTGCTGATGCTGCCGCTGATCTTGCGGCCGGCGCTGATGGAATTTCACATTCAGCCCGGTAGCCCGGAATTTTCAAAATGGGCGGGGATGTTGTTCTTTGTTCCGGCAGTGGCGGGAGGCATCTTTGGATTGTTAGGCGGTTATCTAACCGATCGTTTGGGCCGGCGGCGCGTGCTCACTTGGAGCATTATCATTTACGCGCTTTCCGCGTTTGCGGCGGGATTCTCCACGAGTCCGACGATGTTGTTGGTGCTGCGGTGCACGACGTTCATTGGAGTGTGCGTGGAATTTGTGGCGGCGGTGGCGTGGCTGGCTGAATTGTTTCCCGAATACAAGCGGCGGGAACGTGTGCTGGGATACACGCAGGCGTTCAGCTCGGTGGGTGGATTGCTGGTGGCGCTGGCCAATGGCCTGGCAGTGAAGTGGGCGGCCGAACTACCGGCGGTGCGATTGCCGGAATTCTTGAGTTCGTTGGGCACCATCGCCGAACCGCATGCCGCGTGGCGTTACACGCTGATGTCGGGGCTGATTCCCGCGATTCCGCTGATTGTAATCCGGCCGTTTTTGCCGGAATCGCCGGCGTGGCGCGAGAAGAAGCTGGCCGGCACGTTGAAGCGTCCGCGGCTGCGAGAATTGTTTGCCCCCGAGTTGCGCCGCACGACCATCGTTACCACCTTGATGTTCGCGCTGTGCTATGGGGCGGCCTTCGGCGCGATTCAGCAGATGCCGCAGATCGCTCCCGGCATGCCGGAGGTGATGGTGCAAACGGTCGGCAAACCGCCGCCGGTGCAAAAGGCGATTGAGCAGACGGCCGCTTCCAACTATGCCAAAGTGCAAGAAGTCGGCGGGTTAGTCGGGCGCATTTTGTTGGCGCTGTTGGCGGTGTGCGCATTGCGCGGCGGCGGGCGCTGTTGCGAGTGTTCCTGTTGCCCGGCTTGATCGTGCTGCCGCTGGCGTTTGGTTACATGGCGATGAACAACCATGTGCTTGGCAATATTGGCGGCTGGCAAATCACGCTATTCGACGTCGGGATATTCCTGAGCGGGCTGTTCACCGTCGGTCAATTCAGTTTCTGGGGGAATTATTTGCCGCGAGTGTATCCTTTGCACCTGCGCGGCACGGGGGAAAGTTTTGCGGCCAACATCGGCGGGCGGATGATCGGCACCTCGTTCGCCGCGCTGGCCACGTTCTTCGCCGCGCAAAAATTCGTTCCCGGGCCCGACTATGCCGCCAAAATGGCCTTCACCGCCGCGAGCATTGGCTTCGGGGTGTATTTTCTGGGGCTGATATTGTCGTGCTTCTTGCCCGAGCCAAAGCACGCGCTGATGAATGATTGATCAATCCCCTCGCGGTTTGTCGCCCGCGCGGCGAGATACAAATTGACTGTCGCGGGGCCAAGTTTCTACAATGCCTTGGCGAGATTTCTTGTCCTGGCCCGTTCAAGGGAGATGTCATGCGTTTGTTACGGCTTCTGTTGGCATTGTCAATGTGCGTTGCGATCGTTGCCTGCTGGGGATGCTCGGGGGCCAATAATCCCAATACGATCAAAATCGTTTCCAGCTTGCCGCGCACCGGCAGCGCAAAGCAGCAGACCGACACAATGATCAACGCCATCCGCATGGCGCTGGAAGAAGCGAATTACAAAGTCGGCGATTTCACCATCCGGTATGACGACCTCGACGACGCCACCGCCTCGGCCGGCCAGGCCACCGGAGACCAGGAAACGGCCAACGCGCTGAAGGCCGCCAACGATCCGAACGTGATGGCGTATATCGGCCCGTACAACTCCGGCGTGGCCAAGATGTCGATGCCCATTTTGAATCAGGCCGGGCTGCTGATGATCAGCCCGGCGAATACGGCGGTCGGGCTGACCAAGCCGGGACATAGGCGAACCGGGCGAGCCGGAAGCACTACCGGCCGACCGGAAAGATGAATTACTTCCGCGTTGTGCCGGCCGACGATCTTGCAAGGCGCCGCCGCGGCCGAGTGGGCCCACGACATGGGCCTGAAGAAGGTCTATGTGCTGGACGACAAAACGGTTCTACGGCAAAGGGCTGGCCGATATTTTCGAAAAGCAGGCCCCAGCGCTTGGGCATCAAAGTGGCCGGCCGCGACAGCATCGATGCCAACATCGCAGGAATTTCGCTCGAAAATCACCGACGTCATGTCGCTGGAGCCCGATCTGGTTTATTTCGGCGGCACGACGCAAACCAAAGGGGGCCAACTTTGCAAAGAATTGTTCGAGGCCGGCTTCACCGGCAAGATGATGGTGCCCGACGGCTGCATGGAGGAGGCGTTCATTCGAGGCGGCGGGCCCGAAAAATGCGAACAACGGCAAAGTGTTTTTCACCTTCGGTGGCGTGCTGCCGGAGAATCAGGTTGGCAAGCGGCAAAGAATTTGTGGATAAGTATGAGGCCAAGTTTGGACACATGCCGGAAGCCTATGCGATTTACGCCTACGAGGCGGCAAAGTGGCGCTCGACGCGATCCGCAAAGCCGGCAAGAAAGATCGCGCGGCCATCGTGGAAGCCTGCCAGGCGATCAAAGATTACCCGGGCGCATTGGGCACGTGGTCGTTCGACGAAAATGGCGACACGACGCTCAAGAAACTGAGCGGCAGCATGGTCAAAGACGGCAATTCACTTTGTGCAAACTGCTGGGGGACGACAAAAATAAAGAGAACTGACGGCCTGCGAGCCCGCAATCGGCTTGGGGCCGACGCTAAGGGGTTCTGACCACTCCCTTGACCGGGACCGACCACTGCTCACCGCCTGCATGCTTTTTCCCTTGTTGGCCGCCACCGAAGTGCTTTCCGGCTGGCAACTTTTCCTGCAGCAGTGCGTCAACGGGCTGACGTTCGGCGCGCTCATCGCCCTGATGGCGCTGGGCTACACGATGGTCTACGGGATCATCGGGCTGATCAATTTCGCCCACGGCGACTTGTTCATGCTGGGGGCGATGCTCACGCTGTCGCTTGATCGAGCTGGTTCGGGCTGGATTCCGCAGACGCATCGGGCTGGGGGCCGGTGCTGGGCATTGCCGTGATGTTGCCGCTGGCGGCGGTTTTTTGCGGCGTGTTGAACTTGGCGCGTCGATCGCGTTGTGTACAAGCCGCTGCGCACAGGCGCCGAAGCTCGCCCCCTTGGTTTCGGCCATCGGCGTGTCGTTCGTCTTTCAGAACTTCGGGCTGTTGTGGAAGGGCGCTGGCCGATCAATCGCGTGCCGGGGCTGTTCTCGAAGCACAACCTGCTGGGCGGATTCGCCGCTGCAGTTCACCATGCCGATCTGACGCTGATCGTCGTGGTGGCCGTCGATCATGATCGGCCTGACGGTGCTCGTGAAATTCACGCGGTTGGGCAAAGCGATGCGGGCCACGGCGCAGGATCCGCTGGCGGCCCAACTGATGGGCATCAACGTGGAACGCGTGATCGGCGGCACGTTCGTGATCGGCGGGGCGCTGGCCGGTTTCGCCGCCGTGATCTATTGCCTGTACATCGGCACGATCCGCTACGACATGGGCTACATCAACGGCCTGTACGCCTTCACGGCGGCCGTGCTGGGCGGCATCGGCAATATTCCCGGCGCCGTGCTGGGCGGTCTGGTCATCGGGCTGGTTCGCTCGTTGGCGATTGGCTACGTGGGCGACGAATGGAAAGACCCGATCATCTTCGGTCTGTTGATGGTGATCTTGGTGTTTCGGCCCGTCGGGCCTGCTGGGTGAGCGAGTGCGGGAGAAAGTATGAAAGCGATCGCGCAAACGAACCGTGGTTCCGCTGGGACGTGCTGACGTTGGCACGTGCTGGCACTGTATCCGGTTGTGTGCGCGCTGGCCGGGCGCATGTTCCCGGACCAGCTTGGCAGCAAATACGGGTTCAATTTCGGCGATCAGCTTTCGTCGCTGTTCTATCTACGGCATTCTGGCGCTGGCGCTGAATGTGGCCGTGGGTTACTCCGGCTTGCTGCAACTTGGGGATCGCCGCGTTTTTCGCCATCGGGGCTTATATCACGGGCATTCTCACGGTCGATTCGTATCCGTTGCAGCTCGGCTTCACCGCGGCGCTGGTGTGCTCGATCGTAGGCACGGCGTTGATGGGGCTGATTCTTGGCGCTCCCTCGCTGCGGCTGCGCGGCGATTATCTGGCGATTGTCACGCTGGGCTTTGGCGAGATTGTGCGGTCGGTGCTCATTAACATGGAGGAAATCACGGCCGGGACGCGGGGCCTGAATCCGGTTCCGCATCCACATTTGCCACAGTGGCTGGTGGCTTCGCTGGGCCAAATTGGCGTCGGGCCCTCATGGACGCTCGATTATCGCCTGTTCTACTATCTGGCGCTGGTGCTGATGCTGCTGGTGGTGCTGATGCTGCAGAACTTGGAATCGTCGCGGCTGGGGCGCGCGTGGGTTGCGCTGCGCGAAGACGAACTGGCCGCAAGCTGCATGGGCATCAACGTTACGCGCATTAAGCTTTCAGCGTTCGCCGTCAGCGCCGGTCTGGCGGGGCTGGCCGGCTGCTTGTACGCCACCAAGCTGCAGAGCACCGCCGACCCGAACGCATACGGCTTCAATCTTTCGATCACGATGTTGTGCTGCGTGATCTTGGGCGGATTGGGGAGCATCCGCGGCACGCTGCTGGGCGTGTTTGTTTTGATGGGTTTCGACAAAATCGCTTCGCCGGCAATCGATACTGCGCTGCAGGATTGGGTGCAAAGTCTTCAAACCGCCGGCATGAACGTGCCGCAATGGGCCGAGCGACTTCTCTCGTTCAGCAACTGGCGGCTGATGATCTTCGGCTTGGCGCTGATTTTGATGATGCGGTTCCGCCCCGAGGGACTTTTGCCATCATCCAAAATGCAACAAGAACTCCACCACGACTAATAGTTATGCCGCTGCTCGATATCCAAAACTTGACGATGCGATTTGGCGGGCTCACCGCTGTCAAGCAATTCGACCTGCACGTCGAGCCGGATCGCACGTTTTCAGTCATCGGTCCCAACGGCGCCGGCAAGACCACGGTGTTCAACGCGGTCACCGGCATTTACGAACCGACGGAAGGAACGATTCACTTCAACGGCCGACCGCTTCAGCGTCTGTTTTCGTGGCGGGCGATGATGGCGTGGATTTTGATCGGTCTTGTATCGGGCGTCACAGCCGCCGTGCTCAGCGTGGATATCGACAGCTTGTGGAAAGCCACGATCAAGCAGCACTACAACTACGACAAGAATACTTTCGATTCCGCCGCGGCCTGGGAGAGTCTGCATGCGTACATGCGACATCCGAAATACGGTCGCATTTCCACCGCCGAGATCGCGTTTGTGGTGGCGACGCTTTTAGGTTTCGCGGGAGCGGCGCTGAATTTGGCGGCGCTCGCGGCACACGCCCGACGTGATCGCGCTGGCGGGCATCGCGCGCACCTTTCAGAACATTCGCCTGTTTGCCGACATGACGGTGATGGAGAACGTGATGGTCGGGTTGGATCGCTTTCAAAGCCGCAACGTGCTGCGGATGATGGTGCGCACGCCCGGCATTTGCCGGCAGGAAGAGGCGGCGAGGAACCAAGCCTGTGAGTGGTTGCGATTTGTCGGGTTGGAATCGAAGGCGAACGCCTTGGCGCGCGAACTGGCGTACGGCGATCAGCGGCGGCTGGAAATCGCCAGGGCGCTTTCAACCAAGCCCAAGCTGCTGCTGTTGGATGAGCCCGCCGCCGGCATGAATCCGGCCGAAACCGTGGAACTGATGCAATTGATCCGGCGCATTCGCGAACGCGGCATTACGGTGCTCTTGATCGAGCATCACATGAACGTAGTGATGGGCATTTCGGACCGGATCGCCGTGCTGGATTACGGCGAGAAGATTGCCGAAGGCGTGCCGGAGGAAGTGCGACATGACCCGAAGGTGATTGAGGCGTATTTGGGGAAGGAGAGTGAGTAGGAATGAGCGCGAGAAGTGGAGAAGAGCAGAAGAGTAGAAGAGGAGAAGATCGCACCGATCCGCTTGCGGCTTAGCACAATGTATTGCAAATGACCACACCCCTCCTTTCCATCAATGCCGCCCGGGCCGGTTACGGCGCCATCGAAGCGCTGAAAAGCGTGACGCTGGAGGTGTGCGAAGGGGAAATCGTCACGCTGATCGGCGCCAATGGCGCGGGAAAAACGACCACGCTGATGTGTGTTTCCGGTGTGAATCGGCTGCGCGCCGGCAGCATCCAATTCCAGGGGCTCGAAATTCACCGTTTGCCGGCGCACGAGATCGTGCGCCTGGGATTGTGCCAATCGCCCGAGGGGCGCAAAATATTTCCGCGGCTGACAGTGCTGGAAAATTTGCAGTTGGGAGCGATCACGCGCCGCGACGCCGCCGCAATTCGCAGCGATCTGGACCGTGCCTATGCATTGTTCCCGATCCTGCGCGAGCGGACGCACCAAAGTGGCGGCACACTTTCCGGCGGCGAACAACAAATGCTGGCCGTCGCCCGCGCTGAATGGGCCGGCCCAAGCTGCTGCTACTGGACGAGCCGTCGTTGGGCCTGGCCCCATTGATCGTCGCGAAAATCTTCGAAGTGATCCGCCAATTGAATCAGGAAGGCATGGCGGTGCTGTTGGTGGAGCAAAACGCCCGAATGGCATTGAAGCTTGCGCACCGCGGCTACGTGATGGAAACCGGCGCGATCACGATCAGCGGCCCGGCTGCCGACTTGTTGAACGATCAGCGCGTGAAAGACGCCTATTTGGGCGATTAATCTGGCGATTCCATTGACTCAAGATGCGCGATCACCAGGCGAATCGTGTCGTAGGGCACGCGGCCATCGAGCCGCTGAAAGATCGGGCTCAATGATCGTTGCTCAACCGTCGCCGCCACATCCCGCACCTTTCGATACGTGGCATCATCGACCCACGGCTTGATCGACGGCGGTTTTTCCAGTGACACAAATTCAGCTAGATAACCGAAAATGGTGCTCCGCGCCGCTTGGTCAAATGTTTCACGTCATCGACGGTTCGTTCCTGTCGAAACATCTCGAACGCTTGCGCCTTGATTGCATTGGGCAATTTCGGTTTCACATAGGACGGCAGGGCGGTCTCGTCGAATTCATCCGTGCTCAATTTTTGTTCGCCGCAAAACGACCGGACGATTTCCAATAACGGTTCGCCGAAATCCGCCATTCGTTTTTCACCGATGCCATGCACTTGGCGAAGCGTTTCGGACCGAGTGGGGCGAATTCGCGCCACGCTTCGCAAGGTGGCATCGCCAAGCACGACATAGGCCGGCACATTCCGTTGGTGAGCGATTTCCCGGCGCCACGCGCGCAACCGATCGAACAATCCACGATCCACGCCTTCCCACGACTCGGCGTCGGCTTTCGTGGGTGCCGGCGCTTCGTGTTTTGGCCGGATCATTTTCACGTCGCGCTCTTTGCGGAGCACTTCCCACGAGCGCTTGTTGAGCTGCAAGATCGGCCGATCCCCCGGAGTTCGGTCGAGCAAGCCTTGATCCAAAAGCTGATAGACCATCGATTGCACGCGCTTCTTGGGAAGCTCGCGCAATAGTCCGTACGTGCTGAGTTGGTCATGTCGACACTTCTTAATCATCTCGGTTTCCGCGCCGGTCAGCACGTCGACGACTTGTCCGACTCCGAATCGTTCTTCGACTCGCGCGACGCAGGACAAAATCTTCTGAGCCGCTTCGGTTCCGTCTTCGACCGATTCGACGTCGGCCAGGCAAACATCACACGCCTCGCAATTGTCGCGCGGATATTCTTGGCCAAAATATTCCACTAGCGCGCGGTGCCGGCACAGCGGGGTATTGCACAACCGCTGCATTTGCTCGAGCAGTTCGATTTGCGCTTTGATCACTTCAGCAGCGTTTTCCGCCTCCATCGCGCTTTTGCGAATCAGATCTTCCCAGCGCCACATTGGCAAATGAGTAAAGGAGCACGCACTCGGCTTCCAATCCGTCGCGCCCCGCTCGGCCGGTCTCCTGCTGATAGTGTTCGATCGTCTTCGGCATGGCCGTATGCAGCACGCAGCGCACATTGCTGCGATCGATGCCCATGCCAAAGGCCACCGTGGCCACCACGACGTTCAATTCTTCGGCGGCGAACGCATCTTGCACGCGGTGCCGCACGCTGGAGTCGAGGCCGGCGTGATAGGCTTCCGCGGCAATGCCATTGGTTTTCAAAACCGCCGCCAGGTTTTCGGTATCTTTGCGTGTGATGCAATAAACGATCACGGCTTCATTCGGATGCCGCCGGATGACTTCAATCGATTGGGCATACGTATCGACCAAGGGGAGCACGCGATAAATCAGATTCGGGCGATCGAATGAGCCGACCAGCACCGCCGGATCGCGCAATCCAAGCTGCCGCACCACATCGTCGCGCACTCGGGGCGTGGCGGTGGCGGTAAACGCGTGCAGGCTGGCGTGTGGGAATTGTTCGCGCAGTGTCGCCAACTGCCGGTATTCCGGGCGGAAGTCATGTCCCCAATGGCTGATGCAATGCGCTTCGTCGATGGCGAAGCGCCGCACGTTCAAATGTTTGACGATTTCGAGAAACCAGGGCGTGATCGCTCGCTCCGGCGCGACGAATAAAAGCCGATATTTCCCCTCGGCCAATTCTTTTTCAATTTGACGCCGGTGCGCAGCGTCCAGGGCAGTATGCAAAGCTGCCGCCGGATAGCCGCCTTCGCGCAGGCCGTCGACCTGATCTTTCATCAGCGAAATCAGGGGCGAGATGACGACGTCGGTGCCGCCAGTCACCGCCGCGGGAACCTGGTAGCACAGCGATTTGCCGCCGCCGGTGGGCAGGACGACCAGTGAATCGCGGCCGGCCAGCGCCGCGTCGATGGCTTCGGCCTGCAAGGGGCGCAATCGATCGAAGCCCCAGTACCGCTGAATCGCCTTTGCCACCGCGGGATTCAAGTTTGTCGGCGGCGTTGTTTGCGTTTTAGTTTTCGATGGTGGCCCATGAATCGACATCGCGATGGTGACCCCTGGTCGATACGTAATAGGGCCGGCGCAGCTTAGATGAGATGCGATTCTCCGCCGCGCTAGACGCCCCAAGCGCCGCAATCTATCATGGTCAACCAATAGAACAAGGGGGATGCCCCGACTTTTCGCGGAGACCAATCGTGAGCGTCATCTCTTGGCTGCTGGAAAAACTGAAATGGCTCATCAGCCTGGCGCAGCCGGACAATCTTCGCACGCTGGTGAATCTCGGCGGGCCGCCCTGGGTCAGTTATCTGATCCTGTTCGCGATTATTTTCAGCGAAACGGGATTGTTGTTGGGTTTTTTCCTGCCGGGCGATTCGCTGCTGTTCGCCGCGGGATTCTTGGCGAGCCAAGACGTATTCAACATTGTCGTGCTCGACATCGTTTTGTGCGCGGCGGCCATTCTGGGTGATGCCGCGAACTACTACTTGGGACTGCAATTAGAGGAGCGCGTTTTCGAAAAGGGGCACATGCGATTTGTGAGGCACGAGCACCTAATGGCCGCTAAAGAGTTCTACGAGCGGCACGGCGGGCAAGCAATTGTATTGGCCCGCTTCGTGCCGTTTGTGCGCACTTTTACGCCGTTTGTGGCTGGTGTGGCGAAAATGGGTTACCGCAGGTTTGCCATGTACAACATCGTCGGCGGTGTTGGATGGGTACTATCGATGTCGCTGGCCGGATACTACCTCGGACAAATCGAATGGGTCGGCAAGCACTTTGAATTGGTGGTGCTGGGAATCGTGTTTGTGAGCTTACTGCCGGCGCTCATTGAGGTCTGGCGCCTGGCGCGGAGAGCCGCTGCTGGAAAGCACCAAGACCCCCCCGCATACGGAACGGGAATCGGCCGACTCGGTCGAATAGCGGCAGGTTGAACACAGCGATCGGCGAGGACAAGGATGCCCGCGAAAACTGTAACCGTCACAGGCGGCAGCGGATTTGTCGGCCAATTGCTCCGGCGAGGCCTGAAGAAGCGAGGCTATCGAATCCTCGTGTTCGACAAAGCCCGCGGGGTGCTCGTCGATCTTCTGCGGCACTAATACCTGGCCAACGCGCGCTATCCCGGCGTTGTGCCGGGCCTGTCGAAGCGGATCAACCGGCTGCTGGCTGCGAAGGAACGTCTGCTAACGCGGTTCGGAGCCATTCGGCCCACCCTGGACAATATTCTCGGCGCGGAGCCAGATCGCGGCGCGGTTTCGCGGCAGCGATGCCGTGGTGCACCTGGCGGCTTATCCGCATCCCAATGTTCCTAGCGTGACCGCGGCCGATTTTCAGAGGCTCAATTACGACGGCGCGGTCAATGTTTTTGAAGCGGCGCGCGAGGCCGGCGTTGGGAAGTTCATCTTTGCGTCCTCGGGCCAGGTGTATGGAATCAATAAAGCAATCAAGTTCGATCAGTTTCCAATTCTCGAATCGAATTACTGCCCAACTCTGGCCGAAGGACAAAACATCTACGGCCATCTGAAGCTGCGATTCGAAGAGTACCTGGCCGGGGCCTGCAAGAATCAGCCGGCCATTCAGGCGATCTCGCTGCGGTTGGAGTTTCCGGGCATTCGCTCCAAGTCGCCGCATAACCTGTACATCAGCACGTCGATCGAAAACCTGGTAGCGGGATTTGCCTGTGCGATTGAAGCGGATTTGAACGTCGGCTTCAGGGCATTCAATATCGCCGATGCGGAGGTGGACGAAGAGATTGTGGATATCCAGGAGTTTCTGCGGGAGAAATGGCCCGCGGTGCCCAATCACACCACGGGAAACCAGTGCCTGCTCAGCACGGAAAATGCGCGCCAGATGATCGGATACTGCCCAATTAACGACGGAAATTATGTGACTCCGGCTGCCGTGTGGTAGCGGGCGACACCGGCCGGAGATTAAGACTCCGAAAGCTCCTGTTCCACGCGCGATTCCAATTGTTGCGGCGGCAGCACCACGCCGCAACTGACGATGTACTCCACCGCTTGCTCGACGGTGAGATCCAAGTCCAGTACTTCGTGCTTGGACACCAGCATCGTGTAGCCGCTCACCGGCATGGGGCTGGTCGGGACCAGGATCGTGAGCATCGGCTCGCCGCTGGCGGCCTGCACGTCGGCCAAGCTTTCGTTGGTGACAAATGCCAGCGACCAGATGCCGCGGCTGGGATATTCGACCGCCACCACGCGAGTGAATTCCAATTCGCGATCGCGGAACACATAGTTGGTGACCTGCTTGGCCGAGTTGTACACTGCGCGCACTACCGGCAACCGGCCCACACCGTGCTCGAACCAGCCCCAAAACACCCGGCCCAATTCCGCCGCGAACAAGCTGCCCAGCAGATACATCAGCGCGACAAACACCACCACGAACACAGGCACCACCACCCAGGGCTGCAAAAACTTCAGCTCCACCCATCGCCGATAGAGATCTTGCGGCGTGTTGGGCATACCGCCCGGCCCGGGCGACTTCAGCACGTCGGTGTACACCGCCAGGGGCACGAACTGAGCATTGGGCATGAGCTGGTAAGATTCGCCGTGGCTGATCACCACTTCGGGCGTCGGTCCCGGCTGCGCGTCGGGAAGCTGGTTGTACGACTTGGTCAGCGACCAGGCCAACACATTGCGGGTTTGCAACGTGACCGGCCCGAGCACGTAGTAATCGACCGTGCGGATGACCCACAGCAAAATGACCAGCGTCAACAGGGGCGGGGCGACCACGCCCAATCCACGCAGCACCGCCGTGCGAAACGGCCTGGCGGAGCCGCCGAATTTCGAACGCGATGTAAGATTATCGTCGGGCATATCAAAGGGCCCATCGCATCCGCCTCAGAATCGGACCATCCATCTTGGAGTCTATGCATTTTGCCGCGCGGACGCCAGTTGACGTTGCCTTCGCGCCTTGATTCGCCGCGACGAAGCGGATAACTTGTTGGTGCTCGACATCCAGATCATCAATGCCGCTACGGTCGGCACGTCCTTGTAGGAGCTTTGGAATATGGTCCGTACTCGACCTCGCACGAAACTGAAATTGAAACGCAAAGCCCGCCGCTGTCCGAAGTGCGGATTTAAGATGAATAATCAGCAGACGCGGTGCAAGCGATGCGCGGCCCAACTGAGCCTGGTGGGCATCGGCCCCGGCACGCGCAAAGGGCATTTTTCCAAGGCCTACCGCCGCCGCCGCAAACGCCCGTTGGACGGCGGGTGAAGTCGCTTTAGAAGTGATATACTGACACGACCATCTCCATTGCCCGGTGCAATCCGTCGTGTCGTCTGACGCATCGCCTTTGCCGTTTCGGCCTGAACTGCTGGCTCCCGCCGGTGATTGGGATAGTTTGCGCGCGGCGGTGGCGAACGGGGCCGACGCGGTTTACTTCGGGCTTTCGAATTTCAATGCCCGGCACCGCGCCACCAATTTCACGTTGGAAGAATTGCCCGAGGTGATGAACTATCTGCACCGCCACAACGTGTGCGGATATGTGGCCTTCAACACTCTGATTTTCTCCGATGAGTTGCCCGAGGCCGCGCGGTTTATTGAAGCGATTGTTGCCGCCGGCGCCGACGCCGTGATCGTGCAGGATTTGGGGCTGGCGCGCTGATCCAACGAGTTGCCGCAGGCCTGAGCGTGCACGGTTCTACGCAGATGACGCTGACCGAGCCTCGCGGCATCGAGTTTGTTCGCCGCTTTGGGGTGCAGCGCGTGATCGTCGCCAGAGAATTATCAGCCGCCGAAATCGGCCGCATCCGCGAAAAGACGCTCATGCCGCTGGAAGTGTTCGTTCACGGCGCGCTGTGCGTGTCGTACAGCGGGCAGTGCCTCACTAGCGAAGCTCTCGGCGGCCGCAGTGCCAACCGCGGCCAGTGGCGCAGGCCTGCCGGTTGCCGTATGAATTGGTTGTCGATGGTCAATTGCGCGACACCGGCGATCGGCAATACTTGCTGAGCCCGCAGGATCTGGCGGCGCATGATCTCATCGATCCGCTGACGAAGCTTGGCGTGCGCAGTTTCAAAATCGAGGGGAGATTGAAAAGCGCCGAGTACGTGGCGATTACGTGCCAGACGTATCGGGCGGCAATTGATGCCGCCGTCGCCGGCCAGCCTTTTGCACTGGGCCAGGCGCAGCGCACGGACCTGCAGCAGAGCTTCTCGCGCGGCTTCAGTCACGGCTTCTTAAGCGGCATCGATCATCAAGTGCTCGTGCCGGGGCGGTTTCCCAAGAGCCGCGGCGTGCAGATCGGCGTCGTGACCGGCAAAACGTTTCGCGGTGTGCTGGTGGACGTTTCTGCCGAGCACGATCTTGCCGGCATCGCCAAAGCCGGCGATGGCATCGTGTTCGACGAAGGCCACCCGGAGCAAGATGAGCAGGGGGGCCGGATTGTTGCGGTCAATCCGCAAGGGAACTCCAGATCGATCGAAATCGTCTTGCGCAAGGGAGCGTGAATCTCGCCGCCATCGCGGTGGGCAGCCTGGTCTGGCGGACTGATGATCCCGCGCTGCGGCAGCGCATGGAGCAAAGCTATTCGCGCGATCTGGTCGTGAATCGCCGGCCTGTTTGGTTTGCAATTTCCGGCGCGATCGGAGGTTCAGTCGATCTGCAAATGACCGACGGGCAAAACAATTGTGGTCGGGCGAATTGGCCGGGTCCGTTGTCGTCGGCTCGCAAGCATCCGGTGAGCCTCGAATTGCTCTGTGAGCAACTTGCTCGATTGGGCGAAACGCCTTTCGAACTTGCCGAGGTTCGATCGACATTGCCCCCGGAGGTGATGATCCCGAAAAGCGTGCTGAACGATTTGCGGCGTCGAGCGGTCGGCGATTTGCTGGGAAAGATCGATGCACGCCGCGATCGAATGGTTCGCCCCGAGGCACTGAGCGAGTTGCGCCGCGAAGCGAAGCAACATCAACCGCAGGCAAAACAGGCTTCGCCGCAATTGAATATTCTGTGCCGGACGATGGAGCAGCTCATGGCCGTGATTGCTTGGAAGCCGCAATCGCCGCTGACGCCGCCCATGGTGTATTGCGACCTTGAAGACGTGCGCCGCTATCAAGACGCCGTGGCTCTGGCCCGCAAAGCGGCGGCGCCCATCGGCCTGGCGACGTTGCGGATCGTCAAGCCCGCCGAAGAAGGCTTGCTGCGCGTGATTGCCAAAGCGCAGCCCGATGCGGTGCTGGTGCGCAATTTGGCCGCGTTGACATTCTTCCGCGATGAATTGCCGCACACCCAATTGATCGGTGACTACTCGTTGAACGTGGCCAACGAGCTGACCGCCGAGCTCTTCTTACGCGAGGGCCTTTCGCGACTTACGCCCAGCTATGATCTCAACTGGGAGCAATTGGCCGCGATGCTGGGCCAAATGACGCCCAAGGTATTCGAAATTGTCGTGCACCAGCACATGCCGATGTTCCACATGGAGCACTGCGTGTTCGCGGCGATGCTTTCCAACGGCAAAGATGTCACCGATTGCGGGCGCCCCTGCGATCGCCACAAGGTGGAGCTCCGCGATCGCGTGGGGGCCGCGTTTCCATTGGTGGCCGACACCGGCTGCCGCAACACGGTGTTCAACTCGGTCGCCCAATCCGCCGCCGAATTTATCCCCAAGATGTTGTCGCAGGGAGTGCAACATTTCCGCGTGGAATTGCTGCGGGAATCGCACGATCAGATCGCGCCGCTATTGGATCATTACGCCCGCGTAATCGCCGGGCTCGAGGCCCCGCGACAAGCGTGGCGCGGCCTGCAGGTGCTCAATCAATTGGGCGTTACCCGCGGCACGCTGCAAATGGCGTAGGAGCGGGTCGGCTTTCTCTCAGAAAGCGAGAAGATAGCCACCGACCAATGGCGTGGAGAAACCAGGGGCAGGCGCGAGCCACGGTCGACGCATATCCAAGGGCTCAAATTCCTGGAACCGCTGGCAGCTTGGATCGTCGAACACGGTGCCGGCGCACGGATGGAACGCGCACCCTTCGCACGTGGAAATCGATGATCTCCAGCTTTAAGGCTGCACCTACGTCCTCGAAGGCCTTCACCGCCGGCGGTATCGTGCCGTCGAAGTTAGCTATCTGCGCGATGGCGCCAACGACCGCCTCGCATTGTGACGCCAATTCACGTTCAGGCTCCGCTGCTTCGAAGGCGCGAAAGCGCGCGATGGCAAACACAGTCGCCACTAGTAGAAGACTTGCCAGCGTTGTCTTGACGTAGTCTTGGCTCATCGGCATCGCTCCAGTAACAATCGAAAGCGGCCGGGATTATATGCCCCATTCAAATTGCCCCCAACAGCGGTTTTTTGGCCAAAGCGGTGACTATAATAAAACAGGTGGATATTCTCGATGTCCGCATGGACGCCATCGTTATTTCGCTTTGAGGCCGTCCGTGCGAAAGTTTCTGCTGGCTGCGTTTTTCTGCGGTTTGATTCTCTCGGCCGCTCCGCTGTGCGCCCAATTCGACGTCGGCGCCGGTGCGCCCACATCCGGCAAGGGCCCCAAGCTCGATCAGCCGGTCACCAAGAAGATGAAGCTGGGCGTTTCGGTCACAGCTCAAGGCGGCCGGTGCAAGGGAATCGTGGCCACCATTGCGTTTCCCACGGACTGGCCGGAGCAAAAAGTCCAAATCATGGAGGAAGATTTTTCCCCCAGCGTGCACAACGTCAGTTATCGCACGATCGACGGCGGGGTGAAGCAGATGGTCGTCAGCATGCCCGAACTGCGCGGCGGCGAGGAGGCCCATGCTTTCGTCACGTTTGAATTCACCCGGTACACGCAGAATCCGCCGGAAGATACTTCCATCTATAAGGAAGGCGCCAGGGACAAGCTGCCCAAGGAAGTGTTGCAGTACTTGGGGCCCAGCCCCTACATCGAATCGACGCATCCCAAGATTATCGAATTCGCCAAACAGGTGACCGAAGGCAAGGCCGATTGGGAAAAAGTCGAGGCGATTTACGACGCCGTGCGCGAAAAAGTGCAATACAAAAACGGTCCCCTCAAAGGCGCGCTCAAAGCCTTGAACGACGGCACCGGCGATTGCGAAGAATTGACCTCGCTGTTCATCGCGGCCTGCCGCGCCAGCGGCATACCCGCCCGCAGCGTGTGGGTGCCGGACCACTGCTATCCGGAATTCTTTCTGATGGACGCGGAGGGGAACGGCTACTGGTTTCCTTGCCAGGCGGCCGGCGCCCGTGCGCTGGGGGGAATTGTGGAGAGCCGGCCGATTCTGCAGAAGGGGGATAACTTCAGAGACCCCGACCGGCCGCGCGAACGGCTGCGCTATGTGAGCGAATTCCTGCGTGGCTCGGCGGTTAAAGGCAGCGGCAAGCCTCAGGTGAAATTCGTTCGGCAGATGGTCCAGTGACCGACTGCCGCATTTCTTGCAGGTCAGCGGCGTCCACTGCTAGCACTCCGCCCCGGCCGCTCTTGGCCCTGTCTGCGGCATTTGCTACAAGGCGGGTTTGCATAATTCCGCCACGGATGGCTTTTCGGAATGAACAACTTCTACCGCTCTTTGCGGCTGATCTTCCGCTACAAGTGGACGCTAGCCGCGTCCAGCTTCACTGCCATCATGGTGGCCCTGCTGTGGGGCGCCAACATCGGCGGCGCGTATCCGGTGATTGGCATCATTACCAATAACCAGTCGCTGCAGCAGTGGGTCGACGCCAGCATCGCCGCGTCGCAGAAAAAGATTGCGGACCTTCAGTCGGAAACCGTCCGGTTAGACACCGATCTGGCGGCAGCCGCGCCCGCCGACAAGCAAGCTTTGGACAAGGAATTGCACGTTGTCAGGTCCAGGCTAAAAGCCGAACAAAGACATCTGGGTCACTGCGAATTCTTCAAGCCGTACGTGGATAAGTATCTGCCGCACGATCCATACAAGACGCTGTTTGTGATCATGATGGTGATCTCGGCGGGGTACATCGTAAAAAACATCTTCCTGGTCTGCGATTCGATCCTGGTCGATCGGCTGTCTCATCTGGCGACGCTCGATTTGCGCAAAAAGTTCTACCGCCGCACGCTGCGGATGGATTTGAACAGCTTCGGCGAGGCGCGGGTCAGCGAACTGATGACCCGCTTCACTTACGACGTCGATTCGATCGGCGGCGGCATTCAAACGGTCATCGGCAAAGCCTTCCGCGAACCGCTGAAGATGATCGGTTGCATGATTGGCGCCGCCTTTATTTGTTGGCGGCTGTTGCTGATTTCGATTCTGCTGGCGCCCGTGGCCGGCTACCTGATCAGCCATTTGGCCAAAATGCTGAAACGGGCCAATCGCCGCGCGATGGAAGAGATGTCGAGCCTGTACCGCATTTTGAGCGAATCGTTCAGCGGCATCAAAGTCGTGAAGGCCTTCACGATGGAGCCGTACGAGCGCCGCCGGTTCCATCAGAACAGCAAGGAATTTTTCCGCAAAGCGATGCGCATTTCGCGATTCGATGCGCTCGTTAGTCCCGTCACCGAACTGGCGGGCATCACCATGATCTGCCTCACGATCCTGGCGGGCACCTATTTAGTGCTGCGAAACGAAACGCATCTGCTGGGGATCAAGATTTGCGAGCGGCCATTGGAGTTTACCGACCTGGCGATTTTCTACGCCATGCTGGCCGGCTCGATCGATCCTGCTCGCCGGCTGACCGACGTCTTTAATCGGATTCAGCGCGCCTCGGCGGCGGCCGACCGTGTATACGCCATGCTCGACCGCGAACCGTCCGTTTGCGATCCGATCAAGCCGCGGCCGCTGGTGCGTCATCATCGGCACATCGTGTTCGACAACGTGCACTTTCATTATATCCGCGAGCAGCCGGTGCTCAAGGGAATCAATCTGCGCATTCCGTATGGAGAAACTCTGGCGATCGTCGGTCCCAACGGTTGCGGTAAGACGACGCTAGCGAATCTGGTTCCGCGATTTTACGATCCGCCCCAAGGCACGGTCCTGCTTGACGACATCGATGTGCGCTGCGTGCGGATGCGCGATTTGCGCAGCCAGATCGGCATCGTCACGCAGGAACAACTGCTGTTCGACGACACGGTCGAGAACAACATCCGCTACGGAATGCCTAACGCCACGCGGCAGCAAGTGATCGAAGCCGCCAGGAAGGCCCACGCCCACCGCTTCATCGAGGAACAACTGGAGAGCGGGTACGAAACCAACGTAGGACAATTGGGCGGGCGGCTTTCCGGCGGACAGCGCCAACGCATCGCCCTGGCCCGGGCAATCCTCCGGGATCCACCCATTCTAATTCTTGATGAAGCCACGAGTCAGATTGACATTGAAAGCGAGCATCTGATCCACAAGGTGCTGGAGCAATTCATGCGCAATCGCACCACGATCGTCATCACGCACCGCCTGCAAACGTTGGCGCTTGCCGATCGGATTCTGGTGATGGAGGCCGGCCACATTATCGACTTGGGCACGCACCAGGAATTGATGTCGCGCTGCCAGTTGTACAGCGGCCTGCATCAAATGCATCTGCGTGAAACCGCGTAGGCGCTCGCTCATCGCCATCTCCTTTCCAGCGGATAGTTACTCTCAGCCGCTCCGGTTTGCCAAGCTTTCTAGCGCTAAATTGCGGTAAATCTGCCGCTTGTTCCGCCTATGTGGGGCCTTAACTTGACCATGCTTTATTGCGAGGGATAAATTCATCAGATGGGGTTTTCCCCGGCATAGGAAAGGATCGTGGGCCGCGAGAGCCGGCCGCCGCATCTTCATGCCGAGTTGCTTCGCAGGGACATTCCGCGGAGCGTGGCTGGAATTTTTGCAGGGATTGGCTGATGCCGCATGTGATCGACATTCGTAGCGCTGACGATACGCGCGATTGCGTGCATCGCGCCGTACAGGCGCTGGCCGAAGGCAAGCTGGTGGCTTTGCCCACGGAAACCGTCTACACCTTGGTCGCCAGTGCTCTGGACGAAAACGCGGTGGCCCGCCAATTGGCCGTCAAGCATCGTACGTCGGGAAGGCCTCCACTGACATTGGGCGTGAAAAGCGCCGAAGACGCGCTGGACTATGTGCCCGACATGACGCCGCTGGCGCAACGCCTGGCCCGCCGCTGTTGGCCCGGCCCGGTGACCATCGTCTGTAAAAACAATCACCCGGAAAGTTTGTTGGCCCACTTGCCGGCCACGGTTCGCCACGCGGTGGTCCCCAATGGCGACGTGGGCCTGCGGGTTCCCGGCCATCCGATGTTCCTCGATACGCTGAAGCTGGTCGTGGGACCGGTGACAGTGACCAGCGCCAACCGCGCCGGCACCGAGGCGCCGCTCACCGCGCAGGAAGTCGTCGCTAACCTGGGGGACGACGTGGCGCTGGTGCTCGACGACGGCCGCACGCGCTTTGGCCAGCCCTCGTCGGTAGTCAAAGTCAATCAGCGCGGCTTCGAAATCATCCGTCCCGGCGTGGTGTCGCAACAAACGCTGCAGCGCCTGGCGAATCTGAGCATCGTTTTCGTGTGCACCGGCAACACCTGCCGCAGCCCGATGGCCGAAGCCATCTGCCGGCATCAGCTCGCGGCGCGGGTGGGTTGCACAGCCAACGAATTGGAAGATCACGGTGTGCTGGTCTCGTCGGCCGGCCTGTCAGCGATGATGGGCGGGCGCCGGCCGCCGAAGCCGTCGCCGTGATGTCGGAAATGGGCATCGACCTGGCTTCCCACGCCAGCCAACCGTTGGGCGGCCAGCTCATTCGCCACGCCGACGTCATTTGGACAATGACCCAATCCCACCGCGAAGCAATTGTATCGCAGTGGCCGGAAGCCGCCGGTCGGGTACACTTATTGAGCGCCGACGGGGCGGACGTGGCCGATCCGATCGGCGGCCCCATCGAACAATATCGTCGCTGTGCGGAACAAATCAAATCCGAAATCGACGGACGGTTGCGCGACTTGGAACTTTAGCGTGGGGTGTTTAGTCAAATTGCCGCAGTGCGAACGCTCGTTTGAGCTGCGCGACAGGGGGTGGGGATGCGAATTGCCATTGGCTGCGATCATCGCGGTTACCGGGTCAAAACGAAACTCATCGAATTGGTGACCAAGCTGGGCCACGAGGTGACCGACGCCGGCGCGCACAGCGCCGAGAGCTGCGACTATCCCGACATGGCCGCCGCCGTCGCGCGCAAAGTGGCCGCCGGCGAAGCCGACCGTGGCATTCTGATCTGCGGCAGCGGCATCGGCATGTGCATTGCCGCCAATAAGATTCCCGGCGTGCGGGCGGCTCCGTGTCACGACGATTTGACGGCCGAAATGAGCCGCCGCCACAACGACCTCAACGTGCTCTGCCTGTCAGCCGACATGCTGGGCGAACGGTTGATCGACCGTCTGGTTGAAACGTGGCTCAACACGCCGTTTGAAGGCGGCCGCCACACGCGGCGCCTGGAAAAGATCACCGCCTTAGAACGGTCCAAATAAACGGCCGGGAGGGCGAGGCGCCCGCCGAGCTGCGGGTAACTCACCACCGCGCGGCCAGCTTCTCCACTACGATGCGCCCAATGTTCAGCGCGGCCGTCGCCGCCGGCGAAGGTGCGTTGCAAATATTCACCACGCGCTCGGATTCCAAAATCAAGAAATCGTCGATCATCGCCCCGTCGCGCCCGATCGCCTGGGCCCGCACGCCGCTGGGCGACGGCGTCAAGTGTTCTTCTTGAATCTCCGGCACCAGTCGCTGCAGCGTCCGCACGAACGCCCGCTTGCTGAAACTGCGCCACATTTCGCCGCATCCGGTGCGCCAATATTTCGCCGCCAGCCGCAGGAAGCCGGGATAAGTGAGCGTGTCGGCCAGATCGCGCAGCGAAATATCTCGCTTGCGGTAGCCCTCTCGGGCAAACGCCAGCACCGCGTTGGGCCCGCACTCAATTTCGCCATGAATTAGCCGCGTGAAGTGCACGCCCAGGAATGGAAAATTCGGATCGGGCACCGGATAGATCAGGTTCCGGCACAGATGCTTGGCCTCGGGCTTCAGCTCGAAATATTCGCCGCGGAACGGGATGATTTTCGACCCTAACTCTTGCCCGCTGAGGCGAGCGACTCGGTCGGAATACAATCCGGCGCAGGTCACCACGTAGGCCGCTTGAAAATCGCCGGCGCTGCTGTGGACCACGACGCTGCCGTCTTGCGGCTGTATGCCCGTCACGCGCGCATTGCAAACCATCCGGGCGCCAGCCTCCGTCACGCGCTGCGCCAAGCGCCGGCAGACTTCTGGAAAATCGACGATGCCCGTTTCCGGCACGTGCAGCGCCCGCACACCCGCCGCGTGCGGCTCTAGTTCCGCCAGCCGAGAGCGGTCGATCATTTCGCACTTCACGCCGTTGGCGATGCCGCGATCGTGAATTCGCTCTAAGGCGGGCAGTTCGGCGGCATCGATCGCCACGATCACCTTGCCGCAGATTTCGTATGCAATTCCTTCGGCCGCGCAGAACTGCTCCATCGCCACTTTTCCGGTGCGGCAATTCTGCGCACGCAGCGAGCCGGGGCGATAGTAAATTCCCGAGTGCAGCACGCCGGAGTTGCGGCCGGATTGATGCGTGGCGAGTTTCGCCTCTTTCTCCAACAGCACCACGCGGCGGCCCGGATATTGGCGCGTGAGTTGATAGGCCGTCGCCAATCCGATTATCCCCCCGCCGACAATCAAAACGTCTGTGGACTGCATAGATGTGGCGGGTCTAAATTCGCGGCGGGCCATCAGGAGGGCCGAATCGTATACGCAGAAATGGCTTGAAATTGTGCTAGCAAATCGAGCCGTTCGTCGGCCCGGGAGACCGCCCAAAGTGCCTTTGCAGGCCCCACGAGTTCAAGTTTAACGATTGTGCAAAATCTGCAACATGAGTTACCGGATCGTGATGATACTGCGCTGGTGCTGGCAAAGAAATCGCCGCTGTTTTTTGGCAATCCTCTTGAAGCGCCGCGCAGGGTGGTTAGAGTCGAGATTTAGACCCTCGTGGCGGTCAGCCGCAGGGCACCGGCGCGGATGATTCGTCCGCAGCCGGGTCGCTCGCGGAACCCTCCTGTCGCGGGTCGGCACCTGGAGAACAACTCTGGGAACGTAATCCACCGAGGGCGCTAAGGATTCACGTCCATGTCGTCGGTCGAGAAACCAAATCCTGAAGAAGTTGATCATCTGTTGCGCAACGCTCAGTTGCGCGACGAGATGGAACCCTATCTCGACGAGGCCGTGCTGCATCTCAACCAGGACGAAGTTCCCACGCCGGTGGAGAACGAATTCCTGGCCTCGATGCTGGCTTGGGAAAAGGCGCCGATTCTTCCCATCTACCAGTGGTTCACGCCGGAGCTGAACCTGCCTTCGCCTGATAAGCTCGCCGACGAAGAATTGCATGGCGTGCTGTGGGACACAATCCACAAGCTGTTTGGCAAGCGGATCGTGCTGGACTTCACTGACCACTTGACCGACCGCGATTTGTATTGCTTGATCTGGCGCGACATTCTCCCGTCGCCGGAAAAGAAGATCGACAACGCCTCCGGCTATCTGCACTGGGATTGCTCCGATGCCAGCGGCGATGCCCAACTCTGGCTCCGCTACTACGCCACGCCGGAAGAGCGCGACCAATGGGGCGAAGATTTCGGCGGCGAACTGCCCGAGCATGAAGAGCCACCCCACCCGCGCAATCTGCCGCGGGAGCCGTCTTGAACGGTCGTCCGCCGGGTGGGAGTGGGGCGAGTTGACGAGTAGAATGCTTGGAATGACGCCTCAGTTTGTCATTCAGGAGCTCGCCCGACAGGTGCGCCGCGGGACGCTAGAGCGTCTTGAAGCGGCGCCGGCCGATCGGCTTACTTGGGCGCCGCCGGGCACTTCGAATCATATCCTCTGGCATGCCGGCCACGCGCTTTGGCTGCAGGGCGAGCTGTGTTTGGAGCCGCTCACCGGCAAAACAGGCTTGCCGCCGGGCTGGGAACAAACTTTCGGCATGAATTGCCGCCCCGTGAAGCAAACCACCACGTGGCCATCGCGCGAACAGCTAAGGGACTTGCTGAGTGTTCAGCTCGAGCAAATGTTGGCCGGCATCGCCGGGGCGAGTGAAGCGCGTCTGGCCGAAATCGTTAACCTGCGCGGCGATACACTGGCAGGGCTCATTATCCACGGCCTGCACGACGAAGCCCGCCATCAGGGCGAAATGTATCTGCTGCTGAAATTGTCTCAGACTTCAAATGTCTAAGATTATTTCGGCCAGCCAATTGTCGCCGTCGCGCACCACCTTCAGGCCGTGATAGGTGATCGCCTTCACTTCGTGCTCCAACTGATGTCGTGACGCATCGAGCGGCTCACCGCGGGCCGTTGCCTCTAGTCCTTCGGCCGAAATCTGCACGTCGAACTTCGCCAGCACCAGCCGTTTTGAATCGAACGTGTAAAGCAATTCGTTCAGCCAGTCGAATAGCAAATAGTCGTACTCGTCCTGGCGCTTGGACAGCGTGAAATGCACTTCCTGTAGCGGCCGCACCTTGTTCAGATCGGCCACAATCAGCTCGAACAGGCCCTCGGCCGCTTCGCGAAATAATTCGAGCAAGGTGGCGGCCCGAACTCGTAATCCAATATCCGCGGTGTGTTCAAAGACTTCATGCATGAAACTAGTCGCTAATTTTAACGACGGTTCGCCCGACAGTGCGGCCGGCCAAAATATCCTGAATCTTCGGCTCCAAATCTTCCAAGCACATTTCAGTGGTTAGCTCATTGAGCATGCGCGGCTTCCAGGGCCCGGCCAGTTTTGCCCACAGCCCGGGTCGTGGCGGTGCAGGATATGACGATGAACTGACACCGGCCAGCACGACGCCGCGCAAAATGAATGGATAGACTGTCAGAGGCAAGTCCGCGCCGCCGACCAAACCGCAGGCCGATACGCAAGCGCCGGGGTGCGTCGATCGCAATAACGTTGAAAGCGTGAAGCCACCGACCGTGTCCACTGCCGCCGCCCAGCGCGATTTGAGCATCGGCCGATCGGATTTATCGACGACGGCGTCGCGCTGCACAATTTCCGCAGCTCCCAGCTTGCGGAGCAATTCCGCTTGCTCCGGCTTGCCGCTCACCGCAGTGACTTTGTAGCCGGTCTGGCCGAGAATGCTGACGGCGATCGTGCCCACGCCGCCACTGGCGCCGGTCACCACCACGTCCCCCGTCTTCGGCCCGATGCCTTGCAGCTCGATCGCCTGCACGCACAGCGCCGCCGTGAAACCCGCCGTGCCGATCGCCATGCTTTCGCGCAACGTCAATCCCTTAGGCAGCGGCACGACCCAATCGGCCGGCACGCGAATGAACTCCGCGTATCCGCCCCAGCGAGGCGCGCCCAATTCAAAACCCGTCACCAGCACTTCGGCGCCCGGTGCGAACTTTGGCGAACTGCTCTGCTCAACCACGCCGGCCGCGTCGATCCCCGGCACGTGCGGAAACTGGCTGACCACTCCCGGGTGCCCCGTGCATCCCAGCGCATCTTTGTAATTGAGCGAAGAGTAACGGACGCGCACCAGCACGTCGCCGGCGGGCAATTCGGAGGTGGGGCGATTGGTGATGGCCCGTTCGACTTTGCCGTCGTCGCGCTTGGTGACCAGCAAACAGCGCATTGTGTCAACCATGCTTAGTTCTCCACCCGATAAATGCCGATAGGAGCACGCGGGCTACTTTTTCGTGTGTCCAACAGACCCCCGGCGGCGTGAATTCACCGTGAATTGACAGCCAAAACACCGCCCCTATAATTTTCGCCAGACGCTTGAGAGATGCGATTGTAACCGATCACCAACAATCCGTCGCGGGAGCTGCGGCGAGCCGACTGACAGCAAATTCAAGGGAGACAAAATGGCGACCGAATTTACCGACAATAATTTTCAAAACGAAGTGCTCAAATCCGATCTGCCGGTGCTGGTGGATTTTTGGGCCCCCTGGTGCGGGCCGTGCCGCATGATCGCTCCGGTGGTCGAAGAGCTCGCCAGCGAATATCAGGGATCGTTCAAAGTCGGCAAAGTGAATATCGACGACAATCCCTCGGTGGCCATGAACTACGGCGTCAACAGCATCCCCACGCTGATGATCTTCAAAGGGGGCCAGGTGGTCGAACGTTTCGTGGGCGTACAACCCAAGAGCCGATTGCAACAAGCCATCGATGCCGCGAAGGGCTGACGATTTGGTGCAGATCGAGTTTCAAGCGTCTCGGTTCACTGTTTCGGGTGAAAACGCCGGCAGGCAAACGGCAACATATTCTGCCCCTTCAGCGCCCGGCGTGCTGTAGCGCACCCATTGGCCGCCCGGCGCTAAAATCGCCTGGCCGGCGCCAACTTGGTGCACGCCATCGTGCGTTTCCACCTGGAGCTGTCCACGCAACACGATGGTGTACTCGTCGAATTCGGGCGTTTGCCCCGGCTCGCTCCAGCCCGGGGGACTGACCATCCGCGCGATGCTGAGGGCCGCAGTCGCCGAGTTCACGCGGCCAAAGAATTCTTCAATCAATTTCGGCGGCGTACCGACCGCCTGAATCCGCTTCGGTGCTTGGATGATCTGTGCCATGGTCGCCACCAGCCCTTGAAGTATCCGCTTAGGATACTTCAAGCCGCGCGACGCGGGAAGAAGGGCGTCTGCGACTCGGTGGTGCTATCGTCCAAGCCGTTGTCACCAGGCCCGTTGTGGTCGAAGCTCTGCACCGCATCGCCGACCCACGGCACCAGCGGCCGTTTGCGAGTGATCAGCACCAGAAACGCCGGCAGCGCAATGACGGACATAAACGTGCTAAAGGTAACTGCCAAAGTCAGCATGCGCCCCAGGCTCTGCTAGCCCCCGGTGCGTGGCCAACAACAGGCTGCCGTAGCCGATCAAGGTTGTTAGCGAATCGACGGTCACGGCAATGGCCGTTCCCGGCGACATGCGATAGCGTCCCTTTTGCTCCAAATACTCGTGCACGATGTACACGCTGTAATCCACGCCGATTCCCAAGATCATCGGCACGGCAATCAAGTTCGCGGGGTTCAGCGGCACATTCAAATAGCCCAATAATCCAAGCGTGACCGTAATGCCCATGATTTGCGGCAGGGCCGCCATGGCACAATGCTTTAGATTGCGGAAATCGAACCACAGCACGCACGAAATCACAATGACCGAATACAGGGTGGCCAGCTCGTAGCTGTGCTTCATTTCCAGCGAGCATTCGTACGCCTGCAGCGGATTGCCGGTCGCCCGCGGATCGACGCTGCGCACGTCATGCACAAAGTGTCGCAGCGAATCCATGTTCCAAATATCGCCCCGTCCGTAAATCTTCAGCAAGTATTTGCCGTTTTGCCCGACGAAGCGGCTGACCAGGCTCGCCGGAAGATCGCTCAACTGCGGCGGGTCGGGGTTCGATACGCTCTTGAGCGCGTGCAAGCGGCTGAGCAGATCGCCGGCCATCTGCTGCTGAAATTGCGAGACCTTGGCGTAGCATTCGGCCGGCGGCAAGCGGCGCAGCGCATCGCGCAATTGCTCCAAGCGCCGCGCACACGCGGCGCCCTGCGGCGCGCGGGCGGCAAGATCCTGGGCCTGCGCCAGCGTGGCCCCCAACTCGTCGATCGAATCGACGGCAATCAGCGGCGGCCGCTCGGGCAGCGACGCCAGCCGATTGTGGATCCCCGCGATCAGCGGCTGCTTCACTTCATGATCGCCGGGCAACAGCGACACAATTTCCTCGGTCCGTTCGACGCATTCCAGTTGCAGAAATTTGTCTTTCAGCGCCAGCAGTTCTTCGCGGCTGTCGGCGATCGACAGGGCGTACCACATGCTCTGGTCGCACTCGCTGAGCAATTTCCGCTCCAGCTCGACGCTTTCCAGGCCTCGCGGCTCCATGTTCAGCAGGTTGTAGTCGAACCACAAATGGCGCAAACCAGCAACGCCGAACACCGTCAGCGCGATGGCCAGCACGATGATCAACCGCGGCGCCTTCATTAACAGACCGATGGCAGCGTAGACCGGCACGGGCCGTGGAAACTGCAGCCCCAAGCGGCTGCGGTCGACAACTCGCACCATGGCCGGCAGCACGAAGAGTTGGGCGATGGCGCACAGCAGGATTCCGCCGCCGGCGATGATCCCCAACTCCGCAATGCCTTTGAAGCTGGTCGCCCCGGTGGCGAAGAACGCAACGACCGTCGATAGCGCGCCGGTGATGATGGCGGGCCCCGCGACGCGAGTGGTTTTCAGCAGCGATTCGTCGCACTCTCCTCCCGAACGGCGCAATTCCATGTAGCGCGAGACGTAATAGGTGCCGTAGTCGACTCCCACGCCAATCAACGTGGCGGTGAACGTGATGCTGAGAATATTCAGATGCCCCACAACCAGCGTGGCATAGCCGAAGGCCCACGCCGTGGCGATTAGCAGCACCAGGTTGGCCATCAGCGCGTGGCGGATGCCTCCAAACCCCGCCACGACGACGATCACCACGCCGACAAACGCGATCAGGCCGCCCCAGAACATCGACGATTCGCTGGAGCGCATTTCGTCGTTTTCCATAATCGGCAGGCCGGTCAATCCGATTTTCACATTCGGATGCCGTGCGGCGGTGTCGGCGATCAGCTCGCGCAGGGCCTTGATCGATTCAGTGCCGTGCGCCAGCTCATCCTTGCCGACGGCGATTCGCAGCAGCACAAACCCCAGTCGGCCTTCCTTGGCGACGAGATATTCGGTGCCCAGTTCGCTCAGCGTGGAAACGGCCGCCGGCATGCCGGGCCAGGGGGACTGATAATGCGGCGTCGGCTCGAAACTGGCCGACAGGCTGTCGGTCAGATGTTCTACCTGGCCCAAAGTCTGGTTCAAATCGATGCCCGGCGCCCCAGCCACCGCCGCCTGCAGCATCCGGGTCAGGCCGCCGAATTGCTTGGCGACCTGCAAATGCGACCACTCGCCGCCGGTGATTGCCACCGCCTGATCGAGGAACTTGTCGATGGTTTGCAGCTCCGCCACGGGCAGATAGTGCAGACCTTTGGCGCGGATGGCGCTCAGATCGACTTCGTGCAGGATGGCGTGAAATAGGCGCTTCTCGCGCCCAACGCCGCCGACAGCTCCGCCAGCACGGGCACTACTTGATCGCGCCCCGGTCCTTCAACGACGACCACCGCGTCGTCTTCATCGCCGAATTCGTTGACGTATTCAATCCACAGCCGGTTGTGATCGCTGTTGGGGTTTAATAGATCCAGCCGGCTGCTTTTGTACCCCAAGTGCATGCCGCTGTAGACGCAGCACACGCCCGCCAACGCCAAAGCCAAAGCCAGCGTGGTCACCGGGAATCGCAGCACCAGCCGCGTGATGCCCAATAGCGCCGACATCCGCCAACTGTGGTGGGCAACGTCGTCGTGGTGCGCGGCATGATCCGAAGCCGGCTCATCGCCCGATCGGTCGGCAAGCGCCCTGTCAGAAAGCGGCGGAATCCCATCCTGGGTCATCATCACCATCCGTGGTGAAGGACGCTGCCAGCGGTTCGTCATGAACCGCGCGGGGCTCGGCAACGCCGGAAAGCCTGAGATTTTAGCGAATCGGCCGGCCCCGACCAACCGCAAATGTGCCGTGTTTTCCAGGCAAAAACGGGCCGCGAGAACTCATGTTTCGCGATCGTCCTCTTCCCCGTGCGGCGACCGCTGGTCTGCCTCGACCCACACGCTGCCATTGATAAGCAACAGGCGATCGCTCTGGCTGGTGGCCTCGGTTGTCAGTGCCGCCGCTACGGTGTGACGGCGCCGGACTGGCGAGCGAGGCGCAGTGCCTCGGGGGGATCGACTCGATGTCGCCTTGCATGCGTGGCCAAAGGATGTCCCTTCGCCTGGCCGGCCGACGTTGCCGTGTCGAGCACGGAGGTCGCAACCTCAGGCGACACGTCATCAATTGGTGGTGCAGTGTCCAGCGGCTGCGCCGTCGGTGGAATATCTTTCGTTCGGCGCGGGCGGCTGCGTCGCGGCGGCAACTCTTCGCGAATCGAAAACGGCAGATCGCGCCCTGCTTGAGTATTACCGGGCAGCCGGCGCACATCCAGCCGCTCGTTTTTGAACAACTGCGCGACGTGTTCGTGGCAAGTGAACACGAGCAATTGGTGCCCCTCGGCGGCGAAATCGCGAAGCACTTCCACCGCCTTGATGGCCCGATGGCCATCGAAATTCACCAGCACGTCGTCGAGGATCATCGGCAACACGGCGCCGCGCTGCGCGAACAGCGCTACCAATGCCAACCGCAGGCTGAGAAACAATTGTTCCCTGGTGCCGCGGCTGAGCACGTCGATTCCCAGCGGCCGGCCCTCCGCATCGTCCACCAGCAAAATGTTTTCTCCAAACGGCGTCCACACCCGGCGATAGTGCCCCTCGGTCATGCGGGCCAAATAGCCGGAAGCCTGTCGCAGTGTTTCCGGCTGTCGATTGCGCTCGTAATCGCGCTTAATCCACTGGAGCAATCGGCCCGTGACGGTCAAAACTTGCCAGCGTGAAAGGGCGCTGGTCAATCGTTGTTCCACTTGCGCCAGTTCGAATCGCTTGACCGCCATACGGCGATCGCCGCCGACCAGGCGGATCTGTTCGGTCAATTGACCGCGCTGTTCGAACAGCCGCTGCTGCCGCCGCCGAGAATCCTCCAATTGTGCGGCCACGGAGGCCAATTGGTCTTCAACTTGCTGCCGCGAGCTTTCGCCGATTATTGCGCCGACGACGGCTTCATTGGTTGCCCCAGTCAGTCGCGACGTGATTTCAACCGTGGCTGCGTCGAGCTGCGCTTTCAACGATTCGACGCGTGCAAGCTCGGCGGCCCGACGCCGAAACTCCGCCAGATCGGCCACGTGGCAATCGGCCATCAATCTTTCCCGTCGGCGACGCCACCGGCGCCAGTTCTGCTCGACGGCCGTTTGACGCCGGCGCAGCTTCTGCCGCCGCACGCGCAAAGCGTCTCGCCGCCGCCGCCGACTTTCGTGCTCCGCCAATTCTCGACGCAAAAAGTGCACTCGATCTGCCAGCGAACCCACGGGTGCTTCCAGCCCGGATGCTGCAAAGGTCTGCTCGATTCGCCCGGCCAAAGCCGCCAGTTCGCGGCGGTGCCGATCGACGTCGGCCTGTGCTTCTGCCAAGCGGTGCGCCAGCGCCTGCATACTCACCGGCAACCAACAGAATCTGTTTCGCCTGCGCCGGGCTTAGGCCGTCCGGCAACTGCGCTGCCGCCAGGGCCGCCCGCCAGCGGCTGCGAACTTGCTGATAATTGTCCCGCAGCACCGCGCCCCGCAAGCGGACTTCGGACGCCGTTTGTTCGGCCGCCTGCCGCTGTGTTTCCAGCGGCAAGAGGGCATCCAGCTTCGCCAATTCCTGCTCGGCCGATTGCAGCCGGGCCGACAGCGATCCAGGCGTCTTTGGCAGCGATCGATCCAGCGCATCGCGGTCCGCGGCCGCTTGTTTCGCTTGCTCCTGCACCATGCCGAGTTGCTTGCGGCAGGCATCAAGCTGCAGAGCGGCGGAGCGCTCCAAGGTGAATTTGGTACCGACCGCCAGGCCGCCTCCCAGCAATCCGATCCACGACAATGGCCAACCCCAGGAACCGGTCAGCGACGCGGGCAAAAACAATCCGCTCAACAGCAACACCACTCCCAACACGAACACAGTGCCGACCGCAATCACGATCTGCGGCGGCAAAATCTGCCGCTGCGCCAGCTCACCAGTGCGATGTTCCAAGTCTGCCTGGGTTTTCGCCAGTTGATCGAGCGGCTCATTGAGCTGGATGCGCCGGCGCAGTTGCGAGACTTTCTGCCCCGCTGCTTCCATGGCGGCAGTCAGGTCGCTGCCCGGAGCCTTCCAATGCCGCCTCCAATTGGCGGCGGCAAGCGTCCGCGGTTTCTTTGTGCACCTGGCTTTCGCGCTCCACGGCGGCGTATCGACGATGCGACTTCGCCGCGCTGGCCGCCGGCCGTCGCAATGTTTCCCACGCATGCTCGTCCAACGGTTGCACCAATGCCGATAGCTGCGGAGCGGTCTGCTGTAAGTGAGCAAATCGGCTGGACTGCTGATCGACAAGCATTTTGGCGGTCGCCTCCGCCGCTTGCAGTTGCTGCTCGGCCGCGGTAATCCACGACTCGTGTTCCGCGAGCGCTTCGATGCGGGCGGCTTGCCGGCACAACGCTTCGTTGAGCGAGATTTGCCCCAACTCGCCTCCAAGCTGCTTCCGTCGCGCGGCAATCCGCTGTCGCCGCCTGCGCGCCTGGTGAATTGCCGACAGAATTCGCTTCATTCGCGGCGCCGCGTCGGCGGGCCAGGACTTCCATTGACCGATCGCCGCCAGTTGCGCATCCAAAGCGGCACGATGTTGCCAGGCATCGTATGCCGCCACGGCGACACGCAGTGCGCCGTGCTCCGCTTCGCGCGCCGTCACCTCGTGGGCCACCTCGGCAATTTCGTTTTCGCACGCCGCCCGGTCGCCGGCCAGTTGACCGTGGCGCTGCGATAATCCGGCAAGCTGCGCCAGTTCAAGCCGCAATCGATCGCGCTGGCTCAACAGTTCGCCTACTTGCGACGGGCGCTCGCTCGCCGGCTGGTGCTGGAACCAGGAGCGCCACTAATCGCAATCGGGAATGCTCCAGTTCCTGCTGGACGTCAAACAGCGAGACCCGGTCGAGCCCTGCCGTGAGAGAATAGAGCCAGCGTGCGGCGTCGATATCGGTTAGGGTGCCCAATTCCTGCACTTCAAGCAGCCCGACGGCAAACACGTTGTTGTACGTCGGTTCCTCGACGTCGTTCAGCAGGCGTCGCAACTGCGCTTCGCCCTGAATCGTTCCATCGGTGGCTTCGACGGCGACGCTGCCCAATGGCCGGCCATCATCGCAGCGGCGAATTTTCAGCAGTCCTTCGTCGGCAGTGGCGACCGATAGCGTTCCGCCGGCGGCCCCGCCGCGCAAGGGAGGCAAATAGCGCGAGCGCCTTTCCGGCGAAAATCCGTACAGCACCGCGCAAAAACTGCAAAAGCGTCGTCTTGCCTGCTTCGTTGGGCCCGTAGAAAACGGTGCAATGCGGCGACAGATTCGTTAGAGTCAATCCGCTCCACACGCCGAAACCATCGACCTGCACGTCGGTCAGTTTCATCGCTGGGCCTCCGGCGGGCCGACTTCATTGGGACACAGCAGGTCGGCTCCCAGCCACGCCACTTCGCGCAGCACGCGGCGCCGCACTTCGGCCGCTTCGAGCGACACGGCCGGCCAGCCGATTTTTTCGGCCGCCGCCGGCGGCAAGTCGCCGGGCTCAACAAGCGCAAGGGGCAGGCTCAGCGGATCAGTCGAAGTTGCCACGGCTGCATCGGCCGCCGCCACAGCGACTGTCGAGGCGGGATCGGCGACCGATTGCACGCCCCGCAAGAAATCCCCACGGAGACTTTCTTCCTTGTACCAGGCCGCCGGCAACTGCTCGGGCAGCTCCGGCGCAATGCCCACGGTCCATGCCGGGGTCGAGCGGTGGCCAAATTCGCTGCGCAATAGTGCCGTTAACTCGGCCGCCAACTGCCCGCGCCGCAGCGCCGCCAACAGCGGCCCCTGGCAGGCAATGGTCCAAGTGATGAGCGATGCCGCGCCGCCGGTTTCCTCCGCCAACTGCGCCGTTTGCAAGCGAAGCATTTGCTCCAGATCATGGCGATCGGCTGCGTCGCTCAAGGCCAGCCGCGGCGCGTGCCACCGCACCACGTCGCAACCCAAGGGCATTAGCCGCACTCGCCCTTGCTGGTCGACCGATCCTAGCGTGCAACCGTGCGGCCCGAATTCGTCGGGTCGCCTTCCTTGCGGGCTGCCAGGGTAGTGGGCGACGCAGTGCGCGAGATCGCAAGGCGTGGCGCTCGTGCCGCCCGCCCAGCGCCCAATAATCGACGCCGATCGATGCCAGCGCATCACTCCCCCAATTCGCGTGTGCCACCGCCAGCGCAAATAGATTGGCGCGGCTGGGGGCATATTCTTGCGGCTCTCCAGCGCCATCTGCATCCGAACTGCGGCCGATGATTTCGCAAATCGGCTCGCCGGCAATTTCGTGCCGCAGGCGCTGCACTTTTCCGCGCGGCAAGATTCTTACGTTGGCCGGCCAGGCCATGTGCTTGGGCCACGTATCGACCAGGTCGCTCGGCCCGCCGGCCCAATACACCGTAATATTGCGATCCGCCAGGCGTTCGAATTGCTCGACCAAGAGCAACCATTCTCGCGGGGCACAGGCGCGCGGGTCGATCACGCCGCCGGCCAAGAGCACAAAATCCACGCGTTGGTCGATGGCGGCATCGAACACGCGCACCGCGGCCCGCGCAGGGCAGTCGATAAGCAGATCGACCAAGTGTTCCGGGACGTCCGCCAAGCCTCCCACGGGCTGGTCGAGATGCAGGTCGGCGGTGTGTAAAAATCGAAAGGGTGCTGCGGCATGGGCGCCTCCGTGCGCGGCGGCGGAAAGTAAGACTGCTAGCAGCGCAGCAGTCTACCGGAAGCCGCAAATTCTGGCCATCCGAATTTGACGTTGGGCGCCGTGGCGAAACGGCGAACTCACACCGTCAATGGCGGCTCCGCCGCGGCGAAATGTTGATAAGCATCCAACGCGGCGGCCGCATCGTGCTTTCGTGCCACCAGCGCCGCCCGAATCCACCCGCGCAGGATCACGCCCTTCTCCAATCGCTCTTGAAACAGATGGTGGATCACCGCTGCCGGCGAACGGTCCAGTTTCGCGTTGATCTGGGTGCGGCAGAATTCGGCTGGATGCACCATTTCCGCGTAACAGAGTCCGCCTGATTCGGGCCGGACGAGCAGCGATTGGTTTTCCGCCACCGATGTATCTCCGCCGACGCTCAGCAACTCGTGGGCAGCGGGAAATGTGCTCATCACTTTCGATTGTGGGTCGCTGTCCAGCAGGCTGGTGTTGACCGACACGATCAGATCCAGCGCCGCGGCAACATGTTCGGCGAACTGAGGCGAAAAATCGGCGGCCTTCAGCCGTCGCCAATAGATCTGTGCCCGCACGAGGCGCGGCGGGTTTTCCTCGTAGGTGGCGACCAGATCGTTTCCGCGCACATAGGCATCTATTGGCCCGGCGGCGACGCTTTGCCCGTCGTCGAATTGCACGCCCAGAATCTGCCAGGGCGCCGCAGTTGCCGCGCCGGGAAATCGCAGCGTCAGACCTTGCGCCGGGAGAGTCAGATCAATCGCCGCGCGGAATTCGCCGAGAGCCAGCCGGGCTATCGTTCCTTCAATCTGCCAGCAAGACTCGGCCATAACTCACTCTGGCGCAGCGCGAAGAACTTGACCAAGCCAATAAAAAACCCCGCCGCTCACTTGCGTAAGTCGGCGGGGCCGGAACAGAGAAGAGGCCGAATTACTAAGTCACCAGCAGGATAATAAATTAGTCGGGATCCACGAATGATCGTGCAGGCCACTGCCGAAAGGCTTAGTCCGAATCACCCTTCCGTGCTCCACACACCCGCGATAATACCAACTTCCGTCGAAATGTCCAGCTTTTCATAAAAAAAAACGGCCTCGGCGCGGCGGCAGCCGGGCGGGGAGTATTGCAGCCACTCTGCCGTGGGGGGCTGGCGGTACGACAAAAGAACGGTGCAGCTACACAAATCCGGCCGGCAATTCCACCCAATTCCCGCAATACAATCTCCGAATGCGAAGTTTCGTTCGGCCTTGGCTGGAAAGCGACCACCCGCGACATAATCCCAGCGCTCTGGTAAACTCGCCCGGCAAACCAACGATGAGCGATCTTCTTAAAACGTGTGAGGCTGCCGCCCGGGCAGGCGGCCAGGTGCTGTTGGATTGGATTGGCCACTTCGACACCCGGGAAAAAGCACGCTTCGACATGGTGACCGACGCCGATCTGGCCGCGCAGGAAATCGTGCGCGGCATGCTGCTATCGGCCTATCCGGATCATGGTTTCTTGGGCGAAGAAGGCGGCTCGACGGGCAAAGCTGTGCCGAATACCGCTGGGTAGTCGATCCCTTGGACGGCACGACGAACTATATCCACCAGAATCCGCACTATTGCACGTCGGTTGGCTTGGAGCGGCGCGGCGAACTGATTTGCGGCGCCGTCTACGATCCGATTTTGAAAGAATGCTTCACCGCAGCCGCGGGGCAGGGGGCGTTTCTCAACGGCCGGCGCATTACCGTCAGCAAGGTGACCGATGTCGGGGAGGCGCTCACCGTCGTCAGTTTTCCGTCACACCTGGAGCCGGGAGCGCGCGAACTGGAAGAATTCGCAAGAGTCGTGGGGGCCTGCCAGGCGGTGCGCCGCACGGGGTCCGCAGCACTCAACCTAAGCTACGTTGCCGCCGGGCGATTCGACTCCTATTGGGGCGGCAGCCACAAACCGTGGGACGTCGCCGCCGGTGCGCTATTTGTCCTGGAAGCCGGCGGCGTGATTACCGATTACTTTGGCAAGCCCTTCCATCTGGAAGAACCGTGGTTCGTGGCCTCCGCCACGCCGCAACTAAACGACCAGATGCTGAAGTTGCTGGGACGCTGACCGTTTCGATCGAACGCGTGCGATTCCACTCGAGGCGTTCCCCTCTGTCGAACGATGTCTGATTTGGCACGTACCCGGTGGACACGGAGGGCACAGGAAATGATATTGGATTTCGGGTAACGGTAAGCAATATGGACCGATTCATAAATTCGAAAATGCGATGTTTGATCTTTCTCTCGATGTTATGCGCTGGCGGGCTTCCGTTGCACGCTCAGTCGAAAGAAAAGAAGGAAGATCAGACGCTGACGCTCCTAAGAAAATTCGCCGATAAACTACCCACGATGAAAGTAGATGAATTCCTGGCGGCGACCAAGGAACTGAGCAAGAAAATTCCCGACGAACAATTGCCAAAGGTCGAAACGTTTGGCCTAAGTCGTGACGCGAAGGGTATGCGATTCGCTTTTGTGCCACTGCTCGTCGATCGGGGTAAGTACGATTCTGCAGCACGGCTAATTATCAAAGACTTGGATGAGTCTGGAAAAGACCGCGAGTATATGTGGAAGTGGTGGGAAACCATGTTTGGCGAGCGAAAGGAATACAAAGAACTTTCCCACCAATTTGGCGAAGCGCGACTGCGCCAATTTGATCACGGAGACGATAAAACGAGGTTAATTGTCGCCGAAATATTCGGCAAAGGCGAGGCCGAAACAAAGATGAGCTTGGACGACTTCAAAAAGGCAATCAACTACAAGGACAATGCTACGGGCAATTAGAACGGCTCGGCCTCTGCCGAACTCGGAGCGTACTGCTCGAATTCGTCGTGCGGGCGGTGCACGGGGTTGGCGAACCGGGTGAATTCGCGCTGCCAGAGCAGCTTCACTTCGCCGGTCGGCCCGTTGCGCTGCTTGGCGATGATGATTTGCGCGCCGCCCAGCAGGCCGCGCGGGTTGCCGTCCTGGCGTTCCTTCTCCCGATCGTCGGGCGTCATGTAATATTCCTCGCGGTGCACAAACATCACGACGTCGGCGTCCTGCTCGATCGCTCCCGACTCGCGCAGATGACTCAAGCGCGGCACGTGATCGCCGGTTTGCTCGGCTTGCCGATTGAGCTGTGCCAAGCATGCCACCGGCACGTTCAACTCGCGGGCCAAGCCTTTCAGCCGCCGCGCGATCTGCGCCACTTGCTCCTGGCGATTATCCTTCGGATTGTCGGGCTCGATGAGCTGCAGATAGTCGACCACGATCAGTCCCAGATTGTGCTTGCGCTTCAGTCGCCGGCCGACCGCGGCGATTTCCGTGATCGTCCGGCTCGGGCTATCATCGACGAACAGCGGCGCTTGGCTGATCACGCTGCACGATTCGATGATCTTCTGCCGATCTTCCACGGTAGTGTGTCCGGTGCGAAGCCGCTGGCCATCAATGCGGGCGTGGCGGCACAGCAGCCGGTCGGCCAATTCAATCGCCGACATTTCTAGGCTCACAAATAACGTCGGCACCTTCAGATGACAGCTCACGTACTCCGCCACATTCAGGGCGAACGCCGTTTTTCCCATGCTGGGCCGGGCGGCGATGATGTTCAGTTCGGAATCGTGCAAGCCGCCGGTGAGATTGTCGAGTTCCGGAAAGCCAGTATCGACCCCGGCGACCTTGTGCTCCCCTTTTTCGCGCAAGTCGATCCGCGCCAGCGCCTCGGCGATCAGCTCGTTGGCGCTGAGCACTTGGCTGGCGTGCCGCTTGTCGAGAATTTCAAAAATGCTTTGCTCCGCGCGGTTCACCTGCTCGCGTGTCTCACTCGATTCGTCATACGCATTGCGTAGAATTTCGGTGCTCGATTCGATCAGCGCCCGGAGCATGGCCTTGTCGCGGACGATTTCGGCATAATGGACGGCGTGCGAGGCTGTGGGGCGCTGCGGCCGACCTCGGCCAGATAGGCGGCCCCGCCGATCGCTTCATATTCGCCGGCGGAGCGCAGCCGCTCGACCAAAAGCGTCATGTCGATCCGCTTGCCGGCGTCGTGCATCTGCGAAAGATGCTGATAGAGCAAGCGATTGGCATCGTCGTAAAAATCTTCGATGCGGACGATGAGCGCCACGTCGTCGCACACCTGCGGCAACAGCAGAATGCTTCCCAGCACGGCCTTTTCCGCGTCCAGATTGCGCGGCGGCTGACGGTCGAGAATCTCTGAGGTGACCGGCGGCTTGCGGGCCGCTCGGCTTTCGGGCTTGCGCTGAACCGTCGACATGGGTCTGCTCCTCCATGATGCAGTGCGCTGCGCCCGGGCGGAACGCAACGGGCTATTCTGCCCCACCGCGAGATCGCTAATTCTCCGACTTTGCTTCCTGACCCTTTTCCTTGGCGGCCGACTTGCCTTGCGCGGCTAGCTGACCTTCCCCTTCGCCCACCGTCGGCACCACCCAAACTTTCAACTGGCTTTCGATCTCCTGCCCCAGGTGCACGTCGACGGTGTACAGCCCCAATTCCTTGAGCGGCCCTTTGAGCCGCACCTGATCGGGCGTCACGGTGATGTCGGTTTGCTTGAGCGCCTTGACGATTTCCGGCGCACCGACCGAGCCATACAGATGCCCTTCGTCGTTGGCATTGGCTTCGATCGTCACGCTTTGGGCCGCGATGCGTTCGGCCAATTGCCGCAATCCGGCCAGCCGCTCGTGCTGAATTTGCAGCAGCTTGGCCTTATGCTTGTCGACCATTCGCTTGTGATGGTCGCTGGCGATGGTGGCCAGCCCTTGCGGCAGCAGGTAATTCATTGCGAAGCCGCGCTTAACTTCGACGACTTCTCCCTGCTTGCCGAGATGATCGACCGATTGGATCAAGAGCAATTCGATTCCGCCGCGCTGGCCGCGTCTTGATGCGCCGGTCGCTGGCCGGAAGGACGTGTGGTTTTGTTTTGGGCATTTTTCAACTCTCCGACGAATCCGTATTCGTTGTTAAAACGGCAAATCAGGCGGCGGTTCCGCGCCGCCATTATCAAACGATCCCGCGGCAGCTTCGGCCGCCTCCATTTCGCGAGGCTGGCCCTGCTTGGCGCCGCGACTGCCCGATCCGCCACCGCCGCCCGGGCCGCCACCGCCGCCCGAGCCTTTGCCACCCAGCATTTGCATCCGCTCGCCGATCACGCGCAGCTTGGAATTCTTCTTGCCGTCTTTTTCCCAGGTGTCGAGCTTCAGCCGCCCCTCGATCAGCACGGGCGAGCCTTTGTTCAGATACTCGCTGGCCACTTCCGCGGTGCGGCCCCACAGCGTCACGTCCACAAACGTGGTGTCTTCCACCCATTCGCCTTGGGCGTTCTTGCGGCGATCGTTCACCGCCAGGCCGACGTCGGTGACGGCCGTGCCGCTGGGAATGTAGCGCAACTCCGGATCGCGGGTGAGATTGCCCACGAGAATGACGCGATTGAAACTGGCCATGATCGTCTCCTACAGCCAACGCCTGGCTGAACATGCGTATCGTAAGGTGACCAACAGGCTAACACATCGCAAGAGCCAAAACAACTGGCGGCGACAGGCATGCTGCGTGGCCCATCCCGGCAACGACGCTGCTACACTTCCTTCTCGTTGATCCCTTCGATCTCCTCGACCTCCTCCACTGCTGCTACCACCACTCGAGGTTCCGCCTCCTTGGGTTTGCGTTCGGCCATCGGGCCGCCGCCGGTTAGCGCATGTTGCACCATGGCGTCTGAAATCCGCGGATCGATCTTCAACAGCAGGCTGCGCAAAATGCCTTCGTTCAGTTGGAACCGCCGAGTCAATTCATCCAACTGCTTCCCGTCCAAGCGGAAATACGTGAGCCAATAGGTTCCCTTGCGATGCCCTTTGATCGGATACGCCAACCGCCGCTCTTCCCACAGCCGGCTGGCCAACATCGCCCCGCCGAATTGCTCGATCGTGGTGGGAATCTGCGACACCGTTCCGGCCGCATCGCGGGCATACCGGTTGGAATCCAAAATGAACATGCCTTCGTATACGTGCTGCTGCGTGGCCAAGGGATCGCTCCTGTGCGGACGGTTTGATGATTTCAGTGGGATATGTGTCGGTGGTTAGTTTGAATTACGCATTATATCGATTCATGCACTCGGCGATTCCAATTTTCGTCCAATCTTCCACCGCATCGGCCGCCCGCACCACCGCGGGCTCAACCTGCGGCAATTCTTCTTTGGTAAACCGCGACAACACAAAATCGGCCGGATCCCAATTCGCGGGCAGGGGCCCGACGCCAATCCGCAACCGCGGCACCTGCTCGGTGCCCAGACGGTTGATCACGTCGTCCAGCCCGTTTTGTCCGCCCGAGGAGCCTTCCGGCCGCATCCGCAGTTTCGCCAGCGGCAGATTGAAATCGTCGCACACGATCAACACCTCGCTGGTGTCCAGCTTGTAGAAATCGCTGCGCGGCTAAGACGCTGGTGCCGCTGAGATTCATGAACGTGTGCGGCCAAAGCAAAAGGATCTTCTGGCCGTGAAATTCTGTTTCGCTGATCTCTCCTTGGAAATTCGCTTTGGCGCGGCCGGCATGATGCCGCCGCGCCAATTCGTTGAGTACGACAAATCCGACGTTGTGGCGCGAGCCCTCGTATTTTCGGCCCGGGTTGCCCAGGCCCACGACGAGTTTCACGGCCCTTACTTCTCCTCCTCCTCTTCATCAGCCGGCTTCTCCTTGCGGATCAATTCCGGCTCGGCTCCCTCCGCCGCGGCCGCAGGCGCCGCCTCCTCTTCCTCCTCCGCCAACGGCTTCAAGACCTGCACGGCGATTTCTTCCTGCTGGCTGACGATCTTCACGCCTTCAGGCAGAGTGGCCTGAGCGACCGTCATCGAATTGCCGATCTTCATCGCCGCAATGTTGATCTGCAGCTTCTCAGGAATAGCGCTCACCGGGCATTCGATTTCCACTTCGTGAATCAAGTGCTCCAGCACGCCTCCTTCTTTGACCCCGGCCGATTGCCCGCGCACTTCCAGCGGCACTTTCACCTTCACTTTTTCGTGTGCCGACACGCGGGTGAAATCGACGTGCAGAATCTCCAGCCCAAACGTGTCGTACTGCAGCTCCTTGATCAGTGCGCTGTCGGTGGCGGCTCCCTTGAGCTGCACCACGCGCGAGCCGTGCCGCAACGCGGCTTTGATTTGATCCGCCGGAATCGTCAGGCTCAGCGTCTTTTTGCCGTGGCCATACAGCACCGCCGGCACCTTGCCGTCGGTCCGCAGCCGCTTGGCACTGCGCTTGCCGTGCCATTCCCTGCGCGTCAGCTTGCAATGTTTCCGCCATAGATATCAATGTCCTCGCTGCGAATACCCAGTGTTGTCGATGCGAAGCGCGACGCTAGCACGGCCTAGGCGCTTTAACGCCAAGCCTGCCAGCGACTTGCTGCATTCTCGAGCTTGAAACCCATCCCACTTCCGAACGTGAGAACCCGACATTTTCCCCGAAAGCCCAAAAAATGCAACCCTGGGCCGGGCAAAATGTTCGGGCGCAAGGTCATATCCGCGGCCTGGAGTTTTGACCGCGATCCCCCGGCAATGCCGCAGCTTGCCGCCTTGCGCCAGCTTAACCGTAAACTCCGCTCAACCGGCACACTTTCCTTGACCGATAAGAATTCCAAGAGTCCCAAAATACCGAGCCATCCATCACGATCATGAGCCGCCTGTTGATTCTTTGCGTTTTGGCCGCCGCTTGCCTGAGCGGTTGCACGACAATTAAGCATTCCGACACCGTGCGCACCGGCATCGAGCAGTTGCTGATCTCCAGTGCCGCCGATCGCGCGTTGGATAAATTCAATTTGAAACCGATTGCCGGCGCGAAGGTGTTCATCGACGCCCAGTATTTCGACAGCGTCGACAAGAACTACATTCTCGTGGCGCTGCACGAACGATTGCTCAAGAACAATTGCAGCCTGGTCAGCAAAGCCGAGGAGGCCGACGTCGTGCTCGAAATCGGCTCCGGCGGCGTCGGCACCGATCGCAGCGAAATGTACTTGGGTTTCCCCGGGCTGGCGCTGCCGCCGCCGGCGACGACGGTTATTCCGCGCCTGGCTTTCTTCGAGCGCACCAAATCGATGGGCACCGCAAAGTTGGCGATTGTGGCCATCGACAACAAGACTAAGCAGGCGGTCATCAACTCGGGCTACCAACTGGCCCGCGCCGACCATCGCCATTGGCAAGTTCTCGGCTTAGGCAGCCAGCAATCCGGCAGCGTGCAGGAAGAACTGGTCTCCAAGACGGGCGAAGACAACTCCGCCATCGGCGCCGCGCGGCTGGCATTCCGCTCGAGCAATTCGACAACGCGCTGAGTGCGCGTTACTGTTCTGGTCTTCTCGTCCCTCGCCTCTCGTCTCTTAGGCCTGCCGCCTCAGTACCCCCGGCAGGAATCGAACCTGCGACCTAGTGTTTAGGAAACACTCGCTCTATCCACTGAGCTACGGGGGCATGCGGTATCGGCGTGGTGGCGATTATACTGGCGTATTATCCGGCCCGCCGCGCCGATTGGAAAGCCCGCGGCCTTAGCCCTTCCAGACAAGACCGGTCCCCGATGCATTTGATGCTTCGCACACCTACGACCAGGCACTTTTCGATTCTCGAGCAAGCGCTGCGCAGGGGCATCTCGTGAATCACTCTGAATTGGTTGCCACGCTGACGAAGATCGCGCACGAATATCCGCCAGAGCTGGTGGCCGATCAACTGAACGACATTCCGCGCATCGCGTTCAACATCGAGCTGACTGCGCGCATGCCCGACGGTACGCCCCACACGCAGGCGAGCGTTTGCGACCTGGGGGGCGGGGTGGGAATGTTTTCGGTGGGTTGCGCGGCGGCGGGCTTCAAGCGCGTGGTGCTGGTCGACGATTTCAGGGATGAAGTCAATTTGCGGATGGGCGATTCGATTCTGGAAATTCACAAACGATACGGCGTGGAAATTGTTGCCCGCGATTTGGTGGCCCAGGGATTGGGCGACGCCGTGCAAGGCCCGTTCGATGCGTTTACTTGCTTCGACAGCATCGAGCATTGGCATCACTCGCCGCGGCGAGTGTTGCACGATGTGGTGTCGTGGTTGCGCAGCGGCGGCCGTCTGATCATCAGCACCCCAAAACCGCTTCAATGTTCGCAAGCGGATTGCCACGCCGCTGGGCATCGGGGTGCCGAGCCTGATGAGCGCCTGGTACGATGTCGATGTGTTTCGCGGGCACGTGCGCGAGCCGTCGGTGGGCGAGCTGAAATATATCGGCAACGATTTGCATCTGGCCGACATCAAAGTTTTTGGCCGAAATTGGGCGAGCCCTGGCAGGTATCCGGCGGCGGTGCTATGGCTGGCGGCGATTTTGGACTGGCCGCTGCGGTTGCTGCCGACGCTGTGTTCCGACATCTACTTGGTCGGCAGCAAGCCGTAACAGGCGGGGCCGGATTCGAGCGAATTTCTTCGCTGCGCTGCAAGCGAATTACCAGTGGCGTTTGTGCAGATATGGCGGCCAATGCCAGACCGATAGTCCGGAAGCCACGCTGAGCACAAAGAAGACACCCAGCGCGGCCATAAGTCCGTACGTCAACAAGTTGCAAAGCATCACAGGTTCCATAACGACCTCGCTTGTTCTGCGAGATTATGGAGCATTCCACGTGCCAAAAAGTAGCGATCTTTCGGTTGGCAGTCGCGTGGCCCCACGCCTTGTGCGCTTGACATGATACTATACAAAAGTATAGTATTCTACCGATGCTAGCACTGACCGGCCAACGTGAACTTGTGGCGGCCCTGCGCCGCCAACTCCAGCGCTGGGAAGCGGCCCGCCGCCCGGCGGGACCCGGGTTTACCAGCGGCTGCCGGGCGCTGGATCGGATTCTGCCTGCGCGGTTTTCGCCGCGGCACGCTGGTGGAATATCTAGCCGACCAGGCCGCCGGCGGCGCTGGCTCTGGCCCTGATTGCCGCGCGCGAAGCTTGCCGCGAGGGCGGGGCACTGGTGGTCGTCGATCGCGCGCGCGAATTTTATCCGCCGGCCGCCGCCAACTTGGGCATCGATTTAAGCCATGTCATCTTCTGCCGTGTGCGCACGCAGAAAGATCAACTTTGGGCTTTGAACCAGGCGCTCGACTTGCCAGGGCGTAGGAGCGGTTTTGTGCCAGCCGGCCAGGCTCGACGACCGCGCCTTTCGCGCGCTGCAACTGGCCGCCGAAACTGCCGGAACCGTGGGATTGTTCATCCGGCCCACCAGCGTAAGGGGGCAGCCCACCTGGTCCGAAATGCAACTGCTTGTCGAAGCGGCGCCTTCGAATCAAAGTCGCCGTCGATTGCGAGTCGAACTGCTGCGCTGTCGCAATGCCAGTGCGCACAAATCCATCGAGTTGGAACTAGACGATGAAACCGGCACGCTCCAACAGTCGCGCCATGTGCGTGTGGCTCCCGCAATGGCCACTACAGCGGGTGCGAAGCGCACAACCCGAGCTTAAACGCTGCGAACTCGTTTTGTACGCGCCCGAGCGCGGCTGTTTTCGGGTCGTGGCGTGCTCCGGCAAGTACGGCGTTCGCATCGGCATGCCGCTGGCCGAGGCCACGGCGCTGGCGCCGGCCCATTTCCAGCAGCACGATCCACAGGCCGATCAACAGGCGCTGCGCACCTGGCCGCGTGGTGCGAGCAGTTCAGCCCGATTGTCGGCATCCAAGGGCCCGACAATCTTTGCCTCGACGTTACCGGCGTGGGATCACTGTTCGGAGGCGAATCGGGCCCTGGCGGACTGGCTCAACAAACGCTGCGGGCGCTGGGTCGACTGGGTTTAACCGTTCGCCTGGCCATTGCCGACACGTTGGGCGCCGCCTGGGCGTTGGCCCACTACGGCCGTGAAAACCTACTGATCGCGCCGCTGGGCCAAACGATCCAGGCAATCGCTGATTTGCCGTTGGCCGCTTTGCAATTGCCCCAAGAAATGGTCGAACTTCTCACCGAGCTTGGCCTGCTGCGCATCGAACAACTGTTGGCGCTTGCGCGTGATGCCGTGGCTGCGCGATTCGATCCGCAGTTGCTATTGCGCTTGGACCAAGCCACCGGGGCGGCGCCCGAAACCATCACCTCGCATCGCCCGCCGCCGGAGATCGTCGCCGAAACGCAACTGGAATACGCCACCGACAATCGTGAAGCGCTGCACATTATTCTTACTCAATTGATCGAGCGAATCTGCCAGGCGCTGGCCGAGCGGCAGCAGGGCGTGATTCAGCTCCAATGCCACTTGCAATGCGAAGCGGGCGAGCCGATCCGCATCCTTGTCGGCCTGTTCCGCGCCAGCGCCCGAGCGAAACATCTGCTGGAACTGGCCCGCCTGCAGTTGGATCGCATCGTGCTCTCTAGCCCGGTCACGGCGGTGAAACTGTCCGTATTCACTTCGGCCCCGCTGGAATGTTGGCAGCCGGAACTGTTCGAACCCTCGCGCCGCGAAAGCCGCCGGCAAGTGGGCTTGCTGGTTGATCGGCTCAGCAATCGCTTGGGGCGCGCTTCGGTGGTGCGCACCGTGCCGCAAGCCGAGGCCCAGCCCGAATTCGCCTTTCGCTACGAACCGCTGGCTGGCGTGACGCCTCGAAAAACAAAACCGCCGCGGTGGAAAAACTTGCCGCGCCCGTTGCGCTTGGAGCGCGAGCCCATTGCGTTGGAAACGCTCTCGGTGATCCCCGACGGCCCGCCCATTCAATTCCACTGGCACGGCTGCCAGCGAGTGGCGCGGGCCTGGGGTCCGGAGCGGATTCAAACGGGCTGGTGGCGTGGCAGTCATATCCAGCGCGATTACTACCGCGTGGAAACTACCACCGGCCGCCGCTTCTGGCTTTTCCGCCGCTTGCCGGATGCCAAATGGTTTTTGCACGGGGCATTTGATTGAGTGAGTCATGCCCGACCAGCCCGATCCCAAACGCCGTCCTTTAGATGCTGTGCCGCCGCGCCAGCCCGCCGCCATCCCTTACGCCGAGCTGCATTGCAAAACCAATTTCTCTTTTCTCGAAGGCGCTTCGCATCCCGATGAACTGGCGTACCGCGCCGCCGAACTCGGCTACCGTGCCCTGGCGATCACCGACCGCAACAGCCTGGCCGGAGTCGTGCGGGCCCACGTCGCCGCCAAGCAAGCGCAACTGAAGCTGCTGATCGGCGCGGAACTAACTCCCGCCGATGCGCCTGCCGTCATCCTCTTGGCCACCGATCGCAAAGCTTATGGGCGACTCTCACGGCTGATTACCGTGGGCCGCCGAAATGCTCCCAAAGGCGAATGCCGATTGTCGTTCAGCGACATCGCCGACTATGCCGCAGGATTGCTGGCCGCAATCGTGGGCGAAGCGAAGCTCGAAGGTCTGTTTCGCTATCGCGAACTGTTCGCCGAGCGCTGCTACTTATTAGCCGAACTGCATCGCGGCCCGAACGACGAACGAGAGCTGCTCGAGCGCATTGAGCTGGCTGGGCAAGCCGGCCTGCCACTGGCCGCCGCCAACAACGTGCATTTTCATCATCCCTGCCGCCGCGCTTTGGCCGACGTGCTCACGTCCACCCGCGCCGGCTGTAGCGTGGCCGCCGCCGGCGAACTGTTGTTCCCCAACGCGGCCCGGCATTTGAAAACGCCCGAAGAGATGCAGGAAATGTTTGCCCGCGCGCCGGCGCACTGCGGCGCACCATCGAAATCGCCGATCGCTGCCAATTTTCTTTGGACGAACTGCGCTACGAATATCCCGAGGAACTCGCCCCCGCCGGGCAAACGCCGATCGAATATCTCACCCGCCTCACTTGGGCAGGGGCCAACAAGCGCTATCCCGCCGGCATTCCCGCCAAGGTACGGCAGCTATTGGAGCACGAACTGCAGCCTGATCGCCGAGCTGCGCTATGAAGCTTACTTTCTCACGGTCTGGGATCTGGTGCGCTTTGCCCGCTCGCGCAACATTTTGTGCCAGGGGCGCGGCTCGGCCGCCAACTCGGCGGTTTGCTACTGCCTGGGCGTCACTTCGGTCGATCCGGAGCGGCTGGATGTGCTGTTCGAACGCTTCATCAGCCGCGAACGCAATGAGGCCCCGGATATCGACGTCGATTTCGAGCACGAGCGCCGCGAAGAAGTGATCCAATACGTGTACGACAAATATGGCCGCGAGCGCGCCGGCATGACCGCCGAAGTGATCACCTACCGCCCGCGTTCCGCTGTGCGTGACGTCGGCAAAGCGCTGGGCCTGTCGTTGGATCGGGTCGATGCGCTTGTCGAAATCGCTCGATGCTCACCGTAGCGTGCCGGAAAATCGCTGCGCTGCCGCCGGCATCGAGCCGCAATCGCCAATCGGCCGCCAACTGCTGGGCCTGGTTGGTGAACTGCTCGGCTTCCCTCGCCATTTGGGCCAGCACGTCGGCGGACTGGTGATCACGCAAGGCCCGCTGTGCGAATTGGTGCCGATTGAAAACGCCGCCATGGAAGGGCGCACGGTGATCGAGTGGGACAAAGACGATCTGGACGAACTGGGCATTTTGAAAGTCGATTGTTTGTCGCTCGGCATGCTCACGGCGATTCACAAATGTTTCGATCTGGTCCAACAGCATCACGGGCGCCCGCTCACACTGGCCGCCATTCCCGAAGGGGACGCCGCCGTGTACGAAATGATTTGCCAGGCCGACACGATGGGCGTGTTTCAAATCGAAAGCCGTGCCCAGATGAGCATGCTCCCGCGGCTGCGGCCGCGCCAGTTTTACGACCTGGTGATCGAAGTGGCGATTGTGCGCCCCGGCCCGATCCAGGGGGACATGGTGCATCCATATCTGCGCCGCCGCAGCACGGGTGAACCGATCGAATATCCCAACGACGAAATTCGCGCCGTGCTGCACAAAACCTTGGGCGTGCCGCTGTTTCAGGAGCAAGCCATGCGGCTGGCGATGGTGGCCGCCGGTTTTACTCCCGGCGAAGCCGATCAACTGCGCCGCGCGATGGCCGGCTGGCGTCGTCCCGGGGTAATCGAGGCCTTTCGCACCCGCCTGATCGCCGGCATGCGCGCCAAAGGATTGACGGCCGAGTTTGCCGAAATGGTGTTCAAGCAAATCAGCGGCTTTGGCGAATACGGCTTTCCCGAATCGCACGCCGCCAGTTTCGCCCTGCTGGCCTACGTTTCGGCGTGGCTGAAGTGTCATTACCCGGCGGCCTTTTGCGCCGCACTATTAAATAGCCAGCCGATGGGCTTTTACGCCCCGGCCCAACTGGTGCGCAACGCCCAGGAGCATGGCGTCGAGGTTCGGCCGATCGACGTGAACCACAGCCACTGGGATTGCACGCTGGAAGCGGGCGCCATTCGCTTGGGATTGCGCATGATTCGTCGGCTTGCCGCAAGCGCAAGCGCAGCGCATCGAGCAAGCGCGCGAACAGGGGCCATTCCAATCGATCGACGATTTTACCCGCCGCACACGGGCTCCCGCGCCGATCGTTGCGCGGCTGGCCCGCGCCGACGCCTTCGGCTCGCTGCATCTGAATCGCCGGGCGTCGCTGTGGCGGGCACTGCGCCCGACAGAACAAAACGGCAAACAACCGCTGTTCGACCAGATGCAAGACAACGAGGCGGCTTTGGAATTGCCTGCGATGGACGGTCGCCAAGAAGTTTTCGCCGATTACCGCACCGCCGGATTGTCGCTGAAAGCGCATCCCATCTCGTTCTTCCGCCGTGAGCTCGATCAACTGCACGTGGCGCCCGCCGCCAAGTTGGCCGCGATGAAAGACGGCCGCTTCGTGCGCGTGGCCGGTTTGGTGCTGGTGCGCCAGCGCCCCGGCACCGCCAAGGGCATCACCTTTGTGACGATCGAAGATGAAACCGGCACGGCCAACTTAATCGTGCGCATGGACGTGTGGGAGCGGTTTTACCAGGTCGCTCGCACCGCCTCGGCCTACATCGCCAGCGGCCGCTTACAGAATCAGCAAGGCGTGACCCACGTCCTGGTCTCGCGCCTGGAAAACATGAACGAATCACTCGCCGGCCTGCGCTCCACGTCCAGAGATTTCCAGTAGCAGTAACATTTTGGAAACCGCTTGCCGACGACCATACAATGTCAAGCAGGGGGAACCATTTCCGGGTGGCAACCATGTGTGGACGTTTTACATTGCGGACTCCAGCCGCAGTGCTCATCCAGCACTTTGCGCCGGGGGCCGCGCGGAACTGCAACTGCCGCTGCGCTATAACATCGCGCCCACGCAAGATGTGGCCGTCGTTCGCCAAACCAACGGCGGCCGGCAACTGTCGATGATGCACTGGGGGCTGATTCCGTTCTGGGCCACCGATCCCGGCGTTGGCTCGCGGATGATCAATGCCCGCTGCGAAACCGCCGCCGAGAAACCCGCCTTTCGCGTGCCGATGCGCAGCCGCCGCTGTTTGATCGCCGCCGATGGTTTTCTGGAATGGCAAAAGCAAGGCAAGCGAAAGCAGCCGTTCTACTTCCGCCGCCGCGACGATCAGCCGTTCGCTTTCGCAGGGCTGTGGGACCGTTGGACGAAAGGGGGTCAAGCCGAGGAGATCGATTCCTGTACGATTCTGACGACCGACGCCGACGAACTGGTGCGACCGCTGCACGATCGCATGCCGGTGATTTTGTCGCCCAAGGACTACGACGCCTGGCTCAATCCCGATGAGACGGATCCGGCGGCGCTGAATTATTTGCTGCAGCCGTATCCGGTGGATGAGTTGATTGCGTATCCGGTGAACCCGGTGGTGAATAACGCGCGCAGCGACAGTCCGTCATGTCTGGAAGAATTGGAAGTCAATCGCGAGCTGTTCTGAAGCGCACGGCGAACGCCGGTCCGGATTCACGCTTGCGAGTGGGGCGCCATCGATTTTTGTCGGAGGCATAAGCGGCGTGCGCCTGCAATGCCCGCAACTCCGGCCCCGATAAGGCTTAGTGCCGCCGATGATGGTTCCGGCACGGAGCTAACAAACACGTTGTCGATCCGGCTGGTGCCGACGTCGTTTACCGTGCCCGGCGTCATGAATCCGATTGAAGTGGTCGAATTATCAACGATTCGGAAGTATGAGGTAGGAGCATTGGCCAGCGCAGCATCGATGTTCACCGTGTGTCGGAAATTGGTTGATTCCACGACTGGACTCCATGCGACGTGCGGATACAGCATATACTGCGATCCGAAGTTGGTGAAATTGGTTCCGTCGGTGCTCAATTGCAGATCGAAATACGCCGGGCCGTTGGTGCTGCTGAGCTGGTCGAAGCTAAGTTCGAGTTCGTTTAGTCCAGTGGCGTCAAATTCGAACTGAAAATAGTCGCCGACATTCCATGTATTCGCCGACAAAGCCTTCGACGAACCGTTGCCGGCGATGGCACTCCAAGAAGTCGCAGCATTCGAATGCCAGGCCGTGGCAGATCTGGTTCCTACTTCCGCTGAGAACGGACCGACCGTCGAACCGCTGGCAAAATTCGCACCTTGGGCGCCAAGCGATGTCTCAAACGTCCAGGCGACCATAGGCGCGCCGCACGCAGCCCGCGCCATAAACGTCATTGACCAGACGGCAATGAGCGAAAAACAAATTACGGGTGTTTTCATTAGCGGTCGTTCCAGGCTCCGAACCGCCGCCTCGTTTCCTCAAGGAGATGTTTTGGCACGGGACCGGGCGAACGGTTTGGCCCGACTATGACCGCCGATACGGCGGAGAGCAACGAATTTGTGGGGTTCGCGCAGAATATTCGCGGCTAGCGTGCGCGGTCGGTAGCCTGATTCGAAACCGACCAGTGCAGTCGCCTACTTGCGAGCCGCTCGCGCTTCCAGCCAAGCTTCAATTTGCCAGTCGGCCAGTGTGAAGCCAGCTTCCGGGAAGTCGGCAACCACTTCCTTGGCGAATTCGACAACGGTTTCAGGCGATACTTCGCCCCCCAACGCATCGGTCAGAATGGCCAACGCCAAGAGGTCCAATTCGATGGCCGACGCGCCGGCGCCCCATTTGAACATCGGGGCGATCGTGTGATATCGAAGAATCAGGCCAAAACCTTCGCCGTTATCGACGACGACGGTCGGACCCGGAGTATTGCGACGCTTTCCGTGATACAGTTTGCTGTTCAGGTTCATGGCCAAACTCCTTAGATGCGAGGGGAACACCCTCACTAGCGGAATTTCGGCCCGGTTGTTACAGGCTCTACGGAAGTCCGGCAAAAACCGGTTCCATGGGCAGGACGTTGCGAATTCCGTGCCTTTTCTCGGGCATTTTGCGCCCCCGGCGACCGTGGTAAACTAGCCTCATCCGCGGGCGTAGCTCAGTTGGTAGAGCGCTAGCTTCCCAAGCTGGATGTCGCGAGTTCGAGTCTCGTCGCCCGCTCTGGCTATCTTGGACTCAATGAGAATCAGTTCGGATACGTCAGTGCGTTAGCGGCCGACATTAACAATAGCGGAATTGCAGTAGGAGCAGTGTCCGGTTTTGCAATACGCTGGCCTGCCAACGGCACGGTTGCTACTGAGCTACAGCGTGGAACCGCAACGGGCCCCAATGCCCGCGATGAAGCCCGCGCGATCAACGATGCCGGGGTTGCCGTCGGCCAGATTGATTTGACGAACGAGTTCGGATTGCGCCCGGTACGGTGGGATCCCGGCGGAACTTCGTATACGCAACTTGACGTTTTTGGAACAACATTAAGTGGCGACACGCACGGCGAGGCGGAGTCGATCAATGCAGCGGGAACGGCGGCCGGTTACGCGGAGGATTACGACAGCCAGGGAAATTTTGTCGGCGTGTTCGCGGTGCGCTGGGAGGCTTCCGGAACAGCAGCCACAAAGCTCGATAACCTTCCTGGCACCATCGGTGGAATCGGCTGGGCAATCAACGCGTCAGGGACCGTGGTGGGGATACAATTCGGCGCCAGCGGGCAGCTCCCGGCTCGCTGGAACGGGTCCGGCACAACAGTCACCGATTTAGGGACTCTGGGCACGGATTCATCTGGCAGTACCTTTGGAGGCGCATTCAAAATAAATTCCGCTGGCACAGCCATTGGTTACGTTGAAAAATTCGATGAGTCTCACACGGATCTCGGAAGCCGCGCAGTTCTTTGGAATGCGTTGGACTCCGCCGCCAATGAACTTGCGAATCTTGGGACAGATTTGGACGGTTATACCTCAACCCTTACCTCAGCGATTAGCAACGCTGGGTATATAGTCGGCGAAGCGGAGGCATTCGACGAAGACGGCAATGATCTTGGCTCGCGGGCCGTGTATTGGAATCCGGACGGAACGGTCGTCGACTTGAACACGTTAATCGATCCCGACAGCGGATGGCTGCTGACAAACGCCACGGCAATCAGTGACACTGGCTGGATTGCGGGGATCGGCAACTACGATCCGGATGGATCAGGTGGCCAGGACGCCTACCAACGTCTATTTGTGACGCAAATATTAGCTACCGCTGTGCCTGAACCCTGCACTTTTTTGCTGGCTGCGACTGGTTTAATCAGTGCGCTGGTCTGCGCCACCGAGCAAAGTTTGATTGTGTTGGCATCTAAACATTGCTGAGCAATTCGCTGCTTGCCGGAAGTCGATAGAATTATCGATCCGCTGACCGCATAGCCGTCGTTGTATCCGTTAGCCGTGCCGTCGTTGCTAAAGAAGTTTCCCACCCGCGAGTTATCGGGCGTCGCCCCCGGCGGCTGGTCGGAGTATGGCACGCTGTTGGTGCGCATCGGATAGGCCCAATAACTGTCCGAGTCCCCACCTTGTGCCGCCGGCTGATAATAGGCCGCCTTGTACCATTCATTTTCGGTGGGAATGACCCACGTTGCACCGGGGTTGCGCGAGATGGCGTTCAAACCCGTGTTCACTCCGCCGGTGGTCGCGCCAGCAAGTCATCCGACGGACACTATTCGGATTCAGTCAACTCAAGTGCCAACAGCACCGCACCGTATTGACCAATGGGGAGACTACCCGGCGCGTTTCAGCACCTGCCCGAGCGGCCAATCGGCCGCGGCGCCGTCGAATGTGTAGCCCAACAGTTCAATGTCTTTGCGAAAGTGCTGGTGCACCAGCTGGACGGTGGCCGGAGTGTAGTACTCGCGGTAATCTCCCCGCGAGCCCTTTTTGTGGTGCTGAAGCGGCGCCGCCAGCCCCACCACGCCGCGAAATGTGCGGCAAAATCCTCGGCTAAGCGCTCAAACCGGCCCACGAAGTCGACGATCAACCGCTCGTGGCGGTCCAGGATGAAACCGTGCTGCGAGAACTTGCCGCGAGCCATCACGTAGCGCAGGTACTCGTCGAACGAGAGCGACCGTACGAGTTTGTGTCGCCCGTGCTTGGGATTCTGCGAGATCCAGTGGTAAGAAGAGACAAGCTGGTCCCAGGGGTTGCGGACGAATGCAAACTTGAAAAAGTGGTCGTAGATCCGGGTCGGCAAATGCCGCTTGACCGTCAGGGCGGTCTCGTGCAGGCGAAACTGCTTCCAGGTGTGAGGGCCGTAATGGTTGACTGAAATCCCGACCTTTTTCAGCAGGCGATTGACCAGTTGCTCGCGCAGCTGGTGCGATACGGCGCTCAAAGCCACCGACACGCTGGTGCCCGCGGTCTTGGGAATGTGAATGAAGATGAACTTGTGGCTGTAGGAGATCTGCATGCTGGGAGCCTTCGGCTGGTCGCGCGCGTCGAGGGTTGCTAATCCGGTTTCACGTCGTGGCCGAAAATGCCGCGCAGGTTACAATAGATGCGCTTCACGCGCTTCATATGGTCTCAAGAATATTGTCCAGCGATCGTGCGGCGAAACTGAATCGCTCGCGCGGCACGATGGCAACGGTCGCTAAGGCCGATTTCACGCAGACCTCCTGGAAAGAGATGCTGCGCCGCAGGCTCGGCCCCCCTGCGCGGCGTGGAAAGCTGTATCGACCTAAAGGGGGGCATAAATGAAACCAATCTCGCTGCTAGCAACGTCCCACGCAAAGCATTCCGCCCCGCGACAACAAAAAACCCCGCAAGGCTTTTGGCCAAGCGGGGCATTTTGAAAATTGATCCGGCGATACCTACTCTCGCTCTTTTGGAACTACCATCGGCTCCGAAAGCTTAACTACCGTGTTCGGAATGGGGACGGGCATGACCTTTCGGATATGGTCGCCGGAAGAAGCCGGCGCCGCGGTAAGGCGGAATCCGTCTTGAATTGGTCATTGGTAATTGCCGGCCCGACGGACCGGAACTTTGCAATGAGCCGCTCGGCAATATGTTGCTACTGCTCCCATACGAAAGAACCCTTTTCAGGAGGGGGAGATGGTCAACGGCCATTGTGTTTACGGCAACTACGGCCACGATCTTCAATGTCTGCGCAAAGCGAGGCGACAATTGATCCGGAGGAGGAGACGGTTACGGGACCGTTGTTACGTCGGCCAACGTTGCACTTGCACGCTTTCTGCAGCGATACTCCCCCTTCCGGCTAAAAAAACAATGAAATTTTGGGGGGCGACGGTAGAATGGGCGATACATTTTTGCCCGCAATCATTTTTGTGGGATTCGAGATGAGATTTTTCGGCGCGTTCGGATGTCAGTCTTTGAAGAGCACACAGTGCCTTCTGGTTTTCACCCTGCCAATACTGTTGGCCGTGACGACCACCAGCATCAGCCAGGCGGATGGTTTGGCGGTATATGGCGATCCAACGTACTCGCCGGTTTCGGGCGGTTATGTCGGAGGAACTGCTAGAGCAGTGAATAATGACGGAATCGCGGTGGGTGCGACTGACGATTTCTTAGATAATCAAGGAAATTCTCTGGGCCCGCGACCGGTGCGCTGGAGCGCCAATACGGCAGCGGAACTTGGTAACCTCGGAGCGCATGGAGACACCGCTTGGGACATTAACAATATTGGAACTGCCGTAGGAGGCTTAGGGAACTATGCAGTACGGTGGCCTGCCAGCGGCACGGCTGCGACGCACCTAGACTCTGGCATCCCGACGGGCGACCGCGATGAGGCGCGCGCGATTAACGACTCCGGCGTTGCCGTTGGGCAGATTGGTTTCACCAACTGCGCTCGGCTTGCGCCCGGTGCGGTGGGATCCGGGCGGAACTTCGTACACGCAACTCGATGTATTTGGCACCACATTGACGGGAGACACCCACGGCGAGGCGCTGGCGATCAATGCAGCGGGAACGGCGGCCGGTTACGCGGAGGATTACGACAGCCAGGGGAATTTTCTTGGTGAGTTTGCGGTGCGCTGGAATGCCTCCGGCACGGCAGCCACAAAGCTTGATAACCTCCCTGGCACCATCAGTGGAATTGGCTATGCAATCAACTCTGCCGGCACCGTAGTCGGAATACAATCCGGCGACAACGGGTATGCTCCGGCCCGCTGGGATGCGTCCGGCACGAGCATCTCCCAGTTAGGAATCCTGGGTACAGATTCAACCGGCTTCACCTTCGCGGGGGCAATCAAAATCAATTCCGCTGGCACAGCCGTAGGTTACGCCGAAAAATACGACGATTCACACAATGATCTCGGATTCCGCGCAGTTCTTTGGCATGCGTCGGACACCGCCGCCAACGAACTTGCGAATCTTGGGACAGATTTGGACGGTCATACCTTCAGCAGCGCGTCTGCGATCAACAACGCTGGGTTTACAGTCGGCGAAGCGGAGGCATTCGACGAAGACGGCAACGATCTTGGCTCGCGTGCCGTTTATTGGAATCCGGACGGAACGGTCGTCGACCTGAACACGTTAATCGATCCGGCCAGCGGATGGCTTCTGACAAATGCTACGGCAATCAGTGACACTGGCTGGATTGCCGGGATCGGCAACTACGATCCGGATGGATCAGGTGGTCAGGACGCCTACCAACGTCTATTTGTGACGCAAGTATTAGCTACCGCTGTGCCTGAACCCTGCACTTTTTTGCTGGCCGCGACTGGTTTAATCAGTGCGCTGGCTCTGCGCCGCCGAGCAGGGAAAGTTTGATTGCGTTGGCATTCTAAGAAAAGTGCTGAGGCAATTCGCTGCTTGCCAGAAGTCGATAGGGGAGCGACTCTGAACCGTAAGGTGACGCAATCGCGAAGATGCTGCGATCCAAGCAAGATCGCCATTTAGCAAGTTTCCTTTCTCATTTGTTGAAACGCCGTTACTCCACTGACCTGATGAATCAGCGTATTTAAATCGCCAGTGCTGCCATCCGGATTCCAGTAGACCGCATCTTTTCCAGGATCATTCCCGTCGCTGTCGAACAGTTCGGCTTCTCCCACGGTAAGACCTGATTTGCAGATGCATTGCCGGCTGCATTAGTGCCGACGCTCCCAAGCACCGTGGCTGCGGTGCCCGAGGGTGGCTGGCGAAGGTACACGCACAGGTAAATTTCTGAGTGTTTTGCGTCATAACCATTGAAAGGAAGGGTAGTTAGCCCATTTACCTTGCCCCATTCGATTGCGACACCGGGCGAGTTTCAGTATTCATCCACCACCGGAAGGAGTTACGGATCATGCAGAGCAACTTGCCGTCGACGTCACAATCGCCAACTGGGTCCACGACGGACACGGATCAAACCAGAGCCACCTCTTTTGCCAGCGAACTGCTCACGCCGGCCCAACGGAACTTTGCGCAAGTGCTAGGGCGCCTGCTGGCGCTCCAGTGGGAACGGGAGCAAGAGCTCTCTTCGCACTGTGACAAACAGGCGGTAGCGCAAGATGAGCTAATCGCCACATAACGCCAATATGTAGGCCATCACCTCAGTCGGAAGCGATTCATTGGATCGATTGTGCCCTGCCAAGCGCGGGGCAGTTGTGTTTTTTGCCAACACGACTGCCCCGCCCAGGGGCAGTCTCACCTTGTCTGTAAGGAGACGCCCCATGATTGCGATTGCAAGCAGGCCCAAGCGTCCTGTTCAAAGGCCGCGCTGGCACCGCCGGTTTTTGGAAATGCTCCCAGCCATCCGGCGGTATGCGGCTTTCTGTTTCCGGAGCTTGCCGACAGAAGCACGGGAGGAACTGGTCCAGGAAACGATCGCCAATTGTTACGTGGCCTGTTGTCGGTTGGCCCAGCGGAGGAGACTGGCTGCCGCGCATCCCAGTCCACTGGTGCGTTATGCCGTTTCGCAAATCCGCTCTGGCCGCCGTGTCGGCTGCCGATTGAACAGCAACGATGTTCTATCGCAGTATGCTCAGCGGCGGAAAGGTTTTCATGTCCAGCGTCTGGACCACCATGACGAGCACGGCCAGTGGCGTGCGGCATTGGTCGAAGACCATCGCACGCCGGTGGACGATCAGGCGGCTTTCCGGATTGATTTTCCGGTCTGGCTCAGTCGATTGGCGCCACGCCAAAGGCGAATTGTGAAGTTCCTGGCCGCGGGTAACTCCACCGGTGATGCTGCTCGCCGTTTCCATCTGTCTCTCCCCAGAATCAGCCAGCTGCGGCGCGAATTGCATCACGACTGGATGCAGTTCCACGGGGGAAGAGATACGGGCAGCGCGTGCCACAGCGGCCACTGATGTGCGCCCTGCCTACACAAAGGACCATTTCACCACACATCTAGGAGCTTACCAAATGAATCCTTCGCCAATCGATCGGACCGTTTCAAGAGCCACCGGTGAATCGGTGCAAGAAATCAGCCGCCGCGGTGTCAGCTTGGCCGATTTGATTGAGGTCGATGACGACCCGGTATCAGACGTATCGCCTCAGGTCGTGGACTGGGACGAGCTCGACGCCCAGCGCCCCAGCCTGTCCCCGTAGCGGCATTCAGCCCCACGCATCTTTTTCGGCCGGGCGGCACTCCGCCGCCCGGCCATCTGTTTCATTCCCTCAACTCGGAGACATGCCAAATGAATACGTTGTTCTGGATTGTGTTGATCGGCGTTCTGCTATGGCTGGTGCGCGGAGGGGCCGGCTTACGCCACCGTGGTCATCACGGTCAGCGACATCGTTGTCGTTGCTGTTGGTAATTCCCAGATTGGCGAGCCGTCACAGAACCAGTGGCGGTCGCGATCAGCAGATCTGCGCAAGCGCGATCGCGAAATACAGATCCGGTAAACTACCGGATGATGACCACGACATACCGAAATCCTTCGAGAAAAGCGGACATCGGCTGCAAGACCTTGCAATAGTCCACCACGCGGCTAGAATCAAAAAAATATGGGAGTTTCAGGGCTTTTTTGGGCTGGCCAGGGGTGCTTCCCAAGCTGGATGTCGCGAGTTCGAGTCTCGTCGCCCGCTCTTTCCATGCTCCATCAGGCACGGGGTCGCAACCGGATATCGAGGGACCGAAATTGGCGCTCAACAATCTCACCATCCAGCGATTGATGCTGAAGATGAAGGAGGTGCACGCCTCCGATTTACACATCAAGGTCGGATCGGCCCCGATTCTGCGCGTGTCCTCGAAGCTGCATCAGGTGAATTCGCCGGCGCTCACGGCCGAAGATACGGCGCAGTTGCTTTTGCCCATTGTGCCGGAGGCGATGCGCAGCGTGCTCGATGCGCAGGGCAGTCTGGATTTTTCGCATCACGAGGCAGAGGGCGAACGCTTTCGCTGCAGCGTGTTCCGCGCCGGCGGCGGATATCACGCCGCCATCCGCCGCGTTTCGCCCACCATTCCCACCTTCGACGAACTGCATCTGCCGCCGGTCTACGAAAAATTCACTTCCGAGGCCCACGAGGGAATGATTGTTGTGTGCGGCATCACCGGCAGCGGAAAATCCTCCACGCTGGCGGCGATGATCGACTACGTCAACCACCATCGGCAGTGCAACATCATCACCATCGAAGACCCGGTGGAATACGCCTTCCAGCCGAAGATGTCCTTCATCAGCCAGCGCGAGATCGGCATCGACGTGCCCGACTTCGTCGTCGCCCTGCGCAGCGCCGTGCGCAGGATCCCGACGTGATGATGATCGGCGAGCTGCGCGATCGCGAAACGGTGCTAGCCGGCATTCAGGCCGCCGAAACGGGGCACCTGGTGTTCGTTACGCTGCACACGGCCGACACCATGCAGGCTTTCAACCGCATGTTGGAGTTCTTTCCTGCCAAGGAGCACGAATTCATTCGCTCCAGCCTGGCGGCCAGCCTGCAGGCCATCGCGGCGCAGCGGCTTCTGCCCTCGATTCGCGACGGCGTGCAGCGCGTGCCGGCCACCGAGGTGCTGTTGAACAACACGGTGGTGGCGGAGCGCATCCGCGAAGGTCGCGACGAGGAGCTGCCCAGCATCATGGCCGGTTCGAGCGAGGAAGGGATGCACGACTTCACCAGCAGCTTGTACCGGCTGGTGAAAGAAGGCTGGGTCGACATGAAAACGGCCGAGCAACACGCGCCGCACGTCGACGCGCTGCGCTCCAAAGTCCGCGGCATTGACGTCAAAGCCGACGTGCTGGTCTCGAAGACGAAGCGCTAGCAGGGCTTATTCCTTCTCCGCCCAGATGCGCAGTTCGCCGTCCTCATCCACTTCTACGTGGATCACATTCGGCCGGCAGCAGACGGGGCAATCTTCCACGTATTCCTGGCTTTCGCCCGCCGACAGATCCAGCGGAATCACGATTTCCTCGCCGCAAGAGTCGCAAATGTAAGAAGCTTCGTCGCGCATAGAATGCTGTTGGGCTGGCTGACAAATTGATATTATAGCCGCACTTAATCTCCAGGAGCCGTCGATGTCTACGCCCAACATTCCCGATCGAAAAAGATTTGAAGAAGCCTATACCGGCGAAGCGCCGTGGGATATTGGCCGGCCGCAGAAGCCGTTTGTGGCCGCGGCCGACCGGATCAGCGGTTCCGTGCTCGATGTCGGCTGCGGTACCGGGGACCTTGCGCTGTTCCTCGCCCAGCGCGGCCGCAAAGTCACCGCCATCGACTTCCTAGCAGCGCCGATTGAACGAGCTAAACGCAAAGCGGACCAGCGCAACGCATCCGCGACATTTTTCGTAAGCGATGCGCTTGCGCTGGCCGAATGGCATGAGCAGTTCGAAAACATCGTCGACTGCGGCCTGTTCCATGTGTTTTCCGACGACGATCGCAAAAAATATGTCGCCGGTTTAGCCCACGTGCTGAAACCCGGCGGCCGAGTGTTCCTGATGTGCTTTAGCGACGCCGAGCCGCCCGGCATGGGCCCCCGGCGAATCTCCAAGCAGGAACTTCACGACGCTTTCGCGAAGGATTGGAACATCGAATCGATCGAACCGACGAACTTCGAGATCAATCCGAAAGTGAAAGACATGCCTTTCAGCCCCGGCGGACCAAAGACCTGGTTCGCCGTCATCCGCCGGAAATAAGGTCCGGTCGGCTCAGATGCTTTCAGGAACTGCCTGACCCAAGGTCCGGCGCCGGAAGCGCTGGTGGAATTGCCGGCGGCGGCGAATCGATCGTCGCAGGTTCGGAATCCGACTTCGCTGCGCCTGGGGCAGGGGGCGGAGGCGCCGCGGCCGGGGCGGCCTCACCGCCGTACTTTTTCACCAGCGCGGCGGTCAGCTTATCGCTGGGAGCCAGTTTCACCACCTCTTGTAGCTCTTTGAGCGCCGGCTTCGTGTAACCGGTCATCAAATAGTGATACCCCAGAAGGAAATGTCCCTCGACCGATTGGGGGTTGTCGCTGGAGTATTTTTCCAGCGCCCGAAGCTGCTTGGTGTATGTGTCCGCGTCGCCGTAGTAGCCGAAGATGGAGGCCCAGTCGGTCGGCGGCCCCAGCGCTAAAGCGAAGTGCGCTTGGGCTGCCGCGGCGGGATATTCTCCCAGGGCGAACAGCGAGAGCGACATTAATTCCGGCGCCCGCGGATTCTCCGGCGATTCGATCGCCGCGTGATTGGCCATGCGGAATGAATCGCGATACTTGCCAGCATGGAAGGCATTCTCGGCCTGCGAGAAGAACATGGCGCCCGTTTGCGCATCGCCCTGCAGGTTGGCGTCGGCATTGATCGCGTCGTTTCCTGGCAGCGGCGATTCCGGCGGAACAACTTCGGCCAGCGGGGCAGACGCCGACGTCTGGTCCACTATCCCGCCGTAACCAACCGTGGCCACCAGCGTGGTGTCGTAGCAGTAGGCGGGCACGTAGTCGTAGTAGTTGTAACCTAAGCCCCAGCCGAAACCGCCCCACCATCCCCAGGTCCACGGATAGCAAAACGGAATGCCCCACCAGCCGCCGCGGCGGCAAAAATTGTTGAAGTGATTGAAATTGTTTCCGTGGAAGTGACTGAAGTTCTGCCCGCTCTGCCAATTGCGGCTGAGCGAACTGTTGAAGCCGTTGTTATGAAAATCGCTGTTATGAAAGTTATTGTGGAACGCGGAAAAATTCCGTCCGGCGGCGCCGTTATCAAAGTTTCCGATTTTCGCCGCACCGGCGCGAGGAGTTCGCAAAACTCGGCGCGCTGCCGTTGTTGAAGTTGGCGCGGAAAATTGTCGATCGCCGCCATCGAAATTGCGCATGTTGAAGCTTGCGCCCCGCTGCGAGTCAGGTTTCCATTGCCGCTATTGCCGAAATCCCTGCCGCTGAAACCACGGTCGCCGAAATTGGCGCTGCTCCCTACGATCCCATTGCCCATGGAGGATTGATTTCCGCGGCTGAAGTTCGATCCGCTTCCCGATCCGGCGCCGCTGCCCACGAAGTTCCGGCCCGCGCCGCTAAAGTTCGATCCGCTGCCGACCCCTGATCCGCCCGAAAAGCTGCGGCGTAAATCCTGATCCGTTGCCGATGCCCGAACCGCCCGAAAAGTTGCGTCCGCTGAATCCCGATCCGCCGCTAAAGCCGCTGAATCCGCCGCCGCCATGTCCACCACCGTGTCCACCACCGCCGCCACCACCGCCGCCACCACCGCCGCCACGAGCAAGCACGTCGCCCGGTTGCGTAACCAGTAGCACCAGCGCAAAAGCGCATAGCGCATGTCGGAAGATCGAAGAGATGCGGCACATAAATCACCCCACGAAGAAAAGAGCCGGCTCGCGACTTCCCGTCGCGAGCACCCACGAATCGGCGGTCTGCGGGAATTATACAGCCAAATGGGACGTGCGTCGCCAAAAATCTTGTCGCCGCATGGACTTGCGCATCCCCCGATGGACGGTGGTTTCATAAAAGAAAGCGGAAAAAGAGAATTTTCGGCCGCCGCTTTACCGAGAAAAATTGAATCTGCCTGATTCGATTCTCCGGTGATAGCTCGTCTTGTCTTCCGGTAAATCAGCCAGCGAAGTCGATTTTCGACTTAGCGAATTGGAGGGTCCATCCCCGACCCGAGACGTCATGTTTCAATCGGTCCGTGAATTCCTGCGCCCCAAACCCGAGACCGGCCCGGTCACGCGCTTTATCGTGGCCAGCCTGCCGCACACCGGCACGCACATGATTCGCACGCTGCTGAATCAGCATCCAAACATCCGCACAGAGACGGAGCTGTTTAACGAGCATTCGACCTTGTGCCGCAAATGGAGCAAGGCGCGGCGCCGTGGGTGCTGGACCATATTGCGTGGCGGCCAGGCCCGCAGAAAATCCGCGGCTGCATGATCCATGTGTGCCACGGCAATCATTGGGGCGTATGGCAGCACCTGATGAGCCGCCACGATGTGCGCTACGTCTGCCTGCGCCGCTTCAATTGGCTCCAGCAGTATCTCAGCCTGCAGCAAGCGAAGGTGCACAAGCGCTGGCAGACATATCGCCACCAATCGCGCCCGCCGGTGCAAGCCATGTCGTTCAAGCCGCAGGACGTCGAGCGATACTTTCAGGACATGCAAGCGCACTGGCGATTTTTCGAGCAGGCTTTTTCTAACCGCCCGCAATGCAACGTGTGGTACGAAGATATGTGCCGCGAAACCGAAGCCGTTTCTCTCCGCGTGCAAGTGTTCCTTGGCGCGACGGCCGTCTCAGGGCTCGAGCCCAACACGATCAAAGTCGGCCGGCCGGCCAGCGAACTGATCAGCAACTACGCCGAGCTGCGCGAACATTTCGCGGCCACGCCGTATCGGGCGTTCTTCGAAGAAGGTTATGTTCAGCCACGGCGTTTGGCAGCTTAATTGCCGCCAGTAAGCGATGCGCTTTTGCTACGCGTGCACTTCTTCCAGTTCCATCGCTTCCGGTGGCGGCTCCTCATCTTCGCGCTTCGGCCGCAGATCCGAAATCAACTGGATCACGTTGAAGAACACCGGCGTCAGGAAAATTCCGAAGAGCGTGACGCCCAACATGCCGTAGAACACCGCCGTGCCCAGAATGCGCCGCATTTCGGCTCCCGCGCCCACGCTCAGCACCAGCGGCACCACGCCGAAGATGAACGCAAACGACGTCATGATGATCGGCCGCAATCGCAAGCGGCAGGCGGCCAGCACCGCTTCGTGCCGGCTCATGCCTGCCTCGTGCCGGGCCCGCGCGAACTCGACAATCAAAATCGCGTTCTTGCACGCCAGGCCGACGAGCACGACGAAACCCACCTGCGTGAAGATGTTGATATCCATGTGCGTGGCGATCACGCCGGCCACCGAGCACAACAAGCACATCGGCACCACCAGTATCACCGCCAACGGCAGCGACCAGCTCTCATACTGTGCGGCCAACACCAAGAAAACCAATACCACGGCCAGCACGAAAGCATACATGGCCGTGTTGCCCACCCGCAGTTGCAAAAACGCCAGCTCGGTCCATTCGGCCCGCATACCCTGGGCCAAACTCTGATTCGCCACATTGCCCAATTCCTGGATGGCCTGGCCGGAGCTGGTTCCCGGCGCCGCGTCGGCATTCACAAACGCCGATTGATATTCGTTGTAGCGGATGATCATCACCGGCCCGCTGACTTCCTTCACGTGCGTGAACGTGGAGATCGGCACCATCTGGCCGTTGCGCCCCGGCACGTAGAGGCGGCTCAGATCGCGCGGCTGCATCCGATATGGCGCGTCGGCCTGCACGTTCACCTGCCACGTGCGGCCGAAGCGGTTGAAATCGTTCACGTACAGCGAGCCGAGGTTCACCTGCAACGTGTTGAACACGTCGCCCATCGAAATTCCCATCTGCTTCACGGCATCGCGATCGACGTCCAGGAACATCCACGTGGTATTTGCGCGGAAGCTGGTGAACAGATCGCGCAGCCTCGGCATCTCGCTGCCGGCGCGGATGATGTCCTGCACCACGGTTTCCAGCGTGCCCAGTCCCAAATCGGCCCGATCTTCAATCACAATTTTGAATCCGCCCGCCGTGCCCAAGCCTTCGACCGCCGGCGCGCCTAAGATATTCACTTCGCCGTCGCGAACCTCTTTTTCAAATCGCTCCTTCAGCTCGGCGGAAATGACGTCGGCCGAGCGATGTTCCTCGGCCCGCGTGTGAAAATCGTCGAGCATCACGTACATCGAGCCGAAGTTCGACGCATTGGCCGCCAACAACAGCGATTGCCCGGCGATGGCGACGGTGTGCTTGACCCCTTCCACCTTGTCGCAAATGCGCTCGATGTCGGCCATCACCTCCTCGGTGCGCCCAATGATGCCGAATCGGGCAGCCGCACATTCACCAGCAGGTACCCCTTGTCGTGCTGCGGAATGAACCCGACCGGAGTTTTGTTGAACAGATCGTACGTCATGTACAATAAGCCGCCGTAGCCGATCAGCACCAGCACGCTCGACCACAACAGCACGCGCACGACGCCGACATACGCCCCGGTGATCAGGTTGAATGTTTGATTGAACAAGCGAAACGCGATCATCAACACATAGTTGATCGGATAGCTGGCGATCCAGGCCGCGATGCCTCCGGCCAGCACCCCGATTGTCACCCATAGATAATCTGGTAGATGCGGCAATGCGTTTTCCAAATACGGCCGCAGCCAGGCACCCAAGAACAAGTATCCTAAGTAGGCGCCGATTCCCACCAGCAGAATTCGCGGCAGCGCTTCGCCATGCCCCTTTTCGCGCGGCTTGAGCAGCAGCACCGCCAGGGCAGGGCTCAGCGTGAGCGAATTGAACGCCGAGATCACCGTCGAAATGGCAATCGTCATGGCGAACTGCCGAAAGAATTGCCCGACAATGCCGGAGATGAATGCGCACGGCACGAACACTGCCGACAGCACCAAGCCGACGGCGATCACCGGCCCGGCCACCTGATCCATGGCGGCAATGGCGGCCTCGCGCGGCGGTTTGCCTTCCTCGATGTGGTGCTCGATCGCCTCGACCACCACGATGGCGTCGTCGACCACAATGCCCACGGCCAACACTAGGCCGAACAGCGTCAGCGTGTTCAAGCTAAATCCCGCCGCGGCCATTGCGGCAAAAGTGCCGACGATCGCCACCGGCACGGCCACGAGCGGAATAATCGCCGCCCGCCAACCTTGCAAAAACACCAGCACGACGATCGCCACCAGAATGATGGCGTCGCGCAGCGACTTGAACACCTCGTTCACCGATTCCTGAATGAACGGCGTCGTGTCGTACACGATCGCGTAATCGACCCCTTCCGGGAAGCGATCTTTCAGTTCCTCCATCTTGGCTCGTACCTGGTGCGCCGTATCCAGCGCGTTGGAGCCTGGCAATTGATAAATCGACAACGCCACCGACGGCTTGTTGTCCAGCGTGCAAACCTGATCGTACGCCAGCGCGCCCAATTCCGTGCGCGCGATGTCGCGCAGACGAATGATGCGCTGCTCGGGGTCGGTCTTGATGATCATGTCGCCGAACTGCCGCGCCTCGTCCAGCCGCCCCAACGTGCTCATCGTGTATTGGAATTTCTGGCCCATGGGCACCGGCGGCTGGCCAATCTGCCCCGCGGCCACCTGCGTGTTCTGCTGCTCGATGGCAGTGACGACATCGGCAGTGCTGATGCCGCGCATGGCCATCTGCTGCGGATCCAGCCAAATGCGCATGCTGTAATCGCGCTGCCCGAGAAACGAAATATCGCCCACGCCCGGCAGGCGCGAGAGCTCGTCGCGCAACTGGATGGTGGCGTAATTGCTCAGATACAAGTTGTCGCGACTGTTGTCGGGCGAAAACAGATTGACGATCATCAGCACGCTGGGCGATTTCTTCTTCACGGTCACGCCGCGCCGCTTCACCAGATCCGGCAGCACCGGCTGCGCCAGCGCCATGCGGTTTTGCACCAGAACCTGCGCCAAATTCAGATCAGTGCCCGGCTCGAAGGTAACCGTCAGCACATAGTTGCCGTCGTTGGTGCACTGCGACGACATGTACATCATGCCTTCGACGCCGTTGACCTGTTGCTCGATCGGCGCGGCCACGGTGTCGGCCACCACCTGCGCGTTGGCGCCGGGATAGACCGTAGAAACTTCCACCGTCGGCGGCGTGATTTCCGGATACTGCGTGACCGGCAGCACGAACAACCCCAGCCCGCCGGCGAGCGTAATTACCACCGACAGCACTGTGGCGAAAATCGGTCGATCAATAAAGAAGCGAGAAAACATGCGATGACACGTTGTGGATCAATGCTTTTTCTGGTCGAGCTTCGGGTCCGGCTGCCAGTTAATAGGAATCGGTTCCAGATGCACTTTTACAGGTTTTGGTTTCGCAGTCGTGGCTTCGACCGTGGCCGTGATGGGGCTGGGCACCGCCGCCTCGTGCTCGAGGGGATGCGTGTCGGCCGTTTGCACGTGGTCGGTGGGAATCGCCGGCGCCGGCGCGTCAATCGTTTGCACGTGTTCCGCCGGCAACGTTGTGAAATCAATCTGTTCGGTCGTTTCTGCCGCCGTCGGCACTTCGCTGACGGGCATTTCCGCGGTCACTTCGTGGACAGGCTGCGGCGGCTCCGGCACGTCGATGGCCGGCGCCGGCTGGTGATGATTGCCCGAGTCGACGCTCAACTTCGCGCTGCGCACTTTTCCGTTGCCGATTAGCGGCCAGCGCAGTTTTGGCGCCGACGGCCATCGCCGCGGCTGCTTTGGTTTGGAACCCGAACGCGCCATCACGTGCCCGGCCAGGCGCCGCACCGGCCGCAAGCTCACGGCGTCGATTAGCACGCCGCCGATTGCAGGCAACAGCCCGGCGGAGAAAATCCGCCAATGGGTGGCATGTTCGATCACCCAGAAAAACACCGGCGTGAGGAAAATGCCGAACAGCGTCACGCCGAGCATGCCGCTGAACGCGGCCGTGCCCAGCACGCGCCGCATTTCCGATCCGGCGCCCGTTGCGATCACCAGCGGCACCACGCCCAGGATGAATGCGAATGACGTCATCAAAATCGGCCGCAACCGCAGCCGGCAAGCTTCCAGCGTGGCATCGTGGGCACTGGCGCCCGCATCGCGACGCAGCTTCGCGAACTCGACAATCAATATCGCGTTCTTGCACGCCAGCCCGATCAGCACCACAAAGCCCACTTGCGTGAAGACGTTGATGTCTTGCTTGGCGATCCACACGCCGGCCAACGAGCACAATACGCACATCGGCACCACAAGAATTACCGCCAGCGGCAACGACCAACTTTCATACAGCGCCGCCAGCACCAAAAAGACGAACACGACTGAAAAGCCAAACACGATCATGCCTGTGTTGGCCTGTTTCTGCTCCAGAAACGTGATTTCGGTCCACTCGTACGACATGGCCGAAGGCAATTCCGCCTTGGCCAATTTCTCCAGCGCCTCGCTGGCCTGCCCCGTGCTATACCCGTTGGCCACCATGCCGTTGATTGCCGCCGCCGGATACATGTTGTAGCGCGTCAGCACCAGCGGCCCCACGATCGGCCGCACATTGACCAATGAGCCCAGCGGCACCATTTCGCCTTTTAGATTGCGTACCTTCAAGTGCGACACATCGTCGACCTGGTTGCGATATTTCTGATCGGCCTGGACGATCACTTCCCACGTGTGGCCGAAGCGATTGAAATCGTTCACGTACCGCGAACCCAAATACGCTTGCAGCGTTGCAAACAACTCGTCGAGACTCACGCCTTGCTTAATGCATGCCTCGCGGTTCACGTCGACAAACAGTTGTGGCGAGTTGGCTTTATAGACGGTCGAAAGTCCGACCAGCCCCGGCGTCTGATTTCCTTTGGCGACCAGGTTGTCGGTTTCCTGCTGCAGCTCCACCAGACCGACACCGCCGCGGTCTTCCACCATGAACTTGAATCCGCCGGCGCGCCCCAAGCCCGACACCGCCGGCGGCCCGAACACCAGCACCTGCGCCTCGGGAATCTCGGCGGCGCAGCGCTCGCGAATCTTCGACATGATCGAGTCGGCCGAGAGGTCGGGCGTCCGCCGTTGGCTGAATTCGTTCAAAATCAAAAACATCGAACCGAAGTTCGAACCATACGCGCTCAGCACAAACGAATTCCCGGCCACGGAAAACGCATACTTCACGCCGGGAGTGCTCCTGGCGACTTGTTCAATCTTGGCCATCGCCGCGCGGGTGCGCTCGGCGCTGGCGGCATCCGGCAATTGCACCGCCGCAATCAGGTAGCCCTTGTCCTGCGCGGGAATGAACCCAGTGGGCAACTGCCGGTAACCCCAGAACGTGAGGCAAAGCAGTCCGCCGTACACCGTGAGCACCAGCACCGGAACCCGCAAAAATTTGCCGACCAGGCTCAAATAGACGTTCGTCGAGGTCGTCACTCCCAAGTTGAAAACTCTGAAGAGCCAACCGAATACGAAATTCACCAGCCGCGTGAATAAATCCTGCTTGCCGTGCCGCGGCTTCAACAGCAGCGCGGCCAGCGCCGGGCTGAGTGACAAGGAATTGATCGTGGAAAACACGGTCGACATGGCGATCGTCAGCGCGAATTGCCGGAAGAACTGCCCGACAATGCCCGAGATAAATGCGCAGGGAATAAACACGCTCGCCAGCACGAAGCCGACTGCAATAATCGGCCCGGAAACCTGGCTCATCGCTTTGATCGCCGCGGCGCGCGGCGCGAGGCCGCGTTCGATGTGATATTCCACCGCCTCGACCACCACGATCGCATCATCGACCACAATGCCGATCGCCAGCACCAAGCCGAACAGCGTCAGGTTGTTCAAACTGAAGCCGACCACAGCCATCGCCGCAAACGTGCCGATAATCGCCACCGGCACGGCGATCAACGGAATGATGGCCGCCCGCCAGCCTTGCAGAAAAATCAGCACGACGATGGCAACCAGAATGACCGAATCGCGCAGCGACTTGAACACCTCGGCCACCGATTCGCGAATGTACGGCGTTGTGTCGTAGCCGACTCCATAGGTGAGGCCTTCGGGAAAATCGCGTGACAGCTCCTGCATCTTGGCCTTCACGCGGTCGGCGGTATCCAGCGCGTTGGCGTCGGGCAATTGAAAAACCGCCAGCCCGACCGTCGGCTTGGCGTTGAACCGCATGGAGATGTCGGTGCTCTTGGCCCCCATCTCCACGTGGCCGACGTCCTTGATGCGTATCATCCGCCCGTCGGGCGTGGTGTGAATTACGATGTCGCCGAATTCATCCGGCTCCTTCAATCGCCCTTCGATGCTCAGCGGAATCTGCTTGAGTTGGCCATCCACCGCCGGCGGTTGGCCGATTTGCCCCAGCGCCACGTCCATATTCTCCTCACGCAAGGCGTCAATCACGTCGGTCACCGCCAGATTGCGAACGGCCAGCTTATCGGGATCGAGCCAGATGCGCATGCTGTAATCGCGCTGGCCGAACACAAACACGTCCCCCACGCCAGGCACCCGCGCCAGCTCGTCGCGGATGCGCAGCAACGCATAATTGCTCAAGTAAAGCTGATCGTACCGCAGGTCCGGCGAATAGATGCTCACCGCCAGCAAAATGTCCGGCGAGCGCTTCCGCGTGCTCACGCCGGTTTGCCGCACCACTTCCGGCAACTGCGGCATCGCCAGGCTCAAGCGGTTCTGCACCAGCACCTGGGCCAAATTCAAATTCACGCCCAGCTTGAACGTCACCGTTAGCGTGTACGAGCCGTCGCTGGTGCATTGCGACGACATGTAGAGCATGTTTTCCACGCCGTTGACTTGTTGCTCGATCGGCGCAGCCACGGTTTGCGCCACCACCTGCGCTGGCCCCGGGATAATTGCAGTCGACCTGAATGGTGGGCGGAGTGACCTGCGGATACTGCGCCAGCGGCAGCGAGAAACCGGCGACCGCCCCGGCGAGCGTAATCAAGATCGAGATCACCGAGGCAAAGATCGGCCGGTCGATGAAGAATCGTGAAAACACGGAACTTCCCTATTCCTTCTTTCCCGGAGCCGTGCTGTTTGGAGCCGTTGGGCTTGCTACCGGGCCGGTCGTTGGTGTCTCAATATCCGATTGCGGCTTGGGAACCACTTGCAAATCCTTTCGCAGCCGCTGCAAGCCGGTGACCACCACGCGATCGTCGGCCTTCAGCCCGTCTTCAATCACGCGCTTGCCGTTGTGCAACAATCCCGTCTTCACGCGGCGATACGAAACCTTGTCTCCCTCGCCGATGACCCACACATATTTTTGCCCCTGATCAGTGCCGATCGCCTCGTCGGGGATCAAGAGCGCCGAATGCGCCTCGCCGATCGGGAACCGCAGCCGCACGAACAATCCTGGCAACAACAAATGTTTTGGATTTTCAATCACCGCCCGCAAGCGGAGCGTGCCAGTGGTGGAATCGACCTGGTTGTCGAAAAAATCGACCATGCCTTTGCGCGAAAAATCTTCCTCGTCCGCCAGCGCCACTTGCACGATCACTCTCTTTTCCGGAGTTTTCAGCAGCTTTCCCTCTTCCAGTAGTCGGCGCATCCGCAGCACCGTGCGCTCGTCGAGGTCGAAATAGGCGTAGATCGGATCGAGTGAAACGATGGTGGCCAGCATTGTGTCGTCGGCTTTCACCAAATTGCCGGGATCGACCAACCGCCGGCTGATGTGCCCGCTAATTGGGGCAATTACCTTCGTCCAAGTCAGGTTCAAATCGGCGGAATCTTTCGCCGCTAGCGCGGCCTTCCATGTGGCTTCCGCTTCGGCGCGATCGGAGGTCACTTGGTCCCATTGATCCGGCGTGATGGTGCGATTTGCGACTAGCGGACGGTCGCGCGCCACTTCGCGCTCCAGCCGATCTAAGTGCGCCTTTGCCTGACTGACATTTGCTGTGACCCGTTCGCTTTCGGCCTGAAACGGGCGCGGATCGATCTGAAACAGCAGGTCTCCCTGATTCACCTCGGTGCCGTCGGTGAAGGCTACTTTGTCGAGGTAGCCGCTGACGCGCGATCGCAGCTCGACTGTGTTGATGGCGGCGGTGCGGCCGGTGAATTCCTCGTACTCGGTGACGGTTTCTTGGCTGGGAGTGGTGTAATACACCTCGGGCGGTTTGGTGCCGGCGGTTGTTGGGCATCACTGTGCACGTTGCAGCCGCTGCTAGCAAGCGCTCCGCAAGCCAGCGCGATCGCTAAAAAAAGCGCCGCGCGCGCAGAGATTGCCGACGCGTCGTGAAGCCGACGTCAAACATGATATTGCCAGTGCAGGAGGAGTCCCGACGGTCAAAAAAGTTCGGTGACTGACTAGTCAGTCAACTATTGATGGTATATTATAGGAAGCGGGCATTCGGATTCAATGCCCGCTCGCACCGTGCTACAAACCCCAATCCCGCCAGTACTTCCGATCCGATAAGCCGATGTCTACTTCCGCCGCATCACCGACTTCCCCGGCCGATCATCGCGCTGGACGTCGTCAGTCGATCGTTAAGGCCGCCGCCCGGTTGTTTGCCGAACTCGGCTATACCGATTGCGAAATGGAGCGCGTGGCGGCCGAGTTGAAGATCGCCAAAGGCACGCTCTATCTGTATTTCTCCAGCAAGGAGGAATTGTTTTACGCCTGCGTCGACAACGGCATGCGCCAGATGCAAACGGCCGTCAACGCCGCCGCCGATCAAGTCCAAGAACCGTTTGAACAAATCTCGCACGCGATCCGCACGTACTTCCAGTTCTTCGAAGATTACCCGGAGCACGTCGAGCTGTTGATCCAGGAGCGCGCGAACTTCAAGCATCGCAAGCGCCCGACGTACTTTGAATACCGTGAAGCTAATCGCGCCCGCTGGCGTGAACTGTGGACACGCTTGATCAAAGAAGGGCGCGTGCGCAACGATCTGCCGGTGGATCGCATCCTCGACACGATCGGCAACTTGCTGTACGGCACGATGTTCACCAACCACTTCGTCGGCCGTCAGGTTTCATCGCAAGAGCAATTCGATTCGATCCTTGAGATCGTGCTCGATGGCGTCTTAAGCGAAGACGAACGCCGCAATCGCAAAGAAAGTCGCCGCGCGAATTAGCCAGCCGGCCTAATTTCCCGATGCCGGGCGCAGCGGGCTGTGGATCAGCAGGAAGTGTTTTTCCACGGCGCCGGAGGCAAACATCACCGTTGCCTTCCGCTTGGGACCGCTGCCGGAAAGAGCCACGATCTTTCCCAGCCCGTACTCGGGATGTTTCACCACCATCCCCTGATGAAACACTTCGGGCGAGATCCCCGCCGGTTCCGCAGCTTCTTTGGTCTGCACTGCAGAGGACTGCGCGGCCAATTCTGCCGCGGTCGTAAGGCGACCCGTGACGACGGCCGTGCCGCTTGACGATATTTCGCGCGGCGGAAATTCTAAATCTTCAGCGTCCAGCGCGGCGGCGTCCTCTTCGCCGATTTCCGGCACACCCGGATCAAACACCGCCGTCTTCGGTTGCTCGAATTCCATTTGCTCCTGCGGCAATTCCATCAGGAACGCACTGGGCACGGTCGGACGAAACTGGCCGCGGTAATGCCGGTAGCATGCGCGACTAAGATGCAGCTCCTCCTTCGCCCGGGTCATTCCCACAAATAGCAGCCGCCGTTCCTCTTCCAATTGCTCCTCGTCGTTGCGGCTGCGCTCGTGCGGAAAGATTCCTTCCTCGAGCGCGATCATGAATACGACGGGGAATTCCAAACCCTTGGCGGCGTGCACCGTCATCAACGTCACGCGGTCATCGTCCACCTCCCAGGCGTCGGTATCATTCACCAGCGCAGCCTGTTCCAGGAACGCTTCCAAAGCGCCGGTGTCGGGATGCGTTTCGTCAAACTCCCGCGCGGCGGTCAGCAATTCTTCAATGTTGGCCAAGCGCTCTTGATCTTCCTCGTCTTCCGATCTTTTCAAGAAGTCTTGATAGCCGGATTCGCCGAGCACCCGGCCGATGATCTCTTCCACGGGCGCGGTGGCCGCCACGCTGAGGGAATCGAACATCGCCACGAATTTTGCCACGCCAACCGCGGCGCGCTTGTTGAGGCCTTCAATCATTCCCGCCTCGCGCGAGGCGCCCAACAGCGTCAATCCGCGAGCATTCGCATATTCTTGCAGCCGGCCAATCGTGCCGCGCCCGATACCGCGCGGCGGCGTATTGATAATCCGCAGAAAAGCCACGTTATCGCGGGGATTGTTTAACAAATGCAAATACGCCAGGATGTCTTTGATCTCCTTGCGCTGATAAAATTCCAGCCCGTTGACCATCTGGTACGGAATGCTGTAATCGCGCAGCGCGAATTCCAGCGAGCGCGACAGCGCATTGGTGCGATAGAACACCGCGAAATCGCGCGGCCGCCGCCGCCCGGAGCGCACCTCCGTTTCAATCATCGCGGCAATCTGCTCCGCTTCGTCTTTCTGCGACGGGTGAAACACCAGCCGCACCGCGCGCCCTTCGGCATTGTCGGTGAACAATCCTTTCGCCTTGCGGCGCTTGTTGAAGCCGATCAATTTGTCGGCCATGCGCAAGATGCGCTTCGTGCTGCGATAATTCTGCTCCAGCCGCACGATCTTCACGTTGGGGTAGTCGTGCTCGAAATCGAGAATGTTGTTCAGATTCGCGCCGCGCCAACCGTAGATCGATTGGTCGGGATCGCCCGTGACCGCCAGGTTCGGATAATCGACCGACATCGCGCGCACGATCGTGTACTGCGCCAAGTTCGTATCTTGATATTCGTCGACCAAGATGTATCGGTACCGCTGATCGAGCGCGCGGCGGGTTTCTGGATTCTCGCGCAACAGCACCGCCACGTGCAAAAGCAGGTCGTCGAAATCGACCGCGCCGCTTTCGATCAATCGTTTCTGGTACGGCCCATACACCTGGGCCACGATCTGCCCGATCGGGCTGCCGCGTCGCGGCTCGTACTGCTCGGGCGTGATGAGATTGTTTTTCGCCCAACTGATCGCCGCCTGCACTCGCTCGGGCGTGGTGTGCGTCAGATCCAGATCCAGCGCATCCAGCGTGTGCTTCAGCGCCGACAGACTGTCCGACGTGTCGTAGATCGTGTAGTTCTCGGGGAGCCCCACCTGCGGCGCGTATTCCCTCAACAGCCGGGCACAGAACCGATGGAAGGTGCTCATCCACACCGAGGCCAACGGGGCCAACTGGGCCACGCGGCGCTTCATTTCATCCGCAGCCTTGTTGGTGAACGTCAGCGCCAGAATGTGCCGCGCCGGCACGCCCGACTCCAGCAGTTGGGCGATTCGATGCGTGACCACGCGCGTCTTGCCGCTGCCCGGACCGGCCAAAATCAGCAGCGGTCCATCCACGTGCCGCACCGCGGCGAGTTGGGCCTCGGTCAATTCTTCGGTTAAATGATGCACGGACGAGCAATTCGCAGAGGCAAATGGGAAAGTACCGTACATAAGTATATCAGTCGCAATCCCCCAACGAATCCCGAGCAAAACGAGTGCTAGCACCACGCTTTTCCCGGCGCCGCGCGGAAAGACGCACAAAACCACCTCAGACAGTTGGCAAAACGGTGGAAATCGTTATATTGTTCGGCAATCCGGCGCGGAGGCGAACTCACGGTGGGGTCGCTTGTGCCGGAAGGGCCTGTTCTAGGGAGGGAACCCATGAGTCGCACACGCATCCCGCTCGATACGTTGCGCAATCCGCAAGCCGATCTGGCCGAACGCTTGGACATGAGCACCGCCGAGATCGGTCTCTCGGTGCGCACCACCAACTGCTTGGAAGAGCGGGGCATCTTCACGGTCAACGATCTGCTGCACTGCACTCGCGAAGATCTCTTGAGCATCTCGAATTTCGGCGAAAAGACGCTGGAAGAGGTGTACAAGGCACTGGAAAGCATCGGCTTCTATCGCCGCAGCCGCCAGGCCGAAGCCGCCGTGGCTTAGGCTCGCCCGGCAAACTAAAATTAGTCCGACCGTGTCGGTCGGGAAGAATCGACTGGCCGAAAATGCACAGCGCCAGTGCGATTTCTTTCGACTTCGTGCGCCCGACCGGCTGACCGTCCCGCAAGAAATCGTGTAAACTCGCGGGAAGGGTGCTTTTCTCCACTTTCTCCAATCTCGCCAGCCGTGTCGCGTTCGTTTCGCATGTTCGGCAAGAAGCGTGGGCATCGCCACACGGGGTCGAAAACCCTGGGTAGCGCCGGCGAAGCCTTGTTCTTTGCCTTGTTGTTATTGGCCGGCACAGCCTTCCTCGTTTTGCTGTTGGCCCGCAAAGTTGTGCCCGAGTGGCGCGCAAACCACGAGTTCCTCCAGCTCACCGCCGTCGCGCTCGACAAGCGCATCGGCGAAAGCCACGACGGCGATGGCAACATCGTCTATCGGCCCGAGGTAAAAATCAGCTACGAGGTCGAGGGGGAGCAATTTCGAATTTGGACCTACGACGTCACCGGCACATGGTCCAACAGCCGCGCGGATGTCGAATCGCTGGTCGATCAAATCCAAATCGGCCGCGACTATCTGTGCTGGTACGATCCGCTCGAGCCCGACGTGGCCGTCATCGCGCGCGGCTACAGTTGGTGGTTCTGGATGATGCTTTTGGTCCCCTCCGGATTCATCCTGATCGGCGGCGCCGGATTGGTGTTTAGCCTGTGGCAGTGGGGCAAATCGCCGGAGCACCGCGCCGCGCAAGGCGAACTGGGCCAGCTTGACCTGTTCGAGGAAATCGATGCAGGCGCCAAAGATTACCCGACCGTGCCGCACAATGAAGACCTGACCAACAGCCCCGGCACGAAGCTGAAATACCGCTTGCCCGTGCACGGTTCGCAAGGCTGGCGCCTGTTCGCCGCCACCACGACTTGCCTGCTTTGGAACGCCCTGGTGGCCCTGTTCGTGGTCATCGCCGTGCGAGCGCATCTGCGCGGCGAACCCGACTTGTGGCTCGATCTGTTCGTGCTGCCGTTTTTGTTGGCCGGCGCTCTGCTGATTTACTTCTTCATCCGGGCGCTGTTGATCGCCACCGGCGTCGGCCCCACACAAATCGAAATTTCCGACCATCCCCTGTGGCCGGGGCACACCTACGACGTCCACGTTTCGCAAACCGGCCATTTGTCGATGCACTCGTTCCAGGTGCTGTTGGAATGCGAGGAAGTGGCCGCCTACCGGCAGGGTACCGACACGCGCACCGATCGCAGCATCGTTTATCGTCAGTCGCTTTTCCGGGCCAACGATTTTGAGATTTTGCCCGGCTCGGCTCACGAGGCAACCTGCGAACTGGCCATTCCGCAAAAACTGATGCACTCGTTCAAGTCCGACCACAACGAAGTGCAATGGAAATTGGTCGTGCGCGGCGAAGCCAGCGGCTGGCCGAGCTTCCAGCGCAGCTTCCCGATCGTGATTTGCCCGCCGCGACGGCTGGCCGATGGAGAGCCGATCGACCAACAAGCGAACGGTCAGCCGACCGCGTAAAATGCCCACCATGCAATCACTCCTCCGCCAACCGTTGATCAGCATCCAGATCGACCACGCCCAGCGTGTGTTTCAGCCGGGCGAAGTATTGTCGGGCGTGTATCAAATCGATTCGGTCGATCCCGCCGACTTGCAGGCCGTGGAGGTTTCGGTGCTTTGGTTCACCGAAGGCAAGGGGGAAGAAGATTTGGCGGTCCATTATTTCGAACGGCTGACCGCCGACGCCATGCCGGAGAAGAACTTGAACGAGTGCCGCCGATTTCAAAGCATCCTGCCCAACAGCCCGCTCACGTACGAAGGCGTGAATGTGAAGATCTGCTGGTGCGTGCGGGTGCGGGCCTTTTTGCATCGGGGACGAGATTTCGTCGCCGAACGTGCATTTCAGCTAGGTGAAGTTTTGCCTGGCCAACCCAGGGTGGAAGAAGAATGAGCGCTTCGACTGCAATCGCCGCCGACGGTTCGCGGACCACCAATCCGTTTGCCACGCGCTGGGTGCGTCCCGGTGCGCTGCCGTATCAATTCCCCAGCGGCGCAGATGCGGCCGCGGTTGTAAGGCAGTTGCGAGAGCGCGATTGGCGCGGATGCATCATCGGCCCCCACGGCAGCGGAAAATCAGCACTTTTGGCGACCCTGATCCCGGAAATCGAGCGCTCCGGGTGGGCGGTTCGCTCGATCACCTTGCACGACGGCCAGCGGCATTTGCCGGCCGGCTTCGTTCGGCCGACAGGCAACGAAACCCAGGGCGTATTTGTCGTCGATGGTTACGAACAGCTCGGATGGCGGGCGCGTCGTCAGCTAAATCATTCGTGCCGCCGCATGGGCTGGGGACTATTAATTACTGCCCACGGCGATGCCGCCGCCGCTAGATTTCCAGTGCTCTTCCGTACGTCTGCCGACCTTGCGACCGTCCAGCAACTGATCGAACGGCACTTGCCCCCGCACGGCAATCTGATTCAGTCCGACGAAATGGCCGCCGCCTTTCAAACTCATGGCGGCAACGTGCGCGAAGCCTTCTTCGCGCTTTACGATCTGTTTGAGCAGCGATCGCGCCATTCGACGGCCGCCTTCTCAACCCTGAACTCCGAACCTCCGTCTTTCACTCTGTACCGGTTGTAACAATTACAAAGCCGGTACATCCGGAACGACCGACAGATTTTTGCTGGTTTTGTTGCCTCCAGGCAACAGCGGCGGCCAGTTTCATAACCTACTCTTGGACAAACGGTGGATCAGTGTCGTTGCGCGTTTGACGCGCGCGGCGGCTGGGAATGAAGTTTGTGGTCGGGCACTAAAGCGGCACAGCTTGTGCATCCTCAGTGTGTTGCCCACGACAAATGTTCTTCCAAATGATCGCCGTCAGGCACGTAACTGTTGACAGTGCGACCGCGCACGCCTTTAACAAAGATAGAGTCGTATCGACTAATCGGGAGCGTTTCGATGTATAAGCCATTTGTCCGTGGTGTGCTGACCGCAGTGAGCGTGTCGCTGGTGCTGTTGCCGGAGAGCACGTATGCGTGCTGCCTCTGCGACCTGTTCCACTGCTGTCACAAGGAACCGGCGCCGGTTTGCCCGCCGCCGGTTGCCGCCTGCAACGTTTGCCCGCAGCAAGTCAGCTACGTGCCGCAAACCTGCTACCGCACGGAATACACTTGCGTGCCTTGCACGTCGTACCGTCCCGTGACCACGTGCGATCCGTGCGCCGGCGCTCAAACCGTGATGCAACCGGTGACGACCTACGTGCGCCGCGCCGTGCAAGTGCCCTACACGACCTATCGCCCGGTGGTGACCCAGATGCCAGCAGCGCCATGTGCGACCTGCGGAAACGCGAATTACTATTCGCCGGTGTCGGCACCCGCCGCGATGCCCACTGCAGGCTGCAGCACTTGCGGCGGCGGCGCAGCGGCCGTCAGTTACACGACTCCGGCTGCGGTCAGCGCTCCGGCCGCGACGTACGGCGCCCCGGCCGCCAGTTATGGTGCGCCCACGTATATGCCGGCGCCGTCGACTGGCATGCCCTCGAGTTCCATCGGCACGCCGACCTTGGCCCCCGCGCCCAGCGGCTCGGCCCCCTCGACGTTCCAACCCAACAGTTCCAACTACCAGCCGAACAACTCAACCTATCAGCCCAGCAGCCCGAGCATGCCGCCAGATAATTCCTCGCTGCGGCCGATTCAGCCGATTCAGCCCAATAGCGATACTCCGAGCACCGACTCGAAGTTCAATCCCAGTAGCGGCGCCCACTGTTGCAAGATCCTTCGAATCGCACAACCGGCTCGCCCCTGATGGGCCCCGCGGTTGTGGCCCGCGCCATCTTTCGCACCGCCGATCTTCCGAACATCGTGCGGCCGGCAGTGATGGAAGGCAACGGTTGGTCGACCGCTCCCAAAGCCGACGACGGTTGGCGCTCCAGCGAAGGCCGCTAATCGCGGACGCTAAGCCAGGCATTGCCGCTTCTGCTCAAGCGGTATCGAGCATCTTCACGTTCGGCGCCAGTTCGGCAATCTGCCCCTCCATGAAGCGAATCACCTGAGCCGTCGTCTTCAATTTGAGCGCGTGCTGTAGAATCTCTTCAGTCTTCGCGCACGTGAGATGCGTAATCAATTCCTTGATGGTGGGAATGAACGCCGGGCTCATGCTGAAGCTGCGCAGCCCCATGCCCAACAGCAGCACGACCGCGCGCGGCCGTCCCGCCATCTCGCCACATAGCGTGATCGGTTTGCCTGCCCGATTGCAAGCCTTGATGGTGTTGTTCAACACGCGGAGCACGGCGGGGCTCAGCGGCTGGCACAAATGGCTCACGCGCGGATTATCGCGGTCTGCGGCCATCAGGTACTGCACCAGGTCGTTGGAACCGACCGACACAAAATCGACCACCTCCAGCAGGCAATCGATCATAATCGCCGCCGCGGGCACTTCGATCATCAAGCCGATCTGCACGTTGCCGCACGGCTTGCCGTGTTTTTTCAAATCGTCGCAGGCGCGTGCAACCATCTTGCGAACCCGCCGGATTTCCTCCAGTGTCGTGATCATCGGAAACATCAATCGCACGCGGCTCTTGGGCGCCGCCGCCGCCCGCAGCACCGCGCGAATCTGCGTGGCGAAAAATTCCGGATGCTCAAACGACAAGCGAATCGATCGCCAGCCTAAAAACGGATTGGCTTCCTTGCCGTGCCCCAAGTAGGGAATCGTTTTGTCGCCACCCAGGTCCAGCGTACGAATGGTGATCTGTTGATTCGGGCTGGCTTCAATAATTTGTCGATAGGCATTGACCTGTTCCTCTTCATCCGGCACATCCGGATGGGTGAGAAACAGATACTCCGTGCGAAAAAGTCCGACGCCGGAGCCTCCCATGGCGCCGGCCGCCTTGGCGTCCAAAACGTTATTGATGTTCGCCAGCAGTTCCACCTTGATGCCGTCGGCAGTGATCGCGGGCTGATCCCGATTTTCCGCCAGTTGATCTTTCAGATCGAAGAATTCGCGTTGCAATTTGCGGAAAGCGGCCAGCGTTTCTGGATCCGGATTGATCTCCACGTGGCCATCGCGGCCATCGACCACGATCGTGTCGCCGTTCTTCACTTGCCGCAACAGTCCGCGCAGGCCGGAAACGGCGGGAATGCCACGGCTGCGGGCCAGAATCGCCGCGTGGCTGGTCTGCCCGCCGGCTTGCGTGATGATGCCGCGCACTTCCCGGTCGCCCAGCATCACTACTTGCGAGGGCAGCAGCTCATCGGCCACCAGAATCAGCGGATCGGGCAGTTGTTCCGCGCCGTTCTTCAGTACGTCGGATAAATGGCCGCTCAGCCGCACGATCACGTCGCGCACATCCGACACGCGCTCTTTGATGTATTCGTCCTTGGTGCGAGCGAACAGATCGGCGTATTCACTCATCACGTTGTGCAGGGCCGCCGTGGCAGACTGCCGCTCGTCGACAATCCAGTGCCGAATTTTTTCCGTGAACGCCGGATCGTGCAAAATCGATTCGTGCGCCAAAAACACGGCCGCCTGCTCTTCACCCACCTGGCTCGCCACTTTGGCGTGCAGTGCCCGCAGGTCGCCGGCCGTCATTTCCCGGGCTTGCTCGTACTTGGCCAGCTCGGGCCGCACTTCGGCGTCCGCGAGGCGACGGGTATTGGGGTTCACGAAGATTTCGTGAATGCAATAAGCCGTCCCCACGGCCACCCCCGGAGATACGCCAATTCCTTTTCGCATACGTGCAATGTAGCAAGCCGCGTCTGCCTGCGTCCAACCGAACCGCCCGGTTCACTTGACTTTGTAGCACAGCAGGGCGTCTTGCTCGCGGAGATAGAGCTTGCCGCCGGCGATCACGGGATACGACCAACTCGGCCGGCTTACACCTGGGATGGGGAACGTGCCGTAGATTTTATATTCCTTGGGCATTGCGCCGATCGAGCGCCATCGTGCCGTCTTCGTAGCGGAAATACAGCCGATTGTCGGCGTACGTCACCGCCGCCGAGCCTGCGCCGGGCCCGCGCTGCTTGCCGCCCCAAACGATGTGGCCAGTTTTCCAATCGAGGCAGGTTGGAAATCCATTTTGCTGGCCGTTGCCGCCGTACAGATAATTGCCGACCAGCACGACTCCGCCATGGTGGTTTTGAAAATCCTTCGCCGGAATGTAGTACACCTCGTCAGCGCGCACACCGCCTTTCGATTTCACCAATCGCACCTTTGCCGCCCCCGATTCATACGCAGCTGTCACGAATACGCCGTCGTCGTGCACTACCGGCGTCGTGATATTGGCTACCTCGTTGGCGATTTTGTTGTAACCCCAGAGGAACTTGCCGCTGTCGGGGTCGACGCCGATCAGCCCGCGTCCGACAAATTGCACGTATTGCTTTTTGCCGCCGCCGTGGGAGAGCACAATCGATGAATATCCGGCTCCCTCTTTGCCTTTCTTGCCGAATTCGGGCAGGGCACAGCGCCAGATTTCCTCCCCCGTCTGCTTGTTGAGCGCGACCATCACCGCATTGTTGCCGCCGGGCGTGCAAGCCAACTTATCGCCGTCCACCAGCGGCGACTCGCTGTAGCCCCAGATTGACATCATCTTGCCGCCAAAATCGGTCTGCAGATTCTTGCGCCATTTCAACTGCCCGGTCGCCGAGTCGTAGCAAGCCAAATCGCCATGCGATCCGATGGCGTACACCAGCTTGCCATCGGCCGTGGGGGTGCAGCGCGGCCCCGGATACCCCGCATTGTCGGCGGTTTTGCCGATCGGCGTACACCACACTTCCTTGCCGTCGTCCAGATCCAAGGCAAAAACACACTCCTGATCCTGTCGCTCGCCCATCGTGAAAATCAAGCCGTTTTGGATCGATACGCTGGAAAAGCCCTGACCCAAACCGTCGGCTTTCCAGGCCAGCTCCGGGCCGCTGGCCGGCCACTGCTGCAATAGCCCCGTTTCGGTCGAAACGCCGTCACGATGGGGTCCCCGCCATTGCGGCCAATCGCCCTGATTCTTCGGCACATGATTGTCCGCGATCGCCCCCCCCGTCGTTGCCATTGCCAGAATGAAAGCCCCCAGCCAGGCAGTTGAGCGTGCCATGCATCGAATCCTTGAGAATTGGGAGGCTAGGTAAAAGAGCCAGGGTCAGTGCCGGCCGCTTGGTTGATCGCAGGGAAAATTATCCGCCTCGCACAAGCTTAATGGGCGTAACGAGATGCTGCAAGTTTCGCACCGCGCTGTTTTGGACTTACGCATTTCGCTAGCATTGACCCCTTGCAAGCAGTCATTAGCCAGCTACTGTGGCAGGCCTCACCAAAAAAACCCGCCGTGCGCTAGGGACTTCATGCCGGCTTCGAAAGAGCCGCTCGACAAACCCGGCCGCACGAAAAAACCTACCCGTGGCAACCGTCGTTCGTTTCGTCCAAGGCAAGCGAGTCGGTCTGCCGTTCGTGAAGCGTTTCAACTGTGCGTCCTGAGGCATTTTTCTCAGGCCATAAGGAGGAGGATAGCTATGTATTTGAAAGTTGCGTTGTCGGCATTGCTGGCGCTGTTTTTATACGACGAAGGAAAGGCGCCGCCGGCCGCCGGAAATGACCTGATCGAAGTGGAAAAGCAAATCGTCGAGCAGACCAACGCTCAGCGCGCACGCTACGGCTTGCCGCCCCTGGCCGTCGATCACGGCCTGCTGCAGTCGGCCCGCACCCACACCGCCTGGATGACTAACAGCCATAATCTGCAACACACCAACAAGCCGGTCGGCGAAAACATCGCCATGGGCCAGCGCACCACCGACGAAGTCGTCAACGACTGGATGAATAGCCCCGGCCATCGGGCCAACATTCTCAACGGCAGCTACAAACGCATCGGGGTGGCCGCCTATCGCACCGACGACGGCACCATCTACTGGTGCCAGGAATTCCTGCCCTAATTGCGAAAGAGCTGGAATCGGGTGGCACGTCCTGACGAACGCAAGGGCGTGCGAAGTGTTCGGTGAATGGATCCAATAAATAAGCCCCCGGTGAATTTCACCGGGGGCTTATTCTTGCGCATCAATTGCCGCTCGACCTATTTACTTCACCAACCGCACCTGCGGGTTGTCGATGATTTTATCCAGCAGGTCGGTCATTTCCGTTTCATAGGTCGACGGATCGCCGCTGGTGCTCGGAGCATTGCCGTTGCTGTCGGCCGTGCCGCCCACGCGCGCCATGCGATTCATGAAGTCGCTATTGACGGCCAATCCCAACGGCAATGAATACACGTACCAGCCTTTGCCCGACATCGTATCGGCTTGCATCAACGCCGCATCGCTATTGTAATCGCTGGAGCCGTAGTAGTTCGACGTTCCGTTGGAGGCGTTGGGATGTGCCGAGGTATACGAACTGATGGCCGAATTGCTGCTGTCCTTCAAATTCGCGGCACCGTCGGTCAACAGCACGACCACCTTTTCCGTGTTCTCACGGCCGGTGCCTCCTTGGCTGGCGGGTCGGATCAGGCCGTACGCCTGGGCCAGGCCCGATTCCGTGTTCGTGCTGGCGCCGTTGTTCCCCACGGCCTGCATTTTCGGGCAGATCGCCATGGCGGAGTCGTAGTTGCTGGTCAGACCCAGCAGCGTTTGCACGTCGCCCGATTTGTCAAACGTCACGATCGAAACCCAATCCTTTTGCGTGGGGTCGCCGATCAGGAGGTTGTGCGACTTGACCTCGTTAATTCCCGCGATCACCGCCCGCCGTTCCGAATGGGTCGGCTGCTCGGCTGCCGGGAACGAGAACGTGCCGCCGGCGGTCGATTCATTGTGGTACACGCAGTTGGGGCTGCTGGTCGATAGCTGTCCGTACTGCGAGCCATTGGTGTCGACCATTTGATCGCGCCCGCCGTATTCCATCAGCCAGGTGACGTACGGACGGTATCCCAAAACGCCGCCTTCACTGTTGATGTCGTCAATAAAGCCGGACCAGTAGTTCAAGCTCGTGGTGTTCGAGCTGCTCGCCGCCGGTTTGGCATTGGGCATGATCGACGCGATCTGATTGTCGATAATCCATTTCTTCGCTTTGGTTTGGCGAGTGGTGGTGGAATCGCTGCTCAAGATACGGTAGGTCGATGAAATCGAACTCTTCGACAACGGCCCGCTCGTGGAATAAATTCCATTGGATCCTGAGCCGCTCCAAGTTACGCTCGAGCCCAACGGTAAGCCGATCTTCTGCGTCGTGCCGGGATAACTGCCGAAATTCAAATTCGTGAACACCGTCTGCAGCATCGACTGGTAAATGCTCGTGTAGCCCGAGCTGCGGTACGACGCGCTGGAGCCGTAACCGGTCGAAGTGTCGTCGTTCATCGAGCCCGACAGGTCCACCACGAAGCAGATGTCGCGCGGATTGCCCATCGCAATGGCTTGGGCAGTCTCATTAAACGTGCCCACGCCAAAAATCCGGCCGAAGAATAGGTTGTTGCCGCCGGTGCTGTTGTCGCGCCGCGTGGTCACGCGGATCGCATTGCTCACCATGTTTGTTTTGGTAAACGTCTGGGCAGCAATGTCCCAAGTGCCGTACTCGATGTCGCTGCTCTGCAGAGTCACCGGCACGCCGCCCGCTTTGTGGTAAGCGGCGTACGTCTTGGCGGTCGCCACTGGATCGAGCTGGGTCGATCCCATCACCGAAGCACCGGCCATGGCGGCGCTGTCGGCCGCGGCCTGAAGCTGCGACTTCACGACCAGCATGTATCCGGAGTCGATCGAAAACGCCAACATGCCGGCGGTCGCCGTCATCAGGAAGCCGGCCAGCACGACGATGTTTCCCTTGCGAATCGCTGCCCGACTCGGACGGAGCCTACGCGCGCGGGTAAAAAGTTTGCTGAACATACGCTTGTACTCCAGATAAGACGCGCACCGTGGGCAAGCGGTCTGTGCGTTGCCGACGTAGAAAAGTTGTGACAAGAAGCGCTGATATGCCTCGCTCCGTAAGGAACCCTAGCTCATTTACGGCCTGCATGACGGCCAGCGGCATCGACAAAATGAGGTGGCAGCAGATATGCCGCCGCAAGTGCTTGGGGCGCCGGAGATTCCGCAGCGCGAAAAGTTCGGCAGTGACATTCCTGCCGATGCTAAGGCCCGCGATTGAGCCGTTGCAAGATGGCTGCGCTGTTGCTGGAACGCAACAAGCACGCGCTCGTCAAGCCGCAAAATCATTTCGCGGCCGCGGCATGATTCGCCGAACCCACCGCTTGCCCGTTCTGGCCGTTGAGCCCTTCGTCGGCTTCTTCATCGTGCCCCGGCTTCCAGCGACGGCCGGCCAATTGCGGTTCGAATTCCGGATGCCCCGCCAGCTTGGCGATTTCCCACAAGATGCGCTTGGTGATCTCGCCGGTGACTCCGGCTTCCCGTTCGCGGCCGAAATAGCTCGACAGATCGATCGAACGCCCAATCTTCACGCGCACTTTGGCCGGCATCAGCAGCGGCCCCACCGCGGTGCCATCATACGGCGACCCCTGGATGTAAACCGGAATGATCGGCACACGCGCCTTCAGCGCCACCAGCGCCGCGCCCGGGCGACCCGGCAGCAGCAGTAGATCCTTTGTGTCATTGATCCGCCCCTCCGGAAACATTCCCACCAGGCCGCCGTCTTGCGCCAAGCGAATCGCCAGTTTGGTGGCGGCGGTATCGATGCCCCCGCGCCCCACCGGAATCACCTGAAATGCCCGCAATAGCCCGCCGATGACCGGCGCCTCGCAGTATTCCCGCGCCACCATCCAGTAGACGACGCGCCGCAGGCAAATTTGCACAAACGACGGATCGATCGAGCTGCGATGATTGGCCACGATCACGGCCCCTTCGCCAGGCCGCACCTGCAACTCCCCTTCAATGCGGGTTCCCCACAGCAAGCGTGTGATCAGGTAGTTGACCGACCACATCCAGGTTTGCACCAGCGTCAGCGGCGATCGCCGCCACCACACCAGGAAAGCAATTGCCGCCGCTGCCACCAGCGCCAAAAGCAGGCCGATCGCAAGTTGATTTGTCGCGGAAGGAGAAAGCATCGATGGAAGAACGTTTGCCGTGGCCTGGATTCACTGGTCCGTGTTCAGTGGTCAAACACTATAATCGTACAATCTAAATCTAGCGATGGGAGAATTAGGCCGCCCCCGAAAATCGCTGCCTGCCCAAACGGCAAGTTCCGCTGCCCCCCCGCGGGTCCCATAACTCAATCTTATGCTGCTTGGCATTGTTAGCGATACTCACGGACATATGGAATACGCCCGTAGCGGCGTGCGAATGCTCGAAAGTTTCGCCGTGGAAAGGGTGCTGCACTGCGGCGATATCGGTTCGCCGGAAATCATCCCTTTGTTCGCCGCCTGGCCCACGCATTTCGTGCTGGGCAACGTCGATCACGAAAAGGCTTTGCAAACGGCGATCGAGCGGGCCAGCCAGTCGTTTCACGGCCGCTTCGCCTCGCTGGAATTCGCCGGCGTGAAAATTGCGCTATTGCACGGCGATGATCAGAAGTTGTTGAACAAGACGATCGCCGACGGCTTGCACCAGCTTGTCTGCCACGGTCACACGCATGTGCCGCGAAAAGAAAAAATCGGCCCCACGGTGGTGCTAAATCCCGGCGCCTGCACCGCGCCAATCCGCACACGATCGCCATCGTGCGCTTGCCGGAACTCGAAGCGGAGATCATTCCCGTGTGAAGGAAATCGCGGAACTTGATGGTCTCTGCTTTAGCCCGCCATCCGCACTTGTTCTTCTTCGATCGCCGGCACTGCGTCGGCGCGGAAGCGGAATTGCATTAAATACGCGTCTTCCGGCGTATCCTCGTAGAAATCTCGCAGCACGCTCACGGCTCGGAAGCCCGAGGTACGAAAGAATAACTGCGCCGCAAGATTCGTTTCCCGCACTTCCAACAGAATGCGGTTGCGCCGTTGGGCGGACAGCTTGCCGACCAGCTTTTTGATCATCTGCGTGCCGGCGCCGAAGCGGCGAAAGCGCGTGCCCACAGCGAAATTCAAAACGTGCAGCCGCGCCTTGTGTAGCTCGTAAATCATGAAGCCCACGACGCGGTCTTCATGCTCGGCCACCATGCCGATGCAATTCCGCTGCCGCAGGCAACGCAGAAAGTCGTCCTCGCACCAGGGGAATTCGAAACTTTCGTTTTCGATCGCCAACACTTCGGGCATGTCGCGGCGGATCATCCACCGTATGTGCACCTTCAATTCCTGACGAAGATTCAATTCCATCGAGGGCCTCCTTCCTTGTCGGCCTGTCGTTTTCCATCCGCCGCAGATCCGTCCCGCGGCGTCACCGGTCAATCCACCGGCCCCAGTGCAAGGGGGGACAGGCTAGCAAATCGTCCCGCGCCTGCCAAGGCGAACTGGAGAACCCAGAAAGCACGCTTCAAAAGAAGATTTTTTAAGGGTCACATCCGCGTGCGCGACGAACCCGGATTCGACACGGTGCGCGATGCGACCGCGAATGCAGGCCGTGCTGCGGTGGACCGAAACGGCCGGAATTGCCGCACGATGGCCATCACGCTTGCCGCGAAAATCAGCACTGCGATAAAACTCGGCGTTAGCCACAGCCACCACGCCACGCCAGCAATCAGGCCCCAGACACTGGGACCAACAGGCGCCCTGTGCCACCGGTCGTCGAGGTTTATGCAACCACGCCGCTGCGCAATCGCGATGGCCACGACAGCTAGCAGAATCGCGCCGGCCAAAATAAACCGCGCCCAGCGATCATTTCCGGCTCGCTGCGGGTAGGCGATCGTCAGCGGTTCGCTGTCGCCGTGCGCTCCAGAGCGAACGTCAATATGCGGCCCGGTAGTTGCGTAATGCTCCAGAGCCGCACCGGATCCGCGGCAATTGCCGGCTCGCTGGCCAACTGGCTCATCAAGTTCGATGTGCCGAGCCGTCGAGCAAGCCGGGCATGGTCCTGTTCGATGGTGGCAATTTCTTCCGCGGCGTTAACAGCCGAATTGTCGAACGCTCCCGCCCCTAGCAGTTGTCCCAGCGCACCCCGGCAATCCAAAAACCGTTTAGCCCACGGCGCGTACCAGCGCAGTAAATTGTCGGGCGATTCCTCCAGCAGCAATCCCGCCGCGGAGTCCGTCAGCGTCGTCGTGCTTTCGTTGCGAATCAGTTCATGCCGCAATTCTGAGATGCTCGAGCCTTTGGGGAACACGCCCGCTCCGAACGATTTTGGGGCGGAGACACTCAGCAATGTGCGCTCCACCGGAATATCAACCAATCGCGGCGCCGACAGCGACGAGATCGAGCCCGGCAATTTCGTCGGCCGCCCGGCGAAAATCACTTCCAACCTGCGCGGCAGCTTGTTATCCCCCAGCCAAATGTTCCAGCGATTCTCGCCTTGCGCGGAGCGCTGGGCGGCGGCGCCATCCAAAAGCGCATGCACCACCTGCAATCCCTCGGGCAATTCCAGCAGGCAACTTGTCGCGCCGGCGGGCTCCAGATCGAACGACGCCACGCCCCAATAACTCCCATCGGCCTGGCAGCTTGCCGAAATGTCGGCCAGCCGGACTTGCGGATCCTCGACCGTTCGCTCCGCGGATCGCAACACCGCCCGATATGGCCCGCGCAACTGTTGATACGACCGGTACGATGCCGCATCCGTCACGATCGCCGCTAGTTCTTCCGGCAGCGGCTTGGGAATCAGGCCGCGGGTATCCCACGACAACTGCTGATCTTCAATTCGCCGCGGCAGCAGGAAAAAGCGATCGAATCGCGGCGCGCCCGCGAGATAAACGTCGGGAGCCGCCGGGCGCTCGCCGCCAGCCACCGTCAGCGGTCCGGCGATGTGCAGATGCGTCGCGCCCGATAATGGTGTTTCAGGAAACACAACCAGTTGCCGCTGGTTCAAACCCGGCAACTCGTTGACCACAAAGGGCATGGCCGGCGTAATCTTGAATGGCCCGGTCCATTGCGGCGGCAATTCGAATCGCAATACGTCGAGCACCCCGTCGTCAATTTGCAAGCTGAGATCGACGGCCGCTTGCCATGCCTCGGCGCCGCGGTTGATCGAGGTGGCCTGCACCGTGCGCACTCGGGCCCGATTCGGCTCGATGCGCAGCACCGCCGGCTGCGATTCCTGCGGACCGTCCAAGATGGCGACCAATTGCTCCTCTCCCGCGCACACCGGCTCGATCAGCCCATCGTGCTGCGCTTCTGCCAGCGCGGCGCCAACTTCGCCTGCAGGCAGCGCCTTCAACCCGCCGGGATCACTCACGGTCACCAGCATGTCACTGGTGCGAGTGATGATCGCGCGGAGCTTCTCCGTATCGCTTCCTTGAACGTGAATCTCGGGCAAGGAAAATTTTGATTCGCCGGGCCGCGGCATCCGGCCCCGCGCCAGCAGCCTGATTTCGCCGCTGGCCGGCGCTCCCAGCAAAATCGTCAGCAGTTTGTCGCTGGTCCGCGCCCAATGGGCCGGCCGGCGCCCCGTGGAATCGTCGACGGAAACGTCCTCGATCTCCAGCGCCGCCGGGATTGTCAGGCGATAGGCAAAGGCCGATCCTCCTTGCGCCGTCACGTTGGCGGCGAATCGCACGTCCGTCGATTCTTCTCCCACATCGAGCGCCAATCGACAGCGCGCCGCGAACTTGGTTTCGCGAAGCCGAGTGGTCAAACTTATTTCGGCGCCTGCGGCGCTGCGGTCCAGCGCCAATTGAGGCTTGATCTCGTCGGAGCCCCACAATTCGGCGAATTGCGAGGGCGCCAGCGATTGCGTGGTGGATGCGGGCATTTCGCTCATCTCCAGCGCCGGGTCCAAGGTCGCCGCCCACCAGCGCCGCGCGGCGGCCGCGCCATCGACTTGCAATCGCGGCAGTTGAACTGCGCCGATACCTCGGGCCCCCGCCGCCAGGAAAGAGACGTCGATCGTAGCGTCGCCGGTGACTGGCACCGGCAACGTGATGGCGATGGCACTCCATTTGTCGGATACGCGCCCGGTCTTGATCGTTCCGCCGCTGCTGGCGCCAAGCGGCAGCAATCGCGAATCCGCCAACAGTTGCAGTTGCTGCACCTGACCTTCGCGAACTTTGATTCGATACCGGCCGTCGATTGTCACCGATCCTGGCCGCACGTGCATCCAATACAGCTCATCGACGTCGAACACAGGCGCTTTCGCCGAGCCGGCGGCGGAGGCCAATTCCAGCGGTCGAACAATAATTTTCGTTGCCGGACCCAGGAATTCCGCCGCCGCTTTGGCCGCGCCAATCGCAGTTTCCACTTCCAACGCAGCCGCCGTGGATTTCGTCAAATCAAGCTGGGCTGTCGCCGCCGCGGGAATTGCAAATTCAAATCCGCCGCGCCGGCGCTGCGGTCGCAGCAGCACTTCCACATGGCGCCGACCACTCGCGCCAATTCGATCGCCAATGAATGTTGCTTCTCATCCCAATGGAACACGCCCGCCTGGCCGTCCACCTTGATGCCGTCGGGCACCAGTGCCGCGCTTTGTGAATCAAAGGGAAATTGCAGCGAGGCGCGATCGGACAGCGATTCAATATCGAAGGCCGCTTGCCAATCGCCGCTTGTCAGTTCGCCGTTGGCGGCATCGCGCCCGATTTGAGCCTGATACACTGCCTTCGTGATCAAATATTGTGGCTTGGCGATCTTCGCCTGCGCCGTGTCGCGCACCAGCTCGTCGTAAAACGATTCCGCCAAGAAATAAAGCCCGCCAGTCGGATGCTGGTCCTTATCGACCGGAATCAGCACCTGGCGGATGTCGGAACGGCTCGGCTGAGTGGGCGATGAAGCAGGTTCATCGGCCCGCACGGAATTGCGGAGCGCGAAAATCGCAAACAGGCAGATCGCCGTGCCCGCCGTAACCAGCCGTTTCGTTCTGGAGGTCGACTCCGAGCCGCCCGCTGCCACTGAAACGGCGGAGCGAGCCGGCGACCAGATGCGCGTGAGCAATTGCCCCACGACCAGCCCTAACCAGACCGCCGCGGTCATCGGCGCCCAGGCGGCCGGCACGATCAAAGCAATTGCCGTGACCGTTCCAAAAATTGTGGCAGTCGCAAACCACGTCCGGCGCCCGAACCACCACCCGAATCCGACGGCAAATACAAACACGGCCCACGACCATGCGGCCACGGCATGCCGATCGACGACCCAAATCTTTCCCGCCGTGTCGCCGGAATCGTCGAACGAATAAGTGATCCATCCCGAGCTCTCCGTTGCTGAAGCCAGGCCCGGCTTCCAGGGCGAAAGCAGACCAGCCGGCTTGAGCGTCTGCGCGATTGACAGCCGCCGCATCCGCATCGGGTTCCGCCACGTGCGCCAATGGGCCGAACAACCGAGCCGTCCAGGGAATTGTCGTCGCCGGACGTCCGCCAACTTGAGCCTCAGCCATCGCGTAGCCCACTGGCAAACTCACGTTCCACTCGCGCGCCCACATAGGCACGTCGCAACCGGGCCAGGGCGCGACGCTGGATGCGATCGCGCTTTGGCATGTGCCGTTATTTTCGATCCATTGCAGCGTGACGGTCGCAAAGCGAACACCAGGCGCCAGCGCGATCCGGCAGTGGTTCGCATCGTCGGTTGCAGATTCCGACCGCCGCTGCCCATCGATCCAAACGCTCCGCAATTGAGCACCGGCCGGAAGTTGGAATTGAATGTCCGCGCGGCCCGTATTTTCCACCCGGCCTGTGAATAAGTGTTCCGCCCCGCCGCGCTGATAGTGCGAATCCAGTTGCGCTTGCCAAATCCATGCCGGATTGGTCGCCGCCGCTGCGTCGCGCGGCGCAAGCACCAGCGGAGGTTCCGCCACCTGCAACGTGTCTTCTTCCGGCTCGTATTGGAAAGCGGCGATCAACGTCGACTGCTGACCCGCAGGGGGTTGTTCCATCGGAAGCGCCGGAAGACGCCGGCTGCGCAATTCAGGCGAGACCGAACCCATGGAACGAACCAGCACGCAGCCCCGCTGCGTCTCCGCGCCCACCAGTGCCGCCAAGGCCACGGGCGTTTCGCCGCGCAGCGGCAATTCGCGAACCGCCAGCAGCTCGAAAGGCGTGGCTCGCGGCGCAGGCAACAGCACTTCCCACGCTTCGCCTTCCGCCAATCCCAGCGACGCTTGTTCCGGCTCAGATAGTCGACGGCTGGGCAACGCATCGTTTTCACCTTCGAGCGACCAGTGAATTGGCTCGCGCGCGGCTGCGAAAATCGAACGATGAGCCGCGCCATTTCGCGCCCTTGGGGCACGACCGAAAAGCGATACGATTCGGTCAAGTGATGGTCGCGAACCGCCGCCTCGGCATGAATTTCCGCTTGATAGCGCGGCGGCCGAGTCGAAAGCGACACGGAAAGCGTGCGCGCTTGTGCGTCATCGACAAACACCACGCCGCCGCTGCCTTCTTCTAGCAGTGCGGCGTCGCTCGGCGAAGCTGCGCCGGATCAAGATAGTGCGCTCCGGCAGCCCCGTTGAACTGCATTTGATACGGATCGATGGTGTGCAAGCAAATAAGTTGGCGCGTCGCCTCGGCATCGCCAAACGTCAACATTTCGAGACTGGCCGGCCGCAATCGTTCCGCAATCGGGCGCGTTGGCGGCGTCCCGTGACCAGCAGCCGCAGGGGATGCTGCGGCGCCAGCGGTGTCCGCAATTGCAACTTCAACTTGCCCGGTCTGCCCGGCAAGGCTTCGTGCGACCAATCGACGATGCGGCCCGCTACGTCGCTTTCCACATTGTCGATGATCCACTGCGGGGCGACTTCCGCGACCAGCGAGAATCGCTCTCCCTCGACCGCAGTGAAATCGCCCAGAAAACGTCCCGCGCATTCATTGGCTCGTAGCGAAATTGACACGCCGCTGGCCAGGCGAATGCGTTCGCGCTGCCGCGAAACCATCACGTCGATCTCCGGCGAATCGCCGAAACACTGAATGCCGATCGTTTCTTCGGCGTGCTCCTGCGCCGACGGTTCGACCTTGATTTGTCGGCAGCCCTTGCATGTCAGGTCGTCGAGCGCCAGCGGGGCCGTCACCCGCAGCGTGGCGTCCCCTTCTTGCCAGTGTGCGTCCGGCACGTGGACCATCGGCAACCGCCAACGCTCGGCGGTCGTGATGGGCGCCACGGCGGTTATGCGCAGCCGATGCTCCGATCCTTGCAGTGGCTCGGGAAACTCGATCTCCGCCCTGGTCGTGTCTTTCGCATTGCCGGCAGTCAGCGAGATCGGCAATTCGAAGCCGCCGATCTCAGCCAGCACGGGCGAAAGCGGTTGATCGAATTCCAAGGACAGCCGCTTCAGCGAACCGCCGACGGAGTTCAACTTGATTTCGGCGGTCAAGTCCAAGCCGCGCTGCGAAAGTTCGATCACTTGCGACGTTTGAACGAGCGTCAAGGGGCGATCGCCACCATTGGCATTTCGCTTGCCGATCTGTAGTTTCGCGCGATGGTTTCCTCCCAACTCGATGGTCCAACGTTGCCAGCCATGTTGCGGCTCGCCGTCCAAATTCGCCAGGCCGCGGTCCACCTGCGCCACCAGGTCGGCCGGCAGCGTCAAATGCAACGTGCTGATCGGGCTGGCCGGCACTTGCAAATCGAAAATCAGATTTTCGGCGGAATCTTTCCGTCCGCGCAGCGACCAGCCGCAGCGCAGCTTGCCCGAACGCTCCACCACGACAGCCAGCCGGCCATATTGGTCGTTTCCCAAGACCGGGCGCTGCGTCGAATCGGCCCAACGCGGATCCGTAATCGCCAACTGGCAATCATCCAGAAGCACGACGGATTTCTCTTTGCCGTGCGATTCAAATTGCCATAGGGCTTCCCCGTCCACCAAATTGGTTCCCGCCAGCGTCGCGCTGTATTCGGCGGAAACCAGCCGGGCAGCCGCAACCTCTGCGCTTTGGCTCGACGGCTTGCGCAGCTCGGCTACCCGGGCTTCGAACTCGTCCGCCGGCATCGGCAAGTAACGCTGCGTTTTGTCGCGCGGCCAATCTTCCGGTTGCTCCGCCGGCACCAGCAGCCGCTGAATATGCCAGCTGGGTCCGCTCGATGGCGCGCCGGCCCCGGCATTGTTGTCCGCCGCACGAGCTTCGTTCCAGACGCGCGGGATCGCCGGCGTCGCCAGCAATCCCATCAGTAGAACGCAAACGCGCAATCGCATGACTCAATCCATCTCCGATTCGTTTGCGGTTTCTTCCCCGACGTCGGAACCGCCGGAGCTCGACGCAGTGGCGGCAGCTTCCAAAGCGCGGATCGGAATCTGGGCGCTGACTGCGCTTGATGATCGAACTGCCGCTGCGCACAACGACCGCGCCAGTTCTGCGTCGCGAGATGATCTGTTCCAAGTAGCCGGACAATAGCACCAACGCTACGCCAAGCACCGACGCCTGCGCCAAGAGCAGGGCCAGATCGGCGTTCCATGCCGCCACCGCCAAGAGCAAAACTCCCCCCGCCAGCAGCGTGACCGGTCGCCGCATGACCGGCAAATAGATCAACAGCAGGCCGACGCACAGCACCGCCAGCGACGCAATTAAAACAATTTGCCCGCGCTCAACGGTGCGCCGTAAGCCGCTCGGGATTGCCCGCCACGCTGAACAAATAGCGATTGGCCTTTTCCGGCGGAGGCGTCTCCCGCTGGCACCGACCACTCTTCCAATTCCGCCTGGTCCAACGGCACCGCCGCGCCCAATACATGCCCGACCAAACCCAGGAAAACTCCGGCGTCACCTCGCCGCCGCCGGAAATCAAATGCTGATCGCCGGGCAAAATCAGTTGCCAATACATCCGCTGCATCCACACGTTGCTGCTGAATCGCGGCAAGTGCGCCTCGATCGTGCCCAATCGGGCGAATTCGCCGTCGAACTGATAGTGCAGTTCCAGCACGTGTTCGCGTCCGCCCCGAGGATCGAACTGAACCGCCAATGTCTGCTCGCTCGTCGCAACGATGGGCAAGCTCTGGCCGTCGAGCCGGGCTTCGACATTCCCGGCCGATACCCCCGGCGGCAGGCTGATTTCCAGCGGCTGCTCTGCGCCGTTGAAGCGATACACGGCGCGGTCTTGTCGTCCCGCGCCGGTTAGCCAGGTCTGCACCCAGGCCCGATCGATCACGGTGTCGCTTTTGCCGCGGCGATCTTCGCGCCCGACGGTCAAGGTGATTTCCGTCGCGCCTTGCGCCGCGCTGAACTGATGAGCATTGCGGCCATCGGCTGCCGCTTCGCCCTGCGCCGGCTCCGCTTCGCTCCATGCAGGGTCGTGCGATTGCACTGCGATTCCCGTTTCGCTTTCGATCGTCAGCGTATTGCTCGTGAGCGCGCCCGCTGCGGGCATCACCAACGGCAGCGTGCGCTGGTCGCTGGCGCTCAACACTGTCTCAGGCCAGCGCGATCGCACCTGCAATTGAAACTCGCCGATTTTTGGGCTCGGCAGCGGCAGATCGATGCGCGCAGTTAGCGCGTCCGCGGGGGAGGCCGCCGCCGGCGCCATTGCCAGCGCCTGCCCGTCCAGCAGCAACTCCAACTTCGCATCGGAAGCCAATAGCGCCTTGGGCACCTCGAGCGATAGCGCCGCCAGCGGCTCGTGCTCGACATGATATTTGATCGCTTGGTCGACGCGCAAGTCTTGGTGCCGCACTTCGATAATGCTTTCGACCGCCGCGCTCACGACCTGCGGCATCCGCTCGATCTGGCCCACGAACCTGGCCGCCGCTTGCTCGCCCCGGTAATACAGTGCGGGCTGTTGCCGCAGCGGCAACTTCATGCCGCTCAGCGATGATTCGCGCCGCAGGCCCACTAGTTCCGCGTCCGTAGGACGCAAACGTACGTTGTCGGCCGGCGCCACCGCCACCAGCGCCGGTCCTTGTACGTCGGCGTACAGCGTCGGCAACGTGATTTCGACACGCTCTGCATTGGCCGGAATGCTGCGGTGCGCTTTGATCGTCAGCTCGACGTCGCCGGTCGTGGCCTGCACTAGCGGAGCTTTCAGCACCGGACCGGTCGACGCCAACGCTGCGTCCGAATCGACCGTGCCGGCCGGACCAATTTCATCGATCTGCCAGCCCGCTAAGCCCACGTCCAACGCAAATGCTTTGGCCCCGCGGATCGCGTATTTCAGCCGCGCTTCCAAGCGGACCTGCTGCGATTCGATAAAGTAGACATATTCCGGCTCGACGCTGATCCGCGTTTTGCGCGGCGTGATGCGCACCGCCAGCGCCGCCGGCTGGCCGAAGTACTCAAATCCCGCCACCACGTCTTTGCGGCGCAACCAATCGGGCAATTCATCCACTTGCTGCATCCGATCGCGCCGGCCCCAGGTGACTTGCCAATCACCGACCACGGCCACGGCCAAATGTCCCCATTGCCGGTGCGGCACCGCCTCCAGCACTTCAAACCCGGCCAACTCCAAATTTTCCTCCGGCTTGGTCACGTCGTACGCACGTTCGGCGCGCAGTCGAATTTCGACTGGCCCGGCGGTTTTCTGCGCAAGTTGCACTTCGACCACTTGCTGCGCCGCGTCGCCGCTGGCGGCCAGCGTGTATCCCTGCGCGGCGGGCTCGCCGCCGACCCATTGCGCGCGGCGGCAGCTTCACACGAAATCGATCGAATTCGGCGCCGAAGCTGCGCACGGAAAGAGCCGCTTCAAACTGCACGCTGCGGCTGTCGATGCGCGCCAGCACGTCGCCGGTGGCTTCCAACACTGGCGGCGAGCTTTCCGCCCCCTTGGTTTCCTTCCAGGCCAGCGTCAACGCGCCGCCCAACCCCAGCAAGTTGATTTCCGCCGCGCCGCCCGCCGGTTTAACATCGGCCGTCGCCGCGCCGGTATGATTGCTCAGCGCGATGTTCGCTTCCGGCCAGCGCAGCGTTAACCGCGAAGCCGCCGCCGCCGGCAAAGTCATCTCCAGCCGATGTTGCCCGGCGATTGACTTGATCGGGGCCGCCAACTTCAGCGTGATTTGATGTTCCGACTTGGCATCACCCCGTAGTCGCAGCCGATAGGCGCCGCTGGCCGCATCGAACAACAGGGCATGTTCGCCGGAGCCTTGATACTTTTCCGGTTCGCGCAGCACCGCCCCGCCGCCCACCAGCGACAGCTCCACGGAACCGGCGCTTTCAAGCTGGATCTTATAGATCGCTTCCAGGTCCGCATGATCCGCCTTCGCCTGGCCGGTGATCACCAACTGCTGCAAGCTGTACTGCGGCGGTTCGGCCGACGCATCCCCGCCGCCGCTTTTCTGCTGGATAAATTTCAGCAAGTCCTCGTACGAGAAGCCCAACAAAGGAATCAGCCGGCCTTGTTTGTCGCGCACGTAATAGATCGGCGTCTCATCGGCCACCGTCGGCGCAGCGGAATTGGTTTCCTGATCGGTCGCCGCCTTCGATTCGCCGTCCTTGGTTGCCTCATGCCCCGGCGAGGCGGTTTCCTTGGTGGCCGTCGCCGGCGAACTCTTTTCGGCCGCCGCTTCCGCGGCCTGCGCAGCAGGATGCACGGCCTGAGCCCCAACCACGGCCCAGCCCAAAAGCATCCAGCAAATCAACCTCTTGCCGAGGGGTCGCAAGGGGAGCGTTCCTGCATTCGGCCGCCATCCGATGGCGGACACAGCGGCGAAAACTAAATCGGGTTAATACCCAGACAAGATGGGAAAGACAGCGCGGCCAGTCCGGCCCCGCAGCCCTTCAGTTTACCCAGCCGCCACAAGAACTTAAAGCTGCCCCAATCCAGGGGTTTGGTGCGGTTGTGAATCTCTCGCCGGAAGCTTATATTGGTTGATTCGTAAATTTCGAACCTCAGATTATTTCCCGCGGGGCGCCCGCCGCCGCCGGATGTTATGCGTTTTAAGTTGCTGGACCGGATCATCGACCTCAAACCAGGGGCAAGCATCACGGCTGTCAAGGGTTTGGTTTTGGCGGAAGATTATCTGGCCGACCATTTTCCGCTGTTTCCCGTCATGCCAGGGGTCTTCATGCTGGAGGCGATGACGCAGGCCTCGGCTTGGCTGATTCGCGTCAGCGAAGATTTCCAGCACAGCATGGTGGTGTTGCGCGAAGCGAGAAATCTGAAATACGCCGATTTCGTCGCTCCCGGACAAATGCTCACCGTCACCGCGGAACTACTGAATCAAACCGAACGTGAAACGAAATTGAAAGTGCAGGGCACCGTAGACGGACGTACCAACGTGAGCGCTCGCTTGACGATGGGCCGCTACAACCTGGCCGAGGGCAATCCGGCCCGCGCAGCGCCGATGCCCACGTGCTGCGTCAAATGCGTTTGCAGTTCGGAGTGTTGTATCGACCAATTGAAAGCGCCGCGGCCCCCGCGACAAACGGCGTCGCTGGGACGGCCTCCCTGGCGACCAATCCAATCACGAATTAGCTCGTTATCTTCGGAGGGTTTTACCGATGCCTGTTCAGCAAGCGGAAGTGTTCGATAAAGTTCGCACCTGTTTGGTCGATGCGCTGGGCGTCGACGAGGAAGAAGTGACCCCTGAAGCCACGATGGTGGGTGATCTGGGCGCCGAATCGATCGATTTTCTCGACATCGTCTTCCGCCTGGAAAAAACTTTTAACATCAAAATCCCGCGCGGCGAATTGTTCCCAGAAGACATTTTGAGCAACGCCCAATATGTCAACGACGGCAAAGTGTCGGCCGTCGGCCTGGAAGAACTGAAAAAGCGGATGCCCTTTGCCGATCTGTCCAAGTTCGAAGCCGATCCCCGCGTCACCAACTTCGGCAACATGCTCACGGTGCAGGATCTCGTGAACTACGTCCAAAGCAAACTGCCGTAACTCGCCCCTCGGCTCGCACCCCTTGCCCCTGGCTGTCATGCGCTGGTTCTGGATCGACCGATTCACCGAATTCAAAAGCGGCCACAGTGCCACGGCGATCAAAACATTGTCGCTGTCGGAAGATCATCTGCACGATCATTTCCCCGGCGCGTCGATCATGCCCAATTCGCTCATTCTGGAGGGCATGGCCCAAACCGCCGGCCTGCTGGTGTGCGAACACGGCGGATTCGAAAAGCAGGTGATTTTGGCAAAGGTGTCAAAAGTGGTCTTTCACTTCGATGCCTGGCCCGGCGATGTGCTCACCTATCACGCTCAGGTGCAAAACATCAAAGAAGACGGCGCCATGACCTCCGTCACCAGCCACGTCGACGGCAAGCTGCAGGCCGAAGTCGAAATTTTCTTCGCCCACTTGGAACAGTTCAATAAAGAAGGAGAGCGAATCGAGTTGTTTGAACCGTACGATCTCTTCGGCTGGCTGCGGCTGCTAAAGTTGTACGAAGTCGGGAAAGACGCCCAGGGGAATCCGCTGAAGATTCATCCACGCTTAGCCGAAAGCGACCCGCATTTGCGCAGTCAGCCCGCGTCGGCCTTGTAATGTTTCTGAGATTTTGCCAAGGATGGCCAGCAAACTTTCGTCGTCAAGGGAGTGTGAAATGAAACGTCGTGTCGTCATCACCGGCCTGGGCTGCGTTACGCCCCTGGGGCACTCGGTCGACGAAATGTGGCAGGCCCTGTTGCGCGGCGATTCCGGCGTCGGCTACACCACGCACTTCGACGCCAGCAAATTCCCCACCAAAATTTCCGCCGAAGTGAAGAACTGGGACATCGACCAGGCCGGCGAAGATCCCCATCGCTGGAAATACCGCGGCCGGCACAGCCGCTTCGCCGCCGGCGCCGCCAAGCAGGCGATGAAAGACGCCGGCTTAAGCGACGCGAAAATCGATCCCACGCGCTTTGGCGTCTACCTCGGCAGCGGCGAAGGCCAGCAAGATTTCTTCAGCTTCTCGCGCATGATGGCCCACGCCCTGCAAGGCGAAACGCTCGACGTCGCACGCTTCACCGTGCGAAGGGCTCGAATCGCTGCACCCGATGGCCGAATTGGAGCAGGAGCCGCACATGCCGGCGGCCACCTGGCCTCCATGTTCAACGCCCAGGGCCCCAATGCCAATTGCTCTGACCGCCTGCGCCGCCAGCAGCCAGGCGATCGGCGAAGCGGCCGAGCTGATCCGCCGCGGCGAGGCCGACGTCATGCTCTCCGGCGGCACGCACAGCATGATCCATCCGTTCGGCGTCACCGGCTTCAACCTGCTCACGGCGCTTTCGACGCGCAACGACGAACCCGACGAGAGCTTCGCGCCCCTTCGACAAAGATCGCGACGGCTTCGTGCTGGGCGAAGGCGCCGCGATGCTGGTGCTCGAAGAACTCGATCACGCCAAAGCTCGCGGGGCAAAGATCTACGGCGAAATTTTGGGCTACGGCTCGACCGCCGACGCCTTCCGCATCACCGACACGCATCCCGAAGGGCGCGGCGCTGTCGGGTTGCATCAGCCTGGCATTGAGCGACGCCGGCCTGAATCCGACCGACATCCACTACATCAACGCCCACGGCACCAGCACCGACGTGAACGACAAGGTCGAAACGCTGGCGATCAAAGTCGTCTTCGGCGACCACGCCTACAAGGTGCCGGTGTCCAGCACCAAGAGCATGATGGGCCACCTGATCGCCGCCGCCGGCGCGACCGAGTTGATCATCTGCCTGATGGCCATCCGCGACAACGTGCTGCCGCCGACGATCAACTACGAAACGCCCGATCCGGAGTGCGACCTGGATTACATCCCCAACAGCCGCCGCGAGGCCCGCTGCGACGTGGCCCTGAGCAACAGCTTCGGATTCGGCGGACAGAACATTTCGCTCATCGTCGGCCGCTTCAAAGGATGAACGCGACCCGTGCGGGGCAGTCGTGAAACAAAAAAGCCCAGGGGTTGCAACCCCTGGGCTTCGTTCGTTCTGGCAATTAACTCTTGTTTCCTACGGCCCAATTCCCGTCGGATGCGCCGCCAGGAAATCGCGCGGTCCGCGCACCGTGTAATACGGGTACGTGACGTCCGGACACGGCGGTCCGGCCGGCCCGCCCAATTGATCTGCCACCGCCGGCGATATGCCGCAGCAACAGCCGGCCGCGCAGCCGGCGGCACGGCACACCGCGCCGCCCGGAATTGGGCAGCCGTCGTAGCCGCACTGTTGGCAATCGCCATGGGCCAATGGACCTGCCCCGCAAACTCCGTCGCGCAGCCGCCGGGTCCGCAATTGCCGCCTTGGCAATTGTCGTTTCCGCAGGCGCAATGATCGCCGCAATCGCAATTGCCCGAATCGCAATTGCCGTTGCAGCCGCAGTTGCCGCAGCGCGAACCGGCGCGGCAGCAGCCGTCGTCGCAGCAATCGCAGCAGTCGTCGCAATCGTGTCCGTGTCCCCACCAATGATGCATCATCCCGCATCCGCCGGCGGCCGACAGGGTCAGCGCGGCCGCGAGCGCCAAAAATGTATTCCGCATGGCGTTTAGAATCCTTTCCGCATTGGAACTGCGGCGCCGTCGCGGCGAAGAGATCGCTCGCGCACCCCCCTTGGGTCCGTTGCCGGCATGCGCCCTCCTAGGCGTGGCAAAACAAGGGGAGATCGATTTCGAGTTGGGTCGAACCGCCCGCGGAAACCTCGTGCGCAAGCCCCAAGCCGTCTCGCGTAGCATCCCCCTGTTCTGACACCCTCTGATAGCTGTATCGGCCTTACAACCGGCAGAATCCAACAATTTGATACAGCCGCTACCGCTGAAAGACAGCCTGCTAGCAAAGGTTCGCGCTTCAAGCCCGATCGGGCCGCGCCACCAGCAGCTTTTCCGCCATCTCGCGCCCGAGCGAAGTCACGCGCCCGCCCACTTCGACCGAAACCAGTCCCGCCTCGGCCCGATTGGCCACCACCCGTCCGCTCGAGCCCACCGAAAGCTCGGCGGTCGTCAGATACCGCAAGAATTCGGGCGATTGATCCATCACCCGCACCAGGCGAAACATTTCCCCCTCGCCGCACGTCGCCAGGCTGCGCGTGGGATCAGCCTGCAGCGAAAGATCGGCTCGCGGAATCGGGTCGCCGTGCGGATCGGCTTTCGGATATCCCAGGAACTTGTCGATCCGGTCCACGAGCAAATCGCTCACCGCATGCTCCATGTGCTCGGCCTCTTCGTGCACCTCGTCCCAGGTCAACTCGAGTGTCTTCACCAAAAACAACTCGATCAGCCGATGCCGCCGGAGCACGCGCAGCGCCAGGGCATTTCCCGAAGCGGTCAGCTTGGCCCCGCGGTGGGGCGTGTACTCCACCAGATTGCTCTCGCTCAGCGTTTTGAGCATGCTGGTCACGGTGCCCGGCGAAACGCCTAGCGCCTCGGCCAATTCGCCGGTCGCCGCCGGCTCGCCCCCACAAGCGGCGCCGATTTGATAAATCGTCTTGACGTAATTTTCGACCGTAAGACTGGGCACTTCGGCGCCTCCCTCAGATCTCTGTGGCCGGCGGCAGCGTCCCCCCGCCAAGGGTCCGCAATTCTAATTCGAATGAGAGATGCTGGCAAACCGGGTCCACCCATACTTGTCAGTCCTCCGGCGGTGCGGTAATTTCAAGGGTTCTATAAATTCACGGAGGGTCCTAGCCGCGATGATTGCCAGGCCGGAAAGTCAAAGGATCGTCATTACCGGCGTCGGCCTGACCGCGCCCGGCGCCAACAACCTGGCTCAGTTCCGCGCAAATCTCTTGGCCGGGGCCAGCGGAGTGCGGAAGTACGAAATCCGCTACGTCGGCGACACCGTCGCAGGCACGTGCGACTTCGAGGAGCTGCGCCACCAAACAAAGAAAGATGTCCGCCGCGGCACCCGCGCCGGCAGCATCGGCGTGTATTGCTCCCGCGAAGCTATTGCCGACTCCGGCTTGGATTGGCCCAATGTCGACAAGATCGAATGTCGGCGTCTACGTCGGCGTCACCGAGCATGGCAACGTCGAAACCGAAAACGAAATCTTTCAGCTCAAATCGTTCGACTACGACACCAAGTTCTGGTCGCATCATCATAATCCACGCACCGTCGCGAATAACCCCGCCGGCGAGATTTCGCTCAGCCTCGGCATCACCGGCCCGCACTACACCATCGGCGCCGCCTGCGCCGCGGGCAACGCCGGCCTCGTCCAAGGCGCCAAATGCTGCTGTTGGGCGAATGCGATGTCGCCCTGGCCGGCGGCGTCTCGGAAAGCATTCACACGTTCGGCATCTTCGCCAGCTTCAAAGCGCAAGGCGCTGGCCTCGCACGACGATCCCACCAAAGCCTCGCGCCCTTTCGACGCCGATCGCAACGGCATCGTCGTCGCCGAAGGAGGCTGCATGTATGTGCTGGAGCGCATGAGCGACGCCCGTGACCGCGGCGCAGAAAATCTACGGCGAGATCGCCGGCTAGGCCATCAACAGCGACGCCAGCGATTTCGTCCTGCCCAACCCCGATCGCCAGGCCCAATGCATCGCTGCTGCAATGAAGCGAGCCGGCGTGACAGCCGACGACGTCGATATCGTCAGCACCCACGCCACTGGCACAGCCTCGGGCGACGTTCAAGAGTGCCAGGCCCTGCGAAAAGTGTTCGGCGGCTCCAGCCGCACCCGATTCAACAACACCAAGAGTTTCATCGGCCATGCCATGGGCGCCGCCGGCGCGTTGGAACTGGCCGGCAACCTCCCGGCCTTCGGCGACGGCGCGTGCCATCCCACGATCAACCTCGATCGCCCCGACCCCCAATGCCGCCTGGAAGGCCTGATCGTCGGCCAGCCGTGCGAAATGAAGCAGGTCGATTACATCCTGAACAATTCATTTGGTATGCTGGGAATCAATTCGGTGGTGATTGTGAAGCGAGTGTGACAGAGATTACGGAGCAAACTCCATGACGGCGACGGATATACGCAGCGAAATCATCGACATCCTCTCCGACATCGTGCCGGACGAAGATCTCAGCAAGATCGACGATCAACAGCCGCTCCGCGGCCAGATCGAATTCGACAGCATGGACTTCCTCGACATCGTGATGGAGCTGCGCAAGCGCTACCGCATCCACATCCCCGAGGACGACTACATTCAACTGGCCAGCATGGACAGCACCGTGAAGTACCTCGAACCCCTGATGCGCGACCTACAGCGCGCCTGAGATGCCCGCAGCGCAAGCAAGGGAATCTGCCCTCGCCCCTCGTCCCTCATGTACGACGTTCTCATCATCGGCGCCGGCATGTCCGGCTTGGCCGCCGGCATCCGCCTGTCGATGTTCGATAGCAGCGTTTGCATTCTCGAGCGGCACTACGCCGTCGGCGGTTTGAATTCGTACTACCGCCTCAACGATCGCAACTACGACGTCGGCCTGCATGCGCTCACCAACTTTGCCCCGCGGCGCCAAGCACGGCCCGCTGCCGCGTCTCTTGCGCCAATTGCGAATCTCGTGGGACGAACTCGAGCTGGCCGAGCAACAAGGCTCATCCATCGCCTTCCCTGACATCCGCTTGCGGTTTAGCAATGACCCCGCCGTGTTGTCCGCGGAAATCGACCGCTGCTTCCCCGCCCAGTGCGACAACTATCAGCGCCTGCTTTCCCAATTGCTCGACTACGACGAACTCGATTCCCTGAAAGCCGCCGCCAGCGCCGCGAAATTCTCGCCGACACCATCACCGACCCGGTCCTGGCTGAAATGTTGTTGTGCCCCGTGATGTTCTACGGCAGCCCGCGCGAGCACGATTTGGATTTCGGCTCGTTCAGCGTCTTGTGCCGCGCCATTTTTCTGGAAGGGCTGGCCCGACCCCGCGGCGGGATCCGCGCCATCATCAAATCGCTGGTCCGCCGTTTCAAGCAACTCGGCGGCCAGTTGCGTCTGCGCACCGGTGTGAAATCGATCATGCCCGACGGCGACGCAATTACTGTACTTCTCGACGACGGCACGCAACTCTCCGCGCGGCAGGTAATCTCGTCGGCCGGCTGGCACGAAACCTTGCGGCTGTGCCAATCAGGGGAGGGCGAGAATTGTAGGGAGGGCGAGGCTCCCGCCGAGCCGCTGCGCAATCCCATCTCCTTCGTCGAATCCATTTCCACGCTCGATTGCCAACCGCGCACGTTGGGTTACGTCGAAACAATCACCTTCTTCAACGGCCACGACCGCTTCGATTATTCCCGCCCCGAAAGCCTTGCCGATCTTCGTAGCGGCATCGTCTGTTCGCCGAACAATTACCTTTACGATGTCGCCAAACGCCACGAGCCCGCCGAAGGCACCGTGCGCATCACCGCCTTGGCCAACTTCGATCGCTGGGCCGCGCTGGCGCCGCAGCAATACCAAGCCGCCAAGCGCGAAACCCACGAGCAGTTGCTAGCTTCCGCCGCGCGATTTGGTCCCGATTTCCGCGGCCATGTCCTCGCCCACGACATATTTACTCCCACCACCATCCGCCACTTCACCGGGCACGACTCCGGGGCGGTGTACGGTTCCGTACAAAAACACTACGATGCCTCTACACACCTGCCCAATCTGCTCGTTTGCGGCGCCGACCAGGGCTTCGTGGGCATCGTCGGCACGCTGACCAGCGGCATCCAGGTGGCGAATCGTCTTCTGAAGCGCCCCGAACTCGCAAAGTGAGAGCCGGCGTGTCCTCCTCATGCCGGGTTGCCTACTCGCCCTCGCCCCTTTGCCGATGCCCAAAGATTTCCTCAAAAACGTCGCCGATGAATACGATGCGATCATCATCGGCAGCGGCCTGGCCGGATTGACCTGCGCCAACACGCTGGCCCGCGCCAGTCATCGTGTGCTGCTCTTGGAGCAGCATTACAAGCTCGGCGGCCTGGCTACCTGGTTCCGCCGCCCGCGCGGCCACATTTTCGACGTCTCGCTGCACGGCTTCCCGGTAGGCATGATCAAAAGCTGCCGCCGCTACTGGTCGCAGGAAATCGCCGACTCGATTGTGCAGCTCAAGCACATCCGCTTCGATAATCCAAGTTTCTCGCTATCGACCACTTTCAGCCGCGACGACTTCACGCGTCTGCTGATCGAACGTTTCGCCGTGTCGGCGGAAACAGTGACCGCCTTCTTTGATTTCGCCCGCGGCATGAATCACTACGACGACCCCAATTTCACCGTCGGCGAACTGTTCCAGCGATTCTTCCCCGGCCGCGAAGACGTCATCCGTCTGCTGATGGAGCCGATCACCTTCGCCAACGGCTCGACGCTGGAAGACCCGGCCCTGGCCTACAGCATCGTGTTTTCCAATTTCATGTCCAAGGGCGTGTACACCTTCGAAGGCGGCACCGATAAGCTCATCAAGCTTATGCACGCCGAATTGGAGCGAAATGGCGTCGATGTGCGCATTAAGTGCAGCGTCGATCGAATTCTTGTCGATCGCCAGCGCCGCGTTGCCGGTATCGAAATCGGCGGCCGGCAAATCCGCTCGCGCTGCGTGGTCTCCAACGCCAACCTCAACTTCACGATCTTCAACCTCGTTGGCCACGATCATTTCGATCGGCGTTATGTTGAGGAAGCCCGCGCTGTGCGCCTCAACAATTCCAGCACGCAGGTCTACGTGGCGCTCAAGCCCGGCGAAATGATCGATGAAGAGCGTTGCGGCGATCTGCTGTTCAGTTCCACCGCGCCGATGTTCCGCACCGATTTACTGCTGGACCGCGATGTTTCCAGCCGCGCGTTCTCCTTCTACTATCCCAAAACGCGCCCCGGCATCGATCGCTGCAGCCTCGTCTCGTGCGCCAATGCCCACTACGAAGATTGGACCGGCATCAGCGACGAAGAGTACGAGCACCGCAAGCAGGAATTGATCGACACCACGATGGATCGGCTGGAATGCCATATCCCCGGCATCCGCGAGAAGGTCGATCACCTGGAAGCCTCCACGCCGCGCACCTTCGAGCATTACACGCAGCACGTCCGCGGCGCCGCTTTTGGCACCAAGTTCGAAGGCCTTGCCGTCAGCCGCGGTCTGCCCCAGCAAATCGCCGGCCTGTACCACGCCGGCAGCGTAGGCATTATCATGTCCGGCTGGCTGGGCTCGGTTAACTACGGCGTGATCGTCGCCAACGAAGTCGACGCTCAGTTGACGAAATCCCAGCCGGCTCCTTTAGCATCCGCGATCGATTAACCGCCGAGACGCAGAAGCGCAGAGCCAGCAGACACATAAGGAACCCAGGAAGCCAGGAAATGTTCGAATGAAATCTTTTCCTGGTTTCCTGGCTTCCTAATAAATCTGCTGCCTGTCCTCTCTGCGTCTCCGCGTCTCTGCGGTTAATCATACCGTCATGTCACTCGCCGCCATCCAAGCCGCCATCCCGCACCGCGCCCCGTTCCTCTTGCTCGATGAAATCGTCTCGCAGGACGACGACCGCATCGTCTGCCGCAAACATTTCACCGGGGAGGAATGGTTCTTCGCCGGCCACTATCCGGATCACCCCATCGTCCCCGGCGTGCTCCTTTGCGAAGCCGCCTTGCAAGCCGGCGCCGTGCTGCTGGCTGGCTCAAACGATCGCCGCGACGGCATGCCGATGGTCACGCGCATCACCGACGCCCGCTTCAAAAACCCGGTGCACCCCGGCGACACCATCGAAATCGAAGTCACTCTTCGCGAGAAACTAAGCGACGCCTACTTTTTTGACGCTAAAGTCTCCTGCGCCGGCAAACCCGCCGCCCGACTCGAATTCGCTTGCATGTTGGTTCCCCAGCCGGAGAGTGCAACGTGAGCGACTTTCTGCAACTGGCCGGCAAATCCATCCTTGTATTGGGCGTCGCGAATAAAAAGAGCGTCGCCTGGCACGCCAGCCGTGTTTTAGTCGAAGCCGGCGCCGATGTCGTCTATTCCGTCCGCACCCCGGAACGCCGCGAGAGCGTTCAAAAACTCGTCGGCGACGCGCCGGTGCTCGTGTGCGACGTCGAGCATGAAGATCAGATCGCGAAATTGGCCGGCCAATTGAAAGAGTTGCGGCCGAAGCTCCACGGCATGCTCCACTCCATCGCCTTTGCCGATTACGTCACCACGCCTGAAACGGCGGCCAAGATGGATCCGTTCCATCAAACCCCCAAGGCCGCTTTCCTGCGCGCTGTCGATATTTCTTGTTATTCGCTGATCGCGCTGGCCAATGCACTCAAAGATCAATTCGACCCCGATGCATCGGTGGTCACAGTCTCCATCTCCACCACGCGCATGGCCGCCGAAAACTACGGCTTCATGGCCCCGGTAAAGGCCGCGCTCGATTCCTCGTTGGCGTTTTTGGCCAAATCGTTCAGCGCGTTCTCTCGAGTGAGATTCAATGCCGTCGCACCGGGTCTATTAAAATCTTCTGCTTCCGCCGGAATTCCAGGCTACGTCGACGCCTACCTGTACGCCGAACAAGCCACGCTGCGCAAAGAAGCAGTGCGTACCGAAGAGGTCGCCAACGCCGCCGCGTTTCTCTTGAGCCCGCGCTCCAGCGGCATCAACACGCAGCAACTCGTGATCGACGCCGGCATGAGCGTCAACTACTTCGACCGCGATCTGATCCGCCGGCTGCTGAAAGAATGATAAATGCAATTTGCAGAATTTTGCATTCTGCATTTCATGGAATCAAATCTCCCATTCGAATCGATCCGATGTCCTCCAGCACGATCACATCCACCCGATCGTCGATCCGATAAGTTCTCTCTTCCTGATACGCCGGCAATGGCACCGGCCCGCTCGGAGTAGTGAACACTTCCAATTGGCTGTCGAGCAAATTCAACAGCCAGTACGACGGTATGTTCGCTCGAGCATAAACGCGGTTCTTCGTCCGGCGATCTATCAACAGCGACGCATCGGCCGCCTCAATCACAATCGCCACGTCCTGCGGCGCGGGCGATCGTCCTTCATAACCGTCCAGCGCATCGCGGACCACCGCCGCATCCGGTTCCGGTTGACTATTGACGGCCGTGGCCAGCGGTTGCTGAATCCGCAAATGCCAGCCATTGGGCAACAGTTTTCCCAGCACTTCCTGAATCTTCTCCAGCGCAGCTTCGTGCTTGAGCGATTGCCGCGCCTTTCGGCACGATCACGCCTTCCAGCAGCTCCGCCGATTTCGACCCGCTAAAGTCGCCCAGCGCCGCCCGCCGGCGGTATTCGTCGAGCGTAATCCGTTGCGATGCGCTGGCCGACGAAACTGGATCGGCCTCGTCATTTGGCGAAATGTCGCTCATGGCTTATTTCGATGTCAGTCCGCGTTGCAGGTCCAGTGCCATCATCAGCACATTGATTCCCGATCCGATTCCCAGCATCGCAATCCGATCCCCGCTTTGGTAGTGCCCTTGCTCGATGCCGATCGCCAGCGTGACCGGCAGGGCAGCGGCGCCGGTGTTCCCCAGCCAGGGATACGTGACAAAGTCGATCGCGCCGTCCAGCCCGAACGACTCCAACATCATCTTGCGGTGCGCGCTGCCCACCTGATGGCAAACCGTTTTGCTCACGTCCTTGTGCGACCAGCCCATCTCATCCAGAAACTGTCCAAATGTTTCGCGCCCAATCGCCACGCCTTCATGCATCAGCGCCTCGGCATCCGTTTCCATCAGCGGCTGCATCCCGCCGGCCACCGCCTCGTCGCTGCCGCCTTGGCACAACCGATGCTGCTGGGTATTCGACCGCGCCGTGGCGCACAATAATTGGTTTCCGGTCTTGCTGGTCTCGCGATGCACCAACAACACCGCCGCGCTAGCCGAACCGATCGTGAGCGACGCCATCGCCGGCTTCACCGTTTCGCGCGTTAGCGAGGTGTCCGCGTTCAACGTAGCAATCGTCGTTTCAACTAGTTCTCGGCTCCCTTCGCTGCCGACCACCAACCCGTGCGCGAATCTGCCCCAGTTCGATCATGTTCGCCACCTGCACGATGCCATCCATCAATCCCAGGCAAGCGTTCGACACATCGTAGATCAAACATTTGCGCGGCAATTCCAGTCCATGATGCACGGCGCACGCGGTCGCCGGCTCCAAATGATCGCGGCATACCGAGCCGTGCACCAGCGCCCCAATCTTGCGCCGTTCCATCGCCGCCGCTTCGATCACCCGCCCCGCACTGCGCACGCTCATCTCGCTGGGCAGCGTGCCCGCGGGCCACAACCGCCGCTCGTGGATGCCCGTCATCAATTCCAACCGCCCCTCGGGCAACTTCAACCGCGAATAAAGCGGCGCCAGCCGCCGCTCAATCTCCGCCGACGAAAGAATTTCCTCCGGCAGCGTGTAGCCAATCGATTCAATGCAAACGTGTTGGTATTTCATCGCGCTGATAATCGCTAATCACTTTTAATGTACACTCGCCCCTCGACGCTCGTCCCTCGCAACTCGCTCGTGTGCTAGCACATTATCTTGTGCCAGCACGTCCGCATAGCCGCAAAATAAGCGAAATCCTTGCACTCGTTTTCCACGCCGATACATTCACACCCAACTTGCGTTTCTCGTTTCAGGTGACATAGGCCAGTTGTTTTGAGCGTAGTGCGTCGGACGTCGAGTCGTCAGCGGGGGCGCGGCGGAAGGGATTTCTGCTGCGGCCTGATTTTGCTCGAGCCGACCAGCAGCGTGATTTCAGGGAAGGAAACATGCGAGCTATTCTTTGTGGGCGCCACGCCGGCGCCGGCATAGCTCTGGGCCATTTCTGTTCACTCTTACTGCGGACATACGAAGTGTCCAGGAGGACGTGCGATGCGCAAGAAGCCTTTGATTGGTCTCAACGCCGATTATCGCCCAGCCAAGAAAGATTCGCCCGCTTTCACCTTTGTGACGGCCGGCTACTACGATTGCATCACCGCCGTGGGGGGCATACCGGTCATCCTACCGCCGCACGCCGAAGAGGATGATCTCGACCGAATCCTGGAATTGCTCGACGGCGTCGTGCTCGTCGGCGGCGCCGATCTCGATCCACGCAACGACGGGTTCATGCTCCACCCCAGTGCCCGCTTGATGGACCAGCGCCGCGAAACGTTCGATCGCCTGCTGATGCGCCTCGCCGCTAATCGCCGCCTGCCGGTGTTCGGCATCGGCTCAGGCATGCAATTGATCAACGTGCAACAAGGGGGCAACCTGCACCTGCACATTCCTGAAGACCTGCCCAAGTCGATTCCGCATAAAGATACGCTCGACGCGGCCCATCGCCACGGCCTGGAAGTTGTCCCCGGCACGCTCATGGAGCGCGTCTTCGGCGACGGCGAAATCCGCGTCAACAGCATGCACCACATGGCTTGCGACGACCTGGCCCCGGGCCTGAAAATCAGCGCCCGATCGCCCGACGGCGTGATCGAAGCCTTCGAAAGCACGATGGACGACTGGTGGATTCTCGGCACCCAGTTCCATCCCGAAGCCGACAGCGCCAGCGCGCTCGACGTGCGCATCTTCGAGGAATGGGTCGTCGGCATCGTCGGCGAATCGCTGGCCGTGAAATTGGTCGCCTAAGCGAAACAGGTGGCATAAACGAATTAGCCACAGTCGCGCAATGGAGTGCGAAGCCCAGGGGCTCTAACCCCTGGGCTTTTTATTGCGAGGCGCGAATCTCAAACAGATTCACCTTCTGACAAACGCCCGAGTCTCCGCCAGGCACGCTCAGCGGCCCGTGGACTTCAGGCGCGCTAATCCGTAACTCCGCGCGTCGACACTCTTCGGGAAATGCCTCCGCCTTCACACGTTGCGGATCGGTCAGAATCCCCAGGCTGTCCGGCGCCAGCGATTGCCGCATCGCCGCGGCGATCAGCCGGCAATAATCGCGCTCGTAAAGCACATCCGCCGCCACCACAAAATCAAAGCCGATTAAAGCCGCAGGGTACGCGCGCAATCCACCGCGCCACTTCCGGCGCCGGCAAGCCATTCAGATCCGCATTCAGCAGAACAAATTCCAGCGCCTCAGGATAATAATCCACCGCCGTCACTTCGAACCCCGCCGCCAGCGCACTCATCACCGCCAGTCCGCTGCCGCAGCCAAGCTCCAACAGCCGCGGCTTCTTCTCCCCCTGGGAGCCGCGCATCTTTCTCCCTCTCCCTTTGGGAGAGGGCCGGGGTGAGGGTGCCGATCCGCTCCGCCAGTACAAACGCCGAAGGCCAAATCTCCGCCCAGTAAGGCAATCGCTCATCCCGATTGAACGCCTCGTCATCGATCAGGTCGTCGGCCGACCGCGGGTGCCGCATCTCAAACGCCCGCCCGCCAACCGCTAGCCAATGCTCCACCACGTCGAACCGCCCCCGCAGCCCGGCTTCCGCGCAGCCCGCCGCGGCTTCCGCACAGCCCGCCGCTGCGTCAGCGCATTCAGCCGAGACTTGACTGCCAGCCGCCGCCGGGCGATCTTTCGGCTCGAAAACAGGGTCGATCGTGCTCACGCTCCCGATTTTAACGCCCCCCGCCCGGCCGAATAGCAATTACCCCCCAAATCCAGCCATGTAAGCATGGGCAAGCTTGGCAAACCGTGCCGATAAGCAAGAATGTTTGGGCGGATTTCGCAGGATACCGCCTACAAGCGGGTCCGCCCATGGTGGACGAAAGACCGCCGAAATTATCGTCTAATTTACGTATTTTACCCACCTCGGTCGCTAGACGGGCCCCGGCCTGAAAAGCAGAATTAAATGGCCACTGGACGGCAACTTGGAGGCATGGCTGTGCGAACCAGTCTTGAGTTGGAAAAGATCCGCGCTCTTTTGGAAGGCCGCTACGAGAACCCCTTTGACATCCTGGGCCCCCACGAAATCGACGATGCCGGCCGCCGCGCCCTGGCCGTCCGCGCCTACCTGCCGGGCACGCAGCAAGCCTGGGTCGTCCACCCCAAGCACAACAGCTCGCAACCGATGCGGCGGATCCATCCCGCCGGCCTGTACGAAGCCATCTGTCCAATTCCAAACGCCGCCACCGCCGCTAAGCAAAAAGGCGCCACCCCAAAACCCACGCTCCACATCCAGAAAAACGGCGGCCCGGCTGAAACCCCCGTCGACCCGACCGAATATCAAATCCGCGTGATCGACCAAGGCGGCCAGCAAACCACAATGCACGATCCCTACGCCTTCCCGCCGCTGCTCACAGAATACGATCTGCATCTATTGAGCGAAGGCACGCACTGGCAAAGCTACACCAAGCTCGGCGCCCACCTGCGCAACATCGGCGGCGTGGAAGGCGTGAACTTCGCCGTCTGGGCCCCCAACGCCCAGGGCATCAGCGTCATCGGCGATTTCAACGATTGGGATGCCCGCCGCCACCCGCTGCGCAAACACATCCCCAGCGGCATCTGGGAATTGTTCATCCCCGGCCTCGGCGAAGGCACGCTCTACAAATTCCGCGTCAAGCAAGCCCACGGCGAAGAGGTCGACAAATCCGACCCCTACGGTTTCGCCGCCGAGCTCCCGCCTCGCACCGCCTCCAAAGTCGCCGATCTCGATCGCTACCACTGGCACGACGAAGCCTGGCTCGCCAATCGCCCGCAATCGCAGGCCCTCGACAAGCCCATGTCGTTCTACGAAGTTCATCTCGGAAGTTGGCGCCGCCCCGGCGACGATCCGCACCGCTGGCTCTCTTACCGCGAACTCGCCCATCAACTGGTCGATTACGTCAAAGAGATGGGCTACACGCACGTCGAGCTCTTGCCCGTCAGCGAACACCCGTTCTCCGGCTCTTGGGGCTATCAAACCGTCGGCTATTACGCCGCCACCAGCCGCTACGGCTCGCCGCAAGATCTCCAATACTTCGTCGACCACTGCCATCAGAACAATATCGGCGTCGTGGTCGATTGGGTCCCCGCCCACTTCCCCAAAGACAATCACGGCCTGCGCCGCTTCGACGGCACCGCCGTCTACGAGCACGAAGATCCGCGCAAAGGCGAGCATCCCGACTGGGGCACGCTTATCTTCAACTACGGCCGCAACGAGGTCCGCAACTTCCTCATCTCCAACGCCCTGTTCTGGCTCGACAAATACCATCTCGACGGCCTCCGCGTCGACGCCGTCGCCAGCATGCTCTATCTCGACTACAGCCGCGAAGCCGGCGAATGGATCCCCAACGAATACGGCGGCCGCGAAAACCTGCAGGCCATTTCCTTCATCAAGGAATTCAACATCCAGTCCCACCTGCAGCACCCCGGCGTGCTCACCATCGCCGAAGAATCCACCGCCTGGCCCAGCGTCTCCCGACCCACCTACGTCGGCGGCCTGGGCTTCTCGCTCAAGTGGAACATGGGCTGGATGAACGACACGCTCCGCTACTTCAAAAAAGATCCCATCCACCGCACGTATCACCACGACGAACTCACGTTCTCGCTGATTTACGCCTTCCACGAAAACTTCGTCCTGCCCCTATCGCACGACGAAGTCGTCCACGGCAAAGGCTCGCTGATGGACCAAATGCCCGGCGACCTGTGGCAAAAATTCGCCAACATGCGCCTGTTGCTCAGCTACATGTGGACCCACCCCGGCAAAAAGCTGCTGTTCATGGGGGGCGATTTCGGCCAGTGGAACGAATGGAACTACGACGAAAGCCTGCAGTGGCACCTGCTGCAGTGGGAAAGCCACCAGGGCCTGAAGAAAATGGTGGCCGACGTCAACCACCTGATGCGCCGCGAACCGGCCCTGCACGAAGTCGATTTCGACTACACCGGCTTCGAATGGATCGACGCCCACAACTGGCAAAACAGCGTGCTGGTCTACCTCCGCAAAGCGAAAAACCCAGCCGACTTCGTCGTCGTCGCCTGCAACTTCACCCCCGTCCCGCGCGAAGGTTATCTGCTAGGCGTCCCCGAACGCTGCTGGTACGAAGAAGTGTTCAATAGCGACAGCACCTTCTACGGCGGCTGCAACATGGGCAACGGCCCCGGCATCATGGCCACCGACCACATGGCCCACGGCCGCCCCCACTCCATCGAAGTGACGCTGCCACCGCTGGCCGTCGTGGTCCTGAAACCGCGCCGCTAATTCGCGCTGCCGCGTCACGTTGCGCACCATTCACCCAGCGCCCCGTCAGCCCCCGGTTTCACCGGGGGACGAACCGCCACCCCGCCCACCATCCGCTTGCGGCTCACCCCTTCACCCCTTCACCACTCCCCACTCCGGTTTCCGCGCCTCCGCCTTCCGAATTCCGCCTTCCGCCTTTGCCCATCCGCGTTCATCCGCGTCCATCTGCGGTTACTCTCGGTCTGCCTTCTTCCGCCTTCCCCCTTCCGAATTCCGCCTTCTGCAACTCCTTCGTCGCCCACATCGTCAGCAAAATCGACACCGCAAACACATAAATCCCCCATTGCACTTCAATGTGCGTCCCCCCCGGAAAACCTTTGAAGCAAATCACCAGCGACGCAATCACGAACACATCCACCATCGACCATTTCCCCAAGCTCTCAACCATTTTCAAATGCCGCTCGGCAGCCGAAGGACCAAGATGCGCGGCTCGAATAATGGCGGCCAACTTGGCCACGGGAAACGCCACGGAAAACAGCAGGATCACGGCGCCGATAAAGATCTCGCGCTCCGCAAACAGATGCCAAATACCCCCCACCACGGAAAACTGCCGCGGTTCCAAATCGCTACTGACAAACAGGCGAACCAGGCGCTCGAAAAACCCGTCCCCAAATTTGGGAATCATGGTAAACGAGGGTGCGAAGATGCCCACCAAAAACAAGCACCCGGCCAGGTACGCCAACCACAAAGCCGCGTGGCCGGCACCGCGTCCACTTAGCTTTCCACTCCCTCGCTCTTCGATGGGAGAGGGCTGGGATGAGGGTGCCTGCCATAAACCGTCACCGTCAACACGGCGATCCATCGGATTATCGAGTGCCCTGTCCATCGAAATTCTCGCCACGTTAAACCGGTTGTGTTTGGGAATCGGCACAACATTGTAACGGCCAACACCGTTTGCACATTCTATACCTGCAGAAAGCCCGGCATCGGCCCGGGAAGATACCCCTTCGCCTTCCGAATTCCGCCTTCCACCATTTGCCCGTCCCTCGCGCGCAGCCAAAACCGCAAACTCAACGAATTATGTCCGCGCAGCCACGCCGCGCACTCGAGAATTCCCGCCCACGTCCATCGGCCAGCCAGACAAAACCCAGCGAATTTCGCCGCCCCAACCGGGACCCCCGCCAACACGCCAAAATTCACGCCCCATGTGTCAAATTCACCGATGAAAACCGAATTCCACACTCCAATTCTGTCCCTCTTCCGAATTCCGAATTCCGCCTTCCGACATGCGTCCATCTGCGGTTGCAGCCCGCTCCTCTTCTCCTTCTCTCCTCTTCTCCTCTTCTTCCGTCACCCCGCCGCCTCATCCATGAACCGCCGGATATTCCGCTGCGTTTCGTTGTCGAATTCCTCGCTAAACGTCGTCGGGCTGCAAAACACAAACTTCATCCCCAACATCGTGTACGAGGGAATCACTTCCAGATCGTCGTAAAACTCGATGGCCATGCGGCGCAGCTTCCACAGCCGATGCCACGGCACCGCGGCAATGTCGTGATGCTCCACGTGCAGCCCGGCGTTGAACGTGAGCAGATTGATGATCCGGCTGTAATTCGACGCGGAGGGCTGATATTTCCGCGTGCCATGAAAGTGCGAAATGCCCAGCACAATGCCCAGCATCAGCGGGTGCAAAAACCCGGTCATGAACGCGGCGGCGGCCGTCAAATACAAAATCGGCTTCCACCACGCGCCGACCAGCGCGCCATACCACACCAACAGCCCGCACATCACAAAATACAGCGTGGGATAAATCACGGCCCAAAGCTCGATGCCGTCGGCTTTATAGCCGCTCACCAAATGCTGATCGGCCAACACCGCCAAAGTACGCGAGCTGGGCTTAACTCGCCCACGAACCAAATCGGTGGTCACGTACATCACCAACCCAATCGCGCTGCGGAGCACCTGGGTCGTGATCATCAGCAGCGAATACGGGAAGAACATCGGCGACAAAATGCGCGACGTCAGAAAAAACGTCCGCCGGCGGGTGATGAAATCCTTCTTCGCCCCCATGTCGCTGTGGTGCGTCAGATGTTCGACCCACCAGGTGTGATGCCCCGACAGGAACATCGGCAGCGAGGTGATGGTGAACATCATCCGATTGGCGAACGTCTTTTTGAAAATCAGGTCGTGCGTGCACTCGTGCGCCAATTGGAACAGGCACACGTTGAGCATCGAGCCCACAACCCAAGCCAGTGCGATCACGCCCCACCAAGGCAACTGCGCCGACAATCCAGCCAGCGACACTTGCGCCCGGCGCAAAACAAACAGCACAGCGCCGAAATCGGCGTATTGCCGAACAGCTTCCGCAGCTCCGGGTGCGCCCGCAGCATCGCTCGGCAGCGATCGCGGTGCCAAACGGCCTCGGGCTTTTCGTCATCGGGCACGCGGTCGAGAATATCGACCTCGAAGCCCGGAAACACCGGCGCGGCACTGCCCAGCACCCGAAGATGAAACTTCGGCCGAAAGCGTTTGGTGGTCGGAGTTCGCGCAGCAGTCGCCATGCGAATCAAAAGCAGAATTGCGGAACCTAATCGATTAGCCCAACGGAGGAAATACTACTCCGCTGGTATGACAAATTCAATCGTGGCGGCCGCTAGCGGACCGATTCCCCAGCCAGAACTGTACGGTACCGTTCAATCCATTTCCTGAGTCGACGTCAGGTTTTGCCCGGGCGCCAGTTTGAAATCCAGTTCGTTCTCCAATTCCTTGAACCAGGCGGTGTCGATGCCGGCGTTGTCGCTCGCGGCGATCATGGCATAGACATTGGAGGCCGCCGGCGTTTCCATCGAGGTGATGAATTCTTCGCGCAGCTTGTCCTGCGGCGGCTCATCACTTTCGACTTGCACGACATAATAAACTGTCAGCGGCTGATTGGCCGCGACGCCCGCCTGACCCGGCGCGAGCGCGAACACGGCTTTCATGAATTCGTTGCCGGCATCCTTCACGCCCGAGACTTCGGTGAGCATTGGAAACGCGTTGGGATCGCTGGTGCGGCGGCTGAGCCAACTGAACGGCCCGGCGGTGAAAATTTCGGCGGCTTGGTCTTTGAAAACTTCCTTGAGCGGCTTTTGCAACCGCCGCGCTTCGGAGGCGTATTCGTCCGCTTTGGTTTGCGCCAGCTTGCGAGCTTCGATCATCTTCCAGGCGTGCAAGACTTTGTCCTTGATTTCGTCCAAGGGGGGCACGCGAACCGGCTCGTCGGCCAGCTTCCACCACAGGTATCGGTTCTTCTCCAAGTCTTCCGTTTCCTGCGATTGAAACTTGGGAAAGTTGGGCTGAAACGCCATGTTTACAAAAGGCGTGATCTTGTACGAGCCGGCCACCAACTGGTGCGACTTGCCCAGATCAGTATTCTCGGCCGCTTGGGGGTAGGTGATCAGGTCGGTTTGCTTCGCTTCCAGGCCGTGTTGCTTGGCCATGGCGGCGAAATCCATTGGGGCGGGAGCCTTGGCGGAGGTGTCGCCGCGCGTTTGATCGCGGCGATACTTATCCATGGCGCGGCCGAATTGATCCATCTGCAACCGCAAGGCGGCGAAGGCGTCGTCAATCTTGTGCTCCACTTTCTGGGCGGCCACGCTGTTGCGGATTTTGTCGGAAACCTTGCTGAGCGGCTCGTACTCGACGGGGCGTTGAGTTGGAGGCGTCTGGGTTCCTGGTGTCTGGTCGGCTGCTTTACCGGACTCGCCCGTCTTGTCGTCAGCCTTGGGCGCATCCGATTTTGCAGGCTCTGATTTCGCCGCGCCGCTTTTGCCGGCTTGCGCAACTCGATTTCGGCGCCGTCGGCCAGCGCCAGCAATTCGCCGTCGAGTGACTTTGCGCGGGGTGGGGCGCTGGATTGTTTCTTGCCGCTGGATTTGGAATCGCCGGATTTTTCGCTCGGCTTCTCGTCGGTTTTGCCGGGCTCGTCGGGCAAATTCGATTTCTTGAAGAACACGTCCTTGTAGCGATCGTAGTAATCCTTGATTTCTTGCTCGGTCACTTTGGGAAGTTCCGCGGCGACGAGCTTTTCGTTATCGGCTTTGAAGTATTGAAACTGCGCTCGCATGGGCTGCTTGAACCCGGGCGTGGGGCTGTCGGGCTGGGGGAACGAATCTTTGTACTGATCGTAGAAGGCGACCAACTGCGCATCGGTCGGATTGGGCACGTTGCCGACGAACTTGTCGACCGCCAGCGGCAGCATCTCGGCCGTCACTTTGCGATTCAGCCGGCAGAAGTAGTCCCAGCGATCGGCCGGCGTATCGCCGCGGAAGACCACTCCCATTCCTTCGCGCCGGCTCAGCACGGGGCGAAACATTTCCTTCAGTTTCAGCACCGCCAGTTCGAAGCGCAGCGCGTCGAACAGATTCGATTGGCTGATGGAGCGGCGATCAGCCGACAAATTGGCGATAATTTTCGCGAAATCTTGCGGCCGGACGCGGTCGGCCGTCCAACCACGCAGAAAATCGTTTACCGTCTTGTCGCTGATCACGATGCCCAATTCATTGGCTTTTTTCTCCAGCACCATCGACTCGATAATGCCTTCGTCCGACAGGGGCATGTTTTGGGCGAGGATGAACTCAGCTTGGCGCGGATCGGCCCCGGAGGCTTGCATCGCCATCACTAGGAAGTTCCGGACCATCTGGCGCATGTAGCGTTGATTTTGGAGGTCGCTGCGGCGCACCTTGCCGTATTTCCAGGAAAACACTTCGGGGTTTTGGATTTCGCCGGAGGGACCCGAATTTCGTGTTAGGGTTCCCAAGAATACGAATGCAAACATCGACAGCAGGACTGCGATCATCATGACCTTCTCATACTTTTTGAACCAACGAAAACTTGCCATGGATCGTTTCCTGTACTTTTTTGCAGATCAGAACGGGGGCGGCCACGTCGCCCAAAGCGCCTTCCGAAAGGCAGATGCAGCCTACTCGAACATCAAACCCGCCTTGACAACCGGTGTGCCAGGGTTGTATGCGAATATAGCCGGGATCGGCGCAAGTCGTTATGGTTGTGGAGCGACCGATTGTAGCGCGACGTGACGTAAATGCAATCCCAGTCGGGCGCAGCGACCCGAATCGGCCGACGAAAACACGATCGCGATGACTCGGGTCGAAGCCGCAAAACGAGTCGTTTATTAACGATCCCGAAAGGTAATTCGAGCATTGTTGCGCAAGCTGGGCGTACAATCTGCAGTACGCAGATCGGTTACCGGCTGGTTTGCCGTTGCCGGTTGTAGGAGTGGTTGCGCAGACGGACGTGACTGCGGTGTCGGTCGTGCCGGTTGAGTAGAGGCTATGCTGCTGGGATCACGTCGGGGCCAATAATGGGCGATAAGAGTCACAAATACCCCAACTTTACCAATTTAACAGCCCGGCAGCCTTATTTATGGCCAAGAAGCCGTCCCGAGAAAACTCGAAAAGCTCGAATTCCAAGAGCCTTGTCATTGTCGAATCGCCGGCGAAAGCTCGGACGATCAGCAAGTTTCTGGGGCGCAATTTCACCGTGGAAGCCAGCGTGGGACATATTCGCGATCTGCCGCAAGGGGCCAAAGAGATTCCCGCCGAATACCGCGATCAAGCCTGGTCGCGCTTGGGAGTGAATGTCGACGAGGGTTTCGATCCGCTGTATGTGATTTCTTCCGGCAAGGCGAAGCAGGTGAAGAAGCTTCGCGACTCGCTGAAGCACGCCAAACAGCTGTATCTGGCGACCGACGAAGACCGCGAAGGGGAGGCGATCAGTTGGCACTTGAATGAAGTTCTGCGTCCGAAAGTGCCGGTGCACCGGTTGGTGTTTCACGAAATCACCAAGGAAGCCATTACCGAGGCGCTGGAGAATCCGCGTGAAATCAACGTCGATCTGGTGCGTGCGCAGGAAACGCGGCGGATTGTCGATCGGCTGTTTGGATACGAAGTCTCGCCGCTGTTGTGGCGCAAGATAAAGCCCAAGCTTTCGGCCGGCCGGGTGCAAAGCGTTGCGGTGCGATTGATTGTCCAGCGCGAGCGCGAGCGGATGGCGTTCCACTCGGCGACCTTTTGGGATCTGTTGGCCACGTTCGCCAACGCCGGCGGGCAACAGTTTGTCGCGGAACTGAAAGCCGTGGATGGCCAACAGATTCCGCAAGGGAAGGATTTTGATTCGACGACGGGGAAGATCAAAGATTCTTCGCTAATGTTGATGGACGAGCAGTCCGCGGGGCAGTTGGCTCAGAAGCTGAAGATCGCCGATTTTCGCGTGAAGTCGGTCGAAGTGAAGCCGTATACAACGCGGCCGTCGCCGCCGTTCACCACAAGCACGCTGCAACAAGAAGCCAACCGCAAATTCGGCTTCACGGCCCGGCGCACGATGCAGGCCGCCCAAAGCCTGTACGAAAACGGTCACATCACGTATATGCGAACCGATTCGACGAATCTGGCCACGGTGGCTGTCGAGGCGGCGCGCAGGCTAGTGGGCGAGCAATACGGCAAGGAATATCTGCCCGACAGCCCGCGGACCTATCAAACCAAAGTGAAAAACGCGCAAGAAGCGCACGAGGCCATTCGCCCGGCCGGCCATCCGTTCGATTTCCCGGAGCAATTGCGAGCGGAACTGAGCCCGGACGAGTTCAAACTGTACGATCTGATCTGGAAGCGGACCGTAGCCAGCCAGATGGCAGATTGTCGCGGACAGCGCATCAGCGTAACGATTGCCGGCGACGGCGCGGAGTTCGCGGCCGGCGGCAAGACGATCGATTTCGCCGGTTTCCTGCGAGCCTATGTGGAAGGCTCCGACGATCCGCAGGCCGACTTGGCCGATCGGGAAGCGATCTTGCCGACAATGGCTCAAGGCGAGCAAGTCAAGCTGGCTGACCCCGGTTTGGAATCGAAGAGCCACACCACGCAGCCGCCGGCGCGGTTCAGCGAAGCGGCGCTCACTCGGGCACTGGAAGAGTTGGGCATCGGGCGGCCCAGCACGTATGCCAGCATCATCGACACGATCCAAGCTCGCGAATATGTATTCAAAAAAGGCAATGCTCTGGTGCCGACCTGGACTGCATTTGCAGTAACGCAGCTATTGGAAAAACACTTGGAAGAATTAGTCGACTACGGCTTCACGGCGCAGATGGAGGACGATCTGGACGCCATCAGCCGCGGCGAACGACCGCACTTGGACTACCTGAAGGAGTTCTACTTCGGCAACGGCCAGCCGGGATTGAAAAAACATCTGGAAACGAAGACGGATGAGATCGACGCCCGCTCTATTAACCAAGTGCTGATCGCCCATCCCAAGGGGGAAGAGCCGATTCACGTGCGAGTGGGCCGATACGGCCCGTTCATCGAACAAGGGGACAAGCGTGCTTCGCTGCCCGAAGGCATGGCGCCGGAAGAACTCACTTTGGATAGATGCCGCGAGCTGTTCAGCCAGGCTTCGCAAGCGGACGAGCCGTTGGGCGTATGCCCCGACACCGGCAAACCGGTGTATTTGAAGGTGGGGCGATTTGGACCGTATGTGCAGCGCGGCACTCCGGACGATGAAGAGAAGCCGCAAAACGCATCGCTCCTTAAGGGTCTGAAGCCGGAGGACGTGGATCTGGCGATAGCGCTCAAGTTGCTCTCGCTGCCGCGGACGCTGGGCAGCAACCCAGCGAACAACGAGCCCATCGTGGTCTACAACGGCCGGTTTGGGCCCTACGTGAAGTGCGGCGAAGAGACGCGTTCGCTGCCTGCGGGCGTGTCGCCGTTGGAAGTGACGCTCAATGAAGCTGTCGAATTGCTAAAACAGCCCAAGGCCCAACGGCGTGGCTTCGGTGCACCGCGTGAACCGCTGAAGGTCTTCGAAGTCTCGCCGGTGACCGGCAAAAAAGTGGAGCTTCGCGAAGGCCGCTACGGAATGTACGTGAGCGACGGTGCGACGAACGCATCGATCCCGAAGAACACGCCGCCGGAGGAAGTCAACTTTGACATGGCCGTGTCGCTGTTGAAGGAACGAGCCGATGCCGGGCCATCGAAGAAGAAAAAGGCCCCGCGCAAGAAGACGTCGCGCCGCACTGTCAGTGCGAAAGCCGACTGACGGCGAATCATTTGGGGGCTTCGGGCGGTTTCTCTTCGCCCAGCGCGATCGCGTAGGCCGTGGCATGGCTACGGCAGTGCGAAATGGTGATCAAGATCTGTGCGATGCCGTTTTGCTCCATGTAATCGCGGGCCCCGCCGTGCAGGGCGACGCTGGGCGAACCGGAGCGAAGATTGCGGATTTCGACGTTGCGCCAGCTGATGCCGCGGCGCCAACCGGTGCCCAGTGCCTTGAGCACCGCTTCTTTGGCGGCCCAGCGGCCGGCGAAATGCTGCGTTCCCATCCGCCGACTTTGACAGTATTCGATCTCGTGCGGCGTGTACACGCGAGTGATGAACAGCTCGCCATGGCGCTCGATCATCTGCGCGATCCGCAGGCATTCCACGATGTCGGTGCCGATGCCAAAGATGGACATGCGGGTTCAGGAGTCAGGTGTCAGGGGTCACATTTTTAGCCGCGTCGCTTGCGACGCAATTGCTATTCGGCCTGCCAAACCAAGCCGCAACGCCCATAGATGTCACGATAGTCAACGTGGCGTTAATTATCCACCAGAGCCAGTTGGGCATGGCGTTGGGTGTGATTCGAATCGGGGCCTGATCGCGAATGAACTCTCCAAACGTCGGCGCAGGCAATCCGCCGGCCGCTTGAACGAGCTGCAATTTAGGATCGCGCTGGGCGGCCTCGGCAATTTTGCTCCGATATTCGAGATACACAAGCACATGTTCGGTGACCACGCACAACAACGTCAAAACAAAGACGCCAATCAAGATCACCACCCGGCTGGGCTCGCCGGCACTACGCGCCAAAAGCGCAATGAGCACTCCCAAGATCGCGCCCAGCACGATCGGCGACAAGGCGGATACATAACCCTCACGTTCGAGCCAGACGGCAATTCTCGCCAGTACGATGCTTAAAACGATCGCCGGCAAGAGCCACACGATCAACGTGGACCACCACTGGATGAATGCGTGGGGTCGCAGTGCGCGATTTTCAGCGGTGGTCGTCACTTGATTCCGCATGCCTTTTGAGCCCGGGCCAGCACCTCGGCGGCTTTCTTGCGGGCGCGGATGGCGCCGTCGGAGAGGATGGCTCGAACGTTATCGGGGTGGGCGGCGAATTCGGCGCGGCGAGCTCGCGGTTCGGCAAAGAACTTCTCGGCGGCGTCGGCCAACGCCTTCTTCACCTCGCCGTAGCCGAAACCGCCGCGGCGGTAGAGCGCGGCCATTTCATCGCGCTCGTGCGGCGTCGCCACGAGCGAGAACAACTGAAACAAATGGTCTTGATCCGGCTCTTTGGCCTGTTCCATGGGGCGCGAGTCGGTCACTATCCGCATGATCTTCTTTCGCTCTGCCTTGGGATCGTCGAACACTTCCAGCGTGTTGTTGTAGCTTTTGGACATCTTTTCGCCGTCGGTGCCGGGCACTTTGGCCGATTGCTCCAACACCTTGGGCTTGGGCATGACAAACGTTTGGCCGAAGTGATGGTTGAAGCTGGCGGCCAGGTCGCGGCAGACTTCGATGTGCTGCACCTGGTCGGCGCCGACCGGCACGGTGTCGGAATCGTAGGCCAGAATGTCGGCCGCCATCAGCACCGGATAGGTGAACAAGCCCGCATCGGCCGGCAAACCTTTCGCCACTTTGTCTTTGTAGGCGTGGCAGCGTTCCAGCAGCCCCATCGGCGCGCCGGTCATCAAGAGCCAGCACAATTGCGTGACTTCGGGCACTTCGGACTGGACGAACAGAATCGCCATTTCCGGATTCAGGCCGAGGGCCAGCAAATCGATCGCCGCATCCAGCGTGAGTTGGCGCAATTGCTCCGGATCGCGGATGGTCGTCAGCGCGTGCAGGTTGGCGATGAAGTAATAGGCGGCGTCTTCATGCTGCAGATCGATGTATTGGCGGATCGCGCCGAAATAATTGCCCCAGTGGAAGCGGCCGGTCGGTTGAATGCCGGAGAGGACGCGCATCGGGAAGGGGCGAGGGGTTAGGGGCGAGGGGCGAGAGATAAAGAGTCGAAGTTGTTTAGCAGCTTACACCAGCGGGGCGCAAAAACAAACGCCGTGCGGCGGCTGCCGGCACGGCGTTAAGACAGTTTTCGTTCGACGTGGTTCAACTACAAAATGCCGCCGTAGGTGCGATACGGGGTCATGTTGGATGGCATGTCGAGGAACCAGATCCGCTCCCATTCATCCAGCGCCTGGCGCAGGTTTTCCGACGTGAACAGCAATTGCTGCGTTCGGCGCGGGATCGGCCGAGTACATGGGGATCAGACAACCGATGGAGCTGGACAACATCAGTCCTGCCATCGTTGTCAGCAGTAGCCTGCGCATCGCACAGTTCCTCCGTGAAATATCAAGCGCCGCAATCCCTGCAGCTTTCGACAATGCACTGGCCTCTCGGCGTATGCGCGCGAATGCTCGCGCGATAGCGCCCAGCGGCAATTTGACCAATCGATGAGATTTGGGGATAAGCTTCCGCACCAGCGAGCTGAAAGATGAGCCTGGGGCTCTCTGGCGGGGCGTAACGTTACCGATTCTTGGGACTTGCGCCGAGAGCAACTTGTCCGTGCAAGCACTCTGCGGGAAGTGTTTCACCCCGCGTCTGGGTTGCGGGATGACGTGTTTTGAGTATTGCGGGAGTCGACCGTTTCCAACGGCCATCTCAACCGCTAGCTGCCGCCTTGCATGCCGTAAGCCGATGGAGCAGCGGAACTTTGGGCGACTGGCGCCGAACCGCTCTGCGGCTGCGGTGACTTGGCTCGTGCCTCGGCCGCTTGGCGTTCCAACTGCCGCACCTTTTCTTCCATCTCCTTGCCGGGCTTGAACGTCACTACAAACTTCTCCGGCACAAAGACTTTCGCGCCAGTGCGTGGGTTGCGAGCCTTGCGGGCTGCACGCTGCTTAACCTCGAAAACGCCGAAGTTCCGCAGTTCGATGCGGCGCTCTTCAACAAGCGTCTCGACGATAGCGTCGAAGGTCTTTTGAACGATTTCCTTGGTCTTCAGCTGCGTCAGCCCGATTTCCTCGGAAATGGTTTTGACGATCTCTTTCTTGGTCACGGCGGCGATCTCCTACGAGCGAGACACAAATTCGAACGGACATTGGATGCCGTTCGGGCGATCTCTATCACGCTCAAGTGTAGGTGGCATAAGAACTAGTGTCAAGCTCTGTTGTCGCAAGTACAATCCCTGCGACGAGCGTTTTGCCGCGTTTGAGCGTGGCGTATCGGTCGAAATTGACCCGCCGCGAAACACGCTAACTTCAAATTGCCAAAGAGCTTAGTGCGATGGGCTGACGGCAGAAGCGGGCTTGTAACCGTAAGTTGTTGCAAATAAACAACTAACGATTTCCTGCACATCACCGTCGACGATCGCAGCCGAGGTGAAACGGACCGCTTGCGCTAGCACGTTTCATCGGCTAATCACTACTAATCGGCTTCCCAACCGGCAAACTTTACCCAAGCGGAAGAATCGGCAAGCCGCTTCGGCGGTGGGCCGGCGTCGGCGCCACTAGCTAGATCTTAATGACCGCTGACTGAGCCAAGACTTCTTCCACGCTGTAGAGCTTCCCGTGACCGCTTCCCGGGCAGGCCTGGCAGGTTTCCTTCCATGCTTCGGGAGTCGAGATGTTGGAATCCCAGAAGGGCCAGGTGCGACACTGCCGCGGACGGAATTCGTACACGGTGCACTTGCGCGTTCTGGCGTCGAAGAATACGCAGTCGCCGTTTTCAAATTCGATCAGGCTCTTGCGGGAGCCGATTTGGCGGACGTATTGATTCTCGAAGGCTTCGATCGACAAGCCGAAGTGCTTCGCCAGTGCGGCAATCTCTTCAGGATTCACCCACACGTAGCCCGGCGCGCCCGTGCAGCAATCGCCGCATTGCGTGCATTTGAATCGGAGGCCGTCTTTGAACCAGGGCCCGTGGGGCATGGGTTAATCTCCGCGAGCAATTTCTTTCACCGCGGCAATCGCAGCATCGACGTCGTCGTTGGTGTTAAAAGCGCCAAGGCTGAACCGCACGGTCCCGCCTTGCTCGAGCGTGCCCAGCGCCCGGTGCACTAGCGGTGCGCAGTGCAACCCGGCGCGAACTTGCACGCCGAACGAGACATCCAAAAGCGCCGCGGCTTCCTGGGGATCATAACCCTCGATAGCGATACTGACAACTCCGACGCTCGAAGTGCTCGGTTTCGCTTCGTACATTCGCACGCCAGGAATCGTTCGCAGCCCTTGCCGCAGCCGATCGGCCAATTGTTGTTCGTGTTCAAAGATTTTTGGAATTCCCTGGCTTTCAATCCAGCGTAGCGCCGCGGCTAAGCCGATGAGACCGGGCACATTGTGATTGCCGGCTTCGAATTTGTCGGGCACTGTCTCAGGCTGGCGATCTTCGTCGCTGCGCGTGCCGGTGCCTCCTTGCCGCAGGCTTTGCAGTTGGCTTTCCAATCCAGGCCGGACGTAGAGTACTCCGGTGCCAAGCGGGCCCAGCAGACCCTTGTGACCAGGCGCGGCGAGGAAATCGGCGTGCATTTCGTCGATCGACAAGGGCACGTGACCCAGCGATTGGGCAACATCGACCAAGAATCGCGCACCGTGTTGTTGCGCAAGTCGCCCGATTTCGGCGACTGGCTGGATGGCGCCGGTGACGTTCGAGGCGTGCAGCATTGCGATTAGCCGAGTGTTCCAGCGCAGCGCGGCTTGGATTTCGTTCGGACTGACTAATCCGCTAGCGTCGCAACGCACACGGGTCACTTCCACCTGGCCGTGCTCTTCCAACTGCCGAAGGGGGCGCAGCACCGAGTTGTGATCGGCCCAGGTGCAAATGGCGTGGTCACCGGAGCGCAACAGTCCGTGAATCGCCAAATTCAGCGCTTCGGTGCCATTGGTGGTGAAGATGATTTGACTGGCGTCGCTTGCGCCGATCAGCCTTGCTACCGCCGCGCGGGCAGACTCGATGATGCGCTCCACCTCGGCGGCTTCTCGATAGGCGCTTCGTCCGACCGGAGCGCCGTTTACGCGCAGGTATTTGTCCACAGCGTCATAGACGGCGGGCGGCTTAGGCCAACTGGTCGCGGCGTTATCGAGATAGATGCGTCGCGGCATAGTTTAGCCGCCGATCTGGTACATGGCGCGCTGGGGGCGAATGAAATCAGGCGTGTCGATTCCGTGGCCGGCCTTCTTGGCCCCGACGCACGACTTGACCAAAGCGGCGATGTCCTCGTCGCTGCCGCCGCCGCGCAACAGCGCGCGAGCATCCCATTCGATGGTCGAAAACAGACAATTGCGCACCTGGCCTTCGGCGGTCAGACGCAACCGGTTGCAATTTCCGCAGAACGGCTCGGTGACTGGATTGATGAATCCAATCCGGCCGCCGTCGTCGAGGTAGCGGAAGTCGGTGGCGGGCTGGCTGGGATCTTCCACGGGCAGCGGCGCCAGCGCGCCCACTTCTTGCTGGATGAGTTCGCGCACTTCGGCGCCGCTGAGCACCTGGTCGTGCTGCCAATGGTGTTCCGCATCCAGCGGCATGTATTCGATGAAGCGAAGTTCCAGATGGTTAGTTCGCGCAAATTGAGCCAGCGGCACGATTTCCTCCTCAGTGATGCCGCGGATCGAGACGGCGTTCAGGCGAATCTTGCGGAAGCCGACGTTTTGCGCGGCGGAGATGCCATCCAGCACGCGCTGCAAGCCCTTTCGCCGGGCAATGCGCTCGAACGTTTCCTCCGAAAGCGCATCGAGGCTGACATTCAGCCGGTGTAAGCCGGCAGCTTTCAGCGCCGCCACTTGGTCCGCGAGCAGAATTCCGTTAGTCGTCAGCGCGATGTCGCGGATGCCGGGCACGGCAGCAAGCATGCGCACCAAAACGTGCAGATCGCTGCGCACTAAGGGCTCGCCGCCGGTCAGGCGAAGTTTGTCGACGCCCAGCCGCGCTACTACGTGCACAAAGCGGGCAATTTCCTCAAATGAGAGCAATTCGCGACGCGGCAGAAAGCTGCACGTCTTCGATCGGCATGCAGTAGAAGCAGCGGATATTGCAGCGATCGGTGACGCTGATCCGCAAACTGTTGTGCACCCGGCCAAAGGAATCGAGGAGCATTGTTGGGGGCGAGGGGCGAGAGACGAGGAAAGAGTCAGGAACTAGGAACCAGGGGTCAGGAGTCAATTGTTCTGTATTCTGCCTTTGGATGCACCCATTCGGTCGTGCCGTCGGCCCAGTTTTCGCGCTTCCAAATGGGCACATCCTGCTTGATGGTGTCGATCAACCAGCGCCCTGCAGCGAAAGCGTCGTCACGATGCGGCGAACTAACTGCCACCACCACGCTAATTTCGCCAAGCTCCAAATGGCCCAAACGATGCACCACACAGCATTCTACCAGCGGCCAGCGACGGCGGGCCTGAGATTCCAATTCCGCAAGCTTGTGCTCAGCCATTTCCGGGTAGCATTCGTAATCCAACGAAGCGGTTTGCCGGCCATCGGTGGTTTCGCGGGCCGTGCCCAGGAACAATATCACCGCCCCGGCCGACGGTGATTGGACGCTGTCGAGCAGGGCAGCGACGTCGATGGTTTGCTGCGTGAGTTGGATCATTGGTCTTGATGGTGTTGCATCGCTCGGGCTGCCGCTTTGCGGCCGGCGATTATCGGGGTCGGATCGATTTTCCAAACACCGTCGGCATGCACCATCTTGAATGGAGTAGGCATTCGGCGGTTGTCGACTTCCACCCATACGAAAATATTATTGTCGTCCACGTCCGCCTTGTTCACCGTGAACCGTTTCCCGCCCGGCAAAGGCACCGTTTCCCCGCCTTGAATCCGAATCAGCTTGAGACTGGCCAACGATTTTTCAATTTGCGGAATCGCTTCCTGGGGAGGCGGCTTTCCCTGCCAAAGAACATCGACATCGTCTGTCGGCAGGGTAGTAGCTTTGACCGCCTCTGCGTCGTTTTTGACCATGCCGGACATGAAACGACGAAACGTGTCCTCAGGACTTGGGCTCGCCTGGTCGTCCGCCGTTGCCGTAATCGCAATGAAAATGACGACGCATAGCATAAATGGGAGTCGCTGCATGGATTCTCCTTTCGCTCAATTTTATCCGCCGCTGGGCGGGGGAATACAAGCAACTTCGGCCTCGGCGGGAATGGACGTGGCGTCGTCGGCATACTGAGCGTTCACCGAGAACCGTAATTGCGGGCCAAATTGGGACAATTGGGGCAGCGATTTCAGCATCGCGCGCCTTAGCTCGGCCACTGTGGCGCGATCGGGCAAGTCGAGTTCCACTCCATCCGACCCGGCCCACTGGCGCACGACGGCGAACAATCGAACTTGAATCTTCATGTCACTACCAACTCTTCGGTGCGGGCGGTTAGCCGGTCGGCGACCTCGGGCATCAGTCCGTAGGAGAGCGCCAGCAACTTCAGCGGATGGATCGTGGGCTTGGTGGCGCCTTGCTCCATCTGAATTTTACAAGCGCTGCATTCGGTCACGCCGGCTTGCAGGGCCGGGTCGCGCAGCCGCGTGATGACATTCCATCCGGCGCGGAGGCTGGTTCGGTAATTCTCCCGTTTCAGTCCCCATAGGCCGGCCATGCCGCAGCAGCCGCGTTCGACTCGATGCAGACCCAGTCCTGGAATCAGGCGCAAAAGATTTTCACCGGGCGAACCGATTTGCAAGGCTCGAATGTGGCAAGGCTGATGATAGCCCAAGATCGTGTTGAGCGGTTGCAGGTTGAGTTGCAGTTTTCCCTGGCGATGTAGTTGCCACAGATAATCGCAGGCCTCGCTGGTATTGGCGGCTACGGCGCGGGCATCGTCGTCGTCCAGCAGGTGCAGATATTCGTGCGTCAGGCACAACACGCTGGAGGGTTCGGTCGCCACGATGTGGTAGCCTTGGCGCACTGCTTCGGCCAGCAGATGCACGTTGTGCACGGCCAAACGGCGGGCGGCCGTCAGCGCGCCCATCGTGATCAGGCCCATTCCGCTGGGTTTCTGATCGGGATGGACGAACACGGCCACGCCGTTGTGTTCCATCACGGCCACCAGGGCGTCGGCCAACTGCGGATCGTGATAGTTGGCGTAGGTGTCGACGAAGTACAGCACTTTTCGGCCGCTGCGGCGAGTCGGCCGGGTGAGGCGGCGCCGGACAGCGCGACGCATGAAATTCCGCGCGGCGAATCGCGGCAACTTGCGCCCCTGGGCGATGCCCAAGGTTTTTTCCAGCACCCAGCGAGCCACGCGATTGTGCAAAGCCCAGTTCGACAGCGGGGCCAGGGCGCTGCCCAGCGCGCTGAGCCGATCGAAACGACCCAAGAGCCAGTCGCTGGGACGCACGCCGTTGGCGTCGACATACATCGCCTTGGCCTCGATCATCAGCTTGGGGATGTCGACCAACGCCGGGCATTCCAACCGGCACTGATGGCAATTGACGCACAGATCAGCCACGGCCTTGAATTCATCGAGCGCCACGGTGTTGAGATCGAGCTGCCCCTCGAACACCGCGCGCAGTAGATTGGCTTTGGCGCGCGGCGAAGCCTCTTCCAGCGGCGCGACACGGAAAATGGGGCACATCCGCACGTCGGGCAGTTGCGAACGGCAAGCCCCGCAACCATTGCAGCGCTCGGCCTCCAGGCTCAGTTGCGCCTGGTTCCAATTCAAATGCAGCGTAACGGGAATGGATGCGGGCGCCGTGGCGGGCAGCGATGCGAATGTTTCCGCGGCGGGCATTTCTGTGAGCGGCGTTGGAGCCTCGCCGGTGGGACGCAACGGACGCAGATTGTCGGTCACACGTTGCGGCGTCTCCACCACAATCTTCCCAGGATTCAGGATGTTCAGCGGATCGAACAGCGTCTTGATCTGCTGGAACACGTCGTAAAGCGGCCCGTATTGTTGCCGCACAAAGGGCGTACGGCTGAGGCCATCGCCGTGCTCGCCGCTGATGGTGCCGCCAAGTTCGAAAATATCGGCGTATAGATCGTCGGCCAGCGCCGCCATTTTTCGCACGTCGTCAGGATTGGCCAAATCGAGAAACGGGCGAATGTGCAACTGCCCATGACCGACGTGGCCGTACAGCGACGCCGTGATCTGGTGCCGTTTCAGCGTGTTCTGCATGCGCACCAGAAAATCGGGCAAAATGTCGGGCGCGACCGCCACGTCCTCCACGATGGGCACTGGCCGGCTGGTGCCCCGCAGTCGGTGCAACGTGGGCACCACGCGCTCCGCGAGTTGCCAGAATGTTTGGACGTCGGCGGGATCGATCGCTTGGCGTGACTCGAAGGCCAGTTGCTTCTTGCGGCAGATGCGATCGATCGTTTGCGCGACCTTGTTGCGCACCGAGACCGCGTCGTCGCCGGCGTGTTCCACCAGGAGCAAGGCTTCGGTATCGGGAGGGATCAGCGCGTCGAATTCAGGATTGGTTTCGCGGGCTAGGCTTAGATGGCGGCGATCCAGCAGGTCGCACGCTCCCGGCTTGAAGGCGAGAATCTCCGGCACCGCCTGGGCCGCGCTTTCCAACCGATCAAACAGCAGCATGGCGACGCCTCGATGCCGCGGCAGCGGTTGCGTGGCCAGCGTGGCTTCGGTGATCAGGGCCAGCGTGCCTTCGGATCCGCACATCAAGTGAGGCACGTGGACATACGATTCGCCCACCACGTCGGTCAACTGATAGCCGCAGCGATTCAAAAGCGAGCGCGGCTGATGCTGCGCGATAAGCGTCGATTCTCGCCACAATAGTTCGCGCAGCCGGCCGATCAAATCGTGCCGGTGCTGGTCGAGCACCTCTGTGGCGGTCGGATTGCCGTTTGTCGGTTGGCCATTGCCTGACGGCGGCCAAGGCTCTCGTCCCAATTCCATCACGGTGCCGTCGGCCAAGACCAGTTGCAGGCTTTCGACGTGCCGCCGCACCGATCCGTACTGCAGCCAGTTGCTGCCCGAGCCGTCGATGGCGATCATGCTGCCGATCGTGGTGACGTTCGTATTGGCGGGATTAGGTCCGAACGTGCGGCCGCGCGAGGCCAGGTGTTGGTTCAATAGAGCATGCACGACGCCGGGCTGAACGCGCACCGAATCGTCGCCGGTGTGCACGATGCGGTGCATCGACTTGGAGAAATCGACGATCAAGCCGCGCCCCAGCGATTCGCCGGCCAGGCCGGTGCCGGCGCCGCGCGGATGAATGGGTATGCGCTTCTCCGCGGCATACTTGACGACGGTGGCGACGTCGGCCGTGTTGCGCGGGCGCACCACGCCCAGCGGCTTGATCTGGTAGACGCTGGCGTCGCTGGCGAACAACTCCAGGAAGAGATCGTCGCACCGAACGTCGCCGGCCACCAGTCCGCGCAAGTCGTCCTGAATTCGTTGACGTTCGGGATCCATGGTGCGGTAGGGAGAGTCAGGGGTCAGGATTCAAAGATCAAGAAGCAACGCCGGTCGTGGAATCTTGACTCCTGACTCCTGATTCCTGATTCCTGATTCCCGCCAGCCGAATTTTCTGCTGGCGATGGCGTTCGTGGGTTTCCAATTTGAACGAGCCGTGCCGATCGATGTCGGCCGCGCCGCGGTACATCGCCCCGCAGCGATAACACATCAGCGCGTTGGGCACGACGGCGTACAACAACACGTCGACCAAGGCCGTGGCGAACAAAATGCCGAAGGTCCAATACAACTGGCTGTACGCCCAAGCGACGCAACTGCCTATCAGACCGATTGTGACCAAAGCGACTCCCAGCCGCTGCGGAAAATCTTTGCGCACGAACAGGTCAGTGCTGGGGCAGGCCAGGCAGCGAAGCACGTGGCACTGGTTGTCGATCGCGCCCGCAGGTACATGCAGTTGCTGGCCGCAGTGCGTGCAGCAAAGGGCGGTTTCGCCGGGCGAAAATTCAGTTCGGTTGGCCGCCTCGCATTTCGGGCAGGCAAACGTGATGTTCATCCATTCATCATACCGGAAACGCCGTGCCGCCGGACAGTAGCAGGCTGCTCAATTCACCGAGAAACGTCGTGATCAGGGCCACATATAAGATGCCGGTGGCGCTTTGCGTGTTGGGGATTTTAAGCGTCTCCCAAGCCATCCAAGTCAGGACCGCCGCGCTGACGATGCCGGCCGCCCAACGCAGAAACACGATTCCAAAATGGGCCGAGTGAAAACCGAGCGTGTGCCATTGCAGCGCCAACCCCGCGCCGCACACCGCGGCGCGAAGCACCAAAGCGACGGCCGTTAAGAGCAGCAGTTTTTTGAGCGGCGCGATTTCCATCGTCGGCGTGTTGAGATACCAGTGGCCGAGGAACATCGCGGCGATCGTGCTGCCCAGCAGCATACCGGCGGTGAGCGGATCGAGACGCCAAAGAATATTGGCCAAGGTCGCCGATTCCATCGTGCTCGCTGGAAGAGGTTGGTCCAGCCATGCGCCGACTAATGAGACTGCGGCCACGATCCAAAGCAATAATGTCCCTGCAGCCGGTTTCTCGTAGAGCCAGACGGCGGCGCAAAGATAGCTGAGCAGTGCCGCGGCGACCGGCGGCCACAGCCAAAGTTGCTCACGATTGGCCAGCGCCGCCAACGTGGCCAGCACGTTCAAGCCCAACAAAACGTACGCATGATTGCGGAAGTAGCCGCTGGTGACTTTGCGGGCGGCCGTCAGCCCCATTGCCAACGCCAGGCCGAACGACAGGCGAAGCACGAACTGGCTGAGGACGAGCATCGTCTGTGTCTATCGCCGTTCGCCGTAGATCAGCGTCATTACTTCAGAACGGCTGGAAAGATTCGAGCGGAACACGCCCTTCATGGCCGACGTGACGCAAATGCTGCCCGGCTTGCGGACGCCGCGGATGGTCATGCAGGTGTGGGCCGCTTCGATCACGACGGCCACGCCCTTGGCGTCGAGCTCTTCGACCAGCAGGTTGGCGATATCCTCAGTCATTCGCTCCTGCACCTGCGGCCGCTTGGAAACGACTTCCACCACGCGGGCCAGTTTGCTTAGGCCGATGACCTTGCCGTTGGGGATGTAGGCGATGTGCGCCTGGCCCATGAAGGGCAGCAAGTGATGCTCGCACATGCTGTTGAAGGCGATGTCGCGCACCAGCACCACTTCGTCGTACTGCTGGGTGAAGAATTTTTGCAGATGTTCGCGCGGATCTTCGTGCAGCCCGCCGAACAATTCGGCGTACATGCGGGCCACTCGGGCAGGGGTTTCGCGCAAGCCTTCGCGGTCGGGATCTTCGCCCACGGCCAAAAGAATTTCGCGGATGGCCCGCTGCAAGCGCGGCATATCGACACCGTCTGGCGGAGCGCCGGACGGCGCCTCGTCTTCTTCCAGTGCCAAACTGCCGTGCAAATCGTCGGTACGCAGATGTTGCTTGGACATATTCTGATATCAGTTCGCGCTGAAGGCTGGTGGAAATTCGTACTGGGCCGCGCCGCGGCCCGTCTTCGTCAAACACTCTAATAGTAGCAAAGTGCGCAAATCGGGAAGAGGCTGGGCCAACAAATCTTCCTTGATTTTTTGATCCAAGTTTAGGGTATACGAGACGATGTCGGTCAGCGGGCCCAGCGGAATTTGCGAGGACAGGAGCTGTTCGATTTGCGGGCCCACGGCGGGAAGCTTGGGAAGCACACGGCGAAATGCAGCCACCAGCCGACGCTGCAAGTCGGGCCGGCGAGGCGCGTTGTCGGCCGGGTAAACATCGTCCATTAAAGTCACCGCCGCCTCGCGGAACAGTTTGGACGGAGGCAGTTCATTCCCGACTTTGATCCGGCGCAATCCTAATAGCAACGCGTTGTAGGTGCCCTGCTCAGTCTGGTGGTGCGTGGTCACGCGGCACAGGCAGGCGATGGGGCGGATTGGCGGACGCCCGTCGTAATCCTGTTCCCAGCCAGGGGCCAACAATGCCAGCGCAATCAGCTTGTCGTGCGCCAGAGCATCTTCCAGCATCGCCCGATATCGCGGCTCAAAAATGTGCAGCGGCTGCATTACGTGTGGAAACATCACCAAGTTCGGCAGCGGAAAAAGCCGCGCCTTGCCGCAGAATTGATCGGGCGAGAATAGCGGGTCTTGGAACGACATCGTCACGCGGCTTCCGGCGGTGGATCTAAATGTATTTCAGGAATCAGTTCCGGATTGATATCGATCTGCGGAAACTCCTCGGCGTTGCAGGCGGCCACTTCCGCCAGGCAGACGCCGAATTGGCCGAGAAACTGATCTAAATCCAATCCCATGTGCTTGGGCTTATACGGTTCCAAATACAAAAGCGTGCTGAAGTAAAGTTTCTTCGCGCCGCGGATATTGCCGTTCCCGAAATGAAACAGCGCGACGGCCGACTGGATCAAACCTTGGTAGAACTTTCGCGAAGGCCCGCGGTATTCGGTCCACAGCTCTTCCCAAGTTTCATGACTTTCAAAAAAATCGCAACGATTGAAATGTTCGATCCCCTCCAGATACAGCGGATCGTACACCGTTTCGTCGTGAAGATCGGTTTGCGACATGGCGAATCAATTATATGCCTGATGGCGGCGTACTGCGAATTAGCGCGAATCCAACGAAAAAGCCCAGAGGGGTGCAACCCCTGGGCTTGTGGAATATTGAATTCGCTGCAGATCGTCTTTTATCGACGCTGCATTTCCATCACCAATCGCAAAACGTACATGAATAGCAGCGCTACTGAGGCAAAAAGCGCCAACGACGCGGCCACATGCTGGCCAATCTGATAATGGTGCAGTATGTTCGACGTGTCGTACAGAATGTAACCGCAGGCCAGCGCGATTACCGCGACCGTGAAAAGAATTCCCAGGCTGAATCCGAATAGGAATGAGCAGACGATCAGGCCGATTCCGGCGCTGCCGGCCACGAATAATCCAGTCCGCAGAAACGAAAAATCTTTTCCGGAAACAAATACGGAAATCGTCAAGGCGGCAAATAGCAGCAGCGTAATCATTCCTGCAGTTGGAAGGACGTCAGGTCCGCCGAAATGAACGGCGTAGTACATGATTGGCACGAAGATCAACGACTGGGCAAACACGTACAAGGCCAAGCCCGCATACTGCAGTCCCACCGAAGTGGATCCATTGGCCCAGGAACGGGCAACCCAGGACACCACCATAAACAGAATGAACGCCAAAAAAAGTCCCATGTTGCCGCCGGCAACAAGGCGTCGCATCATGTCATCGGCGAGTGTGGTATTGAGATATAGGGCCTCGAGGCCGCAAAACGCCAAAATTGCGCCGAGCAAATGCAAATATGTTTTCTTGATGAAATCGACCCGCGCGTTGGGCTCCGCGCGATCGGCAGCGTTGCCCCAGGTCGTGGTCGTCGGAAATTGGCTGTCACCAAAGCTCATTGTGGTTCCCCTGGTGTTCGGATGTTGGCGACGAGAGATCGCAAAGGCGCGCCGCCAAGAAGCCCGCAAAAGTGCTTGCCGCACTTTACGATAAACCCTATCCCTGGAAACGGTATGCGTCAAGGCGAGTGCATTGGGCCAAGTTTGCCGGCGCTTGACAGTCGCCGGACTAAGCCGCACAATCGCCAAGGGTTGAGGCTCTTTCGTGCGTCGTATCTCTCTCGCGCAGGAACCCAGGATGGCAGTGGCCAGCGCGTCGCAGGCGAAAAGCCGAGCGGTCAAAATCGCCAAGCTGTTGGCGATGGAATACGCCGATGCACGCTGCGCGCTGGATTTCTCCAACCCGTTGGAGCTGCTGATCGCCACGATTCTTTCGGCGCAGTGCACCGACGTGCGGGTGAACATGGTCACGCCGGCGCTGTTCAAAAAGTATCGCACGGCCGCCGATTTTGCCGCGGCGAAACGGGGAGATTTGGAAAAAGCGATCCAAAGCACCGGCTTCTTTCGCAACAAAGCGAAAAGCATCCAGGAATGTTGCCGAAAAATCGCGGAAGAATACGACGGCGAGGTGCCGCGCAGTATGGAGGAATTGGTCAAGCTGCCCGGTGTGGGTCGCAAAACGGCCAACGTGGTGCTGGGAACGGCCTTCGGAATTGCGTCGGGCGTGGTGGTCGATACGCACGTGGCGCGGCTTGCTTATCGGTTGGGGCTGACAAAACAAAAAGATCCGGTGAAAATAGAACAAGACCTGATGGCGCAACTGCCGCGGCGCCAGTGGGTGGATTTCGCTCATCGGTTGATTCATCACGGGCGGCGGATTTGCACGGCTCGCAAGCCGCGCTGCGAAGATTGCGTGCTGGATGAGGTTTGTCCGAAGATTGGAGTGACGGAGCGACGTGGAGCGATCGCTGTCAAACCGCGAGCGCGGGGCAAGTCCCGCGGCTAAAATATGATTCTTTCCGGTCACGAAATTCGAAATCACTTAGGCGGCAACATCGTCATCGAGCCGTTCGATGAACGCCGCTTGAATCCAAACAGTTACAACCTGACGCTGCACCATGAATTGATGACGTATGAAGAGATCGTGCTCGACATGCGAAAGGCCAATCGGGTGCGGCGGATCGAAATTCCCGAAGAAGGTTTGGTGCTCAGCCCGAACCAGCTCTACCTGGGCCGCACCGCGGAGCGCACTGAGACACACGACCTCGTGCCGATGATCGAAGGCCGATCGAGCATCGGGCGACTGGGGCTATTTGTGCATGTGACGGCGGGCTTTGGCGACGTGGGCTTTTGCGGATACTGGACGTTGGAGATGTTTGCCGTGCAACCGGTGCGAATTTACGCCGGCGTGCCGATCTGCCAGATTTTTTATCATCAAATCTGCGGCGAGATCACCGAATACGCCAGCGAAAAGTATCAGCACAATCGAGATATCCAACCAAGCTTGCTGTTCAAGGAGTTGAATCCGGACGCCGATCGAGATCCGCAGCTCCAACTCGAGTTTGGTATGGAGCGCTCGCACTAGGCAGGGCGCAGTGGGCAGGATGCAGAGCGCGGTGCGGCAGAAAATGGAGCCGCAAGCGCGAAGCTGCTTGCGATTTAGGCCGACGGGATCAGAACCGCCGATATCGATTGGATGGAATCGGCGAATTCGGCCCGATTGCGCCCTTGTCTTTGGCCTGATATACGGCCGCGTCGGCCAGTGAGATCAGATCCGACGCGCCGGCCTCGAAATCGTCGCCAACCACCGCCACACCAAAACTGGCCGTGACATTGATGGGGTGACCGTTGGCGGCGGGCATGACAATGCGGCTGATGGCGCAGCGCATTCGTTCGGCGTGGCTGATGGCGTTCATTCTGTCGCAGCCCGGCAAAACAATCAGGAACTCCTCGCCTCCCAGGCGACCGACGGAATCATAAGGTCGGGTGGACGCTGCGCATGGTCTTGGCCACGGTGCTGAGCACGGCATCGCCGATCGCGTGTCCGTGCTGGTCGTTGAGCTGTTTGAAATGGTCCAGATCGAGCAGCACGACGCCCAGCATTCCGCCCAAGCGTTTCCGCCGAGCAAGTTCGCTGGCCAGAATGTCGAGGATTGCTCCGCGATTCCACAGGCCGGTCAGCGAATCATGGGTGGCTTGCTCGCGCAGCGATTCGTGCGCCGCAATCAGTTGGTCTTGCATGTACAAGATGCGCTTGCCGGTTCGCAAGCGGACTTGCAGCTCCTCGGCTTCAAAGGGCTTAGTGATGTAGTCGTCGGCGCCGGCATCCAATCCGCTGACGATGTCCTGCTTGCCCGTTTTGGCCGTCAGCAGCATGATGTAAGTGTAGGGATCGGGCTTTTTGCGGCGCATCTCGTGGCAGACTTCCAGCCCGCTCCGGCCAGCGATGCGCTAATCCAGACAATTGCGACGACCCAAGGCCAACATGCTCGCTTCATTCGCGCCGGCGCAACTTCCAACTGCAACACGGTTTCCCTGGATGGCTCTGCCCTTGCCGATTGGAAATTCACACAATGGCGAAGTAGTTCTCCACGGCGAAGTCGAAAAACTCGTTGGTCAACTGCAACGGCGTGCGTTGAAAGAGGCAATAATTCCGCACTTGCAGCAGCAGATCGCGCGGATGGCAACAGCGGAACGGGCGGCCAACCGCCTTGTAGTGTTTTTCGATCACGTACTGGATCGCCGGCTCGTCATATTCAAAGCCCAGCCGCGGGCAAAACAGCTTGAACAACTCGCGAAATTCGTCTTCGGTAGGATCGACGATTTCAATTTTGTAGGGAATGCGGCGCAGGAACGCGTCGTCCACTAGATCGCGCGGCTCCAGATTGGTCGAGAAGATGATCAACTGGTCGAAGGGAACCTGCAGCTTTTTGCCACTGGTCAAATTCAAAAAGTCGTAGCGCTTTTCCAGCGGCACGATCCAGCGATTCAATAATTCGTCGATGCGAATGCGCTGGCGCCCGAAGTCGTCGATCACCAACGTGCCGCAGTTGCTTTTGAGCTGCATCGGCGCTTCGTTGATGCCCGTGGCGGTGTTGAGCGTGACTTCCAGGTTTTCCATCGTCAATTCGCCGCCGACGACGATGGTGGGACGGCGGATGCGAACCCAGCGGCGATCGATTTTGTGGCCGTGCAAAAGCCCGGTCGTGGATTTCAGCGGCACTTCCTCGTGATTGCCCGGATCGTACAGGCGGATGATTTCGCCATCGACGCTGATGGCCCGCGGCACCCAAATCGTATTGCCGAAGGCGCGGGTGACACGTTCGGCGATGCTGGTTTTTCCGTTGCCGGAGGCGCCGAACAGAAACAAGCCGCGGCCTGAATTGATCGCCGGCCCCAGGCGATCTAGCATTTTGGGAGCGATCAACAGATCGTCGAACGCATGGACCAGATCGGCCGGCGTGGGATGCTGCTTGGTGATCGATTGCGCCGCCACGCTTTCGTTGTAGTCCTTCAAGTGCACCGGCGCGGCGCCGAAGTAGGTGCAATGCTCCGTGTGGCGGCGAGCTCGTTCACGACCCAGATCGGTAAGCTGAAACACGTAATCGTTCATGGGCGCCGCGCTGCGGTGGACTACCCACTGATCCTGCTTCATTTGCCGCAGCAGCTCGTCGATCAGCACGAAGGGCAGCTTGACTTGCTCGGCGCATTCGCGGCCTGCAGCATCGCCGCGGGCCAACAGGAACTTGAGGATCAGCGCTTCCACTTCGCTTTCCGGCACTTTCGCTTCGCGGAACGAAGTGGGCTCTGTCGGAAAAAATGGGTTGGTTGGATCGGCGTCGACGTCGGCGTCTGCAGGCGTCTTTTCCGACGAACTCGCGGCGCGCTTGCTGTCGTTGGATTTCGCTTTTTTCCCAGTTGGCGTGCGATCGGGGCCTTCCTCGGAAGGGGCCGGTTCGGCGGTTTGCTTGGCGATCCGCTCCAGGATTTTTTCCAGCCGTGCCTCGCGCTCTGACTCGGACGACGTGGAGCCCGACTTTGCCGGATCAATTTGCGAATCCGACGTTTTTTCGCCGATCCGGTCGGCCAGCTGGGCAATCAGTTCTTCAACAGAAGAATTAGGCATGGTGCGGTGGAATGGTGGAAGGCCGGACAGTGCGCCGAAACCAGAGCTCACTGCGCCCGATCGATCGCGGCAAGGCGCTCTCGGCGCGGATCGGGGCAGTTTGGCTGGATACCAGTCAAATGTAGGTTGGCTCAAGGGTGGGTCAAATGGCCAAGCGCCTACACCTTGTTGCGGGGTGCGGGAATTAGCGGATATGCCGGTCGTGACAGAAGCATTGTCGCGGCAAGGGCCCGCAGACATCCGGCAAACAGACCGCTAAAATGAGGCATCCGTCAGGCCCGGGCGTGGTTCGTCACGCCAACCAAGCTCGCTTCGTCTGGAGTTCAATCATGGCCACCGCAGCACGATCGACCGACCCGTTTGGCGCCAAATCGCAATTCGACGCCGGCAGCGGCACGGCGACCCTGTACCGCCTGTCGAAATTGGAAGAGGCCGGGCTGGGCAAAATTAGCGCTTTGCCGTTTTCGATTCGGATCTTGCTGGAAGCAGTGCTGCGCAATTGCGACGACTACGAGGTCACGCAGGCCGACGTGAAAAACCTGGCCGCCTGGAAAGCCGAGAAGCCGGCCGAATTGGAAATTCCCTTCAAGCCGGCGCGCGTCGTGCTGCAAGATTTCACCGGCGTGCCCTGCGTGGTCGATTTGGCCGCCATGCGACAGCGCCATGAAGCGCCTCGGTGGCGATCCGAAAAAAATCAACCCGCTGGTGCCGGTCGATCTGGTGATCGACCACTCGATTCAGGTCGATTATTTCGGTTCGACAGTGCGCTCGATCTGAACGTCGATCTGGAGTTCAAACGCAATCGCGAACGCTACGAGTTTTTGCGCTGGGGCCAAAAGGCGTTCGACAACTTCCGCGTGGTGCCGCCGAACATCGGCATCGTGCATCAGGTGAATTTGGAATTCCTGGCCAAGGTGGCGTTCCTGCGAAAGATCGGAGGCGAAATGGTCGCCCTGCCCGACACGCTTGTGGGCACCGACAGCCACACCACCATGATCAACGGCTTGGGCGTGGTGGGCTGGGGCGTCGGCGGCATCGAGGCCGAAGCCATCATGCTCGGCCAACCGCTGCATATGCTAATGCCGGAAGTGATCGGTTTCGAAGTAACCGGCGAAATGCAGCCTGGGGTGACCGCCACCGATTTGGTGCTGACCGTTACGCAAATCCTGCGCAAAGAGGGCGTCGTGGGAAAATTCGTCGAGTTCTTCGGCCCCGGCGTTTCAAAAATGAAGCTGGCGGATCGCGCCACCATCGGCAACATGGCCCCCGAATATGGCGCAACGATCGGCTACTTTCCAGTAGACGCGGAAACGCTCAATTACCTACGACTCACCGGCCGCACCAAAGAAGAAGTCGATCTTGTCGAGCGCTACTACAAAGAGCAGGGGCTGTTCCGCACCGACGAGGCCGGCAAAACGCCGATCAAATACACCAAAGTGTTGCGGCTGGATTTGGGCACCGTCGAACCGAGTCTGGCTGGCCCCAAGCGCCCGCAAGATCGCGTGCCATTGTCGCTGATGAAAACCGAGTGGCGGCACGATCTCATCAACACCTACGGCAAAAACTCTGCCACGAAAGTCTCCAACGTCAGCAGTTGGGAAGGCGAAGGTGGCAATCCAAGTGGGAATCAAGCGGCCACGGCTGAAGCGGCGACGGCGGTGGCGCACGACGATCCCGGCATGACCGGCGTCGATGTGAAGCTCGATGGCCAGCATGCCACGCTCAAACATGGCTCGGTCGTGATCGCCGCCATTACCAGTTGCACCAACACCAGCAATCCGTCGGTGATGCTGGCCGCCGGCTTGCTCGCGAAAAACGCCGTGGCCAAGGGATTGAAGGTGAAGCCTTATGTGAAAACCAGCCTGGCGCCGGGAAGCCGCGTCGTGACCGATTATCTACAGCAAGCCGGCTTGACCGATTCGCTCGACGCATTGGGATTCCAAACCGTCGGCTATGGCTGCACCACGTGCATCGGCAACAGCGGTCCCCTGCCCGATCCCGTGGCCAAAGCGGTCACAGAAAACGATTTGGTCGCGGCGGCGGTGCTCAGCGGCAATCGAAATTTCGAAGGCCGCGTGAACCCGCTGGTCAAAGCAAACTATTTGGCCAGTCCGCCGCTGGTCGTGGCGTATGCGTTGGCGGGCACCACCGACATCGATCTGATCAAGGAGCCGCTGGGCAAAGGGCGCGACGGCAAAGATGTTTTTCTGAAAGACATCTGGCCCACCAACGAGCAAGTCGCCAAAACGGTGGCCGACACCGTCAAGCCGGCCATGTTCCATTCACGGTATGGCAGCGTGTGGGACAGCAATCCCAAGTGGAACGCCATCAAAACCAGCGAAGGCGATTTGTACGAGTGGGACGAGAAGAGCACGTACATCCAAGAGCCGCCGTTTCTAATCGATCTGCCGCCGCAGCTCGGGCCCATCCTGCCGATCCGCGGCGCGCGCTGCTTGGCAGCCTTCGGCGATTCGATCACCACCGATCACATTTCGCCGGCCGGCTCGATCTCGGCGAAAAGCCCTGCCGGCCAGTATTTGATTGAGCACGGCGTGCAGCCGGCCGACTTCAACAGCTACGGTTCGCGCCGCGGGAACGACCGCGTGATGACCCGCGGCACGTTTGCCAACATTCGCATCCGCAATCAATTGGCGCCGGGCACGGAAGGGGGCGTCACGCGCCACCTGCCCGACGGCGACAGATGAGCATCTACGACGCCGCGATGAAATACAAGGCAGAAAAAATCCCGCTGGTTGTTTTGGCCGGCGCGGAATACGGCACCGGCTCCAGCCGCGACTGGGCCGCCAAAGGCCCCATGCTGCAAGGCGTGCGCGCCGTGCTGGCCGCCAGCTTCGAACGCATCCACCGCAGCAACCTGGTCGGCATGGGCGTGCTGCCGCTGCAATTCGCTTCAGGCCAAACCTGGAAATCGCTGGGCCTGACCGGCGAAGAGGTGTTCGACATCGCCGTGGACGACAAACTGCAGCCGCGCAGCACAATCGCCGTGACGGCAAAATCGCCGGACGGCTCGACCAAAAAGTTCGACGTCAAAGTGCGGATCGACACGCCGGTGGAACTGGATTACTACCGCAACGGCGGCATCCTGCAAACCGTACTGCGAAAGCTGCTGCGCAGTTAATGAACCCTGCTGAGCCCCTTCCCCGGGCCCAGCGGCATTTTATCCGGCATACGCCGCCACAAAACTCCAACTTTGTCGCCGCATTCCGGCTTTCGTCGGGCTAATCTCCACGTATTCGATCGCGCCGCGCATCTGGTCTGGAGTATTGATGAAAACGTACCAGCTCCTTTTTCCCCATGGACTGGGCGTGCGGCCATTTCGGCGCGAATGGGATTGCATCGGATTGACGCCCAATTCGTTCAGCCGCCGAGTGGCGGCTCGTTTGAGTAATTCAGCAATTTCTTCAGCATTTCGTCGACGTAGCCCAAGCACCAGGTGCGGCGTGGTCCCGCATGATCGAGCAGGCATACACCCGCAATTGCAAGAGTTCGGCCAGCGATGCAAATCCGTCGATCATCGCCCGCGCCTGGGAACCCGTGAATCGCACCGGAGGATGTTTGAGCGTGCTCCTAGTGCCGATACCTGGCGGAGAATCGGGAGACTCCGCGGCGACGGATCGTCGAGTCAACAATTTCAGTCCGGGACCAACGTTTCTGGCGCCGACATACTTCCACCACCAACCCCGCGGATCATTGGGCAGCGAGAAACCGTACGCCCCGAAAATGACATGGTAACCGATGGCCATGTCCTGAATTGTAATCGCTTTCGGAGCCCGTCCCAAAAAATCAGGGCTAAACCGCGAAAGAAAAACCGCGATTTTGCCGTCAGCCGATGTGCTGCCCGATCGGTTCCAGCGTGGCCTCGAAGCGGCGCACGGCTTCGTGCGGATTCAGATTGAAGATGGCGCGGCCTTCCGTCATCCAGCGGTGCTTGGGATCGAAGTAAAACACCGCGGTGGCATACTTGGCGTTGTCGACCGCCTCCACTTCTTCCATGCCGCCGCCGGCGACGGCTTCGAACTTGATCGACACGGCCACGAAGGCGGACAGAATGCCCGACTGGCGATCGCGGGCATACGTCACATCGTTTTCGAATTCACAGTCGGCCCAGCGCAACCCGCGCGGCTTGCCGGTCGCGGCCGCCTTGGTAAGAAACTTGGCCTCGAGCTGTTCGCGCATGCGATGGAACTGCTGCTGCGCATTGAGTAGTTGCCGTTGGCGATCGCCGGCAGATTTCTTTTTGCCCAAGACCACCGCCAGCACGACGCCTACCACTAGAATGATACCGGCCACAATCCATTCAATCGCCGACATGGCTGCGCCCTTTCGATGTAGTCACCCGATGTCAGTAATTGTAAGGTTCCCAGGACACAATGTTTAGTACCGGGCCGTGCATCGCGAAAAGAAAAATGCAACGACGGCCAAATCGCCCGTCGAAGGCGGCCGAGCCGCTGTTCTTCGCGAGAAATTAGCGAATTTGGCGACCGCCCGGCTCCCGTTTACGGGCTTCGCGTTTTGGGCCGGTCACAGCGTTTGAGGAGTCAAAAGTGCTTCCAGCGTGATCGACGGCTGAATGGTCGGGAGCGTTTTGCGATTCACGTCCTTCACCAGCGAAACGCCCGTCGTCACGTTGATCCGCACCTGCACCAGCGTCGCATTGCCGGCCATGTCGGTGATCGTAAAGCTGACGACCACAAACGAGCCCAGCGCGTCGGTCTGCAGCGCCGACACATGCTTCGCATCGTTCAGCTTGATGGCTTGGCGAACCAATTGGGGAGCGGCGCTATTGTCGTTCACATAGCCTTCGACAACCAGCGTGTTGCCGTTGTTCAAATCGGCGATATTGATCGTCGTGATCGCATTCTTCCCCAGCGTGAAGCTCGGCGGAATGTTGTCGCCATACACGAACAATGTCCGCGTCTGACCAAGGATGGTCCGCGTGACCAGGTTCCAACCGTTGACCAGCGGCGTGGCAGTCGTTTCCTTCACGGTCACAAAGCCACCTGCTTTCGCCTTGGGATCGCTTGGGTTGAAATACTTGTACGACAATAGATACGGGCCGTTGTCCTGATTCACATAGCGCTTGCTCACCAATTGCAAATCCGTAAGCGGCGAAGCGAGCGAACCGACCAAGGCGTCGATTCGCGGATTGGCGGCGGCCGCATCGGCCGGCGCAACCACGCCGCCCACGGCCAGCCCGTATTGGTCCATCAACTGCTGATTCGTCTGATCCACCAGTGCCGAGGGCACAAACGACGGCACGCCGGCGGCGGCGGTGGAATCGAACGGTTTGAAATTCGCCGCCTGTTCCTTGTAATACAACTGCTGATTGTTCAGCGTCACCGTGCCCATGCGGATCACGTCGGGATTGAAAACGCGCGTGATGTCGTTCTGCGAGTTGTCGAAATTCGACTGCAGCTTGATGTCGAACTGCTGGCGAGTTTTCAATGCCGTCGTGCTCAGCGTGCCAAACTGCGGCTGCCCGTCGGAATTGCTGTAGATGTTCACGGCGCGCGTGCGGCTTTGGGCCGTTTTGATCAGCAACCCGGTGATGTCGTTGAAGAACCCGCCGTTGATCGTGGTCGTGCCGTTGACGGGCACGTCGATGCCGGTTTCCCAACCGACGGCATACACGTGATCGTAAATCATGTCGCGCGTCACGTCGTTGATGGCAAACCCGGTGCCCCCCGGCGCACTCACGTTGCCCGTCGCCGAGACGTTCTTCAGCGTGGTGAGCGCGGTGTACGGCGTGAACACCCCCTTGCCGCTGGAATTGTTGAACGTGGTGAAGTTTTCGATCACATTGCGCTGATCGGGATGGCTGCCATCGACGCCCAGCAGCGTGAACCACGATTCGAACCCATCGGCATTGGCGAAGGCAATATTCCCGCTGAACTCGCGCAAAGGTACGTTGCCCACGTCGATCATCGTCTGGCCCGGCGCGGCCCAGGCCGGATTGACCAGGTCGGCGACCGGAATCTGCGTGATGCCCAATCCTTTTTGGTCCAATCCTGCGCGGGAAGAAGATGTATCCCGCGCTGCGCTGGCCGGCCACCACGTTGTTCGTGACCGACACGTTGCCCCCTTGCAGCCAAAAACCGTTCCCCTGGTGGCCGAAATCCTGCTGCGGCACGCGGCTATCGACGTTTTCACCCGATCCTTGCGAATGAATGGCGATGTTGCCGTTGAACGTGCCAATCTCGTCGCCGGCCTCGGTCACATAGGCCGCGCCCACGGCATTGAACACCACGTTCCCCTCCGCATCGACATTGCTCGAGTGATTGACGATGCCCCAGCCGGGCGAATCGACCACCGAGCTGTCGATAATCGTGGCGGGATCGTCCTCTTCGTCGATGCCGGTGCGGTGAAAGTGCACGGCGTAGCGGCCGCGCGGATTCAAACCGGTGCGCGCCACCTGCATTTGCGTAACGCCGTTGACCACCACCGGCTTGCCGGTCTCATCGAGCACAGGAACCATCACGCGCTGGCCGGTTCTGGAATCGATCACGTCGGTCGTCATCTGGCCGGGATGATCGGGGTCGGGCGTCAGCACCGGATCGTCGATCGAAGTGCGCTTGTCGGTGCGGCCCAGGCCGTAGAACCCGGCGGCGTCCACGTGCACATTGTCGTTGTGCATGAACATCATGTGCCCGCGGCGTGCCACCGTAGTGACGTTTTGCGATTCGAACGTGGCATTGCGCGAAACATCCGCCACATAACCAGAGGCGATGGGATGCGCGTAGGCCAGCCCTTTCCAAGCGGCCACTTTCGGATCGGTGATCGTCACGACGGTGCGGCCATCCGTGGTCGCTCCGACACTGACAATCTGCACTTGCTCGTCGTGATTGACGCCACGGCTATTCATGGCCGTGTCACCGGTCAGAACCAATCGGTCGCCGGCTTTCCAACCGGTGGGAGTTTGCGCCAGCACCAGAGTAGTCGCGCCGACTTTCGCATCGACGGCCAACTGCTCGAAGCTGGTCACGGTCGAACCGAAAATGCTCACCTCGCCGTGCGACACCAATCCGCGGCTGAATTGCAACGGATCCCAAGCCAGGTCGATTGGGCCCGTGTCGGCGAAGATCACGCGGGCGCGCACGTTGGCGTCGATCCGCTGGCCCATGCCGGTCGGGCTGAGCGGATCGGACTTGCTGGGGTCGGTCCCCATCTGAAACACCCCTTCCGGCTCGACGATGATCGTGTCGACCGACAAGAGCGTGTTGGCATGCGGATCGAATCGCAGCGTGCCGTCGTCGCGAATCGTGTGCAAAGGCGCGCTAAATTGCACATCGACGATCACCACGCTACCCATCGAGATCAGCACGTTTGCGCCTGCGCCGGGAATCGGACTGGGAGCGGAGCCCGGACCGACGTAAGTCCACGTGTTCGGATCAGACCATTTTTCCGGAGTGGCGCTCGCCTTGGAGATATAGGTGAGCGAAGCATCCGGCACCAGGCCACCGGTGATCGCACCGGTCGCGGCATCGTGCGTGCCGAACACCGCCAGATGTTCCGCGTCGAGCACCACGCTGGCGTGCAGCAGCATGCGCGATTCGAGCCGTTCCAGCGCCAAACGCAACGAGACCGGCCGTTTCCGCCAGCGCCGGCTCGGATTCGCCAACGTTCCGTTCGAGCGATGCGACGATGTGTGCGCACGGGCGCGGGAGAGACTTGCGTGCATGCAAAAACTCCTGGATGGTAGCAAGTGCAAGCGGCTCGTGTACTGCGCACAAGATCAGCGCGGTTAGGATTGCCCGGATCTCAGAGCCGTTGCAGCCTGTTCCTCGCTGCAAGAGACAACCACGATTGAACGTGGCCCCTGTGCCAAGCAGCGTACCGCGCGATTTCCGCGCGTCAATGATTTTCCGAGGCCCTGACGGAACAATTCGACTTTAGTGTGAGACGCATGCGACGCTGTTTTGCCCAGCCTGCCCAAATGTTCATTTCACAGGTATATTTGGTCGATCAACGAGCAGCACAGAATTAGGGAAGGGAAATTCAATTGCCGACCCTTGTGCGCCCATCAATCGATCGCCGGTGGTTATTACAAGGCAGTCGAGCTTGCCGCCGAAATCGGATGCCAGTGCGTGCAGTTGTTTACCAAGAACAACAATCAGTGGCGGGCCAAGGTGCTCACGGACGACGATGCAACGAAATTTCAGGATGCGCTGGCGCGATTGAAGATCACGCACCCGCTGGCGCACGATTCGTACCTGATCAACCTGGCGGCGCCGGACGAAGAATTGTGGCGAAAATCGCTGGAAGCGTATGCCGTCGAACTATTGCGGGCGGAACACTTGGGCATTCCATGCGTGGTGATGCATCCAGGCTCGTTCACCACCAGCAGCGAAGAAGCAGGGCTGGGGCGCATTATCTCGGCCCTGGACGAAGTGCACGACAAAGTCGGGGAATTGAAGGTCCGAACGCTCCTGGAAAACACGGCGGGGCAGGGCAGCGCGCTCGGCTGGCGCTTCGAGCATCTGGCTGCGATTCTCGGCGGCGTGAAGCAGTCCGATCAATTGGCCGTTTGCATCGACACCTGCCACTTGCTGGCTGCCGGCTATCCGATCAGCACGCCGAAGGATTATGAAGCGACGATGAGCCAACTCGACAAAGCGATCGGGCTAAAACTCGTGAAAGCGATCCATCTGAACGACAGCAAGAAGGACCTGGGCTCGCGCGTCGATCGCCACGAGCACATCGGCAAGGGAAAAATCGGCTTGGAGGGATTTCGGCTGCTGCTAAACGATCCGCGGCTGGCCGATGTGCCGATGTATCTGGAAACGCCCAAAGAAAACGAGAAAGGCGAGCCCGACGGCACGCGGCTCGACAAGATGAACCTGGCAACATTACGCAGCTTGGTCACCAAGTCATCCGAAAACTCGAAACTCGAAACCTGAAACTCTAGAGCCTACCCGCCCGTTATCACCGCCCAAGCACTGCGCAGCGAGTCCGGCAAGCCGTAAAGATCGAGCGCCGTGATCAGAATCGCGGAAATCCAACCGGCCGCCAGCAGGAACCAACCATTGGCGTGCGCGCCCATCCGCTTTTTGGAACTGGTGAAGTGCAACAGCGGGAACATGGCCAACGGCAGTTGCATGGCCAGTACCACCTGGCTCAGCACCAACAGGTCCGTCACGCTCCCTTCGCCGCGCAACCCGATGATCAGGACCGCCGGAATGATGGCAATCGAGCGAGTGATCAACCTCCGCACCCAGGGCCGAATTCGCCAGTGCATGAAGCCTTCCATCACCACCTGGCCGGCCAAGGTGCCGGTGATCGTGCTGCTTTGTCCGCTGGCCAACAGAGCCACGCCAAACAACACGCTAGCAAATGCGGTCCCCAACAGTGGCGCCAGGGTCAGGTAGGCGTCGCGAATCCAGTCGGACTCGGCGTTGAAGGCCACGTACTGCCCGCCGGCAAGCTGAACTCCGTCTTTGCCGTAGAACACCATTGCCGCCAGCACGAGGATGGCCGCATTGACCAAAAATGCAATCGACAGAGCGACGACAGTATCGATCGAGTTGAACCGAATCGCCCGCCGCGTCGATTGCGTGTCGCTGCGCAGCTTCCGTGATTGAACCAGGGCCGAATGCAGGTAGAGATTGTGCGGCATCACGGTGGCGCCGATGATGCCAATGGCGACCACAATCATTCCTTTCTCCCGGAAACCGGGCGTCAGCAGCGCGTGGCCCATCTCCAAGAAGCTGGGCTGAGTCTGCGGCAAGACGAAAATCTCGAGGAAGTAGCAGCCGCCGATAGTGGCCACCAGCGCGAGGATGACCGACTCGATGAATCGCATCCCGAAGCCTTGCAGCGTAAGCAGCAGCAGCACGTCGAACGCGGTAATGCACACGGCCCACAGCAGCGGTATGCCAAACAGCAAATTGATGGCCACGGCGCTACCCAGCACTTCGGCCAGATCGCACGCCGCGATGGCCCCTTCGCACGCCAACCAATTCGGCCAGCGAGTCCAGCGCGGATAAAAATCGCGGCAGGCCTGGGCTAAATCTCTGCCGGTCACAATGCCCAACTTCGCCGAGGCAATCTGCATGAAGATGGCCATGATGCTGGAGGCAGCCACCACCCACAGCAGTCCGTATCGATAGGCCGCTCCGCCTTGCAGGTCGGTGCCCCAATTCCCCGGATCCATGTAGCCGACGCTGACCAACAGCGCCGGCCCCGCAAAGGCACGCAATTGCCGCCAGAAGCCCGCGCCGTTGTGCGGCACGGGAACCGTGCTGTGCAGGCCTTCGAGCGAGCGGGCATGCGCGTGTCCGTTCGTCGTCGGCAAGCTCGTCGCCTGCTTTGGTTCGGCAATCAGTTCTTTGACAGTCGTCATGAAGGCCCGCGGGTCGAGGCCGTTTTTCTACGAACAAACGCGGTGTTTGCTATCAACAAAAATCAATATTTTGATTCGTCAAAATTATGTCTGAAACATGAGGATAAGTCAAGAGGTTCCCCGGAAAAAGCAAGAATTACCCCCAGCTGGAGGGTCAGCTTGCCGGACGGGCTAGAACCGCGCCGTGGCTCCCGCGCCGGCGAAAAAATCTGGCGCGGCCGCGTTCAGCCCCACGCCGGTTTCGACGTCCAACTGCAAATTGTTGGTGATGGGAAAGATGAAGCCGCCGTCGGAATTGTGTTGGGTTCGTTCGATGGTTCGACCGGTCGGCGCGATCACGTACCACTCGAAATAGGTTTCAAAGTGTTTTGCCCACTTGAATTGCACGGCAATCGATTGGTCGAATTCGGTGAAAATGTTCTGATTCTCGTCGCGACGGCGGAACACGTCGGTGCTCATTTCGACTTCGATCTTCTTGTTTACCTCCCACGCATAGGCCCAGATGATGCCCGGCATGACGCCGTTTTCAGTGATGTCCGGCGCGCCGGTGGGCACGAAGATCGAAGGGATAATTCCCATCGCCGGCAGAATGCCTTCTTGCGGCGTGAGGCAAAGCTTGAAGCCCAGCGATAAGTCTTCGCTGCCGCTGGCGTGCAGCCGCGTGGGGGGCGCCGGGCCGTTGGAGATCGTGTCGTCGATGATCGCGTAGTTGTATTCAATCCGCCATTCGAACCATTCGGCAAACATGCCGATGCGCCACAGGGTATCCGGGAAATCGTGGGTCCGCTGCGTGTCGCTGCCGCTGTGGTCGAGGAAGGATTCGTAGCCTGTTTCCAATTGCACCACGCCCTTGCCGACCGTGACGGGCGATTCGGTGAAATCGGGCCGGTCAGATTCCAGAGGTTCGTCCATGCCGGGTGGCCCGCCGGAAAACGTCGTGCCGTAGCTCCAGCGCATCAGAGTCTTGCGCGGCTTGCAGGCGTCGGGGCCGTAGTGGATTTTCTTTTCGTCGTCGTCTTTGTCTTTGCCCCCTTTGTCGTCGTCATCGTTGTCTTTGGCACTGGAATCGTCGTCTTTGTCGGCGGCTCTTCCGTTGGTCTGAGGGCAGGCGTTTTCGTCCTGGGCACGCGCGAGCGTCGGCGGATTGTCGTGCAGGTAGAAGAACAGCAGGCCCGGGTTGCCGTCGTCGGCGCGGCCAATCGTCGAGCCGGCGTGAACTAGAATGCAGCCGGCGATCGCAGCGCCGAGGCGCAGAAGGAGAGCCAGGCGAAACTGCAAACTAGGTGGCCGGCGAGCCATTGTTCCCTCCATGGAACACTGGCGCCCGTGACTTCCAGGCAACATGTGCAGGCGATTGCCGACTAGCGGTTCCACCGCCGCCTGGCAAAGTCCTCCCTTAGTGGCGTCGGCAGCTTGCGAGGCAGACTGGGGTGTTTAATCCGCCAATTGGGGGCTATTTCGGCGCGTAAGGTGTGAATATGGCAAGACTTTCCGACAGCGAAACAGTTGACCACTTGGTAATCGACGGGTAGATTTATTAGGCACGCGTGTTGCTCATTTCCGGCATCCGGCTGGGGTGTTGAATCAGCGGATTACCAACTCCCAAGGATGGGGCCTGACTGTATGGCCCTGACGTACTTCAAACGTTTCCGCATGGAAATCGACCTGCGCGGTCGTGATTTCTCGAGCATCCCCCTGCCTGAGCGTTATCAATTCGTCCCCTGGCATTCGTCGCTGCTGGAGACCCACGCCGAAACCAAGTATCTAAGCTTTCGGGCCGAATTGGATTCCAACGTGTTTCCCTGCCTGGGCGACTACAGTGGCTGCGTGCGGCTGATGGAGGAGATCGCCGGCAAGCCCGGCTTCCTTCCCGAAGCCACCTGGCTGTTGTCATCCACAACCGATCCCGAGGGGCCTGATGCCTTTTGCGGCCCGGTATATTGCGGAACCGTACAAGGCGTGATCGATCGCAGCGGCATGGGGGCGATTCAAAACCTCGGAATCGTGCCGGGATATCGCCACAAGGGTTTGGGATCGGCCCTGATGCAACAGGCGCTGGCCGGCTTCCAGCGAGCGGGCTTGCGGCGGGTGTTTCTGGAAGTGACCTCCCAAAACTCCGGTGCCGTGCGGCTTTACCGGCGGCTGGGTTTCGCCAAGGCCCGCACCGTGTATAAAGTGGGCGACATTGCCTACGTGTAGTGCGGTGCGATAGTCTTTAGCGTCGGAGTCACGCCGATGCATGGCGTGTCATCCATGGTTGGCGGACGACCTACGGAGAGGAACCAGAGACTTGGCCCAGACGATTCTTTCCCACGAATTCGCAAACGGACTGATTCTCGTGGCCGAGCCGATGGCAGCGGTCGAATCGGCGGCGTTCAACATCTTGGCGCCCGCCGGAGCGATTTACGATCCGCCGGATCGCAGCGGTCTGGCCACGGTCACCGCCGAAATGATGCTCCGCGGCTCTGGCTCGCGCAACAGCCGCCAATTTGTCAGCGATTTGGAAAACTTGGGCGTGCAGCGGGGCGAATCGGTCTCGTCGGCGCATGTGAGCTTAGGCGGGGCGACGCTGGCGAAAAATCTGCCGGCCGCGCTGCGCATTTACGCCGACTTGTTGCGCCAGCCGCATTTGCCGCCCGAGCAGCTTGACGCCAGTCGGGCAGTGACGATTCAAGAGCTGCATGCGATCGAAGACGACCCGAGCCACAAGGTGATGCTGGAACTAAAGCGGCGGCATTACCCGATCCCTGGGGAAGGCCTAGCGAGGGTGAGGTGCGCGGCGCTGGAAGCCATCGACGATCGATGATGTACGCAGGCATTATCAGCGCCAGTTTTCCCCAAGTGGATCGATCATCGGCGTCGCCGGACGGATCGACTGGCCGTCGCTGAAGGATCTGATCGGCGAATTGTTCGTCGATTGGAAGCCGCTTCCGCAAAGTCGAACCCGTCGACGGCACGAGTGGCCCGGCAATCGAACACTTGGCCCATGAATCGAATCAAACGCAAATCGGCATCGCTTACGCCAGCGTGCCGTATCGCCATCCCGATTACTTCCAGGCCTCCGGCGCCGTGGGGGTGCTCAGCGGCGGAATGAGTTCGCGGTTGTTCACCGAAGTGCGCGAAAAGCGCGGCTTTGCTACACCGTCTACGCCAGCTACCATACCCAGCGCGATCGAGCCTGCGTGCTCTGCTACGCCGGCACCAGCGCCGATCGGGCCCAGGAAACATTGGACGTCACGCTGGGCGAACTGCAAGCGGTTATCGAAGGGAGTGTTGACTGAGGAATTGGATCGACTGAAAGCCCGCGTGAAGAGCGGCCTGATCATGCAAGGCGAGTCCAGTTCGGCCCGCAGCGCGGCCATTGCCCGCGATTGGTATCATTTGGGCCAGGCACGAACGCTGGAAGAATTCGGTCGCCTGGTCGATGCGCTGACGGTTGCCGGAATCAACGAATATCTGGCAGAGAACCCGCCGCGAGATTTTACCGTCGTCACGCTGGGGCCGACCCGCTCGCAGGTAAAATCGGCCGCATGAGAAGAGGGATGAGGGGCGAGATGAGTACCGCGATGGAATTTGAAACCGCCACGCTCGATAACGGCCTGCAAATCGTCGCCGAGTGCAACTCCGGCGCGTATTCCACGGCGCTGGGTTTCTTCGTCAACACCGGGGCGCGCGATGAAACCGACGCCGTCTCCGGCGTGAGCCATTTTCTGGAACACATGATGTTCAAGGGCACGCCCACGCGCAGCGCCGACGACGTGAATCGCGAGTTCGACGAAATGGGCGCCCATTACAACGCCTTCACCAACGAAGAGAACACGGTGTACTACGCCGCCGTGCTGCCGGAATATCAGGAACGTTCCGTCGAGTTGCTGGCCGACATCTTGCGGCCGTCGCTGCGCGAAGCCGATTTCACCACCGAAAAGCAGGTGATCTTGGAAGAAATCAAGATGTACGAAGACCAGCCGCCGTTCGGGGCCGACGACAAATGCCGGGCGGCGTTCTTCGGCCAGCATCCGCTGGGGCGCAGCGTGCTGGGCACCGCCGCCAGCGTCGGCGCTTTGAGCGTCGATCAAATGCGCGGATACTTCGACAACCGCTACAGCCCGGGCAACATTTCGCTGGTGGGGGCGGGCAAGATCGATTTCGCCGAGTTGTGCCGCACCGCCGAAAAAGTCTGCGGCAAGTGGCAGCCCGTCGCCGCCACGCGCACGTCTGCCGGGCGCTTCGCCCAACGGCGGCTTCCACGTGATTCACAAGGACACAGCGACCCAGGAATACGCCCTGGTGATGTGCGCCGGCCCGACGGCCGTCGACAGCGATCGCTACGCCGCCAAACTGCTGGCCACGGTGCTGGGCGACGAAACCGGCAGCCGCTTGTATTGGGAACTGGTCGATTCCGGACTGGCCGAGCATTGCAGCCTGCACCATCACGATTACCTGGATGCTGGCGTGTTTTTCACCTACATGAGTTGCGATCCGGAACAAGCCGAGGAGAATCTGCGCCGCATTCGCAAGGTCTACCAGCAAGCGGAGACGGAAGGCGTCACGCAAGCGGAACTCGATCAGGCGAAGAACAAGATCAACTCCCGCGTGGTGCTTTCCAGCGAACGCCCGCGCGGCCGGCTGTTCACCGTCGGCGCAACTGGATTCAGCGCCGCGAATACCGCAGCGTGCGCGACGATTTGGACGCCGTAGAAAAGATCACGCTAGCCGACTTGGCCGGCGTGCTGAGAAAGTTTCCGCCGACTAATTCAATCACGTTCGCCGTCGGCCCGCTGGCGCAAGATTTCTCCACCGGTTTGATGACCAGCCGCCCCTGGAAGGGTCGCCGGACGGCTGTTTATACTGATCTAGGTGTTCTGCCGTGGACGGTCAACAGTCGCACAATTACACGGGAGGATCGAACGTGTCGGCTGCCGGCCAGGAGCGTCGCACGGTGTATTACACGGGCCGGGTGCAGGGAGTTGGTTTTCGGTATACGGCCCGCAGCCTGGGGCAGTCGTTCGCCGTCGCCGGATTCGTGCAAAATCTTGACGATGGTCGCGTATTATTGGTCACCGAGGGAACCGGCGCCGAGTTGGATAGGTTCCTGTCCCAGGTATACGAGCAAATGAGCCGCTATATTCGTAAAGTAGACGTGAGCACATCGGCGGCGACCGGTCAGTTCAACGATTTTGGAATTGAAAGCAACTAGGTCAGCATGCGCGGGCATGTCGCGCGGCTAAAATAATCTCAATGTTATTGCGTGGTTTCCCACCGATTCTGCTGGCCAATCTCACCGCCTGGCTGACGCCGATCTGGCTGTTTGGATTGGGCTGTCTGGCTGGCCTGGTGTTGTTGTTGTTGCTGTATGGGCTGGCGAGATTGGTCGCGCCGCGCGTGGCGGAGATCGCCGCCGGAACCTGGCGCGAAGGATTCGTGTTTCCTGTGTTGTGCCTGGCCGGCGGGTTGGGGGCCTTTGCGCTCGTTTCATTGCTGCTGTCGCTGGCCGGCGTCGGCTACTTGCCGCTGGCGGACATTGGCCGGTCGCTTTCGCGGCTGCCGATGTCGAATCATTTCAGCACCACGATTACCGTGCCGGCTTTACCGATCGACCAGCGCGACAAGCCCCAGGAATTTCCACTGCCGTATCGTTCGCAGGAGATGCGCGGCGTGGAAATCACCAGCGATCAAGATCTGAAGATCTACCTGCGCAACCCATTTGGCTATTCCTCCGGGCGCTGGTGGAAAAGATCGAGCTGAATAAGAACGAGCCCTGGAAGTGGCCCAGCCCCGATGAGCCGGCCCGTCAGGCCGGCAACAATCCATTCGGCGGGCGCACCGCCACGGTGTATGCGTTGAACGTGAGCGATCAGCCCATCACGTTGCAGATTAACGGCCAAACCCGCGAAGAATATCCGGAGGTTGCCGTGGTGCCGTACACGGCGGCTGCCCTAGTGGGCTTGATTCTGGTGTACTTCGTGATGCGGTTGGCAATGCCCAAAGTGATGGCGGTGGCGTCGGTCACTTCGAAGGAAGCGGTGGCTCAGCCGCTGTATCAAGTGGTGCTGGCGCTGGGAATCTTTGCGCTAATCGCGTTTGTTTTCATCCCTTACAACACCTTCGGCGAAGACGTGAAGATGTTGAAGATGGCGGCGTTGGAACTGATCATGGTCGCCGCGTTGATCGTGGCGGCGTGGACCGCCAGCGTCGGCGTGTCGGAAGAAATCGAAGGCCGCACGGCGCTGACGGTGTTGTCCAAACCGATCGGGCGCATCCAATTCCTGCTGGGCAAGTTTTTGGGTGTGGTTCAGGCTGTGGCCCTAATGTATCTGTTCCTGGGGGTGGTGTTTCTGATCACCGTTTCGGGCAAAGTGGTGTACGACGTCCGCGAGTCGGTGCTGCCCGATGCCTCCTGGGCCGATTGCTACGCGGAAATCGCCGGCATTGTGCCCGGGCTGACCCTGGCGTTTTTCGAGACAGTGGTGCTCACCTCGATCAGCGTGGCCATTTCGACGCGGCTGTCGATGCTGCCGAATTTGCTGATTTGCTTCTCGATTTATGCCCTGGGAAATCTGGCCCCGATGCTGGTTCAGGCCAAAATGAACGACCCGTACGGGATCGTGCACTTTGTGGGGCAGTTGTTCGCCACGGTGCTGCCGGTGCTGGAAAACTTCAATGTTCAGGCGCCTATTTCGGCCGGCCGGGAGGTGCCTTTGGCATACCTGGGTTGGGCGTTGTTATACTGCATAATGTACAGCACGGTGGCCATGCTCGTGGCCCTGGTGCTGTTCGAAGACCGAGATTTGGCGTGAGAATGCCGCGCTTTTTTGACGGAGCGAGTTGAACTCAATCGACCGCCGATCCAACCCCGGGTGAGCCAGCGGGTGATGGAAACGGATCGACGGTCGTTGGTGCTTTTCTTTCAACAAGTCAAATTGCTCCATCCCCGGCATCTGTCCCCGCATGCAATATAAGTCATTTGCCCGTGCTCGCCGTTTCGGCCGGCGCTCCATTGGCGTGCCGCTGGGCGTCTTTATTGCCGGCATCGCGGCGGCAGTGGCGCTGGCCCTGCTTCTGGTGCTGTTGGCGCTGTTAGTCGAATTGCTGGCCACGCGCGGCGCGACGAGCAACCTCATGACCGACACGTGGTTGTCGGGACTGAGTCGCAAATGGACCGTGTGGCAGGATGGGGCATCCAATGGTCACGGTCTACTGGTGATGTTCGCTGCCGCAATCGCATTGTCGCTGGTGGCCGCCGGAATGCTGTACTGGTTGGAATGGTCGGTGCAGAGTTCGGCGGTGCAGTTGGCCAGCGCACTGCGAAAGCAAATTTACGGCCAGGCCCATCAGCTCGGGGCGTGCGACTTGTTCGCTGGCCGGAAAATGACGTCGTCCAACCTGCTGCAGCAAAGCACCGACATCGTGCGCCAGGCCCAGGTGGCTTGGTGGCGATTGGTCCCACATGAGGCCGCGTTTGCCCTGTTGATGCTCGTGCTGGCGGTTTCGATCAGTTTCTACCTGACGATGTCCACGATTCTGCTGGCGGGCATGGGATGGTGGATCACCATCGTGCTGCGCGAGCGCGCCCGGCGGAATGCGACACGGGCGGCCGATCGCGCGCAGCATTTTGTCGAGATGCTGCTGGATTATTTACGACAGAATCGATTGCTGGGCAACCTGTCCAGCGAAGCGCGCCTGCAGGCCCGCACGTTTGACGAGAATTTGCGACACTTTGACGCGGCATTGCTGGCCCGCGAGACGACGACCTCGGAGGTCGGCCCGTTGGTCACACTGTTGTTGCTAATTGGGGCCTCGTTGGTGTTGCTGCTGGCCGGCTACAACGTGCTGCAAGAGCCGCCGCGGCTGTCGCTGGCCGACGTGGTGCTGTTGGTTTCGGCGCTGGGCGCGCTGGCCTATCCCTTGGTTCGCTGCGAACGGCTGTTGGCGCTGTTGCCTTCGGCGGACACCGCCGCCGAGGAGATTTTCAATTACCTGGATCGCGAGCCGGTGGTCGGACAATTGCCGCAGGCTGTGCCGCTGGAGCGGTTGGGCCACGAAATCAAAATGGAAAATGTGAGCCTGCTGGATGGCTGGGGCAAGAAATTGCTGCAAGATGTTTCCTTGACGCTTACCGCCGGCAGTCAGACCGTGCTATTCTCCTCCGACGAAGCAACGCCGCTGGCGCTGGCGGGATTGTTGGCACGGTTCTGCGATCCCGTGTCCGGGCGCATTCTGTTCGACGGCCGGGAAATCAAATTGGCCACGCTCGATTCCGTGCGGCATCAGGTGGCGCTCATCCTCCCTGAAAATCTGCTCTTCAGCGGCACCCTGGCGGATAATCTTGTGGGAGAAGATACGCAGTTCTCGTTTGACGAACAGATCGAAGCGCTGAAGTCGGTGCACGCATACGATTTCATTCAGGCCCTGCCGGAAGGTTTGAAAACCATGATTGGTCCGCACGGGCTGATGCTTTCCGCCGGGCAGGCGATCCGTTTGGGATTGGCGCGAGTGCTGTTGCGTAAGCCGTCGATCGTAGTGATCGAAGAGCCGCTGGAAGATCTCGATCAAGCGACGGCGGAAAAGGTCGGCGACGCGCTGGATCGGGCGGCGAAAGGCTGCACGCTGATCTTTCTCGCACGCCGATTGGCGGCATTGCGTGCCGCGCCGCGGATTCTAGTGTTTCACGAAGGCCACCTGATCGCCGACGGCACGCACCCGGAACTCCTGCAGCAAAACGATTTGTACCGCCATTTGAATTATGTGCGGTTCAACGAGTTCCGCGGCAAAGTGCGGTGAGAGAAGGCAATAGCTGTTAGCTATTAGCCCGCTTCGCGACGCCAATGAGGCTGATTGGCGGGCGAATGCGACCAGTGCGGGCCGCGCAGAATCGGCGCGGCAGGCATGGCCAATGGGCCCACACGTCCGCCGGCCTGGCCGTCCCACCGATGCTGGGAGATGGCTTGAAGAATCTGCTCGGCAACCGCCAGAACGGCGCGCCCTTGCTGACCGGTCACTCGCGGTTCCCGGTGTTCTCGAATCGCGCCCACGAAATCGTGCTGTTCATCCAAGAGTGCGTTCGAGGCCGGCGCTTCGAATCGTTCCAATGGTAAGAGGTCTTCGAACAAGTGATCCTTCAAGTGGCCACGCACTTCCGGCCCTGCGTCGTCCACGTCGAATTCGCGCTGCAATAATTCGGTGACCGGGCGCACCACTGCGGCCGTGCGGTTGGCAAAGTCCAAAGTGACGCAACCCTGATCGGACCACACCTGCATGCTCCGCGTCGGCTGATAGCTCACGCGCGCGGCGCTCAAGTTCGCCACGCAGCCATTGGCGAATTCCAGCCGTGCCTGAGCCACGTCTTCATTTTCGCCCATCACCGAAATGCCCAGCGCCTGCACGTTTTGCACCGGTGAGTTGGCGAAGTGCAGCGCCAAATCGAGATCGTGGATCATCAGGTCGAGCACGACGCCGATGTCGGTGGATCGAAACGTGTAGCCACTTGTGCGAGAGGCCTCGATATATTTCGGCTCGCGCACCATCGGCCAGACGGCTGGCTGGTTCCAGGCCGGATTGAATCGCTCGATGTGCCCCACCTGCACGATCGCTCCGTGCTGTTGGGCGGCGGCTAAGATTTCGTCGGCTTCGGCCACGGTGGTGGCCAGCGGCTTTTCGACCAGCAAATGGATGCCGTGCTCCAATAGCGAGAGGCTCACGGCGCGATGGAATCGGGTAGGCGTGGCCACCACGGCGGCGTCGATGCGGCCGATCAATTCGTGATAATCGGCCAGCACGGGGGCCTGACATTCGGCCTGGGCCAGCCGGCGAGCTTCCGGCAGGGGATCGACGACAGCGATCAACTCGACGCCGTCCAATTGCGAGGCCAGCCGCGCATGAATGCGGCCCAGATATCCGGCGCCAATCACAGCCAAGCGGATGCGTTCGCCCATGATGTGTTCACGCTGCCCTGCGGCGCTCCCGCGAGCGGCCGTGCTTGCCTTCTTGCTGTGTCTGGATGAAGTTCAACAGCTCATTCACCGCCGGCACCAGCTTGTCGTTGTTGCGAAGAATTTCGCGGGCATGATCCAGCCCGACCTTGGCTCGGTACAGCAGCCGATGCGCTTCCGAAATGCAGTGAATGGCCTCCGTGGAAAAATTATTGCGCTTCAGCGCCACCACGTTCACGCAGCGCGGCCGAGCCGGCTGCCCCTCGGCCAGCATAAATGGCGGCACATCGTGAATCACCCGGCTCAGCCCACCGACAAATGCATATCGGCCGATCGTGCTGAAATGATGCACGCCGATACCGCCGCTGAGCGTGGCGTGATCGTAAATGTGCACGTGACCGCCCAGCAGCGTGGCGTTGGCCATGATGATGTGGTCGCCCAGCTTGCAATCGTGGGCCACGTGGCTACAGGCCATGAAGAAGTTGTAGCTGCCGACGCGTGTGACGCCGTCCTCTTTCTCGGTGGCGCGATTGATGGTCACGCCTTCGCGAAAGATGTTGTGATCGCCGATCACGACCCTGGTTTCACTGCCGCGGTAACTGACGTCCTGCGGCTCCGCCCCAACGACCACGCCAGGAAACAAATGATTGTCTTCTCCCAGAGTGACCTGCCCCACCAGGGTAACGCCATTCTCCAACTTCGTGCCACGGCCAATTTTCACGCCCGGCCCAATCACGCAGAACGGCCCAATCTGCACGTCATCGCCGATTTCGGCTCGCGGATCGACGACGGCTTGTGGGGCGATGTGCGTGGGCATGGGAGGTTACTGGCTAGCTTGTATGTCAGGCTGTTTTTCTGCGACCGACGATCTTTTCACCTTCCGTCAGCAGCACGCGCACCATTTCGGCGTTCAGCCGGTGGCCGCTGCGGTTGGCGACGAAGTGACCGATGACGTCGCAGCCGGCCAGCGCTAAATCGCCCACCAGATCAAGCACTTTGTGCCGCGAGCATTCATCCTGAAATCGCAACTCATTGCCGATCGGGCCGTCGGCGTCGAACACCAACAGGTCGGACGCCGTCGCCCGCTTCCCGATGCCCTGCGCCACCAGCCAATCGGCTTCTTCCTTCAGCATGAAGGTGCGGGCCGGGGCCAGATCGCGCCGGAAGGTGTCCGGGTTGATCGGCAGTTGCACGGTTTGCCGGCCGATGCCGACATTGGGACCGTAATCCAGCCGGAATCGCACCGTCAGTTCCCCGGTTTGGCTGGGTCGGGCTTCGATCCAACAATCGTCGTCCCCCAGCCGCGTAATCTCGCGCACGATCAATTGCGTTCTCGGCGACTTCTGCAGCACGACGTCGGCCGATTCCAGCGCCTCGACGAACTTGAGGCTCGATCCATCGAGCCCGGGCATTTCGGCCTGGTTCACCCAAACTTCGCAATTGTCGATTTGCAGTCCATAGAGCGCTGCCAGCAGATGTTCGACCATTTCCACGCTGGCGGCGCCCTGTCGCAACACGGTGCGTCGCGGCACCTCGACCCGTTGAGTCACCAGCGCCGCAATGCGCACGGCCGGCGAAAGATCGCAGCGGACGAACACGATGCCGGTGCCGGCCGGGGCAGGGCGGAATTCGACGCGCACGTCGCGCCCCGACCAATAGCCGAAGCCTTCCACAGCGACCGTGTTGCCGATCGTGCGTTCGTTGCGTTGGGCGTAGCTCACTCGGAAACTCGTCGAGAATCTTGCAAAGTGATGGAAACGAAAAAGCGGAGAAGCAATTGTGGTCGACGTGTCCGGTTCGTTCGTCGCTTTCTCGGGCATCTCACGACCGGACACATCGACCAACGCCAAGGTACGTTACGTTAGGTCGATTTCACCGCGTCGGTGCGGCGCCTTGCGGACGCACTCCGACCGGGCCGGTTCCGGCGGCGGAGCGATTCAAATCCTGCAAAATGTACGGCGTGATGTCCATGCGCGGATCGTTGTACACGATGGCCTTGTTGATGCCGCGTAAAATCTCATCGCGGTTGTTGCCGTCGATCGGGTCGCCGTTGAACCGCAACACGAGCACGATGCCGTTTTTGGTGGACAACTGCTTCACCGCATCGTCGATTTCGCGCGAGACGTTGAAGTAGACGCGGCCTTCCTGCTCCATGAAGTCTTTCTTCTGCAACGAAACCTTCAGTTGCAGATCGCCCTGCATCTTGATCAAGTCGTTTTCGACCTGCTTGTAGTTGGGCGTGCCGGGGTTGAAGGTCTTCAATTCCTCGGCTTTGCGCTTGATGGATTCCTGATCTTTCTTGACGTCGGCTTCGGCGGCCTCGACGCGCAGCTTCATTTCTTCCATCTGCTGCTTGAAGCGGACGTGGTTTTTGAAGATGTACGCGACGTCGACCACCGCGATGCCGTTGACGCCCAGGCGCGAACCGCCTGCAGGCTGGGTGCCGGCGGGGGGCGCGGCGATCGGAGCGCAGCAGGCGCGCCGGGCGCTGCGCAAACGAGGGCACAGCGGAGACGATGACAAGGGCGGCCGCCAGCGCAGCCGTTAAGAGCTTCGTATTCACGTTAGCACTCCTTGCTAATTTTGGGCGAGTCGTCCTTGACCAGCACCTTGCGCGATCCTGCTGAACGAACGATTTCAGCCGACCGCATCCTGCCCAACTTGCGTAAGGCAGGCCAAAAGAGGGCGGTATTGTGGCGACGAGCCGCATCTGCCGCAAGGTCAATATGCTACGGCAAATGGCGGCGGAATTTACCTTCTTACAATTCCGTACACTTGCTCTTTGAACCACTGCCGGCCGCTGGCTATGTTCTCGCCCCAGAAGGGACGACCTCTGATTACCAGTTCCCGACGCTCGCAGGGAGTGCAGCTCTTGGCCAGCCAAAAATGCGTGTTGATTGTCGATCGCTTTGCCGAATCGCGCGAAGTGCTGCGCACCGCCCTTGTGCACAGCGACGTGCAAGTTCTCGACACGGCCCGCACCGACTTCGGCATGGCGCATCGGCGCCTCCAATCGTCCGGACGTGATCGTACTGGATCTGGAAGTGGTCGAGAATCCGGCCAAAGTCGTCGCCGACTTTGACGCCGCCGCAAGAGCTTCCGGCGGCAAACTGATTGTTTTGGGAGGCGCCAGCATAGCCAGCACGAATTGCCTTGCGAGTTCTTCGCCAAACCCTACCACTACCGGCCCCTAGTTCTTAGAATCGAAGAGTTGCTCCATGCCGAGTGCGGCCGCGCCGCCGCGTAGGCCGTTTCGAAGTTCGCCAGGATTTTTCCCGTGGCATCGCTCTTCGTCATCCAGGGCCGTGATCAAGGCGTCCGTTTTGAATTGGACGCCAAGGGAAGCACTTTGCACCTGGGACGCGACGCGGGCAATCCCATCCAATTGCACGACACCGAGATCTCCCGCCGCCATGCGGAAATCCGCCGCGCCGGCGATACGTTCCTGCTGGTCGACTTGGGCAGCTCCAACGGCACCTTCGTCAATAACGAGCGCATCGAGCAGAAAGAACTGACCAGCGGCGACCAGGTTGCAAATCGGCCGCACGGTGATGCTCTTCACCGGCTCCGGCGACAGCGGCCCGCAAAACATCGGCCAGCGGGTGCAAATCGTCAGCGCCGCAGCCACCAGCCGGCTCGCGTATCGTTCGAGCCGTGCCGCAGGAAGAAGGCAGCGCCATCTTCGCTCACGGGACGGCCGAGAACCCTTGGCTCGCGCGGGCCCGCAGCAATCTGCAGATCATGTATCGCACGGCGCTGGCCGTCAGCCACACGCTGGACATCGACCAATTGCTTCGACCGCATCATGCAGTTGATCTTCGAATGGGTCGAAGCCGACCGCGGCTGCATCATGCTCATCGATCCCGAAACGAAGCAGCTCATGCCCAAGGTGCGGCGCAATCGCGGCAAAGCCACCAGACGACGATAAGCTGACCATCAGCCAGACCATCCTCGACTACGTGATGCAGCACAACGAGGGCGTGCTCACCAGCGACGCCCGCGAGGACCAACGCTGGGACCCCGCCGCCAGCATTGTGCAGCTGGGCATTCGCGAGGCGATCTGCGTGCCGATGCAGGGCCGCTACGACGTGGTGGGCGTGATCTACATCGACACGCTCGACGCCGGCGCACCGGGCCATCGTCAACGCTCCGTCCCGCTTCAGCGAAGAACATCTGAAGCTGATGATCGCCATCGCCCACCAGGCGGCCCTGGCCGTGGAAGACACGCTGTACTACTCCGCGATGGTGCAGGCCGAACGCCTGGCGGCCGTCGGACAGACCATCGCCATGCTGTCGCACCACATCAAGAACATCCTGCAAGGCATCCGCGGCGGCAGCTATCTGATCGAAATGGGCCTGAACGAGCACGACGAGAACGATGATCCGCAAGGGCTGGGACATCGTCGAGAAGAACCAGGGCAAGATCTCCACGCTGGTGATGGACATGCTCACGTTCAGCAAGGAGCGCGAGCCCGACCTGGCGCCGGCTAACCTGAATCAAGTCGCGGAAGAGATCGTGGAGCTGATGCAATCGCGTGCCGGCGAATTGAGCGTGATCGCTCGGCTGGCATCCCGACTCCGCCATGCCGACGCTGCAATTCGATCGCGAAGGCATCCATCGCGCCGTGCTGAATGTGGTCACCAATGCACTCGACGCCTGCGAGGGGCACTCCGCGGCTCAAGTTGATGTGTCCACGGCGTTCCTTTCCGATCAAAAGCTGGCGCAAGTCATCGTGGCCGACAACGGCCCCGGCATCTCGCCCGACCAGTTGCCAAAGATCTTTCAATTGTTCGTCTCCGGCAAAGGCGCCCGCGGCACCGGCCTGGGCTTGCCGGTCAGCGAAAAAATCTTGAAAGAACACGGCGGTCGCATCCTGGTCGAAACCGAACTGGACCAAGGCACCCGCTTCATCCTCGAATTCCCCGCCCTCCCTGAAACCGTCGCCGTCGCCAGCAACGTGCGCGAAACGAACGTGACGGGCGCGGCCGAATGAATCTCAGCCTTCCCCGACGAATGGATTCGTCTGCCTTTCTTGACCGACAGTCGTCGCGGGGCCATGGCCGGAAAGCACGATCGTGTTGTCGGGCAGCGTGAACAAGTGTTCGCGGATGCCAGTCGCGAGGCGACTCGAAATCGCCGTCGGGAAAATCGGTGCGCCCCACGCTGCCGGCAAATAGCACGTCGCCGCCGAACACTACCGGCGGATCGTGCTCGCGCCAGATGAAAACCACATGCCCGGAAGAATGGCCGGGAATCTCGCGCACCTCTAACTTGAATCCGGCATACTCGATCGTCTCGCCATCGCTCACCAGCCGATCAGCCGGCGGGCTAGTCAGCGGAATTCCATACTTCGCCGAAAGATTCCTCGCCGGATTGATCAGCTTATCCGCCTCGTTGACGCCAATCACAATCGGGCACTCCGGCCATTTCTCTTTGAGCGCCGCATTGCCGGCGATGTGGTCGCTATGACCATGGGTCAGCAACAACACCGCGGGCGTCAGGCCGTGCTGCTGCATCGCCGACACGATCTTTCCGGGCTCAAACCCCGGGTCGATCACCAGGCAATCGCCGCGACCTTCAAGCCAGGCCACGAAACTGTTCTGATCGAACGGCCGCGAAACGATTGTCAAAATTTGCGGCTTCGATGCATTGTTCATGCCACGAGTTTAGCGGTGACAGCGGCAATGGCGACAGTGGGCCGAACTTTGGCCTTGATTGGCAAGGATTGTGACGATGCCGTCGCCCAGAGCCACTCAAACCATGTGGGCAAGCGAAAGCATTGCCGCCGCCGCATGTAATTCTTGCTAGCTGGCATGGCGATAAGACAACGGGCCCGAGTTCGCTGCGGAAGCGCGAAATTTCTCTAAATCGCCGAATTTGCAACGCAAATAACGGGTTTAGTGGCAAATCCGCTTTGCTGGCAATTCGCCTCGACTTGGACTGACAGTCGGTATAAAACTTGCATTCCCTGCCATGCGGGATTGGTCGTTTTTGCGAACGACCCCAAGGATGGGAAGCCGCAAGTGCCGGCAAGCGTTTTTGTTAGGCCGGCCTAAACGAAGCACATTGAACGGAGTGGATTCTATGCCTGGCACGCACCGGAGACATTTTGTGATTCGATTGATTGCGCTGGCGACGGCCGTTGCCTGCACTGCAGGACTGGCAAGCGACCAAACGCCGGAGCCCACATACTCCGCGGCCGTGGTGCCGCAGCCGCAACAGCATCCGCTGGTGCCAGCGATCGAACTGGCCACTAAGGTGCAACAAAATGTTGACAGCAATATCCGCGACTATTCCGCCACCATTGAAAAGCGCGAACAGATCGACGGCAAGTTGGGCGACCCGGAATATGCCATCATCAAGGTTCGCCAACATCCCTTCAGCGTTTACATGTCGTTTTTGGCCCCTGAAAGGCTCAAGGGACAGGAGTGCATGTACATCGAGGGGGCCAACGACGACAAAATGTTTGCCCATGCCCCGCCGGGAACATTGCGCGGCAAGTTCGGCACCGTGAAGATCTCGCCCACCAGCGCCCCGGCCATGCAGGGCCAACGCTATCCGATCACCGAGCTTGGCATCTCCAACCTGACTCGCAAGTTGATTGAAGTCGGCCAGCACGACATGCAATTTGGCGAATGCGAAGTCAAGTTCTTCCAGAAGGCCAAAGTGAACGGCCGCGAATGCACGGTCATTCAGGTCGTGCATCCCACGCCGAGACGCAACTTCATCTTCCACATGGCGCGGATCTATCTCGACGACCAATTGCAAGTGCCCATCCGCTACGAGGCTTACGATTGGCCGACGGAAACGGGCGGCAAGCCGGTGCTGCTGGAAGAGTACACCTACATGAATCTGAAGTTGAACCCGGGACTGACTGACGCCGATTTCGACGTCCGCAACCCGGCGTACGGCTTCAACGTGAAGTAATCGTCGGCGGCCGGGCGGAATTTGGCTAATCCTCGATTAGCGCTCTTGCGTGTCGGCGCTCGGCGACAAACAATCGTGGCATCCTGCCTTTTTGCGGATGCTCGATGAACCCACCTGCCGCCAACCGCGCGATTTCTCGGCTGCTGCTGGCCGTCATGCTGAGTGCATTCCTTGCGCAGCGATGCGGCGCCGACGAACCGCCGGCCGCGCACCCGTTGGCGCCCGCCATCGAATTGGCTCGCAAGGTGCAAGCCAACATCGATGCAAATGTCCGCGATTACACCGCCACGCTGGTCAAGCAGGAACGTGTCGGTGGCCAGCTCAGGCCGCCGGAAATCTGCGAAATCAAGGTCCGTAACCGCCCCTTCAGCGTGTATATGAAATTCCTTTCGCCCGACAGCCTCAAAGGGCAGGAAGTGATTTATGTCGAAGGCGCCAACGACGGCAAGCTCATTGGCCACGCCGGCAGCGGCTTGATGGCGCTGGCCGGCGCCAAATGGCTCGATCCCAAAGGCACGTTGGCGATGATGGGCCAGCGCTACCCCATCACCGAGTTGGGCCTTGCCAACCTGGTGCGACGGCTGATCGAAGTCGGCCAGCACGACATGAAATTCGGCGAATGCGACGCGTGGCGCAACGACGATGCGAAGGTCGGCGATCGCCCCTGCATCCTGTTCACCGTGCAGCACCCCGTCCGCCGCCGCGACTTTTTATTTCACATCGCGCGCATTTTCGTCGACAAGGAGCTGATGCTTCCGCTGCGCTACGAGGCCTACGACTGGCCGGCTCGCCCCGGCGATCCTCCGCCACTACTGGAAAGCTACACTTACACCAACTTGAAACTGAACCCCGGCCTGACCAACGCCGATTTTGACCCGAACAATCCGCAGTATAACTTTGTGAGGAAATGAGAGCGGCTATGGGGCGCACGGTTTCCTCTCCGATCGCGCAGGAGTTTGCGTTGGGTCGGCATCCTGTTGCTCGCCTATGTGCTAATCGTCTTGGCGATGATGTTTCTGGAAAACTCGCTGATCTTCTTTCCTGCCAAATATCCCGACGGCGATTGGAATCCGCCGGGCCTGGTGTTCGAAGATGCCTGGTTCAACGCCGCCGACGGCACCAAGCTGCATGGCTGGTTCGTGCCGCACGAGCATCCCCGGGCGGTGGCGCTATTCCTGCACGGCAACGCCGGCAACATCTCGCATCGGGAAGACATGCTCCGCCAACTGCATCGTCTAGGCGTGGCAGTTCTCGCCCCTGATTACCGCGGCTACGGCCGCAGTGAAGGCTCACCTTCCGAAGCGGGCGTTTTGGCCGACGGCCGCGCCGCTCGAAAGTGGTTGGCCGAGCGTGCGGGCATTCCCGAAAGCCGGATCGTGCTGATGGGCGAATCGCTCGGCGGGGCGGTCGCGACGCTCTTGGCCGGTGAATCGCCGCCGCGCGCGTTGGTGCTGGAGAATGTTTTCTGCAGCCTGCCCGAAGTGGCGACGTACCATTATCCCTGGCTGCCGGTAGGGGCGTTGATTCGCACGCAACTCAACGCCGGGGAGGCGATTAAGAAATATCGCGGCCCGCTGTTGCAGGCTCATGCCGGCGCCGATACGATCGTGCCGCTCAAGCTCGGCCGCAAGCTGTTTGCGGCGGCCAACGAGCCGAAGCAATTGCTAGTGATCGCCGGCGCCGATCACAACGACCCGCGCACGCCGGAGTTTTTCGACGCGCTGGATCGGTTTCTCGAGAAGCTACCGCCGGCAGATTCGCCTTGGTAGCTGGAACCAACCTACCGCGGATACACGCTGGTCGGTTGCCGAGTGACGTTTTCGCTGCTCTGCTTTTCGTCGGGCAGAATCAGCTCCAGCCCGGGGCGAAGATAATCGAAATCGTTGCCCAACACCTCGCGGTTCAGATCGTAGATCTCCGCCCAGCGCGACGTCTTGCCCAGTTCGTGGCGGGCAATCTCAAAGAGTGTGTCGCCGTCTTCGACCGTGTAAACTCGGCCCGAACCCGGCATCCGGCCGCTGGCCGATGCCAGGCGCTGCTGCACGCCCGCCACTTGCTTGCGCGGGGCAGGGCACAAATCGGGATAGCTGTGCCGCAGCACGGATTCGTCGGGCACGGAAATAATCTGCCCCACTTTCATTTCGTCAACCTCCGGATGCGCCTTGCGATTGTGCTCGTACAGGGCCTTGAAAAAAGCGCCCGTGCCGTAGGCCTTTTCGCTGATGGTCCAGAAGCTGTCGTTGGGCTGCACGCTGTACTTGTCGCCGTCGCGCTGAATGCCGGCCGCAGGAGTAATCGCGCCGGTCGAAGCGACCGCGATATTGGCTGTCGGATAGCGTTGCGTGACGGGCGGTTCGTTGGCCGGGATCGGATACAAGTCGGCCGTCCGTGACGGCGCGGAATATCGATCCGCCTGTTGGCGCGATTCGCCGCGATGTGGTGCGCTGACTGCCGTATCGCTGTAACGGGAGCCTGAGCTGGAATGCGATTCGGATTTTGCTTGCGAGCGCGGATCGGGCTCCAATCGCGATCGCTGCGCATCGCCGCGATTATCATTCATATCCGCGTAGCCCGATCGATACGGCTGCGCGCCGTTGGAATCGGAAGGGCTCGCTGCCGCACTATCGAACGGATCGCGCGCCGCCTTGGCATAACGATCGCCAACCTCGGCCACCGGCAACGGTTTGGCGATCAACGAAGGAGCTGGATCGTTGGAAGCAGTTGACGACGATGGCGGCGGATCCTGCGCGACCGGGTGACTTGGTTTTGTCGGCTGTGAATGTTTCTCGACGCGATTGCCCGAAGTCTCGGCTGCAACCGATTCCGGCGCTTTGCCGCTTTGGGCCTTAGGCGTCACGAGGGTCGGGGGGCCGCCTTGGCGGGCGAGCTTGGACGAATTCGGGTCGTTAGCCGCGTTCGCGGGCTGTCGAGCGCCCGCCAGTACGGCGTTGCCCGGCCGAGCCAGCCGCTTCATCAGCAGTGCGACGAAGATCGTGAGCAAGATGCCGATAAAGACCAATCCGAGTTTGGTTTCGTTTTTCATAGCTGCCTCCTCCGTGAGGCAATTTGTTGGCTGCGTCGATTCGCTTATATTCGTTCCGCGATTGTTCGCTCCGCCACCCGCAGTTTCGCGCTGCGGCTGCGAGGGTTTCTGGCAATTTCCGCTTCGTGCGGCGTAATCGGTTTTTTCGTGAGGGCTATCAGCCGCTTGTCGTTTTGAAAAGCTTCTTTCACCGGGCGATCTTCCAGCGAATGAAAGCTGATCACCGCCAGGCGTCCCCCCGGTTTCAACACTTCGGGCAACCGCCGCAATGCAACCTCCAACGATTTCAATTCCTCATTCACCGCAATTCGCAAGGCTTGAAAGGTGCGCGTGGCCGGGTCGATCCGCTGTTTTCGGGCCACCGCCGGCACGGCCCGCCGCACGATTTCAGCCAACTGCCGCGACGTATTGATCGGATTATGGTGCCGCAGCTCGACGATCGCTCTGGCGATCCGCCGGCTGAATCGTTCCTCTCCAAAGTGAAAAATCAAATCGGCCAGGTGCTCGGCGCTCAAGCGGTTCACCAACCGCGAGGCCGGCTCCCCTTTCAACGGGTTGAATCGCAAGTCCAACGGGCCATCGGCATCGAAACTGAATCCACGGGATACGTCGGCCAACTGATCGCTCGACAAACCCAGGTCCAGCACAATGCCATCCACCGCCGTCACACCGACTTCCGCCAACAACTCCGGCAGTTCGCAATAATTTCCTTGAATCAATTCGATCGGCAGTCCGCGCAAGCTTTCGTCGGCCGCCGCTACCGCCGCCGGATCGCGATCCACGCCGATCACCCGCCCCGTCGGACCGACGCGCTCGGCAATCGCCCGAGCGTGACCGCCGCCGCCCAAGGTTCCATCGACAAAAACTCCACCCGGTTGCGGATTCAGCCCTTCGAGGACCTCAGCCAGCAGAACGGGCTCATGACGTGCAGGTGGCATGGAACATCACCGTGGAAACACAAGGAATTTGCCGCTGGCCGATCGCCGCCATCGGCGAAAGACCATTTTAGCGCAAGAGCGAACCCTCGCGCAGCAGCGAATTTTGGTTTCTTCCAGCGAGTCCAAACGAGCCAAACACGCCACGATCGTGGCAACAGCGTCCTTCGACAAGCCATTTGCGGACGCAAGGCCGGGGTATGTACCGCTTTCGGCGGATCCCGACAATCGCAATTCTTACAAATCTCGCGGTTCGCCCGGGGGATAGCAGACTGCTGCCAGCCGCCCGCTTTCGCACGTTCGGCATCCAAGGGCGGAGCACATCCATGCTGCCCCGCGTGCCCTTGGAAACCGGTAGCCGACGAGTCGTTTAACGGGCCGACTGCGGCTGCTATCGCCCATCGACGTCCATGCCGATGGTAGGGTCGCAAGTCGCATCGCTCAGCCCGTGGCCGACGGCTGAGGCCAATGCATCGACTTGCAAAACCGCTTGTGGAAATCGCGTTGGAAAAGAGCAGGCGATTTGCAGATCATCGCCGCCCGATATTGCCCGGCTCCGGCCGCGCCCGTCAAGCGGTGTTTTTGTGGGAAACTGATGCCAAACAAAATCGCTGAAATCCGTCGGGCAACTCCGTGCTAGCAACGCGTAAAATATTTGCGGACGTTTGCGATTTGTGAACACCCGTTCATACACCTTGGGGACTATCCGTTTGCGGCTAGAATGGGCCAACCTGGAAGCTGCTTCGCTATGGACTCAACACTCCCATTGACTTCAGAACTCGAACAATACGATTACGATTTGCCCGAGCAGCTCATCGCCCAAGAGCCATTGGCCAATCGTGCCGATGCGCGGTTGATGATCGTGAATCGCCGGCAGGGCGCGATCGCCCATCATCACGTCCGCGATCTTCCTGACCTGCTGCGCCGCGGCGACCAGCTTGTGCTGAACGACACCAAAGTCATTCCCGCCCGCCTGGTCGGCCTGCGCGACACGGGCGGACGCTGGGAGGGCCTGTTCCTCTCGCAGGAGTCCAGCGGCGCGTGGCAACTGCTGTGCAAGGCGCGCGGCAAACTGACGGCGGGAGAAACGATTCAATTGCTCGATCCGCTGGCAAGCGAGGACACGCAACTCCGTCTGGTGGCCAAATCGGAGCAGGGGGTCTGGCTGGCGCGGCCGATATCCGAAGAGCCGCCCATGAAAATCTTGGAACGCATCGGTCGCGTCCCGCTCCCCAAATACATCCGCAAGGGTGAAATGGTTGATGCCGACCGCCAGCGATATCAAACCGTCTTCGCACGCCACGCCGGTTCCGCGGCCGCCCCCACCGCGGGCTTGCATTTCACCGCGGAACTGTTCGTGCGCTTGCAGGCCGCCGGCATCGACGTGGCAAAGCTCACGCTGCACGTCGGCTTGGACACGTTTGCCCCAATCAGGTCGCAGAAGCTGGCCGGCCACAAAATGCACAGCGAATGGGGGCGCATCGATGAAGTCACGGTCGAGAACCTAACTCGCGCTCGGAAGGCGGGCGGACGCATTGTGGCCGTGGGCACCACCTCAGTGCGCGTGCTGGAATCCGCCGCCGCCGATGGTGTGCTCCGCCCCTGGGAAGGACAAACCCAACTTTTCATCCGCCCGCCGTATCGCTTTCGCGCCGTGGACGCCTTGATGACCAATTTTCACCTCCCGCGCACCACCCTGTTGATCTTGGCGCGCTCCTTCGGCGGCGACCAGTTGATCCGCCATGCCTACGCCGAAGCCATCCGCCAGGAATACCGCTTCTACAGCTACGGCGACGCGATGCTGGTGATTTGAGGGGCGCGTGGCGAGGGGGGGATGCAGCGCCACTCGCCAATTCGGACTTCGCTTCGTATATTGATCGCATAGCCGGAGGTCAACGACCTCCGGAGAACTACCACTCAATCTTCAATCTGCAATAACGCCACAAACCACATTCAGAAACGGATTTCTCCCATGCCACTGGTTCAAGCCGAAAGCGTCTTGGTAGTGCCCGCTGAGTTGTTTCACCGCTTGGGGCATTTCGAAGGTTTTTCTTCGCAGGTCGATCGCTACCTGGGCGAGTTGCTCAGTTCAAAGAACACCACGTATCGCCCCCGTGAGGAAATGGAAGAAAACGCCAGCTTCAAGCAGTTGATACCTTACGTCATCTTCCGCTATCGAGAAAAATCTGGCGCAGTTCACGTGTTCCAGTACACCCGCGGCAAAGGAATGGGCGAAGACCGGCTCCATAGCAAACGCAGCGTCGGCGTGGGGGGCCACATTTCCGTTCACGACCGGATTACCGAAGACGCCGTCCCGTACGCCGAAGGTATGCACCGCGAATTGGCCGAAGAGGTGAATATCGACACTCCTTGCGTTGAATCATGCGTAGGATTGATCAACGACGATCAAACCCCCGTCGGGCAAGTGCACCTGGGCGTGGTGCATCTGTTCGACGTCGAACGGCCGGATGTCAGTCCGCGGGAAAGCGAATTTGTCGACGCTGGCTTCCGCCCCGTCAGCGAACTGCTGGCCGATTTAGACCGCTTCGAATCCTGGTCGCAATATTGCCTCCGGGCGCTGTTCAGATGATCGGAGAATCGACTCCTCAATGCACCAGCTTGCCGGCATACCGCGGGATACGACTCCGGAAGCATATCGAGTGCAGTGCAACGTTCTGCGCCACATGAGTCCGGATCAGCGTCTGCGGCAGACTTTTGATCTGATTGAGTTGGCTGAGAATATCGCCGCAGCCGGCATCCGTCGCCGACATCCAGATTACACTCCAGCGCAAGTGCACTGGCGCTTGCGCGAATGCGGCTTGGCGATGATCTGTTTCGCCTGGCCTTTCCGCATGTCGAGGTTTCGCTGTGAATCCCGTTGCGGAGATGCTTCGTAGCATCGTGGGGCACCTCGACGCGGTCGGCATTCCGTATATGCTTGTCGGCTCGTTGGCCAGCAGTGCGTATGGCAAAGCGCGGACGACGTTCGACGCAGACTTGGTCATTTCGCCCACGTCCGATCAGTTGATCCAATTCGTGAAGCGAATCGAACCTGAGTTCTACGTGAATCTCGCGACAGCCCAGCAGGCATTTTCCGAAAAGTCGACGTTCAACGTCATCGACCTGGCCCGTGGGTATAAAGCCGACTTGATCCTGCTCAACGACCGGCCATTTGACCGCTCCGAATTTGGGCGCCGTGCCAAGGCCAAGCTGTGCGAGATGGAAATCTGGACGGCGTCGGCCGAGGATACAATTCTCGCAAAGCTCCACTGGGCCAAGCTGGGCGATTCGGATCGGCAATATCGAGATGCCTTTGACGTAGCCGGCGTGCAACATACTTCGCTGGAACGTGCCTACTTGCGAAAATGGGCGGTAGAATTAGGAGTGAAGGACATGCTGGACCGTCTCTTAAGTGAGGCAGGATTGGACTCCTGACTTTGTGAAACCATGAGCAAGCTCGGCGACTACCCCATCTACATGGATAATCACGCGACCACGCCGGTGGATCCCCGCGTGCTTCAGTCCATGTTGCCGTATCTGACCGAGCGGTTCGGCAACGCCGGCAGCACCAGCCATCGCTACGGCTGGGAAGCGAAAGAGGCAGTCGATGCGGCCCGGGAAGCGATCGCTGCGGAGATTGGCGCCCAGCCGCGCGAAATCGTATTCACCAGCGGCGCGACAGAAAGCAATAATCTCGCCCTGTTCGGCGTGGCCCAGCGCGCCAAACAACGAAGGGTAGGGCAACCGGTCCATATCGTTAACGTCGCTACCGAACATCGGGCGGTGCTCGATCCACTTGCACACCTGGAAAAGCTTGGTTGCGAGATCACACCACTCCCGGTCGAACAAGCCGGGAGCCCACAGGCCGGATTGATCACGGCCGACCAGGTAGCCGCCGTGCTGCGCGACGAAACGGCCTTGGTCAGCGTGATGTTAGCGAACAACGAAATCGGCGTCATCCAGCCGATTCCCGAAATCGGCGCCGTTTGCCGAGCGCGGCGTGCTGTTGCATTGCGATGCCACGCAAGCCGTCGGCAAAATTCCGGTGAACGTGGACGAACTGCAAGTCGACCTGCTCAGCTTCTCGGCCCACAAAATGTACGGTCCCAAAGGCATCGGCGCATTATTCGTGCGGCGGCGGACTCCGCTGGTCAAGCTGGAACCTCAAATCTTCGGGGGCGGGCAGGAAAACGGCTTTCGCAGCGGCACCGCCAACGTGCCGGGCATCGTTGGTTTTGCCCAGGCGCTGGAATTGTGTGTCGAAGAAATGCCGCGCGAGCAGCCCCGCCTGGCCAAATTGCGCGATCGGCTTTATTCCGGACTGGGCGAGCGATTGGATCACATCGGACTCAACGGCCCCGCGCTCGATCCGCCGAAATTGCGGCTGGCGGGGAATTTGAATCTCAACTTCGGCTACGTCGAAGGCGAGGCATTGCTGTTGGACATGCAGGACCGCCTGGCCGTCAGCTCCGGCAGCGCCTGCACCTCGGCCGATCCGCAGCCCAGCCACGTGCTGCGAGCCTTGGGCCTGCCGGAAGACCTAGTCCGCGGCAGCCTGCGCTTTGGGCTGGGCCGATTCAACACCGCGGAAGAAGTGGAAACGGCGATTGAGGTGATCACCGATTCGGTCAACCGCCTGCGCAAGCTCAGCAGTATGGCGAAAGACTAAAGCTTTCTGCCTGATGCTTTTGAACGAAACTGACGAAGCTCGTTCAAGACGATCTCCAAATCCGCAGCCAGCGGGGCTTCAAACGTCAGTTGCTCGCCGCTGACCGGATGCCGCAGCTTCAATCGGCGAGCATGCAGCGCTTGCCGGTTTAGCAGAACCTGGTGATCATCGGGATCGCGACGGATTTCCCCGCGCGTGATTTCCGATCGCCCGCCGTATTGCTTGTCGCACACCACCGGGCAGGAAATTGCCGACAGGTGAACCCGAATCTGATGCGTGCGTCCGGTCTTGGGCGCGACGCGCAGCGCGGCAAAACCGTCGAACCGCTCCGCGACCTCATAAAACGTCTGCGCCGGGCGGCTAGTGGTGTGCTCGCGCCGAATGGCCATCTTTTCCCGCTGGTAGGGATGGCTACCGATCGGCATGTCGATCACATCCCGATCCCGATCCGGCACCCCCACCACAATTGCAAAATATTCCTTCTCTACAGTCCGCTTGCCAAATTGTTCCGCCAGAGCGTAATGGGCGGCATCGGTCTTGGCCACCACTAGCACGCCGCTTGTGTCGCGATCCAGCCGGTGAACAATGCCCGGCCGCGTAGGCCCGCCGGCGCCGCTGAGCTTGTCGAAATGAAACGCCAGAGCGCTAGTGAGCGTGCCGGCCCAGTGCCCCTTGGCCGGATGCACCACCATGCCCGGCGGCTTGTTGACGGCCGCCAGATGCTCGTCCTCAAAAAGAATATCTAGTGGAATATCTTCCGGCACCGGGCCCGGACGAGGCGGCTCGGGCAGCGAGATCGACAATTGCTGGCCATCTTTGAGCCGCTGCCCCGCCTTAGCTTGCTGTCCGTTAAGTGTCACGCAGCCGGCATCGATCGCCCGGCGCAAAAACGCACGGCTGAACTGGGGAAACTGCCTTGCCAGATAAACGTCGAGCCGACAGCCGGCATGCTCCGCCTCGACTACACGCTGAATCGGCGGATCGACCGGCATTTCATTTCGACGGTTCAGACGCCTTCGACTTCTCGGCCGCTGCCGGTGGCGCAGCAGCCGGCGACGCAGCGGCAGGCGGAGTGCCCGCTGGTGTCGCAGCGGCGCGCAGAAGATGCACCGGGCATACTCGGCCCCATGGCGCTGGGCAGCTTGACATCTCCCGGAGCGGGAGAATCTTTCAAATCAAACGACGGCTTCATGCCGGGCACGCCTGGCCCCGTGTCGGCCTTCGGCGGCTGTGGGTTCTGCTGGGCGAACCAATCGTAGAATTCCTTCACTGCCGGTTGATTGAGCCGCGCCAGGTGCTGGCGTGCCGGCCCCGCCAACGCGCTATCCGGATAGTCCTTCGCCAATTGCACGTAAGCAAGCCGGGCCAGATTCAAATCGCCCAACGATTCCGCGGACCGTGCGATTCCGTAGATTGCCCAGCCGCGCAGCAAGGGATCGCGCGTGGTTTTCTGCACGTCGTCGAAGATGCCCATGGCCTTGGTAATATTGTCGCGCCCGGCGGCCTTGTTGTGATACAACGTCGTGGTGCCGCTATCCAACAGGGCTTCGGCAAGCAGAAGCTGCGCCACCGCGGCTTGCGAAGTGCCAGGATATTCTTTGATAGTAGCCTGCAATTCGGCCAACCCCAGTCCCTGCATGCCCATCGCGGCGAACAATTGGTCGGATGCGGCAACGGCGCCTCGCTGGCCAGCCCCTTGCATATAGAAGATAATCGCCGCCAGAATCGCCAGGGCGATCACTCCCACCGTAATCAGGCCCGAATAGGGACGCAACTTCTCGCCAGTGTCGGCCAGCCATTCGGCCAGCACGTTGGTATGCAAATCGTGGCGTTCTTTGGCTTTCATCCGATGGAGTATAGGGGTGGCCAAAGAAAAGCGTCAAGGCCGGCAAAGTGCGTCGATTGACGCCACTTCGCTCGACGCGGCTGACCGATAGACAATCGCCCATGCGCAACGATAAACTCGCCACTCCCAGCAGCGTATCACGGACGACGACAACATGACGCTTAACCCCGCTCAGCAAGACGCTGTTGAAACACTCGCTGGACCGCTGTTGGTGCTGGCCGGCGCAGGCACGGGCAAAACTCGGGTCGTCACGCATCGCATCGCCCGGCTGATTCGGCACCGCACTCGGCCCGAGCGGATTCTGGCGGTCACCTTCACCAACAAGGCGGCGGGCGAAATGCTACAGCGGGCTGGGCAACTGTTGGGCAAGCGGCAAAACTCCAAGCAGCGGCCTGAAATTTCGACCTTCCATTCGCTCTGCGTGCGAATATTGCGGCGGCAGATTCATCGGTTGGGCTATCCTCGGCAGTTCGTGATCTTCGACCGCGGTGACCAGGAGGGCGCGGCCAGACAAGTGCTGCGGGAACTGCGTGTGGCCGGCGAGAGGTTGCGACCCGGCGATTTATTGTACTTCATCGGCCGTTGGAAAGCGTCGTGCTTGCGGCCGGACGATGCGATTTCGGCCGCGCAATCCGACAAGGAGCATCTCGCCGCCTCCGGCTATCGCCGCTATCAAGAAGCGTTGAAAACGGCAGGCGCGGTCGACTTCGACGATCTGCTCTTGCTGACCGAAGAATTGCTCGACAGGTTTCCCGAGGTTCGCCGCGCCGAGGCGGGCCGATTCGATCATCTCTTGATCGACGAATATCAAGACACCAACGCCAGCCAGTACCGCATCGTCAAAGCGCTGGCAGAGGGGCACCGCAATTTATGCGTCGTGGGGGACGACGATCAATCAATTTACGGCTGGCGCGGCGCGGAGGTCGAACACATCCTGCGTTTCCAGCACGACTGGCCCGAAGCGAAAGTCGTGCGGCTGGAAGACAACTACCGCAGCAGCGAATCGATTCTGGAATTTGCCAATCGGCTGATCGCTTTCAATCGCCATCGTCATGAGAAGGTGCTGCGCGCGCGCACCCGGCGGCTTGCGCCCGCCATTTTGCAATGCCAGGACGAAACGACCGAGGCCGACGAGGTGATCGGCGATATCAAGTTGCGCCTGGCGAATCCCGGTCTCCAGCCGCGCAACTTTGCCATCTTGTGCCGCACCAACGAGCAGCCTCGGCCGTTTGAAATGGCGCTGCGGCGGGAAAAACTCCCGTACGTGCTGATCGGCGGCCAATCGTTGTACGATCGCCGCGAGGTGAAAGATATTCTGGCGTACCTGCGTCTGCTCGATAATCCGTGCGACGAGCCATCGCTGTTGCGGATTATCAATGTCCCCCGCGCGGTATCGGCCAAGCGACGGTCAAAGCGTTGCTTCAGCGGGCAATCGAGCAGGGAACTGCGCTATGGAACATTTTGTCGTCGGAAACCGCAGATCCCGTCCACCGATTCTGCGAAATGATCGACGGTTTTCGCCGACCTGCCGGAAGTGAATCGATTGTCGGACTGGCAAAGGCCCTAATCGCGCAAATTCGCTACCAGGACGAACTGGCCCGGCAGTATCCCGACGCCAATGATCAACAATCGCGCTGGGCCAGCGTGCAAGATGTGATCAACACGCTGGCGGCGTACGAGCAGCGATCCAAAAAGCCAACGCTGCGCGGTTTCCTCGACGAAGTTGCCTTGGGCCAGCGCGACGAGGCCGCCGAACGCGAATCGAAACTCGATCGCAACGCCATCGCCCTGATGACGCTCCATTCGGCCAAGGGCCTGGAATTTCCCCACGTGTATCTGGCCGGCATGGAGGAGGGGCTCTTGCCGCATCAAAAATCGATCGACGCAGAAAAGCACGGCGACGCCAGCGCCATCGACGAAGAGCGCCGGCTATGCTACGTGGGCGTGACCCGCGCGAAAGACCGCCTGACAATGACACTATCGCTATCGCGCATGAAATGGGGCAAGAGCCGGCCTACGATTCCCAGCCGATTCTTGTACGAACTCACCGGGCAAGCGGAGAATCGCGCAAAGTCGAAGGAAGCGCACCCAAACGGCGACGAAAACAAACCGTGGTCTAGCGCGGCGGTTCTGGCGGCGCCGGCTGATCGCCCGGTTTCTGCCCAAACAGGAAGTGCATCAGGTCGCGGGTGCCGATCAAGCGCGGGCTGGAAAACATCTCGCCGGCTGGAAATCCGGCCGCGGTGCCCAACTGAATGGCGAACGATTTGACCCGTTCTTCGATCTGCTTTTCCGGTTGCGCGCCGAATTGCGTTTTGTAGCAGCGAATCGCCTCCAGCTTGGTCTGCAGCGTGTCGCTGATATCGACGACCAGGTTGCCCGCCCCCGGCGGCACGCCAAACGACGTGAAGGCCAGCGTGTAATACAAATACGCCGTGATCGTGTGCACCGGCAGGTTGTCGAAATATTGATCCCATTTCGTCAGCCGGGCATAGAACACGCCGGCGTCGGTAATCTGCATCGCCTGAAAATGATCGGGCGAAGCCAGCGGCGTCTTTTCGCCGAATCCAAGCACCAGCCGCGGCCGATAGCGGCGAAACACTTTCGCCAGCGCTACCCGGGCTTCGAAGGAATCGAACAGCCGGCGATTTGGCATGCCCAGTTCCAACCGCACGTGCACTCCTAGCTTTTTTGCAGCCGCTTTGGCTTCGGCGGCCCGATGCTCCGGTCCCGGCGAGTTCGGCGTCGGCTCGCCATCGGTCAGATCGACGATGCCCACCCGATAGCCTTGCTTGGCGAGCTTGGCCAACGTGCCGCCGCAGGCGATCTCGACGTCGTCAGGATGGGCCCCGACGGCAATTACGTCGAGTGGCAGGTCGTCAGGCATGCGTCGTCGTGGCAACTATTTCTGCTTCACCACGCTCAACAAAAATGTCGGGTTCAAGGCGTTGAAACGAATGCGCTCCAACTGATACGTGCCGCGGGCGATGTTGATCATCAGCACTTGCACTTCGCCGCCGGCTCGATGCAGCACTTCGTCTACCGCGGCCAACAGCTCGATGCTGCCGACGTTGGCCACCAGCCGCCCGCCCGGCTTGAGTTGCTTGTAAGCCAGTTCGACAAGGCGGGAAATCTCGCGCCCGCTGCCGCCGACAAAAATACAATCGGGCGGCGGCAACTTTTCCCATGCTTCCGGCGCGCGGCCCAGCACCGGTTTCAAATTTTTCACCTGGAACCGCTCGGCGTTGGCCTTGATGAGGTCAATGTCTTCCGGATCCATCTCGATGGCGTACGCCGTGCCTTCGGTGGCCAAAAGCGCCGCCTCGACCGATACCGATCCGCTGCCGGCCCCCATGTCCCACACGATGCTCTTGGGCCCAATGGCCATTTCCGCCAGAGCAATGCTGCGAACTTCAGCCGGCGTGAGCAGGCCGCTGCTTGGGCCGGGCCTGCAAAAGCATTTCGTCAGGATTGCCAAATCGGCGCAGCACATGGGCATCGGAGGGCCGATCGGGCGTCGCCTCTCGGCGCACCAGAATCATCACGTTCAACGGCCCGAATTTCTCGCGCGATCAGTTCGTTCATCGAGCCTTGCGTCACTCGCTCGTCAGGCGAGCCGAGATTCTCGCACACGTAGCCGGTGAAGTAATCGATGCGCTGATCCAAGAGCGCCTGGGCCACGGCCGACGGCGGATGCTGATCGCTCGTGAACAGTCCGACTGTGTCGGCCACGCGAATTTTTTCGATCAGCGATTCCAACGAATGCGTGGCGAGGTTCGTGAGGAATGCATCTTCCCAGCTTTCTTTCACGCGCGCGAACGCCAACTGCATGCTGCTGACGTGCGGCACGACTTCGAATCGCTCTTTGCCCAGCTTGTCGCACAGATACCGCGCCACGCCATAGAAGAGCGGATCGCCGGAGGCCAGCACGACAATTTGTTTATCGCCCGCTTTGGCAATCTGCTGCACGGCATCGTCTAAATTGCCGCCGATCGTGGCCCGCTGTTTGCCAGCCGATTTTGGCAAGAGCTTCAGCGTGCTCTCGGCGCCCAACAGCAGATCGGCTTCGTCGATGAGCTTGCGAGCTTGTGCGGTAACGCCGTCCAGCCCGTCGTCGCCGATGCCGATGATGTGAATTTTGTTGGCCACGAGTTATTCCCTCTCCCCTTGTGGGAGAGGGTTAGGGTGAGTGCGGTTCGTGGCCCGATTCTACGGGATTCGGAACGAAACTTAAAGCGCGCAAAAAACCCCCGGCCTACAGGCCGGGGCTAAACTTGCGATGCTTGATTGTCGGCGGGCGAAAAAGCTTACGCCTGGAACGAACTGCCGCAGCCGCAGCTTTTCGTGGCGTTGGGGTTTTCGAACGTGAAGCCACGCTTCTCGAGCCCTTCGTAGAAGTCGACCTTCGTGCCGTCCAGGTACAGGGCGCTTTTCTTGTCCACCACCAGGTTCACGCCGTGGCAATCGAACTTGGAATCGGTCTTTTCGTCGAATTTCTGATCGAACCCCAGGCTGTATTGGAAGCCGCTGCAGCCGCCGCCCACCACGCCCACGCGCAGCACAGTCTCGGGACCCAGCTTTTGGTCTTCAATAATCTTCTTCACTTCTTGAGCGGCACGTTCGGTGAGGGATACAGCCATGGCGGGCTAAGCTCCTGGTAAGGCTCAGGTATCGGCAAAATTCAACCAAGCAATTATACAACCCCGCGGGCCGCTGGGAAAAGACCATGAAAAAAGCCCAGGGGTCGCAGCCCCTGGGCTTGAATCGACACACAAAACCGGCACTTGGACAGTTCGATCTACTTCGCGCCGCTATCGATGCGCCGCACCCACTCGCGAACCTGTCCGGCCAATACCAGTTGCATGGCGCCGGCGACGATGGCATACACGCCGATCAGCCAGATGACGGCCACCAACCCGGCGACCGGCCACACGATCAGCGCCAGGCCGAATAACATCGAAAGAATACCGGAAACGATGAACAGCCACTCGCCTTGAATCTTCTGACGCAGGCGAACGGCGAAGACGATTTCCAGCACGCCGGCCATCAGGGCTCGCACCCCGATGTACAGCACCAGGACAATGGCGACGATGCCGGGGCGACTGAGCGTAAAGACGCCAATCAGAATTCCCAACACGCCGATCAATAGCAACAGCCACCAATCTTCAAAGGCGTCTCGGCTGGCGATCGAGCCGACCAAGGCAATCGAGCCATCGACGATCGCAAAAATCCCAAACACCAACAGCAGGATATCGGCCACCACCGCCGGCGGCAGCGCGAAAACCAGCACGCCAAAGATCAGCGCCAGGATGCCGCGAATTACCAGGAAACTCGAAATGCGTTTGGTTTTGTCGAACATGAGCCGACCTCTCTCAATTGATTTGCCCCGCTAGGGTCGCACAACACCATATATATCTAGGTCACGCCCCGGCCCGCAGCAAGCAGTTTGCCCACAACCAGCGGAAAATCGGCACGGATCGGCATCGCCAGCGGGGAGCGTCACTTGCCGATGCAGAACCGGCTGAAAATGCGATCCAACAGGTCATCGGTGTAGATCGCACCCACGATCTTGCCGAGTTCCGTTAGTGCTAATCGAAGCTCGGCGGCCACGAGCTCTTCGCCTTGGTCGTCGTTGGCCAGTTGGCGCGCCCGGCCGATGGCGGCGGAGGCCTGATGCACGCTGTCGCTGATCCGCGCCGCGGTGCCGGCGACAATTCCTCGATCCCCGGGCGCCTGGTTCAACGCCCGATAAATGGCGCTTCGCAATCGTGGGAGCCCCGCCCCGGTGCGGCTGCTGGTGGTAACCGCTCGGCTTAGCTCCGGCCCGGCGCTGGGCAGGTCGCATTTCGTCAGCGCGACGATCGTACCTTCGCGGTCGGTCTCGCTTTGCTCCCATTCGCTCAGCGGCCGGGTGACGTCGAGGCACAGCAGTCGTAGATCGGCCCGATCATGCTGTGTGGCCGCCGCCTTTTGCGCGGCCTCGCCGATCGATTGCGGCGGCGGATCGATGTCGCGGCCGGCGGTATCGATCAGTTCGACCGTCAAACCATCGGCATCGATTCGAGCCACCAGATAATCGCGGGTCGTGCCGGGCTGCGGTGAAACGAGTGCGGCCGATTGTTCGACCAGTGCATTGAATAAGCTGCTTTTGCCGACGTTGGGAGCACCCACCATCGCGACCCGAGGCACTGCGGATGTTTCGCCCCGTGCATTCAATCGTGCGGCCAATTGCACAAGCTGTTCCGCGGCGGCCGATAGACGCCGGTCCAATTCGCCTGTCGATACGAAGCGAATATCCTCCTCGGCGAAATCCAGCCCCGCTTCGAGGTCCGCCAGCAGATTGAGCAAATCATCGCGCAATAGTTGCAAGGGCGCGAGAGGCCGCCGGCCAATTGCTCCAGCGCCGTGTCAAGCTCCCGGCGATCGGCGGCATCGACCACGCCCAGAACTGCTTCGGCCTGAGTGAGATCGATGCGCCCCGCCAGAAATGCCCGCAGTGTGAACTCGCCGGGCTGGGCCAGCCGAGCGCCGGCGGCGCAAACGGAGTCCAACAATGGATTCAATATCGGCGGCGAACCGAACGTGTGGAATTCCGCCAAGGGTTGCCGCGTGTAGCTGCGCGCCGTGGGCCAGAGGAAAAGCTCAACGGGGAGTGGGAAATGGGGACTGTGGAATACGGAGTGGCCGCCGATTGCGGTTGGTTCGGCCAGCGTCCGTACATTGATCGTGTGATCATCCGGCTGGAAACATTTCGCGACGATTTCGGCAACTGAAGGACCGCTAATGCGCACGATTCCGCGGGCTGCGCCGCCCGGCGCCGAGGCGATGGCCGCGATCGTGTCGTCGAGGGGGAACATAGAGTAACCCGCCCGCTACCGCCGGCGCTGCTTCTTCCGTTCGCGCTTGGCATCCGCCGCGCTGCCATTGCCTTCGCTGGTTGCGGTGGCTGCGGCGGCAAGCTTCGCCCAAAACCCGGGCTTGTCGCTGGTGCCGGCCGGCTTCGTCGAAATTGTTTTAGGCAAAAGCTGCTTTTCTCCGATGCCCCACAAGCTCGAAGCGATGAAGTAAATGCACAGCCCGCTGGGCACGGTGAAAAACATGAAGGCGATGAATACCATCATGTACTTCATCATCTTCTGCTGCATCGCCGATTGCTCGTCGGTCGCCGGCGGCATGAACATCTTCTGCTGCCAGATCATCAAGCCCACCGTGAAAAGCGGCAGAATATTCAGATACGGCCCCAACGACAAGAATCCGCGATAGGCCGTAATAAATGCCGGCATCACGCCGGTCCAATTCCACAGCATGTCCGGCGCCGCCAGATTGGAGCACCAGCGAACTGCCGAACCCAACAATGGCGCTTGCCGCAGCTCGACGTCGATCATCAACGCCCGATACAAGCCCATGAAGACCGGCAATTGTAGAAACAGCGGCAGGCAGCCCGACATCGGGTTGTAATTGTGCTTTCGCCACAGCTCCTGCATGGCGCGGGTTTTTTCCTCGGCCTTGCCTTTGTATTTCTCGTTGATGCGGTCCATTTCCGGCTTGAGTTGCTGCATCTTCTGAGCCATTACCGCTTGCCTGCGCGAGATGGGGAACATGCAGGCCCGCACCAAAACCGTCAGCAACACGATGGCGACGCCGTAGTTGCCGACGATGGTGTAGAAGAAGTGCAAGATTTGCGTCATCAACCGCGCCACGCCTGCCCAAACGGGCCAGCCGTAATAGATCAGTTCGCCAAGATTGTTTTGCGGATCGCCGTATTGGGCTAGCAATTGCGGCTGCTTGGGTCCGGCAAACACCGTGTAGACGTTCTTCAGCGACGCATTGGGCTCAAGCGGCTGTGTGATGCTCACCAGCCGGCAGGTCACGTCGCCCAGGGTCCGAAAGCGTTGATCTTGCGGAAGAGCACCGACCAAAATCGCCTTGATTTGCGCCAGCCATGGCGGGCGATCGCGAAAGGGCTCGGGCAACAGGGCGCAGGCGAAGTACTGCGCATCGACGCCGGCATACGCCAGCAGCTCGCTGGGATCTTCCGAACGATAGGGCGGGTTCAGATTTCCCGCGGCCACTTGCATCGGCGTGATGAGTGTCGGTTCTTTGCTTTGTAGCAACAGCGCCACGTTGCGCACACCTACGCCCCCCCATTCCCGTGAAATCCGAGTGGAGTACCACCATCCTTCGGTGGGCAGACCCGTGGGGCCGTCGAGCTGATACGCGACTTTGTGCGCCGCCGTGCCGACATTTCGCAACTCAACTTCCAGCGTGAATTGATAGCCGGGATCGCCTTCGGCCACTTTCGCCAATCGATATCGCTTGACCACTTCCAGGCCGAGATTCGACAGCGGACGAGTGAATTCCACCGTGTCGGCGTCGATCTGTTTTCCGGTCCAATACGTCGAGCGCAGGCGCACCGCTGGCAACTCTGTCTCGAGTTCCGCATTATCGCCCAGCTTTTCCTCATCGACTTGCCATAGCGTTAGCAAAAAGGAAAACGGGTCGTGCCCTTCCGGAATGACCAACCCCGGCGACTTGGCGGTCTTTTCCGATATGCCGCTCTCCGGCTGCACCACCTCGCTGGGTCGCCAGGCCAGTGTGGCGGAGACTGTTTGCGATTGACCGTTGCGGGAAATCGTCAAATCGATTTTTTGCTCAGGCTTGGTTTGCTTCAGCGCGTCTTCCAGGGCCGTGGCATCGGCGATCGTCTGGCTATTTACGGCCGTGATGATATCGCCGGGCTTAAGTCCTGCCGCGGCGGCGGGAGTCCCTGGACCCACGACGTTGATCTTCACCCCCTGCGGCGCATCTTCCGCCGCCAGATGCCCGAGATATCCGCTGCGATCTTCAAAATCGCGGTACTTCGGGCTGCTGATTTCGATGCGCTGCACCGCGGCGCCGCGGTTGGTCAGCGTGATCAAGAGCCGATAGGGATTCTGCGCATCCGGGTCGGCCGAACCGAGCGTGAACCATTGCGGTTTCGCTTCCGGAGCCTCCGCGACTTCCTTAGTCGCCGCGCCGGCGGGGGCGCTTCCGCGGGCTTGGCTTCCGGTTGCTCTCCCTTGGGTGCTTCTTTGGCCAGTTCCGGATTTTCCGCGGCCGCCTCGTTCGCCTTCTGTCCCGGCGGCACTTTCGCCGGCGGATGCAGCACGGTCTGCAACCACAAATTGCCGACCAAAATCAAGATCGACAGCACTACGAATAATACGAAGCGTCGTTCCACGCCAAGAGTCCTTCGCCGTCTTTAGGCCGAGTCGGGCCGCGTAATTTCGATCTAAGTATAAGAGGCGCATCCGTTCGCCGACAGACGCAGTTTGACTCCCAAGCTCAGCGGCCCTCCAACAGCCGGTCGCCCAGAAAGTTATCGAGCTCGGGAATGTCGTGAATTTTCTGCCGCGTCTTTTCCACGGGATATTCCACTCGGCGGAAGGTGATCTTCGCGTCTTCCTGCACCACGTAACAGCCGCGGCGGTCGCCGTCGCGCGGTTGGCCCACCGACCCGACGTTGATCATCGCCTTTTCAGGACCCAAGACGTACTGATAGTTGATTTCTTCCGGGCTCATGAAATTCATGCTCTCGGTGAAAACGCCCGGCACGTGCGTGTGCCCCTGGAAGCAGCAGCGCTGAATCAGGGCAAAGCTCTTTTCCAGCTTTTTCGGACTGCAGATCGTGTCTTCGGGAAACACGTATTCGTTAAGCGGATTGCGCGGCGAACCGTGCACGTACAGATAGCCGTTGTCGCGGTGGCTGCGGGGCAACTCGCCGAGAAAATCCCAACGCTTGGCGTTGTCAGCGGCGCTGCCGCGAGTGTTCTCCAATTGCTGACGGGTCCAGAAGATCGCCCGTTCCGCGCCGGTGTTGAAGCCTTCGGGATCGAACAGCGCCCCTTGATCGTGGTTGCCCAACAGGCACATCTGGCATTTCATTACCAGATCGATGCATTCGCGCGGATTGGGACCATAGCCGATAATATCCCCCAGGCAGAAGATCTCAGTGATCCCCTGCGATCGGATATCGGCCAGCACCGCCTCAAGAGCCTCGAGGTTGCTGTGAATGTCGCTGATAAGAGCTCGCTTCACGCGCCACAACCCCGCCAGAGCAGATGCAACATCCGGATGATTCCAGGCGACGCCCACCGGCGACGCAAACGCAATCTCATTGTATCCCGCCGTAGACAATCAGGGTAAACTGGCAGTCTACGGCCAGTATCGAACTTGGTCAAGCCGTTGTGAGAGCGGCAGTTACGTTGCGGTTGGACGTGCTTCAGTACGCCGTCCCAGCTTTCGCCAAACGCCACGAGCCCGGACGACTAGTCTTCTTTTTGATGCGAATTCTGGCCATCGAAACCAGCGATCAATCGGGCAGCGTGGCGGCGCTGGAAGAGGATCGCGCGGTGGCCTGCCGCGAACTGGATCCTACGGTACGCAGCGCCGTTTCACTGGCCCCGGCTATCGCCGACCTGTTGAACGTCGCCCGCTGGCGGCCACGCGACGTGCAGCTGGTGGCGGTAGCAACCGGGCCGGGCTCGTTCACCGGCCTCCGTGTCGGCGTGACCACCGCCAAGATGTTCGCCTATGCGGCGCGGACCGAGGTTTTGGGCGTCAACACGTTGGAAGCCATTGCCTGGCAGACGCCTGCCAACGTCGAGCAGTTGTGGAGCGTAATGGAGGCCCAGCGCGACCAATTGTTCGCCGGACGCTTCGCACGCGATCGTTCCGGCATTTGGCAATGGCAGAAAGAAACCTCGCTTTGGGACAATGACGCCTGGCTGGCGGAACTGGCCGCAGCCCAGAAGCCACTCGCCGTCAGCGGCCCGGGGCTGGTCAAATTGACCGAACGTATTCCGCCGGGCGTGGAGATCATCGATCGCGCGTTATCGAGACCCAAAGCCGAAACCGTTGGGCAAATCGCCTGGCGGCACTACCAGGCTGGCCGCCGTGAAGAACCTGGCACCCTGGTGCCGCATTATTTCCGCCCCAGCGCCGCTGAAGAAAAGCGTATGCAAACGCCGCTCCCTTGAAAGAGATGGTGAACCGTTGCCGCACAACGGCTGGAGCCACCCGCGCAAAAAAAAGCCGCCGATCGATTCTTTCGATCGGCGGCCAAACGCGTAGGTAACCTGTGCTGGAAACCTTAAGCAAAAATTGGTTGCTTAGACCAGGTCTGCTGTTTGGCAATCCCAATCGCACCAATCTCGGCACTTGGCCAACTCATGGATGCAATCCTCGATCTGAGCGCGGCACGGAATGTTGCACTTCTGGCTCTTGCAGCTGTTACTCTCGAAGCACACCTTCGACTGCTTGCTCGAGCACTTGACCTCGCAGGTATCCGAAGTGTGGCAGCGATTGATGGCCACGGTATCACAGCCCGATCCCGAGTCGCAGCAAATCTTCTTGACATCGCAGCGGGTGACGACGATGCAATCTTTGTCGCCGCCGGTCTTGCACTGGACAATGCAGCAACCGCACACGCGCTCCATGAGCACGTTATCGCAGCCGTTGCCGGTGTCGCAGCACACTTGACCCTGCTTGCAGCCGTTGCGATCCTTCTTGCCGTCGCACTTGGGTTCACACCAGATCGTGCAGCAAGAAATGCGGACATCATCGGCGCCGTTGGCGCCGTTAATGCCGATGCCCGCCGCCTCGCAGTTGCAAACCTGCACGCAATCATTGCCGTTGCCACCGCAAACGCAAATGCACTCGCGGACGCAGCAATCGCTGATCTTCACGCTGTCGCAGCCATCTTTCATATCGCACTTGATGGCGCACACGTTGCAGCACGTGAAACAATCGCAGCCGTTGACCTTCGTGCCGTTCAGGCCGCGGACCTCAATCTTGCCGTCTTCACATTGACGGACACAGATACAGTTGTTGCATTTGTCGCCGGTGATGCACAAATTTCCATTTGTACACGCGCAACAAACGTTGCCGGCCATCATGGCACGATCTTCCAGATGCTCGAACAAAAGACTCTTGAACAAGGAACGCGGTTTACTCAGCGTACGGCGCATGGCATAGCTCCCGTCACGAAAAGAAAATAGAGAAGAAAGACCCACACGCTTCTTCGCTGTTCCGGAAGGCGGCTCGTCGAGGTCGGCGTCGAACCATGCTAAGGAGGCGAACGCCCCTAAAAGCACGGCCAGTTTATCGCATTTGCAAACATAGGCAATATGCAATGGATATTAACTTGAAGAAGACTGCGACCTATGCAGAAGCATTTTCGAGTGATAAATATTGCATTAGAATGCTGCAAGTTATTATATATCATTGATATACGACTTGAATAGCCAGATTGCACCTAGATGTTTTATTCACCGCTCAGCCGAAAAAATTTCCCATAATCTCGCCTTTCCCACTAATCAGGGTGGGTGGGAAGGGTACTGAAGTGCCGTTCCCGCAGCCGTTAGTGTGCGAGGATTTTCGATGGGCCAGCAGGCACCATACGTTGCAGCGTAGGATTCGCAGCAACGGCTCGTTGAGAGTTGCTGACTGGTCGATCAGTCACGACTCATCCGATGACGTGCTGAAAACCGGTATCGGTTACTGTCCCGAAGTGATTATGGGATTTGACCAAGGTATCGCCGGTATTGCCGCCGCCGTCAACGTAAACCAACATGGCTTCGCCGGAGTGTAATCCAGAAATGGCAATGACGTCGGTTCCACACAGCAGATCGACGGCGAGTTGAGTGACCCCGGAAAAGATCCCCGGCGAGTTGCTCCGCTCACTTTGGTGCCAATACCTTGCACTTTCCAATTGCCGTTAGTTAGGTAACTTGAATATTGTTGGCAGCGCCATCGCCCAAGATCCGCAATTCACTAGGAACGCTGCCCGGCCCGACGGTCACGTTTCCTGCCAGCAAATCGCGGCTTTCCAACGATTCAAAGATTTCTTGACGAATCGACGATACGCCGCGCTTTCTGATGGATGCACCTGTTCAAGGAGAGGAATTTGGCGGGTCGACGTAGACGTGCGGTTCTATTGCAATTGGAACTCTGCCGCCGTGGTCGCAATGCAAAAAAACGGCCGCTGGAACCGTTTCCAAGGGCCGTGTTGGTTTTGCGAAAGTCGATACTACGTTATCGTTGCCTCGAATTACACCACAGTCTCAAAGCCGCTAATGCTTTGGGATCCGAAGTTATTGTGGCTTCGCACCAGCACGTCGCCGGAACCGTCGCCACCGTCAAAAATGGCGTCCGCCGCCGAACTGTTGACGATCGTCAGCACGTCATGGTTGCCGTCCCCCAGGCGAATGCAGATCTCGTCGGCATGCAAGCCGTTCACGGCCACCGCATCGGTGCCATCGCCGGTTTCGATCTGCGCTTTGCAGACCACATTCACGTTCACAAGCGTAACCGCATCATTGCCGCGGCCCGTGCAAATCGACAAGCCCGACCAGGAGCTGAAAATCGAAAGCGTGTTCAGCCATTGCATCACCGCGGAACTCTGATTGAACTTACTGTTGACAATGGTCACCGCATCGGCGCCGTCCAAACTGCTGTCGCTCCAATCCGTTGTGCGGATCTGGGCAAAGCAATCCGTGCAAACGTATGCCAATGCCACGGCATCGTTCTGATTGCCGGTGTAAATCAACAAGGCGCCGTATTCGATGCAGCCATCCGAAACTGGGCCGGTTTCCTCGACGATGAACGGCAGCTGCTGTGCCGCGTACACATTCACCTTGGTCAAGGCCACCGCGTCAATGCCGTCTTTCTGGGAGCTTGGAATGCTTAGCGGGGCAACCATTCGCTCCGTCGGGCAGCACACCTGGTCCGAAGTGTCGATTTGCAGGAAACCGTACACGGTCGTCGTCACGATGCTCACGGCGTCGTTGCCCAAGCCCGTTTCGATGCACAAGCCGCTAGCGCTGCCATCCAATTGCAAGGCCGACAGATCGTAGATCATCGGCTGGTTGCCGAACCGCGAGTTCACGATGGCCACGCTGTCGACGCCGCCGTCGGTGTCGATGGTCGTGAGGCAATCGATCTTCACGCCGTTGAGCACGATGGCGTCCACGCCGGTGCCGCCGACGATGTTCGCGCCGCACTCTTGGCGCGGCAGCTGCGCATTCCAGAACCTCAAAGCCCTCTGGAACCGAACTATCGTCTGGTCCTCCCGGAGTTTGAAACACATTATCGTTGAGCATGGTCAGAACATTGGTTCCATTGCCCAGCTGCACGTTAAGGGCGCCCAAGATGGTGGTGCCCTTAATGGTGACAGCGTCAACTCCGGCATAAGTTTGAATGCCTAGGTTGTAATTCAAGTGGCAACTGTCGATAACCAGCGCGTTATTTCCCTCGCCACCGTCGATCGCCGTCTCCCAACCTACGGAAACTTTTTGGACCAGCAAAACATCGGCCCCGGCGCCCAACATGATTGCCAGACCGATATCGCCGCTTTCGCCGTTGATCGTCAGATTTTTCACGGTCAACACGTCGTTGCCGCCATTCAAGTTGATAAAAATGCCGTCGGTGGCGTAGAAGGTCTGCGCCGAATTGCTCCCGTTCACCTTGGTCGCAGTGCCCGCCACTTTGTAGGTGTCGGGGGCCGTCTGCGTAACCGTTATGATGTTGGCGCTACCGTCGCCCAAAATAATGAGCGCGCCGGAGCCGGCATCGGCCGTGACGTTGCCGGCCAACAAATTGCGCGGCTCCAGATGTTCGAACATCCGTTGCCGCTTGGGGAATTTGACAGGTTTTAACATGGTGGGAACTCTCCTGATGGAAGAACAACCTCGGAAAACGCCTCCGTGTGGCTGCGACTTGCGCGGGGGATGATGCGCGGAGCCTCTAGCCGGCATGTGCCTCAATCTCTGTTGCCTACTTCTCCGCCGAATTCGGTGCGTCGCTCAAACTCCGTCATCTGTGCAGTGGATCGCTCGCAACCGGTCTGGTTTCCCAGCGATGATCCGCGAGTATATCCAGATGCTCACAAATTGAGAAGTTGGAGAAAATAAAAAAACTGTGCAACCAAGCAGTCGTGAATATCGGAAATCTAGGTAGAGTGTACTGGAGTTGTATTAGTCCAAACCCCCCCTTTTGATCAAAATTTATCCCATCGGCCGCTCCAACGTATTCAAATCGTTAGAGATAAGGTGAAAGTAATCTTGCAACTCCGTCACGCACTCGGGCGGGCAACATTCGCGCATCCACGTCGGTCAAGGTAATCTCCGTCGATTCGCGGCGTTTCGTCTCGATCAGGTCGTCGATCTGTGCGGCCAGGCCCGCGTCGTACGTTTCCACATTGAACTCGAAATTCAGCCGCAAACTGCGCGTCCCAATTGCCCGACCCAATCAAGCTCCAAACGCTGTCGACGGTCATCAGCTTGGTGTGATCGAACGGCTTCGGCGTTGCCCATACCCGGCAACCCTTTTCGAGCACCTGCCACAACGTGGCCTGCATCGCCCATTGCACGGTGCGCAAGTTCCCCCTCCTCGGCAGGATGACGTTCACGTCCACCCCCCGCATCGAAGCCACGTTCAGCGCCGCAATTAGCGCGTCGTCGGGAATGAAATACGGCGTGACGATCGAAATACTGCGCTGCGCCGCGCCGATCGCGCCAATCAAGCCCAACCGCATCAGGCCCAAATCTTCGTCCGGCCCGTAGCGAATGCCTCGGGACAACATCCCGCCGGCCGGGGCGAGCGGCGGATACCACTTTTCACCGTGCAACACTTCCTGCGTGGTAAACGCCCAATCCTCCGCGAACACTTCCTGCAGTTGCGCCACCACCGGTCCATCCACTCGAAAGTGGATGTCTTTTGTTTGTCCCTTGGGATTGAATTTGATCCAACATCCCTCGCGAATATTCATCCCGCCGGTGAAGCCAATTTTCCCATCGACCACCAGAATCTTTCGGTGGCTGCGCAAATTGAAATAGGCCACATAGGCCGGCATCAACGAATGCATGAAGGTGTCGGTCGGCACACCGGCCTCTTTCAGCACGCTGACGATCGTGGGCCGCGTATAGTGCGAGCCGATGTCGTCGATCAGTACACGCACTTCCACGCCGCGCCGGTGCGCGCTTACCAGTGCCTCGGCAAACATCTTGCCAGCCCGGTCGTTATCGAAAATGTACGAAGCCAGGCTGATCGATACCTGCGCTCTCTCAATGGCCGCCAACATGGCCGGGTAGGCTTCGTCGCCGTCGCACAGCGGCACAATCTTGTTCCCTTCCAGCAGCGGGCGGCTGGTCAGGTGCTCGATCAAATGCACCAGCCGCCAAAAATGCTTCCCTTCGCTTCCCAAAACTTCGCGGATTCGTTGTTCCGACGCTGCGTGTTCCAGGGTTGCCGGCTCGGTGTCCGGCTGTCCGGCGCGCATCAAGATCGCCCGCCGATGAATGCGATTGATGCCGAAGATCCAGTAGAGCAGGGCCCCCAACAGCGGCGTCAGCAGAATCAGGCCCACCCAGCCGATCGTGGCGCGGCTGTCGCGCTTGAACAGCACGGCATGGCCCACGGCCAAAAGCTCGATTACAACAACCGCCGCCCCGGCGAGATGCGGCCAGAAATCGTGCAAGAATTGCGACATGGCAAACGAGCGCAGTTTCAGGCGCAGGGACTCCACGCGGGCGCGCCAAATCGTGGCGCCCCAATGCGCGGCCTCCGCCGCTGCTTCCTAGGAGGCCGCAGCGAACATAGACGAGCCGCGAAGCGGAACCAACGCGCAGGAAGAAATCGCACGGGGCAGCTGCCCCCGAGTTCTGCTTGCACGCTCTTGCCGGCTAAGGCTAGCGGAATCGGCCTACTGGGGCGTCACCGTTGCCGCTCGTGGTCCCTTTCCCTTGTTGCCTCCTTGAGTATCGAGCGTGAATTCCACCTGCTGTCCGACCTCTAAATTGTCGAACCCTTTGTCGACAACCGTCGTGTGATGAAAGAACACGTCGGTTCCGTCGCTGGTGGCAATGAATCCAAACCCCTTGTCTTGCACTAACTTCTTGATGGTACCCGCCGGCATGCGAAACAACTCCCTGGCGCAAATGACCCGTTCGTTATCAGCAAGGCGCGCGCCGTTAAGTCGCCATTGCTGCGCCGTAGCTGCCAAAATCGGACGGCTCACTCCGTCACGTGCACTTGCCACGGCAACTGCCGGAGGAACTCTCTCCGGCTCCATTGGCTCGACGGCGCTGTTCGCCACGCTAAAACCGCTTCGGCGAAACGTTCCCTCGCCTGCCGCCGTGCCAAATCGTCGGGCGATAGCCTACGGTCGATTGCACGAGTTATCAAGTCGGCCCGCCAAATTTTTACTGAGAAGATCAGTTCCGAAGTTGCCCCGCCCCTCAGAGGAGCGGATAGCGCCGCGGAATTGGCCACCTTGGAAATGCCAAAAAAAACGCCCGGTCGTGCGAAGGGCTGTGACACCCAACCGCACGACCGGGACGCTCGCACAGGGAAGAATATGGGATGGCTGGTTTGCGGCATTTACACCGCAATCGCAACCTTATTCGTCAACTTCGTCGGCCATGGGCTCCTTGGCAATCTCGGCTTGGGCTTCCGCGGTCAGGGCCGGGGCCGCTGCAGTCGCCGGAGCAGCAATCGCCTTTTCCGTCGCCACCGGCCGGACTTCGGCCAGCTTGGCCATCAGGACGTTATTGGTCTTGTTCGTCTCGGAAATCTCACGATGGCTGTCGACCGTCGCTTGCAGCATCGTCAAGCCCGGACGCATGGCCTCGATCGGCATCCGAATGTCGACCGCCGCCGTTTGCAAGGCGCCGATTCCGCGAACTCGCACCGCAGCCGGAATCCCGCCGCCAATCGTCGGATCGGCAATCGCTATCAGCGACAGGCTGAAGGGGCGGTTGATCGACGCGAAGCTGTTATTGCGGAACGTCACGCGGAACATCGGACCGATGCCGCCGGCGGGGTTGCCGCTGTCGAGCATTTGCACGCCGATCACTTGCAGGTCAAAGGTATCGCAATAGCCCCAACCGCAGTAACTGTAATCGCAGTAGTGGTGGCAATGATGGTAGCAGCACTTGTCGTGGCACTTGTCCTTTTTGCTGTCCATCGAAAACGTCTTCGACGGCTTGTTATCTTGCTTCAACGCAATCTGCTTGGGCGGATTGTTCGTCGTGGCCTTCGTGGGATTGTTGTTGAAAAACTTCTGGGCGAAGCTCTTGGTGCCACCGCCGCCACCAAAGCCCTTGGCCTCGGCGAAATTGATTCCGGTGAACATCGCAACCAACGCCACCAAACTGATTTTTGTGAAACGGCTGAACATGATCTATCTCCTGTACTGGCAAGTTTTTTTGTTCCGGGCCGAGCGACATGCTCGATCCCTCCAAGGAGATAAGCGGGGAGTTGCGGTCCGATGTTACAGACTCCGGCGGGCCAGCGCAGAAGGCAAATGCCCATAACGACTTACAAAACACGGCGAAACAGCCCGCCAGAGGTCTACGCTTCGGCGACGAAGCAGACCAGAGACCGTTCCGCCACCAGAATCGGGCCGCGCACGGGGGGCGGCGGGCCGTCGAAAGCCGGAAAGATATCCTCCGGCGACTTGGCGGCCGTATCGATGAACCGTCGCCATTTGATGGCCCGCACCAACTCCGGCACCACAAAATCGCGCGGCTCGGCGTTTGGATTCAGCAGCAACATCACGTGCCGCGGCAAATTCTGCCGGTGGCCCGCGGCAGTTCGAACATTCGCATGCCGCCGATCGCGCTCGGTCGGATCGATCAGCGTCGGCGCGCCGAACACGCACACTAGCGATTGATCTGTCAGCCCTCGCCAATCGACGTCCCGCCCCAGTCGATTGAACCAGGCCACGTCGGGCAGTTCCCCCGGCCGGCCCGGAATACCGCTCAGGAAATTCCGCCGCCGCAGTGTCGGATTGGCCCGCCGCAGTGCAATCAGCCCTCTCACAAATCGCAGCAATTCCGCGTTCTGATCCACGAGCGACCAATCGAACCACGAGATCTGGTTATCCTGGCAGTACGCATTATTGTTCCCGCGCTGAGTCCGCCGGCATTCGTCGCCGGCCAGCAGCATCGGCACCCCCTGGCTTAGCAGCAGCGTCGCCAAAAAGTTCTTGATCTGCCGCTGCCGAACCAATTCGATGCTGGGCTTCCGCGTGGGCCCTTCTACGCCATAGTTGGCGCTGAAATTATTGTCATCCCCGTCCCGGTTCCCCTCGCCGTTATCTTCGTTGTGTTTATGGGCGTAGCTCACCAGGTCGTTCAGTGTGAAACCGTCGTGGCTGGTTACGAAATTGATGCTGTGGTACGGATGCCGCCCACCTGCCTGGTACAAATCGGCGGAGCCGGCCAACCGCGTGGCCAGTTCGCCAACCATTCGCGCATCTCCCCGCCAATATTGCCGCGCTTCGTCCCGATACCGTCCGTTCCACTCGGCCCACCGCAAATTCGCAAACGAGCCCACTTGATACGCCCCGGCGGCATCCCACGCCTCGGCGATCACCTTGGTATCCGAGAGCAGGGGGTCTTCCGCGATCATTTCCACCACGGGCGGATTGGGGATAATCTCGCCGCTCCGATCGCGGCTCAAAATACTCGCCAGGTCGAAGCGGAATCCATCGACGTGATACGTTTGCACCCAATTGCGCAAGCACAAAAACAACATCTCGCGCACGATCGGGTGGTTCCCGTTGATCGTGTTGCCGCAGCCCGTGAAGTTGCGATAAAAGCTGCCGCCGTTGCCCAGCATGTAGTAAACGCGGTTCTCCAGCCCCTTGAAGCTCAGCGTCGGGCCCAATTCATTCCCTTCGGCGGTGTGATTGAACACGACGTCGAGAATGACTTCGATATCCGCCTCGTGTAGCGCCTTCACCATCTGCTTGAATTCATACACCTGGCAGCCCGGCTCGCTGCCGGTGGCGTATCCCTGGTGCGGCGCGAAAAACGCCAGCGGATCGTACCCCCAGTAATTTGGCCGCTCCAGCTTGTGCCCCCACGGCGACTCCATGGGGAACTCCAACACCGGCATCAATTCCACCGCAGTGACGCCCAGCGATTTCAAATACGGAATCTTCTCGATCACGCCCAAATACGTGCCGGGATGCTCCGCGCCGCTGGTGGCATCGCGGGTAAAGCCGCGAACATGCATCTCATAGATGATCGTGTCCGCCAGCGGGCGCTTCAGATGCCGATCGTTTTCCCAATCGAACGTATCGTCCACCACCACGCATTTCGGCGGCCGGACGATGCCGTCGTCACTCGACAGAAAATGCCCCGCCAGCGCCTTGGCATAGGGATCGATCAGCCGGGCCCGGCCGTTGAACCGTTGCCCCTGCTCCGGATCAAACGGCCCGTCGGCCTGGAAATGGTAAAGTTGCCCGGCGCCCAGCCCCGGCACAAAAATGCTCCAAATATCTCCCCAGCGATCGCTTTCGCGGTCAAACTCGATCACCTCCGCCGGTTCCGGGTCTTCCGGCCGGTTATACAGCAGCACCCGCATCGCCGTGGCCGACCGGCTGAACACGACAAACTGCACGCCCCCATCGTGCATAATCGCTCCGTACGGCAGCGGATGCGTAAATTGCAGCGCCGGGTGTTGATGGATCTGCGTGCGTATCACGGCCGGATCCCTTTCGCCGAAGGGCTGGGATGGTCGGTTGACTCGATCGCTGGGCATGGCTCACTCCAGGGGACAAGCGCGGCATGCCGGCGAGCCGACACGCCGCGTGGCAATAGTTGGAGAGCCCGTCGTTTGCACGACTACCCGGTCTAGCATATCACCTCGATCCGCCCAGGTGACGATCCCGGAAAAAACAACTTGCCCGACGCCAAGATTTCCTTCCGCTCATCGCGATCATGCCACTTTCGAAAAATGACCAACCACTTCCAGTCGAGCAAAGTTTGCCGGCGGGTGAGTAGGTGAGTAAGTACGAGATAAGGGTTCAGCAAGCTGTTCGGGCTGCATCATACCTACTCACCTACTCACATACTCACACTTTTCCTACTCCTTACGAAACACCGCATGGCAATCCTCGCAGCTCTTCGTAAGCCCCACCATCGCCTCGGTCGCCTTCTGCTGATCCCCCGCGTGCACCGCCGCATTCACCGCTCCGGCCGCATCGCGCATTTCCGCGCAGTACTGATACCATTTTTCCACGTCGGCCGGCCGCTTCGCCTCATGCGTATCGGCTAGCGCCGTCTGAGCGATGGCCGCCAGCGTCGCCGAATTACCCGCGGCTTGTTGCTGAAGCTCGCGGAAATGCTCCTCATCGCCGGTCAGGCCCCGTTTCAAGGCCGAATTGATCGACGGCACCTGCTTCATCAATTGCGATAACGAGGCCGCTTTCTCCCACCGCAACTTTCCCCCCTTGGCCGGAGTCTCGCCGGACGCGGCCTTTTTCAACTCCGCAAAGGCATCCGCCGCCCCCTGGTAATCTGCCACTTTCGCCAGCGCCTGCGCATCGACCACGAGCGTTGGAGCGGCGGCCTTGTAGCGATTCTCCGTGTCGTGCAAGCCCAGCGCCAAAAACAGCGCCGTCAGCGTGTTGGCATCCTTCCGCAATCGGGCTTTCGCGGCATCGTCAAACTCCTCCTTGTTCGCCAGCGTCTGGCCAGTCCGGTGCAGATAGTAATCGACCTGGGCAATCAAATCCTCCGCCGGGGCAAACGTCGATACCGGCGGCGTTGTCGGAGGCTCAGCAGCCGTCAGACCCGCTTGGGCCAAGTAGAGCATTCCAACCACCCACGCCCCGCTACGACGCATAGCAGCAATCATCATTGGTTCTCCGTAACACCTCGATCCGGTCCATCCCCGCTGGCTGTAATTTCGCCGCCCCCGCCCACACTGTCAAGCAAACCTCACCATACAAATCTCCTCTTCTGCTCTTCTCCTCTTCTTGCCCGCACCCGCCCCTAGCAGCCAGGCTAGCTCGCGCCGTAAAATCGCAATTCACACGGAAGTAAATATGCCCAACGTCACCTACAAATCCGCCGGCGTCGATCTCGAGCTCTACCGACACAGCCTCCGCCGCCTGCCGCCGCTGGTGCGTCGCACGTTCACGCCGCGCGTGATGCCGCTGGCCGGCGGTTTCGCCGGCCTGTTCCAGTTGGATTTCGCCAACCGGTTGTTCGCCCGCCGCTACGAAGACCCGGTGCTGGTGAGTTGCACCGACGGCGTTGGCACGAAACTCAAGGTCGCCCAACTCGCCGGCCGCCACAACACCGTCGGCATCGACCTGGCGGCCATGAGCGTCAACGACGTGCTGTGCTGCGGCGCCGAGCCGCTGTTCTTCCTCGACTACGTGGCCATGTCGCACGACGATCCGCCGCTCTTGGAGCAAATCGTCACCGGCATCAGCGATGGCTGCTTGCAATCCGATTGCGCCCTGCTAGGCGGCGAAACGGCCATCTTGCCCGACGTGTTCCAAGACGGCGGCTACGACCTTGCCGGTTTCACCGTTGGCGTGGTCGAGCGCGATCGCATTATCGACGGTCGCAACATTGCCCCCGACGACGTCGTAATCGGCGTCGCCTCCAGTGGACTTCACGCCAACGGCTACAGCCTGGTGCGAAAAATCGCGTTCGAACTCGCTGGCCTCGGCATCAATGACGAAATTGAGGACTTCGGCGCGACCGTCGCCGACGTGCTGCTCACCCCCACCCGCAACTACGCCCGCGCCATCCGCCACGTCCTTTCGCACTACACCGTGAAGGAAGTGATCCACGGCATCGCCCACATCTCGGGCGGCGGCATTCTGGAAAACCTCGAGCGTATCATGCCGGAAAACCGCCGCGCCATTCTCCGCCGCGAAAGCTGGCCCGTGCCGCCGGTCTTCAATTGGCTGCAGCGCCTCGGCGACGTCGACCAGGCGGAAATGGACCGCGTCTTCAACCTCGGCCTGGGCCTCGTGCTCGTCGTCAGCCCGTACTACGCCGACAGCATCTGCGCCAGTTCGCCAAATTCGATATCGACTCCTGGCCCATCGGGCAAGTCGTCGAGGGGCCGCAAGGCGCGGCGTGGTAGTGCTTTTTGTCCCGCGTTTCGCTCGTGCAGATCAATCTTTGCGTTGCGCGCCCGGCGACTTATGATAGCGTCGCCCGGGTTCTCGGGAATCGGATCACCGCGACCGCCCGGCCCAAAAAAGCCTCGGACATGGACGTTGAATGGAAGCTGCGCTGGAAACGTTGCTTGGTCGGCTGGAACATCTGTCCGACCATTTTCGCGAACTGCGCGACGGTATTCGGCAGGTGGTGAAGATCGCCGACGCCTCGCCGGAAATGGCGCTGACGCGCGCTCGCAAGGTGCTCGAATACGTCATCCGCGACGTGTACCAGCGGCGCGTCAACGAACCGCCCGGCACTCGGCCGCTGGAAAACCTGCTCCAGCGATTGGTGAAAGACGGATTCTTTCCCGACCGTCTCGATGCCTACGCCAACACCGTTCGCAAACTAGGCAACGTCGGCACGCACAGCTTCGGCGAGAAAGTCGAAGTCAACGACGTCTACCAATCGCTCGCGCAACTGATGCCGATCCTCGAGTGGTACTTCGAAGTCGAACGGCCCGAGGCTCTCGATAAACATGCCGGACAGCGTCAGCCTGCCGCTCCCCAACCGACCCGAACCGTACAAGGCAAAGCAATTCGGGTCGACGCCCCCCATCTCACCGCCACCGCCATCGTTCCCAAAGGTCTGCGGTCGTTCGATGCCTACGACGTCGATTTCTTCCTCGATCTGCTCCCCGGGCCGCGCGACAAAGACGGTCTGCCCGACAGCATTCGCTTCTGGAAGCATCGCATCGAAGCCGACGACGAGGAAACATTCACGGTCGGCATCATCTACGGCCCCAGCGGCTGCGGAAAATCCTCGCTGGTCAAGGCGGGCTTACTGCCAAAGCTTGAAGGCCGCATCACGCCGGTCTACGTCGAAGCCACCACCGACGAGACAGAAATCCGCCTGCTCAAGGCGCTGCGAAAAAAGTGCCCCGAGCTGAGCGCTGATTTGCCGTTGGTCGACGCCATCAAAGCGTTACGCACTTCGCAATCTGGCAAAGTAGTTCTGGTGCTCGATCAGTTCGAGCAGTGGTTGCACGCTCACTGCGACAAGCGCGACACGGAGCTCGCCCAGGCGCTGCGGCAGTGCGACGGCCAGCACGTGCAATGCATCGTGTTGGTGCGGGATGATTTCTGGATGGCGCTGAGCCGATTTATGGCGAACGTGCAGATCGAGCTGCTCCAAGGTCAGAACATGGCCGCGGTCGATCTGTTCGATCTGATCCATGCGCGCCACGTGCTGGCTGCCTTCGGCCGCGCATTCAACCGGCTGGAGGCGCCTCCGACAAAAGACCAAAACGCGTTCCTCGATCAAGCCATTCAAGGCCTGGCTCAAGATGGCAGGGTAATTTCGGTTCGCCTGGCGCTGTTTGCCGAAATGGTCAAGGGCAAGCCCTGGATTCCCGCCACGCTGCACGAAGTCGGCGGAACCGAGGGAATCGGCGTCACCTTCCTCGAAGAATCGTTCGGCTCCTCCGCTGCATCCCGCAAGCACCGGCACCATCAGCACGCCGCCCGGGCTGTCCTCGGCGCAATGCTACCGGATTCAGGAGCCGACATTAAAGGCCACATGCGCTCCCATGCGGAATTGCTCGAGGTCTCCGGCTATGCCAGCCAGCCCAGCCGATTCCAGGATCTGATTCGCATCCTCGACGGCGAGCTTCGCCTGATCACGCCGACGCATCCCGAGGATCAGCCTGCGGCCGAGTTTTCGAATTCGCAGCCCCGTCAACCGCATTACCAGTTAACACACGACTATCTCGTGCCGTCGCTGCGCGATTGGCTCACCCGCAAACAAAGGGAAACTCGCCGCGGCCGCGCCGAATTGCGCCTGGCCGATCGCGCGGCCCTGTGGAACGTCCGGCCGGAAAACCGCCAGCTCCCCTCGCTGTTTCAATGGCTGAACATTCGCTGCCTGACGAAGAAGCAAAACTGGACGCAGCCGCAGCGCAAAATGATGCAGAAAGCCGGCCGCTACCACCAGCTGCGCGCCGTCATTGCGGGGCTCGTATTGCTGCTGATGGTCTTTGTCGCCCGCGAACTTTTCGGTCGAATCGAAGCCGAATCCCTCGTCAATCAACTTGTTTCCGCCGACATCGTCCAGGTGCCCGGCATCATCAACAAGATCGATCATTACCGGCGTTGGGCTAATCCCCTGCTTACTACGGCGGAAGCACGAGCGGCCGACGGCTCTTCGCCACAACTCCATTTGCAGCTTGCCCGGTTGCCGGTAGACAAAAGCGAAATCCCCGATCTGCGAGACAAATTGCTGATCGTAACCCCCAGTGAATTCCCGATCGTGCGCGACGCACTGTTACCGTATCAACAGGAAATTGTCGAACCGCTCTGGCAAGCCGCCCTCGACGGCAATCGCTCGAACGAACAGTGCTTTCAGGCGGCCTGCGCTGGCCACCTATTCCCCGGCCGATCCACGCTGGAATAAAATCGTCACGCTCGTGCTGGCCAACTTGGTTACCCGGCACGATTCCGAGTTTCTCGCGTGGCTCGAAGCGCTGCGGCCCGCCAAGTCGCAATTGCTCGATGGGCTGCGTCGTATCTATCGCAACCAATACGGACAGGAACAGCCCCGCACGTATGCGGGAATCATTCTGGCGGATTATTTGGCGGAAAATCCTCAGGATCTGTTCGACCTGCTGGCCGACGCCGCGCCGTTTCAGTTTCCGACAATGTTCCGCGTCTCGGTTAAGTACAAAGACCAATTGCTCGCCTGGGCGAAGGTCGAGTTGGCCAAGAAACCGGCGCCCGACTCCGGCGGCGGCGAGAAGGAAAGCCTGGCGCACCGCCAAGCCAACCTGGCGGTCGCGCTGTACCAATTGGCCGATTACGAAACTGTCTGGCCTCTTCTCAAGCGCAGCTCCGATCCGCGGCTCCGTAGCGCCATAGTTCATCGGCTCCAGCAACTGGGCGCCAAACCGCAACCGCTCATGGAACGCCTGGGCAGTGAAGCCGATCTTTCCGTTCGCAGCGCGCTGATTTTGAGCCTCGGCAACTTCCCGTTGTTGGATCATTCCACGCTGCTGCCCCAGGTGCAGGAAATCTACGACTCGGCCGACGATCCGGGCCTTCATGCCTCCGCCGAGTGGTTGCTGCAACAGTGGCAGCAAGTCGAGTGGCTGACGATCTCCCAAGACCGAGCCGCCGCGAAAGCGCAGCGCGAAAAACGGCTCGCCAAAATTTCCCAGAACTTGAAAGCGGGCGATGCAAAATCGCGGCAATGGTTCGTAAACAGCGAAGGCCAAACCATGGTCGTAATTCCAGGCCCGGTAGAGTTCACCATGGGCTCGCCCGCTGGCGAAGTCGGCCGTTTCGACGATGAGCCGCAGCATAAAAAACGGATCGGCCGATCGTTCGCGATCGCCAGCAAGCCGGTCACAGTCGAGGAATACCGGCGATTTAATCCGCGCTACGAGTTTACCGAACGCTTCGCTCCCCGGTCGACCTGCCCGGCGATCAGCGTTTCATGGTACGAGGCTGCCGCCTATTGCAACTGGCTCAGTAAGCAGGAAGGGATCGATCCAAAGCAGTGGTGCTACGAGACATCGGCCGACGGCAAAGTGGTGAAGTTGAAGGCGAAGTACCTCAGCCTGCAAGGCTACCGTCTGCCGACTGAAGCCGAGGCGGAGTATGCCACCCGCGCCGACACGGTCACCAGCCGGCATTACGGTGACTCGGAAGAGTTCCTGCCCGAGTACGGTTGGTATGTGAAAAATTCCGACGAGCGCAGTTGGCCGGTGGCGACCACCAAGCCAAATGATTTTGGCTTTTTCGATACGTTGGGAAATGTTTGGTGCTGGTGCCAAGACAGCTACGTCGACTATCCACTGGCGAAAGACGGGGCGCCGTCGGACGACGTGGAGGGTGCGCTGACGATCGACGGTCAGGAGAAACGGGTTTTACGCGGGGCAGCGTACGACGTGACGCCGTCTTATCTGCGCTGCGCCGCCCGGCACGACTATCTGCCGTCGTACCACGTCAATACCGCCGGCTTCCGCGTGGCGCGGACGTTTATCGCCCAGTGACGCTGAGAGCGACTATCGCCGACTAGCGCTGCGATCAATTATCGCGGGCTAACGCTGCGCTCCGGTGCCTTGCAGTCGGCGTCCGGATCGTGAGGACTCTTATTGCAATACTGCACCGCGCGATCCTCGTCGTCCAACAACATCCAAATCGTCGGCACGGTGTTTTCCGCGTCCTCTTTTCGCACGGCCTTGATCACCAGTTCGCGCTGCTGATGGTCGCTGTATTCCAGCAGCACTTCGTTGTCGTCCATTTCGAAATGCTTGTGCAACAGCGCCACGCCGAACCGCTCCCGCTTGCCGTGCTTCTTCAGCACCTCGCGCACCTCGGCCATGCATTGCAGGTCGGCGTCGTTCAGCGGTTCGACGTCCGTCAGCTTGTCGAGATCGACCCATTGCATCGGCGATACTTGCAGTCCTGTCCTGCTCATGACAACCTCCGTGTATTTGAAGTCGTTCAACCGGCCCAGGCTTGGCGATGCCTCCGCCAGGTTGATCAATGGCCGCCGGCGGCATTATCAATAGTTCCACACCGTCGGCCAATAGCAAACCACCGACGCAGGCAGTCGCCACGGACGAAACATAGTAAAATCCCCGTCATCTGCGTTCATCCGCGTCCATCTGCGGTTACGGTATGTCCGAGTTTCACCGCATCGTCGTCGTGGGCTCTAGCTGCTGCGGCAAAACCACGTTTGCCAAACGGCTGACCGAGCTGCTGCAAATCCCCCACGTCGAACTCGACGCCCTGCATTGGGGCCCCAACTGGCAACCCCGGCCGCTGGACGAATTCCGCCGCCTGGTCCAAGCATTCCTCTCCCTTCCAGGGAGAGGGCAGGGTGAGGGTCACGTCTCGAACGCCAATTCGCAAGATAGCTGGATCGTCGACGGCAACTACTCCATCGTCCGCGACCTGTTCTGGCCGCGTGCCACGCAAGTGATCTGGCTCAATTATTCTTTCCCGACCGTTTTTCGCCGCGCCGTCAGCCGCAGTCTCGCCGCTCGCTGACCGGCGAGCGGGTTTACTCCGACAACCGCGAATCCTTCTTCCGTAACTTTTTCCACCACGATTCGGTGATCTGGTGGATGATCAAAACCTTCCGTGGCCGCCGCCGCGCCATGCGAGCGCTACGCGAGGAAAATGTCTACCCGAATCTCACGTGGACCGAACTTCGCACGCCCGCGGTCGCGGAGCAGTTTCTGCAAGGGGTGCGGTGTGAGGGGTGACGGGCGAGGGGCGAACTCTCATTCCACCTGCGACGCGTTTCGCAGGTGGCTCAAAGCTGCTTCCACGCTGGCGTGCATCTCGAATAATTTATCGAGCCGCGTGATGGCAAACACCGTGCGCACGTCCGATTGCACGCCCACCAACAACAGCCGCTGATTGTTCTTCTTCAGGTTGCGCATCAACATCACCAGCGTGCCCAGTCCCAGGCTGGGAATAAAACGGACCTGCGACAAATCCAACAACACGGGCAGCTTGGGCTGCTGCGCCGCCGCCGCCGAAACATCGACCTGCAATTGAGTGAGCGCGGCATCGTCCAAATCGCTCCGCTGCACTTTCGCCCAAACCACTTCTGCGTGCGGTTCGATCGATACGGCTGGCGTGTCCGGCATGATACTCCTCGCGAATTGGAATTCTGCAAGCTCGTTCTCTCTGGTATGCGATCCTACGTGGCGGCCTGCCCCGCTCCAACCCCGGAAATTCCGCGCATCGCCATCGACAATTGCCCCGGGTTGGTGGCCTGCCGCAGGGCTTCGGTTCCGGATATCAATTCCTCGCGGTACATCTTGGCCAGGTGCTGGTCGAAGGTTTGCATGCCCGATTCGCCCGTGGCGATATAGTCGCTCAGTTCGGCCAGCCGATTCTCCATGATCAGCTTTTGCGTCACGGCGCTGCCGCGCAGGATCTCGACCGCCGGCCGCCGCTTCCCGTCGCGTGTGGGCACCAGCCGCTGCGATATGATCGCCTCGATCGAGCCGGCCAGTTGCGACAACAGCAGCGTGTGTTCCGCGGGCGGAAACATGGCGATGATCCGCTCCACCGTTTGTGCAGCCGTGGCGCTGTGCACCGTGGAAAACACCTGGTGCCCCGTGTCGGCCGCCTGGAAGGCCATCCGCAAAGTCTCCACGTCGCGCAGCTCGCCGACCAGCACCACGTCGGGGTCCTGCCGCATCGCTTGCCGCAGCGCCTGCGAGAACGACGGCGTGTCGCTGCCCACCTCCAGTTGGGCGATCATCGACTTCTTGTTGGTGTACACATACTCGACCGGGTCCTCGATGGTGATGATCTTGTTGCGCAGCGTGCCGTTGATCAAGTCGATCATCGTGGCCAGCGTCGTGCTCTTCCCGCTGCCCGTGGTGCCAGTGAGCAGCGTGAGGCCGCGCTCCGATAAGGCAATGTCGCTGATCACCTCCGGCAAGTTCATCTCGCCGATCGACGGGACCGTCGTGCGGATCACACGAATTACGACCGCCAACGTGCCCAGAGTGCGGTACGCGCTGCAGCGAAACCGCGCCACTCCGTCAATCACATAAGAGAAATCCAGCCCCTGCATCACCGCCGCATCAATCTCCGCCGCCAGTCCTTTGGCGCGAGCGCAGCAATGGCTTGTGCCGTCTCAGCGCCAGTCAACGGCGCCCCCTCGACAAACCGCGGCTCTCCGCCAAGCCGCAACATCGGAGCAGCCCCCGCCTGCAAGTGCAGGTCGGAGGCCCCCTGCTGAACCGCGAACCGAAGCAGCTTTTCTACATCCATGCCCCACATCCTATCCTGCTGCTCCGCCAACCGCGAATCGTCTTTCCGTACGTTTTTTCACCACAATTCCCTGATCTGGTGGATGAGCAAAATCTTCGGCCGTCGCCGCACTGCCCTAAACGCTCTGCGTGACGAGAGCGTCTACCCCAACCTAACGTGGACCGAGCTCAAAACTCCCTCGAGTGCAGAGGAGTTTTTGCAAAGTCGCGAGGAAACACGACACGAGAATTAAGCTGGACTTCCGCCTTCCTTCCCTTTCTTAGATTGCCATGACTCGAACGTGGTGGGCTCAAGCGCGATCTTGCTGAAAAGCACTTTTACGAGTTCTGGATACATTAGCTTTTCACCAAAACTCACCCCGCCCGACCGCAAAATCCCGAGCCTCGGCAACGTGTTTTGTCCACTTCCGTCCGCCGTACTCGCCCCTCGTCCCTCGTCCCACCACAATTCTTGTCCCTATTATGCCCGCCCGATCAATCGGCTCGGCGGGAGCCTCGCCCTCCCGGCCGGAGGCGGGAAGATGCCGCGGGAGCGTGGCATGCGATACAATCTGAAGGTCATCCCAGGAAGGCACCTTCCTGGATCGCCGGTTCGCTTATTCAGCTATTTTTTTTTAAACGGGAGTTGCACATGCGAATCGCTCTAACGCTGGCCGCTTTGCTGGTGGTTGTCGCGCGGGTGGAGGCCGACGATGCGGCGAAGGGGGGCACGCAATTGCCGACGGATGACACGATCATCAATCTTTGCGGCGACAGTCTGGCCAACATGTTCGCCAAGTGTGGCTTGCCCGAGTCGGTGTTTGCCAACAATTCCAAGATGGCCATTCTCGATTACGGCTCCTACGGTTTCAGTGTCGACAAGAAAAAAGTCACCGTGAGTTACTTTTTCGACGGTTGGAAAGGAACGATCAAAGGTGTCAAGTTCGGCGACACCAAGGAACACGTCGTCGAAGTCCTGGGAAGCGGTTACTCGGACGTCAAAGGCAAAACCTTTCAGGCCTATGGCTGGGAACTCAAAGAACCGAAGGCCACGTTCTGGTTGTATTTCGACGACGACGACAAGGTCAGCCGCGTGCAGATTACCCAAAAGAAGTAACCACAAAGCGGCAGCGACTTTTATCCCCCGCAGCGCGGGACCACAGACACTGGAAATCGACCGAATGGAAGCCAGTTCAAGCGACGACCGCATGCAAGCCCGCATCCGGCTGGTGGAGGAGCACGTGCGGCTGGAGAACCTGCACGATCTGGCCGGCATCCTCGGCACTTTCGGACCGGATGCCCGATATGACGATGAACCTTGGAGCGATCATCGTGTGGGCCGCGATCAAGTGCAGCTTTACTACGAACAGTTGCTCGGAGCGGCGCCCAATCTGCAAATCGAGGTGCGACGGCGACACGTGACCGACGAAGTGGTCATTTTGGAAGTGACCATCAGCGGCACACAAACCGGCGCTTGGCGAGGCTTGCCTGGCACCGGGAGGCCGTTCAAGTTTCCGCTGTGCGCGATCTACACGTTCGATCAGCAAAACAGGCTAACGGGCGAGAAGATCTATTACGATCGGGCAACCGTCCTGAAGCAGCTTGGCATTTTCCGCGAGCCTGGCAGCCTGCTTGGCCAAGCGCTAACCGTATTGAATCATCCTGTGACGATCGGCCGCACGATCGTTCGTAAATTGCTTGGGTATTGAACGCCAAATAATGAAGACAAATCAGGAACAAGCCGGCCGAAAATCGGCTATTTTTTTCGCTTGACATATTCCGATATGGGAATATAATAATCGCATGGCAAGGGCGCCCACCACTTTCGATCCGTTCAATGCCGTCGCCGAGCCGCGCAGGCGGCAGGTGCTGGATTTTCTAGCCCGCGGCGAACGGCCCGTGACCGATATCGTGCGCCGGCTGGGCTGGCCGCAGCCGCAGGTTTCCAAGCATTTGGGCGTGCTGCGGCAAGTGGGGCTGGTGAGCGTGCGGCGCGAAGGGAGGCAGCGGATGTATCGCCTGAACGGACAGAAGCTCAAGTCGATCCACGATTGGGTGAAAGGCTACGAACATTTCTGGAAGCAGCATTTGCAGAGTATTAAAGCCCGCGCGGAGGCGAAGGCTCGGAAATCGAAGGACTCGGAATAATCACTTCAAGCACAGGAGAGATCGCCATGCCTAGTACCTTGGAACTGCCGACGGATCATTTGTTGCACATCCACCATGAAATCGACATCGACGCGCCGATCGCCACGGTGTGGCAGGCCGTGCTGGAAGAAATCGGCCCTGCGTTTGTCGGCGGCGATGACAAACCAATGAATCTGAAACTGGAGGCCTGGCCGGGCGGACGCTGGTATCGCGATTTGGGGAACAACACGGGGCACCTGTGGGGGCACGTGCAAGTGATCAAGCCGCCCGCACTACTGGAACTTTACGGTCCGACGATGATGTCGTACGCGGCAATTTCGCACGTGCAGTATCGGCTGACCGAGCAGGGGCGCGGCACGCGGTTGGCGTTTACTCACCGGGCGATGGGGGAGATTGATCCCAAACATCGCGAAGGATTGACGCAAGGGTGGGGGAAAATCAACGAGAAGATCAAGCAGCGCGCGACCAAGTAAGCCGATTGTGGTCGGCAAGAACGAGTTTTGCCGTGGTGTTTTGCGTTGGGCGGGTATAGAATACATTGCGGACGGGAGATCTTCTCTCACTGACCGATCGCCGGCCAAATCGTCGATTCCCTCTCCGAGCGCCGCTTTTCTCTTCGGTGCGGCGTGCCGTGGCTCTTACCAAGGGGATCGAACTATGTTCGGTAGAAACGAAGTCTCGGACAAGGAGCTGCTGAGAACCATCACGCAGCGCATCCGAGCGCTCGGGCAGCTCGCAGGCGAAAGTCTCGGCCGCGGTGCAGCGCGGAACTGTCACCCTTACGGGGAGCCTGTATGCCGAAACGCAGCGGATGCAGATAGTACGAGTTGCCGGCCAAGTGGCCGGGGTGCGCACCGTGGTCGACCAAATGACCGTGCCGCTGAAGAGAAAGTTTTAGGCTGCCTGGCGGAAACGAAGCGCGCCGGCGAGCCGGCCCCTGCGGCGGACAAACCCGCAAGCTTCTATTGGGCGAACTTGGTGTTGGCCAGATGTTGGAACACCCGGTTTTTCAACTCGGCGCTCGACAGGCCCAGCAGCGTGTCTTGCAGCTTGCAGGTGTGGCAGATGACCGACACATCGCGGCTGCCTTCGATCGTGACAATATCGACGGGTTTGCTGCACTTGGGGCATTGGGCGGTGAGCGAGACGATCAGGCCCAATCGGCAGATGTTCGGTTCGTTGATGACAACTTGCATGGACAGTTCTCCGCGGCGCGACTGGAATTGCCGCACCGCCGTTTGACAAAAAATCGATTGGATGAGGCCTCAAGGTAAGAGTGGGGGGAGTGATTGTCAAGAAACGCTGACGATTTCGATGCCACGATACTTCAGGAGCGCAGAGCGCCAGCGTCAATGCGGAAGCCGCGATTTCACGCGGCGGCCTGATTGTAGGAGAAGTAGTTGTCCCAGGCGCGGTCGAGCACCTGCAGGGATTTGGCGATGGGCCGCACGACAAACCGTCCCGGGGCAATCTGCGCGCCAGACCCATGCGGCTCAGCTTGGCCAACGCATCGTCGACTTCGAAATCGACGGTGCGTCCCAAGAGCTCGAACAAGAACTGTTCGATCTGGCGATCGAGTTCGGCGGCCGCCATTCCTTTCCCGTCTGGCTGACGCCACAAGAAGAAGTAGGCCAGCGCCACTTCGCGGTTTTCCTGCTCCTCGGCTTCGTCCAGCAGCCGTGTGAGCACGCCAGCATTATTGTCGAGGTTTTGATAGTACAGGCTTTCCGTCAGATTCAATTGATACTTTTGCTTGGTCTGCAAATAGCCATAGAACGAACGCATTCCGTAGCCCGCAGTGATGCCGAGCACCGTGAGGGTGCCGTAGACTCCGGCGGCGGCTGCCAGCAAGACGCCTTTCACGGCTTTGTAAATCGAAATGGCGATGCCGGAGGCCGTGGGCATCAGGATTGTGATCCGATCCTTCAGCGACATTTTGACCCGTGTGCCCGGCAGGAGCATTTCCAGATCCATCTTCGGCACATCTTTGAAGATTTTGATGAATACATTTTGCGAATCGAGTTGGCGCGATGTGGCGCGGCTGTCGCGCAAGCGGAAGATGATCACCAGGCGCTGGAAGATCGGCACCCGCACTGCCCGGGGTCGGAACAGGCGCTTGCGGCGATGAGGCCGGACGGTAACGGTCACGTCGCCGCGGCAATAGATTTCCAGTCGATCGAAGAAATTGAAGTCCACTTCGACGCGAAGTCCATGATCGCTGACGGCGGCCAATGCCTGCTGCATGTCCGCGCCCGAGAGGCGGCGGAAGTTGGCGCGCTGGAGGAGCCAATTGAACTGGCCGAAGAGCTCATCGAGCCGGGCGTGGCGATCGCGTTGGTCGAGATAGTGCAAAGCTTGCGTGTCGGCATCGGGATCGAACGGGGCGTACGCGTTCTTCAAGGCGTCCAGGTGCGCGTGATATTCAAAGTGCAGCGTGGCATCGAGCAATCGACAGAGTTGACGAAACGTCGTGGCCTCGAACGCAGAAACGTCGGACTGGCGACACAATTGGTCGATCAATTCCGCTTTGCGAATCGGAATGAAATGCTCCAGGCGCGGCGCCGGCGTATCTTCAAGCGGCGGCGCACTGCCAGCGCGCATAAATTTCAATATGGATGAATCCATGAGCCGGCGAATGAGACAAGGCGGGAAGGCCGCGAAGCGGATTCGCGGCGGCGGGAGACTATTTGTGTCTTCGACCGTTGCGGCAACAATTCTCTAGAGGGATCCAACCACGGTGCGGTGCTAGCAGCGGCGGAACGGCTATTTCATCGCCGTTTCGGCAACTTCTGCAGCCTTCGACGGACCGGCTTCGCGCAGTGCCCGCAACAACTGGCTTTTGCTGATCAGATCACGCAGCACAATGGCCTCGCCGGGATGCGAGGCGGGAAAGATGGCGAGTACGGGAATGGAATTGCTATCCAGTGCCGCCAGAGCGGTTTTGATTTCCGGCGAGCCGTCGGTCCAATCGGCCAAGAGCGTCACCACGCCGTTGGTTTGCACGATGCGGAACACATCTTCGGTATTGATGGCGAATTTTAGATTCGCTTTGCACGTCAGGCACCAGTCGGCGCTGAAATCGACCATCACGGTTTTGCCCTCGGAACGATACTTCGCCAGCACGTCGGGCGAAAACGGCTGCCAAGGCAACAATGAATCGCCCGGCACCAGCCAAGCGAACGAAACCCAGCCGATGAGCGCGGCGACCGCGGCGCCTTGGACCCAGGTGAACAACTTCCGCCCAAGTTCCGCGGTGAGCGGCACGTGGCCGATCCACCAGCACGCCGCCCACAAGCCGACGAGCATGCCAAACGTGGCAGCCAGGTATTCGCGCTTCAGGAAGGTGAACAGAAACACGACCGTGCCCAGCAGCACGAAGCCCATCAGGTGCTTGAACGTATCCATCCAAGCGCCGGGCTTGGGCAAGATGCGGATCAACCGCGGAAAAGCGCCAATCACCAAATACGGCGAGGCCATGCCGAATCCGATGGCGGCGAAGATGGCGTAAATAATGGCTGGCGGTTGCCGGAGCATGAATCCAAACACAGAGCCCAAAAACGGCCCGCTGCAGGGCGTGGCCAATACCGTCGACATGACCCCCTTGGTGAAAGCGCCGGCGGGACCTTCCTTGTTCGCCATATCGGCCGCCTTGCCATGGCCGGCGAAGCCGGGAATGGGAATTTCCCATACGCCTAGAAAACTGAGCGCCATAACGAACACCAAGCCGCACATCACAATGTTGAATACGGGGGAGCTAAACTGCTCGCCCCAGCCGAGATTCTGATTTCGCAGGCCGAGGCTTGCGCCGCAGGCGAGCGTGGCCAGCACCAGGAACACCGACATCAGCCCGAGCGTGTACCACAAGTTCAAGACCAACACCTGGCGGCGACTGTGGTGGCTTTGCTCGACGAACGACAGGATCTTCAGTCCGATCACGGGCAGCACGCAGGGCATCAGGTTCAGAATCAGTCCGCCTAGAAAGGCAGATCCCAAGACGAACCAAAGGGATTGCTGCGTGACATCGTTGGCTGACAGCACCCGCACCTTCAGCGGCGCAAGGCCGATCGCCGAGGTGGCCGGCGCCGGAGCGAGACTCATCGCCGTGGCCTGGCTCGCTGAAGCGCCCGAGGGGGCAGGTATGGATGCGCAGAATTGCCCGCCGCGGCGGCCGCTCGTCCTTTCAGGCGCACCGTGAATTTATAGTCCCTCGGCGGCAGGCATTCCTTGGCACAAACCTGGGCGTTTACGGCGCCGTTAATTTCCAAAGTTTCAGGATCAGCGTCGGCGGTCAGTTCGATGGGCGCCGACCAGGTGACTTTTCCTTCGTGCTCTTCCACCGACAAGCCCGGCCAGACATCTTCGTACTTATGAATGGCGGGTTGTTTGTCGGGTTTAAAACCGCCGGTGACTTTGTACTGCGGCGATACAACCAGCTTGATCTTCGACTTATTCGGCCCGCCGGGTTTTTGCGTGAGCGAATAAATATGCCAATCGGGCGCAACGTCGGCGGTCACGTACAACATCGCCGGTTTTTCGCCGGTCGCCGGAGTGAAATAGCCGGACGCTTTGACTTTCTCCGCTTGAGGCGCGTTTTCCTGTCCGGATGTGCCATCGCCGGATAGCAACAAGGGCTCCAACTGGGCCCACGCGTTGGCACAAAGAATCGCCGCCAGCGCCAAGCAGGAAACAGCAGCGATCAAACGAATACGAAGCGTCACAATAGCTACCAGGTGGAAGGCGCGAGCTGGCAAGTTGATTCGGCCGAAGATGTTAATTTACTTGGCGGCAGCAAAACAGGTCAATTTGATCCGCTCCCTATTTGATATCATACGCCTCCGAGCGGCCGCCAGCCCGCCGGATTCGGCCTGTTTCTCGCCGGGGTCGACCCCGGCCGGCCGTTACAATATCTTTGCCTGAAACCGCCGTGCGGCAGCACCCTTGAGGAGACGGTGCGATGAAGCTTGTGATCGCAGTGATTCAGCCGACCAAGCTGGAGGCGGTGCGGCAGGCGCTCAATCGAATCGAAGTGACGCGGATGACCGTGTGCGACGCCCAAGGCTACGGGCGGACGCGGGGCCGGACGGAAATGTACCGCGGCCACAAATACAAAACGCAACTGCTGCGGAAGATTGCGCTGGAAATCATCGTCAACGACGATTTTCTGGACCGCACGGTGGAGTGCATCGCCAGCGTGGCCCGCACCGGGTCGGAAGGGGAGATCGGCGACGGGAAGATTTTTGTCTTGCCGGCCGATCAGGCAATTTCGATCGCCGGCGCAACGCGCGGCCCGGAAGCGGTGTGAAATACGGTTCAGGGTTCAGGGATCAATAAGCGGTGCAAGTTTTGTTTTTGACCAACGATTTGGTGTTTCCATCGCGAGTGGCGGGGGTGGCGCAGCGGTTGGGGGCGCGGATGGAGACAGCGGCGACGGTGGAGGCAATCATCGAGAAGATGGAAGCGGCAGCGGCACCGTCCGTCGTGATCATCGATCTCAATGCGACGGGCTTTGATGCAGAGACCCTTGTGCTGAAGCTGAATGCTCTACCACATCCGCCGCGAACGATCGTGGCCTTCGGGCCGCACGTGCACGAGGCGAAATTGGAGGCGGCGCGATCAGCCGGCTGCGACATCGTGCTTACACGCGGGCAGTTCGACGCGCAGATGGATGCGCTGTTGGAAAAGCTCCTGCTCGGCGAGCGAGAATAAATCGATCGCGGATTACGCCTCGGACACTTGCGGCGTGCCGCCCGGCTCGTTGGCCATCGGCGGCAGGCCGTAGCTTTCGGGTTCTTCCTCGACGGCGACTTCGTCCATTTCCGTGGCGTCGACCGATTGTCGCAGCAGGAAATAAATGTAGGTCGCGGCGCTCCAGAAGTAGCTAAACAGGAAGCCCACGGCGACGGTTTTCACCACGTCGACCCAGAAGCCGATCGCCAGCACGCCCCAGCGCATGATGGCGGTGGTGTCGGGCGGAGGCGGAAACAAACCTTCGGCATAGCTGCGAATATCTTGGATGCGCCCTCCGCCGCTACCCCAACTGGCGGCCCAGTAGCTGTAACTGATCACGCCGTTGGCGAAGATGATGACCACGATCCAAGCCAACATACCCAGGATTCCCGCCACGGCGGCATAAAAGAGATAATGCACTGGGCGTTGGTAGGTGTACGAATAGGAGCGACTCAGGGCGTCGAAGCTATCGGTGCCTTCGGCGCTGATGGTGGGCCACATCAGCGGCCAGCCGAAGAGCAATCCCACCAGCAGAATGGCCAGAAAGAAACCGCACGCCAGCACGATCGGCCAAATAATGCCGACCACGAACACGCCCGCGTCGAGCTTCAAAAGCAGTCCCAACAAGGCGACCGGAATCACGGCCAGCAGCACGCCGGCCAGCGGAAACAACGGTCCGCCGAAATACGCGGGCCACTTGCGGACTCCCCAACTCAATAGCGCGCGGCGGAAGCTAAGACGATCTTCTCGCGCGAACCAGAGCGCGGCGATGCGCGTAATCGCCCCGCCGAACAGCGACCACACAATCACCGCCCACAAGCCGCACAGCAGCAGATAAGTGAACAGAGCGACAGTGACATTCCACTTGTTCACCTCGAACAAGTTGCGGAACGGGCCGCTGAGGATGTTCCATGGTTCTTTGGCGGCGCTGGTGGCAGGATCCAAAACGCCGACGCTGACCGGCGGCGGTGCTTCAGGCAGCAGTCTCGACGGCCAAATGCTGTTGGCGGCAATCAGCTCCTGCAGCACCGGCTGATCGTTGCCGGAGAACACATCGCCGATCACCCGCCAGCCGGCGCTGGTGGCGGCCAGCCCTAAGGCGGCCAAAATGAGCATCCGCGGAGCGAAGGCCAATCGCACCGCTCGAATCAGTCCCAACCAGGGAAATAGCTCCAGCCACGACACTTCGCGGAGGCGATGTTGGTCGTCGGCCATGCGGGGCTCCTTCGAGATAAACGGGAGAAGATAGCAATCAGCCGAATAGTTTTACACAAACCGGGAAAGATAGGCTGACTAGCATTATACGAGCGGAGTTTTCCCACGCAACAGCGGTTGGGCGCTCACGAATCGTCCTCAGGCAGGTCGCGAGGCAATTCTTCAGGATTGCGGTCACCGGTGCGCTCGAAGGGCAGGGCGTATTTCTCGTCCAGCCAACGTGATAGGTCGATCTGGCGACAGCGCTCGCCGCAGAACGGCAGCGATTGAGCCTGATCCGACTCAAAAAGTTGGTTGCATATGGGGCAGCGGATGCGTGACATGGCTGCACGTGAACTTCGTGAACGCTATTTCTTTTCTTTCGCGCCGGTGGATTTGCTTTCCGATTTGGATTCGGTTTTGGCGGGCGACTTTGCATCGGCTTTGCTTTCGGAAGTCGTCGTCGCAGGCTTGTCAGCCGCGGCGTGTTTTTTGTAGGAATCGCTGCGGTAATCGGTCTTATAAAAGCCGGAGCCTTTGAACATGATGGCGGCGCCGGTGCCGATCAGGCGGCGCAATTTGCTTTTGCCGCACTTGGGGCATTTGCGCTTCACCGGGTCGGTGATCGACTGGAACAGCTCGAACTTGTTATCGCAGGCGTCGCAGACGTAGTCGTAGGTTGGCATGGCGGGTGGCAGGCAGTATGAGATAGGCGGTTAGTACTGAATTGTACGTCGCCTGGTGAGCTATGGCGGACGCCTATTCCTTCTTGGAAACGATGACTTGGGCCGGCCGAACCACGCGGTCGTGCAGGTGGTAGCCGGATTGGACGATGTCGAGCACGGTGTTTTCGTCGTGTTCGGCGCTGGGCTGCTGCATCACGGCCTCATGCATGGCCGGATCGAACGGCTTGCCTTGGCCGACGATCGGTTCGCAGTGATGCCGCTTGAGCACGTCGGCCAGTTGCAGGCGGACCATTTTCAGGCCTTCCAACAGCGTCGCGGCGTCGGCTTTCTTGCCGGCGGCGTCGATCGCCCGGGCGATGTTGTCTTGCACGGGCAACAGGTCGCGGAGCAGATTGATTTCGGCATAGCGGCGTTCGTCATCGAGCTCGCGGCGGGCGCGTTTGCGATAGTTATCCAATTCGGCCTGGGCGCGGAGCATTTTGTCGCGGGCCTCGTCCAGATCGGACCGCACGATGTCCATTTCCTGGTCCGCGGTGATATCTGGGGCCTCACCGGTTAGTTCATTTCGATTTTTGTTTTCGTTGGCCATGATGTTCCTCTTTCGGCGGCTCGGGCGTGGGTGGCGGCTCCGTTTTTTGCTCGGCGTCCGGCACGAAGTATGCTTTGAGTTTTTCCAGGAATGATTTGCGATGCGGGCTGACGTTGGTTTTTTCTTCGGTCGGCCAGGTCGCGCAGCAGATTCTCCTGCCGCGCAGTTAATGTCTTGGGCACTTCGATGTTCACCAGCACCAGCAGGTCGCCCTTGCCGCGACCGCGCGGGTCGGGCATGCCGCGGCGGCGGAGCTTGAACACTTCGCCGGCTTGCGTGCCGGCGGGAACGGTCAGCTCTTCGGTGCCTTCGAGCGTGGGCACTTCGATCGTGGCGCCCAAGGCGGCCTGGGCGTAGCTGATCGGCACGTGGCAGATCAAGTCGTGTCCTTCGCGCTGGAACAGCGGATGCGGTTTCACCTGCACCACGCAGTAGCAATCGCCGGGCGGGCCGCCGTTGGGGCTCGGCTCTCCTTCGCCGGCCAGGCGGATGCGCATCCGGTCATCGATGCCCGCCGGAACCTTCACCTCGCGGAACACGCGCTTGCAGAATGTAAGCCGCGCCGTGGCACTCGGGGCAAGGATCCTTGATCAGTTGGCCGGAGCCGTGGCAGGCGGGGCAGGTGGTTTGCACGCGGAAGATGCCGCTGGATTGCACCACCTGGCCGCGGCCGCCGCAATAGCGGCACAATTCGGGCTGGCTGCCCGGGCGGGCTCCGGTGCCTTTGCACATGGTGCACGCCTCGTGGCGCTCGAACTCGATGGTCTTCGTGCAGCCGCGGGCGGCTTCGAACAGATCGATGCGTCACTTCGCAAGCGACGTCGGCCCCCTTGCGCGGCCGGCGCGATTGTCGCCCGCCAAATAGTTCGCCGAACATGCCGCCGCCGAAAATGTCGCCGAAGGCCTGGAAGATGTCGTTGACGTCGGTGAACTGGTGCACGCCCCCTTCGACGCCGGCATGGCCGTAGCGATCGTAGCGGGCCCGCTTCTCGTCGTCGGCTAGCACTTCGAAGGCCTCGGCGGCCTCCTTGAAATGTTCCGAGGCGTCGGGATTGTCCGGGTTGCGGTCGGGATGATATTTCAGCGCCAGCTTGCGATAGGCGTCGGCGATCTCCTGTGGGTGGCAGTGCGCTCGACGCCGAGCACCTCGTAATAATCGCGCTTGCTTGCCATTGTGGCCATGGCGGAGAGAGGATCAAAATCGCGGGCAGGTTAATAAAGAATTGTACGACATGACGCAACGTAGGGAGAGCGCAAATTGCAACGGCGAGTGAACGGCATAAGACGGGCCGCTGCGCAGCGTGGCGGCTCGCGGCCCGGGTTGTAATTCATCGTCGGTCGTATGATCTTCGCCCTGGCGGGCGACGCTAACGGCGGCACCGACTAGCGGATCACGCCTTCCGGGGCGCGGTGGTGTTTGTCCTCTTCTTCCAGGTTGGTGACCAGCGCCTCGGTGGTGAGCATCAGCCCGGCGATGCTGGCCGCGTTGGCCAAGGCGGTGCGGACCACCTTCACCGGGTCGATGATGCCGGCCTTGAACATGTCGACGTACTCGCCCGCGTTGGCGTCGTAGCCGGTGTTGGTCGGCTTCTGGCTGCACCTCGTCGGCGACCACCGAGCCGTCGATGCCGCAGTTGTCGGCGATCTGCTTCAGCGGCGCGTCGAGCGAGTGCAGCACGATGTCGACGCCGATCTTCTCGTCGCCCTTGGCCTGCCGAACGGGCCTTTTCGACCGCCTCGCGGCAGCGCAGCAGGGCCACGCCGCCGCCGGGCAGAATGCCTTCTTCGACCGCGGCCCGGGTGGCGTGCAGGGCGTCTTCGACGCGGGCCTTCTTCTGCTTCATTTCGGCTTCGGTGCCGGCGCCGACGGAGATGATCGCCACGCCGCCGGTGAGCTTGGCCAGCCGTTCCTGGAACTTCTCGCGGTCGTAGTCGCTGTCGGTTGCGTCGATCTGGTTGCGAATCTGCTGGATGCGGGCTCTGGATGTCGGCCTGCTTGCCGGCGCCTTCGACGATCGTGGTGTCGTTCTTGTCGACCGTGATCTGCTTGGCGCGGCCGAGTTGCTCGAGCTCCAGGTTTTCGAGCTTCATGCCCAGGTCTTCGCTGATCAGCGTGCCGCCGGTCAGCACTGGCGATGTCGCCGAGCATGGCCTTGCGGCGATCGCCGAAGCCGGGCGCCTTGACGGCGCAGACGTTGAGCACGCCGCGCAGCTTGTTGACGACCAGCGCGGTCAGCGCCTCGCCTTCGACGTCTTCGGCGATGATCAACAGCGGCTTGCCCGACTGGGCCACCTTTTCCAGCAGCGGCACCAGCTCGCGCAGATTGCTGATCTTCTTTTCGTGGATCAGGATCAGCGCGTCTTCCAGCAGGCAGTCCATCTCGGCCGGACGGTTGATGAAGTAGGGCGAGATGTAGCCCTTGTCGAACTGCATGCCCTCGACGAACTCGACGGTGGTTTCGGTCGTCTTGCCTTCTTCGACGGTGATCACGCCGTCCTTGCCGACCTTTTCCATGGCGTCGGCCAGCAGGTCGCCGATTTCCTTGTCGTTGTTGGCGCTGATCGCGCCGACTTGGGCGATCTCGTCCTTGCTGGAGACCGGCTTGGCCATCGATTTGCAGCTGCTCGACCGCGGCTTCGACGGCCTTTTCGATGCCGCGGCGCACGGCCATCGGATTGCTGCCGGCGGCGATGTTGCGGCATGCCTTCCTTGAAGATCGCGCGGGCCAGCACGGTGGCGGTCGTGGTGCCGTCGCCGGCGACGTCCGAGGTCTTGGTGGCGACTTCGTTGACCAGCTTGGCGCCCATGTTCTCGAAGCGGTCTTCCAGCTCGACTTCCTTGCTGACCGTCACGCCGTCCTTGGTGACGGTCGGACCGCCGAACGACTTGTCGATGATCACGTTGCGGCCGGTCGGGCCCATGGTGACGGCCACGGCGTCGGCCAGTTTTTCCACGCCCTGGAGCATCTTGGCGCGGGCCTGATCTTCGAAGAGCAATTGTTTTGCAGCCACGGTTGAGGTTCCTCGAATTAGGTGTTGAATGTTGTTGTAGTTGTTCACTGCCCGGGCCGAGCCCGGCGGCTAAGCTCGACGTTGCGGCTGCGCGTTAGTCAGACGACCTTGGCCAGGATGTCGGTCTCGCGGAGGATCTTCACTTCCTTGCCCGTCGACTTCGATGTCGGTGCCGGAGTACTTGCCGTAGATCACTTCGTCGCCGACGGCGACCGACAACTCGCCGCGCTTGCCGCTGTCCAGCAGCTTGCCGGGCCCGACGGACACGACCGTGCCGCGCTGCGGCTTTTCCTTGGCGGTGTCGGGCAGCACGATGCCGCCGGCGGTGCGCTCTTCGGCTTCGACGGGTTCGACGACCACGCGATCATCCAGCGGACGAATTTTCGGTTTGGCCATGATCAAGTTTCCCTTTTATGAATGGTTGATTTTTATGTGTCGCAAGTCGTCGTGGGCGGCGACGCTAAACGATTACATCATGCCGCCCATGCCGCCCATTCCCATGCCGCCCATGCCGCCGCCCATTCCGCCCATGCCACCCATGCCGTGGTCGTGGCCGTCGTGGCCGCCGGCTTCCTCTTCCTCCTTGGGGATGTCGGTGACGAGCGAGACGGTGGTCAGCAGCAGCGCGGCCACGCTGGCGGCGTTTTGCAGCGCGGTGCGGACCACCTTGGCCGGGTCGATGATGCCGGCCTCGACCAGGTCGCAGTACTCATCCGTGTCGGCGTCGTAGCCGTCGTTCTTGCCCTTCATCTGGCGCACGCGGTTGACGACCACCGCGCCGTCGACGCCGGCGTTTTCGGCGATCCAACCGCAGCGGATAATCGAGCACGTTGCGGACGATCTTCGGCGCCAGAGCTTCTCGTCGCCCTTGAGGCCGAGCTTGTCGAGCGCCTTTTCGGCCGCGGATCAGGGCCACGCCGCCGCCGGGGACGATGCCTTCTTCCAGCGCGGCCTTGCGTGGCGGCCTTGGCGTCTTCCAGCAGGGCCTTGCGTTCCTTCATTTCGGTTTCGGTGGCGGCGCCGCACGTTGATCTGCGCCACGCCGCCGGCCAGCTTGGCCAGCCGCTCTTGCAGCTTCTTCGCGATCGTAGTCGCTGTCGGTGTCTTCGATTTCGTGGCGGATCTGGTCGGCCCGGCCGTCGATCTCCTCCTTCTTGCCGGCGCCGCCGACGATCGTCGTGTTTTCGGAATCGACGATGATCTTCTTGGCCCGGCCCAGGTCGGTGAGCTTCACCGAATCGAGCTGGATGCCCAGGTCCTTGAAGATCGCCGTGCCGCCGGTCAGCACGGCCAGGTCGCCCAGCATCGCCTTGCGGCGATCGCCGTAGCCGGGCGCCTTCACCGCACACACGTTGAGAATGCCGCGCAGCTTGTTGACCACCAGCGTGGCCAGGGCCTCGCCTTCGACGTCCTCGGCGATGATCAGCAGCGGCTTGCTGGCCTTGCTGACCGCTTCCAGCAGCGGCACGAGGTTCTTGGCGTTGGAGATCTTCTCTTCGTAGATCAGCACGTAGGCAATTTTCCAGCTCGACAGTTTGTTCGTCCTGATTGGTGACGAAGTGCGGCGAGAGAAAGCCGCGGTCGAACTGCATGCCTTCGACCACTTCGACGGTGGTTTCGGCTTTGCTTGCCTTCTTCGACCGTGATCACGCCGTCCTTGCCGACCTTCAGGAACGCTTCGGCCAGCACGCCGCCGATCGAGGGATCGTTGTTGCCGGCGATCGTGGCGACTTGCTTGATTTCCTTGCGGTTGTTTTCGTCGATCGGCTCGGCCATTTTCTTGATGGCTTCGATCACCTGCTCGGTCGCCTTGGCGATGCCGCGCGACAGGGCCATCGGGTCGGCGCCGGCGGCGATCATTCGCAGCCCTTCCTTGAAGATCGCCTCGGCCAACACGGTGGCGGTGGTGGTGCCGTCGCCGGCCACGTCGTTGGTCTTGCTGGCGGCTTCCTTGACCAGCTTGGCGCCGAGGTTCTCGTAAGGGTCGTCCAGCTCGATGTCCTCGGCCACGGTCACGCCGTCCTTGGTGACCTTGGGCGAGCCCCAGCCCTTGTCGAGCACGGCGTTGCGGCCGCGGGGGCCCAAGGTGCTGCGGACCGCTCTGGCCAGTTTCGATACACCGGCGGCCAGCGGCTTGCGTGCTTCGTCGTCGAACACCATTTGTTTTGCCACAGCGAAATTCCTCCAGAGCGATGAGGTTTGAGTGTTTTATGAAAGGCGATTCCCGTCGCCAGTTGATTGGCTCAATCTAGAGCTTCGCCGCCGGTTTTGGCAGGCGCAGCCTGAAACAGAGAGATTAAAAGCAAGCGGTGTGCCGGCGCGGCGCGTGATTTTAGCAAGCCTTTGCTTGGCCGCCAGTTAGGGAGATTCTGCGCCGGTGGACCGCCGGATTCGCCGAGGGCCATACGCCGGCGGCTCGTGCCATTCTGACAGGATTTAGGTAGGGACACAGATCGAGCGATGGCGGAGGCAACCCCGGTGACAGGCTGCAACGGATCGCAGCTCATTGGGCGCGCAAACGGTGACCGGTTTCCAGTGCGTGGTCCAAGCCCAAATTGGCCGCAAAGTCTTGCCAATCGGGCGCGGCAGGTCGTTGGTGAATCCCCAAAGCGAATGACAGCAGAGATAGCGTCGATGATTTTGCGTTGAAATCGTCACGTCGATGACGATGCTGAACATGAGGCTTTTCCAGTGCCGCGCGGCTTTCCTCGCGCGCCAACCTCAGAGCTATGCTTGAGATAGCTTCCCGCCGCGCTTCCCGCCGGTTTTTCGCAGAGGATTGTCATGCGACGCAAACCAAAATCGACCGCCAGGATTTCGCGCTTCGAGCGCCTTGAATCGCGCACACTGTTGGCCGGCGACGTTACCGTGGCAGTGATTGCCGGAAATGTGACCATCACCGGCGACTCGAGCGGAAACAATGTGCAGGTGTCGCAAGTGTCGGGCAACTGGAAAGTGGTGGGCCTTGGCACCACCATCAACGGCAGCCGCAATCCCTACACCGCCACCGGCGTAACCGGCGACATTATCGCCGATCTCAGCGGCGGCAATAACTATCTGAAACTTTTCAACGGCACCGCCCCGCAAAACGTGCAGCTCACCTCGTCCGGCGGCAACGATTCCTTTTATGTCTCCGGATTCAATGTCACCCAGCAACTCTCCATCACCGATTCCGGCGGGCGGAACACCAACTATCTCGATCACGTGATTGCCGGCAGTATGAATATTCACAGCGGAGTTGATGCCGATTCGGTCACCATCAACAATTCAACCGCCTCCAACGGGCTGGCGATCGTCGACGGCGGTGGAAACAACTCGTTCCGCATCAGCAATCTGGGCACTGCGACCGGCGGCTTGACGCTCACGGCCGGCGACGGAAACGACATTATCTCGGTGGTTAACTCCGTCACCTCCGGCGGAGGCCTGCTGATTCACGCGGCCGAAGGCGTGAATTCGATGAACATCAGCGGCGTCCATGCCACGCACATCGGCATCGATTCCGGCACGGGAGCCGACGTGCTCTCCGTTGTCAGTTCTACGACCGATACGGGGCTGACCATCGACGCCGGCAGCGGGGACAACACCAATAACTTGCGAAATCTCGATCTCGTTGGGGGCCTTTCAGTTTCGGCCGGCGACGGCAACGATGCGGTCGTGGCCACCAACACCACGATCGCCGGTGGCTGCACGATCAGTCTTTCGAACGGAAACAACACCGTAACCTTCATGATGGCTAATGTCGTCAGCAGCGGCCTGAGCGTTGCAACGGGCACCGGCAACGACCAGGTCGTGCTGGTGAATTCCACCGTGCACGACGGCATCAGCGTCAATGCCTCCAGCGGAACGAATAAGATCACCGTCAGCGGACTAATCGCCACGGGGAACGTGGGAATTACCACGACCATTGGCAAAGATACGATTTCAATTTCCCGCGCGACGATCGACGGAAATCTGACGGTTGCCACCGACGACGAGCAAGACTCCGTTGCGCTACTTAACGTGAACGTCGGAGCTCACGATGTCTTGGTTGCAATCGGCCCGGGCGTTTCGGATTCCGTTTCGGTCATCAATTGCACCGCGGGAAGCGGAATTTTCTCAGACACCGGCGGGCTGGGCGGTTCGATCATCGGCGTGAACAATCATTTCGCCTTCGGCCCGCTCGTAACCGGTTTCAGCCGCGTTGTCGGCATATGATGCCCGGCGGCGCCCGCTGTTTAGGGCGTGAAATCTTCGCTCGCGCCTAATCCTGCCGCGAAATTGGCCAGCAGATCGGCCGCGCGGTCGATGTCCTCGAGCGAGATCATCTCGACGGCGCTGTGCATGTAGCGGTTGGGAATGCTCACCAAGGCGGCGGCCACTCCAGCGCGGGTGAGTTGGATGCTGTTGGCGTCGGTGGGCGTGGCGCGCCCGCAGGCGGCGAGTTGGTAGGGAATTTCGCCGGCCTTGGCGGCTTCAAGTAGCTTCTCAACGACCTTCGGATTCATGTTTGGGCCGCGATAGATAACCGGACCTTTTCCCAAAGCGATGTCGCCTTCTTGTTTCTTCTCGACGGTGGGGCAATCGGTGGCGTGCGTCACATCGACGGCGATGCCCACGTGCGGGTCGATGCCATAGGCGCTGGTGCGGGCGCCGCGAAGTCCGATTTCTTCCTGTACGGTCGAAACGGCGAACAGCGCGCAGTTAAGTTTCTTGGTACTGGCGCGGCGAAAGGCTTCGACGCAGACCCAGAGGCCGCACTTGTCGTCCATGGCTGGTGAATTGGCGTAATTATTGCGCATTCCTTGGAGGCCAAGTTGCAGCGTGATCGGATCACCGATGCGCACGAGTTTCTCGGCCTCGGCCTTGTCCTTGGCACCAATATCGAGCCACATGTCTTTAAGCTTTACCACCTGCTTGCGTTCTTCCTCGGTGAGCAGGTGGATCGGCTTGCGCGATATGATGCCGGGCACGGTCCCGTCGGCGGTCCAGACGGTCATCCGCTGGCCGACAAGCTGCTGCGGGTCCCAGCCTCCGATCGTCTGCACGTAGATATATCCTTCGGCGTCGATGTGCTGCACGAGCATGCCGATCTGGTCGCAATGGCCGGCCAGCATTACCCGCAGCTTGGCGTCGGGATTCTTCACCGCGATCACGTTGCCATGCAGGTCGGTGGTCACCTTGTCGGCAAATGGCTGCACGTAGCGGCGAACCAATTCTTGAACCGGCCGCTCATACCCAGAGGGACTGGGCGTTTCCAGGATTTTTTTCAGGAAGTCGTGTGCGGCGGATTCCATGGATGACGATTCCTTCGGAAAGGCGGACAGAAATTCAATCGGCTTGACGATGCTGCGAGCGGCATTCTAGCATGGCGGATTCTATTCTTTCCATGCGGCTTTCTTGAGCGCATCGGCTCGTTAGAAATCAGTTGAACATGGACCAAACCAAAGTTGCCATCGTCGGAATGGGCACCGTCGGCACCGGCGTGGCGCGGCTGTTGGTCGAGCATGGCGAGCGGGCGGCGCGGCACTCGGGGCGGCAGATCGTGCTGGAATCGGTCGTGGTGCGCGACGGCGATAAAACACGCGGACTCGATTTGCCGCGCGGTGTGCTGTCGACCGATTTGAAAAGCATTACCCGCAATCCGGAAATCAAGGTCGTGGCGCATCTGGTGGGCGGGTTGGAGCCGGCGCGGCAGATCATGCTGGAGCTTTTGGATAGCGGCAAAGACGTGGTCACCGCCAACAAGGCGCTGTTGGCCGAGCATGGGCCGGAATTGTTCGATCGCGCCCGCGCTGGATTTGTGCATTGCGTTTGAGGCCGCGGTGGCAGGCGGGATTCCGATCATCGCGAATATCAGCCAGTGCCTGTCGGCCAATCAGATTCAATCGCTGCGCGGCATTCTGAATGGCACCAGCAATTTCATCCTCACGCAGATGGAAGAGCAGGGGGCCGATTATCACACCGCGGTGCATGAAGCCCAAAAACTTGGCTATGCCGAGGCCGATCCGACCATGGACGTCGACGGCAGCGACGCCACTCAGAAATTGGCCATCTTGGCCCACCTGGCGTTCGGAGCGCGCGTGAATTGGCGCGATATTCCTCGGCGCGGCATCGATGGCCTCGACATCGCCGATTTGAAATACGCCAAAGAACTGGGCTACCGGATCAAGCTGATGGCCATGGCGGAACTGCAATCGGGCGGCGTCGATTTGCACGTTTCGCCGATGCTGGTGAAGATCGGCACGCCGCTGGCCGAGGTGCGCGGGGCGTTTAACGCCATCAGCGTGGTGGGCGATGCGGTGGGACCCTTGATGTTTCACGGCCAAGGGGCGGGGCAAATGCCGACCGCATCGGCCGTGGTGGCCGACATGATCGACATGGTGGTCGGCCGCAGCGCCGATTACCTTCCGCACGTTGGAGCTGTGGTCGGACCAGGCGTCGGCGGCGCGGCCGTTGGATCATGCCAAATCGACGGGCAAATTTTATTTGCGGTTCTTGGCGGCCGACGAGCCGGGCGTGTTGGCCGACATCGCTGGGATTTTGGGCAATCACAAGATTTCGATCGCCTCGGTGATTCAGCACGACGCCGGTCGAACCGACGATGGGTTCACGCCGCTGGTGATCATGACGCACACGGCCACGGAGAAAAATGTGGAAGACGCCGTCGAGGCGATCGACCGGTTGAAAAGCGTACGGCCGATTAGTGTGCGGCTGCGCGTGCATGAATAGAATGATCACATGAAATATGAAATACGCATTGATCATTCCCGACGGGGCGGCGGACGAGCCGCAGGAGTCGCTCGGCGGCAAAACGCCGCTGCAGGCGGCGCGCACTCCGGCGATGGATGCGATCGTCAAGATGGGCGTGGTTGGGCGGGCGAATCATGTGCCGCCGTCGTTGCCGCCGGGATCGGACGTGGCGAACCTGAGTCTGTTGGGCTACAACCCGATGGAACATTTCACCGGCCGGGCGCCGTTGGAAGCCGCGGCGCAAGGCATTCAGCTTGGTCCGGACGATTGGGCCATTCGCTGCAACCTGGTGACGATCGAAAACCAGACGATGCGCGATTTCACGGCCGGGCATATCTCGACCGAAGAAGCCAAATCGCTATTGGCGACCGCCCAGGAAAAAATCGGCAGCGATCAGTTGCAGTTCTATCCCGGCGTCAGCTATCGCAATTTGCTGGTATATCGCGGGGCGAAGCAAGCCGCGCCGTTTTCGGCCGATACTCGGGCCACGCCGCCGCACGATCTGACCGATAAATCGGTGCTGGACGATTATCCGCGCGGGCCGGGGAGCGATTTGCTGAATCAATTGATGGAGCAAAGCGTCGGGCTGTTCGCCGATCATCCGGTGAACACGGCGCGCCGCGTCGCGGGCAAACCGCCGGCCACGAACATCTGGCTGTGGGGGCTGGGGCGCACGCCGCGGCTGGAGCCGTTCCAAAAACTGTACGACGTGCAAGGGACGATGATTACGGCAGTCGATCTGTTGCGCGGACTGGCGGCGCTGGTGGGTTGGCAGCGGATCGAAGTGCCCGGCGCCACCGGATATATCGACACCGATTATGCCGCCAAGGGGCGATACGCCATCGACGCGCTCGCGAACACCGATTTGATTTGCGTGCACGTCGAGGCGACCGACGAAGCTTCGCACATGGGCAACACGGCGGAGAAGATCAAGGCGCTGGAACAAATCGACCAGCATATTGTCGGGCCGTTGCACGAGGCCTTGAAAAAGCAGGGCGAATATCGGATTCTAGTTTCCCCCGATCATCCCACGCCGGTGCGGCCGAAGACGCACAATCACGGCGCGGTGCCGATCGCTATCGCCGGAACCGGCGTGAAGCCCGACAGCGCCACGACCTACGACGAAATTGCTGCCAGCAAATCGTCGCTGGCGTTCGAGGAAGGCTGGCGATTGATGGGGTATTTTTTGAATCGGAAGTAATCAGTCGCACATGCCCATCGTTGTTCAAAAATTCGGCGGCACGAGCGTGGCGGATAGCCAGAAGATTCTGGCCGCTGCCCGCAAGGCCATTCGCACGCAGCAGCAGGGCAATCAGGTGGTGATGGTCGTCGAGCGCGATGGGGCATCAGACCGATCATCTAGTCGATCTGGCCAAGCAGATCACCGATCGGCCGGATGCCCGCGAGATGGACATGCTGCTTTCGACCGGCGAGCAAGTGAGCGTGGCGCTGATGGCGATGGCGCTGCATTCGCTGGGAGCCAAAGCAGTGAGCCTGACCGGGGCGCAGATCGGCATCCGCACCGACAGCACGCACACGAAGGCCCGCATCCATTCGATTTCGACCGAGCGGATGCAGCAGTTATTGAACGAAGGGAATATCGTGATCGCCGCCGGCTTTCAGGGGATCGACGAGAATTTCAACATCACCACGTTGGGGCGCGGCGGCAGCGATACCACGGCCGTGGCGCTGGCGGCGGTGCTGCGGGCCTCGTGCGAAATTTACACCGATGTCGACGGCGTTTACACGACCGACCCGCGGCAATTGCCCGAGGCGCGGCGGATGAAGCGGATCAGCTACGACGAAATGCTGGAGCTGGCCAGCCTTGGGGCGGCGGTGATGCACAGCCGGTCGATCGAGTTCGCCAAAAAATTCGGCGTGCCGGTGCACGTGCGCAGCAAGTTTCAGCGACACGCCTGGCACGATGATCGTGGCCGAGCCGGAGTCGGCCAGCCAGGCGGTTTGCGGAGCGGCGCTGGTGAAGGACGAGGCGCGGATCACGATCGAAGGGCTGCCCGACCGGCCTGGCGTTAGCCATGGGATCTTTTCGCGCATCGCCAAGCGGAATATCGCGGTGGACATGATCGTGCAGAACGTGGGAGCGCATGGGAAGGCGGACATCTCGTTCACCGTGCCGCGCGACGACGTGCCGACGACCTTGGAAGCAGCTCGCGAGGCGGCGAAGGAGTTAGGCGCCGTCGGCGTGAGCCACGACGACAATGTGGCCAAGCTGTCTGTGGTGGGCTTGGGCATGGCGCGGCAGACGGGCGTGGCGACCAAATTCTTTCAGGCGCTTGGCGATGCCGGCGTGAACATGGAAACCATCACCACCAGCGAGATCAAGATCAGCGTGCTGGTTGCGCGAGAGCAAGCGACGACCGCGCTGCGAGCCGTGCATGCGGCGTTCGGATTGGATAAGGACCCTGGCAACGGCAGAGCGACGCCGGCGAGCCAGCGGACCGCAGACGCGGAAGCTTCCAGCGCCATCGAAATCGTCCGCCGGCTGCAGGGAATGGAAGATCTGACGATCGACGAGATCTCGCTGGACGAAAAACAAGCCCGCATTTCGGTCGATGAAGTGCCTGATAAGCCTGGCACTGCGGCCGCACTGTTCAAGGAGATCGCTTCGGCCGATATCTTCGTCGACATGATCATTCAGAGCTACAGCCGCGCGGGCAAAGCAAACCTTACATTCACCGTGCCGGAAAAGGATTTGAACCGCAGTGCGGCGATCGCCGAAAAAGTGGCGAAGCAAGCAGGCTGCGGGGCGGTGAACAGTTCCGCAAAGATCGACAAGATTTCCGTGCAAGGCATCGGGATGCGCAGCCACAGTGGCGTGGCGCTGGGATTGTTCAGGTCGCTGTCGGACGCGGGCATCAATCTGGATTTGATGAGCACCAGCGAAGTGCGAGTGAATGTGCTGGTGGACGGCGCCGTGGGACAAAAGCGCTGTCGACATTGCAGAAAACTTTCGGCCAGAAATAGCCCCGGGCTCGGCCCGGGGGTTGATTGAACGTGCGCCGTGACGCCACCTCCGGGCGGAGCCCGGGGCTAAATCGATCATTCCCCCAGCACGTCGTTGAGCACTTCCTCGGAGACGTAGATCGGCAGGGGCGGATCGGTAGTGACTGCCACGGCGATGGCGTCGGAGGGGCGGGCGTCGATTTCGATCAGTTCACCTTCTTTGCGAACGCGGATCAGCGCGAAATAGGTGTGCTCTTTCAGCTCGCTGATCACCACGTCCTGCAACTCGCCGCCGAGCTGGTCGATCGTGTTGACCAACAAATCGTGCGTCAGCGGCCGCGGCGATTGAAACTGCTTCACGCGGCGATCGATGCTCGTGGCTTCGAAGATGCCGATCAGAATCGGGAAAGTGCGTTCGCCTTCGACCTCTTTCAAGTAGATCACCTGCTGGTCGTTGATTTCGCTGATGATGATCCGCGACAATTCCATCTGCACGGGCATGGGCGATCCTTTGCGATTGCGTGTGGCTAATACCCGATTATAGAATGATTCGCGCGATGCAATCCAGAGGCGGCGCGCACTGCCCCCGGTCATTGACCGGGGGCTAAATAGGTGGTTATTTTCCCGCCGCCGTCTTTTGCAGCAGTTCGATGGTGGCAGTGGTCGAGGCTTTGGTCGCCCGCAGTTCATCCAAGGCAGCCCGCTCCTTGGTAATGACCGCTTCGGGGGCGCGGCTGACGAAGGCTTCGTTGGAAAGCTGCTTTTCTTTGCCGGCGATCATTTGATCGAGCTTGGCCAGTTCTTTTTGCTTGCGGGCGATTTCGGCCGTGACGTCGATGTGTTCGGCTAGATCGACATACACTTCGATGCCGGTTGCGGTAAAGTGGGCCGACATCGGCGGGGCGGCGACGGTGGGGCCGATGGAGGTGGGGATTGCGCCGGCCATCGATTCGAAGTAGGCCCGCATGGGTTCCAATACGCGCAGTGGCGGCGGCGTCGGCGCGAGCCGAGAAGTGGATGATGGTTTTCGGGGCGATGCCATGCCGGGTGCGCACCTCGCGCAGGCCGCGGAGCACTTCCTGAAACCGGGCGAAGCGGGCTTCGATGGGTTCGTTGATGAGCGATTCGTCCGCTTCGGGCCAAGGGGCGATCATAATCGACTCCGCTCCCGCTTGCGGTTTACCAAGGCCGCGCTGTGGGGCGATGGCGTTTAGTCGTTGCCACACATCTTCGGTGATGAACGGCGCCATGGGATGCAACAGGCGCATGATGGTGTCGAGCGTGTGGGCCAAAATGCGCTGCGCCACGGAGCGCGTCTGCGGATCCTGCAGGCGCGATTTACTCATCTCCAAATAAAAACTACAGAATTCGTCCCAGGCGAAATCGTATAGCAATCGCGCGGCGTCGGCGTACTTGAATTCTTCGAGTGCTTCGGTGTAATGCAAGGTGACGGTTGACAGCCGGCTCAGAATCCATTGATCTTCGACCGAAAGTTTTTCTCGAGGCACCGGGCCGGCCGTGTAACCTTCGAGATTCATCAAGGCGAAGCGCGAGGCGTTCCAGAGCTTATTGCAGAAGTTGCGGGCCAGCTCGAAACGCTCGCTCACGACCGCGCCGCGGGGCAGGGCAGTATCTTCTGGCTTAGTAGCCCATTGCGTGGAGAAGGCCTTCTTGCAATGCGGGCATTCCACTCTCGGCTGCGTGCGGTTTTTCTGCGATTGTTCGATCAGCTTGTTGCAGTGCGGGCATTCGAACTCGACCGGCATCCGAACGTCTTGCGTTTCAGTCGTCAGGTACGCCAGGCCGAAGCGCAGGGCATCGGTGCCGAATTTGGCGATGATGTCCAGCGGATCGACGCCATTCCCCTTGCTCTTGGACATTGTTTCGCCGTAGCCGTCCAAGATTTTCGGATGGATGTAAACATCGTGGAACGGATTTTCCCGGAGGTTGTACTGCCCGATCAGCACCATGCGTGCGACCCACAGCGTGATGATTTCGCGGCTGGTGATCAGCACGTCGGTGGGATAGTAGTACTTTTGCTCGTTCCAATCGGGATTCGCGGGGCCCTTTGGTTCGTCGGGAAGCGACGGGCCGGGCCAACCGAGCGTGCTCATGGGCCACAGCGCGGAGCTGAACCAGGTGTCGAGAACGTCGGGGTCTTGCTGAAAGCCACGCTTTTCTAGGTAATGGACCACCTCCGAATCTGTATCATTCTTGACGCAAACAAAAAAAGTGTCGTATTTCTCATGTTGTGCTTGGCTCGGCTCGATACCGGATGCTGCGAATGAGCGATGTTTCACCCAAACACGATCTTGTTTACCCCACTCTTCCAATTGATTGTGTAACTGCGAGAAGTCGGGTTCAAACCCAGCGTCAACCGCCTTCGACCAAACTGGCACACGATGGCCCCACCAGAGTTGGCGGCCGATGCACCAATCGCGTTTTTCGCCGAGCCAGTCGAGATAGGACTTTGTGTAGCGCGCCGGCGTGATTTTCACTTTGCCGCTGGTGACGGCGTCCATGCACTGCTGTGCTAAGCCGGGCTTGTTGTTGGCGTCCCCCATTTTGACGAACCATTGATCGGCCAGGTACGGTTCGATCGGGGTTTTCGAGCGGTCGGAATGAGCCAGGTCGATTTCGCGGTCTTCGCGATCGGTTTCTGGGTTGTGCAAGCCGAGTGCGATCAGGTCGGCGACGACGGCTTCGCGGGCCTTGGTGTGCATTTTCAGGCCACGATATTTTTCCGGCACACTGTCATTGAGCATGCCTTCGGGGGTCATGACGTTGATCGCGCCGATTTCTTTGTGACGCTGCCAGACGTCGTAGTCGTTGGCGTCGTGGGCTGGCGTGATTTTCACGCAACCGCTGCCCAGTTCCGGCTTGGCCCAGGGGTCTTCGATCAATGGGATTTCGCGGTTGGCTAGCGGCAGCATCACTTTGCGGCCCGCTTGGGCCATGTCGCGCAGCTCGAGCAACATCGGCAGCACTGTTTTGCGTCGCTCGCCGATCGCGTCAATTTCCGACTGGATCCCGACCTTTTCTTTGGTCGGCGCCGCGGCGAGTTTTTCGCGCAGTTCGCGCTCCACCTTATCCAGCGCGGCGGAAGGATCGGGATGCACCGCGACGGCGGTGTCGCCCAGCATCGTTTCGGGGCGCGTGGTGGCGATGGTCACAAACTCCGGTTCGCCGGGCTCGGGGTCGATCACCGGATAGCGGAAGTGCCAGAAGTAGCCTTTCACTGTGTCGTGATACACCTCGTCATCGGCGACGGCGGTTTGCAGATGCGTATCCCAGTTGACCAACCGCTTGCCGCGGAAGATCAGGCCGTCTTTGAACATGCGGAAGAAAGTGTGGCGGACCGCGCGGCGGCACATTTCGTCCAGGGTGAACCGCGTGCGGCGCCAGTCGCAACTGAAGCCCATCTGGCGGAATTGCTCGAGGATGCGTGTCTCGTATTTATCTTTCCACTGCCAGATGCGCTTCACCAAACCTTCGCGGCCGAGCTTGTGACGGTCGAGGTTTTCTTCTTCCTTCAGCCGGCGCTCGACCACGGCTTGCGTGGCGATTCCGGCGTGATCGGTGCCGGGCATCCACAGCGTGTTGTAGCCCTGCATTCGCTTCAGGCGAATGATGATGTCCTGCAGCGTGTCGTTCAGCGCGTGGCCCAGGTGCAGCGCGCCTGTGACATTGGGAGGCGGGATGACGATCGTGAATGGTCCTTTGAGAAATCGCTTGTTCCCAGAGTCAGGATCGCTGTTGAAATAACCGCGCTGTTCCCAAAATTTGTACCACCGCTCTTGCGCAGCAGTGTGATCGTACTGTTTGGGAAGCTCTTCGGCGGCGGTCGGTGAAACGTGCTCGGCCATGGCCTATGTAAATGGGGATTGTCGTAAATTTGAACCGATCATTATTGCCGCTGGGAAAGAAATCGGCCAGCGGGACTTCCGTGTACGGCGTAAAGAGGCGCGGTCACTTGGACCGCGTTGCTACAGCAACCGTTTGCTCGTCTTTGCAGAGCTTGTACTCGACGGCGTCGACCAGGGCCATCCAACTGGCTTCGATGATATTTTCGCTGACGCCCACGGTTCCCCAGACATCTTGCTGATCGCGGCTTTCGATGGTGACGCGCACGCCGGCGGCGGTGCCGGCTTCGCTGTTGATCACGCGCACTTTGTAATCGACAAGGTGCATCTGGTTGAGGTTCGGAAAGGAGCCGTTGAGCGCTTTTCGCAAGGCGGCGTCGAGCGCGTTGACGGGGCCATCCCCTTCCGCCACCTCGTGTCGATCCGTTTTGCCGACGCGGATTTTCACTGTAGCTTCGGTATGCAGCGGACCGGGCTCGTCGCTTTCCACGGACACATGGTACTTGAGCGTCTCGAAATGCGGCTTGAAGGTGCCGGCGGCGCGGCGCACGAGCAGATCGAAGGATGCCTCGGCCGCCTCGAATTGATAGCCACGGTTTTCCAGTTTGACGACCTCCGCCAAAATCCGATCCATCAATTCTTTGTTGTCCTGCAGATTGTATCGCGTGGTGAGGGCGACGATGTTGGAGCGGCCGGAAAGTTCGCTGACCAAGATGCGGCGCTCGTTGCCCACCTGGTCTGGTTCGATATGTTCGTAGCTGTTGGTGACCCGGGCCACGGCATGCACATGCATGCCACCCTTGTGGGCAAACGCGCTGTGGCCGACAAAGGGCTGAGTCGAACGGTAGTTCATGTTGGCCAGGTCGTACACGTAGCGGGAAAGCTCGGTGAGGCGCTGCGCGCCGCCGGGGGCCAGCACCTCGTAGCCTTTTTTCTTGACGGCCAGGTTGGCGCAAACTGAGATGAGATCAGCGTTGCCGCAGCGCTCGCCGACGCCGTTGATGGTGCCCTGCACTTGGACTGCACCGGCCTCCACCGCGGCCAACGAATTTGCCGTGGCTAAATCGCAATCGTTGTGGCAATGAATGCCCACAGGAACATCGAGAACCTTCTGGGTGGCCTTGGTTAGCTGCCAGATGTCTTCAGTCATGCTGCCGCCGTTGGTGTCGCAGAGCACGACGATTTTGGCGCCGGCCTCGGCGGCGGCGCGGATCGTTTTGGCGGAATAATCTTGATCCAGCTTCCAGCCGTCGAAAAAATGCTCGGCGTCGTAGATCACTTCGCGGCCGCAATCGCGCAAGTATTTGACCGTTTCAGAAATCATCGCCAGGTTTTCTTCCAGCGAAACCCGCAGGACCTCGGTCACATGGAAGACGGAAGTTTTGCCGACGATCGTGAGCGTTTTTGCGCCGGAATCCAAAAGCGATTTCATCCCAGGGTCCTGGTCTGGCTTGACTCCTTTGCGGCGCGTCATGCCGAAGGCACAGACTTGCGCATGCTTGAGATCCAGTTCGGGCACGCGCTGGAAGAACTGGGCGTCCTTTTCGTTCGACAGGGGGTAGCCCCCTTCGACGAAATCGAAGCCCAATTCGTCGAGCCGCTGAGTTATCAGCAGCTTATCCTGCAGCGAGAAGTTGACCCCTTCTCCCTGGCTGCCGTCGCGGAGCGTCGTGTCGTAGATTTGGATGCGGCGCATAGTCTTTAAAGGATAGCCTACCGGCGGTTGGGTTCGCTCGATTACGAGGCCCTATTTTTGATTTGACAGGCTGGTGAGATCGTTCGTCAACCAGCCATGGCTCAAGCCGGACTCTTATCGCAGCCATAATCTGTCCGATGGCGCTTAATGTGCAGGCTGGCTCTTTTCGTCGGTCGGCGCTTGTCCGCGGGAAAGATAGGCGTCCAGCCACGTCCGAATGCGGTTTTCAAGCGCTGTTTGCCCTTGGGAATGTGCGAGCTCAATCCCCTGCTGCGCCGCAGCGATGGCGTTGGCCGGCTGCCCTAATTGTGCATAGGCCTCCGCCAGTTTAGCGCAAAGATCGGCAAGTGGTTTGTACTTGAGAGCTAACTTGTATTGTTCGACCGCCTCCTGATAGCGTCCTTCGTGAACAAGTACCGCGGCCATTCCGGCATGAGCTCCACCGTGACCGGCGTTCAGGCGGATGGCTTCTTCAAATTCATCGATCGCCTTTTGCGGCTGATTGTTCATGAAGTACGCGAATCCCAGGCCGCTGTGGGCGTCGGCATATTCCGGATCAATGGCAATTGCTTGTTGAAATTGCTCAATCGACTCTTGGAGCTGCCCCTGTTGGCCCAGAAGGATGGCGTATTCGGTGTACATATCGGGCAGCGGAGGCTTAAATGCAGTCGCCTGACGGAAGTTCTCCAAAGCCTCGTCGATATGTCCCAATTGCCGGTGCGCCAGCGCAATATTGAAATAGGCTTGAGGCAAATCGGGTCGGCCGCGAAGGGCCTGTCGGCATTGCTCTATTGCTTCCAACGGCCGGCCCGCACGATTCAGCGCAGCACCGTAGTTGTTGCGAATCAGATCGCAACTCGGGTTATTCGCCAAGGTCGCCCGATAAAGCGTCATGGGATCAGCAAAGAGCGCGCTTTGTTGCCAGGTTAGCAAAGCCAGCATCAAGATCGCCGCCATCGCGACCGTTGTTGCCACTGGGCGAATCGCGGCCGGCGCTGCTTTGCTCCAAACGCTCCATGTCGCTGCTACGACTGCCACCACGCTGATGATGGCAATGTGTTGATAATGGTCCGCCACCAGCGAATACAATTTGTAGCCCACGTCGGCAAAGCCCAGCACAGGTACCAGCGCGACGCAAAAGTTGCCCCAAGCGAACAACAGCGAACGGCCCCACGACTCACGCGGTCCGCGGAAGCGCCAAAGCAATTTTGCCGTCACCGACGCCGCGGCAACCACCGGCAGCCACCAGAGTATGTCGCCAATCTGAACGGTCCATTTGGGATACACAAAAACCAGATTGATCGGCAAAAGCGCCTTCGACAAATAGAACCAGATCGCGGTGCCCGCGCCGGCGAGGCGCTCGGCAAATCCTGTGTGCGCCGATTTTTCCAGCACGCGACTTTGCATCCATATGCTCATCAGGACCAGCGCAACCGCCACAACAAAAAACGGCACGCTTCGGGACAGGTCCGATCGAGCGATCTTCCCGTGCCGCCACCACACCATCCCGAGTAGGATGACCGGCAACATCGCCGGCGAGCCTTTGCTAAGCATCGCCAGCACGAACGCCAGCAAGCTCAGGCGATACCATTTTTCCGCTGCCGACCGCGAATCCGGAGTTTGCGGCTGCGCGGAAAGCGATTCGCCGTCATGAGGAAACAGCTCGTCGGCCTTCAAATACCAGAAAATTGACAGCAAAAAGAAGAACAGTGCGAGGAGATCTTTTCGTTGCGATATCCACGCCACGGCTTCCACGTTCACCGGATGCACGGCGAACAAAAATGCCGCCAAAAACGCGCCGGGTATCCGCAACTGCGGAAGGATCGCCCAAATCAACAATGCCGAAGCGATATGCAACAGCAGGTTGGTGACATGATAGCCGGTGGGATCCATTCCCCACAGCCGCCATTCGATCCACAGCGATGTATTGGAAACCGGATAATAATCGGCCGGCCGGTTGGTGAACCAAAAGCAAAGTACTCCAGTGGGCGACTCGATGAAGCGCGAATTGGTCAAGTACATCCCATCGTCGATGATGAAGTCTCCGCTCAGGCACGGCCAATACGCCAGGAATGTCAGCCCGGCAATCAACAGCGATTTTTGAAGCGTAGACAGTTGCGGCATGGGAGTTCAATTCGGGGACGAATGATCGACACAGGCTACTTGCCTTTAACAGATGCGTTGATTACGGCGATGCTCCGACGGTTTCCGATGGGGTTGCTCGGCCCGGCGAGCCCTTTTGCTGCAGCCGATCGCTCGTCAGCCATTTTCCCAGCCGTTGTGCCAGGTTAGCCAGTCCTTGTGCTCGCGCCAATTCAAGCGCCTTTTCTGCCATGCTGATCGGCGCCACGCAATTATCTGGTTGCGAAGCCAGCGTCCCATGACATAACACCAACGGATCGCGGTACGCTGCAAGTCGACTTCCTTTGGCGATGCCGAAAGCGCCGGTCATCAATGCTACGATAACGGCGGCCATTGCTGCCCAGCGATTGAATAACTTCCACGGAGGGTAAGCGGTGCCGGCTCTCCGTAGCAGCCAGCAGCCTCCCACAACGGCTGGCGCTACAATCGCCGCTAGCGGCAAATACATCTGCCATTCGGCCGCCACTGCGGTAAAAGCCTTTGGGTTGGTCATGGCGACGATGAAATTGCTGACGGTATCGGGACGATTGCTTCGAATCCGTTCCTTATTCCGGCGCCTTCCCGTGATGCGCCAAATAATTTTCCAGCCACGTCGTGATTTCGTTGTCCAATTCGGTTTGTCCTTGCGCGCGGGCTAGCTCAATCGCCTGTCGCGCGGCGGCGATGGCCTGTGCGGTCTGTCGCATTTGTGCGTGTGCCTGCGCTAGCTGAAAGCAGGCAGTCGTCATCTGCGGTTTGATTTTCAAAGCTTGTTGATATTGGTCGACCGCTTCTTGTAGTCGGCCCTGTTGGACCAATAAAGCCGCCAGGCCGGCGTGCGCCCCCGCATGATTGGGCTGCAAGCGCAAGGCGGCCTCGAATTGCTCGATTGCCTCCTGAAACCGATTGCTTTTGGCCAATGCCAGCCCAAGTCCGCGGTGAGCTTCGGCATCGTCCGGATTAAAAAACAGGGCATGCTGAAGTTGATCGATGGCTTCGGGAAGTCTGTCGAGTCTTCCAAGCAAAATTCCATAGTGGGTGTACACATCGGGAAAACTTGGGTTCAGTGCGATTACTCGTTGGAAGTTTTCCACCGCTTGTTCGAGCTGACCTACTTGGAGGTGTGCAGTCGCCATGTTGTAAAGCGCCAGGTCGTCCTTGGGTTTCCGGCGTAGCGCCTCTCGGCATTGCTCGATCGCTTCCAGCGGTTGCCCGGCTTCGATCAATGAGCCTGCCAAATTGTCATGAACCATGCAACTTGAGGGATTCTGCCGCATCGTGGCCCGATACAGCGTGATCGGGTCCTTGTAGATTTGATTTTGCTGCCACGTGAGAGCTGCCAGCAGCACCACCGCTGCCGGCGCCGAAGGCATGGCCACAAAACGCATGGCGCCCTGCGCCTGGTCGTGCCAAAGCTTCCAAATGGCTGCCACGAGGGCAACCACGCCGATCAGGCCGATATGCTGATAGTGATCTGCCACGAGCGAATATTTCATGTAGCCCACGTCGGTGAAGCCCATCACCGGCAACAAGGCCAGACCGTAGAAGCCCCAAGCCAGCAGCAACACTCGTCCCCATTTCGACCGGCCGCCGCAAGCTTGCTTGGCGAGCAATGCCGTTACGGCCAGCGCGGCAATCAGAGGGAGCCACCAGACCACGCCGGCGATCTGAATTTGCCACCGGGGATAAACGAAAATCAGGTTGATCGGCAAAAGCGCTTTGGATAGATAGAACCAGATAACGGCGCCCGCGCCCGCGAAGCGCTCCGCCACGCCCGAACGAATCGGTTCGTCGACCATGTGGCTTTGCCACCAAATATTCATGGCAGTCAATGCGGCGGCTACGAACAAAAACGGCGCGATTCGCCGCAGGTCAGCCCAGCCGATTCGCCCGCGTTGCCACCAAGTCAGCCCCAAAAGCATTACCGGCAGGGTTGCCGGAGAGCCTTTGCTAAGCATCGCCAGCATGTACGCCAGCAAACTCAGGCCGTACCACTTGTCAATGGATGGCTGCCCAGCAGGGGGCGGCATGTTCGTCGGTTCAATTGAGGCCGACTGGCCGTGCGATTCGCCGGACTTCAAATACCACAGGATGGTCAACAGAAAAAACACGATCGCCAGCATATCTCTCCGTTGGGCAATCCAGGCCACGGCCTCCACATTGACCGGATGAACGGTGAATAACAACGCCGCCAGAAAGCCGCCCGGCACCCACAGCTTGCGCAAAACTGCCCAGACCAAAATCGCCGAAGCGACGTGCAGCAGCAAATTGGTCGCGTGATAGCCCGTGGGATTCAGGCCCCACAGCCGCCACTCGATCCAGAAGCTGGTGTTGGAAACTGGGTTGAAATCAATTGGCTTGGTGGTGAACCAAAACCAATACAGCCCGTCGGGAGCAGCCACATACGGAGATTGCGTCAGCAGCACGTTGTCATCGAAGATGAATCCTCCCTGAATCGAAGGTAAATAGACCAAAAGCGCCAGCCCGGCCAGCAATATCGTTCCAATCAGCGGAGAGCAATGCGGCACGGCGGAAGGCGGTGTGGCCGACGGTGCGAGATTAATTGGAGTCGCTTTGGTCATGCGCATCGTTGGCGTCGGGATGCTGGATTTGATAATTACCGAGCCAAGCTTGGAACTGCTGCGCAAGCGCACCTTCCGCTTGCGTGCGCGCCACTTCCAGCCCTTTTTGCACCGTGGCCGGCTCGCTTTCGCAAGCGCTGTGCGCACATTATTGATTGTAAGCGAGCCAATTGTTTGAATGAAGCGCCGGCTGTTGGCGCCGCGTAAGGCAGGCAAATCCGGCGCGCTACGAGAGATTAAGCGCTTTTCGGCCCGGAATCGCTGAGACCGATCGGGCATATCGAACTGTTCGTCGCAATCCGACTCATCGGCGTCAAGCTCCGACGGATCGTCGACGTCGTCATCATCCTGATCGTCGACTTTGTCTGATTCGTCGCTCTCCTCGACTTCGTCATCAAGCTGGTCGTCGCAATCGTCTTCCATTTCAGCCTCCGGCACGATGCGGTTGCGACGCACCTTGGGGGCTTCCGCGGCGGTTAAGGCCGTTTTCGCACTGCTGGACGAAGGCGAACTGGCTTTCGGAGCGGGCTCGGCTTGATTGCTCATCGTCGCCCATTGATCCAGCGTGATCAGCACCTCGCGGGCTTGCGAACCGTTGTACTCGCCGACAATGCCATCTTCCGCCATGTAGTCGATCAGGCGCGCAGCACGGCCATAGCCGATGCCCAAGGCTCGTTGCAACAGCGAAACGCTGCCGCGCCCTTCTCGCACCACGACGTCGACCGCTTGCTCGTAGAGCTCGTCGCGGTTTTTGAATCGATCGGCGTCGCTGCCGTCGCCGGAGACTGTGGGTTTGAGTTGCACAAGCTCGGTGACGAAATGCGGCTCGGCGGTGCCGACGAAATCCAACAGACGATTGATCTCATCGTCGCTCATGTACGTGCCCTGGCCGCGCAACAGTGTGCTGGTGCCGGGCAGGAGGAACAGCATGTCGCCGTTGCCCAGTAGCTTGTCGGCCCCCATTTCATCCAGCACCACGCGGCTATCCGTGCGGCTGGCGACTTGGAAACAAATGCGGGCCGGGAGATTCGATTTGATGAGGCCGGTGATGACATCCACAGTCGGCTTTTGCGTGGCCAACACCAGGTGGATGCCGACCGCCCGGCTCTTTTGCGCCAGGCGGATGATGTGCTGCTCGACTTCTTTGGCGGCGATCATCATCAAGTCGGCCATTTCGTCGGCGACGATCACGATGTATGGCAAATGGCGCGGGATGGCGGCGCGCTCCTCGGCATTTTCCGGCCGCAGGCGGCGCATCAATTCCTGCTCATCCATCTGGTTGTAAACACTGATGTGCCGCACGCCGGCGCGGGCCAACAAGGCGTAGCGTTCTTCCATCTTCTCGACGGCCCAGGCCAAAATGGCTTCGGCCTTGCGCATGTCGGTGACCACGGGGTGCATCAAATGCGGCAACTTCTTGTACGGACTGAGCTCGACCATCTTGGGATCGATCATCAGCATCCGCACGTCGTTGGGGCTGCGCGTCATCAGAATCGACGTAATAATCGAATTCAGGCACACGCTTTTTCCCGTGCCAGTGCGGCCGGCGATCAGCAGATGCGGCAGCGTGGCCAGATCGACCACCATCGGATTGCCCGCCACGTCCTTGCCCAGATACAGCGGGATGCGCATTTTCTTGACGCGGCCGTTGGTTTCTTCGATCACCTCGCGCATGCGGACCAACTGACGATCGTTGTTGGGCACTTCGATCCCGACCGTGTTTTTGCCGGGGATCGGCGCGACGATGCGCACGCTGGGCACGCGTAAGGCGATGGCCAGGTCGTCGGCCAGGCCGGTGATTTTCGACAGCCGCAACCCGGCTTCCAGTTCCACCTCGTATTGGGCGATGACCGGGCCGGTTTCGATTTCGACCACCTTCACCGTGAAACCGAAGTTGGCGAACGTCTTTTCCAGGATTTTCGCCTTGAGGCGGACTTCCTTTTCGTGTTCGTCGAGATGGACCGATTCGCCGGCCAGCAGCAAATTGAGCGGGGGAAAGTCGTAATCGATGGGTTCATCGACGAGGTGCGAAGCGGCTTCCAGCTCGTGCATCATTTCTTCGCGTTCGGCGTTGCGGCCGCCGATGCGCAGGGCCGATGCCAGGCGGGCACCGATACCGGGCTTGCCCGCCGCGGCTTCGCAACCCGAATCGTCATCGTCGGATTCGTCCGTGTCGTCGTCGGCGTCATCGGCTTGGGAGGATTTCAGCTTGGCCACGTCGTTCGGCTTGCCATTTACTTTTTCAGCCTCGGAATCTTTGTCGATCCGTTTGCCGCGGAAGCGGATCGCCGGTTCGACGTCGGAGCGGGTTGCCGTCAGGTCATCTGAGTCGCCCGACGGGCGAACAAATTGAATCGTGCCGCCCAACATCTGCGTGGTAGCTACGCCCACAAATCGCAGCGGCACGCGTAGCACGATGGCCGCCAGCCGAATCAACAGATAATCGGAACAGAGGATGAATCCACCGATGAGGATGCTGAACGTGAGGATGTATGCGCCGGCGGCGGCGAAATTTATCTCCAGCAAAGCCCGGCCTGCGGCCCCCATGTATCCGCCTGGTCCGATAATCGGTCCCGGCGAAATGGCAGGTCCCATCAATGCCAGGACCGTCGTCACGCCCACCAGCGACATAATCCAGCCGATGGCCCGCAGCACGGGGTCCGTGAGTGGGCGGCGCGCCAACAGCCACACGTCGACCGCCACGAGACTGATCACAAGATAATAGGCGCCCCAGCCCAACAAGCGGAACAAACCCTCGGCGGCATAGGCGCCCGAGCGGCCGCAGGCATTGGCCATTTTCGACGCGGTCGGCACAGGCTTCATGAAGGCCGTGAAGTGCGGCTGCGACTCGGCCAAATCGCTGGGATGATACGTAACCAACGACACCAACAGAAACAATCCCAGCGCCAAGAGCACCAGCGCCAAAACGTCGAGCTTGTGATTACGCTTTTCGAGCATGGACGGTTCCAAACACCAACACGCTTTCGCCATCCGCCAATTGCGGCGTGGCGCCTGGGCACGTCCTTGCCCGGTATTGCTTCCCTCGCAAAACCCAGGGGTGGCGGGTTTCTGTACGGAATTTTACCACTCGATGGTGCGCCAATTGGCCAGATGGACTGCAATCCGACGGAAGAGCGCCGATTTTGCGTCCGCTTATGTCGAAGAGCGAAACTGTAACGGTCAGCCTGTAGAGCTGTTCAAGAGTTCGAGAAATTCAGCCGCGGGCCCAACTGGCCGTCGTCACGGCGGTGCAGGATGGCCACAAGGTTTCCGCGATCGTCAAACGCGGCAAACTCCTGGCCGATTTCCGCTGGATTGCTCTCGTCGGGCAACGGGATGAATTGTCCCCGGGCAATTCGCTGCAGTTGGGCCTCGTCGAGCGTGATCGCCGGCAGATGCTCGACGGCGCGGCGCGCGTGAAGCAAGTAATCCGCCAGGTTTTCGCGCGTGAGCGTCGTCACGTCGATCGATTCTGCGACGCGAAAGTTGCCGATGGCCGTGCGTACAAGCGCCGACATCACCGCGCCTGTGCCCAGCGATTCGGCCAGATCGCGCCCCAAGGAGCGGATGTACGTGCCGCTGCTGCAGTCGACATCCACAACCAGGCGCGGATACTCGCAATCGATCAGTTCCAGTCGATGGATGGTGACCGGCCGCGGCGCCAATTCCACCGCTTGGCCTTTGCGGGCAAATTTATAGGCTGGCCGGCCGCCGACTTTCAGTGCCGAAAACACCGGCGGGCGCTGCTGGATTTCGCCGACGAATCGCTGGGCCGTTTTTTCGATTTCGCGCGCGCGTCGGTTGTGGCGGATCTACGATTTCGATCAGTTCCCCGTGAATATCTTCCGTCGAACTGGTTTGCCCCAGCAGGAACTCCGCGCGATAACTCTTGGGCGACTGCTGCAGATAGCCCATCAACCGCGTCGCCTGGCCGATGCAAACGAGGAGCACTCCCGAAGCCAGGGGGTCGAGCGTGCCGGCATGCCCGACTTTCGCCGGATGCACCAGCCACTTCACTTGATCATCGACCCTGCGCGAAGTTTCCCGCGCGGCTTGTTGATGTTCAGCAGTCCAAATAGCGTCATGCGATTCGCCTCAGATGCCGCGGATCGGGAAATCGCACAACCGGGCAATATCGCCGGCAGACTTTTGGCGTAGATCGGAAAAGCGGCGGCGCAGGGCGTCGGGATCTTCGACCGCCATTCGCGCCAACGCGCGGAATTTGTGCGCCAAAACGTCTTCCGACTCAGAATTCTTGTTGCGCGGCGTGACCCAGCGGATACATGACCAAGCCGCTGGAGATCGTGCCCAGCTCGGCGTGATCAATTTCCAGCGAGGTGGGAATGCCATCAGGGTATTTCGAATCGTATTCCTTCCCTCCGTGGCGGATTTCGATTTTGTCGATCAGTTGTCGAGTTAGCGCGTTGGTAATCGCCGCATTGTCGTAGTCTTGCGGCAAGAGCATCAGATCCTTCCAGCCGGATCGTTTTTGCTCGATCGCTTTGCGCAACAGCGAGGCGATGATGTAGGGCATCGAATGATCGGCGCTTTGCGCGTGCGCGGATCGCGCTTCGCCGGATCGCAAATGATGTGGAAGGCCGGCTCGTAGATGGTGATTCGAATCGATCGCAATTGGTCCGCGCTTTCCAGCAAGCGCGGCTGGCAGGCCAGCACATCCATCAACCCTTGAATCGCGCCGGCGGACTGATGCTCGTACAGGCCCAACTTGAAGTGCATGCCCATGATTGTGAAATCGTTGCCGCCGGTGGCTAAATTCAGATCGAACGGGCTCATGCCGAGCTTCGTCGGCGGCTGGAACAAACAAAACACCGCCTCGGGATTGCGAAAAATATCGGCGGGGCCGACGAAGCCGCGCATCGCGCGCTGCGCACTGAGCACGGCCACTTCAGTGCTGATGGCGGCCGAGGCGCCCTTGGAATCGGAAAGTTGCTTGCCGTGCCGGATGGCGCGGAAGGGGATGTAATGGGCTACGACTAACCCAATAGCAGACTCAAGTTGATCGACGGTGGCCCCGAGCATCGCGCCGTACACGGCTGCTGACGCGATGGCGCCGTACAGCACGTGGTCGATCTTGCATGACTTGAGCGAAAACACTTCGGCCAGGCGGCCGCGGATTTCGTCGATCGTCAGCATGCCGCGCAGTGCAGCCGCGCCATCGAGGCCGGCTTGCTGTGCGGCGGCAATCGCGACCGGATAATAATCGTTGTGGCCGAACTCGCCGGCAGTGTGGCCGCGTGCCGGATCGTAGCCGAAGTTGGTGCCGTTGGCGTCCCACTCTCGCACGGCGGAACAATTGGCAACCACCGCTTTTTCGGGCTTAACCGGAACTGCGCGAGCCATAGCAGTTCGCTCCCGTTTTTTCGGCATACGCCAGCGCTTCCTGCCGCAGCAGCATGGGCGCGTTGCAACCGGCGGCCAGAGCCGACACCCCGCAGGCCACGCTATCCACATGAAACTGTTCCAGCCGCTGCCATACTTGCTCGGCAGGCCCAGGCGACGACCTGGCGGCCATGAAATCGATCGCGTATTGGGCGATGCCCCGGGCCTGGTTCGTATCGGCAGGAAGATCGACAAATTCGCTCACGCTTCGGCTCCTCAACCGACTCGACCGTCGGCGGACAAGTTTGGCTACAATAGATCGATTGCCAGATCGTTGGCGCTAGCGTCATTCTACGTTCGTGAGATGGTCATGCAATTCGAGCGGCTAGGACCGTACAAAATCGGCAGACGCCTGGGACGCGGCGGGATGGGGGCCGTGTTCGTCGGCGTGCACGTCGACACGGGCGAATCGGCGGCGATGAAAGTCCTCAATCCGCATCTGGCCGACGACCCCGGCTTCCGAGAACGCTTCGAGTTGGAAATCGACGCGCTCAAAAAACTCCAGCATCCCAACATCGTGCGGATGTACGGCTACGGCGAACAAGAAGGATACCTGTATTACGTGATGGAACTGGTCGAAGGGCACAGCGTGGAGGAGGAATTGCAGAGCGGCCGCCGGTTCGGTTGGCGCGAGGTCATTCAAGACGCCATCAAGCTGTGCAAAGCGCTGCGGCACGCGCACGACCATGGCATCGTGCATCGCGACATCAAGCCGGCCAATATCCTGCTGACCAAAAGCGATGAGATCAAGCTGACCGATTTCGGAATTGCCCGATTGTTTGGCAATACAAGATTGACGTTGGAAGGCGGCTTGGTGGGGACGGCCGAATATATGTCGCCTGAGCAAGCGGCGGGCGAACGGGTGACGCCGCTAAGCGATTTGTACAGCTTAGGCGGCGTGATGTTCGCGATGCTGGCCGGGCGGCCGCCGTTTCGCACGGCGTCGCTGGCCGAGATGTTGCAGAAGCAGCGATTCGAGCCGCCTCCGCCGGTTTCGCGCTTTGCTACCGACGTGCCGCCGGAGGTCGAAGAAGCAATTACCCGATTGTTATCCAAGGACCCGCACGGGCGAGCGCCCAATGCGCTGGTGCTCAGCCGGCAGTTGGCGGCGATGGAGCATGGCTTGTCGTTGGTGCGCAGTCGAGCCGGCGCCGGCAAAACGCGGGTGGGTGAGGGCCCAGCGCAGGCAGCGGACCGAACTGTCAGTGAAAAACCTTTGCCGCAGTCGGACGACGATCTGGTCGCGCCGACTCAGATGGTCGATTCGTATTCGCCGCCGGCGGTGGCGCCGAAGCCGAACGATCCGACGGTCGCGGCGCGGAAAGCGCGGCCCGGGTTGCTGTGCCGGAAAGCGTGGCGAAATCGGCAATTGATCTCGGCGCCGATGACGATTCGGTGCTGGCAATCGAACCGTCGCCAAAGCCGGTTGACGCCACGACCGTGGAAAACCGCTTCACGACAATCGAAGAAGACCGGCGGCTGCGCGAAGAGCAGGTTCGAGCTTCGCAGGAGCAAGCGCCGGCAATCGCGCAAATTGCGGTGCTTTCCCTCAGCTTAGTGGCGATCTTAGTGCTGTTGTGGTATCTGACGCGACCGCCCTCGGCCGACAAGCTTTACGATCGCATTACCGCGGCAAGCGCCGAAGGCGATCCGGCGGCACTCGTCGCCGTGCAAGACGACGTGGGCAATTTTTTGGAACGATTTCCCGACGATCCGTGCGCGGGAGATGTCAAGCGCTACCAGGAAGAGATCGAGCTGGAACGCATGGAGCACCGATTTCGCATTCGCTCCCGCTTTCCTGGCCACGACGATCAATTGACGCCCGTCGAATTGGATTATCAAGAGGCGATGAGCTATGAGTCGCATGATCCGCAAAAGGCCATCGACAAGCTCGAGGCCTTGGTGAAACTTTATGGCTCCGAGGCAGATGTTCCCGAGCACTCGACACTGTGTGTGGAGTTGGCCAGACGGCAGTTGCAAAGGCTGCAGCGAGACTTCGATAAAACCGCGGCGCAGCGCTTGGAAGTGCTCAACGCCAGTCTGAAGCGGGCCGATAAATTGCGGTCCAGTTCGCCGGCACAGGCCCGCGGCATTTGGCAAAGCATTGTCGAGTTGTACGGCGATAAATCGTGGGCGGCTGGCGCTGTGGCGAAAGCCAAAGCTGCGCTGGCGGATACCAAGCAGTGAGTGATTCTTCCCGGGCGAGGCGGTTTTGTCGGTCGGATCATTTGGACTATAACTGACGTATGGCCCCCCACGGAAAACCAGACGAACAACGGCCTGCCGCAGGCTTTCCAGCCACGCGCCTACGTCGGCTGCGTTACCATCCGCTGGTGCGCGAACTGGTGCGCGACGCTGCGCTGGCGCCGGCGAATTTCATTTTGCCGCTGTTCGTCAGGGCTGGGCGGGGGGCGAAGCAGGAAATCGGCTCGATGCCGGGGCATTTTCAATGGTCTCCCGATCGGCTCGCCGAAGATGTGCGCGAGATTGCCGATCTGGGCCTGGGCGGGATTTTGCTGTTTGGCATCCCGGAAAAGAAAGATGCGCTGGGCAGCGATTCGTACAGCGACAGCGGCGTTGTGCAGCAAGCGATCCGCAGCGTGAAAGAGGCCGCGCCGAATCTACTGGTGATCACCGACGTTTGCTTTTGCGAATACACCGATCATGGCCATTGCGGCGTGCTGAATGATAAAACTGGCCGTAAAGATGTTGATAACGATGCCACGCTGGAGTTATTGGCGAAACAGGCGGTCAGCCATGCCAAAGCCGGTGCCGACATCGTGGCGCCCAGCGGAATGATGGACGGGATGGTGGGCGCCATTCGCCGTGGCCTGGACGGCGCCGCTTTGGCGCACGTGCCGATCATGAGCTACGCCGCCAAGTTTTCCAGCGCGTTTTACGGGCCCTTCCGCGAGGCGGCTGAAAGTGCCCCGGCGTTCGGCGATCGGCGCAGCTACCAAATGGATGCCGCCGCCGGCGCCGGCCAAGCGCTGCGCGAAGTGGAACTCGATCTGGCCGAGGGGGCCGACATCGTGATGGTCAAGCCGGCGCTGGCGTATCTCGACGTCATTAGCCAGGTGCGCGCACCGGTTCCCCGGAGTTCCGCTGGCCGCTTACAATGTTTCCGGCGAATTCAGCATGGTGAAAGCGGCGGCGGCGAAGGGTTGGTTGGACGAAAGAGCCGTAGCCTTGGAAATGTTGACCGCCATCCGCCGCGCCGGCGCCTCGATCATCATCACCTATTGGGCGAAAGAAGCTTCAGGCTGGGTGCGGTAAGTCATTTCTGCCTTTTGCTTTTGCCTTTTTCTATGTCCCGCGAAAAAAGCCACGCCGCGTTTGCTCGTGCTCAAGAATTGATGCCTGGCGGCGTGAACAGCCCTGCCCGGGCGTTCGGCGGCGTGGGGGGCGAGCCGATCGTTTTTGTGCGCGGCGAAGGTGCGTATCTCTACGACGTGGACGAGAACCGCTACATCGATTACGTCGGCTCGTGGGGCCCGATGATTCTGGGGCACGGCCATCCGCAGGTGACCAAGGCGCTGCATGCGGCGGTGGAATGCGGCACCAGTTTCGGTGCGCCGACCGAAGCGGAAAGCGAACTGTGCGAGCTAATCATCCAAGCGGTGCCTGGCATCGAAAAAATGCGGCTAGTAAACTCCGGCACGGAAGCCACGATGAGCGCCATTCGCTTGGCGCGCGGATTCACCGGGCGCGACGTGATCGTGAAGTTCGCCGGCAATTACCACGGCCACGTTGATAGTTTGCTGGTGGCGGCGGGTAGTTCGGCGGCGACGCTGGCCGTGCCAAATTCGCCGGGCGTAACCGCGGGCACGGCGGGGGACACGTTGGTGCTGCAATTTAACGACGTTGCCGGCGTGGAGGCTGCATTTCGCCAACAGGCGCACGCATTGCCGGCGTGATTGTCGAACCGGTCGTGGGCAACATGGGCGTGGTGCCGCCGGCGGCCGGTTTTTTGAACTCACTACGCGAACAAACTGAGAAACACGGGGCGCTGTTGATCTTCGATGAGGTGATGACCGGCTTTCGCGTGGCCTATGGCGGAGCACAATCGCTGTTCAACATTCGGCCAGATTTAACGACGCTCGGAAAAATCATCGGCGGCGGGTTGCCGGTGGGAGCGTACGGCGGCCGCGCTGAGATCATGGATCACGTGCTGCCGGCCGGCAAAGTGTTTCAAGCCGGCACGCTCAGCGGAAATCCGTTGGCCACGGCGGCGGGAATCGCCACACTGAAAGTGCTGCGCGACACCAATCCGTATTCACGGCTGGAAAAACTATCCGGGCGGCTGGCCGCGGGATTGGATGCCGCCACGAAATCGGCCGGCGTGCCGCACACCGTGGCGCGAGTCGGGAGCATGATGACGCTGTTTTTCAATCCTGAGCGGGTCGTCGATTGGCCGACGGCCAGTCGCAGCGACATGAAACGCTTCGCCCAATATTTTTGGGGCTTGATCGACCGCGGCGTTTACATGCCGTGCAGCCAATACGAGGCGCTGTTTGTATCGGCGGCGCACAGCGAAGCAGATATCGATGCCACGATCGCCGCTGCCAAGGCAGCGCTATCGGCGAAGTAGCGCTATTTGCCGGGTTGCGGGGGACGGAGGCGGAAGTGATTCCGGCGCGAGGCGAAGGTGCCGGCGATGCAGAAGACGGTTTTGCGGCGGCCGCCGCGGGGGTTTCACCCTGCTGCATATCGACGTCGGCGTGCAGCGCGATCGTGCGCTGGTCCAGTGACAAGTCGGCATCGAGCTGTCGCAGCCAGTTCAAGATGGGGGCGGTGAAATCGGCCGGCGCCGGACTGAACAGACCATCGAGCAGGCGCATCTGGGTCGCCGGCAACGCCGTGGAACCCCAAACCGAGGGCGATCCGGACTGCTGCTGCAACTGATATTGCCCGCCCAGTGGGCAAACAAATCGAGCGTCGGTCAGTTGCTGGGCCACGTTCAGGCAGTCTTGCGGCGGCACGCGCAGTTGCGTGTTCAATTCCTGCAGGAAGCGCAGATTGCCGATCGCCGCCAGCTTGGCGGCACGATAGAACACTCCATTCACCAGGCCGGTCAGCTTGGAGCGGCCCAAATCGCCCGAGTGCAGCCACGCCTGCGCCGGTCGCGGCGCGTCGATAAACTTGAATTGCGGCGTGACGATTTCCAAAATGTCGCGTTGCGGAGAGGCCGCCGTAAAGTTCCCATCACGGCGCTGCCACATTCCGCCGGGCGAGCGACCGTAACCCGCGGCGTCCAACTGCACCTGTCCGACGCCCAGCCAAGCGAAGGCCGCCGGCGTCGGATAAGCTCCGAAGTAAAACGGCGGCAACAAACCCGTTGGCGAGAGCAAAGCCGCGGCGGCTCCGCCGGCATTTCCGAGCAGGCCCCCTAGCAACTGACCGTTCCCCAGGCCTCCGCGTCCCAACGGCACGCCATTGATAGTGATGCCTGAAGCTCCTGGTTGCGCAGCGGCAGGCGGCGATTGAGGCGCGCCGCCTTGCGCGGCATCCTGTCCAGCGCCTGCAGCATTGAGCACCTCGGGCACGGCGTCGCGGATTGCTCCGAAGGCGCGATACACGCCCTGCGGCTGACCCATTCCTTTGGAGCTCAGCAGATTGCCGCTGAGGATGACTTCCGCACTGATCAAATCGCCCGGGATGGGGGCGAGCTTTTGTTTCGTCAACGGTCCGAGAGCCGTGGCGATGGTTTCGTAATTTTTGGCGGCCAGCGGAGTGAGTTGCACGTCGAGCACGATGTGATCGACCTCGGGCGCAGGGCCGCGCTCGCGTTTCACGCCAGCCACGACCGGATCGAACTGCGACCATTTCGATTGCAGCCACGTGGCGAACTGCTGGTAACGGCGCGATTCGGCGGGGGTGATGCGATCGAATTGCACATCAGGCACCGGCAAAAACGTCCCGCGAGCGCCGCGGAGTGAATCGTCGAACTGTCCGGCTGAGTTTTGCACCAGGCGGCTGCCGTCGACGCGCTCGCCAAAGCCCTCGGGCAGATACTGTGCGTTGATAAGTTCGTCCAACGATTGGGCTTCATGCCGATCGCCGCGGGCGGCAAGCTGCGCCACCATGGCCATGTCGATTTCAGCCGCGGATCGCAGGCGTCGAGCCATTTCGACCTGATAGTGCGGACCGACAAGGTTGCGGAAAAACTCGCCCGAGAGATATGCGAACACGGTGTAATCGTTGCTGATGGGCATCAGCGAGCGGGCGTAGCGAAACTCGGCGGTTTGGCCCAGGGCCTCTTTGCCCGCGCCGACTGCGAAAAACCGTTCCACCAGCCGCTGCGAATTGGTGACAAAGTGGAAATCGCCATCGACGGCGTAAAATGAACGGACGCGATTATCCGGAGTGGACAAAAACGAGACCTGGTGGCCGGCGATCTCGACCTGTTTTTGCGTGCAGCCGGGCTCGCGCTTAAGCGTTTCCGCGCGCTGGCGGGTGAAATCACTGGAGAGCGCGAAATTATTTCGGGCCTGAAACAGGATGCCCACCGCGGCGCCTTCGCGGAAGAACAGATCGCCGCCGACCATCGCCACGTCGGAAATGACCGTGGGGCCGAGCAGCTCCGCCAGGGCGGACTCTTTCAGCGAAATCTGCCGCTCGACGCGCGCCGTGAGGCCGTAATCCAACCCGCGGCGGTTCAACAAATTCTGCAAGTCATCGTGCCAGCGCGTCATCGTGTGACGCCACCACAGATAATTTGGGAACGTGCCGAAGCGGACGTAATAACACTCGGCCGGCACGTGCAGCGCGATCGGCTCGATGCTCGCTCCGCCCAACGGTTCGGGAAGCTTGGCGGCGAAGGGGATGCCGGCGGGCAGCGGCTGATCGGCGGCTTCGAGCGGCTCGCTGCGCCGCGCCAAAACTTGCGTTTGCATTTGGCTGCGCATATTGTCGGCGCCCAGCAGCATGCCGAGCTGGCGGTCCAGTTCTTCATCGCCCGATTCAACCTCGGACGAATTGGCACGAATGCCCGTGATCGAACTGAACAGACTATTGGCCAACGATTGCACCAACGGCGGCGGCATTTGGCCCGCCGGCGGCAGATTCAATCGCCGCGACAATGTGGCCAACAGATAATTGTCGACCAGATCCGGATAATCCGCAGAGCGATCGATGCGGTTGGCTTGCCGGGCATACGACACCCACCATTCGGTCAGCAATCGGGCGTGTCCGACTGGCTCCCGTTGCGGAGTGACCGCGGTCGTGGTGCCGGTCGGCGTGAACAATTCCAACTGCAGCGGGGCATCGCCGGTGAACAAGAAATAAACGGTCGCCGTTTGCGGGCGACCCAGGAATTCTCGCGCTACGGCGCGCAGCGACTCTGTCTGGAAGGCCTGAAACGAGGCGCGGCCGTTTTTCTCCGAAAGGATGAAATTGTTGTTACCCAACAAGGCGGGATTGACACCAGGCGGCAATTGCACGGTCCATCGTCCGACGCCGTACGGATCGCCGGCAATCGCTTCGACCCCCGGCTCGGCGGCAGGGCGCAAAAAACGGCCGCGGAACAGTTGTCCGTGCGCTGGCGCGTCGTATAGGAAAACTCCAGCGACGCTCATCGCTGTTAACAGAAACCGCCCAAGCAATCGCCGAACTTTAAATCGCATGATTGTACGACCCTATGGCCGAGTGCTAGCAAGAACGATGGTTGAGCGCCGGACTCTGGCGCTATTCTAAGGCGATGAGCCCGCAAAGAGATAGCCTCGCGGCACAAACCGCTAGTGGAACTACGCTTACGCGCAGCGCGCCAGCCGGCTTATTCTGCCGGGGCCGGCTTGCCATTCAATTGCGCCGCGTCGAGATGAAAATCGATCACCAGCGGCAAGTGATCGCTGGCGCGCGCGCCAACTGGCTGTGGACCACGCGGGCGTGCCGCACCATGATTTTTCCGCGACAGAAAGCTTTGTCCAAGGAACCCAACGCCAGGTAGGCCGGAAACGAACGGAATCGCGAGATGGGCGTGGTAACTTGTTGAAATCCATGCACGCTGAAGTCGGCCTTATGCAGCGTGTTGCGCCAGTCGTTGGCATCGCCGGCAATCAGCGTGGGCAGATCGATCGATTCGCGAAACAAATGATGGTTCAACAGGTGCTCCACCTGCCAGTGCCGCTCTTTTTCGGCCAATCCCAGATGGTAGTTCACCAGGTGCAGCGGCCCTTCGGGAGTTTGCACGACCACTAATTGAGCGCCGCGCGGCTTTTTCGTTTTAAGCTGAAGCGAAATCTGATGCTTGCGCAGAATGGGCCAGCGCGACAAAATCAGATTGCCGTAGCCGCCCGTCCGCAGATGGACATTGGGCTGAAAGCAATAGTTGGCGGACTTGAAATAACGGCAGAGCAGGCCGGGTTGATCGTCGAAATGCGAGCGTCGCAGGTGCCGGGCAACTTCTTGCAGGCAAACGAGGTCGGGATTTTCCGCCTCGACGACGTCGATAATCCGCTGCAGGCGGTATAGCCGATCGCGCCCGCCGATGCCTTTATGAATGTTGTAAGTCAGAAGGCGCATGGCTAACCACGTTTCGCGTTCCGAGTTTTTGGTTTCGTGTTATTCAGGTTCACAACTAGAAACTCGAAACTCGTAACGAACTTCACCAATCGACGGCGACTTTTACGACGGCCTTAAGCACCTTGCCTTTGCCGGCCAGCGGGGCGTGGGCATCGGTCGGTAAGAACACGGCAAAATGCCCCGGCGGCAGCGTAAACCACAACTCCGGCTTGTCGCTGAAAAATACGATGTCCTTTTCCTTATCGTATTTCTCCGCGACGCTCGGGCAATCGGCCACCGCCCGCCAGCCGAATTCTTCGGCCGCCGCCCCCGCTCGGGGCACAATAAATTGTACGTCAATGTACTTGCGGTGGGCTTCCAGACGGGTAGCGTCCCGGCCGCGCCCTTCGCACTCTTCCAGGATCAAATACAGCGTGTCGCCCATCACATCGTGGCGCCCGGGCTTCAGCTCGGCAAAGGGCGTGCTTTGCAGTAAGTCAAATGCGGCGTCGAAGCCCGGATGCAGCCGCCGATACTGGGCCGATTGTTCGAGGCGATCGAAGATCATGGCGCATTGAGCCTCCGTAAATCTGACCGCGCGTGTGAGCGATGAACCAGCTCGTAGCCGATTCTGTCCTGCGCATGCCGGCCCACAAGTTCCCCTATCCCGCAAGGTTGCGAAGTTACCATGACCGAGCGTGATTGCCAAGAAAGCCCTGGCGGGATTCCTAGAGTAGGATAGTATGAGAGATTCGTGCCCTTGGATCGGTCGGACCAAGTGAGGCGGCCAGCGCGACCGACGTACCTTCCGGAGTTCCAACCGGCTTTCATGAAACCGATCCGCAAGCTGTTGGTGGCCAACCGCAGCGAAATTGCCATCCGCGTTTTTCGTTCGGCGCACGAGTTGGGCATCCGCACGGTCGCCATTTATTCCCACGAAGACCGGTACGCGCTGCATCGCTTCAAGGCGGACGAAGCCTATTTGATCGGCCAGATCGGCGAGCCGATCCGCTCGTATTTGGACATCGATGCGATCGTGGCCGTGGCCGCGGCGCACGAAGTCGACGCCATTCATCCAGGGTACGGTTTTCTTTCGGAGAACCCCGAGTTCCGTCGCGCCTGCGACAAGGCGGGAATTACGTTTGTCGGACCGCGCGTCGAACTGTTGGAACAACTCGGCGATAAAACGGCCGCACGCGAAATCGCCAGTAAAGCGAATGTGCCGATTTTGGGCGGCACCGCCAAAGCCGTCGGTAATTTGAAGGAGGCAAAAGCGGCGGCCGAGAAGCTTGGCTATCCGATCATGCTGAAAGCGGCTCACGGCGGCGGCGGCCGCGGCATGCGGACCGTCAACTCGGCCGACGAGCTGGCCCCGATGCTGGAATCGGCCCAGCGCGAAGCGGCGGCCGCCTTCGGCAACGGCGATATTTTTCTGGAAAAATACGTCCGCCACGCGAGGCACATCGAAGTGCAACTTTTGGGCGATCTGCACGGCAATTTAGTGCATCTGTTTGAGCGCGATTGCTCGGTGCAACGGCGGCATCAAAAGGTCGTGGAAGTGGCCCCGGCAGTGGATCTCGATCCGCAACTGCGCAAGAAATTGTGCGACGCGGCGCTGGCCATCGGCCGAGCGGTGCGCTACGAGAATGCCGGCACGGTGGAATTTTTGGTCGATGCCGAAACCGGCGAGCATTTTTTCATCGAAGTTAATCCGCGCATTCAAGTGGAGCACACCGTCACCGAAGAAGTCACCGGCATCGACATTGTTAAAAGTCAGATTCTAATCGCACAAGGCAACAAGCTGGACGATCCGGAAATCGGGCTGGCCAATCAGGACGACGTGTGCACCACGGGCTACGCGCTGCAATGTCGCGTGACCACGGAAGACCCCGAGAACCGGTTCGTGCCCGACTATGGGCGGATCTCGGCGTATCGATCGGCCAGCGGCATGGGCATTCGTTTGGATGCCGGCACGGCGTTTTCCGGCGCGGTGGTAACGCCGTATTACGATTCGCTGTTGGTGAAGGTCACGGCGCGGGGCAGGCGGTTCAAAGATGCCGCGGCGCGGATGGAACGCTGCCTGCAGGAGTTCCGCGTGCGGGGCGTAAAGACAAACGTGCCGTTTTTGATCAACCTGGTAACGCACGCTGACTTCTTGGCGGGAAAGACGACCACGACGTTTATCGACGACACGCCGGAATTGATGGATATTCCGGTGCGCCGCGATCGCGCCACGAAGCTGTTGCATTTCTTGGCCGATGTGGTGGTCAACGGGAATCCGCTGGTGAAGGATCGGCCCGTGGCCAAGCGGCGCGAGCCTGCCCCGGTGCTCGAGTTCGATACCGATCAGCCGGCGCTCGCACGGGACGCGGCAACTGCTGCAAGAATTGGGGCCGAAGAAATTCAGCCAATGGATTCTCGAGCAAAAGCGTTTGTTGCTGACCGACACGACGTTCCGCGATGCGCATCAATCGCTTGTTGGCCACGCGGATGCGCACCTACGACATGCTGCAGATCGCGGATGCGTACTCGTACGGCATGAACGAGCTGTTTTCGCTGGAAATGTGGGGCGGAGCGACGTTCGACACCGCCATGCGGTTTCTGAAGGAAGATCCCTGGCAGCGGCTGGCCGATCTGCGCGAGCGCATTCCCAACATCTTGTTTCAAATGCTGCTTGCGCGCTTCCAACGCCGTGGGATACATGAATTATCCCGACAACTTGGTGCAAGCATTTGTGAAGGAAAGCGTGGAGGCTGGGATCGATCTGTTCCGCATTTTCGATCCGCTGAATTGGACTGAAAACATGCGCGTGGCAATGGACGAGGTCTGCAAGCAGGCGCATTGTGCGAAGCCGCCATTTGCTACACCGGCGATATTCTGAATCCCCAGCGACCGAAATACGACCTGAAATATTACGTCCAACTGGCCAAGGAACTGGAGAAGATGGGTGCGCACATTCTGGCGATCAAAGACATGGCCGGCTTGTGCAAGCCGTATGCGGCCGAATTGCTGATTAAAACCCTCAAGCAGGAAATTGGCATTCCGGTTCACTTCCATACGCACGATACCAGCGGCGTATCAGCGGCGGCGGTATTAAGGTCCGCAGGCGTTGGTTTGGATATCGCCGATGGCGCGATGGCGCCGATGTCGGGCATGACGTCGCAGCCGAATTTGAACGCCATCGTCGATGCCTTGCGGTTCACCGAACGCAGCACGGGAATCGAAGAGTACGTGCAACGTGAAATCGCTCACTATTGGCAGGCGGTGCGCGAGTTCTACAGACCGTTTGAAAGCGACTTAAAGGGCCCCGACGCCGATCTGTATTTGCACGAAATGCCCGGCGGCCAATTCACCAATCTGCAGGAGCAGGCGCGAGTATTAGGACTAGCATCTCGCTGGGGAGAAGTTTGCCGCATGTATGCCGACGTGAATCGCCTGCTGGGCGACATCGTGAAGGTGACCCCGACGTCGAAGTCGGTCGGCGATTTAGCGCTCTTTTTAGTCACCAACAACTTGCCGGTCGAAGCGGTTTTGGATCCGTCGCGCGAGCTCACCTATCCGGAAAGCGTGATCGACCTGCTGGCCGGCCGAATGGGTCAAACGCCCGGTGGATTCCCGCCGGATGTGCAAAAGCGAATTCTGCGCGACGTGAAGCCGGTGAAGGGGCGGCCCGGCGAATCGCTGCCGCAGGCCGATTTCGATGCCGCAGCCGCCGCGGTGGAAAAACTGCTGGGCGGAAAACCCAGCCCGCAGCACGTGATTTCGCATCTGCTGTATCCTCGCGTGTTTCAAGAGTACGTGACTCACGTCGCGCAATACTCCGACACTAGCACGTTGCCCACTCCGTTTTTCCTGTATGGCCCGCAACCGGGCGAGGAGTTGACGATCGAAATCGAGCCGGGAAAGACACTCATTGTCAAATTGCTGACCGTCGGCGAGGCGCACCCCGATGGGACACGGACGGTGTTCTTCGAGCTCAACGGCCAGCCACGCAGCGTGTCGGTGGCCGACAAATCACTGAAGCCGGAAATTGTGCGCCGGCCTAAAGCCGATCCGAATGACGCCAAACAGATTGCCGCACCCATGCCGGGGTTAGTAGTCACCGTGGCGGTGAAGGCGGGCGACAATGTAAAAAAGGGGGCGAAATTGCTATCGCTGGAAGCCATGAAGATGGAAACCACATTGTACGCCGACGCCGATGGACGCGTGGCCGACGTGCTGGTGAAGCCGGGCACTCCCGTGGAAGCCGGCGAGCTTGTCGTGCAGATGGGTTAACTCATGTTGGGTGATCACGCTTCTGCTTCGAATTCGGCAGGCGATCTCTCTCTTTCGCAATCGCATCTGAGGCGCGCGCAGCTTTTGTTCGCGGCCACCATCTTCGTGTGCCTGATCGCAACGGCGTTGCGAATTGCCGCTGCTCGCGGAGAATTGTGGCTTGATGAGGTGTGGAGCATCCGGCTGGTGCAGGAACACGCGCATTCCCCGTCGGATATTTTTTTACATCTACAGCACGACAACAACCATTTCCTGAATTCCCTGTGGGTGTACGCGGTGGGACCCGACGGCTCGGCCTGGATGTATCGCTGGCCGGCGGTTGTCGCCGGGCGTTGACCATGTGTTTGGCGGGCTGGTTTCTGCGACGAAGCGGCCCGGCGACGGTCTTCGCGGCGGTGATGCTCACGGGGTTTTCGTTTTTTCTGGTGCAGTATTCTTCTGAGGCGCGCGGCTACGCCTACCAGTTGTTGCTTTCCATCATGGCGTTCGGCTCGCTGCGAGAATCGGATTCGTCGCGAAGCATCGGCTGGGACATTTTATTCAGCGTTAGCTGCGTGTTGGGTTTTTTGGCCCATCCGCTGTTCGTCAATGTTTATCTGGCGGCGCAAGTTTGGACCTGGTGGCCGTGGCGTGAACAACACAGCGATCAAAACCGGCGACCTTGGCTGCGAATGCTGATCCTGCGCACTGTTGTGCCCGGTGCATTTTTTGGCTGGCTGTACTGGGTCAGCCTGGCAGCGACGATGACTGGCGGCGGCGAAATTACCGCGCTCTTCGTCATCGTAATGCAAACGATGTCGCTGGCCGTTGGCGGACCGCTCGGCGGACCGAGCGCGTACGCTGCTGCGGGAATCACAGCGTTGGTCACGCTAGCGGCCCTTTGGATCGTATGGCGTCAATCGCCGAAGCGAGCGGCGTTCTATTTGGTTGTGATTGTCCTTTGTCCCGCGCTCGTGCAGACTGTCATCCCGCGCCAGCCGTTGTATCCGCGATATTTCCTAGGCAGCGCCTTGTTTCTGCTGTTGCTGTGGGCCGAAGGCACCGGAGGAATCGTCAGTCGCCGGGCCGCGAACCTGGCATGGCTGGGTTTGCTTCTCGCCGCATTCGCCGTCGCCAACTTGTGGCACATTACGAAATTGATCGAGCTAGGCCGCGGCCGTTATCGACAGGCCATCCAAGTCATGGAAGAACAAACCACGGGGCCTGAGGTGCTGGTGGCGATTGATCACCCGTTTCGGCACGGGATGATGTTGGAATTTTATGGCCCGCGCATGGAGCTGTCCAAACCGATTCGCACCGCATTTGCATCAGCGGATTCGGTGCGAATGGCCCAGTGGTTGCTGGTGCAAAATCCTAGTATGGATTTTGTGCCACAAGAGCGAATCGAAAAGTATGGCGTGCCGTTTCGCCTGGTGCAGTACTATCCATACGCCGGGCTTTCGGGCTGGAACCTGTGCCTGTATCGGCGCGATACTTAGTGTCCAGTCAAGGTCGGCGAATCGTTGCCGAGCATTCCCGAAATCGTGGAAAATTCGGGAATTTCGCTGATCCGAGAATTTCCTAATTTAACAGCCCCGGCCGAGGCCATTGGCCGCCGAGCCGGTGAAGCGGCGCTGCGTATAATGGCCGGCAGGCGCAGTCAATTCACGTCGGGGGCGCTTCCCTGGCTGCGCGAGGAGCAGATATGGGGAAGCGGGTTTACATTTCGGCTGCCGCAGCTTTATTTCTTGCCGGTTCGTCGGCCATTCAGGCTCAAACGACAACCGTCGGTGCCGGTACGATCACCGCGCAGTTGCACGACGTGGTGACGCTCGGCTCGGTTAATAGTCCCGCCTTTCCCGACTACCTTACTACCACGGGCTTGGCCGGGGATTCGCGATTATTTGTGGTCGAACAGACCGGCAAGATCGAAATCATCAACGACGGCGGCAGTCCCACAACGTTCCTCGACGTGAGTTCCGAGCTTGGTGGGTTCATCGTGCCCTCTCTTAACGATGAGCGCGGACTCTTGGGTTTGGCCTTTTCGCCGAATTATGCAACCGATCACAAATTGTACACGTTTACAAGCGAGAACCCGGGCGCGAGCATCGATAACGCGCCGACGTTCACCCATCCCGAACTATCTGGAAACGGCTCGACGCAAACAGTGATTCGCGAATGGACGGTCAATAACGCCAACGACAACACGGTGAATACCGGCGCGGGATCGCGTGTACTGATGCGCATTCGCAAGCCGCAAGACAATCACAACGGTGGAACGTTGGCGTTCGGCCCCGACGGCTATCTCTACATTTCGCTGGGCGATGGGGGCGGCGCGAATGACAACAGCGGCGGGGTGAATAGCCCCAGCGACGGCCACAGCAACAGCGTATCCGGCGGTCCGCCTGGCAACGGACAGGACGTAACGAACGTGTACGGCACCATTCTGCGTATCAAGCCGACCACGGATGTCGATGCAAACACCACTGCCAGCTCGAACGGGCAGTATCGAATCCCAAATAGCAATCCATTTTCCGGCGTGACCGTCGGCGTCGACGAAATCTTCGCCTACGGTTTGCGAAATCCGTACCGCATGAGCTTCGATAGCGATACGGGCAAGCTCTACGCAGCCGACGTAGGCCAAGGTGCGCAGGAAGAAGTCGACGTGATCGTCAATGGCGGGAACTACGGCTGGGTGACGCGCGAAGGACTGGTCAGCCACTCCCCGGACAGCTTGATCGATCCGATTGGGGCGTACACGCACCAAAACGGCAACGGCATCGCTGCGATCGGTGGTTTTGTTTACCACGGTTCGCTGCTGCCGGCGCTGGAAGGAAAATACGTGTTCGGCGACTTGGGCGGCAGCAACAACGGCAAACTGTACTACATGGATGTCAACGATCCCGGCCCGAACACTATTTTCAGATTGCTCATCGACGGCTTGGGAGATCCATTGCCGGCATCCGACCTGCATGGCTTCGGCGTAGACGCCAACGGCGAGATTTACGCCATGTTCTCCAACGGCCAGGTCGTCGAACTCGTGCCCGAACCGGCGACTTGGAGCCTCATGCTGCTCGGCGCCATGGTGTTGTTTCGGCAGATTCGCCGAAGCCGTTTCCGCGCGGAGACGGCTCTTGGGCAGCCGGCGGCTTGATCGGAACTCCTCGGTTCTTGCGGGCGAGGAAGGGCTTTTCGATCAATTGATAAAAGCCGGCGGCGAACGGAATCGAAATCGCCAGCGTCAATGCCCAGCCGATCGGCATCACCCACCAGGTTGTGCTATGCAGCACGATCGACGGACTGATTCTTTCGATCAGGGGAATGTGCCACAGGTACAGGCTGAATGAAATCATTCCCACAAAGCGCAGCGGACGATTGGCCAACAGGATGTGCCACAGCTTTCCGCCACACACGGCGCCCAAAACGATCAGCGAATACCCCACACCCAACAGAAGATTCCCGTATTTCCAATAATCGTCCGCGTGATGAAAGAACGGCCGAGCGCCGGCGGCCGCCAAACCGATCAGGGCGACAATCAATGCCAAGCCTGCCAGCCCGAGCACGGTTGCCAGAACATGGCTTGAGTTCGCCGATCGACTCGCTTCACCTTCCTTCAGGCGGACGTAGACCCATGCTGCCGCGGCTCCGCAGGCAAACACGGCCAGCGACGCCGGCAAGTAGACCAGCGACGAGTAGAAGCCCTCGGGCGATCGCGGAAACATTCCGCCCAGGCAGCCGGTCAGATGGCCCAGCACAATAATTCCGGCCAAGGCTGCCGCCATGGCGCCATGCCGTCGCGCTTTTGCGAACCGCCAAAACAAATATGCAATGCCCGGCAGCAGCAGATAAAACTGCCATTCAATGGCCAAGGTCCAAAATGCGACATTGATCGAATAGAAGTGCTTGTTCTTGACGTTGTGCAACAGCAAGACATGAAACAGAAAACCTCGCCACTTTACGCTTTCCAGCAGCGCCATCACGGCTAATGTCGCCCAGTATGCCGGCAGAATCCGCAGCGCTCGCCGCTTGTAAAAGGCCCAAGTGCTGGGAAACGGCAGGCCAAACTGCATGGCGCGCACGTATGGCAAGCAAAGCAGGAAGCCGGAGAGGACGAAAAACAGTTGCACTCCGGTGCTGAGGACAAACGTCGGCTCGGAATACTTTGTCAAAGCGGCGCGGATGGGCTCGCTTTGTGCCACGCCTGCGCACCTGCCATACGTAATGCTGCGCGACAACCATCAGCGCCGCCACGGCACGCAATCCGTCTAGCGGCGGCAGCGACGTGGCGATCCTCAGCGCAGACTTCGTTGATCGCTCTTCGGCCCGCACGACGCTTTCATCCTTATCAGTCGCAATGTGCATGGCTGGCTTACGGACGACGGCAATCGCTCGGCTGCGCGTCTGTCCGACGCTATCGCAATTCGCGCAGCAGCAGCTTGTAGTCAAAGCGGGGGATGCAGGCAAGTCCGATTGGCGGCCGGCGCAGTCCGGCCGTTAGTAAATCGGCCAGATCCCCGGCGTGACGATTTCCAGCAGATTCTCGTCGGGATCGCGGAAATAGATGCTTGTGCCGCCGCGCTCCCAGCGCACCGTGCTCTCGATGGTCACATGGTTGCTAGCCAAATGCGCTTCCCACTTCGGCAGTTCTTCGGCTGCGCAAGAAAACGCCAGATGGTATTGTCCGCCGCCGTCGTGCGGCGGTATCTCGCCCCCTTCAACCGGCACCGGCTCGACCGTGCCGCCGCGCACGAACAGAAGCAAAACGTGCTTTTCGGCCACTGGATAGGCGCAAAACCGGTCGTCGCCGGCCATCGCCCGCAGCCCGAAAATGCGTTCGTAGAATTCGGCCGCCCGCGCCAAATCGCTGACGTACAACGAAGTTTCCAGGACTCCAGTGAGCTGCGGCATGGATGGCGCGGGCATGCGATACGAGGTATGCTTTAGAGACGAACGATATCTTATCTCGTCTGGCAGTCACCGCCTATCCGTAGGACGCTTCATGCCGCAACGCATCGAAGATTACGCAATGATCGGCGATTGCCACACCGCCGCCTTAGTAGGACGCGATGGTTCGATCGACTGGCTTTGTTTGCCGCGCTTCGACAGCCCTGCTTGCTTTGCCGCCCTGTTGGGCAGTCCGGAAAACGGGCGGTGGCGGATCGCAGCGAAAGGAGAAATCCGTGGCGTACGGCGGCGCTACCGCCCGGGCACGCTGATTCTGGAAACCGAGTTCGAAACGGCCGAGGGAGTCGTTGAGGTTATCGATTTCATGCCGGTCCGCGACCGTACGCCCGACCTCGTGCGGATTGTGCGCGGCGTCCGCGGCAAGGTGCCGATGCGATGCGAGCTCACGATTCGATTCGACTATGGTTCGATCGTTCCATGGGTTCACGCCACGCCCACCGGTTTAAAGGCGATCGCCGGCCCCGACACACTCTACCTCGACACGTCCGTCAAGTTGCACGGCGAAAACCTGCACACCGTGGGAGATTTCACCGTTTCGGCCGGCGAGAAACAATGCTTTGTGCTGCAGTGGCATGCGTCAGCCGAGGAGTGCGCCGACTCACCCGACGCAAATTGTTCGTGCGACGACACCGAACAATGGTGGAAACAATGGGCCGATCACTGCCCGTACAAGGGACCGCATGCCGATTTGGTGCTACGATCGTTGATCATTTTGAAGGCGCTCACCTACTTGCCGACGGGCGGGATGGTCGCCGCCCCGACCACCTCGCTGCCGGAATTCATCGGCGGACCTCGCAATTGGGACTATCGTTTCTGTTGGATTCGCGACGCGACCTTTACGCTGTACGCGCTGATGCTTGGCGGATTCACCAAAGAGGCGATCGCCTGGCAGCAATGGCTATTGCGCGCGGTCGCCGGAAGCCCGTCGCAGATGAACATCATGTACGGAGTGAACGGCGAGCGGCGGCTTACAGAACTTGAATTGGAGTGGCTTCCGGGCTACGAAAACTCCGCGCCCGTGCGGATCGGCAATGCCGCCTGGGAACAGTTTCAACTCGACGTGTTCGGAGAAGTGTGCGATGCGCTGTATGTGGCCCGCCGATTGAACGTGCCGCTGGAAAAGCATGTGTGGCGCGTGCAATGCAAGCTGGCGGGTTATCTGGAGGATCATTGGCGCGAACCGGATGAGGGAATTTGGGAAGTGCGCGGGCCGCGCCGGCACTTTGTCCATTCCAAAGTGATGGCCTGGGTGGCCTTCGATCGGATGGTGAAAACGATCGAGCGCTTTCAAGCGGACGGACCGGCCGAACGGTGGCGTGCGATCCGTGATGAAATTCACCGCGAGGTTTGCCAGCGCGGATTCGATCCCCGCCGCAACACCTTCTTACAGTCGTATGACAGCGACGAGTTAGACGCCAGCTTGTTGATGATGCCGCTAGTCGGTTTCTTGCCGCCGGAAGATCCGCGCGTCATCGGCACGATTGAAACCATTCAGCGCGAACTGACATACGACGGCTACGTGGCGCGGTATCGGCTCGATTCAACGATGGGCGGATTGCCGCCTGGACAGGGAGTGTTTCTGCCCTGCAGCTTCTGGCTGGTCGATAATTTGATGGCTGTGGGACGCCGCGACGAAGCGCAAGCCATGTTCGAGCGGCTCGCGGCATTGGCCAACGACGTGGGTTTATTGTCCGAGGAATACGATCCCGCCGCAAAACGGTTCTTGGGCAACTTCCCGCAGGCATTCACTCATGTGGCGCTGGTGAATTCGGCGTTCAACTTGTGGCACCCGGGCGGACCCGCGCAGCATCGCCAGGCCAAATAAGGGCATTCGCCGCGAACACTACTTGCCTGGGAACAGTTGCTTCAAGATCGCCCCGAGGCGATAGCCCGCCTGGTCGACTCGTTGCGCGGCGACTACGCCCGCCGTTTTCAAGTATGTTTCGCTGAGCCGAATCGGCGGCGCGCGCGTTTGGTTGATCACGCTGCGCAGATTTCCGCAGACTTCCGGACCGTACGCGACCTCGGCGGCCAACTGACAGCTTTCCTCGAGCCACCGTTTCTCATCCAGACTTTTTGCCGCCATATTGCCAAGTTTAGCCCCATCGGAATCGTTCACAAAGGAAATCGCGCGATTGCGGCAGGCGCGGAACGAAGAATCGTCGCCCAGCAAACCATCCCACAGGGCGTGCAGATTATGCCGCTGGTCGGTCTGGATCATATTGCCCCCCTTGTCGCCGTTGGGGAATAAATGCTGAGAGACCAAGGCCGTGGAATGCAACGGTTGATGAATATCGCCCACGTCGTGCATGAGCCAACAGAGCATCACGGCCTTTTTCTCATCCGAAGTGTCTTTGTTCGCCAGCGCCGCCCGCGCAAAACGGATGGCCTGGATCGCATTCATGTTTTCCGATTCGGTGGACGGGGGATCAATTGACATGTTAAACGTCAGCTTGTCCTGCAGAGCGACGCGGTCTTCGTTCGTAAGAAAATATGGAATGTTAATGAAGTGCCACCAGGGCCGGTGGTATTTCTTCTTGGCCTCGTCGTCGAAATTCCGGGCAATATCGGGCCAGATTGCCGCTTGCTGAAACAACCATTCATTTTGCTCCTCCGGAGTCTTCAAGTCGGAGGGCATTTGCGACTCGAAGTCTTCGTTGAATCGCGGATGATCTTTCAGGATCGATACAATTGCGGCCTGCTGTGCCGGCGTCAATTGTCGAAAAGCGACGGAGCCGACGATCTTGTGGCCGGAAGCGCTCCAGCCAAATGCTTGCGATGCGGAGACAACAAGTACGAACCCCGCGATGAACAATTTGCGCATGAACAACTCGAGAGCAAGTGGCCAACCCCAAAGGTCAAAACCGCACACAACTTCATTCTTGACAGGCTTACGGTTTCGAGGAAGGGGTAATGACCCGCGGAGCCGAATTAATCCGCTTCAACTCGCCGCGTGCGTTAAGACCATCCTAGTGGCCCTGGGCAGGGCGATCAGAGTCTGATCGTGGTGCGCCAGATGAGGAATCGGCCTGTTGTGCCCGAAACGATGCTAGCCACGCCGCGATCTCGCCGGCTTCGGCCGTTTTTCCTTGCGCGAGCCAGCTCCAACGCCTTCTCGGCCGCAGCGATGGCCTCCGCAGGGCGCTTAAGCAGCACGCAGGCTTTCGTCATGTTGGTGTAGGCCTTCAGACTGTTGGGATTGATCAGTGTCGTCTTTTCAAATTGCTCGATCGCATCCTGCAACCGCCCCGTCTTGCCCAACGCCACCCCCAAATTGAGATGGGCTTCGGCGTAGTCGGGCTTCAGACGCACGGCCTCTTGAAATTGCTCGATCCCTTCGGCGGTGCGATCGATTCGCGCGAAGGCAAGTCCCAAATTGTAATGAGCCTCGGGGAATTCTGAATTATTTTTCAGAGCCTGCTGCAGTTGCACGATTGCCTCTTGGAATCGGCCGGCTTCCAACAGGGCGGCGCCAAAACTGTTCGACGCTTCGGGAAAATCGGGATTCAGGTTCACTGCCCGCTGATAGTGATCGATCGCCTCAGGCAGTTTTCCCATCCGACTCAGTGCGACTGCCAGATTATATTCGGCGTCAGTGAAATCGGGTTGCTGCTTTAGGGCCAAGTGAAACTGTTCGCTTGCTTCCGACAGGCGGGTGGATTTCATGAGCGCGCAGCCAAGGTTGTAATGCGCGGCGCCGAAATCGGGTCTCATGCGCAGAGCTTGCTCGAGACGCTCGATCGCCTCCTGCGGCTGGTCGCTTCTGTTGAGGCGCCGCGCCCCAATTGCTCAGCGCTTCGGGAAAATCGGGTTTCAGCCGCACGGCTTCCCGATAATGATCGATGGCCTCCGAGATCTTTTTAGCTTTGACCAATGCCAGACCCAGGTTGTTGTGGGCCATCCAGCAGGTCGGGTACTTTTCGAGCGTGGCTTCATACAATGTGACGGGATCCCCGTAATATTCGTTCTGCCTCCAGGTCAGCAGCGCTAAAATCCCGGCGATCGTCACCGCGGCTGCGGACGAAACCCAGCGGACCGACCCTTGCGCTTGTTGATGCCATCGGCTCCAAGCCGCCGCCACGAGTGCCGCCACGGCGATGATGGCAATGTGCTGGTAGTGGTCGGCCACAAGCGAATACCGCATGAATCCGACGTCGGCAAAGCCCAGCACGGGCGTCAGCGATACGCCAAAGACAAGCCAAGCGAACAGCACTGCGCGGACAGAAACCGCGTTCGACGAGTCTCGCTTCCGCCAAAGTAAAGCTGTGACAACAAGCGCGGCCAGCAATGGCAACCACCAAAGCAGTTGGCCGGCTTCAATTTGCCACGGCGGATAAACAAAAAGCAGTCCCAGCGGAAGGAATGCCTTGGAAAGATAGAACCAAATCACCGCGCCGGCGCCGGCCAGGCGCTGCGCGAGACTCGCTTCGCGAATGACCGTATCGATGCCGTGAGTTTGGAACCACAGATTTACAACGGTTAGCAAAATCGCGACCAGGAAAAATGGCGCGGTCCGAGCAACATCTCGCAGCCCGACTTGCCGCTGGCGCCACCACACGATCAGCAACAGCAAAAGCGGCAGGACGGCCACCGAGCCCTTACTCAGCATGGCCAACACGAAGGCCGCCAAGCTGAGCCCGTACCACAGCCAAACAGCACCAGTCTTGTCTCGCCGCGCACTGCGGCCTTTTGCTCGTCTCTCGTCCCTTGCCTCTCGCCCCTCTTCATGCCGCAGATAGCACAGGATCGAAAACAAGAAGAACACCATCGCCAGGGCGTTTTTTCGTTGCGATATCCAGGCGATCGATTCGACATTCACCGGATGCAAGGCGAACAGCAGCGCCGCCAGAAAAGCGCCGGGAATTTCCAACCTGCGCAGGATCGTCCAAATCAGTAGTGCGCTAGCGAGGTGCAACGCCAAATTGGTGATGCGATATCCCGTGGGATTCCTGCCCCATAATCGCCACTCCAACCACAGCGAACTGTTGGTCATCGGCCAATAATCGTTGGCCTCGGACGAGAGCCAGAATCGCGTAAGCCGTCGGGCGCCTTGATAATGGCGCTGTCGGTCAGCAGGCTGTCGTCGTCCATGATGAATCCGCCGCGCATAGCCGGTAGATACGCCACACAGGTCGCCGCCAACAGCAATGCCAACAATGCCAGATCGGTTCGGCGCCATGGTGTCGTTCCGGCAGAACGCGATTTCTCCGGACGTCCGACGGTCGAGTTTAGAACACGGTCGGCCATGAAATCGATCGTGGGGCCGAAAAGAAGAGAACCGGTCCAACGGCTGATGGCTAACTGCCACGACAACTACGGCCGTCCGCTTTGCTGATTATACCAACCCTTGAGCAGCCGCGCTCAGAGTGGATCCGCCAAAGGCAGTTTCAAATCAGCACCGGCAGCCCGTTCCAAGATGGCTGCCCACGACGAATCGCCAGGCAGCCGCCAGACGCTTCGGCTCAACTGCCGCCCGATTTGACAACCAGGGATTTGGCCACGGTATTGAACGTCGTTTTGGTTCGCCGGCCAATCGTGCGGACTGAAGCCATGCAAATCACGGCGATCAGCGCCAGCATGACGGCATACTCGATCGCCGCCGGACCGGCATCGTCGGTCAGAAAACGACGCATTTTTATGAATAAATTCTTCATTTTTTTGAGCCCCTCCAAGCAGCTATGCAAGCCTGTGTGCTGGAAGGCGGGTTGTCAAACGATAATTCCCGAATCGGCCAAACTCGCCGGGCGATGTTGCACAATGGAAACAATCGAAGGCCAATCGCGGGGCGATTATTGCGCGAGCCGACTTGAGCCATCCAATCGACATGATTCCAACATTTTGGACGATCGTTGATATCCTGCGAGGCCAAAAGACCGCGGATACCAAATTGCATTCAACGGCGACCGCCGCCGCAGACAACGTTTACGGCCTCAGAGGATTGGCTTGCTGCAAGCGATAGTCTTTCAACCAGGCTTCGACGTGCTGTGCCAGCGAAGCGCGGTCTTGGGACCGAGCCAGTCGCAGGGCCTCTTCGGCGGCGGCAATCGCTTCCGTCGGGCGCTGCAACTGCGCATATGTCATCGCCAGGTGTGCCAGAGTCTCAAGGCTGTCAGGCTTCAATTTCAGCGCCAGTTGGTATTGATCGAGCGCTTCTGTCGTTTGTCCTGCGGCGCAAACGCCATGCCCAAAGCGTAATGGGCCTCGGCCAGGTTCGGCTTGATTTGCACGGCTTGCTCAAATTGCTCGATGGCTTGTGGCATCTGCCCCTGATCGAGCAGCAGGCTGCCCAGGTTAATATGCGCTTCGGCAAAATTCGGGTTTAGCTCCAACGCCCGGCGATAGTTTTCAAACGCTTCGTCAAATCGCCTCAGACCCGCCAGTTGGAGTCCCAGGTTGTTGTACGCCGCCGCGTGGTCGGGCTTGATCGCCAGCGCCTCTCGATACTCGCCGATGGCATCGTCCGTTTGGCCCTGCGCGGCTAGCACGCTCCCCAGTTCGTTATGAGCCATCCAGCAGGCGGGATTTCTCTCGATGGTGGTTTGATAGAGCGTTACGGTATCGCTGTACATCTGGCTTTGCCGCCGGCTGAGCAGGATCAGCGTTGCTAACAGCAATATGCAAAATCCCTGGCCGGCGTGCCGCGCTGTCTTAGACCAGCGGTCCAGAAGCAGAGCGATTCCCGCCGACGCCAGCACGATCATGCCCAGACAGGCCAGATACTGGAAATGATCGGCCACGTACGTATATCGGAACAGATACGCATTGAAGAAGCCCAGCACGGGAAACAGTGTGCCGACGAAGAACAGCCAGCCGGCCAGCGGCGCTCGCCAGTGCCGCCGCACAAGCCAAAGCGCGATCAACACGGCCGCATCGGCCAGTGGGAACAGCCATTGCCACCACGCCGCGGGATCGATTTGCCAGCGGGGATAGACAAAAATCAGGTTTCTCGGCCAGACCAGTTTCCCCAGGTAGAACCAGATCGCGCGGCCCGCCAACAGTCCGCGCTCGACGAAGGATAAATCGAAAGCCTCCCCTTCTGCGCCGATGACCTTCCGTTCCACCCAGGCGACGAACAAGCCCACCGTGGCCGCCAGCAGGAAAAACGGGATCAGGGGCTTTACGTCGCCTCGCCACGACAAGCGGCCGTGCTGCCACCAGAAGATCACCAACAGCGCCGCGGGAAGAGTCACGGTCGTCGTTTTGCTTAATACCGCCAACACGAACAGCCCCAGCGCAAGCGCATACTGCCGGCGCTGGCGCGTTTGGTCGAAGTGCAGGTATGTTAAGAGCGCGCTGAGATAGAATACCGCCGAGAGCGTGTTTTTTTGTTCGCTGATCCAGGCGACCGATTCCACCTGCACCGGATGCACGGCGAAGATGGCGGCGGCCAACAGCGCCGGGAATCGCCAGCTTTCGCAGAATCAGATAGACCAAACAAGCCGCCGCGGCGTGCAGCGCCAAATTCACCAGGTGGTATCCCAGCGGATGATCGCCCCAGAGTTGGTGCTCGATCCAAAAGGCGCTGTACAACAGCGGATAGTATTGCTGCGTCGCCCCCACGTCGAACCAGATTCGAGCCAGACCCGATGGCGAGCGCAAGTCCGGCCTGGTAACGTGCGCATTATCGTCCCAGACGAAGCCGCCCTGCAGGGCAGGGAAGAAAGCCGCGCCAATGGCGACAACCACCAGCGCCATCCCGCCCCACCGTCGCAGTGTTTGCGAATGCCGCGGGGCAGCTTGCATGGCGTTTTCACGTCGGTGGCGCTTCCTCGACTTGGACACAAGCAACGGTTCCTCGGGCCACGGCGCTTTGTCACGTGAGGCGGAACATGGACGCTGCGACGAGGCGGCGAAAAGACACGAGCGGATGGGGAGGGATTCGAACCCACGGTGGACTTTCGCCCACTCCGGTTTTCAAGACCGGTGCCTTAAACCACTCGGCCACCCATCCAGTTAATACGTTATAGTGTTTTTGCATTTTCCAACTAGCTGCTTACCCTTCGATCCCTGCCACAGGTGACGACACGGGGCGTCACCCGCAGGTTATCAACGGAGTATTGCTTTGTGGTGTCACGCCGGTCGCCGGACGGAGACGAGATCGTTAACCAGCTTTTCGAGTAGGTACGCCAGTTTTTTTCCGAAGCCCATGCAACAATATCTTGAGCAGCGGCCCGAAGCCAGCGGCGACGGAGCAAATACGACAATCTGCATCTACGGATGCTTTCCGAGCCGATTGCCAGAAGTTCATTCGAAGTTGCTGCAAATGATCCAGCGCAAGGCGACTGAAAAACAGAAGGCTCCTGCGTGATCATAGAGAAGTGGCAGAGCCTTGATTGTCGAGTGCAACTGCGATCTTAAACGCTGGCGGCCATGGCCCAGTAGAGAACAACAGCCGCGCTGATCAACCTGAATCAGCGCGGCTGTTCTTATGCGCAGATCCGGGACAGATCTTCAGAGCATCACAATGAAGGCCACAACCCAGCCTGGTCGGCGAAAGGGCACAGGCTGGGCTGTAACGAAACCGGTTGGTTCCATGGGCCTATGCCGCCCCACTGGGCGCGTGCCTGCCGCCCTGGAACTGCTCCCAGCTTCTGCGGAATCGGACCCGCAGCTGGCTGATCCGGCCAAGGCTCAGACCGAACTGTCGCGCGACCACCGCAGTTCGTTCCCCCACGGCCAGCGCCTGGGCAATTCGCCGATTCCGTTTCGGTAAGGCGTGAAACCAAGCCGCCACATCAATCCGTGCAGCGGCAGTATCGGCCGGGCCCGCACTGTGGTCCTCCACTAGCAATTGGTTCCAGACTCCTGTCCGGTCATCAGGCTTGTCGAGTCGCTCGATTGTCAGACCGTAAGCACAGCGGGCATGTGGCGACGTAATGTCATGCACATTCAGACGCCCGCCGACGCGCCGCCCGGCCCGAACCTGACGGATCGCAAACTGTGCCAAAGGGGTCGAATACGCCAAGGCAGCTTTGCCTCGGCGCACCAGCTGGGCAAAAGCGCGAATAGGCGTTGGCCACGACTTCTTCCGTCATCTCGTTGCGGGTCTCAGCCCGCAAGCCACGGAAGGCGAACGCCGCCTGTCGCTGGATCCGGGGCAAGAGGGCCAGAAACTTCTCGTGCACGCCCTCCGTGCAGTGATCCAAAGAACAATCTCTCAAAGGCGCGATCATGGGGCACCTCCTCATCGCGGAGGACCGCCCCGCGGGGCGGTCCTGTCGGTAAAAACAAGACCGCCCCAGCACCGCGCCGGGGCGTTAATTCAAATCATGGATCCGCGCGCTGCGAGCGCACCGGAACAAAACACTGCGGGGCCGGCAAAGCATGTGCCGGACCCTCGGCCATGGCATAGGTCAGGAGCTAGTCACGGGCGCAACGGGGACGCGCTGGACTCAGCAGCCAGGCGCCACCGCATGAAGACAAGAAACCAACCGGCCCATGACTAGCCGGTCGCTTGCTCCCATTTCTTATTGCGCAGAACGGGGAGAAATTTTCCTCGCTGGCCAATTCGAAGCACCGTCCAAGACAGCACTTGCCTTCGATTGCTTCCTCTGGAGAGCACTAGGCGAATCCGTTCGCCGACCGAGGCGCTCATCTCCGTACTTGGACAACTGCCGCCGCCCGAAACGTGCCGAACAGATAGTGTTACTTAGACTTTGACTCACGCAGTGCAATGTCAATTATGAGTCCCTAGCCTCTGCCATTTCGCGGAGGCGTGGCCGGAGAGACGGTTCCAGAAATTTCTATACGGCATCATCTGGCCGACTTGCTGCAATAGTGTGTGGTTTCAGCTAGAATGCGACCCTGCAAGGATTGTAACCATCGAGGCAGGCATTTAGGCGAACGTCACCCGCACCTTGTCCGGAATTGAGCACGGCCGGCCCCAGGCTGGGAAGCACCGATTACCGTTGCTGTGACTGTTGCAGGCCCTAAAGAAGCCGATGGATCCTGGGACGTTGCCGCTCTCAAGGAATAGTTCAAACTGAATCCGACGTCCATCAGCCAGGTGTGCACCGTGGTATTTCCGCTCCCGCTGACGCCGTTTGAATACTACTACTTCTCAGACGATCGGCCTGCTTATCCAACGACATATCCCGTCGATTTGCGGCTGAGGGGTCGACTTGCACGAGACACATTCGTGCTCGCATTGCGCCAGCGCTGGATCGCCATCCGCTGCTCGATGCCCGCATCGACGATCGCACCTATCCGCCGCAGTGGGTTCCCAGCGAGCGGCAAATGCCGCTGGTTGACTGGGCTGACGAGCTGGTCCCGATTACGCATCCTGACGGCGAGTACATCGACCTGCGAACCAATCCAGGCTTGCGCGTGTGGGTACGAACCGGCGACGACACAGCGCGGGTATTATTTCAGTTCCATCATGCGTGTTGCGATGGACTGGCTTCGTTTCGATTTGTCGAGGATTTATTTATCGCCTACCGACTTGCCATAGGAGGCGTGGACAATGCGCCGAGCTTGCCCCAGGTTGACATCGCACTGCTAAAGGATCGCGGCCGTTTCGCCGCAGTCGAGGCGAATGAGACGTCGTTGCGAATCGCTGTGCGCGACGCATGGGCGACGGCGCGAGTCTGGACACGCATTTTGCTGGATCGTTCCGCCTTGCTCGCCGTACCCAACCATCAGCTCCGTGAGAACATTGAAGATAATAGGGATTGCGCCCACAATCGCTTCAAACGCTCCTGCGATATGAAACAGCTTCACTATCTTCCGATGAGCTCCGCCAGCTTCGCCGCTTAGCACGCGAGCATGACGCAACTCTCAACGACCTGCTGTTACGCGACTTGTTTCTGGCCTTGCGCACCTGGAACCAACAACACAACGGATCACATGGCGTTTTTCGCGTCAACGTACCCGTCAATCTGCGGGATCGAACCGACCGACGCATGCCGGCGGCGAATCGGCTCAGTTTCGCATTCGTGACGAAAGACCTGCGTAACTTTGACGATCGTCGTAAGTTGCTTACGGCGATCAGCGACGATACCGTTCGAATAAAGCAGTGGAAGCTGGGTCTGTATTACTACGGTGGATTAGCGGTGGCATGCCACGTGCCCAACGCCGTGCCCTGGGCCTTAAGTCGCAGGTATTCCTTTGCCACCGTTGTATTCAGCAATTTAGGGCGCGTCTACGCACGTCAGCGCACTTTCGGGAAGAGGACGCCGCCTGGCGTGTGGAAATCTCGTTCTGGAGCGAGTGACGGGCGCCCCCCCGCTCCGTCCACTCACCCGCGCCGCGATTGCCATCGTGGAATATGGCGACGAGGCAAATATCAACCTGCGATGCGACCCTCATCTTTTTGGCACGACCGAGACACGCGCTCTGTTGGCCTCATATATCCGACAATTGAAGGAGACGCTCGGACGAGGGAATTGAGGGGTTCCAGTGGCTCATCAATGCACATCGACTGCTGCTACGCGTGAACCGCCGCCCCACCGTCGACTGTGAGCGTTTCTCCTTGCACCAAATCGCTCAGGGGGCTCGCTAGGAACAACACCGCATCGGCCACGTCGCTCGGCGTCAGCATCCGCTGACCCATCATCGTTTTTTCCTTGCGCGCATTGAACATCTTGTCGGCCTGCGGAACATGGCGCGTGGAATCTGTCTCCAACAGGCCCGCCTTGACGATGTTGACATTCACGCCGCGATCGCCGATCTCCAAGGTCAAATGCCGTACCATGCTTTCCAGCGCCGCCTTCGAGCTTCCGATGAGCCCGTAAAACGGCAACGCCATATGTGATCCGTGGCTGGAGATCGCGATGATCTTTGATCGCGGCTGGCCGTCGTCGCGCTGCATGAGTGGGAGTGCCGCTTGCACCAAATACAACAGCGCCAGTACGTTTGTGCCGTACGTGGCCTGAAAGTTACGTTGCGTCGACGCCAGCAGAGGCCGAAACCCTCCGCTGGCCGCGTTGCTCACCAGAATGTCGAGCTTGCCGAATCGCGTTTGGACAGCCTCAATCATGCTGCGCACGTCGTCCTCTTCACTCACATCTGCCTTGACCACCAACACTTCGCGACCGAAGTCCGAGATAATGTCGGCCAATTCCATTGCGGCCTCTCGGTTGGTCACGTAATTGATTACCATATCGGCGCCCGCTTCGGCCAAACGCAATGCGCAGTGCGCGGCCGACGCCTCGGGAGCTGCCCGTCACAACTGCCGTTCGCCCGGTCAGATCAATCATTTATCCCTCCCGTATCAACTTTCCTCGTCGCAGTTGACTCGTCGAAGCAGACAGGACGCATCCGGTACGAAGTTCCGCACATTTGCGTCGCGGCCGGCGCTGCCGCGGCTCGATCCGCGATGGCCAGCGCTGCAAACTGCCCGTCGACACGCCACGACTGGAGATACCTCACGATGCGTGACGAGCCCAGGACCCAATAACTGAAGTTTGTCTGCGGTATCACCTCGATCTGCTGCGGCATGAATGCTTCGCCCCCATGACACGCCTTGTACAACGCTTCTTTCATCGCCCAAAGCCGCTCCGTCGTGGGTCCCTGAGATTGACTCGCCGCCAACCACCGCCGTTCGGCAAGTGTAAAACACCACGATAACCGTTCCGGCCGGCAATCTGCGCCACAAACCAGATCCGCGCCAATGTTAATCCCGGCTCTGTCGCCACTGCGACCAGCGCCGCGCAATGTATGTGCAATTGACAACGTACATTGAACGTCGCGACCCGACTGGAAAACACACGGTCGTGTTCCATGCCCGTCAATGTTCGAATGTGACTCGATATGGATTTCTCGCGGAACGACCGACGCGCACTGCCGTTCGTCGATCAGGCACTGCTTTAGTAACCGCTTGGCCACGATGCGCCCAGCCAACCACGTTGCACGCCGCTCGCCGGATCGAGTTCGTTCCCACGACTTCAACTCGCTCGACGACAGCCAATGGTCGGCGGTAGCACGGTCAAGTGCGGGCAAATCTGCAATCGATGCGTATCGGCAGTGAATTGACCGAGCCATGATCATACTCCTGCCGCACCAATGCGGACGGTCCGATAGCCCGTCGCTTGCAGAAGCGGCTCATCATCTTCGGTGAATAGCGTAAAGTCAAACTGGCTGTGGCGCTCATCGCGATTTCGGAAGAATACTCGCACGATCAGCGTTTCATGGGCGCGTGGCAATCGCGACCATTGCAGCTTCTCGAACGAGTACGGCACTTCAACCACACCGGTGAACTGCATGTGCAGGAAGTGTGCGCAGTACACCACGCACGCATCGAGCACCGCGAGGGGAAGGAGCCAGCCATGATCCCCTCGTGGGCCGGCGAGTTCGGTGGGCGGCGGTGCAACGATTTTGCCCCATCCACCATCGTATTGAAACACGACCTCTTTCAGGCATCGCAACAGCGGACCATGATAGATTATCGCGCTATCCGAATAGGTGTTCGGAAACCAACCCACAGGCGAACGGCCGGGTGGATCGGCGACGATTGGGATACTGCCGCCGACTACCGGCGCGAATGCTTCTACGTGAGCTCGCGCCGGATCGATGACGCGCCCCTGCCGATCGCGAAGTTCGCTAGTCAGTGCGCAAGACAGCGTTTTGTCGCCTGCTGTTACGGCCACGGCCGCTGTGACGGTAGCGTCCGTCGGAAAGGCCAGTCCATTGGTAATCCGAATGTTTTGTAGCTCGTGGACCAGTTCGCCGCTGAGCGCTAAACTAGCCGCCTCGGCCAGCGCTTCGATTCCGACAACCCCCGGCAAGAATGGTCGGCCCTTCAACCGATGTTGGATCAAGAACGGATCGCGTACGGGGTCGAATACGATCTGCGCGACGCCGCTTCGTGCGATGGAGCCAGGGCGCCAGTGTGAGATGAGCGGACCCGTCGTTCCCGACTCACGTTCCTCGGCCGCCGCGTCGGCGCTGGCACGAGACTCCGGCAACGCTTTGGGCATTTCAAAATCGTACGGATAGAACCGTCGCTCGAAATAGCCGTCGCTGATGAGCACTTCGCTCTCCGGCGCCCCGGCCGCCAATTCCGCCAATAGATGCGCCACACCTTCGTTTGGTGGCATCAGCTTCATCTTGAACGTATTTTTGGTGATACCCAAGGCTTCCGCCTCCAACGCCATGCCGACCTGATCCCACGTCTGCCAATGGAAACACGTGGCCAAGCAGTCGGGTCGTCGACGGCGAAACCAGCCGCAAAGTTTTGCCAGCATGTCGTTCGCAGCCGCGTAATCGGTCAGCCCATTTCCGCCGAAGCGACCGCTGAGCGATCCGAATGCGATAAAGTGCCGCAGCGGATCATCGCGCGTCAGATGCATCAGCGCGAACGTTCCATCAACCTTCGGCAAGACAGTCCGCCGCAGCTTGTCCACGGCCGTGGTGCCGAATCGGAGTGGTTTGCCAAATCCAGCGCCGTGAATAATGCCCTCGATCGGACCGTCCTGCGCGCGAATCTCGTCGAGCACTGTGGCTAGCCCATCCCAGTCAGCGACATCGCACGAGTGATAGCGTACCGCCAGCCCGGCGGCCGCGAATTCATCAAGAGTCTTTTGAATCTCGCGATCCTTACGCACCCGCTCCCAGTCATGCGTCGGCGAACGGCCTTCTGCGATCGCCTGACGCAGGATCGCTGATTTCATAATCTTCAGTTGTTCCTCAGAGACGTTGCGCCATGGCGCATTGGCGTCCGGCGCGGGGCTTTTACCCAACACGTGCAGTTTCAGGCCGTACCGGCCGGCTAGCTCGAGTGCCGCCACCGCAGTGATTCCCCGGCCACCGCCGGTCACCACCCAGGTTCCGCCTCGTCGTATCGCATGTTCGGACAGCGACTCCACGTCCTGCTGGACAGTTGCCACCACGCGCCGTTGTGTGCGCGACCACGCGACTTCCACTTCCGGCCGGCCGCTTTCCAATTCCCGACATACGGCTGCCACCAATTGCGCTGCCGGCTCGTCCGGCGGAAAGTCCAGCACCTTGACATGAAATCTTGAATGCTTATTTCTATCATCTTCGACGTAGATCGACTTGAGCAGACCCGCCAATGCACCGCCTTCCGGAGCATGCGCAGGCGTCGTGAATCCAAAATCGCCCCCCAGCGACGTAACGGCCACAAGCATGGCCGGGTCCGCATCCGATTCTGCACTCAACAACTGGAACCATCGCTGCGTCACCCAATACGGAAGAAGCACACCTCGCTCGATGCGGCGCGACACGGTCGACCGGTCATCCAACTGAGCCGCCTCAGGGTCCCGGGGCGTGAACAACATCAAGCACCGGACGGGCGATTCGCGCCATACGCCCTCAAGTGTCTTGCAGGCAACCTCTGCGTCGTCGGTCTGCAAACGATGAACTGCAATTCCCCGAGCGGCCAATTCGCTTGCCATCGCATTGGCATCAGCGTTATCACCGAGGAGCAACACCGCACTTGGCAAGGGTCTGTCGGCGTCGACGGCCGCCAGCGGCGCGTCAATCGTCCGCAGAACGACTCGATCGGCCACACGGCTTTGATCAGCGTGCGATGTGGTCGCGGTGAGCGCCACAACGGGCTTGCCCGGAATCCCCAACAAGTCGTGACGGCTCGCGATCTCCTCGACGTTCTTCGGATAAAAGCGCTGGTGGTACTCCCAATTGGTGATCAACAGCTCTGTTTCCGCCGGCCCGGTATATAACTCGCACAGCAAATGTCGGACGCCCACGCGCTTTGGCATGAGCGTTAAATTATGCGACTTCAGCATGGCCTCAGTTTCCGGACGGGACGCCATACCGACCTCGTCCCACGGATGCCAATGAAATCCGACCGCATGACAATCCGGCCGCTCTGTACGATACCATGAGATCAGCTTGCAGAGCATATCGCTGGCCGCCGCGTAATCGGCTTGGCCGTTGCCGCCGAGCCGTCCACTGGTCGATCCGAATGCGATGAAATGGCGCAACGGATCCTGGCGTGTGAGTGCCATCAGGTTCAGCGCCCCCGTCACCTTGGCGCCAAGGCACAACAATAATCCTTGTAGCGTCTTCTTTTCGAAGCGGCAGGCCTGCTCGATCCCTGCACCGTGCACAATGCCGTCGATCGGCCCATCCGCCCCGCGGACTTCGTCCAACACTTGCGCCAGTGCGTCGCGGTCGGATACGTCGCAAGCGTGGTAGGTACACTTCACGCCTGCTTCGGCAAATCTGTTTAGGTTGCGGTCAATCTCGATTGCTTTGGCGGTGTTGGTCCAAGCTTCGCTGACGTTTCTGCCCGACTGGCGAGCCTCGACCATGATTTGGGTGCGCAGCTTTGCCAGTCCATTCTCGTCCAGCTTTCGCCACGACGGGTCGATACTGGCCAGCCGCGACCTGCCGATCAGGTGCAACTTCAATCCGAATCGACGGCCTAGTTCAAAAGCACACTCGGCCGTAATCCCCCGGGCGCCGCCGGTCACTACCCAGGTACCTCCCGGCCGGACTGCACTGTGTGGCTCGAGTTTTGCCGCCGCAGGCAGGGCCACCTGCACATACCGCCGACCCTCGACGAATGCGACCTCGTAGTCGTTGGTCCCACCCGCGAGCTCGCGACAGATATTGGCCGCCAGCACGTCGGGCTCTTCCCCGCGGGGCGCATCGATCGCTTTGCAGCGGACGTGCTTGAAGCCACGCACGATCGAGTGTTCCAGGTAAAGTTCCTTCATCAGCCCCGTCAGAAAGCCCGATTCGGGGGTCGCCACATTCCCGGAGAAGCCGAAATCTCCGCCGAGGTCGACCAGCGCGACCACGCTACAGTCGTCGAGCCGTCGGGCGTCGCCCGCCAACTGAAAAAATCGCTGACAGAGGAAATACGGCACCTGGAGCTGACGCTCGACGAGTCGATTCCAATCAGCAGAATCGATACGTTCCAACCGCTGTTCGTCGCGAAGGGAGGTGAGGAACAAGTGTGCGATCGTGGAACCGTGAGAGGCGCTCGAATTCAGCCACGGCCGCCTCTGGCGAATCCGATTCGTGCAATCGAACTACGGTTGCACCGCCGGCAATCAAGCGGCGCTGCAGGGCCTCGGCCATTGCCCCATTGCCGTGGATTGCAGCAGCCCCTTTCCAATTTGGAAACTCGGCCGGCTTTGTCTCCCACGGGAACGGTCGCATGCGCAGCGTAAAGCGTAAGTACTGGCCTTCCTCATTCACGTCGTAGTGAAGATCTTGGCTTTCGCACTCTGGGTTTTCCACGTCGCCAATCGTGGTATTGCCCGCGAGCGCGATTTCGACGTCCCCGGCGGGGTGACAGGGCAAAAGTGCGCCACGTGAATCCGCTCTTGAGTTGAATTATGCTGCAACAAGAGATCGCCCCCCGCTGCGTCGACGACGACCACAATTCGCATTGATGCCTGCGATGGCAACTCTCCCAATGCCCCGAGCAATTCGGCCGCGTTGTTCGGAACACGCGGTCCGCTCAGCCGCTGCTGCAACCAGGCTAATCGCTCCGTCGATCGTGCTGGTGCCGGGGATGCATTCCGGCGCACAAGACAGTGATTCGTGGCAAATAGTTGGTCGTCGCGTTCCAGCGCCGCAATTTCTGATCCGTCGTGCTCAACGACGCACATACGTCCTTCGCCCGAACGGCTGAGAAGTCCCACCCAGCCCTGTGGTAAGCGACTTGCCTGCAAACTCGCTTTGGCCTGAGTAATCGTTCCGTCACGATGCAGCACATCTTCGACTCGTAAGCTCGGACCGACATGAACGGGGCCGCTCGATCGATCCTGCCCATTCAAAAGAGCGCCAAGCGACGCAGCTAGCCCGTTGCCATTCACGCCCACAAGACTGCCTGCCATTCCCGGAAAACTCACTGTCGCACAGGCCCAGCCATGAGCCGGTTCGCGCACTGCGATGAACGGACATAACATTTCCACGAGCGCCGGCGGCAATGAGAGGTCGCCAACGAAGCCGTGCAAAACGCTTGCCGCGCTGCGGCTGTTTGGAGCAATGCCCACCTGGGCACAATTTCCTGACAGGTCGCCGCGAAACGCCAGATTCAGCGCCTGTAAATTGGATTGTGGAACCTCAACGGCGTCTGCCAGCCCACGCAATTCCTCAAGCTCATCGGCGGAAAAGAACCGCTCCGGTTGCTCCAGTGCGGCAGGCGGAATCGGCAGTTCGCTCCAGTCTCCGTCCGTGAGGTCGACAAGTCGCCGCAGAATGCGCCGAATTTCCGCCTTTTTTTCGATACCCTGTTGGTAGCCCATCTCGTAGGAAGATCCTCGCAGGTATAGCACGTCGACGTTTGTGAGGCCCCTGGGCTCTGTAGCCGCGACGGCACCGACGGTGATGTTCGCCCGAGCGGCCAGGCTATCCGCGGATGACACAGCAGTTCCCGCCGCTGAATCCTTCCTTTCAGCAGGCAACGGCACCGGCATAGCCGATCCTTTTTGCGGGGCGGCGGCCAGGAAATTCACGATGTGCCGCAATGTCGGAAAGTCATCCAGCGTCAGGTTGTCCGTGGGCGTGACGTCGAAGTACTCACGCAGCTCGCCGAACATTTGCGCCTTCTTGATGCTGTCGATGCCCAAGTCCGCCTCCAGATCCGCATCCAACTCCACGACCTCCGGTGGATAACCGGTCTGCTCCACCACGAAGTTGATCAAAAACTGCTCCAACTCGGCTGTGTCGACGTTGGGCGCGGCCGCTGGCGTGGGCCGGCTCGCCGGGACAGACTCGCCAGTCCGGCGAGCAACCGGCGCGGACACGGCATGAACTGCGGGTGGCGAAGCAGGCTGCGGAGCCTGCGGAGCAGGCGCCGCGACTGCTGTTGCGGCCGTTTTTTGCGGTGCAGCTTTTTGCGGGGCGGCGGCCAGGAAATTCACGATGTGCCGCAATGTCGGAAAGTCATCCAGCGTCAGGTTGTCCGTGGGCGTGACGTCGAAGTACTCACGCAGCTCGCCGAACATTTGCGCCTTCTTGATGCTGTCGATGCCCAAGTCCGCTTCCAGATCCGCATCCAACTCCACGACCTCCGGCGGATAACCGGTCTGCTCCACCACGAAGTTGATCAAAAACTGCTCCAACTCGGCTGTGTCGACGTTCGGCGCGGCCGCTGGCGTGGGCCGGCTCGCCGGGACAGACTCGCCAGTCCGGCGAGCAACCGGCGCGTACACGGCATGAACTGCGGGTGGCGAAGCAGGCTGCGGAGCCTGCGGAGCAGGCGCCGCGACTGCTGTTGCGGCCGTTTTTTGCGGTGCAGCTTTTTGCGGGGCGGCGGCCAGGAAATTCACGATGTGCCGCAATGTCGGAAAATCATCCAGCGTCAGGTTGTCCGTGGGCGTGACGTCGAAGTACTCACGCAGCTCGCCGAACATTTGCGCCTTCTTGATGCTGTCGATGCCCAAGTCCGCCTCCAGATCCGCATCCAACTCCACGACCTCCGGCGGATAACCGGTCTGCTCCACCACGAAGTTAATCAAAAACTGCTCCAACTCGGCTGTGTTCTGCTCTTTCGATTGGTGCGGCTCGTGTACGTCGGCGTCCGAGGCGCCCGACCAATTCTCAGCCCGCTCCGGTATTCCAGTTGCCGCAAGCACGGCGGACGATTTGGGAGCCGGCGCCAACCTCGGCGGCGGCCCAGCCCCACCGGCATCTCGAGGCGCAAGTCGCGCAGGTGGCAAAGAATCCGGCGCAGGCCGGCCGGCGGGCATTGATGTTCTGGCCGCCGGTTGGGAATCCGTACGTGCAACAAGCGACTTTGAGCCATGCGATTGCGTCATAATCGCTGGTGACTGCATCCGTTTTCGGAACCGGCGGTTGAGGACACTTTTGTCGCCGCTTGTCGCATCTTTTGGCGGCGCCGCTCCGTCGCATCGATGTGGGTAATGCTTCCCTTTTTCAATCGGATTGCTTCGGGGGTTGCCGCAGGCTTTGCAGTTATGTGGACCGGTTGCGCCGCCGATGGCGCCGGCAGCCCTCCCACGCACTCAAGCAAAGCTCTCACCTGCAGTAGTTGCTCCAATCCGGCTCGCTTCGGGTTGTCACAAGCGATTATCCCTGCCACTTCGCGACCTTCCAGAATTCGACGGTTGAGCCTTGTCAGCGCTTGTTGTGGTCCGACTTCTACGAACACCGTGTATTGTTCATCGGCAATGCGCTGTACCAGTTCTAAATAACGCACTGGCGTTGTGAGTTGAGCGGCGAGGTTTGAGCGAATCTCGTCCGGTTCGGCTACGTAGCGGTTGGTCACCGTCGAAAGCATTGGCACACGCGGAGGGTGGATCGACAGTGCATCCAGCGTTCGCTTGAACAAAGCGCCGACTCCCTCCATCAGCGGCGTGTGATAGGGGCAGGGCACCGAGAGTATCTGGGCGACTTGGCCTCGCGATTCCAGTAACCCAGCCAGTTCCTTCAAACCTTCGATGCGACCTCCAACGACCGCTTGATCCGGCGCATTGATATTGGCAACATAAACTGGATTGGACAGCAGGGCTGCCAATTGCTCGATCTGTTGCGGTCCGGCATCAGTGGCCAGCATGAAACCGCGGGCGCTAGGAGTGGCTTCGATACTCTCGTAGCGTGCTCTGGCCGCGGTAATGGCTGTCTCAAGGTCCCATGAGGTGCCAGCGGTTATCGCCGCCAATTCGCCGTAGCTGTGGCCGGCAATCAAGTCCGGTCGCACGCCCAGATCCATAATGGCCGCATGGACAATCAAATCGGCCAGCAACATTACGACCTGTGTCACCCAAATGTCGCTGCCCAGTTCGTTCGGATTCTCCCAGGCCATTTGCCCAAACGTCTGCAAGCCGTGCTGCATCATCACCGCGTCCATCGCGCGCATTGCAGCAGCGGCAGCCGGCACGTCCCGAACAAGCTCGCGAAGCATTCCGTGATAGTGCGACCCTTGTCCCGGGAATAGAAATGCCACCCTCGGTTGCCGCACCCCAGTCGTCCGATAGAAGCAACCCTGCTGTTCCAATACCGGCACCGCATCTGGATTTCGCCACTGCTTTGCGGCCGATTGCAACTTCCGGGACAGCATTTCCACACTGTCGGCCACGATGGCCAGGCGCACGGATCGGCAGGGGCGAACGGAGCGAACTCGCCAGCCGCAAATACTGCGGCGCAATCCCCTAGCGACTCTTTGATTTTGGCGTCTAATTCGTCCGGCGTCGCAGCTCCCAGCCGACAGATTCTGAATTTGCTTCTGGACGAACCAAGGATTGCGTCGGCCGCGGCCAATTCTTCACCAATCGGCGCCGCTGTCGTGACGAGCCGTCGTGGGTCGGCCTTCCGCAGCCCAGGGGATTTTATCGCGGCATCGATCACGGGGACACGTTCGCCGCGTTCCAGCAAAATATGATAAGCAAGTCCCTTCCCGAACGAGCTGACGGCTACCAATCGTCGTCCATCGGGGGTCATGTGACGAATCGGCTGCAAAACGGTCGAGGCACGGATCGCGCTGGAGTTCTGAGGCAGGATCGCCAGCGGTGATTCAAGACCAACGGTGCCCGGCATCTCCCCTTTTTCGACCTCCATGCTGGCCTTGATAAGCGATGCCATCGCCGAAGCGCCAATCGTATGCCCAATCTGACCCACGATCGTGCTCAACAGGAGCGGCTCTTTCCGTTGCGATTGGCCGTAAACCGAAAGCACAGCGCGAATTTGTTCCTCATCGCTCGTTGGCAAACCGGTGCCGTCCAGTTCGATTGCGGCCACGTCGGTAGGAGCTGCGTACGCCTCCTGGAGGGCGCGCTCCATGGCCTGCCGCATCGCCTCGTCGGCCGATCGGCCGTGCACGGCGCCAATTCCACGGATGATTGTGTGGATGCGATTGCCGTCGCGCACGGCGTCCGAAAGTCGCTTGAGGAGAACCACCCCGACCCCTTCAGCGGGCACTACGCCTTTGGCCTTCGCATCAAATGGGCTGACGGGTCTCTCATTCGTGGCAAGAATGCCTGCCAACGCCATGCCTTCGTATTGCGGCAGCGTCATGCACCGTTGGCCTGCAGCGCAAATCATCATGTCGCAATCACCCGACAGCAGTAAGTCCCTGCAGGCGGACAGCGCCGTGGCCGCCGACGTATAGCCACTGTCGAGCCCCGCGGCACCTCCCATTAAATCCATGGTCTTAGTGATGCGCGACGCGAGAGTGCTTGTGCTAAAGCTGCCGGTCTCGTCGATGATGGCCGGCCAGTGCTTCACCAAGACGTCGGCGAACTGCGAGCAATTTGCGCGGCCTCGCTGCCGACAACGCTCCGCTTGGCGAGGGCTTCCCGGACCATGATTTCCAGAGGAACGATCTTCAGTCCGATCTCCAATTGCGTACCAAAATCGCTCCCAAATTGGGTTCCGACCATCACTCCCACTCGCGAGCGGTCAAACGGCTGCTTGTCGTATCCCGCGTCGGCAAGCGCCTGGTCAACCGCTTCCAGAAGCATGAATTGCAGGGGGTCAGCCTGCTCGACCTGCTTGGGCGGCACCTTGTGCTTCCTCCAATCGTAAGCAAAGCCGGTGATGTACCCGCCCAACGTCGTCGGCGTACGGTGGGGCTTTGGCGCGCCTCGTTCATACGCCAAATCGGCTCGCCATCGACCAGGCGGCGTGGGCCCCTTCGGGTCGCGGCCGGACCGAAGCAGTTCCCAGAATTTCGTTATATGCAAGGCGCCAGGGAATATGCACCCCATTCCGACAATGGCGATTGCGTCGGGGTCGGAATGTTCGGCTGCCGTCCAGGATGCGGCACCCACTGAGCGAAGCGACTGAGGTTCTTCTCTCGCGGAGGGTTGAGAAAGTTCGGACCGTCGCGCCTCGGTAAACTCTTCCAAGACTATGTGGACATTTAAGCCGCCGATCCCAAAAGCGTTTACCGCGGCTCGACGTGGCGTTCCATCGGGCTGTTCCGGCCAGCTCTCGCGCTGCAGCGGGACATAAACTGGCGCCGTTTCCCAATCGATCTTCGGGTTGAGTGACTGAATATTGATTGCCGGGGCAATCGTCCGACGCTGCATGCACAAGATGGTCTTAATGACGCCTGCGATACCTGCCGATTCGAGTGCGTGCCCGATGTTCGCCTTGACACTGGCTACTGGAATTCTTTTCCCCTGCGGAAACTTCTGGCCGAACACTTCGACCAACGTGTTGAGTTCTGTGGCATCGCCGAGACTCGTCGATGTCGCGTGAGCCTCGATATATTGGAGCGACGCCATGTCGATTCCATTCCGGTAGGCGCGCTCCATGGCCTTTATTTGCCCTTCCTTTCGGGCGCCCACAGACTCTTGCCTCGACCGTCCGAGGAAGCGCCTAATCCCACAATGACCGCCTGGATCGGGTCGCCGTCGGCTAGCGCCCTCGGCAACGTCTTGAGCACCAGAGCCACGTAGCCTTCAGAACAAATCAGGCCGTCGGCGCTGGCGTCAAAAGGACGCGAACCGGTTTCGCTCATCGACTGGGCGTGCGAGAACAAGACCAGCGTGTCCGACTTGAGGTCGGAAGCTCCACCGACAATGGCCATATCAATCCGCCCCATCTGCAAGGCGCGGACACCGAGCTGAATCGTTTGCAGCGATGATGCACAAGCTGAATTCACCGCCATGTACGGGCCGGTGAGCCCAAAGGCCTTGGAAATCGTTCCCGCCGCCATGTGAATCGCCACGTCCGGGGCGTCTGTCGTTCGTTTGGGCATTTCCGATCGGACTGTCTCGACCACCTCGCGGATAACCGACGCTTGCATCTCCGGCGGCAATTGCTGAAAGCCTTCAACCTCGCGCAGAAACTGCGCAGGCCTCTTCAATGCAAGTGCCATAGATATATTCGCCGGACAAGTCGCTTCCTTGTGCGTGACCGATGTAGACGCCCGTATTCCTTAGCAGCAGATTGAAGGGATCTAGGCCGGCATGACGGCACGCCTCGGCTGCAACCTGGCACGTCAGCAAATGCGCAAGGTCGACGTTGCGTTCTAATTCTGTTGGTATTGGGCAGGATCCGCGGTCGAAGTCGCGGCTCGAAACGATGGCCCCAAGCTTCGAATAGGTTTTGCCGCGCTTTCCACGACATGGATCATAGTACATGCTCTGATCGAGACGCTCGTGCGGCAATTCGCCGACAACGCACTTTCCGCCGACCAAGAGCTCCCAGTATTGCTCCAGATTGTCAGCGCCAGGTAAACGGCAGGCCATGCCGATGATGGCCACGGGAACGTTTGTGCGCTCTTTGGAGTTATTCATAACTTGTGAACCGTCGTGACTTTCACATTCATCATTCGCGCATCCAAGCCGTCTGAACTCTTTGTTGTTCAGCCATCGCTTGGTGTCGCGGCAGAATGCTTTCTGCCGTTCGGCCGATTTTCTCAACGAGAGGAGACGACGTGCTCGAGAATCCTGACGTGTTCCTGGTGGCCGCCGATGCCACCATTACCGCCTTCGATGAAGATGCGTCCAGCGCATAGCGACTGGTCAACCGAACATCGCCCTTCGACAAGCGATAAAAATGTGTCTGAGTTCATGTAGAATTGTGCCTGATCCAAGGAACCCAGGCCCAATTCAATGCCCACGACCTGATTATTGCGAACAATGATTCGCCACTGTCCGCCACCGCGGCCCGTGATGTTAATACCGATGCTCTGTTCTGTCTCGGCGCTGCCATTTGTCCGACTGGCGCAGCGGGCAAACCGCTGCAAATGAGTTTGGGGCCGAAATCCAGTCTCTGTCGGTGCCGTGCGCTTCAAGATGAATCGTTGCTGCACCGGGTAGCCCGCGATTCGCAGGAGCATATCATGATCAATCGGTGGACATGGCAAATGAGCGAGCGCAGCATCGCTGTTTGTACGGTCGAAGATCGGATCATCCCGCCAGTGCGACCGATAAACCTCCATATAGTTTCGAAACAATTCCTCGTATTGGGAAATCTCTTCCTCGCTCAGAGATCCGACGAAGCGGCGCGACGAATACTTCTCAATGGCTTCTTGCACCACTTCCTGGATGCACTGCACCGTCACCGGGCATGGATTGGTGAGGTGATACGTCTTCCCATGGTGCTCCGAGTGAGTCACGACGTACACAATCGCTGCTGACAGCCAGTCAACCGGCACCAGATTCTTGCCCTCGTTTCCCTGCAGCCCAAGCAACCGAAAGAACCGGTCGCCCATCAGCTGGGTCGGAACCTTGTCGGCCATGGCATAGGCCAATTGCAGCGGCAAATAGAAGCCGTGCGTTGACGTGGTGTAACCGGTCTGCGAGTCTCCAACGACGCTGGCGGGCCGATAGACTGTCAACTCCTTAAGAAATCCGGCCCCACGCACCATCTTCTCGGCGGTCAACTTGCTGATCTCGTAAACGTTGCCGTTTTGCTGGCCGACGTCCAGTTCATCCTCAAAGATCAGACTATCCCGAAGACCGCACACGTATGCCGTCGAAACATGATGGAATTTCCTGATCTCCGCCTGTTCGCAAATTACCAGCAAGTTCCGTATTCCGTCGACGTTCGTGCGGAACGGCTCTCCGTGGCTGTCTTCGCGGAACGTCATGCTGGCTGCATTGTGAACGGCCGCATCACAGTTGTCCGCGACCCAAGCAGCGTCGCGATCATTGAGCCCTAAATGAGGATCCCGAAGATCGCCTTCGAGCACCACAGGCCGTGGCAAAAAGCAACCGGCCAAGTCCTCCCAACGCCGCATAACTGCGTCGATCCGCCCCCCCGCGGACGCCATGTGGTTCGAGCGCGCAGGACGGCAACCGCAACTTCCGCCTTCAGAAAATCGCGGAGCAAATAACCGCCTACTAGTCCCGTTGCACCAGTCAGCAATGTGTACTTCCGTTGCGACATGCGGTTCCCCCAGCCGATCGACGAGAGACGCTACCTGATAGCCCCACCTTACCCAAAGCCTTCAAAGCTAACGGCCCTGATTCTAAGACTAATCCTTAGGCAGTCAACATAGATCAAATAGACAGACTGCAAAAACTACCTAGACACTGCTGATTAGTTGGTTTAGTGATGCACCTTATAGTGCCTCGCGTCGATCGATCGCCACAAATTCGCGCTTTGGATGTCGGGCAACTCGGCTGACCGCCACGCGCGGGTCGTGGTTCCAGATGACCCAGCAGCCCTCATCTGCTGCCTGGCTCAGCAGTGCCGGCTTACGCCGCCGAGTATCCAACGGGTGGGTGTCATACGCGAGATGCCACATTCGCCTGAGATGTGCGGTCGTCGGGCAAATATCTCCAAGATAGGCAGTCGTTTGACCACCGGATTCGAAAAACACCGACATGTGCCCACGCGTGTGCCCCCCCGTCACGCGGCCGCGGAGCCCAGGCAGCAGTTCTTGTCCATCCTCTACAACCCTGATCAAACCTGCTTCGCGTAACGGAAGAATGTCATCCAGCGGATATGCGGACGCGAGTTCGGAACTCCCGCTTGTGGCGTCCTCCCATTCGCAACGGCTCACGAAATGACGCGCCCGAGTGAAGACAGGGACGCGCCGCCCCTGTGTATCAAGCCGAGTCGCTCCGCCAACGTGGTCGAAATGAAGATGGCTAAGGACGACCGTGTCGATCTCCTCCGCCGCCACGCCCAACGCGGCCAGGCTTGCCAAGAGTGGTTCACCCGATTCCATGACATAGAACCTGCGCTCGAGTGGCGAGAACTTGCCACCGTAGCCAGTATCAATGAGCACGGTGTGGCGACCATCGCGTGCCAACACGCAGTTATTCGCGCACTTGATGCGGTTCATTGGGTCCGGCGCTGCGATGTCTTGCCAGAGCGACTTGGGCACGACCCCGAACATCACGCCGCCGTCCAGCCAAAAGGTCCCCCCGCTGACTGTATCAAGTTGCCAATTGCCCAGTTGCATATTGATCCGCACGACGTGGCAGGGTCTGAAAGATATCTCGTTACGCGGATTCCACTGCACGACGCAGGACTTTGCCACTCGCCGTACGTGCCAGTTGCGGCACAAGTGCGATTCGCTCCGGCACCTTGTAGTGAGCCAATTGCTTGGCACAAAATTGCCGTAGTTCGCTCTCCTTCGGCGGAGTCTTGACCTCGGGGTGAATGACCACATCCGCCCACAGCGACTCTCGGCTTCGCATCTGGCGGACTCCGAAGACGGCCACCTCTTTGATTGCCGGGTGTAATTGCAGCACGGCCTCAACTTCTCGAGGAAAAACCTTCATGCCCCCTACGTTGATCACCTCTTTGGATCTCCCACGGATGAACAGGCACCCGTCTTCGTTCACCTCGCCCAGATCCCCCGTGTGAAACCAGCCGTCCGGCATGATTTGACGGCGTGTTTGCCAGGGGTCGTAGTAAGCATCGAGAAATCCGCGCCCCCGCAGTTGAATCTCTTTCAAGTGGCCGCCGTGGCCGCTGTCGATCAATCGCAGTTCGAAGGCCGGCAGCATCTGCCCGACGGAATCATAGTGCTCATAAGGAAAGCGCAAATTCATACACGGCAGCCCCACTTCAATGAGGCCATACACCTGCGACAAGGCGATGCCAAATCGCTTGTAAAACGACTCGGCCGTGTCGCGCGACAACGACGAAGCTGTGGAAATCGCAATCCGTGCGGTGTCCAGTCTACGATTCCCGCGGTCCATGGCCATCAGCTTGTACTGCAACGGCGATCCGTAGATCAGCGTGGCCTCGTATCGGCTCGCGGCATCGATGAAGGCGCCTCCAAGATTCAGCTCTCGCTTTGGAAGGATGACAGTTGCGCCAAACGACAAGTAAGCCACGATGGATGCCGCGAAATGGTACGACATCGATAGCAGCCAGGCCACACGGTCCCGCGGCCCAATATGCAATCCCTCGTTGGCCGCGTGGATTCGTTCAAGAATCGTTTCGTGCGAAAGGACGACGCCCTTAGCGTCACCGGTCGTTCCCGAACTGAAGCGAATGAACGCCGCGTTGATGTCCTGGAGGCCTGCCGGCGGCCGAATCGCCGGTTTGAGCAAAACCATTTCAAGTGGTCCCAGTCGTATGGCGTCTCCGCGCTGCCAAGATTGCCAGAATATTGTGGAAGTCGCACAAGTCAGCATTCCATGTTGGGCAATACTCGCGCAAATGAGTTGCTTTTCCAGCGTGCTCAATTCCATCGGGATGGGCACGACACAGACGCCGCACTTCCAGGCGGCGTAGGTCGCCAAAATGTAATTGCGGCCACTGGGCACATGCAAGCCGATGCACTGGCCTGCGCGGAGTTTGCCACGCTGCAAACATTGCGCAAATCGCTCGACCTCCTCGAGCAGCTCGCCGTACGACATGCATTCTTGCAAATCACAATCGACCAACGCGATCTGCCGAGGTCGCCGCTTCGCCATCTGACGAAATACTTCGAACAGATTGAACATGACAAACACCTACAACAATTTGGCGCCATACCGATCGCTTCCAATACCGACAACTGCCCTCGCGACGGCCTGGCCCATCGCCCAACACTGCCCGACAACGCGTGCCGAGGCTTGAGCTCGGTGATCCGCCGAAAGACATTTGCCGGCCGCCCAGACATTTCTCAATCCCTTCACTTTGAGCGCACGCAAGGGAATCTCGTAGCGTGTACCGGGCCGCAGATACTCCAATTCAAGGCCGCGTCTCGGATGCCAATATTCGATCGGCCAGCAGCATCGACAGGCTGGATCGGGAAAGGCACGACCGCACCGCACGTCATCTTCCGTCAGATAGTATTCCCCCTTGATGCGGCCGCCATCGCGAACTCCCAAAACGCCGGTCTGAACCAGTCGCGCGTGTGCAAACTCTGGAAGCCGCCCCAAATACTCGATGATGCAGGCCTGCGCGTCTTGCGCTTCCCGTGTAATCAGAGTCCATTGCCCCGACTGGGTCCAATCATTCGTTAATGGTACAAACAGCTTTACAAATACTTCGTCCTCGAAAACACCCTGATCCAGCCAGGCATGTGCACAAAGCGCCGGCAGCGCTGCATTCTCAGCCGCGGTGCGCATGCGTTGCATCAAAATGACGCCGTTGGGGAACTTCAGCGCCCCGGGATTCACGTCCCGCAGCCGGAAAATCATTCCACCGGCCGCTCGATCGTCGTCGTCGTAGACCAGATCTGGATTAATCATCCGAACGATCTCGGCTGTGCCCGTTGCGTCAATGATCGCTTTCAACAAAACGCGCTGCGTCCCCCAAAGTCCGCGGTACTCTAGCTCTTCGGCCATTCCACAATCGGTTATCACTCGCGTAACGCGGGCGCCAAACAACGGTTGAATCAAGGTTTCCTCCGCAATCCACCTCTCGACGACCGTCCGGTACACTTCGGGGCAAACGTTCAGGCACCAGGTCTGTCCAATTTTGCGGGGACGTGTCGATGAACTGGCCCGGCGTAGCCGCTCCGCGAGTTCGCAGACGACTCCATCGTTGAGGTATTGCTGGCGATCATCATAGATTCCTCCGAGTGTGTGGATGAGCGCGCTGGTGACAGTTCCGCCAGGGCCTTCAGCGGAGTCAACCAAAAGCACTTTCGAACCCGATCGGGCCGCGGCAATTGCCGCCCCCATGCCAGCGGCGCCCGCTCCCACGACAACGATTGGGTCACTGACATCGGCTTGCGGCGATTCGTATTGCGTCTCCGCAGTCATCAGGATGGCCCCTTCATCAGTCGCATTGTCTTTGCGCAATCATCAAGTCATACAAACCACCGGTCGGGATCGACTCCACCAATCGAAAGCCACACTGAGTGATCATTTCGATCAACTCCGAGAACCGATAGACATCGGCGTTAGGATTGAGCAACATATGCAAGTCGAAAAGCGCGGCAAGCTCGGGCCCAGTGGCGTCGTCGTTCAAAATCCACTCCTGAATCACCAATCGACCGCGCTGGGCGAGGTGCCCTGCCGCGTTACGGAGCATCAAGAGGGCGTCCGCTTTGCAACACATGTGCAAAACGTTCGAGAGTAGAACGATGTCAAACTTTCGACCAAGCCCTTGCGTACGAAAATCAAGATTTACAATATGAACCCGTTCGTTCAAATTCGCCTGGGCGATCAACTTCTTCGCCACGATTGCTACATCGGGTGCGTCAACGATGGTGGCTTCAAGAGCAGGAAATCGACGGCACAAGTAAATGCTGTAAGTTCCAGGCCCACCTCCCACGTCCAAGAGGCTGCTCACGTTGTCGATCGACGCTGCGGACGCGAGCAGGTCGGCATGTCCTGCGACCCCCATTTCATGCATGCCGACAACCCAGTTGTGCATCGGATCGCGGCGATCGTCGAATCCGAATAAGGTCTGTGCCGCGGCGACTGGTTGCCCGCTGCGGACCGCTTCGTCGAGCCTCTGCCAATTGCCCTTTGCAAGCATGTCGGCCCAGTGCGCCACCCAATCTCCCAAGTACACGCTTGACGAGCGGTCTAGATACAGTCGGCTGTCTTCGGAAAGTGAATATCTCGAACCTTCCTTCTGCATCAGGCCAAGACTCGCGCACGCATTCAACAACTTTTCAGTGCCACGAACGTCCAATTGCAGTTCGCCGGCAACGTCGCCCGCGGTCATCGTTCGGTGGCCAACCGTGCTGAAAATCTCCAGTTTGTTCGCGGCAAACAATACACAACTTCGCCAATAGCTCACGGCCCGACTGGTCATATCTCGTGCGCCGCTCGCCAGTTCGGTCGAAATCCGGAGGCGTGTGGGCGAAAGCGCGTCGCCGTTGGTCGCTGTCGCGCTCCAAGCGTCACATGGCGAGGCAAGCCGGCCGTTTGAAAGCGGCTCCATTTCAATGGTCGCAACCGAACCGCTCGTCGACCGGGTCCTGCCTAACGCCCCACCCGTTGAGGCAGCCAATTCGTGTGGACTCGCGAAAGTCGGCATCACATCCTCGGCGAACAAATGCATCTGTTCGATGACACGTTCGTGCGGTACGCCGCCATAATTGATGTGAAACATCCAGCCGGAAAGCCCGCACGCTTCTGCCAATTCGGCGATTCGATCGATGCACTGTTGCGCTGTTCCGACGACCGCGCAATGCGCACGCACATCTTCTACATCCCGCGACCGAGCTTCGGCCGGTGCGTAGGCTGCGTATTGTTGCTTGTCCAAATACGATTTCTGCTTCGACTCGGCGTCCGCAAGAAAGTCCAGGTACCGAAAAAGGTATTGTTCCGCGTCCCGCAGTTCGCCCTCACTTGACACGAGCGCTAAATGGTAGTTGGCAATGACCTGAAAGCTGGCCGGCTCGTAGCCAGCCTCAGCGAGCGAGTCGCGGTAAATGTCGAGCAGCTCCCGCTGCTGTTCGGTTGATTTGAGCAGAAATGGCGCCACAATCAGGTGCATGCCGTTGGCGCCGGCCCAGCGATACGATTCCGGCGTCGCGATGCAACCCACGAATGTGGGCGGCGTTGGCTTTTGTAGCGGCTGCGGCTCGAGCGAATGATCGATAAACGACCAGAATTTGCCCTGGTACGTCACCCGCTGTTCGGTCCAAAGTCGGCGGATGATCTCCCAGGCCTCCTCGAAGCGCGCACGATTCCGATGATCTCACGCCAACGGTCGCGAAGTCATAGGCAAAAATGCCGCGTCCAATACCGAAATTAAGGCGGCCGCCGGAGAGTAGATCCACGGCCGCCCAATCCTCGGCCGTCAGTACGGGATGCCGTTGTGGCAGCAGCACCACTGCGGTACCAATACGAATCCGTTCCGTCCGGCCGGCAATCGCCTGGGCCACGACGGGTGTCGAGCAGAAGCCATATCCAGGGAAGCGATGTTCCGCGATCCATAAAGCGTCATATCCCAAATCGTCGGCTGTCTTCCATTCATGCAGTAGTCGTTCGTACCACGATTGGTACGTGCCATGCTGGCTCGCGCGGTAGTCCGGAATGTAACAGAATCCAAACTGCATATAGGCACAAAAAAGGCACCGTCTGTCCGAACAGGTTACGGTGCATCGGTACTCGGCCTGTGTCGACGGCGACTGGCCCGAATCGGCCAAGCAACGTGAGAGCAGGCCATCGAACGAAATGCGACGGATGGTTGCCGAGATATCATGGCCGCACAGGCCACGGATTTCCGTACTCTCTGCACGCGTCGCGAGGGCCAGCCAATCCGAACTGAATGCCTTGCGAGATGCCTTTCCTTCGCATGCAACCTGACTTACCGTCCTTAATATCTCCCCGGATTATCGACCCTGGGATGGGCTTGTCAAGCGGCGACGGTTGGATAAGAAGGGCTGAATACTTGGACTTTTCCAACCAACTGACGACGACTACCACGCCCCCCTCCGCAAGCAGGACATCAGCCCGATATAGGCCTCGGCCGTGGAGAAAACGTCCCGAAGGTGGTCGATCTCCATCTGCAATCCCTCTTCAAGTGACCGCCGACTTCCCTCTTCAATCAGCCACTCGGCTAGTACGAGAGCTACGGGGGACTTGGCGCCGACCGATCGCATTGCGCGGACAAGTACAGGACTGCCTTCTGAATCGGCCGTCCCCGCATGCAGGTCGACAGCGCGGCTTCTGTTGAAGAATCGCTCGATCGCAGTTAGTTCGTTTGGTACGGTCGTCGGCCTCTGGCTTGCCAACCGACCCAGCGCAAGCCCGCGGCCCACTTCGTCCAATTGCGTGGCGTCGACGACGCGGTCGACTAACCCGATTTTCGCCGCATCGGCCGCTGAGAGCGTCTTTCCAGTAAGGATCAACCATTTCGCCAATCCGACGCTGATCGTGCGCGGGCATCTTTGTGTTCCACCCAGGGCGGGATAGATTCCCAAGCTTGTCTCCGGAAAGCCGAAACTCGCGCTCGTCGAAGCCACAATCCAGTCGCAGGCCAAGGCCAATTCAAGGCCCGCCCCCAATGCCGCGCCGTTGGCGCCGCCACCACCGGCTTGGCCGACCGATCAATTGCGTTGAGCAGTTGGTGACCTGCTTCGGTGAACTTTACAATCCGCGCGATATCGTCCGACTCGATGCAGCGAATGAAGAATTCGACATCGACGCCGACCATGAACGCCTTTCCCTCGCCCGCCAGCACAATTCCCCGCACCTCTGGATCAGCAGACGCTTGGTCGAACGCTTGCTGCAGCTGATGGACAACAACCGGGTTCAATTTATTGAGCACATCGGGTCGGTCGACAGTAATCGTGGCAACGCCATCGGCCACTGCAAACTTTACGAACGATAAGCAAGCCACCTTTTCACCACGTCACTTTTCACTCGTAAGCGATTGCAGAAAGCAAATCCAATTGCGCCGCCCGGTAGCCCGGCGGCCAGGCAGCCAGCATCGCGACCAACAAACCACCACCCGCGCTAACTGCCAGCAGCCAGGTATGGAACACAAACGGTATCGGTCGGTCGAGCAACGGCTCATTGCATAGATGGATAATCAGCGCCGTCGTCGCGCCGGCCAAGATACCCATCAAAACACCTACAATTCCCAGCAATAGTGCTTCACAGGCCACCATCTTCCGTACCTGCCGTCGTGTCATTCCCACAACTCGCAGCAAACCGATCTCACGCGTCTGTTCAAACACGCTCATGGTCAGCGTATTGCCCACAGCCACTCCCCCAATCACAAAGCCGACGGCCAGCACGCTCCACAGTGCGCCCACCACGCCATTGATCAATTGATCGACCTCGACGCGCAGCTCCGTAAAGGAATGGACGACTAGCCCTTCTCGATCCGCCAGGCCCGACAGGCTGTTGCGCAGAGCTTGCACAGATGCGTCATGCTTGGCCTGTACGATGTAGATGTTGGCCGGTCCCAGGTCGATCAATTCCGCGGCCGCAGCGCGTTCCAGAAAGATTGCTGTGCCCCCCATCCAATAATCGTTCACGACCGCAGCCACCTGACCTGACAGGATTCGACCGCGCGCTTCCATCTGGAACTTGTCACCGATGGACAGTCCGAGCTTTTTGGCCATCACGCTACTGATTACGGCATCGCCCCTGGATAAGGCGGCGCGCGTATGTGCCTCAACGGCCGAGGGTAGGGACCATGGCAGCTCCGCCTGTGGAGCAAAGTCACGTGCGACGCACATCGTGGGCGACCCGTTGATCCGGACCGGAAAAAAGTGTAACTCGACGAGGTAGTCGACCCCCTCCTGCCCAGCGATCATCTCTCGCACTTGGCTCCGAGCAGGCACCGTGACAGCTTGATCCGCCGAGGATGGGTCGGTGACCAAAACATCACCCTGCATCGTCCGACGAAACCAGCCCCGCACGTCGTTCACGTTGTTGACAATTGCGTTGCCCAAACCCAAGCACGTGCTGACCGCGACGACGACCACTCCGACGGTCAAACCAGTGCGAGTAGGCCGTCGCAGCAGTTGTTCTGCTGCCAGTTTCCCTTCAACATTCATCCATCCCGCCAGACACCACACCGAAGCGCAGCACAATCGGCCCAAGAACTGCCGGAATCAACATGATGAACGCCACTAGCATTAACAATCCTGCAGGAATGGCCGTGTCGGGCGGCATTAGCCCGTGGGCAATCAGCAGCAGCACCACGGTCGCGACACACCACGCCACAAGGCTCATACCGATGGCCCACAGCGGAAAACGTTCCGCCTGTCGCAACTCTGAGTCGCCCACAGCCTCGATCGGGGAAACGTGGCGCGCTTGCAGGGCAGGCGCGAGCGCCGCGATGCAAGCCACTACGGGTCCTAGCGCCAATGCGATGGCGATTGCGGACGGAGCAATCTGTGGTGTCACGATCTCAGTGTCCAAAACTAGTCCCATCACCTGCCCCAATCCTCGCCCCAGCCAAATCCCCAGCGGAATCCCCAATAGTGATCCGCACAGGCCCAGACAAAGTCCCTCCAGCAAGTGCAATCCCGCAATCTGTCGCGATGTGGCCCCAAGCATACGCACCACTCCCATGTCGTGCCGACGCTCGGCAAAATTCATCCGCAACGTATTCAAGATGATGAATGCGGCCATCGCCATCGACAGCGCCGCCCGCAAAGCGCAACGCCAGATCGATGGGTCGTAGTACATTTTCGGCTAATTCCAATTGTCGCCCTGACGACTGTACGACCAAGCCTTCGGGTAGGCGCTGCACAATGGCAGATCGCGCCGCCTCGATTTGCCCATGAGGACCGATTGGAATTCGCAGCCGATCCACTTGCCCTTCGAGCCCGAACCAATCTTGAACGGTCTCAATCGGCATCACGACGCTTGCCCCGGGCGCAGGCTCCCAAGCCCAGCCGAATCGACCAACCCGACGATCGTCGCCGTTCGCGGGCCGCGAAGCGTGAGCATCGTGAGACGGTCCCCCGCGTTGATTTTGAATCGTTTGGCAACGTCGGCAGATAGCAGCACGTCGCGGGACTGTTGAAGGAATCGATTGGAGGCCAGGGACAGTTCCTCCCGGACTTCCTTATGATCCGGCGCCACACCGACCACCACAGTTTGCAGCCGCTTCCCCTGCACCCGGATCAATGTGCTGCGTGTAACGATGGGAATGGAGGCCGATACTCCGGAGATTTCGTTCAATCTCGGCACGTCCGCGGCCATAAAGCGCCCGCCGACGACCGAAATGATTTCCAAAGTGGGATGCTGTTCGACCGCTTGCAGGAGTTTGCGGTTTCCGAGCCGGACGCTAGTGTTCGCCAGAGACGTGCCCAATACCACGGCTGTTGCAATCGACACACTAAGAATCGAAAGCAGCGTTCGCATGCGACGCTGTCGCCACTGGCGAGCAAGCAGATGCGCGAGGTTCATCATTGTGCGGCCTATTGGCGTGCGACGGTGAAGACGCCCGGCGCAATCCGGCGTACTGGCACTGTTGGCGATTCGCCCGTCATACATTTGAATCACTCGGCCAGCCCGGCGTGCCAAATTGGGATCGTGGGTCACCATGACAACGGTTTGTCCGCGCGCCGAACATTCGCATAAGAGATCTAAAACCCGCTGGCCATTGCTACTGTCGAGCGCACCGCTTGGTTCATCGGCCAAGACGACAGCCGGACGGATTACCAGGGCGCGTGCGATCGCGATGCGTTGTTGCTCGCCACCCGATAGCTCATGAGGAAAATGGGTCGCACGATGCGCCATGCCGACTTGTTGCAGGACGGCATGCGATCGATCATGCGCGGCGATCCGCCCCACACCATCGATCCGCAATGGCAGCGAAACGTTCTCCAGCGCCGAAAGCGTCGGCAGCAGGTTCATCTTCTGAAACACAAAGCCGATCCGGCGACGACGAATTAAGCTTCGTGCCAAATCGTCCAGAAGTCCCAAATCGCATCGATCGAGCAATACCCGCCCAGAGCTCGGCAAGTCGACCGCACCCAAGATGTGCAGCAAGCTGCTCTTGCCACACCCGGACGGACCCATGATCGCTAAGAACTCGCCGGCTTCCACACGCAGGTCTACGTGGCGTAAGGCTTGGACCTTGATCGATCCATTGCCGTATTCCTTGCAGACTTGAATCGCCTCCAGGACATGCATGGAATAGTATGCCTATTTAGTCCATGTTAGCTGTTTATCCTAGCTTGCAGACCCGTCCATGAGCGCAGATAATGTGTGGCATGTCAAGAACCGCGGCGATTCAACGATTTGCGACACGAATCAGAGCCCGTGGAACTGTTCCGCGATACTTCGCGGTGTGCATCGTGCTGGCACTTTCGTTAGCTGCGCACGTTGGCCACGCTCAATCGCCTGGTGGTTTAGCCGATTACATGCCCGGAAATGCTTGCTTGGCAGCGTTCTGCTCCAACGTTGGCGCTAGTTGTCATCTCTTCGAGAAATCGAGCTTCGGGGCAAAACTGTGTGGTCCTGACTTCTCGCTCTTGGCTGGCGAGCTGGGGCGGCTCAACCTGGCCGGTCCACTGAATCCGCCCCGGCGATCGGTATGAACTGGAGCGATCTGCTCCAGGTGCGTGATCCTGGCGGATTCGTGATCTTTCCGCTGGAAAATCGCTCGGTTGGCATAGCGTGGCTGTTTACCTCCACCACCGCGCTCGATCAAACCCCGCCATGCTTGCTTGCGGCAGAACGCTACTTCCGTGGGCAGGGATATCAGAAATCGACCCACCAAGTCGGCGACGTCGCAGTGGCTGTGTTCGCACTCCCGACGACACAGGATTCGCAATCGCAGCGAGTGCTGTTCATTGGCAGCCGATACTACGGTGTCGCCAATTCTCCGGCGGCGGCCGAGGCACTGCTGAATGTCAGATCCGGCCACTCCCTCACGGACCAAGAAGCGTTCCGAAAGACCTTTCTAGCCGATGCCGACCGCAATCCCACAAGCAAGCAGCACGTCAACTTCTTTATTCGTCCTATTGAATTGTGGGAGCTCGTCGCCGCAAAGCGCAATCAGGACGCCGACTCCAGAACAACGCGATTTCGTCGTTTAGGCTTCGACGCGGTGCAATCCATTGCGGGTCACTTGGAATTCGAGGCGCCGAAACCTTGCGAGTGGGATTTGCGGGCCGAGTTCCGCGCCCCTCGACCTTATCGTTCCGCAATGAGATTGCTGGAACTGCAACCCGGCGCGTTTCCCATCGTTCCTGACTGGGTCCGCGACGACGTAGCGAGCGTTTGGTTCTGGCGATGGGATTTTCCCACGGCAATGAAAGGCTTTGGAAATCTCTTCGACGATATGAACCAGCCCGGCCCAGATGGCGAGGGAATGTTTGAGGACATGCTGAATGGGATTCACGAGGATCCCGAAGGCGTCAAAGTCGATCTGCGACGCGAGGTGTTCGCACAATTGACCCCTGACGTCGTTCGTGTCCGCCCCATTGAGAATCGTGAGCACCCATCGGCAGGCCAGGCCACTGGTGAACGTTGGCTCTTTGTTGCCGGCATTAGAGAACCAGAGACGGTCGCAAACGCGCTGAAACGATTCTACGCAAGAGATAAAACTGTAAGTAATGGCAGTTTGGGAAACTATGAACTATGGACGGTTCCCAAAGGAAAATCGCTTTTTGTCGAAGGGGAAAGCACTTCAGTGGTCACTGTGCGAGGCGCTAGCGATCGGCCAAGGAAAGCTGTTGTTTGGACCTGACGTCGATTTTTTGACATCGACGATCTCGAGCAACGTCAGTGGATCCAGGCTCGCCGATTCAGCTGCCTGGTCCGCATTGCTCAAATGGATCAAGCGACAGGAAAACTCGCAAACTGCATGCGGGGGCTCATGCACCTCGATCAAGTGTTGGCGGACTCCTACCGATCTGCCGCGACCGATGCTGAGACGGCCGACGAAAACGACCTTTTGACCAATCTCTGGCGATTGCTTTTCTACGGCACGACGGAACGATCTCAGGCACTGCCATATTCGACGGTGCCCCAATACGAACGTTTGCGAGATGCCATGCCGGAGGCCGGAATGTTCCTGTCGCTGACTGATGATGGCTGGAAGGTCGAATTGGGTGTCGTGCGCAAGAGTACTTCCCCGTTACCGTAGCCTACTGAACTGCAATCTGCTGTGAAAATGCTGCAATCCATCGCTCGAAGGTTGAGTCGCGATCCCTCCGTTGCTTTCGTGATGGCGCTGCTAACTCTTGGATTTCTACAACAGCCAGCCTGCGCTCAGATCGATACCCAGTCGGCACGCGATGCACGGGCTACAATCCGCCAACTGCGACAAACGACGGGGCAGTTACCGGTGTGGGGCAATCTGACGCGTCAACTTGATCTGGACGACGCAACGCAAGAGCTACGTGCTGGAAACCGCGCCGAGCCCGCGCCCTTGGCCTCAGCGGCTGAACGATTGCGCACGGCGAGCATGTCTGAATTTCGCGGGGAAGCGTTCCAGCGACTCGCAACCGCCCTGGAAGCGCGGGCCCAGGAGCTGACGCCCATACCCGAAAGCCAGTGGACCGAATTGTGCCACCAAAAGGCACGTTCCTACGCGCCGATCTCGGACAATGAAGTCAGGCAGGCGCAGCGCGGGTCACTGAGCGCCTGGATGCCCTAGAACGGCGATTTCCCCAGTTGCGGCGCACCGACGATCCGTGGAGATTGTACCTGCATTGGCCGGAAGCCCGTGCGCTTCGACCGCCAGCCCCCCCGATGCTTTAGAGCTCGACGCTTTAGAAACGCGCTGGCACAATGCGGCCGATGTCTGGGATGCGGCCGAATTGATCGAGGCCTCTCTGGCCGTCCGGTCCCTGATACCATTAGTGCGCGGGCGTCGGGCGCACGAAACCCCGGCGCAATACGCGTCGGCGTGGGACGACCTGGCCGAATTGCTGAGCGCTTCCGCGTCCGACTCCGGAACGGATGCAACCAGGATCATTGACGCCGTCAATCAGCGCGAACGACTCGGTCAGGCGACACCCTTAACTGCCTCCATCTACCGCAAGTTTTCACACCCCAACCTCATCGTCGTGTTGCGAACCGATTGGTTAGCGTCGCATCTGGCGAAGTCGCTCGACGAACAGTATCCGATTCAGGGCGTGTACGGGGGCGCCAGCACCTTCGGCACCGGTCGCATGCACGGCAAATCTCGCCTGGAGGCCATTCCGTCCAGCGCGGTCGGAAGGCTGACCGTGCGACTCGATGGAACTGTCAACGCCTCGACCACCGCCTACAGTGAAGGCGTCCGAGTGAGTAGTCGCGCCACTACTTCGCTCGCCGGTGACAAGCCGTTCACGCTTGACGCACGTGGGCTCGTTCCCCGGCCCGCTGAGGCGAGCGCCATGACGAACATCGTCTACACCGACATCGCCGCTCGCGGACTCCGCCGCCGTCGTAAAGAGGCCGTTCGGCGGACATATGCTCGCCGGCCGATGGCAGAAGCTGAAAGTGCAGCCGCGGCTCGCCATTCAGTCACCTCGCGGTTGGACGCGGAAGGCCAAAAACTCGCCGACGCTTTCAATCGGTGGTATTTCGCAAGGTTCCGCGATCCGATCATCTATGCAAATCTGCCAACTCCCGAGATCCGTGTAAAGACCTCGGGTGGCGCGCTGACTTGGGAAGCGATTCTGGTAGGTTTCAATTCGATTCCAGATCACGATCCGACGCAGGATTTTGACGGCCATTCGGATGTCTTCGTCTGCTGCGCCGCATCCGCCCTGGAAAGTCTTGTAACGACTGCGTTCAGCGGCCGTCGAATGACGGCGAATGAGTTGATCCAAGTGATCGACGAAGCGCTTGGCGAGTCGCCGCGCCGAAGTATACCGGTCAAAATTTTAACATTGCGTTTTCAAAACGTCCCTGCACTGCCGAACTGGTCGATGGTCAGATCCGCGCCAGATTCCATATCGAATCGTTCGAATCAGGCGACGTGAAATACCCGCCGATGATGGTCGATGCGACATACAACGTCCAGGAACGAGACGGCGGTCTCGCACTAATCCGACAAGGCGCTCTAAAGGTCAAGACGCTATCATACGAGGAGGGATACGAGTCGCCGTTAAGCGGCCGACAACAAGCGTTGCGAACCGTCGTGCAGCGCACGCTGGGAAAGGTCCTCGCTGAGGAGCTCGTATGGTCGCGATTCTCGTTGCCGACTGCATCCGATCGAAGAGAGCGGTTTCGTGTCGCCCATGCGCACGTCGACCGCGGATGGCTTCAACTGGGCTTGTTACCCGAATAGCTAGCTGCAGCGCTTCGCTTCGATATGATACACGCGCTCGCGGGAGAGACATTTTGTCGTCCGAGCCGAATCGTGTCTGCAGCATGGTGGCTTCGTGGCACAGCTTGTGGCTGGCAATCGAAAGCCAAACAGACGGAATTCTTGCACGCTTTCGCTTTACCTCGGGATCGTGAGACACAAAGTGAAAGTGAATATCATCCGAGTCAGGGCCTTTTTCCGCTGGCATATTCTCACCTGACGGGTGGTCGACGGTAATCGTCCAGCGGCCAGCCTAGTAGTCAAAGACATTCTCGATTTTCTTGACGACGCGAATTTTCCCGATGCTAGGTGTCTCAGGGCTCTCCGTGAAAACGTGATCCCCGGGCCGAAGCTGACACGCCATCTTGTGCCGGTGAAGGACGCTGGAAATCACGGAGCCAACGTGCCGAAACGCCGTAGCTCGCTGTAATCCGTCGGTGTAGGTGGCTTTTATCTGGATCATTTCCCGGGCTTCTGCCAGTATTGCACTCTACTGACTTAGGGGGATTTGCTTGATGACACGATTGCTCCCTCACCGTGCGCCGCAAATTCAAACAGACGGATCACCCGCGATGACCGGGTGTCACTGACACCCGCAAGTGCCATTTATTGCCACGTTTTTGCCCAATCCATCACTTGCGATCGAAGCGACAATTGTCCAAGATTTGCCGAGTGAATTAGCGTTTTCTTGATCGCACTACCGATCGTGCAAAATCGATTTCAAGACCGGTGCCTTAAACCGCTCGGCCACCCGTCCGGGCAATTGGTTATAGCATTTCGTATGTTTGGAGTCATTTGGCAGGTATCGTTCAAACCAGACTGGCCAAGTTGTCGGGCAAGCGTTAACGAGCTATTTCGATGGCGCCGCGGTGCGCAGCCAGCCAGTCCTCCATTTGCTCAGCCAAAGCAGTTTTTCCCTGAGAGCGTGCCAGGTCCAACACTTTCTCAGCAGCAGCGACAGCTTTTTCAGGCTGGCGTAATTGATCGTAGAAAATTACCAGATTGTTCCAGGGTTCGATAAAAGCTGGTCGGAGGCGGACCGCTTCTCGACAATGTTCCACCGCTTCCGATGTGCGACCCAGAGCGCCTAATGCGGACGCCAGGTTATTTTGAGCATCGGCGTCATCGGGCCGTAGTCGCAATGCGATTTGCAAGTGCTCCAGCGCCGGCTGGGATCGGCCCATTATGACCAGCGCGGCGCCCATCGCCGATTGCACCTCGGGAATATCGGACTTCGTGGACAAAGCGCGCTCAAAGAACTCCAGAGCCTTTTCTGGATGTCCGGCGTGAAGCTGGGCAATTCCCAGATTGAATTGTGCGGCAACGGCGTTTCGATCCTCCGGTGTCAAGTGGCCTACGTTATGCAGCGGTTCTTCAGCAGGGCTTCGGCCGGACAACAGCATTTCCAGACTTGCTTGCGCTTCGGCATCATCCGGCTTCAATCGCAGTGCCGCCAGGTACTCATCAACCGCCTCTTGCGGTTGGTGTGCGGCACGCAGAGCATTGCCAAGCTGGTGGTGCGCTGCAGCATTGTCGGGATCAAAATGCAAGCCTAGTCGGAATTGCTCGATCGCTTTGTCGATTTGATGCTCCTGCATCAAGGCAATTCCAAGATTGAAGTGAGCGGTCGCGAACGCCGGTGCAAGCGCTATCGCACGCTCATAAGACTCGATTGCCTCTTGGATGTGGCCGGTATCGCGCAACGCATTGCCCAAATTATGATACGCCAAGGTAAAATCGGGCTGGAAGCGGACCGCCTGTCGATAATGTTCGATCGCACCTTCTGCTCGACCTGACGCGAGCAGCGTTTCCCCCAAATTGAAGTGTGCCAGGGCGTAATCCGGCTTTAACCGAATCGCCTTTTGGAAATGTCCGATTGCGTTTTGCGAGCGGCCGGACTTTGCGAGCTCTGCGCCCAAATTGTTATGGATGAAATAACAATCGGGATTGTGCTCCAAGGTGGCTTCATACAGCACAATCGGATCCGCATATAGCTGGCTTTGTTGCCACGTCAAAAACATAAGTATGCCCACTGCCGTCGTGGCGGCGGTCATCGTAAGGATCATATTCCGAGCATGTTGGTGCCACCTGTACCAAGCGGCGCCCGCCAGTGCGGTGATGCTGATTAAAGAAATGTATTGGTAATGGTCGGCCACCGCCGCTACGCTCATATAGCCTGGATCGGTGAACCCCAGCACCGGCCTGAGCCCGATACAGTACGACGCCCAAGCAAACAAGATCGGCCGAATCCACCTGTGATTTTGCCGCCCGATCAACTCCGCCGTGATGACGAACGACGCCAACAACGGCAAACACCACAGCAGATTGTCAGCGTCAATTTGCCATTGCGGATAGACAAACAACAGGCGGATTGGAATCAATGCCTTGCACAGGTAGAACCACACGACCGTTCCACTGCAGGCCGCACGCTGGCCAAACGTCAGTTCGCGAATCGTCGTCGTCGCGCCGTGCGCAACAAACCAAATGATGATCGGCGTGAAGACCGCGGCCACCAAAAAAAACGGGGCACTGCGCAGCACATCGGGTTTCGTGATCCTGTCGCGCCGCCACCACACGATCAAAAGCAATACGAACGGCAAAATAGCAGCGGAGCCCTTGCTGAACATCGCCAGGGTGAACGCCATCAGGCTAAGCCAGTACCATCGCCCGACGCCCAACGCCGACGCATGTTTCCTGGTTTCGCGATCCGGCTCGTCGATCGGGTACCATAGAATGGACAGCAAGAAGAGCACCAGCGAAAGCGTGCTCTTGCGTTGCTCAATCCAAGCAACGCTTTCGACATTGACCGGGTGAACTGCAAATAGAAGTGCTGCGAGGAATCCGCCGGGAATCGATAGTCGTCGCAACACTGTCCAAATCAGAAAGCATGCCGCGATATGCAACAGCAAATTGGTAACACGATAGCCGGTGGGATCCATCCCCCATAGTCGCCATTCCAGCCACAGCGTCGAAATGGTAAGGGGCAGATAGTCCAACTGATGGGTTGTATACCAACAACGAAAGAGGCCGTTCGGGGCCTTGATCAGTGGGTTGTTCGTCAGCAACTGATCATCGTCGAACAGAAATCCGCCGTGCATGGACGGGAAATAGACCACGATGGTTGCCAAAGCAAGCAACGCGCCTGCGGCAACCACGCGAAATCCCGACTGTCGTGGCGTAGTAGAAGTAGAGGAATTTTCCATTTCCAGGACCAATAAATCGTTGGTCGAGCGATTTGACGCGTTGTAGCTCGCTTGGGCCTTAGCGCAGTCCAACGACCACCGAAGCGGATCGCGCATCCGACTCCGAACGGCAGTGGGCAGGCCGCTTCGGCCATCAAGACCGGTGCCTTAAACCGCTCGGCCACCCGTCCGGCAAGATAGCGCAACTGTAGCTTTGAGCAGCGGAAAGTGTCAAATGTTCGGGGCTAATCAGAATGACCAATGAACAAAACCCAGTGACCAACAGGCGGCAACGGTCAATCTGTCGCGGGTCATTGGCAACTGGTCATCGGTCATTCCTCGTTATGCGTTGACGTTTCATGGCGGTCGTGTTACAAAAGCAGATCACTTTGACCCCAGGAGCCTACACGTGGGTGGCATCAGCGATCGGAAGCAGGAAATCAAGCGGCGCCGCCGGCGGCGCAAGAAGCTGGTCGTCTTTCAGCGGAAGCTGAAGAAAGCCACCGTTTCGGAAAAGGCGAACATCGCCGATAAGCTTCGCCGCATGACGCCTGGCGCGGAAACGATCATCTCCACTCTTGGCTTGGACGAGCGCAAGCGTTAATTTGGCGCTCAGCCTGGCAGGCTGCGGTTCAGGGCGCGGGCGATCAAATATCTCGCGGCGCATTTCCACATGCCGTTGGCATGCCTCGGAAGAACTAGCTTTTCTGCGATATTCTTTATCTGCAAATCTCGCGGCTTATCTATCTTGACCACGCCGCTGGTCATTGCACATGCACGGAATCTTTTCTCGGAAAAAATTCCGCGGCAACTTCCACAAGTGACGTGCGGTTTGCTATAGGGAATGTGCCAGAGGCAAGGCCGATCCAGCGCCACTCGCCGGGTGAACAGAGCACTCGGAACCCACAGAAAGTGGCCAGCGGTCAACGGAACTTTGTGAACAGAGGAGGATCCCCATGTTACGTTCTTCGCCTGTGCGCGCATTCGAACAGCTTGAGTCGCGCAGTATGTTGTCGGGTTGCTCGGTCGCCGCTGGTGTGACCGCCGGTTTGAGCATCGCGGCTTCGCATCATGACACGTCGAATATTGCGGTGCTGGCGTCGTCGCGCCTTGCCGGCTCGGCCAGCATTCAAGGAACGTTTTTGAGCGCCACGCTCAGCGATCCGAACGATGCCAACGTGACCGGCCACGTGTCGTTCACCAGCATTACTCACAACGGCACAACCACCTCGGTGTTGACCGCCAACATCAAAGGCGCCGCGGCCAACACGCCCTACGAAGTGGATATTAACGGCACGGCCGTCGGCACCATCATGACCGACGATAGCGGATCGGGCGCAATTGCGCTCAAAGGCAGCTTGGCCGTTACTCCCGCAGCCGGCGACACCGTGGCCGTGGGCACTGCCACTGGCGATTTGGCAGTGCGCACCGCCGGCCATGATGAAGGTGATGAAAATGAAGTGAAGCTGACGACCCAGTTGACCGACACCACCGGCGCGGTGACCGGCACGGCTTCGTTCAAGAGTGAAACCGAGGACGGCAACACCGAATCGAACTTGGTGGTGACAATCAACGGCACGGCCGCCAGCACCGATATCGCTGTGATGATCGACGGCAACACTGTCGGCACGATCAGCACCGATGCCAACGGCAACGGGTCGCTCGTGCTCAAGGATGCGGCGATCACCGTGAATGAAGGCAGCACGATTGCCGTTGGCGATGCCACCGGCACGTTTGCGCTTGCCCCCGAGGTGACATCGGTGTTGCATTTGCGCTCGCGGCTGAGCGACTCGGCCAGCGGCGCGACCGGCACGGCGATCTTCTTGAGCCGGACGCTTAGCGACGGCTCGGTCGATAGCAAGTTGATCGTGAACGTGCGCGGCGCGGCGGCAGGTAGCACGCTCGACGTGGCGATCGACGGCACGGTGGTCGGGACGATCGATACCGATGTTAATGGCAACGGCCATGCGGTGCTGACGAATGTGTCGGTCACGCCGACCGCCGGCAGCGCGATTAGCGTGGACACGACCATCACCGGCACGCTGGATGTGAAAGGCCTCGGCCGGCTGGCCAGTGGGCGGCGCGGCCGCGACTGATCGCAATTACCTGAATCTGACTGCTCAGGACAGGCAGAGGAATTACACGGATGTTGTTTAGCCCTCGGCGAGAAATCGTCGGGGGCTATTTTTTTGCGCTCGCACTTAACCACGGAGGCACAGAGACACGGAGCGGCGGCGATTCGTACCACGACAGAACGACGGGCAGGCGGGCTAATTGACGGGCTGCAATTCTCGCGAGGACGTGGCGAGCGTGTTCTCGATTGTGGATTTGTATTTGGGGCGGTGGCCGGCGCGGACTTCGCGCTTGAGCCAGGCGATTAGCGGCGAGCCGATGATCGTGGGAGTGATCCAGGCCCACCAGACGCTGCCGAAGTTCACGACCAGCACCGCGGTGGTCATGGCGATGTACGATCCGAGTTGGCCGGAGAGGTGCGACTGGAGCCAATTGTTCCAGCGGATTTTGGCGGCGAGGAAGCCCATGAGCGCCAGCGAGTAGGATCCCAACGCGATGGGGACGTACCACCACAACCGCGGCCAATCGAAGGATGCCACGCCGCAGGCGGAAGTTGCCAGGGCGACGTAGACCCAGTGGTAGGCGTTGCCGACGAAGGTGTGCAGGCCGCGGGATTTTTCGGCGGCCATGGCGATCAGGCCGAGCGTCAGGGCGATGACGCCGCAGGTGATGTGGAAGGTCAGTACGAGGGTGTGCAGGGGCATGGACAAGTTTAGGTCATGCGTGGAAGTCGGAAGTAGGAATTAGGATGTAGGAAGTAGGAAGGCGGAAGGGGTTTCAGGTTTCAAGTTGCATGTTTCAAGTTAGATGTGTGCGCGGAGGGGCATTGGCGGCGATTGCCACGAAAAGCACAAAAAGTCGCAATAAAAAAATTTGGCGCTCGTCCGCCGTGGCGGGTCGGGCCATTCGGTAGGGTTGGGGCCGGCCGAATTCAAAATGCGACGGGGCGTAGGTTGCATGGAAGACGGATAGCGCGCGAGGCGTTACCCTCTCCCGGCCTCTCCCTTAAAGGGAGAGGAGTTTCTACACTTGCAACAGCCGTCGCCGACAAGCTTGTGACGGGAACGGAGTCCACGCTCACGCTGCTTGCCTGCCCGACGCGCCACATTGGCGGACGAGCCCCTGGGTTAGTACCTGATGGTGACCGCCTCGAGTTGTTGTTCCGCGCACGATAACCCCGTGGCACGGCAAAGCACTGAAAGCGAACTTTCAGTGTACCGGAGGAATTGCCTCCGGCCTCAGGCGGCGAAAGGTTTCCCGATGTCGGCACGCCATTGACGCGACTTCCTATGTCGGTCCTGCTACTTTGGCTGATATCGATGGCCGCATCGTCTGGGTGTTGTTTAGGACAGGCGCTGGCCCAATTTCTAGGTGGCCAATTCGGGGCTTGACGCAGAAAACATTGTGAACCGCAGAGACATGGAGGCGCGGAGAAGCCGAGATTCAATTAGGAAAGCAGGAAGCCAGGACGACGTCACATGCCCACGCTAGAGCGTGGGTATGGCACCCGGCGCGAGAAGCAAGGGTGACTGGCTGCTGTTCGGTTGGCGATGATATAAACGCTAAAAACTGGTTCCCCAGTTCGGTTGTCCACGGTCTTAAAGCGGAATGACTTCCGGAATAAACGACATTTCCAATTCCAGGGGTTTCTGCGAAGTAGTATCCGGGTTGCTGCTCGATTGGTTTAGTTGGAAAGTAAGGGTAGCGAGAAACTTCCTCGTTCAAAGACGCAGCGATCAATAATCCACGGTTATGCAATTCCTTGCAGACTTGTTCGGCTATTGCTCGCTGATCCTTCAATTCTGGAAATATGTATGACACAAGCTCCCACAGCGTCCTTGATTCTCTAGTAGGAATGGGTTTGTTGTTTGCCGCAAGCCAGCTTGGCGGGTCCTGAAAAATTGCGAGGAAACGCAAGTGCAATTCGGAGAAGGTGTCTACCAATGACAAGAACATTTGTCTCGAGGTCTCGTCCGGTGGATTTGGCAGGGCAGAGTTTAACACTGCATTTTGGAGGGCCTTTCGCTTTCCGTCTTTGGATGTGCGCACGGCCGCCTGCGTTGCATACATAATCGTGTCCGTAAACGCATCGTTTTTGCCAAGGTCTTCGATTTTACACCGTTGCTCGTTTTCAAGTCTCTTGAGACCGTCGGCTATGTTTTCCATCCAGTCGTTAATTCGTATTTTGATCGGCGGCGCGACGATCTTTTGGAGCAGCTCACAAGCCGCGTTTCCCGCATACGGTATTGCGCCTAGTGCGGCACGTGCGACTGCATGCACTTGATCGCCCAGAGTCTCTGTCGGCGGCGCGTATTTTTCTACGTCCTGCATAAATTCCCTTTTTTAGATAATCGTCCTATCAAATCGCCACCCAATTAGGGAGCTTGTTTTCGTCGGGCCGTTTTGATGTGAAGTGTTGAATTCCATCACACCGCAACCAGTCGGGTGTGACCGGGTTCTTCGCGAAAGTGTTGTGATAGAAATTCATGCGGAATTGCGATGTGTCTAGTCGCCAAAGCGAAACAACGGCACTGGTTGTCGTATGCCTTTGAGCTCTACATGTGCCATTTGGAGCAAGCGACGCTTCCGAGAGGCACAGTTTCCCCGGCACCGTTTCTTGGGACCGCAAAACTGCAGGATTCGCTTCCATACATCGCCGCGTGGATGTCCTCAGAGTCGAAACTTCCAATAGACGAACCGACAAAGAGGATCACCACCCCGGGATATTTGCTCTCGGTCAGGGATTTTAATTGTGAGTTCGCTTCATGGATTTTCGATCGGATTCGCCAATCTTCTCTCGGCCAGTATGCGCTACAGCCCTTGGATCGCATTTCCTCTAACGCGCGTTTTTCGGCTTCGTTCAGGTCAAATTGTTTGACTTCAGCATAAACCAAGTTGCCCGAGAGGTAGATTTTGCAGTCGGGCGATTGGTTGACGGCACGTGGGATTGGTTCGATCTTGATACCGAAGGAGCGACAAGCTTGCTCGAATGCTGCTTCCGATTGGGTTTTTACCGTCATGAATCCTCCATGAACTGACCAAAGGTTATGCCTTGACTGGTTCTTTTTTCTTGCCGGCCGCATCACTGCGGGAGAAGGTGAATTCGCTGTCGGTGAAGTCGATGCGGACGGTGGCGCCTTCGGGGAATTCGCCTTTTAGAAGTTCGCGGGAAAGCGGGTTCACTACGCGCTGTTGGATGACGCGCTTCAGAGGTCTTGCGCCGAAAGTTGGATCGTAGCCTTCGGTGGCGATTTCGTTCAGGGCGCGCTCGCTGATATCGAGGAGCAGGCCGGTTTGTTCTAGTTGTTTGCGGAGGCGCTCGATTTGAATATCGACGATGCGGCGGATTTGTTTTCGCTCCAGCGGGTTGAAGATGATCGTTTCGTCGATGCGGTTTAAAAATTCGGGCAGGAAGCGGGTGGCGAGGGTTTCTTTCACGGCGGTGCGCATGTCTTCTTCGCTTCCACCTTCCTTGGCGATTTCCTGGATGAGCTGGCTGCCGATGTTGGAGGTCATGACGATGATGGTGTTGGTGAAATCGACGGTGTGGCCGTGGCTGTCGCTTAAGCGGCCGTCGTCGAGGACTTGCAGGAGGATGTTGAACACGTCGCGGTGGGCTTTTTCGATTTCATCCAAGAGCACCACGCAGTAGGGGCGGCGGCGGACGGCTTCGGTGAGCATGCCCCCTTCTTCGTAGCCGACGTAGCCGGGGGGCGCGCCGATCAGGCGGCTGACGGTGTGCTTTTCCATGAACTCGGACATGTCGAGGCGGACCATGGCGTGCTCGTCGTCGAACAGGACTTCGGCCAGGGCCTTGCAGAGTTCGGTTTTGCCCACGCCGGTGGGGCCGAGGAAGATGAAGGAGCCGATGGGGCGGTGGGGATCGCCGAGACCGCTGCGGCTGCGGCGGACGGCGTCGGCGACGGCGGTGACGGCTTCGTCTTGCCCGACGACGCGCTGATGGAGGCGTTCTTCCAGGACGAGGAGCTTGGCGCGTTCGCCTTCGAGCATGCGGGTGACGGGGATGCCGGTCCAGGCGGAGACGACTTCGGCGATTTCGTCGGGGCCGACTTCTTGGCGGAGGAGGCGGCGTTTGGGGGCGGGGGAACCGCCGATACCATCGGCGGCTTTACTGGGAAAACCGCGACCGGCGGTCGCGGCTTTATGGGGGGCAGTTTTTTGGTCGGGTTTTTCAGCGCCGCTGGATTCGATTTTCTTTTCCAGCGATTTGCGTTCCTTGTCCAAGTTGAACAGGCGCTGGAACACATCCTCGGCGACCGGCATTCCGGTTGATTGTTGTTCCTTGATCTGCGCATTGATTTGGGTGATTTCGAGTTCGACGGCTTCGAGGCGTTTGCGGACGTTTTGCACGTCGCCCAGGCCGAGCTTTTCGGCTTCCCATTGTTCGCGGAGGCTGGCGAGCTGTTTGCGGAGGTTTTGGATTTCTTCCTGCAGCTCGGCGCGGCGCTCGACGGCGTGCTCTTCGGTTTCCTCGGCCAGTTGGCGATCGGCCAACTCGAGCTGCGTGATGCGGCGCTGGATGACGTCGATTTCGCCGGGGACGCTTTCCAGCTCCATGGCCAGGCGGCTGGCGGCTTCGTCGACCAGATCGATGGCTTTGTCGGGGAGATAGCGGTCGGTGATGTAGCGCTGCGAGAGCTTGGCGGCGGCGACCAGGGCGGAATCTTTGATCTTTACATTATGGTGGGCCTCGTAGCGGGGCTTGAGGCCGCGGAGGATGGCGATGGTGTCGTCGACGGAGGGCTCGCCGACGTAGACGGGCTGGAAGCGGCGCTCCAGGGCGGCGTCTTTTTCGATGTGTTTGCGGTATTCGTCGAGCGTGGTCGCGCCGATGCAACGGAGTTCGCCGCGGGCCAGGGCGGGTTTTAGTAAGTTGGCGGCGTCGGTGGCGCCTTCGGCTGCGCCGGCGCCGATCATGGTGTGCAGCTCGTCGATGAAGAGGACGACGTTGCCGGCGGCGTCTTCGACTTCGCGGAGGACGGCTTTGAGGCGGTCTTCGAATTCGCCACGGTATTTTGCGCCGGCGATGAGTGCGCCGAGGTCCAGCGCGATGACGCGCTTGTTTTTGAGGCTGTCGGGCACGTCGCCTTGGACGATTCGCAGAGCGAGGCCTTCGGCGATGGCGGTTTTGCCGACGCCGGGTTCGCCGATGAGGACCGGGTTGTTTTTGGTTCGGCGGGAGAGGACTTGGATGACGCGGCGGATTTCCTGATCGCGGCCGATCACGGGATCGAGCTTGCCGACGCGGGCGCGCTCGACGAGGTCGATGCCGTACTTGTGCAGGGCTTGGAATTTTCCTTCGGGGGCCTGATCGGTGACGCGGGATGAGCCGCGGACGGTTTTCATGGCCTCGAGGAGTTGCTTTTCAGTGATGGCGTTGAGCTTGAGGACGTTTTTGGCTTTGGAGTCGACTTTGGTGAGAGCCAGCAGCAGGTGCTCGGTGGAGACGAAGTCGTCTTTCATCGTGCCGGCTTCGCGCTGGGCGGCTTCGAGCACTTGGGCAAGATTCGTGCTGAGGCCGGGATGGACTTCGGCGCCGCTGACTTTGGGTAGGTGGCTAAGTTCGGATTCGACGATGCGATCGAGCTGAGCGCGGTTGACGCCGATTTTTTCCAGGAGCGGTTGGACGATGCCTCCTTGTTCGCCCAAGAGCGCGGCCAGGAGATGGAGGGTGTCGACTTGCTGCTGGCCGTGGTCGGCGGCGAGTTCCTGAGCGCGCTGAATGGCTTCTTGGGCTTTGATCGTGAATTTGTCGAGACGGAAGGCCATTGGTGGGAGTGAGGGGTGAGAGGTAAAGCAAAAAGCCCCCGGTGTTATCACCGGGGGCTAAATATGTGTTGCCGACCGGTTGGGTCGATTACTCTTTCTTGACTTCGAATTCGGCGTCGATGGCTTCTTCTTCGCCGGGTTTTTTGCCGTCGCCGGCGGGGGCGCCTTCGGGAGCTGCGCCTGCGGCGCCGCCGGCTGCGGCTTGTGCGGCTTCGTACAACTGCTTGGTGAAGGCGTGCGAGGCTTGTTCAAGTTCGCTGATGGCGGATTTGATGGTGTCGGCGTTATCGCCCTTGATGCTATCGCGGACTTTGCCCATCGCGCTTTCCAAGGCGGCCTTGTCGGATTCCTTCAACTTGTCGGCTTGCTCTTTGATCATCTTTTCCAATTGGAAGACCATCGATTCGCCTTGGTTGTGCAACTCGGCGAGTTCACGTTTGCGTTTGTCTTCCTCGGCGTGCGATTCGGCGTCGCGGCGCATCTTTTCGATTTCGTCCTTCGGGATGGAACTGGCGTTTTCGATGCGGACCTTGGCTTCTTTGCCCGTGCCCAAATCTTTGGCGGTAACGCTGACGATGCCGTTGGCGTCGATGTCGAACTTGACTTCGATTTGGGGCATGCCGCGCGGGGCCGGCGGAATGCCTTCCAGGTTGAAGCGGCCGAGCTCGCGGTTATCGCGGGCCATGGGGCGCTCGCCCTGGTAGACCACCACGGTGACGGCGGATTGGTTGTCGGCCGCGGTGCTGAAGACTTGCTTGCGTTCGGTGGGGATGGTGGTGTTGCGTTCGACGAGCTTGGTGAAGATGCCGCCTTCGGTTTCGATGCCCAGCGAGAGCGGGGTGACGTCGAGCAGGAGCACATCTTGCACTTCGCCGGCGAGGACGCCGCCCTGGATGGCAGCGCCGACGGCGACCACTTCGTCGGGATTCACGCCCTTGTGCGGTTCCTTGCCGCCGAACATTTTTTGGACGAGCTCCTGCACCTTGGGGATGCGGGTGGAGCCGCCGACGAGGACGACTTCGTCGATATCTTTGGGTTCGAGCTTGGCGTCTTTGAGAGCCTGCTGCACCGGGCCGCGGCAACGTTCGAAGAGCGAATCTTCCAATTGTTCGAACTTGCTGCGGGTGATGTTGAATTGCAGGTGCTTGGGGCCGCTGGCATCGGCGGTGATGAAGGGCAGGTTGATGTCGGTGCTGCTGGCGGAGCTGAGTTCTTTCTTCGCCTTTTCGCAGGCTTCCTGGAGGCGCTGCAGGGCCATGGGGTCTTTGCGGAGATCGATGCCGTTTTCCTTTTTGAATTCGTCGGCGACGTAGTTGATGAGGACCTGGTCGAAATCGTCGCCGCCGAGGTGCGTGTCGCCGTTGGTGCTGATGACTTGGAACACACCGTCGGCCACTTGGAGGACGGAGACGTCGAACGTGCCGCCGCCGAGATCGAACACGACGATCTTTTCGTGTTCTTTGCGATCGAGGCCGTAGGCCAGCGCGGCCGCGGTGGGTTCGTTGATGATGCGGGCGACTTCGAGGCCGGCGATTTGGCCGGCGTCTTTGGTGGCCTGACGCTGGGAATCGTTGAAGTAGGCCGGCACAGTGATGACGGCTTTGTTTACTTTGTGGCCGAGGTAGGCTTCGGCCGCTTCCTTCAGCTTGCGGAGGATGCGGGCGGAGATTTCGGGGGGCGTGTATTCTTTATCGCCGACCTTGACTTTCACGTAGTCTTCGGCGCCGCCAACGACCTGGTAGGGGACGATCTTTTCTTCGCTGGCCACTTCGCTGTGGCGGCGACCCATGAAGCGCTTGATCGAGTAGACGGTTTTCTTGGGGTTGGTGACGGCCTGACGACGGGCGAGTTCGCCGACCAGGACATCGCCCTTGTCGGTGAAGGCCACGACGCTCGGCGTGAGGCGGTTGCCTTCTTGATTGGGGATGACCTTGGCTTCTTTGCCCTCCATCACTGCAACGACGGAGTTGGTGGTGCCGAGATCGATGCCGATGATTTTTTCGCCGGAGGCCATGAACAACTCCTTGTTATTTCGGCGTGTGGTTGGCGGCCATCAAAGGGCCAACGATTGCCGGTTAGAATTGCGATTGATGTACGTACTGCGAGAATGACTGTCGGATAGAACGACTTACGGAAAGAAAGCAAAGGCCGTGCCGGGGGTTTCCGGCGAGGTGGCCGTTTCGTAAGTGTAGGATGCGGTGGGGATTGTGGCGAGGAGGCTGCCAAAAATGGGGGCGGACCTATCTTTGAGGAGAAGATAAGGGCTGCCAGATTGGCACGGTTTGGCGGGAAGGTTGGCCGGCGGTGCAAGGGGTTTTGCCGGCGGCGGGATTAAGAAGGCGAGTTAATGCGCCGAGAATGCGCGCGAACGGCGGGAAATTGCGAAATATCATTGAGAAATCGAATTCGTTCCAGTACACAGGGGAAACGCCTGTCGCCGGGCAATCTCCTCATTCGGCACTTCGCTAACGCATCATGGCCAAACGTAAGCCGCCGAAGGCGGCCTCCAAAACGTCTGCTCGAACTCCGACCGTGGCGGGGCTGCGCCGAAGATAGACAAGATCGACCGGGAGTTGGTTTCGCGGATGAATGAGCGGGCGAAGCTCGCGCACCAGATTGGGAAGGTAAAAGAGCAGAATGGTCAGCGGGCGTACGATCCGGTGCGCGAGGATGAAGTGCTGGGGCGGGTGACGGGGCACAATCATGGGCCGCTGTCGAACCAATGTTTGCAGGCGGCGTTTCGGGAGATCATCAGCGGCTCGCGGGCTTTGGAAAAGATGCTTCGCATCGCCCATCTCGGGCCGGCGTATACCTATAGTCATTTGGCGGCCATTCAGCGGTTTGGCCAGACGGTGGAATATGTGCCGGTGGCGAGCATCGGGGCGGTGTTCGAGGAAGTGAATCGCGGGCACTGCGACTATGGGCTGGTGCCGATCGAGAATAGCACGGATGGGCGAATTGCGGACACGCTGGACATGTTCACGCGGCTGCCGGTGCAGATTTGTGCCGAGGTGAATTTGCCGATTCATCATTGCTTGTTGGGGCAGTGCCAGCGGAGTGAAGTGCAGGAAGTTTACAGTCGGCCGCAGGCATTGTCGCAATGTCGCAACTGGTTGACGCGACATTTGCCGCAGGCGCGGACGATCGAGGTGACCAGCACTTCGACGGCGGCGCAGTTGGCGAAGGAGAAGCCAGGGGCGGCGGCGATCGCCAGCGTGCAGGCGGCGACGCATCACGGGCTGAGCGTTTTGGCGGAGAACATTGAGGATCAGCAGGGGAACCTGACGCGGTTTGCCGTGATTGGGCAGCATTCGGGTCCGCGCACGGGGCGCGACAAGACGGCGCTGATGTTCGAGGTCGTGCACAAGCCGGGGTCGCTGGCTGAGGCGCTGAATATATTCAAGCGCAATAAGTTGAATCTGACTTGGATTGAATCGTTCCCGATTGCGCGGCCTGAGGGGGGCTATTTGTTCTTCGTCGAAATGGAAGGACATCAGCAGGACAAGAAAGTGGTGCGGGCGACGGAGGCGCTGGCGCGGCGGGCGGTGCGGCTGAATATTCTGGGCTCTTATGCCAAGGCGGCGGCGGCGGAGTAGCCGGCGGCCGGCTGCGGGCAGCGGGCAAAATCGACTTCTTTACGCCTTTGCGCCTGTGCGTGAGTTTCTTATTCTGGTGACTCTCTTGGCAAGTTTGCGCGACCGACGGTCGCGGCTTTATGGGACGAGCGTGAGAAATGCGTAAGAAATTTATTGCCGGGAATTGGAAGATGAATTTGGATCGGGCCGGGGCGGTGGCGCTAGCGGAGGCGGTGGTGAAGCGAGCCAAGGATTTCCCGAACGTCGATGTTGCGCTGTGCCCGCCGTTTGTTTATTTGGAGGCGGTGCAAAAGGTGCGGATCGGGTCGCCGGTGGCGCTGGGAGCGCAAAATCTGTGTCACGAGGCGAAGGGGGCGTTCACGGGGGAGATCAGCCCGGGGATGCTGTTGGATTGCGGGTGCAAGTATGTGATTTTGGGACACAGCGAGCGGCGGGACATTTTTCATGAGTCGAGCGCCGAAGTGAATCGCAAATTGAAGGCGGCGCTGGCGGTGCGATTGTCGCCGATTGTGTGCGTGGGGGAGCATTTGGACGAGCGCGAAGCGGGGCGCACGATGGAGGTGATTCGCAGCCAGTTCGAGGAGTCGTTTGCGGAGATCTCGCCGGAGGACATGGCGAAAACGACGATTGCTTACGAGCCGGTGTGGGCGATCGGCACGGGGAAAGTCGCCACGCCGGAGCAGGCGGAGGAAGTGCATGCCGATCTTCGCAAGCTAATCGGAGACCGCTACAATGCAGAGGTTGCGGAGGCCGTGCGAATTCAGTACGGCGGCAGCGTTAAGCCGTCGAATTCCGGCGAGTTGATGAGCCAGCCGAATATCGATGGAGCGTTGGTCGGCGGGGCGAGTTTGGTGGCGGACGATTTTTTGGGAATCATCGCGAGCTGTTGTTGAAGCAGACGCGGCTGAGGAGAAGTGAGTTCATGCTTAATACGTTGCTTGCGATCTTGATGATAGTGACCGCGCTGTTTCTGATTCTGCTGGTGCTGATTCAGCGGGGACGTGGCGGCGGGCTGGCCGGGGCATTCGGGGGCATGGGTGGCCAAAGCGCGTTCGGCACGAAAGCCGGGGATATGTTCACGCGGATCACGATCGGCGTGGCGGCGTTTTGGATCATTCTGTGCGTGGTGAGCATGAAGTTGATGGGGGGCGGGACCAGTCCGCTGGCGACAAATCTGGGCGGCAGCGCGCCGGCAAATATGCCGCAATCGCAGGGACCTGCAATGCCTGGCGGCGAAGGCGGCGCACCGAAGCAGCGCTCCCAGTGGAAGCAACGAAGGGGAACCGCAGGGCGGAGCGGCGCCGAGCGGCGGCGCGGAACAACCAGCGACCGGGGGCGGCAAAACGGAACCGTCGAAGTAGGCCCGACCAGACTGACACAGTCGGGCTATTTAGTGAGACCGTCGGTCTATTTACTGGTGGTTCATGACGGTCCGGCACAGACAATTTCGGCGACATAGAATTTAGCATCCTGTCCATCTGCGGAGCGTCCATGCTATTGAGCATGACCGGTTTTGGCGAAGCGCACCATCAAGCCAATGGATTGGCCGTGGCGGTGGAGGTGCGCACGATCAATAACCGTTACTTCAAATTCTCGATGCGCTCGGGCGAGGGATATACGGCGCTGGAATCGCAAATGGAAACCGCGGTGCGGGAGCACATCAAGCGCGGGACCGTGCAAGTGAATTTGCGAGTGGAGCGGCAATCGTCGCCGGAGGATTTTTTGATCAACACGGCGGTGTTGGAAAATTATCGGCAGCAGATTCAGGATTTGCAGAACCGGCTGAAATTGCCGCCGCAGGTGCTGATCGAAAACTTGCTGCTATTGCCCGGCGTGGTGAACGAGAAGCATTCGGATCCGGACGTGGCGGAAGCCGATTGGCCGGTGATCGAGCGCACGCTGAAAGAGGCGCTGGCGAACCTGGCCAAGATGCGGCGCGAAGAGGGCAAGGCGATGACGGCCGATTTGACGGCTAACTGCCGGGCGATTGCGGCGGAGCTGAAGCAAGTGACGGCGCGGGCGCCGTTGGCGGTGGATACGTATCGCGCCAAATTGGAAGAGCGGGTGCGAAGGGCGCTGGAGGAACATAAGGTGGCGCTAAGTCCGGGGGACTTGGTGCGCGAGGTGGCGATTTACGCCGAGCGGGCGGACATCTCGGAGGAGATCGTGCGGCTAGACAGCCATTTGAAGCAGTTCGACGAAATCATGGGAGAAAAGGACAGCGCCGGGCGGAAGCTGGAGTTCCTCACGCAGGAGATGCTGCGTGAAGTGAATACCATCGGATCGAAGAGCACGGACGTGGAGATTGCGCGGCGTGTGATTGAAATGAAAGGTGCGATCGAGCGGTTGCGGGAGATGATACAGAACGTCGAATGACTAAAAGTCTGAATGATTAAATGGCAGAGAAGGCAACAGCGGGTCGTGTGATTATCATTTCCGGGCCGTCCGGGGCGGGGAAGACTACGCTTTTGAAGGAGCTGTTGGCGCGGTGCGATCGGTTGGTGCCCAGCGTGTCGGCAACGACGCGGCAGCCGCGGCCGAGTGAATTTAACGGGCGCGACTACCATTTTCTTTCTGATGAAGAGTTTCAACGGCGGCGCAAGGACGGCGACTTTCTGGAATGTGCGGAAGTATTTAACCGGGGAACGTGGTACGGAACACTGACGGAGGAAGTTGCCCCTCGACTGGCGGCGGGGAAATGGGTAGTCTTAGAGATTGATACGCAAGGGACCCGGGCGGTCGTCGAGCGCTATCCCGATGCCGTGACAATCTTCGTTCAGCCGGAGACGCTGGAGGAACTGGAGCGCCGGTTGCGAAAACGGGGCACCGAGTCGGAGGAGGCGCTGGAGCGACGGTTGGAAGTGGCCCGCCAGGAAGTGGCGGCGGCCGGCATGTACCGCTACCGGGTAACGAACCAAACCATCGACCGGGCGGTTGATGAGATTTTGCAAATTCTAGGAAACAGTAACCTTCAGAAGAGCGAGAGACGACAAAATGCTTGAAGATTTGAAAGAAGAGGAAATCGTCAACAAGGTGGGGGGGCGATTCAAGCTTTCCACATTGATCCAGAAGCGGCTGGTGGCGCTGAATAGCGGCAGCCGGCCACTGGTCGATCTGCAAACTGACAACAACCTGGAAATCGTGATCCGCGAGATCAAGGAAGATAAAATATACTTGGATACGAGCGCCCAGGTTCGGGTCACCGGCGAAGAAGATCAGGGCACCGGCGGACCGCCGGAATTGGATCTGGCCGATCTGTAAGAATCTGTGAATTAGAATTTAGGATGTAGGATTTGAAAGGATGGCGATCCGAGATTTCTGTCCTAATTCCTAAATCAGAAATCCTAATTTCCACATGGTCATGAAGGGCCGCGAAATAGTCATCGGCGTGACGGGCGGGATCGCGGCTTATAAGACCGCGGCGCTGGTGAGCCGCTTGGTGCAAGACGGCGCCGGGGTGACGGCGATCTTGACGGAAGCGGCCAAGGAATTTGTCGGGCCCACGACCTTCGAAGCGCTGACGGGGCGGCCGCTGCCACGCGGGATATTCGGCGATCCAAATTTTCCGCTGGGGGCACATATCGAACTGGCGCGGCAGGCGGATGTGCTGTGCATCGCGCCGGCGACGGCCAACTTCTTGGCGAAAGCGGCCACCGGCATGGCCGACGATTTGCTAAGCACGCTGTATTTAGCGTTTCGCGGGCCGGTAATCGTTGCGCCGGCGATGAACGCCGAGATGTGGTCGCAACCGGCGGTGCAGCGCAACGTCGAGCAATTGCGCGCCGATGGAGTGGCCATCGTCGATCCGGAAGAGGGCTGGCTGAGCTGCCGCGACGTGGGGGTGGGGCGGATGGCGGAACCGGAAAGGATTCGCGCGGCAATCGAGGCGGAGTTGGCGCAGGCGACTTCACCCCCGGGCCGAGCCCGGGGCTAAACGATGGCGCGCATTCTGATTACATCGGGACCCACGCGGCAGCATCTCGATCCGGTGCGCGTATTTGACCAATGCGTCCAGCGGGCGGATGGGTCAGGCGATTGCGCAAGCGGCAGTGGATGCGGGGCATCAAGTCACGATTGTTTCAGGCCCTGTGGAAGTTTCGTATCCGAGAGTCTGTCGTGTCGTGGCTGTGGTATCGACTGAAGAAATGCTCGCCACTTGCCAGAAGCTATTCCCGGAATGCGACGGGCTGATCGGCATTGCGGCGCCAAGTGATTATCGCCCAGTTCGAGTGGAAGAGCAGAAAATCAAGAAGACGGGGGAGCCGCTGGTGCTGCATCTGGTGGAAACGCCGGACATCGTGGCCACGCTGGCTTCGGGCAAACGGCCGGATCAATGGGTCGTGGGGTTTGCACTGGAAACAGAGGACCAGCGATTCCGCGCCATTACGAAGATGCAAAAGAAGAGTTGCGATCTGATGGTTCTCAATGGCCCGCAGGCGATCGGCTCGGCGGAGAACAACGTGGAGGTGCTGGATCGGACCGGCGAGGCAATTGCGACGATCGCCGGCGCGAAGGAGCAGGTGGCCTGGGAGTTGTTTGGCTTGATCGAGAAACAGTTGATCAAGTGAATTTGGCGCAGCAGCTGCGGGCGAACCCAATTTGGCCAACAACTGTCTCACCCTCACTTCAGCCCTCTCCCTTTTAGGGAGAGGGAGAGGATATACTTAGCCGCTTCAATTTATTCGGCGTATTGAATCACTACCCCCGGGGCGAGCCCGGGGCTAAACGACGGAACAAATATGGTTCGCGTTGCCATCCTCGGCGCTACCGGCTACACGGCATTGGAGCTGATCAAGCTGTTGCTGCGCCATCCGGAGGTGGAGATCACCACGCTGACCAGCCGGCAGGAAGGGAATCCGCACGTGGGGTCGGTGCATCCATCGCTGATTGGCCGATTGGATTTGCGGTTGGAAGATTTGGGACCGGTGGCCGTGGCTTCGCGGGCCGACTGCGTGTTCAGTTGCTTGCCGCACGGCGTGACGGCTTCGCTGGTGCCGCAATTGCTGACGGCCGGCGTGAAGGTTGTGGATTTCAGCGCGGACTACCGGCTGGACGATGCCGAGACGTTTGCGCAATGGTATGGCGAAAAGCATGCGGATCCGGAGCGATTGGGCAAAGTCGTTTATGGACTGCCCGAATTGTTTCGTGAGCAGATATTGCAGGCCCAGCTGGTTTCGAATCCCGGGTGTTATCCGACGTCGGCGATCTTGCCACTGGCGCCGCTGGTGAAGCTGGGGTTGATTGAGACGAACGACATCATCGTCGATAGCAAGAGCGGCATATCGGGGGCCGGCCGGACGCCGAAGCTGACCACGCATTTTCCGGAATGCAACGAGAGCGTCGCGGCCTACAACGTCGGGCGGCATCGGCATACTCCGGAGATCGAGCAGATCGTTCGGCGGGGGGCGGGCAAGGAAATTCAGGTGATTTTCACGCCGCATCTGATTCCGATGGACCGGGGAATATTGACGACGACGTATTCGAAGCCCGCGGGCAATGTCACAGAGCAGCAGTTGCTGGGCAAGCTGCGCGAGTTCTACGCGGAGGAGCCGTTTGTGCGGGTGGTCGATCATCTGCCGGGCACCAAAGACACGACGGACACGAATTTCTGCGACATCACGCTGCGGCTGGTGCGTGGGCGCGTGCTGACGATCAGTTGCCTGGATAATCTGATCAAGGGGGCATCGGGGGCGGCGGTGCAGAATTTCAATTTGTTGTACGGGTTTCCGGAAACGACGGCGCTTTTGTCAGCGCATGTCCACGCAGAGCCGTGGACATGGCACCCTTTTTTCCGTCAGTGAGATTCATGTCGATGAAAGTGCCCCAGGGATATCGAGCGGCGGGCGTGTATGCGGGGATCAAGCGCAATCCTTCGCGGCACGATGTGGCGCTGGTGGTGTCGGAACGGCCTGCTTCGGCCGCGGGGGTGTACACGAAGAACCTGGTGTTTGCCGCTCCGGTGGCGTACGACCGGGCGCTCACGCCTGGCGAGGGATTTCAGGCGGTGGCAATCAATTCGGGAAATGCCAATGCATGCACCGGCGAGCGTGGGCTGCGCGACGCTGCGGAGATGGCCAAGTTGGCCGCGGCAACGTGCGGCGCGAAACCGGAACAGGCGCTGGTTCTATCGACCGGGATCATCGGCGAGTTTTTGCCGATGGAGAGCATCGCGAGGGGCATTCACGAATGTGCGGCGCAACTAGGGTCCGGCGAAGATTCGCTGGTAGCCGCGGCGCGCGGCATGATGACGACTGATACCATCCATAAGGTGGCTGGGCGGAGCGCGAAGATCGGCGGGCGGGCGATCCAAATCACAGGAATGGCCAAAGGGGCGGCGATGATCGCGCCAAACATGGGCACAATGCTGGGATTGGTGCTGACGGATGCTGCGATTGCCGCCGAGAATCTGCAGAAGGCTCTGTCGGCGGTGGTCGACGATACGTTCAATTGCATTAGCGTCGACGGCCACATGAGTACCAATGACACAGTCTTGCTATTGGCCAACGGCGCGGCCGGGGGCGCGAATTTGAAGCGGCGCCGATCTGGAAAAATTTCAAGAAACGTTGCACGAAGTGTGCGCCGAACTGGCGAAATCGATACCGGCAGATGGGGAAGGGGCGACCCATTTGATTTGTCTGGACGTGCAGGGATGTGCGACGATCGCGGCGGCCCGACAGATCGCCAAGACCGTGGCGGATAGTCCGCTGGTGAAAACAGCGGTGGCGGGGGCGGATCCGAATTGGGGGCGCATTGTGTCGGCGGCCGGTTACGCCGGAGTGCCGTTTGATCCGGCCGGGGTGGATCTGACGATCAATGGATTCGCGCTTTATCGGGCCGGGGCACCGCTGGAGTTCGATGCCGCGAAGGTCTCGGCCAGCATCAGGGAAAGCCGCGAGACGAAGGTGGTATTGAGCTTTCGCGAAGGGAAGGGGGCGGTGCGATTTTGGACGAGCGATCTTACGGCAGAATACGTGCGGCTCAATGCGGATTACCACACGTAGACGTCGCGGTGTTTTGGCCCTGTTGACAAACGAAAGTGGGATGGCTACCAAAGCAATTCCGGCAGCGAGGCTGATGACGCCCGGCACGATTGGCCGATGAAAACCAAGCCAGCACCGTCTGCCGCACGTTGATTGATCACCGAGATATTCATCCCCAAGAGTGGCTTTTAGGAGCGATCGGCATGCTGGCGGTCAAATGTTACCCCTCGTGGTTGGATGCGGCGCATGACGAGGTCGAGTTTTGCGGCCTGAGGCGGCGCGTGTTTTTCGGCCTATTTCCGTACGATGTCGGCAGAGCGATTCGCGCTGAAAAGGACGAGGCGGAAGAAGAAAAGGAAGAGGAAAAAGAAGATTCGGAAAGCGACGATGACGATTTGGACGAAGACGGTCCCATCGAAGATGTACCGGTGATTGAGGAAGACGAATGGGATGAGGATGACTTCGACGATGATTTCGACGACGATTTTGAGGAAGAGCTTGAGGATGACGACGAATCGTCGGGCAATGGAGAGGTCGAGACAGATGAAGACGAGGGTTTCGAAGACGAAAAATAAATAATCGCCAGCGCGGCGATTGTGGCATCTGAGGTTTCCCGCAACACTTACCGCCTTACGCCACGCGGTTGTGGCCCGCCCTGGCATGTCGAATTCCAAAGAATTCCGGGTCGAAGGTTCTGACGCGCAAGGGGCGTCGCCGGGCAGCGACCCGTGGATCGGCAAGCTCGATCAGCGCGGTTTCGACGTTGACTTCTACGAGCGTATCTTGGAGCGCCAGCCCAACGACATTCGCTTGCTGCGGTTGTTGGGGGAACTGTATGCGAGCCGTGGCCAATACGATCGGGCACTGACGATCGATCAGAAGCTGGCCGGATTGCTGCCGGAGGACGGAGTGGTGCATTACAATCTGGCGTGCAGTCTGGCGATGCGGGGCGCGGTGCAGGAAGCCATCCGCTGGTTGGGCCGAGCCATCGAGCTGGGCTACAACGACTTTGGCCATTTGGAGGTTGATCCGGATCTGTTGAGCCTACGACAGTTGCCACAATATCAGGCCTTGATGCGGCAGTACGGGCTGGGCGGCTGACGGCCATTGTCTTCCCGCGGGGCGGCCTCTCGACAACGCCCTTTTTTTCGCCGATGATAGCGCTGTTTGAACGCCGCCAGGCGATCGCTCTGGGCGATTCTTGATCTTCATTTCGGCGCAGCGCAATCAGGCTCACCATGTTAAGAGTTTACGACCAGGTCCAGGAAGCGATTGCAGGCATTCGCCAGAAATGGCAAGGCAAGCCGCATGCTGGAATCATTTTGGGAACTGGTTTGGGCAGCGTGGCCCGCGAAATTCAAACCGAAGCGACGATTCCTTACGGCGAAATTCCGCATTTTCCAAAATCCACCGCCACCAGTCACGCCGGCGTCTTGGTGTGCGGCAAGCTGGCCGGTGTGCCGGTCGTGGCGATGGAAGGCCGCGTGCATTCGTACGAAGCCTACTCGCATCAGCAGATCACTTTTCCGGTGCGGGTGATGAAGTATTTGGGCGCGGACATGCTGATCGTTTCGAACGCCTGCGGCGGCATGAACCCGACGTACCGGGTTGGGGACGTGATGGTGATCGACGATCACATCAATCTGCTGGGGGGCAACCCGCTGATGGGCGTGAACGACGACCGCTTGGGCCCGCGGTTTCCGGACATGAGCCGGTGCTATACGCCGGATTTGATCGAGCGGGCGTTGGAAGTGGCGCGGATGGAGAACTTCACGGCGCACCGCGGAGTGTTCGTGGCGGTCAGCGGGCCGAACTTGGAGACGCGGGCGGAATATCGGTTCCTGCGCACGATCGGCGCCGATTGCGTGGGGATGTCGACCGTTCCGGAGTGTATTGTGGCCGTGCACGGCGGAATGCGCGTGCTGGGGTTGTCGGCAGTAACCGACACCTGCTTTCCCGATTGCTTGAAGCCGGTCGACATCGAAGATGTTTTGCGCGGCGCGGCGCTGGCGGAGCCGAAGCTGAAGAAGATCGTGCTGGGCGTACTGAGCCGCGAACCGCGAGTGGTGTAGCTGCAACGCAGCAGCCGCGCATCAACCGCGGAAGGCCTTTCGCTTCTTTCGCAAGATCGCTGCGCCGGCAAGGAATCCAAAGACGGCCAAGAGACCGGAGGAAGGCTCGGGAACGGCCTCGACGCTTAGCTGGAGGCCGAGGACGGGATTGTCGCTGTTGAAATCGACAGTCATCCAATCGAATTGGCCGGAGAATAGTTCGCCAAACGACAAGTCAAAATCACTGCCGTTGACGGTCGAACTGGCGGTAAGAAAATTCATACCCAGAATACCGTCGAGAGTGAAGCTTGCTCCGAAGCTGTCGGTCAGCGTGATGTCGTTGACCAACACGGGGGCTTGGAAAAATCGCAGGTGGTTGGGGTCGTCGTCATCACCGGCATCGCCTTCGAGCGTGCACAACAGCAATGAGTCGAGATAGAAACCGGACAGAGCCTGCGAGCCGTCGTTACCGATGCCGCCGATGGTGAGCTGGAATTGATCGGCGATCTGCGTTCCGATTGATCCGGGATTGGCGGGATCGAAGGTTTCGAGATAGCGGGTGCCGTCGGCGTTGGTGTGGTATCGGACGTGCAATTGGGCGGCTAGATTTGTGGAAATCATCGAGGCCGCGGCGCCGGTGTCGAGCAGAAAGCTTCCTTCCGTGGCAAGGCCGCCGTAAGCGATCTTCACGCCAGGAGCGTCGCCGGGAAGGACCGAGCCGTCGATCGCGGAAATTGGATTGGGTCCGATGAATGGATTTGCCGACAAGTCCGGAGAGGGAGCGCCGGTGGGACTGACGGAAGTGAATCGATCGAACGACGCCAAAGTTAACTTGATGTGGCGATTCGTGGCGGGAATTCCCGGATCGGTGTCCGGCGTCGCATTGTGGAACGGCGTGCCGGGTGCGTAGAGATAGGAACGCAAAGTAAGACCATCTTCCAGTTGGTTGAGTTGGGTCACGGCCGCTGCGGTAATTGTCGGATCCCCGGATAATAAACCAGTGATGATGCTGTTGAGCACTGGATCCAACGACGGCGAGTTTTTAGCCAGCGTGTTCGTCGCACGGAGATCAACCACGACGACTTTGCCGGGGATGGCGGGAGTGCCGGCCATGGCGGGAGTGCCGACAACATTGATGTCGCCTCCGAGCAGTTCGTTGATGAGCCTTTGCAAATCGTCTCCCTGAGCGTCGAATACGGGACCTACTTGTGCGCGAAGCGAACCGGGAAGTTGCGAATAGTTGGCGGGATTTTCCGGGTCGATCGCGGGGTTCGTGGGCGATAGCCGAAGAAAAATCGGCTGCGAGACGTTGAACGTCGCCGAGCCAACCGCGCCCACGTCCTGATAGGTGACCTGGGTGGCGCCGACGGTTTGCAGAGGTACGCCGAAGTCGGAGGCTGTGGTAGTGCTTAGCAGGATGCCGCTGGCGCCGGTGTCTAAATACGCTTGCAGATTGAAAATGGTCTTCTCAACGATTTGACCGGTGGCCAGATCGAAATCAATGGTCGTTGAAGTCAGCAGCGGGCCGCTATCGGAAGTGCTCAGGGCGATATTGATCATGGGCTGAGCCAGCGCGGCCGGCTGGACGGCGCCCACGAAATCGGTGGCCTGGGCTGAGGCGGCGAACGCCAAACCGGCGCAGATTGCCAGCGCGCTTCGCCAAGCAATAAATATGTAGTTCGCACGAACAAACGATCGTCCCAGATGAAATAGCATCCAACACTCCCAGGTGCCAATGAAGATTCGCAGTTAAGAAACAGACGGCCAGGCGCGGACCAAGAGAGGTCAGGCACCTATTAGGCTGTGAGAATTATCACTAGCGACCGTTTTGCTGCGAAAGAGGCCGATTGCCCTAACGACTAATTTATAACCGAGGATTCAAAAAAAATCCAGCGCGAGGGGCGATTCCGCGGGAAATCAGGCAGCACAAACTAAATCGGCGCCGTTTCGGCCCGCCGCCGACGGGCAAAGGCCGCCACTCCGGCCAGACCCAGTGCGGCCAAGAGCAACGTGCTGGGCTCGGGGACCGGCTGCACGCCGCCGCCACCGCCCAACGGGTTGCCGGCGCTGACCGACTTGCCGTACAGCCAGAGGTCGTAGTCGTTGGCGCCGGTAATCGATCCGTCGTAGTCGAAGTCGCCGAATTCCCAGCCCGTACCGCCGCCGCTCTTGCCGAACAGCCACAAGTCGTAGTCCTGACCGGAGGTCACCACGCCGTCCAAGTCGGCATCGCCGTAGTAGGTGTACTTGATCAGGACGTCGGTTTGGCTGACGCTTACGGCGCCACCGGAATCGGCCCCGGCGGGCCAGCTGCTGTAGAAGGCGCCGCCACCGCCATCGTCGTTCTGGATCACACCCACGGCGGTGGCGAAATTGGAATCGTCACGTGCCGTGGTGCTGGTGAGGCCAGTGCCATTCCAGTCGAAACCGCCGCTGAGCCCGGCCTTGGCCTGTGCGGTTAAGGCGGACAGATCGCCGTTGTGGACGATCATGTTGTTGTCCGTGATGTCCAATGTGGCGGTCGGACTGGAGCCGCCGGCGATCGACAAGGTGGGCAATTGCACCGGCCCGCTCAAGCCGGCCTGCAACTGCGTGGTGGCGGTGCTGTTAATCGCCAGGCCGCCGGTGCCCAAGGCGTTTACGTGACCGACCACCAGCGTGCCATCGTTCACCGTGGTGCCGCCGCTGTAGGTGTTGTTTGTAGACAATGTGAACTTACCGCTACCGGCTTTGGTAAGCCCTCCGCTTCCGCCGATATCGCCTGAGCCGCTGATGGTGTAATCGCTGCCGGTGCTGTGATTCACGGAGACCGAAGCCGGCGTGACGGAGTTGTTCAACGTCACCGAGCGGCTGCCCGAGGGGTTCTGAGCGTCGTTGAAAACGACAGTATCGCCCTCGAGATAAACGTCGCTCAAAGACAAGTCGGTCCAATTCGTTTTCGTATGACTCAGATCCCAAGCGGAATCTCCGGCGGCTGTCCAGTAGATAGTGCCGTTGTTGCGCACGCGGCCGGCAAGATTGAGCGTAACGTTCTGGTTGGTGTGGCCGGTAATGCTGGCATCGTCGCCGACCGTGAGCGTATACGCGGCGGAGAAACTGCCGATGGATGCGGTGCTGAGGTTCGCATTCAGCCCGATGTTGCTACCTGCCGCCAAAACGCTGGTGAAAGCGGTGGCGACGTTGGAAGACAACTGGGCGGTGTCGCCGCTGCCGGACTGACTGACATATTGGAGCCCGGCCGTGAAGCTGGCGGTATTGACGAGGTTGTAGATGTCAAAGCCGGCGGATTGCGTTCCGTGCCGGTTTTGTAGATGCCCACATCGACCGTCGTGGAATTGGTATCGCTGGGACTGGTAAAGCTGGCGTTGGCGTGATCGTAGACGTTGCCGGTGACGGTCACCGTGTCGTTGCCGTCGGCGGAGCCTTGGCCGGTACCGGCGGTAGTCAGGTCGGTGTTGTCGATGGTGATCGTCCCGGATTTCGCACCGGCAGTGGCTGTTGAACCGGTCCAGCCGACGGTCATGCCCTTCGATTGACTGTCGTAATTGAACGGGTGCCCGGTGCCTGCAAGCAAACCACTGCCCGTGGTGACGGCGTTTCCTGAAGTTGTAATGTCGAAGGTGGTTGGCGTGTGACCCGACTTGCTGACGGTAACATTGGCGGTGCCGAAGGCAGTGCCGACGATCACGTTGCCGAGATTTGCCGTGGTGGAAGACGAGCCGTCGGCGGCGGGCGTGGCGACGGAAATTTGTGAGTTGTTGTCGCTATCGCCGAAGATGGCCCAAACATACTCGGGATGGTCGATGTAAGGATTGCGGTTGTGCTGATAGTCGTCGTAGATCAGGTCGTTTTTTCGACGTTCAAAATTATCGACGCCGTCGGCGTAATTCCATCGCAGCAGGGACTGGCGATCGCCGATCGAGTAAGTGTTGACCATGGTATCGTTGGGAAACCCGTCGAGGACGCTCAAGTTCTGGATGCCGGTGCCACCGTAGTAGCGCGTGGCCATGTAAAAGATGGAGCGGGCGACATCGCCCTTTTGTGCATCGCCGGGGAAAAAGTAGAAGGGATGCGGATTGGTGCCGTGGTTGAAGTACGTGCCACTGGCGTCGGTCGTGCCGTAGTCATTATTCCCGCGGGAGCTGTTGACCGAGGGGTTACAGGGGGCCAGTTCAAAGAGATCGCTGGCCGGGCCTTTGTAGGAGTTTGAAACCGAGACCCCCAACAGCGACTGAGGCCAGAGGTGTTCGCGGTTCCAAGTGGTGCCACCGTCCCAACCCGGGAGGCCCGCCGGGTTGGTCCCACTGGGGTTGGGTTTGACGATCGACTGGTTGTTGTAAACCAGGATCATTCTCGAGGAGTCGTTGGGATCTTCCCAGAGAATCGGCAGGATGGTGCGGGCATCGCCATAGTTGTAGGTGTTGAAGCCGCTGGAAATGATGGTATGCAGATTGCCGCGCAGCGTGGTTCCCGTGCCGGTGGCCGAATTGTAATAACCGGCGGGCGCATCGTAAGCGGGATTGGGGACTTCGTAATCAGCCAGCGCCGAACGAGTGCAGAGGGCGACGGATGCTGCCGGCGCCGCCAGGCATACAATTAGCCGCAGAAATGCAGTTGCGTGCGCCTGTAGAAACTTCAAGAGGGTGCCTTGATCAGCGATGCTAATACTAGGTTGCTTTTTGACTGGATACATTGTAATGCCACTTCTGCTGGTTTTCTACAAATTTCCGGCTGAATATCGCTAAAAGTGTTGGATCGGCGGTAAAAAAGGACAGGAGCGCGAATGCGATGAGGCAATGAGGTTAAACGAGATGGTGTAGAGTCTTCCTGTAGTCGCTATCCTAGGTGGTTGCTACACTGACGCGCTTCTATCTCAGTCCAATAACTCGACGAACGTGGACGGATAGCCGGGCTCACGAAGAACGCCTGATCTAGTCCCCTAAGCCAGCTGGGTGTGACACCCGAAAGCATGGCGATTGCGAAGTGCTCACTCTCTGTTCCCTAACCTTGGTTTCATAGAGTTTCGCCACTGGTTTCCGATTCGTCAAGAGACAAATCAGATTTTGCAATGTTTGAGCCGGTCGAGAGCAACGTCAACTTCCCAAAACTCGAAGAGGGAATCCTCCGTTTTTGGGGCGATCAAAAGGTGTATGCAAAGTCGCTTGAAAGGCGGAAAAACGCCGAGCGATTTGTGTTTTACGAGGGTCCGCCGACGGCCAACGGGATGCCCCATCCCGGGCACTGTTTGACCCGGGCGATCAAGGACCTTTTCCCCCGTTACCGGACGATGCGCGGACAGTTGTGCGAACGCAAAGCGGGATGGGACACCCACGGTCTGCCGGTCGAGGTGGAGGTCTGCAAAGAGCTGGGAATCCACTCGAAGGAGGATATCGAGCAGTACGGCGTGGAGCCGTTTATTCAGAAGTGCCAACAGAGCGTGTGGCGGTACATGCAAGAGTGGCGGCGGATGACGGAGCGGATCGGGTTTTGGGTGAATTTGGACGAGGCGTACGTCACCTACCACCAGAGCTACGTGGAGAGCGTGTGGTGGAGCTTGAAGCAGTTGTTCGATCGGGGGCTGTTGTATCAGGGGCACAAGATTGTTTGGTGGTGGGCGCAGGGGGGACGGCGCTTTCGAGCGGCGAGGTGGGGTTGGGTTACCGGGAGGTGGCGGACCCGAGCGTGTATGTGAAGTTTCCGTTGGTGTCAGATGCGCGCACAAAGGAATTGGGTTTGGACGGCGCGAGTTTGTTGGTGTGGACGACGACGCCGTGGACGCTGCCGAGCAATCAGTTTGCGGCGGTGCATCCGGAGTTGGAGTATTCAGTTGTTGTGGACGACAACGACGCGACGGGCGCGACGGAAAAGTTAGTTGTTGCAAGCGCGCTAGTGGAGGCGATCGCGGGGAAAGTGAAGCGGGAATTCAAGGTTGAGAAAAAGATTCAAGGACAGAAACTGATCGGGCTGCGGTATGTGCCGCCGTTTGACAATTACTATCGTTCGCTGGGGTCCGCACAGGGACAATTAAAAGGCGATGGCAAGGAGTACATTGCTTGGCGCGTGGTCAGCGCCGGATTTGTCACCATTGATAGTGGCACGGGGGTAGTGCATCAAGCGCCGGCGTTTGGCGAAGTCGATTTCGATGTGCTGATCCATGAACGCAGTCGATTTGAAGACGGCCCGGGTTTGGAACTGATTTGCTCCGTAGCGCCGGACGGCAAATTCACAGATGAAGGGCCGGAGTATTGCCGCGGGCGATGGGTGAAGGAATGCGATAAGGACATTATTCATGATTTGAAACAGCGCGGGTTGTTGTTTCATCGCGAAGAATATCGGCACGAGTATCCGTTTTGCTGGCGGGCGGAGGAGGATCCGCTGATTCAGTATCCGCGACGGAGCTGGTTCATCAAAACCAGCCAGTTTAAGGAACAGATGCTGGAGAATAATCGGCATATCAACTGGCTGCCGGACCATATCAAGGAAGGGCGGTTCGGGAATTTTCTGGAGACAAATGTCGATTGGGCGCTTTCGCGGGAGCGATTTTGGGGCACGCCGCTTCCCATCTGGCAATGCGAGAAGTGCAATCAGCAGTCGGCAATCAGCAATTACGAAGAATTAATTAGGAAGCCAGGAATTGCAGGAACGGAAGTGTGGGAGAAGGCGAAGAAGGCAAATCCGAAGCTTATCGACGATTTGAGAGTTCACAAGCCGTATATCGACGCTGTCCTGTTTTCGTGCGAGTGCGGCGGCACGATGCGGCGCGTGCCGGATGTGATCGACTGTTGGTACGACAGCGGGGCGATGCCGTTTGCACAGTGGGGATATCAAGGGGAAGGCGGAAGGGGGAAGGCGGAAGGCGGAACGACGGAAGGCAGCCGCGCGGCCGCTGCCGGGAAATTTCATGAGCAGTTTCCTGCCGACTTCATTAGCGAGGCGCTCGATCAGACGCGCGGGTGGTTTTACAGCCAGTTGGCGATTTCGACGCTGGTGTTCGACAAGCCGATTCCGCGGCCGTTTCGCAATTGCATTGTGCTGGGGCTGATGCTGGGCGAAGACGGGCAGAAGATGGCGAAGAGCAAGCGGAATTACCGCGAGCCTGCGGAGATTTTTGACAAGTACGGCGCCGATGCGTTGCGGTGGTACTTTTTTGCCACGCAGCCGCCGTGGACCACGATCCGCTATAGCGAGCGGGCGATCCGCGACAGCATTCCGGAATTCTTGTTAAGGCTGTGGCATGTGTACAGCTTTTTTGTGATCTACGCGAATATCGATGGATTTGATCCCAGGAGTCAGGGATCAGGAGTCAAGAATCAGGGGGACGAATCGGCTCGACCAATCAAAGAGCGGGCGGAGTTGGATCGCTGGATCTTGAGCGAATTGAATCGCACGGCGGCGGCGGTCGTGGAGCGGATGGATGCTTACGACAACTATGCGGCGGCGCAGCGGATCATCGAGTTTGTCGATGCGCTTTCGAACTGGTACGTGCGGCGCAGCCGGGATCGGTTTTGGGCGGAAGACAAGCGCGATCCGGACAAGTTGGACGCTTATTGGACGCTGTACGAGTGTTTGATCACGACGTGCAAAATCATTGCGCCGTTTGTGCCGTTCATTGCGGAGGCGATGTGGCAAAATCTGGCAGGCGGCAGGCAGCAAGCAGCAGGCGGTGAAGCCATGAGCGCTACAAGCGTTCATCTGTGCGATTTTCCCACGGGGGATCGGGCAGCGATCGATGAGCAGCTTTCGATTCAGATGAACCTGGTGCGCGAGATTGCGTCGCTGGGCCTGGCGGCACGGATGGGGGCAAAGCTCAAGGTGCGGCAGCCGCTGGGGAAGGTGGAGGTGATTCTGGCGGATCGAAGCCAACAAGCATGGCTGGAGGATCATTTCGACCTGTTGCGTAAAGAGCTAAATGTCAAACATGTGGAGTTCACGCAAAAGGCGGAGCAGTACATCACTTATACCGTACTGCCGGATTTGAAACGGCTTGGACCGCGGCTGGGCAAGAAGTTGCCGCTGGTGAAAAATGCATTGGCGAAGTCGGACGCCGGCAAGCTGCTTGCGGAAATGGAAAAAGCGGGGAGCGTTTCGCTAAAGTTGGACGACGGCAGCAGCGAAATGCTGGACCGCAATGATTTGCAGGTGCGCCTGCAGGCCAAGCCGGGCTGGGCGGCGGCGCAGGGCAAGGACTGCGTGGTGGTTTTGGCAACGGAGTTGTCTCCGGAGTTGGTGACCGAGGGAGTGGCTCGGGAAATTGTGCATGCGATTCAGAATTGCCGCAAAGACCGGGATTGTGAATATACGGACCGCATTGAGGTGGGGATCGGAAGCGAGTCGGCGGAGATTCGCCGCGCGATCGACCATTTCGGCGATTACATTCGCGGCGAAACGCTGGCGACTGTTCTAAGAGCGGGGCCGATTGAGGGGGCCGAGGCGAGCGAAATCAAAGTCGGCGACGACGTTTCGCAACTGTATTTGCGGATTGTGAAGAAATGACTGGCATGTCCTTCACACTCGGACAGGCTGTTTCCCCCTTGCGATTGGCGGTTTTAATTTCCGGCAAGGGGAGGACACTGGGGAATTTGATTCAATGCATTTGCGCGGGACGGCTGGATGCACGAATTGAATTGGTGGTTTCCAGCACATCCAAGGCGCCGGGGTTGGAAATTGCGCGGCAGGCTGGCATTGCGGCGCTTGTGGAGGCGCCGAGCGACGATGTCTCCGCGGAACAATATAGCGAGGCGGTGTTTGGGAGGTGCCGCGAAGCGGGTGTGCATTTGGTAGCGATGGCGGGCTTTCTCAAACATGTATTGATTCCGGCGGATTTTCGCAACCGCGTGACGAACATTCATCCGGCGCTGTTGCCCGGGTATTGCGGGCGGGGATTGTTTGGTGCGCGGGTGCATGAAGCGGTGCTAGAATCGGGGGCGCGAATCAGCGGTTGCACGGTGCATTTAGTGGATGACCAGTACGATCATGGGCCAATTATCTTGCAGCGGAGGGTGGCGGTGCTCGATGATGACACGCCGGGCACTTTGGCCGCGCGCGTGTTTGAGGCCGAGTGCGAAGCGTATCCGGAAGCACTGCGGTTGATTGGATTGGGGAAAGTGCGGATGGAAGAGGGGCGGTTGCGAATGGTGCAAAAGGCAGAAAGCAGAAGGCAGAAGGCAGAATTCGACGAGCGGCGCGCGGCAATTCAATGATGTTCGGGGTGGTATCCGAGCGAATCGTAGAACTTTGCGGCGGCTTCCCAGTCGGCGTGGGTTTCCAGCCAGATTGTGCGATGGCCGGCGTCCCAGGCGGCTCGCTCCAAGTGAGCGATCAGCAAGCGTCCGATTCCGCGACGCCGGTAGGTTGGGAGCACCATCAGCCAATGGATGACCGGTCGAGCATCGCCGGGCTGGCCGCGCATTGCAAGCGTGACCGAACCAACAAGCGGGTGCTGCTGCGAATCTGCTGACGCCACGTCGAGCGTTTCGGCCAACCACATGTGATCCGGACGCCACCACCAGGAGCCGGCGAACTCGGAGTGGAAGTCTTCACAGCTCCATTTGCGCACTCCGACTCGCTGGCGTGCAAAAGCCGAATGCCGCAGCTCCAGGAACGGGAAGATGTCCGACTCGCAGCTGTAGCACCGGATGCGGATGTTCGAAATCATTTGCATTTCCGGGCGCTCTTGAAGACACCGGAAACGCTGCAAAACTCTAGCCATGCGAGTTATTCTGCCACTGGACCTCGGCTACGTCGATTCAATCAAGGCGCCCGGGAGGATTCGATTGGTTCGCCCGATACGAGATCAACAGGCCCTCGATTTTCTGGACCAGCGCCGTCTGCTGCTGGGATCGAGCTAGATTCAAGGCCGTTTGAGCGGCATCGATGGCTTCGGGGAATCGCTGCAACTGTGCGTAGGCATCCGCCAGATTGATCCAAGCATTGGTGTGGTTGGGCTTCAATCGCACAGCCTCCCGAAACTGTTCGATGCCCTCCAAAGTCCGACCGTTATTCACCAGCAGGTAGCCGAGGTTGTTGTGGGCTTCGGCAAAATCGGGCGTTCGCTTGAGGGCCTCCTGGTAGTGAAAGATCGCTTCTTGGAGCCGACCGGCTTTTCGCAGGGCGTTGGCCAGATTGTAGTGGACAAAAGCGGCATCGGGATTGGACTCGAGGGCTTGTTGAAACTGATCGATCGCTTCCGCGAGGCGGCCTAACTGCACCAGTGTATTGGCAAAATCAACGTGCGCTTTGAAGAACTTGGGATTCAGTTGAAGCGCCCGCTGGAAATGCGCGATTGCCTGTTCGAAGTTGCCTTGCATGGATAAGGCGAGGCCCAAATTTTTATGGGTCAATGCATCGTTGGGCCGTAATTGCAGGGCTAGTTGGAAATGCTCGAGAGCCTCAGGCAAACGTTGTTCCTCCAGCAACACGCTGCCCAGGTTATTTTGGATCAACCAACAGTTTGGGTTTTCACTCAAAGCGGCTGTGTACCATGTTCGAGGATTGGCATAGAGCCGAGATTGTTTCCAGGTTAGAAGCGTCAGGCAAAGCACGATGAAGATAGTGATCGTGGTTGCCGCCGGGCGAATTGCTGTTGGCGCTTGGGCGTACCAGACACACCAGGTTGCTGCCACGAGCACGACAATTCCAATGAGGGCAATGTGCTGATAATGATCGGCCACGAGCGAATACTGCATGAAGCCCACGTCGGTGAAGCCCATCACAGGGAGAAGAGCAACACAAAAGAAACCCCAGGCAAACAGCAGCGGCCGACCCCATCGATTGAAGCGTTGGTGTAAAAGCACGATGGTCGCCGCCAAGGCGGCAACTAAAGGCAGCCACCAAAGCCATTGAGCGGGATGAATTTCCCACTGTGGATATACAGAAAGCAGATGGATTGGGAGGATCGCCTTCGATGCATAAAACCACACCACGGCGCTGCGCCGGCCAATCGCTGCGCGAAATTGACGTCGCGAAATTCGACGTCGGCGCCGTGAGTCTGAAACCAAACATTCACCAACGTCAGCACAATCGCGATGAGAAAGAACGGGAGGGTGCGTGCTAAATCGCTGGGCGCGATCCTGCCACGTTTCCACCAAATGATTGCCCAGAGTATTAGCGGCAAAACTGCTACTGAGCCTTTGCTGAGCGCCGCGAGGGCAAACGCAATAAGACTTAACCAATACCGGCCACTTCCGAAAAGCGTCGCACGAGGTGATGACTTGTCGACGGGAATGACTTCGTCGGTGCGCGACAACGAGCTATCCGCCTGGATATACCAACAGGTCGACAGCAGAAAGAAGAACATCGCCAAGGTATTCTTGCGTTGCGCGATCCAAGCGACTGATTCCACGTTCACCGGATGCACGGCGAACAACAGCGCCGCCAGAAACGCACCGGGAATGGATAGCTTTCGGAGTATTGCCCATATCATGAGCGCTGAAACGAAGTGCAAGAGCAGGTTGGTGATGTGATAACCGGTGGGATTCATTCCCCAGAGCCGCCATTCCAACCAGAACGTGGAATTTGTCATCGGCCAGTAGTCGCGCCTTCGGCGGTAAACCAAAATCGCACGAGCCCATCGGGTGCTTTGACCAGGCTGTTGCCGGTCACCAATTTGTCATCGTCTAAGATGAAGCCACCTTGCACAGCGGGATAGTAAGCCACGCAGATGGCGAAGAAGATCAATGCCACGCCGCCCAGAACCAAGTGACTTGGCGACGAGGGCCACCCGACAGCAGGCCGAAGCGATTTGGCGCGGGGACGGAGGGATTTTTAGGTCCTGGCATGAACGGGGTGATCGGATGCGATCGATGGCGACCGGCAAGGCCGAAGGGAAGATTTTGTTATTGAAAAGATGACGATCAAAAAAAGGCAAAAAGAAGGGGAGGGTCACGCTGCACTGCGGACGAGCGGCGATTATAGTATACGTCCATCGTTTTTCGCCCATGAGAATGATTACGGCGGGCTGAATGCTGTCTATTGTAATCCCCGTTTATAACGAAGCGGAGACTGCGCGGCAGGTGGTGGAAGTCATCCAGCAGACGCCGATCGAGCACGAACTGGTGATCGTCGACGACGGCAGCAGCGACAACACTTATGAGTCGCTGAAGCATCTGGAGTGCCAGGCGAACGTGCGCGTGTTGCGGCATCCGGAAAACCGCGGCAAGGGGGATGCGTTGAAGACCGGCTTTGCGGCGGTGAAGGGGGACTTGGTGATCGTGCAGGATGCCGATTTGGAATACGATCCGGGGGATTATTCGGCGCTGGTGGAGCCGATCACGAGCGGCGCGGCCGACGTGGTGTACGGCAGCCGCTTCATGAAGGGGGCCGATTCGCAAATTTCGAATACTACGTATTGGGCGAACCGGATTATTACGAGAGTGTTCAACTGGGTGTATTGGGTCAAACTGACCGACGTGGAGACGTGTTACAAGGTTTTTCGCCGCGAGATCATTCAGAAGGTCGCGCCGCAATTGATCGATAGTCGATTTGGGGTGGAAATCGAACTTTCGGCGCGAGTGGTGAAGATTCCGGGCATTCGGATTGTGGAACGGCCCATCCGATATCGAGCGCGGACGCGCGAAGAGGGGAAAAAGATCGGGTGGGTCGATGGCGTGCGGGCGTTGTGGTGCATCATTCGATATCGGTTCGGGTGAAGTGCCGCGCTCCGCTCCGCGGACTGCGCGTCGCGGCTAAACGGCTGCCCTTGCTTGCGCTGCGGGCTCGAGTGCACAATCGAATGCATGGGAGAAGTTCGACGCACGATGATTCCGCAGTTCTCGCTGCGGCTGATTCTGGGAATTATGGCGGCGCTGGCGGTGGTGGCGTTTGTAACTTCGACGGCGGGGCGCGGATGGGCATGGGCGGCCGGCGTCTCGATTGGACTGTTGGCAATTGTTATCGCGTTTGCTGTTTACGCGCTGCTGTTTGGCGTGGCGTGGCTATTCAGCGCGGCTGCTGGGGCGATTGCGATCTAAGGCGCCGCCGTCCTCGACGAACACTTTGATCGCCGGATGGCTGGTGTTGTTCAGTTCGCTGGCTCTAGGGCAGTCTGCGTGGGCGGCGTCGGGCGGGGCAATCACGCTGCCCATGCTGGGGCCCAATCAGGTGAACGCCACCGGATTGGAACTGACGATCGATACCACCTGGGTCGATTCGTTCGGCTATCGGCCGGTGCGGGTGGCGGCGCGATCCATCGCCGGACCAGTGATTGCCGACCGCGTGCTCACAATTCGTTTTCGTCCGCGCATGGGCTACACGCAGAAAGCGAGCGTGGAGGTGAGCCAGATTTTGGAGATTCCGGCCGGCAGCAGCGCGGCGCAGATGACAATTTCTGTGCCGCAGGAAGGGGCGTGGGGATCGTTCGAGCTGGATGTGTTTGAGGACAAGGAATACGTGGACCAACTTTCGATCGGTCCTAAAGCGGGTTGGACGAGCTGGAGCGGGACGGAGATTGGCGATCGATCGCTGCCGGTCGTGCTGGCGTTGGGCGATGACAATCGGAAGTCGCAGGTGCAAATTCAGATCGGCGACAGTGCGCCGGAGCAATTGTTTGTCAAAGGCGATTCCAAAACCGCGCTGCAGTCTTCGGCGGCGAGCCAGGGGTTTGCTCAGAAGGATGCCATCAGCATCGACGAGTTGCCGACGCAGTGGATCGATTACAGCGGCGTGGACCTGGTGTTGTGCTCGCGAGGGAGATTGCGAGACTTGGCGACGCAGTATCCCGGCCAGTGGAATGCGATCCGCGATTGGGTGCGCAACGGCGGGAATTTGGTCGTGTACGGGGCCGGAAAAGATTGGGACAGAATTTCGCAACTGGAGCAGACGATTGGGATGGCTGAAAGCGATGGAACGGCTGTCGAGGAGGAGCGCGATCCGTCGAAGCGCGGTTGGAATCTGCCCGTGAAGTCGCTGCGCAAGGAGGAATTGGACGAGACGCCTCCGGAATCGGCGCCGCGAGAAGCGGCGGATGTGGCGGACGCGCCGTTCGTCACGCGGCCACTTGGAATGGGGATGGTGGTTGCCATCCGCGGAGACAATACCTTTGATGGGAGCGGATTCCATTGGACCTGGCTGTTGAACACGTTGGGGCCGGAGCGTTGGCAGTGGCATCAGCGCTGGGGCTTGTCGCTGGCGCGAGAATTCGGACTTTTGGAATTTTTTGATTCCGGGCGTGGGGCTGGCGCCGGTCTCGCAATTTCAGGTGTTCATCACGCTGTTTATGGTCGTCATCGGGCCGGTGAATTACTTCGTGCTCAGGCGATGGGGCAAATTGAATTTGATGGTGATCACGGTGCCGGCCGGCGCGCTGGTAGTGACAGTCGCGCTGATCGCCGTTGCTTTGTTGGCCGATGGATTGGGAGTGCGAGTGCGGGCGCGCAGCGTGACTACGATCGATCAGCGCAGCGGTGAGGCCGCCTGCTGGGCGCGGCTTTCGTACTACGCGGGTTTGGCGCCGGGGGATGGATTGAGATTTTCTGAAGGCACTGCCGTACTGCCGTTGGAATCGCAGCCGGAAAGTAGCGCGGAGAAGCGTTCGTTGCGAATCGTTGAGTGGCGGCGGTCCAATGCTTCGGACCAGGCGTCGCCGTTGGAGCAGCGATTAGCCGACGGGTGGTTGCAGGCGCGTACGCCAACGCAATTTGTCACGTCGCGAATCGGCAAGACGAAAGCGATGCTGGAAGTTAAAGCAGTCGAAGCCGGGCAGTCGCCGCAGATTGTCAATCAACTTGGCGCGCGAATTAAGCAATTAGTGCTGGTTGACGAAAATGGGGGTTGCTTTGTGGGAGCCGACTTGGCGCCGGACGCATCGATTGCGCTAACGCGTGCGGCATCGCAGCATGAAGCGTTCGGACCGATCAGCGCATTGCTAACGGCCAGTCAACCGGAAGTGCCGCCGGGTATGGCCTACAGTTCGGGCGACCGCAGCTTTTTCGGTTTGGGGGGGCGCTACCGCTATCAATACCCGTACCGTTACGGCCCGGCATACCCAAGGCAATCCGGCGGGACCGCGCTGCCGGACGCATCGCAAAACACGAGCGTGCTGGAACGAACGTTTCGCGAGACGGCCGAGCAACTTAAGGACAACAAGCTGCTGCGGCGCTCGTATGTGGCGGTGATGGAAACATCGCCGGGAGTGGAGTTGGGAACGCCGGGGGCGCGAGAAGAAACGAGTTTTCATTTGGTGGTGGGGAAGTGGTGACCCTTCGGAGCAATGTGCTACGCCGCAAGCGGATGGAAGGTGCGCGATAGTAGTTCGGCCTGGCGGCCGACGCTAACCATTATGAATTCTCCGATGATCGAATTGCGTGGACTGCGGCGCTACTTTGGGAGCACCAAGGCGGTGGACGATGTTTCGTTCGAGGTTGCGCGCGGGACGGTGTTTGGATACATCGGTCCCAACGGAGCGGGCAAGACGACGACGATGCGGATTTTGGCGACGCTGGATTGTCCGCAGACGGGCGATGCGTTTGTGGACGGGTTTTCGGTGCTGGATGATCCGGATCGTGTGCGGCGGCGATTGGGATTCATGCCGGACTATTACGGCACGTATCCGAATGTGAATGTGACGGAGTATCTGGATTTTTTTGCGCGTGCTTACCAGTTGCGCGGCAGCGAGCGGCGGCGGGCGATCAGTCGCGTGATGGATTTCACAGGGCTGGAGGATTTGGCGGAGAAAGCGGTCAGCGGGCTATCGAAGGGGATGAAGCAGCGACTGTGTTTGGGGCGGGCGATGATTCATGATCCGGCGGTGCTGGTGCTGGACGAACCGGCGGCGGGGTTGGATCCACGGGCGCGGATTGAGCTGCGCGAGATGTTTCGGCGGCTGGCAGCCGAGGGGAAAACGATTTTGGTCAGTTCGCACATTTTGACGGAATTGGCGGAGATGTGCGATGAGGTGGGGATTATCGAGCAGGGGCGGATGGTGGCGGTGGGGACGGTGGCGGAGATTCAGCGCAAGGCGCAGTTGCCGCATCAAAGCTGGGTGCAGGTGCGGCGTGTTGGGCGGGGCGGACGGATTGGGTTTGTGGCTGACGGCGCGGGGGGACGTGCAGGAACTAAAAATCGATGGCGACATCGTGACGTTCGCGCACGAAGGGGATGAGAGCTCGGAGGCGGATTTGCTACGCGAGATGATCGCCGGTGGTTTTCGCATCGCATCGTTCGGCAGCCGACAGCGTTCGTTGGAAGATGTGTTTATGCAGGTGACGGCAGGGTTGGTGCAATGAGGGCAAAAGGCAGAAGTAGAAGGTAGGAAGTAGGAAGTGATGAGTACCGACTTGCCAAATGTGCAAAAAGGTTTCGGTTCGCTCGTGGAGCGCACGGGGGAGTGGTTCAATCCGCTGTTGGTGAAGGAATGCCGGCAGTCGCTGAAGAGCCGGCAGTTTTCCACCACGTTCACGCTGGTCGTGGTGTTCAGTTGGCTGTGGTCGGTTTACGGCATCATCATGCTGGGACCAAACGTTTCGTATCAGGCGGACGGGGCGGAGATGTTCTACGGCTACTATCTGATTTTGGCGTTTCCGCTGCTATTGATTGTGCCGTATTCGGCGTACCGTTCGCTGATTGCGGAGCGCGAAGACAATACGTTTGAATTGGTGGCGATCACGACACTGAAGCCGCGGCAGATTGTGGCGGGCAAGTTGGGCAGCGCGGTGGTGCAGATGATTGTCTATCTGTCGGTGGCGGCGCCTTGCCTGGCGTTCACCTATTTGCTGCGCGGCATCGACGTGCTGACGATTTGCTGGATCTTGTTTTACACGGTGTTGGCATCGCTGGGATTTTCGCTTGTGGCCGTGTTGTTGGCGACGCTGGCCAAGGAACGACATTGGCAGGTGATGGTGTCGGTGCTGATTGTCGTGGGGTTGTTCAATGCGTTTCTCGGGGCCATCGAGGTGTGCTACAGTATTTTGCGGGTGAATCGGTTGCCGTTTCAATCGCTCGATTTTTGGATCGGGAATCTGCAAGTGCAAACGGCTTACTGGAGCACATTTGCCCTGGTCTATTTGGCCGCCGGTGCGCAATTGACGGCGACGGCGGAAAACCGCTCCACCGCGCTGCGCGCGGCGATGCTGATTCAACAAGCGCTGTGGGCGGGTTGGATCGGTTTCGACGTGGGGAGCAAGCTGCAACTTGATCCGGCGCTGGGGGCCGCGGCAATTCGCCAGGAGGCGCTGATTTACAACGTCGTTTCGATGCTGTACTGGCTCACCGCCGGGGCATGCATGCTGGGGGAAGAGCCGGAGCTTTCATCGCGCGCGAAGCGGAGCCTGCCGACTTCGTACTTGGGTCGGGTGTTGACCACGTGGTTCAATCCTGGGCCGGACACCGGATTGATGTTTGCCGTCGGCAACGGCATGGCGGTGGTGACGTTATCTTTAGTCGGGCTGTGGCTCGCCGGACACAGCAGCATTGCGTCGCTGCGCGGAATGCCCAGTTTGGGCCAGGAGATTGCCGTGCTGACGTTGATGCTTGGCTACCTGGTTGTGTATTTGGGCGTGGGCAACCTCGTGCTGCGTTTGCTGCGCCGCGCGACGCGGGTGACCTTCGCAACATCGACGTTGATTGTCTCGCTGATCTTGGCTTGCGGCGTGGGAGTTCCACATTTCATTCGCTATGTGATCAATTACCGCGGCGCCAATTACACTTTGTTGCACATCAGCGATCCATTTTGGAGCTCGATGGCGGCGATCGACCAGCGATATCCTCTAACCTATCTGACCAACATGTGTTGGATTGTGTTGCCGATCGCGGCGGTGCTGCTGGTGGTGAATTTGATCCTTGCTGCACCGGCGCTGGCGCACGTGAAAATTGCACGACCGCCGCGGGTGGAGGCGGAAGAAGCTGTTTGACCCGTCGGTTGATCTGTTAAACCGCAAGCGCGGGTCGAATGAATACAAGCGTTGACTCGTGCGGTTAAACCATTATTATGGGTCCGCACTAGAGTGCGATCACTCTACGGATTGCTCAGCTCCGCGACACCGCAAGTTGCCCGCGGGGCTGTTTCGCTATAGGCAGGATGAGCACATGCGAATCTGGCCGGGACAACCCTATCCGCTGGGCACGACATGGGACGGGCGGGGGGTGAATTTCGCGCTGTATTCTGAAAACGCCTCGCAGGTGGAATTGTGTCTGTTCAATTCCGGCGACGCCAAGGCGGAATCGATTCGGATCGTGCTGCCGGAGTACAACGATCTGGTATGGCACGGCTATCTGCCGGACGTCGGCCCGGGGCAACTATACGGATTTCGCGTGTATGGTCCGTACGAACCGGCCAAGGGGCACCGCTTCAATCCGAACAAGGTGCTGTTGGATCCGTACGCGCGGTGCATCGGCCGGTCGCTGAAATGGCACGATTCGATGTTCGGCTACAAGCTGGGGCATTCGCAGGCGGACCTTTCGTTCGACAAGCGCGATAATGCGAAGTACGCGCCCTTGGCCAAGGTGGTCGACACGGCGTTCACCTGGGGGGACGATCGGGCGCCGCGGACGCCGTGGAACAAAACTTTGATCTACGAGCTGCACGTTAAGGGATTCACGAAGCTGCAGCAGGCCGTGCCGGAGCAGTTCCGCGGCACATACTCGGGGTTGGGCAGCGAGCCGGCGCTGCGGCACTTGAAGGATTTGGGCATCACGGCGGTGGAGTTGCTGCCGGTGCATTACTATCTGAACGATCGCCATCTGGCGGAAAAGAACCTGTCGAACTATTGGGGCTATAACACGCTGGGGTATTTCGCGCCGGAGAACAAATACGCCGCCACGGATTCGGCGAGCGATGCCGTGGCGACGTTCAAGACGATGGTGCGCAACCTGCATTCGGCGGGCATCGAGGTGATTTTGGACGTGGTGTACAACCACACGGCCGAGGGAAATCATTTGGGCCCGACGCTGTCGTTTCGCGGGATCGACAACGCTTCATATTATCGAGTTTCGCCGGAGGATCCGCGGTATTACATGGATTACACGGGCTGCGGCAACACGCTGCGCATGCAGAATCCGCGCGTGCTGCAATTGGTGATGGATAGCCTGCGTTATTGGGTGCTGGAGATGCACGTGGATGGGTTCCGGTTCGATCTGGCCAGCACGCTGGCGCGCGAACTGCACGCGGTAGATAAGCTGGGGGCGTTTTTCGACATCATCCATCAGGACCCGGTGCTTTCGCAGGTGAAGTTGATTGCCGAGCCGTGGGATTTGGGGGAGGGGGGATATCAGGTCGGGAATTTTCCGGTACTGTGGTCGGAATGGAACGGGAAGTTTCGGGATTGCGTGCGGAAGTTCTGGAAGGGGGATGCCGGCGTGGTGCCGGAGTTTGCCACGCGATTTTGCGGCTCCAGCGATTTGTATGCTTGGAACAAGCGGCCGACGAACGCCAGCATCAATTTTATCACGTGCCACGACGGGTTCACGTTGGAAGATCTGGTTTCGTACGATCAGAAACACAACGATGCCAACGGCGAAGAGAATCGGGACGGCAGCGACGACAACAACAGTTGGAATTGCGGCGCCGAAGGGCCGACCGATAATCCGGAGATTCGCGAACTGCGGGCGCGGAAGAAGCGGGCCATGCTGGCTACGCTGCAATGCTCGCAAGGGGTGGCGATGTTGTTGGCCGGCGACGAAATCGGGCACACGCAACGCGGCAACAACAACGCCTATTGCCAGGACAATGAAATCACGTGGTTGGATTGGATTTTGAACGACGACCAGCGAGGTTTGCTGGAATTCGCGCAGCAACTCGTGCGGCTATATTTTTCGCAGCCGGTGCTCAGGCGACGCCGGTTCTTTCACGGCGAGAAGCTGGAAGGCTCCGCCATTCCGGATATCTTGTGGCTGGGACCCGACGGCAAGGAGATGACGCAAGAAGCCTGGGACGTGCCATTTGTGCGCTGCCTGGGAGTGCAGTTGTATGGCAAGCACGTGGACGTGAACGAGCATGGCGAGCCGATCGACGGCGATACGCTGTTGATTCTGTTCAACGGGGATCAGAAGCTGGATATTCCGTTTGTGCTGCCTCCGTTCGACGGGAAATCGCAATGGCAGCGGTTATTGGACACGGCTGATCCGAAGGCGGGTGAGGCCGTATTTCCCGTGGGCGAAAAATATCCGTTGCGCTCGTGCAGCGTGGTAATCTTGAGAGCCAACGGAACTGAGGGGCAAGCGGCTCCGACGCAGACGCCCGCGGCTGCTCAGGCACCGGCCGCACCACCACCCCCACCAGCATCTTCACCACCGCCACCTGCGCCGCCGCCAGCGGCCACGGCAAACGCGCGAATCCGCCAGGGGGTTCGCAAAACAAGACTTGATCGGAAAGGGCAACACTGATGGAGCCGCAGGAATTGGTTCGCTGCCGCGTGGTGATCGAAGGGGTGAATCCGCAGGTTGATTGCGGCCGATTTCCGATCAAGCGAATTGTCGGCGATGAAGTGATGGTTGAGGCGGACGTGTTCGCCGACGGGCACGAAGAATTGAATTGCCAGTTGGAGCATCGTCACGAAAGCGAAGCAACCTGGCACCGCACGCCCATGCAGCCGCTGGGGAACGACCGCTGGCGAGCGGTGTTTCGCACGGAGAGCGTCGGGGGGTATTGGTACCGGATTATCGGCTGGGTCGATCAGTTCCGCACGTGGCGGCACGATCTTAAGAAGCGGGCCGATGCGGGGCAAAATATGGAAGTCGACCTGCAGATCGGCGCGCAGCATGTTCAAGATGCCAGCAACCGATCGGGCGATCGGGAAACGGCGGCACAGTTGGACGACTTTGCGGCGCGGTTGCTGGGCGAAAACGTGTTGGGCCCGGATGAGCAGGTCGATAGCTATGCGGCGGCGATGGATGAGGCGCTACTGCTTTTGATGGATGCGTGCGCGGATTACAGCGCGGCAACGGTTTCGCCCGAGTACGGCATCGTGGTCGACGACGCCAAGGCGGAGTTTAGCGCGTGGTATGAATTATTCCCGCGGTCGTACAGTCCGACGCCGGGCGAGCTTGGGACGCTGCGCGATCTGATCGAGCATCTGCCTTATGTGGCCTCTATGGGCTTCGACGTGCTGTACTTGCCGCCGGTGCATCCGGTGGGCAAGGCGTTTCGTAAAGGAAAAAATAACGCAGAAAAGGCGGAACCTGGGGACGTGGGCAGCCCGTGGGGGATTGGATCGGCGGAAGGGGGCCACAAGGCGATCCATCCGGCGCTGGGGACAATGGACGATTTTCATGCGCTGGTGGCGGCGGCGGAGGAAAAGGGAATCGAGATTGCGCTGGATATTGCGTTTCAGTGCTCGCCGGAACATCCGTACGTGAAGGAGCATCCGCAGTGGTTTCGTCATCGGCCGGATGGGACGATTCAATACGCGGAAAATCCGCCGAAGAAATATCAGGATATTTATCCGTTTGATTTCGAGACGGATGATTGGCAAGCGTTGTGGGAAGAGTTGAGAAGTGTGTTTCTGTTCTGGCTTAAGCATGGGGTGCGGATTTTTCGGGTCGACAATCCGCACACGAAGCCGTTTGCGTTTTGGGAATGGTGCCTGGCAGGCGTGAAGGAGGCGCGGAGCGATGCGATGTTTCTTTCCGAGGCGTTCACGCGGCCGAAGATTATGTATCAACTGGCGAAGTTGGGATTCACGCAGTCGTACACGTACTTCACGTGGCGAAACAGCAAGCAGGAGTTGACTGAGTACTTTACGCAACTGACGAAGCCGCCGGTCGCCGATATTTTCCGGCCCAATCTGTTCACCAACACGCCGGACATTTTGCACGCCTATTTGCAAGAGGGCGGGCGGCCGGCGTTTATCGCGCGGGCAGTGCTGGCAGCGACGCTGGGATCGAATTGGGGCGTGTATGGTGCGGCGTTTGAATTGCAGGAGCGCGCACCGCGCGAGCCGGGCAGTGAAGAGTATTTGAATTCCGAGAAGTATGCAGTGAAGCAGTGGGATTTGAATCGCGCGGACAGTTTGCCGCGATTTACTGGGGCGGTTGAATAAGATTCGGCGCGAGCAGCCGGCACTACAGCGGAATGAAAACCTGATGTTTCACCCGCTCGACAGCGATCAATTGCTGGCCTACAGCAAGCGCACGGCGGACGGGTCGAATGTGGTGTTGGTGATCGTGAATCTCGATCCGCGCGGCACATTCCGGATGGGTGGAGTTGCCGATGGACCAGTTCCGCCTGGACGGTGGGACGTTTGAAGTGGTCGATTTGTTGCGCGATCGGAAATATCAATGGCAGGGATCGCGGGCATACATCGAACTGGACCCCGAGGATCTGCCGGCGCATGTGTTCCAGGTGCGGCGGGGGTAGGGCGGTCATTCGCTGGGGGCTCCCTGCGGTCGACCCCAGGCACCCGGGTGGCACGCCCTTCGCGGACTCAGGGCGTGCCACCCGGCGACGGTGCCACCCCATCTTTCGTTGCGGCATCTTCACGCTGCGCGGTGCGATACATGATCACGTAGAAAAACACCGGCGTGAGGAAGATGCCGAAGAAGGTGACGCCGAGCATGCCGGAGAAGACGGCGGTGCCCAGGGAGATGCGCATTTCGGCGCCGGCGCCATGGGCGAGGATCAACGGCACGACGCCCAAGATGAAAGCGAAGCTGGTCATAATGATCGGGCGCAGGCGCAGGTGGCAGGCCTCGACAGTGGCTTCGAAGAGCGGTTTGCCCGCGGCGCGCTGTTGCTGGCCGAACTCGACGATCAGAATGGCGTTCTTGGCGGCCATGCCGATCAAGACCACGAAGCCTATCTGCACGAAAATATCGACCGGCAAAGCGGCGATCAGCATGCCGCACACCGAGCAGAGCAAGCACATCGGCACGACCAGGATGATCGACATGGGGAGCTTCCAGCTTTCGTACTTGGCGGCCAGGACGAGGAACACCAAGAGCGCGCCGAAGAGGAAGATATATCCGCCGGCGCTGCCGGAGATGATTTGCATGTAGTAAATGGTGGTCCACTCGTACGGGATGCCGAGCTTGTCGCACAGGTTTTCCATGATCTGGATGGCCTGGCCGGAGCTGGTGCCGTGCGCGATGTTGCCGTTGATGGCCGCCGAGGGGTACATGTTGTAGCGCATGTACATGACGGGGCCACCGACATATTTCACATCGCACAGCGTGCCCAGCGGAACCATGTCGCCGAGCTTGTTGCGGACTTTCAATTGGCCGACGTTGCTGGGACTGACTCGGTATTGCTCTTGGGCCAGGATGTTGACCTGCCAAGTGCGGCCGAACTGGTTGAATAGATTGACGTAGTAGCCACCCATGTAGGTCGAGAGCGTGTTGAACACGTCTTCCATCGCCACCGAGAGCGTGCGGCATTTGGTGCGGTCGATATCGACATAGAGTTGCGGCGTGTTGGCGCGGAACATGGTGAATAGGCCGACCAAGAGCGGATTGGCGTTGCCGTCGTGGACCAGGTCGTTGGTGGCTTGTTCTAGCTCGGTCAGATTCACGAAGCCGCGCTGCTCGACTTGCAATTGGAAGCCGGCGGAGGTGCCGAGGCCTTGGATCGGCGGGCGCGGAAGACGGTAATCACCGCGTTGTCGATTTGATCGTAGTACAGCTTGCGGAGCTTGTCGGCGATGACGGCATCGTAGGTTTCGTGCGTGGTGCGTTTGTCGAAGGGGGCGAGGATTACGAACGTGGAACCGAAATTCGAGCCGTTGGCTTGCAGCAGGACGGACTGGCCGGCGACGCTAAGGGTGTGGTCGACGCCGGGGATTTGCGCGGCAATTTTGCTGACCTGCTCCATCACCTTTTCTGTGCGGAACAAGGAGGCGGAGTCGGGCAGTTGCACGTTCACCAGCAGATAGCCTTGATCTTGTTCGGGGATGAAGCCGGTGGGGGCGTGCGACATCGTCCAATAGGTGGCGAACAACAGGCCGGCGTAGACGAAGAGGACCATCACACTGAGGCGCAGTGCACGGCCAATGGTCCAACTGTAACCTTCGGTGATGCGGTCGAAGACTTTGTTGAAGCCTTTGAAGATCATGCCCAGGAATTCGTTCACCGGCTTGATGATGAACCAGCCGAGCGCGAGGCCGGCGATCGCGCCGGGCAGGAACGAAATGAGCCAGACGACGGGCGGCTGCCAGGCGGGAATGATCACGCCTTCGGCGGCGTCACCAACAGGCATGTCGAAAATGTCGGCGACGAGGCCGTACAGCAGTGCGAGGGTGATGAAGCCGCAGAGGACGAAAATCCACCAGGGGAGCGCTTCGCGGACGTGTTCGTGGCCGCCGTCGGACTTGGCTTCGGTTTTGAAGACCGAAACGGCGCGGGACGGGGTGAGCGTCATGGCGTTGACGGCGGAGATGATCATCGAGGCGGAGATGGTGAGCGCGAATTGGCGGAAGAACTGGCCGGGGATGCCGGGGAAAAATGCGCCAGGCAGGAGCACGCAGACCAGCACCAACGTGATGGCGAGGATGGACCCGGTGATTTCGTCCATCGCTTTGATGGTGGCGGTTTTGGGATCGTACCCCTTGGCGATCCAGCGTTCGACGTTTTCCAAGACGACGATGGCGTCGTCGACGACGATGCCGATGGCCAACACCAGGCCGAACAGCGTGAGGTTGTTCAGGTTGAAACCCAACAGGGCCATGATGGCGAACGTGCCGACGAGCGAGACCGGCACGTCGATCATGGGCAGGATCATGGCTTTCCAATCCTGCAGGAAGAAGAGCACGACGATGGCGACGAGAATGATGGCGTCGCGCAGCGTTTTGAAGACTTCGATGACCGACTCTTTGATGAAGGGGGTCGTGTCGTAGACGATTTTGTAGGCCAAGCCGCTGGGGAAGCGCTTGCTCAGCTTGTGCATGTGGGCCTTGATCTGGTCGGCCACTTGCAGGGCGTTGGAGCCGGGCAATTGGAAGATCGCCAGGGCGACGGAGGGTTTACCGTCGAGTTTGCAAATTTGGGTGTATTGTTGGGCGCCCAAATCGACTTTGGCGACATCGTGGAGGCGAACCACTTGGGCGGCCGGCACGCCTTCTTTGACGCTGCCTTGGCTGGTCTTCACGATGATGTCGCCGAACTGCTCGGGCGTGACCAGGCGGCCCAGCGTGCTCATCGTGAGCTGGAACTGCTGATCCTTGGGGACGGGGGGCTGGCCGATGGTGCCGGCGGCGACTTGCACGTTCTGACTTTTGACGGCGTTGATAACGTCGGTGGTGTTGAGGCCCATCGAGGCCATTTTGTCGGGATCCAACCAGGCGCGGATGCTGTATTGGCGCTGGCCGAGGTAGTTGATGTTGCCGACGCCGTCGATGCGCAAGAGATCGTCTTGAATCTGGATGGTGGCGTAATTGCTGAGATACAGGTCGTCGTACTGGCCGTCGGGGGAGTACAAGTTGACGGCCAGCAGAATGCTGGGGGATTGCTTTTGCACGTTCACGCCTTGAAGCTGAACCTGCTCGGGCAATTGCGGCATGGCCAGCGAGACGCGGTTTTGCACCAGCACTTGGGCCATGTTGAGATCGGTGCCCAGGGCGAAGGTGACGGTGAGCGTGTAGGCGCCGTCGTTGGTGCACTGGGACGACATGTACATCATGCCTTCGACGCCGTTGACTTGCTGTTCGATCGGCGCGGCGACGCTGTCGGCCACGACCTGGCAGTTGGCACCGGGATAACTGGCGGTGACCTGCACGGTGGGCGGGGTGATGTTGGGATACTGAGAAACTGAAAGCGTGACCACCGCCACGCCGCCCAAGAGCAGAATGACAATGGAGATGACCCAGGCGAAGATGGGCCGCTCGATAAAGAATTTGGCAAGCATGGGGGAAGAGGCGAGGAACGAGGGGCGAGAGCCGAGGGGTTACATTCCTTTTTCTTCTTTTTCGGCGCGCGGACTTGGATTTTCGTGCCGGCGGTGATGCGTTGCAGGCCGCCGACGACAATGCGGTCTTTCGCCGTAATGCTATCTTCCCCTTGTTCGCCTTCTTTCGCGGGATGGTAGCCGCCGTCCTTCTCCACGACGATTTTCACGGGGAAGATTTCTTGCATGCCGCCGGGTTGTTCCTGGCCGGCAGTGACAGGGCGATACTGGACGACATTTTGCTCGTTGACGATCCAAACGTAGCGGTTGCCCTGATCGGAACCGATGGCCAGTTGCGGCACGACGAGCGCCGTGTGAGGATCGCTGATCGGCACTCGCACTCGGACAAACATGCCGGGGTCGAAGACGCGCGGTCCGATTTTGGGCTGCGGGTTGGCAAGCTCAGCGCGGATTTGCAGGGTGCCGGTGGAGGGATCGAGCTGATTGTTCACGAAATCCATTTCGGCGGTGTAGGGGTAATCGTTGACGTCGGTTTGCAGCGCCACGCCGATGGGGAGGCGTTGACCTTTACCGACGGTTTTTAGGCGTCCGTCGCGAATTGCGTTTTGCACACGCAGCAGGATGAGTTCATCGACGTAAAAGTAGACGTACATCGGATCCTGCGAAACGATCGTGGTGAGCACGGTTTCGTTGGCGTTAACGAGGTTGCCCACCGAGACCAGGTTGCGGCTGACGACGCCGCCGACCAGCGTGGTGACGTCGGTAAATTCGAGGTTCACGTGCGCGACTTCGGCGTTGGCTTCCTGGGCAGCGACTTCCGCGACGGCTTTTTCCTGGGACGCCAGATATTTATCGACGTCTTGCTTGCTGATAGCGCCGGGGGTTTTGGCCACGTCGAGCGCACGGGCGTAGTCGGCCTTGGCCAGGGTGAGCTGGGCTTTGGACAATTCGACTTGGGCTTTGGCCTGGTCGTAGGCGGCTTGGAAGGTGCGCGGATCGATTTTGAAGAGGACCTGGTTCTTACTGACGTCCTGGCCGGCGACGAAGTCGAAGTCCTTGGTGGGCGCGGCGTCTGAATGCTTTTCGAAATTCCAGGGGACCAGATAGCCGGTGACGTGCGAGCGCAACTGCACCGAATCGACGGCCTCGGTGCGGCCGGTGTAGTAGGCGTAGTCGGTGACCTGCTTGACTTCGGGCGTGGCGACGCGGACGACCGGCAAATTTTTCTCGGCTTCGACGGTTTCGTCATGCTTTCGGCAGCCGACCCATAATGCGCCGCACAGGAGAGCCGCGACGACAGCCAGCGGGATACGATAACGAATGAACAGATTCATTCCAACCTGGCGAAAATTCGGGGAATCGGCGGCGATGGACATGGGACGTCGGATTTCCGCAACATTGTTTGGGGAATCTGCGCCGGCGACGGCTCACCCATCGCGACGCAAGGTACATAATTGGATATAGGTTGCGGCATGCCGTGCCGCATTTGGGCAGCGGTGTTCGGGCGGTCGCGGCATGCAGGCTGTGGCGATTGTATCGTTTGCAGCGAGCGCGGGAGTTGGTTCCGGAGATTTCCCTTGAGGATACCAGTTGTCGGACACACGGCAATGAATTTTACATCCTTGCCGCTGGCTGCCGTGCGATGGTCCACCGACTGGTGGCTGCTGGTAATCGTGGTGTGCTATGTGTTGGCTGTGGTCAGCGTGCCATCGGTTTTGCTCCAGCGGCGAGGGAAGCCTGGGGCGGCGGTGAGCTGGCTGTTGGTGTTGTTTGCGCTGCCGGGGCTGGGAGTATTTCTGTGGTGGGCGATCGGGCGGAAGCATTTGGAACGGCAGCGGCGAAAACGTCGGCGGGCGGCGGCGCACACGGCGTTTGCTTTGACTCGCGTGCGCGATGAAGTGCCGGCGCCGGGGCAGGCGGATTTGTCGCTGTTGCCCATCGAGCGGATGCCGATTGAGGAAGCGGAGTGGGTTTTCCCTCCGACGGCGGGCAACCGCTTGCGATTATTGGTCGATGCGGCCGAAGCATACCCGGCGATGGAAGAAGCGATTCGCGCGGCCGGCGATCATGTGCATTTGGCGTTTTACATTTGGAACGACGATGACACCGGAGTTGCGTGGCGAGATCTGTTGATCGAGAAGGTGCGCAGTGGCGTGCGCGTGCGGCTGTTGCTGGATGGATTGGGGAGCCGGTTTGCGCGGCGTCATGCGCTGATGCAGCCGCTGGTGGATGCGGGGGGCGAAGTGGTGTATTTCCAACCGCTCACGCTATTCGCGGTGCGGCCGACGATCAATTTCCGCAATCATCGGAAGATTGTAGTGGTGGACGGCTGCACTGGGTTTCTGGGGGGCATCAACATCGGCGATGAATACAAGACCGACTGGCACGACCTGGCGATGCAATTGGAGGGGCCGGCGGTCGATCAGCTCCAGGAGACGTTTGCCGAAGATTGGTTTTATGCGACGGGGCGGGAGATTGTGACGCCGCAAATTTTTTGCAAGTGGCACTCGCCGGATGGGCTGGCGAAGTTGCCGGCGGTGGACGATCCGGCGGCGGTGTGCAGTATTTTGGCCAGTGGGCCGCACACGCCGCACAACATCACGCATGATGCGCTGTTTTTGGCGCTCACGCAAGCGCGCGAGCGAGTGTACATCACCACGCCGTATTTGATTCCGGAAGAAAGCACGATGGCGGCCTTGCGGACGGCGGTTTATCGGGGCGTGGACGTGCGGGTTTTGGTGCCGGGGGTGAGCGATGCTTGGATTGTGCAGTGGGCGGGACGATCGTATTTTCCCGATTTGCTCTCGGCGGGCATCCGGGTTTTTGAGTATTTGCCCAGCGTGCTGCATGCCAAGAGCGTGCTGATTGACGATGATTTGTCGATTGTGGGCAGCGCAAACATCGACATGCGCAGTTTCCGGCTGAACTTCGAAGCCAGTTGCCTGACGCGAAGCAAACCATTGGCGCAGCGGCTGCTGGGACTTTTTTCGCACGATTTGCAGCGTAGCCGGGAGGTGACGCTGGAGGATTTGCACCGTCGATCGTATTTGGTGCAACTGGCCGACGCGGCGGCGCACTTGTTGAGCCCGTTGCTGTAGGCGGCAGTGTTGCTCCCGGCGTGGCGTAGCGTTATGCTTCAAGGGGAATAACGCTGCCATGCGCCGGGCGAGCCCGGCGGCTAAATATCCAAATGCACGTTTCGCCACCGCAAGAATTGCCGAAGACGACGGAAACTGGCCGCGAAATGGGCGGTGGGGTTTGGAATGTGCTGCGGCAGGCGCGGTTGGATCGGCATGAGATTGCGGGGTCGCTGGGGGATTTGGGAACGTTTTTGCCGCTTCTGGTCGGCATGTCGGCGGAGAATGGATTGGATTTTGCCTCAGCGCTGTTCTTCGCCGGGTTGTTCAACATTGTCACCGGCTTTCTGTTTCCGATTCCGATGGCCGTGCAGCCGATGAAGGCGATCGCGGCGGTGGCGCTGACGGAGGGGCTGACCGTGCCGCAGATTCTGGCCGCCGGGGCGACGGTAAGCATAGTGATTTTGGTGCTGGGGCTGACGGGGCTGATCAATTGGCTCAACCGGGTGATTCCGCGGAGCGTGGTACGCGGATTGCAGTTGGCGCTGGGATTGTCGCTGTTGATGAAGGGGATGCAGATGGTGGCCGGGACGCATCAGTGGCTGGCGCCGGACAGTTATCTTACGGGGATCGTGTCGGCGGTTGTCGTTTTGTTGCTGTTTTTCTCGCGGCGGATTCCGGCGGCGCTGATTTTGTTCGGCGCGGGACTGGTGATTGCGATGTGGACGCATCCCAGCGTGCTTTCAGCACTGGGACTGGGGATCACGCTGCCGAAGTGGACGCCGCCGGGATGGAGCGATTTTGTGTCGGCGTTTCCGAAGGCCGCTGTGCCGCAAATTCCGCTGACGACCTTGAACTCGGTGATTGCGGTGTGTGCGTTGGCAATCGACTTGTTTCCGGAGCGGGAGCGGCAAGTGACGGTGCGGAAGGTTTCGATTTCCGTGGGGCTGATGAATTTGGTGGGCTGCTGGTTTGGGGCCATGCCGATGTGCCACGGGGCCGGCGGGTTGGCGGGACAATATCGGTTTGGAGCGCGAACCAACGGATCGATTTTGTTTCTCGGCGCGGTGAAGTTGCTTTTGGCGGTTTTTCTTGGGGCGTCGCTTGTGGCGCTGTGCCAGCAGTTTCCGGCCAGCGTGTTGGGAGTGATGCTGGCGTTTAGCGGAATGGAATTGGCGCTGGTGTGCCGGGATCAGGTGGGCAGGACCGCGGCGTTCACCATGTTGCTAACCGCCGCGGCGTGCCTGGGGCTGAACAACATTGCCTTGGGCTTCGTGCTCGGGCTGGCCATGGCGTGGTGCTTGCAGTTAAATTTGTTTCGGGTAGAGGACCCGGAGCAGACACCGTGAATGAGAAACTCCGCCGGCAGATAGCTTGGGACGCCGCGCAAATGATCCGCGCCGGGCAGGAGACGGAGTATCAAGCGGCGCGGATGAAGGCCGTTCGCCGGGCGGCGCGGGGCTGGGTGCCGAATGAAGATCTTCCCAGCGATGAAGAAATCCGCAGCCTGGTGCAATCGGTGACGGCGCCGTCGGTGGGGGACCGGTTCGACCGGTATCGCCGGCTGGTGGCGGCGCTGGAGCAGGTGAAGCTGAATCCTGAATATCATCCCGAGGGGGACGCGCTAAATCACACGCTGCAGGTTTTCGATTTGGCGCGGCACGAACGACCCTACGACGAAGAATTTCTGCTGGCGGCGCTTCTGCACGACATCGGCAAGGCGATCGATCGAAAGGATCACATTGCGGCCGGTTTGGCGGCGCTGGATGGGCTGATTACGCCGCGCACGGCGTGGTTCATTGAGCATCACACCGAAGCCAATCAACTGGCGGAAGGACGGCTGGGGGCCCGAGCGAAGAAGCGATTGGAGGCCGATGAGAGCTTCGAGGAACTGACGCTGTTTTCCAAGTGCGATCGGGGCGGGCGCGAGCGGAACGTGCAGATACCGGACCTGGATGAGGCAATCGAGTATCTGCGGGAATTGGACCGGCAGTGCGAAGGGCAGGGGCCGGGCGGGTGAGCAACGCTCGGCTCGGCCAGCGGATGGAGAGCGATGTGGTGGAAGTTCGGCCTAGCGGCCGACGCTAACGGCGGCTCGGCGGTAGCCTCGCGCTGCCGTTAATTGGGTGCGCGGCAGTGGCCCAATGTCATCAGCGCGAAGGCGGTGCCGTAGGGCTTGTGATAGCCGTACATGGGAAAATCCCACCAGGAGCCATCTTCTTCTTGGCGTGGGATCATCAGTTGGGCCAACTGATCGTAGTGCTTACCCCGATCGGCGGCGGGCAACAACTCGACGCAGCGGGCGGCGTAGTAATGGCCGTAGTAGTAAAAATATCCGGCCACGGCGAAGTACGATTCGTGGGGGATAGGACGTTTGCGTCCTAGATCGAGCCACAAATTGCGATCAAACAATTTATCGAGCCAGTCGTTGAGCACATTGTCGGTGATTCTTTGGTCGCCCCAGAGCCGCAGCGCCAGATTGCAGACTTGCGAACGACCGAGACTGCCGGCCGGTCGACTGATCAAGCTGGCGGGGGCAAAACGAAAGCGCTCGTCGTAGAGGTAAGTGAAGTCGGGATTCTGCTGCCGACGAATCGAAGCCAGTGCGCGGTCGACCAAGCGCTGGGGCGGATCAACGCCGACATCTTTTGCTTCGTGCAGCGCGATGACGCCCGTGGCGGCGCAGAAACAGGTGCCCTCTCCGGCGGGCAACTGGGCGCCGGCGCGAAAATCGTAATAGGCCCAGCCGCCGTCGACGCATTCGTAGCGCTTGAGCATGCCGATTTGATCGACCATCACTTCTTTGATTTTTTCAAGCTGCGCGGGGTCGTGCGCATGGCGATTCATCATGTGAGCCAGGGCCGAAATGCCATAGCTGTGGGTCCAGACGTTGTAGATCGTATCGCCGTTTGCCCGGCGCACTTGCGGCAAGTTCTCCAACAGCCAGGCTTCGGCGCGATCGAGCGATTTTTGCACTTCGCCGGAATCGCCGCCGACTTCGATCAGCGCGGAGATGCACAAGGAGGTGACGGCGGCGCGAAAAGCCTGATGAGCGCCGGGAACGGGAGCATAGATGTCCATGCCCGTAGCTTCCTCAGACGAACCCCAGGAGCCATTTTTGTTTTGCGTCGTCAGCAAGAAGTGGACGCCGCGGTGGATGGCGGCTTCAACGGCGGCGGGATCGCGGGGCGGGGCCGAGACCGGCTGGGCCGGCTGATCGGAACGCTTGGGCGGAGGCCTGTCGGTCGCGGCAAGAGAATCCGAGGCGGACGCAGTCTGCGAAGAGTGATCCGCCGGCTCGCCGGCTAGCACGAGCGATGCGGGCACTAGCACGATCGCGGCGGCAAGGAGCGCGCTGTCACAAGCACATTTGCATCGGCAAGCCATTACTCTTCATCCTTGGGAGGTTCACGCAGCACTTTATCGCCTTCGGCCAACCCCTCGGTGATTTCCACGGTCGTATCGTTGCGGTGGCCGACGGTCACGTTTCGCCTGGCGGGTTTGCCGTCGCTGCCCACGAGCCAGACGTATCGCTGTTCGTCGTTTTGTTTGTCAGTTTGCAGAGCTTTCGCGGGCAGAGTCAATGCCGAATCGGTGGAGAAGGCGGTCAGCTTCACTTTGCAGTTCATGCCGGGCGATGGGACCGACATATCCTTGGGAATCCGGGCGAAGTCGACGAGGATGGTGCTAAAATATTTGCCCTCGGGCGCGGGCACCAGGCTGAATTCATCGAGCGAGGCCGGCAGATGCTCGTCTTCGTATCCTTCGGGAGTGACTGAGCCGGTGAGACCGCGTTTCACTTGCGAGAGATTTTTTTCCGGCAGCGTGGCGCGGACGAAGACGGTTTCAGGATCGACGACGGACATCACGACTTCGTCGGACGAGACGTGACCTCCTTTGCGGAGCTTGTTGATCAGTTGAGCGGCCTGGGTCCACTGGCCGTGCGTGCAGGCGCCGAAGTACACGACGCCGTCGGCGGGCGCGGTGATTTTCATGAAATCGCGATCTCGCTGGAGCTTGGCCAGCTTGTCGGCGGCCTTTTCGCGTTCGAACTTTTTCTTTTCCAATTCGAGGCGTTGTTTGTCGAGCGTGATCGGCAGCGACGTGCGGGCCTTTTGCAAATCCATGGCGGTGCGGTCGACGTTGACCTTGAGCAATTCTTCGCGGCGAGGCAGCTCGATTTTCAGGAGCTTCTCCTGCGCGATTTTTGCCATCTCATACTGGAACTGATCCTCCTCGACCTGGTCGCGCGTGCGCTTCAGCACAATCTCCTCGGTTTCCTTGGTGATATCTTCCCCTTTGTACATCTTTTCGAGTTGCTTTAGTTGTTCCTTGCTGTAGTCGAGAGAGTTGCCGTACGACTTGACCGCGAAATTGGCTCGCCGCTCGATCAACTCGCGATCTTTCGTGACGAACTGATTGAGGTCGTCGGCGGCCAGGCGGCGGCTGCGTTCGGCCACGCGCAGATCGAGCGGCATCGATTGCTCGAGCAGGTGGATTTCGGAGCTGAGCTGATCGACGCTCAAATCGGCGAGCTTTCGATCGGCCTGGAGGTCGCTGATTTGGTCGTCGATTTTCGTGGTGTCGAACTCGATCAGCGTGTCGCCTTTTTTGACCGTGTCGCCTTGTTCGACGGCGGTTTTGACCGTCCAATCGGACCAAGTTTCCGGATGGATCGAGACTTCGCTGGTGCGTTTGGATTCGAACACGCCGCTCAGCGAAAGGTCGACCTTGAAAGGCTCCTTCTTCACGGTGAAAGTGCTGGAGGCGGATTTATCCTTATCCGACGCTTTGGTGTCCGTCGGCTTATCGTTTTTCGATTTGTCGTCGGAAGATTTGGAATCGGATGACTTTTCGTTGGTCGGCGATTTTTCATCCGACTTCTTGGCGTCATCGTCTTTCTTGTCCGGTTTGTCGTCGGCTTTTGGCGAGTTGTCGTGTTGGTCTTTCTTGTCGCCGGCTTGTGACTGGGCCTCTGGCAGTCGGACATCGTCGGCACGGGCGGGCTGCTGGTTGTCGGAGCGCATGCGAAGCCCCAGCGCGACGACGATGACAATCAAGACCAACAAGGCTCGCCTGAGCGGGAACATGATTGGGATGTCTCCGGCTTGAGATTGTGACGTTGATAAGGCTGGCGGGTGATCGTCCGTGGGTTCCTAGACAGACCGGGTTCCATCGGCCGAAAAGAGCGGCAGGGCCCCGGCTGCCGAACTATCTGATCGTCGCCTTTAGGGGACGTAATTTCATTGTACCATCGCAAAGTTCGATTTTCACCTTCCTTCACCGCGTTGGAACGGGGTAGTCTGTTAGCATGGCTTTCGCACTTACGGCATAACCGGTTCGGTGGTTCGCAATTGACGTCGCCTGAAACACATCGCATTGAACCCGCGCACGATTTGCTGCGCATCCGCCGCGGACCGCTGGATGTGTTTGTGCGACCTCGCAGTATCGCCCTGGTGGGCGCAACGGAAGCGGCCGGCAGTGTGGGAGCGGCGCTGGCGGGGAATCTGACGGCTGGTCCGTTCGCCGATCGGGTGTGGTTGGTTAATCCGAAACACACCAGATTGCTGGACCGGCCTTGCTATGCGTCGGTGGCGGAGCTTCCAACGCCGGCCGATTTGGCAGTGATTGCGGTGCCGGCGGCGGGCGTGCGCGGCGTGATCGAGCAGTGCCTGTGGTCGGGCGTGAATGGGGCGATCATCATTTCGGCCGGGTTCAAAGAAATTGGGCCGGCCGGCGCGGCGATGGAGGCTGAGATTCGGCAGCTGATTGCCGGCACAAAATTGCGCGTGATCGGGCCGAATTGCGTCGGCGTGATGAGCCCTGTGACCGGCTTGAATGCGACGTTTGCCAAAACGATGGCGCATTCGGGAAAGGTGGCGTTCATCAGCCAAAGTGGGGCACTGCTGACGGCGATTCTGGATTGGAGCTTGCCGGAGAACGTCGGATTCAGCCACATCATTTCCGTCGGTTCGATGCTCGACGTCGGATGGGGCGATCTGATCGATTTTTTGGGGGACGATCCGCATACGGGCAGCATCGTGATGTACATGGAATCGGTCGGCAACGCGAAATCGTTTTTATCGGCGGTGCGCGAAGTGTCGCTGCAGAAGCCGATCATCGTGATCAAGGCCGGACGTAGCGAGAAGGCGGCGCAGGCGGCGGCTTCGCACACCGGGGCATTAGCCGGCAGCGACGACGTGCTGGAGGCGGCGTTTCGGCGCGTGGGCGTGGTGCGCGTCAAGCATATTTCGGAGTTGTTCCATTTGGCTGAAGTGCTCGACAAGCAGCCGCGGCCGGTCGGTCCGAACCTGGCGATTGTGACCAACGCGGGCGGACCAGCCGTGTTGGCCACCGATGCATTGATCGAAGCCGGGGGACAACTGGCCACGCTGACGGAGTCGACGCTCGAGGAACTGAACGGACTGCTGCCGCCGCATTGGAGCCACGGCAATCCCGTGGACGTAATCGGCGATGCCGCTCCGCAGCGTTTCGCGGAGAGCGTCGGCATTGTGGGCGCCGCCGCGGAGACGGACGGCGTCCTAGCGATCTTGGCGCCGCAAGCCATGACCGACCCGACGGAAACCGCTCAGTTGTTGACCGCCTACAACAAGCTGCGGGGCAAGCCGTTGTTGGCCAGTTGGATGGGTGCCGAGCAAGTGGCGGAAGGAATGCACGTGCTTAACCAGGCCGGCATACCAACGTTTCCGTATCCGGAGAGCGCAGTGCGCGTGTTCCAGTACATGTGGCATTACAGCTATGCGCTGCGATCGTTGTACGAGACGCCGTCGCTGAACATCAACGAAGGGAAAGACGATGGGCGGCGCAGCGTCGCGAATCTGCTGCGAAACGCGCTGCGGGATGACCGGACTTTGCTCACCGAGGCGGAATCGAAGCAGTTGCTGGCGGCATATGATATTCCGACCGCCAAGACGCTGGTCGCCAAGAGCGTGGAAGAAGCCCTGCAATGCGCCCAACAGATCGGCTATCCCGTGGTGCTGAAGCTGATGTCGAAAACGATCACGCACAAGTCGGACGTGGGCGGGGTGCGACTGAATTTGCAAAACGAGGAGGAGCTGCGGGGGGCCTACGCGGCGATTCAAAAAGCGGTCGAGCGCGCGGCCGGTCCGGGGCACTTCGACGGCGTGAGCGTGCAACCGATGGTTCGAACGGAAGGATATGAGTTGATTCTGGGCAGCAAAGTCGATGCGCAATTCGGGCCGGTGATCTTGTTTGGAGCCGGGGGACAGTTCGTGGAAGTGTTCCACGATCGCGCTTTGGCGCTGCCGCCGCTAACTTCCACGTTGGCGCGGCGGATGATGGAGCGCACCCGGGTTTATCGGGCGTTGCAAGGCGTGCGCGGGCGGCCGCCGGTGAATCTGATCGGCTTGGAACAATTGCTGGTGCGATTTGCGCAACTGGTGTTGGAGCAACCGCGAATTGCCGAGATCGACATCAATCCATTACTGGCCAGCGATCGGCAGTTGATTGCGCTGGATGCGCGCGTTGTGTTGCATCCGAAATCGATTGACGATCTCGATCTGCCGCAGCCGGTGATTCGGCCATATCCTCGACAATACGCCAGTCATTGGACCGCCAAAGACGGACGCCGGTTCATGATTCGACCCGTGCGGCCGGAAGACGAGCCGTTGTTCGTGGCTTTTCACCAGACGCTTTCCGCGCAAACGGTGTATGGCCGATATGCGCAGATGTTGCCATTGGGCCAGCGGACGGTGCACGAACGGCTGTCGCGAATGTGCTTCGTGGACTATGACCGGCAGCTTCCCTTAGTGGCGATTGAGGATCAATTCTCGCCACTGCGGCTGGCGGCGGTGGCGCGATTGATCAAATTGCATGGCAGGGACGACGCGGAATTTGCGCTGGTCGTGAGCGACGCTTACCAGCACGTTTCGTTGGGATCGGAGCTGATGGCGCGATTGGTCGACATTGCCAAGGAAGAAAATTTGAAGCGGGTAATCGGCCAGATTAACGCGGATAACGTGCCGATGCTGACCATCTGCCAGCGGTTGGGGTTCCGATTCGATGGATCGTCGGAAGGGGCGATCCGCATGGCCGTGCTGGACTTGTAGGAGAGCTGCCATGGGCAGCACGTGATCAGAGCATGCTGGGAGTAGGGTTGTGCAGCACCGCGGTTTCGTCTTCGGAGGTTAGCGGCGATGCACTGTGCTGGTAACGATCGTAGCTGGCCAGGGGGCTGCCCTGCTCGAACTTGAAAGTGTCGTCGGGATTGGATTGCAGCGTGGCCCAGCGGACATAGGCCAGCAGTTGCGGCTGGGAATCGAAGGTGGCCACCAGTTTAAATGGTCCGCCGCGTTTTGAGCCGTAGAGATATTGCATATCAGTGAACAGTAATCTCCAATCGCATCATTCTACTGCTCCCAAATCGGAATGCGACCCTTCGCAGATATCACGATGAATCCGGTCACTTGTGAGTCCACGGGGCCGGGATCATAATCGGAAGTGATCGAGGCGATTTTCTCTTCCGGGGCCCGAGCAATGAAGGCTGCCGTCAAGTTATTGATTTTGGTTTTGGCCTGCTCGGTTTGCGTGACGGCTCGCGCGGGGGCGATTGTGAACTTGCTGCTGGTGCCGGACGGGTCGGCGGACCCGCCGGGGGATCGGATCGATGTGTCACTGTTGTTTGGGCCGGGGGAAACGGCGGGCACGTGCGAAGTGCGGGCGTATACGTTGGGCAGCAATCGATTCGAGACACGTGCGATCCGGTCGCGCGACAAAGGCCATGCGGATAAGTCGGGATTCTTTCTTTTGACGCTGCCTGTGGCGCGGCGCGACGGGGGAGCGACCGATTTTCAGATTGTGGTGCCCTACGGCGATTTGGATTTGTCGCCGGGGACGTACAAGATCGGCTACGAGTTGACGATCACCGGATTGGGAGTGTTGCCCATTCAGCGCGCCACGAACGCCACGATGATGATCGTGACCGACGAGACTCGGACGCACATGACGGTGCCGATGTTGCAATTGCGCAGCACCAGTGAAGTACAGAAGCAGGCGGGAATTGTGGGCGCGAGCCGGCGGCCAAGACGACCAAGCTGGACAAGCAGGATTTCGGGCTGCCGGTCAAGCGCACCAAGTCAGTGTTGGAATCGAAGGATGCGACGGTGAGCATTCCTGGAGGGTTCCAGCGGCGAGCAATTGCGAAGGATGCGCTCAAGGAGAATGATTCAGAATTTGCGAAGCGCGACAAGCTGGCCGATTCGCCGTCGGCGTGGGAGCCGCTGTCGAACGAGGAGGATGCGAAGGATCGGACGGTTTATTTTGCCACCAACCGCGCCCAGTCGGCGGCGGGGACCGACGGCATGCCGCATTTCACGGCCGACATTAGCGATCAACTTACGGTCGGAAAGTGCGTGGTGAATATTCCGGTGCAGCATCGGCGGGGAAACTTGGAGCAGCCGAGTTGGTGGGACCCGGTCGATCCGGCGAAGCATTTTCTGGTGGAAAGCGTGCAGATCATGCCGCAGCGGGAACTGTTTCACGAGGCGACGGCGGACGACGTGCTGTTGTACGTGCATGGGTTCAACACCGATTTTGACTTCGCCGTGCTGCGGGCGGCGCAGTTGAAATACGACTTGCAGTTTCCGGGGACGGCGATGGCACTGTGTTGGCCGTCGGCGGCTTCGGCGGACAAGTATCAGCAAGATCGCCAGCGGGCGGAGCAAAGCGTCGAGCAGGCAGCCGACGTGTTGCAACAATTGATCGAGGGAGTAAAAAATCAGCCCCGAGGATCGGCGCCGCCCAAGCTGCATATTTTGGCGCACAGCCTGGGTAATCATTTGCTGCTGCGGGCGATTGCGCGACTGGCGGAGCGCGGCATATTGCCGGAGGGGCAGAAGGTGTTTGGGCAGGTTGTGCTGGCGGCGCCCGACGTGGGGGCGCTGGAGTTCAACAATCTATTGCCGTTTGTGCTGGAGCATTCGGAGCGCGTGACGTATTACTATTGCACGCATGATGCGGCCTTGGGCATTTCGCGCAATTTGAATCTGTACGAGCCGGTGGGGTTGATGGCGTTTTTCGAGAAGGGGCTGGACACGATCAATACCGACGAAGTAGACACGTCGTTTTTGTTCCACGGGTATTATGCGTCGGCGCGGCAGGTGCTAAGCGACGTGCAGTTGCTATTGGCCCAACAGAGCCCGCCGGAGAAGCGCGTGCCGCCGCTGGGACCATCGAGCATGGTGCTGGGGCACGTGCTGTGGTCGTTTCCATCGTCGTCGATAGCGACTAATACCAGCACAGCGGTGAGCCACTAGTGGTTTAGGCCACACTCACTGGATTGAGTTCAGCGCTTTCTGCACGGCGACGCGATCGAGCTTGCCGTAGCCCCAGAATGGATTGGGAAGTTCGCCGGCGTGGGAGGAATTCGCCGGCGGCGGGCTGGCGGATCTCTGGAGGATGCTCTTGATTTCGCCCAAGGTCAGCGTCGGTTTCTTCTGAAACAGCAGGGCGACGCAGCCGGCGGTGTAGGGCGTGGCGGCGCTGGTGCCGTTGAATTGCTGATATTGGCCGGTGGTATCGCGGTCGGCGGCGACGTTCATCGGGGCTGGGGCCGTGTACCATTGGCCGGGGGAAGTGACCTCGGGCTTCACAGCACTGCCCATGCGGCGATAGCCGGGGCTGGAATAGCTGGACATTTCGCCGACTTTCATCGCGCTGTCGCGGGCTGGTGACCGGGGGCAGCGAAGTGACTTCGCCCCAGCGGTCGAAGCGATCGTTCCAGTCGTAGCTGCCCACGGTAATCGCGTTGGTGGTGGTTCCGGGCGTGCCGACCATGTTGCGGGCAGTGCGGCAATCCTTGTCGAATTCCGAGCTGCCTTCAGGAAAATAGGCATCGGCGCCAATCGGCTTGCCGCTTTTGCTGAACAATGCCAGGTTGCCTTCGCCGCCGGCGGTGAGCACGACGAGAATTACTTGTGCGTGAGCGGGTGGATAATTTTGCCGATGGCATAGTAGCTATCGCCGGATTTTTCGTCCTGACGGATGACGATGCCGGAGGATTTCGCGTCGTCGTAGTCGACGTCATCGGGATTGTCGGTCTGCAGATAGATGCGCATCACGGTGGGGCTGTCGCTATACCAGTGGAGCATGCCGGGACTGTTCTGATCACCAAGCTGCGTATCGGCGTGGAAATGCTCCAGGCCCTCGTTGCCGGCACAGATGCAGATGGCGCGGCCTTTTTTATCCAACGGGAAGCGGGCGTCGAGCTGCAGCTCGTCGGCGCGGTAGCCATCGTGGCCGCCGGCATGGCCGCCGAAACTGCAGGAGACGACGAGCGGCCGATCGCCGGCGACTTTTTGCAGCCATTCGCAGATCGCGCCCAACATGTAGGCGTTTTCCATGTATTCGCCGGTGCCGATGCGGACGGCGATGATGTCGGCATCCGGCGCGACGCCGGCATACATCGGTTTGCCCTGTGGATCCTTCGGGCCGCCGCGACCGTTGCCGGCTGCGACGCCGGCGCAGGCGGTGCCGTGGCCGTTGGTGTCCCACTCAGGGATTTCGGGGTGAACCAATTGCAACGTGCGCGTCAGTTCCGCGTTGTCGAAGATGGTTCCGATGGCTGCGCCGTTGGGATACGTGTAGGGAGCGGGCTTGCCGATCTTGCCGGATTTGTATTGCTCGCTGGTGGTGTCCCAGAAGTACAAGATGCGCGAGACTTCTTTGCCGTCGGCGCCAATTTTGACGAAATCGGGGTGCCGGTAATCGATGCCGCTATCGATGACGGCGACGATGACGCCCTTGCCGGTGGAATTTCCGACGCCGCCGATGGCGGTTGCCTCAGGAGGCGCGCGCGTGAGCTGGGGTTGCGGCGGGACGTGCGGGATGGGGGGCAGGAAGGGCTCGCTGGCTTCTTCGTACGAGACGATTTCAGGCGCGGCATCGAGCTTTTCTTTCACTTCCGAGGCGATGTCTTGCGTGCGGGGATCCCAGTCGGCAAAGACGTCGGCATATTTGTCGATGCGCGTGATCAGATGAATGCCCGGCGCTTCAAACTTGCTGCAGGAGTCGGCATCTTTAAAGACCAAGTTGAGCGGAATGAAGGCGCCGCTTTTCAGATCGATGGTGGACCGAACGCGGACCGATTTCGCAGCTTTGGCGTCGGGGGAGGCGCTCATGCTTTTCATGAGCGCGGGCTTGAAATCCAGTCCCTTGGCTTTGGTTTTCCAGGCCAGGTATTTTTTCGCGGTGGCGCCGGAGGGCGTCGATTTCGTTGTCGACTTATTGCCGGTATCCGCGCCTGCGGCCACGAGCACCAACGCCGCGCTCAATAGCACATACAACGATCGAACGGATTTCATGAATTGGCCCTTCGTGCAAAAAATGGTCGCACTTGGAAAGATGGTTCGTTAGATATTGCCGCGGCAAAAATCGGACTGCCGGAATTTGGCAGGGGTCAGTATAAATATCTGGTGGGGTGATGGCAAACGAGCGCCGATGGCGTTTTGGAGCTTGATATGCCGGCATTTGTGGAAGCCGGCGGGCGATCTGCGATAATCACCTGCGCCCCCCTCCATACGCCGATAGCTAGAGTTGAAGTTCGCAGGGAATACAAAATCCCAATCTGGGACGATTGAGGTCTGCATGGAAACTGCGTTGTCCGATCTTTTGACTCGGCTGGATCAGTTCTCCAATCAGTTCAACGATCTGCGTGACGGCATTCGCCAAGCGATCAAAATCGCCCAGGACGACCCGGAGATGTCGCTCACGCGGGCGCGCAAGGTGTTGGAATACATTGTGCGCGACGTGTATGAAAACGGGCTGAAGACCAAGGCTGGCACGCAACCGTTGGAGAATCTGCTGCAGCGCGTCGTGAAAGAAGGACTGTTGCCTAAGAGGTTAGCGGCCTATGCCACGTCGGTGCGCGAGCTGGGCAACGTGGGGACGCATTCGTTCGACGATCAAATTACCCATCAAGACGTGCTGCAGTCGTTGACTTCGTTGATGCCGATTGTGGAATGGTTTTTTGAGCAGAAGAATGTGGAGGATGCGCCGGTGGTGAGGGAGCCGCAGGCGCGTGCGATGCCAATCGCCAGCACGCCGGCAACCAGCACCGCAGTCCGGCGCGCGACGCCGGCCGGCGGCCGGCGTCGAGTCTGGCCGGTGGCACTTGTGGCAATTGTGCTGGCCGGCGCAGTCGCCGGCGGCATTGTCATCTTTGGCCATGGCAAAGGGGGCGTCGGAACGGATCACAATCCACTGTTGATTTCATCGCTGGATGACGAAGATCGGCTGGCCCAGGCAGTGGGGCTGGTGGTGGTGCCCAATCGGATTTTCTTTCCCAATGGAAGCATCATTGAAGTGCCGCGGAGCATGGGGACGTGCTTCGCCGTGACGCCGGATGGCTATTTGTTGACGGCGGGCTACGTCGTGGAATCGGCCTCGACGGAGAAGACACCGCAGAAGATGGAAGATGTCGAGGTGCAGATCGACAAACCGATTCTGGTTTATTTTCGGAAAGTGCGATTCGAAGCGAAAGTGGTGTACACGAGCAAACAGTTCAACCTGACGGTGCTGAAGGTCGAGCGGCAGAAGCAGTATCCGTTTTTCGCGCTGTCGGCGAACGATTCGATTAAGCCGCGACTGCAAGTGACAACGCTGGGATACAGCGGAATCTCCGCGGGAGAAGGGAACGAGCAAGGGTGGTTTGATACGAAGCGGCTGGAAAAGGCTGCCGAAGAAGCGAAGTCTAAAAAGGTGACCGTATATGCCGAATCCGTGCTGGACGAGAATCGCTTTTCGTTGGCGATTCGCTCCGGACCCGTCGACCGCGTGGCGAAGAATGAAGAGGGGGTGATGGTCATCTATCACGAGGCGAAAATCTTTACCGGCAGCGGCGGCGGGCCGTTGGTCGAAATGAATGGCACCGCGGTCGGCGTTAATACCCATTCGCTTGAAGGCCGCGGTGAGATTACCTATGCCTCGTCTGCCACCGGGCAGTTACGGCCGGAACTGGAGGAGTTTTTGCCGGAAAAGTTGGCGTGGCGGGAATAGCTGGCGGGCTGCGGTATGAGCCCGGTAGGGGCGAAGATTTGCATCGGTTCGGAGCGGCATCTAGACTTGGGAAAACCGGCGAGCGCAATCGGTTTTCCATTCTCGGAGATTGTCTATGAACGCACTTGTCGCGGGGCTGCTGACGTCGACCATGTTGGTTACGGCGCAAGGCTTTCAACGAGGGGATTATGTATTTCCCGACGTTTTGCCGGGGCAACTACGGGTCGGCAATCGAGTGGTGGCCGAGGTGACGATTTTGGATTACCTGGCCGTGCTGGACGTGAAGGGGAACTGGCTGTGGGTGGAATCGCACGATTTGATTTCGGACGAGCCGGGAACGAAAGGTTGGATCAATGCGGAAGACGTGGACGACATTGAGACCGAGATCGATTACCTGGCGGATTTGACGACGAAAGACCCGCAGGCGTCGGAGGCATGGGTGATATTGGGGCTGACGCAAAATCTTGCCGGTTACCCGAAGGACGCGATCACGGCGGTGACGCGCGCGATTGCGATCGAGCCAGCCAATGAGTTTTATTATTTTTTGCGCGGGCAACTTTGGATTGGCATCAAGCAATATCAGAAGGCGCTGGAGGATTTCCAGCAGGCGGCCAGCTTGATACCGGGCGATGAGACGTACGCGCAGATGGTGGTGACAGCTCAGCAGTTGGTGGATAGCCACAAGGTGCCCGACGCTCCGCCGGAGGCGAAACCGCCGACGAAGGATACGACGGTCCGGCTGCACAAGGTGCACAAAACGCCGGGGGTGCAGTCGATGGTGAGCGGCGCGAAGAAGATGACCAAGCAGAAAAAGTCGGCCAGCCCCTAGGTTTTCGAGGGTCTGCGAACCCCGGGCCAGGGAAGTAAGTAGTGTAGAATGGGCCACTGGAACAGGGCATGGAGAGGCCCGTTCGCGCAAGAAACTCGTGCCGATCGCCAGCAGGGGCCGAAAGAGCATGGAACTGGTATTCCGCCATGTGACGGATGAAGAATTCGCACAGCCGCCGGCCGGGGAATGGATCTTTCGGCTGCGGCATCAGACTGCCACGCCGGTGCGCGCGATGGCGGAATATGTGCTGAAGCAGGGGGTCGCATCGTTTCCCCAAGGGACGGCGCCGATCCAGAAGATCGTGGCCCCGTTTGATCCCACGCTCGACGACATGCTGGCGATCGAGTTTGCTCGGCGGCTGCTGGCCGGGGAAACGTTGCCTGAGGGCGTGAAGAGTTTTGCGCGCTATGCCACGCTGGCGCGGGAAGGGCTGAAGCCGGGGGAGGTGCCGTTGGAATCGTCGCTGGAAGGGATTTTTCTGGCGATGCGGAATAATGCTGGGGAGTATCTTTCGCAGCCGGCGGCGGGCGCACGGTTTGCCGGAGATTGGGCGCGATTGGCGGAGCGGATCATGGCGGCCGCCAAGGAGAACATCGATCCGTTCACGAAGCCGTTTCTGGCGGAAGGTCCGGAGTTTGCCAAAGAGCGCGCTTTTCTGCGACAAGATCACGAAGTGTTCCGGCAAGACGTGGAGCGCGGCGAAAAGTGGAGCGTGCGCATTCCCGGCGGGTCGCAGAATTCGTTTGGCCTGCTTTTGCATCAACCCAAAAGCTTGCTGTTCAAGTTTTGGAGCCGCGATTCGCAATGGGGGCACGAAGGCAAGCCGTACCTGTTTCTGGCGGTGGATTGCGGCGGGCATGAATGGCGGTTTTCGACCGATCCGGTGCAGAGGCTCTCGCTGTTGACGCTGCACGAAAAATTGCAGGCGGCGGAGACGGCGACGGATGCACAGCGCGCGAAAAACGATCCTTGGTTCGACGGCGCACCGTTTGGGCACACGTATGTTGCCTCGCCGAAGCAGGGAACTGCGCTGGCAGACAAGGAGGTTGAGCGGGTTGTGCGTTCTTCGGCGCAAGCCAAGCAGGTGCGGGCGCCGGTGAAGATCGATCCCGGCAGAGGAATCGATTATTGGGGGAAGTGGATCGGCGCGGCAGGGGCGCTGGCTGGGATTTGCGCGTTTGTGTTGACGCACATTCTGTCGAACCGCCCAAGTTCCGAGCCGGTGATCATCAAACGTGGCAACCAACCGATCGTGGCCGCCAAAGGCGATGATATTTCGCTGGCCAGCGGCGAGGTGTTGCACGGCAAGGCGGAGAAAACCGTCAAGCTTACTCCCGGGCGGCAGCAAAAAATCGATCTGTTGAGCAACAATCCGACGCCGGTGGATCAAAACGTCAAGTTGCGACTGTCGCTTGAGGCGAAGGACCCGGAAGCGACGGCGCATCTGAAGGTGCAAAGCTTTTACGTCAACGACGAAGGGCCGCTGTATGCCGACTTTGAGCTGCGCGACGGCAAGTGGCAGCCGAAGGACGACAGTCAACAGAGCCGGGGTGATAAACAGGCGCTGGCAAAATTACTGCGCAAGGGGCAGAACAAAATTACGCTGGTGGCGACGACCGACGGCAACGAGCCGGTGGAAGCGCAGGCCAAGTTGGACTGGCAAGTGGACGTGACCTACTTGCCGGATTTGTATTTACTGGTGGTCGGCGCAGGGGGCAGCTTGCCGCACTCGGTGGATGACGCGCAGGCAATTTACGATTTCTTCGGCCGCAAGGACACGGGACTATTGTTCAAGGAAGTGCACCGGCAGCCGCTGTTGATCAATGAGTTGGCCAGCAAGGACGCGATTTTCAATGCCATTAACGAGCTCAACAGCAAGGTTGGGAACAACGACGTCGTGCTGATCAGCATCTCGGCCCATGGAACGGTGGTGCGCGATCGATATTATTTGTTACCTGCCGGGTGGAGCGAAGACACAGAGCAGACGGTGGCCAAGATGAATTCCAGCGCGATTTCGCAGGACGATTTTCTGTCGGCGCTGAAGGAGCTGGCCGAGAAGTGTTATGTTTTGGTGGTGCTGGATACGTGCCATGCGGGAGCGATTTCGGTGGGCGGAACGACTCGCGACGTGGAAGCGCCGGTGGACATGAAGCGATATTTCGACACGAAGAAGCTGGTCGATCGCATGCAGGGCAATCCGAAGGGGGTTGTGATCATTTCGGCGTGCCTGGGGAGCGAACAAGCCAATGAATTGAGCAAACTTAACCATGGCGCATTGACATTCGCACTGTTGGAAGGATTGGAGGGGAAGTTGCTTTATCCCGATCCACGAACGGATGATAGCGCCAAGTATTTGCCGCCGGACGCGGTTGTCGATTTGCAAACGCTGACCAACTACGCCATGGCTCGCGTGCGGAAACTGACCGATAAGCTGACGAATCATCCGCAGAGCGTGGTGGTGCTGCCGTCGCCGGGAATGTCGCTGGGGGATATTCCGCTATTGGTGCGGCCGGAAGCGCCGGGCACTAAGTGAGTCGAAATGGGCTGGTGGCTGGGGGCTCACTTCGATCGACCCCAGCCACCCGGCGGCCAGTAAGTAAACCGGCGCAGCGAGTGTTGTTGAGCAGCCGGTCGGAAGCATTTAGAATTGAGACAGCCTGCTAACAGGTTCCCGGCCTGAAGTAAGTTTATCTTATGAGCAGCGCGGTCAGTTTTGACGACGATTTGTCGCGACGATTGCCGTTGCCGCTGGCGCGGCTTTATCGGCAGGCGCACAACGCCAAAACGTCGCTGGATCGGCATCAAGCGGCGTATTTCCTGTGGGAAGCGGCGCTGAAGCTATTGGCCTCGGCGGCGATTGTGAGTTACGCGCAGCGAACCGAGGTTGATCCACGCGTTGAGGAGCGGTTGCAGAATCTGGCGCGGCCGGCCATTGGACATTGGTGGGAATTCGTGCGGCTGCTCTTGCCGGTGCTGGCCGAGGGGGGCGATGCGGGGTTCAAGTCGGCCTGCGATTTCTTATTGGGACCCAAGCGGCACGACTTGCCGCGCTGCGCAGGGTTGGACGCCACGCTGGGCGAGGTTCTGGATGGAAAGTCGGGGGCGCGCTGACGGTGCGCGTCAGCGAGCTTTTCGACAATCTGGTGCGGTATCGCAATCGAGAAATTGGCCATGGTGCACTGGGGAAACAATCGAGCGAATACTATCAGCGCGTGGGAAAATCGCTGCTGGTGGCGATGACGGAATTGCTGAGTCGCTGCGACATGCTGGCCGGGCGCAAACTGACATATCTCACCGGACTGCAACCAAAACCTTCGGGCCAGTGGGAAGCGGATTTGGAGGATTCGGTCGGAGAAGCGCATCTACGGCAAGAGCCGCAACTGTTGGCCGAGGAAGAATCTAGCCATTTGCCGCGCGTCGATCGGATGTATCTGCAATATGGCCCGCGGACCGATCACTGGACGGCCGTGACGTTGCATCCTTTGGTGGTCTACGATCCGGCGACGGAGGAAGTGCTGTTTTTGAATTCGCGGCGCGGCAAACAGCGCACCGAGTATCTGTGTTACTCCACCGGCCGCTTGTTGGAGCGAGACGATTTGGGGAGTGAGCAGCGCGAACTGTTGCGGCGGCTGCTGAAGGCTCCGATCGACGACAAGCAATTCAGCGCCTGGCAGGCGCGCTCGCAGGCCGAGGAGCCTAAGGCGGCGGAGGTGGAACCGGAACAGCCGCTGCGGCGGATAGGCGAGTTCGAAATTATCAGCGAGTTGGGGCGAGGCGGGATGGCGCGGGTGTTTCGCGCCTGGCAACCGTCGCTGGGGCGGCAGGTGGCGGTGAAGTGCTTGATCAAAAGCGGCGACAAATCGGAACAACGGTTTGCGCAGGAGATTCATGCGCTGGGGCAGGTGCATCATCCCAGCCTGGTGCAGGTATTCACGTCCGGCGCGGTGGATGACCAGTGGTATTACACCATGGAATTGGTGGAGGGTGCGACGTTGGCGGACATCTGTCAGTCGCTGGAGAGCCGGTCGTCGAATCCTTCGCAAATCGATATGGTAACGTGGCATCAGGCGGTGAGCACGGTTTGCGAGCAAAATCGCGGGGCGGAAAAGCCGCTGAGCCCCGACGCCAAGGAATTATTGACCGGCCGCAGTGCGCCGGCGGAAGTGCAGTTGATGCCGGCGCTGGAGAAGCTGAGCTACGTGCGGCAAGTGGCTGATCTGATGCGGCAGGTGGCCGAAGCGGTGGATGCGTTGCACCAGCATCCGCTGCGGATCGTGCACCGCGACATCAAGCCGGGCAATATCATGGTCACGGCCGACGGCCAACGGGCGGTGCTGATGGACCTTGGATTGGCGAAACTGTTGGAGGAGGGGGATCGCAAGCTCACCTACACGCGGCAATTCGTCGGCACGCTGCGGTACGCCAGCCCGGAACAGATTTTGGCGATCAAAGTCGATGCGCGGACCGACGTTTACAGCCTGGGAGCGACGTTGTGGGAACTGCTGACTTTGCGGCCGATTTACGATGCGAATGACGACGTGGCCACGCCGGAGATCATGCGCCGCATCCAGTTCGACGATGCGGCGCCAATACGCAAATACCATCTCGGGATTCCCGCGGCGCTGGAAGCGATTGTCATGAAATGCCTGGAGAAGAATCCGGAGCATCGCTATGCGACGGCCGGGGAAATGGCGGCAGATTTGCGAGCGTGGCTGAGCAATCAGCGCGTGCGGGCCAGCAAGTCGCCGGCGCGGCAACGACTCGGCAAGTTGTTGCGGCGGCATCGAATGGGCGCGGCCGCGGTTGTGGTTTTGGCGTTGATCGGAACTGGGCTGGCAATCTGGCTGGCGAATCGGCCGAAGCCGGAGCCGGCGATTGCAGCGACGACACCGGCAAGCACGACGACGACACCGGCGAACTCGGCGACGACATCGTCGAGCGTCGCATCGGGAGCAGCATCGGCGGCGGCAAAAACAAATCAACCGACTTCTGCGGTGCCAAGCAGCGGCCAGAGAACGGCCGCGGAGATTTACGCACAAAAGGCGGAGCTCGAGCGGAAGGCCGCGGAGATGCGGTCCCGCATGTCGAATTTGCGGGCTCCGACCACGAAGGAGCCTGTGAAGGAACCGGCGAAAGAAGCGACGAAGGAACCGCCGAAGGTAGCCGTGCTGTTTTCAGACAATTTCGCAACGCTGGACCCGGCTTGGAGGAATGGCAGCGGGTATCTGCACGCGGAGAACCATAGGCTCATTCAAAGGCCGCCGGTCGAAATTCGGGCGAATAATCTGTACGCCGGCAGCCTATTCGACGATATGGATGCGAGCGTCGATATCAAGATGAGCCAGGTTGGCGACGCGTACTGGTACGCAGGTTTGTCGTTTTGGGCGGACGATATCGACAACTGCTACTTTGCAGGAATTTGTCCGAAGAACGGCAACGTGGCCGTGGTCCGAGAGATGAAGGGCGCGATATCTTTCCAATTCCCTGGCACCACGACGACGCCGTAAAGACAGGGACCGACGCCGCGAACAAATTGCGCGTGGTGACCCGGGGCGGCGCGATCACCGTATTTGTTAACGGCAAGCAAGGGGCCGCGTTCAACGGCCAACCGCCGGCGGGAGGCGGGATGATCGGCCTCGTGGGCTGTTCGGGGAAAGAGCTGTACGTCTGGGAGTTTTCGAATTTGATCGTCAAGAAGCCGGCGGCGGAAACGGCGGCGGCCGTCGAGCCAAAGCGTGTCGAATCGCCAAAGCCGGCCGGCAGTGCGAAGTCGAGCGATGAGAAAGATGTGATCTATCAGGACGATTTTTCAAAACTCAATCCGGGCTGGTCCAATGAAGCCGGCTATCTGCACGTGGAGGACAACAAGCTTGTTTTGAAACCGCCGGTTGCGACCAATAAGGCCGTCGTCCGTCTTTTTGAGGCCGAGAAGTTCACGGATATCGACGCCAGCATCGACGTACGGTTGGGCAGTGGAGCGGATGGAACGGGGAATGCTGGGCTGGCGTTTTGGTCGCCCAACACTCAAGACGATTACATTTTAGCAGTGAACGAACAAGGCCGATTCGCGCTGGTTCGGCATGTGAAGGGGCGGGTGACGTTTCCCATCGCTTGGCAAACCAACGAGGCGGTGAAGCAAGGCGCCGATGCCGTGAATCATCTGCGCGTTGTCACCCGCGGCTCGAATGTCACGGTGTTCATCAACGACAAAGAGCTAATGACGGTGTCGGGACAGCCGCCGGATGGAGGGGGCTTCATCGGCGTGGCGTCGACGACTTCGGAAAAGACGGCGCACGCATGGGAGTTTTCGAACCTGGTGGTGAAGAAGCCGTCCGGCTAATACCGTCGATGCAGGTTGTGCAATTGCAAACCGTGCGTTTTTTGACGCTTGTAGCGAGCGAAAAGATACTCTCCAGAGAAACCTGTCGTTTATGCGACGTGATCGATATGCGATGGTGCCATTTAGTGCCGGCGGTTTTCGGTAAATACAGAGGTGTGATCATGAGTCGGGCCAGTTTGGGGGTGGTCGTCGCTGCGTTGGCAATGTTATCGAGTGCTCCGCTACGCGCCGCCACTTCATGGGACCACGTGGCGGTGTGGCCAAAGTCGCAGCGCGTGCAGTTGCTGGACGATCCCGATAGCCGGCAGATTGTTGCGCAAGCCAATGAAATCGAGTGGCCGGCGGTGGTGGTAGCGACGGACGGGCAGTGGCTGAAGATCAGCGATCCCGGGGCGTACAGCGCCGTGCCCGTGGAAGGCTGGCTGCGGAAGGACGACATTTTGCGATTGGACAATGTTCAATCGTTTTGCACGAACAAGATTCGCCAGGGGGAAGTGGAAAAACGGGGCGGCGCGGCGGCCGGTCGCAACTATGGAGACGATCCGCGATCGCCTTCGCTGTCCAATGCCTACTGGATTCGCGGATTGTATTGGGAGAATCAGGGGGATACTGAAAGCGCGCTGGCCGATTACAACCAAGCGATTGCCAACGGGCTGCGCACTGGGGACGTGTATTTGCGACTGGGCCGGATGCAAACGGCCTGCGGCGCGAAATTCGCCGATCAAGACGCCAAAGGCAATGCGTATATCTGCGAGTGCGCCGACAAGAGCTTCAACCAGGCTGGCAGATTGTTCGGCGAGCCCGGGCGGCTCGCGCCGGCACAGTATTACATTGCGCGGGGCGATGCGGAAACGCACCGCTTCATTGCCGACGGGAATTTAGATCACGCCAAGCGGGCGATCGATTACTATCGCAAGGCGGAAGAGAGCAATTCATCGTGGTCGCTGCCGGCGTACGAGCAGGGGAAGCTGCGGATGATCGCGCTGGAGCAGGCGGCGAAGAAAGATCCGAAACTGCTGCCCGACAAGCGCACGCTGCTGTTGGCGATTCAGGATTTGACGCAGGCGATCCGGTTGAACCCGAATTGCAAGGAGGCGTATGAGGATCGCGCCGATGCGCTGCGGCAGTTAACCACCGCCGGCAGGGAAACTCCAGAAAGTCTGGCTGCACTCGATGAAGGCTATGACAGGACGGGGCGGGATCGACCGTCCGAGTTGCATTTGCCGGTCGAGCCGCCGGCCAACTCGATCCTGGCGATTCTTGAAGAGGCCAACGCGTCCGCCGATCGGGCCTACTTGCTGAGCAATAACCGCGGCGCGCGGGCGCTGGAGATCAAGGCCCGGGTGGAGTTCGCGATCGCGCAGGAATTGTACAAGCCGCACGATCCTGCGTTGGAGCTCGACAGAGTGGCCCGGTTGGATCGCGCCTACAGCTTGTATATGGACGCGATCAATCTGGCCAAATCGGCGGCGGACCACAGTTCGTCGTACGATGACATTGTCGGACGCTTCGGGCTGGCATTGAATTACTACGACCGAACCAACGCGGTGGCGGATGAACTATCGAACCGCGGGGCGACGAAAGTGGCGGCCAACAGCACGAAGTTAAAGTCGCAGCTCGAGATTGCGAAGAACGATTTGGCGCTGCGGAAGGAATCGCTCACGAAACTGAAGGCCGACGACCCGCAACGGGCGCAGTTGCTGGCCGATATCGATGTGGCGGAGAGACGGGTTGACGAGGCGAGCCGGGCTTTGGAAGTGAGTTCCAAACAGGCGGGCGATATGCAATTGGCGAAAATTGCGCACGGCAAAATTAGCTCGGCGGCCGACGCGCTGATACGCGCTGGAAGCACGACGGGAAAACAGGGGGCGGCGATTTTGGAGACGGTCGAGGCACCGGCGATTCCTCGTCCGCCGCGGCCCAGCTATACGCCGCTGAATCTCGACAGCAAGTAGGCCGCCCTCACCGTCTCCCAGAAGGAGAGGGTGAAGATTTACTGAACGGGCCCTGCGGGCGATGGATTGGGAGTTAGTGCGTTTTGCTGCAACTGCAACTGCAGAAGGGGCGCGCCGATGCCGGTGGCCGAGGTTGCCGGCGGATAGTACTTCTCTTTCAAGGTGCGCGTGCGGAACTGCTCGTTGATGTAGTTGAGCTTGTTTTCCAGCAGATCGCGCTCATTGATCAATTTCATGCGCTCGTCGCTATAGGCTTTGTCCGACATTTTTTCGCGCGCTGGCGCTCATCGAGTTGCTTGATCTCCTCGATGACGCTTGCCAATCGGGCGCGGATGATTTGCTCCAAAGCGGCGGCGTCGGCCGTCGAACCCGCCGTGCTTAGCAGGCTGATCGTGTTTTCATCGACATTCACCGCGGCGGAGACCGTGCCCACGGCTTGAGATTGCTGGGTCGGCAAGCCATATTCGTCGACATAGAAATTGACTTGCTTGGTGCGCAGGATCGGAGCGTCGTGCATGGCGTAATCGAGGATCGCCAGCGTGAGCTTGGCCAATTCCTCGCGACCTTCCGGGCCGACCCAGACGTACGTACCGCAATATTCGCCGACGTAATTGCAGCAATCTTTCGGCACATCTTTTTTGCAGCAACTTGCGTGGAACCAACAATTGGATCCGATGCAATCGGAGGTGACGATGCCGTTGGTGCGGGCGGAAATGTCGCCGTCGGGATCGCCGGTGTAAAACTGTTTCATGCGGGTTTGGCAATCAGGGCAATGCTCCGAGGGGCGGCCATAGCCGCAACTGCTGACCGCCTGCTGATAGGCGCAGTGCATGAGCTCGAGCTTGCGCGGGTCGTTGACCGGAGTGAGCGTGAAGGATTCCTGACACTGGCGAGAAGCATTACCGGAGAGATTCAGTACGCTAAACAGCAGCAGCCCAAAATTCTTTGGCGTAAATGCGGCCGAGGAGCCGCCGGTAATGGGGCGGCTGAAGCCGCCGGACAAACTGGCGCCGCCGGAATCGGTGACGTTGGCGGCCCCTTGATTCGGATAAGCGAACGAAGGGAGCGAGTCGTAGTTGTAGACGAACATGGCCAGATTGTTCAGCACTTCCTGCTGCTGAATCTGGGCAATGGTCCAGGATTCGCGCACTGCATTTTTTTGTAGTTGCAGATGCGTGCAGCCGCTGGCCGCGATAAGCGCGGCGCAGGCGAGCACGCCCATCCGGGCGCACGAGGGGCGGCGACGAGTGTTGCGACTTGGGTCCACTGGCTATTCTGATTACGCTAGCTAGGGCATCTGCAGGGACTATATTGACGGTATCGGTTATGCCGATGGGCATCTGCAACAAACCACAAATCAATGGGTCAGCGAGAGATATCGAATGATCCAGCTTGTGGATGGCTATTTAACTGTGACGACTGCACAAGCTGTGGAAACGCTAGCAGGTTTCGAGCAGTTACGCCATTTGCCGAAGGTTGATTGCCGCGCCATAACTTGCTGTGGGCACTTTTCGCTAGCTTGTGAAACTGAGAGCCAACCTTAGCGATGGCCGACGAGGCATTTATCAACGATCAGTCGCTGGCGAAGATGCCGCTGCCTTTGGCGCAGTTGTTTCGCCGCGCGCTCAACGCCAAGACGCCGCTGGAGCAACATTTGGCGGCCGGGCGCATTGCGGAGCTGGGTTTGAAGCTGCTGGCCTGTGGGGCGATCGTGGAATATCTGGCGCTGGATAAGCCCGATCCGGCGCTGGATGAATGTTTGAAGAATCTTGCGCGGCCGTCGCTGGGACACTGGTGGGAGTTCGTGCGTCGATTGCTTCCGGTGCTGGCCGATAACGGGCACCCAGGCTATGCGTCGCTGAAGCAGCTTTTGCTGGGGCGAGCGCGACGATTTTCCCCGGGCAGCGGGGCTGGACGCGGCATTGCGAGAGGTGCTCGAGATCGGCACCGGTTCGCGCACGACGGTGCGATTGAGCGAGCTGTTCGAACGGATCATTCAACATCGCAACAAGGCGCAGGCTCATGCCGCGCCGGAAATGCGGAACGAAGCGTATCACCGGCGGTTGGCAACTTCTTTCCTGTTGGGGCTGAGCGAAGTATTCGATCGGATGGATATTCTGGCCGGGGCGAAACTGCTGTACATCAGCGAAGTGCGGCAATCGGCCGACGGCTGGCAGGTGCAGCAGTTTGACCTGGTCGGCGAACATTCGCGGCGACTGGCGCCGTGGGTCGCGCCGCGTGAGGCGGCCAATCGATTGCCCGATGCCGAGCAAGTTTATTTGCAGTCGCTGAGCGGGGCGGATGCGCCGCTGCATCGCGTTTCGCCTTTGGTGCTGTACGAGCCGGAAACGGAAGAGTTGCTGCTGTTGAATTCGCGCGGCGGCAAGCGGGATGTGGAGTATCTGTGTTACACGAGCGGACGCGTGGAAAAACAACCTGCCAAGCTGCGCGGCCAGCAGGCGGAATTGCTTAGCAAGCTGTTGAAGGTCGAGATCAGCCCGGAGCAGATCGAGAGCTTAGCGCCGACCGCGCCCAGCGGCGAGGAGAGCGCGGCGGAAGCGCCCGCCGGACAGCGGATGCTGGGCGAGTTTGAATTGCTGAGCGAGCTGGGGCGCGGCGGCATGGGCGTGGTCTATCGCGCCTGGCAGCCTTCGCTGGGCAGGCAGGTGGCGCTGAAGAAATTGGTTCGCACGGGGGAGAAATCGGAGCAGCGATTCGCCCGCGAAATCCGCGCTTTGGGCCAGGTGGAACATCCCAACCTGGTGAAGATCTACACCTCCGGCAGCGACGGCGATCAGTGGTTTTATGCGATGGAACTTGTCGAAGGCGCGCCGCTGTCGACGGTCTGCGATCAGTTGCAGCAGCACGCCAGCACAATCAATGAAGTCAATCAAACGACTTGGAATGAGGCGGTTAGCACGGCCTATCAAAAGGCGCGCGACGGAGAGAAACCGCTGTCGGCATCGACGCAAGGAGGAGGAGGCACGCTGACCGTTCCGACGCGGGCGACGCCGGAGCCTGAAGTGCTGGAACCTCCGCGTCATTTGCGGGCCGGCAAAAGCTATGTGGCGCAGATTGTGGAATTAATGCGGCAGGCAACGATGGCTGCGCATACGTTGCACGAAGTGGGAGTTGTGCATCGGGATATCAAGCCGGGGAACATCATCGTCACCGCCGATGGGCGGCAGGCGGTGCTGATGGATCTGGGGCTGGCACAGTTGGCCGACGAAACGGAAGGGCGACTGACGCGGACGCGGCAATTCATCGGCACGTTGCGCTATGCCAGCCCGCAGCAAGTGCTGGCCGCAGGGAAGCTCGATCGTACCAGTGACATCTATAGTCTCGGGGCCACGTTGTGGGAGCTGTTGACGCTGCGGCCGCTGTTCGACGCCACGGATGAAACGCCGACGCCGGAGTTGATGGAAAAGATTCTGCATGAGGATCCGCCATCGATCCGGCGGTACAATCCGCACGTCTCTCGCGATTTGGATGCGATCGTGGCGCACTGCTTGGAGAAGAAGCCGGAACGGCGGTATGCGACGGCGCGCGACCTGGCCGACGATCTATCACGGTACTTGAAAGGCGAACCGGTCAGCGTGCGCCCGATCAGCAAAGCCGAACGCATGCTGCGTTGGGTGGCGCGGCGACGGGCGGTGGCGGCGGCGTGGGCGTTTTTAACGCTGGCGCTGGTATTGGCTGCCGGAGGCGGCATCGCCTACTGGCAGTGGCAACGGACAAAGGAAAATCTGGACATCGAGCTCTATGGAATCGATGCGCCCGATCAGACGCCGGAGCTGCATGAGGTTTATCCGGACGTCGACGAGTTTATCCGTGACCGAAAGACAGCGGCCACGAAGCCGCCGGGTTGGCGCGACCCGGGACGAGGAACTTTTGTCTGCGTGAATCAGACCGGCGAACGGAATGTAAAACTATTGATGTGCAATTTGTCGAACTTGTATCACTTCACGGAGCCGGAGGAGACGGGCCCCTCGCCGTTCCCGAAGCAAGGCGGAGTGTGGCGCACGGTGCCGTTGGACAATTCCGCGGACGCGCCGCCACGGAAAATCGACATCTTTAGCGGCCTGGGGTGGTATGCTTTCTTTGTGCGAAATGTGCGCGGCGAAATTTGCCCGCTGTTCGCCAAAGACGCCAACGGCGGCGATTATCCGCTCGGGGAGACGAATATATTGACCTCGCGGCGCGTCGTATTGACAATAACGATGACGCCTTTTGGCGGAAAGCGGCGATATTATGCGTCAATTGTTCGGGAGCCGTAGTGCGTGGCTGGCGATATTGCCGGCGGTGCTGTTGGCGGCCGCAGCTTGCCTGGCAGCGGCGGAAGATGACGTCGCGCTGAAATTGCACAACGATGCTGCGCAGGCGATTGACGTGTATATCGCTTCGGAAAAGAGCCAGGTAGAAAAGCCTTGGGCTCATCTACAAGTCGACGCGGACGAAGAGGGGCAATGCACACTGGATTTGCCGGACCGCTACGTGGTGGTCGTGCAAGCGGGCCAGCAGCGATGGCGATCCAAGCGGATCGGTTTGAAAGAGTTTTTGGCCGCTCACCCGGGGTACGTGCTGCGGATCAGCGAACTTGGATCGAAATCGATTGCGGCACAGGTCGAGCCTGGATCGGATGCGCCGATCGCCGCGCCGGATACGAACGACTCGGCGCCTCCCGCACCGCCGCCGACGCTGCCGTTGAAATTTCGGAAGTACGATTTGGCGAATCAAGATATTTGGTCGCTGACGCCCCATCTGCACCGCCTGAAACTCCACAACGACATGGCGGAGGCGGTCGACGTGTACATCGCGCCGCAGAACAGTCAGGAAGCCGACCCCTGGACGCATTTGAAAATTGAGCCTCGCACCGACGCGATCGCGGAACTGAAAGCGGCGGATCCGTTCATTATTCGGATTGAACTATCGAATGGCTCGGGGCGATCCAGGCCGATTTATTTGCAGGAATTTCTGGAGGAGCATCCGGATTACGTGATGGCAGTGGGAAGAACGTACAAGGGGGTGGTTACAGGCACGCCATACTCGTCCGGCTCGGCCGAGGGCGCTTCATCAGGGTCCGAGTCTTCCGGCTCCTCATCCCAGCCGAAACTCTCGCTGCCGCCGGTTTCCATCGGGCCGGCCCAGCAAACCCCGCACGATGCCGCTGCGGAACGCGCGCCGACATTAAGGGTCGAATGGGAGTCGGCGGGGCGTTAGCAAATCTGAGGGCCGGGTTGCTTGACGGCGCGGGGGGAGGCGCTCAAAATAATCGCGTCTCTCCTCCAACTCTCTCGTCGTCGCTTATATAGGGAGGCGTGCCATGATTCGCCGGCGCCACACAAAGCTGATTCTTTCGCTGGTTGCAGCATTTTTCGCCCAGGCGCAATTTGCGCTGGCGGCAGAAGAAGGTCCGCCGCTCGTTCTTGCGCAACGACCTATCCGGTCCGGTGGTTTTATACATCGCGTCGGAAAAGAGCACGAGCGATTCGCCGTGGCACCAATTTCAGTTAGATGCCGGACAAAGCAACAAGGTGAACGTGATTGCGCCGGATCGCTATTTTGTGGTGCTGCAAATTGGTAACGAACGCTCGCGATCGAAGCCGCTGGAGTTGAAGAAGTTTGTGACCGAGCATCCGAATTATGTGATGCGCGTGAGCGAGATTATGGACACGAGCATCGGCGCGTCAGCCAACAGCACGGCGAGTCAGAAGCCGGGCAAAATCGGCGTGTCGGTTTCGCCCGATCCAAGCGGTCCGACGCCGACCAATTGGGCGTCGTTGCCGGTGCAGTTTGAGCGTTTCGACGCGAACGATCCGAGCATTTGGTCGATTGGGGCCGACAGCGTGACCTTGAAGCTGCACAACGATTTGGACAACCCGGTGAAATTTTACATCGCATCCAAGAAAAGCGACCGGCCGAACCCGTGGACGGAACTGGAGATTGAACCGAACGGCGATTCATCGATTATTTTGAAATCGCCCGATCCGTTCATGATTCGGGTGGACGTGGGCAACGAGTCGGCGCGCTCGAAGCCGATCGAGCTCAAAGCGTTTTTGGCGAACCATCACGATTACGTGCTGAATCTGGGAAGAAACTATAAAGCGATGATGGCGGGTGCTCCGGCGGGCGGCGGCGGCGGAGAAGAAAAACCGCCGCCCTTGAAGGCAACCGTCGTTCCCGATCCGCAAAAGCAGAACTCCGTATCGAACCAATTCAATCAACTGAATCCCGATCCCATGCAAAACCTCGGGGGCGGCTCGGGCCAAAACTCGGGCGGGCAGCTTACAATCGAGTGGGAGTAAGCAAGCCTGCGAGGGCCGGATGAAGTTTCGATACCGCTATGTGAACTTCGGCACGAACTTTCAGCCGGCGGCTGGCGATCGAGCCGAATCCAATGGCGCGCCGGAGCGCCTCCACGAAAACGAAATCGCGCTGGATGTGGGCAGCGCTGCGTGGGCCGGCGACGGCGAGTCGTGCGCCGTCGTCGACAACCATTTCTATCCGCATCCGTATCCCTCCGCGGCGGCCGGGGTGCTTCATCTGGCGGAGAAGATACATCGTCGCTTCGTCGATCGATTGGACAAGTCCGACGTCCTCTGGTTGGTTTCGCATCGGCAGCCTGACTTCGATGCGTTTTGCTCCATGTATCTGGCGCGAGGTGATTCGCGGCAGTATCGAGCCGGATGGATGGTCGGAACATGGCATCGGGGCGGACGGCTGGAAAGAAAGCCGCGACGAGATCGATTGGTTTCGCCCCGCGGTGGGACACTTGCCCAGCTCGCGGCGCTGGCCGGTGTTGTTGGCGGCGTATGCATCGTGCGTGGATAAATGCCGGCCGATCGACTGCCCGCGGCATCGCGGTTTGCATTCGGTGCTGTACGCGGCGCTGTTACGTGGGCGACCGTACCTAGAGGAAGATAGCGGGGCGCTGCAGTTTTTTGAGGAAGTGCGGCGGACGCTGAGCGACCCGCAGTGCGATTTGAATCCGCTGTACGATTCGGTGTTGGAATCAAGCGCCACGTTTGCGCCGGAACTGGCGCTGTTGGACCGGCAACAGGAAGCCTACGAACGCGATGTTCGGCGGGCACGGAAAACGATCGTGTTTCTGCAACAGGCAGAAGTGCCATTTGGGCAATGGTATGCCAAAGCGACCACTACACCGTTGGCGGTTCCCGGCAATGATGGGCCGGAGATTCAAGGGCGCAACCGGCGCCGGCGGGCGAGCGCCGCCGGCAAGCTGACGGAATTTACCTGCGCGATCCGCTATGTCTGCTGTTCAAGGAATGGGTGCGGAACGATTTGGACCATTCGTCGATGCGGCAAGGCTTCACGTTCACGGCTATTGCGTACAGCAACGAGCGGCCGAACTCGACGACGAACACCACGTCGTACTTTTTTTCGCTCGATCCGGAACGCGCCGACGGGTGCCATCTGTATAACGTGTGGGCGCGGCTGCAAGTGCAAGAACTGCGAGCGCTAAAACAATCGTCGGCCGAGCGCGGGGATGGCGGGGCACAGGTCTGCCGGCCGGGGTTTGAAGCCCGCGCGGGGAAAGAGTATGCCGCAGAATTCGACGATCCGTGGTTCGACGGCAGCAGCTATGAAGCCACGATCGTCGCGACGCCGGGGCGCGGCACGGCGATCGACGCAGCGGGCGCGATTGCGGCCGATTTAGGCGACGACCCGGTGGCATGGATCGTGCAAGAAGAATTGGAGCTGGCGTTTTTTCAAGGAGAGCTTCGGATCTGGAATTATTCGACGTCGGCAGGGGCCAGCGTAGCCGCGGGGCGACCGAAGAGTTTGCCCGTGGGCGAGATTCTTCGCGGCCAAGTGCCGCGCGCCGACGGGCACGTGGCGGTTTGCAAGCGTCGAACTGAGCGATGAGATTGATTTGTTGGCCGGAACGGTGGCCGAGCAAATCGGCAGGCTGCTGTGGCGCGTGCTCGACGCGGATAGCCGCAGCACGACCCCGACCGATTTTGTCGAACGGCATTTGATTCGCAAGGCGAATTGGGTAGGCATTTGGAGCCGACAAGGAATCGTGATTGCCACGAAGGCCGGCGCCGCTCAACAGGCCCAGCAAGTTCAAGAGTTATGCCGGGAACTGTCGGCCGTGGCCACGGCGATCGAAGACTTGAGCCATCGCAGCGGGGAGGCCGACGAATTGCTGGTGGAAGGGGACGAGTTGATGCGGCGTGTGATCCACATCAAGCACCAACTGACGCTGCCGGAAAACAACCTGGTGCGGCGGTTCTTTGAGGCCATTCGCCTGGACGAACTGTTGCATTCGCTGCGCGACATCAATTCGGCGGCGGCCCAGCGCGCCGCGGCCGCCAGCAATCGAGAACATCTGAAGCACCAGCAGGAAATTGCAGGCAAACTGCAGAAAAACGTCGAGCGGATTACAGCCATTCAGAGGATCGTGCACGCGATCGAGTATTTGGTGGTGGCCTACTATAGCGTGATGCTATGGGGGCACTTGTTCCCGCACTACGACGAAGGTTTGATCTTGCTGGTTCCGATTGCACTGGCGATCGGGCTGGTCGTGCTGATCAACCATTCCGTGGAGCGGCATTGGGTGGAATGGAAAGCATTTCGCCAGTCGAAGATGTTCCGCCGAATGGCGCGACGGTTTCGCCCGCCGCATGATGATTAGGCGGCATCGGATATTTGCGTGTGTTGAGAAACGGCCGAGGCTGCTGGCGGCGGATTGAAAGCGAACGTTTGGCGGCATGACTAATCATCTAAACCCTTTCCTTTGAGAATTCGCCGCATACATTTTTCAATCCTTGACTGCCGAGTTTTCGATTGTTTGGCTGCCGAAAAATAAAGGATGTATGCTCGTTGCCGTCCTGGCGTCAAAGCACGAAATGCAGTTTTCAAGGCGGGGATTTCCTTGAATTTATTCTGAAGCTCGTCCGGGATTTTGTGTTCGGTGATCTTTTTGAACTTCACTTTCAAACCGGCTTTTTCCACTTCAATGGCTTCACGAATATAGGCTTTCAAGATGGGTTCCAACTCAACGATTTCTCGAACATTGGTGAAACGAATCACGCGCACCGACTGCGTATTCTCCCCAGGTTTGGCGAGAATGCGTTTGGCATCTTTTAACAGGGCGCCTTTGATAAAACTAAGCACACAGTATTCTTTAAATCCACTTATGATGAGTACGTTACTTTTCTCAAACGTGTAACAAGGCTGATACCACTTCAATTCTTCAGTCAACTGAGAGTCAAGAACGATCCTTCTCAATTCCTTCAATTCTCCCTGCCACTTTTTGGCTCTTCTTAAAAATGCATCAACCTTAGGATTCATTTTGTTCATAGATTGATACTCTGCTACGTGAGGCTTATGCCCGCTTAAAATTTCTTTTTCCTCATTGGCATTCTAGCGCCTAACTCGACGCTCGACGGCGCAAAGCTTGTTGCAGAAATGAGAAAGCCCTTCGACTTGCTGGTCGAAGGGCTTCTTGTCTCGATCAAGTCGGGGCGACAGGATTTGAACCTGCGACCTTCTGACCCCCAGTCAGACGCGCTAAACCAGGCTGCGCCACGCCCCGAAAGCGTGTGTTTGCCGGGCGGAGTTCCGCGCGGCGTGCTCAAAGTATGGCAAATCGAGGATGGGGTTTCAATGCTAGCGAGACTCCCGAGCGAATTGCCCTTGACGCTCTCCAACAGCCCACCTAACCTTCGCCGCCCGCTTATCCGGGGGGAAACCAGCACGGCGGCGATTCTTGGCCCGCCAGAATAACCCCGTCGCTCTCACTTCCCGCTTGCTAAAAGGACCGCCCGCATGAAAAGTGTTGCGCTCGCCCTGCTCGGGCTGCTGGGAATGATTTCACAAACCGGCTGCAGTTGTTGTTGCTTCCACGATTGGTTTGCGAAACCTGCGGCAGTGCCGGCGCCCACGTATTGTCCGCCGCCGGCGGTATCGACGACGGCGCCGACGTACTATGTCCCACCGCCGACTACGGCCGCAGCGCCGGCCATCGCACCCATTGCCGCCGCGCCTGCGGTGGTCGCTCCGGCAATGCAGCCGACCGTGCAAACACAACCGTGCGTCTACAATGCGCCGGTAGTGCAACAGCAACCGTGTTGCGTGCCTTGCACTTGCACGTGCCAATAGCGATCGTCGGCGGATCTAAAAATCAGCGCCATCGCGATCGGCTCTAATTCGACCGCATCAAGCGGTCTGTCTTCCCATCTGGCCCCTAAAGCGGGCTCGACGGACTGGATCCGTCGATCTGGGCAGCCCTACTTCTGAGCGCGCGTCGGTCGCTGCAGGCCGCAAAGTCTGCCTCTTTTAACCGACCGGAACTGGGCGCGGCGTCAGAGTTTACCAAATGGAAACAGGCCGACCTTCCATTTGCGAAACCCTTCTTCGCGTGCCGATGATGCCTGCTAGGACCGTGGAAACCAGCTAGGTAAACCCTGCCGCTGCCCCTTCCTGCATTTCCCGCAACGCCACGGTTCTCCCGGATTCAGATCCCGCCCCGACGCGCTGACGCCGATGACCCAATCCCGCCCCATCACTCTCTGCCGCGATGTTCGTGCTGCCGGCCCGCCCAAGAAGCGTACGGCGCGTACTGCATTGCTTGCGGCGGTCTTCGTCTGCTTGACGATGCAGCCGGCGATGGGACAAGTCGCGCCGTTGCCGCCGATGGTGGACTTCGCCAGTCCGTGGAGCAATCTCGGCCAGCAAGATCAGGCCGCGCCGGCGCCGCAAACGCCGACTCTGGCAGAACCGGTGCAGCCGGATTTGACTGAAAAACAACCGGCGGCGCAATACCTGGCGCAGCAAAACCAGCCGCATTCAGGCCTGATCGATCTGTTTCAGAAATCTGCGTACACTCCGCCGCCGTCGAGCGCCGAGCCGTCCATTTCGCACAATTGCTGCGACCAGAGCGAGTGGCATTCGCAAGTGATTCCGCAGGGGATCATTTACCAGTCGTATATGGCCGGAACGAAGGAGCCGAGGTTCGCAACTTTTTTCAATCAAAACAGCGCGATGGGCGACATGTGGGATGTGACGCTCGGCGCCGCGCCGGCATTTGGCGCTACGGAAACGAAGATCCCAACTGGCCTGAAGGTTGGCAGGTGGATTTTGAAGGGGCTGTTTTCCCGCGGCTGGATCCACAGGGCCCCAGCACGCCGCTCGTCGGATCTGATTTCCGGTTTGGCATTCCGGTGACGTATGGCGGCGACCGCTGGGAATTCAAAGTGGCGTATTTCCACATCAGCGCGCATCTGGGTGATGAATACGTGCTGTACATCAATCCCGGCGTCACGCGAATCAATTACGTTCGCGACGGGGTAGTGTTCGGGGCAGGCTACTTCTGGACCGATTCGCTGCGGTTGTATGGCGAAGTGGCGGTGGCGGCAGCATCCGGTGGCGCAGAACCGGGCGAAATTCAATTCGGCTTCGAATGGATGCAAGCCCGCAACACCGGGTTGCGTGGCGGGCCGTTCGTGGCCGTGAATTGCGACCTGCGACAAGAAGTCGATTACAACGGGACGTTCTCGGTGCAATTCGGCTGGATGTGGCGAAAGTATGTGCGCGGGTCGAATCTCCGCATCGGCGGCCAGTATGTGACCGGCAAAAGCGACGAGTACGAGTTCTTCAATCAGAGTGAATCGCGGATGGGCTGGGGCCTGTGGTACGACTTCTAATCTGAGCCGGGCCGCAATACTCTGCCGGCGGCCGCCGCGTCTTTCTAATACTTGTAGGTGATCGCCATTCCCACGCCGTCGTCGACGGGCAAGGGCACGACCTTCCAATCCGTCGTTGTGCGCTGTGTCGCATCCACTGCGGTGGCTGCGCAGTAGGCCATCCACCATCCCAAAAACGCCTGCGAAGGGTAGTGGGCATCGTCGTTCACGCGCGACCAAGCCGGCAGCACCGAGCAAACGTACAGTCCAGTCTTCAGCCAGCAATTGTCGGTCATTTTGGCGGCGTCGATGAACACCACGCCGCCGATGAATGCATGGCCGCTGACGCCGTTGCTATGGGTGAATGGGCGCCAACCGCTGCCATCATCGTCCTGGGCAGGTCGCGCACCGCCAGTCACCCATTGCATGAGCAGCATGGGCGGCGCGCCCACTAGCAAGCTTCGCACGCTGCGTTCCCCCCATTGGCCGATGACGCTGCCGGCGGGCCAATCGTACAGCATGTCGCCTCCTAGCCAGCCGGCAGCCATGACTGGAATCATCATGCCGCCGTTGCCGAATTCCTTGCACCAGGCCGAGAAGTTATTGCCGGTCGGGCCACGGACGTGCTCCTGGTATTGTTCGCGCAATTCGCGATCGCTCTGCGAATTGGCGACGAGGGCTGCGGTGCCGAAGCCGGCGAGGAGCATTTCGAAATTATCCCAGGAATAATAGTTGCGGTAATCCTGCTTTATCTCCGGCCAAAGATCAGCCAGATCATCGTGAAGGTACGACCAGCCTGTCGGCGATTTACGATCGCCGTCAAGAGTGAACATCACGTTGCCGTACGAATCAGAGAGCTTTGGAGGATTGCTCGGCGGCGGCGTGTTACAGAGAGGGGCCACCTGCGGATTGAGCGCTGAAGATTCGAGTGGCACGGCGGTTTGCGGGCTGTGTCCCCAGGCGCTGAGATTGCGCGAGTGGCAACAGCACCCGGCGCAGAGCAGTAGCGCGGCAAAGGAAATCAGATACAGCCAACGCTGGATCATGCAGGCCGATTCTCTGCCGGCACACCGCTGCGCAGGGTACGGGACCTGCGCCGCGATCTGATACGGCAGCTCAGTTGAAGTGATGGAATGACCACACTACGTCGCACGATCGCGCCTCAGGGAGTATGGTCCCCGAGCGCAGAGCACCGGCGCACGAAAGTTTGCCGATTGGGTGTGGCTTTCCGATAACGGACGATTTAACGCTTGCGTTACGTTTATCATCGGAGAATGGCGAAGTGTGCGGCGAACCTGGCCGTTGGGGCCCCTAGAGTCGCCGGGACCGGAAGAGTCGCCGACAGATCGCCCAACTTTACGTGGTGTGATCGAACGCAGAGGCGTTCAGCAAGCAAGCATCGAAGGCGAGGAACAGTGGACAAGCGAATCGAACTTTCAGAGGCGCGCTTGCTTGCGCGGCAGAACCGGGCTGGCGGCGTGCTAGCTGCCAGAAGGTTCGCTCGACTCGCCGGATTTGGCGGCGGGAATCGATGGAGTTTCGCCTGGCTGGCCATTGCCTTGCTTGGCGGAGGCTGGAGGACTCGCGATCGCTTCTCCGTCGAAGATTATCCGTGGATTTGAAGATGGGCCGAGTAATTCTTCGACTTCCATGTCGTCAAGGACTTCGCGTTGCTCCAGCGCCCCGGCCAGCGCATCGAGATTTTGCCGATGCTGCGCCAAAAGCTCCATCGCCTTGGCGTCGGCCTCGTGTAAGATTCGCGAAACTTCCTGGTCGATCGCACGGGCGCTGTGCTCGCTGAATTCGCGTTGCTCGTAAATTTCGCGTCCCAGGAAGGGGTGCTCTTCGCCGGTGCGGTAGGCAACCGGACCGATGCTCTCGCTCATGCCCCAGTGGGCGACCATTTTGCGTGCGAGCTTGGTCACCTGCGTGAGATCGTTTTCCGCCCCGGCGCTATATTCATTGAAGACCAACTTTTCCGCAGCGCGTCCGCCGAGCATAAACACCAGCCGGCTGTTCAATTCGGACTGGCCGATATTCAGGCGATCTTCTTCGGGCAAAAGTTGGGTTACGCCCAGCGCACGGCCGCGGGGAATGATCGTCACCTTATGCAGGCGATCGATGCCCGGCAGCACCCAGGCGAGCAAGGCGTGTCCGGCCTCATGATAGGCCGTCATTTTTTTCTCTTTGCCGGTCAGCAATTCCTCGCGCTTGGGGCCCATCAAAACTTTGTCGCGGGCATATTCAAAGTCTTCCATGTCGACTTTGTCTTTGCCGTTGCGCGTGGCCCACAGCGCGGCTTCGTTCACCAGATTGCGGATGTCGGCGCCAGTGAGCCCGACGGTGCCGGCGGCGAGGCGTTCCAAATTCACGTTGGGCGCGAGCGGCACGTCGCGACTGTGCACCTTGAAGATGGCCAGCCGCGCTTTTTGATTTGGGCGATCGACGGTGATGTGGCGATCGAATCGGCCCGGGCGCAAGAGCGCGGGTCGAGCACGTCGGGCCGATTGGTGGCGGCCAGGACGATGACCGATTCGGTTTGGCTGAAGCCATCCATTTCGCTAAGGATTTGATTCAGGGTTTGCTCGCGCTCATCGTGCCCGCCGCCGAGGCCGGCGCCACGATGGCGGCCGACGGCGTCGATTTCATCGATGAACAGGATGCAAGGGGAAGCCTCTTTGGCGGTTTTGAACATGTCGCGGACCCGGCTGGCGCCGACGCCGACGAACATCTGTATGAATTCGGATCCGCTGATGGAGAAGAACGGCACGCCGGCTTCGCCCGCGACGGCGCGGGCCAACAGCGTTTTGCCGGTGCCTGGCGGGCCCATCAACAACACACCCTTGGGAACGCGGCCGCCGAGGCGAGTGAACTTTTCGGGGTTCTTTAGAAACTCGACGATCTCCTGCAGATCGTTCTTGACGTTTTCCAATCCGGCGACGTCATTAAAGGTGATCGTCTTCTTGCCGGCTTCTTCGTATCGCTTCGCCGGGCTCTTGCTGAAGCCGGAGAGGATTCCGCCGCCGAGGAATTGATCGCGTGTGCGGCGGAGCATGATCCACAAGCCGGCGAACAACAACAGCGGCACAAACAGATAGACGAACAAGAGCATGAACGTGTTGTCGGCGGGCGGTTGAGCCGCGATTTCCACTTTTTTCTCGCGCAGCATCGGCAGTAATTCGCGATCTTCCAGGGGCGGCAAAGTGACGGCGAAATTCAGCGGCAACAGTTCGCGCCCGGTTTCGCCTTTGGCCTCGGATTTTTCAGCCGCCGGGGCGCCGCGATTGCGCTCGGTGGCGGCGCCTTCGCCCAATAATCGCTCGGCCCAGTTTGTAGCGACCGCAGCTCTGGGCGGCGCTTCGGGCCGCGTGCGGAAACGCCCGAGCAATTGGTGCTCTTCGAATTCCACCTCCGCCACGTTGCCGGTCTGCAATTGCTTCCAGAAGAAGTCGTAACTGATTTCGCTGCGATTGACACTGGTCCGCCCGAAGTAGAGGAACACCAACAGCGCCAGGACCACCAGCATCAACAAGATGCTGTTGGGACTTATCCGGGGCCGGGAGGGCGCCGGGCGAGGACCTTCGACAGCGGGTCTGTTACCGTTCATCGATGCCAACGTTCTCCGGAGTAATTCTATCGCTGAACCGGCTTGCCGTTTTCAAACTCGTCTTCGCTGACAAGTTGCCCCTTTTCATTCCAGGTGGTTTCCTTCCCGTTACGCTTGCCGGCGTGGTAATCGGCCTGAATTGCCATTTGGCCATTGGGATGCCACTGCTTTTGAGTACCCTCGTATTTTCCGTCTTTGAAATGCAATTCCGATTTCTTTTGTCCGTCGGCGTACCACGTGATCGCGGTGCCATTGAGGGTGTCGTTTACGTACTCTTCTTGTTTATTGGGCTTCCCCTTGTCATTGTAGTAGACCCATCGCCCTTCTCGCTGACCGGCCTTGTAGCTGACATCGCGCTGGGGCAATCCGTCAGACCCAAATAGGGACCAGTGACCTTCCAACTTGCCGTTGGCGTAGTTTTCCTCTTTGGCTAATTGGCCGTTGTCGTACCAAATCTTCCAAGGACCATTTTTCACGCCGTCGACATACTCGCCTTCCTCGAATTTCTGGCCATCGCGATAAAAGGTCGAGTAGGTTCCGTGATTGATCATCGAATCATCGCTGTATTTTTTCACTTGCCGTCGAATGTACGGCTTGCCGTCGGGAAACTTTGTGACCACAAGTTGCTCTCCGACGAACTGCGGCGGCGGGGTTTCGCTTTCTTTCACTTCGGGCTTTTGCTGACTCGAAGAAACCTTTTTCGGCGCAGGCGCGTCCGCGGCGGTTTTCGGTTCGCCCGAGCCGCCGCAACCGGCGATTCCCAAGACGACAAACGCCAAGCATCCAGATAAGCCAACTCGGGTGATCTGTTTAAGGGAAAATCGTGACATCATACTTCTAACTGTTAGCCTGCTGGCCGACTTAGCAATCATCCATCAGCACCCTGCTATAATCTTAGCCTCTGCTGCGGGATTAGGGGATGGCTTAATCCCTGACCGCAGGATGCGGTCGATCGCGGAATAGCGAATCTGATGGCGATTTGATGGACCAACGCAATCAGGGAGCCTCAAAGCGTACCATGCGCACTCCAGAAGAGCAGCCAATCTTGCGATACGGAGCGGTGGCCGTGATTGTTCGCCAGGGGCGGCTATTGGTGATTCGTCGCTCGCAGCATGTCATTGCGCCGGGCTACCATTGCTTTCCCGGCGGGGGAATTGAGCCCGGCGAGAGCGAGACTCAGGCCTTGATGCGGGAACTGCGAGAGGAATTAAACTGCGACGTGAGGCCGGTGAAACGGCTGGGCGAAACCGTTTCGCATTGGCGAGTGCATCTGGCGTGGTGGCATGCTGAGTTGGCTGAGGACGCCGAACTAGTGCCCAATCCACAGGAAGTCGAATCGATGCATTGGCTGACGCCGGAGGAGATTGTCGGCCTGCCGAACCTGCTGGATAGCAACCGCGAATTTGTCGACAGCCTGCTGCGCGGCGAATTGCCATTGCAGATGAAGTGATACATGCGCGGGCAGTGCTAACACGAGCCGGCATCAGAACGGCAGGTTTTCTTCCATTGCCATTTGGCGTTCGGCTTGCTGCTCGATTTCCACCTCTTCCAACAGTCGGCGGTGCTTCCAGTCGCCCCGCGCAAACCAGAAGCCCGTGATGACGGCGGAGAAGACGATCGAAATTGCCACCGCCCACCAGATGCCGTCGGCCCCCAGCGGCGTGTGCTTGGACAGCACGTAGGCCAGCGGGAAGCGCAAGACCCACAGTGAGACGATGGCCAAAACCATCGGGGCCACGGTGTCGCCGGCGCCGCGCAGGGTGCCGGTCAACACCTGCTGCAAGCCGATGAAACCAAACGCCAGGCAGAGGATGCGAATCAGCGTGGCGCTTTCGGCGATAGCCTCGCCGCCTTGAGGCATCAAGAAGGCTGAGACGGGTTGCGCGACGAAGAACAGCGCGATGCCGGCGGCGGTGAGCATCGTGAAGCTGATGACGCAACTCGTGCGGTTGGTTCTGATGGCGCGATCCAGACGTCCGGCGCCGATGTTTTGGCCCACAAGCGTCGAAGTGGCCAACGAGAGGCCCATCGCGGGAATGATCGCGCAACTGAGCACGCGCTGCCCGATGCCGTAGGCGGCAATCGGATTGGTGCCGAAGGTCGAAACGAGAAGCATCATCATCGCCACGCCCAGCGCTTGCGTCGATTGCTCCATCGACGCAGGAAAGCCGATGCGCGCCAGCGTGGCGATCATGCGAATATCGGGGCGGAAGTTATGGCAGCGCAAGGTAATGCCGTGCTTGCCCCAAATCAGGAGACCAAAGCCGATCGACATGGCGAGTATTTGCGTACAGAGAGTGGCCATGGCGGCGCCGGCGACGCCCATCGGCGGAACCGGCCCCCAGCCGAAGATGAACAACGGGTCGAACGCAAAATTCAAAATCACCGTGCCCAGCACAATGAACATCGGCGGATAGACGGTGCCCAAGCCGCGCACCAGCGCTTGATAGGCGAAGAAGCCGAATACGAAGACGAAACCTAGAAACGTGACCTGCAGAAATCGCACTGCGTCGGGAAGCACGTACTGGTCGGCACCCATGAAACGCATGATGGGTTGGGCGAAAATGAAACCGACGGTGGCCAGGACGGCCGCCACGATGAGCGACATCAAGAGCGTTTGCGCGGCGACGTGGCTGACGCCGCGCTCATCGCCTTTGCCGCGAAATTGCGCGATGAGCACGGTGCCGGCGATCGGCAAACCACCGCCCAGCGAGATGCACAAAAACGTGACGGGAAAACTGAGAGAGACAGCCGCCACGGCCTGGGCGCTCAAGCGGCCGACCCAGAAGGTGTCGGTCAGTTGATAGGCCGTTTGCAGGATGTTGGCCAAAATGATGGGGACCGACAACCGCAGCAGCGCCAGCGAGATCGGCCCTTCCGTGAGCGGCGCATTGGAATGACGCATCGACCCAGCGCGTAACATGCTTTATTGCAACCCTCGGAAGATCTGCTGGTAGAGCTGATTTTTTTTGGAGGTCATCGGTCCGGGTGATTTGTCGTCGCGCAGCGTCGTGTAAAGCATGGCGTATTTGGCGTCGAGATCGTCGGCGTAGTGGACGATCATGGCTTCGGGTGTCATGGGCACCTTCGGCGCACCCCATTCGGGCCGGCCCTGATGCGCGACGATCACGTGTTCCAATCGTAGCATCGTTTCCTCGGGCAACTTTCGATCGGCGGCGAATTCGCGGACGATGTCGCGGCCTTGCAGCATGTGGCCGATCAGTGCCCCTTCGGCAGTGTACACGGCGCCTGTCGGCTCCTCGCGGTATTCGCGCAGTTTGCCGATATCGTGCAGGATTGCCCCGGCTACCACCACGCTTTTATCCAACCGCGGCGGTAGGTCGGGATAATAGTCGTCGTACTTGTTGGCCAGATGCACGCAGGTGCGAGTGACGCTGAGAGTGTGTTCCAGCCAGCCGCCGACGTAGGCGTGGTGATTTTTTCGCGCCGCGGGAAGGGTGAGCAACATTTCGCGATTGGCCTTTAGGATGTCGCAGGTCAATCGCTGCAGCGCTTTGTCGGTGATTTTTTGCCGGGCAATTTCGACCAGTTCGTCGAACATTTCGACCGGGTCGAAGCGCGACTTGGGCTGCAGCATGAGCGGGTTGAAGCCTTCGGCGGCGTCGGCGTCGATGACGGCGCGGATTTTCTTGATCTCCAACTGCGGGCCGAAGTTGGTTTCGCGGTAGGTGGCCCGAAGCTTGTAGAACACGCCTGCCGTCCACGATTGTCGACAATCGACGGCCCAGGCCGAATCTTGCCAGATGGGAAAACTGACCTCACGGCAGGCATCGCGGAACGTGACTTTGAAATAGGGTTTGCCTTCGCGGGTGGTGAGCTCTTCCTTGGCGGTGAGCAGCGCAAAGAAGTCGGCTTCCTGGCCGGCGGCCAGATCGGAAAGCGTGGCAACGGGAAAAAGTCGGGCGGAGGTAGCCATAGTCGGCAGGGGTCCGGAGTCAGGGGTCGGGCTGTCCATATATTCTATATTGAGCCGCCAAATCCTTTGGGGTGCGATTGGTGCCAGCGCCAGGCGGTGGCGACGATGGCGTCGATGTCGGAGTATTTCGGTTTCCAGCCGAGAGTGCGCTGGGCCAGTGTGGAATCGGCGACCAACTCGGCCGGGTCGCCGAGACGCCGCGGTCCGATCGCCGTGGGAATTTTGTGGCCTGTGATGCGGCGGCAGGAATCGATCACTTGCTTCACGCTGTAGCCGCGGCCGATGCCCAGGTTTAGGGCCAAGCCTTTGCCGGGCTGGAGATGATCGAGCGTACGCAAGTGTGTTTCCGCCAAATCCTCCACGTGGATGTAGTCGCGGACGCATGTGCCGTCGGAGGTGGGATAATCGTCGCCGAAGATGCTCACCATATCGCGCTGCCCGAGGGCCACTTGCAAGACGATGGGGATCAAGTGCGTTTCGGGCGTGTGATCTTCGCCGATGTCGACGCTGGAGCTGGCACCGGCGGCGTTGAAGTATCGCAATGCGGCGTAGGCCAACCCATAGGCATGAGCGTAATCGGCCAAGGCTCGTTCAATGGCTAGCTTGGTGAAGCCATACGGATTAATGGGCAGTTGCGGTTCGTCTTCGGTGATGGGGATTTTTTTCGGCGTGCCATAGGTGGCCGTGGTGCTAGAGAACACGATCCGCGAGACGCCGGCGGCCCGCATCGCTTCCAACAGTGAAATGCTGCCGATGAGATTGTTTTGATAATACTTCGCGGGATCGGCGACGGACTCGCCAACTTGGGCAAAGGCCGCGAAGTGCATGACGGCCTCGATGCGCTGTTCGCGCAGAGCCGTTTCCAGCCGAGATCGGTCGAGCAAGTCGCCGGTGATCAAGCGGTCGGGGGGCACGGCCTGGCGATGGCCGAGGCACAAACTGTCGTAGACCCAGACGTCGTGTTTGGCCTCCAAGAGCCGGCGCACGGCATGACTGCCGATGTATCCGGCACCGCCTGTTACGAGAATCCGCACGGTTGGACTTCCTGTGGCCACGGTCACTACAACCACTACAAACCACGAAGATCGCCATCATAACCCAAGGCGGCGAAAACGACCACCTGACGCGGGCGGAGCGGAATTCAGTTGGCACGATGTCGATGCCGATGCGCAAGATACGGCTGAGTTCGATCATCGGCCGCAGCCCGAGCCAGGTGCTTGATAATCCATGTCCACCGCCAAGCGAGGTCCGAAATCACGACGGCCGATGCCAGAGGGCAATCCGGCGAAGCGTTGGATCGAATTGTTTCTCGACTACTGCCGCAGCGAATGTCACCTGGCCGAGAACACCGTGGCGGCGTATCGGCGCGATCTGGCGAAATTCGCCGAGTGGCTGGCGGCGCGGAAGATTCAGTCGCTATCGATTAATGATTTGGCGGATTATCCCGCGTGGCTAAACGCGCGGAAATTGGCGCCGGCGTCGGTGGCGCGACATCTGGTGTCGCTCAAAGTGTTCTTCCGCTATTTGCAACTTGAAGGAGTGCTGCAGAACAATCTGGCCGAATTGCTGGGGAGCCAGAAGCTTTGGCAGCGCGTGCCGCAAGTTTTGTCGTCGCAGATGATCGACAAGCTGCTGACTGCCCCGATTGCGCACGATGCGCTTTGGCGCCGCGATCGGGCATTGCTGGAATTATTGTATGCCACCGGTTGCCGGGCATCGGAAGTGTCAAACTTGCGACACGACGACGTGCATTTGCGCGAGGGATTTTGTCTGGCGCACGGCAAGGGAGAACGAGAGCGCCTAGTGCCACTGGGTCGCCGAGCAATTGCCGCTGTAGAGGAGTATCTGGAGCATGAACGGCCGGCGCTGGTGGAGCAGTGCTCGCTGCCGCCGCGATGGCTGATGCTTTCACGTCGCGGCAAGCGATTGCGGCGGGAACGAATTTGGGAATTGGTGAAGCGGTATGCTTTGCGCGTCGGGCGCCGGCGGCGATGGGGCCGCATACGCTGCGGCACAGTTTCGCTACGCACCTACTGGCAGGCGGCGCCGATTTGCGGCAGGTGCAGGAGATGCTCGGCCATGCCAATATTCGGACGACGCAGATTTACACGCACGTCGATCCGACGCGGCTGAAGCAGGTTCACCGGCGGTTCCATCCGCGCGGGTGAGGCGGCAAAAACAGAAGGCAGAAGGCAGAAAGCAAAGTGACGCGGAGCAATCGCTTTACTTGTTCCAGCGGCTGGAGGCGTATTTCGATTTCAGCGTGTCGGCCGCTTCCTTCGAGCGATGGGGTTTGTTCATCTGATCCCACAAGCCCTTTAGATAGTACAGGGCCTCGGCGTGCTGATCGGGCACCTGGTTGTACAGCAGATCGACGTGCAAAAACGCGTAGAGCGCTTCCTTCGGCTGCTTTAACTTCAGATACGCTTCTCCGAGTGCGTTATAGCCCATCGCCAGGATTTGATTGGCCTCGGCAGGGGCCTGGTCGATCACTTGCTGCAACATTTTCACCGCGTCGTTGGAGCGGCCTTGGTCCACGAGGCACTTGGCTTTGCCAATCCGGGCAATCTGCTGGAGATTCTCGACAACTTTGCCTTTGGCGTCGGAAGCCAAAATGGTTTCGTAATGCATCATGGCCCGATCGGGCTTGTCTTGGGCTTCGAGCGAGCGGCCCAAGCCGATTTCCGCGCGTAATTTGAATTCGGGCCAGGGGGCGGAGGCGAGCTCGTTGTAGTACGTGTCGGCCTGATCGTAGCGGCCGATGGCAACCAGCAGGTCGCCGATCGCTTCGTTGGCATCGTAGAAATGATAATTGTCTTTGTTGGCATTGATAAATGCCAACAGGGAGCGGCCCGCAGCTTGAACGTCGCCCGCGCCGCCGGAGGCCAGCCGCGCGGCGGCCAGGGCGCTGTAGTAATCGATTTCCTGCCGGATGGATTCGACCGCTCCGCGCTGCGGCGGCGGAATTCGATCGAGCGTATCTGTGACTTGATCGTAGTGGCCGGAGAGGACGTCGTTGCGGACGGTCATCAACTCGCGGGGTTCACTGGCAAATTGCACGTATTTGATTTCGTTGACCGGGACCTCTTTGGGTCCTTGCAGAAGCTGCACAACGACTTTGTTTCTGGTCATTTCCTCAATATGGCCGGCGACCGTCTGCCCGTTGAGCAGATGGACTCGATCGAAATCGCCCTGAGCCCAGGCGACGGCGGGGCACAGCATCGCGAAGAGGCAAGCCCAAGCAGCGCGAAATAGCGGCGATCGAATCATGGGATTGTGTCTAACTCTTTTCGGCATCGTCGGGCGGAGCGGTTGCTTTTTGATCCAATTCTTTCAGGCCCACGACGGGTTCGCGCAAATCCTGCTGGATGTGGCGGAGCAATTTGTCGTAGAGGGGCTTCCATTTGTCGCCCCCGAGGGTCGGCTCGAACTGCAAGGTGTTGCGGATGTCGTTCTTGGCGAGCTTAAGCAGCTCGGTGCGTTTTGCATTGTCGGTTCGCGTTTCGCCGAAGCGGCTACGGCAGACGGCGATGTTGTAACGTGCCTGGTGAAAGATGTCGCGGAACTGAGGGTCGCGGGAAGTTTGCAGCGCCAATTTGCCCCAACCCCAGATGCTTTGTGAGTTGCCGGTGTTGCCGCCGCCTTTGATGGCGGGCACATAGAAGTCGGGATTTTCGTTGTCGCCGCGGAGCTGATAGGTTTTCGCCGCCTCGATTTGCGCGGGCAACAGTTGCGGCTTCTCTTTCAGCAATCCCGCCAGGACGGCGATCGCTTGGTCGTAGTTTCCGGCGCCGCGCTGCGCGATGGCTGCGCGGATTTTGACGCCTGGCAACTTGTCGGCCGGCAAGAATTTCTCGTCGTTGGCGGCGCGGTCCAGAATGTCGCCGTAGATCTTTGCGGATTGTCGATAGAGCGACTTGCCTTCCGGCGTCAGCTTGTTGTCTTGTTTCGAGCCTTCCGCCAGACCGTCGTAGGTGGCGGCAACCCAGTTGAGCGTTCGGAAATCGGCGCCGGCGGCTCGCTGCGAAATGCGCCGCAGGAATTGCTCCACGGCTTGAATCAGTTGGGCTTGCTGCTGTTGATTTCCCTGGCGACCGAGTTCCTCGAGTTGCTGCTGCAGATCGTAGGCCAGGCTCACCAATAACTGCGTCAAGCGGGTCTCGCCTTCGGGGTCGTCGGCGTAAATCTGCTGCAGCGCATCCATGGCCGCGGTCGCCTTTTCCAATTGCTGAGGCTCGACGTCGACAAAGGCTCGCAAGGCTGCTCTCTGAATTTCGGCCGGTAAGCCGGTGGCCTGGGCCGCGGGATTATTTTCCTTCAACAGCGTCAGCGGACCTAGTTTGGGATCTTCCAACATGGCGACGGCCTTGTCGGGCTGCGAGAGCGCGAGATAGAGCTGCGTCAGCGACAGCGCCGCGAGCACCGTTTGGCTGTTGATCTGCCCTTGCTTGCGCAAGCCGGTGATGCCGTGCTCCAGCACTTCTTGCGACTGCCTGGCCAGCGCGTCGAGTTCCTTCTTGAGCCTGGCATCTTCGGCGGAGTCTTCCGCCGATGCGGCGCCGGCGGCAGATTTTTGCTCGCGCATCTGCTGCGTGGTGCGGAGGTACTTGTTCCAAAGCGCCTGGCCGAACTTCACTTCCGCGTCGGGACGGCGCGGAGAATCGTCCTTAATGTGGCTGAGGATTTCGGCCCCCTTATCGTAATCGCCGGCGTTGATGTAGAAGCCGATCAGCAGGTCCAGCGCCAGGTCGGCCTCGGGCATATCGGCCCAACGATTCGTGACGTATCCGGCCAGGTCGAAAATCTTGTTTTGCTCGAACGTGAGATCCTTGTCGCCCTCTTCCTTTTGCTGGCGATAGAGCGCATCGAGGGCCGCCAGCGCGACACGAGCGGCCGGCCTGGCATTGGCCGAGTTGGGGAATTTCCTGGCGAGATATTCGCCCAGCACAGCCGCCTCGTAGTAGTGCTGCTTCTGGTAATGGAAATAGCAGAGCAGATAGCGCGCGAAGTTCAGTTTTTCAGGATCGGTTTTCGCGTCGGCCGCGGTGATGGCCCGCTGAAACAGGCCGAAGGCCTCGTCGCTGACCTTTTCGATGGAGGCTTTCAATTCGGCGATCCGAACGGCATCGGGCGGACGTTCTTGCTGCAGCAGGTCGAGTTCCAACTGGTTGCTTTTCAACTGATCGACTAGGTCGGTGGCGCGCTCGTAGATGTCGTCGAAGGTGGTCAATTTTGCGTTGTCGATCGTCGGCGTCGCGGCGCTGGCCGACACCGCAGCGGTACGTTCCGCGTCGACGCCGCGTCCGCCCATTTGAGCGATTAATTCCCGCGCCTGGTTTTGGAACGCAGGCACGCCGGAGCGCTGGACTTCGAGGACCAGATCGCGCGCGTCGCGGAGATATGTTTTGGCTTTGAAATCTTTTTTCGGGAAGGATTCGGCCTCCTCTTGCACGCGCCGTGGCGGTGGAAAGCTTGACAGCTAGCCAATCGGGATCTTGCAATTCGGCGCCGCGGCGCTTTTCGCCCAGGCGAGCGACTTGTCGACGGCCGTCGAATAATCTTTGTCTTGAATCCAGCACTGCATCGCGTAGCGCAAGGCCTGCGTTTTCAATTGGCGGAGGGACGCGTCGCCATCGGGCAATCCGGAGAACAAATCGTCATAGGCCGCCAGGGCCGATTTCGAATCTCCCAAATCCTGATAGCAGCGTCCTTCATAGAAGCGCGCCGTGACGCCGACCAAACGTTTCGGATAGTCCTCGTGCAGTTTTTTGCATTGGCCCGCCGCGTCGGTGAAAAGTTTCCGGGCGTCGGCGCCACCAGATTCGGAGGCGCGGGCCTGATCGAACGTCACTGTTGCTGCGTCTAAAAGAGATCCCAACCAAGAATTGCCTAATTGCTCTCGCTGGTCAGGTTGCTCCCCTTTGGGGATTTTGTCCAAATCGGCGCGATAGTGTTTGGCCTCGTCGTCGTACAAGGCGCGGGCCTCGGCATACATCGCGGCGGCTTGCTTGCGATTGGCCGTGGAGATCGCTCCCGACTTGTTCGTCTGCTGCATCAAGGCGTCGGCGCGATAGCGGAGCAAAGCGGCCAATCGCTGGCGCGCGGTTTGGGCTTCGGGGTCGTCGGGGCTGGCGGCGAGAAACTGCCGGAGCTTGGCCTGGGCTTGATCGAGCTGCCAACCGCGCTGTTGCGGGTCGTTGATCGCCGCGGCACCGTCGATCAACACCGCCGCCTGTTGCAATTCCAGGCTGTGCCTGGTTTGGGCGGGGAGCTTCGAATCCTTCGAGCGATCTTCGAGATAATTGGCCGCCGTGTCGAGGTAGCCGCGCTGGCGGAGGGCCTCGACAAACTGCCGCGAATCGTCCGCGGCGGCGCGGTCGGCCGCGACGCTGCCGGCCGCCAGGCAAAGTGCCGTCAAGATTGCCAGTGGCAGGAATCGCTGAACCTTTGCGATCATCAATAGTCCTCGCACCGCGACTCCTGCGGCGCCGGATAAGAAGTTACCTCTGCCAAGCTCCATTTCCATTATAAGACGGTCTGGTTGACTAACAAGCAAACCGCCGGCTGCAAGAAGCGGAAAGGCCTCAGGTCTGGCGGAACATTTGGATTTCGGTCAGATACTTTTTCGGGTTGCCTTTGAAGATCATGCCGGGGCCCTTCAAATAGATTTCGCGGATCGGCAAGGCGATTTCGAATTTTTTGTCTGTCGCATACGCCAGAATTTTTTCGTACGATCGGCCCGACTGTTCGTACGGGCCTTTGTGCAAGAGTGCAAGGCAGCGTCCGCCGGGCAACTGGCGGATCAATATGCCGTCGCCGGCTTTTTCGGCCCCCTCTTTGCGAATGGGGAAGCACGCTTCGAAATCGGCATCGTCCTCGTGGTACTCCGCATCGCAGTGCAGCAAGAAACAGGGGCCGCAAAGAAACCGCCCCAGCCGGCGGCCGATTTTCGAAAACGCCTTGCCGCAGTCGCTGTAGCGACCTTTCATGCGCACGCCGGCGATCAGCAACGAATCGACCGCTTTTTCCTCCACTTCGAATGCACCATTTTTCATGGCAGACCTCGCTTGGCGTTGTTGGCGGATGATTTGATCCAGTTGCGATTCAATCTGCCGATAATGCTGCGATTTGGCTGCGAGTGAATGCCGGTGGCGCTCGAGATAATCGAGGATGTCGCTCTCGTCCTGAAAACCGTTCAGGATTTCGGCGATGTCGGCCAGCGAGAATTCCAGGGCCCGCAACTGCGCAATGACCCGCGCGGCTTGGACCTTGTCGGAAGCGTAATAGCGGTAGCCGGTTTGATCGTCGACGGACGACGGCTTCAACAGTCCCTGCTCGTGATAAAATCGCAAGGTCTTGACCGTCAGGCCCGTCAGCTTGGAAAACTCGCCGATGGTAAACACACGAACCTCGCCCGGTGACATTTGCCCGCTGTCCAACACAAACACGACCGACTGAATCGAACGAACCGGGTGGTAGGGCCTCCAGCAACGGGAGAGTCAAGGACGAACTGGGAGTTTATCAAAAAGATATCGCTTCACGCTTCCGGGCCGCGAACCGCACGATCGAGACTGTAAAAATCGCGTCAAATTGCGGCCGCCTTGCTTGACACTGCGGGGGATATCGAAAAGTATAAGGTCGGCAAGGACGATGGCCGAAAGTAACGAAAGGATTGACCTTCCGACTAACTCCGTTTGCCGCAGTGTTGCTCATGTCCACCGCGATGCCCACCGTTCAGCCTGCCGAGTCGTGCGAGCCTCATTGCACAGCGGCCGCTTTGACAGCCGAAGCCGGGTCGCAAAATTGCGTCGAGATTGCGACGGCTGAGATTGCCAATTTCATTACGCACTTCCTGGGGCTGCTGTTGAGCGTGGCGGCAACCATGGTGTTGATGTACGCCGCGCGGCACGGCGATTTCTGGGAGCAGATGGCGTGCGCAGTTTATTCCGGCACGATGGTTTCGGTTTACGCTTTCTCCACGTTGTCGCACCTGATTCAACGGCCGCGACTGCAATTACTGTTTCGTATGTTGGATCAGGGCTGCATCTACCTGTTCATCGTGGGAACGTTTACGCCGATTGCCGCCACATTCCTGCGCGACGGGAATTGGTGGATCCTGTTGACGGCCATGTGGGCGATTGCACTGGCTGGTTTCTTGAGCAAGGTGGTGTTCGTGCATCGCATTGACGGCGCCTCCGTGGCGATCCCTGTGCTACTGGGCTCGATGCCCCTGCTGGGCGGTCGGCCGATGCTCGCTTATGTGCCGGCGCAAGTGGTGTGGTGGGTGCTGGCCGGCGGCGCATGCTATACCGTGGGCACATTGTTTTTGATGACCGATCACCGGCATCGGTATTTACATGCGGTGTGGCATTTGTTTGTGATCGCCGGCAGCGCTTGCCATTTCTGGGCGATTCTGCGCTACACCATCCCCGCGGCGTAACATCAATCGCCCGCGCAGGCTCGACGCTGGCAAGCCGGCGGCCGGGAAATTCTGCGCCTAGCATTTCCGCATTCTGCATTTTTTTCCCGCCCCCTTTGCAAAGCGCAGGACTGTGAGTTAGGTTGCTAACTTACACTGGTTTGCTCGATTTCGAATCGCTTGGAGACGTTCATGCGTCGCGCGAAGATCAGCATCATCGGCGCCGGAAATGTCGGCGCCACCACTGCCCACTGGTGTGCGGCGGCCGAGTTGGGCGACATCGTGCTGTTGGATATTCCGCAGACCGAAGGCATGCCCGCCGGCAAGGCGCTCGATTTGATGCAAGCGTCGCCGATCGTGGGCTTCGATTCCAAAATCTTCGGCACCACGAACTACGCCGACACGGAAAACAGCGACGTCGTGGTGATCACGGCCGGCATTGCCCGCAAACCGGGAATGAGCCGCGACGATTTGCTGTCGACGAACGCCAAGATCGTGGGCTCGGTGGCGAGTGAAATCAAAAAGAGCAGCCCGCAGGCTGTTGTGATCGTCGTGAGCAATCCGCTGGACGCGATGGTGCAGCGCCTGGCAGGTGACGGGCTTTCCGCCGAATCGCGTGATGGGGCAGGCCGGGGTGCTGGATACTGCCCGGTATCGCACGTTCCTGGCGATGGAGCTGGGAGTGAGCGTGGAAGATATTTCCGCGCTGCTTTTGGGGGGCCACGGCGATACGATGGTGCCGATGCCCAGTTGCACTTCGGTGGGCGGGATTCCGGTCACGCAATTGATCGACCCGAAACGCCTGGAGGAGATTGTCCAGCGCACGCGCAACGGAGGGGCGGAAATTGTCGGACTGCTGAAAACCGGCAGCGCCTATTACGCGCCGGCGGCGGCCACCACGCAAATGGTGGAAGCCATCGTGCGCGACAAGAAGCGGCTGATCCCCTGCGCGGCCTATTGCGACAAGGAATACGGCGTGGGCGGATATTATGTGGGCGTGCCGGTCATCCTGGGGGCCGGCGGCGTGGAAAAAATTATCGAACTGAAACTGACCGCCTCGGAACAGGCGGCTTTCCAAAAAAGCGTCGATGCAGTGAAGGAATTGGTGAAGGTGATGGCGGGGCCGACGGGCTAGCACGCCGCGCCACCGCACTTGAGGTTGACAGATTTCCCGCTGGTGTCTTAGAGTCCGAACTTCCGACAAGCTCACGATCTTTCCCACCCAATAAATATCGCCGCGTGGATTGGTTTGCGGCGTCGCTGGAAATATGAATCGATTTCAAGCGGAGGCGTTCGGCATGCCAGCGGAAATTCTGCCAACTGCGGATTGGTGCGCGGCGGGAACGATCAGCTCTGCGGATGGTGATTGTCCGCACGCGGTGTTCGCTCCACTGCATTACGAGCCGAATTACGCGTATCCGCTGTTGGTTTGGCTGCACGGGGGCGGGGACAGCGAACGCCAACTGCGGCGGATCATGCCGGCGGTCAGCTTGCGAAATTACGTGGCTGTGGCGCCGCAAGGCACGCTGAGCGTGCCGCGGAAAAACAACCCGGGCAACGGCTATCGTTGGGTGCAAACGCCCGAGCACGTGGCGCAGGCGGAACAGCGTGTTCTCGCGTCGATCGCGGCGGCCCAGCTACGATTTCACATTCGGCCGGATCGGATTTTCCTGGCAGGCTACGAATGCGGCGGGACGATGGCGTTCCGCATCGGCACGGAACATGCCGACCGATTTGCCGGCCTGGTGTCGTTGTCCGGGCCGTTTCCGACGCAAGGCACGCCGCTGGCGAAGCTCGACGTGGTCAGGGAGTTGCCGTTGTTCGTGGCCGCTTGCCGCGAGGGAAAATACTATCCGACGGAGCAGGTATGCGATAACCTGCGACTGTTCCACTCGGCGGGGATGTCGATCACGCTCCGTGAGTATCCCGGCGAAGACGGCTTGACGCCGCAGATGCTAGCAGACATCGACCGCTGGATCATGGAACAGATCACGCTGCCGCCGGCGGTGGCCGTAACGCCCGATGCGCACGAAAGCGGCGTAGGCTGACGCGATCTCTTGGCCATCTTCGGTAGTTCTAGGCCGTCTTGGGCGATGCCACTTCTGGCAGCATCTCAACGTGGATTGACACTGCGGGAGTGATTTGAGTACAAACCCGCCCGCTTTTTTCCACGGAGGGAACCAATCATGCCCCCGCTGCGCCCCCAATATCCATCCGGCGAGCCGGACGATCAGGCCAACCACCTGTTGCCGTTTCCCAACCACGGCGGCCCGCAAGCACAGTGGGTGAATGTTCGCGCGTTGGTGGACGACGTGCTGGAAATGCTTTCGCCGCAGTTGCGCTCGCAGCGAGTTCACGTGGAAATGGATGTTCCGTACTCGCAGCGAGTTTGGACGGATGAGCGTTCGCTGCGTGACTGCGTGTGGCACTTGGCGCGCAATGCGATCGAGGCGATGCCCAAGGGGGGCGAGCTGTCGATTACTTCGTACTCAAGTTCGCAGCGGTTCGAGTTGGAAATCGCCGACAGCGGCCGGGGGATCTCCGATGAGTTCCGCCGCCGGATCGCGAATCCGGAGCATAACGACGCGGACAATCATTTTGGACACGCATTGAACACGACGTTGCGGTTGGCGGCGGCGCAAGGGGGCGAGATTATGGCCCGCAATTGTCCCGAAGGGGGCGCGGCGTTTACGATCCGCCTGCCGAATCGCGCGATGAAAGCCGCGGCGTAAGCATTACGACTTGCCGCTACCGAAACACTTTTCCGATTACGTTTCTGATCCCTTTTCTGGTTAGGGCATTCGCCACGGATGGATGTGCTTAATAAAACCTTCGCTCGCTTGAGCGAGTGGTATCGCTCGTTAACGCCCGGGGCCCGCGTTGCGGTCGCGGTGCTGCTGGTGGTTTGCGCGGCCAGCGTGGCGCTGCTGGTCAATCAGCAGTCCGCGGGGGGCGAAGCGTACCTTTTCGGCGGCGAGCCGGTGGCGGCCAGCCAGTTGCCCGGCATGGTGCAGGCCTTCGCCAGCGCCGGACTGGTGGATTATGAGCTAGTGGACAATCGCATTCGTGTGCCGCATGCCAAGCAGGCGGTGTACATGGGGGCGCTGGCCAGCGCGGGAGCGCTGCCGAATAACTTCGGCGATTCGCTGCGCCGAATGTTGGATCGCAGCAGCAGCCCTTGGATCGGCAAACGGCAACAGGAGGAAATGTCGAAGATCGCGCTGCAGGATGAACTGACGAAAATCATCGACTCGATGCCGGGGATCGAATCGGCGTCGGTGCTTTATAACGTGGAAACAGAGCAGGGGCTGCACACGCGCAAGCAAATCACGGCGAGCGTCAACGTCAAGCCGGCGGGAAATCGGTTGCTTAGCATGCGGCAGGTGGAAATGATCCGCCACGTGGTCGGACCGCCCATCGGGATCAACCCGCAGTGCGTGGCGATTGTGGATTTCAACGGCGCCACGTACCCGGCGAGCCAGTCAAACGAAAGCGCGATTGGATCGGACCCCCGTGCGACAGCGAAATTGGACTACGAACGCAAGTGCACGGAAAAGATCCGCGACGCGCTGGGCTTCATCCCGGGCGCGGTTGTGGCGGTGAATGTCGAGCTGCAACCTGAACTCTCGACATCGGAAGCCAGCGCAGCCAACAACCTGCGCGCAGCTACGAGCGAAGAAAAGAAGGCTGCCACGGTGAACGAACCGGCCACGATCAAATCGCTTGTGGATGCGGTGGTTGGCCCCGCGGCGTCGAACAAGACCGCCTCGAACAAGCAAGACCGAATTGGGGGAAGCGATCCGCAGCAAATCGGCAGGGCCAGCCTGACGTCGAAGCGCGTGACGGTATCAGTCAGCATTCCCAGCAGCTATTACGAGGACGTGTGGCGACAGCGGCACGCCGCGTCAGCGGATTCCAGGCCATCGCAATTCGATGCGGAGGCATTGCGGCAAATTGAAGCGGAAGTGAATGCCAACGTGAAACAAAACGTGGTGCAGGTGGTGCCCTGGCCCGAGGGGGTCGGCCAAGATCGCGCAGGATTGGTCACGGTAACCTCGCTGCAGCGCGCAGGCCGGTGCTGAAGTTGAACATCGCGCTACGGCTGCGAAGCCGCGCGCAGGCTGGTGGGACGAGCATGGAATTGTGGTTGGTTTGGCGTGTCTGGCGCTGGCATGTCTTGTAGCGGTGCGCTGGATTGTTCGCACCGGGGGTTCGGCGGCCACGGCGAACACGCCGCTGCGCCTCGCAGACGAAACCTTGGACGGCTTCGACGGGGGTTTAGTTGGCCGAGAATCAGTCGGTCGCTTCCGCGGCACGAGCGGTCCTTCGCTGCGAGAAGAATTGGCCGGAATTGTTCACGACGATCCGGATAGCGCCGCCAGCGTGCTGCGCAACTGGATCGGGACGGCCAATTGAAGGAAGGGTGCATGAGCAAATCTGAATCGTCGCTTCGAAAAGCCGCCATTTTGATCGCATCGCTGGATGCTGCGACCGCCGAAGCGCTGCTGGCCCAGATGCCGCCGGCGCAGGCCGAGGCCGTACAGAACGAGATGCTGCAATTGGGCGCGATCGATCCGGCGGAGCAAGAAACGATTATCGAAGAGTTTTTCCGCCTGGGCCCGTTGATTCCAGAAACCGATCCGCCGGGGTTGGAGTTGGACGACTCACTAAGTCACCGCTTCGCGAAACCCACCGGGGCGCCGGCGAGCCGCGCACTTCATGCCGAAGGTAATGGTCCGTTTCATTTCTTGCAACAGACTGAGGCCGAGGCACTCGTGCCATTCGTCGAGCGCGAGCACCCGCAGACTGTCGCGCTTTTGTTGTCGCATCTGTCGCCCGATCGTGCGGGACACGTGCTGGCGCGGTTGACGCCGGCGCTGCAAGCCGATGTCATTCGCCGCATGGTCGATCTGGAAGAAACCGATCCGCAGGTGGTGCGCGAAGTGGAACGAGCCGTGGAACAATGGCTGCAGACTCAGCAGACGCAACGATTGCCGGCGGCCGGCGTAGCGGCGGTGTCGGCGATCTTGAATTCGGCCGACGGCGTGGCACGGCGACAGATTCTCAGCAATTTGGCGGTCCACGATCGCGGCTTGGCGCATAAGTTCTCGCATCAGTTGGCCGGACAGCGGCGGATCACGTTCGCCGAAATGTGCAATTTCGAAACCGATTCGCTAACTCGCGTGATTCGAGCCGCCGACGGCGAAACGATCGTGCTGGCCCTGGTCGGCGCCGCCCGATCTAGTGGATCGAATTCTCGACCAGCTTCCGACCGAGGAGTCGCGTTGGCTATCGAAGGAACTGGATCAAATGGGACCGACGCGATTGGCCGACATCGATCGTGCTCAAGAATCGCTTGCCGATCTGGCGAATCATATGCTGTCCGACGGCCGATTGCCGGGCATCGACCGCTCGCAATTGACCGCCGTGGCGTAAGGAAACACTCTATGGCCGCGATCATCAAAGCCAAGACTTCGAAGAGTCAAGCGCAGCCGGCGGTTTATCGATTCGAGAGTTTTTCGTCGCCAGGCGGCGGGGACGAAAGTCTCTCATCGAATGCCGCGGCGACGATCGAAGCCGCCCAACAGCAAGCTGCGGAGATTCGCCAGCACGCCGCCGAAGAAGGCCGCCTGGGGGCGGAGCAAATAATCGAGCAGAGAATCAACGAGCGGATGGACGCCGTCTTGCCGATCGTCCGGGCGGCCACTGCAGAACTCGCCGACGCCAAACAAGCCTGGATGCGCCGCTGGGAGCAAAGTGCGGTGCAACTTTCGGTGAAGATCGCCGAGCGAATCGTGCGGCGCGAAGTGGCTCGGTCGCCGCAAATTGCGCTTGATCTGGCGCGAAGTGCTGGAACTGACCGCCGGAACGCAGCAAATGAAAATCCGAATGAACCCGGCCGATTTCGCAGAATTGGAAGGGCAGGTGAAACGCCTGGCTCAGGAAATTTCACGGGGCACAAATGCGGTAGTCGTGCCCGATGAAACCATCTCGCGGGGCGGGTGCCGGTTGGAAACCCAGCACGGCGTGATCGATCAGCAGATCGAAACACAACTCAATCGCATCGCGGCGGAGCTGACCGGTTCAGACGACTGAGAAATGCCGCGCTCCGCTGCCGCGTCGCGGCTAAACGACTCACGATCAAATTCTCAATCTTGATTCATGCTTGAACTTGCCGATCAACTCGAACGGATTGTGCCCACCGCGCTTCAAGGCAGCGTGGTGCAAATCGTCGGCCTGACGGCCGCCGTGGCGGATTTTCCTGCGCCACTGGGCGCGGTTGCTGAAATCGAGCGGGATAATGGCAGCCCGGTGCAGGCAGAGGTCATCGGATTCCGCGACGAACTGACGCTGCTGTATCCCTACGAGAATTTGCAGGGCGTGCGACGTGGCAATCGGGCTCGATTGGTGCGCACGCTGCGCTGGCTGCGAGTCGGGGAGGGATTGCTGGGGCGCGTGGTCGATGCACAAGGCCGGCCGATTGACGGGCGGCCTGAGGCGGCACTGGCGGAACGCATCGAGACGAACCGACGTGCGCCGCCGCCGATGGAACGGCCGCGGATCGATCAACCGATTGCCACCGGCATCCGCGCGATCGACGGCCTGTTGACATGCGGCCGGGGTCAGCGGATGGGCATCTTCGCCGGATCGGGCGTGGGCAAAAGCGTGATGCTGGGCATGATGGCGCGCTACACGTCGGCGGATGTGAATGTGATCGGGCTGATTGGCGAGCGCGGCCGCGAAGTGAACGAGTTTCTCCAGCGCGACTTGGGACCGGAAGGACTGGCCCGAAGTGTGGTAATAGTCGCCACCAGCGACGAACCTGCTCTGCGCCGGGTACAGGCCGCGCAAACCGCCACTGCGATTGCCGAATATTTCCGGGACAGTGGGCGCGATGTTTTGTTGCTCGTGGATTCGCTGACACGCTTCGCGATGGCGCAGCGCGAGATCGGCCTGGCGGCCGGAGAGCCGCCCACCACGCGCGGGTATCCGCCTTCGGTGTTTGCGATGTTGCCGCCACTGATGGAACGGGCAGGGCGGACGCCGCGCGGCAGCATCACGGGGTTTTACAGCGTGCTGGTGGAAGGGGATGATCCGCAGGAACCGATCAGCGATGCGGTGCGCGGCTTGCTGGATGGCCACACGTGGTTGTCGCGGAAGCTAGCGGGGCGCGGGCATTGGCCGGCAATCGACGTGCTGGAGAGCATCAGCCGCTTGATGCCCGACATCACGAGCCGCGAACATCAGGATGCTGCGCAGTCGATTCGCGAACTGCTGGCGGCGTATCGGGAGCATGAAGATTTGATTTCTATCGGCGCTATCGCGCTGGAGCGAACCGGCAAGTCGACGTAGCCATTGAGCTGCTGGATGCTATCAATCAATTCTTGTGCCAGCGGATCGATGAACCGTCGTCGCTGGCGGCGACGCAAAGCGCGCTCGTCGAACTACATCGACAAGCGATCGCCAAGTCCGGCAGTGGTTCCAGCAACGCGAAGCGGTAATCAGGCAAACCTCCAATGGCGATCTTTCGATACCGGCTGGCGACGATGTTGCGGTTGCGCGAAAACGAGCGCGATCGCTGTCGTCAAGAACTGGCCGAAGCCCGGCGGGACGAGCAACGAGCGGCCGCGCGCGTGATTCAGTTGAAAGACGAACTAAGCGCACTACGCACCCGCGTGCTACAGGTCACGCGTCCCGGAGTAATCGACGTCGAACGCTTGCGCAATGCACAGCGCTATGAGCAGCAGCTCAGAGTTGATCTGCGGCAGGCGGAAGCGAACCATCAAGCGACCGCAGCCGAGGCAGAACGTCGGCGCCAAACGTTGGTGGAAGCCGACCGCGAAGTGCAAATGCTGGAAAAGCACCGCGAGCAGCAGCTGGCCCGCCACCGGGCCACGGAGCATAGAATGGAAATCAAGCAGCTCGATGAGCAGACGATCGTCCGGCGTGCTAGCAACTCAAGCGCGAAACTGCGGCAACTATCCTAACTGCACAAAGTCGTGTTCGCCGTTGTCGGCCGGCTAATAGCGGCCGGCGAGGCTGGGGTTGCCTGATCGGCGCATTTCAGCGAAAAGCCCGCGTCATTTCGCAGTTTTCTCCTCGTTGCTCGGGCCAAGAGTGTGGCACCTATGGCTGCTGCGGCGGATCGAAACGGGCAGGTTCAACTCGATTTGCGGATCGAGCTGGGCCGCGCGCACTTGGAACCACGCGAAGTGGAACATCTTGCGGCTGGATCGTTCGTGGTACTCCAGCAGCCTGCCGACGAGCCGGTGGATGTGTACCTAGACGGCCGACTGGTTGCGCGGTCAACTGCTGGTACTCAACGAGAAGTTTTGCATCCGAATCACCGAAATTGCGGCCCGCGAATCGCTGCCCATTGCCGCGTAATTGATAAGAAGCATGCTCACCGGACTACGTCAGATTCGATTCGTTTGCTTTGCTGCGATCGCCATTGCATGGGCGATACTATACTTCGGCGCAAAAGTGCGCGCGGAGGAATCGCTGTTTGCGCAGCCGCCGTCGAGTCAAGCGGCAACGACGCCCAATCCCGTGCGGCAAGTAAATCATGCCGAACCAACGCGATTAGCGTCTCCCGGTGGCGAAACGTCTCTGCCGTTGCCGGGCGCACCGCACACTGACAGCCAGAAGGCCTTGTCGGGCGCGCATACGCTGGAAGCTGTGTTCAGCGTGGTTTTGAGCCTGGGGGCGGTGTTGGGATTGTTCTTTCTGATCGCGTGGATCATGCGCCGCGGGTTGCCGTCGTCGGGGACGAGTCGATTGCCGGCCGAGGTGATCGAAGTGTTCGGACGCGCGCCGTTGGCTGGCAGGCAGCAGCTTCAACTGCTGCGGCTGGGAAACAAATTGCTCTTGGTCAATCTTTCTGCAACGGGAGTTACTACGCTGGGTGAAGTGACCGATCCGGCGGAGGTTGAACGCCTATCGGGTTTGTGTCGCCCGGGCAATTCAGCGGGCGCGAACGGCATCGCCAAGAATGTGCGGCGGTCGCTGCGGGCGATTGGCGGGGAGGCCGGCGATGTTTAGCTGTCTCACCCTGCTGGTTTTGTTGCGACTGTGTCCGCGGCGATTTGCAGTGGCCGCGGTCGTGTTCGGCACGATCTGCCTTCGCGCGCCCAAACATGCGGGAGCTGAAGATCCGCTCAACACGGCCGCGAAATTGGAATTGCCGTCGAGCTTGCAAGGAGGTCCGGAGAAGTGGACGAGCCCGGAAGGGATATCGTCTTCGTTGGAAGTGATGCTGCTGTTGGCCGTGCTTAGCCTCGCGCCGGCAGTGTTATTGATGACCACTTGCTTTGTGCGGATCGTGGTGGTGCTGGGATTGTTGCGGCAGGCACTGGGGACTCAGCAGTTGCCGCCAGGGCAGGTAATGACCTCGATAGCGCTATTCATCACGCTCTTGGTGATGTGGCCCACGTGGAAACAGACGTACGACACGGCGATCTCGCCGTACACGCAGAAAGAGATCGGCGCTGAAGAAGCGTGGCAGCGAGGCACGCTGCCGATCCGCCGGTTTATGAGCGCTCAAATCCAGCGCACCGGGAACAGCGCCGACGTGTGGCTGTTTTACAAGTATTTGCCGCAGGCGTCGGCCAATCCGGTCGAGCCGAAGAGCTACGACGAGGTGCCGCTGGTAGCGCTATTACCGGCCTACATGCTCAGCGAATTGAAGACGGCGTTTCTCATCGGTTTCCAGATTTATCTGCCGTTTGTGATTCTGGATTTTGTGATCGCCAGCGTGACCGTGGCGATGGGCATGTTGATGCTGCCGCCGGCGCTAATCTCGCTGCCGTTCAAGCTGTTGCTGTTTGTGCTCGTCGACGGCTGGCATTTGGTGGTTGATATGTTGTTGCAGAGTTTTCAGGCGGTGACGTAGCAACCCACATTGCCCCCGGTCATTGACCGGGAGCTAAATATATGGATCCACAAGACGCGATCGATCTGGTGCGGCAAGGCCTGATGCTGGGCCTGTGGGTGAGCGCGCCGGTGCTCGTCGTCGGGCTGGTTGTCGGCCTGGTGATGGGCCTGCTGCAGGCGTTGACTCAAGTGCAGGAGCAGACCGTGGCGTTCGTGCCGAAATTGGTCGCCATGATTTTGGTGCTCAGCATGACGCTGCCGTGGCTGATCATGCAGTTTGTGGATTACGCGCAGGACGTGATCAAGAACATTCCACATTCTTTGTAGCGCGCCGTGCTTAGTATCTATCTTAGCCCCATGTTGACGTTTGCCTTGGTGCTGGCGCGCATCGGCGGGCTGGTGATCATCGCGCCGGTGTTCAGTTCGCCGATGATTCCCAGGCAACTGCGGATCATGCTGGCCGCGGTGCTGGCGCTGGTGATTGCGCCACTCAATGGAACGCTCATTCGGCGTTGCCCGGCGATTGGGCGGCGATCGGCGCGGCACTGGGTGGGGAATTGTTGATCGGTTTGATGCTGGGGCTGAGCGTGGCGGTGCTGTTGGCAGGCGTGCAAATCGCCGGGCAGTTGATTGGTCAAATGAGCGGCATCTCGCTGGGGGAAGTGTTCAGCCCAGGCGGCGACGGCGAAATCCCAATCGTTGCCAGCCTGTTGTACATGGTGGGGCTGGCGATTTTTGTGGCGATCGGCGGGCAGCGGCTGCTGGTTAGCGCGCTCATGGAAACGTATGTGGCTGTTCCGATGGGGCACGCAGCGCTACCGGAGACGCTGAGAACGCTGGTTCCCAATTTGCTCTCGGAAAGTTTTTCGTTGGCTGTGCGAGGGGCGGCCCCGGCGATCATTGCACTTTTGCTGAGCAGCGTGGTGCTGGGGCTTATAAGTCGCACGCTGCCGCAATTGAACATCCTGTCGCTGGGGCTGGGGTTGAATGCGCTGGTGATGCTGGCGGTGTTAGGGGCATCGATCGGCGCGATCGCATGGCTGTTGCAGGAGCAGCTCGACCCGGCGCTCACGACCGTCATCGCCGCCTTTCGGCCACTGAATTCCTGAGCCGGGAATCAAACGAATGGCGGACACTTCTTACGACAAGACGATTGCCCCGACGCCGCGGCGGAGGCAGCAAGCGCGCGAGCGGGGGCAGGTGGCGCACAGTCACGAACTGGCTTCGGCCGGTCTGTTGATTGCCGGAATGGCCGCGTTGCTGTTGGTCGGCGGCAAGGCGGTGGAGTTTTTTGCGCATCTGGCCCAGCGGCAATTGGGGGGCGATTCGTGGCTGGGGTCCGGCGCCGGCGCGGCCAATGTCGATTTTGTGGTGCACCAATGGCGCACTTTGGCATTGGAGTTGACGCAGGTGCTGGCGCCGATTTTGGGAGTGCTCTTGCTGGCGGCGGTGGTGGTTCATCTTGTTCAAACTGGTTTCTTGTGGCTGCCGGAGCGAGTGCTGCCCGATTGGAGCCGCATTAATCCGATGGCGGGACTGGGGCGAATTTTTTCGACGTCCACCGGCGTCCGCTTGCTGCTGGGGCTGTTGAAGCTGGCGGCGGTTTCGCTGGTGGCGTTTTGGAGCGTGTATCATCGCCGGGATGAAATTCTGCGGCTGACGGCGCTCGAGCCGCAGCAGATCGCCGCCGCAGTGGCAGACATTACGCTTTGGACAGGCCTGAAGATCGCAATTGCCTTGGGAGTGTTGGCGGTGCTGGACTACGGTTACCAGCGATGGAAGTTCGAGCAGGATCTGCGCATGACGCCGCAAGAATTGCGCGAGGAGCTAAAGAATTTGCAAGGCGATCCGCAAATGCTCGCCCGCCGCCGCGGTTTGCAACGGCAATCGAGTCAGCCGAAGCCCCGTTCGACGCAGCCGCTTTCGGCGATCGAACGAAATGCCGATTAAGGGCGAGCTTCCATGCACTACATTTATCTGTGCATCGCGATCGTGGCTGAAGTGATTGCCACGAGCACGCTCAAGGCCACGGAGCAGTTCAGCAGGCCGTTGCCGACGATCGTGGTGGTTGTCGGCTATGGCCTGGCGTTTTTTCTGTTGAGCATCGTGGTGAAAACACTGCCGGTGGGCGTTGTGTATGCCATTTGGTCGGGGGCGGGGATCGTGCTGGTCGCGATCGTGGGATACGTGTGGCTGAAGCAAAATCTCGATCTGGCGGCGATCGTGGGAATCGCGCTGATTCTGCTGGGAGTTGCCGTGGTAAATCTGTTTTCGAAGAGCGTGGCGCACTAGTTGACGAAAGGCGCCGCGACATCATGCAGCATCATGCTCGAAAGCTGGCGATCTTTTGCGGCCTGGCCGGGCCGGCAATCATGCTAGCCGGCACGCTGTGGGCCGCCACAGTGTACCAGGGCAAAAAAGGAGAAACGTATTCGCCGCTGAATCACTTCATTTCTGAATTGGGTGAAGTCGGCGTTTCGCGGGAGGCGGCGGTGTTCAATGGCTGCCTGATCGCCGGAGGGGCGATTTTGGCTGTTTTCATGTTGGCGCTGGGAATTTACCTCGGCAGCGCTTGGAGCTATTTGGCGGCGGCCATCGGTGTTTGGTCGGGATTGTCGTGCAGCGCGGTGGGAATGGTGCCGATGAACGATCTCATGCCGCACATTCACGTGGCGAACTCGTTTTTCTATAGCGGCCTGGCGGCAGATGGGCTTTTCACGATCGCCATTGTGCGCGACCGCTGGCAGCGGATGTCGAAATGGATGGTCATCCCCGGCGTGATCGCGTTCGCCAGTTTTGCGGCGTTTCTATCGTCGCTGCACATCCCGGCCATCCCTCAGCCGCGGACGCTCGACCCCAGCAGCATCGTCCGCCCGCAGGTTTGGGTTCTTCCAATCCTCGAATGGATGATTTTTGTCACCGTGATGGGCTGGATTGTGCTGGCCGCGATTAATCTGATGAAATGGCCGGCGCTGGCCACAGAATGACCAGCGGATAGGGCGCTGGAGAAAAACGGCTCTTGCAAAACTGGGCGAAGGGCGTCAACTTAGCGGTGGCGATGTGGGGCTGGTGCAGGCGGAATTGCCACCGCCGCTAACCGCTGACTTCTACGACGACATGCCGCCGCCCGTCCAAGTACCCTCCAAACGCCGATCGGAAGACAGCCGCCCCGTCGGGCCATGAAACCTATGTGCCCGATGATGCCCGGATGCGCGAGTTTACCTGGCCGGCGGTGGTCGTGGGAGCGGTGCTGGGGATCATCTTTGGGGCGTCGTCGCTTATATCTGGTGCTGAAAGTGGGGATGACGGTTTCGGCGTCGATTCCCGTGGCAGTGCTTTCGATCACGCTGTTCCGCGCGTTTTCGCGCATGTTCGGCTTGCGCCCGGCCACGATTTTGGAAAACAACATCGTGCAGACCACGGGCTCGGCGGGCGAATCGATTGCCTTCGGCGTGGGCGTGACCATGCCGGCGCTGATGCTGTTGGGCTTCGACATGAGCATTTGGCGCGTGATGGTGGTTTCGATTCTGGGCGGATTGCTCGGCATCTTGATGATGATTCCGCTGCGGCGCGCTTTCATCGTGCGGATGCACAACGAACTGCGCTACCCGGAAGGCACCGCTTGTGCGCAGGTGCTGATCTCGGGCGATCAAGGGGGCGCGACGGGACGATTGGTGTTCATCGGCTTCATCCTGGCATTCATCTACAAATATCTCACGCTGGCGGCCGACGTGCTGCGGGAAACGATCGTCTTTCCCTTGAAAGAGCAGTACAACCGCGTGGCCGCGCTGACGACCGATTTGGCGCCGGAGCTATTGGGTGTGGGCTACATCATCGGAATGAAAACGTGCGTCGGTGATGATGGCCGGCGCGGTGATCGGCAATTTGGTGATCGTGCCGGCCATCGCGATGTTTGGCGACGCCGTGCCGGGGTTGATTCCGCCGGGCATCGAGCGCATCGCGCAGATGGATATCGACACGATTCAATCCAGCTATTTGCGCTATATCGGCGCGGGCTGCGTCACGGCGGCGGGCATCATCAGCATGTTTCGCACGCTGCCGATGATTGTGCGCTCGGCGACGGCGGGCATTCGCGGGTTGGGCGGTTCGCGCAGCGGCGGAGGCCGCCAGAAGCGCACTGATCGAGACATGTCGCTATTACGTAGTCTTGGTTGGTTGCCTTGTCCTGTTGGTGCTATTGGCAGGCGTATTGATGACGGAGGTGAAACCCTTGACCGCGGTGCTTAGGCGCGGTGTTGGTGCTGGCTTTTGGATTTCTGTTTGTCACGGTCTCGTCGCGGCTGACGGGGGAAATCGGCTCTTCGTCGAATCCGATTTCGGGAATGACGGTGGCCACGCTGGCGCTGACGTGCTTGATATTCGCCACGCTGGGAATGCGTTCGCCGACCGAGGCGGTGCTGGCGTTATCGGTCGCCGCGGTGGTGTGCATCGCGGCTTCAAATGGCGGCACGACGTCGCAGGATTTGAAAACCGGTTATCTCGTCGGCGGCACGCCCTACTGGCAACAGTGGGCAATTGTGGTCGGCACGCTGACGTCGGCCCTGGTGATCGGCGGCACGTTGCTGCTGTTCAATAGCGCAGGGACGGTGTACAGCACCCGCGACGTTCCGCGGGTGGCGCTTTCGCAGCAGCAATACGATGCACTGACGGATCGCGTTTACTACAACGGGCAAGACTATCGTGTGTGGTGGGTGCGGCCGGGCGATTATCCCAACATTCTGCCGGGCAAATATTATGTCGATTCCAATCGACGACCGGCGGTGCTGGTGGATCCGGCGATTACGGGCCGGCTGACCCGAAATGACAACGGCGAGGAAGTGAAATTCAAATTTCCCGCGCCGAAAACGCAGGTGATGGGCATCATTATCAACGGCGTGTTGGGCGGCACGTTGAATTGGGGGCTGGTGTTGATCGGAGTGATGCTGGCAGTGGGCATCGAACTGTGCGGCGAATCGTCGCTGGCGTTTGCCGTGGGCGTTTACATTCCCATGCAATACACCACGCCGATTTTTCTGGGTGGACTGATTTCCTGGTTTGCAGGCCGGTGGAGTCGCGGAAAACGGAAGCGGCAGGAAGACGAGGCCGCCGCCCTGATGGAAGCCGAAACCAGTCCTGGCACGCTGTTGGCCAGCGGGTACATTGCCGGCGGCACGCTGGCCGGGGTGGCGATCGCGTTTTTGGAATTCAGCCCGTGGCTGAAAGACAAACTAAACTATCATCAGAAGATTGTCGGAACCTTCGTCGATTCGCGGTGGTTTCCCACTGTCGTTGTTTGCGGTGTTGATCGTCGTCTTGGCGATTGTCGGCATGCGCCGCGCGAATAACGGGCGAAGCTAGCGACTTAATTTTCTCCAAAGCAAGATTGGCCTCATGAAACTTTTGCAAATAACCGCCGTGTTCATGTTAGGAATTTCCATGTCGCTGAAGTCATCCGATGCGCCTGCCGACGAAGGGATGTGGCTGTTCACCAATCCGCCCAAGAAATGGCTCAAGGAACATTACGATTTCGAGCCCAGCGAGGCGTGGCTGAAGAATCTGCAGCAGTCGGCGGTGCGGTTCAATAGCGGCGGCAGCGGGGCGTTTGTGTCGCCCGAAGGTTTGGTGATCACAAATCATCACGTTGGGGCCGATGCGCTACAAAAACTGAGCACGGCGGACCGGGATCTGGTCGCCAAAGGCTTCCACGCCAAAAATCGGGAAGAAGAAATCAAATGCGTCGATCTGGAATTGAACGTGCTGATGAGCACGGAGGACGTGACCGCGCGGGTGAATGCGGCCGTGAAACCGGACATGAGCCAGGCCGAGGCTCAGAAGGCGCGCCGTGCCGTGATGAATACGATTGAAAAGGAATCGCTCGACGCCACCAAGCTGCGCAGCGACGTGATCACGCTTTATCACGGGGGCGAATATCATCTGTATCGTTACAAAAAATATACCGACGTGCGGCTGGTGTTTGCGCCGGAACAAGACATCGCGTTCTTCGGCGGCGACCCGGACAATTTTGAATATCCGCGCTACGATTTGGACATCTGCTTCTTCCACGTTTACGAGGACGGCAAGCCGGCGAAAGTGGAACATTATCTGCCTTGGAGCAAATCTGGCGCAGGGGAGAAAGAATTAGTGTTTGTGGTGGGCAATCCCGGTCATACCGACCGGCTGGATACGGTCCGGCACTTGGAGTTTTTGCGCGACCGGATGTATCCCTCATCGCTGCGAACGATCTTTCGGCGCGAAGTGCTATTGAGCGCCTACAGCCAGCGGAGCTTGGAAAATGCGCGGCGCGCCAAGGACGATCTGTTCGGGTTGCAAAATTCGCGCAAGGCGCGGCTGGGCGGGCTTGCCGGTTTGCAAGATCCGGCGATCATGGACCGCAAACGGAAAGATGAAAAGGCATTACGTGACGCCGTCGCGAAAAAACCAGATTTGAAGGACAGCGCCAAGGCCTGGGACGATATTTCCACGGCGATCGACGAATGGAACCGTATTTATATCGATTGGGCATTGCTGGAAAACGGCACGGCTTTCAACAGTGAGCTGTTTTTCATCGCGCGGGAGCTGGTGCGGATGGCGGACGAAGACACGAAGGACAATGCCGATCGGCTGCGCGAATATCGGCAGTCGAACCGCGAGTCGCTGGAGCAGCAATTGTTTTCCGAGGCGCCGATCTACGATGATCTGGAAACGGCGAAATTGGGAGATTCGCTGAGCATGTTCATGGAGCAAGCCGGCGCCGATAACCAATGGGTGCGCAAAACGCTGCAAGGCCGCTCGCCTCAAGCCCGGGCCGACGAATTGGTGCGAGGCACACGGCTGAAAGACGTGGCCTACCGCAAGCAATTAGCCAAGGGGGGCCGATCGGCGATTGAAGGAAGCAATGATGCCATGATCCAACTGGCGCGGCTGGTCGATCCGCCTTCGCGGGAGGTGCGAAAAACCTTCGAGGAAAAGGTCGACGAGCCGATGAAGCAGGCGTATGCGAAAATCGCCAATGCGCGGTTTGCGATCGAGGGGACGAGCACTTATCCCGACGCCACGTTTACGTTGCGGCTGGCGTTTGGGCAGGTGAAAGGCTACACGCAAGACGGCAAGGCGATTCCGCCTTGGACGACGATTGGCGGGGCTTTCAAACACTCCGACTTGCACGGCGCCAAGCCGCCGTTCGTGTTGCCGCAAAGTTGGTTGCAGCCGCCCAAGCCACTGGACCTGGAGACGCCGTTCAACTTCGTGTGCACGGCAGACATCATCGGTGGCAACAGCGGCAGCCCGGTGGTGAACAAAGCCGGCGAATACGTGGGGATCATTTTTGACGGCAACATTCAATCGCTGGTGCTGGATTTCACCTACACGGACGAGCAGGCCCGGGCCGTAAGCGTGCATTCCAGCGCCATTCTGGAAGCGTTGCGAAAGGTGTACGGGGCCGACGCGTTGGCGGACGAAATCGAGCGAGGCCGAGCTAAATAAATTCGACAGGCAGCGCGGCAATGCCCCCTTAGTTAGGGATGGCTTTGTCGGGGTGGCATGTCAGGATAGGGCTCCTGTGGATTTGGCGGCGCAGAGGGCAGCCACATCCAATTTTCTTCGGCGCCTGTCTGCCGATGGCGAAGCGCTCGGTCGGCAGTTTTATTGCATTCTTGGATTCGCACTTGGGCCAGATTCGTGGATGCTGCGCCGCGCTATTGTCGTCCGGCCGCGTACGAATTGTTTGTCGCTCAATTGCCGACCCTGGAGGAAACCGACTCGCTGGTGCATGCCGCCGTGGCGGTTGCCATGCACGAGCGGGACGACATCGATCCTACTAACGTTGAGAACATTCTCGGCGAACTGGCGGGAGAAGTCAGCAGCCGGGTGTGGTCGGGCAATCCGAAAGCGCTGGTCGCCCAATTGCACCAAGTGCTTTTCGACGAGTGGGGCTTCACCGGCAACGCTGACGACTATTATGCGCCGGAAAACAGCTATCTGCCGTGCGTTTTGGAAACACGGCGGGGTATTCCGGTCACTTTGTCGTTGATCTACAAGAGCGTGGCCCAGCGGGTGGGGCTGTCTGCCCGAGGCATCAATACGCCGGCTCATTTTTTGGCGTCGGTGGAAACCAATGGGTCGTGGATGATCGTGGATCCATTCGACGGCGGAGCAACGCTTGCTCGGGACGAAGTGTTCGATCGACTGGAACAGATGGCCGGCTCGCCGATTGTGTGTTCGGACGACCTGCTGGCCACGGCCACGCATTCTCAATGGATCGCGAGAATCATCCGCAATCTGGAACAGATCTTCGAACGCGGCCGGCGCGACGGCGACAAGCTGGCGATGAGCGAATTGTTGGCGCTGGTGAGCCATGCTTGAGGCTAACCGCGCTAACATAAAGAGCAATTCATTGCAGAGCGTCGCAAAATGATATTCGAGCGCCTGACGGCGCTCGCTATACTTCCGCACCCGCGCTATCGGACGGTAATTGCCACTGGCGAACGTCAGTTTGCAGTTGCCTCGTAATCATCACAACCCTTGCGGGTAAGCGCATCGCCAATGGATCAAAAGGGGGGAACGGGCGTTAAATTATTTCGATCGCTGCGGTATTTCTCCAGGTTCGATCCACACCCAACGATGAAAAGTGATTAGTCGAATGTCGGGAATCGAAGAGCAACAAAACGGTCCGTACGACGTCAGGCATTTCCGAACCAGGCCGGAGCTATGGAAGGCTCAGGTGTTGGCCGATTTGTCATCGTCAAGCCGAATCGGCATGCGAAGCATAATCGTTGAAAGCCGCAAAGACCCCCGGGTCGCTCCGATCTTGGACGCGCTGGCCGCGCGTTGCCGTCAAATTGGCCATCGTGTGGTGCGCTGGCGCGGACCGCTTTCCGGCCGGGTCCCGCACTCGCGCCGTTTGCCGAGCTGCGACGTGGCGATCGTGTTCAATGGTTTGCATCGCAGCTACGAACCGGCCGTGGCCAAAATTCAATCGTTGGCGATCACGCCGATCTTTGTCGAACTGGGTTGGTACCCGCAAAACGGCACTTTTCAAATCGACACGTCCGGGATCAACGCGCTAGCGAGCTGGGCGACGCTGCCGCTTACGAGTCAGCCGCGAACGCCTCTGACGGTGCGGCCACAAGGCGATTTGTTGCTGCTTTTGCAATTGGATTGGGACTCGCAAGTGACGTACCTATCGCCGTGGTTCGCCAACATGACCGTGTGGGTGCAGCACATGAGCGAACATTCGCGGTTGCCGCTGCGGATTCGCCGCCATCCGCTGTCGCAGCCTTCGGCTGAGATCGTGCGATTGGTCGAACAACGTGGGCTGCGGTGGGACCACGCCTCATCCCTGGCCGAGTCGCTGGCCGGCTGCCGCGCGGCGGCGTGCGTGAATTCTTCCGCCGCGGTCGAAGCCATGGCTCATAAAATTCCAGTGCTCTGCTACGGCAAGGCAGTCTTCCGACATGAACACGCTGCATATTGCCTGACCAATGATGCAACGCAAACCACGGCGGTCACCGCGTCGCTGGCGCAAGGCAGATGCACGCTGTCGGAAGAGTCCGTCGACGAAGTGGTCGGCCGCATCGCGGCGCATCAATGGACCATTTACGACGTGCCGACGCGTCTGCCGGCTTTGTTGCAAGCAGCGTTCCGACAGCACGATGAACAACCACGCGATGCCGCTTTGCTGGCGCGATTGCAACCGGTGGAACGGGTGACATCCTGGGTTTCTTCCGTCCGTCGGGCGGTGGGGCTGTACGCGGGCTAAACGACAGAGAATTCTGCTCGACTGAAAGCAGCGCCTTTCGCAAACGGTTACCCGCAATTGACGATTTCCGATTGCTTCGGTGAAGGCAATCGCGGTATCTTCTGAGCCGCCGATTCGCAGGGAAGCTGGCTAGACGTAGTTTGCCGCCAAGCAGACATCGATCGATAACCCATTGCGCTTTACGGATGAAGGCAGGGGGAACAGGCTCATGACGAAGCCTTTGATAAGCGTCGTTACTCCTTGTTTGAACGAGGAGGACAACGTCGAGCTTTGCTACGACGCGGTGCGGCACGTGTTCGCCGGGCTGCCGCAGTTCGCCTACGAGCATATCTATTGCGACAACGACTCCAGCGACCGCACGCCGGAATTGCTCGAGCAACTGGCGGCGCGCGACCGCCGGGTCAAAGTGATCTTCAACTCGCGCAATTTCGGGCCGATTCATTCGGTCCACAACGCTTTGCTGTCGACCGGGGGGGACGCGGTGTTCGTTTGCTTGCCGGCGGATCTGCAAGACCCGCCCGAGCTGATCCCTCAATTCTTGGAGAAGTGGCAGGCCGGCTTTCAAGTGGTGTACGGCGTGCGCACGAAGCGCGATGAACCGATTTATTTGCGCTTCTTGCGGAAGGTACACTACCGATTGATTTCAAAAATTTCGGAAATCGACGTGCCAGTAGGCGCCGGCCTGTATCAATTGATCGATCGGGTTGTGCTGGACGCCATTCGACAATGCCCCGACCAGTATCCGTTCCTCCCGGGGCTGATCGCGCACTGCGGCTTCCGCAAGACCGCGGTGGAATATGCCTGGCGGCGGCGCAGATTTTCGGTTTCGAAGGCCAAGTGGCTGGAGATGGGCGACCAGACGCTGAACGGATTGATTTCGTTTTCGCGGCGGCCGTTGCGAGCGGCATTTCTGGCCGCGGGAGCGTCGCTGAGCGTGGCGTTTGCCCTGGCGATCGTGGCTTTGCTTGGTTGGCTGCGCGCAAGCGGCGGCAGCGCCTCATGGGCGCTTGCGGCTGGGCTGTTTTTCTTGGCCGGTGTGCAACTTGGGTGTATGGGCGTGCTGGGGGAATACATTGGGGCGATCCATCGCCAGGTGCGGCCTCGACCGATTGTCGTCGAACGCAAGCGATTGAATTTTGACGCGCATCCAGCGATTCGCAGTAATGAATCGGCGGACGAAGGCGATCAGGCACGGCCAACTCGCGACGCGGCGTAAACGGTGCGCACAGTTCGACTCTTTTTCGAATGGATTCCGGGCACTTGATTGATTCCCAAGACACATCCGGCGCCACGGTGCATCGTCGCCGTAGAGGATTTTTCTCAGGCGCTGCCGGAGCGGCGGAAAGTTTGCCGCTGGCCGCCAATTGGCGCGAACTGGGTAACAGGCTGCTGAATCGAATTGCGCAGCGGCCTGCGCGGTTTTTCGCCGTGTGGTCGCTGTGGCTGAGCGGATTGTATTTTCTGCTCGGCCCGGCGTCGTATGTCCGCGTGATCGACGCCGGCAACGGTTCGCTGCCTGCGCATGTGGGCCGGAGAGCAGATCTGGCACGGCGGGCCGGGGGACTGGTTTCCGTTGGCGTGTTGCGGATCGGATCGGATGCTCAACGCCTATCGGTTGGAGTTACCCAATTTGCTGTTCGCGGTGCTGCCGGGTTGGCTGGCCTACGGCGCGGTGATGTACCTGCAGCGGTTCGTGGCAGGCTATTTTTTCTTTCGCTTGCTTCGCGACGATGCGCGAATTGCGTTGGGCGGCGCCTTTGCCGCCGGGCTGGCGTATTCACTTTACTATCAGCCGGGGATTCATTATCAGTGGGACGGATTTCAGATCTACGAAGGGCTCGGCCTGCCGGCGATTCCGCTATTGCTGTGGAGCCTGCACCGCCTGCATGAAATGCGCAGTACACTGCGCTACGTTTGGGCGGGTGCGGGCGGAATCGCGCTGGCGCTGTCGGCGAACTATTTCCAGACGATCTTTTTTCCGCTGGTGGCCATCTTCTGGCTGACCTGCATCTGCCGGGTGCTGGATCGCAAGATGTTCGGCCTGCTGGCGGCAATGGGGCTGGCCTGGGCGGCGCTGCTGGCGCCGAGATTCTGGCTGCGGCGGAATTCGCACCGCTTTCGCACCGCAGCGATATGTTGATTGCGTCGAAATCGCAATACGTCCGTTTCATTGAGAACGTGACGTATTGGCCGAGGTTGGTTCTGGAGTCGAACCTGACCCTGGTTGTGATCGGCCCAGTGGGATTGATTATGTCGCGGTTTCGAGAGCGGCGATTGCTTTGGACGGCGGTAGCGCTGGGGGCGATTTTGCTGTTCGTGCGGAAGTATTACTTCTTCGTGGATCACGTGTTCGCGCATCTTGGCCCGTTGTCGGCGTTTCATTTTCATCGGCTGGTGATCCTGACGCCGTTTTTGATATCGCTTGCCGCGGGCCTGAGCATTCACGCCCTAAGCGACCGCTGGCAGTTGACCGCGGCCCAAGGCGCGCGGCAGTGGTCGATCGGGGCGGACACAGTGGCGTTGTGCGTGGTTTTGGCGAATTTGGCGCTGGTTTCGGCCACGGTGAATCGTGATCGTTTTAAGAACATGGTCAACGGCGAGAGCTATGAATTGCTCTATCGACATCCCGACGTGGAAGCGATCGCCGCCAAGAAGGCCGAGCTGCCGCCGTTCCGCGTGGCCTCGGTCACCGATTGCTGGCGCGAGGGCTTGGGCATTAAAGAAGCGAACCGATGGACGTTCGCGCCGGGGTATGCCTGGGCGTATGGTTTGGAGACCGCCGACGGTTACCTGGTGCTTTATTCGCACCGATACAAAAAATTCTGGTCGCAGGTGCTGGCCAGTCTGCTGACCACCGACGCTTGGATCAATTACAAGCAAGAGATTTGGGGGAACATGGTGTACTTGTGGAAGCCGACCGATCAAAAAACCGACATTCCGCTTACGTTTTGGGACACGTACAACCTCGATCTGCTGTCGCTGGCGAATGTGCGATTCATTTTTTCGCCCGTTCCGCTGGAGGATCCGCGGTTGAAGCTTTTGCCGTCGCAAACGCGCGCCGAATTGTTCACGCGCAAAATCGAAAACGATTCGCTTGCCTGTCGGGAATGATCAATGGCGAGTGGCCGTGGGAGCCGCTGTATGTGTACGAGAATTCTGAGGTCTTGCCGCGATACTTTTTTGTCGGATCAGTCCAGGTGTGCGATGGCGAAGATGCGACGCTGGCAGCCCTGGGACACACCAAGGCGCGCGACTTTTTGACGCGGGCAATTCTTGACCGCCACGATCTGAAGGACATCGCAGTTGAGAGTTTTCGGGGCGACCACGGCGAAGTCCAACTGATTTCGCAAACCTCTGATGATTTGGAGTTGGAAGTTCACTGCGATGGCCCCGGCATGATCGTCGTGGCCAATACGTACAGCTCCAATTGGCGGGCAACCGTAGATTCCCACCCGGCGGAGGTTCTGCCGACCAACTACACCTTTCAGGGAGTGCCCGTCGAACAGGGAAGCCACCGAGTGCATCTGCAATATCGCGGGGCTGATCGATGGGCATCGATTCGCGAAGCTTGGCCGACGAAACGCCGCACGGCGACTAAGTAATGCCGGGTTGATGCTAGCTAGCGTCAGTTGCTCTCGACACTGTCCAGACGACGGAATAAGTTTGTGCATTCAGCTGCGGTGAAGGATTCGCCGCCGGCAAACTAGTCAATGGATTGACGCTGCATGTCGTTTGGCATTGTATATCCGACCGAAATGCCGCCCGCCATGATTCTGTGCGGCGGGCAGGGCACCCGCATCCGCGACGTCACCGAGACGCTGCCCAAGCCGATGGTGCCGGTCGGCTCGCAGCCGATTGTGTGGCACATCATGAAGACGTATGCGGCGTTCGGGGTGCGCCGGTTCATTCTGTGCCTGGGCTATCGGCGCGAGGCGTTCATCGATTACTTCCTCAACTATCGTGCGCGGGCGATGGATATCACGGTGCACTTGCGGCAGCAGGACAACGTGGTGTTTCACGGCGGGCACGAAGAGGAAAATTGGGAAGTCACACTGACCGATACCGGCGACCAGACCATGACCGGCGGCCGAGTGGCTCGTGCGGCAAAGTATCTACGCGAGAGCGACGAACACTGCTTCCTCACCTACGGCGATGGACTGGCGAACGTCGACATCAGTCAACTGCTGGCGTATCACGTGGAACATGGCAAGGCGGTGACCATCACCGCCGTGCATCCCACCAGTCGCTTCGGCGAAATCAAACTCGACGACCAAAGCGTCACTTCCTTTTACGAAAAGCCGCATACCGACACGGGATTGATCAATGGCGGCTTCATGGTCGTTCGCCGGCGGTTCATCGAAAAGTATCTGACAACCGATACCTCGTTGGTGCTGGAGCATGATCCGATGCGCTCGGCGGTAGCCGACGGCGAAATGCAAGCCTTCGTGCACGAGGGCTTTTGGCAATGCATGGATACTTTCCGCGAATATCAATTGCTCAATCAACTTTGGGAGAAACAGCCCGCGCCGTGGACGGAACACTGGAACCGGGCGCTCGAGAAACCAGAGGCGCACACACGCGCCGCCGCCGGCGGCGACGGCAGGCACAAGCACGAAGCAAGATTCACGAGCGGCTTAACTCAACACTCACGCCACACGGATAGCAGGGGGCGATGGACCCGCAAGAACTTCAACTGCGTTCCGCGATTTCCGATCGCACGCGGCAATTGATTCGCCAGCGCTTGGCCCAGCCTGCGCGACGATGCCGCGCCCTACGCCGGCCGGGTGTACGACGAAGAGGAAGTGGTGGCGGGCGTCGAGGCGATGCTCGATTTCTGGCTGACGCTTGGGCCGGAAGGTTCGGCGTTTGAGCGCGAGCTGGCCAAGCACCTGGGCGTTCGCAATAGCGTGCTGGTCAATAGCGGCAGCTCCGCAAACCTGGCCGCGGTGGCGGCGCTGACTTCGCACAAGCTTGGCCAGCGGCGGCTGCGCCCCGGTGATGAAGTGATCACGGTGGCGGCCGGTTTTCCTGCCACCGTCGCGCCGATTATCCAACAGGCGGCCGTGCCGGTATTCGTCGACGTCGATCCGACGACGGCCAATATCCGCGTGGAACAACTGGAAGACGCCTACTCGCCGGGGAAAACCAAAGCCGTGATGGCGGCGCACACGCTGGGCAATCCGTTCGATCTGACCGCGGTCGCCCAATTCTGCAAGGATCACGATCTCTGGCTCGTGGAAGACAATTGCGACGCCTTGGGAAGCCGCTACGACGGGAAGCTCACCGGGACTTTCGGCGATCTGAGCACACAAAGCTTCTATCCGCCGCACCACATCACCATGGGTGAAGGGGGCGCGGTGAACGTGGTTCGCGAACCGCTATTGAAAACCCTGGTCGAATCGTTCCGCGATTGGGGGCGCGACTGCTGGTGCGCCTCCGGCTGCGACAACACTTGCAATAAGCGCTTCGCCTGGCAGTTGGGCGAATTGCCGGCGGGCTACGATCACAAATTCATCTACAGCCACTTGGGATACAACCTGAAGCCGACCGATCTGCAGGCGGCGATTGGTCGCGTGCAGTTGAAAAAGCTGCCGGAGTTCGTGGCGGCGCGAATCCACAATTGGAATTACCTGCGGCGATCGCTGGCGCGGTACGGCGATTTGTTCGAGTTCATGCTGCCCACGCACGCTCGAGGGTGGTCGGAAAAAGGTTTCACCTGGGCGTCGGTGCGCACAAAGGTCGAGCCGAGTTGGTTTGGATTCATGCTGCGCGTGAAGCCGACAGCGCCGTTTAGCCGCAGCGAATTGGCCAGCCATCTGGATCAGTCGCGCGTGGGCAACCGCATGTTGTTCGGCGGCAATCTGGTGCGCCAGCCGATGCTGACGATCCTCAATCGCCAATATGAAACCGGCGATGGCCAATTCGCCACGGCGCCCTTCCGTGTCGTCGGCGATCTGGCCGGCTGCGACGCGCTGATGAATCAGGCGGTGTTTGCCGGAGTGTATCCGGGATTGCGCGAGCCGCAACTGGAGTACATCGTGAAAGTAATCGATCAATTTGTCGCGGTCCGGGGCGCGCAGCAAACTTTGCGAGCCGCTTAACTGGCGATGGTTATGACCAAAAAAACCGTCGACAGGGCCGGCGTCCTGGCGCTGATTCGCGAGTGCAAGGACAATCCCAAGACGCATACGCTGCAACTGCCGTCGCTGGAAGTGGCGCGGCTGGTGCCGTTGGGGCCGTGGATCCTGGCTCGGCCGGAACTCGTCGAGCAGTTCGCCCAGTGGCGGAAGAACAACCAGCATGCCTATCCGAGCATCTTCAACGTGACGCTCGAGGGGACGCGCCGCTGGACCCAGGCGCGCGTGATCGACGACCCGGAGCGGATTTTGTTCGGCGTGTTCGACTGGCAGGATCGAATGCTGGGGCACGCGGGACTGGCCACATTCGATTGGGCCAACGGGGATGTCGAAATCGACAACGTCATGCGCGGCGACAGCGTACACAAGGGATTGATGACGGTGGTCACCAATCGCCTGGTGGAATTCGCTTACCGACAGCTCGGTGTGCCGTCGGTCAGTTTGAAAGTGTTCGGGGACAATTTCCGCGCCGTGCAGCTCTATTTGCGCTGCGGCTTCAAGGCCGTGGGATCGATTCCCATGGGCTGCGAATTCACTAACACGGAGATTCGTTGGGTCGCGCAGAAACAATTCACGTCCGGGCAATCGTTTCGCATCTTTCTGAGGATGATTCATGAGCACGCTCAACAAAAGCGTATCGAAAAAGCGGCTTAGCTCCGGCCTGAGGCCGGTGAAGAAAATATTGACGGGCGGTCCCTCGATCACCGAGAAGGAGATCGCCTACGTGACGGATGCCGTCACGCACGGCTGGAATGAAAACTGGAGCGGTTACCTCGACCGCTTCGAAAAGGCGTTTGCCGAATATTTGGGAGTGAAGCACGCGCTGGCCACGTCGAGCTGCACCGGCGCACTGCACCTGGCGATGGCGGGGCTGCGGCTGAAACCGGGGGACGAAGTGATCCTGCCCGAGTTGACATGGATCGCCAGCGCCGCGGCCGGCTGTTACTGCGGCGCGAAGGCGGTGATGGTCGACGTAGAGCCGGACACCTGGTGCATGGACCCCAAGGCGGTGGAGAAGGCGATCACGCCGCACACGAAGGTGATTGTGTCCGTTCATTTGTACGGCCATCCGGCGAACATGGAGGAAATTTGCGCCATCGCCCAGAAGCATGGGATCGAGATTGTGGAAGATGCGGCGCCGTCGTTGGGCGCGAACATCCGCGGCAAAAAGACCGGCACGTTTGGCCGCATCGGAGCGTTCAGCTTCCAGGGGGCCAAGATCATGGTCACCGGCGAAGGGGGCATGCTGGTGACGGACGATACCCAGTTGTTCGAGCAAATTCGGTTGCTGTGGGATCACGGGCGCGATCCGCACAAAACATTCTGGAACAATCAGCTTGGCTACAAGTACAAAATGTCAAACATTCAGGCCGCGCTGGGATTGGCGCAATTGGAGCGGATCGAGGAATTGGTCGCGCGCAAGCGGCAAATATTCTCCTGGTATCAGGAGAACTTGCGGGATTGCGAGAACCTGCAGCTTAACGCCGAGCGCCGGGATACCGCAATATCTATTGGATGACGAGCGTTCTGGTGAAAGACGGCAGTCCCAAAAATCGCGATGAGGTAATGGCCGAGTTAAAAATGGCGAACATCGACAGCCGGCCGTTTTTCTATCCGATGAGCACGCTGCCGATTTTCGAGAAAAAGAATTCGCCGACGGCGGCATTGCTGTCGCGGCAGGGCATCAATTTACCGAGTGGGCACAATCTTACGCGGCAGCAAATCGATTATGTTTGCGAAGTGCTGCGCGAAACCCAACGAGGCTAGCCGCTGCAATGCAAGACGACATGCTGCGGCAATTCGCCGTGAATATTCGCCGCCTGTCGATCGAGATGGTGGCCCGCGCAAAGGCCTCGCACATCGGCGGGGCGCTGAGCATGGCCGACATTCTGGCGGTGCTGTTTGCGCCGGGGGGCCGATTGCGGTTGCGGCCCGAAGAGCCGGGGTGGCCCGAGCGAGATCGGTTTGTTTTGAGCAAGGGGCACAGTTGTGTGGGCTTGTACTCGGCGCTGGCGCTGCGAGAGTTCATTCCGGTTAGCGAACTGCAACAATACGGACAGGATAACTCTCGCCTAATGTCGCACGTTTCGCACCAGGTGCCGGGGGTGGAGTTTTCTACGGGATCCCTGGGGCACGGATTGCCCCTGGCTTGCGGGCTGGCGCTGGGTGCGCGTCGCCGCGGTCAATCGTGGCGGACTGTGGCCCTGCTGTCCGACGGCGAATTGAACGAGGGTTCCAATTGGGAAGCGATTTTGTTCGCCGGGCATCATCAGCTCGACAACCTGTGGGTGATTGTCGATTACAACAAAATCCAAAGCATGGGGCGCGTCGAAGAAGTGCTGCGGCTGGATCCGCTGCCGGAGAAATTTGCCCTGTTCGGCTGGCACACGGTACGCGTGGATGGACACGATCTGAGCGCCCTTTCCGCAGCGCTAGATTTGGATCATCCCAGTCGTGGCCGGCCGACGGTGATTGTGGCCGACACGGTGAAAGGCGCCGGCATCGATTTCATGGAAGACAAGTTGCTGTGGCATTATCGCCCGCCGGACGCACAGCAATTGCAGACCGCGTTGGCCCAATTGCGCACCGCTTAGAAGCGCGTTGAGGAATTCGCCGTGCGCAATGCATTTATCGAATCACTGCTGGGCGAGGCCGGACGCCGCGAGAACGTGTTTCTCGTGATCGGCGATTTAGGTTTTGGAGTCGTCGAACCATTCGCTCAGGCGTTTCCGAATAGATTTCTCAATGCCGGCGTGGCCGAGCAGAACATGACCGGCGTGGCCGCCGGGCTTTCGCGCTGCGGCTACAACGTGTTCACCTATTCGATCGCCAACTTCCCCACGTTGCGTTGCCTGGAACAGATTCGCAACGACGTGTGTTATCACCGCTCGAACGTGAAAGTGGTGAGCGTGGGGGCTGGGTTGGCTTACGGCGCCTTGGGGTACAGTCATCACGCGGTTCAAGACCTCGCCTGCCTGCGGAGCATGCCCGGCATGTTGATGGCGACGCCGTGCGATCCGCACGAAGCGCGGGCGGCGGTTCGATTTCTTTGCGATTACGACGGGCCGGCGTATCTTCGCTTGGGCAAAGCGGGAGAGAAAGTACTGCACGAGGGGCCGCTGGTTCTGCAAGCGCCGGCGTTCCCGCGATTGTGCGACGGCGACGGAGTTGCGATCCTGGCGTGCGGCTCGCTGGCGGCGATCGCGCTGGAAGCGGCGCCGAAGGTGGGGGCAGCGGTGTATAGCGCCGCATTGTGGTCTGACGACCGGGCCACGGCGGAATCAATCGCCCAATTGGTGCGCAACTATCGCCGCGTGATTGTGGTCGAGGAGCATTTATCGGCCGGGGGATTTGGCTCGTTCGTGCGCGAGCAGCTGGAAGCGTGGCCCGATTTGCAATCGCGCGTGCGGTGTCTCGCGCTTCGCAGCGAGGTTTGCGACAAGGTCGGGAGTCAGCAGTTCCTGCGGCGCGAGAGCGATCTGACGCCCGATGCGATTATCCGCGCCGCCGCTTGATTTCAACCCTCCGTGAGCGATGCCAAAATATTCGATCGTACTGCCGACGCTGAACGGTCGTGAGACGTTGGCGATCACGCTGCCGGCGATGCTTCAAAGGATCGCCCGGCAGGATGTCGAGTGGATCGTCAGCGACAATCGCTCGGAGGACGGTTGTTACGATTGGCTGCAGCGGCTATCGGCGACGGATCGCCGCTTGCGAGTCGTTCGTCCGGGGCATCGACTATGCATCGGCGAGCACCTGGAGTTTGTCTATCGCTTCGCCAATGGCCAATGGCTGTGCCACATGGGCGACGACGATCTCATGCTGCCCGATCGGTTCGACAGGCTGGACCAAGTGATCGAGCAATCGGGCGCGGACATGGTGAGCGGCCGATTCGTGCGATACTTGTGGCCGGAATATCCGGAGGCGAGCGTCGCCAATTCGTTCGACCCGCAGCAGCACTTCACCGGCGATGTCAGGCTGCTGACAGGGCAGGAAATGGCGCGGCGGCTATTGAACGAGAAAGTGGTGCTTCCGGGCGGATCGTGGGCGCTGGAGCGCGAGGTCGTCGAGCAAGTGCGGCAGCGAGCCGGCTGGTTTGCCTCGCCGCAGCATGTGGAATTCTTCGGCATACGCGGCACCGCGTGCGTGAGTCGGCGGGTAGCGATCGTCGATTCTCCGCTGATGATTCTTGGACGGCACGCGAAATCGAGCAGCGCGGTAGCGTACTTGCCGAAACGCTGGACGGGCTCGCGCCGCTGGGATTGGAGCGTCGAAGATCCGCAGCCCTACCATTACTCTCCATTCCTGTGGAAGACCTATAGCACGCTGTCTTTGGATGCCGCGCTAACCGTCAAAGACAAATTCTCGGAACGATTCGGCGGCGTTGAAATCGACTGGCCGCACTGGACCGATTTGATCTTCCGCGAAGCGGCCGAACTGGTGCGGATCGGTCAACTGCCGCGTTCGGTAATGACCGACTTTCTGAGGGCGGTGGCAAAAGTGCCCGGCACAGACGGAGATATTGGCGCTGGCGCTGGGCGGCGCAAGCGACTGGAGCGACCGTGGCGGAGACTTCAGGAAATCTCGCGCCCCTGGCGGCGGGGCTTACGAAAGTCGCGAGCGTCGGCTCAACGTATCGAGACAAACTGCGGATGGACGGATCGCATCTACGGCGCCAAAATGGGCATTGCGAATATTGCCGAAGCGGCCGACTGGTTTGCGGCAAACTATCCGGCTGTAACTCAGCGTGCTCAAGCTGCCTAAAAACGCACACAAGCTATGGAATCAGCGCATCGCGTGGTGATCGTAGGCGGCGGATTCGCCGGCTTGAACGTGGCCCGCAAGTTGCGCAAGGCGCCGGCCCGCATTACCCTGATCGATCGACGCAACTTTCATTTGTTTCAGCCGCTGCTGTATCAGGTAGCCACCGGCGGATTGTCGCCGGCCAATATCGCCGCGCCATTGCGGTCATTGTTCAAGCGGCAAGCGAATGTCGAAGTGCTGCTAGGGGAAGTGACGGACATCGACGTGGCCAATCGCAAAGTGCTCATGAGCGACGGCGCGATTTCGTACGACACGCTGGTGATCGCCACCGGCGTGCGGCATCAGTACTTCGGGCGCGATGATTGGGAGCCGTTCGCGCCGGGCTTAAAAACCGTCGAGGATGCCACGGCAATTCGAGCTCGCATTCTTTCGGCGTTTGAGCAAGCGGAGCGCGAGGCCGATCCGGCAGTAAATCCCAAGCCCGATCAAGAAAAGATTCGAGCGTGGCTGCGATTCGTGGTTGTAGGCGGCGGACCAACCGGGGTGGAAATGGCCGGCACACTGTGCGAATTGGCCCGTGAAACTTTGAAGGGCAACTTTCGCCATATCGATCCGGCGCAGGCCGAGGTGATCGTGGTGGAAGCCACCGATCGGGTACTGCCCACGTTCAAACCGGCGCTGTCGGCCAAGGCGCTGGCGTCGCTGGAAAAACTTGGCACCACAGTGCGGTTGAACACTCGAGTGACTGACATTCAAGCGCACCAAGTTACGGTGGATTCAGGAGTTCGCAAAGAAAACATTGCCACCCGCACGATTCTGTGGGCCGCCGGTGTGCAGGCCTCGCCGCTGGGAAAGATGCTTGAGAAAGCGGCTGGGGCGAAGCTCGATCGGTCGGGGCGGGTGAATGTTGAGCCCGATTGCAGCGTGCCGGGTCATCCCGAGATTTTCGTGACCGGTGACCTGGCGCACTTAGTTGGTGCCGATGGGCAGCCGCTTCCCGGCGTGGCTCAGCCGGCAATTCAGGAAGGACGCTACGTCGGCAAGCTGATCGGTACGCGGCTACTGGGAGAAACACTGCCGCCGTTTCGCTACCGAGACTTGGGCAATCTGGCGACGATCGGACGGCACGCCGCCGTGGCGGATTTGGGCTGGTGCCGATTCTCCGGTTGGTTGGCGTGGTGGGTGTGGCTGTTCGTGCACTTGATGCACATCGTGCAGTTCCACAATCGCGTGCTGGTCTTGATGCAGTGGGGTTGGAACTATTTCACGCGCAATCGCGCGGCAAGGTTGATCACAGAATCGTCGGCCGTCGATTCCCACGACTAGCGCTCGACGACTGTGCTCGCAAAAAAAGCCGCCCGGCCGGTCGTCTTAACCAGAGGCGCGGGCGGCAAACTTTGTGGGCAAATCAGAGCGTCGAGTTTTTTGAACTTCTTCGGCCATATCTGCCGGCTGGAAGCTCTAACCTTGACCTCCTAGCGTCCTGCAAAAGCAAGAACGGCGTGTTTAGCCTCCGAGCATCTTGGCAATGATGAAGATCAGAATCGCGCCGCCCAAGCCTCCGCCCAAAAGCAAATAAAGGATTGAATAACCAACTGCACCAAACAGGAATGTGGTGGCAAGTATGGACATGGTGTTCTCCTGGAATCTCTCTTCATGGGGTGTGCCCGATGGCACGAGTTGTTAGATTCACGACGATTTGCAACGCTTCGATCCGCGAATCGTAATTTGCAAAGATCATGCCACGCAGGTGGGCGGCATGTCTCAGGGGCGAACTAAACGACCCCCAGCAACGACTTAGATCAATGATTTCCGCTAGCAGGCGGCGTCCTGCGGTGCCGCTGCAAAATCGCCGTTGGACGTCCGGCCTCGAAGAATTGATCGCAAAACGATCAATGCCTGAAAATGGCTGACCCGAGAAGCGACAAGATGGGAAACCTGAGATATCCACCAAAGATTTTCCTAGTATTTTGACTCTACCTGTTGCGGCGACCTTTCCGATAACCAAGGAGGATTACCCCTTTTGCGGTCCGCAACGGCCCCAGCAGGGCTTTGAAGCGGGCAAATCCCCAAGTTCACGGAGGACTGATGCGGGGGGCGGCAGGCCTACATCGCGGCAAACAGCAACTCACCGGTCGACGTCCGGTGGACATGCTGGGCGTCGCGCTGCTGTTGCTGGTAGCAGCCGCGCTAATGTCCAGCGGCTGCACCCCGTGGCGCGAATACTTCGGCAACGGCTTTAAGGTTGGCCCGAACTACCACCAGGCGCCGGCGCCGGTGGCCGAGCATTGGATCGATGAGACCGATAAGCGGATCAGCACCGACGAACCTGACCTGAGCCACTGGTGGACGACATTCAATGATCCCGATTTGAATGAACTGGTCCGCTCGGCATATCAGCAAAACCTCACGCTCAAGGAAGCCGGGTATCGGATCTTGGAAGCCCGCGCGGCATTGGCGATCCAAGTCGGCAACTTGTTTCCGCAAACGCAGCAAGCGATCGGCGGTTATTCGCGAAATGCAATTAGTACGCTGGCGGCCAACCAAAATTTCCTGCCACAGCGATTCTTCAACAGTTGGGACCTGGGCTTCAATCTGGCTTGGGAGCTGGATTTCTGGGGTCGCTTCCGCCGCGAGATCGAATCGGCCGCCGACGTGCTCGATGCGTCGGTGTTCAATTACGACGATGTGATCGTCACGCTGTTGGGGGACGTGGGGTCGACTTACGTCGAGATGCGCACCCTACAGCAGCAACTCCAATACGTGCACGACAATATCGCCATCCAAACCGAATCGCTCGAGATTGCTCAAGCCCGCTTCCGCGGCGGTTTGACCAGCGAATTGGACGTGCAACAAGCCACCAGCACTTTGGCGCAAACCGAGGCGCTAATTCCGCAGCTCAGCAAGCAACTGCGGGCGGCGAACGATCGGCTGTGCGTGCTGTTGGGCATTCCGACACGAGATTTGACAAAATGCCTGGGCGAGAAGCCGATTCCCGGCGCGTCGCCCGACGTGGTCGTGGGCATCCCCTGCGATTTGCTGACCCGCCGACCTGATATCCGCCGTGCGGAGCGCGAAGCTGCGGCGCAGTGCGCACAAATTGGCGTGGCGGAGTCGGAGCTGTATCCGCAGATTGCGATTACCGGAACTTTCGTGTTCGATTCGGAACGGTTTACCGATCTGTTCAAAAACAAATCGCAGCAGGGCACCGTCGGCCCGGGCTTCCAGTGGAACGTGCTGAACTATGGCCGGCTGGTGAACAACATTCGCGTGCAGGATGCGAAGTTCAAAGAACTCGTGCTGGCGTATCAAAACACGGTGCTGCACGCGAATTCCGAAGTGGAAGACGGACTGGCGGAATTCCTGGAATCGCAACTGCAAGCCAAGGCGATGCAACGCAGCGTCGATGCGGCCGACAAAGCCGTGAAACTTTCCATCGTGCAGTACCGCGGAGGCCTAGTCGATTTCAACCGCGTGGCGCTCTTGCAGCAGAACCTGGTGCAGCAGCAAGATCTGCTCGCGCAAGCTCAAGGAGACATTGCCTTGGGATTGATTCGCACTTACCGCGCTTTGGGAGGCGGTTGGCAAGTACGTTGCACGGGCTTTGGGCCGGCGGAAGCGGCGGCGGCAGTCGGCGGCACGAATCCCAGCGGCGAGACAATTCCGCCCGGCACTCCGGCGCCGAGCGGCCAGCGCCCCGATCCAAATTCGCAGCCCCTGCAACCGCAACGCGGATTGCCTCTGGAAGGTCCCAGCGGTCCACTACCGCCGGGCGAGGCGCCTGGCGAGGCGACCGTTCCCTCGGCCCACAACAATGCGCCAGGCGGAACCACATGGGATTCGACATATTGGTCCGGCTACGCACAACCTAAGACATTTTCACTACAGGATGACGTCAAGCCAGTGGCAAGCACGGCTGCGCTGCCAGCAGCGCCAGCCCAGCAGCGATTCACCCCGGGCTTGCCGAGCGCGTTCAACGATCCGAAGTCGGTGGATGTGTTGCGCGGCGTGCTATCTGCGTATCCCAGCAATGCCGAACCACCGACGTCCGACAAAAGCGGGTCAGCACCCCTGCAATAACGCGCCAATTATCAGGCCGATTGTCTCTATTCGTGCCTGCGCCCCTGCTGGAAATCGAATCTCGGCTGCGCATATAATCTAGCGCCGGGTTCACCAAGATTTTCAGCTTAAAGGAGCCAGCCATGATCGCCACCCGCACCACGCTGTGGACCGCCGGGTTGTTTGCGCTGTTGTCGATGATTTGTTCCACAATCGCAATGGCCGACACCGCCGACGATGGTTGGTATTCGGCGCCGGCCGCTCAAACCACGTATTATGCTCCGGCCGAAACAACGACCTACTATGCGCCCGCGACGGCGTACTACGCGCCGACGACAACTTACTACGCGCCGACCACAACGTACTATGCGCCGACCGCAAGCACCGCTTGCTACTCGACACTGGTGATGACCGAGCGGAAATACTGGGTGGGCAAGCAGGTGTGCGAAACCTCGGAGCGGGAAGAACGAATCACCGTGCGAAAACCCGTGACGGAAACGGCGGAGCGCGAAGAAAAAGTCACCGTTCGCAAGCCGGTGATTGAGACCGCCGAGCGCGAAGAAACTTACACGGTCATGAAGCCGGTGTATGAAACCTCCGAGCAGGAGCAGCGAGTGTGCGTGCAGAAGCCCGTATACGAATCGGCGATGGCCACCAATTATGTGACGCAGTATACGCCGTACATCGCCTATCAGCCGGTGCGACTGGGTTGGTTCCGCTGGGGTCAGGTGGCCACAACAATGTATGCGCCGCAGGTCGTGGCCCAGCAAGTGCCGGTTCAAACGGTGCGCTACATTTCGCAAGAAGAGGTGCGCAAGATTCCAGTAAACACGGTGCGCTACGTCGAGGAGCGGCAGACTCGCAAAGTGCCCGTGACCACCCAGCGGTGGGTGGAAGAACAGCAAGTGCGCAAGGTGCCCATGACCACGGTCCGCTATGTCGATGAAGAACAAGTGCGCAAAGTACCGATCACCACGATGCGCACCGTATGGGAAGAACGCACGGAGCTGGTGCCAGCGGGGTACTAAGAACTTCCGCTGACCGTGGGCAGCGACAGCGTGAAGCAGGCGCCTGCGGAATTCGCCTCGTAGCGCAGGTCGCCGTGCATGTCGCGGGCCAAGCGACGGCTCAGCGCCAGGCCCAGACCTACGCCGGGAGCGGAATGCGCGGCTTCGCGGGCAGATTTGTGAAACGGTTGAAATAGCCGGCGCTGCTCGACGGCGGAAATTCCCGGGCCGTGATCGCGCAGGCGGATCTCGGTTTTCGCGTTTTGCGCGGCGACCGATAAATGCAACGTTCGATCGGTCGCGGAAGCGGCGTACTTGCAGGCATTGTCGACCAGATTGAACAGGATTTGTTCGACAATGGCGGGATCGGCACGAACAAGCCGCTGGTGCACATCGCCGGATGTCTCCAGCGACAGCTGGAAATTTGCTTGAGCGGCGCGATCGGCCAGTCGTTGCGTGGCGACCGCGAGCAGCTTTTCGATCGAAACCGTTTCGATTCGCCCGCCGGGGCGGCCACGCTCCAGCCGAGCATACGCCAGCACATTGCTCACCAGATGCGTCAGTCGATCGGCCTCGACCTGCAATGTTTCCAGATAACTGCGCCTTTGTGTTTCGTCGCGCACCATATCCTGGCTGAGCATTTCGGCGTACATACGAAACGTTGTGAGCGGGGTACGCAACTCGTGCGTGACGGCCGAAACGAATGCGGCGCGGCGCTCGCTGAGCGCCAAAATTCCCTGCAGCAGCACGGCGGCGGCGAGTGCCGCCAGAATCAAGGCGCCCATGCCACCAGCAGCGATGCTTTAACGGGCGAAAGCCCGTTGGAAATCAATTCAGGCAGCGGACCGGGAATTAACTGCACTGGCAGCGACGCCATTCGCCGCACGCTCTCCGCGCTATCGGCCTGGATGGCGGGCATCAAATCGGCGTGCGGCAGCAAATCCGCAACGGTGGTCAAAAGTTGTCGCTTGATCGCGGGCCAATCCAACAAACAGCCCTGCAAATAATCGCGGCCGGCGACATTCACGCGCCGTGCCAGCGCAAGATCGGATTGCAGCCACAGCGGCGTCATCATCGACATGCGAACGTCCGACGAAATCTTGCTGGTAGCATCCGGCTCCTGAGCGTACGCATTGTTCAGGCTTTGCACCGCGGTGTTGCTTTGAGCGAACGATTTTTGCCGGGCCTGATATTCCATTTGCCCGTGCGCCGCTTGTTGCACTTGATTGGATGGGTCGGCATCGGCCAGTTGGTAAGCGTCGTTGGGGGACAATTGGGCGGGCGTGCTGATTTCGGACGTCCCTGCCGGCAAATCCGCGAGCAGCACGGCTGCGTCCATTTTGTGTTTCAATTCGGCCAATCGCTGTTGATTTTCCTGAAATTGCGGTTCACCCAAATACTGCGGCACCGCCATTTCAAAGAACCTTCCGGTCGGAACCTCCGGCGAATTCAATTGATCGGCCGCGTCGAACTGGAAGTGCAATAAGACCAGCGCATCGGGCTGCGTCAAGAACGGGGTTGGCACCGTGATATCGGCGTCGCCTTTGCCGCGATTGAACATGCGCCCGAACGCGCGCTCGGCCGAGTAGAATGCGTTGTACACAAAATAGGGCCGAGCGTTCTCCTGCGCCACCAGCGGCGCGATTTGTGAATCCATGCGCCACAGCGCCAAGCGAACATTTTCCTCTTGTGCCGCCTGGCGGTGCGCGGTGGCTTCCGCAGCGTCGGACTCCAGCGCTTTGAAACTCAGCCAGCCGACCGCGGCGATCACAACCGTCAGACAGGCGGCGAACGTGAGCCAGATTTGCCAGGGGCGGTGCATGCAGAAGGGTTCAGGGTTCAGGAGTTAGGGTTGAGAGTTCGAGGCGAACATGTAGCCTTTGCCCCGGACGGTGAGAATTACCCGCGGTTCGTCGGAATTGTCACGCAGTTTTTCGCGCAGGCGAGTGACGTGCATATCGATAGTACGCGTGGAAAGGCCTCGGGGGTTGAGCTGCCAGACGCGGGTAAGCAGTTCGTCGCGGGAGATGGCTCGGCCGGAATTTGCCGCCAGATAGCGCAGCAGCTCGGCTTCTTTATCCGATAGCTCGGCGCGCTGGCCGTCGTCGTAACGGACTTCGAAGCGGGCCAAGTCGGCCACGCCGCCGGGGAAGGGGACTTCCGACAGTTCGCGCGGTGCTCCGGCGAACGGCGCAAGACGGCTTCCACGCGGGCCAGCAGTTCCTTGACGCTGAACGGTTTGACGACGTAGTCGTCGGCGCCCAGGCGCAGGCCTTCGACGCGATCGTTTTCTTCGCCGTGCGCGGTGAGAATGATGATGGGTTGCGTGGGGCGCGATTGCTTCACGGCGCGGAGAATCTCGAGCCCCTCGCAACCGGGCAGCACGAGATCCAAGAGCAGCAAATCGTACGATCGCTCGGTGGCCATCTGGCGGCCGGTGTCGCCGTGCGCCGCCTCGAACACGCCGTAGCCGGCAAGCGCAGGGCATCGACGATGCCCCGACGGATGGCCGGATCGTCTTCGACGGTCAGAACGGTTTGCTGCTCCATTCGGATGCTTTCGTGGGGAAACAACTATTCTACTTCCGGCGACGACTGCGTCACGCCGTTATTCTCGAGCGCCGTATACACATCGCCGGAAATCAATCCTAGCCAAGGATCGCTGCTGGGAGTGAGGAATAGTTGAGTGTAAACTCGCTCATTCAGCGCATCTACGTCCGCATCGGCAGACGGACCACCTTGGGATAGCCATTCGTGAATCGGCCGGCGCATGGTGTACTCGTTTCGCACGGTATCGATGGCCACGGCGTGCTGGAAAGAATTTACGATTCGCAACAGGGGGTCTTCGACCCTCGCCTTGCTGGCGGTGAGCGGCGCTGCCATATGTGCCGTGGGGTGCTGCGAGCGAATGAGCGCGATGCTTGCCTGGTCCAATTCCGCGTCGGCCCGATGCAATTGGGCGATGCGGCCCCAAACTGCGTCGTCTGTTTTTGCAGTTAGCTCGCTGGCATCGGCCAGAATGTGGGCCAAGACAATCGTTTCAACTTGCCGCTTGGCGGACGCGAGATTGTTGGCCGCTGTGGCAGTCGGTTTCTCGGTTGTCGTGTCATTCGCGGGATCATACTCCGAGGGCACCAGGCCAAGGTTCGCCAGGTCGTTTTGCCAATTTTGCCGGAGCATTTCCTCAATCGCTATATGATAGTCCGACAAATATTTCGCCCGATCGGTTTCGTTCATGTCTCTGATGCCAAAGACGGCGACTCGCGCGGTTCTAATTCCTTGCAAGAACGCCTTCGGGCCATACAGGCCGGGCAGGGCGTCGATCACGCGGCCATCGCGATCCAACACATAGTGGACGCTGTTTCCGGTGAGCGTGCGCTCCAATTTTCGGCCGTCGCCAAAATCGATCGTCACCTTGGGCACGGGACGCACCGATTGCCAATGCAGAATGAACCGGTCGCGCAATTCTTTGCTGACTTCTTCATTGGCATACAGTGTCGTGCGGAAGAATCGGCTGTTGGCGCAACTGAACTCGTCGGTCAAGTTTCCTAGTAAGCGAAGCGAGAGGATTGGCTTGCGCGATTTTTTGGCCGCGGCTTTGGCGGCGTCGAAATCGGTGTACCAATAGAGACGCGACGCATAGCAATCTCGCTGTGCGCCAACCGCATCGAGCGCGACCTTCACGCGCTGCCAGGTTGGATCGGAATCGATCGAACCCGGTTCCTTCAGTTGCTTGTCGATCCAGTATCGATGGAATTCAATCAGTGCTTCTAATCCTGCGGGGCCCTTGTCGCGGAGCGCTTTAATCGCGTATTGAGCGCCTTCGGGCTTCTCATTAACTGACCACTCGGCGAGTTGTCTTAGCGACGGTCCATCTCCTTTGGCCCAGGTGGACGTCGGTGACATTGCCAAAACGGCCATGACGATCCCAGCCGTCAACAGACAAAAAAGTGCGCGTCGCATGATCGAACTCCTTGTGCCATGGGAAATGGGAAGCCGGGGCTTCCCCTGAACAACTCTTCGTCTGATAGTACCCGCGGCGAGGCTCTGCGGATGTAAAGCGTTTGTAACAAGACCGCTAGCACTGATTCGCCGCCAGTGATCTGGCGTTCTCGGCGGTGGGGCATGCTGCTATCCTTGCGGACCATGTCGACGACTGTAGAAACAAAACGACGAGAGGATCGCGATGCCGCACGCGAAAATCGCGGAGCGACGACGTCGTTGAAACCTCAAACGCGCCATTGGACCAGACAATTTGCCTGGCCCGCGCTGTTGGCGCTGCTGGGCGCGGCGGCATTAAGCGTTGACATACCGCTGGCCCAATGGCTGCGCGCCAAGGGCCTGCCCGGCGGATTGAATAAGCTTTGCCAACTTTCGGAAGTGTGGGGACACGGGCTGGGAGCCGCCGCCATCTTGCTGGCGGCGTGGGCGTTGGCCCCGCAACAGCGAATCAAATTGCCGCGCATGATCGGCTGCACTTATCTTGCAGGATTGGGCGCCGACATCGTGAAGCTGTTTTTGGCCCGGGCCAGGCCGCACACGATTGGCCGCTCGGCCGAGATCCGCGTATTCGATACGTTTCACGGCTGGTTTCCGTTTCTTACCAACGGTTCCGGATGGCAAAGCTTTCCCTCCAGTCACACCGCCGTGGCAGTGGGTTTAGCGATGGGACTGAGTTGGCTGTTTCCCCGCGGAAAGTGGCTCTTTGCGGCCTTTGCGGTTTTGGCCGGGGCGCAACGAGTGGCCAGTTGCAACCATTTTCTCAGTGATGCGTCGTGGGGCGCCGCCACCGGTTGGGTATTCGCGGCGGCTTGTCTGCCCGGCGGATGGCTTTCGCCGATCTTCGATCGGCTTCAAACGTGGCAGATCGCTCGATTGGACGCCGCCGGTCGATAAGCTGCGTAAGCCGCATCATGTTTGCCGCTTCCGAAGACTTTTCGGATTCGTCGCAACTAGCCGCAAGGTAACGGCTTAGCTACGGCAACGGTTCTATAAATTGATGCGGAAAAATCGACAATTCCGCGCCTAACGGGCCGATAACGAATGATGAGTCTAGGGGACTTGTCGATGCACCGGTTAACCCGCCCGGTGAGACATCGGTTCCCGCCTCTTTTGCGACGTCAAGATGGTGGCTCGATAGCCCCGGCGACGTCGCGGCCAGAAAAGACTTACCGACCTGACACAATTAGCGGCGAATCGAAGGAGTTAGAAACATGGCACGGAAGCCCGCACATTGGATTTTGGGGCTGGCGTTAGGCGCCGCTCTGCCGGTGACTGCGTCGGTGACGCTGGCGAAAGAGCAGCCGACATTGGCCAAGCCGTCGGCGAGCGACATGGAAGTCGCTCCCGCCTTGGCTACTGAAGAAACCCCGACCATCGCCGGTCCGGCGAAGGCAGCGCCGATCACCGAAGACGCTGCCGCCGATGCGACACCGTCGAGCGAAAGCACTGAAAACGGCGTGGAAGTGATCCGCGAGCGGCATCCCAACTCCGCGGTGAAGATCGAGCGCCACGTCACGCAGGACGCCGAAGGCAACTACTACAACCACGGTCTGTGGACCGAGTGGGATGAGAAGGGCCGTCTGGTCGGCAGCGGCGAATATCGCTACGGCAAGCGCCATGGCCGCTGGCTGCGCTGGTATGGCCCCAACGAAGCGCCGATGTTGCAGGGCGCGCTGTACAAAGATTTCCAAGCGCCGTTTGTGGCAGAAGCCACGTTTGAGGACGGCGTGCTGAACGGCACTTGGAAGGTGTTCGATTCCAAGAACCGCAAAGTGAGCGAATGGGAATTTGACCACGGCGAGCGGAACGGCAAGAGCGTGTGGTACTTCCCCAATGGCCAGAAGCGCCGCGAAGTCGACTACAAGCAAGGTCAACTCGACGGCGAAGTGATGGAATGGGGTCCGGACTACAAGCTGGCCACGCGTGAGAAGTACGTCGATGGCCGCCGCCTGGCCCCGCAAGTTGACAACTACGCCCCGGGTTCGAAGCGCGCTGAAGGTTGGGTGCTGTACGGCAAGGAAATCACGAAGTCGAACTACGATTTCTGGACTGGCACGGCCAACGTTCAAGTGACCGGCACCGAAGGCACCAACCAGCGCCACGGATTGTGGACCTGGTGGCACAAGAACGGCCAGAAGCAAATGGAAGGCCGGTACGAATCCGATCTGCCCGTTGGCAAGTTCACCTGGTGGTATCCCAACGGCCAGAAACAGTTACAAGGCGAATACGTCGCCGGCAAGCAGCAAGGCAAGTTCACGTGGTGGCATCCCAACGGCCAGAAGCAGTTGGAAGGCGCCTACGTGGCCGGCGTGTTGAGCGGCAAGTGGACGCGCTGGAACACCGACGGCCGCGTGGTTGAAGTCGGCGATTACTCCGCCGAAGGCAAGCAGCAAGTCGTTCAGGAGCCGCGCCCGCTGCAAATGGACGATTCCAGCTCCCCGACCTTGCAAGCCGAGCAGCCTAATGCGGAATCGTCGCGCCTGAAGCGCTAAAGCCGCGCGCAGAATTGTCAATCAGGTCGAAACAAACAAGCCCATGGGCAAAGTGCCCGTGGGCTTGTTTCATTTTGGTGCGGGCAATGAAGATTTCTGCTCCAAGGCGACTTGGTCAGATATGCGATGTGCGGCGCGATCGCAGGCGCACCATTGCGGGCAGCCCTGCCAGAGCGAATGCCATCAATACCATCGTGCCGGGTTCCGGCACCGGTTGGACATTGCCGTTGCCTCCCAACGGAGCGCCTTGACTGGCATTGCGGTCTGACAACCAAAGGTCGTAGTCGATCGCTGCATCTGTCGATCCGTCATAATCAAAGTCTCCAGATTCCCAACCCGTGCCGGTGCCAGATCTGCCTGTCGCTGCCGGTGCCCGCTGTGCACGTCGAGTTGGCGCCGGATCCGCTTTCCAAAAATACCCAACCTGTCGGAACCGTGGACGACGTGCCGGTGCTGGCCAGCGAATCGAATTCTGAGTGTACGCCGACCCGATCGTTGTCAGACTAATGGGCGTCGGACTGCTGGGCGTTTGAGTATCAGCCAGCGCGGTCGAAATCCCGACAGCGACGCACGACGATGCCAGTGTCAGCGGCAGAACACTGCGAAGCCAAAAACGTTGCCGCAAAGCGAGCATAATGATTTCTGCCCGGACATAGCGCCGACGAACGTCAATTTGGGAACGAGTGTCCCGAATTGCCCAGGAGCGCCACTCAATCTATCGCCAAAGGCCGCGCTGTCAATCAGATATGGCGATGAAAATCGCCCGATTGCGACCGTCGAGAACGCCTACTTCAAAATCTCGAACAGGTTGCTGTGATCGTCGGTCCAATAGCCGTTCCGAATCGGACGGACCTCGGCGGCGACTTCGGCAGCCTCCGGATACTTGGCGATCAGTTCCGGGTTCTTGGTTAGCAAGAGCCATTCGGCCGGGAATTTTCCTTCAGCCGAATTGCCAGGAGACGAAAACCGCAGGGGAGTGAGTCCGAATTCGCGAGCCACGCCGCAAACCACCGGCGCGAGATTCAAGTAGCGATTGGAGATGTTCACGGCAATCGCGCCGTCGGGTTTCAATCGCTTTAGATAGATCTCGAACGCTTCTTTGGTGAGCAGATGCGCCGGAACCGAATCGCCGCTGAAGGCATCCAGCACCAGCAGATCGAACCGCGGTTCGGCCATCGACGTTGACTCGCGCTCGAGCGTCAATCGGCCGTCGCCCAGTTTCACTTCGACCTGGCCGCGACAATCTTTCAGATAGCTGAAATATTTGTCGGCCAACCGGAGCATGTCGGGGTTGATTTCATAAAAGCGAAAATGCTGCCCAGCCTTGGCATAGGTGGCCATCGTCCCTGCGCCGAGGCCAACGACTCCCACGTGCAAATCGGACCGATTGGCAAAAAACTCGAATGCCCGGCCGCAGCCGGTCTCGGGACCAAAATAGGCGTTTGGCAGCAGATGCTTAGCTGGATCGACGAATTGCACACCGTGTACGATTCGTCCGCTGTACATGAGGTACTTGTGCTGCTGCGGATCGTTGCTTTCCCGCTCGATGACCCGCGACACGCCGTAGAAGCTGCGCGAGGAAAGATTCAGCTCGGTCTCGCCCGACTCGACTCGGGAAAGATAGTTGAATCCGACAAACAGCAACACGAGCGCCGGCGCCAGATAATAGAGCCGGCGCAAGGACGCGGTGGAACGGCTCCCTAAAAAAGTGGCGGCGGCCAAAACGCAGCCCACGATCAAGCTGATTTTCCATTCCAAGAACGTGGAGAACAACACCGGGGCTGCGAGGCTGACGAACAGCCCGCCCAAGGCGCCACCGGCGGAGATCATCAGATAGAACGACGTGAGATACCGGGCCGACGGCTTGAGGCGCACCAGCTCGCCGTGGCAAACCAAGCAGAGGAAGAACAATGCTGCAAAGTAAATCGCCAATTCCACGACGAAGCTGAACGAAACATTCGCGCCGGTCGTGATCAATTGATCGACGGCCGTCACCAGGCACAAACTGGCCACCGCGGCCAGCGCGAAAAACTGACGCCGATACCAGCGCTCATGGTCGAAGCTGATAATGAACGTCAACAGATACAAGCTCAGCGGCATGACCCACAAAAATGGGATGACGGCTACGTCCTGGCAGACGTGATTCGTGGTGGCCAAGAGCATCATCGAGGCCAGCGCCGGCAGAGCCAGCCAAAGCAGGCGTCGGCCCCAGGTCGGCGGCGATTCTTCCGCGGCACTTTGTGCGGGGAAATTTTCGTTTTCAGCCACTTCGCGTCCACGAACAATCCATCCGGAAATCACCGCGGAAACGGCACACAACACCGCGAAGCCGATGAAGCCCCAGGTCCAATACCGCGCTTGGGATCCGATGTTGAACGCCGGCTCGACATAAAACGGATAACTCAACAGCGCCAACAGCGAGCCGATGTTCGACAGCGCGTACAGCCGGTAGGGCGAGCGGCTGGGATACGTGCGGCTGAACCACGCTTGCACTAGCGGACCGGTCGTCGAAAGCGCGAAATAGGGAAGCCCAACGCAGACTGTCAGCAACATCAGAATGCGCCAGGTTGGCGACTGATCGGGGGCCGGCTTCCACGAAGCGTCTGGAGCGATTGGCAGCACGGCGATTGCGCCAGCCAACAGCAACAAATGCACCGCCGCTTGAATCCCCGGCCTGAACATCCGCTGACTGAAGTGCGCATAGGCGTATCCGAGAAACAGCACGGTTTGGAAGAAGACCATGCAGGTGGTCCACACGGCCGGCGTGCCGCCGAACCAGGGGAGCACGTACTTGCTCAGCAGCGGCTGCACTTCAAACAGCAAAAACGCGCTTAGGAAAATCGTCAGCGCAAAAACCCAACTCAGCCAGCCAAATCGGGAGGTTGTTTTCATCGGAGAATGAACTGGTGGATTTCAAGATATGGCAACTCCCTAAAACTTAGCTCACAGCCAGAGCAGCCTGAGCCGGGAAGAGAATGACCCGGCGGCAATTTTCGGCCCGAAAAGCCGCAGATGCCGCCCGATGCGGCTACCCCCGCGCCAGCAGCTTTTGCAGATGCAACACGATCTGGTCTTCCAAGGCATCCATGTCCTTACCGAAGTACTTGACGAACATGGCACGGTTTTCGGCAATATGGCCATGTTTATCGGCCCGATGCGCCCCTTCGAATGGCCCGATTCGACTGACCTCCTGCAAGAAGCCAAAGAACCTCGGCGCCTGCTTTTGCACCAGGTAGTGCGTCAGAGCCCAGGCGGTGGCGTAGCCGGTGGCGGTGAGTTGGGCCGCTTCGACGGTGTCGGCCACTAGGTCGCCGTGCGTTTCCGGCGGACGGCGGCGCAGGTATTGATCGAGCTGATACAGCCGCAGTTCGTTCAATTGTCCGGCGCCTTTCCAGCTTAGGCGCGAATCGGTCGTGGTGGGAGCAAAATATTCCGCCAGGCCTTCGCACAGCCACATGGGCCAGTGCGACATCCGCTGCTGCACGCCGATATTGTGCAGAATTTGGTGCGCCCCTTCGTGAGCGATCGTGCTGATCGCTTGTCGCAACGCTAGCTCGGGCGCAAGCTCGCTGAGCCGCGATTGTTCGTACATCACCACGTAATTCGTGATCGGCGAATAGTACGCCACCACGCCGGAGGGCATACGTTGAAACGCCTGAAACTCCTGTTCGGTGCGGAACATGATCACGACCAGCGGCACTTCGGGCTCGTGGACTTCGATCTTTTGCCCCTTGGCGTACAGGTAAACGCCGGAGTACATCGGCTCGAGGATGCGGCTTGCGCCGTGTAAAACAGATCGCTGGTGTTATACAGCAACAAATGTCGCCGCGTGACGTGCGTCTTGAAGCCCGCAAATTGCCGAGCGGTCAAGTCGGCCGCCATCTGCTGCGGCGTGGCGGGGCTAAATGATTTGTCGGTGTTGGCGGTTTCTTCCGCCGGCACGGCGATCAACCGGCCATTGGGCAGAATGACAACGACGGAGGAACCGACCTCGGCCAGCACTCGCGCCACGATCTGCTCGCCACCCAAATTGCATTGGACGCAACGATTGTTGCCTGGCCGAATGGGACCGGATGGAAGCTCGAGCGTAAACTCGGCAGGATCCGCGAGCGGTCTGGTCTTTTGCGCCTGTCGGGCAGTCTCGGCCCAGGCCAGACCACCCAGCTCGCTTGCCCATGCACCCGCGGCAGAGGCAACGATCGAAAGCCATTGCCGGCGGTTTTGTGCTTCAAAAAGCAGTCACTGTTTCGGAGACTGTCCGATACATGGCGTGGCAGCATCGCAGGCGGGTCCCAAAGCGAGGCTTGCAAAAGGAGATATCTCTGAGGTTAGTCGCCCAAGAGGCCCTCAACAAGTGCACACGACCGGGTTCATGCTTGGCGGAACTCGCACACTGCCGGCGGGGTTTAATCGGTTAGAATACGTCGCAATTCTGGCCGAACTCGAATTCACTCAAATTCCGAAGCGCATCGAACTCAAACGAGGAGCGATTGGTATGAACACTGGTTTAAGTTTCCTGAAAGCGGCTGCAGTATCTGCGTTAGTGATTCTCGCCACGGCGGCAATCGCGGAGGCGCAAAATGGCGGCCCTCGCGGCGGTTTTGGAGGCAGCGGCATGGGGCGCGGCGGCGTCGGAGGCGGCTTTGCACTGCTGCAAATCGAGGCCGTCCAAAAAGATTTGAAGTTGACGGAAGAACAAAAAAGCGAGATCTCGACGCTGGCCGAAGAGCTGAGCGATCTGCCACGCGAAGAACGGCTCGCGAAAGCCGCTGAAACACGTCAAAAGGTTGAAGACCTTTTGCAGCCCGAACAAAAGGAACGGCTGGCGCAAATCGGCCTGCAAATGGCCGGCGGTCGTGCGCTCACCCGGCCTGAGATCGCCAAGCAGTTAGGCCTGTCCGACGACCAAAGAGACAAGTTGGACGACCTGTATCCGCCGCCGGGCGGATTCGGCACGCCGAGCGCCTCCACCTCGCACCGCCGGAGGCCCTGCCGCCGGAGGCCCTGCCGCCGGAGGCCCTGCCGCCGGAGGCCCTGCCGCCGGAGGCCCTGGCGGAGGCGCGCCGGAGGCCCTGGAGGCGGCGCTGGCGGTGGACAAGGCGGCAACATGCGCGCCATGCGCGACGAGATGAACGCCAAAGCAATGGAAATTCTCACGCCCGAACAGCGCACCGAGTTCGAAAAGATGCAAGGCAAGAAAATCGACGTCGATCCAAGCGAATTGTTCCGCGGTGGGCGCGGCCAAGGTGGCCCCGGCGGTCAAGGCGGAAAAGGGGACAAAGGCGGGAAGAGTCGGCCGGACGCCTAGATTCGCCCGGCAAGGCGCCTTCAGCGAATGCCCAAACACGCTTTGACATCCGGCCCGCATTCGGGCAGCAGTTCGACGGGCGGCCCCTCGGTCGCCTGATCGACGTCTGCCTGATTAAGCCGGTAAATCATGATCGCATGTCCGACGTTGAAATCGGGCTCGCGCGCTCGCAGAAACGAGCACAAACGGCTCAGCCGCAGGCCTTCGTAAAGTGTGAAAATCCTATCGAGGTCGTTTTGAGTTTTCCCGGCGGTGAGTTTGCGCAAAGCGTCCGGGTCATTGGCAGCGCGTTGATATTCCAGCACACTTTCGCGACAGCGTTGATATAAGTTCTCGAATAAAGCGTTCCATTTGCCGGGAAATGGCACGTAAACACCCTGCAGCAGCGTCGCGCTGATGCAATAAGTTCCCGCAGTCAGCGGTTCTGGAACGTGGGGCTGATAGTGATTGAAGAAGCCCGGCAGCATCGTGGCCTGGATGCCATAATATTCAGGCGATGCGGTTCCGAAATAACTCAGATAGACGTGCTGGGCGTCGTCGGGATGCTCATCGAGCCACTGCTTCAATCCCTTGAGATCCTGACCCCAGTCCAGCGAACTGTCGACCAGGTGCTTGTATCCATTCTGCGGACCGCCCGCCAAGAAATTGAAATAGGCCAAATAATTCGGCCAGCACAGCAAGGCTTCGGCGACGGCCAGTGCGAGCGAGGCGGCAATCACCAGGTGCGCAGCAAGAACGGCCTTGCGCCGGGATGCTTCGGCGGCCGATTTCGCGGGCGTTTGAAACCAAACCGCAGCCGCGCCGGCCAGGATGAACATGGCCGGATACGTGGGAAGCAGGTGGCGGTGCCCAATGTTCAAGTGACTGGTCAACGAGAACAGCCAGTACACGCTGAACAGAATCAATAACGGCGCAACAGAATACCATCCGGGCGTCTGTCCGGCGGTCGGCGCTGATGCAGGTTTCTTTCGCTGGGCATTGGCTTTGACGCTGCGACTGAAAAACCACACTCCGGCGGCTGCGAAGATCAGCACGACAAACACTTCCAGCGGCGTTTTCACCAGCAACGCATAGGGAAAATACGTGAACCAACCGTGAATGCTGAAGTCGCCGTTGAGGAACGCCTGCCGCTGTTGGGCCGTCAGCATCGTGAAGGTATAGCCGTAGAGATAGGCTTCCGGGAGCAAGTGGTGTTCTTGGGCAAATTGGACGAAGGGCCGAGTGATTCCGATATCGCGAGTTTGGTTCAGCAGGACTTCCAGCGGCGTGACGCCCGCCTCCGGTCCGGCGGCGGATTGAATTCTCGAATATCGGCAGCCATACGAAATCCAAATCAGCAGCGCCACGATTACAATCTGAATGATCATCACGCCCAAGAGCACCGCCAGTTGCTGTAAACGCCCCTGAATTTCGCGGCGTCGGCCGAGCGAGAGCTCCAAGGGTTCCGGATTCACCAGGCGTACGACCACGAGTAATGCTCCCATCGGAATGATCAAGACGCCGGAGAATTTCGAGAGAAGCAACCCGGCCAGCGTCAAACAACTTGCCGACAACGTGAACCAGGAAATGCGACGCAAGAGCCCCCACAGCGCCCAAATGGCGGCCGTAAAAAATAGCGCGGTCGAGAGATCGGCCGTAAACAAAAAGCCATGGCTGAGCGTCGTGGGCGAAAAGGCATACAGCGTCAGGCTGATCAGACCGCCGATCGGACCGAACAGTTGCCGCGACCATAGATAAACCAGCAATCCCAGCGCCACGCTCAGAAGGCCGATCATGGCGCGCCCCCGCAGCATCATGGCGTCGGCATCGTTGCCGGAAGCGTGGAAGAATTTGTCCGCTGCGGTCCATTGATCTCCCATTTGCCATGCAGGGTCGTCGAGCGAAGGAAATCGGTAACCATGCAGCCAGACGGGTAATGCTGCCCAGCGCTGCGGCCAGTTGCCACTTTCTGGATCCATCCGGTAATCATTGGTGGCCCAGTAGCTGTAGCCGCTGGACAGATGCGTAATCTCATCGAAGGTGAGCGACTTCCGGCTGGCGGCAGACAACCCCAGAGCGAAATGAAACACCAGCAGCACCATCACAGGCCACGGACCGGCTAGAAATGTCGGATCAGAGCCGACATCGAGTTTGGGAGATTTGTCCATTGCCGGCCGGTCATCTAAACGAGCTGCTGCAAAGCTCCATCGTGGCTTGCAAATTATTTCGCTGTCAATAAGCTTGCCGGGACCTATTCTCTATTAGCGGCGATTCCACCCACACTCAGCCACGCAAGCGTTTGCCTATGTCGGCCAGCGACACCGGAACATTCCTTTCGGTCGTGATTCCCGCGTACAACGAGGAATTACGTCTCCCGCAAACGCTGTCCGCGGTAGTCGACTATCTGCGGCGCCAAGCGTACACATGGGACGTGGTGGTCGTCGACGACGGTTCCAGGGATCGAACCACGCAAGTTGTGGAAACTGCTCGGGCCGGCGACAACCGAGTGCGCCTGCTGGAGTACGAAGTCTGCGGCAACCATGGCAAAGGATACGCCGTGCGATACGGCATGCTGCATGTTAGCGGAAAGTATCGCCTGTTCATGGACGCCGACAATTCCACCACCGTCGATCATTTCGAACGTTTTTTGCCGCTTTTGGAAGGCGGCGCCGACGTCGTCATCGGGTCGCGCGCTGCCGAGGGTGCCGAAATCGCCGTGCATCAGGCCTGGTGGAAGGAATTCCTGGGCGTGCTCGGGAACCGCTGGATCCGATTTTGGGCCGTGCCGGGAATTCAAGACACCCAAGCAGGGTTCAAAGTGTTTACCGCCGCAGCCACAGAAAATGTCTTTCCGCGGCTGACCATCGACCGGTGGGGTTTCGACGTCGAAGCACTGGCTGTCGCACGGAGGCGGGGCTACAAAATCGCCGAGCGCCCGATCAAATGGGCCGATGATCCGAACACCAAGGTGGGTTTTAAAACCTATTTCGAGGTTTTGCTGGAAGTCGTAAAAATACGCTGGAACATCTGGATGGGGGTGTACGACAAGCCGCGAAAGTAAGGGTGGGTAAATTGGCAAGTGCTTCCGTCGTGCAAAATTGCCCCTTCCCGCTTGCAAGGACGGACAAGGTGCGGTAGGCATATGGTTTCAGGCGAAACCGCCGCAGGTAATCACCTCTGAGATCGGCCATGGCACAACCCGCTGCAAAATCGAAAGCATCCGAGTCCAGGCAGGGCGAAGGGAAACAACCGGAAGCGAAGCAAGCCGGCGGCCAGAAAGCGGCGACGAAAAACAAACGCATCTTGCTAGTTGACGACGATCAAGAAATCGTCGAGTCGATGCGGTTGGCCCTGGAGTCGAAGGGCTTTCAGGTGCTGGTGGCCCGCGACGGCAATCAGGGTTTGGTGCTCTGCGAGCGAGAAGACCCGGACCTGGTGATTCTAGACATGATGATGCCCAAACGCAGCGGCTTTTTGGTTCTCGAGAAGCTGCGCCGCACCCGGCCGGTGCCCCTGCGGGTAATCATGATCACGGCCAACGAAGGCAGCCGCCACAAGGCCTATGCGGAAATGCTCGGCGTGGACGACTACATCCGCAAGCCGTTCGCCATGGATCGGCTGATGGAAAGCGTCCAGCGTCTGCTGGGCTGAGCCTTCGTCGCAGGCCCCGACAGGCCGCTGACATCCATTCGGTCATCCTGATCTGGGCGTGTCCAACTGCTCGTGCAGGCGCGCCGTCGGCCAAGCCGAATAACCATGCCGAGTCGTCCGGCGGAAGTCTCACGCAACACTCAGGTTAACGGTTCTATCGGCGCGAGCAAATGTGGGTCGGAAACCGCTCGCTGGCATAGAAGTTGATATTGCCTCGAATCAGGTTTGTAGCAATACTACAAATGGAGAGCGGGCAGAGAGGGTGAAACAGAAAAGATGACCCTCGCTGTTCCAAGAACGAGAAGCAGGTTACCCGCCGGCTGATCCGCCCCTTCGCTCCTCCCGCTCTTTTGCAATCTCTCCCTCGCGCTCGCGCCAACGAGCCTCTGCGAGTTGCCCTCGACAGTCTTTTGCAGCCTTGCCGCTGCGCAGACGACACCAAATGCCGCGGGAACCACAGTCGCGGTGTATGCCGGCGCAGCGTTCGCCAGGATGGCTAAGCGGGGAGTCAACGCAAAATCGGGCTGTGATGCGTTTCGGAACGGTCGAAGGGACCTCGCCGTTCACGCTCCACCACCAGGCGCAGAGGGCCACGCGCCGCTGCCTCCGCGCCTACTAGGTTCATTTGCCCGTGCCAGCGGCGCGGAGGACATGCCATGACTGGTGGTCGCGAAATCCTCTCTCTGATCGGCCAGCGTCAGGATCTCGACCAGTTCCGCCGCAAGAACTGGGAGGGCACGTTCGAGGAATACCTCGACGTGCGTGCGCGAAGATCCGCACGCCACGCGCAACGCCTTCGAGCGCGTGTACGACATGATCATGTCGTACGGCACCGAGACGTACGAAGACTCCCGCGAAAAACGCATCCACTACCACTTCTTCGACGATCCCGACGACAACGGCCGCGACGCCGTGTTCGGCCTCGACAGCGCGCTGGGCCAGCTGGTCAACGCCTTCAAGAGCGCGGCCAAGGGCTACGGCATCGAAAAACGCGTGCTGCTGCTGCACGGGCCGGTGGGCAGCAGCAAGAGCACCATCGCCCGGCTGCTGAAGAAGGGGCTGGAGCGCTACTCGCAGCACGACGACGGGGCCTTGTACACGCTCGGCTGGGTCGACCTGGAGAATCCCGACCAGGTGCACTGGTGCCCGATGAACGAAGAGCCGCTGCACCTGATTCCCGACCGCTTCCGCGAGGAAGTTCAGACGCGGCTCAACGCCGAGCGCGGAGCCAACGACTATCAGGTCCGGATCAACGGCGAGCTGTGCCCCTTCTGCCGCTACGTCTACAGCGAACGGCTGAAGCACTACGGCGGCGACTGGACGCGCGTGATCGACGACGTGCGCGTCAAGCGGCTGATCCTGAGCGAGAAAGACCGCATCGGCATCGGCACGTTCCAGCCGAAGGACGAAAAGAACCAGGACTCGCACCGAGCTGACCGGCGACATCAACTATCGCAAGATCGCCGAGTACGGCAGCGACAGCGATCCGCGGGCGTTCAACTTCGACGGCGAGTTCAACGTCGCCAACCGCGGCATGATCGAGTTCGTCGAAGTGCTCAAGCTCGACGTGGCGTTTCTGTACGACCTGTTGGGCGCCAGCCAGGAGCACAAGGTCAAGCCGAAGAAGTTCGCCCAGACCGACATCGACGAAGTGATCCTCGGCCACACGAACGAGCCGGAATATCGCCGGCTGCAGAACAACGAGTTCATGGAAGCCCTGCGCGACCGCACGGTGAAGATCGACGTGCCGTACGTCACCACGCTGGCCAACGAGATCAAGATCTACGAGAAGGACTACAACAAGGACAAGGTGCTCGGCAAGCACATCGCGCCGCACACGATCGAAATGGCCGCCATGTGGGCCATTCTCACGCGGCTGGAAGAGCCCAAGAACGCCAGCCTGACGCTGCTGCAAAAGCTCAAGCTCTACAACGGCAAGACCCTGCCCGGCTTCACCGAAGACAACATCAAGGAGCTGCGCGAGCAGGCGACCAACGAAGGCATGCTCGGCATCTCGCCGCGCTACGTGCAGGACAAGATCTCCAACGCCCTGGTGGCGCATCCCGAATCGCGTTTCGATCAATCCGTTCATGGTGCTCAACGAGCTGGAAGCGGGCCTGAAGCACCACACCCTGATCACCAGCGAAGAGACTGCGGAATCACTACCGCGAGCTGCTCGGCGTGGTGAAGGAGGAGTACGAAGAACATCGTGAAGAACGAAGTGCAGCGGGCGATCGCCGCCGACGAAGACGCCCTGAAGCGGCTGTGCGGCAACTACATCGACAACGTCAAGGCCTACACGCAGCGCGAGAAGGTCAAGAACAAGTTCACCGGCCAGTACCAGGAGCCCGACGAGCGGCTGATGCGCTCGATCGAGGAGAAGATCGACATTCCGGACAGCCGCAAGGACGATTTCCGCCGCGAGATCATGAACTACATCGGCGCCTTGTCGATCGACGGCCGCACGTTCGACTACAAGACCAACGAGCGGCTGTACAAGGCGCTGGAACTGAAGCTGTTCGAGGACCAGAAGGACTCGATCAAGCTCACCAGCCTGGTGTCGAACGTGGTCGACGCCGAAACGCAGGCCAAGATCGACGTGGTCAAGAGCCGGCTGATCCGCGACTACGGCTACGACGACGAAAGCGCCACCGACGTGCTGAACTACGTGGCCAGCATCTTCGCCCGCGGAGACGCAAACAACCGTAACGTGTGGCTGTACTCGTCAGAGGCTATGGTGCCATGCGAACGATCGAGCACGATCACGTCGCTTTCGCCAGATCGTCCGCGGCAAGATCCGCGAGAACCTGCGGAAGTACGTCACGCACGGCGAAATGATCGGCCGCAAAGGGCGCGACCTGGTCAGCATTCCGTTGCCGCAGCTCGACGTGCCGCACTTCCGCTACGGCAAGAAACGGCTCCGGCGGCGTCGGGCAGGGCGACGGCGAAGTCGGGCAGCCCATCGCCGGGGCCGGCGAAACGGAGAGCGGCACGGGCAGGCCGGCAGCGACCCGGGCGCGCACATCCTGGAAGTCGAGGTCTCGCTGGAGGAGCTGGCCGCCATCCTGGGCGACGAACTGGAACTGCCGCGCATCGAGCCCAAGGGCAAAGCCAACATCAAGCAGGAAAAATCCCGCTACACAGCATTCGCCGCACCGGCCCCGAGTCGCTGCGGCACTTCAAGCGCACGTACATGCAAGCCCTGCGGCGGCAGATTTCGTCGAACAACTACAATCCCGACGAAGCCGTCGATCGTGCCGATCCGCGACGACAAGCGCTACCGCTCCTGGACCGACGTCCAGCAGCCGGAGGCCAACGCGGTGATCATCTACATGATGGACGTGTCCGGCTCGATGACCGACGAGCAGAAGGAGATCGTGCGCACCGAGGCGTTCTGGCTCGATACCTGGCTGACGAGCCAATACGACGGCGTCGAAGTGCGGTACATCATTCACGACGCCGCGGCCAAGGAAGGTCGACGAGGACACGTTCTATCACACCCGCGAAAGCGGCGGCACGCGGATCAGCTCGGCCTACAAAGTTGCCGTCGATTTGATTCGCACCGAGTTCTCCGCCAGCGAGTGGAACATCTACTGCTTCCAGTTCTCCGACGGCGACAACTGGGGCGAAGACAACGAACAGAGCCTGCGGCTATTGCGCGACGAACCTGCTGCCGCTGGTCAACCTGTTCTGCTACGGCCAGGTCGAAAGCCCCTACGGCAGCGGCGAGTACATCCGCGCGCTGCAAAGGCCGCTTCGGCGAAAAGCACGAGAAGCTGGTGCTTTCGGAAATCGAAAACAAAGAAGCGATCTACGACTCGATCAAAGCGTTTCTGGGCAAAGGAAAGTGACCGCCGCGCAATGCGGCGCACCGTTTGCACCGCGAATACATCAGGCATGGCTACCGTAACACATTTCGATCCACTGCCCGGCTATCTGGCCGACATCCAATGCCAAATCGAAGATTATGCGCGCGGCTACGGGCTGGATTTCTTTCCCACGATCTTCGAGCTGGTCGACGCCGACCAGCTCAACGCGATCGCGGCCTACGGCGGCTTTCCCACGCGCTATCCGCATTGGCGGTTCGGCATGGAGTACGAGCAGCTTTCCAAGGGCTACCACTACGGGCTGCAGAAGATCTACGAGTTGGTGATCAACAACGATCCCTGCTACGCCTACCTGATGCGCTCCAACGCGCTGACCGATCAGAAACTGGTGATGGCCCACGTCTACGGCCACTGCGATTTCTTCAAGAACAACTACTGGTTCAGCCAGACCAACCGCAAGATGATGGACGAGATGGCCAACCACGGCAATCGCATCCGGCGCTACATGGACCGCTTCGGCGTGGAAGAGGTCGAGGAGTTCATCGACGCCTGCCTGAGCATCGAAGACCTGATCGACATCCATTCGCCGTTCATCAAGCGCGCCGACGAACCGCCGAAATACGAATTCAAGCGACACGACGAGGAAGAACCATTGCCGCCGCCGGGCCGATTTCCGCGCCAAGGACTACATGGAATCGTTCGTCAATCCGCCCGAGGTGCTGGCGGCCGAAGTCGAACAGCACCGCAAGAACAGAGCAGCAGAAGAGAACTTTCCCAGCGAACCTGCCGCGCGACGTGATGCTGTTTGTCCTGGAGCATGCCCCGCTGAAGCCGTGGCAGCTCGACGTGCTGTCGATCCTCCGCGACGAAGCCTATTACTTCGCCCCGCAGGCACAGACCAAGATCATGAACGAAGGCTGGGCCAGCTACTGGCACTCGCACGATCATGACCCAGCAAGGCCTGGAGCCGGCGGACGTGGTCAACTATGCCGATCATCACTCGCGGCACGCTGGCCAGCTCGCCGACGCGGCTGAATCCCTACAAGCTGGGCATCGAGCTGTTCCGCGACATCGAAGACCGCTGGAACCGGGGCCGCTTCGGCAAGGAATACGACGAGTGCGACGACCTGCGCCCAGCGCCGCCAATGGAACACGAACACCGGACTGGGGCGGCAGAAAATCTTCGAGGTCCGCCGGATTCACAACGACCTGACGTTCATCGACGAATTCCTGACGCTCGACTTCTGCCGCCAGCACAAGCTGTTCTCGTTCGGCTACAACGGTCGAACCGACACCTACGAGATCGAAAGCCGCGAATTTCCCAAGATCAAGGAACAGCTGCTGTTCAACCTGACGAACATCGGCCGGCCGATCATCGCCGTGCGCGACGGCAACTACAAGAACCGCGGCGAGCTGTTCCTGGAACACCAGCACAACGGCGTCGAACTGAAGATCAACTACGCCCACGACACGCTGGCCAACCTGTACCGGCTGTGGACGCGGCCGGTGCACATCGAAACCGTGGTCGAAGGGAAAATGACCACGTTTTCCTTCGACGGCAGCGAACACAAGACGGAGACGGCCAAATAAGTGACTGCCCTGAATCGCCCGGCATCCAAATTAATAGCCGGAAAATCAATCCCAACTGATAAACCCAATAATCGCCGACCGATAACAACTTTAGTCTTTCACCCTTTGAATCTCCTGTTTGTCGAGGTGCTGCCATGACAGTGAAAGCCCAGGCTGACACGGCGATTTCCAGTCTGTCGTCAGCCAGCTCCCAAAGCGCAAACAATCGCCGTCACGGACGGCGGCCAAGAATTGACCGCCAAGCTGACGGGATTGGATGCCCTGGCGCTGGCCTTTGAACACATTACTTTGGTCTCCAGCGCGCTGGCCGATGCGCCGATCGAGCGGCTCAAGGTCGTAGCCGACGCGCTGGCCAAACGCCTGACCTATTTGCTAGAGCCGATCAGCCCGATCGAGGTGGATGCCGATCAGTGCATCGTGCAGATGCGTTCCAGCCCGCCGCAGCGAGACGACAACGGCACGCGATACTACGAGCTTTTGGTGCGCCGCGGCGGCCAGTTGAGCCTGCGGCGCTACCAACGGCAAGGCGCCGGCGAACGCCGCAATATATCGGCTCAGATCACGCGCGAGGTTTTCTTGCGGCTGGTCGGCGACCTTTCAGATGCCGCGAAGTAGTCAGTTGGCTACGAACGATTGGCTGGTTATATTGAGCCAGTTGCCTTTCAGTTCGGAGTCATAATGAGTCAAAGCGGCGCGACGGAAGTTTCTTTGGAACCGCTGGAAGGCTGGCATTGCAGCCATCTGTTTTATCGCTTCGACCGCGCGCAATTGGCTGGCATGTCCGCCGCCGAAAGAGCCAAGGGACGAGACGAGATCATCGCGGCTCTCGACCCGGCCGGCCCCGATGCTCCGGCGCGCCTGCAAACCAGCATCGTCAGCGGTCACAAAGCCGACTTCGGCCTGATGCTGCTGGACGCGAATCCGCTCAAGATCGACGCGGTGCATCAACGGCTATTGGCCGGCCCGCTAGGCCCGGCGATTTTGCCCTCCTACTCGTTTACTTCCATCACCGAAGTTTCGGAATACGTGCCGAGCCTGGAACAATATGGCAAGCGGCTGGTGGAGGAGGGGGAGCAGCTCGACAGCCCGGCGTACAAAGCCAAGCTGAAAGCGTACGAAAATCGCGAAGGGATGATGCGCCGCCAGCGGCTGATGCCCGATTTGCCCCCATGGCCCTCGACCTGCTTCTATCCGATGAACAAGAAGCGCAAAGTCGGCGAGAATTGGTTCACGTTGCCCTTCGCGGAGCGCAGCAAGCTGATGTCGGAACATGCTCGCACGGGCATGACCTTCGGCGGCAAGGTGACGCAGTTGATTACCGCCTCGGCCGGATTCGACGATTGGGAGTGGGGCGTCACGCTTTGGGCCCGCAATCCGCAGTTCCTCAAGGAGATCGTCTACACAATGCGGTTCGACGAAGCCAGCGCTCGCTATGCCGAGTTCGGCCCGTTCTACGTGAGCTACGTGACGACCGCCGCCGCAATGCTCGACCACTGCCGAGTGGTCAACAAAACGTAGGCTGTGACGGGAAGTGGCGGTTACCTATCTCGGGGCGATACTGTCCATAAACTGAATCCGCTCGGCTTGTCGGTTGCCACGCGATTCAGCCGCAATTCATCATCGGCATACCGCATGCAAAGGACGTACACCACCCAGTCCCAATCCATGATGTAGCCGATGTGCTGTTGCACAATGTATTTGTGCAACTGGTGGTTCTGAATCGCCTGATACGCCGCGGGATTCACCTTGCCGTCCAAATTGACGACGTCCATTCCGCTGAAGTAGCTCACAATGCCGGATTGAAAGCTTCCGAGTCGCTGGGCCTTATCCATGTAGGGCTGAAGCGATTCCCACGCCGCGAGAAAACCGCCGGAGGGCGCCTGTGTCCAACTCAAGCTTCGAAAGATTTGCAGGTTGAAGAGTTGGCAGCCCAGCAGGCAAACGGCGGCAACACCGAGAACCACTCGCGCGAATCTCCCAGCTTGCGCACGGCGGCGGCCCACATTGATGCGACGCAGATTCCGAAAATCGTGGTCAGCAAAATCGGAAGCGTGAGATAACGGGAAAAGTACCAATGCGACGGAGAATAGAACACGTAGGCGATAATGATAAACGCGAGGTAAAACATTAGAACAATTTCCAACGACACCAACGATTGCTGGTTGGCGGAATTCCGCTTTCGGGTCGCGAGCTGAATCGCAGCCGGCGCCATTCCGAAAAGAACAAGCACAATAATTGTGCCGAGAATTGGTTGCGCGACGAACCATCGGTAAGGGTAGTAACCATTCAGATTGGGCCAAACATTCCAGGGGTCGTTCACTCGCAGCGGCGCCAACAGCGGGCTTTCAAACAAAAAAGTTAACACGGCCTTCGTGGCGACATCCGCGTAATATGCGGCCGGTGGCGACTGAGGATCGAAAAACGGCGATTTGCCCCCATCGGCTGCGCTCCGCCCCACGGTCCGATCCCAGATCGGCTTTAAGTTTTGCCAGCCATAATTCAGGGCAATCTGTCTTGATGCCGGACCGCTCAATGGAAGCCAGCCGCCGGTGAGTTGCTTGCAGGCAATTCCCCACGGAAGCCAAACCACGGCGCAGCACGTAACCGCCAAAATGCAATGGCGAGCGCTCAGCGGACAATCTGTGCCGCGCAGCGCCTGCGAATCCAGTCGCAAAGGACGGCCGCCAAAAGCAGCGCAAGGTCAAGCCGCGCGAGAATTGCCATTCCGCAAATGAAACCAAAACCGGCGCATGCGCCATAAGAAACTGCAGCATTGCTCATCAGGCGCAGATACACCAGGACCACTAAAATACCGAAGAACATCGCCAGCCCGGTTTCCTGGCCGTTCATTCCGAACACGATGAAATAGGGCGTAACGGCCCAGAGCGCCAAAGCGAACAATGCGGGCCGTACCCCCGCGACCGCCCGAGCGAGCGCGAATATTGCCCACCCTGTCGCAACAGCGATCGCAGCCGACAGAATGCCGGCGACGTGAATGGGCGCGACCAAATCGGGACGTGTCAAATACACCATGGGAGCGAGCAGAAAAAGCCACAGCGGCTGGAACCCTGTGGTAGCCATCTGACCGTCGAAGGTTAAACCATGACCGGCCACCAAATTGTCGGCGATTTTGAAATAGTAAAAGGCATCGTCTTGAAGAATGTCGTGAGCGATCAGCGAACGATAATCCGCCAGCGAGATAATTAGCCGCCCGACCGCGACCAACAGCAGGAGCGTCCAAAAGAAGATGCGCTGCGCGGGGCTCACTCGACCGAGGCTGGTCTGGACAGCTTCAGCCTCCCGCGTGGAGTGAACTTTCGACATAGTCAAGAAATTGAGTTCCTCAAGACGAGCGGCGACCAGCTCAAAAGCCGAGCGCAAATTCTACGCCGCCGTCGCTTTACTCGCGGGAAACTGCTAGGGACCCTTCGCTTTGGTGCCGCCATCCGCTTTCTTCTCAATCTGCGGGGCGAGCACTAAAGTGACTTTCGTGCCGCGCGGCGGGATGTGCTCGGTGAAGGCTTCGAATTCCAGCGCGTCGTTGCTGTCGGTGCTTTCGATCGGCAAGTCCATCATCGCATCCGGGAAGTTGGAAACGCAGATCAAATCGCCGGGCTCGGCCAGGTAGTATTGCTTCTTGGTCTCCTCGTCGGTGTAAAACCCGCTGCCGCCGAACACCCAGTAGCTATCCATCGCCTTTTTCGTTTTGATATCGCGCACCCAATCCTGGGCGCGGGCTTTTTGTTGTTTTCCCTTGACGTCGGTCCAGTATACAAATACGTCGACCTTGGGACCCGTGGCCGCGGTGTACTTGGGCTGATACTTCACCGTCGTGCCGGGGACAGCGCCCGCGGCCAAAAGCGCGGCGTGCACCGTCTGAGCTTTGGTATCGACGGACACCACCGACTCATGCTCCTTGGTTCCCTTGGGCACGGCGAACATTTCCAACATGCCGCGAGTCAGGCACACTTGCCCATCAACCACCACCTGATGATTCTTGGTGTCGATCCAGACATTCTCGCCGAGTTGCTTGAGCGTCGCCGTTGGATCCGAGGGATTTTTCTTCGGCGCAGCGCCGGCCGGATTTTCAGCCTTGCCATCTTTCGTCGGCTGATCTTTTTTCGGCATGTCGCCGATCAGCGCGGTGCCCGGCTGATCGTTTGCTTCCGTTTGCGCCAAAACCGATCGCGCTGACATTGCGGAGATGGCGATCAGCAAAGGGATACAGGCGCAAGCTCGATGGCGCAGCAACATGCCGAATTCTCCTTCAACTGCTAAGATACCCGCTGAGAGAAAAATCGTCTATTGGCAAACATCGTTCGAGCTTTGCATGTCCGAATCGCGACTTGCCGACAATTTAGCGAAGGTGCAGAGTCGAATTGCTGCTGCCGCCAACCGCAGCGGGCGCGGCGAGCAAGACATCACGCTGGTGGCCGTGACCAAATACGTCGAGGCGGACGTGGCGCGAGAACTGCTGGCGTCCGGTTGCCACGACTTGGGCGAAAGTCGGCCGCAGGAATTATGGGCCAAAGCCGACGCCCTGCGAGATGCTGCTGTGCGCTGGCATCTGATCGGCCACCTGCAGCGAAACAAAGCCCAGCGGACCATGCCGTTGGTCTCGATGATTCATGCGGGCGACAGCCTGCGAATTTTGGAAGCGATCGACAAGGCGGCTGAGGCAATTCCGCGCCGCATTCCTGTATTGATCGAAGTGAATATCTCCGGCGATGCCGCCAAGCATGGTTTCGCTCCGGCGGAGGTCGAGCCGAACCTGGCGGCCATTGCGGCCTTACCGGGAATCAAAGTTCGCGGACTGATGACGATGGCCGGCCGCGATGAAAATGTTGTGCAGGCGCAGCACGAGTTTGCCCAGCTTCGCCAGTTGCGCGATCGACTGCAGGCTGTCGCGCCGGCCGACATCAAACTCGACGAGCTGTCGATGGGCATGAGCGGCGATTTCGAAGCCGCCATCGCCGAAGGCGCCACCATCGTGCGCATCGGCTCGGCCCTGTTCGAAGGCATTCAGACCAGACAATAGTCAATGCTACAGCTAGCACCCTATGCCGACGGAGTATTGCTCGCCGTTCGGGCCCAACCCGGCGCGTGCCGCAACGGCATCACTGGAATTCACGCCGGTGCGCTGAAAGTGGCGGTCACGCAAGCGGCCGAGAAGGGCAAGGCCAATCAAGCAGTGATTGCGGTTCTATGCGATGAGCTTGGTTTGCGGCCAGCGCAGATCGAGCTGCACAGCGGCGCCACGAACCGCCAAAAGCGATTCGTGATCCGTAACATCACAACCGCCCTGTTGCAGCAAAAGACCGCCGAAGCGCTTCAGAAATCGAAATGAGTTATTCTTCGTAGCGAATTTCTTTGATCTGGAATTTCATCGTGCCGGCTGGAACGGGAATTTCGACCTTCTGCCCCACCTTGCCGCCGATCAGCCCCTGAGCCAACGGACTGGTGACCAGAATCCTTCCGGAATCGTAATCCTCTTCGCCGGCGCCGACCAAAACAAAGGTTTCGTCATCGCCGAATTCAAGGTCTTTCACAACCACCGTGGCGCCAAAGGCCACCTGGTCGCGCGGGGTCTTGGAGGTATCGATAATCGATGCCCGCGCCAACTTGTCGCGCAGCAAATTGATTTTCGCCTGCAACAAACCCTGCGACTCGCGAGCACCGTGATATTCCGCGTTTTCGCTCAAGTCACCTTCCGAGCGAGCCGTGGCGATGCGCTGCGCGATCTTTGGCATCTCGACGTTTTCCAAATTGTCGAGCTCTGCCTTCAGCTTTTCATAACCTTTGCGAGTGACTGGCACCAATTCAGACATTTCACAAACTCCGACAAAATATCCTGAGCGCAAAAAAACGCGGCCCGCTTCTGGCGGACCGATGCAATTATTGTGCGCGACAAATCAGCGGCTGTAAATACGAAACTTGGCCAGGGCGAAGGGCAAATTTCAGGCCCGACCGGGGCGATTTTCTTCCGGCAAGTAGAGCACGCGGCCACACGATTTGCAAAGCACGACGCGGCCCATGTTGATTTCGTTGATTACATTGATGGTCAACTGTTGATAACAGCCGCCGCAACTACCCCCTTCGATGGCCGCCATGGCGTCGGGTCCCTTGGCCTTCACGACACGTTGGTAAACTTCGCGGAAATCGGCGGGCATAGCGGTTTCGACTTCGCGAAGTTCTCCCTCCAATCGCTTGATATCGGCCCGCAACGATTCCTCTTCAGAGCGAATCTGCTGCTGCAACTTGACGAGGTCGACTTTGACCTTGGTCACCTGTTTCTCGGCATCCGGCACGAGGGCCTTGAGGACGTCGATTTTTTCGAAGGCCTCCAGAATTTCATCCGCCAAAACGCTGCTGGCCATTTCATCGGCGGCGATCTGATCCTTGAGCGCCTGATATTCTCGATTGGTTTGCGCCTGATTCAGCTTGATCTTGAGCTCGCCGATTTTGCCTTCGGCGCTTTTCAGTTGCAGTTGCTTTTGATCGGCGGCCACTCGGGCGGCTTTGATGTCGCCTTGCGACTTGACCAATTGTTCTTCCACCTGGGCCACCGCAGCTGTGCGGGCCCGAATTTGCTTCGGCCCGCGGTCCAACCGCTCGCGCAAGTCGGACAGTTGCCGGTGGATTCGGTGCAACTGTCGCAACACGGCAGCGGTCACGGCCATCGCAAATACTCCAGGTGAATCGTCGAGCCTTTTAATGTATCAGATTATGCAAATAAAAAAACCGCCGGCCTTTCGACCAGCGGTTTCGACATTTTTTCAACTTCTAACCAGCCGCGGCGGTCACCGCCGGCAGTCCGCTGAGGAAGCCGGCTAAGTGTTGGCTCCGCACCGGATGCTGCAGTTTTTTCACCGCCTTGGCTTCGATTTGTCGCACCCGCTCGCGGGTAACCTTGAAGATGCGGCCCACCTCTTCCAGGGTGTAGGTGTAGCCGTCGCCCAGGCCGTAGCGCAGGCGGATGATTTCCCGTTCGCGGTAGGTGAGCGTTTTCAGCAGGCCTTCGATTTTCTGCCGCAATAGGCCATTGCTAGCCGAATGCACGGGGCTTTCGGTGCCGCCGTCCTCGATGAACTCGCCGAAGCTGCTGTCCTCGCTTTCGCCGACCGGCCGATCCAGGCTCACCGGATGCCGGCCGATGTTCAGCACGCGGCTGGGTTTCCTCGAGCTCGATGCCGGAAGCTTTGGCAATTTCTTCGGTCGTCGGCTCGCGGCCCATCTCCTGCTGCAGCTCTTTGGCCACATTGCGCAGCTTCGAAAGCACGTCGATCATGTGCACCGGGATGCGGATCGTGCGGGCCTGATCGGCAATGGCCCGAGTGATCGCCTGGCGAATCCACCACGTGGCATACGTGGAGAACTTGAAGCCGCGGCGATATTCGTACTTGTCGACCGCCCGCATCAGGCCGGTGTTTCCTTCCTGAATCAGGTCCAGGAAGCTCAGGCCGCGATTGCGATACTTCTTGGCGATGCAGACCACCAGCCGCAAGTTGCCGCTGGAAAGCTGGCGCTTGACCTGCTCGTAGTCGGCGAATTGCCGCATCGACCACTTCGCAACCGATTACGCAGGCTGCGGGGGCTTTCCAGCGTGAGCATCATCAGATCCCGCAGTTCGCGGCGCAGATTGGCCTCGCTCTCCCATGGCCGCGGGACTGGACTTCAGTTCCGTGAGGCGGCGGCGCAAGAAATCCATCCGCCGCGAAAACTCGCGCAACTGCTTCACCAGCGGCTGCACGCGGCGCGTGCGCAGGCTCAACTCTTCGACCAGTTGCAGGGCCTTGCGGCGGCGGCGGCAGAACCGGGCACGTGCAGCTGCCTGTTCCTCCCGCGGCGTGCTAAAGCGAATGAGCTTGCGGAAGTCGTCCCGGTTGTGCTGGCGGATCAATTGCAGCGTGCCCAGGTTGTGCGGCATCCGGGCCAGAATCTGCTCTTTGGTCAACCGCTCGGTGAGCGACACTTTGATCGTGCGATCGAACGGCAACGTGCCTTGATGCACTTTTTGCAGCGTGTCGATCGTCGCCTGCATGGCGAAATTGCAGCCCAGCACCGAGCGGCGAAATCGCTTGCGGGTGACTTCGATCTTCTTGGCCAGCGAGATTTCTTGCTCGCGCGTAAGCAGCGGGATGTCCGCCATCTGGCTCAGATACATGCGGACCGGATCGCCATTGAGCTTGCGCAGCTCATCGGGAGGCAAGGTGAGCGTTTCTACTTCGGCGCTTTCAGCCTCAGGCTTCTTGCCACCGGCCGCGCCGCAGCGGGGGATCGGTCAGTAGCTCGATGCCCGCCTCGTCCAACGCCATCAACAGGTTATCGAGCTTCTCCGGGTTTACCGCCTCGTCCGGCAGATACGCATTCACCTCATCGTACGTCAGATATCCTTGACTCTTTCCCTGGGCGATCAGTTCCTTCAAATCCTTATCGCTGTGGTGCACCGCAACCTCCTTCGCGCCCTTCCATGGACGCGCTAGGTCCACAACTTCGTCAGCCGGCGGGGAGCGACACATTTGCGGGAGTCGTCGCCGTCAGCCGGGCCAGGCTCTCACCCATCCGTGGGCGAGGAAATGCCTTGCCGCGTTCGTTCCTTCTCGATCAATTGTTCCAGTAGGGCTAACTCTTCATCGCCTGTGAGCTGAGGGTCGCGCAACTGCCGGGCGTGCTCGTCCACCGAGCGCTGATGCCCGCGACGCTTAAGCGTCTCAAGCAGATCGCGCAGCGCACCGCCGGCTCCGCCGACGTCTTCACGTTGCCTTTTTCATCCAATGTTTTCGCTCGGCCGAGTTCGTCCAGATCCACGAGCAGATTTTTGATGGCCGGTTCGTCGAATTCCAAGAGCAGCCGGTCGAAATCGGGGGTGATGCCGTCGCGGCTGAGCTCGCAGCAGCGGGTGAAAATGCGGCTGGCGATGGGCGATTCCATTTCATCCGGCGGCGCCACTTCGGCGGCGGCGGGAACGGCTTCTGGCTCTAATAGCACAATTTCCAAAAGTTCGCGCTCCCAGGAGGTCAGCGATTCGATGGCGGCCGCCTCGGCATTCTCGCTTTCGACGGTTCCGGGTTTCGCTCGGCGACGAAGATCGCGCAATCGCATGCGGAGCTCTTCTTCCACCACACCGTACTGCCGCGACAGCCGCGCGAGCACCTGATGTTCCCGCAACCGGGCTTGGGCAGTCGTGCCCGATTGCAAACGCGGGGCGCCGGCCAACGTCTGCAGAATTTCTTCCAGGGCCTGATGAATCTGGTGCATTGTCGCGCCGTGGACCCAGCCGCCGGGAGAGCGCCCGAAGCTTATGCTCCACCGCATCGACGGCGCCGTCCAAGAACTGGCGAAGCGATTCGGCGCCGCGCTGGAGCAGAAAATCGGCGGGATCCAAGCCATCGGGGAGCGTCACGATCCGCAAATCGACCTGCTCGGCTACAAACAGGCCGAGAATTTCGTTGGCCCGCCGCTGGCCGGCCTCGTCGCCATCCAGTACCAGCGTGATCGAATCGGCGAATCTTCGCAGCAAACGAATATGCCCTTCCCCCAGCGCGGTTCCCAGCACGGCGACGGTGTTATCGAATCCAAACTGTCGCGCGACGATCGTGTCAGTGTAACCTTCCATGATCACTGCCACTTTCGTGCGCGATCGCGTCGCGGCAGAATCCATTCCGTAGAACATGCTGCTTTTAGAGAACAGCGGTGTCTCGGGCGAATTGATGTACTTCGCGCCGGTTGCGGCTGGGGCGGCCGCTACGTCAGCGGAAGCTTGCGGAAGAACTCGTCCGCCCAGCGCGACCGGCCGGCCTTGCACATCGCGAATCGGGAACAGCACTCTGCCGCGGAAGCGATCGTAATGCCCGCCGCCGCCATCCTTGCGGATGATCAGGCCGACCGATTCAAGCGTCTTTGTTGTGATTTCGGTGTTCAACGCCTGCTTGATCAGCCAGTCCCAGCGATCCGGCGCATAGCCCAAGCGGAATCGCTCGATGCTCTCGGCTGAAATCTGACGGTCGGCCAGATATCGCCGCGCGGGCTCCGCTTCCGGGGCACTGAGCAGGCATTTGTGGAACAACTCTTCAGCCCAAGCCATCGCTTGATAGAGCGCACGTTTTTCATCTGTATCGCCGGTTTTGCCGCCGCGCGATGGCTTCAAAGCAATCCCAGCCCGCTCGGCCAGCATGGCCAGGGCTTCGGGAAACTCGACATTCTCCATTTTCATGACGAAGCTGAAGATGTCGCCGCCGATATCGCATACCCAGCACTTGAACGACTGCCGCTCGGCGTTCACATGCAGGCTGGGGCGGGTGTCATCGTGCCAGGGACAGAGGGCCTTGTAGTTGCGCCCTTCACGCCGAAGCTGCAAGTAGCTGCCGACCAGTTCGACGATGTCGACGGCCTGGCGGACGCGTTCCTTGATGTCGTACGCTTGAGCGGAAGACACCGGCAACTCCTTTGCGGTGTTTGCACGGGTAAGGTGGCTGTCGGCTGGGAAAGAACCCGGCCCGAGGGCCCACCCTGACCCAATTTCCGCCGGATTTCAACCCTCCTGTCAGTCGAATCCGGCGTTGCCATCCGTGGCAAGCGGTCGATTATAGCGCGGCGAGAAAAGCCGGGTCAAGCCGACAAAATCCGCCGGTGCCAGCAGCTAAATCGCCGCGCGGTTCGCGTTTTTTAGCCCGCGGGGCGATATGATAGAGATGGACGCGTTTGGCACGAGATTTGTCGCGCCCAACTGCCTTCATCTCGATAAGGTTTTTTCTATGAGCCAGGCTATCGTCGATCCGAGCGAATTGCGGCGATTCGTTCAGCACCTGAAACAATTCAGCGCCGAGATGCTCAGCCAGATGCAGTCCATCCAGCGGCAACTGGTCGGATTGGGCAGCACCTGGCGCGATCAGGAGCACCAGCGATTCCTGGAGGAATTCGAACAGCAAATGCGCACCCTCGCGCGCTTTGTCGACTGCACGAACGAATATATCCCGTATCTGCTGCGTAAGGCCGAACGAATTGAAGAGTATCTCCAACAGCGCTAAGCGGCGCCGATCGCTGCTGCGATCCCCGACCTCCGAATTCCGAATTTGCCCTGATGTCCCAAGCTCGCGTCACCAACGTCGCCGCGATCCCTGATTTCCGGGCAGAGCTGGCGACGTTTGCCGTCGAAGTTCGGCAGGCGATTTCAGAAGTTGAAATGGAAGTGCGGCGAGCGCTGGATTGGATCACCCACGATCGCCCGCTCTATTGGCAGGGTGAAATTCGGCACGGCAACGAGGCGGTTGCTCGAGCGAAGGATGAATTGTCTCAAAGCCGCATCTACAAGCGGATTGATGAATACGTTCCATCGTGCGCCGAAGAGAAAAAGGCCTTGGATCGCACCAAGCGGCGCCTGGAGCACGCGGAGCAGAAATTGGAGATCGTCAAGAAATGGGCTCGGGCCGCGCAGCAAGCTGTGGACAAGTTCAAAGGCCCCATGCAGCGGCTGTCGGCTGTATTGGATGGCGACATTCCCCACGCCCTTGCCGTGCTGGATCGGATGAGCGACGCATTGGCGCGCTATGCGGCGCTGGGGGCGCCGGCGGCCATCTCATGGGAAGAGCTGGTCGCAGACAAGGAGCAAAAATCGGTCGCGCGGCCGGAAGACGGTTTGGAAAAATCGCATGAGGCGCAAGCATCATGAACATCGCCGACCTGACCATGGGCTCCGCCAAGATTGCATCCGCGTACAAGCTGCTGCGGTTGCAATGGGAAGGAACGAAGGAACACTGGCAAGACGCCAATTGCCGCCGCTTTGAACAGACGAATATTGAACCCTTGGAGTCGCAAATTCGCGACGCGCTGGAGGCCATCGGCAACCTGGCTGAATTGCTCGGCCGGGTAGAACGAGAATGCGAGCAACCGCAGTCAACCGATCCATAGCACGAACCGGAACGAGACGGCATGACTTTCTCCGCCGGCGGACAACGCGAAATGCTGGCCGAATTGCACCGGCTGGCCGTTGAACGAGAGACGGCCGAGGCGCAGGCTCGCACGCAGTTCGACACCGCCACGCAGCGCGCCCAGCGCGAACTGAGCGATTTTCGGCAAACTGCGATCCTGAAGTTTCAAATGGATCGCGATTCCACGCAGCGCGAATACACGTCGCTGGTGGCCCGCACGGCCTCAGACTACGACACGCGGCGCGAGGCAGCCGAAGAGGAAATGCGGCATGCAATTCGCCAGGCGAAAGGGAAATTCACTTCCGGCGAACGGCGCGCGAAATCGAAGCTGGCCGAATCCCAATGGGAAACCAATACCGTTTTCGAAGCCACGCACAACGCCCCCAAAGTTCAATTAGCGGAGGAAGAAGAGCAATTTGCGGCACTGGCCGAATCGCTCGCGCAGCTCTTGCAGCGAGCCAACCAGCGGCTCGCGGAATTTCGGCTGGGACGGCTCGCCCAACCGATGCCGCCGGAGCCCGTTTCAGCGCCGGCCATGTCGGAGCCGGCAGCAGAGAAGCTGCAAGCGTGCGCGAAGCGCGCCGCCGCGGAAGCACAGGCTTTGGATGCACCTTGGTATCCGCGGCTGTTGGTCGGCGGAACTCCGGCCGGCATCGCAATTGCCATGTGGTTGGTGTTATGTGGGTCAGCATTCCTGCTGTTCGGCGGCCACAATCTGGCATGGTTGATCGTAGGCACGATCACCGCGATTGCGGCGTTGGTCACCGGTGGAATTGGGCTGTACCGAAGCGCGTTGAGCGAAATCACGCCGCTGTATGTGAAGCTGCACTTCACGTTGCAGCAGTGCGCCGAATTACGCCTGGTTGCGGTGAAACAAGCACGCGAACGCGCCGCCGCCGAAGCGCAGCGCATCATCGAGCGCCGCGACCACGACTCGAAAGCGTCGCAAGAAAAGTTCGATCAAACCATCAGCGAAATCACCGTGCAGCGGGATGAAGCGATCAAGGAAGGCGAAGCGAAGAACGTCAGTCTGCAAACGGAGCTGATCGGAACCCGCGATGCGGCACTTGCCGAGGCGGAAGCGGTTTATCCCAAACGACTGGACGAAATCCAAAGACGCTATCAAGAAGAGCTGCACGTCGCTCAAACCGAATTCGAAACGGACATGAACGCCGCGCGATTCCAGCGAGATGCGGCTGAGGAAGAATTGAAGCAGCGGTGGCGTGCAGGCACGGAAAGAATTGGCGCCGAAATCGAAGAAAGCCGCCGCGAGAATGAACAGTTTTTCTTACCGTGGGACAACCCGCGATGGAACATCTGGACGCCGCCCACAGTTCCGCCGCCCACGATGCGGTTCGGTCAATTCCACGTCGATCTGCATGCGATTCCCGGCGGTGTTTCCGGCAATGAGGAACTGAACGGATTGATTCCCGCGCAGTTCGACCTGCCTGCGCTCTTGCCGTTTCCGCAAAATGCCTCGCTGCTGTTGAAGGCTTCCGGCGAAGGACGCCGCCGAGCGATTGAAGCCATTCAATCGCTGATGCTGCGGATGCTCACGACGGTTCCGCCCGGCAAGGTGCGGTTCACGATCATCGATCCGGTGGGCCTGGGCGAAAACTTCGCCGGGTTCATGCACCTGGCCGATCACGACGAGCAACTGGTAACCAACCGCATCTGGACGGAGCCGCCGCACATCGAGGCGCGGCTGGCGGACCTGACCGAGCAAATGGAGAACGTGATCCAGAAATATCTGCGCAACGAGTTTCGCTCCATCGACGAATATAACGAACACGCCGGGGAAGTTGCCGAGCCGTTCCGCATCCTGGTGGTGGCCAACTTTCCGGTGAATTTCAGCGATCGGGCGGCGCGGCGGCTGACGAGCATTGCCACCAGCGGAGCTCGTTGCGGCGTGTACACGCTGATGGTTCACGACGCGAAACTGCCGCTGCCTGCGCAATTCGACATGAAGGAAATCGAAAATCATGCGGTGGTGCTCAAATGGGAAGGAGATCATTTTGTTCGCACCGATCCTGATTATCGAAAATATCCGCTGGCGCTCGACACGCCGCCGCCGGAAGAACAATTTACCCGACTGGTGCAGGTCGTGGGCGCGCTGCCAAAGTGGCCAAGCGCGTGGAGGTGCCGTTTGAGCACGTGGCGCCGCCGGACGATGCCCGCTGGTCCGGCGATACCGCCGGCGGCATTCACGTGCCGCTGGGCGGCGCCGGCGCCACCAAGCTGCAGGCTTTGAAACTCGGCGAAGGCACAGCCCAGCATGTGCTGATCGCCGGCAAGACCGGCTCTGGAAAATCCACGCTGCTGCACGCGCTGATCACCAACGTGGCACTGACGTACAGCCCCGATCAAATCGAACTGTACTTGATCGACTTCAAAAAAGGCGTGGAATTCAAAACTTACGCCACGTATCAACTGCCGCACGCCCGCGTGATCGCCATCGAAAGCGAACGGGAATTCGGCCTGAGCGTGCTGGAAAAACTCGACGCCGAACTGAAGCGCCGCGGCGACTTGTACCGCGACGCCGGGCGCAAGATGTGGCGGGCTATCGTGCTGTCGCCGGCGCACATTCGCTGCCGCGCATTTTACTGGTAGTTGACGAATTCCAGGAGCTATTCACCGAAGACGACAAGCTTGCCCAGGACGCCGCGCTGCTTTTGGATCGCCTGGTGCGGCAAGGCCGTGCTTTCGGCATGCATGTGCTCTTGGGTTCGCAAACCCTGGGCGGCGCCTACAGCCTGGCGAGGAGCACCATCGGCCAGATGGCGGTGCGGATCGCGCTGCAATGCAGCGAGGCAGACGCCAACCTGATTCTCAGCGAAGAAAACTCAGCGGCCCGGCTGCTCTCGCGGCCTGGCGAAGCCATCTACAACGACGCCAACGGGCTGGTGCAAGGCAATCATCCGTTTCAAATCGTGTGGCTGTCCGAGGAGCGCCGCGAACGCTATTTGCAAGAACTTCAGCAGATGGCCGAAGCGAAATACTCTGTCCAGGATCAAGCCCGACCCTCCGTGCCGATCGTATTCGAAGGCAACGTTCCGGCCGACATCCGGCGGAACAAAGCTCTGAACGACCTGCTGCGCGCCGCCGACTGGCCGCTGCAGTCGGTGCCGGTGCATGCCTGGCTGGGCGAGGCGATTGCCATAAAGGATCCTACGGCCGCCGTGTTTCGACCGCAAAGCGGCGATAATTTGTTGATCGTAGGTCAGCGACAGGAAAGCGCGATGGGGCTGTTGTCCGCGGCCATGATCAGTCTGGCCGCACAGCATCGCCCCAGCTCCAAGGGGGCGGAAGTGGCCTCCGCCTTTGCCGCCGGCAGCGCGGCGCAGTTTTACGTGGTCGAGCACGATCGGCCCGCCGATTTGCCGATCGACCACACGCTGGCCGATTTCCGCAGCGGTCTGGCAGCGTTATCGACGGTGCTGCCGCATGCGGTGAATTCCGCCGGACGGCGCGATCTGCCCGCGATGCTCACCGAAGTGGCAGCGGAAGTGCAGCGGCGGCAAACCGACGACGAACGCCGCGCCGCGGCGATTTATCTGATCATTTCCGACATCGGCCGCTTCCGCGATCTACGCCGCGATGAAGCAGACCTGGGCTTCTCCTTGGGCAGCGAAGGCAAACCTGCCAGCCCCGCGCAAATGCTGAGCTCGATTGTCCGCGATGGTCCCGGAGTCGGCGTGTACACGGCGGTGTGGTGCGATTCTTTGAACACGGTCAACCGCACGTTCGATCGGCAAACGCTGCGCGAATTCACCCTGCGCGTGCTCTTTCAGATGAGCGCCAACGACAGCAGTCACCTGATCGATTCGCCTTTGGCCAGCAAGTTGGGCCCGCACGTGGCGATCTTTCACAATGAAGAGGAAGGCCGGCTGGAAAAATTCCGCCCCTACTCCTGGCCGACGCCCGAATGGCTTACGAGCGTGCAGGAGCAATTCCAACTGCGCGCCGCGGCGGAAAATGTGTGAGTTCCACCCGCGGCCGATCTCTTTCGGCTGAGCTGGCTAGGGCCGTTCCTCGGCAGTCACTTCCAGCGTAATTTCAATTCCATTGCGCACGATCACGACCGGCACCTTTGCGCCTATCGGCGTACGGGCGATCATCAGCAGCAACTGATTTGGATCAGTCACGGCCTGACCGTTGTACTCCACGACGATATCCCCAGGTCGGATGCCGGCGCGTTCAGCAGGCCCGCCGGCTTTGGTGCTGATCACCAATGCGCCGGTCGAACGTTCTGACGGCAAGTTGTATCTCGAAGCGGTCAGCGGGGTGATCGGTTCACTTTTCAACATGATGCCGATGAAGCTCCGCACCACCTTGGCCTTCGTACGAAGGTCCTTATACAGCACATCGCGCACAATATTGCTGGGAATGGCAAAGCCGATTCCCTGTCCCACAATGATCGTATTGATGCCGATCACTTTGCCTTCGATATCCACCAGCGGACCGCCGCTGCTTCCCGGGTTGATCGCCGCATCGGTTTGCAAGAATTCCTGCTCCGCATTGGTTGAATTGAACCGTTCATGGCGACCTTTCGCGCTGATGATGCCGGCGGTTACGGTTTGATCCAGTCCGTAGGGATTTCCAATGGCCCAGACCATTTCTCCCACCTCGACTTTGTCGCTATCGCCCAATTCGGCGGCCAGCAGATCGCTGCCGTCGATTTTCAAAACGGCCAGGTCGACGCCCGGATCGCCGCCGACTGTTTTTGCTCGAAACGATCGCCTGCTGTCCAATACCACGTCGATCTGGATTGCTCCCTCCACCACGTGCTGATTTGTCACGATGTACCCGCTGGGATCGACGATCACACCGGAGCCCTGAATGCGCTCATTGACCATTCGGTTACGGCCGCTGAATAGCGCCGCCACATCGTCGCGTACCGCTACCGTGCGATAAGCGTCGATGTGCACCACGCTGGGCTTGAGCTTGCGGTAGATCAGCGTGAACGTCTTGCTGAGCGCCATTAGGTTCAATCCGGGTGTTTCCTCGCCGATGCCCGCAATTCACCGCGTGTGCGATAATACTGAATTCGTTCCATCATCGCCGGCAGATACGCCAGCACGATCACTCCCAAAAAGAGCAAAAGCAGGAGGGCAGTTCGACTAATCCGACGCGGTGGCGCGGCGGTTGGCGATTGATCAGGCTGCGATGAATCCGCTGCAGAAGGAAGTTCGTTCATGCGTCAATTCTGTTATTCACAATTCGCCCCAGCCCTGCGAAACCTCAGTATACCGTAAACCGCCGATGCGCCTTGGGGCAAGCATCGGGCGGAAAAACCGCCGACTTTAAGTGCGACAGCGATCTGAAAATGTCGACCGGCATCGCGACTCCTCTAGACCGCACAACCGGCAATTTCGGCGCCCGCGAAAGCAAAACAGGTGGCGGACACACGTTGATAATCAGCCCTTTATCCTATTGTTTTGATAATGCACAAATCCAGAAATCCAGGCGTATGGGGTTTGGGAACTCCACGTTTTGCGGACGGCAACGAGCCATGAGCCAGCATCAATCGATCAAGCCGACACCACTTCCCAGCGCGCCGCGCTGCGAGAAATGCAATGCGCGAATCGATCCCAAGCAGGGTTGGTGCGGCCGGTGCGGTTGGTATCCGACGCTGGAAATCTTCCTGGATCTGGAACCCTGGGACCGCGAACAGACGCCCGAGGAACAAGCCCAAAAGAAAGAGCCCGACAAGCTTGCCGCTTGGCGCAAGCTGATTCCGCTGTGGGGTTGGAAAATGATCGGTGGAGTCGTCGGTCTGTTGCTCCTGAGTTTGCTGGCTCGGTTCTTATTGCCTAGCCACGGAAATTACAAATTCTTGTGGACGGTCAGCCAAATGGTGATCGGCGGCCTGGTGCTGCTGGGCGCATTTGAGTTGCTACGTGTTTGCGAGCCTGGAAAACGACCGGCTCACGCCGCTGGACATCATCGCGCGGCCAATTACCATCTGGACGACCGTGGGAAGTTCGCTGCCGCAAACGTTTTGGCGTGTGGCGTTGGCGATCTGGGGTTTGGCGGCCTTCCAATTCGCGCCCATGGTGGGCGGTTTTGCAAACCGCGATCTGCTGGATTGGGGCGGCCACCCGGCAAAAATCAGCCTCGTCAAGGCCATCGATGCCCAGGCCGACAAACAGTCCGGCATCAACGGGCTGCAAGATGCAATTCAAAATGCGGCCAAAGGCGCCGACACCTATGCCCCCAGCTCCACGACCGCGAAAATTTCCGTCGATTGCCTGATCCTCGGTTTTGACCCGCTGGGTCAGAACGATTTTCAATCGCTCGTGCTCGCTGCCGAAGTCGATGGAAAACTTCGATTTGTGGGATCCGTGAGCACGGGCATCAAGCCGGAAGATCACGCCGAGCTCAACAAGCGAATGAGAAAAATCGTCCAGGCCAACCCGTTCATCCCCGTCGGCATGTCGGCCACTTGGATCAAGCCGATGCTCACCTGCCGCGTCACGGCCAAGGAATGGTCGGAGTCGCACAAGCTGGTGCGGCCCGAGTTTGTGGAAATGCTGAACGACATTTCGGTAAAGCAGTAGGCCGATTGCCTGGCTGGGCGTCTCGAAGTAGCTTAACAGTTTGTGCCGCTTCGATTCTGCTGTCGTTAATTCTGGCGTCGTCCATGTCGGCCTTTTCGCCATCGCGGTTTTTTCCCCCTGCCCAGCGCGCCAATCGCAGGGGATTGGTGCAGATCGGCGGCGAGCTTTCCGCTGATTGGCTGTTGGACGCCTACCGGCACGGCATCTTTCCCTGGCCGCTGTTGGACGATTGTCCGGAAGTGCAATGGTGGTCGCCGGATCCCCGGGCGATTTTCGAGCTGGATGGCTTTCACATTTCGCGCCGCCTTGCCGCCACGCTGCGCAGCGGCAGATTGAGCGTCACGAGCGATCGCGACTTTGCCGGCGTCATTCAAGGTTGCGCGACGGCGGCTGATCGCATCGCCAGGACTTGGCTGACCCCCGAGATGATCGCGGCCTACGAGCGCCTGCATGAACTAGGACATGCGCATAGTGTCGAGGTTTGGCAGGCGGGCGAACTGGCCGGCGGCGTCTATGGCGTGGCGATCGGCGGATTGTTTGCCGGCGAGTCGATGTTCTACCGCCGGCGCGATGCATCGAAAGTGGCGCTTACGCACCTGGTGCGTCACCTCAACGAGCGCGGCTATGCGCTCTTCGACATCCAGCAGCTTACCGAGCACACCGCCAGCCTGGGCGCGATCGAAATTCCGCGCGACGATTATCTTCTGCAGCTTGCCTCTGCTATCGAGCTGCCGGTAACCTTCGGCAAGATCGGTTCCGCTTAGATTTGGCATTAATTTTGATGAATGATTCATTTATTGTCGAAGTCGCCGATGAGCGAGGGACATTGGCACTGGGCGAATCTCTGGCCGCGGTGCTTCCACGCAACTGCGTCATCGCGCTCATCGGGCCTTTGGGCGCCGGCAAAACACGCCTGGTCCAAGCTGTCGCGCAGGCGGCGGAGGTTGAAGAAGGGATTGTCGCCAGTCCTACGTTCGTCTTAGTGCATGAATACGCGGGCCGCGTACCGATATTTCACTTCGATGCCTACCGGCTGCGCGGCGCAGAAGAATTTCTCGCACTGGGACCGGAAGAATACTTCGCGCGCGACGGATGGAGCATCATCGAATGGGGAGATCGCGTATCCTCGGCGCTGCCGGAGGAAAGATTGGAAATCGCCATTGAACCGACCGGTGACACAGTCCGGCGATTCACCATCCGCGCATTGGCGCGCGCTACGCAAACGTAGTGGCCAACCTCCAATCCAACTTCAGCTCGCGGGGTCGCTAGCGGTTCCTATTTCGTTCGACTTCAACGTCGACGCCCGGTGCTTTCACGTCGACATTCCCCTTCTCGGCCTTCACATCGACGCCCAGTGCTTTCACGTCGACATTCCCCTTCTCGGCCTTCACGTCGACGCCCGGCACATGCGTTTCGACGCCTGGACGATTTTCCATGACAGGACGATCCTCTACCGCGGGCCGATTCGGCGGGGGCGGTGGAGCGTTCGGATTCCTTTTATCGTTGCATCCAGCTAGCGGAAGAATTGCACCCAGAACGACAGCAAATGCGACTGCTCTCATGATATTTCTCCATTAACGGGCTCTCGGAGAGTCCTTCGAATCAGAGGGAAGCAGTCGCAAATCCCATGCCCAGCTTAGAGAATAAACTTGCTCACATCTTCATCTTCCGCCAAGGCCGCCAACTTTTGATTAACGTATGCGGAATTGATTTTCACCTTCCCGCGCCCATGTCTGGCGCTTCGAAGCTGAGTTCTTCCAGCAGGCGTTCCATGATCGTGTAGAGCCGCCGCGCGCCAATGTTCTGGGTAGTTTGATTCACTCGGAAAGCGAAATCGGCCAGAGCCTCGACGGCATCCGGGGTGAATTCCAATTCCACCCCTTCCGTACCCAACAGCGCCAGGTATTGTTTGGTCAGCGCACTTTTCGGCTCGGTCAAAATGCGGATGAAGTCATCCTTTGTTAAGTCCGTTAGTTTCACGCGGATGGGAAATCGCCCTTGTAATTCCGGCATTAGCTCGCTGGGTTTGGCGCGATGGAATGCCCCGGCGGCAATGAAGAGCACGTGATCGGTATGCACGTAGCCGTAGCGGGTTTGCACGGTCGTGCCTTCCACAATCGGCAACAGGTCGCGCTGCACGCCCTGGCGGGAAACATCGGCCCCTTTGCCTTCGCTGGCCACGATCTTATCGAGCTCGTCCAGAAAGATGATTCCCACATTTTCGGCCAACTGGATCGCCTGCTGATTGATGTTTTCCTTATTCAGCATGGAGTCGCATTCGTGATCGAACAGAATCTTCCGCGCATCGGCCACAGTCACCTCGCGGCGCACCGTGCTCTTGGGCAGAATCTTGTCGAACATGCCCTGCAAATCGAAATCGACTTGCTCCATGCCCATGCCACTGAACATCATCGGCGTGGCCTTTTGCTCGGTGGTGATTTCCACCTTGCGCTGCTCCATTTCGCCGGCCTCGAGCATCGCCCGCATTTTGTCCCGCGTGCGTTCGTGGCGCTGGGGCGACTCGGGGCTGTCGGGGGCAGCGTCGTAGTGCGGCGGGGCGGGGGCGAGCAGATCGACCAACCGCTCGTTCACGCGTCGCCGGGCCTCGGCTTCCACGTTTTTTCGCTCCCGTTCCGTGACCAGCGTGATGGCATTTTCCACCAGTTCGCGAATCATGCTTTCCACGTCGCGGCCGTAATAGCCCACCTCGGTGTACTTCGTCGCTTCCACTTTGATAAATGGTGCGCCAGTGAGCTTCGCCAGCCGCCGCGCGATCTCCGTTTTGCCGACGCCGGTGGGGCCGATCATCAGAATATTCTTCGGCGCCACTTCGGCCTTCATGTCGTCGGGCAAATGCTGCCGTCGCCATCGATTTCGAATGGCGATGGCCACGGCCCGCTTGGCGTCGGACTGCCCAACGATATGCCGGTCTAGCTCTTCGACAATTTGTCGCGGCGTCAACTCACGCATTAGAGTTCTTCCACCACGATGTTGGTGTTCGTATAGATGTCGATCCCCGCAGCGATTTCCAGCGACTTCCGCACGATCTCCACCGCCGATAGCGACGAATGTTCGACCAGCGCCCGGGCCGCCGCCACGGCATAGGAACCTCCAGAACCGATACCCAGCACGCCGTCTGTGGGCTGAATCACGTCGCCGGTGCCGGAGACCAATAGGGTGTTTTTGGCGTCGACGACCGCCAGCAGCGCTTCCAATCGCCGCAGCGCGCGATCGGTGCGCCATTCTTTCGCCAATTCTGTTGCTGCTCGCGGCACGTTCGACGGAAAATCCTTCAGCTTCGCTTCGAACCGTTCCAAGAGTGCAAACGCATCGGCCGCCGCGCCAGCGAATCCGCAAATCACCTTGCCTTCCGCCAGACGGCGAATCTTGACGGCGTCGGCCTTCATCACCGAACTGCCCAGCGTCACCTGGCCGTCGCCCCCCAGCGCCACTTTGCCCTGGTGCCGTACCGTAAGAATGGTTGTCGAGCGGACTTTCATACGCCAAAACTGCGATGAGAAACAAAAAACAGAATTCGATTTGCCAGTATGGCGGAAAACAGATTCGCCTGCCAGGGGTAGCGCCTGCGACGTATAATTCCGCAGTCTCATGCAACACACCAAAACCTTCCACATCCCGGCGCTCGACTGCCCAGACGAACTTGCGCTCATCGAGCGCAGCCTGCGCCGCGCACGTGGTGTGGAAGCACTTTCCCCCGACTACATGGCACGCAACCTGCGCGTTGAATTCGATCCGGCGCAGACCGATGCCGCGACAATCGTGCAATCGATCCAACAGGCCGGCTTCACCGCCGAAGAAACCATTGCCGGTCTCCAGGTCGTGACAGTCAAGGGCGAGAACTTGCGATTGCCGCTGACGACGCTGTGGGGTGGATTGCTGCTGTTGGCCGCCGCCGTGGCGTGCTTTATCGCCGGTGGCGTCACATGGCCCGTCGCTCTTCTGGCCATCGGCGCCGCCGTGGTTTCCGGCATCAACGTCGCTTTCGCCGCCTGGCGGGCAATCCGATTGCGCGCGCTGGAAATGAATGTCTTGATGACTCTGGCCGCGACCGGGGCCATCCTCATCGGCGATTTTTTCGAAGCCGCCACGGCCATGTTTTTATTTGCCGTTTCGCTCTGGCTGGAGCGATTGAGTTTGACCCGGGCGGAAAATGCCGTTCGGTCGCTGGTTGAACTGGCCCCCAATATCGCCCATCGATTGCTCCAGCGTGGCACTGCGGCGGAAACGGTCGCCGATGTAGATCCCGCGGAACTATCGGTCGGAGACGCTGTTTTGGTGCGCCCGGCGAACGCATTCCGGCCGACGCCAAAGTGCTTTCCGGCGAATCGGCGGTGAATCAAGCGCCGATCACCGGGGAAAGCGCACCGGTGGAAAAGCAAGCGGGGTCCAAGGTTTTCGCCGGCACGCTCAATGGCGAAGGCTCGCTGGTGCTGGAGGTCACGCACTCGGCCGGCGACAGCACCTTGGCCCACATCGCCCGATTAATTGAAGAAGCGCGCTCGGCACGTTCACCCACGCAGCGGTTCGTCGATGAATTCGCCCGCAGTTATACGCCGGCCATCATTATTCTGGCGCTGGCGCTGATGATCGTGCCGTCGATTCTGGCGCAATGGAACATCGCCTGGGCGGCGCAAGTCGGCACGATCGGCTGGATTCATCGCGGACTGGTACTGCTGGTGATCGCCTGCCCCTGCGCGTTGGTGATCTCTACGCCGGTCACGATTGTCAGCGGCCTGCATCAAGCGACGCGCAATGGAATTCTGGTGAAGGGGGGCGAATTTTTGGAAAAGGCCGCCTCGTTGCAAATTCTGGCCCTCGACAAAACCGGCACTGTGACCACCGGCTCGATGAGCGTGACGGATGTCGATGCGTTCAACGGTTCTTCGCCGGACGAAGTGCTGCGCCTTGCCGCGGCGTTGGAACGACATAGCGAACATCCGCTGGCGCTGGCGATCACCGGCGCTGCCGACCGCCGCGGACTTGCCACCATCGCGACGGTTGCCGTCGAAGCATTGCGCGGATTGGGAGTGCGTGGCGAGTTGAACGGCGAGACTTACTATTTGGGCAGTGCGCGATTGTTCGCTGAGCCGCAATTCCACTTATCGAGCAACGATCGCGCACTACTGAAGCCGCAAAAGCAAGAAACGTTCGCGTGGCTCGGCACCGCGGATCGACTGATTGGAGCGATCCAGCTCGCGGATTGCACCCGACCTGGAACGCGCGACGCCATCGACGATTTCCGCCGGCTGGGCCTGGATCGCATCGTCATGCTCACCGGCGATAATGCCGCCGTAGCACAAACGATTGCTCGGGAAATCGGCATCAGCGAAGTTCAGGCCGAACTGATGCCGCAAGATAAGATCGATCACGTGCGATTGTTGGCTAAAGCAGGCCGCACCGCTATGGTCGGCGACGGCGTGAACGATGCCCCGGCTTTGGCCGCCGCCGACGTGGGCATTGCCCTGGGAGGCCAGTCCAGCGATACCGCCATGGAAACCGCCGACGTGGTGGTGATGGCGCCCGATCTATCGAAGGTGGCGCAGTTGGTGCGGCTGTCTCGCCGCTGCCGCCGGCTGCTGAAGCAAAACATCGTGTTCGCGCTAGCCACGAAGCTGGGCGTGCTCTTGTTGGCGGCCGTTGGTTTCGCCACGATGTGGATGGCCGTCGCCGCAGATGTCGGTGCCAGCATGATCGTCATCGCCAACGGCATGCGCATGATTCAGCGCCGGTAGAGCTGTCGCTGCGGTTATGCCGCCGCTCGATTTGCAGCGAGCGACTTCAATTCCTCCGCAATCGGCCCGCACATCGCCGCCTCGAGATTCGATAGGGCTCGCGCCGCGACAATTCCATCGACCACGCGGTGATCGCACAATAGCGTCACGAGCGATTGCCCATCTTCGTCCACCGGGCCGTAGGTCAAACTGCTGGTCAGGAAAGTTTGATGCATGCGATTCAGCACGCCCTGGCCGGCCAGCGTGCTCATCGTGAACGTTCCCAGTCGTATGGCCCGTTTGCGACCGGCGAAATTCTGGTTCCACCAATAGAGTAGCCGCCGCGCCGTCGTAGGGAGGCGGCTTAGTATGACTTGCCGACGAAACACTTGCTCGACCGGTTCGTGTTGATAGGCGTCCAATTGCCGCTGCAGGTGCACCAGCGGCCTTGATTCAGGCCGCAACAACTTCCCCCAACAGATCCGATCCTCTCCCAAATACTGGCGGTTGACGACGACCATCGCGGTGCTGTGCGACTCCTCGAGAAAATGTGGCCACGGCCAGCGAATATACACGCGCCGCAGGGCGCGTGTTTCTGCGCGGCCAAGGCGTATGCTTTCACAAACATCGTGGCCCAAGAGATGCGCGGCGTCGCCAGTTTTCTCAGCCGAGCGACTTCCGCCAGATTGCAGATTTTCTCCGTGGGAAACAGCGGCACATGGCGGGCGAACTGCAAGCCGTCGAGCACCAGACGGCGGTTGATCGAAATCGAAACCCACTTCGAGCCGCATTCTGCGTGGGGCGATTTGCGCGGCCATCTTGCAGCTTCTCGTCCATGATGGCAGGTGTTTATCACGCCGAAAAAAGTGGGGCAAGATCGCTTGGCAACCACTCCACTAGCCAATGCCAACTTTCCCCGTTATGCTCGGCTGGCATGGATGCCAAAAATTCTTTTGCCCGCAGTCCGGAACTAATGTCGGCCGGCGAAACCGGGCTATTGGTGGTCGACGTGCAGCAGAAGTTGATCGATCTGATTGACGGCCACGCACAAATTGTTTGGAACATCCGCCGGTTGATCGATGCCGCCAAAGCGATTGGCCTGCCGGTGCTGGCAACGGAGCAGTATCCGCAAGGATTGGGACCCACGACGGCCGAATTGTCGCCGCTGTTAAGCCGGGTGGTCAAAAAGACCGCCTTCAGTTGCGGCGCATGCGCCGAATTGTGCCAGGAACTGCGAACGTTGGGCCGGAGCAAATGGCTGGTGTGCGGCATCGAGGCACATGTCTGCGTGCAGCAATCGGTCCTTGATCTGCTGGCCGAAGGATTCAACATCTACGTGGCGGCCGACGCCGTGGGCTCGCGCTATCCGATCGACTACGAAATCGCGCTACGGCGGATGGAATTGTCGGGCGCCACGCTCACCACGGTCGAATCGGCGATGTTCGAATGGTGCCAGGATTCCCAGGCGCCGCAATTCAAGCAGATCAGCCAACTGGTGCGCGAAACCGCGCCAAAGGCATAGGCTGCATCTTATCTGCCGGCGCGACGCAATGTGAGCCTGAGCAGATTCAGCGACTGTTTGCCGCCGCGCATTTTCAAAATGTCAGGATGGCCGGCGTAGGGCGATGACTTCACGGTTGCTCCTTGCGGCCCGGCCACGGCATACCAGAACATCGGGGGCTCAGCAGCGTGCGGATCGGCGGGGGGCAACTCGCCGACGGCCAGTCCGTAGTCCGCGCCGAGTTTGCTGCGTACCGCTTCGGCCATCAGCGCCACCACCTGTTGCTGCGCGGCCGACGGATCAGCCGCGGAAATTCCCAGCAGTTGCGGCAGGGCAGCGTCGCTTCGCGCTACTATTCCGCCGAGAACTCGCCCTGCGCTCTCGGGCACTTCCGACAGCCAATGGGCGATCATGCCGCCGCTGCCGCATTCGGCGGTCGCCAATGTCTTGTTTTGAGCAGCCAGCAATCGCACCACGGCATGCTCCAGCTCGTCGTCGTCCTCGCCAAACACCAAATCGCCTAAACGCTCGTGAATCGTGGCGATGGTCGGCGCCATCAAGTCGTAGCACGCTTCCGCCGAATCGCCCGCCGCGGTGATGCGCAGCGTGATCGTGGCCCCATGCACGGTGATGCCCACCAGTGGATCGCGGTCCCGGCGAATCATGTCGCCGAGCATCTGCTCCAGATCGCTCTCGCCGACTCCGAAACACTTGATCTGCTTATGCCGAATCACTCGCGGCTTGCCCAGTATGGCCGCCAGTGCCGGCGCGACGGTTTCCCGCCACATTTCGTGCATTTCGGCCGGCACGCCGGGCAAGGCGAAAATCGCGCACGGCGATTTTCCAGAGCGCAATAGCTCGAAATCAATTCCCGGCGCCGTGCCGGCCGGATTGGGAATCATTCGGCTGCCAAGTGGGAACATGGCTTGCAATCGATTTCGCTCCGGCATGGGCCGTTTGCGGCGGGCGAATAATCCTTCGATGTGCTCAAGCGCCGCTGCATTGAGCACGAGTTCAACTTCTGCCGCCGCCGCGAGTGCATCTCGCATCAGGTCGTCGGCCGTGGGACCTAAGCCGCCGGTCGAAACAATCAGGTCCGCGCGCTGGGCGGCCTGGCGAAACGCCTGCACGTTCGTCTCTAGATCGTCGCCGACCGTGGTGTGCCACATCACGCGCACGCCGAGTTCTCCCAGGCGCGTGCTGAGCCATTGGCTGTTGGTGTCCAGCCGCTGGCCGCTGGTGAGCTCATCGCCGATCGATAGGACCTCGGCAAGCATGCGTCATCAACCTTCGGGAGTCAGTGCTTTTTCGACAAGTTTGCGAGCCTCGCCGGACAGCGGTAGTTGCAATGCTGCATCGCGCCCCTGCGGCGACATTTTTTTCCACGTCTTGCGCACGATGTCGATCAGCTTCGCTTCATCATGCTGCCGGGCAAAATCGGCGAAATAATTTTCGAGGAAGACCAGGCAAACGACGTCTTCCAGCAATTGCGTTTCGGGATCGGCTTTTAATCGCTCTTTGCGCACCAAGGATTGCACGCGCTCAATCGTCGCCGGATCGTAACCAACGTCGCTCAGGATTTGCGCCAACTTTTCTGCGTGCATTCGCTTACAGTCGTTACGCCAGCGAAGATAGCCGGGACGATCCATAGGATAACTGTCCCGCGGAATCGTCCAGCGGCAAATGTGCTGTCCGTGCACCGCCAACCGCAGCGCCTCGGAAGCGTCGGGCGCTAGCCGCTGCAGCCATTGCGTCATGCGGCGCGAATAAACCAATTCTTTCGGCTCTTGGCGGCCTTGATACTGTTCGCGATTCGGATCGGCGGCATTGGCCTCGTCGATCTTATGGATCGCGGCCGCAAATCGATCGCTGGTTTCTTTGCTCATGTCAAAATCTTATTCGTGCTACCTGGGCCGACCAGCGGGTGCGGCGGCCGGCCAACCAGCACGCTGCACATGCCGCCGCGCTGCGCCACGTTGACCACCTGCTTTTGTGATGCTCGGCCGACGATCGCCAGACCATATTTCGTGGGCGCGAAGCCGAGCACTGTGTAAAACGGCTCCAAATGCACCGCGCCGTCGTCGCCCACGAACGGAAACTCGCCCACCGGAATGCTGACCAAACGCTGCACCACTTGATCGCCCGTGACTAGCGCGTTTTCAATTTCACGCTGCCATTGGGCGGAATCCAGCAAGTGGCCCAGCAGCACACGATCGCCGCCGTAAGAGCGGTTGGGCTTGATCACCAGCATGTCTTGATGTTTGCGCACAAAGGGCAACAAATCGCCCGTCTCGCCGTCGGGCAGCGTCGTGCGGCGATCGAACAACAACCGCGTCCACGCCACGTGGCGGCGAAACACCTGCCGTTCGTCGGCGTTGAAATATTTCGCGCCAGCGTCGGCTCCGTCAAAATTTCCCAAGTGCTTTTGTGATCGAAATCGCCGGCGATCGTGGAGATCATGCGGTTCTCGCGAAACAGCCGGCGCATCGGCTCGATATTCACCCCCTCGTTCTGCTTCAACGCCACTAGATCGCGAACTTCATAGTCCCGATACGCCACGTCGACCGGTGTGTCCTCGTACCACACTTCGCCGTCCTTGACGTAAAGCTCCGCCGGATCGGCGTGCAAAATTTTCAACCCGTGGCGGTGCAGATAATATTCCGCCAGCGCCGTTTGCTCGTCGATGCCGCAGCCGGCGTACTTTGGCTCGACAAAGCACACATGCTGCCCTGGGCGGTTGATCGCCTCCAAGTGTTCCAGCACTTCCTGGATAAAGAGCTCACGCAAATCGGGCCCACGTTCGAGTTGCAATTGCGGATCGAATCGCTGCATGACCGGCAACACGAGATCGGCGATCAAACTGTCGCAGGTGGGGCCCAGATGAATTCCGCCCACACCCGATAGATTCGGCTCGATGAACCGCAGCGAATCCTTCCACATCGGGCTGGTGAGCTCGATCACGCCGTCCAGCCGGCCGAATACCGGATTGTTGTCGCGCTGCGCCGGCCCCCAGGTATCGTGCAACCACGCCTCTTCGTCTTCCGAAAGGGGCACGATGCGCCGCACCTCGGCATCGGCCAGATACAGTTCGGGCAACCGCTTCAACGCATTCAATAGCGTGAGCGATACGAAGTGCAGATACGCCAACTGGTCGGGCATCGCCGCCTGCGGGCGCAACAGCGCCCGGATGGTTTCCACCTGCCCGTCGCGCTCGTAGATGAGCCGCCGCTTCCGGGCCTCGTCGTTCATTTTGGCAACGAGGTCGGCCAACTCCTGGGGCTGTAGCGCATAGAAGACCTTTCGCACCCGGCTATCCAGGCTTAGCCCACTCAGGCCCAGTTCTTCCAGCGGCGTAAGCGTAGCGATGGCTCCGGAAACAGAGAGCAGAATCGGCCGGACAATCTTCATTGTCTCAGCCGATGGCGACCATGCCAAGGCGTGATGCGATTCACGCCGCTTCGCTGGCGGCGGGGCGGCGGCGCTTGGGCGCGGATTTTCCACGCCACCGCCGGTGAACCCACCAATATTGCTCCGGAGCGCGGCGCACAATGGTTTCCAGCACGTGCGTGTACCATTGCGTGAGCGCGGTCACGTCGCGCAGGGCGGGATCCATGGTTTGCGGCTCGAGAAGCGATTCCATGGCCATCTCGTAGTGCAGAGGGCGGTCCAACCGCCGCGCATAGCCGACCATCACCGCCGCCTCGTTCGACAGCGCAAACACGGCAATCGCCTTATTGGTCGAAGCCGGGCGGCCGAAGAATTCGACCCAGCACCCCTTGTTCCCCGCGTGCTGGTCCGCGAGCACTCCCAGCGTGCCGTGCCCTTCCAACAAAGCGGCGGCCTCCTGAGCGCTGCCCTTCTTCTGCAGAACGTACTGACCCTTCAGCGCGAAAGCGATTCACAAACTCATCGAGATACGGATTGTCCAGCGGCCGCGCTACCGTGAACGTGGAAAAACCGAACAGTCCCAACGTGTAACCGGCGACTTCGAAATTGCCAAAATGCCCGGAGACGAATACTCGAGGGCGATTGCTGAACAACTCGCGCATCATCCAGGCTTCGTTTTTGAATTGCATGTAGTCGCGCCAATTCGTGTCGTGCACCTTGCGGGGAAAGTGGGCGATCTCGGCCAGCATCAAAAACAGATGCTCCCACATTCGGCGCCTCAATCGGCAGCGCGCCGGAGGCGACATGTGCGGAAAGGCATGCTGCAGGTTCTCGTCGATCAATTGCCGGCGAAACTCCAGCACGCTGGTCATCAGCCACGCCAGGCCGCGCGCCATCCGCTGGCAGTTTTCGATGCGGACCGCTTGCAGAAAGCAAACGAACACTCGCACCAGCAGAAAGACCGCATAGTGGCCGAGATTGGTTAATCGATCCTTAACTAGCATTTGCAGTTCATCCCTAAACATTGCCCGCGCTATGGCGGAATTGTGACATGCAGGGCACCCGCAGCAAAGATCGATTTGCCGGCGTATCCCGAATCAATCAAGCCTTCGGCTCGACAAAGAACACGGCCAGGCTCACGGAATTCAATAGCACGTGCACCGTCAGCGACGGCAAAATCCTGTGCGTTCGCTGATAGACGAACCCCAACACCAAGGCGAGGACGAAAAGCGGTATCGGGGCCGCGCCTTGGCCCCAATGCATCAGCGCGAACAATGTGGAGCTAATGACGATCGGCAGCAAGCCCAGCGATAGGCCAAACAAACCCAACGGCACACCTTCAGGGCCGATGGCCGGCGGCTCTTCGATCTCTTCCTCGGCCGATTCAGGATTGTCGCTGTCCGACTCGATGCCACGCGCGAGTCGCAACTCGATTTTTTCCAGCCACCCCTGCAGCAGCACGCGAAAGAAAAACTCTTCAAACACCGGAGCGACGATTACCGCCGACGCCGCCGCCACAGCCCACATCGCCGCGTCGTTCTTTTCCTGAACCGCGCTCACGAGTTGGTGATGATAGGGAATCCAATGCGTAATCAATTCCTGCAGCCCGAACACTGCCGGGGCGGCCGCGGCAAAGGCGATCACGCCGCAGCGCAGATCGTACGGCGCACGCGCCAGGTCGACTCCTAAATCGCTCCATCGGGCATCGGTTTGCCAAAAGAGGATGACTGCGGCCACCACCAGCGTGAGCACATTCGCCGCCAAGTTGCCCGAGAGCACGACAAAACGGGCTTGCGGGTCCAGGTCGCTCCAATCCTTGGGCATTTCCACGCCCGACCACTTCACCGCGACGCCCAGGCAGAGCCCTTGCAAGACGATGATGGCCGCGATCACCACCGCCAGATCAATGCCGCCCCAGGGGACTTGGCGGCGCGGTTCATACTGCAACAGCGGCTCTCGCCGCCACAGGCGCATCGCGAGCCACGCCCAAACCACCAGGCCGCCGATGAAGATGGCATCGATCAGAAAGGTGAGCAGCAAAAGCATGGTCGCAGTTGCTCGGCAGGCGCTACTTGCCACGCACCAGCCGCACCGCGGCCATCACGTAGGCGTAACCGGAATAGACAGTCATGGCGATCATCGACCACACCGATACCACCACTGCCCATTGCACCAATCTCGGCCCCACGGCAAACGACGCAAAGGGAGCGCCGTTGGGATCGTAACTCAACCAGAACAGACTGGCTCCCGCGGCCGCGCACTGCAAAATGAACTTGAGCTTGCCGGAAATGGAGGCGGAAAAATCTGCCCCCTGTTGCTCCAAAAAGCTGCGCAGCGCCGTGACCAGCAATTCGCGCCCCAGCACCAGCACCGCCATCCAGGCCATCAGGCCGGAATTCGGATCGGCCGCGAGAAAAATAAACGTGCCGCAGATCACCACCTTATCGACAAACGGATCGAGCATGCGGCCAAGGATCGTGATTTGCCCGTAGCGGCGGGCCCAAAAACCATCGAGCCAGTCGGTGCTGGCCGTGATGACGAACATCCAAAACGCGGCCCAGTACCAATGCAGGTGCAGCAGCACGAACAGAACGATCGATAGCGCCAAGCGAATCGTGGTGACCTGATTCGGGAAGTTGACGATCGTGCGCTCGTCGTATTTCACGTGATCGGGCGATGGCTGCGTGCGGGTGGACATGGCAAGAGCATTGTACGCAGGACCCGCCGATTCGGCCCATACCGATCGTTTATTACTTTCCCGGTCCGACCGCCGCGGCGACCAGATCGTACTCCGAGGTGGCCACGATTTCGCACGGCACAATCTGCCCCGGCTTCAGCTTCTTGCCGGTAACATACACCAAGCCGTCGACGTCGGGGGCATCGGCGTAGCTGCGCCCCAGCCAGGCATTCTTTTGCCCTGGCACCGCACGGTCGATCAGCACGTCGAACTGCTTGCCGATTTGCGCGTCGTTCCAACGGAAAGCGATCTCCTGCTGTACGGCCATGAGCCGATCGCGTCTTTCGTTCTTCACTTCCTCGCTCAAGTGGTCGGGCAACCGCGTGGCCGGCGTGTCGGCCTCGTAAGAATAGGTGAACACGCCCAGCCGCTCGAATTGCTGCTGTTGGGCGAACTCGATCAGTTCGTCGAACTGTTCCTCGGTTTCGCCAGGAAATCCGGTAATGAAGGTGGTCCGCATCACGAGGTTTTCGATCCGCGTGCGCAGTTTGGTTAGCAACGTTTCCGTTTCCGCGCGGTTGACGCGGCGCTGCATCGCGCTTGAGCATCGTGTCGTTGATGTGCTGCAGCGGCAGATCGAGATAGGGCAAAATCTTGCCGCGAGCCGAGATCACATCCAGCAGTTCATCGGTGAAATACATCGGATACAAATACATCAACCGAATCCACTCGATGCCCCGCACTTCGACCAATCGCCGCAGCAATTCCGCCAGGCGCGGTTGGCCGTAGAGATCCATGCCGTAGTACGTGGTGTCCTGCGCCACGACGATCAGTTCCCGCACGCCGTCGGCGGCCAGCTCTTCCGCCTCGGCCAGTACTTCCTCAATCGCCTTCGTGGCGTGCTTGCCGCGCATCTTCGGAATCGCGCAGAAGGTGCACAACCGATCGCAGCCTTCGGAGATCTTCAAATAGGCGAAGTGCTTCGGCGTGATCCGCAATCGGGAGCGATCGGAAAACGGGGTCGACGGCGCCGGCTGGAATACGCTCCGCTGCTCCGCCAATCGCCCCACCAGCCGATCAGCCACTTTCGTCACCTGCTCGCGGCCAAATACGCCGACGATGTAATCCACTTCCGGGCATTTTTCCAGGAGCGTTTCTTTCTCGCGCTCCGCCAGGCAGCCCGAAACGATCACGCCCCGGACGTCCCCGCGGCGCTTCAGGTCGAGCATCTCATGAATGGTGCCGTAGGACTCCTCGCGAGCCCGTTCGATGAACCCGCAGGTGTTGACCACCACGAAATCGGCCCCCTTGGGCTCGTGCACGAGCCGGTAGCCGTCCAACTGCAAGAGGCCGAGCATCCGCTCGCTGTCGACCAGATTCTTCGGACAACCCAGGCTGACGAAAGCGTAAGTGCCCTTACAGTTTGCGGCAGAGGGCTTGGCGTCGGTACTGGCGGTAGCAGTCGGCACGCAAATTTCCAGGAAAGAGGTGGCAATAGGACAACTTACTCATCCTATCGCATTACAGCCCGATTGGCGAGTGTAGGGGCGGGCCTGTTGCTCGCATTCCGCTAAGCCGTTGCTTTATAATGCGGCCAGTTTGATTTCGTTCGAGCATCGCGAAGATCGTCGTCCTCATGATCAACGAATTGGTCAGAAACGTTTTCCGTCTTGGCGGCTTGGAAGTTTTTCGGCGCAAGACGATGCCGCGCGGCGTGGCTCTGGAAGTCGATCTGGCGCGCTTGATTCCCAGTCCGCGCGTGATCTTCGACGTCGGCGCCAATGTGGGCCAGACGGCCATTCGTCTGGCCTCGCTGTTCCCGACCGCCGACATTTACGCCTTTGAGCCGGTGGGCGACACGTTCGTCCATCTGGCACATAACACGCGGTTCAATCCGCACATCAAGCCGCAAAACCTCGCCATGGGCGCGAAAGATGGCACGGCGAAGATGAAGATTGCCACGGACTCGACGTGGAATCGGATCGTAAACGGTGAATCGGAAAATGCTACTTCGACGCTGGAAGAAGTCGCGCTGCGGAGCGTCGATCCGTTTTGCCAGGATCAAGGCATCGAGCATATCGAACTGCTGAAGACCGATTGCGAAGGCTTCGACATGGAAGTGCTCAAAGGCGCGAGCCGCATGTTAGGCGAGCAGAAAATCGATTGCCTTTACTGCGAGGTCAATTTCCGCCGCGACGGCCGCCACGGCGATTTCTACGACATCGATTCGTACCTGCGCGGATTCAAGTACGTGTTCTACGGCTTGTACGACTATTCGGGCTGGCAATACGACGTGAGCCAGGAAGGCTTTGCCAACGCGCTTTTTATCGCGCCGGGGTCGCAGCTCGCGGCTGACGCTCCAAGCGGTCCAAGGATTCTTGGCGGGACGCTTGCAATCGTCGGCGCTGTATGGTATAAATATGTACAGTACTCGTTGGGGCGCTGGTCATGTTGCCGGAAATTCCTCTGGAAGAATTGTCGGCCGCGCTCGATGCCGTGGCGGCCAATATCCTGGAGCAAGCGGCCGTCGGTGGTCGGCCGGTGGATGCGGTGCAGCTTGCGCAGCATCTGGGGCTAACCGTGGTTTGGGACGACCGCCAGCCGGGCAGGGCACGGCTGGTTCAACTCGCGGGCGCCGGTGGAGATCAAGCGCTTTCAATTCTCTTGCGCCCGATCCCCGGTTGGAGCGCGAACATTGGGCCGTCGCACATGAGATAGGCGAGGCCGCGGCTGAGCGAGTTTTTGCGCAACCCAGCGTGGATCCGCGAGGCGCCGCCGCGTGCCCGCGAAACCGTGGCCAACGGCCTGGCATCGCGGTTGCTGTTGCCGCGCGATTGGATTGCCGTCGATGCCGCTGAGTGCGATTGGGATTTGATCGCCATTAAAGATCGCTACGCCACGGCCAGCCACGAATTGATCGCCAGGCGAATGCTCGACTTTCAGCCGCCGGTGATCATCTCCGTTTACGACCAAAACCGATTGACGTGGCGGAAGTCCAATACTCGCTGGCGGCTGCCGAAGCCTTGTCCGCTAGAAATTGGCTGCCGCCGACGCTCCCACGATTCCGGCATGGCGGTTTACGAAGATGGACCGCCCGTGATTCGCGCATGGCCGATCCATGAACAGTTATTTTTATTTAGACCCAAATTATGGTAGTGGGTCAGTATAATTCTTGAGGCCCGGCCCATCGGTTTGCAAGGCGGATCGGATATAATGCGGGGATGTGTGCATTACTCTCCGGCGAGCGATGTTTGTGAGTTACGGCGTTGTCGGACCACTCATTTTTAGGCTGACCAGTTCGTTGCACATTGCTTTTCGGTTCTTCCTCTCGATGGCGGTCAGTCTCGTTACGATGCTCGTATCCTTTGTGCTAATCGTGAGACTCTTCTGCGGCAGATAGTTGTGTCGGATCGGTCACGCAAAATTCTCATCATTAGACTGACCCACGACCATCTGATGCGTAAACATGAGCGAGCCGACCTGGCAGCGGGAAATTGTGCGTGTCGAGATCGACGAATTTGCCGAAGATTAGTTCCCACTAGCGAACCGCGGACTGCCGTAGGAATCGCTCGATCTGGCGCACCAGATCATCCGTGAGAAAGGGTTTCGAAACAATCGCCGAAGCGCCCGCCGCCTTGAATCGTTCGACATCTTCCAGCCGGGGAAATCCCACAAGCGCAATGATCGGCACTGCGCCCAACAAAATTCTTAGATTAACCAAGTCTTGGATTGCTCTTTCCGACGCGTTGCGGGCATCAAACACGGCGAAATCGATATTCGATGGCGGTGCTGCATTGACATCGTGCAGCCAAAGGGCGCTCCACCCTTGCAGGCCGCAAAGTTCGATCAGCGATTCGGCGTCTCGCGCATTGCGCATGCACGGCAATCAATAGTGCGTCTCGCTCCGCTGAAGGACTCGAATGCGCCGCATCGCTGGCTTCCATTAATCGATCATCTTCGCTAGCGGTCAGCGGTAATGACAGTCCAGTTAACATGTCCGCATGCCTCGCGTCCCACCGCTGCCAATTGGCGCACATCGTCGCCGGACACGGCTTGCCTGTTCGACCATCGCCATCCATCCATGTTCCCAGCAGCCGGAGGATGCGTGCCAACGGCGCAGCGCGGCGAAGCTCTTCGATCCGTCGCTCGGAAAACTGGTTCGGCCACGATTGGGCGACAACTATCATCGCCGGCGCGAACCCCTGGCTGATGATCGTCTGCGCTTCTGATAAGTCGGCCGCGATGACCGCGCCGCGATCGACGAACGACTTTGCGGCGTCACGAAATTCTTCGCGCTGAGCATCCCCGATAAACAGAATCGGCACGGAAGCCGCGGACGTCACTTGAGCCTCGCTTCCGCGGTCTTGATCGCTTTGACAACAGACTGCGCGTTCGGAGCGGTTCGCAGAGCAGCCAGCAATTCTGAGTCGGCGACCAACCGGCTCATCCGCGCCAACATTTGCAAGTGCCCCCGATCGTCGGTCGAGCAGATCAAGAAGAACAAATCGGTCAGCTCGCCACGGCGGCCGCCAAAGGGGATGCCGCTTTCCGTGCGCCCAAACGCAATAAATGCCTGACCAAGAATGCTGGCCAGCGGCCGGCGCGCGTGCATCAAGGCCACGCCATTTTCCAATGCCGTGGGATGCAAATCTTCGCGGGCCCGCACGGCCTCGATCATTTTCTGCGGGTCCCACAGCCAGCCGGTGCGGGCGGCCACATCGACCATCGAGGTGATTACCGAATTGCGAGTCTTCGCCATCAGCGGCACTTCAATCGCTGCCGGCGGAAGCATTTCGGCAATCGGACGAAGCGATTCCGAATACCCGACTGGCTCGCGCAGAATGCTTTCCATTTGCAGCAGTTCCTCCTCGTCCGAGATTCCGATTCGGCTTTCCAGCCAGTGATGCACATCTGCCCGCGCGAATCGCCACTGCCCTTGCACCTTGCGCCCGGCAGTTTGGCCCGGTCGGCCAGCCGCGTGACCTGATCGGGCGTCAGGTGCAAGTACGTCGCCAGGCGTTGGACGTCGAAATCGTCGTCGCTCATGCGTGATAGCGTAGTGCACTAGCAGCTGGTTGGGCAACCGATGTTAAAGCGCTGCACGACTGGTACCGACCAAAATCGTGGTCGAAAAGTTACCTTGACACAACCGCCGAAATCGCCACAATCCGCCCCCGGTTTGCGCGATCGCGAGCGGCCGATTTCGCCGCGCGTGCTGGCTATGTCAGCATGGCGATCCGCAATGCACGTTTGCACTTCTCTGTCGGCCGCCGGTAGGGATTGCCGTCGGTGCGGCAGCTTTTCAGTTTCAAAGATTGCACGGCAGCTTGTCCGCCAGACAGCGCACAAGCCCGCAGGGCATGGAGGCCTTGCAAGATGCCGGACATCATTTCTTGCGCACTGGGCGTTTGCTTGCGGCAGTTGCTGCCGGAGGCCAACATCGTGGGAACCGACGACATTGTCGTGCAGGCTTGCACTGCCGATTCGCGCACGTGCCGCCAGGGCGATTTGTTCGCCGCGTTGATGGGCAGCCACGTCGATGGCCACGATTACGTTTCGCAAGCCGTCCAGCATGGCGCGTCGGCAATCCTTGCCGAGCGTTTCGTGCCTGCCGCCGGCGCCCCGGTCTGCATCGTGCCCGATAGCCGGGCAGCCTTCGGCCGCATTTGCCAGGCATTGGCGGGCAATCCGAGCCAGCGCGTGAAAGTGATCGGCGTGACGGGCACCAACGGCAAGACGAGCACCTGCTGGTTGATTGCCAGCGTGTTGGAAGCCGCCGGTCACCGCGTGGGACTGACCGGCACGATCGTCAACAGCGATAGCGTGGCGGTCGAGCCGAGCGACATGACCACTCCTGCGGCGCCGGTACTGGCCGATTGGCTCGCTCGCGCTGCCGCTCAAGATTGCTCACACGCCGTTGTCGAAGTATCCAGCCATGCACTGGCCCAATCGCGTACCGCCGGCATCGAATTCGACGCCGCCTGCGTGACCAACGTCCGCCGCGATCATCTCGACTTCCACAACACGCTGCAGAATTATCGCGACGCCAAGGCGCGCCTGCTGCGACAACTGCGGCCCGAAGGTTTTGCGGTGCTCAATGCCGACGACCGCATAACCAGCAGCTTCACATCGCTAGCGCCGGGCGCGGCGCTAACGGTGGGGATCGATAGCCAGGCCGAAGTCACCGCCGACATTGTCGATCGCAATCTCGGCGATCAAACCTTCCTGCTGCACGCCGGCCACGAAACCGTGCCCGTGCGGACCCGCGTGATCGGCGACGCCCACGTATACAACTGCCTGACGGCGGCGGCCGTCGGTTTGCTCTACGGCGCAAAGCTGACCGACATCGTGCGTGGCTTGGAAAAGCTGGAAAAAATTCCCGGCCGCATGGAGCGTCTCGATTGCGGGCAGCCGTTCGGTGTGTTCGTCGATTACGCCCACACGCCCGACGCCTTGGAAATTGCCCTGCGATCGCTGCGTGCAGTGACGAGCGGGCGGCTGATTTGCGTCTTCGGGGCCGGCGGCGAAAGGGACCGCAAAAAGCGTCCGCTGATGGCGAAGGCCGTCGAGTCGTTGGCCGATTTGTGCATCGTCACCGACGACAATCCGCGCCGCGAAGATCCGGCAAAAATTCGCCGCGGCATCCTGCGCGGTTTCCAGTCGCTGGAAAGCGTCAAGAAAGTGCCCGACCGCGCGGCAGCGATTGGCTGGGCGCTGCAGCGAGCGACGACCGGCGACTGCGTGCTGATCGCCGGCAAAGGCCACGAAGATTATCAGCAAGTCGGCGCCACCAAGCGCTGGTTCGACGATCGCCAGATCGCCAAGCAGTGGTTGTACGACCATGCCGTAACGCCCCAAGAGATTCTCGCATCCCAACACCGCTTGCGCAGGTTAATGCTCATGCTGTTCAACTTGGCACAACTTCGCGACATCACGGGCGGCCAATTGCGATTGGGCTCCATGCCGCCGCGGCACGGCGAAACCACGCACGTCGGCCCCATCGTAATCGACAGCCGCCGCGTGCAAGCCGAGATGGTGTTTTGGGGCGTGTGCGGTCCGCGGTTCGACGGCTCCTGCTTCGCCGAAGATGCACTGGTGCGCGGTGCATCCGGCGTGGTGACGCAGCGCGACGTCGAACCCTGGGCCGGCCGCTGGTCGCTGCGCGTAACCGATGGCTTGCAGGCCTTGTGGAATCTGGCCCGGTGGCACCGCCAGCAGTTCACCGGCGACGTGGTCGGCATCACCGGCAGCGTCGGCAAAACAACCGCGCGGATGATGATCGACGCGGTGCTGAATTCAAAATTCTCGGGCGCAACCAGCCCGCACAACTACAACAATCACATCGGTTTGCCGCTAAGCCTGCTGCGGCTGGAACGCGATCATCGATACGCCGCATTGGAACTGGGCGCCAGCGCCAAAGGCGAAATCGCCAAGCTGGCCGAATTGTGCCGACCGCAGATCGGCGTGATCACGCGCATCGGCGAAGCGCATCTGGGCACCTTCGGCACACAGCGCGATCTGGCCGAGGCCAAGGCAGAACTATTGGCCGCTTTGCCGCGCGATGGCGTGGCGGTTCTCAACGGCGACGATCCCTGGCTGCGTCAAATGGCCGACCGTTCGGCGGCCCGCATCGTTTGGACCGGCCGCGGTCCCAATTGCAAACTCACAGCGACGGAAGTGCACAGCGCCGGCGGATTATTGCAATTTCGCGTCGAGACTCAGCGATACAGCCTGCCCGTGTGGGGCCGACATCATCTAACCTCTGCATTGGCCGCGATCGCCGTCGGCCTTGAATTTGGCCTGACGCCGGGCGAAATCGCGGCCACGCTGGCGGATTTTCAGCCGCCGACGATGCGCTGCCAGGTGACCGAGTTGGCGGGCGGCAAGCTCATCGATGATTCGTACAACTCCAGCCCGTCGGCCATGCGTGCGGCATTGAACCTCCTGCGTGAGGTGGATGCTCCGGGCGAGCGCATCGTGGTCTGCGGCGACATGAAAGATCTGGGCCCATCGAGCCAACAATGGCACCGGCGCCTGGGTGAGGACATTGCCACGCAGTGCGGCGCCGATCGGTTGCTGGCTTGTGGAGATCATGCCGAAGACGTAGTGCTGGCCGCCCGCGAAGCCGGCATGCCCGCCGCGCGAACCACCGCTTGCCGCGAATTGGAACACATCATTCCGCTGGTGCAGCGCAACGTGCGTCCCGGCAGCGCCGTATTGGTAAAAGGTTCGCGTGCCATGCGCCTAGAGCGTGTCGTCGAGGCCATCCGCAAGGCCGCATAACAAAATCACCTCATCACGTTTTCATCTCTTCACCTCTGCATTTCCCCATTCCAAACAAATCAACCAAACCATGTTGTGGCTCCGTCCGCTGCGCCGAGCATTGCGGGATGCAAAGCGCTACCCTCCCTCCTGGGTAGGAGCAACAGGCTCGCCGAGCGCGGTTTCTGGGTCAACCGCACGGCGAGTGCTTCGCGACGGAGCCAGGACTGAGCACCGGGGCGGTGTGCAAACACCGCTCCGGTGACTCAGGGAACACCCTAGCCGGGAGGCAACGCCTCCCGGAGACCCTCGCTCATTTCATCCCTCGTCTCTCGTCCCTCGCCCTTGATTCTGAACCATGCTGCTTTGGCTTGTCGATCGATTCGCGGCCCTCTGGCCTCATGCCGCGTGGACCGCTGACCTGAGCGGCTTCACCAAGATCACTTTTCGCACCGCGCTGGCGGCGCTAGCGAGCTTTGTGATGGCGGTGCTTTCGGGCCCGCGCGTCATCCGGCTGGCTGCGCACTCGCTTCCGCGAACCTCCCTGCCAGCGAGTGCCCCAACTTCGCGAAGTGCAGCAGCAAAAGGCCTGGACGCCCACCATGGGCGGATTGTTCCTGGTCGGCGGCATCGTCGCGGCCGCCATCCTGTTGGGCAATTGGGAGAACTGTTATTTACCAATTTTGATGACGAATCTCATGGCGCTGGCCGCGATCGGCGCGGTCGACGATTTGCATAAGCTCTCGGGGCGCGGCCCCGGGTTGCGCCCGCGACTGAAACTTGCCGTGCAATTGGCCGTCGCGGCGATCATCTCACTTTGGCTGTATTTCCTCCAACGCCATCAACCCGGCGGTTGCGATTTGCAACTACCCTTTATCGGTCACGACATTTCGCTCGGGTGGATGTTCGTCCCGCTGGCGATGCTCGTGCTGGTGAGCAGCTCGAATGCAGTAAATCTGACGGATGGACTCGATGGCCTGGCCGGCGGCTGCCTGATCACTTCCTTCATTGCCATCGCTGTGATGTCGTACGTCGCCGGGCACGTCGAACTGGCTCGCTACCTCGGCATCGTTCACGTGTCCGAGGCAGGCGAAACCGTCGTGGTCGCCGGCGCCCTGATCGGCGGCACGCTTGGCTTTCTCTGGTTCAATTGCCAGCCGGCGCAGGTGTTCATGGGCAACATCGGCGCCCTGTCGCTGGGAGGCTCGCTGGGGCTGCTGGCAATTATTGCCCGCCAGGAATTGCTGCTGCTGGTCGTCGGCGGCATTTTCGTCATCGAAGCGCTGAGCGTCATCGTGCAGGTCGGTTCCTATCGCCTGTCGGGCCGTCGCGTGTTTCGATGTGCCCCTCTGCACCACCACTTTCAGCTTTCGGGCTGGGCGGAAAACAAAATCGTGGTCCGCTTTTGGATCGTCTCCGCCCTCTGCGGAGTGTTGGGGTTGGGCGCCCTGAAGCTCAATAATTCCGAGAATCCCGCCTCGCACCCAGCTATAATATCCAGCGCCGAGCGTCCCGCGCTTGTGCCTGTAGCCAATCAACCCGTGTCGCCTGAACGCAGCGACATCGCCCAGGACTAAGCTGATCCCGGCCGATCGCGCGAACCCATCGCTGACGTTTCCGTCTCTCTCGAGCCATGAGCACTGCTCCGATTCATATCGTATTTGCCGGCGGGGGCACTGCGGGACATTTGTTTCCCGGCTTGGCCGTGGCTGCGGAACTGATGAAGCTTCCCTCGCCGCCACGAATCACCTTCGCCGGCGGCGGCAAATCGTTCGAATCGAAGCGTGTTGCCGAAGAGGGCTTCGATTACGTGGAGTTCTCTTGCGCCGATGCCGCGCGGCCCCGGCGGATGGCTGCGATTTGCCGCCAAAAGTTTCGCCGGCAAGCGCGCCGCCCGCAAATTTATCCGACGCCAAAGCGTCAACGTCGTCGTCGGGCTGGGCGGATATGTCAGCGTGCCGATGGCGCGGGCCGCGGTTGCCACCCACACGCCGCTGGTGCTGATGGAGCAGAACGCCTTTCCCGGAAAAGTTACACGATGGCTGGCGCACGCTGCGCCGTGTTGATTTGCGCGGCTTTCGATGAAATGCGGCAGCATCTGAATTCGGTCGGCCCGGTGCGCGTGACGGGCAATCCGGTGCGCGATGGTTTTCGCCCGCGCACCAAGCCGCGCCCATGCGCCGATTTGAACATCGGCTGCTGGTGCTTGGCGGCAGCGGCGGGGCAGGGTCGCTCAACGAACAAGTTCCGGCGGCGTTAAAAAAGCTTCAGCCTTCGATGACTGGTTGGCAGGTCGTGCATCAAACCGGCTCGCGCGATCTGGATGCCACGCGCCAGCGCTATCGTGAACTGGGACTGGAATCCATGGCCACGGTCGTGCAATTCGTGGAGAATTTCCCGCAGGTCCTGCGCCGGGCCGATCTCGCTGTCTGTCGCGCCGGCGGCACCACGTTGGCGGAACTGGCCGCCATCGGCGTGCCGGCTGTCTTGATTCCGTATCCCGAAGCAACCGACGATCATCAACTTCAGAACGCGGAGATATTCGCCGCGGCCGGCGCAGCGCGGCTGATTAACGAACAATCAACCAATGGCCGGCTCGACGATGCCCTGGCCTCCACGCTGGCCGAATTGCTCGCCGATGCCGGCAAGCGCGATCAAATGGCCACCGCGATGCGCGGGCTGGCTCGCCTGGATGCCGCCTGGCAAGTGGCCCGCATGATCTACGACGTGGCGACGCAAAAAGCGAAGCCGAATGTCGAATAGCGGCAGCTTCGCTTGCTAGCAGCGAGGTTCTCGGGATTGACCCTGCTGCGCGGCCGCCCCTATCATCACGCCGCCCATCAATGCGTGATGGCCCAGGTCGGCTTCCGCTAGCACAATAGTTTATGCTCATCGATCCAATCGCCTTGCAATTTTCTCCGTCGCCCGGCCACGTGCATTTCGTCGGCATCGGCGGCTCGGGCATGCGCGCTGGCGGCCGTGATGGTGGCCCAGCGTTGGCAGGTTAGCGGTTCCGACCTGGATGCCGACTCGCAGCGCGACCTGATTGCGCTGGGCATCCGCGTGGCCCACGGCCATGCCGCCGGCAATGTGCCCGCCAACACTCGATTGTTGATTTACAGCGCGGCGGTGCCCGCGGAGAATTCCGAACTCCGCCGAGCCCAGCAATTGGGCATCGAAACGGTGAGCTACGCCGAAATGCTCGGGCGAATCACGGCGAACTGCCAATCGTTGGCGGTAGCCGGCACGCACGGCAAATCGACCGTCACGGCCATGACCGCCGAGATCTTGATCCGCGCCTGCCTCGACCCCACCGTCGTCTGCGGCGCTGCGCCTGTGCTCGAAAGCAGCGGCAAGCTCGGCCATACTGGCGGGCGGCGCGGACGCGGCATAATCGCGCTGGTCGAAGCGTGCGAATACCGCGGCAATTTCCTGCACTTGCGCCCAACCTGGCAGCGCTATCTGAACATCGAGCCCGATCATTTCGATTGCTTTCCCACATCCAAAGCTCTGGCCGATGCCTTTTCCAGTTTCGTGAACAACATTCCGGAAGACGGCCGGTTGATCGTCTCCGAAGCGTGCCCGCGATCCCGCGAAATCGCCGCCGCATCGGCTCGCTCGGTGGCGACATTCGGGCTATCGCCCAGCTCGGATTGGCGCGCCGCGAACTTGAAACATTCCCGCGGCCGATACCGCTTTGACTTGGTACGACACGGCCGGCGGCTGACGCACATCAGCCTCGCCGTGCCGGGACAGCACAACGTTCTCAACGCCCTGGCAGCCGCGGCGATCGCGCGCCACTGCGGCGCATCGATTCAACAAATCGTCGAGGGTCTGGCGCTGTTCCGCGGCCTCAGCCGTCGCCTGCAAACACGCGGCCGGTGGGCCGATGCGGCGTGGATTGATGATTATGCTCACCACCCTACGGAAGTGTCAGCGACGCTGGCCGCGGTGCGGCAAATGTTCCCCGGGCGGCGGCTGGTGTGCGTTTTTCAGCCCCATCAGGCCTCGCGACTGGCAATCTTACTGGACGAACTGGCCGCCAGTCTGCACAATGCTGATAAGATAGCCGTGACTGATGTGTATCGCGCACGAGAAGGAGTGCGACGCTCGGGCGAAGCCACTTCGGCCGATTTGACGGCCGCGCTGCGCCGCGCGGCGCCGACGCGCTGGGGGAACACGATCCGACGGCTATCGCCGAACAACTAACTTACGAACTTCAACCTCGCGACGTTCTGGTAACCCTGGGAGCCGGTGATCTTGGCAAAGTCTTCCACCACCTTCAGCAGCGGCTTCGACGAAATCGTGCGGTCGCATGAACCGTTGGCGCCGCATACGTGGATGGGCATCGGTGGCCCCGCGGAATATTTCGCCGAGCCGCGCTCCGTCGAGGAACTGCAAGCCGTAGTGCGCCGCGCGGCGGAAGAAGGTATGCAAATCCGCGTGCTAGGGGGCGGCTCGAATCTGCTGGTGCGCGACGACGGGGTGCAGGGCGTGGTCGTTCGCCTTTCCGCCCCGGCATTCAGCAATATTGAAGCAAACAAGCGGCTTGTGTCCGCCGGCGGTGGCGCTCGGCTGGGACACGTCATCTCGGCCGCCGTGCGTTCCGGCCTGGCCGGTTTGGAAATGCTGGTCGGCATCCCCGGCACCATCGGCGGCGCGCTGCACGGCAATTCCGGCAGCCACGGCGGCGACATTGGCCAATGGACCTGCCAGGCCGACATCATGACCCGCACCGGCGACATCATGCACCGCAATCGCGAAGACCTGGTCTTCGCCTACCGCCAAAGCAGCCTCGACGAATTGGTGATCTTGAATGCCCAGTTTCAACTTGAGGAGGAAGACCCACAGGAACTAACCAAGCGAATGCAGAAGCAATGGATCGTGAAGAAGGCGGGGCAGCCGCTGGCGCATCAAAGCGCCGGCTGCATCTTCAAGAATCCGCGCGGCATCAGCGCCGGCATGTTGATCGACCAGGCCGGCTTGAAAGGCACGCGCGTGGGCGGGGCGGAAGTGAGCGATCGCCATGCCAATTTCATCGTGGTCGACCGCGACGCTTCGAGCCAAGATGTGCTGCAGTTGATCGACCTGGTTCGTAGCCGCGTAGCGGAACTGCTGGGCGTGGAGTTGGAGCTGGAAATCCAAATCTGGTAAGGACAAGTTTCCTGTCGCCATGGACGGCAACTCATCAAATATTGCGCGACGGATCGCTGTGCTAACCGGCGGCGATTCCGCCGAGCGTGAAATCAGCCTCGCCAGCGGCCAGCAAGCCGCGGCAGCGTTGGGCGAAGCCGGCTACCAGCCAGAGTTAATCGATCCGGCGTTTCAGGACCTGGCTTCGATTGATTGGTCGACGTTCGACGCTTGCTTTGTCGCGCTGCACGGCGGGGCCGGCGAAGATGGCCGCGTCCAAGCCACGCTGGAAACCATCGGAGTGCCTTATACCGGGAGCGATTCCACGGCGTCGCGCCTGGCGATGAACAAATCGGCCGCCAAAGAACGCTTTCTCGATCGCGGCGTGCCGACGTTGCCATTTGTCGTATGGCCCGCAGAGACGGCCGAGCTTGCGAAGCTGCAATGGCCGCTGATCGTTAAGCCTCAAAATCAGGGATCGAGTGTCGGCATCGGAGTGGCCGGTACCCCGCAGGAATTGCAACGCTGCATAGAAGCCGCCGCGCAATTTGATGATCGCATTTTGATGGAACCATTCGTTGCCGGCCGCGAGTTTACGGTTTCGCTATTGGGGCGCGATCCGCTGCCGCTGATAGAAATTGTCGCCCCGCAGCGGCTCTTCTCGTACGAGGCGAAGTACGTGAACCCGGCCACCGAATTTCGCCTTGAAACCGGTTTGACGCCGCACGCTGAAGCAGTACTGTATCGAGCGGCCATCGCCGCCGCCGAAGCGCTGGGCACTGCCGGTTTGGTGCGGGTCGATCTAATGCTCGACGGGCAATTTCGCCCTTGGGTTTTGGAAGTAAATACCATTCCGGGCCTCACGGCGCGGAGCCTCTCGCCGCGATCCGCTCAGGCCGCGGGAATTGAGTTTCCGGCGCTGGTGGATTGGATGGTACGAGACGCCATCAACCGCCGACCGCGAAGCGCGAACAAGTCGAAGCGATTGCGTTTTGATCCTTCCTCCGCCGTCGCGGCTGCCGGCAACCTACAAGGACCGCACTATTGAGCCCCGTCGCAAATCAACCACCCCGCGGCTGGTTCCAGCAATTGCGCAACCCGCGAAACTGGCTTCATCCCAAGAGCTTGCCGGGCCGCGCGGTACTGGTAATTGCCGCCCTAGCCATCGTGATCGTTGGCCCGCGCACGCTGTGGCGCATGGTGCGCGACCATGTTCAAACACGGCCAGAATACCAAGCCGCCGTCGAGCAGATCCAACTCACGCCGCTGCCGGCCTGGATTCATTCGGACGTTAAAACGGAAGTTATCCGCGATGCCGGGCTGCCCGCTGAATTGTCGATTCTCGATGAGCGGCTGTTCGATCGTCTGAAGCAGGCCTTCGCGCTGCACCCCTGGATTGCGCGGGTAGGAAAGGTTGAGCGATCGTATCCTGCGCACATTCAAGTCGACGTGGTCTATCGCCGCCCGGTGGCAATGGTCGAAGTTCCCGGCGGATTATTGCCGGTGGATGCCGACGCGATTCTTTTGCCCACCGCCGATTTTTCCCCGGCCGAAGCCGAAAATTATTTGCGCATTGCCGGCGCCGCCAGCGGCCCGTTGGGCCCACTGGGCACCGCCTGGGCCGATCCTGCGATTGCGGCGGCCGCAAAACTGGCCGACTTATTGCAGCCCGCGTGGACCGATCTGCAATTGCGTCGGATCCGCATTCGGAATTTGGTCGCAACCGGCGGCGCACAGATCATGTTCCTCGAACTCGGAACTCGATCTGGAACGACGTTTGTTTGGGGCGCGGCCCCTGGGAGTGAACTGCCGCAAGAAGCAACGGCGGCCGAAAAACTAGCACGGCTTCAACAACTGGCTAGCCGCGGCGGATCGCTCGATGCCACGCCGGCCGACCAGCGCGATTTGCGCCGCTGCGCGGCAGCCCCGGTCGCAGAAAACCCAAAGGCGGAACTCAAGCAATAGCTACTTCGGCAGCATCATCCGGCGGCGACGCTCGCCAATCCGCCGCGGGCTGCGAATTTCCGGCCGCATCACCGTCATCTCGGCGGGGGCATTCACTCCGATGCGGACGACGCCGGAACCGATGCGCACGACCGTGACTTCAATCTGATCGCCGATCAGTATCCGCTCTCCCAAGCGGCGCGTTAGTACCAGCATGGCTGTTCCCTCCTGGAATAATGAAATGACTTCCTGTCTGGTTGGCCGTTGAATCGTCAACGGTGGCCACTCGCCAAATGAGCAACCCTTTTGTGCCCCGGCGATGCGTGCTAGCATAGCACTGCTGGCACAAAACGTGCAACGCCGATTTCATCCGTGAAATGGCTGCGATCCGCTGTCTCAAGAATCCGTTTTCTCACCGGTGCGAATCGCCCTGTTAGGCGCCGACGACGTTACCCTGGCCGTGGCTGCCGCCGCGGTGCGCATTGGCCGGGATCAAATCGTGCAAGCCGCTGATGTGGAAGGTCACGTCGCGGAGTTGGCGAAGCTCATTTCTGGTCTGCGTATTGACGACGATTGGGAGCGCCTGCTGGATAGCAGTGCTATCGACGCCGTGATCGTCGCCGCCAATCAGCCCGCCGCGCGCGTTGAGCAATTGCGGCGTCTGATTCAAATCGGCATGCCGACACTGGTGTCGCACCCCATCTCGTTGTCGATGCTCGAATGCTACGAGTTGGAAATGATCCGCCGCGAAACCGGCTGTGCGGTGGTTCCGTATTTGCCGGCTCGCTGGCATCCTGGCGCCGCTGGTTTGCCGATGCTGCTTGCCAGAATCGAAGAATCGGGAATCGAGCAAGCGGTATTCCACCGATTCATTTCCCAGCGCGATCGAGAATCTGTGCTGCGCCAATTCGCCGTCGACGCCGACTTGCTGCAGTTCATCGCCGGTGATGCCACGAAGCTGCAGGCGCTTGGTTCGACAGCTAGCGCCAATCCACACTCCAATCTTGCGGTCCAATTGACATGCGAAGATGGTTTGCCTTGCCGGTGGCTGGTCGGTTCAGACTGCGAACCGGGCGGCGAATTAACGCTCAGGGGCCCTCAGGGAAAAGCGATCTTGTGGATGCCTGATGGAGGCGCGCCATGGCGACTAGAAATGCACATTGCCGATGAATCGTCCAGCACAGAATTCCCCGAATGGCACGCCCCGGCGGTCGCCCTGGAAAAACTCGCCGCCGCTCGGGCCGGCCAGGAGGTCGATCCGACCTGGGCGGAAGCGGCGCGCACTGTCGAACTGGCCGAAACCATCGACACCAGCCTCGCGCGCGGCCGCACCATCGATCTGCACCGCGAGGAGTTCACCGACATCGGCACCTTCAAAGGCACCATGGCTTCGCTGGGCTGCGGGCTCCTGATGGCCGGTTTGGCACTGGTTGTGTTCGTAGCGATGGTTCGGGTGCTGGCGGTTCAAGCCGGCTGGAACGGAGTGGTTCAAATCCTCGACTTCTGGCCATATCTCTTACTGGCCGTGCTGGGCATCTTTCTAGTGCTGCAGTTGCTGGTTCTGATCGGAAAACCTCCCAGTTTGCCTAACCGGCAGGGTAAGCCCGATCAGCAGGCCGACGACGACCGACAAGATTCCTCGCTGTAAGCGAAATCTGGGCAAGCTGTTCGGCCTATGCGAGGGCTCATTAAGCGGGCTGCAGCTGATAAGCCGAGTTAATCAGTGTGCCCCCACGCTCCCGCTAGGGGCAGCTCGTACCCGCCGGTCTGTCTCCACGACGGGCCAGTAAGCCAGCGATCCCCGCCTTGCCCGGTGAACGGCTTCTCATGTCCAACCTCGCTGCCCGCCGTACGCTCTCAACTTGCATGCGCGCGCTAGGAATTGCGATTGTCTGCGCGTCGAGTTGGTGCGTGACATTTTCAGTATCAGCCGGCGACGCTTCCGAGCTCCGCCGCACTGCCGTCGTGAAGGCGGTCGAGGAAGCTGCGCGATTCGGTGGTCAATATTCACGGCCAAAAGACTCTTCTGCCCACGGAAGATCCCCAAGCCCGCGTCGAGGGTCCGCGGAAAGTCAATGGCATGGGCACCGGCGTCGTGGTCGACGAGCGCGGCTATATCATCACCAACTTTCACGTCGTCGACGGGGTGAAGCGAATCGAAGTCACGCTGGCCAACGGCGACGATTATGTGGCCCAACTCGTCTCGACCGACCCGGTCAACGATCTGGCCATGGTCAAAGTCAACGTTCCGCAGAAGTTGCCGGTGATCAATCTGGGCACTTCCAGCGATTTGATGGTCGGCGAATCGGTCATCGCCGTAGGAAACGCCTTCGGGTATGAGCATACCGTCACTCGCGGAATCGTCAGCGCCTTGCACCGCTCGGTGCAGGTCAGCGACACGCAAAGCTACGACGACTTGATCCAAACCGATGCCAGCATCAACCCCGGAAATTCCGGCGGACCGCTGTTGAACATCGACGGCCAGATGATCGGGCTCAACGTGGCAGTGCGAGCCGGAGCGACCGGCATCGGCTTCGCCATCCCGATCGATAAGGCGATGACGGTGGCCGCCAAGCTGATCAGCGTCGAGCGCGTCGAGCACAAATGGCATGGCGTGAAAGAAAGCGACACGCCTGGCCGCAGCGACGGCGCCGTGGTTTCAACCGTCGACGAAGACAGTCCGGCCGCGAAAGCCGGCCTCAAACCGGGCGACGTGATCACCGCCGTCGGCAAGCAGCAAGTTGCGAGGTCGATCGATTTCGAACGGGCCATGCTGGGCCACGACATCGGCGATGAAATTGGCGTCACCGTTCGACGAAACAACCAGCCTGTCACGCTGCACCTGGCTTTGGCCGAGCTGCCGCAGAATGCTACCGCGACGGAAGACGCCTCCTGGGATTTGCTCGGGCTGAAACTGCAGCAGATTCCGCAGCAGCAATTCCGCCAATTGCAGTCGCGATACCGCGGCGGATTGTCGGTGATTGCGGTGCGGCCCGATAGCCCCGCCGCGAAGCAGGGCATTCGCCGTGGCGACGTGCTGGTGGGCATGCACATTTGGGAAACTACCACGCTGGAAAACGTCGACTACGTGCTCAATCGCCCCGACTTCACCGATTTCGAACCGGTGAAATTCTACATCCTGCGGGGCAGCGAAACGCTCTATGGCCATCTGCCGGTTTCGGCGCAGCGGCGCTAATTCGCCGCAGCCGACTTGTATTCAACGCCCTAGGGTCGTATCGTCGGCTTCATGGAAGCTGATTTTCTTCGTTGGCTGCGCGAGCGATTGCCGCCACACCCGCTGTTGAAGCTTGAGATTGGCGATGACGCAGCAATATTGGCCACTGCCGGCCGCGGCGACATCGTCGTGACCACCGACCTGATCGCGGAGGACATTGATTTCGATCTCCGCGAGCACGCGTCGCGGCGAGTCGGCCACAAAGCGCTGGCCGTCAATTTGAGCGATCTGGCGGCCATGGCGGCGCGACCTTTGGCGGCGGTAATTTCGCTGAACTTGCCGCGGCGCGACGGCGGCCGGATAGCCGCCGAACTTTATGAAGGGTTGCTGCCGCTGGCCGAGCGATACCATCTGGCCATCGCCGGCGGCGACACGAACAGTTGGGAGGGGCTTTTGGTAATCAGCGTGACGGCGTTGGGCGAAGTCACCCCCGACGGCCCCTTGTGCCGCCGCGGCGCCCAGCCCGGCGACCGGATCATCGTCACCGGCAGTTTCGGCGGTAGTATTTTAGGCCGGCACCTCGATTTTCAACCCCGCATTGATGAAGCGCTGCTGCTGAATCAGCGGTATTCACTGCACGCGGGAATCGACTGCAGCGACGGATTGTCTCTGGATCTGTGGCATCTGTGCGAAGCCGGCCGTTGCGGTGCAATCATCGACATCGAGCGAATTCCAATCGCGGAGGCCGCTAAACAGCTTGAGCAAAATGACGCCAAGTCTGCGTTGGATCACGCCCTATCCGATGGCGAAGATTTTGAATTGATTCTTGCCGTCCCTCCCGAGTCAGCCGAGCGCATGTTGGCCGACCAGCCCTTAGATGGCGTTCCGCTCGCCGACATCGGCGAATTCGTTGCAGACTCAAAGCTGCACCAGCGCAATGCAAAGGGCAACATCAAAGAACTCGTCCCGCGCGGATATCAACATCAATTCCAATAGTCAACGTCTTGGTACTTATGCCTTGGCATCGAATCGCCGCTGTTGAACAATGTCCGTCCGGCGCCTGCCTGGAAGCCGTGGCTGGCAATCACGTCGTGGCGCTGTTCAATGTCGATGGACAGTTCTACGCGCTGGATGGCGTGTGCCCACACCAAGGCGGGCCGCTCGGGCAGGGGACGCTGGAAGGCTGCATCGTCACTTGCCCCTGGCACGGATGGCAGTTCGACGTTCGCATTGGTGGTCATCAACTCAACCGCAACCTCACGCAGCCTCGATTCGAAACCAAAATCGAAGACGGCGCCGTGTGGGTGCAAACCCCTGAATGACCAATGACCGAGCACCAATGACTAATTCCAGAAATCGACGCAACAAAATATTGGTCATTGGTCGTTAGTACATTGGTCATTCTCGCCTTTCGCCTTGTTCCCCAGGTCCGATTTTTGCTATCGTCACTTCGTAGATAACGACACCAGACACCCTCCGGATAGACATCGTCTTGATCGGTTATCGTTCGTTTCGCAACGGTGACACGCCGCGGCTGGCGGAAATCTGGCGCATGTGCGCCGGCTTGCGCGGCTACGTTCAGCCGATGACCACCACGCTGTTGGATGCGCCACGTGTTGGCGAAGCCCTACTTCGAGCAAGCCGGCCTGGTCGTGGCGGTTGAAGACGATCGCCCCATCGCCTTTGCCCATGCCGGATTCGGTCCGACGGAAGATGAATCGGCAGTTTCGAACGAATTGGGCGCGACGCTATTGGTGATCGTGGCCCCACATCCCGAAGAAGCGAAAATTGCCGAGGAGTTGATCGCTCGCTGCGAAGCGTATCTACGCACCCAAGGCGCAAAGGTGCTGTACGGCGGCGGCGTTCGGCCGTTGAACTCGTTCTACCTGGGACTCTACGGTGGCAGTGAAGTGCCGGGCATTCTGGATTCCGATCCCCAGCAGCAAGCTTTTTTCCGGTCCGCGGGTTATCGAGAGATCGACCGCACGGTCATTTTGCACCGCGAGATGGCCGGATTTCGCACGCCGGTGGATCGCCAGCAAATGCAATTGCGGCGTACCACCCGGGTCGAGTGCGTGCAGGATCCGCCGTCGCATTCATGGTGGGAAGCTTGCACCGTCGGCGAATTTCCCCGCACACTCTACAAATCGTATCTGCGCGAGCAGCCCGACATGGCCGCCACCGCCGCGCTGATCGAATTGGAAGCCTTCAGCCATACCTGGGGTGTTCAGGCGGCAGGCATTTACGACGTGTGGGTTTCCGAGCCGCTGCGCCGCCAAGGAATGGCCGTGTTACTATTGGGCGAGATCTTACGAAGGGCGGCCGAACAGGGCGTGGGCTTGGTCGAAGCCCAAACGATGCAGCACAACACTTCGTCGCAAGCCATGTTCAGCAAGCTCGGCTTCCAGCAGGTCGATTCTGGCGTGGTGTTTCGGAAAGAAACATAGCGCACTGTCACCCGCGCCGCGCATCACTTCTTTCCGTCCAACCACCGCACGTAATCGAACAATTCTCGCTCGGAATCCCCGCCCATTCGCTGCAATCGCTGGGATAGCGGGGGCGCCGCGCCGCTCGTGCGCACTTCGGCCAGATATTCTTGCAGCAGCGTTCGGCGGATCGGCTCGGTTTCCAACATCCAGTGCACCCAGGCCCAGCTTTCGGCGTAATCGGTTTCCGTCATTTCGGCCGGAGAGCGCATCGCCTCCAACCGTTGCAGATTGGGATGCCATTTGCCGGCTTTGATGAGCTCATTCAACTGTTTTACGTGGGGCGAATTCAGCCCGTGTGTGCCGCGAGGCGGCTCGAAGTATTCGGCAATTCCTTCGTCCAGCCAGAGCGGCAGATTCTCCAGCACCGAATGCAAGTAGCCGTGGCACACCTCGTGCCGCAAGTCCTCGGCCGTGCGATCGCCCCACTGAGCGTACACCTCCAGGCGCGTATCGGTCTCGACGAAGAATGCGCGGCGATCGGGGAAGTTGGGATACTTCAGCCGAATGAACTCGGTGAATTGCTCGGCGTCGTGGAACAGGTAGACGTTGATCGTTTCGTCCGAAACCGGCAGTGCGAGCTTATTGCTCACGTCCAACCGCTCGGCATTGATCTCCTGCAGCAAGCGATGCTTACTGGGCAAAGGAAAATTGGTGTGCACCACCAATTGATCGAGCGTGACGGTGTATTTGTCGGGCAACGCAATGCTCGACCTACTTGGTCGCCACATTGCGCACCCAGCGATTGCAGCGCATAATGCGATCGCTGCGATCGGCGCGCGGATGACACAGTTTGATTGGATTTGCCGCGCCCCGCGCCCATTCGATCCTCCATGACCCGAGAAACGCGGGATGATAGCAGCCCTGCCCAGCTTGGCAAAGATCATTCGCCCACGAGGGAAAATCGCCTTACGTGACGGCGAATTTCTGCTGTGCAATCAGCGCGTCGAGCTCCTGCTTCAGCCGCGGCAGGATTTTGTCGTAGGGGAAGGCGCCGAGTTCCTCGCTGCCGCGCTTCAGGTTTACAAAGTTCGGGCCGCACCACAGCCCGAGGTCGGCGTCGTCGGTTTCGCCCGGCCCGTTCACGCGGCAGCCCATCACGGCGATGGTGATGTGATGATCCTCGGCGTAGCGAGTCATCTCTTTCACCTGCTGCGCCAACTCAACGAAAGCTTCGTTCTCCACGCGCGAGCAGCTCGGGCAACTGATGATGTTCAGCGTTTTGAGCCCGTAATCGACCACGCTGCGCACGCGGCCGGCGGCAATGTCGGCCAGAATCGCTCGCCCCGCCGCAATTTCTTCTCCCTTGCGCGGATTGGGCACCGTGAGCGAAACACGGATGGTGTCGCCGACGCCGCGGCTGATAAGTTGCTCAAATGCGATGCGCGTTTTGATGATTCCATCGGGCGGCATGCCCGCCTCGGTCACGCCCAAATGCAACGGCACATCAGGCCGCTGCTCGGCAAACCGGCGATTCACTTCGATCACCTTCCTCGGATCGGAATCTTTCAGCGACACGCAGTAGCGAGTGAACCTCAGCGAATCGAGCAACTCGCAGTGCTCCCAGGCGCTTTCCAACATCGGCGTGATGGAATCGGCCGGATCGTACTTCTCTTTTTTGGCCGAGTCGACGCTGCCGCAGTTCACGCCGATGCGAATGGCACAATCATTCTCTGCCGCCGCGGCGACGATGAATTTCACCTTCTCCTGCCACGGCTTTTCCCGCTCGTGGTGATAAAGATGCCCGGGGTTGTACCGCACTTTATCGACGTGCGGCGCGACGTCCGTGACCAGCCGATAATTCTCTTGCAGATCAACGGCCAGATTCGCGGAAGTTTGGCGACGAATTTCCGCCAGCGCCTCGGCATCCTTGTGGTTATCAACGGCGATCCGCACCACGTCGGCCCCGGCCGATTCCAGATCGCGCACCTGCGCCACCGTGGCCGCCACGTCCTGCGTAGCAGTAGCGGTCATGCTCTGCACGGCAATCGGATGACCAGCGCCGATCATCGCCGTGCCGATTCGCACCGCCCGAGTTGGATTACGTTGGATTTCGACCATGTTGCTCATCTACGAACTCATCGCCCGATGCTCTTCGCCCTAAACATCATCTCTATATTATTGCGGCGCCGCCGATACCGCATAAGGGCATTTAGCCCCACTTCTTGCCGAGTTCCGCCAAGCCGGCACGCTGCAGATCCTCCGACGACATCACCGGATGGAACCGCACGCCGGCGTTGAAATTCAAAAACCAGGGCTCAGCCAGGGCGGGAATCTGCGACGCATTTTCCACGTCCACGATCATCAACGCCGTGCGCTGGCCGTCGATTTCAGTGAAGTACACCGATTCAGGTTTGATCGCCGCCAGAATCTTCCCCATGATCTCCCCGGCGGTTCCCTTGCGAACCAGCGAATTGAATGGTTCATTCGGACACCGGGCCGTGACAAACATGCGCATCGAAGCGACTCCTTAAGTAATTGCCGCCTTGGAATTCCTTTTTGTCTTTATTCCTGCGCCGCACTGGTATTGATCACCGGTTGCGCCTCGGTCTCACCGCACAGCACAATCAACAAGTTGCTAACCAATCTCGCGCGCTGCGCGTCGTCGAACGCCACCAGCTGTTTTTCCGCCAGTTTGTTGAGCGCCATCTGCACCATGCTCACAGCCCCATGGACGATCTTTGACCGGCGGCGATACCGCGTCCGCCTGTTGGCGGCGAAGCATCACGCTGGCGATCTCCGGCGCGTAGGCCAGGTGCGTCAGCCGCGCTTCATCGACCACCACACCTGCCTTGGCAAGCCGCTGATGCAGCTCGTCCTTCAAGGCCGCCGAAACCTCATCCACACTGCTGCGCAGCGTGTTCTCATGTTCTTCGCCATGATCGTAGGCATAATTATTGGCCAGATGCCGCAGGGCCGTTTCGCTTTGCACCTTGACATAGTTTTCATATCGATCGACGTCGAAACAGGCCTGGGCCGGATTCTCGACTCGCCACACCACAACGAAGGCAATTTCAATCGGATTGCCTTGCTTGTCGTTCACCTTCAACGTGTTGCTCTCGAAATTCCTCACCCGCAGCGAGATCTTCTGCTTGGAATATAAGGGATTGATCCAGTAGAAGCCGCTCTCGCGCACCGTCCCCACGTACGGGCCAAAGAAACTGAACACGGCAGCTTCGTTCGGCTGCAGTGTGAAATGCCCCTTGAGCATGAACGGACCGAGCCCCGCGATTAAAATTCCGAGGAACCCGCCGGGATTTTCCGCCGCGAACAGCCCCAGCGTCGCCAGCGTTCCGAATAGGAACAGGAACAGATTGACCGGCAGAGCCACCCAGCCTGAAGTCGCCTTGATCGTTTTCTCGCTGGTCATGCGACAGTCCTATAGTTAAACGCGAAGAAGAACTACGCGGAGGATACTCCAGGCCGAAGGCAGCGACAAGGAGATTTTGGGTTCCGCGATCGCAAACCCTAAACGCCGATATCCTCGTTCCACAGCTCCGGCTTTTCGCGAATGAAGCGGCGCATCATTTCAATGCAGTGTGGGTCTTGCAGCACTTCAACCTTCACGCCACGGCTGCGGAGCAATTCCTCTTCGCCCATGAAGGTTTGATTTTCGCCCACGATCACGCGCGGAATGCCGTAAAGCAAAATTGTGCCGCTGCACATCGGGCAGGGGGAGAGCGTGGTGTATAGCACGCACTCCCGATAAACCTTCGCCGGCTGCCGCCCCGCATTTTCCAGCGCATCCATTTCGCCGTGCAAAATGGCGCTCCCTTTTTGCACCCGGCGATTGTGCCCGCGGCCGCTGATTTTTCCCTGGTACACGATCACCGACCCGATCGGAATGCCCCCTTCGGCCAGTCCCGCTTCAGCCTCTTCAATTGCCGCTTGAAGAAAAGGATCCATGGTGACGGCAAGTAGAGTTATTTTTCGGCGGAGTGTTTCGGCGGCTCGCTCATGCCCGCGGCGCTAAGGAATTCAAGCACATCCGGCCCCCAGATGGCAATGCCTTCTTCCCACGTGGCGAAACCGTAGTGCCCTTCTTGGGGCGTGGTGCCGAAGGCTGGGTAGAGCTTGGCGCGATTCAGTCCGCTCTTTTCTTTGATGATTGGCTCCAGCGCCTCGCTGGGCCCGATGCTGTAGTCGTTCTTCGCCTGAATCAGAAACAACGGAGCGTGCGTTCGGCGTACCGCTTCCTCCTCGCGCTTCTGCAATAGGGGATTGCCCCACGACATCGCCCCGGGCGCAAACGCGATGAACGCCTTGCAATCCAGCCCTTTCTCGGCGGCCAGCAGCGTTTGAATGCCGCCGTAGGAGCAGCCCGAAACGGCGATGCGCTTTGCATCGACATACGACTGTTCCCGCAGCCAAACGACCGCGGCCACAATGTCGACGTTGTGCGCCTCCTGCAGATCGACGGCCTTCTTCTCAACCAGCGCCTTGTTTTTCGTAATGGCCTTGTATTCATCCAACACGTCGCCGATGTACTTTCCCGGCGACTGGCCATGACCGTGTCGAATCGGCAAAAACAGCACATACCCATGATCGGTGTAAAATTTTCCAAGCTCCGGATGCGCCGTCGGCGTCAATTCGTTCCCGTGGTTCCAAATCACCGCCGGAAACGGTCCCGGTCCGGGCGGTTTGTAGATCCAACCGTGCAACATCAGACCGTGGCTGGGAAATCTCACTGAAATTGCGGTTTGCCGAAACGCTTTGATCTCTTTCGATTGAACATGCTTTGCCGCCAGATCTTCACGATCTTCCGCACCCCGCATCCACAACATTTGTGGTGAACCCAACAAGCGCTAAAACCAATCCGATTGCCATGACGCTCGACTGCAGTTGCGCACAGTGAATTTTGCGATTCATGTAAAAGCTCTAAACAGTTCGGCCCGCTGGCATCGCAGAAATCACACGAGGATTAGTGGCGACAGTATTTCACCCATCTTACCACGCTTCATTCACGCAGAATGAAGTGAAGTAGCGAAGCACTGACAAACGAGCGGACAAAATGGTACGATGCAGTTGAAGCCCGCCATGGCAACTTTGCTTTTCAGCCATGCTTCAGAGCGCCTTCATCAACGGCGGGCGACATTGGCGTAGAATTTGCACGTCCCTGCGCAATGCGCTTTTCATGAAATTTGGAGAAATCGCCATGGCAGACGAATTGAAAGGCACGAAAGTGGCCATACTCGTGGCCAACGGTTTCGAACAGGTCGAACTCACGGAGCCGAAACGGGCCCTGGAAGCAGCCGGCGCAAAGCGCTGATCGTGTCGCCGGAAAAAGGCAAGGTCAAAGGGTGGCAGCATGCCAACTGGGGTGACGAGTTCCCGGTTGATGTTCCACTGTCGGAAGCCAAAGCCGAAGAGTTCGACGCCCTGGTGCTCCCCGGCGGAGTGATGAATCCCGACAAACTGAGGCGCAACGAATGGGCCTTGCAGTTTGTGCGCGCGTTTTTCGATTCCGGCAAGCCCATCGCGGCGATCTGCCACGGGCCGTGGACGCTGATCGACGCCGACGTGGTCGCCGGCCGCAAAATGACTTCGTACCACTCGATTCAGACCGATCTGAAAAACGCCGGCGCCAATTGGATCGACGAAGAAGTGGTTGTCGACAACGGCCTGATCACCAGCCGCAATCCCGACGATTTGCCGGCGTTCAATCAGAAGATGATCGAAGAGATCGCCGAAGAAGTGCACGCGCGGCCAGCGTAAATCCCCCGGCCGCAATCGTCTATTTATCGTTCTTCGCCGCGCGATCGGAATATCGCGCGATCAGCCGCGCATCATCTCCTTCGCGATGCCTGATGGACCAGGCCAGCCGGCCCAACAATCGGGCATAGCTAAACCACATCGCGGCCGCAAATGGGCAAGCAATCAGCGCCGCCAGATTTCCAATGGCAGCCAGAGCCACGATGTATACGACGGCGACTCCTGCCGCCATGATCGCGGCCACCGCGTAAAACACAATCCATCCGGGCCATGCGGTTACGAGACTGCGCCACGTCGGCGGCGACAGCGGCCAAATCGAATCAGCCTCCATCGACGAAAGCAGAATAATCGGAAACAGCACGAAAGTACCGACCACGAGGCTGGCGTTGAAACTTCGCTGCGCCCAGCGGCGTCAGCGAAAGAAGCGAGGCAATGGCGGCCGCCGGCACAATCGACCACACCAGGAGATATCCGACTCGCACGAATACCACCAGCCGTTCGCGCCAGTCGAAATCGGGCCAATCGGCGGCTTTGTCATTGTTGTAAGCCGTGTTCACGATGATATCGACCATGCACGCTGCGCCGTAGCTGAGCGCAAACAGCCCAATAAAAAATGCCGCCAGCGCGAGGCTCCCGGCCGAAACAATTCCCATGTGCCCGCCCGCCTCAAATGCCAACATGACCAGTCCCGCCAGGCAACCTGCGATGCTCAAAAAAATCGAGAGGAAAATCCATTTACCCACCGCGTTGGGCCACCAGGCAAACGAAAACACGCCGGAAAAAAACGCCCACGACAGTGCAAATCCCTCGGGCGGCAGCACCCAATCTTCGTGCGGAATTTCCTTTTTTGGCCCCGCCTCCAGCGCGGCCCGGTAGATTTCAATTCGCTCCGGCGGCGGATCGGGCACCAGTTCTTCTTCGGCTAAATCCTTGTTCTCCGCCGCCGCTTGCTTGGCGATTTGCTCGCCCGGCAGTTCCGCGAGTCCGGCAACCAACTCGGTGGAACATTGCCGGCACAGAATGCGTTGCCCAACGCGCTCTCGAGCCGCCTCCTGCCTGGATCGGCATTTCGGACAAACGAGCCAATTGGTGGTGGAATTCTCGTCGCTCACAGTTAATTTGTTGCGGTATGAACGTCTGCGTTTTTCCCTGATGGTTTCCAGCCGTCGTACAACCACGTGGCCAGCAGCGTGGCCAACCCCGCGTCCGCCACTCCAACTCCAATAACCAGGATCATCAACCGAACAGGAAAGATCTCCAATGGGACAAGCGCGGCGATGGGAATCACCCAAAAGATGCACCACACCGCCACCGAGGTGAGCAGCGCAACGCGGAAACTGGTCCCGTAAATGCCGCTCAGCCAGCAATAGCCCCAAACGGCCACGATCCCCACCAGGAAATTGGCAGGGATAAAAGTAGTCCAACCGGCCGGCGTTTTACCCAGCGCCGCAAAAGCCTCGTGCCACTCCAGCTCCAGCCAAATGCGATGGGCCGTCCATTCACAGAGATTGACAATCAATCCGCCCACCAGGCCCGTTACGACCAGCCGTTTCCACCAGACCTTTGCCATAGTTCGCCCCGGAATTTCAAGTCACCGCAAACTCGTCGTATGGAACGGCGATCGCCGACGCCTAGAAAAAAACCCAGAGAGTTCATCTCTGGGTTTTCAGTGGCGGGGACAGGATTTGAACCTGCGACCTCGAGGTTATGAGCCTCGCGAGCTACCGGACTGCTCCACCCCGCGTCATTTTTTAGCCGCGGCAGCATCTTTCTTGCTGCAGATCGCGTGCAATGGATTGTATCACAAAATGCAGCGCCGTCGAGCCCATTACCGCGGCGCCGCATCGATTCCTTTTTGGCCAGCCCGGTACGTTGCCAGCCAACCCTCAATCCTGTGGGCCACTAGCGTCTTGTTCTGCGATCGCGCCAGCGCCAGCGCTTTCTCGGCCGCGGCAAGGGCTTCCGATGAGCGTCCCATCTGGGCATAGGTTAACGCCAGATTGGCGTACGGTTCGGCATAATTGGGCTTCAGCCGCAGCGTTTCCTGGTATTTTTCCAGCGCTTCCGCATATCGACCTGTCTTGAGCAGCACGTTGCCTAAGTTGTTGTATGCGTCCGGGTAATTTGGATTCAGACGCACGCTTTCTTCCAAGTGCGTTTTGCGCGTTGCGGAAGTCGCCCGTTTCAAGAAATCGCACTCCCAAATTATTATGCACCACCCAGCAATTAGGATTCCTGCGAAGTGTGTCTCGGTACAGCGTGACGGGGTCAGCGTACAAACTGGTTTGCCGCCAAGTCAGAAACGCGAGCGCGCCCAGCGCCACAATTGCAGCGCCGTTAATCGCGACTCGCGGCAACCCGCGTGCCTTGAAATGCCAAACGCTCCAGGCGGCCGCCACGACCGCTGTCACGCCGATGAGGGCCAAATGCTGGTAGTGATCGGCCACTAGCGAAAACTCCATAAATCCAACGTCCGCAAATCCCAAAACCGGCAACAATGCCACGCAGAAAAATATCCAGGCGAACAACAAGGGTCGCATCCAGCCTGCCGGCGGCAAATTGCGCCTCCACCACAGCACCGCCGTAACTGCCAGACCGGCCAGCGCCGGCAACCACCAAAGAATTTTGCTCTCCAGTATTTGCCACTGCGGATAGATAAATGCCAAATCGATGGGCACGAGCGCCTTCGATAGGTAAAACCACACCGCGGCGCCTGCGCCAGCGACTCGTTGACCAAATGTGGCGTCGCGAACGACGATGTCGGCGCCATGCGTCGTAAACCAAAAATTGACGGCCGTAAGAACGATGGCGACGACGAAAAATGGTGCAGTCCGCCACAAATCGCTCCTGGCGATCCGCTTGCGCCGCCACCAGATAATTAGCAGCAGCACCAACGGCAAGACGGCTGCCGAGCCTTTGCTTAGCATCGCCAGCAGAAATGTCGCCAGGCTCAGCCAATACCACTTCGCCGAAACTCGCGCCACGTCGCTGGCCTCTCGTCCCTCTTCGCCCCGCAGATACCAAAAAACCGACAACAAGAAAAACGCCATCGCCAGGGTATTCTTCTGCTCTGAAATCCAGGCCACCGATTGCACATTCACCGGGTGAACGGCGAACAAAAGCGCCGCCAAGAATGCGCGAAGAATATTCAGGATGCGGCATACTGCGCCAAATCAACAGCGCCGCCGCGACGTGCAACAGCAAACTCGTGGCGTGGTAGCCGATCGGACTGGAACCCCACATTCGCCACTGGAGCCAAAACAACGAATTCGTCAGCGGCCAATAATCCTGCGGCTGCGTTGAGAACCAAATCCGGCCCAACCCCTCCGGCGACCGCACCAGATCATTGTCGGTCACCAGTTTGTCGTCATCTAAAATAAATCCGCCGTGCAAGCATGGCCAATACACCGCCACCACGCACGCGGCAACGAGCGCAGCGCCTCCCGCCATGCACAGGAATGACCCTCGACCGCCCAACTGAGATTCGCCGGCAGTCCGTGAATGACCGTAATTATCGAGCATAAGCGGGCCCGGTGCATGCGATGCGGCCAGGAAAATCTCTATAGTCAAGATGCGTTGCAGAGCAATATAAAGCAACCTGAATTCAAACGCTCTCGAGGGAAAACCGGCGCGAAGATTCGCCGAAGATTCGGCCGCTTTTTCTGAGAAGCCCCCCATCGCCATGTTGAATGCAAAACCTATCGTCGCGGCAATGTGCCTGTTGGTTGCTGCCACGATCGTCCCGGCAATACGCGCCGCAAATCCGCAGCCTGGGTCTGCTCTCGATGCAGCCGATTCGCTTTACAAGACTGGGAAATTTGCCGAAGCCGGAAAAATCTACGCGCAAATCGCCGCTCGTGACTCGCTCAGCTACTCCGCCCCGTTTCACTTGGGTGAGATCGCGCTTTTGAACAACGAATTGGACGACGCGCAAAAATGGCTGCAACAAGCTCGAAAGCTCAGGCCGATCAACTCGGCCGTCGACCTTCAGCTGGCGGAGGTCTGCTATCGCCGCGACGATTTTCAAAAGGCCGCGGCATTTCTGCGCGCTGCCGGAAAGCTGGCCCAGGCCGACAAGTTGGCCAGCTTCCAAGGCGTCAAGCCGTACGACGTTCAAGGCACCGGCAACAGCACGAGCTTGAAGTTTGTCACGACCGACCCCTTGCCGCTGGTGCAAGTGCGCATCAACGGCGGCCGCGAGGTGTATTTCTTCCTCGACACCGGCGCATCCGAGGTTCTGTTGGATGCCGAATTTTCCCGACAGCTTGGCATCAAGCAATTCGGCTCGGCAGCCGGCACATTTGCCGGCGGTAAAAAGGCCGCCGTGGGGCATGGCAAGATCTCCTCGATCTCGCTGGGCGATTGGACCGTCAAGAATGTTCCCGTCGAAATCGTCAACACTCGCCAACATTCGAATCTATTCGGGGGCCGAGAAATTAACGGCATTATCGGCACGGCGCTGTTGTACCGCTTCGTCGCCACCTTCGATTACCCCGAAGCGAAACTTGTGCTGCGCCGCAAAACCGCCCAGAGCCTCCCGCAGATAGAAACCATGGCCTCGGACAATTCAGTGATCATGCCCTTCTGGATGGCCCGCGATCACTTCCTCGTTGCCTGGGGCAAAGTCAACAATCTCGAGCCCACGTTGCTTTTGGTCGACACGGGATCGGCAGGGGGCGCCGCGAAGCTCACCGAATCTACGCTCAAACAGGCAGGAATCAGGTTGTCGCAAAGCCAGGCCTTCGAAGGCGTCGGCGGCGGCGGCACGCTGGAATCGATTTCCTTCAAGCTGAAAGAATTGTCGCTGGGTGATGCCACGCAGCAAAACGTTCGCGGCTGGTGCGAAGCCGCCTTCCCCTGGGAAAACTCACTAGGCTTTCACGTGGGCGGGATGATCGGACACGACTTCCTCAAACTCTATGCCGTCACCTTCGACTTCGACGGCATGCGCATCATTCTCCAGCAAGAAACGCCGAAACCGTGACAGGTGGCGGTAGCTGCGCCGTTACCAAATCTCCACCCGCTCCTCCGGCGCTCGGTACATCTTATCGCCGGGCTTGATCTCAAAGGCGTCGTAAAACGCCTGCACGTTCGACAGCGGCACCAACGTGCGAAAGCGATCCGGCGAGTGTGGATTCGTGCGCAGCATCAAGATCAGATCGGCGTCTCGAATGGCCGCACGCCACGATTGCGCATAGCCTAGGAAGAATCGCTGCGGCCCGGTGAGTCCATCGATCACCGGCGCCTGCTTTCCATCGAGCGATTTCAAATACGCCGCATAAGCGATCGTCAGGCCTCCCAGGTCCGCAATATTCTCTCCCAGCGTCAACTTGCCGTTGACGTGTTGATCTTCGACCGCCACGCAATCGTCGTATTGCTTCACCAGCTTGTCGGTTTTCGCGTTGAACCGCGCCCGATCGTCGGCGGTCCACCAGTTCTTCAGATTCCCGTAGGCGTCCGAACGGCTTCCTTGATCGTCGAAGCCGTGCGTGATTTCGTGACCGATCACGGCGCCGATTGAACCATAATTCACCGCGTCGTCGGCGGCCGGATTGAAAAACGGCGGCTGCAAAATACCCGCCGGAAAGACGATCTCGTTTAGCGAGGGATTGTAATAAGCGTTCACTGTCGGCGGGCTCATCCCCCATTCTCCACGGTCTACCGGATGACCGAGCTTATTGATCCGATACCGCGTTTCGAAGGTCGACGCCCGTAGCAGGTTTTGCACGTAGGACTCGGTGCCGACTTCGAGCTTCGAGTAGTCGCGCCACTTATCCGGATAGCCGATTTTCGGCATCACCGTGGCCAGCTTCGCGAGCGCCTGCTTTTTTGTCTCTGGGCTCATCCAGTCGCGCGATTCAATTCGCTCTTTGTAAGCAGCCATCACGTTCCGCACTAATTGGTCCATCCGCTTCTTCGATTCGGGAGAGAAGCACTTTTCCACGTAGAGTTGCCCCAATGCCTCGCCCATCGAGCCGTCAATCGCGCCGATGGCCCGCTTCCAACGCGGCCGCATTTGCTTCACGCCGCGCAATTGCTCGCTGTAGAAATGAAAGTTCTCCTGCACGAAGGCGTCGTTCAAATACGGCGCCGCGGCGTGAATCAATTTCCAGCGCAAAAAGGTCTGCCAATCCTTCGCCGGAATCGACCCCAGCAATTCGCTCACCCGTTTGATAAACTCGGGCTGCCCAACGACCACGTCGTTAAATCCGGCGACGTCGAGTCCCTTCCAATACAAATCCCAATTCAACTTCGGCGCGAGCTGCTTCAGCTCAGCCAGCGTCTTCTTGTTATAGTTGTTCTCGCGGTCGCGCAATTGCACCGGCGTGCGCGAGGCTTCGGCCAGCTTGGTTTCGATCGCGAGCACCGTGTCGGCGTCTTTCGCCGCCTGCTCGGACGATTCGCCCAAGAGCGTGAACATTTTCGCCACGTGCTCGCGGTATTGCTCGCGAATTCGCTTCGAATAATCGCCGGTACCCAAATAATACTCGGGATCGGGCAAGCCCAGGCCCCCTTGCCACAACTGCACGGCGTAACGCGTGCTCATCTTCTCGTCTTGATCGACGCCGAAGTGGAACATCACCGGAATGCCCATCGCCTGCCAGCGCCCGGCGAGCGCGATGACGTCGTCCGGCCCTTTGATTTTCGAAATTTCCGCGAACTCATCGGCCAGCGGAGTAACCCCGAGTTTCTCAATCTTGGCTTCGTCCATGGCCGTCTGGTAGAAATCGCGAAGCTTGCGCTCGTTGTCGCTGAGCTTGCCTTGTTTCTTCGACAAGTCTTCAACGATCTCTCGCAGCAGAATCAAATTATCGTCGCCGAGCTTCGAAAAGGCGCCCCAGCGGCTGTACTCCGCCGGAATCGGATTGTTCTTGATCCAGTTGCCGTTGACATACTGAAAGAAATCTTCGCCAGGCTTGACCGACGTATCGAATGCTGAGCGATCGATGCCGCTGGTGGGCGACGCGTCTTTGGCGAAAGCAGAGCTGCAAATCAGAAAAGCGACGCCTGCCAGCGTGGCGAGAAAGCGACCCAAGAATTGTCGATGCATGCAATAATTCCTCTCGGTTCCTACATTTCGAATACGTATTTTCAGCCCAATTTGTTCTGACCGTGCGGTCCCTGGCCGCGCGAGCCAATCCGCGCCGCAAACCACTGCATGGTATAGCGTTTTGCCGAGGATTCAAGTGCAGTAACGGGCCGAACCAGCACAGCCGGCCGACGTCGAAAATCCACTTCTCCAGCCGCCGCCTCACACTTTCTTGATCCCCAGCATCTTTGCCAGCGTGCTGAAAGTGCGGCCGATCGACGCGCGCGGGGGCTTCGACGTCGTCCGCTGAATTACGATCACCGTTTGATCGTCCTGCGACGAAGCGTTGCCGCGCCACTTTCGCAAAGTGCCAACGATCTCGTCCGCCAGCCGCATGGGATCTGTCAGCGACGCCTGCTGCACGACTTCCAGCAGCCCCGCTTCCCCCAATTGCTTCCCCTGGGAATTCTCACATTCGGTGATCGCATCGGTGTAGAGCACGATGATATCGCCCACTTCCAGCCGCAGCGCGAACTGCTCGTAATCCGTCGGATCCAAAATCCCCAGCGGCAGATTCGAGACGCGCTCCAAATGATATCGAGCTTTCGAACCACGCAACGATTCGCAATCGGCCAGCGATTCTAAGTCGACGAACTGCCACCGATTCTGTTTCTTGCTGTACCACAACGGCCGGCCATGCCCGGCGTTGCAAATCATGAGATGATTCGTCGGTTCAAAGTAGGTCAACAGCACCGCCGTGGCAAAGCGTCCCTCTTCGTCGATCGTCGCGAACTCGCGGTTCAATTCCTTGGCAAATCGCGTCTGATCCAGCGTGTTGATGTATTTGCGCACCAACTTTCGCAGATTGACCGCCACGCCGTCGACCGACGAGCCGTGCCCCGACACGTCCGCCAGCGCGAATCGAGTAACGTAGCCCGCTCCGCAGGTCGAAACATAGTGAATGTCGCCGCCTCCGGCGCCCGCTTCCAAGGGGCAACTGTCGATCCAAACGTCCAGGCCCGGAGCATGCGTCAACTGCCGCACGGCTCGATTGCCGCCGACAATTTCCATGCACTGTAGCGAATATTCCGGCAAGGTTTCCGTGCTCATATTGCGCGATTCCGTCGATCGTTCGCGGCCAGCTCGGCCAAACTAAGCACAAGTGTAGCCGGTCCAGCCAACCCTTTCACCAGTTTGCTCGTAGGATACAGACATTTGCCTGATTCCATATAATCGAGGGCTCGATGAACGGCTTCACGGTTGGAGAGGATAACCAATGAAAATACTCGGCCAACTCTGCTTACTGACAGCGCTGGTGGCCCTCGGCGTTTCTCTGCTGCAATCTGGCAGTTTTCAAGGCGATCGCGTTTTCTTAGCGCACAAAGGAGATTCAACCATGGCGCACGTCCACGTGTTCAACAAGGACGGCAACCTCGTCGGCCCTGTCGACTCACCGAAGGTCGCCTTGAGCGACGACGAGTGGCGCAAGCGGCTCAGCCCCGAACAATTCCACGTGCTGCGCAGCAGTGGAACGGAGCGCCCCTTCTGCGGCGTGCTGCTGGATAACAAGACGCCGGGCGTCTATTCCTGCGCCGGCTGCGGGCTGCCGCTATTCGCCTCTGATTCCAAATTCCACTCCGGCACCGGCTGGCCGAGCTTCTTCCAACCGATCGCCGAGGGCAATATCGCCGAGCAGGTCGACCACAGTTACGGCATGTCGCGCACGGAAATCAACTGCGCCCGCTGCGACGGCCACCTAGGCCACGTATTCGACGACGGTCCGCGACCAACCGGCCTGCGATATTGCTTGAACTCCGCCTCGTTGGTTTTCACTCCCAGCGACCAGCTCGCTTCACTGGCCGATCCGCTCGCCGACAAATCGGCCGGCAGTCCGTCCACAGGTTCGGTCAAAACCGGCGGCGATCGAGAATAAACAGACTGGCTCAGATCGCCGCCGGCGTTCGAATGAAGAACCGCTGCACTGATTCCGCCGCGCCACAGGATAGCGACAATTCAATCGGCACATAGGCTCACCAGCTCCCGATTGCAACGGCAGTTAATCGAAATGCCAATTCCGACGATCGCCATTCTGGAAGCCGAGATGGTCCGCAGCTCATTGGCCGAATGGAACGTCGCTGAACTAGACTTCTTATTCATCGAGAATGTCGGTAATCTGGTATGTCGTCGGCGAACATTTAAGCGGTGCGGCCAGGCATGCAAATTCTGAATACGTCGACCACCACCGGTATTGACGAGAGTCAATCGCTGGAACTACTGGAATTACAGCGCCAGGATATTCACCCCGAGGCCGAAGCCGAAAAAATCTGATCCGTATTTTTTCAATCGATAGCGAGGATGCCATGAAAGCTAAGCACACGTCGCACTGGCGAGGACTAATCTCGCTCTTCGTTATTCTTTTGTCTCCCTCGGTCGCGCTTGCGCACACCGGCGTGGGCAGCACCAGCGGCCTGTGGAACGGACTGATGCATCCGCTGGGCGGCTTGGATCATCTGTGCGCGATGATCGGTGTCGGCCTCTGGGCCGCGCAGCGCGGCGGCCGCGCCATTTGGCTCGTGCCCTTGGCCTTCCTCGCCGTCATGGCGCTGGGAGGACTATTGGGCACGATGGCCATCGCCCTGCCGCTGGTCGAGCAAGGCATCGTGGCGTCCGTGCTGATTTTGGGAATTCTGATCGCCGCGTCAGTCCGCCTGCCGCTGGTGCTGAGCGTGCTGATCGTCGGCACGTTCGCCCTGTTCCACGGCCATGCCCACGGCGTCGAAATGGCACAGACCTATTCGGGCCTGGCGTTCGGCATCGGATTCCTGGCGACGACCGCGCTGCTGCACGGCTGCGGAATCGGACTAGGTTTTCTCGCCCGACAATCCGGCGCGGTTTGGCTCATGCGCTACGCCGGCGCGGCGCATCATGCTTTGCGGGCTGTATCTGTGCATGTGAATGCGCCCAGCAACCATTTGCACAAGAATATCGCTTTGCTCAAAGCCAAGCTCTTCTAGCCGCTTTCGCAATCAGTAGAAGTACGCGACATATCTGTCAATCTGCTCGGCCAGTTTGCGTAGCTGTTCCGGCGTCAGGCTGCGCGAGTCCATGCCGGAAAGGTTAGGTGGCGAGTGGCTCAATTGGCAACTGATTTGTGAATCCGAGAATTCTTTGACTCTGCCATTCTTATTGGTTAGTTTATCGGGAGTGCATCCTCATCGAAGGGGCCGCTAATGAACCGAATCATAGTTCCGCTTTTTTTATTCTGCGCGACGTGCCTCGTCGCGGTCCGCCGGGCCTCGGCCATCACCATCGACACGGTTCCCGTCGGCGACCTAGGCGATGGCAATGACCCGTTAACCGGCGGTCTCTACGGCAGTGTGAACTACGCCTACAGCATCGGCACGTACGATGTCAGTGTCGGACAATACACGGCGTTTCTCAACGCGGTGGCGGCGACCGACACCTATGCGCTCTACGACACGTCGATGGCGACCTACCTCAACACCGCCGGCATCTCGCGGAGCAGCTTGCCAGGAAACTACAGCTACAACGTCATCGGCTCGATCAATCAACCGGTTACCTTCGTTAGTTGGGGCGATGCAGCGCGGTTTGCCAACTGGCTCAGCAATGGCCAGCCCACCGGGGCCGAAGGCAACGGCACGACCGAAACGGGTTCCTATACGCTCAACGGTGCCGTCACGGCTGCGGCCTTGGCCGCCATCACACGCAATGCCAATGCCACCTGGGTTATTCCGACAGAAAACGAATGGTACAAAGCAGCGTACTACGATCCTGTGGCGGAGCATTATTGGCGCTATGCCACCGGATCAAACACGACGCCCACATCCGCTCCGCCCGGCAGCACTCCCAACACGGCCAACTATTACGATAGCACTACCGGGTACGCCGTGACGGGTTCGAGTTACAGCATTAGCCAGAATTATTTGACCGACGTAGGCGCCTACAGCGCGTCGGCTAGCCCCTACGGCACATTCGATCAGAGCGGCGACGTTTTCCAGTGGAACGAGACGTCAATTTACGATGCGTATCGGGGCTTCCGCGGGGGTTCGTGGGACAACAACTCGAACTACTTGCCCGCCACGTATCGGCCCTACGGCTATCCGAACTATGGGAGCTACGGCATCGGATTCCGCGTGGCAACCGTTCCTGAGCCAAGTACGGCAATTTTAGCTGCCTTGGGCCTTCTCGGATTAATCGGGATGAGACGCCGCCACTCTTAACGATGCTCGATTTCTGGCGAACTTACAGCGCCGCGACGCCCGAAGAACAGCGGCCGTTCAAATTGCTCGCCTGTGCCGGTGTAAGAATTTTCGCCGGCTTCTTAGTGACTTGAAACCGCAACGCAGTCCGAAGTCTATCCACTTCAAGTACACCCCACAGGGCTCGAACCTGTAACCTTCGGTTCCGTAGACCGATGCTCTATCCAATTGAGCTAGGGGTGCAGAATCGCAGACCTAAGTTACCACGATTTTGCTACGCGGCAAGCCCATCCGCGGTTGGCTCGCTCTCGATCGACAACCGTCGATTCAGAAATGTTCGCCGAAAACCGCAGGCTTCACTTTCCTTCGTGCCGCGCCATCTGCGCGCGCGCAGAAATCCCACTGCGGATCCCCCTCGCGGAATGTGAACACCGCATCGGGCAAGGGCGCCGCCACGTCGCGCCGCGAAGGTATGCGCACTACCACGGCCCCATCGGAGCGGCGCTCCAGGGTCCAGGCGTCGGGAAGGGATTGCGGGGAATCGGCGATCATGCCGTCTTAGGTGGGATCAGGCGCAAAAGGTGGGATGTTGATACGATCCTGCCTGAGGGCAGCGGAGAATATCTCTCCGCTGGGCGGGTCGGACTTAGACACATTATTGCAGTCTAGGTCAAGATCGGCGTGCGCGATTCCCGGCGGTATTTCACGCCCGATTCCATCGCTAGCAGCCGGCGTTTCAGCGACAATCCCTGGGGCGCGGAATATCCGCCCAATTGCCCGCTGCTGGCGATCACCCGATGGCACGGCACCACCAGCGGCACGCGATTCTTGGCCATCACGCTGCCGACCGCCCGCGCCGCGCCGGGTCGTCCCGCCACCGCCGCCAATTGCGCATAGCTGCGTGTCTGCCCCCACGGAATCCGCCGGCAGGCGGCCACAACCTTGCGCAAAGGGCGTCAAATGATCGTCGTCGATCGCCACATCCCGTAAATCATTTGGCTCGCCCGCCAATACGGCCGAAATACGCTCCGCCAATTCCGGGTTCCACGACGACCGCCGCACGTTGAAGGCCCCGTCGACGTTCAGCCAATCGATGGCCGATTGCGCGCCTGCGGTGCCCAAACGTCAAGGCTCGCAACACCTCCCCGCGCCCCAACATGGCACACCATCCCTGCGGCGTTTGGAAAACAGCGAGTTCGTCATGCATGGCGGTTCCTCCTGAAAGATTCTTGCTCCCGGGCGTTTTGGCATCTCATTTGGTGGCACGAATACGGCTTTGACATGCTTACCGATCGCATTTTATACTGGCTGGCGAAAGTCGCAAGCTCCAGGGCTCTGCTCCTTGCCGCCCCGTCCCATCTGGAGTATCGCAGGAGCAACATTGAATGAACAGCTACGCTAACTTGTCTGACGATTTCTACGTCAACATGAATCTCAGCACCGAGATGGAGCTCCCCCAGCAGCGCGACACCGTGCTGCATTATTTCGAGCGCATCCAGAAAAAATACCCGACGATGCGCAAGTTTTACTGCCGCGAAAAGCGCGATTTCGTGCTCGAGGAAGACAAAGACCGTTCCCAATATCGCTGGACCACTGTCGAGCCGCGCCGCCTCTGCTCCGGCCAAGTGAATCCCAGTGAAATCGAAGAGACGCTGGAGCAGCACCGCTTGGTGCTCGAGCTGGCCCCGTACATGCTCTCGGTCAGCCCGCTGGACTGCGAAGCCCTCGATTTGCTGTTCGGTTTCGATTTCACCTATCGCGGCAATCATAACCAGGTAGTGGCCGAAGCACTGGGTCTGAATCCGGCATTGGAGCGCCTGCTCGATATCCCCGGCGCGGGGGTGATCAACTACGAACCTTCGCTCACATTGTCGCTGGACGAAGAATGCCGCGTGCAAGTTCGTGTGAGCGTCGAAAGCCGCACGAATGCTTATCAGATTCGCACCGGCGAATTTCCCGAAGAGCAGCTCAGCGTCTACGTCACCGCTCGGCAATACGGCAGTTTAAGCCCCGACGCCACGTACGTCCAAACCTTGGACAAGCTCGCCACGCTGTGCCGCGACGTGGTCGACAACTACGTGGCCGACAACATTCTGCATCCGCTGCAGCGCACCATCGCCGCGAAGTGACGTGCCGATTTCTTCCCGGCATCCTGCCGGCGCGAGATCAGGGAATTCGGCCTCAGGAGCAGTTGCGCTTCCGCAGCCGCTTGAACATCAGCAAGCCAAAGACGGCGAGCTGGCCGGCCAGAACGAGCGAGGCCGGTTCCGGCACGGCATACGTATCCGGCACAAGGATCCAATGTTTGACAGCCGCGTCATCAGGACTTTGCAGCGGATCGAACGCCGGCGGCGCGCGCAACCGAGCTCAACGTCCCGCCGCCTGGACTGGGAATATCCCCGCCGTCGATGCCTCGATTGACGGCCTCTGCGGGCCCAACGCCACCCTCGCCGGAAGCATCCCCATCCCGGGCATAGAAGCTGCCCCACATCGGCCCCTGGGAACTGACAAACGTGACATGGCTGTCCGACAACTCGTCCGTGGTATTGTCGTTGTCGTCGCCGATAAACAGGCCGAAGAATCCGTACGTCGGATCCTCCACTGGCGCGTCCCACAAATGGAAAGAGATGTCAAAAGGCTCCAAGTCAATCAGATCGCCGCTGGAGTAGCCGGGCGTGTGCCCGTCGGAGACTAATTTGAACCATGCGCCCTCGACGTCGCTCACTTGAAGCTTGAGAAAGCGGCTAATGTGCGGATCGAGATCTGAACCGTTCGCATCGTAGAAATGATAATCGTACGTCCAATAGCTGCCGTTCCAGTCCACCGAGAAGGTGATCTTGAATCCTCCGTGGCTCGTGCTCCAGTCATCGTCCGTCACCAATTGACCCGGGGAGGACGTCGAGCGACTGCCGGAGTAAGTGGGAGTCGCACGAGCGACTGTCGCTAGTGCGAAAACGGCGAGCGTCGTCAGAACAACGCCCAGCGCGAACACATTCGGGCGCAACAAACAGCGCCGAACGGCCTGCCGCCCAGAAAAAACCAGAGGCCCATCTAGTTGCATTCAGCGCCCCCTCAAGCACCAATCTCTCACGCCAAGTACCGATGCCAATCAAGGTGCATCGCATCTTACACGCTATTTGTCCAGCCATGTGCACGGTTGTCAAGGAAATTCCGCGACCCGGCGCCGACTGTGCCTCGAAGATTCGATGCGCGAAGTTGTAACTTCTGGACAGGCATCCGGTATCGACAGGGTGTCCGGAATTTCCTGATATCCTGTGATCTCTTCTGCGCACACCGTCGATTTTTGTTGGCGCGATCGATGCCATCACCGATGGAAATGAAGCATCGACGTGAAAGCAACCGAGTTCAGAAACGGTTTGACGACCAGATGGTCTTCGTCGCCGTCATCGGTCTGTTGGAATTCAAGAGCCGGAGGCCATGGGCCCCCGGATGCGCACCACTCGGCCAGGCATCGTCGCTCACTCGCGCCGCCCGCGGCCGCGACCTCGGCCCCGCCCGCGACCGCCGCGCGAACCATGGTGCGATCCATGATGATGTTCGTGCGGCGAATTGGCCCGCGCCTGCATGTTCGTTTCAATGATCATGCCGATCGCTTCTTTCCACGTCAGAATGTCGCGCACGGAGCTCTTGCCGCCGTGCTGCTCGCCCGCCTCTTCGTCGCCATTTTCCAAATCGCTGTCGTCCATTCCCAATGGATGTTCTCCAGCGTCCACCGATTGCGCCAGATGATCCAACTCGACGAAATCCTGATCTAACTCGTCTTCTTCGCCCAAACGGCCGGTCACTTCCGCAGGCCGATCGCCCCGATCTCGACTCGTCGTATGGCCGCCCGCTTCGTCCCGGGAACGGCCACGCCCGCGCCGCCCGCGCCGCCTGCGGCCGCGCTGGCCTCGCTCCTCGTCGCGCCCCGAAGCTCCTTCCGGGCGGAACGATTCTCCAGCGGCGGATGAACTTCCTATCCCTTCGCCGAATTCGGCGCCTTCTTCGCGCGGTTGATCGCCCCCGCTCGATTCCAGATCGCGGTTTGGCTCGCGGCGACCAGTGCCCCGCCCGCGGCCACCTCGGCGTCGTCGAGGACGTCGCTGTGAACGATCGCGGTCTTCCGGTCCTTCCGGACTCCGCTCGCGATACGCCGATTTTTCGCCAAATTCAACCTCGTCGAAATCAGCATCACGACCTTCAACCTCGCGATCCTCCTCGCGCAACTCCGCACGTTCCTCCACGCGCTCCTCTTGCCACTCTTCTTCATACGCAACTCGCTCTTTTTCCTCCGCTTCGGGCCCGCGCACACCGGGAGGTGGCCAGCCCAACGCTTCCGCCACAGGATCGTGCGAAGATTTCGGCGGCAGGATGGACGACGCTGGTTCCGACTCGGCCGGAAGCTCGATCCCAAACTCGCTGGCCAGTGAAGCCCAACCGGGTTGCGATTTTTTCGGCGGTGATTGCCGCGCCGGCGGCGTGGAGCGCGATTGCTGTGAGGCTGGCGGCGTCGAAGCAGGCGGCGGTGGAGGCGAAGTGGTGGGATCGACCCCCAACTCCGAGGCCAGCGAATTCCAAGTATCCCGTTGGTCGTCCGTCATGATGTTCCTATTAAATTAATCGCGCGCCAGGCCGCCAAAAACCAGGGGCTCCCGCGGCGATACAAGAAAACTCATTTAACGCACGTCAGTATAAGGCGGTCGGCGCAGCCTTGGAAGCCGTCTATTTGCGCGGCCATTTCCTGGCTTCCTGGTTTCCCGATTGGCGCCGTACCCCGCCCACGCCACGTTTCGGTTGGTTGAAATCGGCCAAAAATCGTAGAATTCCTGGCGTGAGCGTGACGTAGTTTTTCTACGGAGGATTCATGAAACAAGATCGCACGCCGGCCGCCGCCATGTCGCACGTTGAGGAGGTCGAGGTGCGCGGCCATATCATCGATAGCCTGATCTTGCCCAAGGTTCTGGACCTGATCACCGCCGGCGGCGGCGCGTTTCATCATCAAGCGCATCACCATCGGCCAGGGCCGCAACGACCCAAGCTACGCGCTGCTGGAAGTGCGCGCCGAATCCGACGAAGACGTTGAAGAACATCCTCGCCCAAATCGCCGATCACGGCGCCGTGCCGACGGCGCTCAACGACGCTCGACTGGTCGCCGCCGACATCGACGGCGCATTTCCCGAAGGTTTTTACAGCACCACCAACCAGCGCACCGAAATTCGCCTCGGCGGACAATTGGATCGAGGTGGACGACCAGGAAATGGATTGCGGCGTGGTCGTCGATCGCAAGGCAAAGACCGCCCGCTGCGTCGCCGATGACCGACGTCGAAGCGGGGCATGACCATCGTCGTCGGCCACGCTGGCGTGCGCGTCTTTCCGGAACGAGCGCAAAATCGAACGCCAGGCCGTTCGAGTTCATGAACAGCACCGTCTCGACCGAAAAGCCCAAGGGCGTGGCCATCCGCCAGATCGCCTCGCGAAATGTTTCGCACGAAGCAAGGCGGCGGCAAGCTGCTCTTGGTCGGCGGCCCGGCCATCGTCCACACCGGCAGCGGCGAGTACATCTGTCGAATTGATCCGCGCACGGCTATATCCACATGCTCTTCGCCGGCAACGCCCTGGCCACGCACGATATCGAGCAATCGCTGTTCGGCACCAGCCTGGGCGTGCATCTGGAACGCGGCGATCTCGCCGAAGCGGGCCACGAACACCACCTGCGGGCCATCAACCGCATCCGCCGCGCCGGCGGCATTCGCCAGGCAGTCGAGCAGGGCGTGCTAACCGGCGGGATCATGTACGAGTGCGTCAAGCACAACGTCGATTTCCTGCTGGCCGGCAGCATCCGCGACGACGGCCCGCTGCCCGAAGTGATTACCGACGCGCTGGAAGCCCAGCGGCAAATGCGCGCGAAAATTCGCGACGTCACATTTCTGCCTGATGATCGCCACCACGCTGCACTCGATCGCCGTGGGCAACCTGCTGCCCGCCTGGGTCAAAGTGGTCTGCGTCGACATCAATCCATCGACCGTGATCAAGCTTAGCGACCGCGGCTCGTTCCAGACCGTCGGCCTGGTGACCGACGTGGAGCCGTTCCTCCGCGCTCTGGTTGAAGAAATCCAAGCGCTCGCGCAAACCGTAGCAACAGCCTTTCCAATTCTGCCGTCTGCTTTCTGCCTCTGCCTTCCCATGTTTCGCATCCTCATGTGCCCGCCGGATTACTACGGGATTGAATATGAAATCAATCCCTGGATGAGCCGCAAGCGGCAAAGCGACCCTCGGGCGGCGGCGCAACAATGGAACAGCCTGAAGCAAATTCTGGAGGAAGCCGGCGCGAAGATCGAACTGCTCCAACCGCAGCCGGGCTTGCCCGACATGGTCTTCACAGCCAACGCGGCCATGATCTATCGCAAGATCGCGGTGATGGCGCGCTTTCGCCACGCTCAGCGCCAAGGCGAAGTGAAATTCGATGAAGACTGGCTGCATACGCGACGGCTTCGAAATCCGTCACGTTCCCGAGGACATTCACTTCGAAGGGGCGGGCGACGCCTTGTTCTGCGGCGACACGCTGTTCGCCGGCTATCGCATTCGCAGCCACGCCCGCGGCCATCAACAGATCGGCGAAATGCTGGGCTGCCGCGTGATCCCCCTCGAACTGGTCGATCCGTATTACTACCACCTCGACACTTGCTTTTGCCCGCTCGCGCCGGGGCAAGCGATCTACTTTCCGCCGGCCTTCGACGACTACGGCCGCGCCGCTTTGGAAGCGCACGTCGATGAATTGATCGAAGTCCATCCCGACGAAGCCCCGCGCTTCGCCTGCAACGCGGTGGTCGTGGGCCACACCGTCGTCACCAACACCGGCTGCCGGCAATTGCACGAGGCATTGCGCCGGTGTGGTTTCACTCCGCGAGAAACGCCGCTGGACGAATTCGTCAAAGCCGGCGGAAGCGCCAAATGCCTCACATTGCGGCTGGATGGCGAAGAAGCGGCGGCTTGGAAATATCCATAATCTTGCATCAATACCGCAATCATGTTCTGATCGTATGATTAAATAATGATTGACCCCTGGATGAAACAGCATGGCGGACAACGACGATAAGACTTCCCCCCTCGCTTCAGCCGGTCCCACCATCCTGCCGGCGATCAATTATCTGGTAGAAGAGGCGCAGTCGCCCGCCGAGGTGGTCGCCATTGATAGCCGCGTGATTTGGGTGTGCGGCCTGGCAATCGTAATTGGAATCGCCGGCTCGTTGGTATCGCAGTTGTTCGTCAATCTGATTGCATTCATCACCAACCTGGCTTTTTTCGGCCGTATCTCGTTGAAGTCCATCAGTCCGGGCGATAATCATTTGGGCTGGCTGGTACTGTTGGTGCCGATTGTCGGCGGATTCATTTGCGGGTTGATGGCCCGATACGGTTCGAAAGCGATTCGCGGACACGGCATTCCCGAAGCAATGGAAACGGTGCTGACGAATCGCAGCCGCATTCCGGCCAGAATCACTTTCCTGAAACCAGTGGCATCGGCGGTGGCGATTGGCACGGGGGGCCCGTTCGGCGCAGAAGGGCCGATTATCGCCACCGGCGGTGCGCTGGGGTCGCTGTTCGGACAGTTCTTCCGCATCACGCCGGCCGAACGAAGAACGCTGTTGGCCTGCGGTGCCGCGGCGGGCATGTCGGCGATCTTCGGCAGCCCGGTGGCCGCGGTGTTATTGGCGATCGAATTACTGCTGTTCGAATTCCGACCCCGATCGATTATCCCCGTGGCGCTGGCTAGCGCCACGGCCGATGGCTTGCGGTTGGTGTTCCAGGGGCCGATGCCAGTGTTTCCAATGCCCGACGTAGCCGCGCCGATCATTTCGGCGATGGTGTTTTACATTTTCCTGGGCGCGGTGATGGGCATCGCCGCCGCTTTGATCACGCGCCTGGTCTATTTCACCGAAGATGCGTTCGAAAAACTGCCAATTCATTGGATGTGGTGGCCGTTGATCGGCGGCGCCGTGGTAGGAATCTGTGGTTACTTCGTGCCGCGCACCTTGGGCGTGGGATACGAAAATATCTCGGCGGTCCTGTCGAACGATTGGGCCGTCTCGACGGTTGCCATATTGGGCGTGGTGAAGTTAATCTCGTGGACCATCGCGATCGGCAGCGGCACGTCCGGCGGCACTATGGCGCCGTTGTTCACCATCGGCGGCGCGATGGGGCAGGTCGTCGGCGCTTTGGCCGCGGCAATCGTTCCGGCGGCGGGAATCGATCTGAAAGTTGCCGGACTGGTCGGCATGGCGGCAATGTTCGCCGGCGCATCGCGGGCGTTTCTGGCCTGCACGGTGTTCGCTTTCGAAGCCACCGAGCAGCCCTTCAGCTTGTTGCCGCTGCTGGGCGGCTGTGCGGCCAGCTACCTGGCGGCAACGCTGATTATGAAAAACTCGCTGATGACGGAGAAAATTGTGCGCCGCGGCGTGGCGACCACTCACGAATACACAGCCGATTTGCTCGCGCAAGTTACGGTGCGCGACGTGGCCACCAAAAAAGTCGTCACGCTGTCGGCAACGCAAACGGTCGGCGATGTGCGAAATTGGTTTGAATCGGGCAAGCCCGAAGCCCGCCATCAGGGGTTCCCCGTATTAGATGGCCACGGCGTTCTCGTGGGCGTGCTGACGCGGCGCGATTTATTGAATCCGGAGATTCACGGCAACAAGCAACTCAAAGACCTGCCGCCGCGGCTCCCAAAATTCGTGTACGAAGAATGCACGGTGCGGCAAGCCGTCGATCACATGGTGCGCCACGATATCGGCCGGCTGCCGGTGATGACGCGCGGTAAACCGCCAAAACTCGTCGGCATGGTCACGCGCACCGATATCTTGTCGGCCTTCAAGCGCGGCTTGGATGAATCAACCACCGAAGCGCCGACACTGAAAATCCCCGGCCTGCGCCGCCGCAAGAAGAGCTCGCGCACCGCGTGAGGCAATTCATTTTTGCTTCACAATCATTCCGCCGGTGGCAAACTTGGCGATCACGTCTTCCGGCACGCCAAAATTCTGAGCCACCAGCGCCCGCGGATTCGAAGCCAGCCAATCCGTCAAGTCGAGCGATTTGTAGTCGCCGTGGTTGAACACCAGCAACAGCTTCAAATCGTCGTTGCCGATGTTCTCGATGTAGTGGCCGAAGCCCTGAGGGATGTAGGCGATGTCGCCGACGCCGAATTCATCCGTGCGGGCATGGCCGTGCGAGGCAAATACCGTGGCACGCGCTCGCCCAGCAATAATATATTGCCATTCCGCAGCATGCGGATGCCAATGCAAACCGCGCACGCCGCCGGGATGAATGGTCATCGTCGCGCCGGTCATTGTGGTGGAGATCGGAAACTCGACCTGCGAGACGATGCGCAAGTGGCCGCCTGCGAATTTCCGCGGCTCCTGCGCATTGAGCGAATACTTGTGCGTCAGCGGCCCGGTGTGCTGCGAGCCGGATGCCGGATCAGCCGACAAGGGCGGCGGCACTTTGCCCGGCACGATGTAAACCTCCTCTTGCGGAAATTTCGCGAAGTCGCCCGCCGGCACTCCGAGATTCTTCGCCAACACTTCCGCCGGCGTGTGGCCAACCCAATCGGTCAGGCTGAACGTGCCGAACTCGGAAAACTTCCCGTTGTCGAATGCCAGAATGAAATGGCAGCCATCGGCCAGCGCCTGGATCGAATGCGGATAGCCGCGCGGAAAATACCACACGTCGCCGGGACCAAAGTCGGCGGTCTCGCGCGTGCCATCCGGCGAGAATACCGTGATCCTGCAATGCCCGCTGAGCATGTAGGCCCACTCGGCCGCTATCGCATGCCAGTGCAACTCGCGAATGCTGCCCGGCGCCAGCCGCATCGAAACCGCGGCAATTCCCTCCGACACCGGAAACTCGTCGACGTTGGCTTCCTTGGCCGACCCGGCGGCATTCACGCGGCCTTTTTGATCCTCCATCGCATAGCGAAACGTCGGAAGCTGCTGATCATGCGAATGTGCCAACGAGGCCGCATCTTGCTTCGGCATGGATAGACTCCTGAAATCCTTCTTTTCGTCCGCCGATCTCCGCGCTCGCTGGTCTGTGCGCGATTTTCCTGTTGGCGCCTCTGCCTGAAGTCCTTCAATACCTGAAATGCTTGATCTTTTCGCCGCGGTGGTCGATTTCGGTCATGGCTTCGATGCCGATCTCCAGATGCACGTCCGACCAATTCTGAGTGACCTTTCGGTCCGACTCCTCGGTTTTAATCCCCTCGGGCGTGTGCGGCGTGTCGGAAACCAGCAAGAGTGCGCCGCGGGAGATTTCGTTGTAGTGGCCGACGATGAAAATGGTAGCGGTTTCCATGTCGATGCCGATGCAGGTCATTCGCTGCAGCCGGGCCAGGAATTCGCCGTCGTGCTCCCACAGGCGGCGGTTAGTGGTGTAGACCACGCCGGTGCGGTAATCGAGATTGCGCTGGGCGATTTTTTCGGACACGAATTTGTGCAGCTTGAACGAGGGCAGGGCGGGAACTTCGGGAGGAAAATATTCGTCGCTAGTGCCGTCGCGGCGGATGGCGGCGATCGGCAGGATGAAGTGGCCGATTTCGGTCGAGTCTTTCAAGCCGCCGCATTTGCCCAGGAACAACACGCCCTTGGGATGCTTGGCCGAGAGCAGGTCCATAATCGTGGCGGCGTTGGCCGAGCCGATGCCGAAATTGATGATCGTCAGGCCGGCACTATTGGTTGCCGACTGCATTGGCCGCCCTTCGCCGCAGATATTGCAGTTGAACTTCTCCGCGAATCGCTCCAGATAATACTGAAAATTCGTCAGCAACACGTAATCGCCGAACTGATCCAGCGGCATGCCGGTATAGCGCGGCAGCCAGTTGCGGGCGATCTCCAAACGATCTTTCATCACGGTCATAGCGTTTCCATCGATTGCCTCCAGTGTAGCAAGAAAGGGGCACCAGAGGCGAGAGCGCGACGTTCGGCGAGGCACGCCGCAAACGAGTCACCGCGAGGTCGTCTGCGCGTCGGAGCTGTCAGCCGTGGCGCCGGTTGACCCCTTGAGCAAACCCGCCAGGTCAATCGTTTTCAGCGGGCGCGACGAGGACGGAGGCGGTCCAAGCGACAAATGAACCCGCAGCGTGGCAGGTTCGAAAATCATCGTTTGGATCGTGTTGCCGCCTTGGTTGACGTCGTTGAGCAATCGGCCCACGTCGCTGACATCCAGCTTGTCGATCCGCTGGGCGGTTGCCAGCTTTGCGTAGCGCGGACACATTGTATTCACCGTCAAGCCGGCGGTGCGGAAGTGATTGGTGCAGGCGCACAACCCATGGTCCGCGGCGCGCCGCGCGACCGTCTTCGTGGTCATTTCCAGCACGATCGCTTGATGGCGGTCGCACAATGCCACATTGCACATCAGCATTCGATTCTGCTGGCGGAGCAGTTTCTCGGCTTCGTCGACCGTGGCGCATTCCTCCAACACGCGGCGAAAGCAAAGATCGATCGGCGTTCCCAGCAGGTTAATTCGCGGCGAGTTTTCCGCTGAACGATGCACTTCCAGCTGTGCCAGGCACAGGCCCGCGTCGTTCATCCCGGTAAACACTCCCACGACGCCGGGGAATGCCGCCGAGGCGAAGGCATGTTTGCCCTGCGGCCGGTAAATGATCAGCAAGCTGTAGCGATCGAGAAAGCCGAACGTGGGAAAGTCGAGGTTGCGGCCAAACAACGGTCCATTGGCGGCCGACCTTTCGCTTTCCACGGACAACGTCGAACACGCCGGCGCCTGCGATAGTTCGTACATCACGTTGCCCAAAATCAGAAAATTCAGATCGACCGCCGACGCTTTCGCCATCGTCTCCAGTTCATGGCGATGAGCTTCGGGAAACTTCGGCAGCAGCAATTGGCCGGTTTTGAACAACGCCGCGACCGGTTTGTCGAATCCAAAACCGCGCGCGAACGATTCCTGCCTGCCGGCCAGCTCGCTCAGCGGTTGTTTGAGCAACGTGCCGAGTTGCTGGCCCATTTCCTCGGGCGTTCCGCTGACCGTGACAACAGGCAAGCCCTGAATGAATTCCAGCTTGCCGCTTTGAAACGAGCCTGGTGTGAAACGCGACCCATCGGCTGCCAACGCCGACTGTCCAGCGCCGAAGACGAGCAGCGCGAAACACAATCGGGCAAATCGGCCGATCGAGCAGTCGAGCATCGTTTCTCTCCTGAAAGCAACGTGCGCAGAACGAGATCATTCTAACGCTTCGGGCTCAAGAGAAAAGCATCGGGAGCGCGAGATCAGCGCAGGTGGGCCGTCGAGGTCGTCATCATGCTGCCGTTGTTGGCGACGTTAAACAGCGGCCGGTAGGGATCGCAGTTGCAGCAAGCGTTGCAGCCGAAATGGTACACGAGGTTGATTCCAAGGTTCCAAGACTCTTGAGCAAAACCGTTGTGATTCGAATTGCTCGAGGGAATCAGGTAGGTAAAGCCGCCGTCGATCGACCAGCATTTGGCCAGCGGCACTTCAAAATCGACGCCCACCAGCGGTCCCATCTTGTCGACGATGTCTCCCGTGTTGCCGTCGTCGTTGAAGAAGCCGACGAGAAAGCGAATGTCGCCGCCCGAGCAAAAACGCCGCTGGTAGAAGAAATTGTATTGACTGACGGTTTCGGCGAAATTCGCGTCCATCACGCCGGTTCCAAACCAGAAGCCCACTTCGTTGCGACAATCGCAAAGCCAACTAACCTCGGCGCGGATCTGACCCACGTCGAAGGTGTCGGCGGCGGTAAAGTCGTTATGCAGCCAGTCGTACACCACGCCGTACTGCAGGCCTTCGCAGCAATCGGGGCGGTGAAACAAGCCCGCCGTGAGGAAGATTTGCGTGCGGGCGTCGGGAGTGCTCGCGGTGCCATATAAATCGCTTTGCGTCGCTTCGAAGCCAACCTGTCCATTCAGGCCCATCCGCCTCACGATCGGCATCGCCCAGTTCACGCCTTGCTGGAATCCGAAATTGTGAGTAGTCGGTCCAGTCAAAATGATGTCGGACGGCACTTTAAAGCTGTGTACGCCGCCGTACACCGTCAATTCCTTGGTCCAGTACCAATCGTTGCAGGAATTCGCATACGGTCCGATTCCTAAACAGCGGTCGATCGGCGCCAGAAACCACGGGCGGCCATAGGGGCTGCAGCAATTCCCGCCGCTACAACCACCGCCGCCACAACTGCCGCCGTCGCAGCCGCCGTCGTAGCCGCCGCCGAAGCATCCTCCACCCGAGCCGCCGCCGCAACCACCGCCGCAATTATTTCCACAGCCTCCGCCGCAACTGTTGCTTCCACATCCGCCGCCACAGCACGACGACCAGTGTTTGCCGAATCCGCAGCCGTGCTGACCGGAGCACGCGCAAGAACAATCGTTGCAAAACGGATTGGTGTAGCCGTCGCAGCCGCAACCGGTCGGGAACGGGCCGCCCATCATCTGACCGTCGCCCATCATCGGGCCGCCGTCGCCGCCGTTTTCATATTGAATCGGGCCCCACGTCACCGGGCCGGCTTGCGTAGCCGGGCCTGGCATCGGACCGTTCTGAATCGTTGCGCCTGGCATCATCGAGCGAGAACGCTGCATCGGCGTGCCAGGCATGATCGTCTCGCCCCCGTTGAGCTGGCCGACCAATACCTTATTGCCCTCGATGAACACCGCCTTGGGCGACGGGTGCATCGCTTCCCGCGCCGGGACCGGTCACAACCGAACGAATCGGGCGTTGCACTTGCACTGGCGCCTCATTGGCGGAAGCATCGGAAACCATCTCGTCCTGCGGTGCATCGTTCTGGACATTGCGATTCGACTGACGATCGTACTGACGGCCATCGTATCCCGTTTGCGAAACGGAACTCTGATTTCCGTATTGGTTCCACTGCTGTTGTGCACCGCTGTTGCGCGGTGTGGCATTATGCGGCTGCTGGTAGCTAGGTCCGTTTTGGTAGTTGCGCTGATTGTAGTTTTGATAATTCGCCGGCGTCGGTTGAAAGTTGCCGTACTCGTTGTATCCGACCTGTCGGTTGTCAGAACGATCGCCGGGAAACAGCATGCGACTGAGATCCATCTGCGCGGACCGACTGAGCCAGCGATAGGGCGAAGCCGAAGGCGCCCACCGCGACGATCAAACTCGTCAGTTTCCCGATTCCGCTACGCATCCGTGCAATTCCAAGGGTCCAAACATACGGACATAATGCGGCACTAGGATGTGCCAGCGGTTCTATCGGGGTTTGCCCAGGCGGAACTTTCGGAAAAGTTTCTAGAACCAGAAAGGTTTGCGCAGTTTACCTGCTGGCACTGCTCCAAGATGCTAGCAGGCCAGTCAGAAAAAGGCTGAGGAGAGCGCCTGGTCGAGATCGTCGCGCAAATCTTCGAACGCTTCGAGGCCCACGGACAGGCGGACCAACCCGTCGGAGATTCCATGGGCGCGGCGGTCGGCGGCGTCGTAACTGGCGTGCGACATTGAGGCGGGCTGCTCGATGAGCGATTCAACCGCGCCGAGGCTGACGGCCAATTGAAATAGCTTCGTCGATTCGGCTACGCGCTTGGCGGCGGCGAAATTGTCTCCCAGGTCAAAGCTGAGCATCGCGCCAAAGCCGCCTTGCATCTGAATCTTGGCAATTTCGTGCCCCGGATGCGTCGCCAGGCCGGGATACAGCACACGCTTCACTCTCGGGTGCTTAGTCAACCATTCAGCTAATTGTTGCGCGGTGCGGCAATGCTCGCGCATGCGCAGTTCCAAGGTCTTCAGGCCGCGCGAGCAAAGATACGATTCCCAGGGCGCCAGCACCGCGCCGGTGGCGTTCTGAATGAAGTACAAACGATCGAACAGTTCTTTATCTTTCACTACCAGCGCCCCGCCGAGCAGATCGCTGTGGCCGCCGATGTATTTGGTGGCCGAGTGCATCACGATGTCTGCACCCAGCTCCAGCGGTCGAGTGAGCGCCGGCGTGGCAAACGTGCTATCGACCCCAAGCAAGATTCCGCGGCTGGCGGCCAGTTTCGCGCAAGCCGCGATGTCAGTAATCGACAGAAGTGGATTGCCGGGGCTTTCGATCCACAGCAGTTTAGTTTGGGGCGTCAGGGCAGCCTCGACCGCTTTTAGATCGGCGGTATTCACTAGCGATACCTTCAAGCCGACCGGTTGGGCGATTTTGTGCAGCAGCCGATAGGTGCCGCCGTAGATGTCGCTGCCGGCCAGAATGTGATCGCCAGGTTTGAAGAGCATCGTCACGCAATGAATGGCGGCCATGCCGGCGGAGAAGGCCAAACCGCCGATGCCGGATTCTAAATCGGCCAGCGTCGTTTCGAACGCTTTGCGCGTCGGATTCCCGCTGCGGGAGTAATCGAATTCACCCCACACGCCGGCGCCCGGCTGGACGAATGTCGACGAGATATGGATCGGCGGAGTGACCGCGCCGGTCTGCGGATCGCGCTGGTTGCCGACGTGAATGGCCCGCGTGCGAAAGTGCATGCGCGCTCCTGATCCTTCAAGCGCTTGCTTCAAGTCCGCCACCAGGTCTTCTGAATTCTCGATGCCGCAGGAGAGACGGATCATGTTGTCGAAAATGCCGTATTGGCGGCGCTCTTCGGGCGCGCATTCGTAGTAGCTCATCACCAGCGGCTGTTCGATGAGCGATTCGACGCCGCCCAGGCTCGGGGCGATGCGCGGGATGCGCACTGCGATCGACGACATTGGCGGTTTGGCGCCAATCGGCGTCGCGCACCAGGAACGTCACCAGGCCGCCGAAACCGCGCATCGTGCGCTTGGCCACCTCGTAGTATGTGTGCGACGGCAGGCCCGGATAAAACACCTTTTCGATGCGCGGGTGCGATTCCAAAAACTGCGCGACGGCCAGTCCGTTTTCGTTCTGCCGCTGCATGCGGAGCTCGAACGTTTTCAAGCCGCGCTGCAGCAAATAGATGTTTTGCGGCGAATTGATCGCACCGGTGATGCCGCGCAGCTTGCGGACCGGTTCCAGCTTCTCGGCGGTGCTGATGAGCGCACCGGCCAGCAGATCGTTGTGGCCGCCGAGATACTTCGTCGCCGAGTGAAGCACGTAATCGATGCCGGCGGCCAGCGGGCGGATGTTGTACGGGGTGCCCAGCGTGGCGTCGATCAGCGTTTCGATGTTGTTCCGCCGGCCGATGTCGGCGAACCGATCCAAATCGACGACGCTGAGGTGCGGGTTGGTGGGCGATTCGCTCAATAGCAAGCGTGTCAGCGGCGTGATGGCCGCTTCCATGGCGTCGTAATCGCAGGCCGGAACCTGGCGCGTGACGATCCCGAAGCGAGACAAGTGTTTAAGGCAGAATTCGCGGCTGCGGTGATAACATTCGTCGAAAAAGACGATCTCGTCGCCGGCTTTCAGCTTCGACAGCAGCAAAACCACCAGGGCCGACATGCCGGTGGAGAAGAGCAGGGCGGATTCGCCCCCTTCCAGCGCCGCCAATTTGCGCTCGACGACGCGCTCGCTGGGATTGCCGTAGCGGCCGTATTCCTCGCGCGCCTGCTTCTGCTCGATGTAATCGATCACCGACTGAGTGTCGGCAAACGTGTAGGTTGCGGCGGGGTAGATCGGATCGGTGATCGCGTTGCGGTCTTTCTGACGATCTTCGCCGGCATGCACCGAGAGCGTCGAAGGACCTGGCCCCTCCGAAGTGCCCGGTTTCGCGGGAGCGACCTCATTGGCTTTTGCGGCATTTGGATCGGTAGGCTTCGACTTGGGCTTGGCCGGTTCTTTGGTCATTGGTTTGGTTGCCATGATCTTTCGGAGCCGTTTGCAGCTCCCCACGTTGAGGAAAAAAATGTTTTCTCACTGCGGGAAGTTGCCGGACCAACAAAAAAAGCCGCCTGTGGCGCAGGTGCACCACAGGCGGCTTTCATGTTCTGGTTTAGGCTTTATCGCGCCGAGCGGCTCCAATGAGCGGGCTCAAACTTTCGCGATGGCTCTTTAGCAGTTCTGAAGGCTGCAAGCGGCCGCAAATCCCGTTACCCAAGATTGTAATGTGCCGCCAAAGCGGTCGCAAGCCTAGTGGTTTTTTCCGCAAATGCGTCGCTAAAACTTCAAATCTGGCAGGCTGCCGACGCCGCTGAGCGATTTCAACAACGTCGTTTTGGCCGCTTTCAGCGAACTTGCAATCGACTTGGCCAGGAAGTCGAAATTGAAAGTATACTTGAAGTTCGACGACGTCGAATCAAAGCAATTCAGGGCGGTTGCCATGATATCGCACGAATCGTTGCCGCCGCAGAACTTGGCGTTGTTGGCGTTGCAATGGACCACGGCCACCAGGTCGAAGCCGGCGCCGGTATCGACATTCATGCAGTTGCTGGCGCACACGTCGAGCACGCCGACAAAGTCGATTCCTTTGCCAGTGCACAGCGACAGATTATCGCAATGGATTCCGGCGAGAAATACCAGGTCCATCCCATCGCCCGTGTCAAAACGGGCTGTCGAACAACTTGGCGAAAACGTGCTGGTGGTAACGCTGAGGGGCGTGGAAGTTTGACACGTCGTAACGCCGACTGCCACCAACAGGTCGTTGCCGACGCCGGTGGTGACGCAAACGTTTGCCTGCGGTAAGGTGCAGCAACGCCACGGCGTCGTTGCCCTTGCTGGTATCCACGCAGAGATCTCCGGGTAAGCAGCCGTTAATAAATGCTACCACATCGTTGCCGCAGTCGAGCTTCGCGCAGATCGAGCAAACGTTGCAAAATGTGGCCGATTTCTGCCCGCAAATTTTGGTTCCCAGCAAGCCCACGACGCACCAATCGCCGGAACTAAGTTGCTTGACGGCGATGATGTTGTTTTTGGTGTCGCCGCAAAGTTGAAGACAGCCGCCCGAGAGGCTGGCGGTCACATTGCCGGCCATCATCATGCGGTTTTCGAGGGTTTCGAATCGGCGCGTTCGGCGGTGATAGCTTCTGGTAGATCTCATGACGCTACTCCGTTTTCGTGCGAAGAGATGACTGAGAAATGAGCCCTGATAATCTGAGGAATATACAAAGATCACAAAACACAGGAAGACTCTAAGGGCGAAAATTTGTGGAATGCTGGCAATTTAGCGGAAAAACCTGACAAGCCGGATACGGTGGCTGATTTGCCGACTGTCCGTGAGGCGGCAGAAGCGTGCCGTTTTGCCCCATTTTCTCCGCCGCCACATGCAATGCTGCGGAGCCTGTCTTGACGGTTTCCGGCGAAATTGGGACAAGTCTGCCCCGCGCACCTCTGGCGTGTGCCTCCTGCATGCGCGTCCATCGAGCAAGGATGCCCTTATGACCCGCCCATTCACGGCCTGGTTACTCGTTTTCATTGCACTGGTCTTTGCGTCGCAAAGCGGGTGTCGCTCGCCGTACTATGCCGACCAGGGAGCATTGGCCGGCGGCTTGGGCGGGGCCGGGTTGGGTGCCTTGGTCGGCAGCACCAGCGGACATGCCGGCGCGGGTGCGGCCATCGGCGCCGTGGCGGGCGCCGTTACAGGCGGCGCCGTGGGCGGCGCGCTAGACGACATTGAAGCGCGCAATCGTGCCCAAATTGCCGCCCAAATGGGACGTGCGCCTCCGTCCGGCGCGGTGAACGTGACCGACGTGGTGGCAATGGCGCGGGCCGGCGTCAACGATCAATTGATCGTCAATCATCTCAATGCCAATGGATTGGCCCGGCCGCTGCAGGCCAACGACGTAATCTATCTGCAGCAGAACGGCATCAACCCTGGCGTGATCGACGCCATGCAGCGAACTCGCGTGGCCGTGGCAGCACAACCGGCTGCGGTCGTCGTTGCCGGGCCGCCTCCGCCGCCTCCCACGACCGTCTTTGTGGCCAGCCCTGGGTTTTACTATGGCCCCGGCTGCCACCGTGGATGGTAGTGAGAATCGTCAGTGGTCCGTTATCAGTTGTCCGTTGCAATCGATGTCTAGCTTTCTTGCAACGGACAACGGACAAAGAACAACGGACAATACAAAAAAGCCCCGCGTCCTTGCGGGGCTGAGGTGAGCCAGGGCTCGTGGGTACCCGGGCTCGTGGGGTGCGGTGGAAAAAACCGGTCCAGCCCCGAAGTCGGGGCCGGACCGTAGCAATCACCCTGCCTGAAGCACTACGAATTGACTGCCGCGCTGCGTGCGGACCTGCATTAGCACGCCATCTTTGAGCGACTCATGCTTCAGCGCCGTCTCGAAATCGTGCACATTCTTGACAACCGTCTTGCCGACCTTGTGGATCAACATTCCCGGACGCAGGCCTTTTTCCGCGGCGATGCCGTCGGGATCGACCTTGCGGATCAGCACGCCGTCAGTTGCGTGATAGGCATCGGCTTCATCGGCGGTCAAATCGGAAACCTCCACGCCTAAATCGTCGGAGGTGTAGCTGGCAGCGGAATCCTCATCCTGCGAATTGTGTCGGCCGCTTGTGCTGGCCAGGCCGAAATTCTTCGGCAGCGATTTGACGGTGACATTCACGGTCATCGATTTTCCGTCGCGAAGAATCTCTACCGGCTGCGCCGTATCCAACGGAGCACGTTCGACAAGCTCCTGCACCTCGCGCGGATTGTGGACTGCTTTTCCGGCGAACTTGGTGATGATGTCGCCATCCTGTAGCTTGGCTTCGGCCGCCGGAGTATCGGGATAGACTTGCGAAATAAGCACGCCTTCGCCGCGCTTGGCGCCGAACTTGGGCGCCAACTCTTCAGTCAGCTCACCGATCGCCACGCCCAGGTAGGCGCGACTGACGGCGCCGGTTTTGACCAACTGATCGGTGACCCACTTGGCCTGATTGATCGGAATGGCAAAGCCGATGCCTTGATAGCCGCCGCTGCTGGAGGCGATGGCGGTGTTGATGCCGACCACCTCGCCGTCGAGGTTCACCAGCGGCCCGCCCGAATTGCCGGGATTGATGGCGGCATCGGTTTGCAGGAACTTGGTGCGCGTCGAACCCAGTTCACGTCCCTTGCCGCTGATAATGCCGGCGGTCACGGTTTTTTCCTGGCCAAACGGATTGCCGATGGCGACGACCCAGTCGCCGACTTCCAGGTTGTCACTGTTGCCCAGATGCGCCGCCGGCAGATCGGAGTCGGCTTTGATGTGCAGAACCGCCAGATCGCTTTGCGGATCGTTCTTGATATCGGTGGCCTTAAACTCGCGGCCATCCGCTAAGCGGACGGTGACGTTATCGGCGCCGTCCACCACGTGATTGTTGGTGAGCACGATGCCCGATGGGTCGATGATCACACCGGAGCCCATGCCTTCGCGGGGTGGGGTTTGCCAGGTGAATTCCTCGCCATCGCCGGGCATATTGGGGAACATCTTTTCAAACGGAGTGCCTTTAAACGGATTCTCGCCGCCAAACTGTTGAAAATTGTGGAAGGGATTCTCGCCGTGCGATTTCACCTTCTTGGCGGTCTCATGCGAGTACACGGTAACCACGCTGGGCGTGGCGGCGCCGGCAGCCCCGCGGAAGGCATCGGAAAGAGCCTTGGCATGAATGACGGCCGGATCGTTGCGTAACTGCTCCGGCGTCTTGGGTGGCTTGGCGTTATCGGGTGTGACCTTGGTTGTGTTATCGGATGTTACTGTAGTTGTATTGGTGTGATCCTGACCGACCACCTGGTTTTGTCGCAGCGTTAGCCCAAGGGCGAAAGAGGCCACCAGCGCCACGACCACGATTAAAATCCAGCCTCTTCGTAACGATGCTCCGCTCATACACGAATCCTCCTGCAAATCGAAAAATCACGAGAAATTTAGAATCAACGGTCCCGGCCGGGGAAAGTAAGCCACGAGGGGACCAGCGGTCGGGCGCACCTCTATCAAACACTTACGAGATCACATTTCCCCAGGTTCGGTCTGGTAGGGTCCGCAACGGGTCGTAGTGAGATACCAAGCCCCGGCCAGCGGCTCAAGATCAGCCAAGAGATTGACAAAACCCCCGACGGGAGCTAGGTTTGCAGCAGATTTGAGTTTTCGCCGTCCGTTGAAAAGGGGGACGGTTCGCTGGAGCTGATCGCTCGAAGATTGGCTCGCGGGAATCCCCTTTTTCTACGGGCTGCCGGTTAATAGTAGCCGCTTGTTGCGAGCATGGCTTGCATGAGTAAACGCTCCGGCCCCGTGGGGACAGAAGATCTGTCTCCCGAACTGATCGCGCGCTGCGAGGCGCGCGTCGGTTACACATTCTCGAATAAGTTGCTCTTACAGGCTGCGCTCACGCACGCATCCGGTGCGCTGCACCGGCTGAAGTCGAACGAGCGGCTGGAATTCTTGGGCGACGCAATTCTGGGCTTCGTTGTTTGCGAGCTGCTGTTCCATTTGTATCCCGACTATCTGGAAGGCGACCTCACGAAGATCAAGTCGGTGGTCGTCAGTCGCACCAGTTGCGCCAAGATCAGCCAGGAACTGCAACTGCAGGAATTTTTGATTCTGGGCAAGGGGATGACCACGCATCCGCGCGTGCCCCCGTCGCTGTTGGCCGACGTGTTCGAATCGCTGATCGCGGCGATTTATTTGGACGGCGGCGAAACCGCGGTGCGCGAGTTCATCCATCGCTATGTCGGGCCGGAGATCGAAGCGGTGGCCGCCGGGCGAAGTGGGGGGCAACTACAAATCGGTGCTGCAGCAAATGGCGCAGCGCGATTTTGGCACCACGCCGACGTATTCGCTGTTGGACGAAAAGGGCCCCGACCACAGCAAGTGCTTCAAGATTTCAGCGCAGGTCGGCAGCCACCGCTATCAAGGAGCTTGGGGACGCAACAAGAAGGAAGCGGAGCAGTGCGCGGCCCGCAATGCCCTGTGCGAAATCAGCGGCGAGGAAGTGCCGTACCCTTCGGATTGATTAACAAACGAACCGGTCCCAGGACAGTCCGGCTTAGATTTCCAACGATTGCGGGTACGCAGCACCATCGGCGCGCCGCGGCCAGGGCACAAACGCCGGCACGTGGCGTTGGTACGACGTGTACTTTGGACCGAAGTGGGCCACGAGGTCGCGCTCTTCAATCATCGCGGCAAGCACCATATACGCGCTAAGCACTCCCGCGAACAGTAAGTGACCGACAGTCATCGTGGGCGTCGCCCAGAAGGCCAGCATCCAACCGATGTACAGCGGATGCCGTACGTGGCCGTACAACATCGGCGTCCGGAATGCCAACGGAGTGTATTCTTGCCCGCGCAGATGAAGCCAAACCTGGCGAGTGCCGAACAAATCGAAGTGATTGATCATCATGCTGACAGCCGGCACCATCAGCCAACCCACCACAAACAAAGCGGTCAGCAAGTACCAAGCAACGCCGCCGGACACCGACCAAATCTTGATGTCAATCGTGCGCCACTGCCAAGCGAGGAGGATGAGCAAAAGGTTGGAGATCAACACGTAAGTGCTCCGCTCAATAGGCACAGGGACGATGCGAGTCCAGATGCGTTTGAAGGCGGGCCGCGCCATAATCGAGTGTTGCAGGCCAAACAGTCCGAGCAGCCCAATATCGACCGCCAGCGCCATCGGAACGGAATCCGTGGCGGGATAGTCGATAGTTTTCGGCAGGAAATAATTACCCACAAAAGCACACAAGTAGGCGTACACCAACAAGAACATCACGTGGCTCGCGACGCCGTAACTGAAGAAGGCAATGCGTTTCATGCTGGTTTCGTCCTAATCGAATTGGATTGCGAATGTCGTGCGGTGGAATTGCCAGGTATCGCGTCCGCAATGTCGGCCACGTATGTCCACAGTTTGACGCAAAAAGGAAGATTCGGAAAGTTGACTTACGGTGCACTTTCGGGTTGACTTGAAGTACACCCCTCGGGATTTTCCTGAGGTCAACCTTTGCGGAGTGCCTACATGCCCACGGCCACTCGCCAAAAACTTGTCGAAACCGCGCGCAAGCGTTTCTATCGCGATGGCTTCCGCAACGTCGGCATTGATCAGATTCTCTCCGACGTCGGCATTAGCAAGACCGCCTTCTACAAGCACTTCGAGTGCAAGGAAGACCTGATGCTCGCGGCGCTGGAAGACCAAGACCGCTGGGTGCAAAACACGTTCTTGCAAATGGTGCGCATGCGCGGCGGCGAAACCGGCGTCGGCCAATTGAACTCGCTATTCGACGTCGTCGACGAAATCATCCACTCTGACGATTTTCAAGGTTGCATTTTCGTCAACGTAGCGATGGAATTTCCCCTGCAGCATGACCCGGCCCACCTCGCCGCCGCCCGCAGCAAGAAAGCGATTGAGGATCTTGTGGCCGAGATCGCCACGCTGGCCGGCGCCGAAAACCCCCGGGCCTTGGCGCAAGAATTGTGCCTGGTCATGGAGGGCGTCTATGTCACGCGCCACGTGACTGGGAATCCGGAAACGATCGCCATCGCGCGGCGAATTGCGGAGCGGATCATTTCGCAGCATTTGCCGCAGAGCTAACGGTCTGTCGGCTAGGTTTGCGTGTCACTAGACGACCGTTTTCCTGAGCGCCTTGTAGACGGTCGGCTCGCTTTGTCATCGCGTGCGGATCCGGAGCGATGGACGTCAGCTTGACGTTTGCCAACGTGCTAGCATCGCCGTTGGTTTTCCCACACCGCCAACGTCGGGCACTGCTTCCCACATTGACCCGGCCGCGTCGTTTTGGGATAAGTTGCCCCACTTTTACAGGTTCAGGGGTTCAATTTTTGCAGTTTTGCGCAATCCCGCGCTGGTACGCCACGGGGTCGGAGTGGAAGAAAGACGAGGAAGTCATGTCGGAATTGAATGCGAGATATCAGTTGGCATCCTCGGATATTGTTTGTGAGGAATTTGATGGCGAGATGGTAATTTTGAACCTGAGCTCGGGCCACTACTTCGCCCTTAATGTGTCGGCCACCGTTTTGATGAAAGGTTTACTGCAGGGCCATGCGCCGAGACAATTATGTTCGGTAGATGGCGCATCGTTGGCCGCTGAAACGGCCATTGATTTATTTCGCAAACTGGTGGCCCACGAATTGGTAGCGGCAGACACTTCTCAATTGCCCGCGCCGCTTGATTCATCGATCCGCGAAGCAGTCACATGCCTGTTGGAAGAGCCCACTCTGGAAATGCACGATGATCTGGCTGATCTAGTCATTGCCGATCCGATTCACGACAGCGATGAAACGGCCGGTTGGCCGGTCCGGAAAGCTGCTTAGCTCGCCAAACTTCCGCGCGAAAGAGAGTGGAATGTGAAGACTCTGCCATTTCGCCCGCGGCACACGCTGCCCACATCCGCCAACCTGATCGAATTTCTGCGTGGCGCCATCGATCAGGCGAGAGACGACACCGAGTCTCTTAAGCCGAATCAAATTTCACGCTTGCACAGACTCCGCATCCAGTTGTTCACGCGTAATCAGCACTACGCCGATCTCGTGCGGCAACGAGTGTTTTGCGGCGAAACGGATTCTGTCCGCTGCGAAACATGCCGGATCGCCGTGCTTTCTCCGGAAGACAGCTCGCTGCCGCCGCCGCCCGCCTGGGGCGAGCCGATCTTTCATCCAAGGCAATTCGAAAAGTTACTGCACGACAGTCCGCTACGGGCCACCTATTTCCATGACCCGCGCGTCTGGCAAATCTACGATCATCAGCACCGCTTCGGCCTGCTTTGGCTAACCGGGACCCATAGCTATTGCGATTGGGAACCGGCTGCTCCGTTGCGGGTCTTTCTCCATTGGTGCTATCGATTTCAGAGCATGCGATTGACTCATGCAGGGGCTTTGGGGAAAGGGGTGCGGGAATCCTTCTGGCAGGCAGGGGTGGCGCAGGAAAATCCGGGACGGTGGTAGGGGGAATCGCCCACGGTCTTGAGTCCGTCGGCGACGATTACGTGCTGCTCGAAAATGCCCCCGCCGACGTGCATGCCTACCCGCTGTTTCAAACGCTCAAACAAGATCGCAGCGGGCTGCGCCGATTGGGATTGGAGACACGAATTTGCAAAAATCGCCCAACGAATTGGCAAGACAAGTTCGAGTTTACCAGCAAGGAGCTCAGCGGTCGCACCCTGGCCGCCCGTTTGAAGATACGCGCGGTCGTCATTCCGAAAATCGGCGCTGATGTGCGTTCAACGATTCGGCCGACGACCCAACAGCGAGCGATGATGGCGCTGGCGCCGACTGGAATTTTTCAATTGCCCGGCGAGCGCACTTCGGGAGCGAAGTTCTTTACAGACCTGATTCGGCGGCTGCCCTGCTTTGAATTGGCGTTGAGCGCCGATCCAGACGATGTTTCGCGAACCGTGGAAACATTTCTCGACGGAGGCTTGCCGTGAAACTGACAGTCATCATACCGCTTTACAACAACGAGCCCTTCGTTGAAACAGCTTTGCACTCGCTGCTACGGCAACGGCACGATTGCGAGCTGGATGTGCTGGTGGTGAACGACGGCTCGACCGATCGCGGGCCCGATAGAGTCCAAGCTATGGCGCAGCGCCATAGGCAAATACGAATGATCAGCACCGAGAATCAAGGCGTCACCAAAGCTCGCAATGTCGGGTTGAGAAACCTGCCCGACGACGCGGAATTCGTTTCATTTTTGGATTCCGACGATGTTTCGCCTGAGGGCCGCATTCGCGATGATCTGGCGGCTTTCATTCAAGATCCGTCACTGCAATTCACTTACGGAAAAATGCGGCTGACGGACTCGATTGATGACACGGAGTTCCGGCCGACGCCGGATGCGCGGGTGGCAACAGTCCGCGGCATTTCACTGAGCGCCGGCATGTATCGCGCCCAGCTTCTGCGCGACTTGGGTCCCTTCGACGAGTCGTTTGAGCAGGCCGAAGATTTGGACTTTCTTCTTCGCGCGTTTGAACAGCAGTCGAGATACCAGCTTACCGACACCATTTGTGTTTACTATCGGCGGCACCCCGGAAACATGACTCGCAACACACGCGTGGCTCTGAAGTGTTTCCTACGCGCAGTTCACAAATCATTGGGCCGACGGCGGCTCAATCCGGGTTTGAAAATCCCCCTCGACGTATTTGATCTGAAGGAATTGATAGGAAATAGGCTTTGACCACGACCATGAGCTACACAGTCGTTATTCCTGCGTACAACGCGGCCGGCACGATCGCCGAGACGATCGAATCGGCCTTGCGGCAAACGGTTCCGCCGGCCCGCATTTTCGTCGTCGACGACGGATCGACCGACGCTACGCGCACGGTTGCCGAGTCGTTTGGCGGATGTGTCAGCGTCCTGACCCAACCGAACCAGGGTCCTGGCGCGGCAATGAGCCTGGGAATGCGGCAATGCGATACCCCGCTGATCGCCGCGCTTGACGCGGACGACGTTTGGCTGCCCGAGAAGATCGAGCGGCAACTGGACTATTTGCGTTGCCACCCGGACTGCAAAGGAGTTTTTGCGCGGATGCAGCATTTTGGTGAAACGGTCGTCAACGAGGTGATCCAGGATGGCTGGGGCCGATCCACCATGCTTATCCGCCGCGCCGTCTACGATTGCCTGGGCGAGGTCGTCGATCTTCCTGGCAAGCTGGGTGAAATGATCGATTGGCTTTCGCGGGCGCGAGAAGCCGGATTCGAACTGGCCATGCTGCCCGAAGTCTTAGCTTTCAGACGCGTGTCGCCTAATAGTCTGTCGGCCGGCCGCGACAAGGAAATGGAGCGCGGCTATGCCCAAGTGGCAATTGCGGCCTTGCGGCGGAAACGAGCGCGATTGGAAGGAGCTTCGCCTGCATGAGGCTCCGGCAGTGGATACTTCCGAAATGGTCCTGGGCGTTTCCCGTGGACTCACATCACCAGTTGATACGGGCGGCCATCGGCGCCGACGAACAGCAGAGTTTAAAAGCCGCGCGGAGTTGGCTGACCGAGCACAACATTAACGATGCGCAATTTCGGGACCATCGACTGCTATTAGCGATTGTCTCCCGATTTGGGCAAACACTGGGCGACCATGATGCGTACCCTCGATTGGTCGGTCTGCAAAGAATGCTGTGGACGAAATCCCGGCTAGCGATCCAGGAAGCAACAGCAACGTTGCAAAGCCTACGCACGGCCAGCATTGAGCTACTACTAATCAAGGGCGCGTTGCGCCTGGCACTGGACGAAGCCGCCGGCAAACAGCGTGTGGCATGGGACATCGACGTGGTCGTTAAGCCCGAGTGCATGTTGTGCGCATTTGACATCCTAATTGCAGAGAACTGGAGTCCGTCGCCGGGAACAAGCCCTCAGTATCTTCGAGAGCGTCTGGCGTCCACTCGCGGGATGAACCTGTTCCGCGGCGACTTCGGCGATCTTGATCTCCACAGTCGCCCGTTCCATCCCGGACAGGGTGGCGAAAAAGAAGATGCTGTCTTGTGGGACGCCACACTGCCGGCCAGCTTCGCGGGAACCACGGTTTGTATTCCGCGCCAGGAAGATCGAATTGCGCTGGCACTGGCACACGGCGGAATGGACGGCCATACGCATAGCGATTGGCTGGTGGATTGCGCAAATTCTGCGAACTGAAAAGTGCGACTGGCAACGCTTGCAAGAAATTCTCCTGGCGCGACGATTATCGGTGCCTGCGGCGATTACCTTCCACTATTTGAGCGATCGACTGGACTTCGACATCCCGGCGGACTTTTTGGAGCAATTGTCCCGGGCCGCCATGCGTCGCCCGCTGGCCATGTACTCGGGCCTGATTCAGGCTCGACCCAAAGATCGCGCCGGACCACTTGGTCAGGTCTTTCGCGCAGTCGCAAAAAAGCAGCGCAAGGTGGCCGGCTCCCGACAGATGCCGACTCGAATCAAAGACCGCAAACTGACGGTCCGCCGGGTCCCCTTCACCGATGCATGCGGAGCCGGAGCGTTTGTTGGGGCTTATCGCTTGGATAGGTCGTCTCAATGCCATCAGCAAGGTACGCTCAACCTCGATATTCTGCTGGATGTCCAGACGACCTCGACACGGCGCCGAATTGAAATGGAGATCAATTCAGCCAGAAGTCATCTGGCCCGCATCCGGTTCCGCACTTGGGCAAAAAAGCAAGGGCTTCTCCGGCTGCGACTTTCTGGAACTATTGAAAACCCTGCGCCGGAGGAAACGTTGGAACTGGTCTCCCGGCCCAGCAAGCAGTTGCGGCGGTACGCAAGCGCGTTGGAACGGGATCAATATGGGTGCTTACCGTTCCGCGTGATTTCTTGCCGCATTCGATAAGCCCCGTGCTAGACTCCACCGGTCGCGGAGACGATTTGATAGGCCGCCCCGACCCGTGCGCACGATGGCGAATCTCCAAAATCGTCTCAGCAATTCGCCGATTGCGGGGCGTCTTTTTAAACGACCGTTTCAAAACTCTTGCGATTCAGCGTGCCAAAAGTGTTTCCGCCGTCGTCGGTGTAGGTATCACTGCCGGGGCCGCCGCCGATAGCGGCCGCGCCGGCGATGGTGACGTTTTGCAACGTTATGTCGTCGGCGCCGACACCCAGTACGACGTTCAGCCTGTTGGCGCTCAAACTAGTCAGTGTCACCGTGTCTGCGCCCAGACCGCCGTTGATTCGGACCAGGCGATTGACGGTAACCGTCGTGAGCGAACATGTATCGTTGCCCGCGCCGCCACCGACCGTCAATTGATTCGCATTGACGCCGGTCAGCGTGATCGAGTCGGTCCCTTCGCCGCCCGAGATGGTGATCCGGCCGGCCGCGGAACTTGTCAAAGTAAATGAATCGTCGCCTGCCGAAAGGAAGACGGTCAATGTGCCCGCCGTAACCGTGGTCATCTCGATCGTGTCGCCGTTGGCGCCGCCATCCAGGTTGAACGCATGCGTCACATTCACGGTTTCGGCGGTGAGTTGGTCGATGCCCGGTCCCAAGGCAATGTTCATCGAATCCGCGGTGACGTGATCCAGGTTGATGATATCGTTGCCGAAAGTAGACCCGAGGATGAATTTCTGGGCGATCGTACAGTTGGACAACGAAATACTGTCGTTTCCAATGGAGCTGGCGATCGTCAGATTTTTCGCGTCAAAGTGATCGAGGATGAGCGTCAGGGGTCCGAAATCGTTAAACAGCGCGGCGTGCGCCACAGAAAAATTCTCAAGCGTGAACGTGTTGGCGCCCGTTCCGCTGACAAGCGCAAAATTCAAACCGACCCCGCCTTGCACCGTGGCGTCGTTTGCCACGACGGTATTGGTTCCGTTGCCCAAGTTGATGCCCAGGCCATTGCCGATCGACACGGAGCCGAGATGAGTGTCGACGGCGCTATCGACCAGACCGCCGGTGTTATCGAACTGGCCTATCGCGACGATGATGTTGCCGTCGGCGGCGGCAATGGCAAGTCCCGCCGATAGCGTTAAATTGGTGACGACGATGACGTCGTTTCCTTTGTTGACCCCGGCGAGTCCGGCATTGAAATTGAAGTTGATTCCAGTAACACCCGCGTACAGGGTGGTGCCGCTAATCGTCGTGCCGTCCAAACCCAGGACTTGCACGACCCCGGGAGAGCTGTTGAACACCGCCACGCTGTTGGCCGCGTCGTCGCCGGAAATAGTGAGCACGTTGCCCTGCAACGAGGTGGTGACGGTGCCTGCCAACACCCGGCGATTTTCCAACGATTCAAAGGCGCAGATTCTATTAGTTCGTTTACGCATGCCACCGTTCCGAAAGGATGAAGATAAGGCCGATTGGCGAACACGCGCGACAAGGCCCGGCCACGTGCGCCATCCGGAAAGTAACGCCGACTGACGACTGCCACTAGCAACGACGAGCGTCGTTTGGATGACGGGTAAGTATCAAATCGCGACGAGTGCAACAAGAGCGATGAATGGAGATGGGGCGGCCAGGGAACCCTGCTGGCATCGTCCGGACCATGGACGTTCGGCGTCACGGTGAGATTTGTCGATACTTGACGCGGTCTGGACGGCGCGGTATCGGCGTGGGGATGAAATACCAGCCGCGATTACACGTTGTGCTGTATCAGCCGGAAATCCCTTACAACACCGGCAGCGTGGGGTGCAAGTGCGTGTAGGTAAATCGTAAACAAGTCAATAGGCGTTAGCTTCTCGGTCAGCAGAATCGTTGGCCCAGCCCCATCGGTTTGCAAGGCGGATCGAGTATGATGGGAGAATGCATGATGGAACCAAAAATCTGATAAATGGGCTTCGGTATTTGGAAGGCCAATTGGCTAGTGTTCCCTGTGTCGAAGTTGCGTTGCGACTCGCTCAATTGCGAATTGAAATGGGACCAGACTATCGCCGACATTTAATTAGCTTCGGCGGCATTAGCGAGTTGCTTCAACGATCTGATTCCTTTTTAAGGCGGCGGAATAATTGACGGTATCATCGGCGGACACTGCATCATTCCAGGCCTGTGGATCGGAAAGAAAAAGGCCCATCCCGAAAGACACAAACTGCCTGCGACTCAGTCGGAATCCGAACGATCAATCTGACAAATCTCGAAGTTCTCAGGATTAGACTGACCCACTTCTGAATCTTGACGTGCCTTCCTGAAGTGGTATCGACGGGGCATGAAATATCAGCCGCTACTGCATGTTGTTCTCTATCATCCGGAGATTCCCCAAAATACCGGTTCTGTCGGAAGGTCGTGTGTGGCGGTCGGGGCCAAATTGTGGCTGGTGCGGCCGCTGGGGTTTCGCATCGACGACTATTATCTGCGCCGCGCGGGGCTGGATTACTGGGAACACCTCCAGTGGGAAGCGGTGGACGACTGGGCGGGGCTTCTGGCTCGGCTGAACGTAGAAGCCCCCGGCAAGCTGCCCTGGTATTTCACAAAAACCGCCACACAAATCTACACGAGCATCGATTTCCTGGAGGGAGACGTGCTCGTCTTCGGCGGCGAATCCAACGGGCTGCCGGCCAGGCTATTGGAAACCAATCGCGAGCGAACTCTGCGGATTCCGATTCGCCCCGAAGTGCGGAGTTTGAATTTGTCGAACAGCGTGGCGATTGCGGCTTACGAAGCCCTGCGGCAATGGGAGAAAGCCAACCACTGAACCAATCATTCCTGGTGGCTCGACTGCACGAAAATGTTCTTATACAGCGGCAGGTGGCGGTAGTAGACCTCCAGCATGTACGTATTCAGGCACGTGATGTAGAGCCGGCCCCCTTCGCTGCCGAATTTGCAATTGTTGGGGTCCCAACTGCCGGCCTCGACGCCTTTTTTGACTTGCAATTCGGGTACAAGCTGCCGCATAACTTCGTTCCATCGTTTCCACGGCTCGCCGCCGAAATGGTGCAGCACCTGCGTGGCATAATACCAGTAATAGGGGTCGAACACGTTCTCGCTAAGCGTGATCGGATTGTTGACCAGCGTGTTCACACCCGTCACTAGCCGCGGATCGTTATGCGGCCAGCCTAAGTATTCGCGGCACAGCAAACCTTCGGCTGTCATGGAGAGAGTCGGTGGCGAGCCGGGACGATAGCAATAGGCAGAGCCTTCCTCCACTTGCGCGCTGTCGAGATAGCGCGACAGATTCTCTAGCGTCTTGGGCGGAACGTCGAGTTTCGCCATGCGGGCGCTTTGCAGAGCCATGGAGAACCATCCGCTGACGGAAGTGTCGGACTCCTCCCGATTCGGAACATAGCGCCAGCCCCCCTCGCGCGCTTGATACTTCACGCAAAATTGGATAGCTCGTTCCGCAGGGCCGCGGAAAGCAGGATCGGCTGTCATGCCGTAAAGTTCGCAAACGGCGATCGTCGCCAGGGCATGCGTGTAAAGCTCGTGACTCGTCGGAGGCCGGGACTGTTGAATTGGCCCTCCTTGCTCTGCATCTTCAAAAGCGCATCCCAACCCTTTTTTACAACCTGGCGATATTCGCCCGTGGTGTGCGTGCTCCCGTCGCCTTGGAATGCCAAGAGCGCCATCGCGGTGGCGGCGGCGGAATTGTCCGACGATCCGCTATCGGCGTAGGAGCCGCGCAGGTTCCAAGACCCGTCGGTGCGCTGGATGCGCTTGAGCCATTCCAGCGCGCGATGCACGGCATCTTGCGTGGTGGCGTTTCCGCCAAACGCCTTCAGCAGCACCACCTTCATTCCCTTTTCACGCCCGGTAAGCGCCAATCCGATGGGTACGTCGGGCATCGCCCCCGTGTAGCCCGGGCCGCTCGCCGGAGCAAACGGAGAAGCCATCAGCGGAATATCGAGCGCTCCTGGTCTCGGTGTAGCCAGTGGATCGTTCACCGGTGGCAGGTCCGACGGCGAGTAGACCGCTCTGTCGGCGGTGGGATCGGGCGTGGGCGTCGACAGATCGACTGAGTTATCCAACAATTGCTCGCCCAGTTTTTCGCCGTACACGGCCTGCATCTCCTGCGTAACTTTTTTCGACGTGGTCAAGATGGTCAGTCCGAGCACGACAAGAATGCACATGTGCAGAACCAAGCTTGCCAACCACGGAGGCGCGTTTTCGAAAAGTTCCTCCAGCTCCGGCGTGATCAGCCACAGACGGCGGCGCTCCGAAGCAACCGCAATGTCTGACCCGGAGAGCGAGCTGGGTTGCCCCGGCGACTGGGGACGGTTCGTAGATCGATTCATCGGATCCGTCATGTTCCGCTCTGGTTACGGATCGCGGGAAGAGACGTCCGAGCGTTTGCACACGCATGCCTCTGGTGCGCCGGATGCGCGACTGATTCAATTCTAGCCCTACGTTCGGCGGTTCTCAATCTGCCGGCGAAGAGATAATGTGCCGCGGATGGCCCGGCATTTGGTTTTTACAAAACCCGGCCTGACTGCTAACATTGTGCGGCCGTGGCCCTTTGTTGCCGATAAGTGCCGCATTCAGGAGCCGATCCGATGCTTGCCATACTCCGTGGGTTGATCACCGTTGTCGGGCGCGTGCTGTTGTGCGCCATTTTTTTCGCCAGCGCCGTGGGACAAATAATTCCACATTTCAACGACGTCGCCGCCATGATGGAAGCTCAAGGGATACCGGCTGCCAAAGTGCTTCTGGTCGCGGCGATTGTGTGCTTGATCGTCGGCAGCTTGTCGGTCGTCGTCGGCTACAAGGCACGCTTGGGAGCCTTCCTGCTATTAGCTTTCCTGGCGGTCGCTTCGTACTACTTTCACAATTTCTGGGCCGTGGAAGAAGCGCAGCGGCAAATGCAATTCGGGCAGTTCATGAAAAATCTTTCGATGATGGGGGCTATGCTGATGATCATCGCCAACGGGCCGGGGCCGATGAGCTTCGATGCCCGGCAGGCGGAGTCTATCGAGCCGTACCAGCCCACAGAGCGGACGGTTTAGAACCAGCGTTCGCCGCGGCGAGCGAAGTGCTGGTTTCGCGGCGCGATGCCAGCCGTTGATGCCATACGAATAGCGCAACGAGCACCAGCGGCCAGCCAACCCAGGGCGCCAGTTGTAGCCAAGCGGGCGGAGGCGGGGCGACCTCGAACTTGAAGCTGAGGCTGGTGAGCTGACGCTCCCCGGTGGAAACCGTTGCATCCCATGATCCTGACCGCGGCACATCGAATAGCGCGGCGCGAAATAGTTTGTTCGTGGCGGCCGAGGTAGTCGCCGGCTGTTCGAGTTTTAGCGCCGGCTGATCGGCCGGATTCAATTCAACCGAAATGGGAACGTCATTGCGCACTGCGCCGGTGGCTGAGTCTTGCACCAGCACGCTGATATCAACGACGCCAGCTCGCAAAACAGCCGGCGACGTGAAGACGCTGATCTGGTATTCGCCCGATCGCTGCGACAATCGGAGCGTGCCGCCGTCGGCAGCCGCGATTGCGGGGCAAAGCAGCCAGCTCAAAATGAAATAAATCGCTCGTTTCATCAGTCTATCCACCCAGTGTGCCGCGCATCTGCATCGGCTGCAGCAAAATCCAAACGCCGGCTGCGAACAGCGCGAGTAGCAATGTCGCCCACGGCGCGGCGGCTTTCACGGCAGACAATCGCGAGTTGATCAGCGACAGCGCCATGCGCCAGGCGATGTATAAGGAGAGCAACAGACCCACGTCGAGCATCAGCAATTCAGCCTTCAACAACCAATCGGGTGCGGGCCGGCAGCATGAGCACACCCAGTTTGGTGCGCCCAATGACGCCATTCCGAAGTCGGCGGAGAAGCGCTGTGTGACGGGAACGATCGTGTCGAAACTGGTGAAGAAGTGAAAACTGTAATGCGCCAGCCACATCGCAAAGCCTAGCGGCACAAGCGACCACGCAAATCGACAGGCTAATTGGCGCGCTGACATTTTTCGCAAGCCGAGCAAGCGGCTGGCAGTTGTCGCGGCGCAGATCGCAATCGCGGGCAACAAGAACAGTACCAGACCATAAAAGAGCGTGGTCGTTAATAACGTGGACGACAGTCCCAGTGCGGCGCTCGATTGCTGCAGAACTTCGACAACCGGCGACACCATGCCCGCGGCGTTGGCAAACGCGCCGAACACCAACACAAGCGCCAGAGTGGTGAAATCGAGTCGACGACTCAAGCGGCCGATGCCCGAACGCGGCCCATCGCGCCAAAGCGTCTTCGCCGGGACGACGGCGAGCACCCCGACATTGTCATGCGGGCATGCTTGCACGCAATCGAGACAGAAAGTGCAATCGAGATTGCCCGTTTTTCGGGGTTGGAACAATTGCAGTTCGCACCCGCGGCAGGCGCCGGCTGCGGGATCGATTCTGCCATGAATGCAGTCGTGAGTGCGGCAGGAGGTGCAAATTGCCGGCTCGCGCACTTTCACTTCCAGCGGTGAGATGATCGATTGCACAAAGTTGAATTGCCCGATGGGACACACGTATTTGCAAAACGCCGCATCGCGGAAGGTGCCGTCGATCACCAGCGCGCCGATGAAGTAGGCCAGAATGATCCAGGCGGTTAGCAAAGGACTGTTCCACAGAGCCATTGCTTCGTAGGCCCATAAGAAGATTGCCACCAGCGCCACGGCGAGCCATTTCGTTCGCAACCAGGTGGGCCAAACGCGCGCGGCCGGCAGCCAGCGCCGAGCGATCGTGCGCGGCAACATAAATGGGCAGCCGTAACAGAACACGTTGCCGGCGGCCAAGAGTCCGATCACCACCAGCCCGCGCCAATGAATCCATGGAACGACGCCGGCCAGATTCATCGGTGCGGCCTGCGGGCCGCGGAATCCGTCGAACATCACCGCGAGCGTCACCAGCAAAACGGCGAACTGGACGATGCGGCGGGTGTAGCGCCAGCGGAGCAGGGAACCCAGCACGGGAAGTCGCAGCAGATCAAAACGCCGAATGCCGAATGGTGATTGCGAAATGCGGGATGCGATGGACCTCCGCACTCCACACTCCGCACTCCGCGCTTGCAGCAACCGCACGCCGATCCATGCCAGCGGCACAAGAAACACCACCGAGCCGGGAACCCACATGATTACGCCGGCGATCGATTGGTCGTCGAGCGCCGAAACTCCGCCCAGTCGCGGCATCGACAGGTAGTAGGGATACAAAACCTGGTCTGAAAACGTGAGCAGCGCCGCGAGAATCGTGTTTTGCACGTCGGCCAGAATCAGATAAGGCACAAGCAGCCACGTCGACCAGGCGGGTCGCGCAGGATATGGGCGTACGACCGGGTACCAGAAAATCATTCCCGCGAGCAAGAAGCAAACATGCTGCGCATAATGCCAGGCGGGATCGGCGAGTGCCAGTTCGTAGGTAGGTGGCAGATGCCATAACCAGGTGGCGGCGACAAAAATAATCCACGCGGTGATGGGATGCGTCAGGACAGTGGCCAATCGCACCAACGGTGTCCAGCGCAAAAGCGGCGCCGCCCAGTAACGCCGAATCTCCCGCGGCAATCCACGCACTAGTGGAAACAGCGGCGCTCCGAGCCACAAGAGCGGCGGGGCCACCATCATCAATAGCAGGTGCTGCAGCATGTGCACCTGTAACAGCAGCGGCGCGAACGTCTCAATCGGCGATGCCAGCGCAAGATAGATGACAATCAGTCCGCCGATGAATGCAGCCGGCAGGCTACGATGCCAGCTATTTGGAGCGCGACGCCGCAAAGCACGCCAGCCGCGCAAATAAATTGCCGCCGTCAGCAACAAAGCGGCCGCCAGCGCGGGCTGCGCGGGCCAAGAGGAAAACACAGCGTCGAAGGTCGTAGTCATGGCAGAGCAACAGGGTCGCGCCTGACCAATTTATTTCACGGGCGGTTGGGGCGGCTGGGTGCCGGAGGGACGCAAGCTCTCCAAAAAGTTGACCAGGGCCGTCATCTCGGTCGGGCTGATTTGTTTGCCGTAGGCGGGCATATTGCCGCCGCCGGGGGTGCCGTTGCTGATTTGATCGACGAGTTGATCCGAAGTGAGCTTCGCGCCGACTTTGCTCAGATCGGGCCCGCGCCTTCCGCCGACGCCATTCAGCGCATGGCAATTGCGACACTGTTTGTTTTGAAACACGACTGCGCCCTGCAACTCCAACGGCGTGGCGGCGCCGACCATCGACGGCGGCACGGGGTCGGCGCTCCAGGCGGTCATCACCGGCGACCAAGGCGACTCATTCCCCAGTTGCGTGAGCACCCCTAGGATCGTATAGATCACGACCACTCCCAACACGGCAACCGGCCTGCGGCTGGCGGCGCGCTCGCCGCGGTTGGAAACAAACGGCACCGCCAACAAACCGAGGACCAGCACCGGCGGCAGGACGAGCATGATCACCGTTTCGGCCGACGGCGGGCTGAGCGACAACAGTCCGAACAGCCACATGAATGGCCAATCCGGCCGTGGATTGGCGCCTGCCAGCGTGGGATCGGGCGGCGATGTCGGCCCTTTCGGGCCCACCACGGCAGCGATCACGACCACGACGATCACGGTCAGTGCGGAGAAGAGAATATCTTTGGTCAGCGAATCGCCGCAGAAGGGCTCGCCGCGGCGCAATTCCAATTCATATTCAGCGTCGTAAGTGCGAGGCTCGACAATTTGGCCGGGCCGAGGCGGCACGCTCACGCCCAACTTCACCACCAGCCACAGGTGGACGGTCAGCAAAATGATCAAAAGCGCCGGGATTACAAACACGTGCAGCGCGAAGAAGCGGCTGAGCGTGTCGGCGCCGATGATCGGACCGCCCAACAATAAATCGACCAGGGTTGGACCCGCGCCGGGCACTCGGCCCATCATGGCCGCCCCCACGCCGACGCCCCAATAAGCATCAGGATCCCAGCGCAAAACCTGGCCGGTGAACGCCATGCCCAACGTGCACAGCAACAGGAACACGCCGACGACCCAAGTAAGTTCGCGCGGATATTTGTACGCCCCGTGCAAAAACACTTGCGTCATGTGCACCAACACCATCACCACCATGGCCGAGCTAGACCAGTAATGCAGCGACCGCAGAAACCACCCCCAGGGCTGTTGATAATTCAAGTACAACAGCGTTTCGTAAGCCTGGTCAGCACCGGGCACATAGGTCAGAGCCAGGCAGATGCCGGTGAGAATCTGAATCACAAACAGCGTCAGCGTGGCGCTGCCGAACACATACCACCAGCCCATCGGCCCGGACAATTCGCGCGGCACGGGATGACGCATCATCGGCATCAGGCTTTCACTGATGCCCAGCCGAACGTCGAACCATCGCAGTAAGCGTTTCATCCGATTATCCGTTGCCGGAGGGTCCTTCGATGAATTTGTGATGCAACGTCGGCAGGAAGGGGGCTTTGATGTACAGTTGCGGCTCGGAATCGTTGGCCTCTTGAGCCACACGCCACACGCATTTGTAAAGGCCTTCCGGCGGCGGACCGCTCGCGCGCTCGCCATCTTCGTAATACACGCCGCCGTGGCACGGGCACATGAACAGGCCCGATTGCGGGAACCATTCGACGGGGCAGCCCAGGTGCGTGCAGAAATTGGTGAACACCAGGAATTGATCCTGGTATTTGTCGTTGCGCCCGATGTAGCGCACATAGACGCCGGTTTGCGCCACGACACCGTCCCAAGGCTGGCCCAAGGGGTTTCTGAAGGTTGCCAGGCGCGTTTCGTGCAAGGGGAATTTGCTAACCGGCCCAAGCGGCGTCCATGGATCGGGCTTGGCAAGCTTCAAGGCGCCGGCGAGATAGCCGACTCCCGGTACGGCAAGCAACGCCGCCGCGGCGGCGCTTACCAGAGCGGTGAGCCACTTGAGAAAGCTGCGGCGCGGAGCAGCGGATGTCAGCGGGTTGGGATTGGTGTTCATGGAAGTTGTTGTTCCGAGGGCTCAACGAGTATTCGCTCGGGGCGTTTTTTGTCGGCCCGCCATTGGGCCAACAATGCGACCAGGTCAGTAACTTGTTCGGCAGTGAGCGGCTTGAAGTTTTCATCGCGGCCATCGGTCTCGGCGAAACTCGGCATGTGTTCAGACAGATCGTTGCGGCCGGTGATAATGTATCGACGCAAGATCTGGTCGCTCGATAGCGCCAGGAACGCGGGATCGTGGATCGCGCCGCCGATGTTGGCTCCTTCGCCGTTGGCGCCGTGGCAACTGGCGCAGGCGTCCGCCCACACTTTGGCGCCGGCGGTTGCATTACCGGCGGTATTCCCGGGAGTGAGGGGAGGTGCGTTCTGCGGAACTTGCGCGGAGCCGGCCTCCTGCCATTTCGCGCGGATTCCTTCGACTAGCGCCGCCACTTGCTTCTCGGTGAGCGGGCCGCCGCTTTTTTGCGACCAGGCCGGCATCAACGTGCCGGAGCGGCCATCGGCGATTACTTCGTGGAGCTCGTCGTCGGTGACCAGCGATAGATACAGCGTTTCGTTCAAAGGCGGGCCAGGCCCTTCGATTCCGTCCGCGCCGTGGCAGGCCTGCGCAGCGCTGCGCATACAGCGTAGAGAACTGTGTGATGTCTTGTGGCATGCGATATGCGTCGGCAGGATTCGGCTTGCCGGGAAGGTTGTCGTTGCATCCGGAAAACAAAATGCACACGGCGGCCAAACAGCCGAGCCACCCGCTGGGAATCGAAGACCCGCCGCCGGGACCGCGCGGCGCGATCGGAATTTTTTCGGAGCGCATGATCACGATCGACGTGGCGATGCCGTACACCAATTGCGAGACGACATACCAGGGCCACTGGATGTAGTGGTTGAGCACCGGGTTGACCAGTCCCATCATGCTGTGGTTTGCGCCCGACCACACAAGCGGCAGGATCAGTCCGCCGAACAGCAGCGGTCCACCGGGAACTGACGGGAGCGTTGGCAATAGCACGCCGCCGACCATACCGAAGCCGATCGACATTAATACATGCATGATGCCGGCGCCGACGAACAGCCACGGATGAAATGCCTCCAATTGCTGCACGAGTTGGTCCGGCGGCAGATCGGACAAGCCGGGCACGACCATGCCGGCCAACAGGTTGACGGGGAACCAAATCGTGTGGCCGCTCCAAACGCCCCAGGCGAGCGCGGGGATCGGCATCAACAAACCGCCGAGGATGCCCCCTTTGATGCCCGCGGAAATCGGATGCACTTTTTCCGGCAATTGGAAACGATAGCCGACGGCGCCAGGTTTGAGTTGCCCGACGGTGCCGGGGCGCGCGGCCACCTCTTTTGCTCGTTGCGCAGTTTCCACCAGGGGTTCGTGCTCGTGGCCGCGGCCGGGAAGCAATTGCACGATCCAGCCGATCAGACTGATGACCAACAGCGCACCGCCGAGGACGCAAAACACCAGGCTGGTTGCGACGCCAAGGGCAAATAGCGCAACCGCCAGCGCGATCACGATCGGCCATGCCGTGGGTCGCGGCATTTCGACGGATTCATGTTCCCGCGGATTCGTGGCCATCGCCCATCAAGTTCCGATCAAATACACCAACGAAAACACGACCACCCACACTCCGTCGACGAAGTGCCAGTACCAGGAGACGACTTGCACGCCGACCGGATTATCGGCGGTGATTTTCCTCCGCCAGGCGAGCACGAAGACGATCGACAGAGCGATCAGGCCGACAGTTACGTGAGCGGCGTGGAAACCGACCAACGTGAAATAGCTGCTGCCGAATAGATTGCGGCTAATGGTCAGTCCGTAGCGGCCGATCAGCTCGCTCCATTCCTTGGCGGTGCACGCCAGGAATGTGGCGCCCAGCAAGATCGTTAATCCCCAAAACCCGAGAAATGCGCGGCGACGGCCGCCATGCGCCTGCGCTCGGCGAAATGCACGGTGGCGCTGCTGGTGAACAGGCAAGCGGTCCCGACCAAGACCAGCGGCAGATGAAATACCTGCGCCGGCGACGGAACGCTGTCCTTCGTTTCCCGGAGGAAGACAATATAGGTAGTGATCAGCGTGCTGAAAAACGCGACTTCAGACAATAAAAACGCGAGCATTCCGGCCTGCTCAGGCAGCCAGCGGCTGGCGGACGGCGATTCCAACGGCGCAGCAGCAATGGCAGTATCGGTCGTCATTCGTATTTCCAATCCGGGTCGTCGGGGTGCTTCAAGTCCCATAGCGGTCGGCGGCTGCGCACCGTGGGCACAACGTCGAAGTTGTAGCTCGGCGGCGGCGACGTGGTCGCCCATTCCAGCGTCCAGGCGTCCCAAGGATCGTCCCCCGCGGGTTTGCCCCAGCGCAGCGACCAAATAATGTTGATCACGAAAATCAAATAGCTGGGCACCTGCACCGCCGCGCCGAAGGTGCTGATTTTGTTCCACAATTCCCAAGGGCGATCGGGCAGATAGGTATAGATTCGCCGCGGCATCCCCAGCATGCCGGAGATGTGCATCGGCCCGAAGGTCAGAATGAAACCGATCAATAGCAGCCAGAATTGCCACTTGGCGAAGCGCTCCGACAGCATGCGCCCGGTGACTTTCGGAAACCAATAATGGATGCCGGAAAAAACACCGAACAGCGTGCCGCCGATCAGCACCCAATGGAAATGCCCGACCACGAAATAAGTGTCGGACACCTGAAAATCAAACGGCGCCGCGGCGAGCATGATGCCCGTCAATCCGCCCAGCACGAACATCGAAAGGAAGCCGCAGCAAAACAGCATGGGAGATGCCAGGCGGATGTGCCCGCCATACATCGTGGCTAGCCAATTGAAAAACTTGATGCCGGTAGGAATGGAGACAAGCAAACTCGCGCCGGCGAAATACATGTCCAGCGTGCGGTTCATGCCGGCGGCAAACATGTGGTGCGCCCACACCCCCATGCTGATGAACACGATGGCCATCGTGGCGGCGGCCATGAATTCGTAGCCGAACAGCACTTTGCGCAAACACCGGAATGACGTCGGAGATCATGCCGAACGCGGGCAAAATTAAGATGTAAACCTCGGGATGGCCAAAGAACCAAAACAGATGCTGCCACAAGTAGGCCGAGCCGCCGTTTTGCGGACTGAAGAAATTGGCCCCCAACACTCGATCGAATTCGACCATCACCAAGGCAGCGGTGAGCGGCGGTATGGCAAGCAGGATCTGCACGGCGGTCCAGAGAATCGTCCAGGTGAAAAATGGAACCTTGCGCAGGGTCATGCCGGGGCAGCGCATGGTAAGAATCGTGGCAACGAAGTTCACCCCCGCGGCAATCGTGCCGATGCCGCTTACGAGCAACCCCAGGGCCCAGAAATCGACGCCCGACCCGCGGGCAAACGTGCGCTCCGTAAGCGGCGCGTACGCAAACCAACCAATCGCCGGGGGACCACCAGGCACGAAAAAGCTGAAGTACGCCAACAAGCCGCCGAACAGCGTCACCCAGAATCCGAAAGCATTGATCCGCGGGAAAGCCATGTCGTGCGCCCCAATTTGCAGCGGCACCACATAATTGGCGATGCCGATCAAGATGGGCATCCCCACGAAGAACACCATCGTGGTGCCATGCATCGTGAAGAATTGATTGAACGTGTCGGGCCCCAAGAAATTGTTGGCCGGCTTGACCAATTGCCAGCGCAAGGCAAGCGCCTCGCAGCCGGCGATCACCAGAAACACGATCGCCATCAGCACGTACATGATGCCGATGCGCTTGTGGTCGACGGTGATGACCCACTCGTGCAGACGAGCGGTCCACACGGGACGATCCAACAGTGCGGGCTTAGCGACGGTGGCCATGCGGTGCGTTTCGGGATTGTCAGTTAGCCGCCGGGCTTGCCCGGCGTGGTTAAAAAAATTATCTCAACGTCATCAGGTAATCGGTGATTTGGTCTATGGTTTGATCGTTCAGGCCGAAGGCAGGCATCAAGCAGCCGGTTTTGGCTTGCTGCGGATTAGCGATCCAGCGGCGCAAATTCAGGCGATTCATTTCGATCATGCCCCCGGCGATTGTTTTGCGAGTGGCCAGGTGCGTGAGGTCGGGCCCGAATTTACCTTGTGCCGCCGTACCACGGATGGTGTGGCAGTTGACGCACGAATGCGCGAGGAAACTTTGCCTGCCGTCGCTCGCGGCGGCGTCATTTACGGCCGGCTTGGCCTCGTTCGCCAGCCAGGCGGCAAATTCTCGCGGCATATCAACGTAAACTCGCAACAACATGCCGGCATGCTGCGTGCCGCAATATTCGGCGCACTGGCCAACGTACAGCCCCGGTTCTGCCGCTTGAAACCACGTCTGGTTCGTGCGTCCCGGAATCAAATCGGTCTTACCGGCCAGCCGCGGCACCCAAAAGCTATGGCACACGTCGGCCGATTGCAGCGTGAGATAAATGGGCCGGGCCGGGCCGCCGCGCGATGCCGAATATCCCGCGGACGCTCGCAGTTGCCGGCACATGCAATTCGTTGGCGGTCACGATGCCGGGCGCTTGCTCGTCGGCCGGTTCGATCACATATTCCCACCACCATTGATGACCGATCACGGTCGCGCGCAACGGCTGCGTGCCGGCGGGCACGCGATCCGGATTCACGCGCACTTCGAACTCCGTGCGCACAATTACCAGCGTGAGCAGAAAGACGATGATCGCCGGCGCGACGGTCCAGGCGATTTCAATGGGGATGCTGCCGTAAACTTGCGGCGGCTCGGTGGCGACTGTTCGCGGGGCAATATCGTCGGCCGGCTTCGCGCGGCGGAATCGAACCAGAGAATAAAGCAGCACTCCCCAGACCACCGCCAAAATGAACAATCCCGTCGCCGTCACAAACAGGAACAGATAGCGAATCGACTCCGCCGGAGGCGAAGCGGGGCTGAGGGTGGACACATTCTCCAACGGTCCACCGGCTGCGGCGGCAAATAAAAACAGATTGGGCATCTTGGGCCCCTTGGACGACGCCGCGGCGTCGCCGGTTGCTTCCATGACTCGCAAGCGGCCGGCTCGGATGCGCACCGCTCGTAGACGAACGTGCGATCAATGTATACAAAGAAAGGCGCTTTGGTAAAGCGCTTTTTGCGCTTACTTCGATCCGCGAAAGCGTTTCTTCAGCAGGGCCGGTGCGATGATGAATACCAGCGGCCAGCGCGAGATTTTCGTGTGCCACGACGGCGCGGCGCTGGCGGCCGAGGCGGCCGGGCGAATCGTCGCCGCATCTCAAGCCGCCATCGCAGCGCACGGACGATTCACGCTGGTTCTATCGGGTGGTTCGACGCCGGAGCAAACTTATACGCTCTTGGCGCGGCCCGATTGGAAAACGCGAATCGACTGGTCGCACACGTGGATTTTCTTCGGCGACGAACGCGCCGTGGCCCCGGCCGGGGCAAACAGCAACTATCGCATGGCGGCGCGCGCTCTCTGGAGCCGCGCACATCGATCCCAAGCACGTGTTGCGGATCCCGACCGACGTCGGCACGCCGGACGATTGCGCGGACGTACGAATCGCAACTGCGATCGTTTTTTGGCGCACACGACGAGACGGGCGAATGGCCGCATTTTGATTTGATTTTGTTGGGCCTTGGCAACGATGGGCATACGGCATCGTTGTTCCCCGGCAAGCCGGCGCTGAAAGAAGCAACCAAATGGGTCACTTGGAGCAAGCCGGGAATTCTGCCGCCGCCGGTCGATCGGGTGACCCTGACGTTTCCAGTGCTGGATGCCGCGGGTGAGGTGATGTTCCTGGTATCGGGCGCAGGAAAAGCTACGATTGTGCATGCGATTCTCGAGGGAAACCCCACGCTGGAAAAATATCCGGCGGCAGGAGTGCGGCCGACCAACGGGAAGTTGACTTGGCTATTGGACGAACCGGCGGCGAAGATGTTGAAACAACCGCATTGAGAAAAGTACGGACCTCATGGCATCACCACAAGTTATTCGTGCACGAAGTCCTGCGCCGGCCAAGACGCAAACCCTGATGACCGCCGCCGCGGCAAAGGAGCCGCTGGCGCTGGTGCTGTTCGGCGCGACGGGCGATTTGTCCGGCCGAAAGATATTGCCCGCGCTGTTTTCTCTGTGGCAAGAGAAGTATCTGCCGGAAAAAATGGCCGTGGTCGGCGTGGCGATCGACAAGCTCACTGACGATCAGTTCCGCGATCTGGCTCGCAAATCGATCAACGAGCACGGCCGGCTGAAACCTGCCAACGACGATGAGTGGAATAAATTCGCCGCGATGCTTTCGTATCAAACCGTCGATTTTTCGGACGGCGCCAGTTTCGACAGCCTGGGCCAACAGCTCAGCGCGGTGGAAAAACAGCGCGGCCTGCCGGGCAATCGGATGTTCTATCTGGCCATTGCCCCGTCGTTTTTCGCGCCGGTGATCAAGCAGCTTTCAGATCATAAGCTGATTCATCGGCCCCGGCCCAATAAGCCCTGGTATCGCGTGGTGATCGAAAAGCCGTTCGGACACGATTTGGCCAGCGCCCGGGCGCTGGATGCCGAAATTCATCTGTATCTGCTGGAAGATCAAATCTATCGCATCGACCATTATTTAGGGAAAGAGACGGTGCTGAACCTGATGGCGTTCCGATTCGCCAACGCCATCTTCGAACCGCTGCTGAACTGCCAGTTCGTCGATCACGTGCAAATTACCGTGGCCGAGACGGTCGGCATGGAAGGCCACCGCGGCAGTTACTACGACCATGCCGGCGCGATTCGCGACGTGATGCAAAATCACGTGCTGCAATTACTGGCGTACGCCGCCATGGATGCGCCGGGCGGATTGAAAGGCGTGAACGTGCGCACCGAAAAACTGCGCGTGCTGCGGAATTTGGTGCCGATCACCGCCAAGAACATCGATAAGTTCGTCGTCCGCGGGCAATACTCCGCCGGCACGATCGAAGGGGAGGAGGTGCCGGCCTACCGCGACGAAAACGGCGTCGCTAAAGATTCCAATACCGAAACATACGTGGCGGTTCGCACGATGGTCGATCTGTGGCGCTGGGCCGGCGTGCCGTTTCTGCTTCGCACCGGCAAGCGATTACCGAAACGGTCCACGGAGATTGCCATCCGCTTCAAAGACCGGCCTTTGCGTCGCACTCCTACGATGGAAGTGGAATTGGATGGCGTGGGGGCGATTGCACCGGAGCCCAATGTGCTGGTATTCCGCATCCAGCCGGATGAAGGCATCAGTCTGTCGTTTGTCACCAAGCAGCCGGGCATGGGCTTTGCGATTCAGCCGGTGCGAATGGATTTCGATTACGAGCAATCGTTCCACGTCGGCTTGCCCGAGGCGTACGAGCGGTTGGTGCTCGATGCGATCAAAGGCATCCCGCTGTTGTTCATGCGCACCGACGAAGTCGACGCCCAATGGGAATTCATCACGCCGATCATCGAAGCCTGGCAGCAACAGCCGCCGCCGAAGTTCCCCAATTACGCAGCCGGCACGTGGGGACCTGCCGAGGCGAACCAGTTAGTTGACAGATTGCCAAGGAGAATGGCGCAACGCCGGAATGATTAAGCCGCGACAGTCGCGAAAAACGCGAAGGAGCCTTCATAATGCAACTCGGAATGATTGGTTTGGGCCGCATGGGAGCCAACATGGTGCGGCGGCTGATGAAGGGCGGGCATCAGTGCGTGGTCAACGATCATAATCCGGCAACCGCCGAAGCGCTGGGCAAGGAAGGCGCAATTCCCGGCAAAACTCTCGATGAGTTTCTCGCCAAGCTCACCAAGCCGCGCGCGATTTGGATGATGGTCCCGGCCGGTGTGGTCGACAGTGTGTTGCGCGATCTGGCGCCGAAGTTGGATAAAGGGGACATTCTGATTGACGGGGGCAACTCGTATTACATTGACGATATTCGCCGGGCCAAGGATTTGGCCGCCAAGGGAATTCGCTATCTCGACGTCGGCACCAGCGGCGGCGTGTGGGGCTTGGAGCGCGGCTACTGCATGATGATCGGCGGCGCCAAAGATGCCGTGCAGCATCTGGATCCGATTTTCAAAACGCTTGCGCCGGGCATGGGCAATATCGAACGCACGCCGGGACGCGAAAAACTCGGCGGCACTTCCGAGTTGGGCTATTTGCACTGCGGCGAAAGCGGGGCAGGGCACTTTGTGAAGATGGTTCACAACGGCATCGAGTACGGACTGATGGCCGCTTATGCCGAAGGGCTGAACGTGCTCAAACACGCCAATGTCGGCAAACAGAAGCAGGCGACCGACGCAGAAACCACGCCGCTGCGCAATCCGGAGCACTATCAATACGATTTGAACTTGCCGGATATCGCCGAAGTGTGGCGGCGCGGCAGCGTGATCGCCTCGTGGCTCTTGGATCTAACGGCGGCGGCGCTGGCCGGCGATCCGCAGTTGAGAAACTTCGCGGGCCGAGTCTCCGATTCCGGCGAAGGGCGCTGGACCATTCAAGCGGCGATCGAGGAAGGCGCCCCGGCGCCGGTGCTGAGCACCGCCCTATACGAACGCTTCACGTCTCGCGGCGAAGCCGAGTTCGCCGACAAGCTGCTGTCCGCGATGCGTTACGAATTCGGCGGCCATCTGGAAAAGAAATCCTGACCATGATTCTGGCCGGCGACATTGGCGGCACGTCGACGCGCTTGGCGCTATTCGACGCCAAGAATGGGCAACTGTCGCCGCTGGTGGAATCAAAGTATCACAGCCGCGAGCATCTGGGGCTGGATGAAATCGTCAGGGCGTTTGTGGCGGCGCAGCCATGCGACGGCCAAAGCTTGCCGATCGAACACGCAGCCTTTGGCATCGCCGGCGTGGTGCGAGAAGGACAAGTTCACACCGTGAATTTGCCCTGGGTCGTGTCTGCCGCTCAGCTCGCCAAAGAATTGAAACTAAAAGAAGTTCATCTGCTGAACGATCTGGAAGCCAACGCCCATGGCATCCCGGCACTCGCGGCCAACGACTTTGAAACGCTCAACGCCGGCAAGCCCGATCCACAGGGAAACGCGGCAATCATTTCAGCCGGCACCGGACTGGGCGAGGCGGGAATCTATTTCGACGGTCAACAGTTGCATCCCTTCGCCTGTGAAGGTGGGCACACCGATTTTGGCCCGCAAGACCGGCTCGAAACGGAACTGCTGCTGCATCTGAAGGAGAAATTCGCCCAGGATAGCGACGGACACGTGAGCTACGAACGCCTGGTTTCCGGCCCGGGCTTGCAAAATATCTACGAGTTTTTGCGCGACACCGGGCGCGGCAAGGAAACGCTGGAAGTCACTTCCGCCATGAAATCGGCCGATCCCGCAGCCGCGATTTCGCAAGCGGCGCTGGCCGGAACGTGCGCGCTTTGCGTGCAGGCAATGGACGTGTTTGTTTCGATCTACGGCGCCGAAGCGGGCAATCTGGCTCTGAAGATGATGGCCACGCGTGGCATCTATATTGGTGGCGGAATTGCGCCCAGAATCATCAGCAAGCTGAAAGAACCGCGATTTCGAGAAGCATTCTGCACCAAAGGCCGGCATCGCTCCGCTGATGGAAATGATCCCGGTGCGGGTCATTATGAACGATCAAGCGGCCCTCCGCGGCGCGGCGCGGTTTGCCGCAGTTCGGGCCGGTCTAATTGCGCCGTGGAAGGGCTAGCGGTTTCCCGCAATTTGGCGTTCTCGCCCAGCCTTGGTCCCACTCGCTGAGGGACTTTCGAGCTAGGTTTGCAGTGGCATCACCCCCCGGGGGCCGCACACCTTCCTACCGGGCTCAACAAGAAAGCCGATCCATTCCCGCCACCATTCGTCGGAGCGCCATCATGAGCGCAGCGCCCGTCAGTTTGCCGCGAACGTCGCCGGCTCCTTGCGACGATCGAAAGCAGTCGAAAGTGCCCAAGGTCTTGTGCATCGACGACGATCCTGCCGTCTCGGAATTCATGCAAGCGCATCTGAGCGACTACCGCGTGGAACTGCTTTCCGCGCGGTACGGAACGCACGGCTACTGGGAGGCGCTGATGCACCGGCCCGACGTGATCATCACCGACCTGCGCATGCCGCAAGGTTCGGGCGATTACGTGGTCGAATGCCTGAAGCGGAATTTGACCACGCGCGACATCCCGGTGATTGTGCTTTCCGGGCGTGACGACCCGGCTTTGCAGCGTTATTTAGCAGTGCTCGGCGTGGTGCGCTATTTCGTGAAACCAACGCCGTTTTCCGAATTGTGCGAGGAACTAAAGCGGCATATTCCGCTGGAAGCGAATGACGAAGTGGCGAGGGACGAACAGCGGGAGACGAGCGAGGAAAGTTGAGGAGTATTATGGCGAGCCACATACAAAACGCGCCAAACGCGAACCATGCGGCGAAGCGCGTGCTGGTCGTCGACGATGATCGAGACATCGTCAGCGGACTGAGTGTGCGGCTCGAGGCGGCCGGGTACGAGGTGCACTCGGCCTTCGACGGCGCCAGCGGCTACGAAGCGGCCCTGGCCACCCAGCCCGACGCCATGATTTTGGACGTCCGGATGCCAAACATGGACGGGCTGTCGATGCTCGCCAAGCTGCGCCAGCGGCCCGAGATGCGCACGATGCCGGTGATTGTCCTCTCGGCCAGCCAGAGCGACCATCAAATGGCGCTGGACATGGGAGCGAGATACTTTTTGGACAAGCCGAGCGATCCGCGCACGTTGCTGACGGCACTGCACTCGGTATCGGAACGAGCCCCGGCTGTGGCATAGATCATCACCGCGAGGCAGCGATGCTCTCCGGAAAATCTATTTTGATCGCAGACGACGATCGGCACCTGGTGTATTTTCTGTCGCTACGATGCCGGCAGTTGGGTTTGGAAGTGTGCGAGGCGTACGACTGCGTCGCCGCGCTCACGCAAGTCCACACCAATTGCCAGGACGTGGTGTGCCTCGACGTCAATCTTCCCGGCGGCAACGGCTTGAGCCCGTGCGAAATGCTGTGCACCGACGATGCTGTCGCCGACATTCCGAAAATCATTCTCACGGGCCGCAGCGATCCCGACACGATCCGCCGATGCCACTCGATGTGCGCCTATTACGTAGAGAAAGCCAACGACGTCTGGGACCGGATGCGCCCGTTGTTGGTCGATGTGCTGAGCCAACCGCCGCGAAAGCCGCCGCGGACGGCTCACTTGGATTTTTCGTGCAACGAGTAATCGTGGAACGTGATTTCTTTCACGTGGCGCTCGCCGGGCAGGGTTTCGACTTCGAGAAAGCGATCGGGCAGATCGAAGGCGCCCACACGTTTCCAGGTATTCAAGTACGAGCTGCTGGATTTGATTTCGCCCGATTTGGCGTCCCAATACGTGGCGCTGAACGTGCGCGGCAGGTATTTGCCTTCCTTACTGCGGTCGGTCTCGAACACGCTGATGGAAAACTTGTCCGGACCGGCGCGGCGATTGACCTCCGTCACCATGTCGTCGCGGATGCGGTAAGAACTGTCATACTTGGCGTCGCCCAGGCGGATCAGGCGGCCTAAAGGATGGTTAACATCGTCGTCGGCCAGCGTTGGCTGCTCGTCTTCCGGCACCGACGGCATACGGTGATCGACCAGCGAACCGAGCTGTTCGTCTATCCAATCGCGGAGTTTATCGTTTTTGAGCTGCGAGGTTACCGTGCCGTGTTCGTCGACGCCGACCGTTCCCTTTTCCACCGTGTCGTCGATTCGCACGGTGACGCTGGCTGAGAAACCGGGAAAGTGTTCCCATACGGCCCGATTGGCGCGAGCGCGGTTGAGCAGATCGACCGCGGCGGCATCCGGGGCTTTCTTCGCGGCCGGCGCGGATTTGGCGGCGGTTGCAGCGGGAGATGGCGCCGAAGCATCGGCAACCGCCAGCGGTTCGACGACCGATTTCGGCAGGCGGAAGGTGAGCGTGGAATAATGGCGCACCTGGTCGTACTGTTTGCCGTCGCGCTGGCCCGACTGCTTCTGTTGCACTCGGGCGCGGAAGGCATAGTCGCCGGCGGCGGGATGCTCAATGGCGCCGACGCCGCTGGAATCGAGCTTCAATTCCTGCTCTTCGTTGTTAGGCAGAATGGCCAGCAGTTGAGCGTCCGTCGCCGGTTTGCCGTCGAACATCACCGAGAGCGAAAGGGAATTGCCCTTCCAGTGCGGTCGCACTTGCAGCGCGAGCGCGTCGGAGGCGCCGGCCGAGGCAAGATCTTCGCCACGACCGATCACCAGATGGCGTGCGTCGTATTGCAGCAGGAAGGTTTCGCCGCCGCGGGTGACGACGCCGTAATCGCACATGGCGTCAATCGAGCAGGGGGATTTTGCTTCGATGGACGAAGACCAACTGCCCGTGTCGCCGTTATCTTTTTTCTCCAGCGTCAGCGACTGGGCAGTGCCGCTGGGCGTGGAGACCCAGGCTTTCGTGTGCGCCGCTTTATCGAGCAGCTTGGCCTCGCCCGGCGCACAGGTTTCCGAGAACCAGAGGTTTACCGTCGATGGCTTGTCGGTGGGAGACGCTTCGAGCCAGAGAAAGTGGGCCGCGGCACAGCGGCAAATGCAGATTAGCGCGAACAGAAATGCAATCTTGATTATGTGTTTCATAATGGATGTTTGGGGGTAGGGAACGTGGGGCGGGCGACGAACGCACGCCCTCATTTTTGCAAAATCAGCTTGCCGCTGCGAGTCAGCCGGAGGCGATAAATTTCCTCGCCGTGGCGAATCCAAATCTCTTTTTCGCCCCGCAATAATTCGGCCGAGGAAATTTCTCGTCGGGTAGAAGCAGTGGTGGGCTGCGGTCGCGGAGGGTCGTTGGTCATGGAAAAAAGTGGGACATTCATGAAGAATATTGCCCGCTGGGCCTAGAAATCTGCATTCGGTTCCCCGTCGTTGCGGTTGGCAAGTTGTTTAAGGACCGCCAGGTCGATGCTGTCGCACAGCCGGCGGACGCTGCCGTCGACCATGGCGAAATTCACGCCGCCGGGGTGATCGCTGCGAAACGATTCGTACTCGGCGGGAAAGCCATTCGGATACGTCGCAATTTGTGTGGCATTGAGTGCGGCGGCGGCAGATCCCCACGTGATGCCGGGATAACCGACGGCCCAGCGCGTTTCGCCCCATTTCACGGGGTTGCCCGGCTTGCAGCCCGACCAGGTGTAGTCCTTCAGACCGTAGTTCATTTCGCCGATCAGCAGTGTTTTGGAGGTGCCATTGCCGGCGGCGATTTTGGGAATCGTGACGATGCCGAACTTGGAATGCACAATCGCGCCGTTTTGTGGCGGCAGTCCGGGAATGTTGAACGCTCCTGAGAACGAAATTTCCGAGCTGGTTGAAACGGCGTAGCTGCCCGCGCGCCGACTTCGGCGCAATTCGGATCCGGATCGGGAACTTCGCGCGGCAGGTGCATGCGGGGGCAAAGATAAATTGGAATATGAATGTTGGAAATCTGCTGGTTGGAATCGCCAAAGTCGTATTTTTTGGAAACGGTAAACTGAGTAGCCGCGCTGCTGGCGCCGAAAAAAGTGGCGCCTACGCGGCAGCCGCTATTAGTATCTTTCACTTCAAGCTGCTGGATCAGAACCGGCCGCTAGTTTACCGATGGATCGGGCGGCTCGTGCTTGAGCTTGATGCCGGCCAGGCGAGTCGTCGAAGTAACGTCGTGGCACAATTTGTCCCACAAATCGTCGCTGGGCCAAAAGACATATTCGCTCTTGGCGGGAGCCGGGAACCACGCCCCTTCGGCCAGTTCCACTGCCAACTGACCGGAATTCCAGCCCGCATAGCCCGCATAGAAACGAGCTGCACTTTCCGGCTTAAGCACTAAGTGTTCGATCTTATCCTTGGCCGTGGCGAAAAATAGATTCGGCAACACTTCGTTTTCCGACAGAAATTCCTCGGTGTGAATGGCCATCAGCGGACCCGCACAAGGCCCGCCGTGGTAAATGACTGCTTCCGTCGTGCAGAGAGTTTCGCTGACGTTTCCCCAGACGTGCTTCAATAGCGTCGTGCTGGGCCGATTGAGGATCAAACCCAGGGCTCCTTCATCGCCGGAGCGCACCAACAGCACGACGGTGCGAAAAAAGTTCGGGTCGCCGAGCTTGGGCGAGGCCACGAGCAGATTGCCTTCGAGCGAGCTCATCTGCATTGAATCCAACGATGAATGCAATCGAGCGGAAGAGCCGTCAAATTACACGCGGAATCCAGCAGTTGAGTATGCGGTAGCGTAAGCCTTCAGGCAATGGGCTGCGTAGGAACGCCAGGCGGCCACGCCATTGGAATCCGCCCAAATGCCGATTAGAATGCAATTGTCGATCCGCGCCGCAATTCTGCGGCGCGCCGCGCCGGGTGGCCTTGATCCTCCCAGTGAAGCCTGCGATTGGCTCGATTTGGGTAGTCTTATTTGAGTCTTTTTTGATTGCGAGGAGCTTTGCATGCGGAATTTGTGCAGTCGGCCCTGGGTTTCCCGCAAGTTTATCCTCATCTTGGCTGCGGCAAGCGTTTGGCTGTTCGGCAGCCGACCGGCGGAGGCCCAAATCACGGTGGAGTCGGTGATTGGCACGGCCGTATCGAATTCCAACGATCCTCAATATCAAGACGTGACCGACGCTCTGACGCGATTTCAAAACGGCGACGTCGACGGCGCCCGGGATCTTTTGGAGCGCGCCAGGCAGAAAAATCCCAAACTGGCGCCCAGCGAAGTGATGCTCGCTCGATTGCTGGTGGCAGCCGGGCAATTGGCGCTGGGCCGGGCCGAATTAGAACGCGCGGTGGTCGCCTACCCGAACGATCCCGAAGCCTATTTGCTATTTGCGGAATTGGCGCTGCGCGAGGGCGCACGACGGACGCCGAAGCGCTGTTCTTAAAAGGCAAGACGCTTTCCGACAGCTTCAAGGAGAACGCCAAGCGTCAGCGCAATTTCTTGATGCGAGCCGACGCCGGGCTGACGGGGGTGGCGGAAAACCGCGATCAATGGGAACAGGCGAAGCAATATCTCAAGGCCTGGCTCGAGTTGGATCCGGATAGCGCGCCGGCGCATCAGCATTTAGGCCGCGCCTATTTCAAGCTAAAGAATGACAAGGACGCGTACGAGGAATTCCAAACGGCGGTGAAGCTCGATCCGCAATTGATGAACGCCGACATCATGATGGGGCAGATGTACGAGGATAGCAAAAACCGCGACCAGGCCGTCAAGTTCATTCAAGCCGCCGTGAAAAAGAACCCACAGAACCTGAAGGTGATGTTGGACGCGGCCGTTTGGGCGATGGTCACCAACCGCTTGATCGATGCCCAGTCGTTCGCCGACTCGGCGTTGAGGATCGATCCCAAATCGGTCGACGCCCAAGTGTTGCGTGGTCAAATTGCCCGCATGACGGGCGATTTGAAAACCGCGGAAACGCTGCTGGAACAAGCGCACTTGCTGGCGCCCAGCAACTTGAATGCCGCGAACCAATTGGCGATTGCCTTGGCGGATTCCAATGATGCCGCCAAGAAACAACGTGCCCTAGAACTTGCACAGTTGAATCTACGCGTTTCCACCCAAGGAAATCAAGTGAATCCCTCGGCGCTCACCACGCTGGCTTGGGTCTACTACCGCATGGGAAAAGGCGCCGATGCAGAAAAGCTGATAACCAGGATTCTGGCGGGCGGGGTGCTGAACGCCGATATCGCCTACTATGCCGCCAAAATACTGGATGAGCGCGGACGGGCTGACGATGCGGCAACGCTGCTGGAAGCCGCGTTGAAAAATCCGGCGCCGTTTATTCAGCGGCAGAATGCGTCCGAATTACTCAAACAGATTTCCGCTAAGAAAGCGGCAGACACTCAGCCCGCCAAAAGCCAAAAAACCTCGTCAGAAGACTTCAAGTCCAAATGAGTTGACGTCTAGATCGCAGGTTTGGTTTTCGGACGCAAGGCAGCTAAACCGAATTTCTAATCCAGCCGCTGGGGCGGCATCACCGACGGCAATTCGTTCCTGCGGCGCGACGAGCCGTTCCCGGCCGGCTGCGTACGCGGATCGGTCGTCGCTTCGGCGCTCGATTTTGTCTTCCCCGACGATTCGGATAGTGGCGCCGACCCCGGCTGCGCGTAAACCGAGGTCGGCCGCTTCACTGGTTTTTGATCGTCGGTCGGGGCTGGCTCCAAGGATCGGGTCCAGCCGTCAGATTTTGGAGCGATCTTGGCGGGCGTGGGAGATTGAGACGTATCGTAGTCGTTTCCCTGTTGATTGTAACCAACCATCGAAGAGTCGCTGGTTCCGCTTGAACGCCGGCGGTCGCTTACGTACTGCGCTTGGTTATCGACCGGTTGATTGTTGCTTTGTTGATTTTCGATTTGCTGGTTGTCGCCACGCTGATTGCCAAAGTGTTGCATGTCATAGCCCCTACGCCCATGATCGCGCCGAATGAAGCCGGTTGGGCTAACCGCGGCCCGGCCGGTGGGGGTCATTGCGGGCACTGGCTCAATCGACTCGATGCGCTCCGGCCGGCATTGCGCGGTGGCGTGCCATCCGCCGTGGCCATAGAACTTTGTGGGCACTTCCAGCGGCGGGAAGCCGACGTTCTCGCCGTTATGAAAGCTGGTGAACATCTCGAGGGCCGCAGCGTTGGAAACCAATGCCACCATCGCAATACAACAAAGCAAGGCCAGACGGTACATGGAGGGCTCCGAAGGGGAAGGACGTAACGGGGCGGGTGGTGCAGCGGCGCTTTCGGCGAGCGCGGGAGTTACGCTTCTCTATTGTGCGCTCTATTTTGCACTTTGAGTCCCGCGCTCCCAGAAAATAATGGGCCGCAAAGGCTCAAATTTCTGACTTCTGGAAACCTAAACCACCTATGCACGCCAATCCGGTGCTGCGGCGCGAGAGCAGGCGGTAATCAGGCATTCCCCACACAAACTGCAAGGCCATCGCAGACGTTGCATATTTCAGCGCGGCGGGATTCCGCACGGCGAAAGGGACGCTTATAACGATCGTGTGGTCGACCGAACGTGCTGTGGATAGACTCTGGGGCATTACTTCCGCGACGGCATCTGGCGGATGCCAATACCCGGGAGATTGGCGGTTATGGCAATCGTGGCGAGCGACTTTGGCGGATTGTTCTACTTAGGGATTGTGATGTTGCTGATCGCATTTTGCGTCTCTTGTCGATCATCTCGATCGTCTTTATGTGGATAGCCGCGTACCGGCTTCGAGACACCATGCTTGTGGCCCCTGTGGCATGGGTAATATTGAGCCTCGCGCTCTGGGCATATGCAGTTGCAGCGCCATTGCGCGACGCACGGGGAAGTGTCTTGCCGGCGGATCGCCAAACCATAGCGGCAATTGCGTTGCTCAGTATGGCTTGCCCGATGGTTGCGCTGTTGGGCGCGCGGCGTCCGCAAAACAAGATTTGGCCATTGGTGGTGGCATCGCTGCTGGCAATCTTGATCCTGCCGGAGTTGCCGAATCTGCTAGGGCAAGGCGACCGCCAATTGGCGCACAGCATATGGAAGTGGTTTTTTGCCGGGCTGCTGCTGGTAGGCTGGTCGAACTTTTTGCCCACGCGATTGATGTTGGCCGCCACACTTTGGGTGTTGCCAGGCCTGTGGTGGGTTTTCGACGGGTCGACACATTGGCTACTGATCTTTGCGCCGGGTCTGGCTTGCATCACCGGAGTATTGTCGGTCAAGCGATGGAGGTCCGCGAACTCGACGGGAAACTGGAACCGTGTTTGGCGCGATTTTCGCAATCTGTACGGCGTCGTGTGGGCACTGCGCGTCATGGAACGCGCCAACACGCTGGCCAATTCGGTGGGCGCCGAGGTGGCGCTTGATTGGTGGGGCTTTCACGCAAGTCAACCGCTTCAAACTGCAAGGGCTGGCCCTGCCGCATCCGCCGGCATGCAACAAGCGCCCTCTTCGGACCAGATGGCGCTGATCGATCCCGGCCTGCGCAACCTGCTCCGCCGCTTTGTTTCGGACCGCTGGATTGACTCGCGACTGGCAGCCGCGGGCGATCGCTCCAAGCAACCGCGCTAGGGTGTTTGTCAGGTCGCTCGCATCGCTTTACAATGGTGCGGCCGGATCATCGGCTCAATGAATTATCGATTGCCACAACGTAAAAGGTCATCCGATGAATGAAGACCTGGACAAGGTGATGAACGATATCGATCGTTCGGCCGAAGAGTGCTACATCGAGATGCGAGAGAAGGCCGCCGAATTGTGCCAGTCGGTCGAAACCTACGTGCGGAAGGAGCCGGTGAAGGCGGCGGTGATTGCCGTGGGACTGGGTTTTGTGGCTGGGGTGCTGTTGGCGCGGCGATAGTCTGCGTCGCACCGATTCTTCAATCTCTTCTCGTACTCAAAGCGATCCCACATGGCGGATGACGGCACGCCAGACGCGCAGGATGCAACCGGCCGGATTCCGCCGTCCGACGATCCCTCGGACGCCATGGGCGGCGGATCAAACCTGGACGATCGCCGCGGGCCCGATGCACTCCATGAGGCACTGGAACACCTGGCCGAAGCGCGCGAATATGCGGCGCATCTGGCCGGCGCAGAGTTCGATCGCCTGAAAATGCGGCTTCGGCGCATGGCCATGTGGGCCATTGTCGGCGTGGCGGCCGTCGTCGTGTTTTTGGCGATTCTGGTAACGGCCGTCGGATTGCTGCTGTGGGGATTAGCCACGCTGCTTGTGGCCCTGTTGGGTTGGCCAATGTGGGCGGGGACGATTGCCGTGGGCGGCGGCGTAGTGCTCGTTGCGGTGGTAGCGCTCCTGATCGACTTTTGGGCATGGAACCGGGGGGCTTATTCGGCAGCCCGGCGCCGCTTCGAAACGCGCAAGCGAAAGCAGCGTGAGCGGTTCGGCCGCAGCGTCGATCCGACGGAAGACCGCCGTGTGGATCGCGCGGACGATCGCCGTGTCGACCCGGGAAAAGACGCAAAGACCGACGTCGGCGAACCCTCGGCGGATTGAATAGCTTTGGGTCAGACGGCAAGATAGCAAATCTGACGCTGGCATCTGGCATTTTTGGCAGTTCGGCAGCCACCAACATTTGGCATTCAGATTTTTTCTTTCCCGCTTGCTTGAATATGCACTATTGCGGGTGTAGCATGATTCCCGCGATTGGCTAGAGCACGGAACACACTGACGCCTCGCATTTCTTGAGGCACATCATGTTCATCAAGTTCTCCTGCGTTTTGGCATTCACCGCCGGCTTGCTGATGCCGGCGTTGGTGAATGCTGACAACCGCAAGCCTGCTGACGCTCAAATGCAGGGCGCTGCGGCGAGCGATGATCAAGCCGCGCCGGCAGAGGGCAAATTGCACGGACATTTGCCGCAATTCTATTCCAAGCTCGACGTGAGCACCGAGCAACGCCAAAAGATTTATCGAATTCAAGCTTCCTACGCGGCCAAGACCGATGCGCTGGAAAAACAGTTGCAGGAATTGAAAGCGCAATGCAACGCCGAAGCGAGAACCGTTCTAACGGCCGACCAGCAAGCCAAACTGGACGAACTGATCAGCGAACGAAAAAGCAAGAAATCGAAAGACGTGAAAACGGCCGACGTGAAGGCAACCGCGCCGGCGGCGGGAGACAGCAACAAAGTCACCGAGAGCGCTGCGAAATAGCAGACGGAAGAATATCGCACCTTGACTAATCAATCGCGGCAGCTCATTCGCCCGGCGGTGGCAACAACCACCGCCGGGTTTTTATGCGCGACGATAATGGCGGCGCCCGATGATTGACGCCAGCGTCTCAACAAGCCCGGCGGAGAGCAAAATCTATTGCCTGGCCAATCCGGGGACGACAGCGTCTGTTGGCTTACGCAGATTGTTGTCGTGTACCAGAACCATCGCCTTGCCGACAAAGTACGAATCAAAGTCGGCAACCACCAGGTTATATCCGGTCGATGGATCTTTTTCCGACTCGACCGCTTCAATCAGCATCGGCCCTCGTATGGTATGCAACCAGTCGCCGGCATTAAGCTCTTTGGCCATTTTCCAGCCGACGCCAGAAACCCACATCGGATGACCCGCCGTACAACGAATTAGCGTGTCTCCAGCCTGAATCTTGATCAGAGAACTGGGCGAGCGAACTGTGGCATCGGTAACCGGCTTATATCCCAGTTCACCGGTTGCCGCATCCTGTGCCAGGACCCAATCGCCAGGTCGTACCTTTTCGATCTGCACAAGCCCGCTGATGGTCCAGACCGGCGTGCCGGCGGCAAAACACGAGTAGCGAACTCCGTCAAAGGTGATTGCGTTGACGCTAATCGTTGGGCCAGGCGGAATGTACGGAGGCGTTGGTGCGAGCGCAACCATCGTATACGGCGACAAGTAAGTTCTCTCGTAAGAATATCGCGTCGGCTGCTTCTGAGGACGATCGTACTCGTTGTAATCGTTCCACCAATTGAACCAGGCGATGGCGTCGGAACCGAAATCTTTCCCCGTGGCCGTGCGCAGCACCGAGATGATTCGCTCGTTCGACGCCGTAATATCATCGCTCTCCTCCACCGCCCGGTTGGCACGCTGTTCGGCCCTCGTTTCGGCTTTGGCCACCTTGGCCGTGGCAGCCTCAATGTTTGAATGCACGAAGACGGCGCCCGACGTCCAGCCTGACGGCAAATTGGCGTTCATTCGCGCGCTTATTCGCGCGACGGCCGACGGATACCAAGTGGTATCCATCAAACCGGTCGACGTGTACATCTTGTCTCCCCAGGGATTCTCCTTGAACAGCGACATTTGATAACCCAAGCTGCCATTGGGCGTCTGATATCTTTCGAACTGCACCGAAATCGGCGTGTCCAAGCCAGCAATCAACTGCGGCACATATGCATATAGCGACCGCGGCCGCAGTGCTTTGGCTGCCGCCTGGCGAACTTCGGAGCTCGGAGAAAATACCGTGAACCGCACCAGCGACTGCGTCGCCGCCAGGTCGGACATTTTCGAAAGGCTTTCGACCGCCGCGGCCGCCGATTCGGTTTTGCCCTTGGCAAATACGGCCTCCATGGCAGGAATGGCCCTCGGATCGGTGATCCCGCGCAGTTCTTGCAGCGCCTCGGCCGCCGTCTGTTTGTTATCGATTTGGTTGCGCAGCTTGATGAAGCGATCCTTCCACTTCAAGTAGTCTTCCTGTTGCTTTTTCAAGTCGGCATCGAACGCTTCGACTTCCGACCCCGGCATTAACTGCTTGTGATAGTAAACCAGGCCCAACTTGCTCCTGGCTTCGACCGAGCTGCGATCGAGCGCCAGAACCGCCCGCCAGTGCGTTTGCGCCTCCAGCGACAATCCAACCTTTTCGCACCATCGGGCAAGCTGCCGTTGATCGTCAGCAGTATTTTGCGCCTGGTCTCGGCGCTGGCGGTACTCTTCTAGCTTGGCCAGCCGTTGCGGATCTTGCGAAGGCGCATCGAACGCCACCCATTTTCCATCCAGCTTGACATCGCCTGACTGCCAATGGGCGACTGCCAAATTGGGATCAAGCTGCCGCGCCTGCGCGAGCAATGCGCGCCGCTCGTCGGACTTACCCTGGGCTTCCGCCTCAAGTGCCTGCTGCACCAACAATCTGGCTTGCTCCACATTTTGCGCTGGCGCTCCTGTCGGCTCGGCAGAATTGCCGCGCTCCGCCGCGCAGAGAACCGACTCCTGCAAGGCAACCAGCGCCAACGCCAAATAGATCGATCGAATAACCGCTAACCGCATAGATTCCTCGCTGTCGGAATTCCGACATTTGCAAAGATGCGGCAGTGTGGTCCGAGCACTGTCGGCAAATACCAGGTTCGCCGAAGCGAACGCCCCTACCTGAGAATCTACCTATTCTCGGTGGCAATTGCCAGACAATTTGCCGATAAGGATAGCGCCAGCCCGAACGGACCGCCGGCGGGTCATTCACGGCACCCGCCGCAACCGCTTCAAGGCTTATCGATCAATCAATGCGACCTAGCGGGTTAACCGACGCTGATCGGCGATTGGTCCGCCGAGTCGTGCGGTTGTCGTCCCGTTTCCAAGTAAGTCTTCGCCCGGTTGAGGATGTCGCTCATGCGGGCTTTGGGATCAGCGCCAAACAACCGCGCCGCGGCGTGGCTCAAGAGCCCGCCCGGCGGGTGATAGGTCAGCGAAACCGACACCTGCGTCTGGCGATTGCCGTGGCTGGCGAACTGCGCGCAACCGTGATACCGCACAGCCGACGCCGGCGAGCTTTCCCACGCCAGGTGCTCGTTGGGCTCGCAGCGGGTGATGGTTTCCGTTATGACGACGTCGCGTCCTGCCGGCCCGGCCACCGTTTTCTCATATCGGCTGCCGCCCAAGGGTCGCACTGATTTCACGGTGCTGCTCAGCTTGGGGAGGTTCTGAGGATCGCTAAACAACTCGAATACTTGCTCCACGGGTGCATCGATGGTGATCGACTTTTGCATCCGGATGCCGCCGGCTTCATCGGTCAGTCCCAGCAGGCTGCGGCCGTTGCGATTCGTGGCCGCCCGTGCGCACAGGCCCAACCCGCAGGTGCCCAACAAAACTGCCCAAGGCGAGCGGCGAGCCAGCGAATTGGCGACCAGCGCCGCGCCAGCCGTTCCGGCGGCCCAGCGCGCCCTCGGCGACCATTGATGGTGAGCGTGATGGCTGTGCTGGCCGCTGCGGTCGGCGCCGGCTTGTCCGGAAGACCCGCCAGAGCCGTCCAGCGCATCCAGCTCGTTTTCCACGCTTTGCACTCCATGGATCGACTGCACGGCCGACACGAAATGATCGAGCTCGTTGCGCAGGATTCTTCCACTGAGTGTCACGCGGCCGCGGCGGGCGGCGACGCGCACCGACGAAGGTTGCGAAACATAGCGGCCCAACTTCGAACGCACTCGCTCTTCCAGCACCTCGTCGGAAACTTGTTTGCGCCACATTGAAGACGCCGCCTCCGCAAGGTTTCCATAGAAGCGGTTCGCCGCGTCGCGGGCGGCCAACATCGCGGCCTTATTTGCTTTGCCCATCGAATGCCGGGCTTGATCGCGCAGAGCAGCGCGTTGACGGTGACCACGTTCGGGATCGCATAGATACATCAAGCCGGCGCCGAGACCGGCCCCAGCCAACCAAGAAAGCGGTTTAGCCATGACATAATTCCTTTTGTTAAAGGGCCGAACCAAAGGGCTGACAAGAGCCATCGCATCTGAATAATTCAGACTCCTTATGCCGTGCCACTAGGGCGAGGTCGATCCGGCATACAAAGCTTGCGCTCGACGCCGACCGCCATGAACGGCTGCGTACCACCGACTCCGATGGATGCGATAACGCCACTATTAAAGACTTGATCGCGCGAATTGACAATCAGCGCAAGACAGATTTTTTGCGGTGGGCACGTTCCGAATTTGGCCAAGTAATACGCGAATAGGCTTGCGGCCCGATTTTTTCCAAGCCACCAGAACCTCCCAAATTGCCGCCCCGCTCGCTGCAAGGGTCCGTCAATCGACGCCGATCATCACCTCCGACGATTTGACCACCGCGTAGACTTCCTTCCCGACGTTCAATTGCAAGTTGTTGGCCGAAGCTTTTGTGATCACCGACACGATCTGCTGCCCGCCGGCCAGTTCGACCGTAATCTCGGAATTGACCGCCCCAGGCACGATCGACTTGATTTTGCCTTTGAGCTGATTTCGAGCGCTAATTTTCATGGATTCCTCCCCGGGCCTGCCAGGCGACGCGCGAATGCCTCAATGTTTTGCGATTCGAATTCAAATCTGCAAGAGCCAATGCTAAGCCCGCCGAACTTTCTCGCCCACGTGATGGCGAATGTAATCGGGCTCGCGCGCATTGGTTACGGCGGTGTCGTAGGTAATCTCGCCGCGCTGGTACAGCTCCAATAGAACCTGATCCATCGTTTGCATCTGACTGCGGCGGCCCATTTGCATTTCACTGTAAAGCTGGTGCACTTGGCGCTCGCGAATGTGGTTCCGCACGGCGTGGGTGGCGATGCAAACTTCGCAAGCCAGCACCCGCCCTGAGCCGTCGGCCCGCGGCAGCAGCTTTTGCGCGAGCAAGGCCTGCAGGCTATTGGCCAGTTGCACGGTAATCGCATTTTGCTGCTCGGCGGGAAACACACTGTAGATACGCTGGATGGTTTGAGCGGCATCGGGCGTGTGCAAGGTGGCGATCACCAGATGCCCGGTCTCGGCGGCGATCAGCGCCGTTTCAATGGTGTCCAAGTCTCGCATTTCACCGATCACGATCACGTCGGGATCTTGCCTGAGGATGTGCCTTAGGGCCGCTTGATACGATTTGACGTCGCTGAGCAGCTCTTGCTGAATCACCAGACTGCGGTTGTTGTCGTGGGCGAATTCGACCGGATCTTCCACCGTGATGATTTTGGCCCGCCGACTGGAATTGATGGCGTCGATCATGAAGTTCAGCGTGGTGGTTTTGCCCATGCCGGTCGGCCCGGTGACCAGGATCAAACCGCTGGGCAGCCGCGTCAGCTCTTCCACAACAGGCGGCAATCCGAGTTCTTCTGCCGAACGGATTACCGTTTCGCACAGTCGAATCGCGAACTCATTGTCGCCCGCGTGGCGGTAAACGCTGACGCGAAACCGTCCGATCCCCTCCAGGTTCCGGGAGAAACACAACTGCCAATCGGCCTCGAACTGGCGCCGTTGCCCTTCATCCAAGAGCGTATCGTAGAGCTTTTGCAAATCGGATTGCGTGAGCGGAGGTCCTTCCATCGGCCTGATCTCGCCGGTGACTCGCACCGCCGGCGCCATGCCGCGCACCAAATGCACGTCGCTGGCATGGTGATGGCGGGCGCTCTTCAGAATTTTTTCAATGGTCCAGGACATAATTTTCTGATGACAAATCTTAGCGGCGCGAATCACGCGGCCTTAGCCAACGGCGAATGGTGGTTGTCCATGATTCTTGCCCCAACTCCGCCAGTCGTTGGCTGGCCTCCTGATGACGGGGACACAGCTCCAAGCACCGGTCGTAACTGTTTCGAGCGGAAGTCGTGAACCCTAGCTCCTGCTGGCATCGGCCCAGCACGAGCCACACGTAGTACGCCTGCGACGCCGATTCGACCGCAAGCTGCGCGGCTGCAATGCCTTGCTCGGAGAGCGATAGTACAAATAAATTAAGGCCGCCTCCAGGGGCACCAGCCAATCGCGGCTGGCGATTTGCGCCCGGTCGAAGCAATAGCGGTCGCTTTCCTGACGCCCGGCCACCATCAATTCGCCGCGCACCATCCAGCAGTAGGCGGAATCGCCTCGCTGTTGCATGGCCCCGTCGCTGGCAGCGTGTCGCCTTTTGCGTGTCGCCCATTCGGCACAGCGATTGGGCCCGGCCGGAACTCAAATCGCACTGGTTGGGAAAAAGTTCCAGGGCCTTGCGGCTCCACAGTTCGGCCTGCGGAAATTCCCCCAGGTGCACCAACATCTGCACCTGGCCGACCCAGGCAACGACCAGCGATTTTTCGATTTCCAGCGCCCGCGAGTAAAATCGCAGCGCATTTTCGTAATTCCCGTTGCGGCGATGCAGATCAGCTTGCTTCAGCCAGTGCTGCTCGTCCTTGGCCGCAGGATCGACGCCGGGGTCGCGCGGCTTGGGTGTCTCGTCGGGAAATTCAAGCTTGTCGAAGCGCATCGATCTGCGTCCGCTTGGTTAGCGGAACCCTCCGCGCGACCAGGGCCATGATTGGAAAAATACGACTCCGGTCAACCGATTGATTGGCACTCGGGCCAGGCGGTGCCAAAGTGCCGGACTGTCGGGAGCAAGATTCGACGGATCCACAAGAACGGAATCGACAGGAACTTCCAACTTCGAAAACAGGGTTTGGCAATCAGGCGACAACTGCGCCGCGCAAGTTTGCCGTCCACGAATAGTTTTCCGTCCTCCCAGGTAAGCGTCTGCCCAGCGACGGCAATCACGCGATTAATTCGCATCCCGGCGCGAATGTGCCTTCGGCCTTGCATCGTGTCGGACGAATCATAGAGGACGTATTGCCCGGCCTCGACGTGGCTGGTGGGCCGGTACCACACGACGTCGCCCACTCGAAACGGATCGACATTCCCATTGATCGATAGCGGCGCCGCAATCCGCGAAAGTAATGCCCCGGCGGGAAGATACACAAATAGCCCCAGCAGAAAGCTGCATGCTGCGGTGAAAATCAATCGATTGCCGAAAGAATCGAATCTTGGCGCCAGCGCAGTGACAATTGATGCCACATGAATGGCAAATGCGAGTCCCAGCAGAATGCCTCCATACGGTGAGCCCATCAGCAACAGGCCCGATAGTCCACATGCAACGTACCCAGCCAGGTAAATCCATCCGATGCCACGCTGGCCGACATGGATATTCGCCCAGCCCGGCGCCACGGCACGCAGAACCGTGGGAAGCTCGATATTCGCGGCGCCTCGGTCGATCCCCGGCCAGGGAATTTCCTTGGGCAGCGAATTCCAGAGCTGATTCGCCAGACGCCGGAAACGCCAGAAACCCAACATCGATTTCCCCAGCGCGCCGGCTCTGGGCGGATGCACATCGATCGCAATGCTGCCCAGCGCCAACATTGCGCCGCATCGGGCGCAATTGCCGCTGCCGGGCATGTTCTGAAAACTACAGCTAGGACATTGCATGGATTAGTGAGTCCGCCGATGCACGTCCACGTGTTGACGAACGTCGGTTTGAGCTTCGTAGTACTCGCTGGTCAATTGCCGCGATTGTTCCTGGCCCACGATGCGGGCCACGACTTCCGCCACATCCAAGCAGCGGGATCCTTTGATCCCGATGGTGCGAACCACCACTTTGCCATCGGGGCCGATTTCGATTTCCAGTTCTTCTTTTGCCATGGTTATCGTGTAATTGTGATTTGTTTTTGTTGGTTGTTCGTGAGAACACATCCGCACGAGCCTGCTACCAATTCCGAACACGCAGCCGAACCACGCGGTCAGCGGTGACTTCTTCACCGACGACCGTCATGTTTTTCTCTTTCAACTCGCTCACAATTCGGTGGTAGACGAATTGCTGCGTGACGCGGCCGATCAACTCTTCGCCCAGCTCGCGCAATTGCTGCTTCGACAGCCCTTTGCCCTCCATGCAAACCTTCAGGGCGCCCCGGGCATCCCGGCTGAATGTGGCCCGAATGCCATCCTTTTCAACCACCATTTGTTCGTCGCGGCCTTCCGTGCCGGCCAGAATTTCGCTGTTGTCAACTTCGATGGTTTCCTTTTGCTTTTCTATCGCTGTAACGCTGCCCGACGTCGACGACGAGATCGCCTCCTCGACCGTGGTGAAGCCCATGCTGGCAATTGCGGCGGTAATGGCCGCAGCAATCACCGGCCAATGTGCGATCACGATCGGCGTGACCACTAATACGGCACTCATGAAACACCTCGCGCTAAAAAATGAAAGCAATAATAGTTATCAATTCCCGCCTCAGCTCAACGGCCGCACCGCTCAAAGTTCGATTTTCCTCCGCACCTCCTGAGCCGCGGTGCTCGTGGTGATCGAAGCCGGCCGAGCGCGCCGAGTCGCCCAACTTCGCAAGCGCTGCAGCTCTTCGCTCATGGTCCGCGAAAGCGGCACGGTTTCGCGCAGGCTGGCCTCCACAATTCCGCTGTTCAGCTTGACCTGTTTGCTGAATGCATCGAACAAGGCCGAGACCACAGCCTCCTCGATCTCCGCGCCGTTGAAACCCTCGCTCGCCACCGCCAGCGCCGCCAAATCGAACTCGCGCGGATCACGGCCTCGCTTGGCAAGATGGATCGCAAATACATCGCGCCGCTCCTGCTCGTTCGGCAGATCGACGAAAAATATTTCGTCCAAGCGACCCTTGCGCAATAGCTCCGGCGGCAGATGGCTGATGTTGTTCGCCGTGGCGGCCAAAAATACCGGCGCAGTTTTTTCCGAAAGCCACGTCAGCAGCGTGCCGAACACGCGGGCCGAGGTGCCGCCGTCGCTGCCGCCCGACGCGGTGGCCCCGGCCAAAGCTTTGTCGATTTCATCGCACCACAGGATGCAGGGCGCCACGCTTTCGGCAATCTGCACGGCTCGCCGCATGTTCTCCTCGCTGGAACCGACCAGACTGCTGAACATCCGGCCGACATCGAACCGCAAAAGCGGCAGCTTCCACAAGTTCGCAATCGCCTTGACGCACAAACTCTTCCCGCAGCCTTGAACCCCCAGCAGCATCACGCCGCGCGGCGAAGGCAATCCGAATCGCGCCGCCCGGTCCGAAAAGGCGATGCTGCGCTTGATCAGCCACTGCTTGAGGTTTTCCAGTCCGGCCACGTGATTCATTTTTTCCGTGGTCTCGTAATATTCCAGCAGGCCGCTTTTGCGGATGATTTGCTGCTTCTCGCTGAACACGATGCTCACGTCATCCGAGCTGAGCTTGCCGTCCATCACCAGCGTTTTGGCAAACACGTTTTCGGCTTCCTTCAGCGTCAGGCCTTTGGCCGCATTGAGCAAACGTTCCCGGCCGTCCGAGTCCATGTCGATCGTAATCTTGGCCTTGCCCTGCACGTCTTCGATGATCCGATCCAACAGCACTCCGAAATCTTCCACCGAGGGCAATCCGAAATCGATGACCGTCACGTCCTTGCTCAACTCCGGAGCGATCTGCATCAGCGGGCTGGAAATGACGATCGTTTTATAAGTGTCGCGCAGCAGGTGCGCCGCGTCGCGCAATCGGCGAATGACCGTCAGATTGCAGCGTTCGCCTTCCGTAAAGGGGTGAAAGTCTTTGAACAGATAAATCGCCGGCTCCATTTGCGCCAGCACCGCGTCGAGCGCCGCCAGCGGGTCCGACGTGTTGCTGCTGCCCATCTTGTTGCGCGACGGTTCGGTGCCGGCCTTCACAATGCCGTCGGTGATCGTCCAAATGAAAAGATTCTTGTCCCGCCGCTGGGCGATCTCGCGCAAGCATCGCTCCAGCCGCTCTTCTTCCCAAGTCGTCACGTAGATAATCGGGTATCGCGCGCGGATCAGAATGTCCAGCTCCTGCCAGGCCGACAATCGCTGTGGCGTTTTCGGCGCGGCTTTCGTCGGCTTGGTTGCCGGTGGCGCGATCGGCTTTGGGGCGCCCGCGTTGGTTGCTTGGGAAGGCGAAGCGTCACTCATGTCGTCGTTCCTCTGGAATGCTTTGGTCACAGGCGGCGGTCACCGGCTCTGCCGTCTGCCGCTGAATTTGCTCGTGCCGCAACTGAACGGCTTGGCTATCGCTGAATAAGCGGCTGAGGATCTCTAACACCTGCGTCGATGCGCCGAATAAATAGATTCGGCCATCCGCGGCGATCTCCAGTTCGGTCAGCTTGTTTTCATCGACCAACGACATGGCGCCCTCACACAATCACACATAAGCCTTCCGTCTCTGCAAACTCTCTCGCCTGTGAACCGGCGTCGGCAGGCAGGTATTGGGCCAGATCGGCGTGATGGTGCGCCGAACCAGCGCGGCAAATACCCGTCGCGAATGCTGAATTTCGTTTGCGGCAGATGTTCGTGCATCCAGGCAACGATCGGGCGGAAGCAGCAATCGCGATGCCCCGGCAGCAACAAGTGCCGCACGATCAGGTCGCCCTGGCCGGCGGCGATCTGCAAATTTCGCGTGATCACTTCCAGGTAATTGGGAACTCCGGCGATGCGCTCTGCGCATTGGTTGTTTCCGAATTTGAAATCGGCGACGTAGATATCGGCGACCCCCGCCAACAATTCCAGCGCCACCGGCGTGCCGTAAAAATCCGATTTCCAAATCACCGGCGGCAAATCGTCGCAGCCGTGCATTGCCTCAAGGATGGCCGGAAGGTGGATCGTAGGCTCGCCGCCGACCCATTGGATATTCCGCGCTCCACGTTGCTGCCCCCATTTCACCGCCTCTTGCAGAAAGCTTGCGGTCAATGGCTGGCCAATTTGCGGATTGAATGCCCGCTGCTCCGCAATGCAGAACGCGCACCGCAAATCGCATCCCGACAAATAAAACAGGTGCGAGGGGATCAGCTCCACCTCCTCGCCCACCTCGATCCGGTGGCGGTACACCCGGGCCTGAGCATCGGCCTTGCAGAATCCGCGCTCGCCCGCGGCGCGATCTACGCGACAGTCGTGTTCGCAAAGGCGGCAGCATCGGTATTGCTGCGAAGCCAGCGCAAGACGTTCGTCTTCGACGACCTGCCGCATGATGGCTGCCTCACGCTTCCGAGAAGAGCCCTGTTCCCACGAACACCCTGATCGTAGCAGATTACCGGCCCGCAAGCAAAAAATGCGGGCCGACCGGGCCAAGGCAAAACACCCGGCATGCCGTGCGATAGAAAAGACAGAATAGCCGGGTTCGCACATCTGAACGCGCATGGCGCGCGAAAACCGCCTGAATGGATTTCCGGTCGGAACTGTTTCGCGGTGTGTGTTTGGGGGCGGACAGAATTCCGGCGAATTCCCGTAGGTTTTACGGGAATTGCGGTCGCGTTTTGGCAACGTTGCGGGGGTCCCAATTTCAGCGGCGAAATTCGGCTGGTTTTGTCTGGCTGAAGCGCGCGGCGCTTTGGGAAATGCCGACCGCTTGCCCGTCGCGGGCGGACAGAATTCAGCTAATTTGCGACTTTAGCTGCTTGTGCCGCGACGTTCAAAAGCGCTGATCGCTCGCGAAGTGTCGGGTGAAATGAACGCGGCGCGCGGCGGACAAAATTCTCGGCCCGGGGGGCGCGGCTTCAGGGACGGGGATGTGCTGGGATCGAATTGCCAAAGAGCGGGGCCGATTCGCGAAGGTGGAATCGGTGGCGCGCATTGAAGCACGAAAGTGGCTCAGTTGACAAGGGTTTTTGTAACCGGCTCAGGAGGGGTGAAATAATTGGACCTGTCCCGTTGATCGCCCCCCGAGAGAATTGGTACGGGGATTGATGCGAGATAAGTCGACAAATTGCAGCGATTGAGTTTTTCAACCTTCCTCGACGGCGATATGATTGAATGAAGGGACGAATATCATGGCCAACATGATGAAAGCAGCCGTTTGCCACGAATTCGGCAAGCCGCTGATGATTGAGGAAGTACCGATTCCAAAGCCACAGCCTCGGCAGATCCTGATCAAGGTCGAGGCCTGCGGAGTGTGTCATACCGACCTGCACGCGATCAGCGGCGATTGGCCGGTCAAACCAAGACTCCCGTTCATTCCCGGTCACGAGGGGGCCGGGGTAGTGGTTGCCCTCGGTTCCGAGGTGACCACTGTCAAGGAGGGGGACCGCGTTGGCGTGCCGTGGCTCCACTCGGCCTGTGGACACTGTGATTACTGCGTGTCGGGTTGGGAAACGCTCTGCAAAGAGCAACAGAACACCGGTTACTCGGTCAACGGCGGCTTTCGCCGAGTACCTGATCGCTGATCCTAACTTCGTCGCACGTCTTCCGGATGCTGTGGATTTCGCCGAGATTGCACCCGTGCTGTGCGCGGGGGTAACGGTCTACAAGGGCCTCAAGGAAACCGAGACCAAGCCCGGCCAGTGGGTGGTCATTTCCGGCGTGGGCGGGCTGGGGCATCTGGCGGTTCAATACGCAGTCGCCATGGGACTTCACGTCGCCGCGGTGGACGTGGACGAAATGCACCTGGAACTGGTGCGCAAGGTTGGGGCAGAAGCTGTGGTGAACGCCAGCCAGCTCGATCCGGTAGCTTTCATCCAAAAAGAGATCGGCAGCGGACATGGGGTACTGGTTACGGCACCGGTGCTCAGTGCGTTCCAACAAGCGATGGGAATGGTCCGCCGCGGCGGGACAGTCGCCCTGACCGGCCTGCCGCCCGGTTCGTTTCCCTTGTCGATCTTTGACATGGTCTTGAATCGGACGACGCTGCGTGGCTCGATCGTTGGCACTCGGCTGGACCTCAGAGAGGCACTGCGCTTTGCGGGGGATGGCAAAGTGAAGGCGGCCGTCGCGACGGAGAAAGTAGAGAACATCAACAACGTGCTCGACCGCATGCGCCAGGGTCGGATTGCGGGCCGGATCGTTTTGGACTTCCGCTTGTGATAATCCATTGGAAGCGATTGGTGCGCGGCCGAACAAGCGTGCTGATTTGCTTCCTCGCTCCCGACCAGCGGTGGCACCCGTGCGCCGGAATGGGACTGGGCCGCGATAGCAGAACGGCGGCTTTCAAATTGATATTGCCCGGATTGATGCGCGGGTTGAATGGTCCGCCGGATGGGCACAAGCCGAGGGACCGACGTTCGGTTCGGCTACGGCGCCCCGCACCCTCACCCCGCCCTCTCCCAAAGGGAGAGGGAGAGTTTTATTGGAACGCTTTAAAAAGGTAAACGCGCAATGAGCAATCGATTTTCACGCGTGGCGACGGCTGTATTGGTTGTCGCAATAATGTTACTGATGTCTGGCCGCAGTTGGGCGATCTATAACGTGCTTGGACCTTCGAAAGACGAGTGGGGGGTGAAGTACGACGTGCAGGTCAGCGACGCTGGGGGCAACACCGCGACGGTGGTGCTTACGGTTGCCGACGAAGGAAGATTGAAGCCCTTCTATTCCGTCGAACTCGTTGCTCTCAGTAGAGACACCGATAGCCAGGGCGGCCACGGGTATGACGTGAAGACACCGATCGTGTTGAAGCCGACCCAAGATGGCCGGCGCGTTGGGCAAGTGCAGATACGCAAGCAGTTTCTAGATCGCGCGCAGATTCGGATCCTCACCGATCGGTTCGACGGCCAACCACAACGGTGGTTAGCTAACTATGAAATACCGGTTCGGAGGTTCCTGGCTAAATCGCCGGGGACACCATCGCCATTGGCGTCGCCGCCGGCGTCGAACGTGACCAAGTGATGAACGGCGCATGCCCGGCGCCGAGCATGGCGTTGCCTTCACGAAATTCATTGTCCGTTTTCTCTTCTTTTAATGGGCGGCACAGGACTCGAACCTGTGACCCCTACCGTGTGAGGATAGTGCTCTAACCAACTGAGCTAGCCGCCCGGCGTACTCTTCTACAATACGAATTCTCGCAAATGCGAAAAGAAGCTGCGAGGATAAATTACGTAACTCCGCGCCGCAAGTGGGGCAGCTTCCGCCGGCGGCACGCCTCTTGCATCGACACGCGACAAGCCCTTTCGATGCGTCTTGAATGCATTTTGTCCTCTTATAAGGAGCTAGTCATGCGTTATTTGCCACTTTGGGCGGTATGCGGTGCACTGATACTTGCAGGTTGCGAGCAGCCGACGACCAGTCCGACCGGAAATCGACCGGGTGCAACCCCGCACACCGTGAACAAGCCCGCAACGAACGATCAATTGCCCAATCAAGCGACGCCGCCTGCTACGCCTGGCCAACCGTCAACTCCAGGCGCGCCTGGACCTATGGAACCGGCAGCGGGAGCCGTTCCGCCCAGCGGAGCATCCGGAGCGGCCAATTCGCCGAGCGACAAGAGCTCGATGCCAGCCGAGACAGATACGTCGCGCAACAAATAGCGGCGTCAGTGGCGCAAGAATTCGACACCTAGACGGCAGCCAACCTACGGCGTGGAATGTTCGCCGGGATTCGTCTCAGCAGGATGTGTCTTGGCAGTAGGCGCGGATGTCGGCGGCTGGAATTGCGGGACGGCGGGCTCTTCGCTTTTTGGCGTCTGTGCGATGCGCGTATCGGGAAGTCGAGTCGCCGATTCGATCTGGTCTTCGATGTCGCGCATCCCTTTCTTGAATTCCGTCAGGCCCTGTCCCAGTGCGCGCATCACTTGCGGCAACCGGTCGCCGAACAGTAGCACCGCCAACACGGCGATGATCGCCATATCCATCGGGCTCATGAATGAAGCCAAGATAGGCATGGTGGCGATCCTTCTAAGTCGAGCGAGTCGTTGGCAAGAACCCCCGGCCCAAGGCCGCGCCTAAGGCGCCGAAACGCGGTTCGGCGTTATTCCGGCTTCTTTTCCGTGGAGGCCGGTTCGTCTTTCTTGTCTTCGATGCCCTGAATTCCCTTTTTGAATTCCACCACCCCTTCGCCCAATGAACGCATCACGCTGGGCAACCGATTGCCGAACAGCAACAGGATGACGAAGGCGATGATCAGCAGGTCGGGGGTGGAACCGAAAAAGCCGAATACGGGAACCATGGAAAGCTCAGTTTGTTGTGGCGGGATCGGCCGGGGGGCGCAGAACAATCGCTCACAGGAACCGCGCGTTGCCGGTTCTCTCGCCCGAGCGTTGCTATTGCGCCCGATTTTCGCAGGATGCCGGCTGCAAGAATCTACCTTATTTTACTGGGCTGGGTGGGGATGTCAAACTAACTGAGGCGGGGGTTTGACGGCGGATAACCGTTACGGCGGTTACACTTGGAACGCGCTTACCTGACGCAGACCCTAACACAGACATTGCCAGTGCCGGCCCGGCTCTACGGATTTGACCGGGCGCCGATTCGCTCCTGCGAGTTGCTGCGATACAGCGGCAAATAGCGGTAATACACCTCCAGGCAGAGCGCCGACATCGCGGTGCTGTACACTCGCCCGCCGTACCCGCCCCAGATGCACTCGGGATCCCAACTGCCGGCGGCCTCCCCGTCGGTGCGCTGGCGTGGCACCAACGTGTTCTGCATCGCCTGGTTCCAGCGATCCCAATAGGGCCCTTGCAGTTGATACATGCCCAGCGTGGCATAGTACCAATAGTACAGATTGGTTTTGTTCGTACCGGGCAATTCTTCGAGCACAAAATTGGCGGCTTCGTCGGTGGCGGGATTGGTGCGCGGCATCCCCAGGAATTCGCGGCACACTAGCGCCTCGGCCGTCATGGTGCGCGTCGCTCGCTCGCCGGGCCGGTAGCTAGCCTTGCCGCCGCTGGGGCCGGAGGAAACCCGAGTCAGGAAGCGCGCGACGCCGTCGCGTGTCGCTGGCGGAACATCAATGCCCGCCATCTCGGCGCTTTTCAGCGACATCCATTGCCAGCCGAGTTGGCTGGTATCCCCTTGTTCGCCGGGCGATTCGATCTGCCGGTAGCGCCAACCGCCGGTGGCTTTGATCTGCCCGCCCAGCGTGTAGTTGATCGCTGCTTTGGCGGGACCTTCCAGGCGTTTGTCGCCGCTCATGGCGTACGCTTCGCACAGCGCGAACGTGGCCATGCCGTGACAATACATATAGGCGTAGGTTTCGGCCTGGCCGGCCAGGTTTCCATCGCTGCCTTGGTTGGCGATCAAAAACTCCAGTCCGCTCCGCACATTTTTCGCGTAGTCGCCATGCTGGTGTGTGTTGCCTGCGCCCAGAAACGCTAACAGAGCCAGACCGGTCATGGCGGTGTCGGCTCTGGCGCCGCGCCTTGACGATTCTGACCCAGCGCGGCGGTTTCGTGACCGGCGCCGAAGCGTTCGGCATCCCATCGGCCATCGGCACTTTGGTTCGCAGCCAACCATTGCAGCGCGTTTTGCACGGCGGTTTCAGATTCGGCGCTGCCGCCGCGGCGGCGAACCAGTTCCGTGCGGTCGGCGGCGAAGCGATCGGCATAAACATCCGGCACGCCGCGCGAGGCGATCGGCGCGGACGCGACTTCAACCATCGGTTGCGATTCGGCGGCGCTATGCGCATTGGCATCCGCAGACGGCGCTTTTTCCGTGTTGGCAGCGTCGCCCGACATCCATTGGCTATCGTTGCTTGTCTGCGCCGGTTCGGGAATTTTGGCGACTGGCACTTCCGAGTTATTGGATGGCTGCGGCTCATCCGGTTTTTCGGCTGCTGTTTCAGTTTTGGCCGTCACCTCTGCCGGCGGCGGAGCAGGGGGTTCCGCGGGCGGCGCGGTCAAAAGCGGCGGAGGGATTTTTGGAGCCGCTTGCGAAAGTGGTTCGCGCGGCGATTCGCCCGGCGGTTGCGTTCCGTCGATCACGCCGAGGCCCGGTTGACTAGAAGCATCGTCGGAGACGATCGCCGACGGATCGTCGCTGCCATCTTCGGCGCCGTCGACCAGCGTCACGTTGATGTTGTGAGAATATCCGCCGGTGCCGGTGACGATTTCCACAGTCGTCGCATAGCACAGCAACAGCAAGTGGGCCAAAAGCGACAATCCCGCGCATTTGCGCAGCGGATGCGATTGTCCCCAGCTGGTGCGAATCATCACGCCCAGCGTAATGATCAGAAACGCCAGGCCCATCCACAGCAGAATCCAGGGCAGGTTATGCAGAGTGAAGAAGCGGTGCATGGGCCTACCGTTTCTTGCTGTCGACTTTTACTGAAATGGCAACTTCGGTAATCCCGGCCTGGCGGCAAGCGTCGTACACGTCGGTCATGCGACCGTGCAGCGCGTTGCGGTCGCCGCGCACCAGCACGCATTGTTTTTGATATTGCTTGGCGCGTCGGTCAATTGACGGATCAATTCATCCATGCTCACCGGTTGCGTGCCGAGCAGAATGTGGCCGTCAGGCAGCACACTGACGACTTTTGGCGAAGGCGCCGCGGCCAGCGCGCCATGACTGCTGACGGTCGGCACCTGCAGGTCGATCGCCTTTTCGACGTCGGTGAACCGGGCCGCCACCAAAAAGAAGATGACCAATGTCAAAATGACGTCGATCATCGGCGTCAAATTGAGCGTCGGTTCCTCGGGTGCGGCAGTTTTGAGAGGCATTGATTGCTCATGCGGCGGATTTGCGGGGGCGGCGCGACGGACCGGAATCTTGCAGCGCCTCGGCGGAAACCATATTCACCACGTCCTGGCTCAAGTTGTCCAATTGCACCACCAGGCGATCGACGCGGCTGACGAAATACAAGTGAGCCACCACAGCGGGAATGGCAACCAACAATCCCATCGCCGTGCAAAACAAGGCTTCGCTAATGCCCTTGGAGAGCATTTCCATGCGGCCGACCGCTTCGGATGCGGCCATGTCGCTGAAAGCGCGAATGATGCCAAACACGGTGCCGAGCAGTCCCATCAAAGGGCTGATCGTGGCGACGCCGTTGAACACTCGGAGATAGCGGCGCAGATCTCCCGCGCCACGCTCGCCGGCATCGATTACTGCCTGTTCGACCTCGACGGCGGGGCGGCCCCATTTTCGCGCCGCGGCGCCGAAAATCTTCGCCGCGGGGCTGCCGTTTTCCTCGCAAACTTCCAGTGCATCATCGCGGTCGAGCTGTCCATCTTCCAGTTGATGCAAAAACCGCTTGACGAACGGGCCGGGAATGACGCGGCCGGTTCGCAGACTGATGAATCGTTCGAAGGCAAACACCAGCAGCACAAACGAACAAGCGAACAGCGGATACATCATGAATCCGCCGTCGCGAATAATGCCCAGCAAGCTCTTGTTGGCGAATCCGCCCGCGTCGTTGGCCGGGCCGAGATTGGCTGCTGCGGCTGGTTCGGCGGCATCGCTTTGCCCCCAGGCGATGTGCGTTGAGATCCCGAACAGAACGATGATCGCCCAGCCGGCGCACCACCAGGCCCTCGAACGATCGCGGAACAGCTTGCGCATCAGTGCATCCTGGGGTGGAGATCGCTATACCCGACCACTAGCGGCGGGTTGTGGTTTCTTGCAGCCGTTGGCTGGCGTCGGCGGTGAACTCGGTCTGCGGATATTTTTCCATCATGCGGGCATACAATTCGGCCGCCTCGCGGCTTTGTCCCAGCTTCTCGTAGCACTTGCCGGCTTGCAGCAAGGCTGCGGCCTGCCAATGCGGATAGGGGTAGAGAATCTCGACGCGCATGTACTCGCGCAAAGCGGACGCGTAGTTTTCCTGCTGGAAGTACGAATCGCCGATCATCCACTGGGCCATCGCGGCGGTTTCGGTTTTCCCGCCGGCGGCCGAATGCACCACGCGAGTGAAAGCGTTGCGGGCTTCATCGAATGCGTTTTCCGCCATCCGGCAACGGCCGATCAAACAATCAGCCTCGTACTGCTGATCGAATTCGGGGAAGTCGCGGGAAATCGTTTCGGCCAGCTCGCGCTTCAGGCCAGTGCTTTTGTTGGAACAACATCTGAGCGCGGCGCAGCGGCACAATGGCCGTCCAGCGATCGTTGTGGCCGGTGATGTGCTGGGCCAGTTCATCGTAGCGTTTCGCGGCGGTGTCGAAATCGTCGGTGCGGTAGGCAATTTCCGCAAACCAGAATTCGGCGGCCAGCGCGAGTTCGCCGCGGGGGAATTCGGCGATCAGCCGTTTCAGCGGCGGCTCGGCATCGACCCAATGATGTTCGCCGATGGCCATTTGAGCCTGCAGATACAACGCGTGCTCGAGCACCGCCGGCGGGCATTCGCCATTGATGAGCGGCTTGAGCAGCTCTGTGGCGGCGGCGCGATTGCCGTGTTGCGAGGCGCGTTCCGCCAGGCGATACGTGGCATCGGCCCAGAAGCGGCTGTCGGGGTGTTCGCGGTGAATTTGGCGGAAGACCTTGTCGGATTCACTGCCGCGCCCCATGTCGCGCAGTGCCCAGGCCCAACCGTACAGCGCCGCGTCGACTTCCGGACTGTTGGGATATTCGCGGGCCAAACGCTGGTACATTTGAATCGCTTCTTCGTCCTCGCCCAATCGATCGTGCAGATGCGCGGCGGCGGCCAGCAAGCCGGGTAGTTGCGGCGAATTGCGATACCGCGCCAGCGCTTGGCGATAGACGGTGGCGGCGGCCGAATCGCGGCCCATGTGTTCCAAGGCCTGACCGCGCGCAGAGCGGCGCCGGCCGCATTGGGATCGGTCGGATATTTTTCCAGGAACTCCGCGAAAATGCGGTCGGAGCCTTCGTAGTCGCCGAGCTTTGCGCGGCTCCAGCCGAGCCCGGCCATTGCCTTCGCCTTCATCTCCGGCGAATTTTCTTCCGCCTGTAGCGCCGTAAATAGATCGGCGGCAATGTCGAATTTATCGGCCAGATAGGCGGCATCGGCAACCTGCAGCGTGATCGCGGCAGTCATCGTGCTGCTGGGGTATTTCGCTCGGAAATCGTCTAGCGCCTTTCTGGCTTCATCCAGCTTATTGAATCGCGCGAAGCAGACGACCAGTGCCGAGCTGGCGCGTTCGGCGCCGACATCTTGCCGGCCGATGGCCAGATATTTTTGCAGCGGTTCGATGGCTTGTTCGAATTTTCCCGCAGCGACCAGCGACGTGGCCTGCGCCAGCAGCACATTCGCGCGCAGCGAACGCAGGGCCGTGAGATCATCTTTCGAAATGGGATCGATGGCGCCGGGCTCCTCGGGCCGATCGGTGGCGATCGATGCAATCTTATTATCGATCGCCGTGCTCAGATCGCGCAGCGTGGTCATGGCCTCGTCGTTGCGCTGGCGCCTTGCAGCGCCACGGCCAGCATGTAGCGGTTGGCCAGCGAGGCGGGATCGTCAGCCGTATCGTCAACGACTTGCAAGGTTCCGACGGCGCGGCGGAAATCGCCCGCGCGAATCATGGCTTCGGCCGACTGAAACCGGGCCACCGCGGCGCGGCGACGCTGTTGCTCGTCGAAGACCGCCGCTTTTTGGGCGGGGGTTCTCTCGGCGGCGACTTGCGGTTGCACGGCCGGCTTTTCAGCAGCGACGTCGTTGTTGATTTCCACAGAGACTTCCGCGTCGGCGTCGCCCGGCGAAGTCTCGTCTGCGGCGACCGGTTGACGGGCGGGAGTCGGCTCTTGGGCGCCCGGCTCGCGGGCCGGCGTCGGTTCTTGCGAGGCCTGCGCTTGCGGCGCATCGGTGGATTGCTTGGCCTGCGCGACTTGTTGCGGGCTGGAGCGGCGTGCGGATTGGGGCGGAGCTTTGCCCGCAGAGGGCGCGTCATACGGCGCGGTCGACACGCTGCCTAAGGGAGCGATTTCCGTCTTGCGCGGCGCTGCAATGCCGCACTCAGCGTGTCGGCAGCGGCGTTCCATTGCTTTTGAGCCGTTTGGGCTTCCGCCAGCCAATGCTTCGCTTCGCGGGCCAAGTCCTTGTTCTGCGCAGCTTCGGTCAACGCATGTTTTGCATCGTCGTAGCGACCGAGTTGATACAGGGCGTGGCCGCGGCCCAACTGCGCCTGCGTAATCAACGGGCTGTTTGGGAATCGTTGCACGACCGAGTCGTACATCTCGTAGGCCTGCTGATTGCGCCCATGACCGTCGCGTCATCGCCCAGTTCCAACAGCGCCATTTCGGTCCAGGGACTGTGGTCGCGCTGGGCGATTTCGCGAAGCAAAGCCGCCGCATCGTCATCTTTTTTTTGCGCCGCCAGCGTGTGGGCCAGGTTCAGGCGGCATTCATCGGCCGAGGGCTGGTCCGCGAAGCGCGTGATCGATTCACGATAGTATTGCGTGGCTTCGGTAGAGTCGCCCGACTTCATGGCGATGTCGGCCTGATACATCAGCACGATCGAATTCAGCTTGTCGTCGGGATACAGCACGCGAAACTGCGACAAGCGAACTCGGGCTTCGTCGACCTTGCCGCTCAACAGCGCCGCTTCGCCGGCGCGAAACATGGCGTGCTTGGCATACGGGCCGCTGGGAGCTTCCGCCAAAAGATCGCAGAACACCGGATAGGCATCCGCGTACCGACCCAATTGCACCAAGGCCTCGCCGCGGTAGTACATGCCCTTGTTGCGTTTGGGGCTGTACGGATTCTCTCGCACGAACTGGCGGAACGCCTCGGCCGCCGGCGCCCAATGCTGCGCGGAGTATTGCTGGGCGGCGGCGTTGAACAGATCGTCGGCCTCATCCGCAAGCGTCGGTCGAGCGACGCCCGCGGCAAGCAGTGCGCATGCAAACGCGAAGACCACACGCAACTTGGCGGCGTACATCCTTGTACTTCCTGCCTATTGGCAATCGGGTAGTGGCGGGATTCAATGCGGCGCAGATTTGTAGGCGGGCATGGCCAACGGCCACGGGTGCCTGCGCCGGCTATCTTGCCATCCATGGCAAAAGCCGAAGGGTGGGTTCGGCTAACGGTTTTATCGGCCCCTGCGGAGGAGTTTCAAAAGGTCGTACTGATAGCAAAACCGGCATCCCATCACTTTGACGTGCTAGCGTGGCCGCATAATCGGCGTGAGAGTTTCAACTGAATCACCCAAGTGAGGGTTTGCCCGCCGCGCAACAAAAAACCTCCGGCGATTAACCGGAGGTTTTGAAAGGCAACCGATAGCCGGAGGCCAACGGCCTCCGGAGAATGACCACTTGAGTTGCGTTAGTATTCGTTCGACGGGCCGAAGCTTACGTCGCCCACCACGTGGAAGTGCTCGTGGTCGACGTACACAACTTCTTGGGCGTCTTCGTCAACCTTCGTGAACGGAACCGGCCAACCCACCCGCGTGATTTCGGTGAAGTACACCGTGCACTTGTAGTGTGCATGGTGCACTTGGGCCGGACCAATCAGCGGATAGAAGCGCGGCGGATCGACGTAGTCCGAGATTTTCACCTTCACAATGCGGCACTTATTCCGCTGAATTTCGTGCAACATCGGCAGGCCACCCTGAATCGGACGGGCCTTTTCCAGCGCCCGCATCACTTCGTCGTCGCTGGGCGGATCGATGGCTTCCACCGGGCCGCCGGCGGTGATCGGTCCTAGAATCGGCACCCGCTCATAGCGCTCGTGGATCCAGAAGCGGTCTTCTTGTTCCTTCTGGACGTACGGGCTCACTGGGATCGGGATCGACAAGAAGCCCAGGTTGGGCCCTTGCGTGGTGATCCAAAAGCAGCCGGTGTTGGTGAGCGTGACGCTCGCAGCCAACGCCAACAAACACCAGAAGGAATTGCGTGACATGCCAAAGGCTCCTCGAAACGAATCGGTGGCGCACGAAATCGCCAGAGTTGTTATCGAGTGAAGCTGGGCTGAACTTGCGGATTTTTCCTGATATGCGGAAAAATCGGGCGACCCAAGCGAAGCTGCTAGCACTCGCCTCTCGCCCCTCGTCGCCCGCCCCTCGTCGCCCGTCTCTCGCCCCTCAAACAAAAAACCCCTGGCGATGCTTGCACATCGACAGGGGCCGGAGATGTTCGACGTGCTGTTTTTAGCCCGCCAAATGTTTTTCGTGATCCGCGCTTAGTGCGAATCCTTGAAGTCCAAGAACCACCAGCCGTCGTCCCATTCCAACGTCACTTTCCGCCAGCCCAACGGCACTTGCGGATAGGGATAGAACGGACCGATGTACGGCCAGGCGGTCGGCGAATACTGCTTTGGATATGTGACCGCGGCGAAGTTCGGATACGAAGCGTAGCTCGGCCACGCATAGCCCGGCATCTGCGGATGATCGTAGCGATACGGCGCCGCAGCGCCCGGACCCGTCGGCACGTAAGCCGGCATCGGTTTGGGAGTGCCGATCATTTCACCGGGACCACCAGGACCACCGGGACCCATCGCACCCATGGGGGCAGGCGGACCGCTGTGTTGCATTGCTACCGACTGGTACGGCACATGGCTGCTTGCGCCCATCGGCAGCGGCATCGGCGGACCGGATTGACCCGTCGCGATCGTGTTGGCCTCGTCCAATTGCGGCTGGCGGACCAGCCACCATCAAGTCGCTCTTGGCTTGGTCGGGAATATCCATCATGCCAGTCTGCATGATCGGATTGCGGCGCGACGTCAGTGCGTTCACCGGCGTCTTAACCGCAGCATCCCCGTGCCGCGAAACGTTTTCAGGCTGATGCAATCCGCTGGACGATTTTCCGCCGGCTTTCGCCGTGGCGATGGTGAGATTGTTCACCACTCGATCGATGCCGTCGGTCTGCTGGGCGATCGACAGGGCGGTCACCATCTGTTCCTGGTTGGCCACAGTGCCATTGAGCCAGGCGGTGCCGTCCTCGACCTTCACGCCCACACTATAGCCCTTCATCTTGCCGCTAGTGCGGAGGTTGCTGGCGATTTGCTGCGCGGTTTCCTGGTTGTCGGCCCAAGCTCCGCCGGGCGCGCACATCACCAGGCCAAGCGCTGCGGCTATGCAAAACAAACGTCGCATGATTCCCCTCCTGTGTAATCGCATGCTCGGCGATCGCGGCGCTGGCGGGGGTTGGCTGATCTGCCGGAGCGGACCCGCATCAGAAAGCAGCCGGCCAGTCGCAAAAAACTGAGACTCGCTGGCCGCGCTATCCCCGCGCAACCTCGACGCCCGAGGTATCTCACTGACTATAGGTGTCGGTTGCGGATTATGCCGAAGGGGAGTTTTTTTTCGATTTTGCCGGAAGTGGCGATGATAACGCTAGCGGTGCATGCAAAAACAGCGCCCGTCAAAACCTAGCCGGAGGGCAACGCTCTCCGGAGCACTACCACGTGCTGTGCGCTTCCTAAATCGTCACAGGCCGGCTGGCGTGATCAAAATCGCTGATCGCCAGCAGAATCATCCCGCAAAAACTGGTGGCAGACAGCATCCAGCAGGTGCTGCCGATGACCCATGCCAGCGACGTGAAAACGCCAACTGCTAACAGGGCCAGAACAAAGAAAGCATGACACAGCGTCTGATGCCGCCAGCGAACGCTCAAGCGAGCTAGCAATCCGCCGATCCAACCCACCAACTGCACCAGGGCAAACAGAACAATCGCCGCCGAGGGACATAACTCCGACATCCTAGCACGCTCCCCGGATCCATCCGGTGTGTGAGTACACTGCGGTCCAGCATCCATGCGGGACGTAGCGGCGGCACAAAGCGATTTACGTGCCAAGAAATGCCGCAATCAGCGCGCGGCGGCGGTGCGCGGAGTGAATTGCTCGATAATACTCGGAGAATTCTGGTGATTTTTATTTTTCGCAGCCGCGCGCCAGCCGCGCAGCACGTAGCTCGCCGGCTTTGCAAATTCTACATTCGGCAAAGTCAAATAGTCGGAGGGCAACGCCCTCCGGAGGCGCAACAGATGATCTTCTACCGCCCCCGCTCGCCGGTATCGCTGTGCGCCGTGCTGGCGGGCTTCAACCGCGACTTCAATTCGGTTTCTAAGTCCGTAATGTGAATGTTGCGGTTCACCACTTTGCCCTTGTCGTCGACCAGAATCATGGTGGGCAATGTGAGAATGCCCATCTCGTTGGCCAACCGGCTATCCAAGCCACCCGTCTCGTACAATTGCGGCCAGGGAAGCCGGTTCTTGGTCAAATAGTCGCTCAAATCGGCGAAGTTGTTGTCCAGGCTCACGCCGATCAGCGTGAAACCGTTCTTACCATATCGGGCATACATTTCTTTGAGCTGAGCCAGATCGACTTTGGACGGTTCGCACCACGTGGCCCAATAGTCGATCAGCACGTATTTGCCGCGATACTTCGAAATATCTTCGACCTGGCCCAGCGTGTTTTTCGCGCGCAACTGCATCGGCTGACCGACGCTGTCCAGCCGCGTGATGGCGCCGCGGGCCTTCACCGCCGCCGAGCTGCCGCCGAAATCCGAAACCAACTGGCCGTACCACTTCTTGGCTTTCTCTTCCTGGCCGGCGAACTCTTGCGCCAAGCCAAGCTGCAGCAGGGCCTCGGCCGTATCATTGGCCTTGGGACAATCCTTGACGTACTGTTCAAGATTTTCCAGCCATTCGGCTTGCACCTTCACGAAATCGATTTCGTGCTTTTGCAGCTTCGAGCCGTAGTCGGCTTGCAAATAACGATATTTCACCGTCGGCGCCAAAGCCGCATCGGCGGGGTTGGCCGCCAACTTTTCGGCCAATGCCTTCAGCTTTTCCACGCCGGCCGGATAGGCGCCGGTCTGAGCGGCCGCACTGATGGCGTCGGCAAACTGCTTGATCCACTGCGGGCGATCCTTTTCCCCGATTTCGTCGGCGATTTGCAACATCAATTCCGCGCGGCGATCGTTCAGTTTCGCCTGCTCGGCTTCGTTGGTAGCGCGGCCCACGGCTTCGTCGAGCTTCGACAGCTCGTCCATCATTTTCTGCACTTGCTCGTTCGGATTGCCTTCCGCGGCGGTGGCGGTCGAGGATTCCGGACGAGTGGTCGTGTTGAAAAAGAAGCCGTCGGAATCGGCGATTTTCTCGGCCGATTCAGGAATCGACGGGGCGTCGATCACACGCCACGTGTCGCCCAATTTGACCAGCGTGCCAATCTGCACTTGGGCATCTTTGCCCTCGGTTTCGATCATCGCCAGCACGTTTTCATAGACCGTGATATCCTTGCCGGCCGCATCGCCGGTGGGGACCAGGCCGGGCTTCGTGCCGCCGAAATGCACCCAATTCGTTTTGGGGCCAATGGCTTTTTGTTTGCGCACCACGTCGGTGAAACCGTCGGGCGCTGCGGTGATTTTGTCGTTGAGCTGCTTCGATTTGGCGGTGCTCAAGCCAAGCGATTTGGCTTCGGCCGGCGTGAGCAGCACGCGAGCGAAGCGGGCGGGATCTTTGTCGCGGATTGCCAGCACCACTTCGGCGGTCACTTCCTCCGGCGAAATCGCTTTCCAGGAATCCACCTTCCCGTCTTCCGCCTTATCAAGTCCCCACCGCGTGCCGGCCGTGTTCAACCACCGCGACTGATCGGCCTTGCCGTTGTAGTTCGAATCGATGTCGCGGTAGACTTCGATGCCATCCTTGAAATAGCTCCAGCGATCGACCACGTTGTCGCCGTTGGTGTCGACGAATTCGCGCAGAATCTGCCCGTGCGGATTGCGCACCACCCAGCCCGTTTGACCATCCACTTTTTCCGCCTTGATCGTGCATTTCACGGCATCCGCGGAGCTGGGAATCTCGTAATCGACGTCTTTTTGGATGGGCGCGAGCTTCAGCGCCTGTTCGACACTGGGCGCGGCGGCCTTGGCAAATGCCGGTAGAAAGCAGACGGATGTGGCGACGGCCAATATTTGCAGTCGGCGGAGCGTGTGTGACATCGGTACGATCCTCGTAATGCGATGGGCGATTGGCAGTTAGTGATCAAGAGTTAATGGGGCAGTGGTCCGCCATTGGCGGCTTTCCTGCGCAGTGAGTGCGCAATCACAAACCCTGCTATCTTTTTCGGCCGCCGGGGGTATTCCGCATCAGCCTGGAAAAACGACTTTTCCGCCTGCGGAGACTGAGCGGGCAGGTCGATCCGAGGTGGCGTTGTTAGAATCGGCGAGCAGTGGCCGAAAATCAGGCGTCGCGGCGTGCCTTTGACAGCCATCAAGCAGTCAATAAAATACGCTATCTTGATTGAGAGGCCTGCGTCTGCGGACTTACGAGCGAACCACGTCGCTTCCGCGGAAGTCGATTGTTTTCAGGCTCACCGGCGCGCATAGCTCAGTTGGTTAGAGCGCCACCCTGATAATCGAAAAATTGCAACCTCGCGACGCACCAACAAAACGCGGTTTCATCCGGCAATTCGCGGACGGTTTTCACTTGCCGCCCGATTATCTCCAAAGGGAGTAGAAACGGGCGGAAAATGGTCGCATCGGGTGTCACTGACACCCGCCGAACAACGCCACATGGACGATCCAGCTAGGGTTCATCTGCAACGGTTGCAATGGACATCAATTCGACTTGAACTCGCTTCCAGTTTGGCTTCTGTACTTTGTCATTGTAGTCATTGATGTTCAGCAGTTGCGACAAAGTGTCCTGGCAACGGCTTTGGCGAGTTATCGTGTGCAGCAACCAATTTGAGTGGGGTTGAGAGCGATAACAAATCGCGGACCGGCAATTTCATGACTACATAGTTTTCCGGAGCCTGCGGCAGCTTCTAATACCTGCCTTATTGTCACATCTCTTGCCCGGAAGAAAGAAATGCCGTCGGTATCTTGACCGCTTGGGGTGAACGCCCCGCGTGACCGGAGGAGTCGCTCCTGGACGGTAATCCCTCAAATGAACCCGACGATATACAAACTCAGATGGGTCCAATGGGTCGTCAGCGACATTTTCAATGGCCGCCACGGCTGATTACCGGAATTTGAATCAGTTTCCCAATTAAGCGGCGTCAAACTCTATCGAATACTGCTCGAGGACTTCGCTTCCGCTAAAAATCAGCCACCCTATCGAATCATCACCAATTTCAGCTTCCGTTATTTGATCGCCGTCGTGCCATTCAAAGCACACGCACCCGTCTGGCGTATGTCTAATAAAATTCGGCACGGCCACCGCCGCTGCGCGGAGATATTCCGCAAAATCGTGGCAATGCTCCAGCGTTAACTCTGTAGCGCCGCGGCACCCATCCCATCCCAATCATCTGCAAGGGCGCCAATTTTTCTTAGGCATTCGTATACTTCGCCCCATCCAAGCGGCCGTGAAGTCGCGCCGCTATTAACTGTGACTATCGACTCCGGTTCCGGCCTGAAATCGACCTTGGTGATCGTAGATTCGCGGCTAAGAACTGCGGTACTCATGTGCGTTTCCCCCAAAATTGCTGCGCATCCGACGATGCAATATCCTCGAAGGCATAAACGATGGTCGAGTGCCCTAAGCCAAAACCCGCCGCCCGGGATTGCTCGGTGGTGATGGTCCCCTCGCTGTAAATGTAAGAATAAGATCACCATTTTCGGACGATGCCGACTGCGGGCCATGGCCATGATATCGCATCGTCGCCCGCAGTCGCGTACGGTTGTCCTTCGCAACGCTCCGCCATTCGCCGGTGAGTGATTCAAATTCAGTCTCTCCGTAGTTGCTTATATCGGCAAGCAAGCCTGGAAACACTTTATGCCATTCGGCGGGGGGTGCCACAGTTCACCCTTTGGGATCTTATTCACGTACGTGACTTCCCATTGCTTTTCAGCAATCGGCCCAGGTCGGCTTCGGCCGCAAACTCCTGGAACTGACGATAGGGCTGCTCAAAGTTATCGCGTATGGTGTTAAAGCGGGGGTACTCCCCTTTTTGACGGAGCCAATTATAGAGAAATTGTGTCTGCTGTATTTGAATCGTTCCGTCCCTGTCAGAATTAGAAATTTGAAGACGATCCGGGGCGGAACTAGGTTCTATTTGGATTCTTATCGTGTCGGGGACCCAAACACGAGCCGAAGCACCAAACGGCTCAATGCGATCAGGCAGCTTGGCATCCGCTACCTTTCTCCATTCGGGCCCCAACTTCGACTTCCAAAACCACCCGAGATGACCACTTGTGAAATTACGAAGGGGCTCAAACTGCACACCCAACACCACCTCAACAACTGGTGGCCGGTCGTAGCTGGCCAAAGGACGAGTCATAAGTCATTTTCGTGGTTACACAAAACAAGCCAGCGCAGTACTTTACGGGGCAATACTGACGAAATCAATGGCGGCTATCATGGTTCCATTCAATACGTTCGGATGTTCGCCACGGATTGCCAAAACTGCCGCCCGTTACCTGCCCACCGAACGGCCCACTATTCGCCTCACGCTCCAACTGGGGCTCGGGGCCACCGGTGCTCGCGTGCAACTGGCGGCTCCTATTGCGTTTTTCCGCAAACTCCTGCACCCGCTCCCGGTCGAATGGCTTGCCGTGTAAGCACCGGGCAGCCAGGCGGCAGCCCCATCGCTATTTCAATCGGGGGAAATGATTTAGAAGCTCTGGCCGCAAATCTGGATACTTATCCGCGACGAGTTGAAGCCAGTGAATTATTTGCACCGCAATCAGGTATGGGTGATCTCTGAGAATACTTGACTGGATTGCGAACAACCGTAAATCTTCGGCAGTCCACAATTCACCGTCCTTAATCTTCTCTGATCGCTGCCACAGACCGCCGCCACTCATTCCAAACGGCGCAGGCAGCCCATCGGGGACGGGCTGTTTTGGCCCATACGAAATCACGTCGGAATCGTACTTGACCACGACATTAACAATTGGATCGAGCGGCAGGGGACTACTGGAAATAGCACCCCAGCGAGTAGGGTCGATTGGTTCGCAGCCATATGACAGAGCGTAGATGCCTCGCACGGGTCGCGTGTTTTTTATGTAATCTGATGGAACTCCAATCAGTCTGGCTTTGTAGTCCTTACCGTTCCCCGCGTCGTGAATTCTATCGATGCCAATTGGTTCGATACCGATTCTTTCGTCCGTATCCGCTCCCACCTCGAACGCCGCAACATCGTGTTCGCCGCTTATTCGCGACGAATTACGTAGTTGGTTGGCAGCGGCGACAATAATCGAGCTCTTTTCACCAAGTCTATGCTGTCAGTTCCGCGCGGGTTTGTATGTCGTACGGTTGCCACCAGCAATCGCTTGCCAAGTCGGATGAGAGTGCCGCTGGCTATCATCTCTTGGCCGGTTGCTTTGTCCTCGTAAGAATATGCCATGCTGTGCTTATAGATATTCTCTGTCGCTGCGTTCGCGGTGGCCTCAGCAATTGCCATCGCGTTCGGCCTGTGGTCCGGATATCTCAGCGCACCGAGTGACGCTTCGTTTCCACATTTCGGACACACAAAACCACTGGCTGACGATGCTGGATCGATTTCGAATGGTTCCCTGCACCACGGACACGACACCGCTTCTCTTTGTTTCCGCTTGGCCATATAAACACCAGCAATAAATTTCGCTGCCCGCACGCCGCAGGGTGCGGTTGGTCAAAACACCCCGCGGCGTTGCGTGCAAGGGGCGCGGTTAATTCCGATTTCTCAGACATCTTGCGAAGTGTGTCTTGGCCGCATATGCGACTCGCTCGCCGTATACGGCGAAGGGCCAATACTGGCCTCAACGCGGTTGAGTCGGAGGAACATTTCTCAACTGCTGTCGAATGGATTCAATCAGGTCCAACTGGTCGGCCCACGCGATTGGCCCAACCGAGCCATTCTTGTACTTTCGGATCCGAGACAAGATCCAGCTCCCGCATAGTCTCCTCAACCGCGTGGATGTATGCACGAATCCCGTTTACCTTTCGCCATTCATCAACCTCTTTGAGTAAGGCCGTACTCGCTCCTGCTCTTTTCGTCGGCGCTCGCTCTTCGTCCCAACGCCGTTGCTCTGCCCGGCGTCGTTCTTCTTGCCGACGGAGGTTTTCCTCCCGTTGCTTGCGTACTCGCTGCACCATCCATGGCAATTCTTCAAGGATTTCGCCAACAAGTAATTCCAGCCGCTTGCGTTTGCCGTCCTTCCAACTCTGTGAGCAATAGGCGTCATTAGCAAGGCTGACCACTAGCGTAAAGTCGTCGCGTGGCACATGGTCGTACTTGCGTGCCCATAAAGCTCTTCCGTACTTCTTCTCTTGAACCTTTTCTTCGGCGGTCAATACATGCGGCACTTGGCGTACGTGCTCGCGTATCGAAAATGTAAATTGCTCATTGAGATCCTGCATTCGCCCAGCTGGTGCGACGGGGTAAAGCGGCTTTGGTGTATGCGACCCCCTTGGCACAGTTTGCCATCCGTCAGGTCCGTGTCGGGCGGCGGGTCGGTGGTCGACCAACGACCAGGAAACAATTCCTGCTCCCTTGGCCGGCGGATCCATGGCCCAAGGGCACGGGGTTTTGGTTTTCCGGCGTTCGCGTGACCGACGTCGACATCGTCTCCATCATGCGGACGATGGCGGAACCGACTGAGACCAATGTTTGATGATCGCAATCACGGCCAGTATTGCAGCGACCTGAGTCAGGACAGCAAGCGGAATCATCCAAGTCCAATAGCTGAGCAATGTATCATACAAGCCGTGAAGAATTGCTGTCGTCAATGGCCGCATACGGCCCAAAGGAACAGTGCGGTCTGTTTGTCGGTTTCCGAGACCACATCCAGTTTGACCACGAAGGCCGCTGCAATCATGGTCCAGACCGCGTGCATATTCGCGATGCTGAGAAAACGAATCAGATATACCGGAGAAAATGGCACGTCCGGCAGATATTGGAAATAACTATAAAACAGTCCTTCGCCTATTCCGAATCCCAGGCCTGAATAGGCGGCGACAAGTAATAATCTTTTAAGGCGCGATGTTTCTATATCGGTAAATCACATAGGCAACCGGAAGAAGCTTGACGGTTTCCTCGCAGAAACCGACGCTTCCAATTGTGCATCCGAGAAAGACAAAGAAGTTCCAGTCTAGAGCGGGATTTGGATCTTCCGCAATGGCGTAAGCATGGCCGAGAGCCTTAATTACTACCACGCCGATGCCTGGCTTGCTGTGGGCCAAGTGCAAAACCGTTTTCCAATCGGCAAGTGTCGTCGAGTAACTTGCAATTACTTGAAATAATAACAGGCAACCGATTCCTATCACTGCAGTGAAGAAAAAACCACCGATTGCGATATTAGCAACATCATCATCAGATTGATTGCCCGTCACTGCCATAAATACCATCCACCCAATGAACGAACTAAAAAACGCAATAGCACAAACTGATGATAGATTTACTATTTCACCAAACGGAGGAATAAAACACATCAAAAATGGTCCCACAACGAATGTGAGCAATAGGCAAGTTCGGGCGCAAACGAAATCTCGATTATTTGCGGGCTTATCGTCTCGCTGGTGTGTTCGATTGGTTATTTAGTGGTGTCTCAGAATTGTTCGGAACCTCATGGTGGTTGACGTGCCTCGATTGAATTCCAAGCCGTGCACTTTCGCGGTGCTGACCCATCGGCCCACACTTCCCTTGCGAACAAAATCAGCTCGGGTAAGTATCCCTTTTTTGCCCAAATCGAGAACTTCATGTGCTGCGAGCGGGCCACTTTCGACGTCGTTGATTTTGCAGTACCAAATTCTTGACATTGACCCCCCCCTAAAGTGTGCATGTGCAAAAAAAGGACGCTGAACCAAGGCAGCTCCTCTGAACCCCCGCTAAGAGGCACCAGAACAGCACATGGCCAGCGTCCCTTACGGGACGCGGCACAAGTTGCTGCTCCTTTGTTTCGAGGCCGAAGCCCGACTTGCGGTTTTGAGGGAAGCAGTCTGGACGCTCGCGCGTTGATCAAATTGTGTTGTCATGCGGCCTTGTTGGGCCACACCGAATGATCCTCCGTATGGTTGAGCACGTCGGCGGTCGAAACGATCAGCAATTTCATCGCTGTCGCAATTTTCTATGGCTTGATTTTACGTCTGAGCCAGGGCCATTTCAACGACAGCCCGGCCGCCGCGTGCCATTGGCGGTTTGGGGCGATCGTTTGCTAAATAACTTCGCGAAATGCGTCACCCATAACCACCACGTCAAGTGTTCGGGTGAAAACGATTTTTGGAATAGGAGAAGTGGCTAGTCGGGGTCCAGGGGCGGCAATGAACCCGCCGGTCACCGATGGTATTCGCCCAATGCTCCGCGCACGTGGCGAGTCTAGGCAGGCATCTTCGTGGATCGCGTATGGGACCGGCCAGTGAACTAAATTTCTCCAAATTTCGTGTCATATTCATATGATGGAAACTCGTAGCTTTTGGAAGGCGGTTTTTCCTCTTCTTTCGATCCTCGTGCACTTGGTTGCTGCCAGATGGCGCGAGGATTTTTCTTTTGGTGCGCCGGAGTTGATCAAGGGCGCACTTTCCTCGCTGAAAAAGGAGCATCCCCATGTTTTTTCTCGTGTTGGCGTCCCAGACCTTCTTAACTGCCGTGTTGGCCATGCTGCTGGTGCGTGAAATCCGCATGCGCAGGACGCTTGAAGTCTTGATCGCCAATTCTTTTACATCGCCGGAGAACCCCACCATGATTCGAATTGCTTTTTTGATCGGTATCGTAGTGCTGTTTTTTAAGCTGACGGGCTGCAGTCCTTCTGATAGTCGACTCGCAGATTACGCCCAATGGAGCGTCGATCAACAGACCCACCAAAACGTGCAGCAAGCTGAGCAAAACGAAGACCTGCTCGAAGCCCAGCGATCGTTGCATCAAGGGATCCAACAGGAACGGGCCCATCTCGACCAACAACATGATGATCTTGAAGCGCAGCGGCGCGAAATCGCCGAACAGCGCATCCGTGCACCGCTGGTGGCCGAGTCGATTCAGTCCACTGCGTTGCTGCTGGCGTGCCTATTGCCACTATTGATCTGCGCGTATGCACTGAGAGCAGGCGGGCCGAAGGTCCACGGATGAAGAACTGGGCCCGGTGCTAATACGGGAACTGGATCCTGGCAACCCGCAGTTGCCGGAGCCGTCAATTCCGGCCTTGCCCGTAGATGCAGAGCGAATTTCGGATTAAGCGACGCACGTACGGCTAATCGAGCCCCGCCCAGGAACTGCACCTGGCTCTCCACACCAACTTATTTCACTCAGGAGGAATTGCATGAAAGTACTTTTCATCAACAACGATGGAGCGGGCTTTGCCGACTATCTGGAGGTGGCACAAGGAACTACAGTTGCCACCTTCTTTCAAAGCCAGATGCCACACGGCAAACCGCAGGATTATCTGATCCGCGTAAACCGCCAGCCGGTCGCCGCCGATTACGTGCTGCAAGAAGGAGATCGACTAAGCTGCACTGGGACCAAGATCGCTGGTGCGTACGTTTAGCGTCGAGCAGCGTCAAACGTCATCCACGCGGATCCTGCCTGCCTCGGCCGGCGGGGTCCGCTTTTTTCTTGTCCCAACACAAATGAAATCTATGCCGACCTATCACAAAGCATTCTTCCGCGCCGCTGGGCTCATCTGCCAACAACTGATCGCTCCAGCCGGCGGCTCCAGCCCGATCCAACTCCCGGTTACGCAATGGCAAGGTCTGATCAAGCTAATGACGCAGCGTGGAACTTGCCCAACGCCAGGGCTGGGATCATGCAGCCAGCTGCCGC
>CAVRAW010000004.1:0-306757 GCA_963719205.1 Pirellulales bacterium | reverse complement strand
ATTGCGCTAAGTTCCTTACCATTTCCCGCCGCAGCGGGCTTGCATGTATTCCAAATCCAGAATGGTGACCGCCGTCGGCGCCTTGGCCGCAAACCGCCGGTTGAGATCCCGCAACATCGCCGTCCGCGCCGCCGGCCAACGTATGACTCAAATTCCCGAACGAGCGCGGCGGCTGATCGAAACTGTGCTGAATCACACGGCACGGCAATGCTTCAGCAGCGTTATCCAAAGCTGTTCGAATTCTGGGTCGCCTCCGCGACTGAGGACTTCTGGATTTTCCGAGAACGCCGGCAAGTTCGCATCGCGCCAGTGCGTGGCGATCAGCACCACCTCGGGCCAAACCTAAAGCCCCGACTGCGGATCGAGAATCTGCTGTTCATAGCTGTCGTACGGCGCTTTATAGCAATGTGACATCGATTCCATCGCGAAAGCACGCCAATTCCACGAGCGGCGCCGGCCAATGCGGTCTGTGCCGCTCGACAACAGCGCCACCTTGGCCTGCCGCAGCGACGGCGGCGCGCAGCCTTTTGCCGCAAATGCCGATACACCTTTGCGGCCCGAGTTAAAAACGCAACCTCGTCACCGTCGATGACAGCCTGCGCCAATCGGCAAACGCCCCGGGGAATCGTCGGTTTGCCAGCCGCTCATGATGCTCCAGTAGCGCCTTCGTGATCGAATAACAACTGGTTCTCTTCGTCCGGCAACGAATCCTCGCTTATGTCCCAATCCGCCATGAATTGCCATCACGAGACCGGCTTGCGCCTTGATCACCTGAGCCGGGCATCCGACCGCCGTCACGTAGGCGGGAATATCGCGAATTACCGTGCCGCCGAACCCACGACGGCAAATTCACCGATCGTGATGCCGGCATATGACGTTAGCTCCGGTGCCTAAATCGGCCCCGCGGCCGACTGGCACATTCTTGACGCCAGGTGCGTGCCCGGCGCAATGTGAACGTAATCGCTCAGATGCAATCGTGATCGACGCTGGCCGAGGTGTTAATGATGCTAGTGCGCCGAATCAGTCACGCCCGGTTGTATAACACCTCGCCGGCGAACACACCGTGCCTGGTCCGATTCACCACCGATTCGTCCACGTACGCGCCGAGGATGGACCACGGCAACCCATCTCGGGCATATTTTTCGACCAAGCCGCTTGGCGAACAGCGATCGCCCAGGGCGATCACCGCGGGGTGCCGATCGGGCTCGCCGAGTCGGGCAATCGGCCCGGCGATCGGAAGCCCATCAGCATTTGGCCCCATTTGGCGCTATCGTCATCGTCGTACACCGCGCAATTCTTGTATCCTTGGGCACGCAACGAACTGATGACGACTTTGCCGTGACCGCCGCCGCCGACGACGATTACCTGACGATCCGTCATGGGCAGGTCCCGCGTGAAACCTGGTGCGGCGCCGCCGCGGCAGGCTGCCCGGCGCGGCTCGGCCGTCGCCGGTGTATTTTTCCAATAGCCCGACGAGATCGGCCACGCTCTGCACTTCGGCCATTTCGTCGGTGGTGAACCGCAGTCCAAATTCCTCCTCCACGCCCAAAACAATTTGGACCATCGCCACCGAATCCCAGGCCGCGCAATTGGCCGTGGACAGTGCGTCGCTGTACTGGATTTCCGGGTCGTCCAGGACCCCCAGCACGACTTTGCGCAACTGCGATCGAATATCCATTTCTGTTTGCGCATTCGTCGATTGAATGCTTGCCAAACTCAAGTCGCCCGGGCCGCTTTCCACCAATTCCACCAGCAACTTTGCCCGGTCCATGTACCAGGCAATCCGCCGGCCCGAAAACGCCGCGGCCGGCCGAGGCTCGCCCAGCGGCAACATGCCGCTGGCCGCGAAGTTTTTGGGAAGCGTCGGCAATATCGGCCACCTCGTAGCACAGATGGTGCAATCCGCCCCCTGCTCCAGCGCTTTGGAAAGCTTGCTGCTGCGAATCCGTCGGAGCAATCAGTTCCAGCCAATGATCGGCCCCGGGCTGCCGGAGAAATTGCACCCGGGCAGTCTGTTTCTCGTCGATCACGACAGCGCTTTCCACGCGATACCCGAAACGGTCTACAAATTCCGCCGCCGCGGCGGGAATATCGCGCACCAGGTATCCGATGTGATGCAAGTCAAACACAGAAATCTGCCGCCGCGGGGCGCCTAACTCTTGGAAGATCGAAACATGACGCGCGGCGGATTGCCCATCGCGGTGGCGCCGTCGGGAATATTTTCCACCGCAAAGGAGCTGGCACCAAACGTGGCCCAGCGCCGACCACCACTCGCGGACCGACGACCGCATTGGAACCCAACATCGCCGCCGGACTTCACCACGCAATATCCCGAAACGCAGCGCCGTGGGAGAAACCTGTCGCGAAATCTTCCACTGCGAATGGTGGGCAATCGTGCACTTCAGATTTAAAATGACGTGCTTCCCCACCTGCGCATCGGGCGAAAGCGTTGTGCCGGCCGCCACGTACGTGCCGCGATCCTATTTGCACGTCGCGGGCGATCATCACCGAGGGCTCAATCACCGTCACTGCGGCGTCCAACCCAGCGCCATCACACGCCGCACGACTTCCTCGCGCCGCCGATTGTTTCCGACAGCGCACAAAAACCCGGCTTTTCGGGCAACTTCGAGTCGATTTCTTCAGGTGTGCCCAACATCCCGTAGCCGTAGAATTTGCTCCCTTTTTGCGCCGGATCGTCGTCACAGAATCCGAGGATATCGAAGGTCGGCGAGCTGCGCGTTTCGATTTTCCGCCGCCCACACGACTTCGGATCCCAGGCCGCCCGCGTCGATCACAATCAATTTTTGAGTTGCCATCCCGGAATAATCGTAGGTTCATGCGTTTGACGGCGTGGCAGGTCATCGTGTGCGATTCGCAACGGTAGGTTCAATCTTAACTCCAAGTGCGCACTCAAGCATTCGCGCCGAAGAGCTCGCGGCTCTGCGATCCGCTTTCGCCGTCGACCCCATGAATTCCGGCATCGTGGCGTGGCCTTCCGCGTTCACGTTCGCTCGCCGCAGCACCAGCCAGAACGTGCGGGCAATGATTTTGATGTCCAGCCACAGGCTCAGATGGTCGACGTACCACACGTCGAACTGAAATTTCTGGTCCCACGACAGGGCGTTGCGGCCGTTGGTTTGCGTCCAGCCCGTCAGCCCCGGCCGAACTTCGTGCCGGCGGAACTGCTCCGGCGTGTAGCGCGGCAAATACCGGATCACCAGCGGGCGCGGGCCCACCAGGCTCATGTCGCCGCGCAACACGTTCCACAACTGCGGCAGTTCGTCCAAGCTAAACTTCCGCAGCCATTGGCCGAACGGCGTCAATCGCTCCGCATCCGATAGCGGATTGCCCATGTTCGTCATAAGCGTCGATCATGGTGCGAAATTTGTACAACCGTGAACGGCTTGCCGTGCAGCCCGGGCGCTCTTGCCGGTACAGCACGCCGCGCCCCATCGCCATGCGGGCCGCCAGCGCCGTGAGCGCGATGACCGGCGCAAGAACGACGAGCGACGGAATCACCAGCGCCAAATCGAACAATCGTTTACCGAAACGGCGATACATCGGTGAACACGTGCCGCGCTTAGGCCGAAGTGCGGCGACTTTCCTGAAATATATTGATCGAGACGCGACCGGCGGTCGGCGGCTCGTTCGACGAATCTTCCGCCTCCGCGCGCCCATGCTCCGCCAATCGCTCCACCAGTCGGCATAAAAGGTCGGCCTGTTGGGCGCGATTAAAGTGTTGTTCGACGTAACGCCGCGCTTTTTGCCCCATGGCCCGGGCGGCTGCGCGATCGTCATGCAGCCGGCGAATGGCTGCGGCCAGCGCGTGCGAATCGCCCGGCGGAACAAAAATTCCTCCCTCCGCGGCTTCGACGACCTGCCGGATCACGCCGTCGATGGCCAGCACAGTCGGCCGGCCGGCCGCCATGTAGTCGAACACCTTGTTGGGATACGTCGTGCTGAACATGCGGATGTTCTTGAGCGTGGCCACGCAGACGTCGGAGGCGGCCAGCACTTCGGGGATCTGATTTTTCGGTTGCGCTCCGGTGAAGGTCACATGCTCGAGCTTTAGGTCCTTCGCTAGCGCTTCCAAATTCGCCCGCTCCTTGCCGTCGCCAACGATCAAAAAGTGAATACCCGGCTGATCGCGAAGTTCCGCGGCGGCTCGCAGGATGGTGTCAATGTCGTAGCTGATCGCCAGCGCTCCGGCGTATGTGACGACAAATTTGTTCTCGACGCCGAAAGCTTTCCGCAGCTTGCCTCCGTCGCTTTCCGGCTGGAACAACGTCGGATCGACGCCGTTGGCGATGAAACTGATCTTATTTCTCGGCACGCCTTTGGTGATCAGATAATCTCGATAGGCCGGCGAGTTGACCAGGAAGTGCGTGGCTCGCCGATAGATGAACATTTCCACCCGCCGGGCGATCCAAATCAGCACCGGGTTTTTGAGAATGCCCAAATCGATGCCGAATTCCGGCCACAGATCGCGGATTTCCAGCAGGAATGGTCGCCGTCGCATGCAAGCGATCAGCCAGGCCGACAACGTTTGAAACAGCGGCGGCGACGTGCCCATCACCAAGTCCACTTTGCCCGCTTTCCAGCCGGCCCAGACCGCCGTGAACATGAAGCTCAAAAACGAAATGGCGCGCCAGGTGAAGCTCCGGTGCAATGAAGGATACGTGTACGCCCGCAGCACTCGAATCCCTTGCACATGCTGCTCCGTGACCCAATGGCGTCCGCTGACAAATTCCTTGCCGGTCACATAGCTGAGATTGCTGGCCACAATGGTGGCACGATGTCCCGCTTGCACCACTCGTGACATCAGTTCCACGTGACGCGTTCCGCCGGGCTCTTCCGGGGAGACAAACACTTGATGGATCAACAATACGTGCATCTGTTATTGCATCGCGGACGCCGCTGCAGCGGAACCACGATCGGTCCGTTTGCCGCTCGGCACGCCCGAACGAATATTTACTACAACTCGCTGCGACTTGCGCAACCGCGGCGCCAACTCAATTTTCCAGGCCGCCTCGCCACGCCGCAATTCGTAACTCTCCCCCTGCGAGCCAGCCGCCTCCCGATGCCACATCGCCGGGGCTTCAGCCGCCACCAGCGTCACCAGTCGCAACGGCAACTCGCCGCTGACTTCGGCCTCCACCAGCGGAATCGCCCGTCGCTGGCCGTAGTATTCCGACCGATAGCCTTGAACAATTTCCAGCCGCTTCCAAGGATGCGCATCGCCGTTGGGCAGCGTCAGAAAACATTCGCCCGCCGGTGTTTCGGCCGCGATCGTGGCCTGTTCCGCATTCAGCCGCACCGGCGCCTCCGGCAAATGCCAGCGCAGAGTGGCAGTGTGCTCTCCCGAGCCCAGCAGATCATCGATAATCACCCATACGTCGTCGGCCAGCCCTACGATCGCGCACCGATGCAGCACATGCCACGGGCGCACATCATAGTCGTAACTTTCTCCTTCGAAGTAACCATAACCGCCGGCATCGGCTTCAAAATGCCGCATCTTGGCCCGCGGCCAGGGAAAGAACAAAAACCGCGACACCCGCTCCACCGGCGAACGGCCGTCCAATTCGATGGTGTTATGCCCCCGCGCCAACTGGAAATAATCTTCCAGCGACTTGCCTTCGGGCGGATTGTATTGATACGTGCCGGAGTCGCCCAGCAAGTTCTGTCCGCGAAACCATAGATCGAAATGCAGTTGATCGTAATGGGCCGGACGATCGCGGAACGTATGGCAGCGAATCATCCCCCAACTCTCGCCGTCGCGCAGCGTGTAGTATCCGCCGTCGTTGAATTGGCTGGATTGTGGCCGGGCCACGGCTTCCTGCGGCGCGGCCAGCGACTCCGGCCCAAACAGCCACAGCAAATCCTCGTCCCACGCCCCGGCTGCAAACCGCCGTTTGCCGCTGACCAAATAGTGCGCCGCCTGCACTGCCCCGCGATGATCAGTGAAATCGCATTCATCTAGCGGCAACACCCACGCACCGTCGTTGTTCCCATAGAGCGGCGTCCGCCCGGTCGATTCATCGAGCATCTGAAACAAAAACTCCTCGGCCGCCGCAATCTGTTGCATCGTGGCCGAATCAAAGGGCTGACCGCGCCATTGGGCCAACCGTGCCGCCAGCACTGCCATCTGCAACATCACGCGATGATAATTCATCGAATGTTGCACATAGCTGCCGTCGGCATAAACCTGCCGCGCCAGCTCGTCGCAGAAAACCGCCCGACCTCGTTCGAACCATCGCGCCGACTCGCGAAACTCCGGAAACAAGTGTCCCACCAACATCAGCCCGCACGCTTCGGAAAGTGCATGATTGTTTTTCTGTGACCGGGCGTATTCGAAATGCTGCTCGATGCGATATCCGGTGGCCCATGCCAGCCGCGCAAATTGCACCCAGCGATCGTCCGTCGTGGCTGGATCGTCGGCCACAGCCCAAAATCCAATGGCCAGCGCGATCAACCGCACGGTGGCTTCCTGGCCACATTTCCAATTCGGTCCTCGCCACGGCGGACAGGCATCCATCCATGAATCGACCCAGCGCCAGTACGACGATCCGGCATCCACCGATATCCCGTGGCCGCCTGCCCGCGCCAAATCGATGGCCCACGCGGCCCGCGCCGGATCCCAAAACAACCGAATATCTTTCTGGCCGGGCGCTACGTCAGGAATCTCGCTCCAGGTCCGGTTGCCATCGATGTGCGAACCATCCAGCGGGTTGCTGTTCCAGTCGATGCGCTCCGGCGCCACGGTGCGAAAGCAATACACGCTCCGGTTCTCTTCGATCAGTTTCAATCGCTCCGCCAACGGCGGCTGCCGCTGCTGCGGCCCGTTGCGAATGTACTCCGGCACAAGCGGCGGCTTGCCCAATGGAAAAAGAAACTCCGAAGCATCGCGCCGCTTAAGCTCGGCATACGGCGCCGCCTCGCACGGCGTGCCCGAATTGCAAATCTCCTCCAACCGAATCGAAACCCACGAGCGTGACGGAAATCGCCGGCGCGTCAGCCCCAGAGCTTTCGACAGATACACGCCCGCGCGCAAAAAAACAATCCGCGGGCCGAACTGCCGCAGCATCAGATACGCTGTTTTGAATCGGTTCATTCCGCTATTGGCCGGCGCAAAAGAGCCCAACCCTCTGACCTTGCGCTGCTTGAAGATGAGACGAACTCGGCCGTCCAAACCACTACGAGCCTGTAGTAATCTCGTCGAGCAATTCATGCGCCCACGTCGACCGGCTCAGCCGCTGCGTCCCTTCGGCACTGAGGAATTTCACGTTGCTGTACTTCGCTTCGCGGTAGTCGACGATGTCGCCCCGGGCGATCGCTTCCAGCACCTGCTCGATGCCCTTTTCCACCGTCCAATGCGGCGCGAAATCCAGTTGATTCCGAATCTTGGAAAAACTCACGCGGTAATTGCGCCGATCGGTATCGCCCTCGCTGACCAGCAACTCCGCGCTGGGCACGTGCTGGTGAACAATTTCTCCGACTTGCTTGATCGTATAGTTCTGCTCATCCGAGCCGACATTGAACACTTCGTTGCCCACCAGTTCCACTGGGGCCTCAAAGCGCCCGAGCGATGGCCAAGGCGGCATCATCGACGTGCACGAACGGCCGCCATTGATTGCCGCCGTGAACTGTAATTTTGCCCTCGATTTTCGCCTTGGCAGTCAGCAAATTGACCACCAGATCGAACCGCGTCCGGCCGGAGAGGCCGTAGATCGTGGCGAATCGCAGGATCGTCGGCGAAAAACGGTTGTCGTTCATCGACAATAGCACTCGCTCCGCCGCCAATTTGGTGTTGCCGTAGTGCGAGATCGGTTTGGTGCGCGAGCGCTCGTCCAGCATCTCGTCGCACGCCCCGTACACCGAGCACGTGCTGGCAAACACGAACCGCTCGACACTGCATAGCTTGGCCACTTCGGCCACCATGCGGGTTGCAGAAAGATTGACTTCGGTCGTCAATTCGCGATCCAGCTCGCAAGCCGGATCGCCCACGATCGCCCCCAAGTGCACGACCGCATCCATGCCCTGCATCACTTCCACGATCTTGCCGACGTGCCGGAAATCCCCCTGCACCACTTCCAGGTTCGGATGTGTCAGCACTTGGTTGATCGGATCAGTATCGTACATCAGCAGATCGAGCAAGCGCACTCGATAGCCGGCATCCAGCAGCTTAGGCAGCAGCGCCGAGCCGATGTAACCGGCCCCGCCGATCACCAGCACGTTCTTTCCGCGTCCTTTTTGGCCGATCAAGCGCGGCCGCTCCGGATCGACCAAATTCTTCCACAGCACCTGCCACAACCGCGATCCGACCAACAGCACCACGCTGAACACCCACGACATAATCAACGTGCGGCGCGGCAGCGGCAAATCGCCACGCAGAAAATACACGACGAATCCGAAGATCAAATAGCTTTGGCAGACCGCCTGAAAAACGATCAGCGCCTTGTAACGTCCCTGATAGAAGCGGCCGTAGGTGTAAAAGCCGCTGAGCTGAAAGATCGCCAGGCCGACAAGCGTCAACGGCCATGCTGAATTGCCGTACATGCTCAGCGTCGACCAAAACATGTCCGAGAGCGATTTGTGCGGCAGCTCCGGATTGAACAGCAGATCGCCGAACAGCGTCAGCACCAGCGCCGCCAACAGCGACAACTGCAACATCAGCGCGTCGGCGAACATCCGCAGCGCCATGCCAGGCGTGACCCGATAATTACGGGCTGGATTCAAAGTTGCTCGTCTCCGCAGATGCAAATTCGCCGGACCGGGACGGCCCAAAAGTAGAAGTCTGCCGGCCTAATCGCCATTATCCCCGAAAGTTTTGCTTTTTCAAGGATTTGGGACCCGCCATCGCCGCCGAAAGTGAACATTAGTTGGAAATCAGTGTTTATTTCTTTTTTCCTGCCGCAAGATGGGATCGAACCTCGCCGGCAGCTTCGTGAATTCTGATGCATGCACGGCAGACTTGCTGGACGATTTCGTCGCTCATGTGCGACCAGACCGGCAGGCTCAAGCTCGCCTGCGAAAGCCAATTGGTCACGGGCAATCGATCTTCCGACGGTGCAAATTTCCGATAGGCGGTTTGGCGATGCACCGGCGGATCATAATATTTGCGCGAATCGATGTTGTCGGCTGCCAGCGCTTGCGCAAATTCATCGCGCGACATCCCAAATTTCGCGGTATCGACCGTAATCGAAAAATCTTTGTACGACGCGCGATTGCCGGATGATACTTCTTGAAATTCGATCCCTGGAAGCTGGCCCAATTCTTGCCGGTACATCGCCACAATTTCCTGCCGACGCTCGACGTGTCCCTCCAGCATCGCCAGGCTGTGCCGCCCCAGGCAGGCGTGAAACTCGCTCATCCGCGAGTTGATTCCGGCAAACAAGCTGTCGTAGCCGTTGCCCATGCCGTACTCACGGCCGCGGCGAATCTTTTCCGCCAGTTCGTCGGAGTTGGTGGCCACAATGCCCCCTTCCCCGGCAACCACCAGCTTCGTGGGGCTGAGGCTGTAAACCTGCGCGTCCCCCTGAGAGCCCACCGGCACGCCTTGATATCGCGCCCCAAATCCATGGGCCGCATCGAAGACCAACTTCAGCTTATGCTGCCGGGCAATTTTCTCCAGCGCCCCGATATCGGCCGGATTGCCGAAGTTATGCACCGCCACAATTCCGGTAGTCGCCGGCGTAATCGCTGCTTCAATCGCTGCCGGATCGATGTTGTGAGTTCGGCGATCGACGTCGACCAGCACCGGCTTCAGTCCCGCCCATACCGCCGAACTTATCGTGGCCATGAACGTGAAGCTGGGAGCAATGATCTCCCCCCGCAATCCCAGCCCCTGATACACCAACATCAACCCGCACGTGCAACTCGAAACCGCCACGGCATGCTTCACTTTCAGATGCTCGGCGGCCGCCTGCTCGAACATCTGCAGCTGCCGCCCCCGGGTGACCATGCCGCTGGTGACCACTTCGGCCAATTCCTCGCGCAGTTCGTCGAACTTCGGCAAGGTGGGCCGAACGATCGGCAGTAATTTCTCAAACGTGGGTCGCCCGCCGAGGATCGCCGGCGATTGCAAAGAAGAAGTCGTCTTAGTGGCGGATGTCATTGCTGTTAACTTATTGAATAAACGTTTGGAAACCGCGAATGTTCTCGTCACGCTGCCGGCGCACACTCCGTTCCCGTGGGTTGACGGTCGCGGCGTTTTGAGCCGTAAATTGCCGCCTTCCGGCCAACCCATACACATTTCCAGCGACCATTTGCGAATCGTAATTTTCTCTTCGCTGGAAGAGGTTTCAAAATCTGCTCCCTTAGGGAAGGGTGGATTTAGCAACTCGCCGTGGCGAACCCCGGGGGCAGACTGCGATGGCGCCGGGTCCCAGCGACTGGAGCTACGCTCCCATTCCGAGAGACCCAAACTTTCAGTGTAATCTTGTTCCCCCCCTTGTCAAACCACCCCCGGCTCAGCCGCCGCTTCTGAACCCAATGCAAGCGTAAAGGGTTACAAGCCGTCACCCGGCGATCCCCGCCAGCCGGCCTTCCTCCAGCGTCGACACCACAAATCGCACCTTTCCCGAAGCCGTTTTCGGAATCGATTCGACGTACTGAAATTCCAGCCGGGCATCCTGCCCCAGGCGGCTGGCAAATTCGCTCCGCAAGCGCACCTCGTCGGCATCCGTGTATTGCGGCGATCGCACCAGCCGCACGATCAGCGCCCAGGCTCGTTCTGAACGATCTGCGCCTCGCGCACCGTCACCATGTCTTTGAAGATGTGATCCATCCGCCCGACTCGAGCGCCGTTGCGCAGCACCACGTAATCTTCCTTGCGGCCGTCGATGCTCGCCACGCGACGACCTGGAAATGCGCCGCCAAAATCAGCGCCGCCTTCGGGCAACTGCACGTCGTCGCCAACCTGGTAACGCACGAGCGGAAACGCAAGATTCGACAGATTCGTCCCAACCACGGAAAAACTGCCCGCATCGTTCGGCAAAAACTCGACCGCCGCGAAGTCTTCGTCCACGTATAAATTGCCGTCCGTGTATTGCGAAATATTGGCCACCGCTTCGGTCATTCCGTAGTGCTGCAGGCAGCGCACGCCAAAGGCCTGCTCGATCAACTGCACCTGTCGCGACAACAGGTTCTCCGAGCCGACGGTTACCCACCGCGGTTGATAATCCAATCGCCGCCCCGACTCGAGCAAATGGCCCGCCAACAGCGACAAGAGCGAAGGATATCCGTGCAGCCACGGCGGCCGCCGCCGATTTAGCTCTTCGACGTAGGCCGGCAAATTCGCCGCCGACAAATGATATCCGCTAAACATCACCTGTCGCCCGGGCCGATTCACGCGCAAAACGGCGGCCGGACTTGCTCGGGCGGCACCACCGTCCGCCCGCCGAAGTAACCGCACCAGGTGTTCAGATCAAGGCTGTGCCACCTGCGGTAACGCCACCACACCGCCCACGATTCCTGTGCGGCGCGCTTGGTCACCGGAAAACGCAGGCCCGCGCCGGTCGTCCCGCTGGTGTGCGTAATTACACACTGCTTCCGGTCCACCGCTTCCGAAACCAATTCCCCAGTGTGCTCTTGCACGATTAGCTTGGTCAGCACCGGAAGCTGCGCCAGATCGTTCAGCCCTTGGCAGCGATCCGCGCGGAATCCGCATTCGGCGAACACGCGACGATAGTAGGGCACGGTCCGAGCGCAGTGTTCCACCATGGCTCGAACGTGCGCGTCCCGGAATTCCTGCATCTGCGCCGCGGAATACGCATTACGGCCCTCGTACTCCGCCAGCATCTCATGGAATTCCGGCGAATAGCGGCTCCGTTGAATCCGCCATCCTTCCAGCCAACATGCGGCATTCTGCAGGACCACCGGCAGCTTGGCGTACAGTTTTTCGATCAGCGGCGACGACATTCGCGGAACTACTCCGGGGTCGCGCTGGCGGGTTGTTGTGTCTCAATATGTCCGGCCCAGCCGAAGTGCGGATTCACTTCCAATCGCGCCTGCGAGCCGCTCAACTCCGCCAACGAAACATTCCACGGCTCATAGTTGCTCACGCAATTGATCTCATCCCAGTTCCACTCTGCCAACGAGAAAACACGCGCCTGAAATGCGTTCCATACAATCGGAATTTTCTGGAGATCAAATCCCATCAGTATTCCCGCCGCCGCATCGACCGAAGCTGGGCTAAGCCCGAACAACACGACTTTGGATTCCAACGGATCGGGATCCATCGGGCCATCTCCTTGCCCGCCGATGATCCCGTCGACGAACGACAGATAAGTTTTGCGTTGCGTTGCCTCCGGAGGCCGCAGGGCGCCGTCCGAATTCCCATACAGCACCAATTTATTGAGGTCCAAGCACATCCGCCACGTGGTGTCGTTGCCAAACCAGTTTCCGCTGCGAATCACCTTGGAGGTATCGCCAAAAATCGGCTTGCCGGCTTTGCGAGCGCGCTGCAAGAGCCAAGGGCCCACGCCGGGCGCTGCCAGCGCCAATTTACGCAACATCTGCGCCGCGCGGTGCTCGATGCTGCGCTTCAGCGTCGGAGCAGGAAATTGATCGCCTCCATTGACGGGCGTCCCCACAGTGTGATGCGGCAGCCAATTCTTGTCGCCGTTTACTCCCACAAGGTTTTTGAGATTGACGGTGATTCCCGCCTTCTTGTGCGTTTTCAGCTTGGGCAAATTGATGAACACATCGCATTTGATTGCCGTGCCGGCCAGCAGATATTCGTGCTTTCCGCCGCTGTGATGCCGGTTCACTTCCCCGTCGTCGTAATCGGCGCCGAAATACCGTCCGGCGCCGCCATGCTGATGAAATTCGCTCCGATCGGCCAGATCGAATGCCACATATCCCCGCGGATCGCCGGCCAATTTCCTTCGATTGGTGATCACCTCTCCCTCGCACGTCCACTGTTCCTTGCGCAGGTCGGTCAGCTCGAAGTCCAAGTTCTGCCGTCGATAAAATTCCTGAATCTGATTCAATTCCAACAGCCGCACCATGGCATCGAAGCTCGAATCGGTTTGCGGCGCGTCGGCCACGACCACCGTGCCCCGCCCGGCAAGCGCTTTGAATGCGTAATCGGCCACCGCGCGAATGATGCTTCCGTGCGTGATGGTATACAGCCAACCGTTGGGATCGCGGGTGGGTTTCCTTCACGAGGTTTGGCTTGAGCAACACAAGCTGGCCCGGGCGGATGAATTCCCCCAGCGGGTTCCAATCCGCGGTCCCGAATCGCGCGCCGTCGCAACCGCTCAACTTCAATGCCTGACGAACGGCTCGATACGCGACATTCCGCTCGCTCGTCGTAACCGCGCCGCTCCCGAAGCCATACTCCGGAAACTGTTCGTCGGGATGGAAGGGAGCCGCCGACGGATATTCAGCAGCTTCCGCTCGGCTTAAGACGACTTGGCGCGGGTTCACTGGTGCAGATTCCTACCGATAAATAGCCCGAAGGAACCAAAGTCGCCCTGGCCAGATGGCATGCCCTGCACTGCTCCAACACGAGGCACGCCCAATCAAAAAAGGGCTCACACAATTATAAGTCTAATTCCCAGGGCTCAAACAGACTAGGCGCGGCAATGGCACGTCCGATGAAGAATCGCGTGCCGTTGCCGACCGGACAAAGCGTTTCGCGCCCGTGAAATCGACAGTCGGCATCGTAAATTCAACGCAGCAGTTTATCGCAGCGGATTGGACCGCGCCGCAACTTTGTCGTCCTCCACGCTCACCGCCTGAATGTTGCCCAGCGATTCCGATTCCATAGCTGCTTGCCTTGTGGGCAAAGTATCCGCTGGGCGAAGCGGATTGGCAATCGAGGCCTGCTTGGCCTGCGAGGTAGATTCGCTTGTCGTCATCGGACGTGCATTTTGCGGCGCGATCAATTCCGGCGCAGCTTTCGTCAAAGCAGGCTGAGCCGCTTCGCGAGTGTTTGCCTTGGCGCGAAATCCAGTTGGCGCAGTTTCTCTCGCCGGCGTACTGCGCGTGAGGGGCATGACCGGTGCGGGATCCGAATCTCGCGCTTGTCGTCCCGCGCCGCCGCCATCCCCGCGACGCAGCCGCAAGCCCGGCGACATGTTCTGCGCGCCAGGTGCAGAGTTTGCAGGCGGTGGTTCGGCGGTAGGACCGGGCAGGGAGTCATCGTTCGGCTTCGGCTCCTCCTTGTTCGACGGTTGCGTTGGCGATTCACTCGGTGCAGGCTGATTGGTATCCGACGGAGCCGGCGATTCCATGGGTGGTTCGGTGCCCGGCATTTCCATCCCCGGTCCGGTTGTGCCTGGCGCCGCAGCACCCGGCTCCGTGGCGCCCGGTTCAGCCGTGCCAGGTTCCTTTTCTCCTGGCGCGCCCCTCTCAGGCGCCTGCTGCGACCCTGGCTCCAGTGGCTGTTCACTTGGTGCGGGCTGGAATGGATTGCTCGGTGCCTGCGACGGGGTGGCTTCAGGACGCGTTTCGCTCGGAATCTCAGTCGCGGGAAAAGGCGTTTTCGTCTGCCCTTCGCTGCTGGGAGCCGGCAGTTCGGTTTGCGGCGGCGAAATCCCCTCCCCGCGCAACGGTGCTTGAACCGGCATGCCGCCGTACATCACTCCTGGCCAACGATGCCAGCGCGTCTGACAATATCCCCACGGCCGCGCAGGTACGCACGGACAGCACTCGCTGTAAGGCGACGCATTGGTTCCCCATTGGGCGAAACACGTCATGCTTGCCGTCGCGACTACGGACAGCACGCTTAGCCAAATTATTGTGCGAGTAGTGGCATTGTGTGACATAGTGCAGCACCTCATGCGCTTGCGGCTCTTGCAATATTTCGATTTCTTGATTCTAAGTCTGGCCTACGTTAAGGTCCTGGATTTCCCTGGTTGTTCGTGCCACCCGGGAAGCTTTGGGCGGTTTGGATTGTTTGCATGCCCAGCAAGCTGGTGCCGAAGGCCCGTTCCAGCGGGTTGAGCACCTTGGAGATGAACGAATCCAAGGCGATCAGGTGATCTTGCGAGATGAAGATCCGGTCGCCGGGCAACACCTGGTAGTTGGTGCAGGTGCCGGCCCCTTTGGCAATCTCGTCCCAGCGCACCGGCAGGATCTGATCGCAGCCGGAAGGCGAGGGGCGTGCAATCCAAATGTTCTTGCTCGACAGCCGGCTTAAGCCGTTGATCAGGCTCACCGCGTCCAGCACCGTTTCGTTGCCCGTGATCGGGAAGCGCTGGATCTGGTCGCCAAAGCCGGCCCCTTCGGTGATCACGTAGTACACCTTGCTGTTGTAGGCAAACACATCCACCGAGACCAACGGCGCCTCCAGGAACTGTTTCAAATGCTCCTGGATGGCATTGCGGGCCTCTGCGATCGTCAGGCCGGCCACGTACACCGACCCGTAGGTGCCCAGGTTGACCGTGCCATCCGGGCCCACCAGATGTTCGCCGGCCACCTGCTGCTGTCCGCCGGATTCATTCAGAGTCAGCGACACCTGCGGTTCTTTGAGGATCCGCTTCAGGTGCTTGGTGACCGCCTCGGTGGCCTCTTCCAGCGACAGCTCGCCGACTTTCACCTTGCCGTAAGCCGGACCCAGGTTGAGCATGCCACTGGGCTCGATCAAAAACAGCCCGTTGATGGGCTGATAGGCGCCGGTGCCTTCCACCTGCACCGACAGCACATCCAGAGGCTGGATTTTAAAAGGCGCCTTGGGAATCACTCGCAAGGCATCGACCAAGAGGATATCCGGCGGCTCGATCACATAGGGGGGAAGCGAAACCATGTTTTTTTCACTGGGAACATAGCGCGGCTGGGCGCCGACCGCCTTGGCCGGCACGGGGCGCAGGCCGGCCCAAGTACGGCAGCCGGGTGCGGCGATCAAAAGCGCCAGCACCAGCGCCGCCAGCGGCCGCCACTTTCGTTGCGGCAGGGGGCCCAAATGCAAGCAGCAGTGGGTAGCCTTCCTTGTTCCCATATTCTACAAAGCGCTCAAATTACCATCGTCCGTGACTTACCTGGCCAAAATCCAAAGCGCCAATCCGCCTGAAATCTCAGCGCAGACCCTATCCCTTGAATAATCGGCAAACTTTGACACAGACTTGCTCGGAAAAGCTGCCTTGCCAGCATTCGACAAAGGCTGGCGTCCAAATGATGTAGGCCCTTCCGCTGCACCGCACGCACTTTCCATCCAGCTAAACCACACCCAAAACTCGGACACTAGCTCTGCGGAAAGTCCGACGCGGTTCAGGCGGGTCCGATTGTGCGCAATTGACCCCGACCGTTTTAGGGCAATCGGTCCGACCTAATGTTTCAATTTGTCCACAAAAGTTTCGAATTGACGCGATCTAACCGGGTGTCTCCTACGTAGCATTTGCGGGAACTGGCGGTAGTTTGACAACTTCAGGCGCGCCGTTTATCGTGGAGTATCGGGTAGGAGAGGGGTAACCACGCCTTGAAGAACCCGCCGTCGGCACGAACAGCGGTCAAGGCCATCTAATCGCTTTTCCGCATTTCGCGGCCGCGGCTGAGGCCGTACTCGTAGATGGTTTAGCACCGCCAGTCTTTTCCCTTGACCTCCATCGACAAGAATTCAATGTCATCTACTTTAGTGGCCCAATCGCAGCAGGAAGTGGACCAAAAAACACCTTGGTATCTGATCGGCGCATTGACGGCGGTCATGATCTGGACGTTCTGGAGCACCATCGATGGCTTGATAGGAATCTGGCGAAATCCGCAATATTCGCACGGCTATCTCGTGCCGATCTTCACGATCGCGCTGTTGGTGATGCGGCGGCAGCCGTTTCAACCGGTTTCCGCATTAGCACGATGGGGAGGAGTTGGAATCATTGCCGGCGGCCTGCTGATGCGGCTGTTGGGCGCATACATCCACAACGGAGTGGTGGAAATGTGGGCGATCATTCCCGTGATGATGGGAATTTTCACGGTCGCCGGCGGTTGGTCGATGCTCCGATGGTCCGCCGCGCCTTTGGCATTTCTGATCTTCATGATGCCGCTTCCCGAGCACGTCGCAGACATGTTCCTCGCGCCGTTGCAACACGCGGCGACCGTTTTCAGCAGCTATACCCTGCAGACGCTAGGTGTCGATTCGTACTACATCGGTAATCGCCTGATCATCGGCGAAGGCTTTCCGCTGAACATTGAAGAACAATGCAGCGGATTGCGGATGTGCACCATCTTTCTGGCAATGGCGGTGGCGATGACCATGATCACCGATCGCCCCTGGTGGCAGAATGCGATCGTGATTGTCAGCGCCATTCCGATCGCCTTGCTGGTCAATCTCATTCGAATCGTCATTACCGCGCTGCTGTATTTATTGCTCGGTCAAGAGTCGGAAATCGCGAAGCATTTTTTCCACGATTTGGCAGGCTGGTTCATGATGCCGCTGGCGTTTTTGTTCCTGTATGTGGAGATGCAAATCCTTGAACATATCCTGGTAGAAGAAAGTTCGGCGGTGCCCATGATGGTCGGTTTCGGCAAGGCGCCGGTGGTTCAGCGTACCTCGCCAACGCAAATCCGGTAGGCGTTGGGGCGTGGCCACTCGCGCGCTGCGAAGTGAGTTGAGCGTTGGAACATTTGGAAGAAGAGGCAGAATTGTGAATCAGTCCCCAGCAGAAAATATCGAATCGCTCAATGGCGGCGTCAGTAGCGACGATGTCCGCAACAACCATCATGCCTTGATGGTGCGGGAGAACGAATCGCACGGGCTTAGCCCGTATGCAATTCCATCCACCGGAGCGCCTTATTTCGAAGCCGAATCCGGTGGAGTCAACCTGGCCCAATTGCTGCACGCGCTGCGGCGACGATGGCTGTTGGCGCTGTGCGCGGGCTGATGATGGGGGTGCCTTTGGCGATCGTGGTTTGGTTGATCGCCCCGGATCCTTATGAAGTCGCCGCTTGGTTGCACGTGGGCGATCCACAAAACATCGGCGGCGCGCTCAATCGAAATGCATCCGAATACGATCAATTCCGCAAAACTCAAGCCGCCTTGATCAAAAGCCCGCTCGTGTTGCGAGCCGCCTTGGAGCTGCCCGGCATCGCCGAATTGCCGGTTTTGCGCGAAAAGCGCGAACCGCAAAAATACCTGGAAGATGAAGTGGCGGTCGTGGCCCCGATGGATCAAGAGCTATTGCAAATAAAGATGCGCGGCAAAGACGCGCAACAATTAGTCAAGATCGTCAATGCCGTCAAGCAATCGTATCTGGAGCATATCGTCCAGGCCGATTACTACAACAAGCTTCGCAGTCGTGAACTGATCGAAACCAGTTACAAGGAAACGATGGATCAGATGCAGAAAAAGCGCGAATTGCTGGATCGACTGCTCCGGCAATACAACGCTCCCGACTTGGAACAAGTGAAGATTCAACGCGCAGTCGTTGATGGAACGCTCCAGCGAATTGTTGCGGCAAACGATGGGAATCCAGGCGGAATTGTCGAACACTCGCGCGAAAATCGCCGTCCTCAAAGGGCACGATTCCACGTCCAACGGACCGTCGGAACACCTGGTCGATTTGGCTTTGGCGCGGGATCCGACACTCAGCGGGCTGAACCAACAGATCGAGCAATATAAGCAAGGGCTTTCTCAACATTTGACGCAAACCAAGCGTGGCATGCGCGATCCTACCGCCCAGCGCTACCAGTCGTTGATCGAAGGGCTGCAAAAACAGCTCGACGAGCGACGCGCCGAGTTGCGGCCGGGCATCATTCAGCAATTGCAGTCGGAAATGGGCAACGGGGCCGCGGAAATTCAGAAGTTCGAGGCGCTGGAGACCGTGCAACTCAAATCCCTGCAAGACAGCGAGGCCCAATATAAGGACGCAACTCAGAAGGCCGCCGATCTGACCAACGAAAACTCGCAACATATGTCGTTGCTAGAGGAAATCAAGCAACTGGAAAGCAATGCCACGCACTGGTCAACGGAATTGGACCGCTTGAAGCTTGAACTCTCGCTGCCGCAACGCGTCATCTCGTTGCAAGATGCTTCCGTCCCCGAAGGTACAAATCCCGTGCTGCGATACGTGCTGACCATGTTCGCCGGCATCGTGGGTTTGTCGTTGGGCGCCGGCGCCGTGATGGCTGTCGAATATCAAGCACATCGCTTGAACACCAGCAGCGAGGTCGGGTCCAAAGCGGGGCTGCGGGTGCTTGGCACCGTGCCCAGTATCTCCTCGATGTCGAAGCGCCTCAGCCAATCCGGCGTCATGCAAGGCGTGCTGGCGGAATCATTGGATAGCATCCGCACCATGCTCTTGCAGCAATCGCGCGACGTGATTCCTCAGATCATCCTCATCACCAGCGCTGGAGATCGGGAAGGCAAAACCACGGTGGCCTCGCACCTGGCGGCAAGTCTGGCGCGCTCAGGCCGTCGAACGCTGCTGATCGACGGCGATCTGCGCTCGCCCACGGTCCATTTGGTGTTCGGCGCCGCCGGCGACCCAGGTTTGAGCGAAGTGCTTCGCGGCGACGTGGAATTTGCGACCGCCCTGCAACCGACACCCGTCGATGGGCTCATGTTTATTTCCGGCGGTCAATGCGATTACACCGCCATCGCCGCCTTGTCGAAGCACACCCTGGCCGACGTGCTGCTCAAAGCGCGGGAACAGTTTGAATTCATTGTGATCGACACCGCACCGGTACTAACCTACGCCGACACGCTGCTGATCGGCGGGCAAGTGGACGCGGCGGTGCTGAGCGTTCGCCGCGACGTCAGCCGAATTCACAAAGTCAATGACGCTCGCGAACGGATGGAATCGGTGGGCATCCGTGTCCTGGGAGCGGTCGTTAATGGAATTACAGAAACCAGCCGCCGGCCTGCGTACGCCTTGCCCGCGTCGGCCTGATTGCCGCCGCGCCAACCTTGCACAGCTTTTAGCCCATACAACGGTTTACTATGAGAAACTTTTGGATTCCCGCCGCCGCGGTTGTGGTGTTGCTTGTCCTGCAAACGTTTCCGTACAAGAAGCTCACCTGGCAAACGCGAGAGGCTACTCCGGAGCAGAAAGAATTTGCCCGCCGACTGACGAAAGTGCCCCTGGAATTCGGCGATTGGCAAAGCGAACCGGTCAATCTCGATCAGCGCGAAATGGAGGCTTCCGCCGCCACCGGCAGTTATGCCCGAACGTTTCACAATCGCTTTGACCCCGAGAAAAAGGTTCAAATATTCATTGTCTGTGGCCATCCCCAAGACGTAACGATTCACACCCCGGAGCGCTGCTATAAAGCCAGCGGCTTCAAGGAAGACGACGAGGCGCGAAAATTTCCAGTCGATTTCGGCAAGGAATATGGCAAGAATGTTGCCTTCTTTTGGACCAACCGATACAAGGCCGGTTCCGAAGCGGAAGGCCAGCAAAGCCTCCGCATTTTTTGGAGCTTCAGCGACGATGGCGAATGGATCGCTCCGAATTTCGCACGCCTGACCTTGGGCCGCTCGCCCGCCATCTATAAGATCTATGCCATCGTTCCGTTGAAGACCGGTGAGCGAGATCAGCCGGAAGACAGCCCGGGCAAGGATTTCTTGCGGGAGTTTCTGCCGGTGATGAATGCCACGCTCTTCCCGTCGGAGAATCCGGCCGATGCGGCGGCCGGCGCGGCCCCAGCCAGCGACGCAAAGGAGAAGGCCCCGGACACGAAAGCTCCCGACGCGGCAGTCAAGGAAAACGCGGCCCCGCCCAAAAAACCGGAAGAAACTCCGTCAGCCCACTGATCGCTCTTCCGTGCCGTCAGACGCTGCTGTCCAAAAACGCATTCGAGCGTCTAACGAAATCGCTCCGGAGATAGGGACATTCCCCGACCGTTTTGTTAGACGCTTTTAGATCCCGGCGCGTCCCCCTACCGAATCGCGCACCTGCGACGGCATAATCACCAGGCGACGATTTCCACGAGCCTTGTCCGCGCGGTCCAACGCCATGAGCACCAGTCCAGCAGATTCCGATGCCCTACGCTGGTGGTTCGTTCTCCTTGCGATTTTGTTGGTTGGCCTGCATCCGTTTCTGTACGGCGGCATGTTCGCAGGCGATGCCGAGATTCATTTGGCGTATGCCGAGCGCGCGGCCCAGGGGCATTTCTTTGAATTCAATTCGGGCGAGCCGTCGCCCGGCGTGACCAGTCCTGGTTACATGCTGCTGCTCTCGTTATTTTTCCTTTCGCTTCCGGCGTGGATGGTGCCGCTGGCGGTAAAAATTTTTGATTTTCTCGCGTGGTACGCCTTCATTGCAGTCTTATATCTCCTGTTTCAAAAGGTGCTGCGCGATCGCCGCTGGGCGCTGGGCGCGGCGCTGATCGCCGGTTTGTTGCCCGGCTCCACGTATAACTCCGTCGTGGGCATGGAGAACGGTTTGTTCGGCCTGATGGTGGCGCTGTTCTTTTATTTGGCGTTGCGTTGGGAAACCGGATCGGCGCAGCATGGTGGCACCATCCTTCAGCGAATGTTGCTTGGCGCTTTGCTCGGTTGCAGCTGTTGGATTCGACCCGAGGGTTTCATCGTCGCCGCAATCGCGGTTGTCTACCTGGCGACCTCGCGGCTGATGCATGGCCAACGTTTCCGAGAGGCCGGTGTGGCGTTATTGCCGGTCGCAATTCCCTGCGGACTGATTGCCCTGGCGCTGATTTGCTTTCACACCATCGAAACCGGCTACTTGTTGCCCTCTTCCGGCAAGTCGCGAATGTTCCTGGGTTTGCGCGATTCCATTGCGATCGGCCCGATCTCGTTCGCCCCGGGCTTTACCGTTCGCCTGGCGGAGTATTTCCCGCTGACCATTTTGTTTCTGATCGGCAATTGGCTCCTGCTCAAGCGCCGATTTCGCCGCGAAGACGCCCTGACAATGGCGGCGCTGCTGGTGATGTTTTGGATTTTTTTCGTGTTCTACAGTGTCATCGTGGGATCGGCGCACTTGCGCGCTACACGATTTTCATCATGCCGTATTACGTGCTGATCGCTCTAGCCGCGGCCCAATGGCTGTGGGCGCGACGCCAGTCCGCCGACAGCCGCCTTCTGAAGTGGCTTCCCGCAGCATTGCTTTTGGCGATGCTCGCTCAGTTGGGGGTGTTCGCAATCGAGGCGCATCTGCGAAGACGTCTCGGCGCTCAGGATGAAATGCTCCGCGCAATGGATGCGCCGTTGCACCGTCAAGAAATCAGCGACGAACTCTTAGCGGCGTTGGGGCAGCCCGCCAACCGTCCGGTGACCCTCTTGTTTGAGGAAGTGCAGATTCGCTATTGGCTCGACGATCGGTTTGTGGTTCGCTCATCCGACGGCCGCGTCGACCCCGAACTGCTCAAGTATGTGCACGGGCATGCCATCGATCATCTCGGCTACATCAAGGGCCGCGACATCGATTTCATCATGGAAACCCCCGATTATGCCGCCGGCGCCGACCAATTCTCGTTGAAAGATCTGTCGAAATTGAAACCGGGCGACATTTTGGAGCGAGACGGCGTTCGCTTCTCGCTGGTCTGCGTGGATGGCAAGCCCTTGATCTACCGCGTCACGCGCAAGCCCATTTACCGCGTCGAGCGACTCGCGCCTAGCTCTTCCGAATTCTGGCGCTCATTCGACCGGCCTCGACCGGCAGGCCGCGCGCCGCAATCGGCTAATGCCTACGGCTTTTGCTGGTCGCGCGCACGCTTTTCGCCGCTTGGAATCCGCAGCGACGGAACGTTTTTGCCGCACCGAGCGAAGTGATGTACTCCAGCAGCAAGCGCGATTCTGATAATTGCGGTCCGCTGCGGAGAATCGCCGCCACATATTCGGCGCTCGATTGCGACGGCGGCACGTGGAACAATAACTGGAAGCCGTCGGTTCTTGCGGCATCGCTGGCGAAGGCCACGCCGGCTTCCGCCGCGCCCGATGCCACGGCCGCCGGCACCGCTCGCGAATTGTCCACGTGCATCACCTTGGGCAAGAGCAAATCGTAGATGCCGATGGTTCGCAGATAATCTCTGGAATACTTTCCCAGCGGACACGCCGGCTCGGCCAAGGCGACGTGGCGGATGTTTGCTTTCAACAGGTCGGCCGGCTTGCGCACGTTGCGATTTGCCTGCGGCCCAATTGCTACCAGACTATTCGCAGCAACAACGCGGCGCGATCGCGGAATTAGCATCCCCGCAGCATCCAAGCGATCGATCACCGACACCTCGGCTGAAATGAACAGATCGCCCGGCGCACCGGCGAGCAAATGGGCGGCCAGCTCATTCGATGCCCCATACACCGCGCGGACGCGAACCGCCGGGCGCACCAGCGCATATTCCGCCAACAGTTGGCCAATCACTTCTTGCAGGCTGATCGCCGCCGCCAAGTGAATGCAAGGCAAAGCGTCCTCGCTGGGGCTGATGATGCGGCGCAGCACGCCGGCCGCGCTATCGTGCAGCGCGGCGTAAAGCTGGCGATAAACATCGACGGCGAAGCGGCCGCGCTCGGTCAATTGCGCGCCGCCCCCTTTCACGCCGCCCACGGCGGCTTCGACCAAGGGTTCTCCCGCTGCCTGATTCACTTCCTGGATCATGTTCCAGGCTCGCCGGTACGACATGCCCGCGGCTTTAGCGGCGGCGGTGATGCTGCGTCGCTGGCAGATGGCCTCGAGCAATTCCGCCCTGCCCTGCCCCATCACGGCCTGGCCGCGGCGTTCGATCCAGGCTCTCAAACCGACGGTCCAGTCTTTTTCCCAGGTGGCTTTGGCCATGTTGACACCGAGCGCGAATGGGGTAAATTGGGATCGCTATATCCGAACGTGCATAACGATCCCGTTGATGGCTTCGGTCCGAAAAACCGCCGGCTTCACTGTAATTGAACTGCTGGTCGCCGTCACGATCATGGCGATCTTGATTTCGCTCCTTCTGTCGGCGATCCAGCAGTATCGGGCGGCGTCACGGCGCGTGGCGTGCCAGTCGAACCTGCGGCAATGGGCCCTGGCGGTGCAGGAGTTTGCCTCGGCGCACTACGGCTATCTCCCGCGACGCGGCCAGGGCATCAGCTACCCGACCGTTTCGTTTTCCCGCTCCAGCGATTGGTTCAATGCCTTGCCGACGTTCATGCAGGACCAACCGCAGGTGGCATTGATCCAAGCCAATCAGCCGCCGCACCCGGGCGCCGGCGGCGTGTGGATGTGCCCCGACCTCACCGACGACATCCAGCGCAACGAAGGCCTGCCGGAGTACTTTGCCTACGGCATGAACATGTGGCTTTCGACACCCTAGGGCGCCAAGCCGGACCACATCGACCGCGTCGGCTCGCGCAAGACCATGGTGTTCATGACGGAAGGCATCTGCACGCAATGCTCCCTGCTCCCTTCGGATCAAAAGTACAGCCCGGTCGCGCGGCACGCGGGCATGGTGAATGTGGCTTTTTTGGATGGCCACGTGAAAGCGTATAGCGCCGATTACGACGGCTGCGGCACGATCGGGATTCCCGATCGACCGGATATCAACTGGATTGTTCCCGATAGTCCTTGGACTGGCCCGTAATGAGATTTGGCACAAATGAAACACATACGATTGGCAATCATGCTTCGTCTTGCGATTCCTGTCACAGCGTCGGGTTCCATCATTCCTGTGGGACAGGTGGACGATTTTCAGGACGGCGATTTGCACAATTGGCAAGGGGGCGGCGCCGGGCAGGGGTTTCAAAGCTAGACGATCGTATCCACCGGCGGCCCGAGTGGCGCCGGTGATCAGTACGCCTTGATATCCGCCGGCGGCAATAACACCGGCCCGCGGTTGCTGGCCGTGAACGACGTCGATTGGCTGGGAGATTTCAGCAACATCACCGCCATTACGCTGGACTTGATGAGCCCGGCGTCCACCGCCACGAATGGCGTGAATAGCTTGTCGATGCGGCTGGCTGTCCGGGAAGGCACTGCCAACAACTCGGCGGGATATGTATCGACCACCGCGTACAGCCTGCCCTCCGACGGCAACTGGCACGCGGTTAGGTTCCTGTTCGATGCGGCAAACATGACGGCGGCTAACGCGGGCAGCCCCGCACATGCGCCGCCGGCGTTTAGCACGCTGAAGGCGAACGTGCTCGACTTCCGCATCCTCGACACCACCAGCGCCGTGCTGGTCGGCGACCAGTTTATCAGCACCGGCCCGCAAATCTCGTTTGGGATGGATAATGTCACCGCGGTGCCGGAACCGGGTGGGGTGGTGTTGGGTGTGTTGGCGGGCTCGGCGCTGATTCTTTTCAAACGCCGCAAATCCGCTTGAAAAATGCGGGAAACAGGACTTGAACCTGCACGGTATTGCTACCACCAGGCCCTCAACCGTTTCGCCGTTTTAACGCAATCGTTTTACACTTTTCGCCTTGCGTGGACGCTCAATCGCTGCCCGCACGGTATTTGCACGAGATTGTAGATTGGCGTCGTGGATTCTGGAAGCTTTCCTCCGACGGCAAGCTGGTTCGATCGCTCGCAGGCACGCTCGCAATTTTACCGAGCGTTAATAACGAAGCTGCATTCCTGAGCGACCCAACGAGCAATTCCGTACCGCCATTTTTCGCCGTGGTAGCAACGGCTTACGTGCTTTTGATGTAGACCCGGTGGGAATCTTGGAAGCAAGAGCCAAGTCCCAGTTCAATAGCGGCTTCCATTGTTGCAAATTTAATAATTGAGAAATTACGAGAGAAAACACTGGGGTCCGGAGTCCTCTCCCCGCCCCGGTATTGGAATGGGTCACCACCCTTTTTTCCTCGTCGATGTGCGTAAATATCTCATGAAGACTTTTCAGGAATTTCTTGCACAACGAGCGACCACAGAGGGGCTTTGGTTAAACGATAAAAACGCCTTGCCGGGAATGAGCCGCCTCAATGTGACGCCATTTACCAACAAAAAGCGCAAGCGGCACGTAGCCAAGATCAAACCACCGAAGCCGTACCCCGCCGGCGTTCCTACCGTGAGGAAGATTGTCCACACCCAAATGTTCCCCAAGCAACCTAGCTAGGCGGAAGTAAAAACAATCAGCGATGCCTTATTGTTCTCATCTAGCGATGGTCTTGGATTGCTCAAACAAACGGTAAATGGTCGGCCTGGACAAACCGACGGTACGAGCAATTCGAGCGACCTTTTCACCTTGCATTGCCAAGACTTGGTGACGTTGCTCGGTGGTGACGGTAATGAGCCGCACTTTTTTCGATCCGCCCCAAATCTTACCTGCGGCCCTCGCCGCAGCTTGACCAGCGAGCACCGCGCTCGGCCCGCACTTCAGTTTCGTAAGCCGCCACGCTAGCCAATACATTCGCCATTAACCGTCCGGCTGGAGTGGAAAGGTCAAGCGAATCTCGCAAACTGAATAGGTTGATCTTCCGGTTGAATAGTTCATCAAACAAAGCCGTCAGCCCTTTGGCGGTGCGGCCCAAGCGATCCAGCCGCCATACAACGACCTTCACCACTAATCCGGCGTTGATCGCCGCCACGAGCTTGTTCCAGCCGGGACGATCCATTGTCTTGCCCGAATACTTATCCCGATACCACACAACGTCGCCTTCTTGCGTGGCGACCCATTTTTCCAGGTCCGAAAGCTGGCTTCGCTGATCTTGGGCCTTACTGCTTACCCTGACGTATACGGCGATGTGCTTGGTCATGGGGACTGCTTCCTGGGGTGTTTGGTGATGCCGTAATCCTAACGGACCCCAAACAAAGTGTCAATTGTCAATTAAATATCACACTTTCCACATTTCCATTGACGTAAGTCCTGAAAACATGGTCATTTCGTGGGTTTTTGAGGGGGATATTGACCATTGACAGTTCGTCGGGTTAAGGAAGCTTGAAAGCCCGACAATTGCCCATATCAATAAGGAAGATTTCCAAATGAGCAAAAAACGAGACCCATTGAAAGGGTTGGGCAGTGAAGGCGATCTCGTCAGGGAACTCCGGAAACAGTTGCAGCCAAGACAAGCTGGGCTATCAGAATCGGAAGTGCAATTGAAGCCATCGGCGCCTGGAATGACGATTGGTTATCAATTGTCGAGAACAAAGAGCAAAACATTGCCCTCTCCAAGAAGCTGAATGACTTTATCGAACAAACGAACGATCTCGCCAAACGGTGCGAGGGCCTTGAGATGGATTCATCGCCGTTGCTTGCATTCGCCCGGGACGCCCGTGAAACCTATTTCGGGTTTCGCCCAACGCTGCCACCGGTTCCGGACGCCGCGTGGATTTTGCTGGATCGGCTAAAACTTAAGGCTGGACCGAACGAACGAACCGAAAGGCAAACCGCAAAACGCACCGCACCAATTCCCAATTATGAGGCGAATATTTTGGTCGCCAATTTCCTTAGGGATCACCCTCGCGCGACGGCTAACCGAGTCGCGAAGGCCGTTCAAATCGCACAAGGTCGATTGCCGAAATTGGCAGCATGGAAGGCGGAGATGGATTATCGTCGGGAGACCGCCAAACCGAAGAAGGGAAAGCCCGAACGGCCCTTGACGGAAAAAATGCTCAAGGCCATCGGTACAAATGAATCCGTTTGGGAGAACGACGATGCCACTCAAGTAATTTGGCGAGAGATACTTGAAACGGCTACTCCAGAAATTAGGGCGAAGTTGTACGAAATGCCGCCGGAAGAAAAGCGGAAATTGATTCAGTGTCGGGCAGAACAACGGTTGGACAACTTCGAATATGTGGTCGATCCGTGAACGTTCACATCGTTCAAGAACGCAGGTTTTGCAAAAGCCCCGCTAAAACGGGGCTTTTTTTATTTTTTTGGTGAACGGCGGACATAGGTGTGGCAAGCATCAAGCGAGCCAACAACTTAAAGGAAGACAAAATGGGAATGCTTTTGAAAGTGAGTGCGGGAGGTGTGGCTGCGGGTAGTTATCTGGCTAAGTTTAACGGGATTGAGCCCACGGTTAACGATTACGGTGACGGATTACGTTGGCAATTTGAGGTGCTCGCCGGCGACCAGAAAGGAATGATCGCCAGCCGTACTACCGCCAACAAACCCACACTGAAAAATTCGGCGGGCAAGATTCTTGCGGGATTGGTTGGCGGACTAACGCTGGGCGAGAGATCGATCCTGCCAAGTATGTCGGCCAAACGTATCTGATCGTAGTCGCCAATACGGAGAGCGGGAGCACCCGCGTCGAAACCGTTAGTGCGCCGCCTCTGGCGAACGGGAGCTAGATGGCGATCAGCTACAGGCGTGAACTTGCTCGTTTGCTTGGGTTGAGGCCCGATCTTGTTACCTACAGTGATGGGGAATACATCGTGCTGGTACAAGACCCTCGCAGGTTCACATTGCGTGATATCAAGCAAATGCTGCTACGTGAGCAGCAGCAAGATAAGGAAACGGCTTGATGCCACCGAAGCAAAGGCCCACGACATGCTCGTGGCATGTCGTGGGATTTGCTTTGGAATTCGAACGAGGAACTAACTTTTGGTGAACGGAGTTTTGTGTATGAGTATATATGATTCGGCAATCGCATTTGCCGCTCGTGGCTGGCCAGTGCTTCCGCTCCACTCCATCGACCAATCTGATGGATGTTGCACTTGCGGAAAGCCGGACTGTACAAGCCCGGGAAAGCATCCGTTGACGCCGAATGGCGTCAAAGATGCCACGGTTGATGCTATTAAAATCAAACGCTGGTGCGATGAAACATTTGGACTGGCAAACATTGGCATCGCCAGTGGGAACGGCTTAGTAATTGTTGATGTTGATGCGAAAAGCGGTGGTTTAGCAACAATTGACAAATGGCAATCGCAATTCGGTGCGTTACCTTTAACGCCAACGGTTTGCACGGGCGGTGGTGGATTCCACTATTACTTCTCAATGCCCAAAGGACGATCAGTCGCAAATAAAGTTGCGGTGGCTGCTGGCATCGATATTCGTTGTGACGGCGGCTACGTTGTTGCTCCACCATCGCTTCACAAAAGCGGTGAGCAATACAAGTGGATGGCGCCGGAAGGTATTTCATTAGCCGAAGTACCAGTATGGCTGTTGGACATGATCGATGCGGACGATGCCGCGCCACAGGCAGCACCGGCACTGCTTAAAGTCGAAGGGTTCGATTTGACCAATGCTCCTGGTGCTCGCTTGGGTGAACGCAACGCTTCACTCTGCCGATTGGCAGGAACACATCTTGCACGAGGCGATAGCGTTCACGACATCGAACCATTGGCTTTGGCGTGGGCTGATCGATGCGTGCCTGTCTATCCACTTAATGAGGTGCTCAAGACGCTGCAAACGCTGTCGATCAAGGCACGAACGCATACAAACAAGTGTGTTTCAAGATTCCGCAGCATCTAATGATGTGGATGCGGTGCCCTTGGTATCGGTGCAGGCCTGGCCTGTAATCGATGGCAACGCATTTTACGGCTTGGCAGGCGAAGTAGTCGAATTGCTGGAGCCGGAAACTGAAGCCGATCCCGTTGCAATTTTGATGTCGTTGCTGGTCTGCGTCGGGAGTTGCGTCGGACGAAAGATTTGGTTCCCTGTGGAGGGTGATAAGCACCATGCCAATTTATTCGCCACAATGGTTGGCAAAAGCAGCCGGGGCCGTAAGGGCACGAGCCTGGGGCGGACGCTAGGTATTTGGGATGAACTTGATCCGTGGCGCAGGGATCGAATTAGCACAGGCCTGTCGAGTGGTGAAGGTGTGAAATTCCACGTTCGGGATGCTCTGGAAGTTCTGGAGCCAGTGAAGGAAAAGGGAAAGGTCGTCAGCTACCAGAATGTCATCAAAGACCCCGGAGTCAGTGATAAACGATTACTTGTCGTTGAATCGGAGTTTGCACAAACGTTGCGAGTAATGCAGCGAGAGGGAAACACACTTTCACCAGTTCTTCGACAAGCCTGGGATACGGGCAACTTGAAGACCCTAACGAAAAACGATCCCATCGAGGCAACTGAAGCCCACATTTCCATACTTGGGCACATCACGACCGACGAGCTTGGCAAATTACTGTCTGACTGTGATACCGCCAATGGATTTGCGAATCGCTTTTTGTGGACGCTTGTGAAGCGCAGCAAATTGCTACCCGATGGTGGTCGCCAGCTTGACTTGATGCCATTGCGGTCGCGGCTGCAAAAAGCAATTTCCAGCGTAGCCGGTAGGATGCATCGCTCGGCCGATGCCCAACGGCTCTGGCACGATCTATACCCGTTGCTAACGGCCGAACGACCTGGAAGGTTCGGTATGGCGACAAGCCGTGCAGAGGCTCAGACGCTTCGGTTAAGCATGGTCTACGCTGCTTTGGATTCGTCAATAACAATCGACACACATCATCTTCGAGCAGCTTATGCCACTTGGAAATATGCCGAGGCGTCTGCTCGCTTAATTTTTGGTGAAGTCGATGGATTGCCTCCCCTGGAGAGAAAACTATTGCAGGCGATTTCGGCTAGCCCCGGGGTAAATCGTAAGAAGCTGCACAAGGCTTTGGGTGGGCACGTAAACGCCGAAGCGATGGTAAAAGCGTTGGGTCGGCTCGCCAACGATGGCTGGGCGCGATCGCAAATGGTTTCAACCGGTGGACGCCCGTGCGAGTCCTGGTGGCCGATAAAAGCTGAAGTCGATGCAGACGGTGTCGCGGCGGCAGTTAGCCATTCAATCGATACCGGTACGGAACGTGGACCTTCGCTCGCCGTGAAAATGAACAAACCAACTAGTGAGGCGGAAAATGAAAAAACAAACCAAATTAGTCCAGATGGTTCGTTAGTTCGCATGTCGCTGACGGAATTCCTGACGATGGTTCAGCAATTGGGAGGTAAGATCGTTCGTTCAACAAGTGGCATCCTTACGATTGAAGGTGTAGATGATAAGTTGTTAACGCCGGAAGCACTGGCTGCGCTAGCAAAATATCAGGACGAACTGACATCGCTTATGCCGACCGCTAAGCCGATGACCGAAAAAGAACGACGACACGCCGATTGGCTTGTGCAATATGAAATCGCACAAAACGAGCGGAGAAAACGGGAAGCCGAGCGAATGGGTTTAGCATCCACATGACATCTTCCATCCCAGTCTTTGACCCAGAATCATCTCCAAAAGAAGGCCAGCAATTCCGCCTATGACGAACGAGCCTGGAAGGCAGGCACTACTAAGAACCAGCAGCACCAAGAAGGTGAGTTCCCCAAGGTGTTTAGCACCCCAGGTCGATCTTCGCACACGGAATTTGTTCCTCTCAGTACGCAAAAACTTGAGATACCAACTTATGTGTAGCAGATGCTGACTGACAAGGCCGCCGGAACTTCCAATATAGAATCCAAAACACCCTAAATAGAACGATCTCCAAGGCCCTACGGGTGCTTGTGAAAGCATATACAACACCACGAATGCATATACGACGATAAGCATGTGACGGATATTAAGTCGGCGAAATTTTGCTACATCTGCTTTCCAGATCGGATTCAATTCTAGGCTTGCCACATCAATAGTCGGATTGATGCACTTTGCCAAGCGTGCGGATGCCAATGTGAGATAATAGTCAGCGAGCATTAACGCTGGGACTAATAACAAGAGGGGATTGAACGTGTGTTTGTCAGTATCGAACCACATTGCGAGGATCAGCACTACGGTGAACAGTGCGATCAACGTCAAATAAAGATTGATGAGCCATCTCCGCATGCCGCACCCAAAAGATTATCCCTCTCACGTTTGGCCTTCTGGTAGATGGGGGCAATTGAAATAGTCATCGCTCAGAGGCCAATTTCCCCAAGCCCCACACATAGGCTATTGCTATGGCAACCACGACAATCACGAAGCCGACGATCCGGATTTTCGGATACCGTTTTGTAGTTGCGTGTACTGCCAGCAAGCCAAAAATCAACAAAAACGCACCCCACGCAGAAAGCTTTATGAGTCCTTCAATCGACATATTTAACCCCGTTGATCGGTTGTAAAAATCTTCAAGGTTTTCATTGGCGGCCATTGCCGGTGTCATGCGTAGCGTACTGTGTCGGCGGCAGAAATTGTAGTGGGCGGCATGCATTGCGACCGCAGACGCAAGGTTTTCAAACCGCTTGCTGAACCCGAATCCGGGCATGGAGCTAAATCGCCGCAATCGCCGGGCGTAAGTCGTTCACGTCCAATTGCGTGTATACGTTCATCGTCAACGTTATCGAACTATGCCGTGCTAACCGTTGGGCGTGGGACGGATGCACGCCCGCACGAGCAAGCCACGTAACGAACGTGTATCGCAGGCTGTGGAAGTCTACTTGGCGTCCCGCAGTGTCCCGATAAACGATCCCGGCACGCTTCAAGTCCCGTTTCGAGAGTGTCGCCCGCTAATCGTTTTTCGACCCACGATCCAGGGAACAGCGTATCGGTTTTCAACGCCGGAAGCCACGCCTTTAACTTGTCGGCCAGCGTGGGTGACACCGGCAACATACACGCCTTGCGGTTTTTGGTGAACTTGGCGTCCAGCGTTAGCGTCATTGTCTTCGAAGTCGAACGACGCCTTCGTGAGCGAAGCGATTTCACGGGCACGTAATCCCGTGTACACGGCAATCGTATAGAGCATGTCCCGATCCGTGGAACAGAAACGCCAATCGCTCCCGCGATAACAACGTGTGCTTTGTTGGGTGGCAAGCGTCAACGTGTTGAATTCGTCCATCGTCAACGCCCGACGTAAACGCCGACGATCCGCTTCGGCGTTCATTCCGACAAGTATCGCCAGCAAATCGTCTGGCGTTTTCCGCTCTCGATACAACCAACGGGAAAAGCCCTTCGCTGCCGTGACGTAATGATTCGACGTTTTCGCTCCGATCCGTCCAGCCCTTCGCCATTCTGTTAGCGTGGACGTGATTCGTGAGGCGTTTAAGTCGGCGATTGTTTTTGCCCTTGTGGCGTCAAGCAGTTTTTGTAAACGACTTATCAGGTCCGTTACGTACTGGGCCACGTTGCCACGGGAACGCAACACCTGTTCGTATTCCGTTAGTACGCCTTTTACGGAGCGTTCCCGCTCTTGTACGTGCAACGGAACGCCAGAAGCCCGATGTTCGTCCTCTTGCGTTTGCAATCGCCGTAGCAACACCTTCGACGTGCTGGCGTCCAACGTCAACGGGACTTGTTTGCTCTTGCCCGACGCCAAGCGGAGCGTCCCGTAAAGACGCTTTGAGAGTATCACGATTCGCTTGCCGTTCGCTTGTCGTGTCGTTTGTTTGTGCCATACGTTCATCGCTTTTCGCTCCCAAGTTGAGCGGCAGCGATGAACGATGTTTGCACGGTATTTGCACGGAATCCTGTGCAATCGCCGTTTCGCCAAACAAAAACGCTGAACGCTACATGCGTCCAGCGTCAACATAAGACGGTAATACGTAAACGATAACGTTCAGTGCGGGAAACAGGACTTGAACCTGCACGGTATTGCTACCACCAGGCCCTCAACCTGGCGCGTCTGCCAATTCCGCCATTCCCGCGCTTGCGGAGGGCGTTGCCCTCCGGCTATTGACGTTCGGATGTCGCGACTGGTTGGCACGGCAGCCCCGGGTCAATGACCCGGGGCTAAATAGGCGCTCGAGGGGGCGCGCTGGTGCCGAAATGGAGTCTATTGGATTGGGCCAGTGGGTCAAGATGCCGGGCGGCTTACGCCGGCAGGCGTTTGACGATCAGAATGCTGCGATCGCGCTGGATCGATTGCTGGACTTGCGTTTCGATGAGGTCGCGGACCAGTTCGATCATGCGCTCCGGAGGCGCAGTCAGCTCGCTGCGCAAGGCGCGCGATAAGGCGATGTCCCCAAGCGGCACGCCGTATTGGTTGCTTGTTTCGGTGATGCCGCGGTTGCAAACGAACAGCGATTCGCCCGGATTTATTATCAGTTGCTTTCGTTCCCAGGCGATGGTGGGCTCGATTCCCAGTGGCTCGCCCGGTTTGGCCAGCGAAGCCCAGCCGTCGCCGCGCAGCCATAAGGCAGACGGCCGGCCGGCGGAGACGTAGTCGCAGCGGCCTTTGTTGAGATCGAGCTGACCGAGCCACAAGCCGGCCCACCAGCCGCCGGCGGTGCTTTCCCAGAGGATTCGATTGGCGCGCTCGAGCAGTTCTTCGGGATCGGGCATGCGGCCATTGTCGGCGCAGGGCGGCGCGCAGGGCGGCGGTGGCCAGCGCCGCTTCGATGCCCCCGTCGCAGGCGTCGCCGAGCATGACCATCAGCGACGAGTCGTCGATCATCCGCCAATCATAAAATGCTCCGCCCAACGGGCCGGCTTGTTCGGCCCAGCCGCTGATGTTCCAGCCTGCCAAGGGGGGCGGGGCGACGGGAAGCTGATGTTGCTGCGTGCGGCGGGCTGATGAAACTTGTTTTTCCAGATCGGCGTGCGCGGTTTGTTCCTGCAGCAACACCGTGCGTTCCAGGTCAGAGGCGATTTTGCCCGCCACCACCTCGGCCATGTTGGTTTGCTCGTCGCTGAACGCGCGCTTGCGCTGGCAGAAGAACCAGAGCGTGCCCAGGGGCACCGTCGGGCTGGAGACGGGTACGCACAACGCGGCTTCGGCCGGCTCGGGGCTTTGCCACGCGCCGAGCATATCGGCGGGGCTTTCCAGCGCCACGGCGTGGCCCAGGAGCGCTTCCAGATCGGCCATTTGCTCCGACAGCGGGCGTGCCGGCAGCGTGAGCTTCGTGATTGGCAGGCCCCAGCAGGCGCGGAGCTTCAGTTGGCTGGTGGCATCGTCTAATAAATACAGCGCCGCGGAATCGCAGCCGATGGCTTGCGCCGGCCCGCAGCGTGGCTTCCAGGCGCGTGGCCAAATGGCCTTCTTCATCTTCGAGCGCGGTGACGGGCACGCCGGCCGCCAGCTCGGCCTCGCGCTGCCACAGGGCGTGGCGCGCGGCGACCAGTTCGTTGACCAGTTCCGCCACGGCGCCGGCCATGCGCTCCGCGGCATGCCACTCCGATCGATGCATCTCCGAAGCCAGCGATGAAGAACAAAAATCGATCCGCAGGTGTCCGGGAGTAACTCCAACGCCCGGGTTGACCGGGGCAGACCACAGCAGATCGATGTCTTCACTTGGCTCGGGCTGCGGCACATAGCGCAGGGGCCAGCCGGTGGCGTCGGCAAAGGCCTGGCACAACTCGCCGAGACAGGCCAGGTCGGCGATGTCGGGCCGGAGCGGATCGGCAGTTTCGCCGGCGCGGAGCTTCAAATAGGGCGGAATCGGACGGTTCACAAGCACTCGCAGAACGAAGTCGGGGCCAGAACACTCCGTTGCGAACGTGCGGGTTGTTGCGGATATGTCGGCGCCAGCGCATCGCCCTTGGTTTGGGCGCGCAACGAAGCGCGGCGACACCGCGAACCGCCCGGCATCCATGGCCGGCAGAGTTTAACATCGACCAGCGAGCAAGCCGCGCATGAACGGCGGGAGAAGAAAACGAATGTGACGAGAATGCTGCGGCGCGACTGCGGAGAGCGAGCGCCGCAACCGACGGCTACCACACGTGGCCCAAGCCGCCGGAGCCGAGATACAGCGTGGCCTGGTTGTTGGTTTGGATGTCGCCGTTGACGAACAGGCTCCAGCAGTCGTGCATTTCCCAGGTGAAGCTGGCCCCCGCGACAGCCCAATCGCGGCCTAGATCCAGGCCGTGGGCAATAAACGGAGTGCCGCCGTTTTCCGGGACGGGCGAGAAGGTGGCGTCGACGAGCGAATGCGAATCGATGTATTCATGCAGCCAGTAAGCGTGAATTTCGGGGAAGGAGCGGCGGCAGGTGCGATGCATCCAGGCCCATTGCAGCCGTGCGCCCAGCAAGCTGCGCAGCGAATTGGTGTTCACGCCATTGGCGGCCAGGTCGATCGAATTGGCGCCATGTTCCGTGAAGCTGTTCTGCCGCAAATACAGGTACTGCAGCGCCACGAACGGCTGGAACAGCCGGCCGCACGATTCATAGCTGACGCCGCGCTCGGCGTACACATAGGCCTGCCAGCCGTTGTAGTTGGCCGAGGCTTCGCGGTCGATGTCCCCGAATTGGATCGTGCGGTGGGTCGCGTAGGAATCGAATTCGTAACCGTTCATCAGGGTCCAATAGTTAAAGCAATCGTCGGCATAGAGGTAGCCGCCGAAGTGGCCGCCGTTGATGAACGAACGAGGCGCGGGCCGCTCGACCGCGCTGCCGACGTATCCGCCATAGAAGCCCAACAGCCGGCTGTCGTCCAACCAGCGTTCGACGCCCGCCAGGACGCCGCCCATGCTGTAGTTGACCCCCTCGGCATTGCCGTCCGATTTGGCGCCGCCTCCCAGGCCAAAGCCTTGTGCCCAGCCGGTCCAACAACTTCCGCCACAAGGCGGCACGGTGCGAAGAGACTATGTTCGAGGCATCCGCTGCAGATGTCTGGATTGCACCCATTGCACTGGCAGCAGCACGGATCGACGGTCGGCGTCATCGAGGAGGAGCGCAACCGCTGGGCGACCTGGCCCACGATCAACGTGGTGTTTTGCACGCCGATTTGTCCCAAGGTGCCGTGCAGCGCCCCGGCCATTTGGCTTTCAGCGAAGCGCAGCTCAGGATCGTCGATCGAATTGAGCGCGTCGAAAACCGTTTGCAGATCGCCGCTGGCAGTGGGCGAAATCTGGTCCAAATAGCGTCCGACGGCGCGTTCGTTGAATGTTCTGCCGACCGCTTCATAGGTTTCGCCGTTGCGAAGCAGCGTGAAAAAGGCGGTGTCGCTGGTGTAGCCCAAAATCGGAATCAAGAACGGTGGAAGGTTTTGGGTCGTCGCATCGTCGAAGACGCCGGTCACGGAGCTGGCGGTGAGGAAGGTAAACTTCTGGCCCGCATTGGCCGATCCGGTGATGGAATTCACCAGCACCGTGCCCCCGTTGATCGTGGCGGCGCCGGTGGCGTTGAGCACCGAGCCGTTTTGGTTGGAATCGATATTCACTTGGAGCGTGGCGCCGCTTTCGTTCGTATACGTGCCGCCGACGTGGAGCGTGTCAATCGGACTGCCGACACTGCCCGGGGCGACGGTGGCTTCGTTGTCCACGTTTCCGGCGACGGTTCCGGTGCCGCCTAATGTTCCGGTGCCGGTGACAAAGACATTGCCGGCGACGCTGCCGTTGACGTTGAGCACTCCGTCGTTGACCGTGGTTCCGCCGCTGTAGGTGTTGGCGCCGGAGAATTCGACGGTGCCCGTGCCGTTTTTGGTCAGTGATCCCGGTCCGCTGATGACGCCCGCATAGGTTCCGGTGGTGGTCTGATCGAAGATGACGCTGGCGGCGGCCGCCGTGGCAATGCTGCCTTGCAAGCTCGACGTCGTCCCCTGCAGTGTGCCAGCGGCGACCGAAGTGCCGCCGGTATAGGAATTGGTGCCGCCGAGAATCAATGTGCCGGCGCCGTTTTGTATCAGCACGCCGGTGCCGCTGATATTGTTGTTTGCGGTAACCGTATCGCTGCGATCGAATATCAGCGTGCCGTTGTCCTGGATCGGGCCGGAGCCCGAGGTGCCGTTGGTGCCGCCGTCGCCCACTTGCAAGGTGGTTCCGGCGTCGATTGTCGATCCGCCGGTGAACGTGTTGGTTCCACCGAGAACGATGGTTGCCGTGCCCACTTGATGCAGCCCGCCGGCGCCGCCGACGTTGTTATTGAAATTGACCGGGGTCACGTCGCTGCGGTTGAAGGCCAGCGTGGCTCCGCTGGCGATGGTGACGGCCGATGCGCTATCCAGCGAGCCCGTGGTAGTGGCGTCGCCAATCTGCAGCGTCCCGCCGGTGATCGTCGTCCCGCCGGTGTAGGTGTTGGCGGCCGTAAGCGAGACGGTTCCTGTCCCGTCTTTGATCATGCCGCCCGTTCCACTGACAACGCCTAAAAAGCTGCCGTCGAAGTCTTGCGTAAACGACAACTTGCCTGGCGAAGTGACGTCGATGGACGTGCTGGCATTGCTCCCTTGCAGGCTGTCGGTGTCGCCCTGCAGTGTACCGTCGGTGACCGTAGTGCCGTCGGTATACGTGTTCAACCCCGTGAGGACGATCGTACCAGTGCCGATTTTCGCAACGGAGCCCGCGCCGCTAATCACGCCGGCATAGGTGCCGGTGCCCGCTTGAATGAAAGTCACCTTCGCATTGTTGGTAATGCCAATGTCGCCCTGCAGGCTGGTGGCAGTGCCTTGCAGATTTCCGCCGGTTACCGTCGTGCCGCCGGTATAGGTGTTTGCTCCAAAGAATTCAAAGGTGCTTGTGCCGGATTTAATCAGGCCGCCATCTCCACTGAACACACCACCCCAGTTGGAATCCATGGTTCCGCTAATGGTTAAGTTGGCGGAGTTGAGACTGACTGTGCCACCGTCTCCGAAGAGGGTCGACAACGTCAGATCGTTGCCGTTCAAGTCAAGCGTGCCGCCATGGATCGTATAGCCGATGTTTTCGGGCAACCCGCCCAGGGGACCGTTTTTTAGAATCCCGTTATTGAGGGTGACGCCGCCGGTGAATCCACCGGTCGTGCCCGCCATCGTCAATGTGCCGGCGCCGTCTTTGATCAATCCTCCGGTTCCGCTGAGTGCGCCAGAAAACGTGGTATTCTTTGCGCCTGTAACTGTCAGCGTGTTGATCACGACAACTCCGCCCGTGAAGCTTAGATCTCCAGTGTTAGCGGTCCACGATTGGGTGGCGCCGACCGAAACGTCGTTGTCGATCGTCGCCAACAAGTCGGAGTTGCTGTTCGTGATGCCGCCTGATCCAATCGTCAGCGCACTTCCGCCAATCACGTAGAGTCCCGAAGTGTTGTTAAACGTGAGCGACTTGATGCTCCATGCGACATCAACGTTCGGCGTCAGCCGCGGAGAATCGCCAAAGGCTATGTCGGCGGTGCCATCGTTAGCTGGCGCGGTGGGCGTGGTTGACCAATTGGTGCCAGTGCTCCAGTCGTCGTTGGCGCCCAGGCCGGTCCATGTTTGAGCGCGCACGATCGGCGTCGCTGCCAAAATGCACAGCCAGGCGCACCACACAGCGACAGAACGAGCGAACACTCGCCTCATGAAGGTTCTCCAAGCGCGAATCGAATCTTGGAGGTTTGGAATCCGGCGCGACGATTGTCGCCGCACGGATCATGGCGAGTTGCATTGGAACGCTATCACAGCCGAAAGGCTGCCGAGCGTCGCCGCGCCATCCATTCCCCCCGAGCCGGTTTTCGAATGCCGGCCGCTAGCTGCACCGTCAGCACGGGCTGCCGACACAGGTCGCTAAAAGTGACTCGTCAGGGGCGAATGTCAAAATTTAACAATTCTCCGGCCTGTAGCGGATGTGCCGGTGGTATCGTCAAAAGCCCGCAGCGCCGAGGCCGCAGCGCAAGCAAGGGCCCTGTCCGCTAACAATGCTAGCGGACTTGCGCCGCGCCAATTCGGCGCGCCGCGGCAGTATGCCCGCCGAGACGGCCAGCGCATAGGTGCCGAAGACGAGCGCGCTAAACAACAAATCGCTGGCCAGCGTGTTGCGGAAGAATGGGATCGCCGCCACGTAGCCTTCGACCAATCCGGCGGCCGTGTGCGGATACAGGTTGTAAAACGCCCATTCAGCGAAGTTCGTCAGCAGATAGAAAGAGACGGACGAGGCGACCGCCCCCACCCCCACGGTCCACCACCGCAGATTTCGTTGCAGCAACATGCCGATCGCTACGGGCAGCAATAACGCCACGTACACAATCGCTAGTTGCCCAAAATTGTTGTATTGCCGCAAGCACAAATTGCTGATCACCATCACAGCCAATGGAACCAGCAGTGCCGCGAGTCGGGAGCTAAAGTAGTAGCCCGCGAATAGCGCCGTTGCCCCAATGGCCGTAAAATTCGTTAGCCCGGGCTGGTTCTCGGCGGCAATCCAGCGGCTGACGACACCCAGCACTACTAGCAGGCAGAACACCACGACGTTGGTTAGCGATCGACGATTCATAGGCAAACGATACTCCGCTGGAGAAAACAAACAGCTCACGAATTCTAACGATTCCCGCGCCCACCGCACAAGCGGGAGCCGCCGGCGAGGGCAGGCCGGGTTTACGGATTGCGATAGGATCGCCTATCCTGTCGGTTTGGCGGCACTCTCGAAGGATGATCCATGGCCACCGATGCTGTAATTCGGCTGTCGTTTCCCGAAGCCGATATCGCCCTGCTCACTTTCGACGACCCGAAGAAAGGGGCCAACGTGCTGTCGTCGCACGTGCTGGCCGAACTTTCGGGCCATCTCGACACGCTGGAGATGCGCACCGATCTGGCGGGCCTGGTGATCCGCTCGGGCAAGCCGGGCATGTTCATCGCCGGCGCCGATCTGCGCGAGTTCGCCGCCTCGTTCGACGTGCCGAAATCGGAAGTCGCCGAGATGTGCCACCGCGGCCGGAAGCTGTTCCAGCGGTTGTCGAACTGCCCGTTCGTCACCGTGGCTGCGGTGGATGGCATTTGCGTCGGCGGCGGAGCCGAGCTGGCCATCTGGTGCGATCGCCGCGTGATGGCTGACGATCCCAAAACTCAGTACGGATTCCCCGAAGTCAAACTCGGACTATTTCCCGGCTGGGGCGGCACGGCACGATCTTCGCGCATGATTGGCCTGGGCAATGCAGTGGAAATGGTCACCAGCGGCGAGAACATCGATGCCCGCACCGCCTGCAAAATGGGACTGGCGTCCGACGTCGTTCCGCCCGAGCGAATTCAAGAGGCCGCCATCCGCCTGGTGCGCGCCGAGCAAAAATCGAAGCAATATCTCGACGACCGGAAGCGCTGGAGCGGACCCGTCGACATCGACGAAACCGAATTGGGATTTCTGGGCGCGACCGCATCGGCCGTGATCCAGCAACAAACCAAGGGGCATTACCCGGCGCCCATGGCTGCGCTGGAAGTGATGCTCGGCGCGGCGGGCGAGGATATTAACTCGACGTGTAACGCAGAGGCCGAGGGCATGGCCGCGCTGTTCGGCTCGGCGGTGAATCGGGCGCTGATCAATGTCTTCTTCCTCACCGACCGCAATAAAAAAGACACCGGCGTCGAGCGCCCGAACGTGCCCACGCGCCCGATCAAATCCGTGGCCGTGATCGGCTCGGGCATCATGGGGCAGGGCATTGCGGCCGCGAATTTGCGGCGCGACGTGCCCGTGACTCTGGCCGACGCCATTCCGAAAGCACTGGCCGCTGGCGTGCAAAAAATTCTCGAAGAGGTCTCTTACAACAAGTTGACCAAGGGCCCCGATCCGCAGCGCGCGGTGAAATACGCTTCCTTGCTCAACGCCACTTCGACCGACGCCGAACTCGCCGCCTGCGACTTAGTAATCGAAGCGGTCGTTGAAAATGCCGACGTCAAGCGGCAAGTGTTCGCCCGGCTGGAGCCGCAGTTGCGCAAGGACGCGATTCTGGCCTCGAACACCTCCACCATTCCGATCACCCAATTGGCACAAGGGCTGAATCGGCCCGAGCAATTCTGCGGCATCCACTTTTTCAATCCGGTGCGACGGATGCCGCTGGTCGAAGTGATCCGCGGCAAGAAATCGAGCGACGAAACCATCGCCACCGCCGTGGCCTACGCCAAATCGATCGGCAAATCGCCGATTGTCGTGAACGACGGCCCCGGCTTTCTGGTCAACCGCTTGCTGTTTCCCTACATGAACGAAGCGATCGAGTTGTTGCTCGAAGGGGCCGAAATCTACGCCATCGATCGCTCCGCGAAAAACTTCGGCATGCCGATGGGACCGATCACTCTGTTCGACGTCGTCGGGCTCGACACCGCCTTTTACGCCGGCCGAGTGATGTACGACGCCTTTCCCGACCGCGTCGTGGTATCGCCCCTGGTGCCGGCGCTGATCAAAGCAGGGCGACTGGGGCAAAAATCAGGGGCCGGCTTCTTCGCCTATCCCGGCGGCAAAGAGCGCGGCCAGCCCGACCCGGCGCTTGCGCCGATTTTGGAGCCGATGGTCCGCGGCAAGCAGAAATACACCGAAGTGCACCTCACCACGCGGCTGTTCATGCCCATGCTGCTGGAAGCCACGCGCCTGTTGGAAGACAAAGTGGTGCGCGACGTGCGCGACGTCGATTTGGGACTGATCTTCGGCCTCGGCTTTCCCCCATTCAAAGGCGGCCTGCTGTTCTGGGCCGACACGCTGGGGGCCGCCAAGATTCTGGAAATGATCAAACCGTACGAATCGCTCGGCGCCCGCTGGAAACCCACGCCGCTATTGGAAGAAATGGCCCGCACCGGCAAAAAGTTCTACGGCCAGTCCAAACCTTGACCTCCCGCGCTACCATTCATTGTCTGAACCCTGAACCCCGAACCCTCTGATGAAACGCCCCGTCATCGTCGCCGCAGTCCGCACTCCCATCGGCCGCTCCAGCAAGGAGAAGGGCGTGTACCGCGACGTGCGCAGCGACGATCTGGCCGTGGCGGTCGTCGAAGCCCTGGTGAAGCGCAGCGGCATCGACCCGAAAGAAATCGAAGACGTAATCCTCGGCAATACGCAGCAACAAGGCGAGCAGGGGCTGAACGTCGCCCGCACCGTGGCCGTGATGGCGGGCCTGCCGATGCACGCCGGCGGCGCGACGATCAACCGCCTGTGCGGTTCCAGTCTGCAAGCCCTGAATCAAGCGGCCCATTCGATCGTCGCCGGCGGTGAAGACGTGCAGGTGGTCGGCGGCCTGGAACACATGCAGCACATCCCCATGGACGCCGGCATCGACTTGAACCCCAAGCTCTTCGAACGCACCAGTAAAGGCGGCGCTGCTGATGGGCGTGACGGCCGAGTTCCTCGCGCAAACGCAAGGCATCTCGCGCGAAGATCAAGACGCGTTCGCGCTGCGCAGCCACCAGCGCGCCGCGGCCGCCACCGCCAAGGGGCAGTTCAAACCGGAGATGGTGCCCGTGTACGGCCGCGACGAAGCCGGCAACCGCATCCTCGTCGAAACCGATCAATGCATCCGCAGCGATAGCACGATGGCGGCATTGGCCGCGCTCAAGCCCGCCTTCATGCCCGGCATGGGCACGGTGACCGCCGGCAATAGCTCACCGCTGAACGACGGGGCCGCCGCGCTGTTGGTGATGTCGGAAGAAAAAGCCAAGTCGCTGGGACTTAAGCCGCTCGTGCGAATCGTCTCCACCGCCGTGGTCGGCGTCGATCCCAGCGTGATGGGCACCGGACCCGTGCCGGCGGTGAAAAAAGCGCTCGCCCGCGCCGGCATGAAACTGAGCGACATCGATCTGATCGAGCTGAACGAGGCGTTCGCTTCCCAGGCGCTGGCCTGCATCCGCATGCTCGAAATGGATGAAGAGAAGACTAACGTCCGCGGCGGCGCCATCGCCATCGGCCATCCGCTGGGCGCCAGCGGCGCGCGGATCACCACCACGCTGGTCCACAACATGCTCGATCGCAACGCCAAAACCGGGCTGGCCACCATGTGCATCGGCATCGGCCAAGGAATTGCCACTGTATTCGAGCGGGTGTAATGAGCGCCCCAGCGACCACGCTCGTCAAGCTCTTCACCGATTGCGTCGCCAATCACGGCCATCGCACCGCTCTGCATTTGCCCAGCGCCGACGGTAAATCTTTTCACACGCTTACGTGGAACGAACTGGCTCACGAAGTCCGGCGTCTGGCGGCTGGTTTGCGCCGCGCCGGCGTGCAACCCGGTGATCGAGTCGCGCAGATTTCAGAAAACCGTTACGAATGGGTATTGGTCGATATGGCGGTGCATTTGGCGCGCGGCGTGCACGTTGCAATTCATGCGTCGCTATCGGGCCAGCAGATCGCCCATCAAATCGCCGACAGCGGCGCAGAATCGTTTTGCTATCGACCGCCGAGCAAGCCGGTAAGCTTGCGGCCGGCGGAATTTCATTGCCGCCGGGGCAGCAATTCTTTTCCTACGATTCAATGGAATCGACGATCGCCGAACAACCCGTGCTGCCACTCACGGAGCTGTTCGCCGCCATCGGCAAAGATAGCTCCGCACAGATTCAGCAAGATGCCATCGCCAGCACCAAGCCGTCCGATCTGGCGACCATTCTTTACACGTCCGGCACCACCGGCGAAGCCAAAGGCGTGATGCTCAGCCACAACAATCTGGCGAGCAACGCCATCGGCTGTTGCACGGCGTTCGACACCACCATCCAAGATGTGCGCCTGGCTTGGTTGCCCTTCTCGCACATTTTTGCCCGTACTTGCGATTTGTACACGTGGCTGGTGCGCGGCTCGCCGTTGGCGATCGTCGAAGATCGCGAACACATCATTTCCGGCTGCGAGCAGGTCCATCCCACGCTGATCAACGGCGTGCCGTATTTCTTTGAAAAGGTAAAGCAGGGCCTAACCGATGCCGGGAAGCTCGGCCCCACCGAGCCCGGCGGGCCCACACATTTGCAAAAACTGCTGGGCGGCCAGGTGCGAGCCTGCTGCAGCGGCGGCGCCGCGCTGCCGGATCATGTGGCGGAGTTTTTTTTCCAGCAGGGCTTGCCGCTGTTGCAAGGCTACGGGCTGACGGAATCGTCGCCTGTGATTTCCATCTCCACGCCCACGCATTACAAAATTGGCACCTCGGGCCGGGCACTTCCAGACGTGGAGATTCGCATCGCCGAGGATGGCGAAATCCTCACCCGCGGCCCACACGTAATGCTCGGCTATTGGAACGATCCCGAGGGCACCGCGCAAGTGATCTGCGACGGATGGCTCTCGACCGGCGATTTGGGCGAGCTCGATGCCGACGGATACCTGCGCATTACCGGTCGAAAGAAAGAATTGATCGTCACCGCCGGCGGCAAGAACATCGCCCCGGTCTTCCTGGAAAACTTGCTCAGCGAAGAACCGCTGATTCACCAGGCAATCGTGATCGGCGACGGCCGTAAATACCTGACCGCGCTCATTGTGCCCAATCCCGATGCGCTGCGGGCAGAGATCATCGCCCGCAAAATTCCCGTATTCTCCGCGGCCCAGGCCTTGGCGCATCCGGCCGTCTTCGAGCTTTATCGTGGCAGAATCCAACAGCGACTAGCGAGCTGCTCCACCTGCGAGCAGATCCAGCGTTTCAAGCTGCTATCGCGGGCCTTCACCGCCGAGCAGGAAGAGCTGACTCCCACGCTCAAGCTGCGCCGTACACTCATACAGGAGCACTTCGCCAAGGAAATCGAAGCCCTGTACGCCGACTGACATCTGCTGGAAATCAACGTCCGCATATAATTCATCGCATGACTAAATCATTGGTAGCGCCCGAAAAGGAATCGGAAGCCTCCTTTGCCGAAACCGCCATGAAGCTGGGCGGCAAGAGCGAGGAGGAAGCCCGCCGCATGGGGGCGGTCGACAAGGCCGACGACCAGGTCGAATCGCTGTTCGCCGCGCGATTCCAAACGGTCAACAGCCCCGTGCACCGCGCCATCTGGGAGCGCGGCCTGCCGACCGAACTGTTCGCCAGCCAGCCGCCGCAGACTCCGCCCGCAGTGGAAAAGGTGATGCAAGATTCGATGGCGGTCGTGCGCCGCCACGTTGAGGCCGGCACGCTTTTGGACGCCAATCAAAAGATCACTTCCAAAGTACTGAGCGAATTAGGAGAAGCGGGTTACTGGGGCCTTTTGGTCGACCCGAAGTACGGCGGCAGCGGCACGCCGTTCGCCTCGTTCGCGTCGTTTCTTACACGGATGGCCATGCTTGATCCCACGGTCGCCGGATTAGCCTCGGTGCATGGCTGCATCGGCGCGGTCGATCCGGTGCGTACCTTCGGCACCGAAGAACAAAAGCAGCGATTCTTGCCGACGCTAGCCAGCGGCGAACGGCTGTCGGCGTTCGCGCTGACCGAACCGTGCGCCGGTTCCGATCTGACGGCCCTGCGCACGCGCGCTGAGCGGGTTGGCAATGAATACATCGTCAACGGCGAAAAACTGTTTATTACCAACGTCGTGCCGGGGCGCACGATAGGCCTGGTCTGCTTGATCGAGAATCGGCCCGCGGTGCTCGTCGTCGATCTGCCGCAGCAAGAGAATGAACAGTTTCAATTGCCCAAGTACGGGCTGTATGCGCTCAAGCATACTTACAATCAAGGCATCGTCTTCAAGAATTTTCGCGTGCCTGCGGACAACCTGCTCAACCCTCCGCGCGGCGACGGATTGACGATCGCTTACCACGGTTTGAATTTGGGCCGCGTCGCGCTGTGCGCCAACGCCGCCGGCACCATGCGATTGATGATGGCCAGCATGATTCCTTGGGCGCACTTCCGCCGCACTTACGGCGCGGAAATCGCTTCGCGGGAGCTGGTGCAGCGGCGCCTCGGCCGCATGGCCGGATTGATCGTCGGCTGCGATGCGCTGGTGCAATGGTGCGCCGGCCTGTTGGATCAAGGCTACCGCGGCGAGATGGAATGCGTGATCGCCAAAATCTTCGGCAGCGAAGCCCAAAAAGAAGCCGCCGTCGAACTGTTCATGAAAACCCACGGCGGCCGCTCGTTCTTGCACGGCCACATGTTCGGCGACAACGTCCACGAGTTCCTGGCCCCCTGCATTTACGAAGGGGAAGGGGAAATGCTCGGCATGGCATTCTTCAAGTCGCTGGTGAAGCAGCACGGCATGAAATATTTCGAGCCGATCGGCAAGGCGCTGGCCGCCGCGAAGATCAAAAAGCCCAATCCATTGAATCCGCGCCACGCCTGGGCGTTAAAGGGCGCGGTGGGCCCATATTTGAAATGGGTCATCGGCCAAAAATTGCGATTCCACAGGCGGCCCGAATTGCCTGATGACATGCCGAAGAATCTGCGCGACCACGCGCAGTTCGCCGCCGATCGACTGCAACGTTCGCCGCTAGTGATCGACGGCGTGATGGCGAAGCATCAGTTGGCGCTGGCCGATCGCCAGTGCCGCATGGCGTACCTCTCGCAGCAATTGCAAGATGCGGTGACCATTCTGTGCGTCAGCCTCTACGGCGCCCGCAGCAATGATGAAGTGATTCGCGGCGCCGCCGACGTGTTGTGCCAGGATCTCACTCGCAAGCTCACCGGCAAGCCGCCCAAGGATCGCGAGTTCCGCGCCGTGACGAAGTTGGGCGAAACGATTGCCGACGGCGGATTCCGCTCGATCGCCGGAGTGCATCCCGACGAAATCTTGATGGCTTATCCGCAATGAATGGCGGACAGCGCAAACCTCCCGCCAGGCCAGAGTTTTGGGAATGCGAAATTCCCGCCGAGCCCGCGTACGAAACCATCCTGGGCAGTCGCCGCGAGATGGCGATCAAATTCAGAAGCTCGCGCGATCTAACTAGCGAATCCCCGATCGCGGCTTACGCTTGACAACAATTCGTCGGCACGATCCAGCAGCGACAGGCTGGAATCTTCTGGGGGATACTGCTTGCTGGCCGGATCGCAGGCCTCAAACTCAGCCAGACAATGTTGACAAGCCACGCGCTTCCCCAGATGCACCACCCGAATCTGCAAGCTTCGACCGCAAGTCGGACATTCCTGAACGAAGACGGGCTTAGACATGGCGGTATCTCCTTCTACCGATTTTGCCCGATGGCCAATTGCGGGACGTTCATTGTACGGCCGGGCAGTGTGGGGTGCAAATACGAGCATCCAGAAATTTCAAAAAGTGTAATTCTGGGACCAGCGAGACCGGATGGGTGGGTCCCACCACCCTATGTCGCACCGCGGAATCCAGACAGCTGATAAGCTGTCAGGTTCGGGGTCGCATGCCTGTGCATAATTTGTGCCGGAAGTTCTTCTACTACGACGAGAAGGTTGGCGGGTTCGCTTGAGACGCAGCGGCGCCCCCAAAAAAATCCAAATTGGAAGAGACCTTACACACATTTGGATAGCCCACGGTAGCACTACAGGCGCATGCCGGGTCTGCAGCTTGGGCAAGATAGCCAAGAACTCTCTCGAGCCAGGCCGGATGCAAATCGAATCAACCTGGTCGGTTCCGCAACAGCCGAATTGAACGGCGGCCGGTCGCAGGAAGCGACCTTTTAGAGGGCCCTATTTCACCCGGCGGACCGATTCGATCACCACCGGGTGCACGGGCGCATTTGCGAACTGCGGCAGGGTATGGACTTCGGCTTTGGAAATCCGATCGACCACGTCCATGCCGGCGATCACTTCGCCGAATACGCAGTAGCCATATTGGTCGGGCTGTGATCCGGTAAAGTCCAGTGAGCTGTTATCCGCCACGTTGATAAAAAACTGGCTGGCGGCGCTATCGATGGCATCCGCCTGACGGGCCATGGCCACCGTGCCGCGGCAATTCTTCACGCCATTGTGCGCTTCGTTTCGCACGGTTGAATGAGCCTGCTTCTCTTGAAATTGCGCGTCGTACCCGCCCCCCAGCACGATGAAATTGTCGTAAACCTGGTGAAAAATCGTGCCGTCGTAATAGCCGGATTGAGCATAGGCGAGGAAATTATCGACCGTCAGCGGCGACTTTTCCGCGTCCAGCCGGAGCGTAAACTCGCCCGCCGAAGTGCGAACCTGCACTTCGGGATGAAGGTTGAACCTGAGGCGCTCGAATTGCTTCGACTCCGGCGCCACGCGGTACGATCGTCCCACGAGATTCGCCGTCGGTGTGGCGGCGTCTTGCGAACCGCAGCCGGCGATCAGTGTGACGCCAATTGCCGCCAACGCGCCAAACAGTTTCTTTGAAAACGGACGAAGCGCAAGCATGGAGAACCTGGGTCTTCGACGTTCTGCAACGCGCACTCGGGCGGTGCGTCGCTAGGTGACAGTTGCGGGGGCGGCGATCATCCTCGGAACTATCATTTGTTGCAACGCGAATTTCACTGAATCGCTTTTGGGCGCTCGTGCCAATGAAAAACGGCTCTCCTCGCAGGGATTGGGGCAGGTAATCCCTTTGTCGCGAAGGAGAGCCGTCGTTTACCGTCCGCAAGCAGGCACAGGGTGCAGCAATCGCTCCCACCTACTTGGGTAATTTTTTTAATCGGGCTGCGGACACCCGCAAGATGAGCATAATTCCCATCTCGTCACTACCAGTTTGCGGCGACGGACTTTATATCCTTTGCACGCCGCTGTTTCTCAATCCGGGACTGGAATCCACGATATTGAAAATCGTCTGGACTGATAGCGTTAACTGCCCATCGCACTGCTAACCGACGCAGCCGAATTCTGATAGCTGCTAGCAGTTTGTTGTCCGATGGTCATGATCGCCGAGAGGCAGACCAAGATTATCAGCGAGAGCATTACCGCATATTCAACTGCGGTAGGACCGTCTTCTGACCGTAGGAACCGGCATAACCACTTCATATACAAATGTTGTCCGTAACAGTTATTTGTGCCGCGCACCTTCAAAGGAAAATCTAGTTCATCCTCGCCCTAAGTGCAAAAATCTCGGCGTTCGGCAATTCTGCGGCAGCCGTACAATCGGCATACTCGACACGATGCGGCGTTTCCGCCGGCCGTTGGCAAGGGGCCGCCCTGAAAGGACCCCTGGTTGCGGTCCTAATACTTGCCGCCCGGCATTCGTCCAGTTGCCGGCCGGTTGGCGGTCCGAACCGACGAATCCGGCCCATCCACCGGGGAATTAGGGCTCGATTTCAGTGGCTTTGGTGCAATTTCCAGTCGTTATAAGTCGGGATGATTGCATAGCCTGGAAAGAATGAGTAGTATTCCGCCTACCGGAACTGGGTGCTTGGAGGGTTAAATCGCCGGCGCTCATCTTATTAATCAGCTCTGATCTGACAACTTTCCGGAGAACAGCCATGTCCGCTCGCAATCCGTTCCGCTCTGCGCAAATCGGGCACCAGCCTTTTAAATCGATCGAAAGCGCGCTTGCGTCGCGGCCGGCCGATCGGCGTCGAATGGTTGGAGTTGCGAACTCTTTTGGCGAATTTTAACCCGTGGGCATCCGCCCCCGACGATCCCAACAACAGCCATAGCCTCCGCGCCGCCGTTATCGCCGCCAACAATTCCAGCGGCGACGACATCATCACGCTGCAAAAAGGCGTTTATAAACTTTCGATCACCAATTCCAACGGCCAAGAGAACCAAGCCTATGAAGGCGATTTGGATCTGACGCAGGCGGGGCGCAAGGTGACCATTCAAGGCGCGGCGCGGGCAAGTCGATCATCGACGCCGCTTGCATCGATCGCATCTTCCAGATCTTTGAAGGGGTCACTGTCATCTTCAAAAACGTCACGCTCCGTAACGGCCTGGCGCAGGACGACGGCACTGAAGGCGTGTACCCCGGTGACACGTTCGCCTATGGCGGCGGCATTCTCAGCAACGGGTGCATCACTTTGCAAAACGTCGTCATCGAATGTTGCACCGCTCTTGGCGCCGACGGCGATTTGCCCGGCGCCGATGGAGCTGGCGCGCGCGGCGGCGGAATCTACTCCGACGGGCCCACGTTGAAAATCGTTTCCAGCACGCTCCAAAACAATAAAGCGATTGCCGGCAACGGCGTCGCCGGCGACGACGGCGATTCCGACAGTCCCGACGGTCAACAAGGCGGCGCCGGCGGCAGCGCTTTCGGCGGCGGCCTGTACAGCGAGGGAACCACGGTCTGCATCAGCAAGTCGAACATCGTTTGCAACATCGCTCACGCAGGTTGCGCAGCCGACGGCGGCGACTCCGACAGCGAATCCGGCAATGGCGGCGATGGAAACCTCGGCGGCGAAGCCTTTGGCGGCGGAATCTTCGTACGGGGACCTGTATTCGGCCTGACGGCAAAACAACTCAGCTCTTCGACCACCCTCTGCATCGACAATTCCAACGTCTCGCAAAACTACGCGATCGCCGGCGACGGCAGCGACGGCGGCGACTCCACGAACGCAAACGGCGGCGCGGCGGGAGACGGCGGCGATGCCCGCGGCGGCGGTCTGTATAGCCTGCTGCAGATCTGCGCCACCAACTGCTGCTTTGTGGGTAACATAGCGCATGCCGGTGATGGCGGCGACGGCGGTAACGGAACTGAAAATTCCGACACCGGCGGCTTGGGGGGCAACGGTGGCGTTGCGGAAGGAGGCGGTATTTTCGCCTCGGCTGGGCTCACCATTACTTCATCGACCGTCTGCAGTGATCTCGCATGCGCGGGCGACGGTGGCCAAGGTGGTTCGGCGAAAGACGCCGGCGGCCACGGCGGCGACGGCGGTTCGGCAGCAGGCGGCGGCGTCTGGGCCTCAGCGGCCGTCACCCTCTGTCGAACCGACATCAGTTGCAATTCCGCGCTGGGCGGCAGAGGCGGCAATGGCGGCGACGGCTTCGTCCTTGGCGGAGATGGGGGCGCGGGCGGCGACGGACAAGGCGGCGGCATCTATGTCAGCCTGAACTTGAACCCGGCTTTGACCGTCAAAACGACGACTGCCCAACTGGTCACCTACGCCGTCAGCGTCAAAAGCTGCTCGAAGGTCAATCAAAACACCGCGCGCGGCGGCGACGGCGGGGATGGCGGCGCCGGCGACATAACAACGAACGGTTTGGGCGCACGCTCCGGCGATGGCGAGGGGGGCGGCATCTACGTCGTCAACAACCAGTTCGCCATGCCCGTGGTCTCGACGACTTCCAAATCTTCCAAATCCAAAGCGCCGCCGCCTCCGGCAATTCCGCCGGCGCTGGTGATCATCGATAGCTCGCAGGTGAACTTCAATCGCGCCATCGGCGGCAACGACGGCGACGGCGGCGTAGGCGATCTCCCCTTCAATAGCAACGCCCACGGCGGCGGAATTTTCGTCGGCAGCGGCGAAATTGAGAACGGGCTTACCACCGTTACGTCGACGCCGAGTACGCTCGGCGCGGTTTCGCTCAATAAATCCACCGTCGATTGCAACGAGGCCAAGGGGGGAGACGGCGGCTCGCCCGGCGGCAGCGGCGGCGAGGCTGAGGGGGGTGGCATTTACGCTGAAGGCAGCGTGTGGGCCAGCAAGACGAGCGTCTCGAAAAACATCGCCTGCGCGGGGGAGGGCGCACTGGGCTCCTCCATTACCCTCGAAGACATCAACAGCTTCACCATCAACGTCATCTCCTCCATTGCCGGCGGCAACGGCGGCAGTGCGGCCGGCGGCGGGATTTTCACGACCAATCTCTTCCATTTACAGTCTGTCAAAACCGTTGCGACGCCCGTCGTGCCCGTGTCGGGCGTCACACTGATCGACTGCGTGGTCAAGTTCAACAAGGCGATTGCCGGTGACGGCGGCGATGGCGTTGACGGACACAACGGCAGTAATGGCGGTTCCGGCGGTGGCTCGAATGGCGGCGGGGTCTACAGCGGCGGCGAGTTCTTGGCCAAAAACTCCGACATCTCGTGCAACACTGCAATAGGCGGCAAGGGGGGCGATGGCGGCGACGGCGAGGAAATCAGCGGCGACGGTGGCGAAGCCGGCAACGGCGGCCTTGCGTCCGGCGGCGGTATTTTCGCGCTGGGAAATATCACGATTGATAAGTCGAACGTGAGTTCCAACTGCGCTATTGGTGGCGATGGCGGAGCAGGTGGCGCCGGTGGCGACTCCGAGGTCGGCGGCGCCGGCGGCTATGGAGGCAGCGCATTCGGCGGCGGCCTCACGGGCCTGGACAACATTACCGTCTGCAACTCATCGTGCGTAAGCAATAACTCCGCGATTGGTGGCGCCGGCGGAGCGGGCGGCGCCGGCTTGGGGCGCGCCGGCAATGGCGGCGGCGGTGGCGATGCCATCGGCGGCGGCATCTTTGGGCGCGAGCCGGAGCAAATTACAGTTACCAAATCGAACGTGTCGAAAAACTGCACCTCGGCCGGCAACGGCGGTGACGGAGGGGACGGTGTCACGTTCGGCGGCGACGCCGGTCCTGGGGGCGTCGTCGAAGGCGGCGGGATCTCGACCGCCGGCACTCTTTCCCTCGTTAATTCCACCGTGTCGCTCAATACCGCGAAGTCGGGCAACGGCGGTGACGGCGGCGACGCGAGTGGCGAAGGTGGCACAGGCGGCGCGGCGCAGATGCCGGACAAGCCAACGGCGGTGGTGCAATCGCCGGAAACGACGCGATTGTGAATTGCTCCACGGTTTCGTGCAACACGCTCAAAGCGGGCAATGGGGGCAACGGTGGCACGAGCGATGGAAATGGCGGCGCAGGCGGCCGGGGAGGCGACGCCAACGGCGGCGGCGTTTATACGTCGGCGACGGCTACGATCATCTCCTCCACGCTTTCCAATAATTGCATCACGGCCGGCAACGGCGGAAATGCTGGTGACAGTAGTGCTCCGCGCGGCACCGGCTTCGGCGGCAATGCGCAAGGCGGCGCCGTCTGGGCCCACGACACTTCGTCCGTGAGCAAATCAACCCTCTCGTTCAACAGTGCCACGGGGGGCAACGGCGGCAACGGCGCAAATAATACGGGAGACGATTTCGACGCCGGCTTCGGCGGCAACGCCGGCGGCGGCGAGGGCGGCGCCATCTACGTGGTGATGTCTGTGACAGTTTCCAATTCCACGCTCAATTGCAATACGGCCACGGGCGGCAACGGCGGCAACGGCGGCACGTCGGCCAGCGGTTCCAATTCCGGCGGAGGCGGCGGTGGCGGCGGCGACGGGCGCGGCGGCGCGATCTATGCCATTGACGGCATCACCCTCACCAAGTCGGAAGTTTCCAAGAACAAGGCCATCTCAGGCGACGGCGGCGACGGCGGCAGTGGAACCAATGGCAGCGATGGTGGCCGCGGCGGCGACGCCGATGCCGCTCATGGCGGCGGTTTGTATTCGCTGGGAACGATTGATGTGAACCAGTCGAAGGTCACCTTCAACAGTGCCACCGGCGGCGATGGCGGCCGGGGCGGTGATAGCGATTCCGGCACCGCTGGCGATGGAGGCAACGGCGGCGATGCCGCAGGCGGCGGCGCCTTCGGTTCACCCGTCAACAACAATGGCTCGACGATTGCCAACAACACGGTCGATGCCGGCGACGCCGGCGACGGCGGTTCCCCCAACGGCAACCCCGGCGCAGACGGCACCGAGGGAGATCCCAACGTGGATGGTTGAAGATTAGATCCGAATCCTCCCCGCAACTTTGAAAATACTTCAGGAGCATATCCATGCGAGTTCGCAAATCGCTCTCTCGTGCGCGCCACTCTCGATTCAACGTGCTCAATCGAGCAAAGGCCCGCCCGCACCGATCTCGGCCGATTGGCATCGAATGGCTGGAGCTGCGGACTCTGCTTGCGAACTACAACCCGTTGGCGAGCGCGCCGGACGACCCACTTGACACCCATTCGCTGCGCTACGCCATCATCGGCGCGAACAACTCGGGGGGCGATGATGTGATCACGCTGCAAAAAGGCGTGTATAACCTTTCGATCACCAATTCCAACGGTCAAGAGAACGCCGCGCAGGAAGGCGATCTGGATCTCACTCAATCCGGCCGCAAGGTCACCATTCAAGGCGCCGGCACAGGCAAATCGATCATCGACGCGCAAATGATCGATCGCGTATTTCAAATTCTCGACGGTGTCACCGTCATCTTCAAAAACCTCACCATCCGCAACGGTCTGGCGCAGGACGACGGCACCGAAGGCGTCTTCCCTGGTGAAACCGATGCGCAGGGCGGCGGCATTCTCAGTCGCGGCTGCAAGATCACGCTGCAAAATGTCGTCATTGAATGTTGCACCGCCCAGGGCGCAGCCGGTTCGATGATACCGTGGATTGGCGGCGGTGGTGGGGCCAACGCTTACGGTGGCGGCATGTACATCGACGGCGGAACGCAGAATTTCAACTGTCTAACCGTCCAAAACAACCAAGCACTGGGTGGCGATGGGATCAGCGGCGGCGGATATGGCGGATACGCCTACGGCGGCGGTATCTTTGCCACGAACATTCCGTGCCTAACGCTCACCGGAAGCAAAGTGTTGAACAACAGAGCCGTCGGCGGCGGCACCGCCATCGGCATCGGCATCAGCGACCAAAGCGGCAACGCCTACGGCGGCGGAATCGCTTCGACCGCGCCTGTTTCCCTGGTCAATTGCCTCATTGCGAAAAACACGGCCATGGGAGGCGATGGCGCCGAAGGCGAATCTGGTGCCGATGGAGGCCCGGGCGGTTCCGGCGGTTACGCGGCAGGGGGCGGCGTTTGGGCCCTGGCCCCCGTCACCCTCAGTCGCACCGAGGTCAGTTGCAACAGCGCGCTGGGGGGCACCGGCGGCGACGGCGGCAGCGGCACATCGTCTGGCGGTAACGGCGGCGCTGGCGGCGACGGACAGGGGGGCGGCATCTTTGTCGGCTTCGAATTGGTTCCGGATTTGACCGTCAAAACGACGCCGGTCCAAGCGTTCATCTACGCCGTCAGCGTCAAGAACTGCTCGAAGGTCAATCAAAACACCGCGCGCGGCGGCGACGGGGGAGATGGCGGCATTGCCGACGTAGGTGGTCAAGGTTTGGGCGCACGTGCCGGCGACGGCGAGGGGGGCGGCATTTACGTCGCCAACAACCAGTTCGCCATGCCCACATTCTCCACGACTTCCAAATCTTCCAAATCCAAATCGGCTCCGGCAATTCCGCCGGCGCTGGTAATCATCGATAGCTCGCAAGTCAATTTCAACCGCGCTATCGGCGGCAACGACGGCTCCGGCAGCGCCGCTGCGCCCACCAACTGCGATGCACGGGGTGGCGGTATCTTCGTCGGCAGCGGCGAGATACCCGAAGGGCTTGGCCTTGTCACGTTGCAGCCAACCATGCTCGGCGCGGTCTCGCTGAATAAATCGACGGTTGATTGCAACGAGGCGAAAGCCGGCAACGGCGGCACGCCTGGCGGTAATGGCGGCGAAGCTCAAGGGGGCGGCATCTATGCCGAAGGCGCAGTCTGGGCCAGCAAAACCAGTGTCTCGAACAACATCGCCTGCGGTGGCGACGGCGCACAAGGCGGCAGCGTTACCCCCGAACAGGACGGCGACTTCACCACCAACGTCATCGCCCTTTTCGCCGGCGGCAAAGGCGGCGATGCACAAGGGGGCGGCATCTGCACCATCAACACCAATCCGACGCTCACCAAGGTCACTGCGACACCTGTTGCCTCTGGTGTCGGAGTCACGCTGATTAATTGCCTGGTCAATTGCAACAAGGCCATCGGCGGCGACGGCGGCGCGGGTGCCGAAACGACCGACGCCGAGGGCGGCGCCGGCGGCGACGGCGGCAACGCGGAAGGCGGCGGGATCTACAGCGATGGCCCCGTCAACCTGACCGATTCTTGTGTCTTGAATAATGCAATCGCCGGTGGCAATGGCGGCTCAGGCGGCGTTTCTGACGGCACCGGCCAGACAGGCGGCACCGGCGGTTTTGTCAATGGAGGCGGCATCCGCGGCGAGGAAGTTTGCGCGCTGCGTTCGAAGATCGACGGCAATTGCGCCATCGGTGGCGATGGCGGCGACGGCGGCGGCGGCGGAAATACCAACGATAGCGGCGCAGGCGGCCGAGCAGGCGGTGTGGCCGGCGCCGGCATCGACGCGCTACGCCAGCTCACGCTCACGAAATCCGAAGTGTCGAAGAATTTCGCCAAGGGTGGTGATGGCGGCACTGGTGCCTTCGGAATCAACAATGGCGGCGGTGGCGGCGAAGGAGGCAATGTGCTCGGCGGCGGCACCTCTTCCGAACGTGGCGCAGTGATCGTCATCACCGATACCACAATCTGTCTGAACACTGCGATCGGCGGCAAAGGCGGCGACGGAGGCAAAGGCGGCAATGGCAACACTGGCGGCGACGGCGGCGCAGGCGGCTACGCCGAAGGTGGCGGCATCTGGGCACGATCTTCGCCGACGATCACCAAATCCAGCATCACGAAGAACTCGCTTACCGGCGGCGACGGTGGCAACGGCGGCGACTGCAGCGGCGAACCCGGCACCGGCGGCAAAGGAGGCGAGGGAGGCCACGTTCAGGGCGGCGGCGTGTTCGGCGACGGCGCTCAGACTCAGTCTCTCCGATGTGTCGAAGAACTCCGCGCTGCGCCGGCGACGGCGGCAACGGTGGCAACGCTCCCGATGCTGGCACCGGCGGCGCTGGAGGAAACGGCGGCGATGCAGATGGCGGCGGTGTCTTATCCAACGATCCATTTAGTGCCAATTGCTCCACGTTCGTTGGAAATTCGCTCAAGGGCGGCAACGGAGGCGACAGGCGGCATTGGCGGTGATCAAGGGCGGCGCAGGTGGCTACGGTGGCAACGCTAACGGAGGCGGTTTCGCCGCGGACCATGACGTCACCCTGACAAAGTCCATTGTGTGCAGCAATTCGATCACCGCAGGCGATGGCGGCGCGGGCGGCAGCGGCGATCGTGCCGGCGGCGAGGGCGGCGACGGGGGCAACGTATTCGGAGGCGGCATCTTTGCGGACGGGATAGCCAACATCACCGATTCCGATGTTTCCAAGAATCAAGCCACCGGCGGAAACGGCGGCGATGGCGGAACATCGGCATCCGGCGCCGGTGGCGCCGCGGGGCGCGGCAGCGGAGGCGATGGTGGTGGTTTGCATGCCGGAGATTTCGCGACTGTCAAGAATTCCACATTCTTGAATAACTGCCTCACCGGCGGCCAAGGCGGCATCGGGGGCAACGGTGGAACCACCGGCGGCGATGGTGGCCAAGGCGGATTCCCCAACGGCGGCGGCATCTACGCAAGCAATGGCCTGTGCTTGATCAAATCTGAAGTTTCCAAGAACGTTCTTCGCGGCGGCGCGGGCAACGATGGCGGTACTTCGCAAGGTGATAACAAGGCTGGAGACGGCGGGAACGGCGGCGGAGCCAGCGGCGGCGGTGTGTGGGTTGACGGCAACACAACCATTACCAATTCCAAAATCTGCTCCAACCTTGTTTATGGAGGAAAAGCAGGAAACGGCGGCGACGGCCGATTCCGACGGAACCGGCGGCAACGGCGGCCGAGGGGGCAGTGTAAGCGGGGGCGGATTCGAACAGGACAATACCGCCGCAGGCAGCGCGTCGGTTGCAAATTCCAACTTCTCATTTAATAAGATCTTCGCCGGCGCCGGCGGCAACGGCGGCTCAGGCGGCGACGGTGGAAACGGCGGCGGAGGCGGCGACGCAAACGGCGGCGGCATCCGGGCCAGTGCATCCGCTCACGCTCTCGCAGTCGACGGTCACGAACAATTCCGCCACGGCCGGCAACGGTGGAGATGGCGGAGATGCAAGCACCGGAACCGGCGGCACCGGCGGCGATGGCGGAGATGCCGATGGCGGCGGCGTGCATCACGACGACACCTTCACCAACACCGGCAACACGATCAGCGGCAACACCGTGGCATTCGGCATCGGCGGCGCAGGCGGCGATCCCGACGACAACGACGGCAACGACGGCACCGCCACCAATCCCAATTTCAACCCGTAAACCGACGATCGTCTGAAAACGATTGCTCGTCCACGCATTTCAACCGCGCCCACATCCAAGTAGCGACGGGCGGACTCGAACCGCCGACACGCGGCTTATGAAGCCGCTGCTCTAACCAACTGAGCTACGTCGCCCAAACGCCCCCTTGCAATCGACGATTGCTCGCCGGCCGAGGTTCAACCCCGCCAGGCCGACTGTCGTGCGCCAGGAGCGATATGGTTTAGGGTATCGAAATGCACCGTCGAGACAAGCCCGGCGGCGGTTTTGAACGCATCGCAAATGACCCAGCACCATAGACTTCGGTTCGGCCGTCCTTGTTGGCGTGGCACTGGAAAACTATCATAAAGATTCGCAAGCAGATGCGCCGCCTTGTCAGGGTCGTTCCTGCCCATTCTGCGGCTGTCTTTGAGTATCCCGCGAGCCCGCGATTGTCCCACCCAGCAACGGCCTTCATGACATCCCAGCGTCGCACCATCATCATCGGAGGCGGATTTTACGGTTGCTGCCTGGCGATTTTCTTTCGCGCCGCCGGCGACGACGTGGTGCTCGTCGAAGCTGCGGATCAATTGCTCACCCGGGCCAGCTACAACAATCAGGCCCGTGTGCATCAGGGCTACCACTATCCGCGCAGTATTCTGACGGGAAAAGGCTGCGTGACCAGTTTTCCGCTGTTTGCCGAGGTGTTTCCTGGGGCGATCGTCAGCGATTTCACCAAGCTGTACGCCATTGCCCGCGTGAACAGCAAGGTCACGGCGGCCCAATTCTCCGGTTTCTGCAAGCGAGTCGGAGCGCCGATCAGCGATGCCCCGCCGAAACTCGCTAAACTGTTCGACCGCGACCTGATCGAAGCCGTATTCCAAGTTCGTGAATACGCCTTCAACGCCGTGCGGTTGCGCGAATTAATGCAAGCCGCGCTGGCCGCCGCCGAAATTCAAGTGATGCTCTCTTGTGAGGCGGCCACGATCGAGACTGCCGGAGGCTCAGGCCAATTGCAGGTCCGGCTGAATAACGGCCACACCCTGGTGGCCGACCAGGTGTTCAATTGCGCGTTCGCCCAGATCAATCCGCTGCTGCACCGCTCGGGCTTGCCGATTTTGGATTTTCGGCATGAGCTAGCGGAAATCGCGCGTAGTGCGCCCGCCGGCCGAAATCGCCGGTTTGGGAATCACCGTGATGGACGGGCCGTTTTTTTCCACGATGCCCTTTCCCGCCGAAAATCTGCATAGCCTGAGCCATGTTCGTTATACTCCACATGAAGCGTGGCAGGCTCGCGACTCCGTGGCCGTCGACAAGCTGGCGCTGGCTCGACTGCCCGGTACGCAGGTGATGCAAATGCTGAAAGACGCCACGCGCTATTTGCCGGTCATCGGGCGCAGTCAGTACGTGCGCAGCTTGTTTGAGGTGAAAACCACGCTCGACTTCAGCGAAAGAAACGATGGGCGACCTATACTTTTCAAGCGGAATTACGGCCACCCCGGCCTGCACGTGGTGATGGGGGGCAAAATCGACAACGTTTTCGATATTTTGCAGGCTGCATCCGACTTGCGCGCGCCGACCAGCGACGACCGACCCATGGATGCAGCCTACTTCCGGAGCCTATTTCATGTCGACCACAGCCGCGTCGGATAGCTCGGCCACGCGCTTCGACGTACTGGTCAGCGTGCTGGTGGTCCTCCAGGACGACGCGGCGATTCTGCCTTCGTTCCTCACCGAACTGCACGCCGAATTGCAAAGCAAGTTCCACTATTACGAAATCGTGCTGGTGGATCTCAGTTCCCGCGATAACACCTTGGAGGTTGTCGGGGATCTGATGCAGAAGCTTTCCTGCATGCGGCTGTTGCGGCTGTCGGCTCGAGTGAATCGCGAAATTGGCATAGCCGCGGCGCTGGAAAATTGCATCGGCGACTACGCGGTTCTAATGAATTTGTACTTCGATCAACCCAGCGACGTGGCCCGCATGGTCGCCACCGCCCAACAGGGTTACGAAGTGGTGGTGGCGAAGCGCGGCGCGCGCGCAGGCAAGAATTGGGCCGGCGGTTGTTCTATGCCGTGGCGCGCAACATGCTGGGCGTAGAGCTGTCGGCGGCGGAGTCGGATTTTCAATTGATGTCGCGCAAAGCCGTGGCCTCGCTCACCAAAATCAAAAACCGCCGGCGCTATCTCAAATATTTTAACTCGCTATTGGGCTTCAAAAAGCAAGTCATCAACAGCGTGCCGCGCGATCCGCCGCTGAAAATGCCTTCCCGAAATTTCCTGGTCAAGCTGCAGCAGGCCATCGACATTTTGATTTCGAATTCCGCCACGCCGCTGCGCTGGGCGGCGGCGCTGGGCGTGCTGGCCAGCTTCGGCAGCCTCGCGTACCTGCTGTACGCCCTGATTGCGGCCCTGGTCAAAAACAAGTTGGCCGAAGGCTGGCTCACCACTTCGGTGGTGATTAGCAGCATGTTCTGTTGCTTGTTTGTCATCCTGGCGGTGCTGGCCGAGTACGTGGCCCGCATCTTGGAGGAATCGCAGCATCGGCCGTTGTACTTCATTGAAATGGAAGCGGAGAGCGTAATTCCGCCGCCGCAAGAACGCAGCGAAATCAACGTTGTCGAGGAAACCCGATGAGCTCGGCTCTTATTGGTTACACGGGATTTGTCGGCTCGACGCTCTTGCGCGAGCGGCCGTTCTACGTGCAGTACAACTCCAAGAACATCCACGACATCGCCGGGCGGCAGTTCGATTTGCTGTTCTGCGCCGCGGTGCACCGGCGGAAGAATGGAAGGCCAACGCCGAGCCGGAGAAAGACAAGGCCAGCTTGCGCGGCTGACGCGAGTCGCTACAGCAGTGCACTGCCAAGCGGATGATTTTGATTTCGACGATCGACGTTTACTCTGCAGCCGGAAGCGGTCGACGAGAACAACGCCGATCGATGTCGCTGAAGTGCATCCGTACGGCCTGCACCGGTTCGAGCTGGAGCAGTTTGTGGTACGGCATTTCCCCGGGGCCCATGGTTCGGTTGCCGGGGCTATTTGGCGTCGGGCCTGAAAAATAACCTATTTTACGATCTGTTGAACGGCAAATTCGACTGGACCGACCACCGCAGCATTTTTCAGTTCTACGACATGAGCCGGCTGTGGAGCGATCTGGAAGTTGCTGCTGCAGGCCGGCGAGCCGCTGGTGAATTTTGCGACCGAACCGGTTTTGACCGCCGACGTCGCCCGCCGCTGCTTCGACTGGAATACACGTTCACCAAGGATCAACCGCCGGCCCGGTACGACATGCACACTCGGTTTGCAAACCTTTCGGCGGCCGCGGCCATTATGTTTACGACGGGGAAGAACGTTCCGGCGATTCGGCAATTCGTCGATAGCCAACGCAAAGCGCGGTCCAAAAATGAAGCTGTGCGTATCGAACATCGCCTGGGACAGCTCCCAAGACGAAGCCGCCGCGGAAATCCTGCCGTCGCACGGCATCGACGCCGTGGAAATCGCGCCACGAAATATTGGCCCGCCCCATGCGCCGCTGTCGGAAGACGAGATGCAGGCGTGCGCGTTTTCCGAACCGCGCGTGCAACTTCCGATTGGCAGCCATGCAGTCGCTGTTGTTCGGCATGCCAAAGTTGAATTTATTTCCGGCCGATCGGCCCGCCGAAGCCATCGACTACATCTGGAGCATTGCTGAACTCGGCGCGGCAGTCCGGCGCAAGCGATTCGTCTTCGGATCGCCCAAGAATCGCGACCGTGGCCAACTCGACGAACAATCGCCCGCACACAAGCCATCGATGCCTTCCGGAAAATTGCCGAAGCGGCCGCTAAATTGGAGTGTCGTTTTTTGCATCGAGCCCAACCCCGTGGTCTATCAATGCAATTTCATGACGAACACCGCCGAAGCGCTGGCAGTGGTGATGCCGGTCGATCGTCCCGGGTTAGGACTGACTTGGACAGCGGCATTATGTGCCTAAACGGGGAATCGCCGAGACGGCCATCCGCTTCGGCGGGTCATGGCTGAAGCACTTCCACGTTTCCGAACCCCAATTGGCGGCGGTCGATGGCCAGGCCCGGTGGATCACGCTAGAATCGCCCAGGGCTTGCGCCAAAACGGTTATGATGAATTCGTTTCGGTCGAAATGCGCAGGGCCGAACATCCGAACCGACAATCTCGGCATGCGTCCGCGCCGCTTGCGATTTGTTGAATCAAGCATTATCGCAAGCTGATGAGCATTCCGACCGGCTAGAACAACCGTCGGAAAGATCGACGATTCGGCCTGGCAAGTGCCGGCGTATCGCTTCGATTCACTGGCCGAGGCAAGCACGAATATTGCGTGGTGATCCCGGTGATCAATGAGGGGCAGCGAATCACCGACTGTTCGGCGCCAAATGGTTGAGGCGGGCACTCACAACTTGGCCGATATCATCATCGTCGATGGCGGCAGCACCGACGGTTCGCTCGATCTGGCGATGCTCGGCCAGCGCCATGTCCGGACATTGCTAACCAAGACCGGCCCCGGCAAGCCCGGCGGACAACTGCGGTGCGGTTACTCGTATGCCCTGAAGGAAGGCTACGCCGGCATTATCACCATCGACGGCAACAACAAGATGACCCTGCGCCGATCGGCGATTCATCGACGGAACTGCTGCGCCTGGACCGATTTCGTGCAAGCCTCGCGGTTCGTCTCCGGCGGCATCGCGGAAAACACGCCGCTGTCGCGTTGGATTGCCATCCGGCTGATTCATGCGCCGCTTTGCAGCCTGGCTTCCGGCAAATGGTGGACCGACAGCACGCAAGGCTATCGGGGCTATAGCCGGCGGATGCTGTTGGATCCTCGCGTGCAACCGTTCCGCGATGTGTTCAACACCTACGAACTATTGGCCTACTTTACATCCGCCCCAGCTCGGCTTCATGTGCAAAGAACTGCCCACTGCCGGGCGCCGCTATCCCTGCGCGGTGAAACGCCAACCAAAATAGCGACCTTCGCGGAAATTGGGGACTGATTAAAATCCTGCTGTCGGCCTGTTTTCGGCAAATACAACCCGCCCTAATCGCCGGCGAAAGTCGAGTACAATAGCCAGCCTCGCAACTTCATTGCACCACATGAGCATCGATGCCCGGACTTCACGCTAATCTTCGTCGCGCTTGTCTACGGAGTGGTGATCTTCTCCGCAATGTTGGGCTGGGGCATCGCCTTGGCCCGCCTTTTGTTCCCGGACCGCCAGTTCGATTGGGGAATTAAGGCCGTTTGGGGAACCGCTCTGACGGTCGCTGTCGGCGGCCTTCTCGATCTGCTCGATGCGATTTCGCGCACCTACGATCGACATTTATCTGGCGATCGGACTTGTGTTCCTGCTCATTTCGATCGGCCGCTGGTCTTATCTCGTCCCAATGCGTCCGGCGGCTGTCGAATATCCGCGGGCCATCGCACGGCCGTTCATCTGCGCCGTTCTGATTTTGATTTTGTTGGCACAATACGCCACCTGGGTCGTCGGCCGCCCCGTTCAACGAGCACGACGACCTGCAAAGCTATTTTGTTTTTCCGCAAAAGATGCTGCAAACGGGCCATCAGGGAGCCGACCCGTTCAGCGAACGGCGAATAATCGCCAGCCTCGGCGGCCAATGGTTTTTGGTGGCCATCGCGCTGGCCCATGCACCGGAGCCTTTCGCTGCACCTGATCGAGCCTGGCTTGGGAATTCTGTTGCTCCTGGCGCTTATCTGCGGCAGTTTTCGCCAGGGCGCTCTTGGCTGCTGATCAACACCAGCCTGGCGCTTCTCATATTTTTTCAACCACCCGTCGCCAACGTCACCATGCTGGCCATTGGCTCTGCGCTATTCGTCGCGCTGTTTCGCAGCGTTTCCTGGTTCGCCAATTCGCCGCCGGCCCCGCTCCGCAACGCCTTCATCGTGTCGCTGTTGTCTGCCGCCCTGATGACGGGAAAGAGCACGTTCGTTCCTCCCTGTGGGGCATTTCTCGTCATCAGCTACCTGTGGCGCATCTTCAAAAGCGAAAATCGCAAGCCGATCATCGCCGAAACCTTCCTTGCAATCATCTTCAGCTTCGCTTGGATGGCGCCGTGGATGGTTTCCATGTACCGCTCGGGCCACACGTTGTTCTACCCGTTTTTGGGCAAAGGTTATCATGCCTCGCGCTATGGGGTGTACGAGCCCTCTTGGTCCGCGTTTGCCAATCGCGGTTATTTGCTAAGGCAGATTATTGCCATCCTCGTCAGCCGCGAGGTGCTTACGCTGGGCACTATTGGTTGCGGCGGCTTGGATCGCCGGCCTGCTTCGATTCCGTCAGCGAAACCTGCTGTTGCCGATCGTCTTTAGCGTCGCGGCCGGAATGTTGACCATCTTTGTCGGTGGCGGAGGTTGCGGTGCCGTCCGCTACGATTTCCCATTTCTATTCGCGGCAATTCTTGTCCTGCTGCCAGAACTTTTGGCCATAGCACGCGCCGACAGCTTCCACCGGCCGCCGCAACCACGGCCACGGCGCTGGTCTGCCTGGCTGTTGGCGTTTGGGTCGGCGGCGAAAGCGCTTTCCAAATCGCCCAGCGCATCCAGTCGGTCGGAACCGCGCTGAAAATGGCCCGCGCGGGAACCCCCATGAACGCCGATTTGCGTTCCCCCGCGCTGGAAGCCCGCTACGCCGACATGCAGACAGCACGTGCCGGCCGGCGAAACGCTGATCTGCCACCTGGAAAAACCCTACTTGTTAAACTTCAATCGCAATCGCGGTATACATCGTCGACTGGGCCGGTGGCCAAAGCCCTCCGCCGGGAATGCCGTTCTTCAAAGGCCCCGAAGCTTTGGCCGATTACCTGACGGCCCAAGGCCTGCGCTACCTGGCCTACTCTTACGCGAACCAGGCCGGATTCAGCCACCAGGCTTATGCAGATCGCATCGGCCCCGATGCGCACCCTTGGATCCGTTCCGAATCGAAATGCACGTTCGACTTTCAGGACAACGTTGACGAACTGCGCAAATCGCGGCGCACGATCTACGACGACGGCGATATTTGTGTGATCGACCTGGCCGAGCGGAAGTGAGACTTCAATTTCGCCGCTTGCAGCGACACCCAACGAGCACGAGCGCCCCCAAGCTCATCAGTGCCAAACTCGGCCGGTTCCGGAACGGTATACAGTTCGAACGCCAGGTCCTTGGAAAAATTCTGGATTCCGTCGGGACCATCCAGCGGCGAAATGTAATTCTGCGGCGCACCAATCGACTGATCCATCGTTCCCTGATTGCAGTCTGGGAAATCGCTCGTAATGATCGACCCCTGCACCGCGTCGTCTTGGAAATGCCACACGGGTGAAAACGCCGTGCCGGCGGCTTCATCAAATTCGCCGGGCACGACAAGCGGCGCCGTCGAAGCGTACGGATCGAACAAGCTCCAATCCCGATCGTGCCAACCCCAGTTGATGGGGCCATCCTCCGCCGGATCGATCAGCGCCACAATTTTCAGCCAGTACACCGTGTTCGCCTCTTCGGGGAACGGGCACTCCAGCTCGGCGTTGTATTGGTACAGTGTCTCCGCCGGAGGTGGAAAGTCGGGAGGTCCAGGCGTGGTGAGGGACGTTTCCGTGAACGTGCCGGACCCCAACGACAATGCTCCCGGGATTACAACTTGGGTAAGCAGCGGCGTGCCTGGATGACTCCAGGGATGATCTTGATCCGTGCCCGCCGGAACGTCGCTTTCGAACGAGATCAAAAATTTCTTGACCCCCGTGCCGTACACGTCGTTCGTGTACGAACCCCACCAGCGAACGTGCACCACCGGCGTGTCAACCGTGTCGGCGAAATCATCCGCCATGTAGACCCCCTGATACGTCGTGTCCGTCAGGATCGCCGTGCTCGGTTCGTTATGACCTGGATATGGAGCGCCCCCAGTGCTGGGCGCGGAACTATTGTTCAACGGCAGTTGCTGAAACTTGAGAATTTCGTTCTCGAGCGGGTCGGCCAGAACGGCCGTGCTTTGCCCGGCAACCAGCGCCGTTGCTGTCAGCAACACTATCCGGAAAAAAGACGTCGTGTGTCTCATGAAATTTGCCCTCCGGCAGGTTTGATCAACCTGCAGCTAAACGTCCGCACAAAATGGCCCCTTGCCTTAAACGCTGTGCGCTCACTGCCCGATCGAAATGCTTAACGATGAGAAAGCACTTGAGGTTTGCCCTCGCCCATCAGATGAGCCTCGGCGGGGCAGACAGCGACAACCCAAATCGTTTCACGAGGAATTAGTGGAGTCGCTTCATTAGCAAGACGCCGGCGAAACCGTTGTAACGGCGTCGCGGCTTTTGACCATATTCCTGTATCCTGCCTGGATACTTCTTTTGGCTACCGCCGAATATACATTGGTGGATGCCAAGCACAAGCAGTTTTTTGGAGAAATGGCCGAAGAAAAATCTGAAACGCGCGATGTTCCGCTCGCTCGGCGGCGAATCGCCGGAACTTGCGGCAGTTGCTTGCTCGCTGTTGGGATGCTGCATCACGAGGCGTAAGAGAATTCCCTACGTCGCGCAGCGGCCTGGGTCGCCCAGCATCGGCCCGCCGCTCGGCTAGCCGCCGGCGACCGCGCCTACCACGAGAAACGGTTCTGCCCCGCTGGCCACCGCTGCCGGCATCGGAGTGTCGGGCGACTCCAGCGACCAATCTTCCTGGCAAGCGAAAAAACGCAAGAACGCCCGCCGCTCGTGCGTCACCTGATCGCGAATCGTGCCCTTCAGCATCGGGTAGCGCGCCTCCAGCGCATCTAGCACGCTCCGTGGCGTGACCGGCCCGGCCACGTCGAGCTGCACTTCAGCCCCCACTTGCGCCAACACTCGCAGATGATACGGCAGCACGACGCGAATCATTTCAAGGTCTGCACTTCGACCGATAACACCGCGGGGAGATCGTGCACGATGGCTTGCCAGTTGTCGCCGCCGTCGGGCGAGACGTACACCTGCCCGCCGGTCGTGCCGAAGTAAACGCCGCAGGAATCGAGCGTATCGACGTCCATCGCTTCGCGGAGCACGTCCACGTAGCAATTTTCCTGCGGCAAGCCCTTCGTGAGCGGCTCCCACTCGTTACCCCCTTTGCGGCTGCGATACACGCGCAACTGGCCTCCTGGCGGAACGCGCCCCGCCTCGGCGTGAATGGGCACCACGTAAATAGTTTCCGGTTCGTGCGCATGCACGTCGATGGGGAAGCCGAAATCGCTCGGCAGGTTTCCGGTGATGAACTCCCACTGATCGCCGGCGTTATCACTGCGCAGCACCCCGTTGTGCAACTGCATATACAGTCGATTTGGATTCGACGGATGCAGCGCGATGCGGTGGATGCAGTGCCCGACTTCGGCGGTCGGATCGGGAATATACTGCGAGCGAAGTCCCTTGTTGATCACCTTCCACGATTTGCCGCTGTTGTCGGAGCGAAACGTCCCCGCCGCGGAGATGGCCGCATAGATCCGCTTGGGATTGGTGGGATCGATCACAATCGTGTGCAGGCACATGCCGCCGGCGCCGGGCGCCCATTTGGGGCCAGTCTCGTGTCCGCGCAACCCGGCCAACTCGTGCCACGTTTTTGCGCCGTCGGTCGAACGAAACATCGCCGCATCTTCGACGCCGGCGTAACAAACGTCGGGATTATCGAGCGACGGCTCCACGTGCCACACGCGCTTGAACTCCCAGGAATGCTGCGTGCCGTCGTACCATTGGTGCGTGGTTAATGGCTTGCCGTTGGGCGGCAACACGTCGTACACAAATTTGTTGCTTTCCCCCTTGGGCATGCCTTCCGGCGTGGTGGTTGGCTCCCCCGGCGGCGTGCCCGGCTGGTGCCACGTTTTGCCGCCATCGTCGCTGCGCTGGATGACCTGCCCAAACCAGCCGCTCGATTGCGAAGCATAAATCCGATTCGGATCGGTCGGCGACCCCTTCAGGTGATAAATCTCCCACCCGGCGAACAGCGGCCCCTCGATGTCCCACTTCTTGCGCTTTTCATCCGAATTGAGAATGAACGCCCCTTTGCGCGTGCCCACCAGCAGCCGAACACGGCTCATATGGTTCTCCCTGATTCAGTTTTCCACTAGCCGCCCCGTAAGCGATTTACTTCCGCGTGTACTCCATGCTCATCATCTTGAACTCTTTGCCGGTCTTGGGATCGTCGCCGAACATTTCGATTTTCTTCGTGTTGGCGTCGACATTCGTTTCCACTTGCCGAAGCACGGTCGGCTTCTTGGTGATGGGGCAGCTCATCGTATATTTCCAGGTCATTGTTTTGCCGTCGGCCGACAATTCCCCCTCGCCGTTCATCATGCCGCTATTGCTGCCATCGATCCACGTGGAAACGAACTTCTGCAGCACGTTATCGTAGCCGTTGATTCCCAGCCCGCTAAACGGCCCCATCCCCGGCATCTCACCGCTCGTTTCGACCTTCGTGAATCGCCCGCCCATGATCGGCGTGATCGTCGAAGTGCAATCGCTGATCATCGGCTCGGTGTCGGGCGCCAGCCACATGGAGCACTTGCCTTTCCACGTGCCCGCGTCCTTCGCCAGAATTTCGTGCATTTTCCCCGGCATGGCGGCCATCGTGCAGGCCTGCATATCTTCCGTGGTCCAGCCGGGGGAAGCTTCATTTGCGGCGGCTGTGTGGCCGCACCCGGCACGCCCGCCGGTTCATCGGCGGCCAACAACGTCGTTGCCGCGAAAATGCTGACGGCGATCGCGACACACAATTTTGCGAATCTCATAGGTTCCTCCGGAAGCTAAAACGAGATTTGTCAGATAAGTTCGACCGACAAGATTATGTCGCGCACCCTGCTGCGCCGAAAGATCTGTGAATTCAAAAGCTCGCCCCTCGCCTCTCGATCCTTGCCCCTTACTTCTGCGGCAGATAGATCATCCACAACAAACCGAACTTGTCTTTGACCATGCCGAATCGCGGCGAGTAAAACGTTTTCATCAGCGGCATCGTGACGCTGCCGCCTTCGCTGAGGGCTTTGAAAAACCGATCTGCCTGTTCCTCGCTCGATACCAGGATCGAAAGCCCGAAGCCGTGGAACTTGGTTTCGCCGGTCATGTGGCCGTCGGAGGCCATCAGGGTCGTGTCACCGACCTTGAATTCGGAGTGCATGATTTTGTTCTCTGTGCCGGGCTTCATCCTTTCTTTGGCCCCCGGCTCGGGACATTCCTTGAAACGCAGCACCATCGTGACCTCGGCGCCGATGGCTTTCTTGTAAAACTCCAACGCCTCTTCGCACCGGCCATCGAACGTCAAATATGCTTGGACGATCATAGAAAAAGCCCTCAGATGGAAGTTAGAAGTAGATCCCCGTTGTTATCTTGCAGCCGCGGTGGCCGCTTGCCCCTGCGTCGGCAAGTTGTCTAATTCTACGACCGGCCGCACCTCGACCGTGCCCCACCGCGCCGCTGGAATCCGCGAGGCAATGCTAATCGCCTCGTTCAAATCCTTCACATCGACGAGAAAATAGCCGCCAAGCTGCTCGCGGGTTTCGGCAAAAGGCCCATCAGTCAGCAGCCGCTTGCCTTCGCGGATCCTGACCGTGGTTGCCGTGGAGACCGGCTGCAGCGGGTTGGCCCCCAGAAATTGATGGCGCGAGTTCAGCTCGTGGCACAGTTGCGTCGATTCTTCGTAGCAATGCCGCCGCTCCTCATCGCTCAACACCTGTTCGCCGGCATAAATCAGCAACATGTATTTCATGAGACCTCTCCCTTTGACGTTGCCTCGTTCGGGTTACTTCGCCGCGCCGACTTGTTTGCGCACTCGCTCTTCCTGCTCGCGCAGTTCCAGTGTGAATTCGGCGCCGAAATCTTCGGCTTCGAACACCTGGCGAATCTCGACTTCCCCCTCTTGACCGTCGTCCATCAAGCACGGGATTCGCTTCACCCAGTCGATCGCCTCTTGCAGATTTTTGCATTTCCACAGCCAGAAGCCGGCGATCAGCTCTTTGGTTTCGGCAAACGGTCCGTCGGTCACGGTTCGCGTTTTGTTGTCTGCGGAGAACTTGACGCGGGCCCCTTTCGAACTGGCCTGCAGCCCCTCGGCCGCCAATAGCACGCCGGCCTTGACCAGCTCTTCGTTGAACTTACCCATCGACTCCAAAAGTTCCGCGCTGGGCAGTTTGCCCGCTTCGGTATCTTTATTGGCTTTGACAATGACCATGAATCGCATCGCTGATTCTCCTCGTATTTTGTGTTCGGTTTGCTGCTTCCACTAAGTAGTCGCTCGAGGCCGCGGCAAATCGACAGCCGGCGAAAAATTATTCCAATTCCGCTAGCCGCATTTCGATAAACTCCCGCTCGGGCTGTTGTTGCGCCAGTTCCAAAGCGCGTCGATAAGAGGCCCGGGCCTCGTCGACCCTCCCCAAGCGGCGGCACATGTCGGCCCGCGCCGCGTGCGCCAAATAATAGTCGTTCAAATCGCCACGGGCCAGGATGCCGTCGATCAGCGCTAATCCAGCCGCCGGACCATCTTGCATTGCCACTGCTACTGCCCGATTCAGTTCGATCACCGGCGACGTTTGGGCCTGCAGGAGCATATCATACAGCGCGACAATCTGACCCCAATCGGTGGCTCCGGGAGTTTCGGCCGCTGCATGAACCGCGGCGATCGCCGCCTGGATCGCATACGGTCCCACCTGCCCCGCCGACATCGCTCGCCGCACCAGTGCGATTCCCTCGGCAATTTGCTGGCGATTCCACAGCGATCGATCCTGATCATCCAGCAGAATCAACTGCCCATTGGCCGACATCCGCGCCCTGCTGCGCGATTCGTGCAATAGCATGAGCGCCAACAGGCCAATCACTTCCGGTTCCGGCGACAGCTCCGCCATCAACCGCCCCAACCGAATCGCTTCCCCTGTAAGGTCAGCGCGAGTGACGGATGAGCCCGACGATGCCGAATAGCCTTCGTTGAACACCAGATAGATCACGCTCAGCACCGTATCCAATCGTTCGGGCAAATCCTCGCGCGTCGGCACATCGTAGGGAATTTTCGCGTCGCGAATCTTCGCCTTGGCGCGCACGATACGCTGGGCGATGGTCGATGGCGTGGTCAGAAAGGCCCGGGCAATCTCTTCCGTCGTCAGCCCGCACACTTCGCGCAGCGTGAGCGCCACGCGGGCTTCTTCCGCCAAAGCCGGATGGCAGCAGGTGAAGATCAACCGCAGCCGATCGTCTTCGATGGCGCCGACTTTTTGCGCCGGATCGTGGGCCGCCGCATTCAGCCGCTCGGCCAATTGCGAAAGCGAGGCATCGAACCGCGCCCGCCGCCGCATCGTGTCGATCGCTTTGAACCGCCCCGCCGACACCAGCCACGCCCGCGGATTGTCCGGCACCCCTTCCCGCGGCCACTGCTGCAGCGCCGAGGCAAACGCATCGGCCAGCGCATCCTCGGCCAATTCGAAATCGCCCAGCAGCCGCACCAGCGTGGCAAATACCCGCCGCGACTGGCTGCGGTAAATCGAGTCCACCAGTTCGCGCACATTCTGCGCCGGCAATAGCAACACTGTCGCTCATGAACCATTTCTATCGGCCCGCGCTCTCTCGTGCCAGATATTCGCCCCGCCGGCCCGGCAACTTCGCGCAAGAAGCGGGCCCTGCCGAATCGAGCGGAATCAACTATGATGAACCGCCAAAAACAAGGAGGCGCGGTGGATTCATTGCAGGAGTCACACTCCAGGACCCGGGAGCTTTATCGACAAACACGGCGCGCCGCCCTGGTCGGCATGGCCGTCACGCTTTGTTTGGGAATTGCGAAATTCCTGGGGGGCTGGCTGGGCCATTCGCTGGCGCTGTTGTCCGACTCGCTGCATTCCTTCGGCGATGCGCTTTCCTCCGCCTCGGTGCTGGGCGCGTTGTGGTTGTCGGAACAGCCCCCGGATCGCGAGCATCCCTACGGCCACACTCGAATTGAAACCATTGCGGCGTCGAACGTGGCCCTGTTGTTACTTGGCTCGGGGGTTTGGGTCGCCTACAAAGCGATCAGCACGTGGAACGAACCCAGCCCCACGCCCCACGGCTACACGCTGGCGATCGCCTTTGCCAGCGTGGTGATGAACGAGGCGGTGTTCCGCTATTCGCTACGAGTTGCCAAAAGCGCCGGCTCGAAATCGATCGAAGCGTCGGCCTGGGATCAACGCCTCGACGTGTTCGGTTCGCTGGTGGTGTTGCTCAGCCTGGCTATCAGCATCTGGGCCGGACCCGATTGGCACTTTGTCGATCACTTCGCCGCGCTGATCGTGGCTGGCACAATTCTTTTCGCGGGAGGCCGAATTTTTTGGGGCAGCCTGCAAGATTTGATGGATCGCCAGGCCGACCCGGAATTGTTGGACCGCGTTCGCCGGCTGGCGCTGGAAACGCCGGGCGTGCGCGGCGTCGAGAAACTGTTCATTCGGAAGTCGGGGTTGGAGCACTTCGTGGATGTTCACGTGGAAGTCGACCCCGACATCAGCGTCCGGGAAGGCCACCAGATCGGCCACGCCGTGAAAGATCGGCTCGTCTCTCAAATCGTCACAGTCCGCGACGTCCTCGTTCACATCGAGCCATTCGCCCAGCATTAACTCCGGCGCGCCCGGCCGGTGGCGGCTGTGAGTCAAAAGCTCGCAGGCGCTTGTCCGCCGGAATGCCGCCGTGCCGCGGAGAACCGCGGCAACCGAGAGTCCATTTCCACGCGAATTCTATGCTAGCCTTACGGGGGCGGCCGCGCAACCATTTCACGAACTGCGCAAGAAATCAAACTCTAACCCAAGGAATTCGTCCATGTTGAAATCGTTCGTTAGTGTTGCGACCGCGATCGTGCTGCTGGTCGGCATTGCCTCAGCCGCGTCGTCGCCGGCCACCGCCAAAGACAAGGCTGCGGACGCCAAAATCACGGAGCAGGAAGTGAACGCAGCCCAACAGGCATGGTGCGACGCGTTAGTCAAGATCGGCAAGGTCCACGCCGAGGGGGGTGACTACAAGGCGGTCGCCAACCAGGCCATCACCGATTTGTACGACTACGACCAGGGCAAGGTGTTCTTCAAGCCCACGCTGGCGCACGGCAAGAACACCTTCCGGCCAACGAAGGCCGGCGCCCTGTCGTACTTTATCGGCGGCAACCCCGAGTTTCCCGAAGACAAAGGATTCGCTCTGAAGCACTGGGTGAAAGTCCGATACGACAACAACGCCGCCGAAAACGGCATCCAAATCCATGGCGACGTCGCCGTCACGATGGGCAACGTCTACTTGACCAACGCCAAGGGAGAAGAAGTGACGGTCGACAAAACGTTTGTGTTTCGGAAATGCGCCGACGGCAAGCTGCGGCTCATCGCGCACAAATCGGCTTTGCCGTTTGAACCGGCGAAGTGAGTTGTATTAACGTTCTTTTACCAGCTACTTCAGACGCCGCGTATCGCCCGCAACCAGCGCAACCTTCTTGGCATGTGACCAACGTTTCAATTGTCGCTCGCGCCCAACTGCTTCCTCTAGGGTGGCGAACGACCCTTCATACAGCAGCGTCACCGGCCGACGACAAGAGGTGAACGCCGGCCCCTTCCCCGCGTTGCGCAGCTTCACTCGCGCGGCCACATCCTGCGTCGATCCGACGTGAAGCGCGCAATCACGACAAGAAATGCTAAATAGTCGCAGATTTTGCGCAACAATACTTGAGCCAGGAATTAGCTATCTGCGCGGGAGGGCATCCTACCTGCCCTTGGATCGCTCAGTGATGGCCCAGGGCGCTTCTATTTTGAAGCGGTTCTGGGATACGTCTTTCCCGAAAGTTAGCCGCACGGATGCTTGACCGGAATTGACGCCCCGGCGCGTTGCTGGGGCGGTCTTGTTTTACCGACAGGACCGCCCCGCGGGTGGTCCTCCTACACAATGAGGTATCCCATGATCGCGCCATTGAAGACCAGTTTCCTTGAGAACCAAACGGAATTTGTTCACGCCAAATTTCTGGCATTTATGCCCCAGATCCGGCAGCAAGCGGCGTTCGCATTTCGTGGCCTGCGGACCGAAGCCCGCGACGAACTGACAGAGGAAGTCGTGGCTAACGCCTACTGCGCATTCGTGCAGTTAGTGCGTCGAGGTAAAGTGGCAATCGCGTATCCGACTCCTTTGGCACAGTTTGCAATCCGTCAGGTCCGGGCAGGTCGGCGGGTCGGTGGTCGACTGAACGTGAACGACGTGCTGGCCGGTTTTGCTCTGCCGCGGAAAGGCATTCGGCTGGAGCACGTCGGCACGCGGGACATATTCGCTGGATGGCACGAAACGCTAGTCTTCGACTATCGCACGCCGGTGGACGAACAGGCGGCGTTCCGCATCGACTTCCCGGCATGGCTAGCGCAGCTGCGCCCCGCCAAAAGCGAATCGTGAAATTCTTGGCCGCCGGCAATTCCACCAGCGATGCGGCCTGCCGTTTCCGGATTTCTCCGGCCCGGATCAGCCAGCTGCGCGCGTGGTTGCGGGCCCACTGGGAGCGGTTCCACGGCAGAACGCAGTTGGCAAACAGTGTTGTGACCTGATTTCAGCGAACGATCATCCCATGCTTTTCTCGCAGCCCAGCCTGCAGAATTTGCCGGCAGGCTGGGCTGTTTTGCTACTTTGTATCTGCCGGCATCGTTAATTCGCAAATGCAGATTGCCTCCGATTAACACGCGAGAAAATCAAAAAATAAGCACGACCCACCTTGAGGCGAGTCGTGCTTTTAGTGGAGGCGGCGGGAATCGAACCCGCGTCCCGCGATATTTCAGTGATAGCTTCTACGTGCGTAGCCCATTCATTTACGCTGTCGCTCGCTGGGCCCCAGTGGGCAGGGTTCTTCGCGAGCCAGCCAAGAACTGTGTTTAATCAAGGGGCTACTCGGCGGTGACCCTCGACGATTCGGAATTGGCAACCGACTTTTGGGTCTCTCCGACAAAAACCCGCAGTCGGGGACGCCTATTACTAGGCGGCCAAAGCAAAGTTGCTGTTGGCAACTAAAATGTGGTCAACTTTTTACGTGGCCTGATGACCATTCCACGGCACGCCGCCCTTCACCTCAACCTATCCGGTCGAACCCAGTTCGCCCCCAGATTCTCTTGAAGTGTGGCAACAACTTCTTACCTAGCCCGACTCTGTGAGTCGGGCCACGCCCCGTCAATTATAGGCCCAATACGCGAAGCGGAAACCCTCGACGCACCCCCCTTACGCTAATGTGGCATGGAATGCAGGATGCACCATATATTTCCCACCTGAAGTTGCAACGTATAAGAAGATTCTGATCCAATTGCCACTGCGAACATCCACACGCCGGCTCGCGTATTTAATAGAGTGATTCGTTTTCTCTGTGGCTGTCGTCGGATCCGCTTGAACAGTCTTTGACATTTCGCACTTGGGGGAGCCGGGATGTTTCCCTGAGTACGGATTGTCGGTCGCCCATTACCGGACAGGTGACGCATGAATCTGTCCTCGGTGTTTTCTTTCGGGCAGTTGCGGCAGCATCGTTTTCTCGGCTATGCCGCCAGCCTGCTGGGCGTGGGTATGGCGACGCTTTTGACCCATCTGATGCCTCCGCTGCACGAGGCGCCCACGGATCTGTTTTTCGCGGTCATCGCCGGCATTGCATGGTGGTGTGGAAGAGGACCGGCGGTGTTGGCGATCATCCTGTCGACGCTGGCGGTCGACTACTTCATCATCCCACCGATTTTTTCCATTCTGTTCGATATCGCCGACGTCACGCGGTTCCTGATTTTCGCGTTTGTGGCACTGTTGATTTGCTACCTGCAGGAACGATATCAGCGGATCGCCAATCGCCTGCAAGAGGCCAACAACGTGCTGGAGACGCGGGTGCAGCAGCGCACCGCCGATCTGGCGGCGGCCAATCAATTGCTTGTCGGCGAAATCCAGGAGCGAAAAACCGCGGCGGCGGCGCTGATTGAATCCGACGCCAGACTGCGGCTGGCGCTGGGGGGCATGGAAATCTCGCTCAAGGAAAAGGAAATCCTGATTCGCGAGCTCAATCACCGTGTCAAAAATAATCTGCAGATCATCACCAGCCTGCTCAGCCTGGAAGGCAGCCGCATATCCGATCAGGCTTCGCGCGAAGTCTTCAAGGAATGCCAGCACCGCATCCGCGCCATTGCCATGGTGCACCAACGGCTGTGCGGCTCGGCCAACCTGACCAAAATCGATTTGAACGACTATTTCCGCCAACTCATCCGGGAGCTATTTCGATCGTATTACGGGGGCGGCGGATTGGTCACGCCCACAGTTGTGGTCGACGAAACGTCGCTCAACATCGATCACCTCATCCCCTGCGCGCTGATTGTCAACGAATTGGTTTGCAACGCCTTTAAGTATGCCTTCCCGGCCGGGCAATCGGGCGAAGTGCGCGTTGAAATCCACCGCACCGATGGGAACGTCATGCTCCACGTTGCCGACGACGGCGTGGGCTTTTCGCCCGACGATGTTCCTCCGCGCAACCAAATTGGCCTGGCGATCGTGCAGGCCCTTGTCGATCAACTTTCCGGGAAGCTCGAGTCGGGCGCGGGGCAGGGAACCTCCGCCACCGTGATTTTCCCGGATCAGGAACAAATGGGAGACGATTGCAATGTCCTCAGCTCAAATACTTGTGGTTGAAGATGAACGGTTGGTAGCCACGGCGATCCGCAATGAATTGGAGCAATTTGGCTTCAAGGTTTCGGGAATCGCGTCGACCGCTCAGGAAGCTTTGCAGCAGGCCGGCCAGCACAAGCCGGACCTCGTGCTGATGGATATTCATCTCAAAAGCGGCGCCGATGGAATTCAGGCGGCTCGGCAAATTCACGACCGCTATGGAATTCCCATCGTCTATCTTTCGGCGTTCTCTGATCCCGAGATGATCAGCCGAGCCAGCCACACCGAAGCTTTCGGCTACTTGCTGAAACCCTATGAAGAGCGGGAACTACTGACGACGATCGAAATGGCCATTGCCAAGCACCGCGCCGAAGTCAGTCGCCGCGAATTGCAGCGACTGCGCCGCCAAAGCGAGCTGCGCCGGCAGCGTGCTCAGCGGATGGAAGTTGTCAGTCGTCTGGCGGGCGGGTTGGCGCGGCCCCTGAACAACCTGTTGACGTCGATTCTCGCCAACACTTCACTGGCGCTGACTCAGTTGCCCGACGACTGCGAACCCAGGGTATTGCTGCAACAAGTCGAGGCCGCCTCCCAGCGTGCGGCGGAATTAGTTCAGCGCCTGTTGGTGTTTTCTGCGCTGACCGGTCGCCCAACCGGCGCTGCGCACGAGGTCGATCTGAATCTGCTGATTCCAAAGTTCTTGAAGGAAATTGATGCGCGGCTGGATTCGCAGATCATGATCGCGTACCGGCCTCGCGCCGATTTGTGGACCGTGGCGGCCGACGAAGTGTTGCTCGGGCACGCACTCCTGGAGCTGGCGCTCAATTCCCGCGATGCCACGCCGCGTGGAGGGGGTTTGAGTTTCGAAGCCGAGAATGTTTCGCTCAAAGAGCAAGACCTGGCGAGCCACCCGGCGGGACGTATCGGTGATTTTGTGCGGATTCGAATCACAGACACCGGCAGTGGTTTGGACCGGTCCGTTCGCGCGCTCCTCTGCGCACGGCTTCACGACGAAGGCTGCGGGGCAGGCTGTCGATCTGGGAATGGCATTGGTCACCGCCATCGCCGAACAGCAGCACGGCTGGTTCGAGTGCACGAGCCCGGCGAAGCAGGCCTCGCAATTCGACCTCTACTTGCCCCATTACGAAATTCTCGATATTGGCACAGGTCAATAAGCGGCGGCAATGCTTTCGGCGCCGCCTACCGACGTGGACGTCTAATCGGATCGCTATTTCTTGCCGGCGTCACGGTGATGAGGCGCTTCGGCAAGGGTGAAAGCCACCAATTCTTCGCCGGTTGTGGTGCTGATGTCTTGGTGCAGGCTCAATACCTTAACGCCGGTTACGTCCTCGATCATGGCTTCCATCACCGGTCGCGCGGTTTCAACCAGGTGGGTGCGCACCTGCTTCAGCAGATCCCTTCCCTTTTCGGACGGTAGCGATTTAACAAGTTGTTGCTCAGCAGCCGTCAACACGCCCTGCAGGCGTACAATCAGCAGATCACCGATCAGATGGGCATGAATCGACTTCGGTCCCCGACCCATGTAGTGCTGCTCAAATTGCGTAATTCCTGCGCAGATTGCAGCTTCGATTTCGCCTTGCGTTTTCATGTCGGGCCTCGGCCGAGACAAAATCATAATGGTCGGTTGCACCTATTCCAAGCGTCGCTTAACTAGGATTCGATATTGTACAAATCTTGCAAGTTCCACAGCATACCAGTTGCTGCATTGCCATAATAATCGAGTCATCCGGCAGCGCCTACAGATTTACCATTAGAGGGACGCCGACATGTGGGTTCTGATCCGTGCCATCACCTACTCTTCGTTGTTCATTGGTGTGCTGCTTGTTTTTCTTCCGGCCCGTGTGTTGTCGTGGACTGGCATCACGCCAATTCCCATCATTGGCTTGTGGCAGGTCGTCGGGATGATGTTGGCCGGCGTGGGCGCCGCAATTGCATTGTGGTGCATTCTGACATTTGCGATTCTCGGCCATGGCACGCCGGCGCCGTTCGACCCGCCGCGACGGCTGGTGGTTCGGGGTCCCTATCGATACGTGCGCAATCCGATGTATCTCGGCGCAGCTCTGGCGCTTGCTGGAGCGGCGCTGTGTTACCAGTCCCTACCGCTCCTCGGCTACGCGGTGTTATTCATGGTTGTCACGCATGGTTTCGTTGTCATTTACGAAGAGCCGACTTTGAGGCAAACATTCGGCAACGACTATCAGGCTTACTGTGGGCGCGTCGGACGCTGGTTCCCGAAACGCTAGCTTGAGTTTCCGAATTTCAAATGCTATACTTACGTGGCGGTCGGAAGACTAGATAAAGAGCAGCCGGCTATCGGCCGGGGCTTGTTAAAGAGTAAACCGACGTGGTTGACCACCCCAGGGTGTTCGGCCACGTCGGTTTTTTTGTTGGTTTCTTTACGCTTTTGAAGGTGACGTATGTTGTGGACCCTCTTGGTTGTTTTGTTACTGATGTGGGCTTTGGGACTCGGATTCGGCATAGCTGGGCCTTTAGTGCACATTCTTTTGGTAGTTGCCGTCATTGTGTTGATCGTCAATTTGCTACAAGGCCGCAGAGCCGTCTAGCACGGAGTAAACCGTCCAAAGTCGTCGCAGATCGAACATGAGCCGCACTCCGCAAAGTCGGATTTTATGCGCTGCCAATGTTTCGCGACTGCCGGCAAACGGGCGGCATGAACTCAATGGATAATTCCATCCATTTCAAATCGATGCCGGCGCCAAGCCTCGCGCGTGCCGCAAGCGCAGACGAAAAGCGAAGCGCACGCCGGCAGGCAGTGCCCGGCCAATTGAAGTTTGGCGCGGAAGACGCTTTCTATCCGACGCTGCGAAAGCGCGTCGATGAATACTTCAAACGTACCGGCCTGAGCCAACGCGATTGCCCGCGGATGTATCTGAAAACCGCGATTGTGCTCACGTGGTTCGTTGCATCTTACGCGCAGTTGGTGTACGTGGCGACGACCTGGTGGATGGCCCTGCCGCTGGCGCTTTCCTTGGCGCTGGCGATGGCGGCGATCGGGTTCAACATTCAGCACGACGGCTCCCATACCGCCTACTCGAAGCACCCGTGGATCAACAAACTGATGGCGCTCTCGCTCGATATGCTCGGCGGCAGCTCGTATGGCTGGGCTTGCAAGCACAACGTGGTCCATCACACTTACTCCAACATCACCGGCCACGACGACGATATCGACATCGGCATCCTGGGCCGGATATCGCCGCACCAGCAGCAATTCAGCTTTCACCGCTGGCAACATATTTATCTGTGGTTGTTGTACGGTTTTGTAGCGATCAAATGGCACTTCTACGACGACTTCCGCGATCTGGCCATCGGCCGCTTCGGCGGGCTGCGGCACCCACGCCCCAAAGGCTGGGACTTAGCGACCTTCATCGGCGGCAAGGCCCTATTCTTCTGGCTGGCGATCGGAATTCCATTGCTGGTCCATTCCGTCTCAACGGTGTTGGCGTTTTATGTTGCAGTCTCTTTCATCGAGGGAATTGCATTGAGCATGGTGTTCCAACTGCCGCACTGCGTGGAGAAAGCCGCCTTTCCCCTGCCGCAAGCAGAAACCGGCCGAATGGAAACTCCGTGGGCGGTGCACCAGGTTCAAACCACGGTGGATTATTGCCGAAGCAATCGGCTGCTTTCCTGGTATGTCGGCGGGCTGAATTTCCAAATCGAACATCACCTGTTCCCCCGAATTTGTCACGTCCATTACCCGGCGCTGGCGCCGCTGGTGGAACGAACGTGCCAGGAATTCGGAGTCGGCTATCAGGCCAACGCGACCTTTCGGTCAGCGATCGCCTCGCACTTCCGCTGGTTGCGGAAGATGGGGACGCCTGGCACTGTGCAAGAAGAGCTCCCACAATTGAGCAAAGATGTCGTTTTAGCGACAGAACACGAGTGATTAGCTCATTTCACAAAGTTAAATTACATATATCGATCACAAAGCAACATTGTCACTTGTATTGTTCCAGACGAAGCGTATGCTCTTAGTAGGTGAGCTGTTCAAATGAACAGAGAGAGACGGTTTCCGCGAAAGGGATTGCGGGCATTTTTTTCGGATGACTAGATAAAGAGCAACCCGGCCCGGCCGAGAGGCTCGTTAAAAAGTAAACCGATGTGGTTGATCACCTGCGGGTGGTCGGCCACGTCGGTTTTTTTGTTGGTGTTCGGTGTTACGCGGCCATTGAAAGCCGCCGGGAATAATCCAATGGATACATCGCAAGAAGCCAAATCGAACGTGGCGCAGCAGATCGCTGAAGCCGCGATCGCTTTCCAACGGGAGCGAACGGGCCACGCGCCCACCTCGGTCACGGTAGTTCTCGGTGAAGATACGCTGGTGGTTACGCTGCACGGGGTCTTGTCGCCCGCGGAACAGGTCTTGGCCAAAACCCTGGAAGGCGCAGCCCAGGTGCAGAAATTTCACCGGCAGTTGTTCGCCAATTCGTGTGAACCGCTGCGGCAGGAAATCAAAAGAATCACGGGGGTTGATGTGCGGGAAGTCGTCGCGGAAATCGAACCGACGACCGGCACCGCGGTGCAAGTATTCACAACCGGCAGCATGGTGCAGGTGTTCCAGCTCGCCCAGAGCGTGCCTGCAGACAGCTGGAGCGGAAATGGAAAAGGCAAACTGGTCGAAAAAACGGAGGCTTAACCATGTTAGTTTTGTCACGGAAGAATCAGGAATCGGTAGTGGTTGGCGGGGCCAACGGAGTGGATCGCAAGTGTGTGGTCACGGTGCTCGAAATCAGAGGCGCCAAGGTGCGGCTGGGTTTCGAAGTCGATGCCGATATTCCTGTGCATCGAATGGAGGTCTGGCAGCGGATCTGTGCCGAAGGCCGGCCGGATCAACAAGGAATACAAATTGGAGAGTAAACAGGCGCTGCGGTGTGACTCCCACACCACGGATTCGGCAACAGGGAGGCGGCGACACAAGTGCCGCGGGTCATCCGCAGCGTCCGGATCGTCGGCTTCGTGTTGAAGCTGGCAAAACGAACTAACAATTTTCAAACGGGAGACTTTGAACATGAAACGCATGATCGCCTCTGTACTGATTCTAACCTTGGTTTCGGTGGGCCTGGTCGGCTGCACCAAGAACGAGTCGACAACCACAAAGGAAACAGAAATCAAGACGCCTGCCGGAACAACGACCATCACCTCCGAGAAAGACTCCAAACAGACTGGCGATAATTCGCCAGCCGCGAACCCTTAAGATCGAACAACCAACGCCCTTGGTTGTGAAAAGACTACCTGAGGAGAACTGACATGTTCATTGCACTTTTAACGTTGCTTCTGGTGTCGCTGCTTGTCGCCGCATTGCCCACGTGGGATCACAGCCGAAACTGGGGCTATTTTCCCAGCGGCGGATTCGGAGTCGTGGTGCTCGTTCTGATCCTCCTGCTGATCACCGGACGCATTTGAAATTCTCTGCCGATCGTTAATCACGGACAACTTTTACAGCCCTGCGGACGATTTCGCGGGAGACAACCCTAGGAGGTGATGGATGCACGCCGTTCGGCCCTTGTTTGTATCGACCTATCCGCCGGAAGAGTGCGGGTTGGCAACGTTCACCCGAGACTCCGCGGACGCGGTGGATATCGCGGCGAAGAATCAAGTCTCTTCGCTGGCAGCCATCCGGAAAATTCGCCACGTGAACTACCTCGATCCGCGCGTGGTTCACATCATCGACAACAGCCGCCCGGACGCCTACCGCCTCGCCGCCGACATCGCCAATGATGGGCCGTGCGACGTGGTCAGCCTGCAGCACGAGTTCGGCCTGTATCCCGGCGAATGGGGCGATCGCGTGTTGGATTTTGTGCGGGCCTGCCGCAAGCCCATCGTGACCACGTTCCACACGCTGCTGACCCAGCCCGATCCGGTGCCGCGCAACTTGATCCGTAGCCTGGCCGCCCACAGTCAAGGGATTGTGGTCATGACCAATATCGCCGCCAAGCTTTTGGCGGAGGTGTATGACGTGTCCGGGCTCGGAGTACAAGTTATCCCGCACGGGGTGCCAGACCGTTTCGCGCCAGAGCGACGATTTGTTCAAGGCCCACCTCGGGCTGGCGGGCCGGCGAGTGATCTGCACCTTTGGCCTGATCAATCGCGGCAAGGGCCTGGAGTACATGATCCAGGCCATGCCGCGGATCGTGGCGGCCTGTCCCGATGCCGTCTATCTGATCGTCGGCGCCACGCATCCGCAGGTGAAGCGCCAAGAGGGTGAAGTCTATCGCGAAAGCCTGGTTGAGATGGCCGCAGCTCTGGGCGTCGGCGCGCACGTGCGATTCGTGAATCAATATCTCGAGTCTGCCCGACCTCCTGGAACACTTGCAAGCCTGCGATGTCTATGTCACGCCCTATCCGGGAAAAGATCAGATCGCCAGCGGCACTTTGGCGTACGCCCTGGCGGCGGGGAGAGCAGTGGTCAGCACGCCCTATCTCTACGCCGAAGAAGTGCTGGCCGAAGGACGCGGTCTGCTCGTACCGTTTGCCGACAGTGCTGCCATGGCCGATGCCACACTACGTATTCTGAACGACGACGCATTCCGAATGGAAACTCGGCGCAAGGCCTACGAATACGCCAAGCCGATGTTCTGGCCCAATGTGGGCCGGCAGTACTTGGAATTCTTCAACCAGGTTGTGGAAGCGCACGAAGCGACTCGCGAACGCCTCTTCCCGCAAGTTTTGGCGGCGTCGAGCGCCACGAATCGACACCCCAAGCTCGTCAAAGGTGGTCTGTAATGCCCGTTCACGATTGGCTCTCCCTGGATCACCTGGACCGCATGACCGACTCCACCGGTCTGATCCAGCATGCCATCTACAGCATCCCGCGCCGCGAAAGCGGATACACGACCGACGACAACGCCCGCGCCTTGCGCCTGTGCACTCGTTTGTGGTCGCACGATCCGGACGAGCGCATGTTGAATCGGATCACAACGTATCTGAGTTTTCTGGAGCACGCCCGTTGTCCGGTGCGCGGGTTTCACAACTTCTTGAGCTACCAGCGCGACTGGCTCGATGCAGGTGGCACCGGCGATTGCCAAGGCCAGGCCGTCCGCGCTTTGGCCGAAGTGCTCGGCAGCGACTTGCCCGATGGATACCGCTTGCTGGCCCGAGAATTGATCGAAGCAGTTTTGCCCGCCCTGGCCGACCTGCGCAGCCTGCGCGCACAAGCCTACGTGATCCTGGCTTGGGGACATCTGCGGAAGGCAGAAGTGAGGAACGTCGAACCGCTCGAGGCCGTGGCGCGTGTTTCGGCCGAGCGCCTGGTGGAATGCTACCACCGCTCGCAGCGGCCGGATTGGCAATGGTTCGAGTCGCGCCTGACCTATGCCAATGCCGTGTTGCCGCACGCTCTATTCGTCGCCTGCCGGCGCTGGCCCGAAGAAGGTCTGATCGAGGTGGCTGAAGCATCGTTCGCCTTCCTCGACCGCGCCACGACGGCGGAAAATGTCTTTTGGCCGGTCGGAAACAGCGATTGGTATCCGCACGGCGAAAGCAAGTCGCTCTACGATCAGCAACCCGTGAGGCCGTCACGATGGCCGATGCCGCGCTCACCGCGTTCGAATTGTTGAAAGACAAACGCTATCTGGCGACTTTCTGCCGGGCACACGATTGGTTCCACGGCCAGAATAGTCTGAGGGAACCACTCGCCGATTTCCACACGGGCGCCTGCTTCGATGGCCTGCAACCTTTCGGTGTGAACCGCAACCAGGGAGCGGAATCGACGCTCGCCTATTTGTGGTCGGAAATCCACAACCTGGAGATACAACTCATTTTGAATGATAGGTATGAAGCGACCGCCCCCGCGCCTGATCCCGCTTAGATTTACAACATAACCCCGTCCCGCCTGGAGAAGGAAATCCAAATGCTGCTCGAATCGAAAACGCCTACCTTGTACACGGAACTGTTTCATCGGCACGAAGCCAACCCGATCCTCACGGCCGCCGACTGGCCCTATCCCGCACACACGGTGTTCAACGCCGGGGCCTGCCAGGTAGGCGATGAAACCGTTTTGCTAGTGCGCGTCGAAGACCGCCGCGGCCATTCGCATCTGACCGTCGCCCGCAGCAACGACGGCATTTCGAACTGGCAGATCGATTCCAAACCCAGCTTCGCCCCCGATCCGGCAAACTACTCGGAAGAAGCGTGGGGCGTGGAAGACCCGCGCCTGACGTGGGTCGAAGACCGCGCCGCCTGGATCATCGCCTACACGGCCTATTCACCCAGCGGCCCCTGGTCTCGCTGGCCGAAACGAAAGACTTCAACACCTTTTCCCGTCTCGGACCGGTCATGCCCCCCGAGGACAAAGACGCCGCCGTCTTTTCCCGCAAGTTCGGCGGCCGCTATGCGATGATCCATCGGCCGGTTTCCGCCGGCAGCTCGGGCGCGCACATCTGGCTGTCGTTCTCGCCCGATCTGACGCATTGGGGCGACCACCACATCCTGCTGCACGCGCGCCGCGGCGCCTGGTGGGATGCCAACAAAATCGGCCTTAGTCCGCCCCCGCTGGAAACTCCGGAAGGATGGTTGCTGCTCTACCACGGCGTGCGTTCCACAGCGGGCGGATGCTTGTATCGTCTGGGACTGGCCCTGCTCGATTTGGAAGATCCCTGTCGCGTGCTTCGCCGTAGCGACGAGTGGATCTTCGCCCCCGAAATGCCCTACGAGCGTCACGGCGATGTCAACGGCGTGGTGTTTCCCTGCGGCTGGATTCTGGACAAGCCCAGCGGCGAAATCCGCATGTACTACGGCGGCGCCGACAGTTGCGTGGCCCTGGCCACCGCTCAGTTGTCCGAACTGCTCGACTATCTACGCACCTGCCCCGCCCCCTCAGTGCGCAAGCGCCCAGGAATGGCCTCTTTGGATTGATCGTCCATCCAGGCGTCTCGCCAGGCCTTTCAGGAATTCCATCGCTTCGAACAGAACAAGGGAGTAATACGCAATGATAAAGTTAATCGGCAGCCCCGGCGAACTAGTCGCTATCCAACCGCTGGCAGCGTCGCCGGAGGCGAAGCAGAAAACATCGCTGGTCAAAACCAACGATATGGAAATTGTCCAGCTCTTCATGCCCGCGGGCGCGAATCTGCCCACGTACGAGGCCCACGGCGAAATCATCCTCCACTGCCTGGAAGGCCGCATCTCCTTAACCACTCTCGGCGAAACCTACGACGTGCGCGCCGGCCAACTGCTGTACCTGCTGGTCCAGGAACCGTTTTCCCTGCGGGGAATCGAAAACGCCTCGCTGCTGGTGACCATCCTTCGCCGCCCTCAAGATTTCAACGTCGAACTAATCGGCGCCTAGTGGCCGACCCTGAAATATCGCGGGGCGCGGGTTCAATTCCCGCCGCCCCTATCACGGACCCATCCTGCGATAGTGCGAGCTGGGATTTTTGACGGATTTAACAGCAAGCGGATCATGAAACGGTCGTTTTTTGGATAATCGAGAGAGGTCTGGGTTTCCGAACATCGCGCATGACGCTAGCTAACAGATGAAGCGCGCTTCAGCGTGGAATTATCGTCATTGCTTCTTTCTCTCCGGTCGCGTAGGTTGAGTCGCACTGCTCGGCTCTCAGGCCCCGTGGACGGATCAGGCCGTCGCCCCGGTCAAAGCCGCCAGAACCGTTTGGTCTCTGGTCGGTGTTCTAAGGTAATCGGGATCTCTCGGGCGAACGATTTGCGCGAAAGTGGCGGTACTCCGTTCACGCGCGGAAGGTGTTCGCGCCGCCCATCGAAGTATGACGCCGCGAGAGCGCTGGCGCATGGTTGATTTGTATCGCCTGAGGAGCAAATGCTGTTATGAGCAACAAAGAATGGATTCCGGAACCGTCCGACGCGTTGCCTTGCGCCGTGAACGATCTCTCTAGGAATAGTCAGCGGCCGTGGCATCGGCTCTCGACCGTGCGGCGGCAACAGGAGATGACACAGATTAATGTCGCCCGACGTTTGGATATCGACATCGCTGTGGTCCGCCAGCAGGAGGACGAAACCTTCGACCTGCCGCTGAGCGTGCTCTACGAGTGGCAAAGGGTGCTGGAAGTGCCCATCGCCGATTTGTTGGTCGAATCCAACGAGCCCCTCTCGCCGCCGGTGATGGAATGGTCGCGACTGGTGAAAGTGATGAAAACAGTAGCGGCCGTCACGGAAAAGGCCAACACTCCTGCGTTAAAGCGGTTGTTGCTTATGCTCCGCACCCAGTTGTTGGAGATCATGCCGCAGATGACCGACGTGTCGCCTTGGCCCGTGGTAGGCCAGCGTCGCAGTCCGGAGGAATACGGCCGCACCGTCGAACGGCAAATGCACGACAACATGTTGAGCCGCAGGCCGCATTAAAGTCAAACAGGCAACTTGATTTCTTTCCCTAGGAGGTGGACTATGCCGACCAGCGGCCACAAGTACGAATTCACGAACAAGAACATCGACAGCTCTCCAATGAAGCAGGGCGTGTATGCACTCTTCGATGGAGATTCATTCCTATACTATGGGCGTGCGATCGGTAAAAAAGTGACGATTCGTTCGCGCCTCCAAGATCACTGGGAAGGCAGTGAAGGCCGGTGTACTCAGAATGCTAGTCACTACCAGTGCGTGGCGTGGTCCTAACATAGGCGACCGCCTCACCAAATTCTGCGGCTCAGCCCGAATCATCCTGCCGGCGATGAAAAGTGAATCGCCAGCACCGCAGCCGCGGCCAGCAGGCAGTAGTAACCAAAAAATTTCCAGCGGCCGTGCTCCAGCCAGTCGGATAGCCACCACAGCGCCACCATTCCGGCCAGGAAGCTGAACACCATTCCCAGCAGGCCCGGGAATAAAAGTTGGCCGATGCTGGGCGTCGCTTCCAGCGCAGGGCCGGCCGACGCAGTGGCCGCGGCGGCGTGCTCCTTGATCAGCATCCACACCTCCCGGGCAATCACCACTGGCGTGATGATCACCGCCAGGGCGAAGCTGAATTCTTCCGCGCGGGCGCGGACGATGCCCAGAAATAGCCCAGTCGAAATGGTCGAACCGGAGCGCGAGAAACCGCGGAACGGCAGCGCCAGGCCCTGGATGGCGCCGATCAAGCCGCCGTGGCCGAGGCTCACCACGCCAATTGATCCGGGGGATTTTTCGTCCTTGCGGCCGGCGATGATGATCAGCACGCCCACGGCCGCCAAGGCACAGGCCATCAGCGGCAGGTTCTGAAACAGGTGCTCGATTTCCTGCGTCTGGCCGCTTTCGTTTCCACGATTCAACAGATGCTTGATCAACTTATAGAGCGGATAGCCAACCACGCCGGTGGCGATCGTGGCCACGATCATCGCCGGGATTTGATTCAACAATTTCATCCAGCGGCGCCAGAAGTACACCAGCACCGAAAACATCGTGCCCGTGTGCAGCATTACCAGCAGAAAAGTCCATTCGAACACGCGGCTCATGTCGTAGCCCATCAGCCGCGCGGCGATAGTCACGTGGGCCGAGCTGGACACCGGCAGCAATTCGGCCAGGCCTTGGACGATTGCCAGCACCAGAATTTGCAGTAGATGTACGAAGTCCATGTGGATCGAGAGAATGACTGAATGACCAGAGGCGGGGCAAAGTATAGCTAGCGAGGGAAGGATACCACAATCGCCGGCTGGTGAAGCCGGCGGGGCCGCCTCTTTAACTCGAGCCGGCAATGTGGCATACTGCGCTGTCTGGCCGCGGAAGCGACGGGCTTTTCTTTCTGGGGTTCCGGCGGCAAGTGAATCTTCGAGGCGCGAAATGTTTCGCAATTTGAGTCCCCAGGCGCTGGGCATTACCGGCCGGCAGAGCGAAATCATCGAGCTTTGCCTGTCGTACAAATTCCAGGGGATCGATCTCGATCTGGTCGAATTCCAGCAGGCCGTGAAGGCGCACGGGCTGGCCCACGCACGGCGGCTGTTGGACAGCGCCCGCTTGAAATATGGCGCCTTCCGCTTGCCGCTGCTGTGGGACGACGACGATGAGGCCTACAAAACCAGCCTCAATGCCGTGCAAGATTTGCTCGCGCTGGCGGCGGAGATGGGCGTGAAGCGGGCAATCACCACCGTGGCGCCGGCGAACGACCTGCGGCCGTACCACGAGAATTTTGAATTCCATCGCCGGCGACTGGCCGAAATCGGCGAACAGTTGGCGCCACACAAACTTACCCTGGGGGTGGAATTCCGCTCCGATCCCGAATTGCGAAAAAGCGCCGCCTATCAATTCATTCACACCTTCGACGCCTTGGCGACGCTGGTGGGCATGGTCCGCAGCGCCAATGTCGGCGTGGTGGTGGATCTGTATGAACTTCATGCCGGCGCCGGCACTTTCGACGAGGTGCGAAAACTGGGGCGCGAGAAGATTGTGGCTGCGATCCTTTCCGATGCGCCGGCGAATAAGTCGCCCGCGGAGTGTGTCCCCTCCGATCGCCTGCTCCCAGGCGAAACGGGCACGATCGATCTGGCGGCAACGCTAGTGGCGCTGGGTGAATTGGGCTACGACGGCCCGATCACTCCGGCGGTCTCGCCGCAGCAGGCCAAAGGCATGAAGCGCGAACAGATTGTCCGCACCGCCGGCGAGCGCATCGGGCAGGCATGGTCGGCGGCGGGGCTCAATGCCGCGGGGAAATTGGCCGCCGCGGCCGTCAAACCGTAAGGCCGCGGCTGGGCGGTGCCGGTTATAGCGGCTATGCCGTCTGGTCGTGTAAAGCCGACAAAAGGGAAAAACGTGTTCGGCTAGCGACGGCTGTGTCGGCTATTCGGGCCGACTGAAGGTTCGCCTGGCGCGGTTTCGCCGGTTTGCTGCACACGATCGGCTGTAGCTGACGATCCGTCTATTAGGGCGCGGTCTGTCCGTATCTGCCGACAGGCTCCGCGCATCACGGACGAATCAAACGGAGGAACGATGGACCGTTCCGAACGCGCCGCGCACGTGCCGCCGCTTTGCCTGGCTGTGGATGGCGCTGGCGATATTGGCCGGCTGCCACGGCCGAACGCCTGCGCCTGCGCCGTCGGCTGCGATCGCCGAAGAGCATCTGCAGCGACGTCTGCCGGCAACGGAGCCCGCGCCGCTGCCCGAGCAAACCGCCGAGATAGCAGAAACCGCGCCGGTGCCATACGTGGCGGAAAAGCCGGCAAGCGATCTACAGCAGCCCTCATCGGTGAATCCGCGGACGTTTAACATTCAGGAGGACCGGCCGGGGATGCCGATTCCGCCGGAGCCCAATTCTTCCGCCGACGAAGCCGCGTCCGCCAAGTCTGATGCGCCGCAAACCGACGATAGGACGACGGAATTTTCGATTAACGAGAAGGACGCGACTGGTCAACAAGGCGCTTCCCAAACTCCGGCGGAAACTGCTTCAAGTCCAAAACAGCCGGAAGCGCCAATTGCGCAGCTGAAGGAAGCAACCGCTGCGCCGGCGCCAAAAGAAACGCCTGCCCCGAGGCCTGCCGCAGCGGAGATCGTCAAAGCGGATCCCATACCACCGGCCAAGCCGGAAACAAAAACCGAGCCGACCCCTGCCACACCCGACGAATCCGCCGCCGCAAGTTCGCCATTGCCCTGGGGCCCGAGCCGGCCGACGCCGGAAATGGCCGCCATCGCCAAGCGGGCCGAAGAAACCGCCCGACATGGATTCGATCTGGCGGAGCGCGGGCGCTGTACACCGCGCGGGCGCGCTTCATCGAAGCTCTACGGTCGCTGGCTCAAGCCATGGATGTCCAGCGCGGCACGACTGCTCATACTCGGGCATTGGCGGCGGGGCTACGGGCGATGGAAGAGGTGGACGACTTTGTGCCCCGCGGCACGAACATCGAAGCCGATTTGAATCTGAAATTGCTTGTCGATGCGCATCGCACGCCGGTGTTGAAGGAGCGGGCGCTAGAGAATGTGACCGTCACCGAAGCCCAGCGGCTGTATCTGACGTACGCCCAGGAACAACTGGCCGCGGCCGCAGGAGATCAGGCCGTCGCCTCGCTGGCGTTGCATGGATTGGGAAAGGTCTGTTCTGCGCCTTCGGCGATGCACGGTCCGCAGGAAAAGATCGCCGAATGTAAGGCTGTGGTGTTTTTCCAGGCGGCGCTGGTCGCGGAACCGCGAAACTTTCTGGCGGCCAACGAACTCGGGGTGCTCTTGGCGCGATTCGGACGCTTGGACGACGCCTGCAAGGTGCTGGAGCAGGCCGTGGCCATTTCCAACGCTCCCACCTCGTGGCGCAATCTGGCGACTGTCTACGAGCGCCTCGGAAATACCCAGCGTGCACAGCAGGCGCGGAAGCAGGCCGAAACGGCCGTCGCCCAGCTTCAACACGACGGCTTCGCCAGCGCGGGAATGCGATACCCGATCAATTGGCTCGATCCGGAATCGTTCTCGCGCACCAATTCCATGGTCGGAGACACGCAACCGGTGGTAGCGATGCGGCAAGCGCCCTCGGCAATTCCGCAGCCGACGCCTCCCGCCGAGCCGCAGACCGCCGCGATTCCTGATAAAAAACCAAGCAATTGGTGGGGACTGAAGTGATGAACGACATACAGACTGGAAACGCGAATCATTTCTCGCCCCGGCCGAGCTGGCCTCGCTGGGCGCTGATCGCCGTGCTGGTGCCGGCGCTGTTGGCGACGGCCGTGTTTCTGGCTCGCCACAAATCGGCGGCCCATCACGTCTCGCAGCGCGGCAATGCCCATGCGCTCTCGCGCATCACGCGGCTTCCGCAGCGAGATGCCAACGTGCAGCCCTGCCAGGCGCTGGGCCCGGCCGCCCCGTGCGATATCCAGGGGGTCGATTGTTTCGCCAACGGCCCGTGCGGAGTTTGCAATTGCCGCGACAAGCATTGGCGCGCCATGGGACCGATCAATTGGCAAGCCTACGCGCAGGGGGAATACGTGGGACATTGGCGGTTGGCGCATGTGCCGGAGTATCGATTGCGGGTGGACGACATAGTCGAGTGCGCCTACCGGCTGACGCGCGATATTCAGCCGAACCCGTACCGCTTGAATTGCGGCGACGAAGTGCAAGTCGAATCGTTCACCGACCAGAATCTGAATCGCAACCTGGTGATTCAGCCCGACGGCACCATCACGTTGCGGCTCTTGGGCGAAATGCGCGCCGCGGGCATGACCGTGCCCGAGCTGTGCGACAAAATCGAGGAAGCATACAAAAAGTACTACAAATTGCCATCGATCACCGTCACGCCGCTGAAGGTGAACACGCAATTAGACGACTTGCGGGCAACGGTCGATAACCGCGCCGGCCGCGGCGGTCAGGGGAAGGAAGTCCGCATCACGCCGGCCGGCACGATCGACCTGCCAGGCTTGAACAACATTCCCGCCCAGGGCCTCACGCTCGACGAATTGAAGGAAGAAATCACTTTCCGCTATCAGCACGAGTTGGGCATCGAGGGGATCGAAGTCACGCCGATTCTCACCAACCGTGCGCCTCGCTACGTGTTTGTGTTCGGCGAGGTGAACACGCCCAATCGCTTTACGTTGGAAGGGCCGACCACATTGATGCAGGCCATCAGCATGGCGGGCAGTTGGAAGGTGGGGGCCAATTTGCGGCAGATCGCCATCTTCCGCCGCGGCGATGATTGGCGGTTGATGGCCACCGTGGTGAACATGCAGCCCACGATGCTGATGAATCGTCAGCCTTGCCCGCCGGGAGAGATTTGGCTGGATGACGGCGATGTCGTGATGGTGCCCAAGACGCCGGTTTTGATCGCCGACGACCTGATCAACTTGTATTTCACGCGCGGCCTGTACAGCGTACTGCCGTTTAGCACGTTCTATTCGTTTAATCAAGCGGCCACGGTGGTTCAGTAAGAGGGACGAGCGAATGAATTGCTCGCCTCTCGTCCCCTCGTCTCTCGCCCCTAGTCCTTATACACCTTCGTGCTTTCTTCCTTCGTCACCGGCTGCGCCATTTCGTCGGTCTGCACTTGGACTTTGATGCGCAGATCGCCGGGTGACTGGCACTGTGCGGTCACCTTGTAAGTGACGTCGGCCTTGGGGGCCAGGCGCGCTAGTGGCTCGAACACCACGCGCTGTCCGTCCAACGCGAACTTGGCCGGTCCTTCGGCGCCGGTCGGCTTCATTTCCGGCGGCAATAGCGCCCCGACCTGCACGTGATTGGCCGCTTTGGAGCCCTGATTGACCACGTGGATTTCGTACGTGGCGCTGCCGCCGACTTCGACGGGGTCTTCCACGTCGGCCACGGTGAACAACACCGCCGCCACGCCTTCGACCACGGTCACTTGTTCGTTCACGTCGCTCAGGCCGCCGCTGGCGCGTCCTTCGGTGCGGAACTTCTGTTCGCCCGGCTCCTTGGCCAGGGCGGTCAGCGTGACGCTGCCCGATTGCCCGGCCGGCAATTCCGCCAGGCTCCAAACGACGGTGTGCGAGTTTGAATCGTAGTGGCCGGAGTCCGACGCATCGACGAATTGCATGCCCTTGGGCAACTGCGTGACCAGATCGACTTCTTTCGCCGGCGCCGTGCCTGGATTGCTGACCGACACAGTGTATTTCGCCTGCCGATCGAGATAGCGCAGCCCCGGTCCGTTGAGCGCCACGCTGATCGCCGGCGCGATGACTTCGATATTTGCGGTTTGCTCGGTGTGCAGATTGGCATCGCCTTCCACCACCAGCTTGTTGGCGAATTTGCCGGCCTGCACGGCATGCAGCGTCAGATCCAGTTGGCGGCTTTCACCGGGTTTCAACTCGCCCACTTCGAATTCCAACTCGCTGCCGGCGGGATGTTGCAACCCCGCGGGCACCTTTTCGGAAAGCACCACTTTCTCGGCGGCTCCGGTGCCGGGATTCGAAAGCTTGATGCCGATCTTCGCGTCGCCGCCGATCATCACTTGCGGCGGAGAGGTCAATTCCAACACAAGTTCCGGCTTGGTGGCGACGGTGCGCACCGAGGCGGTCGAGCGGAACTGCACCACGGCCACGCTGCCGATTTCGCCTTCGGTGACCGGCATCACTTCGACTTCCAGTTTGGATTCATCCCCCGATTTCATGTTGCCCAGTTTCCAGATGATCTCGCCGCGCGGTCCGACGTTGGCCTTGGGCGTGGTGCCCAGCAGTTGCGTGCCTTGCGGCACGGCGTCGATCACTTCCACGTCGGCGGCTTCGACCGGACCGACGTTGCGGACCACGACTTGGAACGTCGCCGCCTTGCCGACCTGAATTTCCGGCGGGGCGATTTTTTCCAGCGTCACGCTGGGGGCTTGCGTGCCTTCCAGTTTCTTGTCGCCGGGGCGGCCCATCCCTTCGACGTTCACGCTCGATGCGGCCGTATCCGCCGCGGCCGAAAGGCTCGACGGAGTGTTGCGGGCCAGGATGGCGGTGGGGGCCTCGCTCTGCGCCGCAGTCTGCACGCCGGTCGTCGCGGGACGTAGAAGATTCTCGTCAGAGGAACCAGAACTGGTTGGCAATGCGTTCGGCGCCGCGGCAGTGGCGCCGCTGGCCGACGGATTTTGATATCGGCTCCCCGTGCCGGCGCTGTCCATGCCGGAATCGCTTCGCGACATTGGCGCCTGCGAATGATTATGGCCGGAAATGTTCGTACTGCTGACCGCTTCCAGTCCGCCCGTGGCGGCGGCGATGCCGGCGGCCGGTTCGATTCCCGAATTGCTCCCGGCGCTTTCGGTGGATTCCTGCGGGAAGCTGTTTCGATAACGATCTCCGACCGCGCGGCCGGCGCGCGGCTCGGCCGGCGCCTCCCCCTCGCGATGCGATGTTGTGGAAGGAGCTTCGGCGATTCCGGCTTCGTTGGCCGGCGGAATATCGTCGTGCGAACTATTGCGGCTCGCCGTCGACGCGGCGCGGCTGACCGGCGCTGAGGCCGGATCGGCATCGAGTCGCGCCGGTTCGGCTGCGGCAGGCGCAGCGGCGGCGCGCGGATCGCCTCGGTCTAATCCCTGGAAGGGATCGACCGGCGCGGCTTTCTGTTCTGAAACTGGCGCCGAAGTGGCGCCGGCCTGCACCACAGCGCTCGGGCTGCTGGCGGTTGGCATTGCGGCCGCCGGCGCGACGGTAAATGCGTCGGCGTTGACCGGTGTTTTCGAGAAGTCGGGCGCGGGCGCCTCATACAGGCCCCACTGTTTTTGGGCCACTGCCACAGTGAGCCAGCCGCCTCCGCCGACACCGGCTAACAATAGAATTCGAATCGCCCAGCTTTTCATGGCCAGCATCCTTGCTATGAAATGGCGGCAGAGGCCCCTCGCGACTCCCGACGCTACGGAGTGCGACCCTACCGACACGGTTTCCGGGACCGGCTAGTTACCAAAAATCGGGTGGCCGGCAAAGAGCATTTCGACGGGGGAAGCGCGGCAAAATGCGGTGTGACGCTGACAGCGGCGCGGGTTGTTTTCGCTCGTCCCTCGTCTCTCGCCCCTCATCTTTCGGCCCGCTGCTAGCGTTGCGACGGTGATCGGATGACGCCCAGCTTCGGCATGGTGCGCGGTTCAAATGCCGGCGATACAAACGGCGGCACGGCCGGCATGTCGTGCAACGCGGTCGGGAGCACCGGCTGTGGCACCGATGATGGCATGCGCGGATTGCGATCGAACATCGCGGGCGGATTAGCCAATTGCGTGACCGTCAAGCCGCGATTGCCGGCGTAAGGATCGACCGGCAGTGGTTGCTCCAGTGCCGGTGTACCGTAGGCGCCCGGTTTGCGCGGCGGATTGTCGGCGAGCGCGGCGGTGGCCGTCATGCCAATCAACAGAAATCCGATGATTAATCGCGCCATGCTGGATGCCCTTGCCATAGTAACTGTCTCACCGCTGAATCCTACGACGGGCCGGGGACCTGTCAAAAACACGCCGTTTCACCGGCGAAACGACCGTTGAAGCCTCCGGCAAAATTGCCCTATACTGTCCGGCTTCCAAACCAATGACCTGATCTCAACCATCGATCTGTATAGGACACAACCATGCCCGACCTGATTCCTCCCCATGGCGGACTTTCGGAACCTTTGAACCTCACCGTGCCCAGCGACGAAATTGCATCGTTCAAGGCCGAAGCCGCCAAGCTGACCAAGGTGCCGGTCGCCGACGCCGACCTTTCAACCGTGTACCGCTGGGGAGACGGCGTGCTTAGCCCGACGACCGGGCCGATGGATTCGGCCACGTACAACCGCGTGCTGGACGAATCGGTCATCGAACACAACGGCAAGTTGTACGCCTGGACCATCCCACTGTCGCTGCCGGTCACGAAGGAATTGGCCGGCCAGTTGAAGAAGGGCCAGAAGGTCTGCGCTGACCAATTCGGCCGGCGACATCGTGGCCACGCTCGACATCACCGACATTTTCGAGTGGGACAAGCCGCGGTACTTGAAATCGGTCTATCTGACCGAGCGCACCGATCATCCCGGCGCCGACATGGTGCTCAAAGGGGATGCCGACAAGACGCATCTGCTGGGCGGCAAAATCCGAGTGCTGCCGCAGCCCAAGAATCCCAAGTTCGGCAAGTATGTGCTCTCGCCGCGCGAAGTGCGCAAGCTGCTGGCCGGCAAGGGCTGGAACCGCGTGGTGGCATTCCAAACCCGCAACCCGCTGCATCGGGCTCACGAATATGCGCTGGTCTATGGCCTGGAGACGCTGTTGCGCGAAGGTCACAACGCCGGCGCGGTGCTGAATCCGCTGATCGGCGAAACCAAGGGGGACGACGTGCACGCCGACGTGCGCATGCACACCTACGAAGCGCTGATCGACCAGCGCGGCCTGGGCGAAGGCGATAGCGACGCCGCGCTGTGGGGCCGCGCAAGGAAAGCGTGCCCGATCGGGTGATCCTGCTGGGATTGGACATCAAGATGTTCTACGGCGGCCCGAAGGAAGCGGTGATGCACGGCATCTACCGGCAGAACTTCGGCTACACCGACATCGTGATCGGACGCAAGCACGCCGACGCACCGTACCACGACGGCAAGCCGATCTGGGGCGACTTCGACGCGCAGGAGATTTTCGGCAAGCTCAAAGGCGAATTGAAAATTAAGCCTCTGAAGGTCGGCTTCGCCGCCTACTACGATTCCGTGGGCCGCGTCGATTTGATGGACAGCCACAAGGAAGAGAAGCCGGTGTTCATCTCCGGCAAAGACGTGCGCAATACGCTCTTGAAGGGGGAGCAGGTCGATCCCCGCATCATGCGCCCCAGCACGTCGAAGATCCTGGCCGAAGCGATGGCCGGCAAAGCGTGAACCGCCTGTTTTTGTAAGTTCTGCTTTCCGGTAAAACCGTTGCCGATACTACGATAGTAGTAGCAAATGTTGCCGCGGTTTTTCCTGGAAACAGATATGAAACAAGTTTGGATCCTGCGGATCATTTATTGGGCATTTGTGCTGGCGCTGTCCGTCGCCTTTGCGTCCGCGGCGGATCGTTTTGGCGGGCCCATTGCCGCGGGGATGACCGTCGCGGCGGGGCTGTTTGTGGGATACGTTGTTTACACGCAAGTCGGACAACGTGAGCGGCGCGGCTCGGACGACCAGGAGTAGGGCGTGGGCGATACCATCGCCGGCTTTTTGGCGATGCAAGAAACCCCCGGCCGGAGGCCGGGGCTAAATGTGATACATCGCTTCCACTTCGCCGCAGGAGCGGTGCACCAGTTCGGCGAAGGTCAGATCGCGAAGCACCTCTTGCTGGGCGACGGCGGCGTCGCGCCAGGCGCCAACAGCGCGCGGCGCGTGGGTGATTTGGCCGTGGCGGGATTGGGCAGCTTTTCCTGGCCATCGACCACGCTCATCACTTCGGCCAGCGTGATTTCCTCCGGCGGCTTGAGCAATTGATATCCGCCCGCCGCGCCGCGAGTGCTGTTCACCAGGCCGGCGCCTTTGAGCTGCAGCAGGATCTGCACCAGAAACCGCGAGGGAATGTCGTGCTCCTCGGCGATGGTCCGAATGCGCACCGGCTCGCCGGTATCGTACGACCGGGCCAGCTCCAGCACGGCCAGGCAGGCGTATTCGGTTTTCGCCGATAATTTCATGGGTAAATCAATCTCAATCCGACGTATGCAACCCGCACTCGGTTTTCTGGAACCCGCTCCAGCGGCCGGCGCGTTCATCTTCGCCAAACAGCACGGCCCGCGTGCAGGGCCAGCAGCCGATGCTGGGGTAGCCTTGGTCGTGCAGCGGGTTGTACGGAACGTCCTCGTCGGTAATCAGTTTCCAAATATCGTTCTTGGTCCAGTTGGCCAGCGGGCTGATTTTCACCAGGTTGAATTTTTTATCCCAGCCGACGATGGGCGCCTTGGCGCGATCGGGGCTCTGATCGCGGCGGATGCCGCTCATCCAGGCGTGCCAGCCCTTGGCCGCTTCGCGCAGCACGCTCACCTTGCGATCAAAGCAGCACTGATCGGGATTGGTTTTATAAATCGGTCCGCCGTTTTTCGCTTCGTACTCGGCAATCGTCAGCGGCGAACTCTTGTATTCCACTTCGATGCCGTAGCGCTCGCGGATCTTTTCGCGCAGGTCCAGCGTTTCCTTGAACTGGTAACCAGTTTCCAAATTGAAGACATGCACGCGCGGCTCGATTTTCGCCAGCATGTGGATGATCACGCAGCCTTCGGGGCCGAACGCCGTGGCCATCGTGAGCTTGGGAAAATAATGATCGACCGCCCACTGCACAATTTCCGAAGGGCGTGGCCGTTTCGAGCTTTTGACTTTCCGCCGCCAAGAACTCCAGCAGTTCCGGCGTCGCCGAAAGGGGCTGACCGCTCAGCCCCTGCGCCGACGCGGGCTTACCGGCGACAGGCGATGAGGCGGGATCGGACATAGGAAGTGTTAATGCCGAGGTCATCGCGGGATTTCCACGATTCCCACGGATTTTGATGGGAATCGTCGAATGATACGAATGTTGAGTACCAAAGTCAACTATAACCGATCTCTAGCTCGTATCGTCCGGCTTCGGGGCCCGACTTCAGCCTTTAGCGGTCGTAGGAATCAATCGCGCTAATGCCTGCCAGCGTAGAGGGTTAGCACCGATGGCTCAAACCCGTTTGCTGAGCCGTGCCGCCAGGCGCGACAGGGCCGTGCTGATGTCGGCATGGCCGACGTGCACGTGCAAGAGGCTGGGGCCGCTGGTGTCGGCCCAGGCTTTTTTCAGGGCTTCGTCGAGTTCCCCTTCCGTGCGGATTTCGTAGCCGGTGCCGCCGCCGAACACCTGCGGCAGCTTGTGATATTGCCAGGTGGGGATGTCGTTGAATTTGCAATTGGGATGCAGGAACCGTTCGGTGCCGTAACCGCCGTTATCCAACACGATGATGATCGAGGGATAGCGCCGCTGGATCAGCGTCGAGAGCTCCTGCCCGGTCATCTGGAAGGCGCCGTCTCCGACGATCACCACGGCGCGGCGATCTTTGTTGGCCACGTGGACGCCCAGCGCCGCCGGCACGGAAAAACCCATCGAGGTGTAATAGGCCGGCGAAATGAAATCGGTCTGACCGCGCACCACAAGCTCCGTGGCGGCAAACAGCGAGTCGCCGATGTCGGCGATCACCACGGTCTTGTCGTCGAGCATTTCATTGAGCCGCGCGGTCAGCCGCTGGATGGTGACCGGCGCATCGGCGCGAATCACAATTTTTTCGCCGTCGCTCTTGGGACGCTGCGGTAGCGTGCACTTCGGCGGCTGCGGACGTTTGGCCGCCAGGGCTCGAATAAAATCCCCGAGTTGCACACCGTGGAAGTGATGGTGGCGGATGCGCAATTGTTCGCTGGTGGCATAAATGCATTTGGCCGGGTCGAGATTGGCGGTATAAATGCCCAGGTTGATGTCGGTCATGAACGTGCCCAGCAGAATGACGCAATCGCTTTCCTCGATGAACTTCGTCACCTCTTCGCGGCCCAAGGCGCCTTCATACAGCCCTACATAGAGCGGATGCACTTCGCTCACCACGCTCTTGCCCAGCATCGTGGCAGCGATGGCGATGTTGGAGCCCTCGGCCAGGGCCAGCACGTCGTTTTGCAAGCCAAATCGGTGAATTTCCACGCCGGCGATGATCACCGCCTTTTTGCAGGCGCCGATCCAGCGCATCGCTTCCTCGACGGCTTCCGCGAGCGCTTCCGGATCGCTTTTGGGCTCTTCCAGACGGAATTGATGGGGCTTGATCGGCATCACGCCGACCATGTCGCGCGGCATTTCGAGATAACCAGGCCGCTTGAATCGGGCCGCGGCATCCAGCACCCGATCGATTTCGCGGAACGCTTCGACCGGATCGTCCAACTCGGCGCCGGCGACGCAGATCTTTTCGAACACGTCGGCCTGGGTGTGGAAATCGCGCACCTTGTGATGCAACAGCGGATTGTTGATCCGTTCTCCCAATCCCGGCGCACCGCTGATCACAATCACGGGCGACTTCTCTGCATATGCTCCGGCGATGGAATTGCACAGGCTCAATCCGCCCACGCAATACGTCACGCACACCGCTCCCATGCCATTGATGCGGGCATAGGCGTCGGCGGCAAATCCGGCGCAATCTTCGCGCGTGCAACCCACCACTTCGATCGGGCTGTCGTCGAGCATCTTGTAGAAGGTGAGCACGTAGTCGCCGGGAATGCCGAACACATGCCGCACGCCGTAGTCTTGCAGCCGCTTGATCAGGTATTTGCCGATCGACAGCCCCGTGATCGCCCGCGATTCAACCATGGCCGATTCGCTGTGCCGCGGCGGACTTTTGGGATGGGCTTGCGACATGGTGGCGATTCTAGAGGGGATTTTTGCCAATGAGTAGGTGCAATCACTCGTTCGGCTTTTTCCGTGGTTTTCTCGTCAGCACCAACGTCCACCAAACCGCCAAAAACCCGCCCATGCATCCCAGCACGACCAGCGAACGGCGGAAATCGTGGGCCAGGTTCTCGCCGCCGAAGCCGCCGAAGTAGGCGCCGATGGCGTGATAGATACCCCACGCCGCCAGCGCGACGGTGAGCACGATCAGGATGGTGAACTGGGCTCGGGCAGAATCGGTTTGGGAATTCATGCTCAACTATACTGCCAGCATTGTCGGCGGGGAAAACCTTGCGGCCTAGCGACACGCAACAGCCCGCTATCAAAATTACGCCGCTCGTTGTCAGAGCGACTACAGACGGCCGCAAAATCTACAACACAGCGAAACGGATTATTGACGGTTAGTCCAGCGGCGGCAATGGTTTGGGCAAAACGCCCCTGACTCTGGCACGCTCCTTGCTATTTTACGCTCGCAGATCCGACACGTTGCCGGACAAGCAGGGAGGCAAGGAGGCTACGTCCAACAGGAGATCAGTCATGAAGCGTTTCATCCTAGCCGCCGTTTTGGGAGTTTCGGGGCTGACCGGTTTTGCCGGAACGGCGGAAGCCCACTGGCATCACGGCTGCGGTCCCGCGCCGGTGCGATATTACTATCCGCGACGCGTCGTCGCCTATGCCCCGCCGGTTGTGTATGGCCCGCCGGTGGTTTACCCGGCGCCGGTCGTGTATCCGACGAACAGCGTTTCGTTCTTCGGTCGGAATTTCGCGCTGCGGTTCGGCTTCTAAAGCGAAGACCAAAAATTCATCGAGCGGACGACCAAAAGGCTTTGGGGAGCTGGTCGTCCGCTTTCGGTTTAGGCCTGCTCGGGGTGTTTGGCAGAGCCGCGCGTTTTCTTGAGAGCCTCCAGTGCGCAATCGCGGGCCACCGCATGGTCGATGATCGGCCGAGGATACGTTTTACCTAACTCGACCCCGGCGGCGCTCAGCTCATCGGCTGGCGCTTCCCAGGGCTTGTGGATCCACTCGCTGGGCAACTTCGACAGTTCGGGCACCCAACGGCGCACGTAGTCCCCGTGCGGGTCGAATTTCTCTCCCTGCACCACCGGGTTGAAGATGCGGAAAAATGGCGCGGCGTCGGCGCCGCAGCCTGCGACCCACTGCCAGCCGAGTGTGTTGTTAGCCAAATCGGCGTCGACCAGCGTATCCCAAAACCAGCGCGCGCCTTCAATCCACGAAATCAACAAGTCCTTCACGAGAAACGACCCCACCACCATCCGCAGGCGATTGTGCATCCAGCCGGTGGACCATAGTTGTCGCATGCCGGCGTCGACCAGGGGATAGCCGGTTTGGCCGCGCTGCCAGGCGCGAGCGCTGGCGGATCGTCGCGCCAGGGGAACTCGGCAAATGGTTGCCGCAGCGGCGCCGACTGTGTTTCCGGAAAATGGTACAGCAAATGATAAGCAAACTCCCGCCAGCCAAGCTGTCGCAAAAACGGTTCGGCGCCCGCCGGGATGGGCCCCTCGAGCTCGCCGCCGGCCGCCGCTTGGACTTCACGCCACATCCGGCGCGGCCCCAACTCGCCGAAATGCAGATGGGGTGAAAGCCGCGAAGTGCCCGGCGGTTCGGGCCGATCACGCCGAGACGAATAAGCTTCAAGCTCCTGCCGCGCGAATTGTTTGAGTCTTTTCTGCGCCTCTCGAGCCCGGGTGTCCAAGCGTCGCGCAGACCGGAGGCCCAGTCGACCTTCGGCTCCAGTTGCAACTCGGCGAGCTTGAGGCTGACGGGCCATGCTGGCGGCGCCGGCAGTCGTGGCGGGGCAGGCAGCCGCTCTTTGGGCTCGGGTCGGTTAAGGCACGCTTTCCAAAATGGAGTGAAGACTTGAAAAGCGCCGCCGGCCGCGGTGCGCACGTCGTCGGGCTCAAAAAGCAAACCGGTCGCAAAAGTCTGCACCTTCACGCCCGGCGCTTTCAATTTCGCTTCCACAAGAGCATCTCGCTGGCGGACGGCCGGTTCGTAGCGGCGGTTCCAGAAAACGCTCGCCGCTCCGGTTTCCTTAACGATCGCCACCAACGTCTCGGCAGTCGGCCCGCGGCGCAGAATCATTCTGGAGCCGCACTGCTGGAGTTGGCTTTGCAGCGCGGCCAACGATCGGTGCAGCCACCAACGGCTGGCGGCGCCAGGAGCCCAGGGCTCTTCTTCTTCCGGCGCCCAGATGAAGACGGGAATCACCGGCCCATCCTCGGCGGCCGCGGCGCAGAGCGCATGATGATCATGCAGCCGCAAATCCAGCCGATACCAACAAATGGATGGTGAACTCAACTCCCTGCCCTTTATCGATGCCGGAAAGCGGACGTCCTGGCCTGGCCTCACGCCCCCGTTGGAATGCCCCTCAAAGGCGGACGCGACTTTCCGTCGCAATCCGTCCATGGAATTATGCGCGCAGGCGCTGCCGGCGCGGCGCCGAACTGCTTGCCTTCTTCCTTCATCTGCTGCTCGAAGCGGGCCCGCGCCTTTTCCCACATGCCGGCGCTCATGGGCACGGCACATCCGCCTTTGGTTTTGCAGTCGTTGTAGCCTGGCGCTTCGCCGCAGCCGCCTTGGTGTTTGCAATCGTTTTGAGTTGCGCACTCGTGCTGCTTCGCGGTGGCGCAGGAACCTTGCCCGGCACACGCATTTTGCTTATCGGCCCCCTGGCCTTTGCAATCGTTCAATCCGCGGCAGGCGTGAATGGCGGCGGCCGCGACAGCAGCGCCGCCCGCGGCGCCTCCGTCCTTACCGGCGGGTTTGTTTTCGGAGGAGCAGCCGAACATTGTACCCGCAACCATGCCGCTGAATGCCGCGGAGGTTAGTTTATGAAATTCACGACGAGAAAGATTGCTGCGCATGGGATGTTCCGTGGGTTTGGCGTCGCCGCTAGACAAGTCGTTGGGGCAAAGTTAGAACAGCTTATCCGAGGGAAATTCTTTCGTCCATTCCCTTACGGGATTTCGCATGTTGGCGCGTTTTTTCCGCCGCAGCGTTCGTAAATTTGCGCCTTCGTGCACGCGCTGGGGGGCGCTGGGTGCATATCTGGTGTTGTCGCTCGGCATCCAGCTTCCGCTTCCCGCCGCGAACAAGTCGGGCGAGCCGTATCCCTGCATGAACCATCCCTGCGGCTGCGCGACGGCTGAGCAGTGTTGGCGACAGTGTTGCTGCACGACGTTGGAGCAGCGATTGGCTTGGGCCCGCGAAAACCATGTGACGCCCCCCGATTTCGCGCTGGCCGAGGCGCGGTGCCCGGGGCATCGATTGGGAAGCGTACTGCAAGGTTGGTCCGGAGCACTCCTCGCGCGTCTGCCAAGACGGTGAGGAAGTGGCGCCGAAATGCTGCCGGCATTCGCATGGCGACCATCAGGGCTGCCACTGGAAACAAAATTCGTCGCAGGGCATCGTTTGGATGCAGGCCCTGGCTTGCAAAGGCGTTGCGCAAAACTGGTTGGGACTGAGCAACTCGCTGCCGCCGCCCGCGGCCGTGCGTTGGACAGAAGCCGCGGTGGTGGTCCAGTTACGGGCGCTCCGCCGGCGCATCTCGATTCGATTTCTCGATCGCCGCCGACTCCGCCGCCGCGGTTCCTCACCGCCTGAAGGTTCGATTCTTTCGGCGAAAGTGTGCGCCTACTCCAACCATGCAGCGAGGATCGCTATGCGCTATCGATCTGCTTTTTCACTGGTCGAGTTACTGGTCGTGATCGCCATCATTTCCATTTTGGTGGCACTGATGCTGCCGGCGGTGCAAGCGGCGCGCGATGCCGCCAGGCGCAAGCTGTCAGAACAATATCCGGCAGTTGGGGCTGGCCTTAATCCATTTTGAAGTCGCGCAAGGCGCCTATCCGGCGACCGATCCGCCCAACGGCTTTTCGCCGCAGGCGCGGATCCTGCCATACACCGAAGATCAGAATTTGCAGGCTCTGCTGGATTTCAAGCAACCTGCGTTCACGGGCCTCTACAACGCGCAGGTTCCAAATCCGCAGTTCGTCGGAGCATTCGCCACGCCCATTGGGCTGATGATTTGCCCCAGCGACCCGGCGCCAGTGGTCAACATGGAAACGACCTACGGTCACTCGTACGCCGGCAACAACTACATGATCAGCACCGGCAGCGGCACCGACTTGAATTACGATCAACGGTTTCCGACCGACGGGATCACGTATTACAACTCGCGCGTCAAATTTCGCAACGTCACCGACGGCACGTCGCACACGGTTTTCATGAGCGAGACCATTCGCAGCATTGGCAGCGACATGACGCTGCCAGCCGGCGCGACGCCTGGTTTTCCTTATCAATACACGCTCAACGGATCGACGGGGCTGACGCCGGGAACCGGACCGGGAATCACCATGACCGGAGCTCCGTGGACCGGCCCGACGATTAACGGAATGATCGCCAATCCGGACTTGAGCGTTGTCTGGCAAAAATTCACCGGTTGGCGCAGCGGGGAGCACGGCGCTGTGCGGCCGCGGAACGTGCTGGGCCGCCGAGGGGGCGCTCAACACGCAGACGAACGGTTACACCACGCCCAACAGCGTCATCCCCGATTTAGTGATGCACCATAGCGGCTATTTCGGGCCGCGAAGCTGGCATCCCGGTGGGGCGAATGTGCTTTTCGGCGATGGCTCGGTGCGAACGTTGCTGGAGGGAATCGACGCCGTCGTGCATCGCCATTTGCATAGCCGCAACGGCGGAGAGGTCGTGGATTCTTTATGAGCGACGCACAAAGACCCAACGCGGCGTCCTGGCCCGACTATCGCGCCGTCTGGCGATGGCATTTTTACGCCGGCCTGTTTTGCATTCCGTTTGTGGTGATCTTGTCGATCAGCGGCTCGATTTATCTCTTCAAGCCACAGATCGACGCGTGGATCGACCGTCCGTACGACCATCTGCGGGTCTACGGCACTCCGGCCAGCGCCGCCGAGCAAGTTCGCGCCGCGCTGGCGGCGGTCCCAGGCGCTTCGTTGGATGCTTATGAACTGCCGACCGCCGAGGAGGCGGCCGCGCACGTGATCGTGCGGCACGACGGCGAAGCGATTCGGGTTTATGTTCATCCCGAATCGCTGCAGGTGCTGAAGATCATGCCGGAAAGCCAGCGATTCACGCGGCTTTTGTTTCGGTTGCATGGCGAGCTGCTTGCGGGAGATCGCGGTTCGATGGTCGTCGAATTGGCGGCGTCTTGGACGATCATCATGATCGTCACCGGCTTGTATCTTTGGTGGCCGCGGCAGGCCAATGGAATGGGGGGAGTCGTTTACCCGCGACTGCGGTCGGGCTCGCGAATTTTCTGGCGCGACGTGCACAGCGTCACCGGCGTTTGGATTTCCGCGCTGGCGTTGTTCCTGCTGCTCAGCGGGTTACCGTGGGCGAAATCATGGGGCAATTATTTCAAGGCAGTGCGCCGGCTGACCGGCACCGCGGTCGCGCGGCAGGATTGGACCACCGGAAGCGAACACAGTGGACACGGCTCGCATGCCGAGCACCGCGCGGCGAGGCCTATTCCTGAAGATTTGACGGCTATCGATCGAATTATCGCCACCCTGCGCCCGCTCAATTTGGCCCCGCCGGTGTTGATTGCTCCACCTGTACGCGGCTCGTCGAACTGGACTGCAAAATCCATATCGGAAAATCGAACGCAGCGCGTCGATCTCGTGGTCGACGGAGCCAGCGGCGCGATTCTCAGCCGCGACGATTTTCAGAACCGCCATCTGATCGATCGAATCGTGGGCGTCGCCATTTCCGCCCATCAGGGGCAACTGTTCGGCTGGCCCAATCAATTGCTGGGGCTGCTGACAGCCAGCGGCTTGCTCCTGCTGTCCGCAAGTGGAGTCGTGATGTGGTGGCGCCGCCGCGATGTGGGCGTTTTAGGCGCCCCGAAGGTGAATTTGAATCCGCGCGTTTCGTTCGGACTCATCGCGCTTGTGCTGATTTTCGGAATTTATCTTCCGCTTTTTGGCACGTCGCTAATTCTGGTGCTGCTGGCCGAGAGACTGATTCTGCGGCGAATACCCAAATCGCGGAATTGGCTCGGGTTGCAGGCGAGTTAAGCGCTGCCGTTGTCGGCCGCTTTGCCGTGCAGGTTGCCGATGCGGAAGGCATGCGCCATGGCCACGGGCACTTGCGCCTCGGCCTTGATGACCACGGCGCGATTCTCCTGCACCGCAGCTTTCATTTCCTGCTCTTTGGCAATGGCAAACGCGCGCCGCTCTTCCGCTTTGGCCCGGGCCACGCGGGTGTCGGCTTCGGCCTGATCGGCTTGCAGGCGGGCACCAATGTTTTCCCCCACGTCGACGTCGGCAATGTCGATCGACACGATTTGAAACGCAGTATTGGCATCCAGCCCGCGCGTCAGCACCGCTTTGCTGATCCGGTCGGGGTTTTCAATCACGCTGAGATGGCTGTCGGCGGAGCCGATGGCCGTAATGATGCCTTCCCCCACGCGGGCGATGATTGTCTCTTCCGTGGCGCCGCCGATAAGCTGCTGCAAATTGGTGCGCACCGTCACGCGGGCTTTGACGCGCAGCTCGACGCCGTTTTTGGCGATGGCCGAAAGCGTGCTTTTGCGGCTGGTGTTGGGATCGGGGCAATCGATGACTTTTGGATTGACGCTCGTCTGCACGGCGTCGAGCACGTCGCGGCCGGCCAGGTCGATGGCGGCGGCGCGGTCGAAATCCAAATCGATGTCGGCCCGTTGGGCGGCGATGATCGCTCGAATCACGCGCGGCACGTCGCCGCCGGCCAAATAGTGCGCTTCCAATCGCCGCGTGGTGATGCCCGTGTGCGGATCAGTGCCCACGCCGGCCTGCATCGCCATGATCTTGGCTTGCACGATCACGCGGGCATCGACTTTCCGCAGGCTCATGCCCACCAGGTTCAGCAAGCTGACCCGGGCGTTGGACATGTACGCCTGGAACCACATCTTTCCGTACGTGAGGATCAGGATCAGAAAGACGAGGAAGAAAAACACCGCCACGCCGCCGACGAGGTAAAACCAAAGGCTGTCAGGTGGGCGATCGAGCTGGGCCAGGAGATGGGTGATGGCGTGCGACATGGGAATTTCAGAATAGATTGTCAATCAATCACTGACCACGGCTCATAGCATACCGCTTTGGGGGCAAAGGGGCCAGTTGCTATTCGATCCAGCCGCCGCCCAGCACGCGGTCGCCGTCGTAACAAACAGCGACCTGGCCTGGAGCCACGCCGTAGCGCGGCTCGTCGAACTGCACCCGAAAGCGGTCCAGGCCGAGCGGCTCGACCAGCGCCGCTTCGGCGGTGCTGTTGTAGCGGATTTGCACCAGTGCGCGAAATGGTTCAGTAGGCGCGTCAATGAGCCAGTTCGCGCGGTCGGCGAAAAGCTCGCGGCGGGCCAACTCTTCGTGCTGGCCGATAACGACGCGGCGCGTTTCGGCCTCGATGCGCGTGACGTAGTGCGGTTCGCCCAGCGCCACGCCCAATCCCTTGCGCTGGCCGATGGTGAAGGCTTCGATGCCGGCGTGTTGGCCGACGACCGTGCCATCGTTTAACACAATTTCTCCAGACGTGTCGGTATCGTCGCCGCGGCGGTGGCGCACAAACTCGGCATGATCGCCGCTGGTGACAAAACAAATCTCCTGGCTGTCGGGCTTGTCGGCCACGCGCAGGCCAAGCTGCTCGGCCAGTCGGCGGATTTGCGGCTTGCGGAACGCGCCAATGGGCAGCATCATCCGCGGCAAATACTGCCGCGCGACGCCGAACAGAACGTAGGACTGATCCTTTGCGGCATCGAGTCCGCGGTGCAGCGAGGTGGTTGATCCACAGCACAAGGAAGCATGCTCGATCCGCGCATAGTGCCCCGTGGCGACGAATTCCGCCCCGACGCTGTCGGCATACTCAAACAGCTTGCCGAACTTCAGCCAGTTGTTGCACACCACACAGGGGTTCGGCGTGCGGGCGGCGGTGTATTCGTCGACGAAGTAGTCGATGATCCGCGCAAATCTTCGCTCAGGTTCAAAGCGTAAAACGGCACCTCGAGCGATTGGGCCACGCGCCGGGCATCTTCGGCGTCGGCGGCACTGCAGCAGCCTTGCTTGTGGTCGGCCCGGGCGTGCACGATCGGCAGCGTCGCGGTTGCCGCAGCAGTGGCGCAAGATGTCGCAACTGGATCGCTGGCATGTTCGCCGTGGCGCATGAAGACACCGATCACCTCGTGGCCGGCGCGGCACAAAAGCGCCGCGGCCACGCTGCTATCGACCCCGCCCGACATTGCCATGACGACTCGAGCCACTGGAAATCCTCCGAAGCCAGTCTATCTGCCGGCAATGGGGACCGACAAGGCTTTTGAGTCGCGTGCTCGCGGCCGGAGGGCTAAAGCGTGCCTTCCAATTCCAGAATCTGCTGCAGCTTGGCCAGCGACCGAGTGAGCATCACGCGGACCGCGCCGTCGGATTTTCCCAGCTTCTCGGCGATGTCTTTGGACGGCAGATTTTCCAGGTAGCGCAGCCGCAGCGCTTCGCGGTGATCTTCCGGCAGCTTTTCCAGCGCCGCCAGCAGCTTCATCTGCCGCTGATCGCGTGAAAACGCCTGGCTGGCGGAGGTCATGCTCGCCACCAGCAAGTTGATCAATCCGGGCCGGCTGGTGTCGCTGGTGCTGCCGCCGGCGTTCAGCGAAACCTCGCGCCGGCGTCGCGCTTCTGGCTGCCGAAGAAGCGGCGATGCGCGTCGATGATTCGCCGTTCGGCCACCTGGCAAAGCCAGTTGAACGGATCGCGATCGGCCAGATCGACCTCGCCGATCGATCGGATCGCTTCGGCGCTGGTTTCTTGAAACAGGTCGTCGGCCTCGACCTTGCGCCGCAGCGCCGCGCCCAGCCGGCGATCGATGAAGGCCAAGAGTTGCGGCCGCTTGGCGACGATGAATTCGGCCAACGCTTGACCGTCGCCGCTGCGCACTTGCTTGACAACGGCTTCTTCGTCCAGGTCCATGGGCATATCTACGCTTTCAGTGGGTGCCGATGGGTAGTGTATCAGCCGCCCTGGATTTGGCCACCATCGCCGGCGGCCGCCAGCGCGTCGGTTCTTCCAAGGTGCGAATCACAAACCACCACAGGGCCAGAATCACCAGCACGATCACCCCCAGCCCGACCAGGCCGCTGAATACCAGACTGCCGCTCAGGTCGGCCAGCGTGGCGCCAATGGCCTGATTGTATGAATCCTGCACCAGCACGATCCAGCCCGTCGGACTTTCGCGCACGACGACGGGCGCTTTGGCGGCCAAATAGCGTTGGCGATAGGCCTTCGCCTCTTTGTCCGCGGCCACCGGATCGCGGTACCTCGAAACCCCCGCCTCCAACGCTTCCATCATCGCGGTCGAAAGCTTGTAATCGGCAAAAAACCGCTCCGGCAACTGTCCATCGCTTTTGATTACGTCGTCGAACACCGGATGCTGCAGAATGATGTATCCGGGCTGCTTGCCGTCCGCTTCGCCGGTGTGATCGACCTCGCGTGCATCGACCAACACGGCGAATTGATTGGCGCGGTTGGCGGCTTCAGCCGGATCGACCAAGGGAAGTTCGATGAATCGTTCGCCGACATTGAACGACATGGCTACCACGCCCAGGAATTTTTTCGCTCCGTCGGCCGCCTGCGAAAAGATGGGCGACGATATGGACACGACCCACAACTCCGAAGAGTCGCTGGTATAGACGGCCGAAAGTTGCGTGGACTGCAAATGCTGATCGGGTTCGGGGCGCGCAATCGCGGCGGTGATCGACGCCTTCGCCGTTGAAATAGCTTCGCCAGGCAAAATTTTTCCCCAGCGTGACGCCGCTGGAGGGCCAGCGGGCCACCTGCGTGCCATGCGCGTCGGTGATGAACCAACTGGAAACCTCGGTCTTGGTTTTTTCTTCAGCCAGCTTCCCCATCGCCTTCAGCCGCGCGGCCAGCGCCTCGGCCTGCGGCGCGCGGCGAAGTTGCTCGCGCAGCTCGTTGAAATCCTGCGCCTTGCGCGGGATCGCTGAGTTGCTCCAGCAACTTTTGGGTCGCGGCGTCGCTCTCCAAGGCCGATAGCGATTGGATAATCTGCGGATCGGCCGTCACCTGCTCCACATCGCGGTACCGCATTTCCAAATCTTTACCGGCGGCGGTGGCCACGCTACGGGCCGCGAAGCGCAACGCTTGCAACGATTGGTCGATCTGCGCGTCGCGCGAATGTTCCAACGACGTGGTGAACCAGAGCCAAGCCAGCACCGACATCACCGTGAGCAATAGCACCGGGCCCAGGGCTCCCAACACCACCAGCGGCAGCCGCGAACGGCGGTGCGCTCGGGCATCCAGCGCATCGAGCACGGCCTGCACGGTCGGATAACGCTCGCGCGAATCGGCGGCCAGCGAGCGATCGACAATTTCGGCAAGCGATTTGTCGACCCCGGAAATTTCGCGGTGCCCCGTCGGCGGCGGCGACTGCACGATCAGCTTGCGATAGCGGGCCAGCCGCTGATCCAAATCGGGCGCCGCTTCAATTTGCTTCAGGGCTTGCTCGCTGCGGTGCGGCGGCGCGCCGGTGAGCATGGCGTACAGCATCGCGCCCAGCGCGTACACGTCCCACCGAGCGTCGGGCACGGCCTGCGGATCGGCCTGCTCCGGCGCCATGTAAAAGAGCGTGCCCAAGGCCGGCGTTTGCTCGTGCGACAAGCGCGACTGGCCGAAATCCGCCAATCGCGGCTTGCCGTCCTGATCCAACAGCACGTTGGCCGGCTTCAGATCGCAATGCAACACGCCTTTGCTGTGCGCGTGCATCAGGCCCACCGCGATTTCGCGAAGCAGTGCCGTGGCTTCACCCGCTGGCAGTCGGCCTTGCTTCTGCAGCCGCTGGTCCAGCGAGCCGTGCTCGACGTACTCCATCACATAGTATGGCGGTTCGGAATCCCAACCAACGTCGAGCAATTGCACCACGTAGCGATCGGCCGAGAGGAAGGCCAGCTTCTCGACTTCGTGCGACAAGAGCGACCAGTCGAGCCCGCCGCGGTGCAAGTAGAACTTGATCGCCACCTGGCGGCCGGTGGTGCGATCGATGCCCACCCACACTTCGCCATAAGCGCCGCGCCTAAAAAGCGATGCGGCTCGTAGCCCGGCACTTGGCAGGGTGGCTGGCTGCGCTGGCTGAGCTGTATGGCCCGCAACAGCTCGTCACTGCCCTGCGCTTGCGTGAAGTCCGTTGGCATGGCGACCCGGCCAAATTCAAAGATGCAGCATTTCCCGGCGATTCGGCTAGGCCGCTAGCGGCTTAGCATGACCCTCATTCTGACCAGGGCACTCTAGATTGTGCAATTGGCCAACCGGACCTTTTTACCCGTTGGGCCAGGTAAATAGCCGCACCGCGTTGCCGTCGGGGTCGGAGGTGAGGATTTCCTGGAATCCTTCTGGATTCCGCGCCGGACGAGAAACGGGCGAGCCGGCTTCTTCCAGCCGTCGGCCCGCCACGTCGAGATTGTCGACCTCGAACCCTAGGCTCCAGCGCGGGCTGGCTTCGCCGGGCGTTTGTCGCGCCAGCACCGACATGCGAGTATCGCCGGCTTCGAACAAGGCATAGCCGTCGTCCACCGCCCGCACTAGCACGCGCAAGCCGAGCACTTCGCGATACCACTTCACCATCTGCTCCCACTGCGAGGTACGCAGCTCGATGCAGTACAGCCCAGGCCGGCGATGTAGATTGTAAGCGATGCTCATATTCAACGAAGAACGCGGAAAGGAACCTCGGTCAGGCTTAGGCTGCGGTTGTCGCGGATCGTGAAGCTTCGGGGCGGCCTGGCGAGTGTGATCCGTGGCAGGTGCCGCGGCGCGCTGATGTGCTGGCATAAAAATCCTCGAACAATGGCAACGACATCAAAGCTCACCGTGCGCTACCCGCGACTTGCTGCTAACAATACGTCCAACAGCCGCAACGGGTTACAACTTTTGTCGCCGAACAAATGCCGCCCGTCACACGTCGCTTGCGTAAGTGCGGCCGCGGAATTTACGGCGAAATCCGCAATTACCAAATAACCCGGCGTGAGTCGAGATGACATTGACCCCCGGGGGCTTCTCACTAAAATGTTGCGATTCTTGGAGTTAAGCAAATCGCATGTCGCTCGCCATGACCCCTGATGCCGGCAACCAATCGGAACGATCCCACGAGGCGCTGGAGGCTGCTCGGCGAGAAAAACTTCGAAAAATCGAGGCCTTAGGGGTCGATCCGTGGGGCGGACGCTTCGACGACTATCTGGCCATCGGGGACATCCGCCGGCGGGAAACCGAAATCGTCGCTCAACCCCCTGCCGCCGGGCAGAAACACGGCGAGCAGCATGGCCCAAGGGTTCGTGCTTGCGGCCGCATCGTGCTGATGCGCAACACCGGCAAGCTGATCTTCGCCGATATCCGCGATTGGACCGGCAAAGTCCAGCTGTTCATCGGCCAGAAGCAGGTGGGCGAGGAGAATTGGGCGCTGGCCGAGTGCTTCGACCTGGGCGACCTGATCGGCGTCGACGGCGAACTGAAGCACACCAAGACGGGCGAGCTGACGATCTTCGCCGAGAAGCTGCATTTTCTGACCAAGTCGCTCGAGCCGCCGCCGGAGAAGCATCACGGGCTGCACGACCCTCGAGCTGCGCCAGCGGATGCGCTATCTCGACCTGATTCACAGCGAAGGGGTGCTCGAGCGATTCTTGAATCGCACGAAGATCGTGCAATCGATCCGCCACACGCTGGCCGCCGAGGGATTCGTCGAAGTCGAAGGGCCCACGCTGCACTCGATCGCCGGCGGGGCCGCGGCCCGGCCGTTTAACACGCATCACAACGCCCTGGACATCGCCCTGTTCATGCGGATCGCGCTGGAACTGCATCTGAAGCGGCTGCTGGTCGGCGGCATCGAACGCGTTTACGAGCTGGGCCGCGTCTATCGCAACGAAGGCATCAGCCCGCGGCACAATCCCGAGTTCACGATGCTCGAGGTCTACCAGGCCTACGGCGACTACCGCACGATGATGGACCTGACCGAAAAGCTGATCGTCGAACGCCATCCGCGCCACCGGCCAGGATTTGAAATTGAAGTGCGGCGAGGCGACGATCGATTTCACGCCGCCGTTTGCCCGGCACACGTACGACGAACTGTTTCGCCGAGCACACCGGCGTCGCGGCCGACGACGCCGCAGGCGTGAAGAAGCTGGCCGAGAAGATCGGCTTCGACACCGCCGGCAAGCATCCCGACGTGATCAAGAGCGAAGTGTTCGAGGAACGGGTCGAGGACAAGCTTGACCGGTCCGGTGTTCGTGATGGATTATCCGGCCAGCATTTGCCCGCTGACCAAGCGCAAGCGCGACAACCCGGCCGTCGCCGAGCGGTTCGAGCTGTTCGTGCAAGGCATGGAAGTGGCCAACGCCTATACCGAGCTGAACGATCCCGACCTGCAGGAACAGCTGTTCCGCACGCAGTTGGCCGGCCAGAAGGAAGAAGACTCGATGGCCAAGATGGACCACGATTTCATCCGCGCCCTGCGGCACGGCATGCCGCCGGCCGGCGGCCTGGGCGTCGGCATCGACCGGCTGGTGATGCTGTTGACCAACAGCAACTCGATCCGCGACGTGATTCTGTTTCCGCTGTTGCGACCGGAAGCCTAGGAAAATGCAAAATGCAAATTGAAAAATGCAGAATTCAGACGAGTGAACGACCCGTTTTTGTCATTCTGCATTCTGCATTTTGCGTTTTTAATTGATTTAAGCCGAAGGATTGGCTCGATGTACAAGCTGCTTGTTGTGCTGGCGGTATCTGCGGACGCGCTACATCGCGCTGGCCTCGATCATCAGCGTCACGCTGGGCGTGGCCACGATGATCGTGGTCAACAGCGTGATGGCCGGCTTCTCCAGCGAGATGCAAGACCGCATCCACGGCATCCTTCGGACGTGGTGTTCGAAAGCCACGGGCTGGAAGGCTTTCAGGATCCGCAGTGGCACATGCAGCAGATTCGCAGGTGGCCGGGCCGTTTATCGAGGGGATGACGCCGACGGTCAACGTGCCGGCGCTGGCGATTTTGAAAGTCCGCGATCGATCGATCACGCGGCAGGTCAGCTGATCGGCATCGACGAGGCGACGCACGCCGCGGTCAGCGATTTCGGCAAGTATTTGCAGCATCCGGCCAATCGCCAGACGCTGAGCTTCGACTTGCGCGACGGCGGCTACGACGTGCGCGATCATCAAATCGGCGAGCAAGCCCCGCTGCGCCCGGCATGGAAAACGCCGGTTGGACATGGCGCAGGTATATGGCCGACCAGCAAAAAGCTTGGCAAAAGACGCGCAGTCAGGTGCCCGATCCGAAGGGAAAGGCGCCGCCGGCAACTTCGTCGGAAAACCCCTTTGAAGTCGCGGATACGGAACCGGCCGATGAGTTCGACCCCGCGAAGGAACAGCACACGGGCGTCGATCATGGGCATCGCCTTGGCCAGCATCCGCGATCACGACGGGGTCGATCGCTTTCTGGCGCTGCCGGGCGACGACGTGAAGCTGACTTTCCCGACCGCCGGCATGCCGCCCAAGGAAGCGCACGACAACTTCACGATCGTCGATTTTTACGAAAGCAAGATGAGCGAATACGACTCGACCTTCGTGTTCGTGCCGATGCGGAAGCTGCAGGAATTGCGGGGCATGATCGATCCGCAACGGGCATCGGCAACGTCACCTCGATCCAGATCAAGCTCAAGGCCGGCGCCGACGGCGACGATGGTGCGCGACACTGCTGCGAAGCGATTTCCGCCGGAGTTGTACGGCATCTACACCTGGCGCGACAAGCAAGGCCCGCTGCTGGCCGCCGTGCAGATGGAAACAGCCGTCCTCAACATGCTGCTGTTCATGATCATCGCCGTGGCCGGCTTCGGCATCCTGGCGATCTTCTTCATGATCGTCGTGGAGAAGACCCGCGACATCGGCATTCTCAAGTCGCTGGGCGCCTCCAGCCGCGGCATCATGGGCATCTTTCTGGGCTACGGGTTGTCGCTGGGCATGGTCGGAGCCGGCGTGGGGCTGGTCATCGGGCTGTTGTTCGTGGTCTACATCAACGAAATCCGTCCGCCTTGGAATGGGTCACCGGCCAGGCCGTGTTCGATCCGTCGATCTACTACTTCCACGAGATTCCCACGATCGTCGAGCCGTTGACGGTGACCTGGATCGTCTTGGGCGCGCTGGTGATCGCCGTGTTGGCCAGCGTATCTGCCGGCCCGGCGCGGCGCAGACTGCATCCGGTGGAGGCGCTGCGTTATGAGTGACGAAGGCAGAATAACGGCGCCGCATCGATCCCAAAGCAATGCCGTGGGGTCGACCAGTTCGGAGTTCAGAGTCGGGAATGCGGAGTATGCGGCAACTTCTCCGCTCCGCCACCCCGCACTCTGTGCTTACGTCAAACGCCATCCACCTCGCCGCCACCGGGCTGAAGAAGAACTACCACAAGGCGGCGATCGAGATTCCCGTGCTGCGCGGCGTCGATCTCGAGGTGCGGCAGGGCGAGTTTCTGGCGATCGTCGGCCAAAGCGGCTCGGGCAAAAGCACGCTGTTGCATCTGCTGGGCACGCTCGACGCGCCCGACGGGGCGAAGTTCATTTCCTCGGCAAGCGGATCGACAATCTGCCGTCGCACCTGCGCGAGCGATTGCGCAACGAACAGTTCGGCATGATCTTTCAGTTCTATCACCTGCTGCCGGAGCTGACGACGCTGGAAAACGTGCTGGCGCCGCTGATGATCGCCGACGGCGCCTGGAGCTACTGGAGCCGCCGGCGCGAATGCCTCCAGCGAGCCACGCAACTGTTGGACATGGTCGGCCTTTCGCATCGGCTGAAGCATCGGCCGCGCGAACTTTCCGGCGGCGAGATGCAGCGTGCGGCCATCGCCCGGGCTTTGATCGCCGAGCCCGCAAGTGCTGTTGGCCGACGAACCGACCGGCAATCTGGATCAAAGCACCGGCCAGGAAATCCTGCGCATCCTGCGAACCTTGAACCGGCGAGCAGAGTCTCACTATAGTCATGGTGACGCACGACCCGGCGATCGCCGCCAGGCCGACCGCATCGTGCGGCTGGTGAAGGCCAGGTCGCAGAGCGTGTCGGAATCCGCAAGCGATAGTCGGCGGTGACATAGATAGGACAATGGCGCAAGTTGCTTACTCGATCCGTCGTCATCAGCAACCGAAAGCACCGTGGCCCTCAAGATCTACATCAACGGCAAGCTGTACGACAAAGAAGACGCCAAGATCAGCGTCTACGATCACGGCCTGCTGTATGGCGACGGCGTGTTCGAGGGCATGCGGAGCTACGGCGGCCGCGTGTTCCGCTTGAAGCAGCATCTCGACCGCCTGTGGAATTCGGCCAAGGCCATCTGGCTGGAAATTCCCCTGACGCAAGAGGCCATGGCCAAGGCCGTCAACGAGACGCTAGCCGCCAACAGCATCAAGGACGGCTACATCCGCCTGGTCGTCACCCGCGGCGCCGGCACGCTGGGGCTCGATCCCAATCGCAGCAGCCATCCGCAGGTGATCATCATCACCGACAAGATCGCGCTCTATCCGGAAGATCTCTACCGCAAGGGCCTGGAAATCGTCACGGCCAGCACGCAGCGCAACCATCCGGCGGCGCTCAACCCGCGGATCAAGTCGCTCAACTACCTGAACAACATCCTGGCCAAGATCGAAGGGCTGCAAGCCGGCTGCATCGAAGCCCTGATGCTCAATCACAAGGGCGAAGTGGCCGAATGCACCGGCGACAATATCTTTCTCGTGCGCGACTGGCGTGCTGCACACGCCGCCCCTGGACGCCGGCATTCTGGAAGGCATCACCCGCCAGGCGGTGATCGAGCTGGCCCGCGACGCGGGCATTGAAGTGCGCGAAATGCCACTGACGCGCCACGACGTTTACATCGCCGACGAATGTTTCCTGACCGGCACGGCCGCCGAAGTCATTCCCGGTGGTGAAGGTCGACAGCCGCACGATCGGCAGCGGCAAGCCCGGCCCGGTCACCCGCGACCTAATCGAACGGTTCCGTACCCTGAGCCGGCAAGAATAAGGTCGCGATTAGAGGGCGGTCGGCCGCAACCTTGGGCGTCGTTCGGGGGGTGGTTATTGGTTGGCGGCGGCCGGGGCATATCGCCACCTGGCAACTGGCATAAATGCCCTCTTTTCGCGCCGAATTCAATTGACCTTTCTCGCGGCGACGGATAGATTTACCGCCAGAGGGGGTGGGCTTTTGGACCGAACGAATCGGTCCACGTGCCAAGGCATGATCCATCTGTCTTCTGGCTAGGTTGATCGCGGGCCGAGAAAGAGCCGCGTTGGTTTGACCGTCGAGGGAACGTCGGGTGCAAATTCGATGCAGCGCCGAGCGAGTTGAAATCCTCGCGCCGGCGAAAGTCAACCTTTTCTTCGAGGTGCTATTCCGGCGCGACGATGGTTACCACGAGATCGAAACGCTCATGGTGCCCATCGGGTTGTTCGACAGCTTGACGCTGGAAGACGATCCTTCCGGTCAGGTAGCGCTTGATGTCCGGTGGGAAACTGGAACTGAACCGCAATCGAAACCGCCTGCGGCCGTCGGGTCGCCGGACGCAAACGACATAGAAAAGTTACCGGAAGGAGATCAAAACATTGCCGTGAAGGCGATTCGCCTGCTGGCTCGGCAAGCCGGAATCGAGCGGGGAGCCCGACTGGGGTTGGTAAAGCGGATTCCCCTGGCTGCCGGTTTGGGCGGCGGATCGAGCGACGCGGCGGCTGCCTTGGTGGCAGCCAACATGGCGTGGCGTTTGAATTGGCCACTGGGCCAGTTGGCCGCCATTGCTGCGGAGTTAGGGAGCGATGTGCCGTTCTTTCTGGCAGGCGGACCAGCCGTTTGCCGGGGACGCGGCGAAAAAGTTCAGCCACTTGGAGGTTTGGGAAGTTTGCACCTGGTGGTCGTCCGGCCGCCGGAAGGTTTGTCGACGGCAGCGGTGTACGGGGCCTGCCAAGCGGGCCAGCCGCAACCGATTGATCCCGTGATCCAGCGGCTACGTAGAAGAGATTTGAAAGCGATCGGCCCACTGACGCACAACCGCCTGCTGGACCCAGCCCGGCGGATGTCCCCTTGGGTCGGTCGAGTTTTGGATCGGCTGGCGGCCCAGCGGTGCCTGGCCATCGGTTTAAGCGGTAGCGGAAGTAGTTGTTTTGCGTTGTGTTCAACGGCACGAGAGGCGCTTTGTACGGCGGTGCGCGTCAGGGCTCGGCTACAGGGAAGATGCCGAGTGTGGGCGGTTCGATCGTTGTAAGAGCTATCGTTTGCCGGAGGTCAACGGCCTCCGGAACGGGCGGCGTTCAGTGCGGTTGGTCAGAGTCAAATCCTCGCCCGAGGGATTTCGGGCGTACGATCCTCCGATTCGCAAGGAGAACAGCCGTGGAGATCACCGAAGTTCGCATCAAGCTGATGGAAGAGCAAGGCGAGCGATTGCAGGCGTTTTGTTCGATCACGTTCGACGATTGCTTCGTCATCCGCGATCTGAAAATCATCGACGGGGCCAACGGTCCGTTCGTGGCCATGCCCAGCCGGAAGCTGACGTCCCACTGCCAGCAGTGCGGCGCGAAAAACCACCTGCGGGCCAGCTACTGCAACGAATGCGGGATGAAGATGAATCCCAACCGTGCGCCGCTGGACGAGGAGGGTCGGGCCAAGCTTTACGCCGACATTGCCCACCCCATCAACAGTGCCTGCCGAGAGGCGATCCAGGACCGCATCCTTCGCGAATTTCGCGAGGAAAAGGAGCGGGCCAAGCAGCCGGGCTACGTCTCCCGCTACGACGATTTCGATATCGACGACTACGTGCCGCCGCGGCACTCCCGCGGCCAGTCGCGTAGCCATCCGACCACCCATTATGCTCGTTCCGGGAGCCAATCCGACGGTCAAATGCAAGTAGCGGAGCCGGCCGCACGCTCGATCCGCAAGGCGCCCGTCGCGCACACGCCCAAGCCGGCAAGTTCCAGTCCGCCCAGGCCGGCGCAGGTGGATGGAAAGCCCGAGCAGGACGGCACGCACGAGGACTTCGGCGCCGGAATCTTTTGACGCTCCCGCGAAGCTGCCAGTCTTTTCAATATCGGCGAACGCGCCGCCGCTGCAACGGCACCGATTATGCTGTCGCCCCGCCACGGCTGATTTCATCGCGCCGCCGCGCAGGCACGGCTTGCACCGCGCCCTTTCTTCGCCGCTGCAATTTTTTTGATAATCGCCCGATTGGCTCGCAATTGGGTACACAACTGGGCGAAATCTTGTATGATACTCTGTTTGGATCGTTCGCTTCTTCGCTCCCGCAAAAGCCACGAGGGCACGCACGTTGAAACTTGATTTGGATTTGGAACGCTGGTCGGCCGTCGATTCGGCCGAACTGTACGAAGTGGCGCGCTGGGGCAACGGCTACTTCTCGATTAGCGACGAGGGGCACGTCTGTGTTCATCCCACCAAGGAGCGCGAGCGCTCGATCGACCTGAAAAAACTGGTCGATGGCCTGCAGCTGCGCGGCATCGATCTGCCGATCCTGATTCGCTTCGCCGACATCCTGAAACAGCGCCTGGGCGAAATTCATGCCACGTTCCAGGCCGCGATGGTGGATCAGAAGTATCAGGGCGATTACTGCTGCGTGTATCCCATCAAGGTGAACCAGCAGCGGCAGGTCGTGGAAGAGGTGCTCGAATTCGGCAAGCCGTTCCGCTTCGGCCTGGAAGCCGGCAGCAAGCCGGAACTGCTGGCCGTGATCGCGATGGCCTCCAACGAAACGCCGATCATCTGCAACGGCTTCAAAGATGCCGAGTTCATCGAAACTGCCATGCTGGCGCACAAGATCGGCCGCAACATTATTCCGGTCGTTGAAAAATACACCGAGCTGGGATTGATCCTGGAATACGCTGAGAAGATCGGCGTGCGCCCGAAGATCGGCATGCGCGTGAAGCTGGCCGCGCGCGGCGCGGGACGCTGGCAATCCTCCGGCGGCTACCGCTCCAAGTTCGGCCTGACGGTTTCCGAAATCCTCAAAGGCTTGGAAGAATTGAAAGGCCGCGGGATGCAGGATTGCTTCAAGCTGCTGCATTTCCATCAGGGGAGCCAAATCACCAACATCCGCCACATCAAGGCGGCGCTGAACGAAGCGGCCCATGTGTATACGGAATTGGTCAGTCGCGGCGCGGGCCTGGAATATCTCGACGTCGGCGGCGGCTTGGGCGTCGATTACGACGGCTCGCAAACCAACTTCGAATCCAGCGTCAACTACAGCCTGCAGGAATACGCCAACGACGTGGTGTATCACATCCAACGGGCTTGCGATGACGCCGGCGTGAAGCATCCCACGATTGTTTCCGAAAGCGGCCGCGCGGTGGTCGCCTATCACAGCGTGCTGGTGTTCGGCGTGTTGGGAGTTTCCGAGCAGGGGCAAAACGGCATCCCGCCGCAATTGCCACCCGACATGGAGCAACCACTGTCAGACTTGATGGAAACTTACCAAAACCTCGGCGTGCGGAATATTTTGGAAAGCTACCATGACGCCCAGCAATCGTTGGACAACGCCATGACGCTGTTCTCCAACGGCTACCTGCCGCTGGATCAGCGCAGCCTCGTGGAGAATTTGTTTTGGGCCATTTGCCACAAGATCCAAAAGCTCGCCCAGCAGATGGAATTCGTGCCCGAGGAATTGCAGGGGCTCGATTCGCTCTTGTCCGACACATACTTCTGCAACTTCTCGCTGTTCCAATCCATTCCCGATAGCTGGGCCATCAAGCAATTGTTCCCGCTGATGCCCATCCATCGCCTGGCCGAGCGGCCGACGCGCTACGCGGTTTTGGGCGATATCACCTGCGACAGCGACGGCAAGGTCGATCAATTCATCGACCGCCGCGACGTGAAGCGCACCTTGCCCCTGCATCAGTACGAAGGCACGCCATATTATCTGGGCGCATTCCTCATCGGCGCCTACCAGGAAATCCTCGGCGACCTGCATAACTTGTACGGCGACACCAACGCCGTGCACGTGGCCATGGACGACTCGGGCGAAGTGCTGCTGCAAACCGTGATCAAAGGCGATACGGTGCGCGAAGTGCTCGACTACGTCGAATTCGAGCCCGACGCCTTGGTGCGCCAATTGCGCGACGCCACCGAATGTGCCGTGCGCGAAGGCCGCATCGGTTTCGAAGAAGCTGGCCGCTTCCTCAAGTTCTACGAAGAAGGCTTGCAGGGCTACACGTATCTGGAAGAGCCCGAGCAGCGGTGAGCGGCCCATGCCCTCACGCTTTCCACCCGCGCGCGGCGTGATCTTCGATCTCGACGGCACGCTCGTTGATTCCGCGCTGGATTTCGATCAGATGCGCCGCGAAATGGGATTTTCTCCCGGCACGCCGGTGCTGGAAGGGATCGCGGCGCTAGATGCGGACGATGCGGTGCGTTGCTGGGCGATCCTTGACGAGCACGAGCCGCCGGCTGCCAGCGCGCCGCCTGCATGCCGGGCGCCGCCGAGCTGTTGGCCGAGTTGGCTGCGCAGGGTTTCCATCGCGGCCTGCTCACGCGCAACAGTCGGCGCTTCACTGAGGAATTAATCGAGCGTCTCGGGCTGACATTCGACGCCGTGATGACCCGTGACGACGCTCCGCCGAAGCCCGACCCGGCGGCGATCTGGCGAATTTGCGACGCTTGGGCAATCGAATCGCCACTCGTCGCGACGGTTGGCGATTACCGCTTCGATCTGGAAGCAGGACGAGCGGCCGGAACTCGCACGGTGCTCTATGCCGCCGGCCGATCGCAGGAATCATTGCCCGGCTGGGCCAGCCAGGCCGATTACGTGCTATCGGCCCTGCATCCGGCCGACGATTTTGTCCGCTGGCTCGCCGAACCGCTCTAGGGCTGCATGCGGCGGGCCGATAGAATCCCCGGCCCTTTGGAATCGCATTCAGTCGCATGCTGAGGTTTTGTCATGGCCAAACGCCCCGGCTGGTGGATCGCAGTGTTGTTTGCGGTGTGCGAAATCTGTTTCGTATCGTCGCTGATGGCACAGACAAATACGGAAGCAACCCAAGCGCGTCCGCCGGAAGCGGCTGCGCAGCAGGGCGGTGTTCTGCCCAATGGCCAAACCGCTCAACCGCAGCAGCTTGCCGTGCAGCCGCCATTTGTGCTCTCGCCGCACGAGCAAAACGAACTCGATCGTCTGCTGGATGATTGGGAGAAGCAAAGCAGCGCCATCAAGCAATTCAAGTGCAACTTCACCCGCTGGGAATACAATCCGGCTTTTATTCCCAGCCCCAAGCAGCCGCAGACCGAATGCCACGGCGAACTGAAATATTCCGCACCCGATAAAGGCTTGTTCCACGTGACCGAGGCCTATGAAGCGGTGTTGGACCCGAAAACGCAAACTTGGAACATGCAGAAGGTCGATCCGACCGAGTATTGGACCTGCAACGGCAAATCGATCTTCCAGGTCGATGCCAAGAAAAAGCAAATCATCGAGCAGCCGATTCCCGCCGAGCTGCAAGGCAAGTCGATCACCGACGGCCCGCTGCCGTTCGTGTTCGGTGCCAAGGCCGACACGCTGCGCAAGCGTTATTACATGCGCATTGTCACGCCGCCGGAGCGCAGCAAAGACGAGGTCTGGCTCGATGCGCACCCCAGAACGCAAAAAGACGCCGCCAACTTTTCCCGCGTCGAGCTGATCTTGTCGAAGCCGGAACTACAGCCCGTCGCGATTCAAATCTACAATCCCGGCGCCGGACCGCAGAACCAATCGCGCACGGTGATCAAGCTGGAAAATCCGTCGGTCAACAGTCCCTGGGCGCCGATTCAGCAGATGTTCAACGATTTCGCGCGCCCCAGCATCCTGGGCTACAAGCACGTGGTCGACCAACCCCAAGTGCCGCCCCCCACCGCGCCGCAAACGGCCGGCGCCGCCGGATTGGAGCAGGCCAACCGCACCAAATCATCGCCGCAATAATCGCCAGCGATTGGGCGCGACATCCGAAGTGCTTTGGGCCGCACTGCTTCTGACACGCCGCGCCGGCGGGCAAATTTGACTCACCCTGCCGGCGTTCTATAATCGGTCGTGGACCGTTGCGCAACGGTTTGCGCAGTCTCTCATGGGCCCGATGTTTGGCCAGGTATGGCATTTTCTATTCGAGCCAAAGCGCGCCTCGATGGAGCAGGGTGCGGCAGCTATTTTGGCTGTGCGTGCTGGCGGCGGCCTTTTCCTCGGTTTGGGCCGACGTTCGTCCGGCCGCGTCGCAAAACAAAGACGCCGCCAAGCCCGACGACACGAAGTCGGTCGTTGGAGATAAACCCGCGGAACCCGGCCAACCAACCGCCGGCTACCTGATCCGCGTCGACCTGCCGATCACCGGCGACGTCGACACGAGGATTCGGGCAGCGGTAACGAAAATTCTCAGCAATCTTCCCCGCGGCGGTCCGCGGCCGGTGCTGGTGCTTGAATTATGGCCGGGGCAAACCGAAGGGGGCGTGGGCAGCGACTTCTTTCGCTCGATGTCGCTGGCCCGATTTCTTTCCAGCCGCGATCTGGCCGGGGTCAAAACCGTGGCCTATCTGCCCAAGACGGTGAAGGGGCATGGCGTGCTGGTGCCGATGGCCTGCGAAGAAATCGTGATGGCCCCCGATGCGGAACTGGGTGAAGCCGGCATCGACGAGCAAACCATCGGCCCCACCATCCGCAGCGGCTACAAGGAAATTGCCGATGCTCGCCGCACCATTCCGGCCGCGGTGGCGCTGGCTATGCTCGATCGAGATGTTAAAGCGCTCAAAGTAACCACCGAAGTCGGCACCGAATACGTGTTGGCCGACGAGCTCGACGACCTGAAACAACGCCGCGTCGTTCAAGCGACCGAAGAACTCAAGCCGCGGCCGTTTCTGTTCGACGGTCGCCGCGGCCGGCAGGAATTGGGCCTGGTCAGCTATTTGGCCGACAACCGCGCCGACTGGCGCATTCGCTGGGCCTGTCACCGGCGTCGCTGCAGGATAATCCGGCGCTCACCGGCGGCTGGCAGCCGGTGCAGGTCGACATCAAACACGCGATCACCGCCAAGGACGTCAACATCGTTCAGCGGAAAATCGAAGATCAAATCCGTGAAAACGACGTCAACCTGGTGGTGCTGTGGATCGACAGCGACGGCGGTTCCTATACCGACAGCCTGCGATTGGCGACTTTCTTATCATCGCTCAAGCCGGGACAGGTTCGCACGGTGGCCTATGTGCCGCGCAGCGCGCGGCGACGCAGCCCTGATCGCCTTGGTATGCAACCAGATTGTGATGAGCCCCGACGCCAAGCTCGGCGGATCGGGCGCGGCGTTTTGCGCCCGACGAAGTGGGCGCCACCGCGAAAGTGCTGCGCGAGGCGCTCAAGGCCGACAAAACCCGAAGCTGGTCGCTGCCGGTGGCGATGGTCGATCCGCAGTTGAAAGTGTACCGCTACGTTCAGCCGTCCACGGGCCTGACGGAATATTTCTGCGAAGAAGAACTGGCCCAGCAGCGCGATCCCGGTTCCTGGAAGCAACAAGAAATGGTCAGCGGAGGCGGCAATCGGCTGATGCTCTCCGGCCGACGCGCCGCCGAGTTGGGCTTGGTTTGGAAATTGGTCGACAATTTCGAGCAGTTCAAACTGGCCTATGGATTGGAAAAGAATCCGGCCATGGTCGAACCCAGTTGGGTCGATTATCTGGTCGACGCGCTGACCACCGACGGTGCGCGGATGTTCTTGTTGGTGATGGGCTTCGTCGGACTGTACCTGGAAATTCACACTCCCGGCATCGGCGCCGGCGCCTTCATCGCGCTGGTCGCATTCCTGCTTTACTTCTGGGCCCAGCATCTGAAGGGCACGGCCCAGGTGCTGGAAGTCGTTTTGTTCCTGGCGGGCATGCTCTGCCTGGTGCTGGAGATTTTTGTGATCCCAGGATTCGGAATTTTTGGCCTGGGGGGCGGGCTGATGATCATCGCTTCGCTGGTCTTGGCCAGCCAGACGTTCATCATCCCGGCCAATGAATATCAGTTGGAGCAATTGCGCGATTCGCTGTTGGTGCTGGGCGGGGCGACCGTCGGCTGCATCGTCATGGTGACCGTCATGCGCCGGCTATTGCCCAATGCGCCGGTGTTCAGCCGGATGATGCTGCATCCGCCCACCACGGAAGAGGCTGAAGCCCTTTCACATCGCGAATCGCTGGCCGATTACGCCCATCTGTTGGGAAGCGAAGGCGTCGCCGTGACTCCGCTGATGCTGTCGGGCAAAGCCCGCTTCGGCGATGAACTGGTCGACGTGGTGGCCGCCGGCGAACCCATCGATCGCGGCGCGCCGATTACCGTGGTCGAAGTCAGCGGCCACCGCGTGGTCGTGCGGTCGGTGCACGCAGGTTGACCAATCGGCCTGGGGCTGCCTAAAACTGCTTGCGGTCGGATTGCGTATAGATCGGCACGAACCCGCTCCCCTACTGTTTGCCTGAATCCGCATGTCTCCTTTTTTTTGGGCAGCTCTGCTGTTGTTGGTCGGCCTGGGGCTGGTGATGCTCGAGACCTTCGTCCCCTCCGGCGGAATTCTCGGCTTTCTATCGTTCACCGCGATCTTGGCCTCCATCATTGTGGCGTTTCAGCAAAGCGGGCCGAAGGTGGGCATCGCCTTTGTGATTGTGGCGTGCGTGGCGGTGCCCGTCGTGTTATCGGTGGCGTTTCGTTACCTGCCGCAAACGCCCATGGGCAAGCGCCTCCTGCCAAGCATCCCCACGGCCGAAGAAGTCATGCCCGACAGCGCCGAGCGCCGTCACCTGCGCGAATTAGTGGGCCATGTCGGGCGAGCGAAATCAAAAATGCTTCCCAGCGGCGCCGTGGTGATCGAAGGCCAAACCATCGACGCCGTAAGCGAAGGCCAGCCCATCGAACCGAACCAGCCGGTGCGCGTGATCGAAGTGTGCGGCAATCTAGTGGTCGTGCGTCCGGTAGAGGAGGACCAACTGACGGGCACCAAATCCGACGACCTGCTGTCGCGCCCCATCGAAACGCTCGGCATCGACCCGCTGGAAGATCCGTTGGCCTAGGCTCGTTGCGGCTGGTTCCCTTGACAGACGGCCACGCGCCACCGACACTGCGCATTGGCTTTTGTCTCCTAACTCCCGACCCCTGACTCCTCATGCCTAAACCGCTCTTCGCCGACGGCGAAATTAGCCAAGTCATCACGATCGCCGTGATCTTCGTGGTGCTGATTTTCGCCCTGTTCGCCTTCGCGGTGTTCGCCCGATATTTCCGCCTGTGGATTCAATCGGTCACCACCGGCGCCAGCATCGGCATCTTCGATCTCTTGGGCATGACCTTTCGCAAGGTCAACCCCACGGTGATCGTGCGCAGCAAGATCATGGCCGTGCAGGCCGGTTTGGGTGAAGATACCGGGGTGACCAGCAAGGCGCTGGAAGCGCATTACATGGCGGGTGGACGGGTGCCGCTGGTGATCCGCGCCATCATCGCCGCCAGCAAGGCCAAGATTAAGCTCAGCTACAAGCTCGCGACCGCCATCGACCTGGCCGGCCGAGACGTGCTGGAAGCCGTGAAAACCAGCGTGTATCCGAAGGTGATCGATTGTCCGGCCGCGGCTCCGGGAAAGATTCGCTCGACGCCGTGGCCAAAAACGGCATTCAACTCAAGGTGAAAGCCCGCGTCACGGTGCGCACCAATTTGAATCAAGTCATCGGTGGAGCGATGGAAGAAACGATCATCGCCCGCGTGGGCGAAGGCATTGTCAGCGCCATCGGCTCGGCCGAAACGCACATGGATGTGCTCGCGCAGCCCGATCGTATTTCCAAGGCGGTGCTGGCCCGGCGGCTCGATTCGCAAACGGCATTCGAAATCGTCTCCATCGACATCGCCGACATTATGGTGGGAGATAACATCGGCGCCCGGCTGCAGGCGGATCGGGCCGAAGCCGACATGCGCGTCGCCCGAGCCAAGGCCGAAGAGCGCCGCGCCATGGCGGTGGCGCTGGAGCAGGAAAATATCGCCTCGATCGAGGAATCCCGTTCCGAACTGGTGGCGGCGGAAGCTGAAGTGCCCAAGGCGATCGCCGCGGCATTTCAAGACGGCGCGCTGGGAATTTTGGATTACTACAAACTGCGAAACATACAAGCCGACACCGAAATGCGCCGCAGCATTTCCGGCGTCACGACGACTTCCACGCCGACGTAACATCCAAGTTTCGCGTTCCGAGTTTCGAGTTTCGAATTGCGGCCGCAACTCTTCTTAACACGAAAACGCGAAACTCGAAACCATGACCATCTTTTTGTTAGCCGCCGCTTGGGACGATTTCTTCAAGATTCTCCCATTCATCATCGTAGTGTTGGTGTGGGTGATAAATCAGTTTGCGGGCAAGTTGCAGCCGCCGCAGCCGCCGGTGAAGCGCGTCCCGCCGATCAAACCCCCGGCCCCGCCGCCGGGTCAGCCGGCCGTTCCGCGCGGCCAGCAACCGCTGCAGGCCGAGATCGAGGAATTTCTGCGACAGGCCCAGGCGCTGCGCGAAGGCCGGCCCGTGCCGCAGCGCAATCAAGCGGCCGCAGACCGACAACGCGCTGCTGCTGAGCAGCTCGAGCCAGGCGGCGCCAAACGACGCCAGCGTCCGCCACGCCGTGCGCCGCAAGGCGGAACGAACCCAACTTTGCAACGCCCGTCGACTTCAGCCGTGCCGCCGGCGCAAGCCGAAACGACGGATGCTCCGCGAGAATCGGTCGCCCAATATGTCGCCGAACACATCGACAGTTCGAAGTTCGCCCAGCGGGCCAGCTCGCTCAGCAATATTCAGAAAGAAACCGACGACTTTCAGAAGCACATGCAGCGCGTGTTCGAACACGGCGTCGGCAAACTGAAGGAAGGCCCGCCGGGATTGTTCGAAGCCGCCGGCGCCGCCGCGGCAGCCGCCACCGCAGCCGCCCTCACTTCAGCGACCGCTTCCGCCGCCGGCGCTGAAACGGCCACGGCGCCCGTCGCCACGCGAAAGGGGGCCAGCAACATCGCCTTGTTTTTGGCCGGCCGCAAAAACATTCGCGACGCGATCATCCTCACCGAAATCCTGCAGCGCCCCGAACACCGCTGGTAGCCGCCGACTTGTTGCCGATGCCCACTGCGCTGATGATTCCCGGCAAAACACGCCTCGGCTGGATCGGCACGGGCGTGATGGGGCGCAGCATGTGCAGCCATTTGCTGGACCGCGGCTTCGCGGTCACGGTGTTCAGTCGTACAAAATTCAAGGCCGACGCTCTGGTGGCCAAAGGCGCAAAGTGGGCCGATTCGCCCCAAGCGGTGGCCGAGCAATCCGACGTCGTGTTCTCCACCGTCGGTTATCCCGCCGACGTGCGCGAAGTGATCCTCGGGCCGCAAGGCGCTTTGGCCGGCAGCAAATCGGGCGCGATTCTCGTCGACATGACCACCAGCCAACCGTCGTTGGCGATTGAGATCGCCGACACAGCGAAGAAAAAAGGCGTGCATGCCGTCGATGCGCCCGTTTCCGGCGGCGACGTCGGCGCCCGCGAAGGAATGCTCTCGATCATGATCGGCGGCGAGAAAGACATCGTCGACGCGCTGCGCCCCTGTTGGGAAGCCATGGGCCAAACCATCGTCTATCAGGGTCCACCCGGCGCAGGGCAGCACGCCAAATTGGTGAACCAGATTCTGATCGCCACCGGCATGATCGGCGTCTGCGAGGCGCTGCTCTACGCCTACAAGGCGGGGTTGAACCTGGAAAGCGTGATGCAATCGGTCGCCTCCGGCGCAGCGGGCAGTTGGTCGCTGTCGAATTACGGACCGCGGATGATGGTCGGCAATTTCGCGCCCGGCTTCATGGTCGAGCATTTCATCAAGGACATGGGCATCGCCCTGGAAGAATCGAAGCGAATGGGGCTTTCGCTGCCCGGTTTGGCGCTGGCGGAAGAGTTGTACCTGGCCGCAAAAGCGCAGGGCCATGGCCGCGACGGCACGCATTCGCTGATCTTGGCGCTGGGGGCGCTGTCGAACATCGACTGGCGGAATCGTTGAATCGCCTCCTCGCAAGCTTCGGTCTTGTCGCAGGGCGCTGTCCTGATAAAATCACGGCCTTCGCCGTCGTTGGATTTCGTGTTTCTCAATCCCTCTCAGCATGGAGCTCGTTGTGGGTGTCAAAAAAACAGGCAAGGGTCGTCGGAAATTAGGCCGCAAGAAGCGCCGCATGCGTTCTCGCATCCGCCATCGCAAATAGTGGGCACGCCGGGCCGCACAATCGTTACAATCGCTACCCAAACGACTTCGGGTTGCGTTTGCACAACGCCATAGGCGAGCTATGGTTTTCTGACTGCAACGCGGGGCAAAAACTCACCGCGGCAGAAGGAAACCAAAAGATGCGCACACTATTGATCGCTTCGATTCTTCCGTTGTTCGCCGCGGGCTGTTGCTCCGACGACAACTGGTTCCGCCGCGTGGAAGTGTGGAAGCAGCAAGAGCTGTTCACCCCGGCCCAACCGGTATTGATGTCTCCCGCGTGTTGCCCTCAGGCCGCACCCTGCGCCCCTGAGCCGACCTGCGGCATGGCTGTGGAACCGACGTGCGGGATGAGCGCTCCGGTGGCCGTCGAGCCAACTTGTGGCATGGTAGCGCCGGTGGCCGGCGAACCGAGCCTCGGTGCGCCGATCAGCCAGACCGTTGGCTCACCGGAAGTAATTGACGGCGTTCTTGAGCAGCAGTAAACCGTCGCTAGAGGCGCCCGCTTCTCCCCGCGTCCAGCGCGGATGCTGCGTGGAATCGATGCACCGTTCCGGGTGCGGCATCAAGCCGAGCACTCGTCCCGTGGCGTCGCACATGCCGGCGAAGTTGTTATGCGCATCGTGGGCATAGCGCAGCACCAGTTGTCCGGCCGCCTCGAGTTCGCGCAGGGTCGCTTCGTCCTTGGCGACAAATCTGCCTTCGGCGTGTGCCACGGGCAAATACATTCGCGCGATGCCGGCGAGCAACGCGCAGCTTGCGCCGCTTGTCTGCAGTTGCACCCAGCGCGCGTCGAAGCGTCCCGATTGATTCCAAGCGAGCGTTGCCGGCGGATTGCCTTCAGCATCCGCTCCCAATAGCCCCGTACGCAGCAGCACCTGGAAGCCGTTGCAAATTCCCAGAATTAGTTTGTCGGCTGATTGGAAGTCAAGCATCGCGCCGGCCAGATGTTGCTTTACTTGAAGCGCCAGGATGCGGCCCGAGGCGATGTCGTCGCCATAGCTGAAGCCGCCCGGGATGCACAGGATTTGAAAATCGTGCAGCAGTTTTGGCCCCTCGAGCAATCGGCCAATGTGCATCACTTCGGGCAGCCCGCCGGCGCGCTGGAAAGCATACGCGGTCTCGGCATCGCAGGTGGTGCCGGGCGCTCGAAGGATCAAGATGCGCGGTGGATTCGCCATTACGATCTCAGGGGTTGCTGCCAAGCCTCTTTCAGCGCGGCGAGATCGACGTCGATCAGATGCTCCTTGGCCATGGGATCGATGTCGGCCGCCACCAATCGCGGCGACTCGGTGACCTCGCCCACGGCGGCATGCGGCACGTCCCCCATCGTTTCTTCAAAATGTCCCACCGAGTCCTCGCAGACTTCGACCAAAAACCGGCTGTTCGACTCGGCAAACATCAGCGCCGTAGCCAAACCGCCGGCAAGCGCCGCAGCGTCGTCCACGCTGATTTGATGCAGCACTTCCAGCAGATAGAGTCGCGCGCCAAGACCGCCGGCGATCGCCATTTCCGCAGCGGCGACCGCCAGCCCTCCCTCGCTCAAATCGTGGCAAGCGCACACCAGTCCTGTGCGGATCGCCTTATGCAAGGCAACAAACGTCGCTTTGGACCGCGAGGGATCCACTTGCGCAGCGCTGCCACCGGTCCATCCTTCGACCCGGGCAAGGTGCGATCCACCCAGTTCGCACTTCGTGACCCCCACCTGATACAGCACATTGCCGGGATGTTTCAGGTCCATGGTGACGCAGCGCCCGACGTCATCCACTTGCCCCAGGGCGCTGATCAGCAGCGAAGGCAGAATGGCGATTCTTTGTTGCGCCCGGCGGAATTGCTGAAATGAAACTCGTTATTCAAACTGTCTTTGCCGCTGATAAACGGGGTGCCCAGTGCCAAGGAAATATCGTGACACGCTTGCGCCGCACGCACCAGCGAACCCAAGACCTCGGGCCGCTGGCAATCGCCCCAGCAGAAATTATCGACCAGCGCCACACGCTGTGGATCGGCCCCCACCGCCACGCAGTTGCGCACCGCTTCGTCGATAGCGCTGGCGGCCATGTGATACGCATCGAAATTGGCGTAACAGGGATTCATGCCGCAACCGATGACCAAACCTCGCTTCGAACCCGGCGCCGGCCGCAGCACGACGGCGTCGCTGGGGCCATCTTGGTTGCAGCCCACGAGCGGCTTGATCACGCTCATGCCTTGCACTTCGAAGTCGTATTGCCGAATCACCGATTCACGACTGCATACATTCCACGAGCCGAGAATTTTTGTGAGCGCGGCGTTGCAGTCGACCGTCGCCGATTTCGTTGCGACGGCTTCTGCTTTAGGGATTGCATACACTGCGTCGCGCACCGGCGAAGGCCGCCCGCCATGCACAAAGTTCATCGCCAGATCGGCAACCTGATGGTCCTGATAGAAAAGCTGCAGGCGGCCAGTCCCGCGCAACTCGCCGATGGCGGCGGCTTCCACCCCTTCCGATTCGCACAGCTTCTTCAATTCGTCCCACTTCGCCGGCGGCGCGGCCAGCACCATCCGCTCCTGCGACTCAGAGATCCAGATTTCGGTGTAGCTAAGGCTGGTGTATTTCAGGGGCACGCGATCCAGCCACACAACTGCGCCGATCTCTTTGGCCATTTCGCCCACGGCGCTCGACAATCCTCCCGCGCCGCAATCGCCGATCGCCCGATACAGTCCACCATCGCGTGCGGCAATCAGCACGTCGAGCATCATCTTCTGCGTGATCGGATTGCCGATCTGCACCGCGCCGCCGGCCCGCGACTGGCTGTCGGCGGTGAGTCCCGCCGAGCTGAAAGTGGCGCCATGGATGCCGTCGCGCCCGGTGCGGCCGCCGACAAGCACCAGCAAATCTCCCGCCTGCGGCTGTTTTTTCGATTTATCGGCGGGCAAGATTCCCACGCAGCCGCAAAACACCAGCGGATTGCCCAGGTAGCGCGGATCGAAATAGATCGCCCCGCTGACCGTCGGCACGCCCAGCCGGTTGCTGTAATCGCGCACGCCTGACACTACGCCCGTCATTACGCGCCGCGGATGCAACACCCCCGGCGGCAAATCTTCGAACGAAAGATCCAGCGGCGCAAAGCAAAACACATCGGTGCAGGCCACCGGCTTCGCGCCCAGTCCTGCAGCCAGAATATCGCGAACCACGCCGCCGACGCCCGTGCTTGCGCCGCCGTAGGGTGCGATGGCCGACGGGTGATTGTGGGTTTCAACTTTGAAGGCCAGATTGCGCTCGTCATCGAAACGTACGATGCCGGCATGGTCTTCAAACACGCTGACACACCAATCGTCGTAGCCATGTTGCTGCCAACCGGCGCGGATTTTGCGCGTGGCGGCGAAAATCGTTTCCTCGAGCAGGTTTTCGAAGTAGTGCTGTCCGATGTGGTCGCCGTGGGCGCCGATCGGCCCACGGTACGCAATCCGCCCAGCCAGCGTTTTGTGGCAACAGTGTTCGCTCCAGGCTTGAGCCAGAGTTTCCAACTCCACATCCGTCGGGTCGCGGTTGGCATCGCGGAAATATTGTTGAATTGCACGCAATTCGTCCAGCGATAGTGAAAGCTCCCGATTGCGATTCAGACTGAAAAGGGCAGCGTCAGGCATGTCGCACATTCGTATCTTGTGCAATGCGACATTGGGATCATCGCAACCCGCGTCGAGCCGCTCAAGCTTGAGCGGCCCAACGACGATGTCCTCGATCAGTTCGTTGGCCAGAAGTTTGGAAAGCGGCTGTATCCGCTCGGTGGGCAGATTGATCCAGAATTTTTTGAGTGTTCGCACCGCTTCGACCGCCAAGCCAAATTCTGCCAATGCCGCCGCCGCGGTTAGCGCCACCGGATCCATCACGCCGGGCCTGGGCAAGACGTGGATCAGAATTGCCTCCGGCTGTGGCGGTTGGCTCAACGCGGCGTCCCCCACCCGGGCCACAATCGCGCGCTGGGCGATCGGATCGGCGAATAATTCACGGGCCAGTTGCTCCAACTGTTCGCGCCGCAAATCAGCCTGAATTAGATAACCGGCGGCGGCCGTCACTCGTATTCCAGTCGCCAGGCCCAATTCGCTCGCAACGGTTACGACTTGCTGGGCCAGCAGATCGGCTTGGCCCGGGGCGGGATAGACGTCAATTTCCCAGAGCATCGCGGACACGCTTCCCATCCGCCAGAAGTTCACGAAGCTTGCGGCGGTCGCCGCGCACGAGCGCCGACTTGAACGCCACCATCGTTTTCTCAAACCCGGAGAGCGACTTCAAGACATTGCCGCGATTTTCCAGCAGGATTTGCGTCCATAATTCCGGGTCGCCCGCGGCGACGCGCGTCAAATCGCGCCATCCGCCGGCAGTCAGCGGGAGATCGGCGGTGCCAGTGTGGCGGGCTACCGCCGACGAGACAAGATGCGGCAGATGACTAGTGGTCGCTAGCGCCTTGTCGTGCGCCTCCGGCGACATCACGAGCACGGTGGCCCCCAGCGCCGACCAGAAATCGGCCACGGCTTGTTTATCGTCCGCCTTCGTCTTTCGCGTGGGCGTGATCACGACGACGCGGCCTTCGAACAGATCGGCCCGCGCAAATTGCGCACCGTTCTTCTCACTGCCGGCCAGCGGGTGGCTGCCGACGAAGCGCCGACCGCGCGGAAGCTTCGCTTCGACGGCGGCAACGATTGTGCCCTTTGTGCTGCCGGCGTCGGTGAGTATCGCTTGTTTCGACGCTGCGGCCGCGGATTCCAAAAGGTGATTTGCGATCTCGGCCACAGGCGTGCAGACGATGACCACATCGGCATCCGCCACGCCGTCTTGAATTTTGATTGTGGTCGCTGTGACCGCCCCCAGCTCCTTGGCCCGCTTCAGGCTTGCCTGGCGGCGGCCGATGCCGATCACCTTCCGAGCCAGCTTCCGCTCGCGCAGCGCCAGCCCGATCGATCCGCCGATCAATCCCACGCCGACAACGGCCACGGAGTTCCAGGGCTGCATGACAAATGGCTCTCAAAAAGCCGCGACCGTCGGCCGCGGTGGCAGCGTACGGATCGCCGCTTTACAAGCTTCGACCCTTGTACCAGGGGTCCGGTTCACAGGCTAGTAGCGTACGCCGTATAGAAATGTACGCTATGCAGAGGCGCTAACCGGCGTCGCGGGCGGGCTCTTCCAACTGCCCGGAGCCTTCCAGGCCGGCGGCCAGCTTGTGCAGCGCTTCGGTTTCAATCTGCCGCACGCGCTCCCGTGTCAGCCCCAGCGCCTCGCCAATTTCTTTGAGCGTCCGCGGCTCGTTGTCATCCAGCCCGAAACGCATCCGCAGCACCGTGGCCTCGCGGGGCTCCATGGTGGCCAACATCTTCATCACATGGTGCAGATTGTCGCTGTTCAGGAGCATTTCCTCGGGGGGCTTCGTGGCGTCGTCGGTCACCATTTCGCCCAGCGACCAGCCCGCTTCCGGCTGATCGGTCTGCGGCGTGCTGTTGTAGATGCGGATGGCTTTCTTGATGATCGACAGCTTCTTCCGCGGCAGCCCCAGCACGCGCCCACTTCTTCAGGCGTCGGGGAGCGGCCCAGCTCTTCGGATAGCCGCGCCGTGGCCCGCCGCCATTTGGACAGGAGTTCCACCATGTACGCCGGGATGCGGATCGTCTTGGCGGAATTGATCAGCGCCCGCTTGATCGATTGCTTGATCCAGTAGCTGGCGTAGGTGCTGAAGCGGGTGCCCATCGCGGGATCGAAACCTTCGACGGCGCAAGAGGCCGAGATTGCCCTCTTCGATCAGATCCTGCAGCCCCAGCCCCTTGCCGGTGTAGCCGCGGGCGATATTCACCACCAGCCGCAGATTGGCCCGCACCATCCGATCACGGGCCTGCACGTTGCCCTTGCCGATGTCGACGGCCAACTCGCGCTCCTGCTGCGCGTTTAAGAGCGCAGTTTCATTGATCTCGCGGAGATACGTTTCCAGGGGAGATTGAACCGCCGAAGAGGAACGACGTCGCGCAGTAGGCATAGTTGGTGCGGCGGGTAGGCGGGATATTTCGTCTAGACAAGCTTCACTATCGTCGAAGCTTTCCCGCCGACTGTAAGAGTGCGCTTCAGGCGACAAGTGCGACGACTGTAGCCGCCATGCCAGCCGTAACGATCAGCGCGGCCTCGCCGATTGCCCATCGCGACAGAGTTCTAGCGATGCGGGTTATGCACCTGTGGGGATGGTACGCTGTCCGCCGAACGATCGTTGATAATCCAAACAAAAAAGCCCACGGGCTGCAACCCGTGGGCTTGGAGTCTTTAACTTGCGTCGATGGAGATTACTCTACCGGCGGCTGAATCAGCGGGCCGCCCTTGCCGGAGATTCCGCCTTTCAGTTCCTGCGTGGAGCCGCTGGAACCGTTGGAGGCCGCGGCCGCCGCTTCGGCCTTTTCCTCGGCGGCGATTTGCTCCTCGGTCCACTGCACGCGCTTGCGCGACAGGCCGATTTTGCGCTCCTCGGTATCGACGCGCAAAATCTTCACTTCGATTTCGTCGCCCACCTTGACGACCTCTTCCGGGTTTTCCACCTTGTGGTCGGCCAACTCCGAAATGTGCAACAGCCCTTCCAGGCCGTTTTCCAAACCCACGAACACGCCGAAGTTCGTGAGCTTCGTGACCGTGCCCTTCACGACCTGGCCCGATTGATAACGGTTGGGGATGTCGCTGGCCCAGGGATCTTCTTCCAGTTGCTTAAGGCCCAAGGCGATGCGCCGGCGCTGCTGATCGACGGAGAGCACTTTGCATTTGACCTTCTGGCCCTTTTCCACCACTTCGCTGGGATGGCTGATCTTGCGGGTCCACGACATGTCGCTCACGTGCAGCAGGCCGTCGATGCCCTCTTCGATCTCGATGAAGGCGCCGTAATTGGTCAGGTTCCGCACGGTGCCTTCGACAATCGCTGCCGATCGGGTAGCGATCGGCAACCTTGTCCCAGGGGTTTTCCTGGGTTTGCTTCATGCCCAGCGAGATTTCGTGCTTTTCCTTGTCGATTTTCAGGACGACCACAGTCGACTTCGTCGTCGATGTGCACCAGCTCGTTGGGATGGCTCACGCGCTTGGTCCACGACATTTCGCTGATGTGCACCAACCCTTCGATCCCTTCTTCCAGCTTCACAAAGGCGCCGTAGCTCATCACGTTCACCACCGTCCCCTTGTGGGTGGAACCGACCGGATACTTGGCCTCGACGTCGTCCCACGGGCTGGCCGTCTTTTGCTTCAGGCCCAGGGCGATCTTTTCGCGCTCCCGATCGATGTGCAGCACTTGCACTTCGATTTCCTGATCGATGGCGACCATTTCGGAGGGATGGCCGATGCGGCCCCAGCTCATGTCGGTAATGTGCAGCAGACCATCGATGCCCCCCAAGTCGACAAACGCGCCGAACTCGGCGATATTCTTCACCACGCCCTTGCGCAACTGGCCGACTTCGAGCGTTTCCAGCAGCAGCTTTTTCTTTTCGGTGCGCTCCTGCTCGATCAGCGCCCGGCGGCTGACGACGATGTTGCGCCGCGTCTCGTCGATCTTCAGCACCAGGCATTGGATCGTGCGGCCCACGTAGTCGCCGATATCCGACGGCCGGCGAATGTCGACCTGGCTGGCCGGCAGGAACACGTTGACCCCGGTAACGTCGACCAACAAACCGCCTTTGATTTTTCGCGTGACGATGCCGGTGACCACATCCCCTTCCTTCACCGAATCCATCACCTTGTTCCACTCTTCGATCTTCCGCGCCTTGCGCTTGGATAGCGCAATCAGCCCGCGCGTTTCCAAATCGGTGCTCTCATCCACCTCTTCGATCAGCACCTTCAACTGCTGCCCGATCTGCGGCGGCTCTTCGGTCTCGTCCCACTCGCTGCGGGCAATCTGCCCTTCGCTTTTGAAACCGACGTCGACCAGCACGAATTCGTCGTCGACGCGGATAATGCGCCCTTCGACGATCGAGTTTTCGCTGATATCCACATTGGCCACGGTCAGCGTGCCGGTGGAGGCATCGGCCATGGCGGCTTCCAACTCACGATCCAACTCTTCGTCGCCGACATCCAATCCGCGAATTAAGTTTCGATTAACCATGAAAATTGCTTTGCAAACGAGATCGCTTGGCCATCCGATGCCCGCGCAGCGAGAGAACCTGCAACGCGAATTGGCGGGCGGCCGCTAGCCGTCCCTGGCGTCTGGATAGAATTTCCCCAGAACCAACGAGAGCCAATTCGCCGCGTCGGAAGAGAAAGCGTTCCCGGGTAGGTGTGTCCGCCCTGGGCCCAGTCGCCAAACAATTGGCGCTGTCCGTAAGCCGTGGGGGTAGCCCGTCAATATATCATTCACTTGGAAACGAGACAATCGCTGGAATGCTGCGTAGTGATAAACAGTTAGAGCTGATCCGCCATTCGATTTTCCCCCGCTGTGGGTTATGATCTCGCCAATGGATTCCCCGCCCAGCCAACCACTAATCACGACTTACGACACGGCTTCTTCGGCGGGAACGGGTACGGCGGTCGAAGGGGAACTGCTCCCCCCCGCCCCGCTGCCTACGCTGGAGCAGTACGACCTGGGCATGCCGCCGCGGCGGCGAATGCTGCCTTTGATCCTGTTTCTAGCGACCTGCTTCTTCACCTACGCTGCCGGCACATACGGCTGGGTCCCTTTGTTCTTCGGCCAGCAGTTCAATCCAATTCGCGGCGAGTATTGGGATTGGCACCGCACCTGGCGGCAGCTCGTTATGAATTGGCAAAACGGCCTGATCTACATGAGCTGCGTGATGGCGGTGCTGCTGGCGCACGAGATGGGACACTTTCTGATGACCGTGCGTATCGCATTCCGGCCAGCTATCCGATCTTCATCCCCGTGCCCATGATGTTCATTGGCACGATGGGGGCCGTGATCGGCATGCAAGGCTCGCGGGCCAATCGCAAGCAGATGTTCGATATCGGCATCGCCGGACCGCTGGCAGGGTTGGTTGTCGCGCTGCCGATGGTGTGGTTTGGCATTAAGACGGCGACGTTTGGCTTTGCGCCCCCTGGCACCCCGGAGTACGGCGATCCCCTGCTCGCCAAATTGTTGATCGGCTGGCTCCGCCCTGAACTGCCCGCTGGCGCATCAATTGTTTACCAATCCAATTTACATGGCCGGCTGGGTCGGCGTTTTTATCACCGGCCTGAACATGATGCCCGTCAGCCAGCTGGATGGCGGCCACGTGATTTATGGGCTCTTCCTGCGCGGCTCCTATTTCATCGCGCGCTTATTTATCCTGGCGGCGATTGCCTTCGTGGTCATCACGCGCGAATTCGGTTGGACGCTGATGATTCTCTTGATCATGGGGATCGGCGTGGAACATCCGCGCACTTACGACGATCGCGTGCCGCTGGGCACGGGCCGGTATATTCTCGGCCTGTTGTCGCTGGCCATCCCGGTGTTCTGCTTCACGCCTTACCCGCTGTATTTCGGATAGACCGCTGGCCGCGAAATCGCCCCAGCACTTCCAACCGATGGCCGGTCACGCGAAAGCCCTTGCGCCAGTTGCGTTTCTAATCGCGGGCTCAATTTCTTTAGCAGCCCAGGATCGAAGTGAATTGGCAGATCGAACACTTCGCCGCTGACGACGTCCAGCAGATGATAATGGTCGTCTCCGCCGCAGTCGTAGCGGGCCGATCCGCCGGCGCTAGTCAACTTGTTGGCCAGCCGCGAGGCGACCAGCGCTTCCAACGACTTATACACGGTCGCCAAGCTAATATTCGGCAACCGGCGGCGCACCGATCGATAAACATCGTCGGCCGTGGGATGGTGGTGCGCCCGCTCCAGATAAGCGTAAATCGCCGCCCGCTGCGTCGTGAAGCGGCAACCTGCCTCCCGCAGCGCCGCGCGAACCTCGGCCGCGCCGCGCGATGTCGGCTTCAAGTGGTGAACAACGGGTTGTTTTCTCCGCGTGGAACGCATGTCAGTCAACTATAGCGCCGCTGAAATCCCGCGTCAAGCAAACCCGCGCGTCTCTTACATAGCACGACTGTCTCAGTTGGGCATGCGCCCGCCCTTGGCCCTTTACGGTGCCAAGCATTAGAATCGCTCGGTCGCACAACACAAGTAATCGGCTAGCCTATGCCTCGTTACAATCCCGCCGTCGTCGAGCCCAAGTGGCAGCGCTACTGGGAAGAACATCGCACGTTCGCCGCGCCGCGGCTGCCCGATTCCGCCGCGGGAAAAATGTACGTGCTCGACATGTTCCCCTATCCCAGCGGCGACGGCCTGCACGTCGGCCATCCCGAAGGCTACACCGCCACCGACATCGTCAGCCGTTATCAGCGCATGCTCGGCAAATGCGTGATGCACCCGATGGGGTTCGACAGTTTCGGACTGCCGGCCGAAGAACATGCCATTCGCACCAACACGCCGCCGCGGCAAAGCACCGAGCAAAACATCGCCAATTTTCGCCGGCAGCTCAAAATGCTCGGCTTCAGCTACGATTGGCAGCGCGAGCTGGCCACGACCGACCCGGGCTATTTCAAATGGACGCAATTCATCTTCCTGGTGCTGTTCGACACCTGGTTTGACGCCGCGAAGCGGCGCGGCCGCCCGATCAGCGAATTGCCCATCCCGTCAGAAATCCGCAGCGCCGGCGACGAAGCGATTCGCCGCTATCAAGATGCACATCGCCTGGCCTATCAGCACGAGGCGCCGGTGAACTGGTGCCCCGCGCTGGGCACAGTGCTGGCCAATGAGGAAGTGGTCGGCGGCGTCAGCGAAGTCGGCGGCCATCCGGTGGTCCGCCTGCCGCTGCGGCAATGGATGCTGCGCATCACCGCCTACGCCGATCGGCTGGAAAACGATCTGGAACTGGTCAACTGGCCATCCAGCATCAAGAAGCTGCAAAGCGATTGGATCGGCCGCAGCACCGGCGCGGAAGTCGATTTCTACATTGGCGAGCCATCGGGCTTCGAATCGTGGAAAGCCCGGCGCGCGAATGCCGGCTTTCCGCCCAAGTCCGGCGACGACGTGCTGCGCATCTACACCACGCGCCCCGACACGCTGTTCGGCGCCACCTATATGGTCATTGCGCCGGAGCATCCGTTTGTCGAGAAGCTCACCGCGCCGGGGCAGATCGAGGCGGTGCAAAAATATGTCGACCAAGCGGCCCGCAAAAGCGATCTGGATCGCACGGAGTTATCAAAGACCAAAACCGGCGTGTTCACCGGCTCCTACGCCATCAATCCGGTCAACGGCGACCAAATTCCGATCTGGATCGCCGATTACGTGCTGATCAGCTACGGCACCGGCGCGATCATGGCCGTGCCGGCCCACGACCAGCGCGATTTCGAATTTGCCAAAGCGTTCAAGCTGCCGATTCGCCAGGTCGTGGCCGACCTAAAGCACGCCGACACGGCAACTCAACCGCCGCTAGATCAGGCCCTCGCTGCCGACGGCGTTGCAATTAATTCCGGTCCGTATAACCGCCTTTCGACACCTGAGTTCAAACTGCGCATCACCGCCGATTTGGCCAAGGCCGGCCTGGGCGTCGGCGCGGTCAACTACAAACTGCGTGATTGGCTTTTCAGCCGGCAGCGATTCTGGGGCGAGCCGTTTCCGATTCTGCACGAGCTCGACGCCGCCGGAAAATCGACCGGGCTGTTGCGCACGGTGCCAGTCGAACAACTGCCGGTCGATCTACCGAAACTGGCCGATTACAAGCCGCCCGGCGAACCCAAACCGCCGCTGGAAAAAGCGCCCGCCGACTGGCTCTATCCGGTCATTGACGGCAAGAAATACAAGCGCGAAACCAACACCATGCCGCAATGGGCCGGCTCGTGCTGGTACTATCTCCGCTTTCTCGACAACAAAAACGACAAAGCGCTGATCGATCCGGGGATTGAAAAAGCGTGGATGCCGGTCGATCTCTACATCGGCGGGGCCGAGCACGCCGTCCTGCATCTGCTCTACGCGCGCTTCTGGCACAAGGTGCTCTTCGATCGCGGCTACGTCAGCACTCCCGAACCTTTCATGAAGTTGGTGAACCAGGGAATGATCCTGGGCGAGATGGAATTCACCGGCTACCGCAAAGCCGAAGGGGGCTGGCTCGAGCGCCGCCGATGTGAAATTTGACGACGAAAACAAACCGCTGGACAAAAACACCGGCCAGCCGGTCACCGCCGTACGCGTGCAGCCGGAGCACGTCGAAAAAAGCGGCGAGGTATTCGTGCTGCGCGCCGATCTGAAAATCCGCGTCGACAGCCGCGCCTACAAAATGAGCAAAAGCCGCGGCAATGTGGTCAACCCCGATCTGGTCGTGAAGGATTACGGCGCCGACGCCCTGCGGCTGTACGAAATGTTCATGGGCCCGCTGGAAGCCACCAAGCCCTGGAGCATGACGGGCGTCAACGGCGTGCGCGGCTTTCTGGACCGCGTGTGGCGGATGATCATCTCCGATCGCACTGAGGAGATGGAACTAAACCCCGCAGTGCAAAACGTCACGCCCACCGACGAACAAAACCGCACGCTGCATAAAACCATCGCCGCGGTCACCGATGACCTTGATCACTTGGACTTCAACACCGCCATCGCCCGCATGATGGAGTTCACCAACTTTTTCACGAAGGAAACCGTTCGCCCGCGCGAGGCGATGGAAAAAATCGTGCTGCTCTTATCCCCCCTCGCCCCACACATGGCCGAAGAACTTTGGGAAGCGCTGGGCCACAAGAAATCATTGGCCTACGAACCCTGGCCCAAAGTCGACCAGCGCTGGCTCAAAGAAGACACCGTCGAAGTGCCGGTGCAAGTCAACGGCAAGCTACGCGGCAAAATTACGGTTGCCGCCGGCGCAAATCAGCAATCCATCGAAGCCGCCGCGCGGGCCGACGCCAAAATCGCCGACCTGCTCGCCGGCAAGACGATCGTCAAAGTGGTCGTCGTCCCCGGTCGCCTGGTGAACTTCGTCGTGAAGTGAAGCTATTGAGCGACTGGCTGATGCTCGAACTTCTCCAGCAGTCCGCGAAGCATCTGCTCTTCCTGTTTCAGCTCGTCGCGCAGCTCGGGCGTGAAGTGCGTGCGATGCACTTCCACGCGCGTCTCGCCCAGCGCGGTCTCCACCAAACGCTTCAACAACGCCATTTCATCCGTCGAGAGTGTTACATTCATGTCGCTCATGCTATCCTCCTCGGCCCAAAGGCCGATCGATGCGCTCAACGCCACCCTCTAGTATTCTAGCGCTTGATGCTGACAAGGAAATCGCCAGGCTTGTAAGCCAAGAACGTGATAATTCCCAACAGCAGGCACTGCAGCGTGTTGGCTGCAAACCATTTCACGGCCAGGTCTCCCGGCAGCGGCATCACGACATACATCACGATTGTGAATGTCTGATTGAACACTCCCATCAGCAACCCATAAACCACGGCGCACTTCAGCCCATGGTGATCCGCCATTCCCCCCGCCCAAATCAGCACGAAAGCCGCCGCAAACAAAAACTGCGCCCCAAACATCCAAGGCAACAGCGCCTGCATCTCCGGCTTCATCCGCCACAATTGCTGCGTGGCGTCATACTCCGGCTTCAGCCACACTTCATGAATCAAATAGTCGGTCGCCGAGACGAACACGACTCCGACAATAATTGCGATCACGAGTCGTTTGATGTTCATAATTCTTATCCTTTGATTACTCCAATCGGCCGCACGCGAGCCACCTTCTTTGCCAAGCCGGCATTGTGGACGACTTCCACCACCAAATCCACGTCTTTGTATGCCTCAGGCTGTTCCTCGGCCAACCCTTTCCAACTGCGGGCGCGGGCGACGATCCCTCTTTGCAGTAGTTCCCTGTCAATTCGCCGGCCTTGCGCATGTTTCACCGCCGCAGTGCGGCTCATCACCCGCCCCGCGCCGTGACAGGCCGTGCCAAACGTCTGCTCCATGCTGCCGGCTTGCCCGGCAAGAATCCAACTGGCGCGCCCCATGTCGCCGGGGATGAGCACCGGCTGGCCGATGTCCTTATACGCCTCGGGAGTTTCCGGATGCCCCGGCGGGAAGGCCCGCGTCGCCCCTTTGCGATGCACCCACACTCGCTTCCTCGCGCCCTCGATGTCGTGCTGCTCGAACTTGGCGATGTTGTGCGCAACGTCGTAAATCAACTCCATTTGCAAATCTTCCCACGAGCGGCCGAAGACTTGCGAAAACACTTCCCGCGCTTGCCACATCAACAATTGCCGATTGCACCAGGCGAAATTCGCCGCCGCCCGCATCGCTCCCAGGTATTTCTTCCCTTCGGGGCTGTGCACCGGCGCAAACCAACTGCCGATCCGGCAATTCGATCCCGTATTTCTGCGGCACGCTGCGCAACTGGTGCAAGGCATCGTCGCACACCTGATAGCCCAGCCCGCGCGAACCGGAATGGATCATCACGCACACCTGCCCTTGCGAAATCCCCATCGCCCGGGCCGCCGCGTCGTCAAACACGCGATCGACCACCTGCACCTCCAGAAAATGATTGCCCGAACCGAGCGTTCCGCACTGGTCGGCGCCGCGGTCCAGCGCCCGATCGCTCACATCGTCCGGTTCGGCCCCCTCCAGGCAGCCGTGTGCTTCGGTGTGGTCGACGTCGCTGGGCACGGCCAGGCTGCGCTCGACCAGCCCCTTGACGCCGGTGGCCAGCATGTTGCGCAATTGCTTGCGATTGAATTTGTACTTGCCGCCGCGTCCCACGCCGGTCGGAATATTGGCGAACAGTTCGTTCACCAGCTTTGTCAAATGCGGCTGCACCTCGTCGAATTGCAAATTCGTGTGCACCATGCGCACGCCGCAATTGATGTCGTACCCCACGCCGCCGGGCGAAATCACGCCTCCTTCCGCCGGATCGGTCGCGCACACGCCGCCGATGCAAAACCCGTAACCCCAATGAATATCGGGCATCGCCAAACTGGCCAGTTGAATGCCCGGCAGCGTGGCGACATTGGCCACTTGCTCGCAAGCCTGATCGTGGCGAATCTGCTCGATCATCCTATCGTCGGCATAAATCAGCCCATCGACGCGCATCCCCTGCTTGTAGCTTTTCGGAATGCGCCAGCAACAGGCGCCCGTGCGCTCAAGCGGTCCGTAGAATCCACCCGTGGGCATGACTTGCCTCAAAGTGACTGGCCGACGAAAACCCGAAGTGATTGTACGCTTTCGACGCCCGCGGTGTTAATCGGCGGCGATGGGGGACGAAAGCGGGCGCGTTAAATACACCAGCGCGAAGAAATCGTAAGCGCCGTGAGCAATCATCGGCCCCAGCAGATTGCCGCTCGCCAAGGCGATCCAGCCCAAATACGCTCCGACCGCAGTGGCCAAGAGCGCGTAGGTCGGCGTGATCGCGTGCAACAGGCCGAACACCACACTGGCGGCCAACAAGCCGGCGGCGATTCCCATCCAGCCGATCAGCACGGGCTGAATCACGCCTCGAAAGAACAACTCTTCTCCCACGCCGGCCAACAGCGACACCAGCGCCAACTTCGGCCAGCTCACTCCCGCAAACAGCGGCACCAGGAATTCATCGACCACCGCGTTCAATCGCCCCAGCGCGCCGCGGCGGCGCGTCGCATCAAGAGCAGTCCCAAGATCAATGGAATCGTGGCCGCAACTCCCCATCCGGCATCGCTGCATTGCCAACGCACCCGCTGCCAGGGAGGGATTGTCATAAAATAGCCGCAAGCAATCGCCACTACCGCCACGCCCCCTTCAAACAAAACCGCCAGGCGAACGATTTTCGCAGGCGGCTCGGCGGATGGCGGGCGAAGTTCGCTCATGGTGTTCATCGGCGGCGAGCCTACCGCACGCCCTTCATGCTGCGGCGATACGCTTCCAATTGTTTCTCGCGCCCAAGCGATCGGTGATCTCTTGCCACTTTACCACGGCCGCGTCGAGCGCTTGCTGCGGCGACTGTTTTCCTTTCACAGCAGCAATCACCGCTTCGTCGAGCGCCGCCAGATACTCCGACTCGCCCGGGATGCGTGGCACAAGCAGCATTTCACGGCGCAAGAGTGCATCGGAAAGCACTTCGCCGTATTGCTTGGCTTCGGACCGACTCAATACGCCTCCGGTCCATGCGCCGATTTCCGTCGACAGCGAACGGCGGAACGCGGCGGTATCTGGGCTATGCGAAAGCACCTCGGCACTCCAGCGTTTGCTAGCGAACCACGCCAAGAATTCGAACGCCGCTTTTGCATTGTCGCTGCCGCGCACTAGCGAGCCGGCGCGCCGGAAATTCCGCGGAGCGTTACTCTCTGCGGCTCACCGCCCGCGCGATTTTCCCATGCCGAGTGCCCCGGATTGTATGCCGCCAGTGCGCCGGGAAGTTCACTGAGTGTGACGCGAGTGTCGGTGCTGACTGATCTTTCTGCCTGACTTCCGCCCGCTTCGGCCGCATCGCTGGGGGAGCAAATTGCCATCTCGCATTCGTTGATGCGCAGGAGTTTGAGCGTGTCGGCCGGAGTTAGCCTGGTCAGATCAACGCGAGCGGTTTTGGCCGTGGTTGCTAGTTCTGACAGCGCCTTCACGAACGGCGGGCCGGCAATCAGCGGTTTCATCGTCTCTCGATCGAACAACACCGAGAAATAATCGCGATGCTTGGCATAGGCCGCCGCGCGGGCCAGCAATAATTGCGACGTCCATCCAGGCGCAAGCGGTTCGAGCGTTGGCGACGTTTTGCTTTTTTCGCCGAGACGTTTCACCAGTTCCTGGTATTCTTCCCAGGTGCGTGGCGGCTGCTTTCCGAGTTGCGCCAAAACATCGGAGTTGCAGACCAACACAAAGACCGGCTCCCCCAGCGGCACCGCGTACGGCTGGCCGTCCCACGTGAACTCCGGCGAATCGGGCGACAGCAACAAATCTCCTGCGACCAGGGGATCTCCCTTCAGCCAACTTGCACTCAACGGGCGAATGAATTTCCGCTCCGCCAACGTTCCTAGCAAACGCAATGGGTAGATGATCGCGTCGGCGTCAACCTTCTCGGCACTGACGATATCGGCGGCCGCCAACTCGTGAACTTCCAATTCAGAGCCCGATTCCGCCCGCCATTCGCCGCGCACTTTGCGCAGCGCCTCGGCCAGCGCCGGATCGTCGACCACCGCCAGCCGCAGCGTCGCCAGCGGCGCGCCAGTTTTGGCGGCGTGAGATGAATCGCTCTGGGCTTTTTCGCAACCGGCAATGAGCGACGCGAGTGCAAATATTGCGACCGCGATCAGCGGAAATTGCTTAAGAGTCATTTCGCTGCCTGCTGCCAGCCGTTCGCTGCCCGCTACGTTCCCTCGGGCGCGGACTGGTCATTCTCCTCCGGCTCCGGATGCAGCGATTCATGGATCGTTTCCTTGATCGCCTCGACCACGGCTTGCGTGGCCGCCCCCATGGCCGCCGAGGCAAAGGTCCCGACCATCGTGCCCAATCCGCTGACCAGTCGCCCCGCCGGATGCTCTGCCGCGACTTCGAGTCCGGCCGCCGAATGAATTTCCTCGGCGGCTTCAGCGGCTTCCTCCTCGGGCGTCTGGCGGCGAGTCGCACTGCCCACCGCCCAACCGGCGCCGATTCCCGCCACGGCGGCTGCTCCCAAAGTCGGCCAAGGAAATCGCTCGGCCCAGGCTCGCACGTCGGCCGAGCGCTTCAGCGATTCGAGGATCTCTCCGCGCAACCGCCCCAACGCCCCGCGCGCCAAATGCGATTCGTGATCCAACAGTTCCCCTTCGCCACGCGGCGGTTTTTCCGGCGGCGAATCGTCCGGCGTCAGATTTGAGTCAGATGAATTCATCGTTGTTCGATCGGGATCCAGTTTCGCTGGGGTGCGCCAATATACTTCGCCATCGGCCGCAACAGCCGGCCATGCTCGAGCATTTCGATCACGTGAGCGCTCCAACCGGCCACGCGGCTGGCGGCAAACAGCGGCGTATAAAGCTCCTTGGGCAACTCCAGGTAATGATACAGCCTCGCCGTCGGCCAATCGACGTTGGGCAGCAAATGTTTTTCTGCCAGCAGCACCCGTTCGATCGTCTCGGCGGTTTGTTCCATCTCGTCCTGGCCCGTCTCGCTAGCCAATTGCACCACAAAGGGCTTAAGAAACCGGGCTCGCGGATCTCCTTCTTTGTAGACGCGGTGACCGAAGCCCATGATTTTTTGCTTGCGCGAGCATGTCGCGAATCCATGCCTCGGCCTTGCGGGGCGAGCCGACCTGCAGCAATTCGTCCAGCACGCGCTCGTTGGCGCCGCCGTGCAGCGGTCCTTTGAGCGCGCCGATGGCGGCCGTCACGGCCGAATGCAGATCGGAAAGCGTCGAAGCAACCACGCGGGCCGTGAACGTCGATGCGTTGAATTCATGCTCGGCGTACACGATCATCGAAAAATTGAGCGCTTGGGCCGCCGCCAGCGTCGGCTTCGTCCCGCGCAGCATCCGCAAGAAGTTTTCTGCGTGCGAGCCTTCGCCGTCCGGCGGCACCGGTTCTTTGCCGTGCAGAATGCGATACCTCGCCGCCATCACCACGGGCAATTGCGCGATCAGGCGTTCCGCTTTACGCAAATTGGCGTCGCGGTCGTTGCTGGCCGCATCGGGATCCCACGCCGCCAGCAGGCTGCAGCCGCTGCGCATGATGTCCATCATCGAAGCCGCCCGCGGAATTCGGCGAAGAATGTCGATCAGCTCGGCCGGAATCGGCGCGCCGGCACGCAACCGCTGCGTAAACTTTGCGAACTCCCCGCCCTTGGGCAACTCGCCGTACAGAATCAGGTACGCCACTTCCTCGTACGAGGTGCGCTGCGCCAATTCTTCCGCGGGATACCCGCGATACAACAGCCGCCCGGCCAGCGAGCTAATCGCCGTGTCGCCGGCGATAATGTCATCCAAGCCCGGCCGGTAGATCGGTTCTGCCATAGGTTGCCGCGTGAGGTTCAGTTGCCGCCCCCGTCGCCGCCGAAATAGCGCCGGTCGCGCTCCTCGTAACCTTCGTAACCCAACAAGTCGTACAACTCCTGGCGCGTTTGCATCAAGTCCAACAGGCTGGCCTGCGTGCCTTCGTCGGCCAGCACCGCCAGCGCCGCCTCGATCGCCCGCATCGCCACGCGCTGCATCGTGACCGGATATAGCACGGCAGCATAACCCAAATCCGCCAGGGCATCGAGAGTCAATAGCGGGCTTTGGCCGAACTCGGTCATGTTCGCCACCAGCGGCGCTTCCACCGCGCGCGCAAAGCGTTCGAACTCCTCTGGCCCGCGCAGCGCTTCGGGAAATATCCAATCGGCCCCCGCCTCCAAATATGCTTTGGCCCGCGCGATTGCGTCGTCCACCGACGTGACGCCACGGGCATCGGTGCGCGCGATGATCACCAAATTCGAATCGGATCGCGCCGCCGCAGCCGCGCGAGCTTCGCGCACATTTCCGCCGGCTCCACCAATGATTTGCCGGATAAATGCCCGCAGCGCTTGGGCATGCGCTGATCTTCAATCTGGATGGCCGCCGCTCCGGCCGCCTCCAGCTCGCCCACGGTGCGCTCCACGTTCAGCGCTTCGCCGAAGCCTGTGTCGGCATCGACGATCACTGGAATTTGCACGCTGCGGGCCAAGTATTTCGTTTGATCGACCAGTTCGCTCAGCGTGAACAAGCCGACGTCGGGCAGCGCCAGCACGCCGGCCGAAAGCGCCGCGCCGGAGAGATAGGCCGCGTCGTAACCGGCCTGCTCGATCAACTTCCCCACCAGCGCATTGAGCGCCCCGGGCACCTGAATGGTGGTGTCGGCTACAGCCTGCCGCAGCCTTTGGCCCGGTGAAGAATCGGCCACCGAATCATCTCCTCGCGGTCCGTCCCCAGTGCAGTGAGACCGGAATATAGGTTTGCGCCGGGAGAATTGGCAATAGACTATAGACTATCGAAGTGCATGGACCAGCTATCGAACATCTATGATCTGCCGCAGCGGCTGGCGGAGCGATTGCAATCGCCCTTGCCGGGCCGCGCCGCGCAGCAGTCGATGGAGTCGGAATTGGCCTACGGACGGCATTTCGGTCCATCGCGCCCCGACGCGCGCCGCGCCGCTGTGGTGGCGCTGATGCATCGCCGCGCCGACATCTGGCAGCTGCCCCTTTTGTTGCGTCCCGAGTCGTTGGCGTTTCATCCCGGCCAAATCAGCCTGCCGGGCGGAGCCATTGACCCGGGCGAAACAAGCCAACAAGCGGCGCTGCGCGAACTGGAAGAGGAGTTGGGCGTTGCCCGGCCCGCCGCCGAACTCCTGGGGCAACTTTCGCCGTTGTACGTATTCGGCACGAATTTCCTGATCACACCCTGGTTGGCGGCTGGTCCTACTGACATCGAATTCATCCCCTGCACGGCCGAGGTGGAAATCATTCTCGAAGTGCCTTTGGCCCATTTCCTGGATCCCGCCAACCGACGCCAACATGTCCAACAGCGTGGCAGCCTGCGGTGGCGCCACCCACACTTCGCCTGGGAAGGTCATCAAATTTGGGGCGCCACGGCGATGATCTTGGCGGAGCTTGTGGCGCTGCTGGCCGACGCCGTGCTCCTGGCGGCGGAAACCCGCACGCACGCTCGGCCCTAGCCCGTCACGATCGGCCCAGGCGGAAAAACCATCCCGCACGGCTGGCCGCTCGTCCCTCGCTGCTCGCCTCTCGTCCCTCACCTCTCGTCCCTCGCCCCTCGCCCCTCCGCGTATGCCATGTTTGTGATGAACTTGGCCTGTTTCCTGGAGAATTTGCATGGCAGCGCTTAAAAGCGTGCGTTTCGAATCTGTGGCCGCTTTGCGCGACGCCGAGGGCGCTTGGGACGATTTGTGGGAGCGCAGCGACGCCACCTTGCCGACCGGCCGCGCCGCGCTCGTCGCGCAGTGGATCGAGCAATTTGCGCCGCAATCGAAATTCATCGCCCTGGCGATCGAGCAAGACGGCCAACTCGTGGCCGCGCTCCCCTTGGTCCAGCGACGAATCAAGCGGCTGTTTTCCGCCGGCTCGCTACCGTGGAACGATTGGTGCTGGGCCGGTGATCTGCTGGTCGATCCGGAGGCCGACGTGCCCGCCGTGATATCGGCGCTGATGGCTGAAATTCGCCGTCTGCCATGGCCTGTTCTGTGGTTCGACACCATCCCTTACGAGTCGTTCCGCTGGCAGCAATTGCTTGCCGCGCTGGATCGCGAAGGACGCCATTACTCCTTGCATGAGCGATTCCGTTTCGGCACCGTCGAAATTGTCGATCAACTTGCCTGCGATCACGCGCACTACCAGGCCGCCTGGTCGGGAAACCATCGCCGTCACATGCGCAAAGCGATGCGACGCGCCAACGAACAAGGGGGCGTGCTGTTGGACATCCGCCGACCGCACACGCCCGAAGAAGTCGAAGCCCTGCTGCGCGAAGGTTTTGAAGTCGAAGACCGCAGTTGGAAAGGCCGCCGCGGCAGCTCGGTGCTGAATTCCCCCGAGATGTGGCAGTTCTATCTTCAACAGGCAATCCAAATCGCCCGCTACGGCGCGCTGGAACTGGTGTTCCTCCGCCATCAAGACCGCGCGATCGCGTTTGAATACGGCTGGAAGTCGAAGGGAATTTATTTCACGCCGAAAGTCGGTTACGACGACACGTATTCCTGTCTCAGCCCCGGACAATTGCTGCGCTATCTGCTATTGGAGCAAGCCTTCACTCGTCCCGATCGGCGCGCGGTCGATTTTCTGGGCCCGTTGTGCAAAGCCACTGCCACCTGGTCAACCAGTTCGTATCCGGTCGGCCGTCTGGCGTTTGAGACCGGCGGGCCGGGCGGACGGATGTTGCTGTGGGGACTGCGCGACGTGTGGGGCCGCGTGAGTTCTCTGCGCGGCAAGACAGAAACGAGCGAGTGGGAGACTGTCCGGCTCGACAAGCCGCCGCGCCCCTTGTCCGCTGCCGGCGATCCCGCCTAGCATGGTGGGATGTCTGCGGAAACTCGCCTGCGCGCTGTCGTGTTCGATCTCGACGGCCTGATCTTCAACACCGAAGAGCTGTACCAATTCGTGGGCGAAGAGCTATTGCGCAGGCGCGATAAAACCTTCCCGCCCGAATTGCTCGATCAAACGATGGGCCGGCCGCAGCGAATCGCCCTGCAGTTGATGATCGACTGGCATCAGCTGGACGTCAGCGTCGATCAATTGATGATAGAGACGGCGGAAGTCTTCGCCACGATCCTGGGCGAACGATTGGCGCTCATGCCCGGCGTGCTCCAGTTGCTGGCGGCGCTCGAACAGGCGGCAATTCCCAAAGCGATCGCTACCAGCAGCAATCGCGAATTTGTCCTCGACGTGCTGGGCCGCTTCGAATTGACGCCGCGATTCAAATTCATCCTCACCGGCGAAGACATCACGCGCGGCAAGCCGCACCCGGAGATTTACCAACTCGCCGCCGAGCGATTCCGGCTGAAACCCGCCAAGATGATGGTCCTGGAGGACAGCCGGCACGGTTGCGCAGCGGCGGTGGCGGCCGGCGCGTTCGCGGTGGCGGTGCCCGCCGGCCGCAGCCACACGCAAGATTTTCCTGGCGCGGCGCTGGTGGCCGATACGCTGCTCGATCCGCGGATTTATGGCGCGCTGGGATTGCGTCCGCCGGCCACTTGATTCTCACGCCGCGGTCAATTCCGGCATCCTCCCGGCCCCGGCCTCTCGCATGCGTTGCCGATAGCCGCTGTCGCGCTGCTTGATGAAGCGGTCGATTCCGTATTGCACCATCGGCAACGGCATCGACAACGTTCGCTGCAAGCGCCGGCTATCGAGCGATGTTTCCTGGCTGGCGGTCCCATTTTTGGTGGTCGCGTGCGCACTGGAAAGCGCAGTCCCGCAAGCGCGCGAATTCGGCCGCGAATTGCCACTGGCTGACTCGCTCGGCCCCACCCAGGTGATACAAGCCGGTCAGCCTGCGCCGATGCGTCTGCCAGACGAATTCCGCGGCATCGCTGGCCAAGATCGGCGTCGCGTAACTTGTGCCCGGAACAATGGGCTCGCGCCCGTCGGCAAATTCGGCCCACATCCGCTCGGCATAGCTGGTGCCGCCGGGGCTCCAGCCAAACAGGTGCGTGCGCAGGATCAGCGTGTCGGTCGCCGTCAGTGCTTGCTCCACGCTCCGCGCCCCTTTGGCCATCGGACTATTGTCCGCGGTGGTAAATGTTTCATGGTGAAACAGTCGCGGACCGGAAAACACCGCATCCGTTGACAGGAACACCATTCGACAGCCGCATTGTACGGCCGCCTGTTCTACGGCCTTAGCGCGGGCCGCCTCAATCTCCGCGTCATACGGGCGGGCCTCATCCCAGCTCGCCCCGGAAGTCGGTCCGCAATAGACGATCAACCGGGGACGCTCGGCGGACACGATCTCCGCTAGTTCGTCCACTTCGTCGCCTGCGACGCATAGGATCCGACAGCTATCGAGCTCAAACCCGGACTGCTGGCTGACGCCGATCATTTCGCAGCGATCGGATAACGTGAGAGCCAGATTTGCACCGGCCAGGGTATCCATGCCAATGACGAGCAACTTTTCCACGCGCGGCCTCCATGCTATTGCCAGAGAAGAATAGGTAAATGAGCTGGCTCATTTACTCACTGCCCGAAGGGGCGGGGATTCTAGCGATATCGCTTCTCCCCACCAACCGGAATTGCCCAGGTGCTAGCTTCGCGAACCTGCTTGCCTTGACCACTTTTTGGAAGGATTGCTAGACTTGATCAATCGGGCAATGGAAGCGTCGTGGATCGTGTCGCGCCTTAGGTGCATGGAGCAGCGACAAGGATGCTGGCCACATTAGGAATCGTGGAAGTTCGGACCCAGGCGGCGATGCCGCGGCTCACCGCCTGCCGGCGAATCGGCGGCAAGCCTCTGCTGGAGTGGGTCGTGCGTCGCATGACCGAAAGCCAGCGACTCAGCGGCGTGATTGTGCTCGCGCCGCAGATTCCCGAAGCGGCCGAATTGACCGGCCTCGTGCCCAGCGACGTGCCGCTGTTGATCAGCGGTCGCACCGACGCTTTGTCGCGCTTCATCGCAGCGCTCGATGAATTTCCTTCCGAGGAAGTGGTGCGCGTCGTGGCCGACCATCCGTTCGTCGATCCGGTGCTCGTCGATCGGCTGGTGACCACGGCCGGCAATCACCGCGACGCCGACTACATCGGCTATTGTTCGCGCAGCGGCCGGCCGGCGATGATCTCGCCGCTGGGAATGATCGGCGAGTGGATTCGCGCCAAGTCGCTGCGGCAAGTGGCCCGCGAGGCGACCGATCCCGCACCGCGAAGCCGTGACCGCCCATTTCCATGCTCATCCCGAGAAGTTTTCCTTGCGCTTGATTCCCGTGCCGCAGGAATTGGATCGGGATGACGTGCGGCTCACGATCGGCGGCGAAGAGGATTGGGAACACGCGCAAACCATTTTCGAGGCCCTGGGCCCCGAGCAACTCGACTACCTGCGCATCGCCCAACTGTTGGATCATCAACCGGCGCTGCGCAAACGAATGGAAGCGCTCAATCGCACGGTCGGCGCCCTCTAGCCGCAGCTGCTATCAGCGGCAGCATATCGTGAGATTTGCCAGCACCGGTTTTCTTTGAACTCACAGCCCGCAGAATCGCTAATCTCAAGCGGCGCTGGCGACGATAAGACCTGGGATACGTTTCGTCTTTTCGTTCGCATTTCGCGTCTTACTCTTCACAGGCTTCCGCGAATTGTCTGCCTTCGCTGGCGACGTTACGCGGGAGGGGGGATTCCATGAGCCGTCTGCTTGCGCTTGCGCTGGGTATTTTGATTGCCGCCTCGGGCTGTCGCATGTGCGCTTGCCCTTACGACTACTGCGGGCCAGTCATCGGGTGTGGTTGCGGCGATGACTGCGGCGGTGGATGCTGCGGCGGCGGTGGATGCAGCAGTTGCGGCGGCGGATATGGCGGCGGCCCCAACGGCGGCGGCCCGATGATGTACGAAGGCTCCAACGTCGGCCCGCAGCAAGGCCGCATGGTTTCCAACGGCAACTTCAACGGCAATTTCAACAGCCGCATGGCATCCAATAGCGGCTATGGCAACAGCTACAGCAACAACTACAACGGCCGCGCGTCGTACAGCAACGGCTTCAACTACGGCATGTACAACAGCCAGCCGAGGATGAATCGCGGCTATTACGGCCCGCAAATGGCCAATGGCCAGCCGATGAACGGCCAAATGATGGATAGTGTGGTCGTGAACGGCCAGATGAACAGTCAGCCGATGAACAGTCAGCCGATGAACGGGCCGCGGATGGGACCGCCCCAGCAGCCCACGCCCTCGTACGCCATGCGTCCCTCGCGGCAGCCGATGTATTCCACCGCGATGGGGCCCAACAACGGCGGATATCAGCGCTACTAATCGTGCGTGCAAGCGGTGGCGGATCGATTTAGTCCGCCTACCGCTTACCGCTACTCCAGCTTCCAGCCGTCGCGCAGCACTGCGCCCTTTTGCACGACGGTGACGCCGTCCACAATCATGTATTCCGGCGTTTCGTCGCTGGTCTCCTGCCTGCGTGAATTGACCACCCGCACGTTGCGCCCGATGCGGCAATGCTTGTCGACGATCGCCCGCTCAATGACGCTGCCGGCGCCGATGCCCATCGGAATGCATTTGCCGTCGCCGGGCATCTCCTCGTAAAAATCGTGCCCCAAGAGCACGCTGTTGCGGATCACCACGTCGCGGCCGATCCGGGTGCGCAGCCCGATCACGCTGTTCTCAATCACCGCCCCTTGTTCGATGTGACATCCGTCGGCAATCAGGCTGTTCTTCACCATGGCCCCGTCGACGTGCGTCGGCGGCAGGAATCGGGCCCGCGTGTAAATTGGCGCCGTGGCGGAAGCCAGATCGAACGGCGGATTGGCCTGCGCCAAATCCAAGTTGCATTGGTAAAACGATTTGATCGTGCCGATGTCTTCCCAGTACCCGTCGAACAGGTGCATGTGCACGTTGCGGGTGCGCATCGACGCCGGAAACACCTCTTTGCCGAAATCGTGATAGTCCGTCTTGGTGAGCACGTCGACGAGCGCCGCGCGGTTGAATAGATAAATGCCCATGCTGGCCAGCAGATCGCGTCCTTTGCTGGCCACGCCATGCGCGTCGATCCACTCCGGCGGCGTGCGCACGATGTCGGCCTCGGGGTCGGTCCTCGGCTTTTCTAAAAAGCCGACCACGCGCCCCGTGTCGTCGGCCCGCATGATGCCGAAGGCGTGCGCCGCGTCGCGCGTGACCGGCATGGCAGCGATCGATACGTCGGCCCCCGACTTTTCGTGCGTCGAGAGCATGTCGCGGTAATCCATCCGGTAAAGCTGATCGCCGGAAAGAATCAGCACGTAATCTGCGCCAGACTCCTCGACGTACCGCAGGTTCTGCCGCACGGCGTCGGCGGTGCCCTGATACCACAGCGACCCTTGCGTCGTTTGCTGCGCGGCCAGAATCTCCACGAACCCGGCGTTGAAACTGTCGAACACATAAGTGCGGCGGATGTGGCGATGCAAACTGACGGAGTTAAATTGCGTCAGCACGTACATCCGGTTCAAGCCGCTGTTGATGCAATTCGATAGCGGAATATCGATCAGCCGATACTTGCCCGCCAGCGGAACCGCCGGCTTGGAGCGGAATTTCGTCAGCGGATACAACCGCGTCCCACGACCGCCGCCAAGCACGATGGCCAGAACATTCTGCATGAGCGTTTTTCAGGAGCAGTGATGAGATGAACTCACAGGCCGACAAACGACGAGCACCCCATAATACTCCAAACAGAAACGCCCCGTCAGCCCCCGGTTCCACCGGGGGACGGCAGCTCGCTGCACGTCCTACTTCACCGCCCCAAACGCCGCGAAGCAGGAATTCTTGTGCAGCACTTCGACGCTGCCAAAGCCGACCGAGCGCAGCAACTCCAATTGGTAGATCAGCGACCGGGGCGTGTCTTCCTTCTCGACATAGTCAAACACGTGCTGGCGATACTCAGGGCCTTTGAGCGCTTCCAGATATTCACCATAGCGCCGCCACATCATCTCGCGCACTCCAGGCAGTTCACTGTCGATCAGATCGAAGATCCATAGCGACCCGCCCGGCGTCAGGGCGCGATGGAACTTGGCGAACACGCCGCGCCATTCGTCATCCCCCCGCAGATGATGCAGCACCGCCGCCGCTAGAATAATATCGAACGTCCCCTCGCCCAATTCGATTTGGCGAATATCGCCTTGGATCAGCTTGATCCCGCTCCGCGCGACCGCCCCAACGCGCTCTTGAGCTTTAACCAACATGGGCTGGCTAAGATCGACCAGCGTCACATCGAGATTCGGCAGCCGCTGGAGCAATTTCAGCGTGTAATTGCCCGCGCCGCAGCCGACATCCAACAGCCGTTTGGCCTTGGGAGCGGTGGCGGCCGCCGCTTCAGCAATCAACTCCAGCGCCAAGGGCGCATCGACTGTGGCTGACTGCCCGGTTTCGAGATTCGAAAACCGTTCCACCTCCTGATCAAACCGCTGGCGGATTTCCTCAACGCTGGCTTTACCCATGCGTCGGGGCCCGCTGCAGGAATTTTCCGCCCGTCGCTTCACCCACGAACTTGCCGTCGCGCACCTGAACCTTGCCGCGGAGCGTGACCGCGCTGGGACGGCCTTCGATCGCCACGCCTTCGAAGCCGCTGTAATCGACGTTCATCTGCTGCGTCTTGGCCGAGATCTTGCCGCGATATGCCGTGTCGTATATCACCAGGTCGGCGTCGCTGCCAAGCTGAATCGTGCCTTTGCGCGGGAACAGCCCGAACAATCGCGCAGCCTGCGTGCTGGCGGCATCCACAAAGCGGTGCAAATCGATCCGCCCTTTGCACACGCCGTAGGTGTACAGCAGATTCACGCGTTCTTCGATGCTGGGAATCCCGTTGGGAATCTTGGTGAAATCTTTCGCGCCCATTTCCTTCTGGCCTTTGAAATCGAACGGCGCATGATCGGTCGCCACGGTGCTCACCAACCCGGTGCGCAGGCGCGTTCCAAAGCGCGTCCTGATGCCGCTTTTCGCGCAGCGGCGGCGACATCACATATTTCGCCCCTTCGAAGTTCGGTATCTCCGTGTAGCTTCGGTCGAGCACCAGATACGGAATCACGGTTTCCACCCAAATCCGCACGCCCCGGTTTTGCGCCCCCTGGGCAACGCGCAGCGAATCTTCGTTCGACGTATGCACCGCGTACACGTGCGCGCCAGTCAGCCCGGCAAAGGTCGCCAGATGGTGCACGCCCTCGGCTTCCACGAACGTCGGCCGCGAAGGCTCCTGCCATTCCGGACCCGTTTTGCCTTCGGCGATCAGCCGCTGTTGCATCTGCGCCACGGCCTCGGCGTTTTCGCAGTGTGCCGTCACAATCACGCCATGGCGCTTGGCAAAGTCCAGCGTGCGAAACAGTTCCGTATCGTCCACGCCAAACGCCCCCTTGTACGCCAGGAAGATTTTGAACGAGGCGGTGCCGTCGTCCACAATCTTCTTCAATTGATCGGGCGTTTTCTCATCGAACCGCGTCACGCCCATGTGATATGTGAAATCGCAAGCCGATTGCCCCACGGCCTTCGATTTCCACAGTTCGTAGGACTCGAGCGGATCGTCGGTCTTCGCCGGGCACACCATTTCAATCACCGACGTCGTGCCGCCGACCAGCGCCGCCCGGCTGCCGGTCGGATACGTATCCTTGGCGAACGTGCCCATGAACGGCAGATAGATGTGCACGTGCGGATCGATGAAGCCGGGAAACACGAGCTTCCCCGTGGCGTCAATCACCTCCGCCCCCGGCGGCGCACTCAGGTTCGGCCCAATCGACGTGATCGATTCGTTCTCGCACCAGATATCCGCCTTATAACGTTCGGAGGCGGTCACAATTTCCGCGTTCTTCACCAATAGCGCCATGGATTTTTTCCTTCGACTAAAGACGAGATGTTTTGAATAGTTTCAGATTGGCCGCTCAGATTTTCTTCAGCAATTCCTTCCACCGCTGCCACGCATCTTCGCGGGCTTTCTTGTTCGACGGGCTGGCATCGGGCGCCTCGCCGCGCGCATGAAGCCGTGCCCGGCCCCTTCGTACGTTTCCGGTTCGTACGTTTTGCCTGCCTGCTTCATCAGCTCCGTGGTGTTCGGTAGCGTCGCGTCGATCCGGTTGTCGTTGCCGGCGTAAAAGCCGTACACCGGGCAATGGATGCGCGCGATCGCGGTCGCCTCGCTCGGGCTTTCGCCGTAAAACACGAACGCCGACTTCAGTTTGTCGTTATTCGTGGCATAGCGGAACGTCTGCGTACCGCCCCAGCAGAAACCGCAAACCACCAGTTTGCCATTGCACGAAGGGAGCTTGGTAACATAATCCGCCGCGGCGTTCAGGTCGGCCGTGATCTGATCCGGCGGCAATGTCTGGATCACTTGAATCGCCGCCTCGTTGCCGCCCACCTTGGCGATTTCCGCGGTCCCGCCGCCGCCGCTGGCCATGCCCGAAAGCAAATCGGGCGCGATGGCGATGTAACCGGCTTCGGCCAATTCGTCGGCCAGGCATTTGGCCCAGTCCGTCAGGCCGAAAATTTCGTGAATCACCAGCACGGCCGTCGCCTTATCCTTCACTTCCGGGTAAGCGACATAGCAATTCACTTCCCGATCGCCGTGCTTCACTTTCACCCATTCCCGATGCCGCGGCGATTTCTCCAGTTTTTCCCGGGCCCAATCCTGCCCCACGGCGGCCGCAGGCAACAGCAATGCCAACGCGATGGCGACGAGAGTTTTCATGGCTGCTCCTTATCTGCTTTTTCATCGGCCGGGGGTTCTGCTTTTTCTTCGGCCGCCGGCGACTGGCTTTCACGAATGCAATACAGATACTCCCTCCCCCGCAGCAGCAATTCATCACCGACCAGCGCCGGGGAGGCGTCGATGGCATCGTCGAGCGTGTTGGTCGCCAAAACTTCCGGCGTATCGCCCCTTTTGATCACCACCGTCGTGCCGTCGCGCCCGACCAAATAGATCTTTCCCGCGGCCGCCACCGGCGAGGCGTACATGCCCTCCAATCCTTCCACGCGCTCGGGGCCGTACACGACCTCGCCCGTTTTGGCATTCAGGCACGTCAGCATTCCCGTGTTCACTTTCGTGAAGTACAGCCGGTCGTCGTACAACAGCGGCGAGGGCACATAGGGCGTATCTTTGTTGTAGCTCCAGGCGATCGCTTCGGTGCCTGTCAAATCCCCCTCGCCTTTGCCGTCCAGCTTGATCGCCAACAGCGCGCTGCCGCGGTAGCCGCTGGTGAGATACACCAATCCGTCGCCGGCCACCGGGCTGGGAATCGGATTGGCCGTCAGCCCCTTGCACTCCCAAATCAATTTGCCGTTGGCCAAATCATAGCTGCAGATTTTGTCCTGCCCCGAAGCAATCACTTGCGGTTGACCCGCCACTTGCACCACCAGTGGCGTGGCCCAGACGGTCTCCGATTTCCGCGGCACGCGCCACAATTCGTTCCCCGTATCGGCGTTGAAGGCGACGATGAAATCATCCTCTCCCTCGTGGTCCCAGGTGACCACCAGCGTGTCGCCCGAAAGCGCCGGAGAGCTCCCCTCGCCAAAACCCAACTTGATCCGCATCTTCCCCAGGTCTTTTTCCCATTTCAAATTCCCATCCATGTCGAAGCAATACAGCCCGCGGGAGCCGAAGAAGGCGATCACGCGCTTGCCGTCGGTGACCGGCGAACCAGAGGCATAACTTCCCTCCCCCGGTTGATGAAAGCCCTCGTGGGGCACTTCTTCACGGACGATCTTCTGCCACAACGTGTCGCCGCTTTTCCGATCGAGGCACAGCAACGCAAATTGATAAAACTCGGTCGGCTTTTCCGCATGCCTCCACATGCCGCGCCCGCGCGGCCGATCCCCCGTATTGTCCCCTTTGACCTTTTCCACATTTTTGTCCGCGCCATCGCCCGTTGCCTTTGGTTCGTCCGCCTTCTCCTCTTCTTTCTTCTCCGCTTCGACTTTCTTACCGGTGGGAATCGCCGTTTGGATGAAAATTCGATCACCCCAAACAATCGGCGTCGATAATCCCTCGCCGGGAAGCTTCACCTTCCACTTGATATTCTGCTCCGCACTCCATTGCGTCGGCGGATTGGCGGTGCTCGATACCCCCGTTGCCTGTGGACCGCGCCATTGCGGCCAATTCTGCACTGCATCCTGCAGTTCGGCTGCGCCAGCGCAGGGCGCACAGCAACGCCACGACGAGCACAAAAATCCACGGGCCACGGTGAACTGTCGACATATTCCGACCTTGTTTGAGCAGGCTCTAGCGGCACATCGGATTGAGTTTACAGCCGCCCGGGGCCGGATAGCAACCGGCTAGCGATTCAATTCCCGCCGGTAATCGCCTGGATGGTCCATGTCGTCCAGCGCAGAGGGATCGTCGATTTCCAATTCATGCACCTCGTCGGGATGTGCCTGCAGCAGCCCGCGCAGACCGACGTCGTCGAAGCCCGCAAGAACCTCGTCGAAATAGCGGCTGGCGAACAACGTCGGATGGCCGCGCCGCCCGCGATGCGCGGGCACGACAATTCCGCCTGTCGTCCGAAACTTGGCCATCAACTCGCGCACCAGCGACGACTTAATTCCCGGTTGATCCCCTAGCACGACCATCGCCGCCTCGCACCCAGGGGGCAAGGCTTGCACGCCGCACCGCACGGAGCTGAGCATCTCTGCGTCCGGGTCGGGATTCACCACCAGCGCCACGCGATGCTTCGATAGTTCCTTTTGCACGTGCTCTTCATCTTGCGACACGACGACCACCACGTGGTCGACGGCGCTGGCCAGCACCTCTTGGAGCACCTGGTCGATCAGCGTTCGCCCGCCGATGGGCAACAGCAACTTTTGCGTGCCCATTCGCCGCGAATGACCCGCCGCCAAGATGATCGCGCCGATTTTCATGAGATATTTTACTCAGACGGTAGCCTGATGGGCATCTCGCGCCATGCGCTGCCCCGCCGCGCGGAAGACGGCGTTGGCAATCGCCGGAGCGATGGCGATGATCGGCGTCTCGCCGGCGCCGACTGATTCTTCCTCCGCGCGATCCAACAGATGCACGTCCAACTCCGGCGCGTCGTCGATGTGCGGCACGTAATACTTCGACAGCGCCGGATTGAGGATCTTCCCCTCCTCAAATCGCACTTCTTCCCACAGCGCGGGCCCCAGGCCCATGATCACCGCCCCGGCAACCTGTTTTTGCAGATTGTCGGGATTCACGATCGCGCCGCAATCGAACACCTCGCACACGCGCCGCACGGTGATGCGCCCTTTTTTCTGCTCGACTTCCACTTCGACACAGGCCGCCACAAACGAATCCTTTTCCATTCCGCAGGCCAGTCCCACGCCGATGTTCGGCTCCTTGGCCTTGGAGCGAGTCTCCCAGTCGAACCGCCTGGCCGCCTCCTCCAGTACCGCTTTCAGCCGCGGCTCCTGCAAATGCGCCAGGCGAAATTCCAGCGCGTCGCGGCCGGCGGTTTCAGCCAATTCGTCGATAAAGCATTCCCGCGCGAACGTGTTGGCCGTCGCCGCCAGCGCCCGATACGACCCCTGCCGCAGCGGCGGCTTGGATTGCACGAACTGCGTGGACTTTTTCCCCGTGCGATAGGGCGGCTCGATGGCTTGCACTCCCGAATTCACATTCACAAAATACCAGGAGGCGATATCCCCATTGGCATCCAGCCCCGCTTCCACTTCGATCACCGCCGCCGGCCGAAAATAGGCCCACGTGAACTCCTCGGTGCGCGTCCACCGCACCGCCACCGGCTTGCCGGCGCCCTGCGCCAGCCGGGCCGCTTCCACCGCCGCCTCCCCCGTGTGCTTGCCGCCGAAGCCGCAGCCGCAATCGGCGGCGATCACCCGCACGCTGTCTTCCTTCAGGTGAAATGCCTCCATCAATTCATCGCGCACGCCGAAAGGGTTCTGCGTGCCCGTCCACACCGTCAGCTTGCCGTCGCTCCACTGGGCCGCGGCTGGCGCGGTTCCATCGGCACGTGCTGCGCATAGCCGACGCGATAGCTTTGGCGCAGCGATTTCGCCGTCCGCGCCAGCTCTCCGGCGTAGGGATTTTTCGGCATCCCGCCCCGGGAATTCTCCTTCAGATAGGCAAATAGCTCGGTGCTCGCGGGTTGCGGCGTCGGCTTCCAATCGGCCGCTGCGGCCAGCGCATCGATGCCTTGCTGGGCCAAAAAGCTGGACGCCGCGGCCACGCCTACGAATTCGCCGTCTTGCACCACCGTGACGCCGTCGAGGTCCTTGGCCGGCTGCAGGTCGATCTGCTGGAGCTTCGCGCCGAACGACGGCGGGCGCAGAATTTTCCCGTACAGCATGTCGGGCAGAATGATGTCGAAGGGATATTTCAAATCTCCCGTGACGATGCTGTTGCGATTGGGCGCGGCGCCGACGTGCCCATCACCGTCCACTGGTTGACGGGCGTGAGCTGAACTTCGGCGGGCACGATCTTCTCAAATTCCTTGATCGCCTCGTCCGCCGAGGCCAGATCGGCATAGGTTTGCTCGCGCTTTGTGGCCGGATGGATCACTTTTCCGTCGCGAACTTCCACCTCCGCCGCATCGACGCCCCACTGTTTGCACGCCAGCGCCACCAGCAGGTTCCGCGCGGTTGCGGCCGCCTGGCGAATCGCCGGCACCGTGCGCGGCGTGGTGCCGCTGCCGGCCGTCATGCCGTCGTTGGGCGTCAATCCGGTGTCCCCCATCACCATTTCGATCCGCTCCACGCTCAGCCGCAACTCTTCGGCGGCGGCTTGCGTCAGCTCGGCGCACGAACCTTGGCCGCACTCCATCTTTCCCGTGAGCACCGTCACCACGCCGTTCTTGCCGATGTGCAATCGCGCCGCCAACGTCGGCGCCGGACCGCCGCGGAAATTGTTGCGCCCTTTGCCGCCTCCTTTTTTATCGTCGCCGTTTTGCGCGAGCGCTGGGCCGCTCCACGCGGCAATCACCAATCCCGCCCCCAGCACCTGCACAAACTGCCGCCGCGTCACGCCGAAGCTGTACGCCATCCGCTCGACGGGCTCTTCCTCCGCCGGCCCATCGCGCACATAACCTTCAATTTGCGGCAACTCCTTGGCCATCACTTCTCCTCTTTCTTGGTGCCGGCGCGCTTCACCGCGGCCATAATTTTCGGATAGCTGCAGCAGCGGCACACGTTGCGGTACATCGCCGAGATAATGTCGTCGTCCGTGGGCTGTGGCTTTTCGCGCAACAGCGCCACGGCGGCCATAATCATCCCCGGCGTGCAGTAGCCGCATTGAAAGGCGTTTTCCGCGAGAAACGCCTCTTGCACGGGATGCAGCTTATCGCCGTCGGCCAATCCTTCGATGGTCAGCACTTTTTTGTCGGCCACCTGCTCCAGCGGCGTTTTGCAAGAATAGACCCGCTTGCCGTCGATGATCACGCTGCACGCGCCGCAACGGCCCTCGCCGCATCCGTATTTGGTGCCCGTCAGTTTTAGCTCTTCCCGCAACACGTCCAGCAAGCTTCGCTGCGGATCGGTCGTGATGGTGTGCTCGCGACCATTGACGGTAAGGCTGATCTTAGAATCCATGGCGCTCCATTGGCCCGGCAATTGCAAGCACGTGGATTGCCTTTTCAGCCTAGCGGTTGCAGTCTTCCGAGTCTAGCAACTCAAAATGAAGAATCCCCAATGATTGCTCATGGAATGCCGAATATGTTACGATGAATGACGGTCTTAAGGGGGTGTTGCGCCGAATGACCACATACCCCAGGTCACATTGATGCGATACAAAATCTTCACCCCGATCATCGCGCTGGCATTGCTGGCGACTTGCGGCGTAACCCACGCTCAGCGCCAGATGAATTCCTATACTCCCGCCCGGCCGACGCTCAGCCCATACTTGTATTTGACGCGTCAGCAAAGCGGCCCGTTTCCGAACTACCAGACGTTTGTGCAACCGGCCCAGCAGCAGCAGCAGATCAACCGCACGCAAGCGCTCAACATCAATAATCTGTCGCAAACCCAACAAAGCCAGCAGTTGCAGATCGATCAGACCCAGCAACAGCAGCAACAGCAAAACCAACAACAACAGCAACAGCCGCAGGGAATGAAAATCATTCCCTCCAATGTTGCGCACGACCGGAATCGGCGGCAACTACGACAATCTCTCCCATTACTACGGCGGCTTGCAAACTGGCGGCAACGGGGGCGGTGGTGCGTCTGCCGGCGGCGGCAACAGGTCCGCCAGCAGAGGACGTAGCACCGCCAGTTCTGGTCACGGCGGCGGCCGGTAGCTGTTGGCTAGCGCCAGAATCTTAGTCTCTCTGCTAGCACCGCTCGCATTCTTCTGGTGCGCACGTCGGAAATCCGCGCAATCGGCGTGACGCCGCCAGCAGTCTCCCGCATTGAACGACGGCGGTTTGCGCAATCTGCATCAAAGCTGCGAAGCAACAGGAAGTTTTCCGATTACGGTGAAAATATGGATTGTATGAAGAGTTTTGGCCGAAATTAGAGGCAGCTAAATCGCGCTTCGTTCCTCTACGCGCATGGATGCCGTTGGATGATCGCAGTCTTCCGAAAACACCGTATGCTGCGAGTGGCTTGCTGTGTGGCGCTCGTGTTGCCCACGGCTGGCTGCGGCTGCATCAGTTGCGGACCGGGCAAGATCCCCGTGCAGTGCACCGCGCCGCGCAAACTGACGAAGACCATCCTCCCTCCGTATCGCATCGAACCGCCCGACGTCTTGCAGGTCGATGCGCTGAATGTCGTCCCCAAAGCACCCTACAAACTGCGGATGCTCGATTCGCTGATCATCCGCGTCACCAATGCCCTGCCCAACGCGCCGATCTCCGGCGTGTTCGTCATCGAAATGGGCGGCTTCGTCAACCTGGGCTTCCCCTACGGACGCGCCAAAGTTTCAGGCATGACCGTCGACGAAGCCAAAGTCGTGATCGAGGACCAACTGAAGGAAACGCTGCGCGAGCCGATCGTCTCCGTGGCCATCAACGACGTCGTCGGCAAGCAACAGATCGCCGGCCAGCACCTGGTCACCCAGGATGGCACGATCTCCTTGGGCAGCTACGGCAGCGTGGTGGTCGTGGGTCAGACCTTGCAGGAAGCCAAAGGCAGCATCGAACGCTTCCTGGCCAAGGATCTTGAGGAGCCGGAGGTGTCGGTCGAGGTGTACAGCTACAACAGCAAGAATTTTTACGTCATCACCCAGGGCGCTCAGCTCGGCGACGGCGTCAACAAATTCCCCATCACCGGCAACGACACCGTGCTGGACGCCATTGCACAAATCCAAGGCTTGACTTCCATCTCGTCCACCAAAATCTGGATCGCCCGGCCGGGTCACACCCAAGGCGGCTGCGATCAGATTCTGCCGGTCGACTGGATCGGACTTACCCAGCGCGGCGACGCCACCACGAACTATCAGCTTCTGCCCGGCGATCGAGTCTACGTGGCGGAAGACAAGCTGGTCACATTGGACAACTACCTGGGCAAGATCACCGCGCCGATGGAACGGGTGTTCGGCGTCGCGCTGTTGGGTAACAGCACCGTGCAGAGCTTCAAAAACGGCGGCAACGGAACGGGCACGGGCCCCTGACGCGTGCCCAACGACGCCGATTCGCCAGACTGAAATGGCTATGGGACATCAATTGCCAATTCGATTCGTGCATCACCGCGCTTTGCTGTGTGCAGCGGGAATGTTGTTCCTGCTGGCGGCAGGCTGCGTGGGCCACGATCAATTGCGCTTGAAAGATCCCTCCCCTTGCCACATGCAATGCCAGTACAACGCTGTCGCGCAGTTGGATCCGGAGTGCCACGGCTATCATCCCACTTGCTGGATCCCCTGGGCGGCCACCTGCCCCGGCTGCCCGCCGCCGCCCAGCGGGGTGTATCCGATCATGGAAGGCCCGATGGGGCCGGAACCGGTTCCGCCGCCGCAGCCGGTGCTCAAAACTCCGCAGCAAAAACTTCCGCCGCCGGAAACCACGCCGGCCCCGACAGAGCCCACTCCAGCGCTGCAGCCCCCCGCCGCGCCATCAGAACCAACGCCCGCGCCGACCGAAACTCCGCCGCCTGCGGAAGGAACCGTGCCGGGAGAAGGCATGCCGGCGCCCGGATCAAATCCGATACCACCGGAAACGACTCCCACCATGCCGGATCTGCCGCCGCTGGTGCCGCCGGGAAGAGAACTTCCCAACGGCTCGCCCCCAAAGGATCGCGATAGCGAACCGCGAAAAAAGAACGCGATGCTGGAAACAGCTCTGCCGGAATCGAATCTTTGCCAGCAGGCAGCGCCGCTGGGCACGATCGCAGAAGTCAGCGAGCCGGCGAAATTGGAACAGGCGCCGGCGCAGCCGATGCAGCAAGAGGTCGCGTCAGCCGGCGCGCCGCCTTCCAATTCCCCTCCCTCGATGGAGAAGCTGGCAGAGGGTGAAGTCGCCGCCGCGCCAATGGATTCCGCGGCATCAGTTGAAACCGCGCCCAACGAGAACTCCGGCGTCGTGCAGGCGGTCTATCAGGCGATCGTCCCCTCCACGCCCGAGGACGAAACCGACGCTGCCTCCGACGAAGCTGCCCCACCCGACGATACCTTCCAAACCGACGAAACAGCCGAACCCGAGGAAACAATTGCAGCCGATTCCGCCGCGGAGCATGGCCCCATTTCCAGAAGGCTTGGCGGCATCCTGATCGTCGTCTGCTCGTTGGCCTGTGGCGGCTTGTATCTGAAAAGCCTGATGGGCCAGGACGACGAATTGGCCGAGGCGTGACAGCCGCCTGAAAGTTCCTCGCTTAGCCGATCGGCTCCAGCAGAAAGTCGTCGATCTCCAACGACACTCCCTGCTGCAACAGCTTCACCCAAACGACCAGCCGCGTTTCATTCTTGCGCCGCAGCACGATTCCTTCCAAGCCCCCAAAGGCCCCGGCGCAAACGCGCACCGGCTGATTCGCTTCCAGACGCGATTCGATCGTCAGCGGCGCTCCCGATTCAATCAGCCATTGGATGCTCTGCAAATCGCTCCGCAACCGCTCGCCGTCATCGACCGAAATCACCTGCGCCACGCGATTGGTCATCAAGCTGCGCAGGCGATCTTCCCGCGAACCGTGCACAAACACATAGCCGCTAAATAGCGGCACGTGCGAGAAAACCGGCCGGCCGCGAATCAGCAGCCGCCGCGGCACCAGCGGCAGATAGAATTTGATTCCCCGGCTCAACAAATCGCGCGCCAGGCTTTTCTCCTGCCGTGGCCGTGTGTACAGCACCCACCACGCCGCGCGGGTGAAATCATGGTTGGCCGCGAGTTGCTCGTCGGCGCCGACCAGCAAATCCGTCGGGAAGATATTCGGTTCGGCGGCCAGAATCGGCATGACGAGCTCCAGGTGCGCAAAAAACCGGGTCCTTTCACTGTAATTGATTTGCGCTTGTATGCAACCATAAGGCTGCCGATGCACGGCGATGCAACTTGGCCACCGGCGACGATTTGCGGTAAAAAAACGGCCGAAATCGCAAGTTGGGTTGATCGGCTCGTGCCGATTTTCACGTCGCAGTCGGCTGCGCGCAAAGCTCGGCAAATCGACGAAACACCTGCCCCGCCAACTCTTCCATTTGCGGCAGACGCTGCAGCGATTGCCGGCGAATCGCCGCCGGATCGATGTAATCCAGCCCAGCCAATTCGCCGCAATCGTTCCCGTGCGAGAGCCAGTCGTCGATCATTGCGGCCGTCATCTCCAGATGAAATTGCAAGCCGTAGGCCGACGTCCCAAAGCGGAATGCCTGATTCTCACATAGCGCAGTGCGCGCCGAATGCACGGCGCCGCTGGGCAAATCGAATGTGTCGCCATGCCAGTGAAACACCGTGGCCGGCGAAGCGACGCCGCGAAACAACGGATCATCTGTCGCCGCCGGCAGCATGTCCATTTCGTACCAGCCGATCTCTTTCACTCGATTGGCAAACACCCGCGAGCCCAACGCCTTGGCCAAAAGCTGTGCGCCCAAGCAAACCCCCAGCACCGGCAAATCAGCATCGACCGCCCGCCGAATCCAATCCACTTCGTCGGCCAAGAAGGGATGCCGATCGGTCTCGTCCACATTCATCGGCCCGCCCATCACGATCAATCCGCTCCACTGGCGCGGATCGAACGAGCGCGGCGGACGGGCAAACATGTCGGCAATCGTGTACGGCGTTTGCCGCTGCGCCAGCGCATCGGCAATCGTGCCCAACCCCTCATGCGCCACATGCCGCAGCACCAATACGGGTTTCATTGGCGAACCTTGTGAATCCATGAAATGACCTTCCATGTTTTGGCATAGATTAAGCCTTTCGAGCAATCTACAATCTGTTTTTTCCGCTTCTGCCCTCTGCTTTCTGCCTTCTGCTTCCCCATGATCACCCCCCGCACGCTCAAAGGCTTTCGCGATTATCTGCCGCAGCAGATGATCCCGCGCGAACGGCTGATCGACACCGCCCAGCGTGTGTACCGCTCCTACGGCTTCAGCCCGATCGACACGCCGGCCCTGGAGTATCTGGAAATCCTGGCCGGCAAGGGGAGCGAGGAAACCGACAAGCAGATGTACCGTTTCACCGACCACGGCGGCCGCGAGGTGGGCATGCGGTTCGACCTGACCGTGCCCCTGGCCCGCTTCGCCGCCCAGCACTTCGCCGAACTGGGCACGCCGTTCAAGCGGTATCACATCGCCAGCGTGTGGCGCGGCGAAAACACCCAGCGCGGCCGCTACCGCGAATTCATGCAGTGCGATTTCGACACCATCGGCACCCTATCGCTCGTGGCCGACATCGAAACGGCGCTGGTGATCCACGACCTGCTGCGGGCCATCGGTTTCGAAGAGTTCACGATCCACGTCAACAACCGCATGGTGCTCAACGGCCTGCTGGCGAAACTCGGCTTGGCCGAGAAATCCACAGCCGTGCTGATCGCGCTGGACAAAGTTCACAAGATCGGCCCGAGAAAGTCGCCGAGGAAATGACCGCCACCGCCGGCGCCACGCCGCAGCAAGCCGAAGCCGTGCTGCGACTGGCCGCCATTACTGGCGCAACGACGATGTGCTCAAGCAACTCGATTCGCTGGTGGCCGGCAACGAACTTGGCCAAGCCGGCGTCGCCAAGCTTGCCGCAATCAATGCCGCCGTGCAAGCGGCCGGCGTTTCCGCGCAGCGGCTTAAGATCGACGCCGTCATCGCCCGCGGCCTCGACTACTACACCGGCACCATCTACGAAACCTTTCTCGACGCCCTGCCCGATCTGGGCAGCGTCTGCTCCGGCGGCCGCTACGACAATCTGGCGGCGCTCTACACCAACCAGCAACTGCCCGGCATCGGCGCCTCGCTCGGGCTTGGATCGGCTGCTGGCCGGCATGGAAGAGTTGGGCATGCTCGCCAAACAAAGCACGCCGGCCGAAATCTTCATTCCCTATTTCGACGAATCGCCGCCTGCACGATTATCTGCGGCTGGCCGCCAACTTGCGGGCCGCCGGCTTCGGCGTGGAAGTGTTTCCCGAACCGAAAAAGCTCGGACAGCAACTGAAATACGCCGACCGCCGCGGCTTTCGCGTCGCATTGGTGGCCGGCGAAAACGAATTCGCCGCCGGCAACATCCAAATCAAAAACCTCGCCACCACGACCAGCGAAACAGTACCCCTATCCGCGGAAGCCGGCGAATTAATTGCCGCATTACGTCGACTGCTGCAATAGCTTCTCCCTTTATTTGGTCCTTGATACAATTCGCCCATGGCCAAGCGCGACAACCACTACGAAGCGGCCTTCGAAGAATTTCTCCGCTCGCGCGAAATTCCCTACGTGGCGGTCGACGAATCGAAGCGCGCCTCTTGGGCGGCGCATCGCTCAAAAGCCTCGACTTCATCGTCTCGCCGGCTCTGGGTCATTCCTGGCTGGTCGACGTCAAAGGCCGCCACTTTCCCGCCGGCCGTCAGAAGCAATATTGGAAAAACTGGTCGACGCGCGACGATCTGCGCAGTCTGACCGCCTGGCAGCGCCTGTTCGGCGCCGGTTTTCAAGGCTTGTTTGTCTTCGCCTACCAAATCGTCGGCGATCGCTCGCCTTTGCCGGTGGAGCAATTGTTCCACTACCACGATCGCCTTTACGGTTTTGTCGGCGTCACACTGGACGACTACGCCCGCATGGCGCGCCCTTTATCCGCGGCCTGGGATACGCTCTCCGCTCCTGCGGCGTCGTTCCGCAAGGCCGCGGCCGGGGTCGAGGAATACTTCTGCCGAGCCCATCCACCGGAAGAAATGGAAGAAAGTTGCCTCTCAGCGGCCCAAGCATGGTAAAATGCTCCGATGATGAAACTCCTCCAGCGACTCCTGGCGTCAATTCTGCTCGGGCCGGCGGTGGGCATCTTATGCGCAATGTCGCCGGCCGTGGCCTTGGCCGATCATGCCGTGATGAACGCCGCTCCCGAACCCCACAACGACGGCATTGCCTACCTGCTGGTTTTGTTTTGCGTGGCCTTGTCGATCATCATTCTGGTCCGCGGCTCCAATCGCAGCCCCGACGTGCGCCTGAAGGAATTGGAAGAAGAGTGAACCGCACCGCTCGGCGGCTCTCTTTCCGTTATCGGCCTTCCACTCTTGACGACCACTGGCCGCACCGTCAAATTGACCAAAGCCTGAATCGGGCCGTGCGGCGGATATCACCGTTCGGCTCGAGCGATTCCAGGGCGGTTAGCTCAGTTGGTTAGAGCACCAGCTCGACAAGCTGGGGGTCACAAGTTCGAGTCTTGTACCGCCCATTTTCAATCACCGCGGCTTGAGTACTTGTCGCCATCGCCGCGGTCGCCCGGGGAGGCGACCGTCTCAATTCGCTGATTTTGCGTCTCGACTGGAAGGATTAGATAACTCCCGCTGCAGCCAAATCGCGGCATGCCTGCCAGGTCCAAGCATCTTCTCGAGCAAACGTCTCACCGAGCACCTGCGCCGACGCATCATCTGCGTCCGTCACACCCCAGCGGACGTTGAATTCGCTCGGTTCAGCCTCCGCCACGCACGCTTCAGCATGGTCCACGGTCATTGCCATTGCCGCAGCGTGAGTGGATGCACTGCCGGATCGGTTTGAGGTTGGCAACGAAGCCGCCGCAATCGACGACGCGTTTCCGACCATCGCCGGCGCAGTGGCTTCCAAATGCCACAGCCAAAATTCCCAATCGTCTGATACCGATCGTCTGCGACGACAAGACGCCTTGAGTCGACGTCGCCGCCGTGGCGCTCGTCGATGTCTGCCCTGCCGCGGCCAGGGCAACGGTCAATGCGGCATTAATGCCCCCCCGAGAATCCGATCCGCTGATCGCTCGATTCGCCCCGTTGACGATCAGCGTCCGCAGTTGGCTGGCGCTCAGCTCGTGGTTCGCCGACAGCGCCAGCGCCGCCAAACCGGCCACGTGCGGCGTCGCCATGCTGGTCCCGCTCAACGTCGCGTATTGTCCGTTGAAGTACGTGCTATACACGTTCACCCCCGGAGCGTCCACCTGCACCGCGCCGCTGGCGCCGCACGTCATTGCTGAAGCTGGCGAGCACGTTCGACGAATTATGCGCGCCCACCGAAATCACATTGGTCATCGACGAACTAAACCGCGCGGGATAGGACGGAACCGATGCATACTCGTTGCCGGCTGCCACCACGACCAGCACATCGAGCGACTGCGCGAACGAAATCGCCGACTGGATCACCGTACTCAACGATCCGCCCAGGCTCAGGTTGATGATGTCCGCGCCATTTTGCGCGGCGTAACGGATTCCGTTGGCCACGGCGGCCGCCGTGCCCGATCCGTTGCTGTCGAGCACGCGCACGGGCATGATCGTCGCGCCCGGGGCCACGCCGGTGGAACCGACGCCGTTAGCGTTGGCCGCAATGGTGCCGGCCACGTGCGTTCCGTGGCCATTGGCGTCGTCGGGATTGTTGTCGTTGCCGACAAAATCCCAGCCGCGTACGTCGTCGATGAACCCATTGTGATCGTCATCAATGCCGTTGCCGGGAATTTCACCAGGGTTGACCCAAATCTGGCTCATCAGATCGGCGTGATCCAAGTCGACGCCGGTATCGACAACCGCCACCACCACCCCGGCGCCGGTGTATCCTTGCGCCCAGGCTTCCGGCGCATTGATCGCGTTGAGATTCCACTCGTTGCTGCCGCCGTAATACGGAACATTGGGAAACGCGGTTACCGGCGTGGTGGTGGTCCCGGCAGGCGGCGGATTGATCGTCAGGCTATAGCTCGGATTTAGCGCGCCGCCGTTGCCATACACCAGCACGCTGTAGGTCCCAGCGGCAAGTCCATTCAGCGAAATCGTTTCGCTGTTGCCGGTTCCTAGCGACGAACCCACCAGCGTCCCGGACGAATTGTAAAGTGCCAGTTGCAAATTGCCCGCAGAGTTTTGGAAGCTGACGGAAACCGAGTTGGCGCTGGCGCCGGCGGCAACCGTCGTGAACCTGAACCAATCCTGGCTGTCGGCCATCACCAATTGCGAAATGGTGGTTGTGGCGGTCAACGTGCCCAAATTCGCCGCCGTCGCCTGGCTGTCGTTGTTTTCGTAGGAGTCATCGGCGAGCGCTGCAGCCGGACCGTCGATCGTCCACGTGTACGCACCGCGCGACGAGGACGTGTAATTCGTAATGCCGATGTAATACCGCGTCCCGGCCACAAGATTCGTAGTGATCCGACTGTCCCGGTTCGTGGAAGAAATGTCGTCGTTGTAGGTCAGCCGTTGTCCGCTTGACGAGAACAGGCCCAGCACTGTGTCGACGGAACTTACAGGCGTCGTGGCAGAAATGACGTATGCCCCGCTGGTGGTCGCCACGAACGAATAGTAATCGACCTCGGTCGTGGCGATCGAAGCCGACCCCGTGGCATCGTTTTGCAAATTCAGGCTGACGGCTAGCGCGGCGCTGGGCGGGGTGATGGAAACCGGCGGCACGCCGGCCCACGTCAGCGCGAGTCGCGGCTCCAATTGTTCAATGCAAGGTTGACGATGCCGGCCGCCGGTCCGACGAGTCTTGGCATGGGATCGCACTAGCCACATGATCTCTGTTCCTCCGCGAATGTTGCCATTCGCTTGAATTGCGCCCCTGCCTCGTTCCTGAAAGAAAACCGTACGTGAACACCAGAATTGCCCGCAAGAGCCAAGACGTCATCGTCGGACGCTGCTTGGAAATGTGGGCAAGAAACCAATTTGCGACCGCGTATTGTAAAGGGAGCGCGATCGTTTCAAAACCCCATGGGTAAGATCCTGGCATTGAATTGCGGTGGGGTGCATGCGGCTGCTTGGCTCGTCGCAACGTCTTTGGTATTCTCACTTGCGAACCGCTGGTCGGCCATCAACCAGGCTAACGGTCATACGTTGGAATTCGTTGCCATCCGTTTTATGTCGCGCGGCTCCACCGCTTTCGCTCACGCAGATCGTCAAGGCACTCGTGCCCGTAGCTCAACTGGATAGAGCGTCGGCCTCCGAAGCCGAAGGTTACAGGTTCAAATCCTGTCGGGCATATTTGACCGCCATCCCGCCCGGCGGCGGCAAGGCTCTTCCGCCGCCGACCTTTGGGGCGCGCTTCGCTTTCTCCTGCCAGCGCGATTAAAGTAGGAGTTCCTTGAAACTCCGCATCTTTTCCTTTGGCCGTCGGCGATGGCATGAAATTCCAGTCGCAACAGGTGATCGTGACCGGGGCCGGCGGATGGCTCGGGCGTCGCCTGGTGAGGGTATTCGCGCAGGGCTTCGACGATCCATTTCCCGCCTGGCAACCGCAAGGGGAACTTGAGATTCGCGCCCTGATCCGCACCGGCGACGACGCGTCCGCCGTGACACAGCTTTCCGATCGTGTGCAGCCGATTGCCGGCGACATTCGCAACCCGGCCGATTGCGCCGGCTGTTCCAGGGCGCGGCCGGGGCGACGCTGTTCCACGCCGCGGGGGTGATCCATCCTCGTCGAGTGCGCGAATTCTACGAGGTGAACCGAGACGGCGCGAGAAACGTGCTGGAAGCGGCCGCGGCAGCCGGAGTGAAACGCGCGGTCGTCGTCTCGAGCAATTCCCCGTGCGGCTGCAATCCGACCACCGATCACCGTTTCGACGAACAATCGCCGTACCACCCTTACATGAATTATGGCCGCTCGAAAATGGAGATGGAGCAAATCGTGCAGGAGGTTCACAGCCGCGTGGGGATCGAGACGGTCATCATCCGCGCACCGTGGTTTTACGGTCCGTTTCAGCCGCCCCGCCAAACTCTGTTCTTTCAAATGATTCGCGACGGCAAAGCGCCGATCGTGGGCGACGGAAACAACGTTCGATCCATGGCCTACGTCGACCATTTGTGCCAGGGGCTGCTGTTGGCGGCGCTCACGCCCGCCGCCAACGGGCAAATGTATTGGATTGCCGACCAGCGGGCTTATACTATGAACGAAATTGTGGATACGGTCGAAGAACTGCTCGAAAATGAATTCAAGATTCCCTGCGCTCACAAGCGGATGCGGTTGCCGTGGCTGGTAGGAGAAGTGGCAACCGGGGTGGACGGGCTCGTCCAATCGTTGGGACTCTATCAACAGAAAATCCACGTGCTGTCGGAGATGAACAAGAACATTGCCTGCTCGGTTGAGCGCGGCGCAAAGAATTAGGCTATCAACCGCCGGTCGCGCTGCGGGAGGGCATGCGGCGAAGCATTCGCTGGCTGCTGGCCAGCGACGCCGGCGCAGGCGCTGCGGACGTGAACCGCCGGCTCCCACTTGCGGAACTTCTCTTTCTTGCCATTGATGATCAATGCATACACGTTCGACCGAGAGCAACCCGAGGTCTAACACGTCGATCCTGATCGCTCTGTTGCTTTCGGCATTGATCGTCATCGCGGGGCGCCTGCCGAGTCTGGCACGGCCGATCTGGACGACCGATGAGGCGTTCACGGCGGTTACGGCCGACGTCATTTTGCAAGGGGGCATCCCCTACAAAGATTCGGTTGACCACCGGGCGCCGTTGACCAACTACGTTTTTGCGCTGGTGTTTGCGGTGGCGGGCAGAAACAACATGTTCGCGCTGCACGTGGCGCTGATGGGAGTGATGATCGGCATCTTGTGCCTGCTGGCGCTTTTGGCGCGGCAAATTCTGCCCAACCGCGGCGTGGTGTTCAGCCTGATCTACTTTGCCGTGGCATCCACGTTTGCCTTTGAGCCCAGCGACTTGCTTCCCTTCCATACCGAATGGGTCGTGATCGTGTTCACGTCACTGGGCATGCTGGGCTGTTGGCGAGCCCTGAAGCCCGCGCGACCCCTGGTTTGGGCCATTTTGTCGGGAGTTTGCTTTGGGCTTGCCTGCTTTACCAAGCAACCGGCGGGACTCGATGTCCTGGCTACGATCGCGTTTTTGGGCTTCCTGCTATGGGTTGGGCCCGAAGGCGGCGCCGACGTGTCGCGACGACAGGTTCGGAGTGTGATGCTGGGCATCGTGCTGGGCGGAGCTGCCGTCGCGGCCGTCGTCTGCGGCTACTTTGTCGCCCGCGGCGCTTGGAGCGACTTCTTCTTTTACGTCTGGACATACAACCGCAACTATTACATGCAGGCCATTCCGCTGGCTGAAAAAATCAACAATCTCTATTCGATTTACAGCGCCGTGGCGGCTTCCCTCGGGCTGGGATTGTTCGCGGCGTGCGGCGGATTGTTGTCGGTCGGGCGCGCCGCAGGGTGGATCGGCAGGCGAACGCCCACCACTTGGCGCCAATTTCACGTGGCCTTGTGGGGCATTTCGTCGCTGTTGGCCGGATTCGCCGGCGCCCGGCCTTGCGCCACTATTTCATCATGCTCTTGCCCGCCTGGTGCCTGCTGGCGGGGCTGACGTTCGACGCGTTCCTCATTGCGGTGCGGCCGTTGGTTCCTCCTGAAATGCCCGCGGCCCGCAGATGGCGGCGGATCGCGCTGATGGTCGTGCTGGGAATATGCTTACTGGGCCCTCGCTTATTCATTCAAATGGTGAACATTCAATGGTATGTCGTGAAAATCCAGAGATGGGTTGAATACGAATCGAAAGATCACTTGTTGGCCTTTATCCGCAGCGAGTGCCCCGCCACCGAGCGCATCGTCGTGTGGGGCTTCTGCCCGGAGATCTACGTGGAGACAGACCGCGATCCAGCCACCCGATTTTCTTACACCAATTTTGTCGTCGGAGTGATGCCCGGAGTTGTTCCAGCATCGCGAAACGCGGCGTTGCGCTGGGCGGTTCCCGGCGCGGCGAATACGTTTCTGGAGGAAATTCGCGAGAACCGGCCGCTGTTCATTGTCGACGTCTCCGGGAACATGACCTTTCGGAAAAACTATTTCGGCTTCAATCTCTTCCCGCTCACTCTCTTCAAAGAAACAGCCGCGGTCCTCTCGGAATCCTACGAACTGGTGCCCGAGTTTTCGCCGGGCGCACCGGGCTTCGACGGCACGCTTGTCTATCGGCGGCGCAACCAAGGAAAAAGTTGATGGATGCGCTGATCACCGGCGGATCGGGCTATTTCGGATCGCTGCTGATGCGCAAGCTCCGCGAAGCTGGGATGCGCTGCCGCGTGTTTGATTTGGCCGACACCGACGATCGCCCCTGCGACGTCGAATTCTTTCCAGGCGATATCCGCGACGAGCAGGCGATTGCCCGCGCCTGTCAAGGCGTGGCCACGGTGTACCACAACATCGCCCAAGTTCCGCTGGCCAAACAACGGCATCTTTTCGAGTCGGTCAACGTCTCAGGCACGCGCAATTTGCTTGAGGCCGCGGCGGCGGCCGGTGTGCGAAAAGTCGTCTACACCTCTTCCAGCGCAGTGTTCGGAGTGCCGCGTTCCAATCCCGTCACGGAACAAACGCCGCCCAGTCCTGCCGAAGCGTATGGCCGAGCCAAGTGGCAAGGGGAAGAGCTTTGTCGGCAATACGCCCGCAAGGGCTTGCTCCTTTCCATCATCCGCCCCAGAACGATCCTGGGACATGGGCGCCTGGGAATATTTCAGATCCTGTTCGAATGGGTTTATACTGGCCGAAATGTTCCCGTGTTGGGCGCCGGGGACAACATTTACCAGTTCGTGCATGCCGACGATCTGGCCGGTGCTTGCATCCTGGCCGCGCAGCGCACAGACGCGGCGGGCGAGGCGTCCGTCTACAATTGCGGCACCGACCGCTATTGCACCATGCGACAAACTCTTCAGACCCTGTGCGATCACGCCCGCACCGGCTCCAAGGTCGTCAGCGTGCCGATGAAGCCGGCGGTGTGGGGGATGAAAGCGACCAGTGCTTTGGGACTATCGCCTTTGGGAGCCTACCACAGCCTGGTCTACGGACGCTCGCTGTATTTCGATATCGCCAAAGCGCAATCCGAGCTGGGTTGGCAACCGCGCTACTCGAACCAGGAAATGATCGTGGAAAGCTACCAGTGGTATCTGCAGAACCGCCGGCAGGTCCTGGAAGGACACGGAGGCAGCCGTCATCGTTCCGCCGTCAAGCAAGGAGTGCTCAAACTGGTGAGTTGGTTCTTGTGAAACGTAGGTCCCTTATCAGGCGGCTCTGCCGAAGTTTGGCGTTATGAAGTGGAATCATCTGATTGTCATTCTGGGCGCCGCACTTAGCATCGGCTTGCTGGTGCTGGCGCTGGGCCGGCTCGACGATGAGCAAATCCGCCGGGCCTGGATCGCCGCGGACCTGTGGCCCTGGTTCCCGCTGGCCGTCGCCACCTACTTGTCGGGGCATTTTGTTCGCGGCGCACGGTGCCGAGCCCTGGTAAGTCGAGAGGCCATGCTGACGTTGCCCGTGGCAACCAACGTGGTCGTCTTCGGCTACGCGGTCAACAACGTGCTCCCGGCGCGTCTGGGAGAATTCGCCCGCGCCGGAATGCTTTCCCAGCGCAGCGGCCTGCCCTACGTGCAATCATTCACCGTGACGGTGGTGGAACGAATCCTGGACGGATTGGCGCTGCTATTGCTGCTGATCGTGGCCGCCGTCCTTGAGCCGGCCAGGCCTTGGGTGGCCGCATTGCTGCCGGTTTGTGCCGTGGTGTTCGGCGTGGCGGCGGCGCTGGTCGTGCTGGCCGTAACCTGCCCAGCCTACGTGCTAACTCTCACCGGAAGACTGGGACGACGGTTGCCCTCACGGGGACAGGAATCGCTGTTGAAATTTTCTGAAGAGGTGGTCAACGGCGTTGCGTACCTCCGCCGGCCCCGCGATGCCGCCTTCATTCTCGCGCTGAGTCTTGCGGTTTGGCTCCTGGAGACAGCGTTCTTTTGCTTGATGCTTCCCGTCGCCGGCATCGGACTTAGTTTCCCTTTGGCCCTGCTGGCGATGACGGTCACGAACCTGGCGATTTTGGTTCCCTTGAGTCCGGGCTTCATCGGCACGTTTCAGCATTTCTGCGCAAGCCTTGGTGTCCGTCGGGCTGCCCCTGCAGGCGTCGCTGACCTACGCGGTGATGGTGCATCTCGGGTTTTTCGTTCCAATCACGCTGTGGGGCTTCGGAATCCTGTTCATGTATGGATTCACCTTGCAACGAACCTTGACGCTCGCAGGCAGCGCCGCCAGCCCCGCGCCCAACGAGCTGCAGCGGCGCGACATCCTGCCCGTCGGCCAAAGTCGCTTGCTGGGTCATTCTCGATATGCCGAACCTGCGGAGAAGCCCACGGCCTTCATGGCCGCGCTCGTCGCCGCGACCTTGCCGTTGGATGATTACAAGCTTATCGGCGCAGAGCGTGAAGAGGCTGTGTGCCAGGTCACCGCCTTCGTCGATGGACAGCTTCGCGCCCTGCCGTTGCGCCTGGTGGTGATGTTCAAGGTGGGCATGGCCGGTTTCCGCACCATTACCTGGCTGCGGCACGTGCGCGGTTTCGTGGCGCTGCCGCCGGAAGAGCAAAAGCGTTGGGTCGAGCTCTGGGCCTACGGTCCAGTGGCTCTCGCCCGGCAACTGCTCCGGGCAGTGAGGGCGACCGCCGTGTTGGCGTTCTATGAGCTGCCGCAAGTGCAGGCGCAGATCGAAGGTCCGCCCTCCACCATTCTCGTCGGCCAACTTGCCGCGCCGCGGGATGGGAGCTCCTGATGCCCAGCACGGCACCATCGTTTCGTTCCACGTCCCGCGCCGAAACGGCCCCGCGCCGTCGCGCCGCGTCGCCGGCAATTCTCGAAGTGCTCCTGCTCCTGGTTTATCTCTTGGCGTTTAGTTGGTTAGTCGCTCCCTCCCACTGGAGTTCCATTTGGATGGATCGGGAATTCACCGGCTGGACGGCCCCGCTGTCGAATCGGCTGGCTGACGGCGGCAAATTGTATGCCGACGGCCAGCATTCCCCGATGCCGCCGCTCCCGACAGTCTTGCTTTACGTCGCGACCGGCGGCCATGCCACCTGGCTCAGTGAAAGCCGCGCCGTCTGTTTGTTTCAGTCGCTGATGTTGCTGACCATGTACTTCACGCTGCGACGCTGCTTTCCCGACCCGCTCCCATTCGTCGTGACGCTTTGTTCCATCCCGCTCGTTTACGATCTGCCCAAAACCATTCTCTACGATGCCGTGGCACAATTCCTGGTCGCGTGCCTGGCCGCGACGATTTTACTCGCTTATCGAACGCACACTTCAGACGACGCGCACAGCAACCACGCGCTCGTCGCGTCACACCGTCAATCGATTTGGCTGGCGCTGGCCTGCATCGTTGCCGCGGCCCTTGTTCTGTCCAAACAATCGACCGGGCTCGCCGCGATCGCGGGAACCTGTGCTGCCTTGCTGCTGTTTCCCAGGACGATCTCGCTTTTCCGGCGCTTCGGTCGCGCCGTGCTGTTTCTTGCTGCGCTGGCCATCGCGACTTTGATGCTTTGCTTCTTGATGCGAAACGAGGTCGATCTCGCGGGCCTCTTTCACGACGTTTTCCTGACCGGTTCCGAGCCCAAAGGCGGCCTGCCGCAAATCGCCAGTAATCTGGCAGGCTACGCGCACGAAATTACGGATCATGCGTTCGTCCTGGTCACTTCTGGCATCGGCTTCATCGCCATCTTAGGCTGGTTGCCCAGCGCCGGCACTCTCCCGGAATCGCTCGACTGCAGGCCTGTGCCGGCATCTCAACCACCGCATCCGGCCGGCGCCTCGGCAACGGTTTCCGGCGGATCATTCCCAGCGGACCAGTGGCGGAAACATGCCGAAACTTACGGCGCCGCTCTGTTGCCGCTGGTGATCAGCGTCGTGGCCCTCGTCTCTCTCCAAGGCACCGGACGTTGGATCACCGTCGATGTCTGGACGGCCCTCTGGAACAAATGCCGGCTGATCACGGATTACGCCCTCTGGGCAGGAGTTTTTTTCGCGGCGGCGCTGATGGTGCGTTGTCTCGTTCGGCGAACTGACAGGTGCAGTTTCTCTATCCTGCTGTCGATTCTCGGATGCGCGGCCGTGGGGCATTCCTTATCCGTTTCTTACTTTCGTTGGACCTACGACAACAACCCCTTGATTGTTTTCGCCGCCGGAATGTTCATTGCCGCCGCAGCGGCACTTGCCCACAGTTGGCAACCCCATTCGACCTTCCAGCGGCTTGCTCACTTCTTTGGCATCACCTTCGCGCTGTGTATTCCCTTTGGCGTGTTTATCGATCAGATCGCGGTTTGTGCCAACTGCGATCACGTCTGGCCCGGAGTCTCCTATCTCGACGGTGCGAAGCTCAGACAATCCGCCGACGGCATGCGCCGCTTGGTCACGATCGTAAAACAGTGCGCGCCGAATGCCGACCAGGACACGGTCCTGCTGCTGCCGGAAGATCCCAACGTCGAATCCTGGTTCGAGCGACGCCGGCCGCCGTTTTCTTCCGCGATTGTCTTCGCCGATCAATATTGGGATCGCTACGTCGATGCCGATTTCGACGAGCTCCTCCGCCATCCGCCGAAAGTGATCGTGATCGGGCCTCGCAACTACTGGAGGCATTTCACCAGGCAGTGGCATCCGGGGCTGGGCTGCGAACGGCTGATCGACCGCGTCATCAACGAACTCCTGCCAGGCCATTACGACTTGTTCTGGGAACAACAAATCGTGCACATCGGAAAGCTCGACTGGATGGACGTCTACCTCCGGCGAAACTAGCTCACCTACCCCCCCAAGCTCACCATGCAAACTTCCGTGCTCATTATCGGTTCTGGCGCCGGCGGCGCCGTCACTGCGCTGGAGTTGGCCAAGGCGGGCTACGAAGTGCTGGTGCTGGAAGAAGGCGCGCGGCACGAACTGACCGATTACGGCCGGCCCCCTACCGAAGCGATGAAGCGGCTCTACCGGCGGCGCGGCATGTCGCCCATTGTCGGCAAGGTGCCGATCGGGTACGTCGAAGGTCGCTGCCTGGGCGGGAGCACGGAAATCAACAGCGGTTTCTGGCACCGCGCGCCGCGCGAAACGCTGCTGCGTTGGAAAGCCCAATACGACCTGTGCGATACCACGCAGGAAGATCTCGAGCCGCACTTTCAATGGGCCGAGGATGCGCTCGGCGTGGGCTTGTCGAAACGTCCCTGGCCGGCCAGCACCCAGGTTTTCGCCCGCGGCCTGGAGGCGATGGGCTGGCCCTACCAGGAAGTTCCCCGCGCCGCGCCGGGCTGCCAGAACACCAACGCGTGCGCCAGCGGATGTCCCACCGGGGCCAAGCAAGGCATGAGCCGGCGGATCATTCCCCTGGCCGAGGCCGCCGGCGCGCGCTTCTTGCCGAATTGCCGAGCGGTCCTGCTCCTGCGGCGGCACAAACGCGTCACCGGCGCGCTGGTCCGGATGCGCCGACGACGGTTCGCAGCAACTGCTGCGCATCGATGCCGATCACGTCTTCGTTTGTTGCGGCCCCACGGAAACGCCCGCCTTGCTGCTGCGAAGCGCCATCCGCTATCACGTCGGCAACACGCTGCGCATCCATCCGTATTTGAAAGTCGCCGCCAGGTTTCGCGAGCCCATCGACGCCCAGCGCAGCGTCCTGCCGCTGATCCAAGCCAAGTTTTCCTCCGATTTGTCGCTGGGCGGCGCCTTCTTCACGGCCGGCCACGTGGCCATGACCTTGAGCGAGAACTGGCCGCAGAACAAAGACGAGATGAAGCACCAGCGCTACCTGGCGCATTATTACGTCGGCGTGCGCGGCAGCGGCAATGGTTCGGTGCGTCCCACCCTGTTTGGCCCCGACTGCACGCTGTTGCGCTACGAATTGTCGGAGAGCGACAACTACAATCTCAGCGTCGGTTTGGCCCGCATGGCCGCCTGCCTGTTGGCCGGCGGCGCCGAGGCCGTCTTTCCCAGCGTGTTTGGCATCCCGGCGATTCGGACCGACGTCGAGGCCGTCCGCTGGCTTGACCAGCCGTTGCCAAAGTCGTCCCTCAGCCTCGTCACCGTCCACGCTTTTTCCACGTGTCCCGCCGGCCAGCGCCGCGACCTGTGCGCCGTCAACTCCTTCGGACTGGTGAACGACTTCGAGAATCTCTATCTAAACGACGCCAGCATCTTGCCCGACTCTCCTGGTGTGAATCCTCAGGGTACCGTCATGGCCATGGCACGCCGCAACGCACAACATTTCGCCGCAGGCAGCTCGTCGTGACCAGCGCACGCCCGCACGATTCTCACACGCTCGTGCCAGCCAGCCAGCCGGTGCTGAAGGCAGCCTGAAAGTTATAGCCGCCGATCGGGCCGTCGAGATCGAGCACTTCGCCGGCCAGATAGAGTCCGGGAACAATTTTGCTTTCCATCGTGCGCGAATCGACTTCGCTTAGCGGAATGCCGCCGGCGGTGACTTCGGCTTTGCCGAAACCGCGCGTGCCGGTGACGGGAATCTTTAATCGCTTGATCGCGCCGACGAGCGCTTCCCGCCCTGCTTTGCTCAACTCTCCCGCCTTCTGATCCGCAGCCAATTTGGCTTCGCGCACCAAAACGTCAGCCAATCGTCGCGGCAAAATCTCTGGCACCAGCGCCGCCACCTGCTTCTTCCCTTCGACATTCGCTTGCAATCGCACCTGCTCTTCGAGGGCCGCTGATTTCACGTCCGGCAAAAAATCGCACTCCAACCACAGCGATTGCGGCCGCAGATGACCGCTCACGTGCCGGCTAATGTCCAACACCACCGGCCCCGACAATCCAAAATGGGTGAACAACAGCGACCCGCGCCGTGTGTCCAAAACTTTCGGCTTCTCACCCGGCTCCATCAGCCGCAGCGCGACGTCCGGGATCGTGATCCCCGAAAGCGCCCGCACCCACTCGGCCGAAGTGGTAATGGGCACGAGGGCCGGGCGCGGCGGGACCAACGCATGCCCGACGCGCCGTGGCCCAAAGATAGCCGTCGCCGGTGGTGCCGCTGCCGGGATACGATTGCCCGCCGGAGGTGACCACGACTTTAGCAGCCTCGATCGTTCGCCGCCGCGTCACAAGACGAAAGCCTTGATCGGCGCGATTGAGTTCCACGAGCGGCTCTTCGAGCGCCACTTCGCACGCGCTGCGCTCCAGCCTTGCGACAAATGCCCGCAGCACGTCATGGGCATCATTGCTTACGGGAAAAATTTTGCCCGTTGCTTCGATCTTGGTCGGCACGCCTTCCCCTTCCACAAGCGCCACCAAATCTTGCGGCCCCAACGCCGCCAGCGCCGAGTGCAAGAACCGCCCCGGCGGTCCGTAGGCCGCCACGATGCCCCGGCTGTCGGTCGCCTGCGTCAGATTGCAGCGCGTGCCGCCGGACATCAAAATTTTCACCCCCTGCCGCGGGTTCTTCTCCAACAGCAGCGTCTTTTGCCCGCGCGAGGCGGATCGTTCGGCCGCCACCAGCCCCGCCGCACCCGCTCCGACAACGACCACATCCCACTGCATGCGTGAACTCGGCTGGTTTGGCGTTTCGCGTGGATACTTGGCAACCGCTGCGCGACGGCAATAATTGCAATAGATCGCCCAAGTCGGTAGATTAGCAGGATTACGGGCAAAGTTCTTCTGGCCCGATTTCTAAATCGACCACAGCCACCACAGATCTCATACCGGAGGTTTCTCATGGCCACCGCAGTCGAACAAAAAACTCGCAAACCGCAAGTTCGCGAAACGCAATGCTTCATCGGCGGCAAATGGCAGCCGGCTAAAAGCGGCAAGACCTTTGACACCATCAACCCGGCCACGGAAGAAGTCATCGCCAAGGTGGCCGAAGGGGGCAAGGAAGATGTCGACGCCGCCGTCAAAGCCGCGCGCCAGGCACTCGACAAAGGCCCCTGGGGAAAAATGGACGCCCGCGACCGCGGCAAGCTGATGAACCGCTTCGCCGATTTGCTGCAGGAAGAACTGGAAGATCTCGCGGCGCTGGAATCGCTGGATAACGGCAAGCCTATCCGCGACAGCCGCGCCGCCGATCTGCCGCTGACGATCGATTGCATGCGCTACTACGCCGGCTGGGCCGACAAGATTCACGGCTCAGTCGTGCCGATCCGCGGCAATTATTTCTGCTATTTGCGCCGCGAACCAGTCGGCGTGGTCGGGCAGATCATCCCCTGGAATTTTCCGATGTTGATGGTCGCCTGGAAATGGGGCCCGGCATTGGCGGCCGGCTGCACGATCGTGATGAAGCCCGCCGAGCAAACGCCGCTCACCTGCCTGCGGATGGCCAAACTCGCGCAAGAGGCCGGCATTCCCGACGGCGTGATCAACGTCATCCCCGGATACGGCCCCACGGCCGGCGCTCCGCTGGTCGAACATCCCGAGGTCGATAAGATCGCCTTCACCGGCTCGACCGAAATCGGCCACCTGATCGCCCGCGAAGCCGCTCCTTCGATGAAGCGCGTCTCGCTGGAACTGGGCGGCAAAAGTCCCAACATCGTGTTCGCCGACAGCGATCTCGATGCCGCCGCGGCAGGCTCGCACTTCGGCCTGTATTTCAATCAGGGCCAGTGCTGCTGCGCCGGCAGCCGGCTCTACGTCGAAGACAAAGTGCACGACAAGTTTGTCGACAAGATCGTGTCGCTGAACAAATCGCGCAAGCTCGGCGATCCGTTGGACCCGGCGACCGAGCAAGGCCCGCAAGTCGATAAAACCCAACTCGACAAAGTGCTGGGCTACATCGAAGTGGGCAAGAAGCAAGGCGCCCAATGCGTCACCGGCGGCGGCCGCTGGGGACAAAAGGGCTACTATGTCGAGCCCACGTTGTTCACCGAGGTGAAAGACGACATGACGATCGCCCAGGAAGAAATCTTCGGCCCGGTGATGTCGATCCTGCGCTTCAAAAACCTGGACGACATCATCGAGCGCGCCAACAAAACCTGCTACGGCCTAGCCGCCGCCGTCTGGACGCGCGACATCGCCAAGGCCCACTACGTGGCCTCGAAGATCAAGGCGGGCACGGTCTGGGTGAACTGCTACGACGTGTTCGACGCTGCCGCCCCCTTCGGCGGTTTCAAGCAAAGCGGCGTCGGCCGCGAGCTGGGCGAACGCGGACTGGATGCCTACACCGAATGGAAAACGGTGACGGTGAGTCTGGATCAGCCGAAATCGTAATTTGCGCGCTTAGCCCCGGGCTCTGCCCGGGGGTAGCACACTAAAACGCCCAAGCCCAGGGGCACTAGCCCCTAGGCTTGTATTCTAAATCACGCAGGCAGTCGCGCCTCAGGCAAACTCGGGCAGAAACGGCGATTCACTACGCTGGCGGTTGGGGATTGCACCGGCACGCTCCGCGCGAATCCGGCGGTGCACTTCTTCGCGGTGCACTGGAATGTGCCCGGGGCAGTCGAAGCCAAGTTTGACTCGGCCTCCCTGAACGCCGATGACGGTCACGACGATATCGTTGCAAATCATAATTTTTTCGCCGAGTTTGCGTTTGAGCACGAGCATAAATGACTCCTCCGTGTTTATAATGAATTCCTGTTTGAATGCCGGTCACGAAACGTGTGTCGGATGATCCGGCGACGAAAAGCTGCCTCGCATTATTGAGATCGCGGCAATTCATCGCCATCGGGATGTACCCGCACATTTTATCGGGAGCGATGCCGCCAGCTTTGTCGGGAAATTCCTGGGATTTCCTCCGACCAATGCTGCGCGCTAGATTAAAATCAACAACTGAGGAGAGACGGCGGAAATCGCTCTCCGCCATCGGCATCAGCTCGGCTAAGCTTTTCGCCATGCAAATCACTCGCGAAAATCGTCGGCAGTATTTCATGCTAGCGGCCGTCGCGTTGTTCGCCGCCGCGGTCTTCTGTGTCGATTTGTTTACGCCGCCGGAAGTCGATGTCTGGGTGTTCTATTTGCCCGTCATTTTGGCCCCGGTCGTTTACAACAACACGCGGCAGGTTCTCTTCGCGGCGATCGCCTGCTCGGCGCTGGTGGTGCTCGGTTTCTTCGTGTCGCCGTTGGGAATTCCTCCGTGGTCCGATATCTGGAACCGCGGGATGGATCTGTTGGCGCTGTGGATGACCGCCTTCGCCGGCGTGATGATCACCCGCCGGTCGCTCCAACTGAACACCGCCATCGATGGCCTCCGTCGCGAAACCATCGACCACGACCTGGCCAAGCAAGCGCTGGCCAAAAGCGAAGAACGCATGCGACTGGCCGTTGAAGGCGCCCACATGGGCACCTGGGATATCAACCTCCAAGACGGCACCGGCATTTGGTCCGACACGATGTTCCGCATGTTCGGCTATCCGCCCAACCCCAACCGCGAAGCCACGCTCGACATGTGGGAACGCTGCGTCCATCACGACGACCGGGCCTACGTGCTGAAGAACCGCGAAGTGGCCCGTCAGGAGCGGTCGCTTTTGCGCAGCGAATATCGCATCATCCGCGCCGACAATGGCCAGCTCGCCTGGTTGGCAGCCTTCGGTCGATTCCTCGACAACGAATCGGGCGAAGGCGTGCGCTACGTCGGCGTGGCCTTCGACATCACGCACCGCAAGAAGCTTGAGCGCGAAGTGCTCGAAATCGCCGAACGAGAACAATGGCGTATCGGTCAGGAGCTGCATGACAGCGTGGGCCAGGAACTCACCGGCCTGGGCTTGATGGCCAACGCCCTGGAGCAAGGACTGGAATCCGTCGCCCCGAAAAATCAAATCGCCCCGCGACTGGTGGAAGGCATCGATCGGGTGCATCAACAAATTCGCATCCTCTCGCGCGGTCTGGTGCCCGTGCAAGTCGAGGCCAAAGGCCTGTGGGCCGCCCTGGACGACCTGGCCGACACGGTCAGCAAGCAAACCGGCGTCGCAGTCACGTTCGATTGCCCCGAGCGCTGCGAAGTGGCCGACCACACGCGCGCCAAGGAACTGTTCCGCATCGCTCAGGAAGCCGTCAGCAATGCGCTGCGTCACGGCCGGCCGCAACACATTCGCGTTTCGCTGCTGTCGGGCGACGACGGCCTGAATTTAAGCATCGCCGACGACGGCGTCGGCATCGGCCGCCAGGCGGCGCAATCGGCCGGAATGGGGCTGCGGATCATGGAATATCGGGCAGAACAAATTGGCGGGGCTTTGCACGTGGGGCCGGCGCAAGGCGGAGGTACGATCGTAACTTGCTCATTAGGTGCTAAAAATGACAACCCAAATCCAGATATCCGATCCCATGACGCTTCCGGCAATGGCCAAGATTCTGATCGTGGACGACCATCCGATCGTCCGCGAGGGACTGGCGATGCAGATCGCCACCCAGCCCGATCTGTCCGTGTGTGGTGAGGCCGAAGACGTGCCGGGCGCCTTGGCCCTGGTCGATTCCGCCCAGCCCGACGTCGCCATCGTCGACATCTCGCTGAAAAACGGCAACGGCCTGGATCTGATCCGCCGCATTGCTCGAGCGCCAATCCGCGCTGCGCATCCTCGTCTGGTCAATGTATCCGGAAAACCTCTACGCCGAGCGCGCCTTGCAAGCCGGCGCACACGGCTACCTGCACAAAGGGCGCGCCATGCGCCAAATTCTTGACGCCATCCGCGCCGTGCTGGCCGGAAAGCTGTACGTCAGCGGCGAGTTGGCCGACAACCTGCTGCAGCGCGTCGCCGGCGGGACCGCCGCTGGCCGCTCGCCGATCGAAACCCTTTCCGATCGCGAGCTGGAAGCGTTTGAAATGATCGGCTACGGCCTGACCACCGAGCTGATCGCCGGCAAAATGCACGTCAGCCCCAAAACCGTGGAAACCTACCGCGCCCGCATCAAGGAAAAGCTGGGCCTCCACAACCACACCGAGCTGATCCAGCGCGCCGCCCAGTGGGTGCTGGAAATCAAATAGCTCTCGTCGTTTTTCGCCCCTTCGCGGTTTCGTTCTGCGCCTCCGTGGTGAATTTCTTCCGCGATTTGCAAAAATGCGAGAGGAGGGATTTGAACCCACACCCCTTTCGGGACTGGATCCTAAGTCCAGCGCGTCTGCCAATTCCGCCACTCTCGCAGTGCGTTTGGATTTTATCTGGAGTTGCGTCGCACGGCGAGGGATGATCCATCCGTGAACTGATCACCGCCCCAAACTCTTGCGAACCCGCTCTCCAAGTTCGCGCGCTTTGGCCAACACCGCGGGCTCATCCAGGGTCAACACCTTCCGCCCCTCCATCACCACCTGGCCGTTGATGATCGCCGAATCGACGTCGGAGGCCTTCGTGGCGTAAACCAACTGCGAAAGCACGTTGTACAGCGGCGTCTGGTGCGGCGAATCCATCCGCACCAAGATGATGTCGGCCCGCTTGCCCGGCTCCAGCGAGCCGATTTCTTTGTCCATCCCGATGGCTCGCGCCCGCCGATGGTCGCCATTCCCAGAACCTTCTGCGCCGGCAGCGTGGTGGGATCGTGCGACGCCGATTTGTGCCATTTCGCCGCCGTGTCCATCTCTTCCCACATGTTGAGGTCGTTGTTCGAGCAGGCGCCGTCGGTTCCCAACCCGAGGTGTACGCCGCTTTGCAGCATCTTTGGTACGGGTGAAGCCGACTCGGCCAGCTTCATGTTCGATTGCGGACAATGCCCTCCCCCTACACCGCGCTTGGCCAGGATGTCGATATCGTCGTCGTTTACGTAAATCAAATGTGCCGCCAAAACGCGTTTGTCGAGCACGCCCAGCTTGTCCAGATACGCCACGGGGGTGAGTCCCTCGTGCTGCTCGGCAATTTGCTGCAGCTCCTTTTGAGTTTCCGCCACGTGAATCAGAAACGGCACGTCGTATTTCAGCGCGAAGGCAAACGCCTCTTTCAGATGGTCGGCCGATACGGTATACGGCGCATGCGGCGCGATGGCCGGCGTAATCAGCGCGTGGTTCTTCCACTTCCGCACGTACTCATCGCAAGCGGCCATGGCGTCGGGCCAGGTTTTGTTGTCCGGCGCCGGGAAATCGATCACCGTTTCACCCAGCACGCCCCGCATCCCCGCTTTGCTGGTTTCGTCCGCGACCGCATCTTCGAAGTAGTACATGTCGACGAAAGTCGTGGTGCCGCCCAGGATCATTTCCAAACATCCCAACCGCGTTCCCGCGCGCACGTAATCTTCGGTGACGTTTTTGGCTTCCGCTGGAAAAATGTTCTTGTTCAGCCAGTCCATCAGCGGCAGATCGTCGGCGATGCCGCGCATCAGCACCATCGGCACATGCGTGTGCGTGTTGATCAGCCCCGGCATGATCACTTTGCCTGCAGCGTCGATCGTTCGCTTGGCCTGATACTTCGCGGCCAAATCGGCGTCGCTGCCCACCGCCACAATCCGCTCGCCGCGCACCGCCACCCCGCCATGTTCCAGCACCGAGCCTTTGCCGTCCATGGGCACGACCGTTCCGCCGCGGATCAGTAAATCGACTTGCTCGGGATTTTCGGCACCGACCGCCGGCGCGCCCGTCAACAGCCAGGCCAGCCCCAATATCAGAAGTGAACGCTTTCCCATCCGAGTTGCTCCCCAAAGTTTGGGCTATTCGCGCGTGTGCATTTATGAAAAGGCCCTTCGACGCGCTTGTCGAAGGGCATCCTGCGGTCGCCCCGATTCCGGCTACTTTGTTGCCCACTATCTTAGTTTACACGGCGGCAAGTCGCTAGCGGCTGATTGGGCCAAAGCCTGCCCTGAGCTTCGTCGAAGGAAGCTTGTCCGCCGATAGGCGGCACACCCAGAAAAGGCGTGGCTGCGGAAGTGGCGCGACGGGTCCGGTGTAGCGAGATTGGCCGCCCGGTTGCGCCGACCTAGCCTAACAGCCGCTGGTATTCTTCCACCACGATGCGGTAGCACTCGCACGCGGCGGCTTCCAGGCCAGGGCGATTGGCGATCGTGATCGTGCCCCGGCTGTTGGAAATCAGTCCCTGCTCTTGCAAGCTGTGCAGTGTTTCCGTCACGCCGGAGCGGCGCACCGCCAGCATGAACGACAAGAATTCGTGCGTCAGCGGCAGTTCGTCCCATTCCACACGGTCGTGGGTCATCAGCAGCCAACGGCAGCAGCGTTGAAACAACGTGTGCAAGCCGTTGCACGCGACCGACTGGCAAATTTGCGTCAAAAAAGCATGATGATGCCGCAGCAGCAGGTCGTATAGCCGCGGGTTGCTTCGCGACTCTTCCAAAAGCGCCTCCGCGGCGATGCGCGTGCCGTCGCCGGGAACCTGTGCGAGCACTCGATGGGGCGCGATCGAGGGTCCCATAAAGGCGGTCAATCCCGCCGCTCCCTCGTTGCCAATCGTTCCCACCTCGATGCCGTTGCCGTCTTCCATCATCGTCACGGCAGATAGCACGCAATCGTGCGGGAAGTAAACGAAATCGATCGCGGAGCGCGCTTCGTGCACGACCATGAACAAGCATGGTTGAGATGGACAAAAGACCGACGTGCGGAAATCCGCAAACAACTTGTAGCGGCCGTTGCCGCTTTGGCGCGATTCGAAACGCGCTTGGCCGAACATGATCAAACCGATGAGCACGTTGAGTTCGAGTCAAAGTCAGATGCTGCGGTCGGGCGACGAAGTGGCGATTCTGCCCACGCCTGACTCACCCCCAACCGACGTGCTGGAAATCGCCGTCATCCTGTACATCGGCAGCGTGTTCCTGCAACTCGCCGACGGCCGCATGTATGCCACCTTGGGCGGCAAATACCTGGGCACTAGAGTCAACGGATACGTGGTGCCCGCGACCGACGAGCATCGCGCGGCGATCAAAGCCAAATCTTCCCGGCCTGCTTCAATCGCCTGAACTCTATGCCCCAGCGCACTTCAGTCCGCGTCCTTCTGGTCGACGACCACAACGACACCCTGGAAGTGCTGGGCGAGCTCATGCGTTTGATGGGCTGCGAGGCGCGGGCCTGCATCGACAGCACGCGGTGCACCGGTATTGCCAAGGAATTTCGGCCGCACTTGATTCTCATCGACCTCGGTATGCCGCAGATGGACGGCTTTACGGTCGCCAACGGCCTGCGCGAGCTTAAGCAGCCGCCGTTTTTGCTGGTTGCGCTCACTGGCTATGCCGATGGGCCGCATCGTGAAAAGTGCATCGCCGCGGGCTTCGATCGCTTCCTGACAAAGCCGGCGACGGTCGAGCAATTGTCCGACGTGATCGACGAAGCCAGCCTGCGTTTCTGCCAGCCCGACGGAAATTTCAATCCGCCGAAAAAGCCCAGGCGCCGATCCAAAAAATCGTAACCGCCGGATTTTCCGCCGCTCGTCTACTCTTCTCACGTGGCAATTCGCCGGCGATCCATCACCACCAGCCCGATGCCGCTCGCCAGCGCCACGATGCCCGCATTCGGGTTAATGAAAATCGTGTTCGGCCGCGAGACATCCCAGGCGAAGAATCCCAACGGTCCCACCTGATGTTCAATGGAGAAGTACGTACAGCTGTGGATCGAAAGCGTCAGCACGCCCAGCACAATCAAGATCAAACCGGCCACAAAGTAAGGTCGCATGATCGGCCCCCTTTTTCATGGTGACTAGAGGACGCTTCTTGAAATCAACTCGCCCGTCGCCGCCGGCGGACGAGCGTTCCCGTCGAAAGATATTGCAATTCCCGTGCCTCTGGCGATTGCCTTGAGCAGGCTATTGGCGTGGGGCCAACCCCTGCGCGAAGATAATTCATTGCCAATCGAAATGGCTTATCCTATTGATTACTCCTAACAGGTCGAGGCAAAACAAAGTTGCGGCGGCGTTGAGGCCATTTCGCGCGAGGTGCCCCCTTGAAAATCGCAATCAACGGAATCGGCGTCGCCGGGCCCACGCTGGCCTGGTGGCTAGAGCGATTTGGTCATAAACCGGTGCTTTTTGAAAAGGCCCCGGAGCTCCGTACCGGCGGCTATGTGATCGACTTTTGGGGCGTCGGATACGATGTGGCGGAGAAGATGGGCCTGTTGCCTGCCCTGTACGATCAAGGCTACATCATGAAAGCCCTGCGAATGGTCGACCGGCACGGCGCCAAGATTGCCGGCATGGACGTGGATATCTTTCGCAAGCTCATCAACAACCGCTATCTCAGCGTGGCGCGCAGCGATCTGGCCGCCACCATCTATCGCGCCTGCAACGACTTACAATCCAGTTTCAACAATTCCATCGCGGGCATCGAGCAGCATGCCGGCGGTGTTACGATTCAAGCCTCCGACGGATCGCAGCAGGAATTCGACCTGGTCGTCGGCGCCGATGGCTTACATTCGCAGGTGCGCACCTTAGCCTTCGGCCCGGAATCGCAATTCGAACGTTATCTCGGCTACTACGCCGCCGCCTTTTCGCTGCCGGGATATCAGCCGCGAGACGAGCTGATTTATGTCAGCCATACCGTGCCGCAGCGACAAGTGGCGCACGTCGCGCTTCGGAACGATCTCACTTTGTTCCTGTTCATTTTCCGCGCCAAGCTTCTCGATTCGCAGCCCACCACCGCGCCGGCTGCGCGAGCCGTCCTGCGAGACGTGTTCGGCGACATGCAGTGGGAAGTGCCGGAAATACTCGCTCGCATGGACGAAGCTGAAGAAATCTATTTCGACCGTGTCAGCCAGATCCGCATGGACCGCTGGACGAACGGGCGCGTGGCTCTGGTCGGCGATGCGGCCGCTTGTGTGTCGTTTCTGGCCGGCGAAGGAACGGGCCTGGCCATGACCGAGGCGTATGTGTTGGCGGGCGAACTTCATCGTGCCGGCGGAGATTACACCCAGGCCTTCCGGAACTACGAGACAATACTCCAACCGTTTTTGGCGCAGAAGCAGCAGGCCGCCCTGAAGTTCGCCGGATTCTTCGCCCCCAAAAACTCCTGGGGATTGTTCCTGCGAGATCTGGCCACTAACGCAGCGTCCCTGCCATTTATGGCAAAACTTTTGATTGGCCGCGCGTTCCAGGATGATTTTGCGCTGCCGAATTACAGCCATTGATTGCCGACATTTTCCAGCCACGCAATCATCGCTTCCGGCCTACGTCAGCCGGTGCCGGAACATCCAGGCGGCAATCGGCAACGTAACCATGCCGATCACGGCCAGCGGCCACAGATCCGGCACCAGCCGATCCAGCCCCGCTCCCTCCAAATAAACCAGGTGCGCGATGTCGATGGCATACCGCAGTGGGTTGATCAGCGTGAAATACTGCAGCGCCTGCGGCATGCTGCTGATCGGCGTCGTGAGTCCCGACAACAGCGCAAAGGGCATCATGATCATGAACGAGAACAGCATCGCCTGCTGCATCGTGGCCACCAGCGACGACAACAGCAGCCCAATGCCCACCGCCGCCAGCAAAAACAAACTCAGCCCCACGTACAGTGTCACAAACGACCCGGCAAAGGGAATGCTGGAACCAAAGCTGCGCGACCAGCAAGATGTTCGTCGCCTGCACGGTGCCGACCAACATCGAAGGCAGCGCTTTGCCGACCATAATCTCCACCGGCCGAAAGCGGCGTGACCAGCAACTGATCGAACGTGCCCTGCTCCCTTTCCCGCGCCACCGACATCGCCGTCAGCAGCATCGTTTGCAGCATCGTCAGCGTGCCGATCAGTGCCGGTATCATGTATCCACCGCGTCTCCAAATTCGGATTGAACCACGAGCTCGACGACGATCGGCCGCGGCTGCGGCGGCGTCCACCGGCCTGCGAGCCGCAGCCATTCGGCGTTGAACTGCGTCCACCACCGCGCTCGACATATCCCAGCGCCGTCGTGGCCGTGTTCGAATTGCGGCCGTCGGCGATCACCTGCACTTCGGCCGGCATGCCGGCCAGCAATGCGGCGCTCGAATTGTTGATCGATCTGCAGCACCAACAGCGCCGGCGCTGGTCGATGTACGTCTTCAAATCCTCGGACGCCGGTCCAAATCCGCCACGCGGCGAAACACTTTCGTGCCGTCCAATCCGGCCAACAATTCCCGCGAAGCGGCGCTGCGGTCCTGATCCAGCACGGCATAAGGCACGTCGTTCAAGTCGTACGTGGCCGCGTATCCGAACATCAAGCACTGCAAGATCGGCGGAATGAACAGCACCGACCGCCCGCGCGGATCCTTCAGCACTGCCAGCAATTCCTTGCGGGTCAAAGCCAGAATTCGCAACAGCGCGTCGAACATCACCGTACCCTCAGGCCAACTGTTTGCGGGTCGCCCCGCGCGTCAGGAAAATCATCAAGGCGGCCATCACGGCCAGCACCAAGGTGTTGGGCACAATCACGCCCCACACGTTCCCCGCCAAAAACAACGTCTGCAGCAGCGCCACGAAATACCGCGCCGGCAGCGCATAGGTGATCAGCCGGATCGCCGTCGGCATGCTCCGCAGATCGAACAAAAACCCCGACAGCATCAAAGCCGGCAAGAACGTGACCAAAAGCGTCACCTGGCTGGCGACAAACTGGCTTTTCGTGAGCGTCGAAATCAGCATCCCGATGCCCAGCGCCACCAGCAAATAAAGCATCGACACGCCGGTCAACAGCCACAGCGATCCGCGGATCGGCACGTGAAACAGAAACTTCGTCGCCAGCACGCACAGCGCCAGCCCGATCAAGCCCAAGCATGAAATACGGGATCGTCTTGCCCAGCAGAATCTCGCCGGCTCGCACCGGCGTGACGAACAGCGCTTCCAGCGTGCCTCGCTCCCATTCGCGGGCCATCACCAGCGCGGTCAACAGCGCGCCGATCAGCGTCATGATCAGCACGATCAGCCCCGGCACCAGAAAATAACGGCTCTCGTTCGACTCGTTGAACCACAAACGGTCTTGCACGAAGACCGGGCCCGACGGCGCATCGGCTCTCCCTGTGCAGCCCGCCGCGCCAGCACCTGCGCCACCGCCCCTTGGGCATAACCTTGAATGATCCGCGCATGATTCGCGTCGGTCCCGCGCACGACCAGTTGCACTTCGGCATCGCTCCGGTTCACGTCCCGCGCGAAATTCGAGCGGATTCGCACAATGCCGTCGACCTTCTGATCCAACAACAGCTCCTTGGCCTGCGGCATCGAGGTCAGCAGTTGCGCGTCGAAATACCGCGACAACTGAAAACCCGAGGCCATCTCCCGCGCCGCCGGCGAAGGATCCTCCAGCACCACGGCGATCGGCACGTTCAACACGTCCAGCGACAGCCCATAGCCGAACAACAGGATCAAAATCACCGGCAGCACGATGCCAATGCCGACGCTACTGGGATCGCGCAGCACCTGGTGCGCTTCTTTGCGCACCAGCGCCGCCACGCGCTGCACCCGCGCCGCCATACAATCGGGCGATCTGCCGGCTGCGGTCATGCGGCGCCTCCTCGAGCGGCCTGTTGCTCGCTCAAGCGCGCCTCGTCCACGATGGCGATGAACGCGTCCTCCATCGTCGGTTCGCGTCCCTCTTTGGCTTTCGCATGATGGCGCACCTCGGCGGGAGTGCCTTGCGCCAGCACCCGCCCCGAATCCATGATGGCCACGCGGTCGCAATATTCCGCCTCTTCCATGAAGTGCGTGGTCACGATCACCGTCACCCCCTGCTCGGCCAGCGCCGTGATGCGCCGCCAGAATTCACGCCGCGCAAGCGGATCGGCGCCGCTGGTCGGCTCATCCAAAAACAAGATTTCCGGCTCGTGCAACAGCGCCGCCGCCATCGCCAAACGCTGCTTGTAACCTCCCGGCAATTGGCCGCTAGGCAAGTTCGCCAACCGCCCCAGTTCGAACTGCTCCATCGCCCACTGGACGCGGCGACGCTTCCGCCCGCGCCGCAGGCCATAAGCACTGGCAAAGAATTCGAGGTTGTCGCGCACCGAAAGCTGCCCGTACAGCGAGAACTTTTGCGCCACGTAGCCGATCCGCTCGCGGGCGCTGGCCCGCGCATCGCGCACATCCACCCCCGCCACCTGCAATGTTCCCGACGTGGCCGCCAACAGCCCGCACAACATGCGAAACGTGGTGGTCTTGCCGGCGCCGTTGGGACCCAACAGCCCAAAGATCTCGCCGCGATGCACCTCGAAGCTGATGTGATCCACCGCCGTGAAGGCGCCGAATTGCCGCACCAGATCGTGCACTTCAATGGCCGGCTCGTCCTCTCCGGTTTCGATGGGCCGATCGAGCGTCATCACGCCCCCCATCGCTTGATGCGCGGCGACGCGTCGCAACAGCATCATGAATCCATCTTCGAATCGGGGCGCGGCCTGCGTCACTTCGGCGCCGCGCCAAAACTTCCGCGGCGCAGCATCGACTGGGCCGCGGCACACGAAACGCACGCGCCCCCCTTCCGGCACAGCGTCCACGATGTTCGCGTCGTCCAGCAGCCGCGCTTGAAGCTCCGCGCGCTTTCTCGTCTCCCGGCGGTTCCGCCAAGAAAGTGCGCCCTGCCGCCAACGCCGTGACTTCCGCCGGCGGACCCTGCGCCAGCACTTTGCCTTCGTGCATCACGATCGCATGATGGCAACGCGCCGCTTCGTCCAAGTACGACGTGCTCAACAGCACGGTCAGGCCGTGCTCGTGGACCAGGTCCAAGATGATCTTCCACAGCTCGCGGCGCGAGATCGGATCGACGCCCACCGTCGGCTCGTCCAGCAGCAACAGCTCGGGCGAGCGCACGCAACGTGCAGGCCAATCCCAGCTTCTGCTTCATCCCGCCGGAGAGTCGCCCAGCCAGGCGATCGGCAAATGGCCCCAGCGCCGTCATCTCCATCAGCCGCGGATATCGTTCTTCGCGCTGCGCCCGCGTGACGCCGTGCAAATCGGCGTACAAGTCCAGATTTTCCTGAACCGTCAGATCCTCGTACAAACCGAAACGCTGCGGCATGTAGCCGATGCGCTCCTGAATCTGCTGCGGATCGACGGCGACGTTGACGCCCAGCACTTGAAGTTCCCCGGCGTCGGAATCATCAAGCCGGCGGCCAGCCGCAACAGCGTCGTTTTGCCCGCGCCGTCGGGCCCGACCAGCGCGGTCAGCTCGCCGCGACGCACCTCCAGCGAAACATCGTCCAATGCCTGAACGATTTCCTCGCCGCCGCGACGAAATTGCTTGTTGACTCCCTGCCCAATCAATGCCGATGCATTAGCGGCGGCGTTCATCGCTGCGTCTCGGTAGATGACGACGCGGTTGCGGCCTGATTCAGCGGCAAGTAAACCGTGGCCGGCATTCCCAACCGCAAGTCGTCGGACGGATCCTTCACGAACACGCGCACTTCGTAGACCAGGCTCGGGGCGCAGCTCTTGCGTCTGCACGGCTTTGGGCGTGAACTCCGCAATCGGCGACACGAATCCCACCCAGCCGTCGAATCGCCGATTGGGAAAACTATCCACCGCCACTGTGGCCGCCATGCCCGGATGCACTTTGCCCAATTCCGTTTCCGAAACATATGCCCGAATCCATTTCGGATCGACCACCGCCAGCGAAAACACCGCCTTTTGCGGCGACGCCATCTCCCCCGGCTCCATCAGTCGGGTGCGCACCACCGCATCGGTCGGCGCAACCAATTCCGCGTCGGCCAACTGCTGATTTAGAAACGCCGCCTGTGCTCGGTAGGCGCGCAACTGCGCTTCGGCCTGCTCGATGTCCTCCTTGCGCGGCCCAATCTCGGCCAGGTCCCGTGTCTTTTCATTGACATCCAACTTGGCTTCAGCGATATCCAAGTTCGACTTCGCATCGTCGGCGTCTTGCTGGCTGGCTGCCCCCTTCGTTGCCAACTGTTTGAATCGCTCGAAGCGACGCCGCGCATTGGCTGCATCCGCCGCGGCAGATTCGACATTCGCCCGCGCCTGCGCAATCTCCTCCGGCCGGCTACCGTTGTGCAGTCGCTCGACGACGTGCTGTTGCGCCGCCGCCTGCGCCTCGGCCTGTGCCACCTGCGGCTCCAGCCGGCTGGTGTCCAGCCGCGCGACCACCTGGCCGCGCTTCACGTGATCTCCTTCCTCCACCGCCACCGACGCGATCCGCTCGTTGTTATTGAAAGCCAATTCCACTTCGCGCAGATCGACATTTCCAAATAGCACGACTTGATGCGCCCCTTGCCGCGGATGGTTGTACCACCACACCGCCGCGCCCACCGCAGCCGCCAACAATATCAGCAACAAAATCAGCGTCGATCGTTTCACAGTTCCTCTATATTAATTTACGCCGACCTGGTTTGCTTCCGCATTCTGGGGTGCCGCCGCGCACAATAAGAAAAGCCCAGGGGTTGCAACCCCTGGGCTTGGGAAGTTTTAAATCGCCTTGTTCGGGCAGGCCTAGAACCGCACGATCGCGTCCAGACCGAACAAGAATTGAGTCTTGTTCAAGTTGTCGTTGAACGGTTGCCCAACGGCCGGACCGCCAGGAAAATTGTTGCCGCCCGGCCCGGTGTACCAATCGTAGCGAATCTCGGGACGAACGACGATGTTCGCGTTCGGCTTCCAATTCAGCCCCAACGAGGTTTCGTAGAAGCTGCCGGGAAAGCGGAACGGTCCGTCGGGGTTGCCCGGCCGCAGGCCCGTGACCGCGTAGCCTTGCGGATCGTCGAACCATTCAAACCGCCAGCCCAACGACCAGCAGCAATTGATCCGGTAGAACAAATACTGGCTGATGCCATACCAGTCGGCTCGTCGACGATCGTTGGCGTTGAATCCTAAAGTATCGGCTTGAACTCCGAGGTTGTGCTCCAGCACGTAAGAAAATCGGCTGGTGAAATTCCGTTCCCACACCAGGCTGTAAACCGTGCGGTTGGAAAAGGGCCCGACGCCCGGGGCATTAAAATCGCTTTCGCCGCCGGTTTGGATCATGAAACTCAGGCTGCCCCAGCAATCGTCGTGGAAGCTCAAGCCGCCCAAAAAGTTCGCGCGGCTATTGCAGTTGAACGCATTCCAGCCGTTGTCGATCCCCGCGTACCACGTCCAATTTTCATTCATCGGCTGGCTGGCCAGCACGCCGGTATGCGTGAACGGTTCGCCGTACTGGCGCATGTACGAATGCGTGTAGAAAAAGTTGCCCACCGCCGGCGCCACTTCATAGCCAATCGGCGAATAGAAGTGGCCCAGCTTGAATTGCACGTCGTTGTAATCCACCTCCGCGTACAACTGCGGCATCGACCAGCCGTACAGGAAGCTGTCGGTCGATTGCCACCGCGGAGAATTGCCGTTCGGCTGGCCGTCCAGCCCGGCGGCGGTGGTGTAGATGAAGTCGCTGCCCCAATACATGTCCATGCGGCCGCCGACGTACCAGCCGCAATTGTTGCAGTCCGCCGTCCGCTCCAGCACACCGTAGAACTGATTCAACTGCCCGTCGTCCCGATCCGGAAACGTCACCGGCCCGTTGAAATGACTCGTCGGCGCCAAGCCATTGCCCATGATCCCGCCGTCGAGCCAGCCGTACAGGGCGACGTCATTCTGCTGCATGCAGCAGCAATCAAACAAGCGCCCGGATCCTCGTCGCAGCAATACAGCGGGCAGCAATCGCAGCAGTCGAACAAGCCATGGCAGTGGCGATGATGGCCACACTCATCGCAGCATTCATCGCAGCAACTGTCGCAGCTTTTGTTGCATTGGTCGCAGTGATTGTCTCCCGACTGACCTGTGCTCCCATTGTCGTTGCTATGGCTGTTGTTGCCATAATTGTCCGACGACTCTGCTCTCGGTGATGGGGCCGGCCGGTCGACAGGCTCGTCGTCGGATAGCGGAACCGGCGGAGCGTTCCGATCCCTTTGCGTGGCAATCTCCAGCGCGCGCACGCGACCCGACTGCGAACCGGCCTGCTGCAGTGTGCCCGGTTCTCGACGGATCCAACTCGGATCGGCGGCAAAGGCCGTGCCGCCGTACTCGTCGGAGTCGCTGGCAAACGCCGCGCCCTGCGCGGAGGAATCCTCCACTGCGGATACCTGTTCAACCGGCCCGTGCCAATTGTCGTTCTGGGCGTACGCCACGCCGGTCGTTAACCAACCGGCGCCAAGCACCCAAGTACATGCCAATCCAACGGCCCTGCAGAATCGGGTCTTCATCGACATTCCTCCTAGTCCAGCAAACAGCATGGCAGCGCGCGGGAAATGCCCGCGACGTACCGATGCTTTGGCGACAGCCCACGCGTGGCGTGGATGTCTCCTCTTGTTTTCCAAGGCAACCGAATGCCCGGCACACTTGGCCTACTGGCGTGATTTCTTGAACGAAATAGATAAGGTCCGCGCACGGCGGAGCATGGGCGGCACTACCACTGTTCGGAACGGAAAAGGCGCAAAGTGCAGAATTCCCGCTAACACGGGCAGGGTTTCTCTAGCTTGCGCACTTTTTCTTGGTAGAACTAGAAGCACTGCCGGTCGGGCAAACTCTACCGGCATTCCAATGCCGTGACGCACTTTGCAGTGATAGCATCCAAGGGGCCCGCCATGAAATTCACGCGAGTGACCTGCTGCGCCGTCATGGGGCTGGCGCTATGTTTGAATCTTGTTCGCGGCGACGAAAGCACCCAGCCCCTTCACACATTCGGCGGCGCCGAAACGCACGAAGAGCTCGACGCCATCGCCTGGGTGGCAACCTCCGGCGAGCACGTCGCCTGCTGTCGCCAAACGTTCAATCTGGCTGCTGAATCGCTCGACCTGGCGCTGCGATAAAACTTGGACCGCCTCCATCGAACAATTCGCAGCAGGCGGTTATCAGGATTTGCCGCCGGCCATCATGGTCACGCTCGATGAAGGGGTCTGGAGCCTCTGGCCCGTGCAATCGCACTTCGTGTTCGAGTCGGGCCAATTCCAAGGCAGTCTATACCGCAATTGGCGCGACGACGCGCGAGATCCCGCGCTTCCCGGCGCACAACTATTCTTGCAGTGCACCTCCGAAAAAGGCGTGGCGATCGTTTACCTGAACCCATGCGGTGAAGACTTGCGCGAACCGATTATCCGCAGCATCAAGCACGCGAAATTCCCCTGGACCAGTCGCGACCGACTAATGATGGGTGGCGCCTGGCCCAACCACCACAAGCGCGAGGAGCTTGCCAAAACGCACCGCATTCTGCTGATCGTGAGCGACTATCTCGGCGAATTCATGCAAGAGACCGCCGGCACCCGGCAGTTCGCGTCGAGCGCACCGCCAGTTACCCGGATTACTGGGGCCTGAAATGGTTCATCAATCCCAACCCCATGTACGGCCACTGGGAAAACGTTTACGACCAGCAACGCTTCATTCGCGAAGAGCGCATCAAAAACGAATTGGCGGCGCTGGAGCCCGGCATCGACATCCCCAACAAGCTCGATCACCCGCACGAACGGCTCAATACCACGATCTGGATGGCCACCTCCGGCGAATACTATGCCTGCGCCAAAGAGGTGTTCAACTCGGCCACGGCGAAGCTCGATCTGGCGCTGCGCGACAAAATGTGGACCGCTTCCACCGAGCAATTCGCCAACGGGAAGTATTCCGATTTGCCGCCGGCCATCATCGTCAACCTGGACGATGCGGTCTGGAACAATAATCCCTACGAATCGCGGCTGGTCCTCCAGAACACGCAATACGATTACGAATCGTTCGCCCAATGGTGCAATGAGGCCAACTGCGTCGCCATTCCCGGTGCGAAGCAATTCCTGCAGCACGCCCGGGATCTCGGCTGCTCGATCATCTATATTTCGCCGCGCGGCGATGACCTGCGCGACGCCACGTTGCGAAACCTGCAGCGTGTGCACTTCCCCTACGACCCCAGCTGCGACGATCTATTGCTCGACGGCATGTGGGGCGATCACGACAAGCGCGAACAGGTGGCCCAAAAGTTCCGCGTCCTGTTGATCGTGAGCGAGTCGCTGGGCGATTTCGCCCACGGTGCCCAAGCGCCCCCCGCCGTGCGGCGCGAATTGGCCGAACGCTACGCCGAAAACTGGGGCCTGAAATGGTTCATCCTGCCCAACCCCGTCTACGGCATTTGGGAATACTGCCTGTACGACTTCAATTTCGACCTCGATCGCTCGTCGCGCATTCAAATCAAGCTGCACGCGATCGAGCCGCAAGCCGCCGAATGAAGAATGCCGATCCAATTGGTTCCGCTGCTCAATTCGCCTCTGCGCTGTACAATTGATTCGCAGTGCCAGGGCGAATCCGTTTGCCCAAGGCGAGCGTTCTGCACGCGCCTTCAGTAAATGGGTTCCATCCTGGAACCGCAGAGTATTTGGACAGCCCGTTACGACAACTTGCGAAGCGCTTGGATGCGCAAGACGGCTACGCCGATTGTGTCGCCAGCCTGACCGCGGGTCATGGGGCGGCGCTGGGCGGAGTCTGGGGCTCAAGCTGCGCGCTGGTGGCGGCCAATCTGGTTCAGCATGCCCAGGCCGCGCTTGTGGTCGTGTGTCCGCAGGACGGCGACGTCGATGATTTCTGCGACGACCTGGTGATCTTCACCTCGGCCAGCCCCGAGAAATTTCCCGCCTGGGAAACCGCCCCCGGCGAGCGCGACATTCAAGACGAAGCCCACGGCGACCGCCTGCGCGTCTTGAAACTATTGGCCGCCAAACAGCCGCCGAAACTTATCGTCACAAGCATCCAGGCGCTGCTGCAGCCGGTGCCGCCGCCTGAATTACTTGTCCAGCAGACGCGCCGCTTGAAAGTCGGCGACGAAATCGAGCCGACCGCGCTCTTGCGCTGGCTGGCCGAAAACGGCTTTCAAAACACCAGCGCCGTCGAGCTGCCCGGCGAATTCTCCCGCGCGGCGGCATCATCGACGTCTTCGCCCCCGATTGGTTCCATCCGGTGCGGATCGAACTGTTCGGCGACACGGTGGAATCGCTCCGCCGTTTCGAAGTCGGCACCCAACGCAGCCTGGAATCGCTCGATTCCATCGACATCACGGCTCTGCCGGCAAGTGGTCAGGAGTCGGTGGTCGGTGGTCAGGACGAAGAGCGCGTCGCAAGCGACGCGGCTAAAAGGGAGTCTTCACCCGTTCACGACTCGCCGCTCGCCTCTCGCCCCTCGCACCTCGCCTCTCACTTCTCCTCCTACTTGCCCCCGCAAAGCTGGTTCCTGCTGGCCGAACCCCACGACATGCAGGAAGAAGCTCGCCACTATCGCCAGCGCTTGGATCGCCCGCAAGACGTGCACGATTTGGATGAAACGCTCGCCAGTATCTACCAGTTCCCCTCGATCACCGCCTCCGCCGTGGCCAGCGGCTCGATGGAGGCCGAATGCCAACTGCGCATCGAAAGCGTCGAGCGCTTCAGCGGCGACATCGCCAAGGTGCGCGATGAGTTGGATACCGTCGGCCTGGGATTCGACGTGCACCTGGTCTGCCCGACTGAAGCGGAAGTCGAACGCCTGCGCGAAATCTTCGGCACGACGAAACTTGCCGCCAGCGGACGATTGCACTTTCCCATCGGACGCCTGCAGGCCGGCTTCCGGCTGGTCGGCGAACGCATCGTGCTGGTGTCCAGCAGCGAGCTATTCCATCGCCAGGATTTGCACCGCCCTACGCGCCGCCGCCTGGGCCGCGTGATCGACAGCTTTCTCGAGCTGCGCGAATGCGACTATGTCGTCCACCTGTCGCACGGCATCGGGCGCTACCGCGGCATGAAACTCTTGGAAAAGCAGGGCGCAGTCGAGGAACATCTGGAAGTCGAGTTCCACGGCGGCACGCGGATCTACGTGCCGGCCTCCAACATCGACCTGGTGCAGAAGTACATCGGCGGCAGCAAGGCCCGGCCGACGCTGGCGCGCATCGGCGGTCTGTCGTGGGGCCGCCAGAAACAAGCCGCGGAGCGCTCGATCGTCGATCTGGCCGCCGAGATGCTCCAGGTGCAAGCGATGCGCCGTCTGCGCCCCGGCATTGAATTCCCGCCCGATTCCGAATGGCAGCGCGAATTCGACGCCGCGTTCCCTTATCAGGAAACCCCCGATCAATTGACCTCGATCACGGCCATCAAGCACGACATGCGCCAACCTCGCCCGATGGATCGCCTGCTGTGCGGCGACGTCGGCTACGGCAAAACCGAGCTTGCCATTCGTTCAGCCTTCAAAGCGGTCGATGCCGGCCATCAAGTCGCAGTGCTGGTGCCCACCACAATTTTGGCGGAACAGCATCGCCGCACGTTCACCGAGCGCATGGCCGAGTTCCCCTTCCGCATCGAAGTGCTCAGCCGCTTTGCCACGGATCGCCAGCAGCGCGAAACGATCGCCGGCCTGATCGACGGCTCAGTCGACATTGTGATCGGTACGCATCGCCTCGCGCAAGCCGATGTCAACTTCCATAACCTGGGCCTCCTGATCATCGACGAGGAGCAGCGCTTCGGCGTCGAGGTGAAAGAGCGGCTCAAGGCCCTGCGCACCACGGTCGACGTGCTCACGATGACCGCCACCCCGATTCCCCGCACACTGCACATGTCGCTGTTGGGCCTGCGCGATATTTCGAATTTGGAAACGCCGCCGGAAGATCGCCTGGCGGTCGAAACCCGCGTCACGCGCTTCGACGAGGAGCTCATCCGCCACGGCGTGATGCGCGAGCTCAATCGCAACGGGCAACTGTTCTTCGTCCACAACCGCATCAACGACATCGACCTCTTGGCTTTCAAGCTGCAAAACATCGTCCCCGACGCGCGCATCCGCATCGCCCACGGCCAGATGCCCGAGCATCAACTGGAACAAGTGATGTTGGATTTCGTAGCCCACCAGTTCGACATTCTCTTGGCCACCACCATCGTCGAAAGTGGACTCGATATTCCCAACGCCAACACCATCTTCATCGACGAGGCCGATCGCTACGGCCTGGCCGACCTGCACCAACTGCGCGGCCGCGTCGGCCGCTACAAGCATCGCGCCTACTGTTATCTGCTGGTTGATCCCCACAAATACTTGTCCACAAGTTCCGCCAAGCGCCTGCGCGCCATCGAGGAATTCAGTGACATGGGGGCGGGCTTTGCCATCGCCATGCGCGATCTGGAAATCCGCGGCGCCGGCAACATCCTCGGCACGCAGCAAAGCGGCCACATCGCGGCCATCGGCTACGAATTGTATTGCGAACTGTTGGAGCAGGCCGTGCGGCGAGTGCAAAAATTGCCGCCCAAGGAATCGATCGACGTGCGCATCGACCTGCCCGGCGAGGCATTCATCCCGCGCAGCTACGTACCCGACATGCGGATGAAGATCGACCTCTACCGCCGCCTCACCCGCGTCACGAAGTCCGATGAACTGGCCGATCTCCAAGTGGAAATGCTCGATCGCTTCGGTCCATTGCCGACGCCGGCCGAGCGGATGGTCCGCTTTGCCCGCCTGCGCATCGCTGCGGCGCGCTGGCAGATCGAATCGATCGTCCGCGAGGAAGGATATCTGGTAATGCCATTCGCCAGTCGAGCGAAGATCGACGAATTGAATCGGCTCAATCGGGGCCGATTGCGGATTGTGGAAAATCGCAGCGCCTACCTGCCGCTCGATAAGGACCTGATCGATCCGGACGATTTGCTAGCAACTATCGAATCGGTCTTGCACGCTGGCTGATTTCGCCAGTACACTCCCGCCCCGCCCGGACTGCGCGTGGGCGTTTTGGCCTCATCTTTTGCTTCGTGGCGTTTCCGCACATGCTCCGCGCCCTCGTATTCTTCCGCGCTCTTTCTGATGCTCGCTACGCTCTGGCTGCGCCCTGCGCTCGCGCAGCAAAGCGGCGATCCGTTCCAGGGCGTGCGCACCCAAGGCGTCGATCCGCAGCAGAGCATGCCGGGGGCCAACACGCCGGCGATTCCCAGCGACATGCAGTTTCAAGGGCCGACGCAGCCGATGCCGGTGTCGCGCCCAGTCAACTGGCCCGGCACGCCGGTCGACGCATCCACCGGGCCGACAAATTCTCCCGCCGCACCAGCGGCTACATCGCCGCGCTTGGGAGTAAAAGTCTGGGATCCCTCGCTCAATCAGCCCAGCCCAAGCGCTGCGGCCAATCCGGCCTCGAATCCATCGGCGATCGCTCCCGCGAACTATGCGCAAACATCTGCGGCCGCGCCGCCGTCGTATCCGCAAATGACATCCGTTGCGCCGCCATCGTATCCGACCACCGGCTATCCGGCCGCCTCGATCGCCGGTCCAGCCGCGGCCGCTCCGCCCGTCGCGCAGCCCGCCGCTCCGCAAACCGACCCGCTGACCAATGCAGGGAATCTGCAAATTCTGCCCGGCCCGCCGAAGGATTATCCCGACGCGCAAGTCGCCGCCCGCATCGGCAGCGAAGTGGTGATCGTGGGCGATTTGAAGGCCATGGCTGGCGACATGCTCGTGCAGCGCAAAGTTAAAATTCCCAAAGAGCAGGAAGCCGAGTTCTACGAGCAGGCCAATCGGCAAATCCTCAAGCAACTGATCGAAACCAAGCTGGTGTTCAACGACGCGATGCACACCATCCCCGCCGCCGGCCTGTCGACCATGGAAACCAAGGTCAACGAATACTTCGACAAAGATCAATTGCCCGAAATGCTCAAAACGTACGGCGTGAGCACGCGGCAGGAATTGGATGCCAAGCTGCGCGAGCATGGCGGCTCTTTGGATCGCTCGCGCAAGCAATTCTTCGAGCGCACGGTGGCCAAGGAGTGGCTGCGGCAGCAGGTGAAGCTCGACGAGGAAGTGCCGCACGCCGACGTACTGGCCTATTACCAGACGCACCTGGCCGACTACGAATTTCCCGCCAAGGCGCGCTGGGAAGAATTGATGGTCCGCTTCGATCGGTATCCCAGCAAGGACGCGGCGTACTCGGCCGTGGCGGAGCTGGGAAATCTGGCGATGCGCGGAACTCCATTTGCCGACGTCGCCAAGGCGCGCTCTCAAGGCGTCACGGCGGCCGACGGCGGCGCTCACGATTGGACCACCAAGGGCAGCCTGGTTTCCAAAACGCTCGACGATGCCTTGTTCACCCTGCCGCCGGGCACGTTCAGTCAGATCATCGAAAGCGAGCGCGGCTTCCACATCGTGCGAGTGCTCCAGCGCACCGACGCCGGCCGCACTTCGTTTGTCGACGCGCAAGGCGACATCAAGAAGCATTTGAAAGACGAGAGCGTCAAGAAGCAGATCAATCACTATCTCGACGAGCTACGGCAGAAGACTCCGGTCACGACCATGTACGACAACGAGCCGGGGGGATTCGACAGTGCAAATAAAACGGCGCAATCGGGGAACTAACATGTTCCTATTCTGCTTTCTGCCATCGGCTTTCTGCTTTCTGCGTTTGCCCTCTCGGCGTCGCCGCGTCTCCGCGGTTACGATAGTTGTCACCAGTGCCTGCGGCGGCCATAATCGCCCGGCATGGGACTGGCGCGCAATGTGGAACTGAAGGCGCGGTTGGCGGATTTGGCCGCGGCGCGGAAAATTGCCCAGCGCCTGGCCACCGAGCATCTGGGCGTCCAGCAGCAGGTCGATACGTATTTCCATTGCCCGCACGGCCGGCTGAAATTGCGCAAGATCGACTCGCGCACTGCGCAGTTGGTCTGGTATTCGCGCCCCGATGAGGCCGGCGCCAAGGCCAGCGACTATCTACTGGTCGACGTGCCCGATCCTGCGCCTGAAACAGGCGCTTTCCGGGCGCTAGGCGTGCTGGTGGTCGTGGCCAAGCGGCGCGAGATCTTTTTGCACCACAACGTGCGAATCCATCTCGACGAAGTGTCCGGCCTGGGCACGTTTCTGGAATTCGAAGCCGTGCTCGATCCCTCGATTGACGACACTAGGGGGCGCGCCGAGGTCGCGGCGCTCGCAAGCCGAGTTCGGCATCGCGCCGGCCGACGTTTTGGCGGCGTCGTATTCCGATCTGCTGCTTAAGCGGAACCAGCGATAAGCCCCTGGTGGTTTCCAGTTGGGTGCGACACCGGTGAGCACCTTCCGCCCGACCGCACACCCCGGTATGATTCCAATTGTGGAGTATAATCAAGGTGGATATTTCCCCCACCGCGTTCCAACGGAAGGCATCGGCCCGATGGGCGATTCTGCCAAACTCTCCTACAACGGCAACGAATTGGACCTGCCCGTGATGATTGGCACGGAGCAAGAGAGGGCTGTCGATATATCCAAGCTCCGCTCGGGCATGGGGCTGATTACGCTGGACGACGGCTACGGGAATACCGGATCGGTCGTTAGCGGCATCACGTATCTCGACGGCGAACAGGGCATTTTGCGGTATCGCGGCTATCCGATCGAGCAGTTGGCCCAGCGCAGCGATTTCGTCGAAACCAGCTACCTGCTGATCTACGGCGAGCTGCCCAATCGCGAGCAACTGGAGTATTTCCGCAACTCGCTGCGGCGGCACACCATGCTGCACGAGGAAATGAAGTCGTTCTACGACGGCTTCCCGCGCGATGCCCACCCCATGGCCATCCTCTCCAGCGTGGTCGGGGCGCTCTCGACGTTTTACCAGGATTCGCTCGACCCGCGCGATCCGCGGCAAGTGGAGATTTCGGTCCACCGGCTGATGGCCAAGCTCCCCACGATCGCTTCCTACAGCTACAAGAAATCGATCGGGCAGCCGTTCATGTATCCGCGGAACGATTTGGACTACTGCTCCAATTTCCTGCAGATGATGTTCGGCGTGCCGTGCGAGCCGTATCCGATCGATCCCGACTTTGTCGAGGCGCTCAATCTGCTGTTGATCGTGCATGCCGACCACGAGCAAAACTGCAGCACCAGCACGGTCCGCATGGTCGGCTCCAGCGACGCCAACTTGTTCGCCTCGATCTCGGCCGGCATCTGCGCCCTGTGGGGCCCGCTGCACGGCGGAGCCAACCAGGCCAGCGTGGAAATGCTGGAGCACATTCGCGCCGATGGCGGCGACGTGAAAAAGTACGTCGAGTTGGCCAAGCAAAAAGATTCGCACTTCCGCCTGATGGGCTTCGGCCATCGCGTGTACAAAAATTACGATCCGCGCGCGGCGATCATCAAACGCACCTGCGACAAGCTCTTGGCCAAGCATCACATCAACGATCCGATCTTCGACATCGCCAAGGAATTGGAACAGGCCGCTTTGCACGACGAATACTTCATCGAACGCAAGCTGTATCCCAACGTCGATTTCTACAGCGGCGTGATCTATCGCGCCATGGGCATCCCGGTGAACATGTTCACCGTGCTGTTCGCCATCGGCCGCCTGCCCGGCTGGATCGCGCATTGGATGGAAATGCACCACAACCCGGCGAAAAAAATCTGCCGCCCGCGACAAGTTTACACCGGCGCTCTGAAGCGCGAGTACCAGCCGCTGGAAACGCGCGGCTGAAATCGCCGGCGCTAGTACGGCGTGGCGTCTTGCAAGCTGACCATGCGCTGCGGCAGCGAAAGCTCCATCTTCAATCGCTCCAACTCTTGGTAGCTGCGCTTTGGCGTTCTGTTCCAACTGCCGGATTTCTTCCAGCAGGCTCAAATGCTGAGAGTTTTCACAGCGTAGTTCTTCCAGTTTTTCCATTTGCTGCGAGGCTGCGTCTTCGGCACGATCCAGCACCTTTCGTTGCGCCTCGGCAATGGCCAAATCGAGCTTAGCCTTCGAGGCCTCCGGCGATTGCTCCGGAGCGTCTTTCAATCGAGCCTCCGCAGCCGCCGCTTGCAAATCGACGTCCAACCGGCGAATGCGCACCTCGGTCAGCAGCCGGGGAACGTCGTCGTTCAGCTTTCCCTTCAGTTCCATCTGCTCCAGTGAAGGGGCGTTCGTCGTCTTAAGAAGCTTATCGAGCAGCTCGCGTTTTCTTTGCAACTGATCCATCGTTTCCTTGTATGCGTTTTCGACCAGTTCGCGGGCTCGCAACTTGTTGTAGTAATCCGCTTCCACAATATGTGCCATGTACGATTGCTTGACCGCGTTGACGATTTTGGCTGCCTCCTGCGCATCGTTGCATCGCAACTCGATCTTGATCAGTTCCTGATCTTTCGGGGCGACCACGTTGAGATGTTCATCCAGCCACTTCTGCGGGTCGCGCTGCTGTTGCACCATCGGCAGTTCGCGGATGCCGGGCACGTCGAGTGCCGCGCTTAATACCAACGGGCATTTGATCAGCGCGGCCTGGGTGTTGCGGAATTGCTCGTATTCTGCCACGTTTCGCTGCGATGGATTGCCGCCAAGGATTTGTGGATCCCCCACGTGCAACCACGCGGTAGCGGGAGGTGGTTGTCCGCAGCCGGCCGACGCCACGAGCATCAAAAAGGCACCAAAGGGCGCTGCCCCAGTGAACGTGCGCAAAAATCGGATCTGTTGCCCCTGACCAGGTTTTGCGCGGTTCATGGTCTCGCCCTCCGGATGCGTGGAGAAATTTCGCGTGGCGCTGTCTCGTATGGCGCTGGCGCCAGCCCCCGCCCTGCCTCCGATTGAGAATCGGTAGTCAGTACGCACAATGTCCAAAACGGTTCGCGATCTCGTTTCGAGAATCTGCTGTGGGCCCGCCATCCTGCTCCAGTTGGCCGCCGAGCATGCTCAGGAACAGCTCATTTGCGCGTGTCGAGCGCGGTGGGGCTGGTTGGCACAGCTTCCGCGAGATCGGCCGCACCCGCGCCGGCAGCCTGGAAATAGTGGCGGCGGAAGTAGAGGGCGACGTTGACCAGGCCGATCAAGACCGGCACTTCGACCAGCGGGCCGACGACGGCTGCGAAGGCGGCGCCGTGGTTGATGCCGAACACGGCCACCGCGACGGCGATTGCCAACTCGAAATTGTTGCTGGCGGCGGTGAAGGCGATGGTGGCCGTCTTGGAATAATCCGCGCCCAGCTTGCGGCCCATCCAGAAGCTGACCAGAAACATCACCACGAAGTAAATCATCAAAGGCGCAGCGATCAACGCCACGTCCAACGGTTGGCTGATGATCTTTTCCCCTTGAATGCTAAACATCACCACGATCGTGAACAGCAATGCCACCAGCGTGAGCGGGCTGATCTTGGGAATGAACGAGTGCTCGTACCACGCGCGGCCTTTGGCGGCCAGCAGGACGGCGCGCGTCAGCAGGCCGGCGAGGAAGGGGATGCCCAGGTAGATGAACACGCTTTTCGCAATTTCGCCGATCGTGACGTGCACTTCCGCGCCCGGCAAGTGCAACAGCGGCGGCAGCACGGTAATGAACAGCCAGGCGTACAGGCTGAAGAACAGCACCTGGAAAATGCTGTTGAAAGCGACCAGGCCCGCGGCGTAGTCGGTATCCCCCTTGGCCAGTTCGTTCCAGACGATGACCATCGCGATGCAGCGTGCCAGGCCGATCAGGATCAGGCCGATCATGTACTCGGGATGGTTGTGCAAAAACAGCACCGCCAGCGCGAACATCAGCACAGGACCGATAATCCAGTTTTGCACCAACGAAAGCCCCAACACTTTCCAGTTGCGAAACACGTCGCCCAATTCCTCGTAGCGCACTTTCGCCAGCGGCGGGTACATCATCAGAATCAAACCGACGGCGATGGGAATGCTGGTGGTGCCGATCGACACACTCTGGATGGCGTCTTTGACTCCCGGAACCCAGCGGCCCAGCACAACCCGGCGGCCATCGCCAGGAAAATCCAGAGCGTGAGGAAACGGTCGAGGAACGACAGTCGCCGCGCAACTCCGCTCATAGGGATTTCTCCATGCTGGCCAGCCACTGTCGAATGCGCTCGTCTACCTGCTCGTGCTGTTTGACGGAATAAGAAAATAGCAGATTCGAGGGTCTTCGGCCTCCACGGCTGTTTCAAACAAGGCGTTGCTGGTTGCCTTGCGAACCTGCCGCGGGCGGGGATAATCGTAATGTGTCGGGCATCGAAAGCCTGCCCCATTTGCACCCGTAGCTCAGCTGGATAGAGCATCGGTCTTCGGAACCGAGGGTCGGGGGTTCGAATCCCTCCGGGTGCGCTGGAAGAAAGGCAGAAGGCAGAATGCAGAAAGCAGAAACGGTATGACACACATCGATAGCTCGACGGCGTCTCCTGCCTATCCCAAAGGCCTGGTGTGGACCGGCCGGGTGCTGAGCGCGGTGGTGGTGCTGATGATGGGCGTGATGTCGATCATCATGCTGTTCACGAATCGGGCGATGATGGCCGAGGGGTTTAAGCAGCAAGGGTATCCGGAAAGTGCCATGGTTCCGGTGGTGATTGTTGAGATTGTCTGTGCGTTTCTGTACGCCATTCCGCAGACAGCGGTGCTGGGGGCGATTCTGCTGACTGGCTATCTTGGCGGCGCGGTGGCCACGCACGTGCGCCGGGGAGCCGCAATGGTACATCGCGGTGATCTTTGGCGTCGTGGTGTGGCTGGGCCTGCTCTTGCGCGACGCCCGGCTGCGCCAACTGCTGCCGCTGCGTTGCTAGGCGCTGAACAGAGGCGAGAGCGTTCCGTTGCCGCGACGCGATGCGGAAGCGCACCCCCGGTCATTGACCGGGGGCTAAATACTTACTTCCCGCTCACGTGATGCGTGGGCAGCCAGATCTTGTGGATGCCGACGTCGGCCAGCATGTCCATCACGTGCACCACGTCGTTGTAGGGGATCTCTTTGTCGGCGGCGATCGTGACTTCCTGGTCTTTCTGATTTTTGTAGCCGCGCAGGCGCTCGCGGAATTCAGCTTCGGTGGCTTTAGTTTCGTTCCAGTAGAGCCCGAGCTCGCCATTGGACTCGCGCTTGAGCGTGATATTGAGCGGCAGTTGCTCGGCGGTGATGTCGAAGGCAGCTTGCGTTTGCGGCAGATTCACTTTGATCGGCGCGTTGCCGATCACGGCCGGCACGGTGATCATGAACACGATCAGAAGCACCAGCACCACGTCGACCAACGGCGTGACGTTGATGTCGGTCAACAGGCCTTCTTCGTCGCCGCCGGAAACGTTGGCTGCCATTACGACACCTTTTCGGGCCTCGGCGCGTGCGCGGGTGTGGCGGTCGCGGCCGTGCCAGACATCGCGGCCGGGCCTTGGCGTTCCACCGCATGCACGCTGGCCAGCACCAGGTGCGACAGCGAATCGATGTGCGAAACCGATGCCCGCACGCGGCGCTGGAAATAGTTGTAGGCCACGACGGCGGGAATAGCGACGAACAATCCGACGGCGGTGGCGATGAGGGCTTCGAACACGCCCCCCATGACGGCGTTGGGATCGGGGCTGTTTTCTTGACCGGCCAGGTCGTGGGCGGCTTTGATGATGCCTAGCACCGTGCCCATCAGGCCGATGAACGGCGCGTTGGAGCCGATGGTGCCGAGAATGCCCAGGCGTCGATCGAGTTCGCCCTTGAGTCGGGCCTTGACGCTTTGCATGGCTTCGCTGCAGGCATCAGCGCCGCGGCGCATGGCCTGCAAGCCGGCGGCGACGACGGCGCTCGAGACGCCTTCGGCGTTGGACACCAATTCCCAGGCGGCGCGATAGTTGCCCACCCGCAAGTGTTCCATCAGCGCGGTGTTGAGCGATTCGCTATCCTGATCTTCGCGGCGGAAATAGAGCGCGCGTTCGATGATGATGGCGATGCTGATGAAGCTCAGCGCCAACAGGACCCACAGCACCCACTCGGCGCCGATGAAAGCGACCTTCAGAAACAGATTCGTCAGCATGCCTCGACTCCAGACCGGGCAGAAAGGGGAAATGTCCCGCTGCGTCGGTCCGTCGGCGCGATCGCCCCAGATATCTAAGCTCCAGATTTCAGCGTACTTGTGAAGGGGAAGATGGTCAAGCATCGGCCCGCTTGAGCGGCGTCAGCGCACCGTCTTGCGGGGAGTGTGCGCCGGCAGGTGAATATTAAACGCAACAGGCGGTGTAAACCTTGCCGTGCGTTTTTACCTTCTTTCAATTGCCACCACTAGCTTGCGCCACTCTGGTAAGGGTTGTACGGGTCGTATAGTCGCACCCGGAGAAATTCTTGGCAGGCGGTGTTTTGACCAAGCCTAAATCGTGGCCTATATTGAAGAAGCCGACGATTATGGACCCATTTTCGGCCGGCGAAGCTATCGAAGGATCGACCCCCCACGAACCGCCTTACGAGTGCACGGGCTCGAAAGTTGCATAGGACTGAATGCATGGTCGACACGCGCTCCCGAGTAACCCTCGGAGCGGCGGGAAGCCACAGCAGGTTCCCGATTATCTTGTCGCACGTGCAGGATGTCACGCAGCGTTTAGCCTAATCGACCGGGTGCACGCCACGACGGACTAGGATGGCCGTCAGTCAGGCGAAACCTTTCTTAGGTACAACATCCAATGACGTGTTTGTGTCCCAGGGTCAATCGCGGCGCTCATGCGCTTGCAGTCGGGGCGTTCTTCGTATTTTCTTCCGTTCTTTCAACAGCGGCGTGGGGCCAGGCTCCCGCGCAATTGCCGACGTCGAAGCCGGCATCGGCGGCCGCGCCGACAGTGGTGGCCGAGGTGCTGGAGCAGGGCCGGACGCTGGAATCGCAGCATCGCTGGCCGGAAGCGTTCGCGCTGTACGGCGACGCCTCCCGGAAAAATCCGGGGCAGCCCGAGCTGGAACAGCGGCTGGATATTGCCAAGGTGCATTTCGACATCGGCCGGCGGTATAACGACGCGACTTTTCGCAATAGTCTGTCGGCGCTGAGCGATGCCGATGCGCTGGAAACGTTTACCGATACCGCCACGAAGCTGAATGCCCACTACGTACAGAATCCGGATTGGGCAAAGTTGTTTGCCCGGGGCACGACCGACCTGGAAATTGCCCTGTCGGAGCCGGCATTTTTGAATAATAACCTGCAGCAGCCGAGCGCCGATCGGGCGAGCGTGTTTCTGCGTGAATTAAGGCGGCAGGTGGCGCAGCGGCCCATCAGCAATCGCAACGATGCCCGCGAGGCGGTGTGGAACGCCGGGCAGATGGCGAAACTGCAGTTGGGCCTGAAGCCGACGGCGGTCATTTTAGAATACACGGCCGCCATGATGGGCGGCTTGGATGAATATAGTTCGTTTCTCACCAGCGGTCAGTTGAACGATCTGTATTCGCAGATCGAAGGCAATTTCGTCGGCTTGGGGGTCGAGCTGAAAGCGGCCGAAGGGTCGCTGTTGATCGTGAATGTGATTCATAAGAGCCCGGCCGAACGGGCGGGCATTAAGGCGGGCGATCGGATTGTGGCGGTAGGCAATCGATCGACCACCGATTTGACGACTGATCAGGCCGCAGAGTTGCTGCAAGGCACCGAAGGCTCGACGGTCGAATTGGCCATTGCCACTCCGGATCAGGAGCCGCGGCGGCTGACCGTGCGGCGCGAGCACGTGGATGTGCCCAGCGTCGATGAGATTAAGATTGTCGATGCGGACTTCGGCATCGGATACTTCAAGTTGAGCTGCTTCGAAAAGACGACGGCCCGCGAAGTGGATGCGGCGCTGTGGCAATTGCATCGCCAGGGGATGCGCTCGCTGGTGATCGACCTGCGCGGCAATCCCGGCGGGCTGCTGACCTCGTCGGTCGAGGTGGCCGACAAGTTCATCGAGCAGGGAAGCATTGTGAGCACCCGCGGCCGCAGCCCGGGCGAAGATTTCAATTACACCGCGCATGGCACGGCCACGTGGCGGATGCCGATGGTGGTCTTGATCGATAGCGACAGCGCCAGTGCGGCGGAGATTTTGGCCGGCGCGCTTCGCGATTATCATCGGGCCACGATCGTGGGCACCCGCAGTTACGGCAAGGGCTCGGTCCAAGGGATCTTCCCGTTGGACGTGGGCGGGGCCGGTGTGCGAATCACGACGGCCAAGTTCTTCTCGCCGCTGGGCAAGCCGTTTGCCCATATCGGCGTGGAACCCGATCTGCCGGTGCGGACGGCTGCTAAGCCCGTGGAAGGGCAATTGGCGGCGGCGACCAATGGCGGAGCGGACGATGCGATTTTCAACGCCGGCGTGCAGGCGGCACGACGTCAAGTGGCGCAGCGGTAGACTGCCGACGGGATACTGCAATAATTAACATAAGCCCACGGGTTGCAACCCGTGGGCTTATTTTGTAATCAGAGAAGATTCTGAACCCCGAACCCTGAACCCTCCGCTCATGCATTCTCAACTGGTTGTACTCGGCGGCGGTCCTGGCGGGTATGCGGCGGCGTTTTTGGCGGCCGACCTGGGGATGCAGGTGACGATTGTCGAGCTGGAGCCGCGCTTGGGCGGCGTGTGCCTGTTGCGGGGTTGCATTCCCTCCAAGGCCCTGCTGCACGTGGCTAAGGTGATCGACGAAGCGCAGGACATGGCCGATTGGGGCGTCGAGTTTGCCGAGCCGAAGATCAAAATCGATGCGCTGCGGGCCCGCAAAGAAAAAATTATTCAAACGCTCACCGGCGGGCTGAAGCAACTGGCCAAGCGGCGCAACGTGGAAGTGATTCAGGCCAAAGGTTGGTTTCAGAATTCCACGACGCTGCGGCTGGAGCGCACCGACGAGCCGGGTCAAACGGCCGACCTGACGTACGACCACTGCATTTTAGCGACCGGTTCGCGTCCGGTGAGAATTCCGGTGTTCGATTTGCCGACCGACCGCGTGATGGATTCGACTGGCGCGCTGGAACTGCCCGACGTGCCGGAGACTCTCTTGGTCGTGGGCGGCGGATACATCGGCTTAGAGATGGGCACGGTGTACGCCGAATTGGGTTCGAAGGTGACGGTCGTGGAGCTCACCGATGGGCTGTTGCCGGGGGCGGATCGCGATTTGGTGCGGCCGCTGCATAATCGCGCCGAAAAGCTGTTCGCAAAGATTCTGTTGAGCACGAAAGTGATGTCGCTGGCGGACAAAAAGGATGCGATTGAAGTCAAATTGCAAAATGCGGACGGTTCAAACGAACGCGTCGAGCGATTTAGCCGTGTATTGGTTTCGGTCGGCCGGCGGCCCAACAGCGACGGCATTGGGCTGGAAAACACACAGGTGAAGCTCGATAAGCGCGGCTTTGCGCAGACCGACGAGCAACAGCGAACCGACGACAAACACATTTTCGCCATCGGCGACGTGGCGGGCGAGCCGATGTTGGCCCACAAAGCCTCGCATCAGGGGAAAGTGGCGATCGAGGTGCTGCACGGCGAGCCGGCGGTGTTTCAGCCGCATGCCATTCCGGCGGTGGTGTTCACCGATCCGGAAATTGCCTGGGCCGGATTGACCGAGGAGCAGGCGCAGCGCGAAGAGCGCAATGTCGAAGTGGTGCGCTACCCGTGGGCCGCAAGCGGCCGCGCGGTTTCGCTGGGGCGCACCGAAGGGCTGACGAAGTTTGTGGTCGACCCTGATTCGCAGCGCATTCTGGGCGTGGGCATTGTCGGCGCCGGCGCGGGGGAATTGATTGCCGAAGGTGTGCTAGCGATCGAAATGGGTTGCACGGCCCGCGACGTGGGGGAATCGATCCATCCGCATCCCACGCTGAGCGAAACGGTGGCCTTCGCCGCCGAGGCGTTTTTGGGCACGGCCACGGAAATCTATCGCCCGCGGCCGGTGGAACGCTAAAGCGATTCGCGGTTTGCACTTCCCTGCGCGGCCTATTGGCAGCGTAGAATTGACTAAGGGTGGTCATTTGATCCCCTTTACGCCTTTGCGTAAGTACCGGATAATCAGCAAGATAGGTCGGTCTACGCGCGAGGATGGCAGGATCGACACCCAGGGAAAAGGATCGCGGGCCTATGGCGCACGGCAAAATTCAACGACCAACGGGGAAGGACTCCCATTCCGGCAATGGGTCCGGCAACGGCAAACACAGTGATTCCGACGGCGCGCCGGAAAGCGCATCGTTCGAGGAAGTTTCCGCTGCTGAAGATGCCGGAGCGACGGCCAGTATGGATGAATCGGAGGGCGTGAGCGCGCCCGATGAGGTCATGGAGTCGCCGGTTGAAGAGCAGGCGGCGGCGCCGGTGGATATCGATCCGGCCGAAACGGACGAGTGGCTGGAATCGCTGCGGTATGTGTTGGAGAGCAAAGGGCCGCAGCGCGTCAACTATCTGTTGGCGAAGCTGGACGAGGCAGCTTATCAAGCGGGAGTGGAGTTGCCCTTCAGCGCCACGACGCCGTACATCAACACGATCAGCGCCGATAAGCAGCCGCCGTATCCTGGCAATCGGGAGATCGAGCGACGCATCAAAAGCATCATCCGCTGGAATGCAATGGCGATGGTCGTGCGGGCCAATCGCGAACAGCACGGCATCGGCGGGCACATTTCCACATACGCCTCAGCGGCGACGTTGTATGAAGTGGCGCTGAATCATTTTCTGCGTGGGCGGGGGGACGATTCGTCCGGCGACCAGGTGTTCATCCAAGGGCACGCTTCGCCGGGCATTTATGCGCGGGCGTATCTCGAAGGGCGATTGAGCGAAGAGAAGCTGAACAATTTCCGGCAGGAGTTGCAGCCCGAGGGTGGACTGTCGAGCTATCCGCATCCATGGTTGATGCCCAGCTTCTGGGAATTTCCCACCGTGTCGATGGGCCTGGGGCCGATCATGGCCATCTACCAGGCGCGGTTCAATAAATATTTGGAAGACCGCGGCATCAAGGACACTACCAAGCAAAAGGTGTGGTGCTTCGTCGGCGATGGCGAATGCGACGAGCCGGAATCGCTGGGCGCATTGACGCTGGCGGCGCGCGAAGATCTCGACAATCTGATTTTCGTTGTGAACTGCAACTTGCAGCGGCTCGATGGCCCAGTGCGTGGCAACGGCAAAATCATTCAGGAGCTGGAAGCGATTTTCCGCGGCGCCGGCTGGAACGTGATCAAGGTGATTTGGGGGGACGACTGGGACGTGCTGTTGGAGAAGGACGGCACCGGCTTGCTCGTCAAGCGGATGGGGGAAGTGGTCGACGGCGAGTACCAAAAATACGTCGTCTCACCGGGCAGTTACATTCGCCAGCACTTCTTCGGCAAGTATCCGGAGCTGGCCAAGTTGGTTGAGCAGCTTTCGGACGAGAAGCTTGCCAAGCTGCGGCGCGGCGGGCACGATCCGGAAAAAGTTTATGCCGCCTACAAGGCGGCGGTGGAAACGACCGGCAAGCCGACGGTGATTTTGGCCAAGACGATCAAAGGTTATGGGCTAGGCGAAGCCGGCGAAGGGCGCAACATCACGCACCAGGTGAAGGAAGTCAACGAACGGGAGCTGCGAGAATTTCGCTCCCGGTTCGGCATTCCGATCTCGGACGACGAAGTAGCGGAAGCGCCATTCTACAAACCGGCCGACGATACGCCGGAAATGCAATATCTACACGAGCGCCGCAAAGCACTGGGCGGCTACGTTCCCAGCCGCTCCACGCAGTTTCCCAAGCTTGAGACGCCGCCGATCGACGAGTACCGCCCGTTCATCGAAAAGAGCGTGGGACGCGAGGTTTCGACCACCACGGGCGTGGTGACGCTGATGTCGGCACTTTTGAAAGACAAAAAGGTCGGAAAGTATCTTGTGCCCATTGTGCCCGATGAATCGCGCACCTTCGGCATGGACCCGTTGTTTCGGCAGTGCGGCATTTATGCGCACACGGGACAGTTGTACGAGCCGGTGGATTCCGACCAGGTGCTGTACTACCGCGAGGCGGTGGACGGGCAGATTTTGGAAGAGGGGATCACCGAGGCGGGCTCGATGTCGTCGTTCATCGCCGCGGGCACGGCATATTCCACGCACGGCGTGCCGATGATCCCCATGTTCATTTTCTACTCGATGTTCGGCTTCCAGCGGATCGGCGATTTGATTTGGGCGGCGGGCGATCAGCGGGCTCGCGGATTCCTGTTCGGCGGCACGGCGGGACGCACGACGCTCAACGGCGAAGGGCTGCAGCACCAGGATGGCAACAGCCACCTGTATGCGATCGCTTATCCGACGGTTCGCGGCTTACGACCCGGCGTTTGTGTACGAATCGACGGTGATCATTCTGGACGCGATGCGGCGGATGTACCAGCAAGGGGAGGATGGGATTTACTACATCACCATCCACAACGAAAATTATGCGATGCCGGCGATGCCCGGCGGCGTGGAAGACGGCATTATCCGCGGCATGTATCGGCTGAACACCGTGGAAGCCGGCGACAAGAAGGTGCACGTACAACTGCTGGGCAGCGGGGCGATTTTGCGAAGCGTGCAAGAGGCGCAGAAAATCCTGGCCGAAAAGTTCAAGATCTCCAGCACCGTGTGGAGCGTGACCAGCTACAAAGAGCTGCGGCGCAAGACGCGCATGCCTGCCGGCACTGGAACATGCTGCATCCGGATAAGCCGGCCAAGAAAAGCTATTTGGAAGAACAGGTGGCAGGAGTGGCCGGTCCGTTCATCGCGGCATCGGACAACGTGCGGGCGTGGCGGAGCAGATCGATCCGTGGATTCCTGGCGGACTGTTTTCCTTGGGCACCGATGGCTTTGGCCGCAGCGAAACTCGCGAGAATCTGCGGCGGCATTTCGAAGTCGATGCCCAGTGCGTGGCCTTAGCGGCGCTTTATCGGCTGGCGGAAATGCGGGCAGTTCGATGCGCCGAAGTGGCCGCGGCCATCAAGCAATTGGACATCAATCCCGAAAAGCTCGATCCGCTGTTTGCGTGAGGTAGAATTGGGCGGAATTGTAGGGCGGGTTACGGCACGTGCTAAACCGCAAGCGGAAATCGACGCTTTTCTCCGACTTCTAAACACCGACCGCTGACCATGGCCGATTTCAAACTTCCCGATCTGGGCGAAAACATCGAGTCGGGCGATGTGGTCTCCGTGATGGTGAAGGAGGGGGATGTCGTCAAGCCGCAGCAGGAAGTGATCGAGATTGAAACCGACAAGGCCGTGGTCGCGGTGCCGTGCAGCGTGGCGGGAAAGGTCACGAAAATTCACGTCGCCAAAGGGCAAACGGTCAAGCCGGGGCAAGTGATTTTGTCGCTGGATAGCCGGCGGCCGCGCGTGCCGCTCCGGCGAAAGCAGCCCGCAGCGCCGGCGAAAATGGCGGCACCGGCCAAACGGCTCCAGCGCCGGCAGCCCGCCAAAGCACCGCTAAACGCCTCAAGCAGCCGCCAAGCCGCAGCACGCGGCAAAACCGCACGTGCAGGCCGAACCGGCCAAAGCGCCTCCAGCCCCATCGCACGAAGACAACGGGCGGTCAGGCGAACCGACGCGGCCCCTGCGGCCGACGCCTGCGAGTGCTGCCGTGCAAGCCCCGGCGCCGGCTGAGCACGTCGACGGCCGAAGCCGCGCCGGCCGGACCGGCGGTGCGGCGACTGGCGCGCGAGCTGGGCGTCGATCTGTCGCACGTGCCGGGCACAGGCCCGGGCGGTCGGATTACTCGAGATGATGTGATCAACTCGGTGCGGCAAGTGAATGTGGCCGCGGGAATCGCGGCGATCGGAAAGCGGCCGCCGAGGAACGCGACTGCTCACGGCGTCATTCGCCGCGAAGCGATGTCGAAAATTCGCAAGACGATCGCCGCCAACATGGCGAAGTCGGCTGCGACGATTCCGCACCTGACGAATTTCGACGATGCCGACATCACCGAGCTAGAAACGCTACGCAAGGAAAGCGCCCAGTCGTATGCCGAGTCGGCATTAAGCTCACGTCGCTGGCGTTTCTGCTGAAGGCGGTGGCGCTGTCGCTCAAGCAGCATCCGACGCTGAACGCTTCGCTCGATATGGAATCCGGCAAGATCATCTACAAGCAGTACGTCAATCTGGGCATGGCGGTGGATACCGAACGCGGGCTGATCGTGCCGGTATTGCGGGGACGTCGATCGGACGCCGATTCCGCAGATTGCGCAGGGATTCAAATGCTGGCCGACAAGGTGCGTTCCGGGCAGCACACGCTGGACGATTTGCGCGGCGGCTCGTTTACGATCAGCAATCTGGGGGCGGTCGGGGGGCGGTATTCGACGCCGATCATTAATTCTCCGGAAGTGGCGATCCTGCTGGTGGGCCGGGCCCGCAAAATGGCCGTCGTCGACAAGGACGACAAGATCGAAGCGCGGCTGATGTTGCCGCTGAGCCTGTCTTACGATCACCGGCTGGTGGATGGCGCGGCCGCTTCGCGGTTTCTCGAATGAAGTGATCGGCTATCTTGGAATCGCCCGGCCGATTGCTGTTGGCGCCATAATTCTGGCAAGCACTTTGGGCGGTTGCACCGGTTGCGCCGGCAAAGTCCGATAATTCCTTACCAAGCCAAGTGCTGCGAATCTCGTATAATAGAGAGGCGGTTTTCGTGCCACGGCACAGTGAATGCGTCCTTAACAGGTAGCCGGCCAGAATCGCTGCGCGTGTAGTCGATTTCGCGCCTGGACGTCGTCGGGATGACGACAAATCAAAACACAAGGAGTCAGGCGATGAGGAAAATCACTCTCTTGGCCATATCGGCTGCCGCGCTGGGCGCGACCATTGTCAGCTTCAGTTGGTTAACGTCGGCGGGCCAGGCTGCCCCGCCGGATGCGGCGTCCGTGCCTTCGCTGCCGGAGCCGTCGACCGGAGAGGATGCCGGCGGAGGCACCGAAGTTCTGACGCGCGGACCAGTGCACGAGGCGTATGCGACGCCGCTGGAGTTCAATCCGCAGCCTGGGCTGGTGATCAAGAAAGAGCCGCCGCCGGCGATCGAGGAAGTGCCGCCGGACCAAAGGCCGGAAGGAGACAATGTGGTGTGGATTCCCGGGTACTTCGCCTGGGACGAAGACCGCGGAGATTTCCTGTGGATCAGCGGCGTATGGCGCAACATTCCTCCGAGTCAAACGTGGGTGGCCGGCTACTGGAACAAAACGGACGACGGTTACCAATGGACACCGGGTTTTTGGACGGGCGCAAAAAAGAGGAAGTGAGCTACGTGAACGACGCGCCGCCGGCGACGCTGGAGGCGGGTCCCACCAGTCCGCAGCCGTCGGATAATCACTTTTGGATTCCCGGCAACTGGGCTTACCAGGATCACTACGTCTGGCAGCCGGGTTATTGGGCGGTGCAGCAGCCGAATTGGGTGTGGGTGCCGGCGCACTGGATGTGGACGCCCGGCGGGTTCGTGTTCGTGGGCGGTTTTTGGGATTATGTGCCGGCCTATCGCGGCTGCTTGTTTGCGCCGGTTTATTTCTCGTCGGTGATTTACACGCGGCCGCATTTTGTGTGGTGCCCCGGAGTGGTGATCAACGTCGGATTCTTCTCCGGGAATTTGTTCTGCGGCCCGAGGCATCATCACTATTACTTCGGCGATTATTATGCGGATCGCTACGCGGGGCTGGGTTTCCGGCCATGGTTTGAAGTAGGCGGCAGGCGCAGGCATACGATCCGCTGTTCACGTACTACCGGTGGAAGAATGGCAAGTCGAATCCGAATTGGCTGACGCAACAGAAGCAGCACTACGAAATGTTGCAGAAGAATTCCGCGGATCGGCCGCCGGCGACCTTCGCTGCTCAAAAGGAATGGATGCAGAAGAACAGAGACGCGGGCCGAAAATCGGACTTTGTGGCGGCGACGACGCTCGCACAAGCGGTGAAGGAACCTAACGTGACCGGGTTCAAAATGCACAACATTTCGCAGCAGAACCGAGAGGAAATGCTGAAGCAGGCGCAGGCACTGAACAAGTTTTCCAAGGAGCGATTGGACGCCGAGAAGCAAAACAGTTCGATCGGCATGGCGGGCGGAGTCGCGAGTGGTCGCGGCACGGCCGGCTCCAAGCCGACTCAAACGCTGAAGCTGCCGACCCTGGGCGCGATGCAAAATAAAGGAAGCGGGGCCGGGCAAACTTTGTCTCAGCAAACGGGACAGCGTGGAGAGGCGGGGGCCGGGCGCGCCGGCGGCAAATTCAACAAGCCACTGACCGGAGTCGCGGGTCCAGATCAGCAGTCGGGTTTAACCGGCAAGCCAACTCTCGGAGATAAGGGGGATAAGGATACCCAAGCGGCGGATCAAGACAAGTCTTTCAAGCCGGGCCGACCGTTTGGATTGAACAAGGCCGCGGATCAAGATAAAGCGTCGGAGCAGAACCCGACGCGAAATCCGTGGGGAACGCGGCCCGGTCAGCTCGCCCAACCGTCCGACGGGCAGAATAAGTCGACCGATCAAGACAAGGCGACGGAGCAGAACACACCGCGCAAAACGTTCGGAGGGCGTTCGGGGCAGGGTGCCGGGGTTAGCGACAAAGCGCAAGGCGGCTCTGGCAAGCCGAACATGACGTTGATGCCGCAAGGTTCAGGAAGCGGCGGAGGCGGCGCTCAAGGAAGCGCTGGGAAATCGAACGTGATGGTGCCGACGCAGGGGCAAGCGGGAGGCGGTGGATCTCAACTTGGCAACGTCAAGACATTCAATCCGCAAGGGGGCGGGGTCCAGCAGCGAATGACGCCCAGCAATCCGCCGGCCAAGAAGGATAAGGGGGATGACGACCAGCAGCAACAGCAACGCAAAGGAAATCGTTCCGACACCACTTCGCCGCGCACGAATTTCAGCATGGAACGCGGCGATAACAGTCTGCCATTGAACGTCGGAGGCGTCGCCACGGCAGAAAAAGAAGCGATGCGGCGCGATATCTCCCCGCGAACGGACAATTGGGCCAAACAGGCGCTGAACGACAAGCTGACCAACGATAAGACGCCCACTGCTTTGCCGCGCACCGCCGTTGCCAAACCGCAGTCCAATAATCCGAATGGTTCGCCCGCGCCGGGCGACAACAGTGTCAGCAAGGCGCCCGGGCCGACCGAACAGCCAAATCCGCAGGGATACAGCACAGCTCCGGGCAGCGGACGTTCGGCTCCTGGGTCGATGTCGACCTATCGAAGCCTGATGCAGCGCGGCGCTCTCTCAGCCAGCCGGGCACGGGCGGTCAAACCGCCTCAGCGGATGACATGGATTCGGGCGTGGATGCGCGGTTGAAGAAAGATCCGGTCGGCTCGTACAGTTATGGTTCCAGTCCGACGCGGTATCCATCGATTGTTGCGCCGTATGCGGCCGGCGGGCAGAGCCCCAGCGTTCGAGCCGCCGGCCCGACAGCCACTTTGGGGGCGGGGTTAGGATCGATTCAAAAGTTTGCGCCGGGACAATTGCCGACTCTGCAGCGAGGCAATTACGGTAACTCATACGCCGCGCCGCTTGAAAACACAGATCCCTCGGCGCGCACATACGATCCCACCAAGCAATCGACGAACTCTTACGGTCGCTAAACGAGCGGCCGTCGTCACTGCGCTGTGGTGCTGGCGTCTTCGCGGATGCCGAGGCTGTGCCACGCCTCGCCGAGAGGAGCAGTGAATGTGCGTTGCTCCTGGGTGACCGGCATCACCAGGGATAGTCGCCGGGCGTGCAGCGCGATGGCCCGCTGGCGCGGATCATCGCACGGCGGACCGAATGGCAATTGGCTGCCATATTGCAGATCGCCCAAAACGGGCCAGCCTCGAGAGGCCACCTGCACGCGGATCTGGTGCATGCGGCCGGTTTCCAGTTCGATTTCCAGCCACGAGCCGTGGGACGTTTGGCCGAGGGTGCTAAAGCGCAGTACGGCATTTTGTCCTTCAGGATGATCGTGGGGTACGATTTCGACCCGCGCTTCGCCGGGGAGTTTGCGGAGGCGATCGGTCCACGTGCCGGAGGGCGGATTTACGGTTCCGGAGACGGCGGCCCAGTACAGTTTGCGCACTTGCCGGCGCTCGAACTGGCGGGAAATTTTGCGCGCCGCCTTTTTTGTTTTCGTGAGCACGATGACGCCGGAGACGGGGCGATCCAAGCGATGCGGCAGGCCGAGGTAAACTTCGGTGCCTGCCCCAATGGATCGGCCTGCCAGTAGATCATGTCGGCGTTCACGCTGCGTTGCAGATAGGCGCGGACTTGCAGTTCGAGCGAATCGATGCCGCGCGTGCCTGCGTCGAGAGGCCGGAGGGCTTGTTGACGATCAGGACATGATCGTCTTCGTAGAGAATTTCGATGGCCGGCAGCATGGGAAAGGGTCGCGTGCGGCCGCTCAATGACGGCCGTTGCCATTCTGGCTGCGGTCGACGGCGTGCGGCGTTCCGTTTGCGCCTGCGCCATTGCCGCCTGCGCCGTTGCCATTCGCGCCGTTGCCGTTGGTGTGTGGGCGAATGACGGCGGTTTCGTCGTGCAAACGGCCCAGATATTTCTGAGCCAGGCGGCAGTGGATCATCATCGTCGAGCCATTGTAGCGCTGCGAAAGCACCTCGCCATGGGCCGCCAGATAGGCCAGCAAGCGGCCGTTGTCGACGCCGGTTTCCACGTCGATATCGACGAAATTCTGGCTGAGCGTGCGGCTGACCAGGTCGGCCAGCTTGTCCAGACCGATGCGCCGCCGTGCGCTGATGGGCACGGCGTTGGGGTAGCGATTCAAAAGCATTTCCACCTGGCCGCGGTCGCGGGCGGCATCGATTTTGTTGAGCACCAGCATCGTGTCCTTGGCCTGGATGCCCAGCTCTTCCAGCACGTTGTAGACCGCGGTGATTTGCTCGCGGGCCATGGGGCTGGAGGCGTCGGCCACGTGCAACAGCAGATCGGCCTGACGGGCTTCTTCGAGCGTGGCCTTGAAGCTGGCGATCAAATGGTGCGGCAGATCGCGGATGAAGCCGACCGTGTCGCTCAACAGCACGGGGCCCCAGCCGGGCAACTGCCAGCGGCGGGTGCGGGTGTCGAGCGTGGCGAACAGTTTGTTGACCGCCAGGACTCCGGCTTCGGTAAGCGCGTTCATCAGCGTGCTCTTGCCGGCGTTGGTATAACCCACCAGCGAGACGGTCATGCGGTCGCCGCGGGCGGCCACCTGGCGCTCCTTGCGGCGATGGACGGAGTGCAATTCTTCGCTGAGATCGTGAATTCGTTTTTCGACCAGGCGGCGGTCGACTTCCAACTGCTTTTCGCCGGGGCCGCGCATGCCGATGCCCCTTTTGATGCGTCGACAAGTGGGTCCACATGCGCTTCAGCCGCGGCAGCGAATATCGAAGCTGCGCCAGCTCGACCGCCAGGCGGGCTTCGTGCGTTTGGGCGCGGCTGGCGAAGATGTCGAGAATCAGCTCGGTGCGATCGAGGACCTTCAGGCCGATCGCCTTCTCGAGATTGCGAGTTTGGGCCGGGGAGAGATCGTTGTCGAAGATGACGACGTCGGCTTCGGCGGCCGCGGCGAGGCGCTCCAGCTCTTCGACCTTGCCACCGCCGAGATAGGTGGTCACGTCGGGGGTTTCCCGGCGCTGGGTCAGTATACCGACCACATGGGCCCCGGCCGAGACGGCCAAGCCTTCCAATTCGTCCAAAGGGTGTTCCTGGGTTGAGCGTCCGTTCATAAGGACGCCGACGAGGAATGCCGCTTCGCTGACTACACTTTCCGTGCGTTTGAGTTCAATCACGCTTGGCGGGGCCTCCGGAGATGGCTGGTTGTACTTCCCGCGAGGCTGCGACTGAATTACACGAGAGGCAAGCAGGGCCTTGTTTCATTCGACCTCGCTGGGTGCATGGGAGACAGGTACAAGTGCCGCGGGGTTCAAACCGGCGGCGAGTTCTTTTATTTTAATCGGCCGTTTGGTCGATGGGGCATTATACTGTACCACATCATAACTTTGTGCCACTTTTCACGATGTGCCGCGCTGCGGGCCATTCTGCCGAAAATGGCAGCGTGCCGCACGATTGTCGATAGTGCAAATATCTTGCCGCTATCGCCTTTCTTTCTCCAATTGGTCCTCTTCGAAAAGCTGGCAGTAGCTTTCGTATCGGCGGGCATCGAGCCAGCCGTCCGCTACGGCGTCTTTCACCGCACAGTCGGCCTCGTGGCGGTGCGTGCAATTCGGGAACCGGCAGCGGTTGACAAACGGCCGCAGGTCGCGGAAGTAGCCGGCGACTTCGGCGGGACTCACGTCCCAGAGTTGAAACTGGCGGATGCCGGGGGTATCGACGACGTATCCTACGCTGCCAGTGAGCGGCAGCAAACGCGCGGCAGTGGTTGTGTGCTTTCCTTTTTGTGTTTCCGCGCTGACGGCGGCGATTCGCAAACCTAAATCCGGATCGACGGCGTTCAAGAGCGACGATTTCCCCACGCCGCTTTGACCCACGACGACGCTGGCCTGGCCGACCAGTTCGCGTCGCAAGCGGTCGATGCCGAAGCCGGTGGTGGCGGATGCCATCAGCACGCGGTATCCCATGCGGCTGAAGACGCCGACCAGGGGCTCGAGATCGGCCGAGTCCACGAGGTCGATTTTATTGATGCACACGATGGGACGCAGGCGTCCTTTTTCGGCGCTAACGATGTAGCGGTCGATCAGGCCGGGTTTCAGACGCGGTTCGGCGGCGCTGGAGACGATGACCATTTGATCGACGTTGGCGACGATCACATGCTGGCGCCCGCGCACCGTGCGGCTCAGCGCGGAGTAGCGCGGCTCGATCCGTTCGATGAACCCTTCGGCAACCGCCTCTGCAGCCGAGATATTGCCGGCTGCTTTTGCATCGGCGGGGCGGAAGAAAACCCGATCTCCTGCCGCCACGACGTGCCGCTGATCGGTCGACATCGTTCGCAACAATCGTCGCGTGGCGCAGCGGAAATAAGTACCGTCGTCCGCCTCGACGATACTCAGCAACCCGTGCACGACCAGCACCCGGCCCTGGCGGCACTGGCTGAGATCGACGTCGGGCTGCACGGCGAAACCGCCGGTGTCTTGCTCGAACTCGGTGCCGACGACGGTCCGGCGACGGGTGAGCTCTCCTTTGCCGCTGATGCGCTCTTGGCGCGGTTCGTCGGCATCCTCGATGCTATCCCGATCGAAGCGGCGTGTCCGATCGGTTTCGCGCTGCCGAGTGGCGCGGTTCTTGCGAAAGTCGGCGCGGATTTTGCGTTTGGACATAAGCAACAGCTATTAGATTTTAGCTGGCTAATAGCTAAATTCTAAAAGCTAACAGCTCTTCACGTCGGCCGGTTGCGGTCTTTGATTTGGCCGGCGGAGTCGTCCGCTACATCGTAGCGCTTGTGCCCGTCGTCGGGCAAATTGAGCGGCTTTTTGGCCAGTCCGGCGCGCTCCAACAGCGACTTGCCGAAAATGTCGTTGGGCAGCTCTTCGTTCGCCGGCGGCGGTCCCACGGCGCCCAATTCGGCCGGAGAATATTTGATTTCGTATTCGTGCTTGGCCACGGAAAGCTGATCTCCCGGATCCAACCGCCGCTCGGCATAGCGGACTCCGTTGACCTTGATGCCGTTTTTGCTCCCCATGTCTTTTACGTACCAGTAGCCGGATTGGACACTCAATTGGCAGTGGTGCGCGGAGACGTTGGCAAACCGCAGCACGATGTCGCAACTTTCCCGGCGACCGACCAAAAGCTGCTGCTTCAACAGCGGAATGGGATCGCCGCCGCCCAGCGGAAGTAATTCGCCCAACATGAAAAGCTCCCTGAGGGAAATCGCGGATGCATGCTAATCCCCCCGTTTCAACTTACTATGACCGGTGATAAAAATGATGATGCCAACCACCAATTGAATCTATGCACACGACCCAGGGGGGGTCAACTAAAATGCCGCCCGCCAAGCCGAAAAAAACTGATGCCATAGCCGAAATGCGGCCGGCAGCGGGCGTATCGCCTAAAAGGCTGCGGGCTGCCGGAGTGGTTTCTCCGGGGCCGGAAGCGGAGGGCGCGAATGCTGCGTGGCGTACCGCGGGGCTACGCTACCACTCGTACAACTTTTTCCTGCGCAAGAAATTTGGCGGCGCGTGCAAAAGGTGAGCATTGATGCCGGTTTCACCTGCCCGAATGTGGATGGTACGGTGGCGCGAGGGGGCTGCACGTTTTGCGATAACCGGAGCTTCAGCCCCAGCCGGCGGAGCCCGCGGATGAGCCCGCGCGACGTGCGGGGGCAAATTTCGGAGGGGATCCGGCGGTTGAAGTGGCGCTATGATTGCGATCAGTTCATGGCTTACTTTCAGCCGGCCACGAACACATACGCTCCGGTGGAAAAACTGCGGCCGCTGTTCGAGGCGGCGATCGAGCATCCGCAAGTCGTCGGTTTGGCGATCGGCACGCGGCCGGATTGCGTGCCCGACGAGGTGCTGGAATTGCTGGGCGAGCTGGCCGTCCGCACGTACCTTTCGGTCGAGTACGGCTTGCAGACAATTCACGATCGGTCGCTGGATTGGATGAATCGCGGGCATTATCATGATGCTTTTTTGGACGCCATCGAGCGCAGCCGGGGGCGGGGCTTCGAAATTTGCGCATGTGATTCTGGGGCTGCCGGGGGAATCGCACGCCGACATGCTGGCCACCGCCCGTGAGGTGGCCCGTTTGCAGCTCGATTCCGTCAAGCTCCACAACTTGTATGCGGTGAAAAATACGCCGCTGGCCGATCAGGTGGCCCGGGGCGAAGTGCGGTTGATGGAGCGTGACCAATACATCGAGGTGCTGGTCGATTTCCTGGAGCTTTTGCCGCCGGAGATGGTAGTGGAGCGCGTGAGCGGCGAGGCGCCGCCGGATTATTTCGTGGCGCCGTCGTGGTGTCTGGATAAACCCGGCTTGCGTGCCGCGCTGGAAACCGAGCTGAGTCGCCGCGACACGTGGCAAGGCAAACGCATCGAATCGGTCTAGCAACGGCGCCCTGGCGGTCGTGGGGGCGGTTGCTAGCACCCACTTGACGGGCAACTTGTCAGCGGCGACAGTGAACACCAAGCCCTCGCCGGGCGCCGAAATCCAAAACAGCTTTACAAGGATCTGATTCATGACTACCAAAGCAGGGGCGATTGCGTGGGCGATGGGGGCCGCTTTGATATTTCCGCTGGTCGCCCTGGCCGCCGGCGGCGCAACTTCGCCCGAAGGCGTGTTTGAGAACTTTAAAGCGGCGATGAAGAGCAAGGATTACAAGGGCGGTTTTGCGCAAATGACTCCCGATAGCCAGGACGTGATGATGGGAGGATTGGCGATGAACATGTACTTCGGCGTCGATCCGGCGAAGGCGGAGGACGCACGGAAAGTGGTGGAAAAATGCGGCATCAAGAAGCCGGATCCGACGAAGCTGCAAGGGCAAGACCCTCGGATGGCGATGAAGGCGCTCGTGGCTGACGTGAAGGACAGGGCGGGTTGTTTCGCCGAGATGATGGCGTGGATGGAAAGTAATGCGGCCGGTAAGGATCGAGCTGAAAAGATGGACGCCTATTCGCACGCCGAGCTGAGCGGCGTCAAAGCCGAGGGCGACTCTGCGACAGGGACCGTCAAAGTGAAGCTGGGCAGCGAAGAGCAAACCAGTCAAATGGCATTCAAAAAAATCGGCGGCACATGGTACATCGATTTGGTAGCGCAAACCGGCCAGCCGGGAGGCGGGGGTGCCGGCGGAAAATGACGTTGGATACCTCGGGTCAGTTTCGCTGCTGCCGGACTTTCTTCTTCGCCTCGAGCAGGCGATCAATGTAGGGGGATTCAGTTTCCGCGGGGCCCCCTTGGAGAGCGATGGCGGATCGTTCCGGATTGATGTCGGCAGGCACGTTGTCGGCCGATGCTTCGAGATACGCTCCGGCGCGCTGGGAGGCAATCTGTTGCGAAATGGCCGCCTTGCGGCTGCGCAACCGCTGGATCGATTCCAACGGAGCGGGTCGCGGCTGGCGGTTTCGAAGTTGGGCAAAAGCTCTGTCGGCCAGGCGCGGCAACGCGGCGAAATTCAGCCGAACTCGACGCACCAGCACATCGAGAAAGAAGATACACGCCGCCACCAGAACCAGTTCCGGCCAGAGCGCTTGCAAACTTCTGGCCTTGGGCAAACTGTGTCGAAACGTATCGAATTCCAAACGTGCATCCGGCGCCTGGCCGTGCGCATCGGCGATCAGCAGGCCGGATTCGGTTGTCCCTTTCGGCGTTAAAGCTGCCAAAGCTTTGAGCAAACCTTCGTTCGGCTCGCGGTCCAAGAATTCCGCCGAGTAAGGCATGTTCACACCGGCGAGAACCGGGGCCATGCCCGGTCCGGGATTGAGCATCAGGAAATAACTGCCCGGTGAGGGCGCGTCGAACCGGCCGACATAACGGCCTGCCGCGGTTTGGCGCAACTTCAACTCGATCGGTTTCATTTCGGGGCTCACGATGTGGCCGGTCATGTTCAGGAAATTCACAAACTCGTCGTGCATGTCCAAGGCCGTGACGGTGACGTTCACGCTGCTGCCGTCGAGATCGGTGGCAACGCTGAATTTTCCTTGATCGCCGGCGGGGCGCATCGACCAGCGGACGATCTGCGCGAAGAGCTTGTCGTAGTACGGCCAACTGGTCCAGAAGCTCGCCCAACGCTGGCCGGCATCGGTGGTCAGCGCCACAGCTTTGCCCAGGCCATAGGTCCAACCGGCGAGAATCGTGCGGTTGTCGGCGGTGGAGTCGTCGGGTCCGACGGGAGAAATCGCCGCGACTTCGACCAATGGATTTTCTTTCTTGCTGGTCAGCACATAGCCGGTAATCGGGGGCAGCGCGTCGCTGATGCCCTTGAGGATTTCGTGCGGCATCGTGAGTCGTGGTTGGAAGCCGGCATCACGCTGGAAGATCAACGGTCGGGCGACGATACGAGCTTCTTGCTGAAAGATGCGTGGCAGGGAGCTGGGGGAAAGGGCCTGATGGAATCGCCCGCCGCCGGCGCGGGCCAATTGCTCCAGCAGCTTGACGTCGGCGTCGGCGCCCACGGCCACGGTCGAGAGCGTGACGTTTTGATCCTTTCGCATTTGTTCGACCAGTTGCTGGTAACCGGCGCCTTCGGTCATGCCATCGGTCAGGAGGACGATGTGGCGCACGCCGGCGTCGGCGGCCTGGGCAAGCTGCTCGTAAGCTAGCGTCAGGGCGGGATACATATTCGTGCCGCCCGCGGCGCCGACGGAATCGAGCCGCGAAAGGATGTCTGTTGAATCCTCCTTTTTCGTCAACGGCACGACGAGATTGGCGGCCGTGTCGAAGGCGATGATGGAAACGTAATCGCCGGGGGAGAGCACTTCGACCGAGGCCGACGCGGCAGCCTTGGCCATGGCGAGTTTTTCGCCGGTCATCGAGCCGGAGCGATCGATCACTAGCGCCAGCGCCGGCGGGCGCATTTTCGTGTTCTTGATTTGGAAATCCAGCGGCATGGCCGCTTCGACTTCGCTGTTGGCCCAGCCGCCCGCGCCGAAGCTGTTGGGTCCGCCGAGCATGATCAGGCCCGAGCCCATCTGCTGCGTATTGAGGGCCAGCTTTTTTACTTGGGCGGCGGTGAAATTCTCGCGCGGGACATCGGCCAGAATCACGGCATCGAACGGCTGCAGTTCCGCCAGCGAAGTGAACAACTGGTTGCTCGGCTGTAGCGTGACGTGCAAATTTTCTTTGCGCAGCCGCTGGATCAGAAAGTCGAACTCGCCGGGGTTCTCGGCATCGACAATCAGCAGCACCTGCCCCTGCCCGCGAACGTGCGTGAAGGCGGTGGCCCGATTGTCGGCGGACACGGCATCCTGCGCGGGATCGTCGGGAATGTATCGGGCCAGGTAGGTGTAGAAATCTGGCGAATCGATTTCTTCGCGCAAGCTGAACACATGCTTGCCGGGTTCCAGGATCAACGGTTCGCGGGCCAGGATTTTTTCGCTTTCACCGGATTTGCGGGTAACTTCCAAATGGCCTTTCACTTGGCCGCCGGATGGGGCATCCTGGCCGACGGTGTTGTTCAAGACAACGCGCAAATCGAACGGCTGGCCGCGGCCGATTTGTGACGGAACGGTGATGCGCTCGACGGCCACGTCGCTGCGCGGCGGATAGCGCAGCGGTACGACGTCGATTCCGACGCCAGCGTCGGCCATGCTGTGCGCCTGATGGAGCGCGTTGCCCATGTTCTCATTGCCGTCGGTCGCAATAACGACACGCCGTGCGGCATCGGACGGGAAGGAAGCCATCGCTAGGCGCAAGGCGGCCTCGATATTGGTGTGGTCGGCATCGCCGTGCACTTCCGCTTCGCGGCTGAGGCGCAGATAATCGTCGACCGGCGGGTACGCCACCGTGGCGTCGCGCCGAAATACAATCACTCCAGCGCGGTCGCCGAGTTCGCCGCGGCGATGTTTCTTGACCTCGGCGTTGACATAGTCCGTCATTTCTTGCCGCTGGTGGGGCGGAATGCTGGCCGACTGATCCAGGAGATACATGACCGTCAGCTTTTCGCTGGTGCGAACCAGTTGCAACTCCGCTAGCGCCAGGATGATCAGCACCAGCACGGCGCAGCGCATGGCGAGCGCAATTGACCGCCGAACGCGGCCGAGGCCCGCCAAACTGTGCGCGCCAAACCACCACAATAGCGGCAGCGCCGCCAGCAGCAGCAGGAACCAGGGGGCGTCGAAGGCGATCCGAAATCCGGACATGCGCTGACGAAAATTAGGAGGTTAACTCGCTCAAGAGCAAAGCACTGCTCTATTTGCGATTGTACTCTCGTGGCCCGACCGACACAGTCTGGCTAATGCAGGAATGAGACATGGCGAGTGCTGGAGACGGTGTTGCCACAGCGGGGCATTGGGCAGTAAGCTACACCCACGGACCACGGATTGGATAAAGCGGAAGAGGAAGGAGAAACGGAGTGCTTGTTGCCGCATCTACTGATTGTTTTCCCGGCGCGTCGTTGGACGAAGCGGTGGGCCGGTTGGCGGATTTAGAATTCAGCCGGGTTGAAATCAGCATCCGCGCCGAGGACGGCTGCCTGAAGCCGGCGGAAGTATTGGCCGACACGGAGCGCGCCATTGCCCGATGCCGCAACACGCAGCGGCTCACGCCGCTGGCTTTTGCCGTCGATCCCGATCCAGGGGACGACTACTATCGGCAGTTCGGGGCTTGTTGCCGGCTGGCGAAAGCGATCAAGGTCGTGACCATCATGGTCCGCAGCGGCGAATTGGGCACGCCGTTCAACGCGGAAATCGAGCGCCTGCGCGAACTAGTGCGGATTGCCTCCGAAGGGGGCGCGCTGGTGGGAGTGCTCACCGAAGAGGGTCGCATTTCACAAGATCCGGAAACCGCGGTCGTGCTGTGCCAGCAGGTGAAGGGGCTTGGACTGACGCTGGATCCCAGTCACTTCGTGCACGGTCCGCACAAAGGGGGCAATTATAACCAGGTATTCAAGCACACGGTGCACGTGCATCTGCGCGACTCGACGAAAGACAAATTCCAGGTGCGCGTTGGACAAGGGGAGATCGAGTATAGCCGGCTGATCACGCAATTGGGAATGCATGATTACAATCGGGCGCTGTGCGTGCACATCACACCGATGCCCGATATCGATCATACCGGCGAGCTGCGGAAGCTGCGGCTGCTGCTGGAAAGCCATTTGTAAACAGGACCAATGATGTGGCGGCGAACTGCGCCGCCAGCCGCCAAGCTAGCAAGGGGTGCGCTTGACAGCCGGGCAACCGAACGCTTCTACTGGACGAACCTACCGCTAGCCACCCTAGAGGCAGCCCGCCGGGTGCGACGAGCATTTCTAATCAATTACCCACCGCTTAGCGCCGCTTTCGACGGCGCGGCAGAGTTCCAATCGCAGGAGCAAGATGGCATGAAGCGGATCAGATTGGCCACGATCGTCGGTGTATCGGCAAGCGCAATCGTGCTGTTATTTAGCGCGCAGCAGGCCCAATCGCGGCCTCAATACAGCAAAGAGTTCGCGTCGAAATTCATCAATCGCGACAGCACGGATCCGAACGAGAAATCGTTTGCCGACTCCGCGGTGAAGGCCAAGTGCACGATTTGCCACATGGGCGAAAGCAAGAAAAACCGCAACGCCTTTGGCCGCGAACTGGCCAAACTGCTGCACAACGAAAAAGACACCGCGAAAATTGACGAGGCCTTCGATTCAGTGCTCAAAATGAAGGCCGAGCCGGAGGATCCGAACTCGCCGACCTACGGCGAATTGATGAAGCAGGGCAAGCTGCCCCCGCGGGAATGATGGCTCAGCGGCCGCGAGCACCCGTCTGTTAGAACATGCCTTCGGGCAAGCCTTCGACGTTGCGCACGACGATGCGCTGGATGCTGTCCCAGGCGACGATGGTCATGGTGACGGTGCCGTCGGCCGATTGCGCGGCGAACAGGCCGTGCGACAGACGCGAGTGCTTCTCGTCGAACCAATCGGGCGTCAGCAGTGCTCCGTTGGCGAGATGGATTTCGATGATTCCGCCGTGCTGTTTTTCGTCCCAGAGCTTGCGCATCATATTGCAAAGCGGATGAGCTCCGGCGGTTTGTAAGGCCTCTTGCTGCGGCGTCGGCAGGCGAGTGGCGCTACCCGAGGCAACGTCGTCGGCGAAACCCAATTCCTCGGTTTTAACGACTTCGGACATCGTGGGAATCACGAATTGCGCGCCGCAGATCGGGCATTGACCGGGGCGGCCCTGCAAACTGGGCGGGGCATTGACGCGATGACCGTTGGGGCAGAGAAAAATAATCTGCTCCTTGCCGGCCCCCGATTTTCCGGGTTCGGACACTGGCACGCCGCTGGCTCCTGGATTTCCCAAGCTCAAGCTCCCCGTTATTCCGACTCCCGACAGCGACGCTTTGGCGGTGGTGTTGGCGCCATCCGGCCCCGGGATACGGAACAGGACGTTGCACTTGGGACAGCGGGCTTTTTCTCCCGCGCGGTCTTCGGTGCATACGATCCGATGCCCGTTGGGACAAAAGAACTCCAATACCATTGACGCTCCGACGAAAAGATAAGCCACTGCGTCGGCTCGAAAGGCCTATTTACAATCTATCTCAAGGATCGCGGGGGTACAACTATTGAACTGGTTGGCAATGGTGTTGCTTGCATTACGGATTTTGGAGACGATCGTCCGGGACGATCATTTTTTGACACGGTCGCTGTCACGGTACTTTGTCAACCAATCGAGGATTTGATCGGCCAGTGCCGATTCGCCTTGAGCTCGAGCCGAATCCAAAGCCTTTTGGGCTGCGTCGACGGCCTCGACGGGGCGATCGATCGCGGCATAGAGCAACGCCAGGTTTGCCAGGGCGTCGATGTTGTCGGGCTTGAGCAGCAAGGCTTGTCGATAGTGTTCCAGCGCCTCCTGCGGTCTGCCTTGACAAGCGAGCGCGACCGCCAAATTGGCGTGGGCGTCGGAATCGTTTGACTTGAATCGAACAGCGAGCTGGTATTGTTCAAGGGCTTCCGGTCGACGGTCGGCTTTGAATAGGACATTCCCCAGGCCAAAGTGAGCCTCGGCGTAGTCGTGCTTGAGGGAAATGGCGTGCTGATAGTTTTTGATGGCTTGATCCATATGGCCCAATTGCATGTGAGCTTTGCCCAAATTGTAGAAAGCTTGAGGTAGATCGGGCTGAAGTTGCAGAGCTTCTTCACAATGTTCAATCGCTTCTTGTGATCGTCCCGCGACAATCAGCGCCGCCGCCAGATTGTTGTGGAAAGGAATCGTAGCAAGAGGAAAGGAATTAACGGCGAGCGTGGCTTGATACAGTTTGATGCGATCACCGAAGAGCCGGCTTTGTTGCCAGGTCAGCACGACGAGACCACCCACCACAACAGTTGCCAGAGCGGAAGCGACGGACTGAGCCGGTTTGCTAACGCTTTCGTGCCAATAACTCCAGGCCGCGGCGACTAGCGCCACGACGCCGATGAGGGCGATGTGCTCATAACGATCGGCTGCCAAAGAAAGTCTCATGCCGCCCACTTCGGCAAAGCCCATCACTGGTGCCAGCGCCACACAAAAGAAACCCCAAGCAAAAAACAAGGCCCTGCGCGAGTTCGTCTGCGGCGAATTGTGGCGCCGCCACAGCAAGGCTGTGACACCCAAGGTTGCCAGCAGCGGCAGCCACCAGAGTAGATGGCCAGTGCGAATGTTCCAGTGGGGATAGATGAAGGTCAGGTCAATCGGCAAGAGGGCCTTGGACAGATAAAACCACACCACTGCCCCAGCGCCGCATAAACGTTCGTCAAAACTGGCATGAGCGTGCGGGTCGCCGCGTGTTTGAAACCAGATTTCAACCAAGGTCAACAACGCCGCGACACAAAAATAGGGCAGCAATCGGCAGAAATCCCACTTCGTGACCCTTTCGTGAAGCCACCACACGATCAGCACCAGCACCAGCGGCAAAGTCGCCGCAGAGCTTTTGCTGAGCATGGCCAACGCGAAAGCCAACAAACTCAGCCAGTACCAGCGGCACGCACTAGCAACGCCGAGCTTTCCCTCGCTTCTTTTCTCCTCTCGACGCAGATACCACAGGATCGACAACATAAAAAATAGCGCCGCCAGCATCTCTTTACGCTGCGAAATCCAAGCCACCGATTCCACATTTACAGGATGGACGGCGAAAAGGAGGGCTGCCAAGAACGCGCCGGGGATTGATAATTCCCGAAAAATCATCCACGCCAGAAGAGCCGTGATAATGTGCAGAAGCAGATTCGTTACGCGGTACCCGGTTGGATTCATTCCCCACAGCCGCCATTCAAACCAGAACGTGGTATAGGTCAGCGGCCAGTAATCGATAAGTTGGTTTGTGCACCATATTCGATACAGGCCATCTGACGAAGCAATATGCGGATTCTCGGTCACATACCGTTCATCGTCCAAGATGAAGTCGCCGTGCAGTGAAGGCAGGTAGACCAGCAGCGTCAGGCCGGCGATCAAGAGGACTCCGGCCAGCGCGAGTGGAGTTTGGATCGGTTCGTAGGCAGATCTAAATCCGTTCATGCCTCCAGCATAATCCCTTCCGCGCCATCGAAAGGTGTTGACAATACCTCGCAAGATGCCAAAACTGGGACGAGAAAGCTTGGTTCACTGAGACATTCGATTCGCTGAACTCTGCTTCCCCCAACGCGCATTTCCGGATAGCTCATGGTCATAAGAAGGGCCGGCACTTCGGGACTTAGCGTTGGGACGTCGATGATGAGCGGCTTGCCCGTATTCCCCGATAGCTCAGCTGGTAGAGCAAGCGGCTGTTAACCGCTGGGTCGTAGGTTCGAGTCCTACTCGGGGAGCTAATGATGGCCTGCAGGGCTGGTGAATTCCAGCTGACGCGGGCTGAATTTAGAAGCTGTAGCCGGTTTTGAGGCCGACGGTGACCATCGTGGAGGCGGGTTGCAGCCAGCCTTGGGCTGGGTGCGATTGCGCCCAGTTCATGCCCTCGAAGAACGCGGCCAGAAAGAGATGCTGACCGCGGAGGCCGCCTTCCAATTGGCTGGTGACGCCGGGGCGCGGATAGAGTGCGACGTCGTTGATGGTGGCGCGCTCCCAGGTGATTGCCGTGACGCCGATTCGGCCCATGCCGTAGAGCTCGGTATCCTTCTGCACGGTCCGCCGCGTTTCGGCTCCGAGGTATGGATAAATGGTCCACCAATTCTCTTGATAGCCGAAGATGGGGACGCCATTGTTGGTTACGGCGTCGGGCAGATTCCTGAGCCAGAAGCGAGTGCCGAGGCCGGCGAAAAGACTGAGGCTGGGAAATACGTCGGGATCGTAAATCAACTCGTACTCACCGCGCAGACCCAGATAATCGGTGTGCGAGGAGAGGAAATCGCCGGGCAGAGGCGCGCCGTAATTCACTTCGCCGCCGAAGACCTCGCCCCGGACTCGCTGCACGCCGTAGCGGTGGACGTAGCCGAGGGTGGTCAGCTCACCGTCTTCGTTCACGAAATCGGCGCCGAAGAGGCGCTCGTTCCAGTGGAAGTAGTCGGTGCGGATGTACAAAGTCGATTCGATTAGCTGTTCATCGGCGACCGGCGGCGCCGGCGAGATAATGGTGGAGGTGGCTGCCTGGTCGCCGGCCGCGTAGGGCGTCGGACTTTGCGCCATTAGTGCCGGGCTATTCGAAGGACGGGCAGGCTGGCCCCAAGGGACCTCGGGGGGCAGATCCTGCCGCGGCGAACTTGACGGCGTGGACGCAGCGGCCTGCGGCGCGATCGGCGGCTCGCTAATCCGGAACTGATCGCTGGGGGCCAAAGCGGAGGTGTATGGCGGATAGTCGGCCTGGGCACGGGATGCCCGCGCGCAGACGGCGCCGAATACAACAATGCTTGCCAGGAGAAATCGGCGCATGAGCAATCGGCTCGGTGGAGAAGAGAGTTGCCCAGCAGGCAGAGGCGCCGGGATCTCGGTGTGCTGAGTCAAGGGGCAAGAGCGTACTGGATTGTCGCAGCCGCCACGACCTCAATCCGGGGGACGGTGCTAGCGATGCTGTCGTGAGCCGGGCGGCGACGCGCTCCGCTGGCGCGTCGCGGCTAAACGGAAGGGCGCGGCTATTCGTAACGCAGGGCTTCGATCGGGTCGAGGCGGGAAGCCTTCCACGCGGGGTAAAAGCCGAACACGATGCCGACCGTCACCGAGACGGCGAAGGCGGCGATGATTGCCGGGATCGAAATCAGCGTGGGCCAGTGCATGATTTCGCGCACTAGCATCGAAGCACCGCGGCCGAGGCAAACTCCCAGAATACCGCCGAAGAGGCACAGCACGACGGCTTCGATCAAGAACTGGCGCAGGATGTGATGCGACCGGGCGCCGACGGCCATCCGCAGGCCGATTTCACGAGTGCGCTCGGTAACCGACACCAACATGATGTTCATAATGCCGACGCCGCCGACCACCAGCGAGATCGCCGCCACGACCAAGAGCAGCACGGTCATCAGGTCGGAAGTGGAAGTCATGGTTTTGGTGATTTCGGTCATATCGCGGAGGTTAAAGTCACTGGGCTCATCCGGGCGCAGGCGGTGCCGTTCTCGCAGGACGTCGGTCAGCTCTTCGATGGCCTTGGGAACGTCTTCGGCTGTCCACGCCTTGACCATGATTTGATCGACGTTGGTGAAGCGCACCGGCTGGGGCGTATCCGCTGCCTGGGTGGTCGAAGGGGTGAGATACTTTGCGGTCGAACCCGGATAGAGGTTGCTCAGCGTGTTGACGGTGTTGACCGTCACCGAGGTGCCGGCACTGGTTGTGGCGCTGGCGGCGCTTTGATTCACGTTGCCGGCGCTGTTGCCGGCGACGCGATACTTGATGGTGGTCCAGGGGGCCAGGACGATGTCGTCCTGGTCCATGCCCATCGTGTTGGCGCCTTTTGCGGCTGAGCACGCCGACCACGCGCAAGGCGACGTTTTGGACGCGGATCGCTTGTCCGACGGGCGAATCGCCTTGGAACAGCTCGCGGACGAGCGTTTGGCCGACGACGCAGACTTTGTTGCCGCTGATCACGTCGCGGTCGGTGAACATGTCGCCTTCATCGAGCTGTTTCCAATCGCGGACTTCGAGGTAGTCGGGCGTGGTGCCGTAGATGGTCATGGGCACCCAGTTGCGATTGCCATAGATGACCTGGGCGCGGACGCGGACGATCGGCGCCACCGCTTCAGCGGCGGGGCACTGGCGGACGATTTCTTCCGCGTCTTGCGGGGTAAGGGTCAGCACGCTGCCGGCGCCGAAGCTGACGCCGCCGCTGGAGGCTGCGCCGGACTGGACCATCAGGCTGTTGGCGCCCATGCTGGCGATCGAGGCTTGAATGGCGGCCTTGGAACCTTGGCCGATCTCCATCATGGCGATGACCGCGCCGACGCCGATGATGATGCCCAGCGCCGTGAGGGCCGAACGCATTTTGTTGCGGCGCAGGGCGCCCAGGGCCGTGCGAAAGGTCGGAGGCATCATCGACCACCAATGGCGCCAGCGCAGGCGGGTTTGTTGTTTGTCGGAGAGCAACGGCTCGGCTTCGACATCGACCGAGGTTGCCCGCTCCGCGACCGTTTGCAGTCGTGTGGCACTGGCTCGAGTTTGTGTTGCCACGCCTCCTGAGGTGCCGGCTGTTCCGCCGCCGTCCGGCTCACCATTGGTCTGACCATTTCCATTGGACGACGGATGACCGTTATCACTGGTTGCAGCGATGCCCAATCGGTGCGGCCCGGAGGCACTGGCCAAATCCGCCTCGCTGCCGGGTTGATTGGCCGTGTCGCTTTCGATGAGTCCGTCGGCAATGCGAATCACTCGATGGGCGTAGGAGGCCACTTTGGGATCGTGCGTCACCAGGATCACGGTGATGCCTGTGGCGTTGAGCTGCTGAAACATTCGCAGGATCTCGACGCTGGTGTGCGAATCGAGATTTCCGGTGGGCTCGTCGGCCAGCAGCAGGGCCGGGCGATTGATCAAGGCGCGGGCGATGGCGACTCGTTGCTGTTGGCCGCCGGACATTTGCGACGGCTCGTGTTCGAGCCGGTCGCTGAGCCCCACCCGATCGAGAAGCTTGAGCGCGCGATCTTCGATTTCGGCGGAATTGAGTCGGGCGGGTAAATAATCCAGCGGCATGAGCACATTGTTCATGGCCGAGGTGCGCGGCAGGAGGTTGAAGCTTTGGAACACAAAGCCAAGCTTCGAAGTGCGCACCAGGGCGCGCTCGTTGGGCGTGAGTTCGCTCATCTCCTCGCCTTCGAGCCAATATTTTCCGGAGCTGGGGCGGTCGAGACAGCCCAGAATGTTCATCAGCGTGGTTTTGCCTGAGCCGGAGGCGCCCATCAGGGCGACCATTTCGCCGCGCTGAATCGAGAACGAAACGCCGTTGAGCACCGGGACGTCGATTTCGCCCAGGTGGTAGGTCTTATGGATATTTTCGATGCGGACGAGTTCCATGGTGCATCCTTGGGCGTTTAGGGGCCCTTTTGACCCTGTCCTGCGGGGCGTCCTTGGCCTCCGGGGCGTCCCTGGCCGCTTCCCTTCTCGCCTTGTCCTTGGGCTTGACCGCGGCGGCCGCCGCGGAAGAACTGCGGAGCGAAGGGATTGGTAGTTACTTCGGCATTGGTGCGGGCCGTGTTCTCGCCGATGACGACTTGCATTCCGTCGGACAACTCGTCGCCGCTGACTTGCGTGTCGATGCTGTCGGTCAGCCCCACCTGCACGCGAACAGGCCGGACATAGTCGCCATCCTTAACCCACAGGACTCCGCCTTCGCGGCGATTGCCGGAGCGAGGAGCGGCGTTGTCCGCGGAAACGTTGTTGGCGGAAGCATTTTCGACGGAAGCGGGCGCTGTTTTTTCGGCACCTGGGGATAACCCGGACTTGGCCTCATCACGTTTGTGCTTTCTGCCGGCGGGAGGTTCCGCAGCATTGCGGACATCCGGGGCGATTTGTTCGGGTTTCGGCTGCCAGCGGAGCGCGGCATTGGGCACCAGCAAGACGTCCTTCTCATCGTTGACTTCAAACTTCACGTCCGCCGTGAGATACGGCAGCAGCTTCAGATCGGGATTCTCGGTGGCGATCACGACGGTGTAGGTCACGACGTTTTGCGTCATCGTGGCGTTCAAACGAATCTGGGCGATCTTTCCACGGAAGACATCGTTGGGAAACGCATCGACAGTAAAGCGCACCGGCATGCCGACTTTGAGCCGGCCGATATCGGCCTCGTTCACCGACGCCCAAACCTGAATTTGCCGCAGGTCTTTGGCGATGAGGAACAAACTGGGGGCATTCAAGCTGGAAACCACCGTTTGCCCGACGTTGACGCGGCGATCGATGATGGTGCCCTTCACGGGGGACTTGATGGTGGTGTAGCCGAGGTTGGTTTCCGACAAGTTAAGCACGGCCTGCGCTGGGCCACGGTGGCCTCCCCGACGTTGACGTTCGATTTGGCGACTTCGAAGTTTGCCTTGGCCAGATCGTAGTCGCTATCGGAGATGGCCTTGATTGGCTGAGAAGCAGCGTCTAGCCGGTCGCCGGTCGGTGAAAGATTCCTGATGCTGATAGAGCGGAGCTTCTGGGCACGGTTCCATTCCGCTTCGGCCTGGTTGCGATGCGCCACGAGCTGGCCCAGGTCGCTTTTGGCGCGGAGCAGCGAGGCTTGCGACTGGGCGAGGTTGGCCTTGTAGACGGCGGGATCGATTTGCACCAGGACGGTTCCTTCCTCCACGGGCGAACCGTAATCGATCCGCTTGTCTTTGAAGGCAGGATCGGTCTGGGAGCGAGGATCCATGCCGAATTTCAAGATCGGTCCTACGACTTGTGCGCCGACGTCGACCACTTCTTCCGGCTCCAGCGTGCCGGTGGCGCCGATGGTGACCGAGAGGTCGCCGCGCCTGACGGGGACCGTGCGAAAGCTATTGGGTGTCGAAGCGCCGAGGAATTTCGAATAAAACGCGGCGCCGCCGGCAACCACACCCAGGGCGATCAATCCGAAAATAAGTTTCTTCATGGGAGCGGAGTCAAAGTAGGGATGATTCGATCGATGATTCTTGCGTAAACAGGCTGCCGCTTTGTTACGATTTGGTTTCTTCGCAAGCCCGCAACAGGATTTCCAGAGCGCCGATCACCGAGGCTTGTTCACCGGCGGATAAGCGCCGGAGCACCTGGGAGACGCGGTGGGTACGGGCGTCTTCGCGGAGGCGCATGATTCGTTGGCCACGGGCTGTTAATTGTAAACACCGGACGCGGCGGTCGGTACCTTCAAAGGAGCGCTTTACGAGGTGGGAGCGTTCGAGCCGGTCGGCGATTTGGGTCATGGCGCTGAGGGAAACGCCCAGCTGGCGGCTCAATTCCGACATGGTTTTGACGCCGCCGTAGAGGATGCTGCAAACACGCAACTGGCGCAGGGGGAGCTCGGCGATGTGGTCGTCCCCGCCAAACATGCCGCGGGCCAGGGCAACCAACAGGGAGGATAGCTGGCGGGGATGGTCCTGCGTGCCCGCGTTGCGGGATAGCATGGGGGCGCCGTTGGCGGCTTTGCCGTTGGCCCGATGCTGGCCGGCGCGTCCGAGTTTACCCGTGGACGAGGCGGAGAAACCGTTGGTTTTTAGCATTTCGTTCACTTCCATATAATGTTTATACGTATTAAGTATATCAGACGGTTCGCCGCCTGTCTACTGGCTTCGGCCGGTTGGCTGGAACCTCCGAATGGCATGGGATTTAGGTTGCCAGAGCTTCCGGACCCGCGGTGCGCTGCAATCCTTGACTGGCAGCCGCCGTAAGCCAACACTAAGGGATTGCTGCCCGCTTTCTCGTGCTGATCTGGCGGTTTCAACTCTTATGGCAATTGTCGTCGTCTGCCCGAGCTGTCGGGCCCGATTCCAGGTCAGCGAAAAATTCGCCGGCAAGCAGGGGCCCTGCCCGAAATGCAAGGGCGTGATCAACATTCCGGCGCTGGATGACCAGGTCAAGATTCATGAGCCGGAGCAATTTGCCGAAGGGGGCAAAGATGCCAAAGGCCGGGCGGTGCTCAAGCCGGTGGCCCGGGTGGAAACCAAGGTCCAGCCGGTGATGGTGGTGGGCATGTTGGGGGCGGCAGTGATGGCGTTTGTGATCGCCTGGGTGATCGGTCGGTCCACCGATCACAAACCGCCGGTGCTGGTGCTGGGGCTGGGGGCGGTGCTGTTGGCGCCGCCGCTGGTCGTCGGCGGTTACACGTTTTTGCGTAATCAGGAACTGGAGCCGTACCGGGGCCGGTCGCTATTCATCCGGGCGGGGATTTGTTCCGCGGTGTACGCGGTGCTCTGGCTGGCCCACGCTTTCCTGCCGGAGGCGTTGACCAGGGAGATGTTCAACTGGCTGTACTTGGGCATTCCGCCGCTGGTGATCGGGGCGCTGACGGCGCTTTCGACATTTGATCTGGATTTCACGAGCGGGTGCTTTCACTACGCCTTGTATGTGGTGGTTTGCGTGCTACTGCGACTGACGATGGGGATGCCGCCGCTGTAATTTCCCGGCCTGAGGGCCGGGGCTAAACAATGCCCACGCTTCGCGATATTCCAGAGTTATCGGGCCTTGGCGCTCGCCGCTCGCTGGTGCGGATTCCGCCGGAATTGGATGTGCCGCTGACGGCGCGGGTGCGGCAATTGATTGACACGCCCGAATTTCGCCGGCTGGCGCACGTCAGCCAGGTCGGGTTGGTGTCGCTGGTGTACCCGGCGGCGCATCACTCGCGGTTCGAGCATTCGCTGGGGGTTTATCGGCTGGCGCTTTTGTATCTGATGCAGCTTGCGGACGACGAGCGATTCACGGCGGCCATTACGCCGCAGGAAGCCGAACTATTCCTGGTGGCGGCGCTGTTGCACGATTTGGGGCATTGGCCATTTTGCCACCCGATTGAAGACCTGCGGTTGCCGAGCGTGCCGCATCACGAGCTATTTGCCAACAGCTTCTTGCTGGAAGGTGAGATCGCAGACGTGCTGCGGGAGGAGTGGAACATCAATCCGCGCGACGTCGTGGCGTTGTTGTCGGAGCGGCCCCGCGAGATTCGCTCCCGCATTCTTTCGAGTTTGCTCTCGGGACCGATCGACGTGGACAAGATGGACTATCTGCAGCGCGACAGTCTGCATGCCGGGGTGCCCTATGGGCGGCACTTCGATCAGCAGCGACTGATTGGCAGTTTGTGCTTGAACCAGGCCGGGGATGGTCTGGCTTTGACGGATAAGGGCAAGACGGCGGCCGAAATGCTGATTTTCGCCCGGTACATCATGTTCAGCGAGGTGTATTGGCATCACGCGGTGCGGTCGGCGACGGCGATGTTTCAGCGGGCGTTTTACCTGTTGCATTCGTCGCTGGAATTGGACGCTTTGTTTCGCCTGACGGACGGGCCGATGGTCGACGGTTTGCGGCAAGCGGCCGGCGAGGGGCCCGCCGCGGAGTTGCTCGACGGCTTGTTCGGCTCCACGCGCCGGCTGTACAAGCGGTTGGCGCAGTACAGCTTTTTCCAGCAGCAGGAGCTCTATGACCAATTGGCGCGGCGACCTTATGAGTGGCTGGCGGCGTGCGGCGAGCAGTTTGCGGCAGTGGCCAGCACCGCGCTGGGCTGTCGGGTCGCGCCGCATGAAGTGCTGTTTGACGCGCCGCCGGTGAAGCGCGAGATCGAATTCGAAGTCGAGATCTTCTTCGCGAAGGAAAATCGGTATCGGCCGCTGGCGGAGGTGTCGCCGATCGTCAAATCGCTGGCCAGCGAGCAGTTCGACGATTACGTGAAACGGGTGCGGATTTTTGCTCATCCGCGGGTGGCCGATGAGCTGCGGCGGCTGGAGAATCTGCCGGAGCTGATTGAGCAGTCGATCGCCCGAATGACGTGACGCTAGCGGTCGAGGCAGGCGCTGTGCGACGTCTTGTCGGCACCAGCCAGTGAAACTGTCTTGCCGTCGCCGAGGATGCGGAAGCGAAAGGCATTTTGGCCCGATTTTTGCGAAAAAAGCTCAAATCTCGTCATTTTTTTCGGTTTTCAATCCCCCGGTGTGCATGGTACATTCGTAATCAATGTACAGAGCGTAATAATTGGTAAGCGACGGTTGCCGGTCGCGCACAAATTGGGCCGCGACACCCGCCTTCGATCGTTGCCTTATCCGGGGGTTACGGTGAACGTGAAACACCTGCGGCACACGGCCATGGCCCAGCGAGCCAAGCCGTATCTCGCGCCACAAGGCGAACCCTTGGGTATCGCCGGTGGCGGCATGTCGGCCGCGCTACATGGGACACACCCTGCGGCGGGACCGGCAAACTCGTTGTTTAACACCCCTGAATCATCCCTAAACCGTGGGCCGGCCGATCCTTGGAAGAACCGGCCCCGTAACGAACCCATCACCCGCAATCACTTCCCAGCTTCGGCTGGTTTGGAAATCTGGTAAATGGCGACCACCACCGAGACGCCGATTCCCGTCAGCGCACCCCCGCAATCGCAAAAGCCCACGCAGTCCTTGGAGGCGGCGACCGTACGACTGTGCGGCGACTCGGGGGACGGCATGCAGTTGGCCGGCTTGCAGTTGACCAACACGTCGGCGTTGATGGGGAACGACGTGGCCACGTTTCCCGACTTCCCGGCGGAGATTCGGGCACCGCGCGGCACGAAGGCGGGGGTGAGCGGTTTTCAGATTCACTTCGCCAATCACGAGATTTTTACGCCGGGCGATCAGGTCGATGCGCTGGTGGCGATGAACCCCGCGGCGCTGACCACGAATTTGTGCGACCTGGTGCGCGGCGGAATTCTGATCGTCAACAAGGATTCGTTCGACTCCAAGGGGCTGGAGCAGGCGGGCTACGCAAAGGATCCGCTCTCCGACGGCAGCCTGCAGAGCTACCGGGTGTTTCCGGTCGAAATGACGAAGCTCACCAAGGCGGCGGTAGAGGAGCTGGGGCTCAGCCAGAAAGAAGCCGACCGCTGCAAAAACTTCTTCGCCATGGGGCTGGTGTTCTGGCTGTACGATCGGCCGCTGGAGCCGACGCAACGCTACATCGACGATAAATTCGGCAAAATGCCCGATATCGCCGAGGCCAATCGCCGAGCCCTGATGGCGGGCTACAACTACGGCGAAACGACCGAGGCATTCACCGCACATTACACAGTGCCTAAAGCGAAGCTGCCGCCGGGCACCTATCGGAGCATTACCGGCAATCAGGCGTTGGCGTGGGGCCTGATGGCCGCGGCACAGCGGAGCAATTGCGAGCTGTTTTTGGGCTCATACCCGATCACGCCGGCCAGCGACATCTTGCACGAGCTGACGCGCTACAAGAATTTCGGCGTGCGCACCTTCCAGGCCGAGGACGAGATCGCCGCCATGACTTCGGCCATCGGCGCGTCATTCGGCGGCGCGATGGCAGTGACCACCTCCAGCGGGCCGGGCATCGCGCTCAAGCAGGAAGCGATTGGACTGGCGGTGATGACCGAGCTGCCGGTGCTGATCGTCAACGTGCAGCGCGGCGGGCCGAGCACAGGGCTGCCCACCAAGACCGAACAGGCCGATTTGCTGCAGGCGATGTGCGGTCGCAATGGCGAGTGCCCCGTGCCCGTGTTGGCGGCCCGCAGTCCTGGCGACTGCTTTGAGATTGTGCAAGAAGCGTGGCAGATCGCGGTGCGGTACATGACACCCGTGTTTGTATTGAGCGACGGCTACCTGGCCAATGGTTCGGAACCTTGGCGGATTCCGGATACGACGAAGCTCACACCGATCGAAGTAGAACATCCTGGCCCAGCCGTTAGCGGGCAGGCGTTCATGCCCTATGCTCGCAACGAACGGTTGGCTCGGCCGTGGGCCTTGCCGGGCACGCCGGGGTTGATGCACCGCGTGGGCGGCCTGGAAAAGCAAGATATTACCGGCAACGTGAATTACGATCCGGATAACCATCAGCACATGGTCAACATTCGCGCGGCCAAGGTGGCCGGCATCGTGCGCGATATTCCGCCGCTGGAGGTGGATGGCCCGACGAATGGCAAGGTGTTGGTGCTCAGTTGGGGCGGGACGTACGGGGCTTGCGCGACGGCGGTCGGCCAGGTGCAATCGCGCGGCGGGTCGGTGGCCCACGCCCACCTGCGGCATTTGAATCCGTTCCCAGGCAATTTGGGGGACGTGCTCAAGCGGTACGAAAAAGTGCTGATCCCCGAACTGAACCTGGGCCAATTGCGGCTGTTGATCCGTGGACAATTCCTCGTCGACGCGGTCGGATACAATAAAGTGCAGGGCAAGCCGTTTACGGTGTCCGAATTGGTGCACAAGATCGAAACGATGTTGAAGTAGACTCCTAAGACGAGACTCGAAGCCTCACCCCGAAATCGCGCAACTCGAAACCCGAAACTCCCCAACATGTCCACCGGCACGCTTCCCGTACTTACTCCCCAGGATTTCACCAGCGATCAAGATGTGCGCTGGTGCCCGGGCTGCGGCGATTATTCGATTTTGGCCCAGATGAAAAAGGTGCTGCCCACCTTGGGCGTAGCGCCGGAAAACACGGTGTTCATTTCGGGCATCGGCTGCTCCAGCCGCTTTCCGTATTATGTGAACACGTACGGGATGCACTCGATCCACGGCCGGGCGCCGGCGGTAGCGACCGGTTTGAAAGCGGCGCGGCCCGATCTTTCGGTGTGGGTGATCACCGGCGACGGCGACGGGCTCTCGATCGGGGGTAATCACTTGATGCACGCCATCCGGCGGAATCTCGACATCAACATCGTGCTGTTCAACAACCAGATTTACGGCCTGACAAAGGGGCAGTACTCCCCGACTTCGCCACTGGGCAAAGTGACCAAGAGCACGCCGGTCGGCTCGGTCGATAACCCGATTCATCCGATTTCGGTGGCGATCGGTTGCGAGGCGACTTTTGTGGCGCGATCGATCGACGTGCACACGAAGCACCTGACGGCCGTGCTGAAGCGAGCTGCCGAGCACAGGGGCACCTCGTTCGTCGAGGTCTATCAGAATTGCAATGTGTTCAACGACGGGGCGTTTGAATGGGCCACCAACCGCGACACCAAATTGGATAGCGTGGTGGAAATCGAACATGGCAAGCCGCTGATCTTTGGTAAGAATCGCGACAAGGGCGTCCGGCAAAGCGGCATGCAGTTGGAAGTGGTGGAGTTGGGTAAAGGCGTCAAGGAAGACGATCTGCTGTTCCACGACGAGAAGCTGCAGGAGCCGAGCCTGGCATATCTACTGAGCCGCATGCGAAATCCGGAGTTCCCGACTCCGATCGGCGTGTTTCGGGCTGTGGATCGTCCGCGCTATGAAGAGCGATTGAACTCGCAGATTGAAGAAGCCAAGGCCAAGCGGCCGGGGAATCTAGAAGCGCTGTTCAATGCGGGCGACACATGGGTAGTGGATTAGTTGGAGCCAGCGTCTCCCCACGCCCTTCGCGGACCCAGGACGTGCCACCCGTTGGTCATTGCACGATTTCGCGCGCTCCTACTCACCTTCGCCAATTTTTCGGGGCGACGTAGAATGCTTTAGAGCATTCTATGGCTACTGCGCCGCTACACGCCGCCGAGGATTTCTCGCCCCACGATCTGGCGGCGGTCGAGCGCGGCACGCAGGAGATTGGGCGTATCTGTTTGAGCATCTGAACACCAGCGGACCGAGCCCCTGGGAGCGGCGCTGGTGGGATGATCGGATCATGGCCTGGGCAATGCACGATGAGGCGATCAAGGTCCAGTTGTTTCGCTTTATCGACGTGCTGCCGATGCTCAAGGACGCCGACGCAGTTGCGCGGCATCTGGAAGAATATTTATGCGACGTGGGGGATCGATTGCCATCGGCCGCGCGGTTTGGATTGGCGGTGGCGAATCCGACTTCGCTGGGCCGGCGCGGGTTGGCCGCCATTGCACGGCGGAATGCGATGGCGCATGCCCGGCGGTTCATCGCCGGCACCGACGCCAAGGAAGTGCTGGCCGCGGCGCTGCACCAGCGGCGGCAGCGGCGGGTGTTCACGCTGGACGTGCTGGGGGAAGCGGTCACCAGTGAAGCGGAGGCGGATTCCTGGCAGCGGCAATACATCGATTTGATTGAGAATTTGGGGCCGACGGTGAATGCCTGGCCGGAAGTGCCGCAGATCGATCGGGACGAGCATGGGCCGATGCCGCGGGTGAATGTGTCGATCAAATTGTCGGCGTTGGATAGCCAGTTCGACCCCATCGACCCTGAGGGGAGTCTGCGGCGGGTGGCGGAGCGGCTGCGGCCGATTTTGCGGGCGGCGAAGCGACAGCGGGCGCACGTGCACGTGGATATGGAATCATATCGGATCAAGGATCTCACGCTGTATGTGTTCCAAAATGTTCTCATGGAAGATGAGTTTCGCGGTTTGGCCGACGTGGGCATCGTGATTCAGTGCTATCTGCACGATGCCGAGGCGGATTTGATTCGGCTGCGCGATTGGGCTCGGCGACGGGGCACGCCGGTGTGGGTGCGGCTGGTGAAAGGAGCGTACTGGGATTACGAAACGGTGCACGCCCGCGCCACCGGTTGGCCGATCCCGGTTTTCCAGGAGAAGTGGCAGTCGGATGCCAGTTTCGAGAGGGCCACGCGGTTTGTGATGCTCAATCACGAGCATTTGCGGCCGGCGCTGGGGAGCCACAATGTGCGCTCGCTGGCGCACGGCATTGCGGTGGCGCAGCATTTGGGGCTGGCTCGCGAAGCTTTCGAGTTGCAGATGCTCTACGGCATGGCCGACGCGGAGAAGCAGGCCATTGTGGATGCCGGCTACCGGCTGCGGATTTACATGCCGTACGGCGAGTTGATTCCCGGCATGGCGTATTTGGTGCGGCGGCTGTTGGAAAATACTTCGAACGATTCGTTTTTGCGAGCGAGCTTTACCGAGCAGGTGGCTCCGGAGGCATTGTTGATGAATCCCGTAGAACATCCTGATGCGTTGCGCGGCAGGCGGGCCAGCGAGCCGGCGGCAGAGGAATCGCCGATTCATATCAAGCATCCGGCGCTGGGGGGCGATTTGCCGCCGTTTCGCAACGAGCCGCCGACCGATTTTGCCATCGAGCGGAATCGGAAAGCGATGCGCGAGGCACTGCAGGAAGTTCGAGGGCAGCTTGGGCGGTCGTATCCGCTGGTCATCCATGGCGAGGATGTGGAAACCCGGGCGGAGATTATTTCACGGAATCCCTCGGATCTATCGGAAGCGGTGGGAACGGTGGCGAAGGCGGAAACGCAGCATGCCGCGGCAGCGGTGGCGGCGGCGAAGGAGGCGCTGGCGGAGTGGAGTTCGCTGGGCGCGCGTCGGAGGGCGGATTTTTTGCTGGAAGCTGCGGCAGAAATGCGCCGACGGCGGTTTGAGCTGGCCGCCTGGGAAGTGTACGAATGCGGCAAGGGATGGCGCGAAGCGGATGGGGACGTGTGCGAGGCGATCGACTTTTGCGAATACTATGCCCGCGGCGCGATCGCGCTGGAGCAGTCGCAGGAAGTGGATGTGCCAGGCGAGGAGAATCGGTTCATCTACATGCCGCGCGGGGTAACGGCGGTGATTTCGCCGTGGAATTTTCCGCTGGCGATTTTGACGGGCATGACCACCGCGGCGCTGGCCACCGGCAATACCGTGATCATGAAGCCGGCGGAGCAATCGAGCGTGATCGCCGCCAAGCTGATGGAGATTTTCCGCGAAATCGATTTGCCGGCTGGCGTGTTGCAATATCTGCCGGGGCAAGGGGAGGTGATTGGGGCGGCGCTTGTGGAACATCCGGACGTGGCTTTGATCGCTTTCACCGGTTCGCGCAGTGGGGTTGGCCATCAATGCCAAGGCGGCGGAGGTTTCGGCCAAGGGGCATTGGTTATGTGAAGCACGTGATCTGCGAGATGGGGGGCAAAAACGCGATCATCGTCGATGACGACGCCGATCTGGATGAAGCGGTGCTGGGCGTGGTGCGCAGTGCTTTCGGCTATCAGGGGCAAAAATGCTCCGCCTGTTCGCGGGCGATCGTGCTGTCGTCGATTTACGACGCCTTTGTGAAGCGGCTGGTGGAAGCGACGCGCAGTTTGAAAGTGGGGCCGGCGGACGATCCCGCGACCAGCGTCGGGCCGGTGATCGACGCGGAGAGTCTGCGGCGGATTCAGCAGTACATTCAGTTGGGCGCAAGGAAGCCCGCGAGGTGTTGGCGGTGGACGTGGGACCGGTTGCGCAGCAGGGATTTTTTGTCGGACCGCACATTTTTGCCGACGTGAAGCCGGAGAGCCGGCTGGCGCAGGAGGAGATTTTTGGGCCGGTGTTGGCGGTGATTCGCGCGGGCGATCTGAGCGAAGCGATTCGGATCACCAACAGCACGGATTACGCGCTGACCGGCGGGATTTTTTCACGCAGCCCGGCGCATTTGGATCGGGCGTGCCGCGAAATGATGGTCGGCAATCTGTATCTGAACCGCGCCATCACCGGTGCACTGGTCGGCCGGCAGCCCTTCGGCGGATTCAAACTATCGGGCATCGGCACCAAGGCAGGCGGGCCGGATTATTTGCTGCAGTTCGTCCTGCCGCGGACGATTACCGAGAACACGCTGCGCCGCGGGTTCGCGCCTTCCTCGGACGACCAACGGGCAGACTAACCGCTGAGACGCGGAGACGCAGAGTGGCATTTTTGTAAGGAAGCCAGGAAACCAGGAAGAGACGGCAGCGATTTTGATTTCTTGGCTTCCTGGTTTCCTTATTAATGCTTGCCTCCGCGCCTCTGCGTCTCTGCGGTTCAAACTCCGCTCAGAAAATCGGCTTGATTTCTTTGAGGCGCTTTTCAGTGGCGGCCATCAGGGCGTCTTCAGATTTCTCGTCGGGAGCTTCGTAGGTGACGGAGAAGCGGAGGAACGGACCGGCGTCGTCCCAGGGGACGGTGATAATGGAGTGCTCGTTGATCAGGTACTGGCTGGCGGCTTCAGCATTCGCAAACTTCTGGCCGCCGGCGAGGCCTTTAGGCGATCGGGTGTAAAGGAAATAAGTGCCGCCGGGCATTTTGCAGGTGAAGCCGCAGCGGGTGAGCGTGTCGACGAGTTTTTTCAGGCGGCGCTGATATTTGGCCCGCACTGCGCGGGGAATCGCATCGTCATCGAGCGCAGCGGCAGCGGCCTTCTGGATGGCGATGAATTGGCCGCTGTCGCAGTTGTCTTTCACGTCGGCGAAGGCGCGGACGATGCGCTCGTGTCCGCAGACCCAGCCGAGGCGCCAGCCGATCATGTGGAAGCCCTTCGACATGCTGTGCACTTCGACGCCGACTTCTTTCGCGCCAGGGACGCTCAGGAAGCTCGATGGCGGCTGATCGTAGCTGAGCATGCCGTGCGCGGCGTCCTGGATCACGACGATCTTGTTCTTCTGGGCGAATTCGATCACGCGCTTGTAGAAATCGACCGGGGCGGTTTTGCCCGTGGGACTGTTGGGGTAGCAGAGCACCAATAATTTCGTGCGACTTAGCACATCGGCGGGGATTGATGCCAGATCGGGCAGAAAGTTGTTCTTTTCCTCCAGCGGCAGGCGATGCACCGTGCCGCCGTAGTATTTCGTGTGCGTGCCGGCGACGGGATAGCCGGGGACGGTCATCAGCGTGACGTCGCCGGGGTTGATGAACGCGGCGGGAATCATCGCCAGCGCGGTTTTCGAGCCGATGCAGTGGTTCATTTCGGTCACCGGATCGAGTTGCACGCCGAAGTTGCGTTGCATGAAGCGGGCGGCGGCCTCCTTGAACTCGGCGATACCGTTGTCGGCGTAGCCGCGGTTTTCCGGGCGATTGATTTCGCGGGCCATGGCCTGGCGCACGCTGTCAGGGGCCATTTCGTCGTTTTCGCCGATGCCGAAATCGATCAGCTTGCGATCGGGATGATCGGCCAGCGCCTTGCGTTTCGCGCGCTTGATCTTTTCGAACTTATAGATTTCGGTCCCTTTGCCGTAATTGGCGCCGCCGATGCGTTCGGCGAATCGGGATTGGAAATACGGATCGGACATACGGAGTGATTAGTTGTCAGTGGTCCGTGGTCAATTGTTGGAATGATGAGTCGCCAAGTTAACGCACGGTTCGCGCGGCGGCAAGCGGCGAGGCGACACTCAATAATCCGTGGTGCCGTAATAGCCAATGGTTTTTAGATCGGTACGGCTGCGCACCAGTTCGCAGAGGTTGTCGACTTCGGCGTTGGTGAGTGGGGTGACGTAGCTTTCGGTGGGGCGGCGGGCGATGGTGTAGATTTGCACGAGTTTCAGTTGGCCGCCGGCGGCAGTGATTTCGTTCAGGCGATCGCAGAAGGCTTCGAGTTCAGCCGAGCGGGGGCGGATTGCCTTCGATGCGCATGAAGAGGGCTTGGATCACCAGTGGGCGGACCTTGGCGGCGGCGGTGATGTTGTCGAGGATTTGCTGGAAAGGGATCGTCGTGCGGTCGACCAGCTTGAAATACTCCTCGGTGCCGGCTTCGAGTTTGGCCCAGATTTCGCCGTTGTTCTCATCGAGAATTTCCAGGCCGCGCTGGACGTGGTCGCGGTGGAACATGCTGGCGTTGGTGATCAGCACCATTTTCACGTCGTCCTGTTTGTGGCGGCGCTTGATCTCGGCACACTGGTGCATCAGATCGTCGAAGTTGCGGTAGGTGGTCGGCTCGCCGTCGCCGGAGAAGGCGATGTCGTTGAAGCGGCGGAGTTGCTGGGGCGTGTGGCGGAATTTTTCGGTCTGGTAGATGTCGCCGGAAAGGATCAGCCGCAGACCGATTTCCAGCTCATCCAGCAATTGGGCGGTGTCGACGAAGGTGGTTTCGGCCGCGGTGGTGCGATCGACCTGGCAGTAGATGCAATCGAAGTTGCAGACTTTGTCGGGATTCAGATTCACGCCCAGCGAGATGCCGCCCGCCCGGCGGCTGAGCACCGGGTACACGAAGCGGAAGTTTTCGAACGTGCGCTCGTGCTGTGTGAAAAGTGAGGTCATGAGAGGAGCGTCCTGCGGCGGGGCGTGCTAAACCGCCAGCGGAATTCTACGCGTGGCGACAGGACAATCACAGAGGAGTGATTACAGCCGGCGCAGGACCGTGAATTCGTCCATGGTGACGGTGGTCAGCTCGCCGTTGTCGCGCTTGAGGATGATCACGTCGCTGAACACCTTGTCGTCGAGCTGGCGGCGGAAGTGCAGGCCGTGGCGGCGGCGTTCGCAGCGCACGACCGTGCCGACGGTTTTGGTGCGCCAGCGTTTTTCGCCCACGTTGACTTCGTGGGTGACCTCGATGCGGTCGCCGGGCTTTAGCTCGGTGAACAAATGGCGCGACTGCGCTTCGGCCTCGGTTTTGGGATAGGCGGGAACCGTTTCCATGGCAAGCTCACACTTCCTTGGCGTTGATCCAGGGCATCAGCCGCCGCAGCCGGCGGCCGACTTCTTCGATCGGGTGCGCTTGCTCTTCGCGGCGCATGGCTTTGAAGCCGGGGCGTTGGCCTTGTTTTCCAGGATCCATTCGCGGGCGAACTGGCCGGATCTGATTTCGTCCAGGATCTTCTTCATCTCGGCCTTGGTCTCTTCGGTGACGATCCGCGGGCCGCGGGTGTAGTCGCCGTATTCGGCCGTGTTCGACACGCTGTAGCGCATGTAGTTCAGGCCGCCCTGGTAGAACAGGTCGACGATCAGCTTCAGCTCGTGCATGCATTCGAAGTAGGCCATCTCGGGCTGATAGCCGGCTTCGACGAGCGTTTCGAAGCCGGCCTTGACCAGGGCGCTGACGCCGCCGCAGAGCACGACTTGCTCGCCGAACAGGTCGGTTTCGGTTTCCTCGGCGAAGGTGGTTTCGATGACGCCGGCCCGGCGTGCCGCCGATGCCCTTGGCGTAGGCCAGGCCGAGTTTCTTGCCGGCTTCGCTTGTGCCTTCACCGAAGGCGATCAGGCACGGCACGCCGCCCCCCTTTTCGAATTCGCTGCGCACCAGGTGGCCGGGGCCCTTGGGGGCCACCAGCACGCTGTCGACTCCCGGTGGCGGTTCGACCTGGCCGAAGTGGATGTTGAAGCCGTGCGAGCACATCAGCACGTTGCCCGGCTTGCAAGTTCGGCTTGATGTGCTGGCGGTAGACGTCGCCCTGCACTTCGTCGGGCAGCAGGATGTTGATGATGTCGGCTTGCTTCGCGGCCTCCTCGGCGCGGCATCGGCTTGAAGCCGTGGCTGATCGGCCAGCTCGTAATTCGTGCCGCCGGGGCGCTGGCCGACGATCACGTTGCAGCCGCTGTCGCGGAGGTTCTGGGCCTGGGCGTGGCCCTGCGAGCCGTAGCCGAGGATGGCGATCGTCTTGCCCTTGAGGAGCGACAGGTCGGCGTCGTTGTCGTAATAGATCTTGGCGGGCATCGGTTAGGTGGAGAAAGTGGAGATGAGGGAAATTTTGTCTCGCAAAACGTCAGGCCAACGAGCCGCGCACTGTTTCGTCGTCGAGGTTGGCGGCCTCGGCGGGCACCGCGGGCGCGCCGGATCGGGGCGGCATGCGCCGCGGACCATGGCGATCCGGCCGGTGCGGACCAGCTCGACGATGCCGAAGGGGCGCATCATGTCGATGAAGGCCTCGATTTTTTGCTCCTGGCCGGAGATTTCGATGATCACCTCGTCTTTCGCAGCACGTCGACGATCCGGCCGCGGAAAATCTCGGCCAGCTCGCGGATTTCGCTGCGGCTTGCCGCCGGAGGCGCGCACCTTGATCAGCATCAGGTCGCGCTCGACGTAATCCTGCGAGCTGATGTCGTCGACCTGCACCACGGTGACGATCTTTTCCAGTTGCTTGCGGACCTGCTCGAGCACGCGGTCGTCGCCCACCACGACGAACGTCATCCGCGAAAGATGGGGATCTTCGGTCTCGCCGACCGCCAGGCTGTCGATGTTGTAGCCGCGCGAGGCGAGCATGCCGGAGATGTGCGCCAGCACCCCGGGAACGTTTTGCACGACGGCGGAGATGACGTGTCGCATGCGAGGAAATACGGCGTAAAAGGTGATCTAAAATCATAGCCCCAACGGGGATGAGTCGCAACCCTCGACACCTCCCCGGGCGTATCGGTTCGGCCTATAATGCTCGCCGTATGGACCGCAAAGTCATTGAAGCTTACGCCGCCGAGGCGCCGGAATTGGCCAAGTCGATTGCCGGGTTGTCGTGCCAACAGATGTTGGCTTTTCCGGTGCCGGGGACTTGGAGCATTCAGCAGATTGTGCTGCACATCGTGGATACCGATTTGGTGATCGCCGATCGGATGAAGCGGGTGATCGCGGAAGATAATCCCACGCTGTTGGGCTTCGATCAGACGAAATTCACCGCGAGGCTGCATTATGAAGAGCAGGATGCGGCGCTGGTGTGCGAACTGTTTGCGAAGAATCGGCAGGCGATGGCGGCGCTGTTGCGGCTATTGAAGGATGAGGTTTTTGAACGTGCCGGAACACACAGCCAGCGCGGGCGGATGACGCTGGGGGAGATAGTGCCGTTCGCCTCGTGGCACTTTCAGCATCACATGAAGTTTTTGCGCGAAAAGCGGGCGATGGTTTAAGCAGTGCGCTTCAGGTTCGCGCTGCTGCGGCTCGGCGGGAGCCTCGCCGTCCCGAGATTATTTTCGCCCGAGCAGCTTTTTTACGTCGGGCCAGGAGCGGGTGTTGGCGACGTTGGCTTTGGAGAGGCCGCCGCGGCGAGCTTGCAGGATGCCGTAGCGCATGGCGGCCAGGCCGGTGACGCTGTGGGCGTCGGTCGAGATGACGACGGGAATGCCGCGCTGGCGGCAGGCGGCGCAAGCGATGTCGTCGAGATCCAGCCGCGCGGGATTGCTGTTGAGCTCCAGCATTTTGTGGTGCTTTTTGGCGGCGTCGTACACCGCTTCAAGATCGACGTCGTAGGCTTTGCGGCGGTTGATCAGGCGGCCGGTTGGATGGGCGATGGCGCAGACGTTCGGATTGGCCAGGGCGTCGACGATACGCTTGGTGATTTGCTGGCGCGGTTGCTTTTGGCCGAAGTGGACGCTGGCCACCACCCAATCGGCTTCGCTCAGGCAATCGTCATCGATGTCGAGCGGGCCCTTTTCGAGAATATCGACCTCGACGCCTTTGAGCACCTTGAAGCCCCGGAGCTTGGCGTTCTGCTTGTCGATTTGTTCCCACTGGCGGCGCAGGCGATCGGGGGTCAGGCCGTTGGCCACCGAGACGCGCGGGGAATGGTCGGTGATGGCGATGTATTTCAAGCCTTCCGCTTTGGCCGCGGCGACCATTTCCTCCAGCGTCGCCTTGCCGTCGCTTTCGGTGGTGTGCATGTGCAGATCGCCCTGCATGTCCGATAGTTCGACGAGCTTGGGAAGCTTGCCTTCGGCGGCCCAGCGGAATTCCCAGCGGTCTTCGCGCAGCTCGGGGGGAATCCAGGGCAAGTCGAGCGTGCCGTACACCTCTTTTTCCGTGCGGCCGGCGACGTACTTTTCTTCGCCTTTTTTGATGCCTTTGCCGGCGACTTGGAATACGCCGTATTCGTTGATTTTCAGGCCGCGATCTTTGGCCATTCCGCGCAGCACCACGTTGTGTGCCTTGGAGCCGGTGAAATAGACCAGCGCCGCGCCGTAGGCATTTTTTTCGACGATGCGCAGATCGATTTGCAGGCCGATGCCCAGGCGGATCGACATCTTGGTGGGGCCGCGCCGAGCACAGCGGCCAGTCCATCGAATTGGGCAAAGCGATCCATCACTTCCTCGGCGTTTTTGCTTTCGACGACGGCGTCGAGATCGCCGATGGTTTCGCGGCCGCGGCGGTAGCTGCCGGCCATGTCGATCTGTTTCACGCTGCGGCAGGCTTTCAAATGCGCCAAGAGCAGCTGAGCGTAGACGTCGGCCTCGGCCCAGTACATGCGCAGCACTTCGGGCGAGGCGGCGAAGTCGAGGCCGGCGAGGATGGCAGCTTCGGTTTTCTCGCCGAAGCCTTTGAGTTCGCGCACGCGGCATTCCTGGCATGCGACTTTTAACTGCTCCAGCGTGTGGATGCCGAGTTCTTTGTGCAGCACGGCGGCTTTTTTGGGCCCTAGGCCTGGAATGCGAAGCATGGCCAGCACACTTTGCGGAACCTGCTCTTTGAGTTCCTCGAGCATCGGCAGCGAGCCGGATTCGACTAGCGTGTGGATTTTTTCGGCCAGATCTTTGCCGATGCCCGGCAGGTCCGTGAGTTCGCGCTGGGGATCGGCGGCGATTTTTTCCAGCGGCTCGTGCAGATCTTGGATTGTGCGGGCGGCGTTCTGATAGGCGCGCACGCGGAAGGGATTGGCCGCCTGAAATTCCAGGATGTCGGCGATAAGCTGGAAAGCGGCGGAGATTTCGGCGTTGTTCATGTAGCCAACCCCCGGGCCGAGCCCGGGGCTAAACTCGTTCCGGCAATGGATTCCCGTATTTTATGCGCGGGGCTAGTGGACGCGCATGCCGGGTTTGGCGCCGCTGTCGGGCGAGAGGAGGAACACTTCGTCGCCGCCAGTGCCGGCGGCGCACACCATGCCTTCGCTCAAGCCGAATTTCATTTGCCGCGGGGCGAGATTGGCCACGCAGATCACCAGGCGACCGACGAGCTTGTCGGGCTGCGGGCAGGCTTTTTTGATGCCGGCGAAGACGGTTTTGCGCGTATCGCCGCCGAGACTGAGGGTGAGCTTTAGAAGTTTGCGTGCGTCGGGTACTTCTTCGGCGGTGACGATGCGAGCCACGCGGAGATCGACTTTGGTGAAATCGTCGATCGTGCATTCCGGGGCAAGAGGTTCGGCGGCCAGCGCGTCGCCATTGTCCGATCCCCCGGTGGAACCGGGGGCTGCGGTGGCAGATGGGGCTGGGGCGCTTGGAGCGGCCGAAGAATCTTTGCTGTCGTCGATCATGGCTTGGACCTGTGCGGGTTCGACCCGGGTTAGCAGCGATTGGAATTTGTTCACTTTTGTGCCGGCGAGCGGCGTTTTGGATTGATCCCAATGCGTAATGGAATCGTTCAAGAGCTCGCCGGCTTGTTTTGCTAATTGAGGCAATACTGGAGCGAGGTAAATCGCCAATTGGCGGAAAAGATTCAGCGAGACGCTGCAGATGTCTTGGAGCTGTTTTGCCTGCGCAGGGTCTTTACGCAGCGTCCAAGGAGCTTTGGCGTCGACGTATTGGTTGGCTTTATCGGCCAGCAGCATGATTTGGCGCATGGCACGGTTGTAGTCGCAGGCTTCGTAGGCTTCGGCGATGGAATTGCCTTCCGCGGCCACTGAGGCGAACAAGCCGTCGTCGTCGGGATATTTTGGCGACAGGCCGGTTTCTTCAATGAAGCGCGCGGTGCGGCTGGCGAGGTTCACGACCTTGCCGACCAGGTCGGAATTCACCTTGGTCACAAACTCGTCGGGGTTGAAGTCGAAATCGTCGACCCGCGTTCCCAGCTTCGTTGCGTAGTAGTAGCGCAAATACGCCGGGTTGAGATGCTTTAAATACGTGGCGGCGAGGATGAACGTGCCTTTGCTCTTCGACATTTTTTCGCCGCTGACGGTCAGGAAGCCGTGAATGCGAACCTTGGTGGGCAGCTTGAACTCGGCCGTCTTCAGCATGCCCGGCCAGAAGAGCGTGTGGAAATAGGTGATGTCTTTGCCAATGAAGTGGTGGATTTCGGCGGGGGATTTTTCCGCATCCTTTCCGCGCGGCCACCACTTTTCAAACTTCTTTCCGGATTTGTCGCACCATTGTTGCAGCGACGCCATGTAGCCGATGGGAGCATCGAACCACACGTACCAATAGTTGCCGGGGCTGTCGGGAATTTCGAAGCCGAAGTAAGGGGCGGGGCGGGAAACATCCCAATCGCGCAGCGGTTCGCCGAGAAAGTGCCCTTTCAGATAATTGGCCACTTCTTGCTGCAGGTGGCCGCCGGTTTGCGTCCAGGTTTCGAGGAACTTGTGCAGCGGTTCCAGTTGGATAAACAGGTGCGGGGCGCTGCGCATTTCGGGCTTTGTGCCCGATAGCGTGCTGACCGGATCGATCAGATCGGCTGGGCTGTAGTGATGCCCGCACACGCTGCAATTGTCGCCCGGCTGATTTGGCGATTTGCAGCGGGGACAGGTGCCGCGCACGAAACGATCGGCCAGGAACGTCTTGGACTGGGGATCGTAAAGCTGCTGCACATTTTCTTCCTTGACCAACCCTGCCTGGCGGATCGATTTCCAAATATCCGCGCACAGCGATCGACTTTCGGGGCTGTGCGTGCTGCCGTAGTTTTCGTACTGGATTTGAAAGCCGGCCAGATCGCGCTCGTGTTCGGCTTGCATCTGCGCGATCAGGTCTTCTTCGGTGCGGCCTTCCTGGCGGGCGCGGATCATGATAGCCGTGCCGTGCGTGTCGTCCGCGCAGAGATAGATGCACTGGTGGCCGCGCAGCTTTTGGAAGCGCACCCAAATGTCAGTCTGAATCGCCTCCAGCAGATAGCCCAAATGAATCGGCCCGTTGGCGTAGGGCAGGGCGGCGGTGACGAGAATTTGTCGGGCGGTCATGTGAATTTGGGGGGCGGTGCTGGCACAGGCACGGCGCGCGGTGCGGCTATTGTAGCGCAGCGGCGGTCGAAAGCGGAATGGGGAACGTGCGAGCCGCCTGGATTGACCTTGTTGGATTCGAGGTGCTAGAGGATCATCCGACGTCCCAGACTCCAGGGAGTGGCGTCTGGTTCGCGGTCCCGCCGTTCAATGCTCGCCGATCGACCCTGCCCGCCGGATTTGCGCCCCGTTTGAATTGATCGGCCGCCGAAATGGAATTCGGCCGCCCGTTTGCGGCGGATTCGACGACCGCGCCTACTGCGCTCCCATACTACCGCGTGACGTTCGGAGGGAGCGATGAATCTTTTGCATCTTGCGGCGGCGATCTGTGCGCTGGGCACGCCTGCTAACAACGACACGGTGCTGCTGGATTTCGGCGCCGATTGGTGCGGATACTGCCGCCAGATGGAGCCGGTGGTCGGCCAGCTTGCCGCGCAGGGCTTTCCCGTGCGAAAAGTGAATGTCGACAAAGAGCACGCGCTGGCGGAGAAGTACGGCGTGCAGGGGTTGCCCTGTTTTGTGATGTTGGTGGGCGGCAAGGAAGTGGATCGGGTGGTGGGGGCCACCGATCGCGGGCGGCTGGAGGCGATGTTTCATCGCAACGGCGTCGAGCCGGGGACGACGGGCGTGGCGCCGGCAAGGCGCCGCGATTGCCCACGGATGAAGTGGCGGCAATTCCGTTTCCGGCCACCGATCCAGCGGGGCCCGATCGCGACGGGCGGCCTGAGACGGAAATTGTCTCGGTCGATCGGCGGCGGAAAGAATGAGCTCGATGCGGCGGCCAGCGCGAATGATTCGCCTTTTGATCAGCTCATCCGCGCCAGCGTGCGACTGCGCATCGAAGACCATAGCGGCGTTTCCTGCGGCTCCGGCACGATCATCGACTCGCGGCAGGGGGAAGCGCTGATCCTTACCTGCGGCCACATGTTCCGCGAGGCCGACAAAGATAGCCAGATCATGGTCGATATGTTTGGGCCCGGCGCACCGCAGGCAGTTCCGGGGCGGCTGATCGATTACGATTTGAAATCCGAGGTGGGCTTGTTGAGCATTGAGGTCGATTTTCCGGTGACGGTGGCCCATTTGGCGCCCGCGGGCTATGCCATTCGCAAAGGGGACCATGTCATTAGCGTGGGCTGCGACGGCGGCGAGGATGCGACGGCCAAAGAAACCGTGATCAAGTCGATCAATCGCTATGGCGGCCCGGCGAATCTGCAAATCGGTTTCCAGCCGGTGCAGGGGCGCAGCGGCGGCGGACTGTTCACGCCCGAGGGATTGGTGATTGGCGTGTGCAACGCGGGAGACCCGCAGGATAACGAAGGAGAGTTTTCCCACTTGTCGGTGGTGGAGGAGATGCTGGATCGAAACGGGTTGGCATTTGCTTTTCAGGACCAGGGCAGGGCCAGGATGCAGGGCGCAGGGCGCAGGTGGCGGCAGGAGGCGGACACTCAAATGCAGAAGGCAGAAGGCGGAAGGCGGAGCCGGGCACCCTTACCTCGCCACGGCGAGTCGTCGACCCGGCCCTCTCCGAAGGGGAGAGGGAGAATGGCGTGCGGCAGCTTCAGCCGGTGGCGGTGCGGGAACCAGCGGCGGTGGACGGCGGCGGCCAGCGGTTGACGGCCAGTGAACAGGCCTCTCTGGAGGCGCTGCGCGACAAAGCGGAAGGGGCCGAGATGATTTGCATCGTGCGGCCGCTGGCCGATCCCCAGGCCAAAAGCGAGATTATCGTGCTGGATCGGGTTTCGCCCGATTTCATGAAGCGCTTGGCGGATGAGCGCGAGGCGCAGCCGGCGCGGCAGCTTACGTCGCTGGAGATACCGCGCACCCAGTCGGAAACTCCACGCAAGCCGGTGTTTCAGCTCGATCCGTGGTGGGCCGACGTTTTCGACAGGTAATGCGACGCGTTGCGCCACCCCCGGGCAGAGCCCGGGGCTAAAGGGTGCGACGAATTCTGACCGCCTTGCTTATGCCGGCAAAAACACGCCGGCGATGGCGGCGTTCAACAGCGAGGTGGTGAAGCCTACGAATAAGGCTCGCAGGCCGAGTCGAGCCAGATCGGCGCGGCGATTGGGGGCCAGGGATCCGATGCCGCCCAATTGAATGCCGACCGACGAGAAATTCGCAAAACCGGTCAGGGCGAAGGCGGCTAGCACATAGGAACGCTCCGACATGAAGTTGGCCGTGCGTTTCCATTCCGTCATATTCATGAAGGCGACGAACTCGTTGAGCGAAAGCTTGAAACCGAGCAATTTGCCAACTTTGCCAGCATCGTCGACGGCCACGCCCATCAAAAATGCCAAGGGGGAAAAAATCCAGCCGAATAGTTTTCCCAACGACATATCTTCTAGCCACTCGGGCGGATTCATTCGTTCGCTGATTGAGCCATGGTCAAATGTGTTGGTCACGGCCAAGGGTGCGACGCGGTCTCCTTCGACACCAGTAAACGCAATAGTCTGCGTAACGTCGGGACTTTTTCCGGAGGTTGTGACGTTAACGCTATTTAAGCCGGGCAATGCTCGGAGCGCGGTTTGAACAGCATCGGCGGATGCATTGAATGGAATAGGAGCCGTTTGAGAGACTTTGTTTGCTGAATCGGTATATGAGACGACGTAGCTGCCAGTCGTTGGAGTTCCGGAGATGATCAAAGTTTGCTCTTTGCCGTCGCCGACGATGCCCACCCATCGCAGCGGATGGTGCAAGCCGCCCAGGGCCGCATCGAACATCGCCACGAAAGCAAGGAACACGATCAGCATGGCGCCAACGTTCAGCGCCAATTGCAAACCGACTGTAGTCCCGCTGGCGGCAGCGTCGATCGCGTTCACGTAGGGGGAAGGCTCTTTCTTGTAAGGCACGCCGCCGCCGGTGATGGGGGTGCTGACTTCCGGCAAGTACAACTTGGCCAGGTACATACTTGCCGGACAGGCCATCACAACGGCGGTCAGCACTGCCACAGGGCTAGCGCCCAAGACAATGTAGACGACCATCAAACTGCCGGAGATGTGAGCCATGCCGCTTACCATCAGCACGAACAATTCCGAATTTGTCATGCTAGGTACGTATGGCTTGATGATCAGGGGCGCCTCTGTTTGTCCCATGAACACATTGGCGGCCACGGAGAGCGTTTCGGCGCCGCTGGTGCGCATCAAATATGTCATGACCAGCGCCATGCCGCGCACGATCAACTGCAAGACGCCAAAGTGGTACAACACGGTGAAGAATGCCGAGATGAACAGAATCGGCGGCAGCACCTTGAACGCAAAGACAATTGCGTTGCCAGGGCCGAAAGTTTTTTCCATCGCTGGGGCATCGGCCAATACGCCGAACACGAATTTAGCGCCCTTGTCCGAGAAATCCATGAAGGTGCTGACTGCTTTGCCCATTTGCTCAAAGCCGTTTCTGACGGCATCGACCTTCAGCACTAACACGGCAAACACCGCCTGCAAGACCATGCCCCAGAGAATAGTGTTCCAGTTCACCGCGCAGGTTCGAGGAAAACGCCCCCACGATCCCAATGAAGAAGATGATGCCCGCCACCGATTGCCCCCGCAGGCCGATAGGATCCTTAAAGACGTAAGCCGCGATGCCCACGGCGAAAATCACCACCAGGATGCCGAGGCGCAGGCAAAAGGCATCGGCTTGACGTGCTTGGTGACCTTCGGGATGTCGTGCTTATCGACTGGGACTTCTAGGGACGGAGGAGGTTCCATTTTTTCGTCAGCGGGTTAGATGGGTAGCGGAAGAGTTTGATTGGCCAGCGACGAGACAAACGATTAGCTTCGTGATCATAACCTGCGGTGCGCCGACAAACCACTAGGCGAGCCACTAGTCTTTGGAAAAGATGAACCGGCCGGGGAGCAGGGTTTCCATGTCGGTTTCTTTGACGGCGTCCGGCTTATCCGCGTCGACGATCAAGACGGGAATATCGGGGCCGAACTCGGCGATGACCTGCCGGCAAGCGCCGCAGGGCGTAAAACCGCCGGGCGTGGAGACGGCGATGGCAAGCCACTTTTTTTCGCCCATCGCGATCGCGGTACAGGCGGCGCCGCGTTCGGCGCAGATCGTCAGGCCGTAGGATGCGTTCTCCATGTTGCAGCCGGTGATGATCTTTCCCGATTGGGTAAGAATTGCGGCGCCGACGTGGAACTTCGAGTACGGGGCGTGAGCGTTCTTGCGAACGTCCAAGCACGCTTTAACCAGATCTTTGCGCTGTTGGTCGGTGAGTTTGGACATAAGAGGGTGCGGGGTTCAGGGTTCAGGATTTGGGCAATATGCGTTCGACGATTAGCTTGGGCACCGGCTGCTGCGAATCGGAAATCGTGATCGCTTCCAGCACCATCTTTTTGGCTTGTGGCGCTTTGTCGGGCGGGGCGAACATGCGCACGAGGGGCTGGCCGCGGTCGACTTTGTCTCCCAGGCGCACCAACATTTCCAAGCCGGTGGAATGATCGAGCTTGTCGCCCAGTTTCTTGCGGCCGCCGCCGAGCTCGATGATCGACATACCTAGCTGCTCGACATTCATCGCGGTAACGTAGCCGGCCTTCTCTGAGGGCACATCGGAAGCCGGGGCAATAGTGCGCTTGGTGTCGAGATTGCCGCCTTGGGCCGCGACCATTTCGCGGAATTTTTCCAAGCCCGCGCCGGACTTGATGTGTCCCTGCAGGCGCTGCTTGGCGGCATCGGTTGATTTGTCGAGGCCGGTGGAGACCAGGAGTTCGGCCCCCAGCGAGAGGACCAGCTCGACGACGTCGGGCGGGCCTTCGCCGCGCAGGGTGGCGACCGATTCATCCACTTCGACGGAGTTGCCCGCCATGCGGCCGTGCGGCTGATTCATGTCGGTTAAGAGCGCGGTGGTTTTCACGTTCATCCGCGCGCCGGTGTTGACCATCGCCTGGGCCAATGCGCGGGCGTCTTCTTGCTTCTTCATGAAGGCGCCGGAGCCCCATTTCACATCGAGCACCAGGGCGTGCAGGTTCTCGGCCAGCTTTTTGCTCATGATGCTGGCGCAGATGAGCGGAATGCTGGGCACGGTGCCGCTGACATCGCGCAGGGCATACAGTTTTCGGTCGGCGGGCACCAGATCGGCGGTGGCGCCGGTGATCACGCAGCCGACTTTGGCGACCACTTTGTTGATCTCGTCCATCGACAGGTTGGTGCGGAAGCCGGGGATGCCTTCGAGCTTATCGAGCGTGCCGCCGGTGGCGCCAAGGCCGCGGCCGGAGATCATGGGCACTTTTAAGCCGCAACAGGCCAACAGCGGGGCCAATGGGAGCGAGAGTTTGTCGCCGATGCCGCCGGTCGAATGCTTGTCGACCATCGTGCCGGAATCTTTGTTCCACTGCAGCGTCGCGCCGCTGCGGAGCATGACGTCCACGAGCGCGGCGGTTTCCGTGGCATCCATGCTCTTGAAATAGATGGCCATGGCCAGCGCGGCCATTTGATACTCCGGCACATCGCCGGCGACGAAGCCTTCCATGAATTCCTTGATCTCTTCGGTGGAGAGCTTGCCACCCTCGCGTTTCTTGACGATGACGCCGACCGGGTTGATGTTCATAAGAGGTGAGTAAGTGAGTAGGTGAGTAGGTGAGTAGGTGAGTTGCGACTCGGCCTGGCGGCCGACGCCAACGGCCTATGCTAAACAGCTTTTTGATTACTTCTTCTTCGCTTCCTGCGCCAAAATTCCCATCACGATGGTGCGGACTTTGTGTTCGGCTTTCGCGCCGGTCGCGACCACTTCTTCGCCGGTCGTGGGCTTGGGGTTGGGATCGTCAGGGCGGCATTCGTTGGTCACGGTCGAGAGGGCCAAGCAGCGCAGGCCGGAGTGGCCTGCCACAAGGGCTTCCGGCACCGTCGACATGCCCACGACGTCGGCGCCGATTTTGCGCAGGAAGCGCAGTTCGGCGCGGGTTTCATAATTGGGCCCGGCGACGGCGACGTAAGTGCCGCAGTGGACGACGAAGTTTTCCTTGCGGCCGATTTCCAGGGCGCGGGCGATTAGTTCTCGGTTGTATGGCTGGCTCATGTCGGGAAAGCGCGGACCGAGCGAATCGTCGTTGATGCCGATCAACGGGTTATTACCCATCAGGTTGATGTGATCCTCCATCACCATCACGTCGCCGGCGCGATATTGCGGATTCATGCCGCCGCTGGCGTTGGAAACGATCAGCAGATCGATGCCCAGGGCCTTCATCACGCGCACGGGAAGCGTGATTTGCCACATCGGATAGCCTTCGTAGTAGTGAAAGCGGCCCTGCATGCAGATCACCGGCAAGCCCGACAAGGTTCCGCACACAAAGCGGCCTTTGTGGCCGATGGCCGTGGATCGCGGAAAGTGCGGAACTTCCGGATAGGGAATGTAGGTCGGGTTCTCGACGGCGTCGGCCAGGTTGCCCAGGCCGGTGCCGAGGATGACTCCCGCGCGAGGCTTGGTGGGCCACTTGCTGCGGATATATTCGGCGGCCTCTTTGATTTTTGGAATTTGGTGGAGCATGAATAAGCCTCAATAACCTTCGCTGTTCTGAGTAGAAGTACCGAGGATTGATTCGGCGGAACTGACGCCGAGGCGCGTGCAGCCGAGTTCGACCAGCTTCAAGGCGTCGGCTTGGGTGCGCACGCCGCCGGCGGCCTTGATTTGCACATTCGCCGGTGAATGTTTGCGCATCAGGGCCACGTCGTGCTCTGTGGCGCCGTTGGAGCGGAAAGTGCCGTCGGGTTGCCGCACGTAGGCGTAGCCGCTGGAGGTTTTCACGAAATCGACGCCGAGCTTGCCGCAGATTTCGCAAAGCTTGATTTTCACGTCGTCCGAGACGTAATCGTTTTCGAAGATGACTTTAAGAATCGCCCCATTCTTGTGGGCGACGTCAAGGACGGCTTTGATGTCGCGCTCGACAAACTCCCAATCGCCGCCGAGCGCTTTGCCGATGTTCACGACCATGTCGAGTTCGACGGCGCCGTCGTCGCATGCTTTTTGCGCTTCGGCGGCTTTAATTTCGGTGGCCGAAGTGCCGTGCGGGAAGCTGATCACCGTGCAGACGGCGACGTCAGATCCTTTGAGGATATCGGCGGCCAATTTCACCGCGTGCGGCTTGATGCACACGGTTGCCACGCGCAGCTTTTTCGCCTTTTCGCAGCCGGCACGCAGTTGGGCGTCGGTCAGCGTGGGGTGATGAAGGCCCAGATCGATCAACTTGGCAAGCGAAGCGGTGGCGGTGCTCACGGTCGGAAGCGCTCAGAATGGAGAAAAGACGTTTCGGGCAAATAAAAATCTAACCGCCTGAAAAGCCGCCGCCAAGTGGCCGACGCAGTTTTTACGGGCAAATGACCGTTACTGTCGCCGCATTCTTCCCAGCACTGCCAGCAGGCCACCGCCTTGCATCACGTTGACCACAGGGCTACGGCTGGCGCGGCCGACGAAAGCGACCCCACCGGCGGAATGGTAACCACCGTAGACCGCAAACACTTCCTCCGCCTCGAAGCATCCTGTTTCAATCAAACGGCAAGTTCGCCGGCGTGGAATGGGGATGAACTCCTGAACGATCCAGGTGTTCGGCGATTGGATGGAATCATTTAAGACGTGTTCCCAATGGAATTGTGATGTCACGCAGCCGATGGTGACCCCTTGGCCGCCGCAACTGCGGTTGGGCTTCATGACGAGTGTTTCGCGGTTGCGACGGACATGATCGTGCAAATCGACTAGCTTGCCACCGGCATCGCTTGTCTTGCGTTCGGAAATCAGGCGCGTCCAAGGCACGTGGCGGGCGATCATCTGTCGCTCGTCGGTAGTGAACAACTCGGCGAATTCTTCGCTTCCCAGCGCCTCCCACAAACTTTTGTGATCGAGTTCGCCGAAGGGGCTCGACAACAATTCGCCTTGACGGGCTGCGGGCGCAGGCCGGATACGTCGCCGCCGGCGGATTCCAAATCGGCCAGGTCGCGAAGCTCGATGTTGCGATACACGATCTGGAAAGTATCGGCCGCGATTTTGCGTGCGTCGACGCACTGGGTTTCGATGCCGCGATCGCTCAGGTATTTGCGAAGCGATTCGGCTTCGGTGATGCCGGTGGTGAAATCCTGATTCTCGGCGATGGCGACGGGGGCCAAGGGTTTTCCCAGGTGCGCGGCGTGATCTTGCAAAGCGGTTTCGAGAATCAGGCGGGAGTCGTCGCCGCAATCGTCCACAGCGATCGAAAAATCGCCCAGACCCTGATGCGCAAGCGCTGCATGCATGACGTTGCGGGCTGCCGCCGCATAGTGGATGCCGCCGACATCGACCGAGTTGACTTCGAACAGTTTGAAATTCCCTGCGCCCGGATCGTCGGCCAGGCTCATCGCGAAATCCCAGCGATGAAACATCCGCTGGGCTGGCTTTCCGGGGGCGGCGTTGGCCAGTTCCAGCCACTGGGCCTCGTAGGGCTCCAAGGGCAACACGCGCTGCAAGGCGGCGCTATCGAGCCAGGCGGCGGCCACTTTCGCCACAGCGGCCGCCAATGCCGCGAAGGCCCGACTCAGTTCGCGCACTTGATCGGCCGAGAAAATGGCCGGCGCGGGCGTAATGGGAATGATAATCCGCGTGCCGTCGTCCTTGATGTAATCCAGGCCTGCGCGGCTGCTCTGGTGGGCGACGTAGTTAAGAAATCGCCGGACTGCGTCTGCACTCATCCCGACGAACTGCTGCACGAGTTTTTCGTCGGCCGCTGTGCAGTCGAGCGGTCCAAGTTGTGTCTGATCGCTCTTCATTTGTCGGCCCACAGTATATCGAGATTACGCTGGCGATTCGCGGGTGCGTCGGCTATTCTGAACCAAATCACGCGCCGCATGTCGTCATTGCCATGGCTCAACCTCAAGCCAACATTCCTGACTTTTCCAAGGGGGACGGCCTCTTGCCGGCGATCGCGCAGGATGCCGGCACGGGCGAAGTGTTGATGATGGCGTGGATGAACGCCGAGAGCTATGCCCAAACGGTGGCGACCGGGCAGGCGGTGTATTTCAGCCGATCGCGCGGAAAGCTGTGGCGCAAGGGGGAGGAAAGCGGGCACGTGCAGCAGGTCGAAGAGATTTACGTCGATTGCGACGCCGACACGATCTTGCTCAAAGTGCGGCAAACCGGCCCGGCCTGCCACGAAGGTTATCGCAGTTGTTTTTTCCGCCGCCAGACGCCGCAAGGCTATCAAATCGTGGCCGAGCGTCTAGCCGATCCGGGGCAGATGTATCGGCCGAGATCGTAGGGTTTTTCGTTTGGCCGGCGAGGGCCGGGGGCGAAAAACCGCGGCAAAGTGCAAGCTATGTTTGAGGAGGAAATTCTGCGCCTGTTGGCTACCAGGACTACGCCCGACCGCCATGTTTCGCTATTTTCCGCTGATCGACCGATTGTCGCGCTGGCCGCGCGCCGCACTGTGGGCGCTGTTCTTCGCGCTGACCTTGGGCGTGGCTGTGGCCGATTGGCTTAGCGGCGAGCGCTATACCGTCTACGTCTTGTATTTTCCGATCGTGTCGCTGGGATGTTGGTTGCTTGGTTTTCGGGCGGCCGTGGTGCTGTCGTTCTTCAGCTCGATCCTGTGGATCGTGGACGACGTATTTTGCCCGCCTGATCCCATTCCGTATCTGGCGAAATACTGGCAGGCACTCACGCGGTTTGCGGTGTTTGTTGCCTTTGCGTACGCGCTGACTCGCATGCGGCGGGCGATGAACCGCGAATACCAGTTGAGCCATTACGATCAGCTAACGGGCTTGTCGAATCGAGCTTCGCTGTTCGAAGGTGGGCCGCGCGATCTGGCCCGCTGCCGCCGCAATAAACAGCCTTTGACGGCCATCTTCATCGATCTGGATCAATTCAAAAATGTGAACGATCGCTTCGGACATGCCGAAGGAGATCGGGTGTTGCAGGCGGTGGCCGATTGCGTGCGCTGCAATACCCGAGATAGCGATTTGACGGCCCGCTTCGGGGGCGACGAGTTTGTGATCCTGGCCGCCGAGATGGACTACGATGCGGCCCGGCGGTTCATTTATCGTATGCAGTCGAAGTTGCGGGAGGCGATGGCGCTGCGCAACTGGCCGGTGACGTTCAGCATTGGGGCGGCCACCTTCATCATCCCGCCGGCTTCGATCGATGAGGTGCTGAAGATCGCCGACGACCTGATGTATTCAGTCAAGCGCACCCTAAAGGATTCGATCAAACACGAGCTGGTGAATCCACAGCCAGGCGCGCGAAACGCCGGCGGATGACACGAGTCAAGTGTGCCTGGCGAACTAAGCCAGCTTACGATCACTTTCTTAGCGATCAGGCAACAGCCAGACGGGGATTCTCTTCGGCTTGCCGCTGCGATCGACGCAGGCCACGAGCGAACGACCTCGCGCCAGCAGTTCGTCGCCGCGGAAGACTTCGTATTGATGCGAAATCCGCGCGCCTTTGGCTTTGACGATGGTGGTGCGCAGCGTCAGTAAATCGTCGAAGGCCGCCGGCAGAAAATATTCGCAGCCGATCTCGGCCACCACCAGCATGTAGCCGGCTGCTTCGACCTGGCCGTAGCTCATCCCCGAGGCCCGCAATAGTTCCGTGCGCCCCATTTCGAAGTAGGTGAAATAGTTGGCATGGTGCAGGCGACCTTGAGCGTCGGTTTCCTGGTAGCGGACGCGGATTTGGAGGTCGTGCTCTCGGAGCATGGTGTCTGGTGGTCTGGTGTCTAGTGGGCTGGTTAGCAATTGGTGATTTGAACAGACACTAGGCACAAGACACCAGACACGCACTCACTCATTGACGGAACATTGTAGCTGCCCTATATTTTCAGGCGTTTGGCGTCGCTTTTCGACACGGCCCTCCCCTCCAATGCCGCGGCAGGCTACGCATGAGTTTCGGCGAAGGGATTGACACCGAATTTGCCACCGCGCGCGGGCGGAACTATCCCTCCATCCGCCAGTTCACTGTGTTTTTGGAAAACCGGGTGGGGCAGCTCCTGGAAGTGGTGCGGCGATTCGAGGGGAGCCGGGTGAAGATCGTCGCCCTGTCGATCACCAATTCGGCCGAGTGCGCCTTTGTGCGTTTCCTTCTCAGCCATCCGGAACAGGGGCGCGAAATTCTGGAGCGCGCCGGCCTGGCGATGATCGAAAGCGATCTGATCGGCGTGGAGCTTCCGGTAGGCCATCAGCCTTTGCTGCAAGTCTGCACGGCGCTGTTGCAGGCCGAAGTGAACATCGTGCAGGCTTATCCGCTAATGCTGCGTCCGCACGGCCGGCCCGCCGTGGCCCTGATGGTCGACAACATCGAAATGGGGCTGGAAACGCTGGCCAGCAAGGGCTTCAACATGATTACCGAGGCCGATCTGGCGGAAGATGAGTGAAGGGCGCGCTCGTTTCGAAGGGCTGGTTCTACTAATCGCGCTGGTGTATCCGTCGCTGTTGACGCTGGTCTATTTCGTGTGGCTGGCGGGCCACTCTTCTTCGCTGCAACAGGCGGCCTATGGAGTTGGAAAGGCAATGCAGTTCGCATTGCCGCTGGTTTGGGCCGGGTTGATTTGCCGGGAATCGCTGCGCTGGCCGGCGTTCAATCGGCGCGGCTTGGCTGCGGGAATCGGATTGGTGCGCGCTGATTGTCGGAGGAATGTTCGTTTTATATTTCGGGTGGTTCAAATCGGCGGGCACTTTTGCCGCAGCCGGCGGCGAAATGCTTCGGCGTCTTAGTGGCATCGGCATTACGAGCCCTGTGGTTTACGGCGGCGTGGCGCTGTTTTATTCGCTGTTGCATTCGCTGCTGGAAGAATATTACTGGCGCTGGTTTGTGTTTGGTCGGCTGAATCGGCTTGTTGCTCTTGCGCCGGCAATTGTCGTTTCCAGCATCGGCTTCATGGCGCATCACGTGATTGTTCTGGCACTGTATTTCGGCTGGACGAATCCCTGGACGTGGTTTTTCTCGCTGGCTACCGCAGTCGGCGGCGGATTTTGGGCGTGGCTATACCAGCGCAGCGGCTCGATCTATGGGCCCTGGGCCAGCCATTTGCTGGTCGATGCCGGGATTTTCGCCATCGGCTACGATCTTATGCGCGCCGCGGCGCAATAGGCGCATGAAAAAACCCGACCGGCACGGTCGGGCTATGTGCAGATTACTTCACGCCCAGCGCCGATTTGACCAGCGTCACGACGCCGTCGAAGGCGGCCGGATCGGCGATGGCCAATTCGGAGAGCGTCTTGCGGTCGAGTTCGATTTTGGCTTTGGCCAGCCCGTTAATGAACTGTCCGTAGCGGAGACCACGTTCACGCACAGCGGCATTGATGCGGATGATCCACAGGCTGCGCAGGTCGCGGCGACGGTGCCGGCGATCGCGGAAAGCATAGACGCCGCTGCGAACCAATGTTTCCGTGGCGGTGCGGAGCAGTTTGCGACGACCGCCGACGAAGCCCTTCACCTTGCGGAAGAGTCGCTTCTTGGCACGGTTTCGAGGGACGGCGCTGGTAGTACGCATGATGACGCTACCCCCGGGCCAAGCCCGGGGCTAAATGTTTACAAACTGTTTCCGGCCAGGGCGGCGATGATGCGGGCGGTGTCGGGAGGCGCCAAGACGCCGGTGCGGCGCAAATGGCGGATGCGCTTTTGCGTCATGCGGCTGTTGAGGTGGCTGGTGCCGGCGCGGCGGTGCTTCACCTTGTTCTTGGCCGTGGCGCGGAAGCGCTTCTTCACGCCTTTGTGTGTTTTCATCTTCGGCATCGAATTACCCTGGCGTCGACCGTTCCCGACTGGCGAAACCAACATGTTACCCGGTTTATCCTAAAACCGAAAGGGCCGTGAAAGGCTGGCCCGACTGATACAGTCGGGCTATTTATCAATCCGGTTATCAATCCGGCCGGTCACTTGGGCACCAGCGTGCAGACGATGCGTTTGCCCTGCTGCATCGGCGGCGTCTCGAGTTTGCCGTCGGTATCCAGCAATTGCAGCAGGTGCTTGAGCACGCGGTGGCCTTCCTCGATGTGGGCCAGTTCTCGGCCGCGGAACACCACCGAGACGATCACCTTGTCCTTGTGTTCCAGGAATCCGCGGGCCTGATTGACCTTGGTTTCGATGTCGTGGTCGCCGGTCTTGGGGCGGATGCGGATTTCCTTGATTTTCACATGGTGCGAGTGCTGCTTGTGCGACTTCTTTTTCTGCTGGTACTTGAATTTGCCGAAATCCATGATTCGGCAAACCGGCGGCTTTTCCGTAGGGGCCACCTCAACCAGGTCGAAGCCTCGTTCTCGGGCTGCCGCAAGAGCCGCTTCCGTGGCCAGCACGCCCAATTGTGTTCCGTCTGCTCCAATGACCCGCACTTGCGGGACGCGAATTTGGTCGTTGATGCGATGGTGCTTGTCGATGGCTAGCATCCTCCGGGATGATTCAGGGGAACGTTTTGCGCTCTGGGCTGCCGTGGCCACGGCCGCCGCGCCGCACGAACCTGTGAGTATGCCCGCCGACAGCCCGCCAAGTCAACGGGTCTGCGGGTTTGTAGCCATACCGTTGCGAATGGGGTCCAGGCGGCGGCGATCGGGCGGCCGCTTTTCGTTGTGTTTCGCCGCATGCTACAATCGAAGGATCGGCCGCACGGTCCGATAGCAAATCTTAGAGTCGCAATATTCGGAGCTTTCCATGGATTCCGCAGTGCAAGAAACAACCGCCGAACAACCCTCCTGGCATTGGTTGGCCTACGTCAGTCCGGTGACTTCGATCATGGCACTCACAATGTATCTGGCACAGGACCCCACGTCCTCATTTGTGTATGTGGGTGTGAGCATTGTGTGCGGCATCGTGGGGCTGATCTTCATTTCCAAAGCTCCCAAGCCTGTGTGGCCGCTGATGTGTGTGGCCTGGGGAATTGGATTTTCGTGCTACGTCGGCTGGCTGGCCTACGGCTTGTCGATTGCGAAAGCGGCGGCCGCCACGCAGATGTGATCGCACGGTTCGACCGAGCGGCTCTCTATTCTTTGTGCTTGCGCGCGATCAATCGGCGCTGGGCCGAACGAGATACAGCGCGACGCACGGCACCAGGCAAAACAGCAAGTTGCTGAGTTTGTACAGCGCGATGCCGGCGTAATTCACGGCATCAAACTCTTCGACCGAAATCCGACTCCATTTTCGATTGGCATCGTACATCCAGTCGTGCCCAAGCCAGACGGCAAGAAACCAGAGCATGATCAACACGAAGTTGATCACGAAGCACCAGAGAAGTGTCCTGCGAATTGTTTTGATATTCATTCATCCGCCTCCAAATTGAGTAGAAGTAAGTGAGGGGGTGGCCGACGACAGCATTTCGCCAATCTTTTTCCAATCGTCAAATTTTATCAACCGTGGGAAATCTCGAGCAAATTGCACTGGCAAACCCTGCGGGGCGTTGCGGTTCTAGCGTGGCGGGGAACGACGCAGCGCCCGGTTGTAGCCGTTGTGTCGATAGCGCTGTAGAAGCCTTTGTCGCGTCTTATTCCGCACCGCGCGCTTTTAGGGACTCTTCCGGCCGCATGACTTGCCGACTCCCGCGTCTGATTGTCTGTCTGGTCACAGCCGTGGCGCTGGCGGCCGGCGGCTGCACCAGCTTGCCCGAGTACCTCCGCCATGGGCTCAAGGTGGGCCCTAATTACAAACGGGCGCCTGCGCCCGTGGCCGAGCACTGGATCGACGCTGCGGACAAGCGGGTCCGAAGCGAAGAGGCCAATCTCAGCACCTGGTGGACGGTTTTTAACGATCCAATCCTGGGCGGTCTGATCATCAATGCCACCCAGCAAAATCTTACGCTGCGCGAGGCGGGCTTCCGAGTGCTCGAAGCTCGGGCGCAGTTGGGTATCGCCCGCGGCAACTTCTTCCCCCAGGTGCAGGACTTCACGGGCGGCTATACGCGGTTTGCCCGGCCCGGCGTTCCTGGTCCACTGTATGCCAGCTCTTGGAACTACGGCTTCAATCTGGCGTGGGAATTGGATTTTTGGGGCCGTTTCCGCCGGGCGATCATCGCCGCGGAAGAAACGCTGGAAGCCTCGATTTTCGATTACGACGACGTGATGATCACGCTGATCGGCGACGTGGCCAGCAACTACGTGCAATACCGCACCGACCAGGAACGCATCCGACTGCTCAAACAGGTGGTGATCATCCAGGAGAACGTGCTGAAGTACATAACCGATCAATTGACTGTCGGTTTCCGCGCCGTGACGAATCTCGATCGCGCAGGCGGTGAGCAATCTCAAGCAGAGCCAGGCGGCAATTGCGCAGTTGGAGATCGACATGCGCTTGGCGCAAAACGCGTTGTGTACGCTGCTGGGCATTCCAACTCAAGACCTGGATGGTTATTTGAATTCCGGCGCTTCGACCATTCCCGTTGCGCCGGAGTACGCGATCGTGGGCATTCCGGCCGACCTGCTGCGCCGCCGTCCCGACGTGCGGTGCGCGGAACGGCTGGCCGCGGCCCAAGCGGAACGCATCGGCATCGCCGAGAGCGATTTGTACCCGGCGTTCACGATCTCCGGCACCCTGGGCGGAACGGCGGCGCGATTCGGCGACTTGTTCCAGCCGCAGGCCTTCAATGGCAATGTGGGTCCGTCGTTTCAATGGAATCTTTTGAACTACGGCCGGATCATCAACAACATGCGCCTGCAAGACGCCACGTTTAACGAACTGGTGGTCACGTATCAGCAGACGGCGCTGACCGCGGACCAGGAAGTGGAAAACGGCATCGTCACCTTTCTGAAATCGCAAGAACGTGAAAAGCTGCTGCGCGAAAGCGTCGATGCCGCCTATTTGGCGCTGGAAGTGATCATCGCGCAGTATGAAAACCCGACGCAGGCCGCCGGCGCCGGCGCCGATTTCAACCGATACGCGGTGATTCAGCAGAACCTGATCACGCAGCAAGATCAGTGGGCGCTGTTGCGCGGCGAGATCGCGCAAGGATTGATCCAAGTCTATCGGGCATTGGGCGGCGGCTGGGTCGTGCCGTGCGACAATTCGCCGCAGCAACCGCTGACCGACGGAAAGACCGTGGACGGGAAAAACGCCGAAGCCGTGAACAAGCCGCAGCCAAATTCGACGCTGCCCGCGCCAGAGCCAGCGCCGCCTGCGCCGGAAGAATCGACCGTGCCGCTGCCCCTGCCGCCGGTGGAGCCCTCGGGCAAGTGAAGAATGCGGTGAGAAGCGGTGACCAAGTGGCGAGGCCTCCGGAGGTCGTTGACCTCCGGCTGGTGCCTGGCCGCTCCTCATTTCATCTTCTGCTTTTCTCCTCTTCTTTCTTCTTGTCCCCCTGCAGTGTCAGCACCAATTTCCTGCGGCCACCGCGATTGCGGTGCTCGCAGAGATAAATGCCCTGCCAGGTTCCCAAGCACAGCCGGCCGCCGCTGACGGGCACCGTCACTGAGCTGCCCAGCAGGGACGCCTTCACGTGGGCGGGCATATCGTCGGGGCCTTCGACCGTGTGACGGTGGCCAAAATCTTCTGGCGCCAGAGCGCTAAACGACGTTTCCAAATCGACCGGTACGTCGGGATCGGCGTTCTCATTGATTGTCAGCGACGCGCTGGTGTGCTGAATGAACACGTGCAGCAGGCCAACGTCCACGTCGCGCAGCTCCGGCAGCGATTCGACCACGTGCTGCGTAATCAAGTGGAAGCCGCGGCCGAGTGCAGGAAGCTCAATTTTGCGCTGTAACCACATGTCCGATTCCGAGGCCGAATAGATTATCCATTTTACCAAGTTGACAATTGATTCCTTGACTTACGTCGCCGTGCGGAAAACTTCGCAAAAAAGTTGACATTTTCGACGTCAATCCGATAATAGGTGGCTTACAAAGAAGTAAGGCGAGACGTCGGAAGTGCCCACCTGCCTAACGTCCGGAACCCGCGCTCGTGATAGTTATCTTGAGCGAGAAGGGGAGCTTCCGCGAGGGAAAGGTCTAATGTAAGTCGGGTTCTGTTCACAACTTATCCGTCCAGGCGATTGAGTTCGCGCCCAGATTTTATCGATCTGACGAACCAACCGTCCGCAGGGCACGTATCGCATTCAATCGGACATTAATAGAGGAAGACACATGCGTAAACATCGAAACGTCTTTGAAACGATCCTGGATCACGGCCACGACGAAACATTCGCGCCGGTGGAGACCGATGAATTCGTGCCCACCGATGTGCCCGCGGGTTCGCGGGCGAAGATCGACGCGCTGGCCAAGCGTATCCAGATGGGTGTGCCGCTGTGGCATCCCAAGGATCGCCACGATTACAGCGGGCTGACCGGCATCATTCGCCCCCGCGAATAAGCCGCTCGCAATCGGCGTGGTTGCCATTCAACCTGCGCTGAAATGAAAAAACCATTTAGCCGTCGGAGTTAATCCGGCGGCTATTTTTTTTCTGCGACTGCCGAGCTGGCGATTGCCGATTCACTACTGGGAAGTTTGGGTACATCGTCGGCGATCCCCGGTGGCGCTTCGGATTGCACTGGCGCCGACCATTTTTTCAGGCGGCGAATTGGCTGGATCGTTGGTCGCGGGGCCGACGAAATCCACGGCGCTAGCCACCAGCCCATCCATCGACAACTCGTCGTCGGGGAGCGTTTCGGTGGCATCGTCATGCCGCCAAATCGCCACCGACGTGCCGGGCGGAGTCAGCGAGCCTCCTCCGAGCCATTCGATGCCGCGCAGCTTGCCCGCCAACGATGCTGTCGCTCGCCGGCCGGTGAATATCAACAGTCCGCCCGCCTCCGGCGCCAGCACGCAGCCGTTGGCCGTGATGCTTAGCGGCGCGAGCTCATCCACGGTGTCTGGCGCGTTGATTTCGATCACGGCCGTGGAACCGCGCAGCGTGATCTGGTCGAGCGTGACCGAGGCCGGGGCATCGCTGCGGCGCGGCTGAGAAAATCGCACCAGCGAACCGCTGCCCAGATAGAGCGTGTTGCAGACTTCGACCGCAGCCGGCGCGACGCAGCGCAATCCACGCCGCAGGCAACGCTCGTCAGCGCACAGCGCTCGATCCGCACCTGCCCTGCCGGCGCGAGTGCGCTGCGCTGCGAATTGCCCGACAGTCGCACCGCCGTCGGCAATTCGAACGATCCCGCCGCCACCGCTTGAAACGTGCAGCCTACAAATTCGGCGTGTGCGGTGCGCAAATCGATGACTCGCCTGCCGACCAGGCGTGGTGATCGCTTCGGGCCGTTGGCGCCAGAGGAAATCGATGTTTTCAAACCGCACGTTGTCTGCGCTGATGGTCAGCCCGGTGGCGGGCGTGAGCAGTCGCGGTCGCTGATCTCCTTTCCCGCGCACAATGGCGCCGGGTTGCAATCGCAGCGACGCGGCCGGAATTTCCTTGTCGGCGTCTAGTTCGATGACGGGCCGCGGTGGCGCTAGCGCGACAGGTTGGGGTGCTGTTGGCGAATCGTGCGCCGAACCATGCTCCGCCGTCGATTCGGCAAGCGGGCTGTTGGTGGCTTGATAATTTGCTTGCCGCACAGCCGGATCAATCCCAGGATTGGCTACTAACTTGGCGATCTTCGTAGGCTGGGACGCTTTGGCTATTGCGGCGTGCGCTCCGTGCTCCGGCGGCGAATGCCGCGAGCGCCAAAGCGGCCAGGTCGCGGCCGCCAGCAACAGCAAGCAAGCCGCAGTGGCCATCAACTGCCCGGCCTCGCGCTGCAAACCGGTCCTGCGCACGCCACGACCAATTGACCTGCGCCGTGCGACGGCCCGCGCGTGCCAATACGTCGGCCAAACGGCGCCTGCCGGTGCTGGTCGAGGGGCCCAGTTGTTGTGACAGTTCGGCAAACGAGGCCGACCGCTGCGCCGGATTGCGCTGTGTGCAGCGCTCGATCACTTCGGCCAGGATTTTCGGCACATCGGGGGCCAAGCGTCGCACGTCCGGAATTTTTCCCGCCTTCACCGCTAGAAATTTTGCCGCGTGATCGCCTCCAGCCAACGGCGTGCGTCCGGTGAGCAAGTGCCACCACAAACATCCACACGCATACATGTCGTGGGCCGCATTTAACCGCGTCTCTCGCGAGGCGATCTGCATTCGCTCCGGAGCCAAATAGTCGAACGCTTCAATCGGCAACCGCTCGGGCGATTCGCTTTCGTTTGGTCGAAAGACGCCTCGCACCGCAGCGCGTGCAAGTTGGATGTTGCCGTTTTCGTTCAACATGATTGAAGATGCGGCGATGTCGCCGTGCGTGATGCCGGCCGCTTCGAGCGTCGCCAGCGCAGCAGCCATCTGCCGGACGATTTCCAACGCCACCACCGGCGGCAATCTTCCATGCCACGAAACCCATTGGCCTGCCGAAATTCCTGTGGTCGGGCAAAGGCCGCCCAGAGCGTCTGGTTGTCTGCGCCTGCTGCCTGAATGGCGGAGAATAAGCTCAAGTGTTTCGATTGCTTCTGCCGCCTCATCTTCGGAGGTGGCGGCGGAAGCGGACCGGTTGTTAGCGCGGCGAATTTCTCGGCCAGAGATTTGAGTGCGGACGCGGCCTCGTTGCACGTCGAATCCGCTCCGCGCTTGACCAACAGGTGCACCGATCGTTTCGAGTCGACATGCATGGCGACGAACGATTCGGCGTATCCCAACCGTTCACCGTAAGCGCACTGGATTACATATGGCCCCACCTGCAGTTGCTCGCCGCGGCCGGCATTAATCTCCGTGGCTTGATAGGGCGTCAGCAACCGCGCCTGCACCAACGCATCGACCCACACCGATTCAAACAGCGGCAGGCCGCGGGCCAAACCGCGGGCCAACGGCCGCACGGCGCGTACTTGCTCCGGCTTGGCCAGCGCAAACGTGCTACCAAATCGGTCAGCGCGGCGGGAGCTTCGTCGTGCATTAGGCGGCCCGAAAGAGAGTGCGCAATTTCGAACCGCGGTTGCTAGCAGAATTGCTATAATGCGGCAAGACAGAAATGGTCGGTTGTCTGGAGCAGGCTGCTTTTCTCCGGAGGTTGCCATGTCTTGGCTCAAGAAACTTTTGCTGGCGAAGCTAACCAGCGATCGAGCGGATCGTAGATTCGGGCAATGGTTTTGTTTTGCTCTTTGCCCGGCATTGATGTATTTCGGAATCACAGCCGTTTGCCGAAACACCACGAATGCCGGCGAGCTAACGATCGGGATGTTGGTCGCCATAAATCTGTCACTGATGCCGGCGGTGGTCGGGGTTTTGATGCCATTACTGCCGGTGCGGCAAAGCGATCTCGGCAACGAGTCGGACTAACCGGCTTGTCTTCCCGGATTGCGATAAATCACTTCGGCTAGTAGCGCTTTTGAGCCGCGGAAGCAGGTGCGCTCGGAATGCCGTCGCGAAATCTGTTGGGGCGAGATTGCGGCCAGAGGAAGCATGAAATCTGCGCACGCCGTCAAACATAAGAAATGGCTTATCGCCCACTAGTCTCTGAGGGGGGTGCCTGCTAATAATAATCGCCAGGGGTGAACCACGTCGGGAATGTCGAATGGCATTGCCTGCGCGTCGTCAACAGTCTCTTCGCCCCCGCGCCGCTCTGCTACTCGGGTTGGGCGCCGCTCCACATAAGATCGGTTTCTTTCGGGTCACGCCCGTTTTCTTGCTTTCGGTCCTCGGGGCCTTGCTTGGTCCGGTTCAGCCGTCGGCCCAGGCGTTGTCATTCCATCTGACTTTCGACAACAGCGCCACTCTGCGCCGGCCGGATTCCTGCCGGCATTCAACAGCGCGTTGCAGTTTTATGCAACGACGTTCACCGATCCGATCACTATTAATCTGCAGGTTGGCTGGGGAACGATTAACAACCAGACTCTGAACCCGCCGGGGCGCTGGGTGAAAGCTTCGCCACTGGGCCGGGATTTTTCACCTATGGCCAAGTGAAAGCCACTATGGCTGGCGACGCGCAGTCGGCAGCCGACCAGACCTCCGTCGCCAACATGCCGGCAACCGATCCCACCGGCGGCGCCATTTTTACAATGTCGAATGCCGAAGGCAAAGCGTTGGGACTGGTGTCCGCCAATGCGCCGGGCATCGACGGCTATGTCGGTTTCAACAGCACGGTCGCCTTCACGTTCGACCCCAACAATCGGGCCGTTCCGAATGAATATGATTTCATTGGCGTCGCCGAGCACGAGATCAGCGAAGTGCTGGGCCGTTTCGGACTGGGGCAAAACGGCGCGGCCTCGGGACGCTATTCGCCGATTGATCTGTTCCGATATTCCTCGCCCGGTGTGCTGGATCTCGTGCCAGCCAACGGCGCTTACTTCTCGATCGACGGCGGCACAACGGTGATCAACACCTTCAACGGCACGGCCGGCGGCGACCTCAGCGATTGGGCCGGCGCAACCGTTGACTCGTTCAATGAATCTCCCACCATCGGCGTGCAAATGGGCGTTTCCGCCGGCGACATCACCGTGATGGACGTGATCGGCTACAACGTCGCCGTCCCAGAGCCCACGACGCTGACACTCCTGGGCATTGGCGGCTTTGTGGTTTCAGTTATCGCGCTTCGCCGCAAGCTCAGGAATTAACCGTTGGTCGCTTTCGCAGGGTTTCGGTACAGCACTTCGGCCAGCAGGTGTTTGGAGCCGCAAAAAGTGTTGCGCTCGAAGTGCCACTCGGGATGCGTGGGGACAAATTCCTCGGCCAGCGGCCAGGGATCGAACGGGTCGTAGCCAAGAGCCGCGGCGAGCTTACTTGAGTTGAGCGATACATCGCCGGCGCGCGGCGGGATGGGCCCGGCCAACCGGCGCGGGCAGCCCATCAAAAGCTTGGGGTCGTAGCCGCCGACGCGGTTGATCACTTGCGCGATGTTGAACAAGCTCAAGCGGCGCGGGCCGCCGGCGTGGTACAGGCCCGATAATTGGCTGCCCAGCACCACTTCGCACAGTTCGTTCAGGCAATCGGTGTAGGTGGGCGTGCGGATTTCGTCGAAGTACAGCGTGGCGGGCTTCGATTTTTTGAAGCGCGATTGAATCCAGTCGATCGCGCCGGCGTGGCCGTTGAAGCTGATACCCATCGGGAGCGAAATGCGGAGGATGCAGGCGGCAGGCTGCTGGCTGCTGGCCGTTGCTTGCTGGCTGCCAGCCGCCTGCCGCTTGCTGCCTGCCGCCAGAATCATCTCCTCCGCCGCCACCATTGTTTTGCCGTACACCGTCACGGGATCGGTGGGATCGGTTTCGACGTGGCCGCCGGCGGCTGTGCCGGAGAAGACCAGGTCGATCGACAGGTGCACGAATCGGGCCTGGCGCTCGAGGCAGATTTCCAACAAGTTGCGCACGCCCTCGACGTTGATTCGCCAGGCCATCGCCGGATCGAGTTCGCACGACTTAAGCGCGCAGTTGCCCGCGCAATCCAGCACGGCCGCGAAGCGGTACTGATCGAACAATTGCTCCAGTCGCTGGCGATCTTCGGCATCGCAGACTTCGATGCCCGGGCCGGTCAGCCGCCAGTTGTCGCGCTGGCGGATGCCGATTACCTGGCCCGGATAGCGCTCGAGAATGTAGGGCAGGGCGTTGTAGCCCGGCACGCCGGAAATGCCGGTGATCAGCAAGGGCAGAGGGGGCTGGGAGGCGAGTGTCGATGGTCGGTACATAGCCCCGGGATTTTAGCGGTCCGGGCCGCTTGGCGTCATGGGGGAAATTAGATCGAAAATGGCTGTAACAATCCGCGGCCGTTTCCGCTTCCTTACTTAGACGGAAACTTGCTAACTAGACACAAGGATATCGATCGCAACACGCTCCACCATTTTGGATATTCAGCGGTTGGTTTGCTGATCGAGGTGTCTGGTTTGCAAGTTTTCCTCTCGCGCCCTCCAGCGTGCCTCCAACTTTCGGGTTTCCACCCAACCCAGGAACGATTCTTCGTTCCTGGGTTTTATGTTGCGCACACTTCACCTCGGCAACCGGCCTACGAAAACAGCCACTTTCAGCACGTTTCTCGCCGCTTCCTTGACGCTGTTTTCGCGCGTTGTTAGACTCGCCGTTTCGCTTTATTACCACTCGCGGGCTGGTTTTGCGGGCAGTCCCACCAGGCGGCCCGGCGGAAAACAGCACGCGTTTTTTTATTTAGCCAACGGATGCACTCATGGCCACCGTCACCAAGCGTCGCAAATCAACATCGAAGTCGGTTTCCAAGAACGGCAGGGCGCTCGCCGCTCCGGCAAAAGTACTACTGGGAGTAGGAACTCCGCCGCCGGCAAGATGATCTATCTCTTCAGCAAGTCGCGCACCGATGGGCGCGGCGACATGAAGCCGCTGTTGGGTGGCAAAGGGGCCAATCTCGCGGCGATGACCAGCATCGGGCTGCCGGTGCCGCCGGGGTTCACGATCACCACCGAAGTTTGCACTTATTACTACAAGAACGGCAAGAAGTTTCCGCCGTCGCTCAATGGCGACGTCAAAACCGCTATCGCCTGGCTGGAGAAAGAAACCGGCAAGAAGTTCGGCGATCCGAAGAATCCGCTTTTGGTTTCGGTGCGCTCCGGGGCCCGCGATTCGATGCCCGGCATGATGGACACGATCCTGAACCTGGGGCTGAACGACAAAGCCGTGGAAGGCTTGGCCAACGCCACGAAGAACGGTCGCTTCGCCTGGGATTCCTACCGCCGCTTCGTGCAGATGTACGGCGACGTGGTGATGGGCGTGCAAAAGCGCCACGAAAACGAGCATGAGCCGTTCGACGAAGTGATGGACGAGTTGAAGCGGGAGCGCAACGTCAAGGAAGATACGCAACTCAACGAGGCCGACCTGCAAGAACTGGTCAAGCGATTCAAGAAGCTGATCAACGAGCGCACCGGCAAGGAATTTCCCAACACGGCGTTCGACCAGTTGCAAGGCGCGGTGGGGGCGGTGTTTGGCTCGTGGATGAACGAGCGGGCGATTCTCTATCGCCAGAAGTACAGAATTCCCGACGAGTGGGGCACGGCGGTCAACGTGCAGAGCATGGTGTTCGGCAACATGGGAGATGACTGTGCCACCGGCGTCGCCTTCACGCGCGATCCGGCGACCGGCGAAAACATCTTCTATGGCGAATATCTGGTCAACGCGCAAGGCGAAGACGTGGTGGCAGGCGTTCGCACGCCCAAGCCGGTCGTTGAAATGGCCAAAGACCCCCAAATCGGTCCGGCCTACAAGGAATTGGAGCGGGTGCGCAAAACGCTGGAAAAGAACTTCGGCGACGTGCAGGATTTCGAATTCACCATCGAAAAGAAAAAGCTGTACATGCTGCAGACGCGCAACGGCAAGCGCACGGCCGTTGCCTACGTGAAGATCGCGCACGACATGGTCCGTGAAGGGAAGATGACGCCCGAGCATGCCATTCGCTCGGGCGATCCCGAGGCGCTCAATCAATTGTTGCAGCCGATTTTCGATCGCCACGATTACGATCAGGCCAAGCAACAAGGCCGGTTGTTGGCCACAGGATTGGCGGCCGGCCCCGGCGCGGCCTCAGGCAAGGTGGTGTTCAGCGCCACGAAGGCGGAAGAATGGGCCAACCGCGGCGAAAAGGTGGTGCTAGCGCGCATCGAAACCAGTCCTGAAGATCTGCGCGGCATGATCGCCTCGGAAGGCATTCTGACGGCTCGCGGTGGTGTTTCCAGCCATGCGGCGTTGGTCGCGCGTCAGATGGGCAAAGTGTGCGTAGCCGGCGCTGGCGAAATTCACATCGATTACCACCAGGGCACGCTGACTTGCCACGGACACACGCTCCGCGAAGGAGACGCCATCAGCATCAACGGTTCCACTGGGGAAGTGTTCCACGGCGCCATCAAAACCGCCGACAGCGAATTGAAGCAGGTGCTGGTCAGTAAAACGCTGAAGCCGGGCGAGAGCGATGTCTTCAAATACTTCAACTTCATCATGAAGCTGGCGGATAAGTATCGCCGCTTGGGCATTCGCACCAATGCCGATCAGCCGGACCAGGTTGCCAACGCCATCGCATTTGGGGCCGAAGGCATCGGCCTGTGCCGCACCGAGCACATGTTTTTCGAAGGCGACCGGATCATCGCGGTGCGCGAAATGATTTTGTCCGATAACTTGGACGATCGCAAAAAAGCGTTGGCCAAACTGCTGCCGCTGCAGCAGGGCGATTTCGAAGGCATTTTCCGCGCGTTGGCGGGCCGGCCGGCGTGCATTCGCCTGTTGGATCCGCCGTTGCACGAGTTCTTGCCGCAGCACGACAACCCGCGCGGACAGCAGGAAGTGGCCGAGCAATTGGGCATCTCGGTCGAAACGGTCAACAAGCGCGTTCAAGAATTGCACGAGTTCAACCCAATGCTCGGCTTCCGCGGTTGCCGCTTGGGCATCCGGTATCCCGAAATCACCGAGATGCAGGCCCGGGCGATTTTCCAGGCGGCCGCAGCCGTACTGAAGGAAGGCATCAAAGTGCAGCCGGAGGTGATGGTGCCGCTGGTGGGCTTCAAGCGCGAATTGGATCTGCAAGTGGAGATCATCCACCGTGTGGCCGGCGAAGTAATGAAGGAAACCGGCAAAAAGTTCAAGTACACGGTGGGCACGATGATCGAAGTGCCGCGCGGGCGCTGACGGCTGACGAAATCGCCCAGACGGCCGAGTTCTTCAGCTTCGGCACCAACGATCTGACGCAGATGTGCTTAGGAATGAGCCGCGATGACTCGGGTTCGTTCTTGCCGGCTTATCAGCAGGCCGAAATCATCAAGGCCAATCCATTCGCCTCGATCGACACGGTGGGCGTGGGCCAATTGATGCACACCGGCGTGGAGAAAGGTCGCAGCACGAAAAAGGATTTGAAATGCGGCATTTGCGGCGAGCATGGCGGCGACCCTTCGTCGATCGCTTTCTGCCACAAGATCGGGCTGGATTACGTCAGTTGCTCGCCGTTTCGCGTGCCCATCGCACGGCTGGCGGCCGCGCAGGCCGCCTTGGCGAAGTAAGCGGCTCGAAGAATAAGATTTTCCTTAGACTGGGAATGTCGCTAACCTCGCTCGCGAACATCGTTTATGTTCGGTTGGCTACGCAATCGCGTGGCTCGGAACTTTCAACCACTGTGTAGTTTGCGGCATTTAGCTGCGCGGGAAGTCCGCGGAGCATCTGCTTTCGAGCTAGGATTCTAGAGTAGGCTCGCCCGCCAAAACATGGCCGACCCGGTCACGATTATCCTTGTCGCCGGCCAGCACTCGTACTCCGGTTTGCTGGACAATCGCGATCTGCGCGTGCTGGACTTGCTGAACGATCCTGGCACCCAGTACCTGCGTCTCTCGAAAGTCACGCTGCATCAGAAGTTCTTTGAGCGGACGATCGAAAGCCTTCCCGAGGTGACGATTCTCAAATCAGGCATAGATTTTGTATTGTTGGAGCAGGGCAGGCACGAAGCGCCGCTGCGGCGGCAAAATGCGCGCGTCGACAAACGTTCGTATTCAGCAATCGTTTTTTTGAACGAATACGAAATTCGAGGCACGCTAATGCTGAAGGGCGCCCCAGAGGCCGCCCTGGCGCTCAGTCGCGAGCTGTCGGCTTTCTTTCCGATCACCAACTCGCGGCTGTCGATCCCTGAAGGGTCCAGCGTGCCTTCGCCGGCCGGAGTGGCGCTGATTAACAAGGCGAAGGTAACTCTGCTGCACATCGACCCGCATGGTCCGCCGCCTGGCAAGCCGGCAAACTAAGCCTCGACTAGTTGGGCTGCATGCGGCGGCTCGGCCCTCAGAAAATGGTACAATTCCCTTGCTGGCGACCCCGATCCAAACCCCTTCCATGGAGTCTAACCAATGCTTCGCTGGGCCTTGATCTTCTTAGTCGTTGCTTTGGTTGCCGCTTTTTTTGGCTTCGGCAGTTTGGAAGGCACCGCGATGTATATCGCACGGGTGCTGTTCTTCGTGTTCATCGTGTTGTTGATTGTCTCGCTCGTCATGGGCCGCCGCCCCGTGGTGTAGCAGCGCAATCCGAGCTGGAACGTGCAGACGCACAGCCACGTTCTGCAGAGGGCAGGCGACTTGCGCAGCGAGCGCATGAGATGTAGATACTAGAGTTCTGACGACCACCGTTTCGCGCAGGGAAACTGAACTTAGCTGGGCTTTTTGACTTGCTCCTGCAGCGCCTGGTACTTCTGCCGGTCCAAGGGCGAAAGTTCGTCGGGGTTGAGCTTCAGATCTTTCGCCCTGTCAAGCGATTTGCGTGCCGAATAGTTGTCCTTGGCGGCCGCTTGAGCCATCGCCAAATGGACGTACGCAGTCGGTTGCGGATCGAGCACGGAGACCGCATCGGTCAAATCGCGAACCGCTTGTTTCGGATCGCCCTTGGCCAGGTTAATCAGGCCCCGCGTATCCAGCGCCTCGGGAACAGGCCCCATGTAGGAAATGGTGTCATCCGAAAGCTTCAGTGCTTCGTCTAGTTGATGGCCTCGCAGGGCCAGTGCGAATGCGAGATTGTTGGAAACGACGGCGCGGTTTTTGGGACTGACGTCCGTGCGTGCCAGAATCTCGCGATACACCTTTTCAACTTCGTCGTAGCGACCTTGGGCATCCAGAAATTCGGCCCACATGATACGTACTGGCACGGATTCGGGATCGTCGCGCAGGGCCCGCTGAAACCACTGATTTACGCGCTCGAATTGCTCGGGAGTCAGAGGGTGAATTCGCTGCCTGGCCGCCGCGGTCGCAACCTGCAACACCATGACGGGCGGGTCGGTTTTGCGGCGTTGATCGGCCAACTCCAAGGCTTCGTCCAATTTGCCGCGTTTGGCGAGAAAGGTTGCCAATTCGAGCGTTTTTTCGGGACTGTATCCGACGTATTCGCGCCAGAGTTTTTCGGCTTGATCGTATTGTTCCAGTTGCCCCAGCAAGTCGGCGATCATATGTAACGATTCAACTTTGTCTTTAGGCAAAGGTCGTTCCGTCGGCAGCAGTCGCAACATCCGCTCGGCGGCTTGCTGGCCGTTGCCCTGAACCTGCGCCACGTGGGCGGCGACGGTGGCCACCAGCAGCGGGTTGGACCTCGAAAAAGCCTCCAACTTTTGTAACCAGGGCAGGGCGCTATCGGCTGCGTCGCGCCGCAGCAACAATTCAATGAACATCGCATAGGTAGTTACACTGGCGTTGGGTTGGTTCAAGAGCGCCAGCAATTCGTCTCGCGCCGCTCCCCAGTTTCCGGTTCGTTCGTAAACTTGGGAAAGCAGCATCCTCTCCTCGGTCGACAGCGCGCGGAGGGTTTTCAGCTCTTCCAGCGCCGAGCGCCTGCTGAGCGGAAGCGACGTCGGTTCTACCTCCCAGCATGAATGCTCGCATGGACAAGTTGGACGCGCTCGGCGATTCGCCCGGCGCCGGCGAAAGATATTCCAACGCCTTTAAAAAGCTTTGGTAGTCTCCCTGCGAGGCAAGCATTTCCGCTTCCGAGCGCCGGGCCCAGGCGAGCACTTCCCGCTCGGCGGCATTGGTCGGCTTGAGGTCCAGTAAAGCTGTGATCGTCGGCTTGGCCAAATCGCGCCGCTGGGTACGCAAATAATAGGCGGCCACGAGCCGCTCCGTTTTGGGATCGTTAAGCGCGGTGTCGAGCGCCATCTTGTAGAACTGATCCGCCAACTGGCGATCACCAACGATTTCATAGCCCTGGGCGATAGCCAATGTCCGACGATCTTCGGGCAATTGGATTTGCGATTCTTGAACCGCCTTACGTGCGTCTTCCCCGCGCCCGTTGGACATCAAGAAATTGACCAGCCCCAGCCAAGTCTCGGGCTGTTGGGGGGCCAATTCGACCGCCCGGCGGATTTCGGCCTCGGCTTGCTCAGTTTTGCCGGTAGATGCCAGCAGTTGCCCATAATACAAATGATCGCTGGCGTTGGTCGAATCCTTCGGGATTATCGATTCGAGGCGCTGCACGCGCCAAATCGGGGCGTCCGCTCAGTTGCTCGGTGACCGCTTCAATGCGTTCCAAGCCTTTGCCGGCGTTGCCGTAGGTGTCGAGCACTTCTTTCACTTCCGCATAGCGTTTCTGCATCAAGAGCAATTGGGCCAGACGTCGAACCTGCACGGCATCCGGCGGACCCTCCCGTAACACCTCACGCAAGTCAACGATGGCGTCGTCGGGTTTTCCTTCCAGGAGATCGATTTCCGCGAGGAGTCTGGGGCGTTGGTACCAATCGGGGCGGAGGGTTTCCACAGTGCGCAGCATATCTCGCGCCTTCTGCAATTCGCGCTTATTCGCGTCGCTCAGCTCGAGGGATTGCTGTTTTTCAGCTTTGCGTCCACGCAATTCCTCGCGGACGGACGTTATCGACACCGCGGCATCCACCAGCTTGGCCTGAGCGCTTTCGCGTCCGAACTCCTTTCCGAACCACTCCGACAGGCTCTTCAAACCGTTGACGTCGGACGTATCGCGGTACAATTCGTACAGTTGCCAGCGAATCTGCGCTTCACGGGGTTTTAGCTCTGCCGCCTTGTTAAATTCTTCCACGGTACGATCGTCGGCGCCGAGGCGGCGATAGGCCGCTCCCAGCGACAGATGAAATTGGGCGCGTTCCTTGTCTGACATCTCTTGCTTGTCGACTTCAGAGGCCAGCGCCTCGAATTCGGCAATTTTATCGGCTTTTTTATTCTCGCGCAGGAATATGACGTCGAGGCGGGCCAGATCCAGCTCCAAGCTTCGCAAATTGGCCGGCGCCGAATTGATGAGTTGCGAGGCTTCATCCAATTTGTGTTCCTGCAAAGCGATCTCCACCTGCGCATTGCGAACCAGAGGATTGTCGGGATATTCCTGAGCCAGCCGTGTTAAGAGTTTACGCGCCTCTGCAGTGTCGCCCTTGTGAGCCAATACTTCGGCTCGCATGAGGCTCGCGGTCGGCTCTTTGATCAAATCCCGCTGCTTCAAGTCGGCGACGTACTTACTTACACTGTCCCAATTGCGGGAATCCTCGGGAAGTCGCATCTGTTCGGTGATTCGCAGTTGCACCAGCGCGCTGCAAATTTGCGGAACAGCGGTGGTGTTTTTCACACTCGTCAAGTACGCCAGCAGTTTTTCAAATTGCGCCTTTGCTTCTTCCGTTTTACCCAGCGACATCAGCGCGCTACCAACACCCAATTCGGCCTCCAGGCTGTGGCTTTCGGCCGCAAAACGGCGAGCGGTTGCTAAGGTAAGATCATAAAATCCGAGATGTTGGTAACATTGCATCAACAAGTAATCGGTTTGAGCTACATAGTAGGCGTTGCCGGTGCTCTCCGCCGATTTGCTCAATTGCGGTCGCAGCTGCTCCAGTCGGCGACTAGCCTCTAAGGCGTTTCCTTCCAGGGTGAGCAGCTCCGCTTCGCGGAATTCTTTCAACAGTGATGGATATTTCGTCGCCGACAACTTCTGGAGCGTGAGTCGTGCGCTCTTGGTATCGCCGACCTCCAATTGCTCGTCGAACAAGAGCTGCAGCAGCATGGGGCTGGTGGGAATTGCCTTCAAGCCAGTTTCCACGCGTTCCAAGACCGCTTTGCGGTCTTTCTGCGCTTTGGCCAAATAGGCCAGCGTGAAATACATCCGTTCGTCCTGCGGGTATTTCTCGACGCCTTTCTTGAGGAGAGTTTCAGCGGTGGCGAAATCTTTCGCCTGGGAATACATTTCGGCCGCCTGTAACAAAACGTCGGAGTCGTTGGGGGCTAGTTCGAGCGCCTTATCGACGGCGGATTTTGCTTTGGCACGGGAGTAATGCTTTTGCATGTACCGTGCTTTTCCCAGGAACGCTTTGGCGGAGTCTTTGTTCACCTTGACGAGTTGATCGATCACCCGATCCGCAACTTCCGTGCGATCGCTGATCTCGACATCCGTAATCTTGTCGCGCAGAAGGCTTGCCAGCGTGATGTACGCATCAATTTCTTGCGGCAATAATGCCTTTGCATCGTCAAAGGATTTCGATTTTGCGTTGTAACCGATCAGCGATTCGTACAGCTTGACCGCGTCCAGGTAGTTCCCTAGGGACACCTGGCAGTTGGCCAGTTTCAAGTCATCTTTGGGAGTGGTTTCTCCCTTGGCTTTCATTTCCAAGAGTAAAGTTCTGGCAGCCGCCACGAACTGGAGTTGCCGCGTCCCCATCTCGAGATCGATCAATTTTCGTCGAACTTCGTCGCGCCCTTTGTCGCTTAGCCGATCCATTCGACGGCTGCGGTCGTTGAGCAGTACGTTTTGCAATTCCTTAAGTGCGATTCCGTATTCCTGCGGAGTGGCGTTCGGACTTTCAGCCACTTCCGCCGTCAGCAGCGCATATTCCGCGTATCGCTCCAGATCTTGCTGTTTGTAGGACAGGTAGCGCCGATAGTAAAAAATCGCCTGCGTTTTATCGCCGGAACTCTTGGCTGCTTCGGCTCGCTTGAGGAGCGAATCAGAATTCCGATTCATTTGAATGGCGTGCACAACCGCCACACCGGTCGACAGCACCGCCACGGTAATCACCAATATCAAAAGCAGCTTCACGTTGAGTCGCTTCATGGCTTCAATAACCTATCCGCAAAAAGGCAAAGAAAAGACTTCGTAGGTTTCCGGCAAACGTGCCGGCCATCGGCGCAGAACTTCACGTCAGATCTGCCGGTAGACACAGCCAGTTCACCAACGGCAGCGCGCCTACAGATTCCAAGATGTAGCGTCCTAAGTTCATGGTACTTGGCGGTAGCACCCTGTCAATGAACTGGGAGAATCGCCGGTTTTCTCCTTACACCACGCTCCTTGGAAAGACACAGCGGACAGCTCGTCGCGACAGGCGCGGTGGCCGTCTTCACACCGCTCTCTTCGGGGGGCCATAGTATTCATAAGGGGGTATTTCTCCACGGACGCCAGCCTTTGTCGAATGCTGGCAAGGCAGCTTTTCCGAGCAAGTCTGTGTCAAAGTTTGCCGATTATTCAAGGGATAGGGTCTGCGCTGAGATTTCAGGCGGATTGGCGCTTTGGATTTTGGCCAGGTAAGTCACGGATGATGGTAATTTGAGCGCTTTGTAGAATATGGGAACAAGGAAGGCCACCCACTGCTGCTTGCATTTGGGCCCCCTGCCGCAACGAAAGTGGCGGCCGCTGGCGGCGCTGGTGCTGACGCTTTTGATCGCCGCACCCGGCTGCCGTACTTGGGCCGGCCTGCGCCCCGTGCCGGCCAAGGCGGTCGGTGCCCAGCCGCGCTATGTTCCCAGTGAAAAAAACATGGTTTCGCTTCCCCCCTATGTGATCGAGCCGCCGGATATCCTCTTGGTCGATGCCTTGCGAGTGATTCCCAAGGCGCCTTTTAAAATCCAGCCTCTGGATGTGCTGTCGGTGCAGGTGGAAGGCACCGGCGCCTATCAGCCCATCAACGGGCTGTTTTTGATCGAGCCCAGTGGCATGCTCAACCTGGGTCCGGCTTACGGCAAGGTGAAAGTCGGCGAGCTGTCGCTGGAAGAGGCCACCGAGGCGGTCACCAAGCACCTGAAGCGGATCCTCAAAGAACCGCAGGTGTCGCTGACTCTGAATGAATCCGGCGGACAGCAGCAGGTGGCCGGCGAACATCTGGTGGGCCCGGATGGCACGGTCAACCTGGGCACCTACGGGTCGGTGTACGTGGCCGGCCTGACGATCGAAGAGGCCCGCAATGCCATCCAGGAGCATTTGAAACAGTTCCTGGAGGCGCCGTTGGTCTCGGTGGATGTGTTTGCCTACAACAGCAAGGTGTACTACGTGATCACCGAAGGGGCCGGCTTTGGCGACCAGATCCAGCGCTTCCCGATCACGGGCAACGAAACGGTGCTGGACGCGGTGAGCCTGATCAACGGCTTAAGCCGGCTGTCGAGCAAGAACATTTGGATTGCACGCCCCTCGCCTTCCGGCTGCGATCAGATCCTGCCGGTGCGCTGGGACGAGATTGCCAAAGGGGCCGGCACCTGCACCAACTACCAGGTGTTGCCCGGCGACCGGATCTTCATCTCGCAAGATCACCTGATCGCCTTGGATTCGTTCATCTCCAAGGTGCTCAACCCGCTGGAACGGGCCTTCGGCACCAGCTTGCTGGGCATGCAAACAATCCAAACCGCCCAAAGCTTCCCGGGTGGCACGAACAACCAGGGGAACAATCCGTGACGTGGAATTGCCGAGCATTTGCCATCGCACATGATAAGGATAGAATTAACGTCGAAGGGCCCGTCTGGCCGCTATGGACGGAGGTGGTCGCCATGCGAAACTGGCTTTATCTGATTTTGACGGCTCTGATTGCGCTGGCCGGAAGCAAGCAGGCACTGGCGCAGGGCGGTGAGCTTCCATTCTCGAATGTTCAACAGTCGCCGACGGTTAGCCCGTATCTGAACCTTTTGGGTAGTCGTGCCAGTAACGGCTTGCCGAATTACCAAACCTTGGTGCAGCCGATTTTGCAGCAGCAGCAGCAAGCCGCGCAACAGCAATCGCAGATCCAGAGATTACAACAGGGTCAGCAGAGCCTATTGTCTCGCGGCGCCGGCCTGGCCAATCCGGCGCGGTGCGTCATCGGCCATCCGCGGCACCGGCCACGTGACCGCGTTCATGGACACCTCTCATTACTATCCGCGGTTCCAGCAAGGGCGTGCGCCACAATAGCAAGAGCGTTCGTCAGGCGACTGGATGTACTAGCTTTTCGCCGTCGGAAAGCTCTCTTCAGCGTGGGCCTCTGGCCGGTTTGCCGCCGCGGGTCGGCGTGGCGGATGAAAATCGCTGGCTTTCTCCCGGCGGTTGTGGAATAATGAAATTCGGGCATCCTTCTCAAGAGGCGGGCCGAGACGAGGAACATCGCATGACTACCGACGGACGCTGCTCTGGCCTGCGCAATTGCGCGGCCTTTACCCTGGTCGAGCTTTTGGTAGTGATCGCCATCATCGGGATGTTGGCGGCTTTGTTGATGCCGGCGATCAATAGCGCCCGCGAATCGGCCCGGCAGGCGCAATGCATGAACAACCAGCGCAACATGGCGCTGGCCGCATTGCAATATGCGACGGCCAAGGAGTATTTCCCCGGCTACCGCGATCTGCTGCCCAGTCAGAACTCACAGCACCGAACCAGTACTACATCATTAGCTGGCAAGTGGCGTTGATGCCCAACATGGGCAAGACCGACGTATACCAGGCATTGCAGAACGACGCGATCGGAAATGCAGACAATCCCCGATGCCCTATTGGGATGCGTCGATTTGCCCGAGCGATAATTCGGGCACAGGCAAGACGAGCCCCTGGACAAGTTACGTGGCGAATACGGGTTATCTGGATTATGGGTGATCACCGCCCGCAGATGTGAAGGCAAATGGTGTTTTGCAGGATCGCGCTCGCTACGATTTAACGAAAACTCCCCCAGCTACAAAGCCGAAAGTGTCGCTGACAGATATTAAGGATGGCCAAGCGACGACGCTGTTGATTTCGGAGAATATGGATGTGTGTTACTACGTGGATCAGCCAGTGCTTTTTATTACTTCGGCTGGTACTCGCAACCCACCGACAACGAAACCGGTCGACGCCAAAGTCAATCGCAGCTACGAATGGGATGGGAACTGCACGGAGCGAGGGGCCGGTTTCTTGTGGTGGGATACTCTCTGTACTCCGTACTGCGGAACCTCACCGCCTGCGCCCGGCAGTGCGCCGCCTCTCCGCCTCCGCTCGCCGAAGGTCCGGGCCGAGCAATAAGAACCCTGGCGGCATCAATGTTGACAAGGGAAATTGGGACCGGTGTTTACGCACAATTTGCCTCTACGAAACAGGTTTTATGCGTGATACAGAAGTTGAGAATTATGCTGCGCGGCCCTCGAGCAATCATCCCGGCGGCGTGATCGTGGCATTTGTCGGCGGCAATACGCGATTCTTACGGGAGGATATCGATTATCCTGTGTACTGCCTGCTGATGACTTCCGATGGAGCGAACTGCCGCAGTCAAAACAACCAGATCATCAAATCGCACGATACCACCGCCACAGTTGGCAGAAATACAAAGTGCTGGATGAAGGCAGCTTGTAAAAGAGCGTACCGCCAATCGAGATAAATTCAATGAAGCCCAGGGTTTCAACCCCCTGGGCTTTTTGTTGGTGCGTCAGGCATGACGAGTAACGAAGCAACTGACGCGTTTCGTCCTGCGACGAAGCGCGTACCTCGAATTAAAGTCTAATTGGTGCGCATCGAACTAAAATCAAATCGCAGTGCGTCTGCTAGCCGCCCTCGATTGTAGCCTGCCCCGACCTGAGTCAGGCGTCCTGTCGCAAACAAATTTCAAATTACCCCTTCTAAACCTCAGCGACGCCGATGGAGTCTGTCCGACCGACAACAAATTTGAACCTGCGTCAAGCGTCGTTTCTTCACTCAAGCGTCCAGCAGCAAAATGCATCTCCGATCGTCAACGATTGAGATTGCCGAGCCGCGAAAGCCAAGCCTGGAATGGGCAGATGGCAGTCAACGGAGCCCCTATGCACGCTGAACCATGCTGCCGACATCTGCTGCTATTGGTGGATCATTCCTGCACGCGCTTGCTGAAACTGAATAATCGTTGATTTGGGGGCATAATAGATGTGGAGAAGCTGCGGTTAGCTGACGAGTCCTTTTTTCATGCTCTGCGGCGGTGGGCCCCGCGGCTGGATGCGTCCAGCGGCGCGGGGCCATTTTTCGTTGATGGGCTTCGTCGATGTAGTGGTTTGAGTTACTGATTTGACCCCCTGGCGCGGTGCCGGGGCGGTCTTGTTGTTTATCAACAGGACCGCCCCGAGGGCGGTCCTCCCTCCCAAGGAGACTTCCCATGATCGCGCCTATGCCAAGTGTTTGTGCTGACCATCTCACGCAACGGCCGCACGAGCGGTTTGCGGAGCTGGTGCCGCAAATTCGGCTGCAGGCGGCCTGGGCCTTGCGAGCGCTGCGCCGCGAAGCCCGAGATGAGTTTATCCAGGAAGTAATCGCCAACGCGTTTGTCGCCTGGAGCCGGTTAGTGGCCCAAGGACGGGAGCACATCGCCCGGCCCACACCGTTGGCCGACTATGCACTGCGGCAAGTCCACGCCGGGAGACGGGTGGGTTGCCGACTGAATAGCCACGATGTTTTGTCCCCCGCCGCTCGCCGTCGTCAACGTCTGGAGATTGAGCGGCTTGATCAGTGGAAGGAGGGAACAGAATCCTGGAGCCAGTTCTTGGTCGAAGACCGCCATGCCGGCCCGGCTGAGACAGCTGCGGCGCGGATGGACTTGGCTGCCTGGTGGACTACGCTGTCAGGTCGAAATCGCCGGATCGCCAAGGCGTTGGCGGGCGGAGAGTCGACTGGCGTCGTGGCCCGGCAGTTCGGTCTAAGCCCCGGCCGCATTAGTCAGCTTCGCGGCTGGCTGCGTAGGCACTGGGAGCAGTTCCAGGGGGACAGGCACTCGGCGCACGGTCGGGCGTAGTGCCAAGACTCGCTTCGCCGTTCAATGCCCAGCCTGCATCGGTCCTTGGACAGGCTGATTGGTTGCTGCTTCCAAGTAGTGCGCCGATGAACTCGTTGATGACAGCGTGCAGCGCCATCAGGAGGGCTGGCCAGCAACGGATGGATTTCTATTGATCGCGAATCGGGCCAAACGGAACCGCATACACGGTGCTGTCAGAGGACGAGAGCGGCGTTTGGTCCGACTGCTGTGAGCGCATTTTGGCATACGCTTGCCGGCCTGAATGTAATTGAGTCGCTATGGGGCGGGGTGGGTAGAAACCAGAAGCGAACGACCCGAACGTCACGTAAATGAAGTCGATTCGAGCAGGCCGTCGGGCGAGCTTGCTAGGGATCAACGAAGCACAGGCCGGCAATCAAAGCCGCGAACGCTGAGTCGGATGCGGGAAAACGGCCCGTCTAGTTCGGTGCGAGGAGGGACGGAGATCCAATCCGTCCTTCTTCCCCCGAACCCGTTCGGCATTCGCTCAGAGATTCGACGCGGCGGGATTGGGCCACGGCTTTCGGTGCAATTAGCGCTTGGGCCTGCATCCGCTCGATGTGGGAGGCGTTGTGTTGGAAAGGAAGATGCTCCGGAGCATAGCGGCTACCGAGAGCCAGAAGTGATTCCGCCTCGTTGAAGCCGCCCGACATCACTCAGCGCCAAAGCCCAATTGTTCACGGCGGCCAGCAGATTGCCGCGGGCGGTTGTGTTGTTGGGATCCAAGCAGAGCGCTTTGCGATTTGCCGTCGACTGCCTCGGCGTAACGGCTGTGGTACACGGCGTCCACGCCGCGGTTGTAGTAGATCATGGCCAGCAGGCCGAGCGGCGAGACTTGCGGCCGGCCTCCGGTCGCTGACGCTCGCGGCTCGCCGAAGATTCCCAACCAGCGGACAGCGCCGGACCAGGCGGGGCAGGTTGCTTCCACTTCGCACGACTTTGGCGCCGCAGTCGATCACCGCACGCACGTGGCCGGGCAGCTCCACCGCATGGGCGTTTAAATTCAATTGCTCGGCCAGGGCCACGAACAGCAGCGTGGCGCTGGCGCAGTTGTAGACTCCCGTGTCGAACGTGCCGGCCAGATCGGTGGCGTTGGCGTCGTAGCCGCCGTGCAACAATCGCTGGTGCAAGAGGCGATGGATGAGTTCGATTTGCGATCGCAACGTCCGGCGATCGATCAACCCCTTGCCGCAGCTCGTCGCAAACGGCGGCAAATTGCCGTCGATAGCGCTCTACGGAGGCGGGATTCTCGTCGCCACAGGCGACCAGTGCCGCGTCGATCAATGAATGTTCGTCGAACCGGCCGTCCGCGGCGTCGGTAAATAGCGATCGCTCGCCGGCGGAAAAAGGCAGATGCGGCGGTCAGCGGATCGCCGTGCGGAATATCGAGTTGCACGGCAGACGCCGGCCGCCAACCGCTGTTGCTGGCCAGCGCAATCGAAGCGCCGCCAGCCATGGCTGCCAGAAACAGAATCCGCACGCAGTGCCGCATGTGGGAACCTTGGCTGCGAAAGTTCGGCGGTGACAGTCGTACCGAATGTGCCGGCTGCGCAAAAACCGCATGCCGGGCACCTGCAACCATAGGTTGCGAAATGGCAACGTGCGGCGGAAAAGCCACGCTTTTTAGGCGTGATTCCGCTGGCGTCGAGCTCTACCTGTCGAGCTTTACGCGTCGAGGCGCCGATTTCTCGCGCCGTTTGACCAGCTTCACCTGATTGCCGCCGTTGGAATACTGCACGTCGTCCATGAAGGTCTTCATCAGCAGCAAGCCACGGCCGCTTTCGCGCTCCAAGTTCGCCGGATCGGTGGGGTCGGGCACGCTGCCGTGATCGAACCCCTTGCCTTCGTCGCGCACCGTGAACTGCGCCTCATCGGCGCTGACTGAAATTTGCATGTGAATCCGGCGATCGCGATACGGCGGCTGGCTCGTGCGCTGCTCGATCAGATTCGGTCCGTTGGATTCCAGCATGCTGCTGCGGGCGTCGTGCAGCGCCTCGGAACTCAGTTCCAAGTTGCCGTGATACAGCGCATTCAAAAGTGCTTCCTCCAGTGCGATGCCGACGCGGATGCGGCCGGTTTCGTCGCACAACCGCATGCGCGTGACCAGTTGCTGACAGTGATCCACCAGTGGATACACCAGCGACGTGTCGTTGGGCAGCACGAAATCGGTGACGGTGCGCGTGATGCATTCCCCCAGGCGTTCGTTGTGCCGATCGGCCTTGGCGATGTGCAATACGGTTTCCAGCACCTCGGGCAGCTCGTCGGAGATCGACGACTTGTTGACGTAGAAGGCTGCGCCGCGCTGCAGGGCTTGCACGGCAATATCTTCGCTGCCGTGGCCGGTCATCAGAATCACCGGCACCAGCGGAAAGCGGCTGCGGATCGTGCTGACCAATTCCAAGCCGTCCATCTTGGGCATTTGCAGATCGGTGAGCACGACGTCGGGGGCCGAACGCTCGATCTTCGAGAGCGCCTCGACTCCGTCGCCGGCGTATTCGATTTTGGTGCCCGAGATCTTTTCCAAGATGCCGCCGACCAACCGTCGATCAATCGGCGAATCGTCGACAACCATCACGGTCGCCATGACGCATTCCCCCTATCAGATAAGCCACGAAATACCGGCATTACCCGGCAGCACAATATTTCTGACGTGCAGTGTGGAACAAAACAAAGCGCACGTCAACTAGCGGCCGCCACAGACCCTGCGCGGGCCTGACGGATATATTCGTCCAGCTCGGGCTTGAGTTGATCGAGCGCGGCTTCCAGGCGCGGCCAGGCCGCCGCGGCCGCGGCCAAATCGCCCTGCTTGGCATGCGTTTCCACCTGCAGAGCCAGCTCAATTCCCTCTGCCGCCGCCAGGTGCGATAGCGAGCCTTTGAGCGTGTGGGCGCCGCGGCGCACGCGCGCTGCATCGCCGGCCGCCAGAGCCTCGGCCATTTCGCCGCGCATCTTCGGACACTCCTCGCGGAAGATCTCCACCAACTCGAGCATCAATTGCCGATCGCCGTCGATGGCCTCCAGTGCCTCTTGCCAATTGATGCGGCCGCCTGTGGTCGGGCTGCCGTTTGTGGCGGACTGGGCCGCGGCTGCGGTTTGAGCTGCGGCGGGCGGAGGTGCTGTGGCGGGCGGCTGCACCTTGGCGTCATCGGTCGGCGCTGCGGCGGAATGCAATTCGGGGCCCATTACTTCGCGAATCACTCGCGAGAGTTCTTTGGAGCGGATCGGCTTGGTGACGTAGGAATCCATGCCCATTTCCAGGCAGCGATCGCGGTCCCCCTTCATGGCATGGGCTGTCAGCGCGATGATCGGAATGTGCTTGCCGGTGGTTATTTCCTGTTGGCGGATCGCTTGCGTGGCTTCCAGGCCATCCATCTCCGGCATCTGCACGTCCATCAGCACCAGGTCGAACGGCTGCGCATTGACCGCGGCAATTGCCTGCCGCCCGTTGCCGGCCACGCTCACCCGATGCCCCCATTTGGTAAGCATTACGGTGGCCACGCGCTGGTTCACCGGGCTATCTTCGGCCAGCAGGATTTCCAGCGGGCGTATCGGCGCGCCGCTGTCTTCCGCGCCGCCGTCGCTGGGTTTTCCATCAACGAATGGCCCCACGGTGGCCATCATGGCGTCGAGTAATTCAGAAGGCTTGATCGGTTTGGACAACCAGGTGTGAATGCCCAGGTTCTTGCAGCGATCCGATTCGTCGGGCCGCCGCGAAGGATTGAGCATCATGATAATCGTGGTGCCCTTGAGTGCCGGATCGTTGCGGATTTGTTCGGCCAGCCAAAAACCGTCGCGCTGCGGCATGTTGCCGTCGCACAGCACCAATTGAAACGGCCGGTTCGAAGTCGCCGCGGCGTGCAGCGTTTGCATTGCCAGGGTGGCGTCGGGCACGGCTTCGGCGCGCACGCCCCAACTATGGAGCACTTCGGCCAGAATGCTGCGGTGCGTGGCGTTGTCGTCCACGGCCAAAACCTGCAGGTCGCGCAGATCTTTCCACGGCTCCTCGCCGGCGGGTGCTTGCTGCGGCAGACCGAACCGGGCGGTGAAATGGAACGTCGTGCCCTTGCCGGGCTGGCTTTCCAGCCAAATGCGGCCGCCCATCAGTTCCACCAGCTTCATCGAGATGGTCAGCCCCAAACCGGTGCCGCCGTGCTTGCGAGTGGTGGAAGAATCGGCTTGCTCGAACGGTTCGAAGACCGCCTTCTGCTTCTCCAGTGGAATCCCGATGCCGGTATCGATGATGCTGAAATGGAGCTTCACCGAATCGACGGCCCCAGCTGGATGCGCCGTGCCGGCCGGCGCCGATTTCGAATCCAGCATTTGATCTCCTTCGGCGTGCTGGACGCGGAGGATCACTTCGCCCCGTTCCGTGAATTTGATGGCGTTGCCGATCAGGTTGATCACGATCTGCCGCAGCCGGGCCGGATCGCCAATCACCACCTGCGGCACATCGGGCACCATCCGCCAGGCCAATTCCAGGCCCTTTTTGTCGGCCCGCAGGGCCAGCAGTTTCACCGCGTCTCCCAGCACTTCGCCAAGCTCGAAAGGGATCGTTTCCAGATCGAGCTTGTCGGCCTCGACCTTGGAAAAATCGAGCACGTCGTTGATCAGGCTCAAAAGCGCGTCGGCCGATTCGTTGACCATCATCAGGAATTCGCGCTGATCGGAGGTCAGCGGCGTATCCAGCAGCAATTCCGTCATGCCGATGATGCCGTTCATGGGCGTGCGGATTTCGTGGCTCATGTTGGCCACAAACGCGCTTTTGGCGCGATTGGCTGATTCGGCTGCAGCCTCGGCTTTCTTCAGCGCCGTGACGTCCGTCGAAACGCCGCCCACCGCGTAAGCCCAGCCGTTGCGGTCGTAGAGCGAGAACTTGTTGGAGTTGTAGGTGTGCATGCCGTCGTCGTGCGGCACAGGCTCTTCGACTTCGATGGGCTGGCCGGCGGCGAGCACGCGCCGATCGTTTTCGCGGAATTCCACCGCGCATTCGGGCGGGAACAATTCATGATCGGTTTTTCCCACGGCCTCTTCGCGCGTTTTCTTGAACAGCAATTCGAAGCGGCGATTCACCAGCATGTAGCGCCCGGTGGCATCCTTCATGTACACGATGGCCGAGGTGTTATCTAAGATGGCCTGGAATTTGGCTTCGGTTTCCTTCAGCGATTCACTGGCTTTTTCGGCGGCGAAAATGGCGGCGGCGCGATTCTCCGTGGCCGACCACACCACGCCCGCCAGCAGCAAACTCACCACCAGGCCGCCCCACAGGACGACTTCCGGCGTAAGCGTATCGACGGCCACGTCGTCGAATTCTGGCCGCGAGGCGAAACTCAAAAGCCACGGGCTGTTGTCGATCGTCACCGGCACGGCCCGTTCGAATTCCGCCGTCCGAGCGCTCCGACCGGCCGACGACACATTGGCCGGCACATTGGAATATCGTTTGGCCTCGGCATTGGCTTCGGAGCCTTGATAAATCGTCAAATCGAACGAGGGGTGATTTTCCGGCGTCACCAGTTGCGAAACTTCCTTGCCCTGTTTCAAGCCGTCGGCCAATTGCCGGCGAATCGATTGGGTGACCAGATCGGTTTCAATGTCGAAACGAATCCTCGCGCGATTCTTAGCGTGCTGCCGCGCCGCATTGCTGCTCCAGGCCGCGACCACCGCGCCCAAAATCAGAATGGCCACCGGAATGCCGTATCGCCACCAGGCTGAGGCGCGACGTTGTGCTTCAGCGCTGCCGTCGCCGAATTGCGGCGTTTTTTGCGCGCGTGGTGAGTTTCATCGCCAAGTGCTCCCCCAGCCTGGCTAACGAGCGAAGCGATCAGTGCGACTACAAGAAAAGATTCGCCGAGCGACTTGGTCCATCAGCCGCCGGCGGCCCTCGTCCCCAATCCTCTGCATTTTGGGCTGTCTGGCCTGCGACTGCAACTGTTTGGCGAGCGATTATTATAACCGGCCGCCAGCGACCCGACAGCCGCAGCGACATTTGCCAACCACTATCGGGCCGGTTATCACGATGCTAATTTGCTCTGCGGATGGTTTTTGATACCGCAGAGGCGACGCATGGCATGGCACAATCTGGAAGGCCACGACGAAATTGTTGCCCAGTTTCGCCGGGCGCTGGAAGCAAATCGCCTGGCGAGCACTTTTTTGTTCGTAGGGCCCGAGGGCATCGGCAAACGAGCGTTCGCGCTTCGCCTGGCCCAGGTGCTGTTGTGTCAGACGCGCGATGAAAAGCTGTTGGATCCCTGCGGACATTGCCCCGGTTGCGTGCAAGTGATCGCCGGCACGCACCCCGATTTGATCCAGATTTCGCGCCCGCCGGGCAAAAGCGACATTCCGGTGGGCATTCTCAAGGGCGACGACAAGAAACCGGAATATCCCGTCGAGCAATCACTGTTGTTCAATCTCGCCCTGCGGCCGTTTTACGGCGGGCGGAAGGTGGCCATCGTCGACGACGCCGACGATCTGAATGCCGAAGGCGCCAACTGCCTGTTGAAGACGCTGGAAGAACCGCCACCGCGCAGCGTGCTGATTTTGATTACCACCGGCGTCGATCGGCAATTGCCGACCATCCGCTCACGGGCGCAGATCGTGAGATTCCAGCCGCTAGATCCGGCCATTGTCGCGAAGCTGTTGGTAGAGCAGGGGATCGTGTCGGATCCGGACGAAGCCCGCCGGCTGGCCGCACAAAGCGGCGGCAGCATGACGCGGGCGGTAAAGCTGGCCGATCCGCAGTTGTGGCAGTTCCGCCGCGAGCTGCTCAACCAACTTTCGCAGTCGCCGTTGCCAAGCGTCGTGATGGCCCAGGCAGTGCTGAGGTTCGCCGACGAAGTGGGCAAAGAAGCTTCGGCCCGCCGCGATCGGCTGCGATTGGTGATCGGATTTGCGGTCGACTTCTTCCGGCATCTTTTCCGGCAACAGGCTGGGTTGCCGATAGATGCCGATTCCGAACTCGCCGCTGCAGTAAAGCGCACCGCAGCCGCTGGAGCTTGGGATCTCGAATCGGCCGGCGAGGCCGCGCAGCGTTCGTTGGAAGCGCTCGCGCAAATCGACCGCAATGCCAACCTCAACACCCTGATCGAAGCCTGGCTGGACGACTTACTGCTGCTGAGCAGGCGATTATTAGTGTGAATGCTGAATTTCGGCGTTTTGGCCACCTGCTACGCCCGTTTGCTTGACAGCCAAAGCGGCCCCATTATCATGGGACTGTCTCCTTTTTGGGGGGATGGCCGCTCCAATGGACGCTTGAAAAGGCGGAGCGCCACAAACAGGCCGAGCCGATTGATCCTGTGCGAAAGGACTCCATGACAGGTCGAGTTACG
>CAVRAW010000003.1:0-1078205 GCA_963719205.1 Pirellulales bacterium | reverse complement strand
GCAGAACTCATCCCCCGCATCAGCAGGACCCGCACTGCGCGCAACTATGGCCCTTGGGCACCGGAGTTCTTGAAAGTTCCTCAGTGACCGCAGCACTCGGACGGCAAACCCTCGTCCTCGCCTCTCGTCCCTCGCGCCCTGACTCTACTTCTTCTGCCTCTGCTGATAAATCGCCTGCAGCATTTCTTCAACCGTTTTGAATTTCTGCTTGCCGCCCAGCGCCGAATCCACGAGCCGCCGAGCGTCGCTCTCCGAATGGCCCAGCGAGCGCAGCGCATCAAAAGTTTCGCGTATCACGTCGCGGCAGACCGCTGATGCTATACGCGAAACTTTTGCCCCGCTGCGCTCGCTGGGCCATTCGGAGAGCGAGCCTGGGCGGCTCGTGGATCGCCGCTGGGCGGCAAACAGAAATTCAAAACCGTCGAAGAAAAGCTGCAGGCGATTTATCAGCAGAGGCAGAAGAAGTAGAGCTCAGTGCGCGGCCAGGGACGAGAGGCGAGGGACGAGGGTTGCCATGCCGAGTGCTGCGGTCACTGAGAACTTTTCAACAACTTCTGGTGCCCAAGGGCCATAGTTGCGCGAATTCTCTCGCCGGTCGAAACTGGGGATCAAGCTCCCGGCACCCCCACCGTGCGCGGCACAGCCCGTCGGCTCGAGAAGCCGCGGCGCAGCAGACAATGGCGCCTGCCACGTGCCGCAGCATTCGGTGCAAAAACTGCGGGGCGACCATCACGCTTCCGGCCGATCAGTTGAGCGCCGTTTGCCCGTTTTTGCTATTTGACGTATGTGAGATCGACGTACGCCGGGGCAATCGTCGCGCAGTGCCGGAGTTGTGATCGGCTTTGCGCTCACGCCCGAGCAGGCGCGGAAAAGTTTCGCTTTGGCCGTCGGCCGGAGGATTGTTTCGCCCGGGAGATTTGATCAGCCGCTGAGGTCGAAGAGAAGCTGCGGGGCGTGTATCTGCCGTTCTGGTTGTTCTGATGCTGTGCGCAGCCATTGGACGTTTAGATCGGCGACAAATTACACGCGCACCGTGACTTACACCACCATGGAGAACGGCAGGCTGGTTACAAAGACGCAGACGGTTACGGGAACCCAGTGGTGGGACGTGAGCATCACAACTATGGTCACAGTGGGTATCCGGTTTCCGGGAGCCGGGGTCGGCCGCAAGCGTATGCCGAGGGGATCAAGCCGTTCCGGCTCGAGTGCTCCAAACGCTATCAGCCGTATTTTCTTCTCCCCCGGCTGAGCGAAGAGTACAGCGTCGAATCGCCATCTGCGTGGTGCTGTGTCAACAAGAGTTCCAACGCTGGGAACAGAATAACATTCGAGGTCCTGCCGGGCCATACGCATTCTATGCTTCGACGCGCATTCAGAATTCAGCGATGCGAATTCCGATTCGCATTCGTTGCCGGTTTATTTGCTGCAGCTATCAAGTATGGCGACAAAGTGTTTCGGTTTCTGTTGAATGGGCAGACGGGGAAAACCTACGGCGATAAGCCGCTGTCGCAGATTCGCATCGGCATTGCGGTGGCGATTGGAGTGGCGGCGGGCGCGGGCCATTTGGTGGTGGTTCGCACATCATTAATTCTGTCGCTGTGGGGGGCGACACTATTTAGCGATTCTGCTGACGAAATGCACGGTCTGCGGCGCGATGCTCGACGAAGAGGACCCGCTGCTCCAACTGCGGCACCGAACTCGCCGATCGCAGCGCCCTGCCGCGTGGGGCAGCCTGCCGATAAAGAATGGCCACCACTCATCATGACCTACAACTTCACTGCCGCGGTGCGGGGCCTCGATGAGCTATGACGCCTAGGCGCAAACGCTGCGCTGCCCGTTCTGCGGCTCACGGAGCTGGAAACAGCAGCCGAACCCCAAGAGATCGCACCGCGGCGTCGTGCGCGCGTGACCACGCACGACAAGCCGTGGTGGCGATGCGAGAGTGGTTGGGCCAGGGATTTTGGCGGCCCGGGGATTTGGCGGCTCGGGCGGCGGTGGTGAAGATGACACCGGTGTACGTGCCCTATTGGGTGTTCGACGCCGAACGCACACCTATTGGACGGCCGACAGTAGCCGCGTGCCGATGGGGGTGGCGGGGAATTGGCATCCGAAGCCGGCGCGAATGAAGGAACGTACAAAGGGTTATTGGTCGGCGCGAGCGCGGCACTGACCGCGCGGAGACCGCGCGCTTTGCCCATTCGATTTGGCGAAGGCGGTGCCGCCGGCGAAGGTCGATTTACAAACATCACGTTCGAGCGGTTCGTCGTGCCGCGGAAATATGCCGTCCGCTGGCGACGAGGGATTGGAATCGTTGGAGGCGGATGCCTGCCGCTAATACGTGGACGGCAACTGCCGCAACATGAAGGTAAACACGCGGTTGACGGACCTGACGCGGGCCGATGGTCTTGCCGGTGTGGATTCTGGCCTATCGCTACCGCGACCAGTGTTTCGCTTTATCGTCAACGGACAGACCGGGAATCCGGCCGGGCCGAGCCGCGTTCGCAAAAATTGGACTGGCCATGGTGATCGCGGCGATGTTGGCGATTTTGTTGCTGTTTTTCGTGGGAGAAATGGGGGGCACCCCGTACTGGTTCGCATTCGCTTAGGAGCCACCCTTCCGCTTCTCCACGAATCCGGGATCTGCTATATTGCGAGCAGTAACTTAACAATCGTACAGTTTCAGTCACGGAATGACATTCGTGCGCGAGCCCATCGTTCAAGCCACCGCCGCAACGCCGACGCCTGCCCACAGGAGGAAGACGATCGGATGCTGCGGCCGCAGCGGATCAGGGACATGGTCGGCCAGCGCGACGTCTCGCGCCACTGGACATCGCCCTCGACGCCGCGGGCAAGCGGGGCGAGCCGCTGGGGCACATTCTCTTCGACGGCCCGCCCGGCTGGGCAAGACCACCTTCGCCCTGTGCATCCCGCGCGAACTGGGCGTGAATGTGCAGATCGCCAGCGGAGCGGCGCTCATGGCGCCCAAGGACCTGGTCCCCTACCTGACCAATGCCGAAGAAGGCTCGGTCCTGTTCATCGACGAGATTCATCGGCTTCCCAAGGCGGTCGAAGAGTTTCTCTATCCGGCGATGGAGGACTTTCGCATCGACATCGCGCTCGGCGAGGGCGTGAATGCCCGCACGATCAACATGGCGCTGCGGCCGTTCACGCTGATCGGCGCCACGACGCGCACCGGCCTGATTTCGGCGCCCCTGCGCGACCGGTTCCAGTTGCGCGAGCACCTGGATTTTTACACGGTCGAGGAACTGGGCGAGATCGTCCGCCGCAACGCGGTGAAGCTCAAGGTGAAGATCGACGCGCCTGTACGGCGGAGATTGCCGCGGCGGAGCCGCGGCACGCCGCGATTGGCGAACAACCGCTTGCGCGGGTCCGCGACTATGCGACCAGCGGGCCGACGGCGGGATTACCTTGGAAGTTGCCCACGCGGCGCTGGAGATGCAGGGTATCGACATGCTAGGGCTCGACGGGCAGGATCGCAAGTACCTCGAAACGATCTTGCGGGTCTTTGGTGGCGGTCCGGCGGGGGTCGAGGCGATCGCTCACACGATGAATCTCTCGACCGACACGCTTTCTGACGAAGTCGAGCCGTTTCTGTTGCGCAGCGAATTCGTTGTCTCGCACGCCGCGGACGGCAAGCTCACGACGGCCGGCTACTCGCACCTGGGCATCACGCCGCCGGATGGCTCGGCCCCGGAGCCGCAAGGGCGATTGTTTCCTGAGGAATTGGAGCGCGATGAAGCTCGCCTTCAGCTCCAATGCCTATATGCAGTTCTCGATCGAGGAGACGATGCTCGCATCGCGGCGGCCGGGGTACACGGGCATCGAGATCTTGGCCGACGTGCCGCACGCCTGGCCCGCGGGCTTTTGCCGGAGCGGCAGGAGTCGATTCGCGAGCACCCTGGAGAAGCACGGTCTGGCGATTTCGAATGTCAACGGCTTCATGATGAACGCCGTGGCCGACCCGCGGCAGCCGTATTGGCATCCCTGGTGGACCGAGCCGGACCGCACTATCGTGCCATTCGCCGCGAGCACACGAAGCGGGCGCTTGAAGCTGGCCGCCGAGTTGGGCGCGCCGAACATCACCACCGAGCCGGGCGGACTGCTGCCCCCGGAGCAATCATGGGACGCGGCGGCCGAGGATTTTCTACGACGAGCTGATGCCTTGCGTCGAGGTGGCCGAGCATGTCGAGGTGGGTTGCTGATCGAACCCGAGCCGGATTTGATGATCGAAACGTTTCGAGCAATACGTGGAGTTCATCGGCGGATCGACTCGCCGTGGGTCGGCCTGAATTTCGACATCGGCCATGCGTATTGCGTGGGCGAAGATCCGCAGGATTGGGTCGAACGCATGCGCCGCACACGCGCGCATTATCACTTCGAGGACATTGCCGCCTCGCGTGTCCATCAGCATCTGATTCCGGGGCACGGGGCGATTGACTTTCCCGCCACGGTGGCGGCCATCCAGAAACCGGCTACGACGGCTTTATCACCGTCGAACTGTATCCGTACATCGAGAACCCCGACGAGGCGGCGGCCGAGGCGAAAGAATTTCTCGTTCGCACCGCCGCCGAGTGCGGCATTCCGCTCGAGTAAATGGTTGTGACGATTGAATCACGATCTTCGTTGTGAGTTCTGGCTTACCTGCAATTGATGCGGCTGCCGAATGTGTTCACGAGCCGCTGGCCGACGTGGCGATGGGCTTTCTGCTGACCCATGACACCATCTCGCATTTCGGTGCGTTCGTGCACCTGTTGATCACTTCCACTCTGCGCGGTGCCAACACGGCGGGCATGGTGTTGAATGACGTCTTCGATCGAGAGCAAGATCGCGGCGAGCAGCCGCTTTCCCCATTCCGTCGGAACCTGCGGTGGTTTCCACTGCGGTGTGGTTAAAGTTTCTCTGTGCTTTTGATTGTGGGAATTGGTTCGTGCTGGCGGTTGGAATTTTTGCGCATTATTGGGGGCCGCTAGTGCTCGCCATGCTCGGCAGCCGGCCAAATGTCCGCCCTCACTCGATGTCGTCTCGTGCCGCAAACCAGGTCACGCCGGCAACGTACAAACCGATGCCGCAGGCAATCATCTGATTTGCCGTCGATTGCGGTGCGCTGGACACGCTCATCCCCAACAGCACATTCAGCATCCGGCAGATGCCCATCGCCAAGGGTCCGCCGGCCGTGTGCTTGAAATGTGCGTTGTACGCAACAATGAACACGACCAGCTCGGCAAGCGCGAGCACGAGCGGCCCCCAATGATGCGCAAAATTCCAACCGCCAGCGCCGAACCAATTCCCACAATCAATATCGCGAAAACTTAACCACACCGCAGTCGAAACCGCCACACGTCCCGACGGAATCGGCCGCTGCGGCCGCTCGTGCGATCCTGCTCTCGATCGAAGACGTCATTCAGCACCATGCCCGCCGTGTACACGCTGCTGGAAGTGATCAACAGGTGCACGAACGCACCGACATGCGAGATGGTGTCATGGGTCAGCAAAAACCCCATCGCCACGTCGGCCATCGCCGTGAACACTTCGGCAGCCGCATCAATTGCAGGTAAGCCAGAACTCGCGACGAAGATCGTGATTCAATCGTCACAACCATTTACTCGAGCGGAATGCGCGCGCTCGCCGGCGGTGCGAACGATAAATTCTTTCGCTCGTGGGCCGCCGCATCGGGATTCTCGATATACGGATACAGCTCCACGGTCAGCCAGCCGTCGTAGCCGGTCTCCTGGATTGCCGCCAGCGTGGCCGCGAAATCGATCGCCCCCTCGGCCGGGAATCAAATGCTTGTGCACGCGCGTGGCGGCGATGTCTTCGAAGTGATAATGCCGCGTGTGCGGCGCCATCTGTCGCCACCCAATCCTGCGGGTCCTCGCCGACGCAGTAGGCATGGCCGATGTCGAAATTCAGCCCCACCCACGGCGAATCGATCCGCCCCATGAACTGCAAGTATTGCCCGAACCGTCTCGATCAACAGCTCCGGCTCCGGCTCGATCAGCAACTTCACCTGCAGCTTTTCGGCCATTTCGACGCAGGGCATCAGCTCGTCGTAAAAAATCTCGCGCCGCCTCGTCCCACGTTTGGCTCGGGCGTCAGCTGCCCGCCCGGCTCGGTGGTGATGTTCGGCGCGCCCAGTTCCGCGGCCAGCCGCAGCGCCCGCTTGGTGTGCTCGCGGCGAATCGCCCGATAGTGCGGATCGGGATCGGTCCAGCCGGGATGCCAATACGGCTGCCGCGGATCGGCCACCGCGTTCATCATGAAGGCGTTGATGTTGGAGATCGCCAGCTCGTGCCGCTCCAGCGCCTGGCGAATCGACTGCTTCTGCTCCGGCAGCAACCCGGCCGGCCAGGCGTGCGGCACGTCGGCCATCATTTCGATGCCCGAGTACCCCAGCCGCCGCCACGCGAGCGATCGCCTCCTCGATCGAAAATTGCATATAGGCGTTGGAACTGAAGGCCAGCTTCATCGCGCTTTAATTCCTCAGGAGAACAATCGCCCTTGCGGCTCCGGGGCCGAGCCATCCGGCGGCGTGATGCCCAGGTGCGAGTAGCCGGCCGTCGTGAGCTTGCGCCCCGCGGCGTGCGCACCACTAATTCGCTGCGCAACAGAAACGGCTCCACTTCGTCCGATAGCGTATCGGGCGAAAGATTCAGCGTGTGAGCGACCGCCTCCACCCCCACCGGCCCGCCGCCAAACACCCGCGCGATCGTCTCGAGCTACTTCCGATCCTGCCCATCGAGCCCAAGCACATCGATACCCTGCATTTCCAGCGCCGCTTGTGCGACTTCCAATGTAATCTCGCCGTCGGCGCGACTGGTCGCATAACCGCGCACCCAGCGCAAGCGATTGTTCGCCAGCCGCGGCGTTCCGCGGCTGCGCCGCGCAATCTCCGCCGTACTGGTTGGGTCGATTTTCACCCGCAGCTTCCCCGCGTTGCGGGGCACAATCTCCCCCAATTCCTCCACCGTGTAAAAATCCAAATGCTCCCGCAGATGGAACCGGTCGCGCAGCGGCGCGGAAATCAGCCCCGTGCGCGTCGTGGCGCCAATCAGCGTAAACGGCCGCAGCGCCATGTTGATCGTCCGCGCATTCACGCCGTCGCCCAGCGTAATGTCGATCCGAAAATCCTCCATCGCCGGGTAGAGAAACTCTTCGACCGCCTTGGGCAGCCGATGAATCTCATCGATGAACAGAACCGATCCCTCCTCCGCATTCGAGAGATAGGGAATCAAATCCTTCGGCGCCATCAGCGCCGCCCCGCTGGCAATCTGCACATTCACGCCCAATTCGCGCGGAATGCACAGGGCGAACGTGGTTTTGCCCAGCCCGGGCGGGCCGTCGAACAAAATGTGCCCCAACGGCTCACTCCGCTTGTGCGCCGCATCCAGGGCGATGCCCAGTCGCTCGGCCACTTCCTGCTGGCCAACCATGTCCTTGATGCGCTGCGGCCGCAGCAGCCGATCGTCTTCATCCTGCTGGGCAGGCGTCGGCACTGCGGCGGTGGCTTGAACGATCGGCTCGCGCACGAAATTTCGTCCGTGAATGAAAACTGTACGGGCGTTAAGTTACTGCTCGCAATATACCAGATGCCCGGAATAGTGGAGAAGCGGAATGATCGCTCCTGACGTTTGCGAATTTGTCCCGCGAAAAACAGCAACAAAATCGCGATCAGAATCGCCGCAATCACCACGGCCACTCCAATTTTGCGATACGAAAGCGGTGCTTGCCCGGCCGGCTTCCCGCTCTGCCCGTTGGCGATGAAGCGAAACAATCGATCGCCGTAGCGATACGCCATAATCCACACCGGCAAGAGCATCGGCCGGCTCGTCAAATCCGTCATCCGCACATTTACCTTCATGTTGCGGCAGTTGCCGTCCACATATTGGCGGCAGGCATCCGCCTCCAACGATTCCAATCCCTGGTGCGCCAGCGGACGGGCATATTTCCGCGGCACGACGAACCGCTCGAACGTGATGTTTCGTAAATCGACCTTCGCCGGCGGCACCGCCTTCGCCAAATCGAATGGGCAAAGCGCGCCGGTCTCCTGCGCCGGTGAGTGCCGCGCTGGCCCCGACCAATAACCCTTTGTACGTTCCTTCATGCGCGCCGGCTTGCGGATGCCAATTCCCCGCCGTGCCCATCGGCACGCGGCTACTGTCGGCCGTCCAATAGGTGTGCGTGTCGGCGTCGAACACCCAATAGGGCACGTACACCGGCGTCATCTTCACCACCGCCGCCCGAGCCGCCAAATCCCCGGGCCGCCAAAATCCCTGGCCCAACCACTCGCGCATCGCCGCCACCGCTTGATCGTGCGTGATCACAAACGGCGACCACGCCATCGGGCGCAATCTCTTTGGCATCGGCTTCTTTTTCCAGCTTCCCCGATCCGCAGAATGGGCAGCGCAGCGTTTGCTGCGCTGGCGTCATAGCTCATCGAGGCCCCGCACCCGCGGCAGGTGAAGTTGTATGTGGTCTGATGAGTCGTGGGTGATTCTTTATCGGCAGTCTGGTCCGCGTGGTCGGTCGCTGCGATCGGCGCTTCGGTGCCGCAGTTGGGGCAGAACATATCCTCTTCGTCCAACATCGCGCCGCAAACCGTGCATTTCGTCAGCAAATCGCTCATGTTTAGTGTCGCCCCCCAAAGCGACAGAATTACCGATGTGCGAACCACCACCAAATAGCCAGCGCCGCCGCCACTCCAATCGCCACCGCAATGCCGATGCGAATCTGCGACAGCGGCTTATCGCCGTAGGTTTTCCCCGTCTGCCCATTCAACAGAAACCGAAACACTTTGTCGCCATACCGATAGCTGAGCAAATAAACCGGCAACAAAATCAAATCGGAATTCGCATCGCTGAATTCTGAATGCACGTCGACATTAGAATGCGTATCGCCCGGCAGAAACTTCTCGATGTTCTTCTGTTCCCAGCGTTGGAACTCTTGTTGACACAGCACCAGCGCAGAATCGCGCTCGACGCTGTACTCTTCGCTCAGCCAGCCGGCAAGAAAATACGGCTGATAGCGTTTGAGCGCCTCGAGCCGAAACGGCTTGATCCCCTCGGCATACGCTTGCGGCAAGCCCCGGCTCCCGGAAACCAGATACCCGCTGTAATAGTTGTGATGCTCGCCCGAAAGTCCCCACCACTCGGTTTCCGTAACCGTCTGCGTCTTTGTAACCAGCCTGCCGTTCTCCATGGTGGTGTAAGTCACGGTGCGCGTGTAATTCTCGCCGATCTGCGCCGTCCAATGGCTGCGCCAGCATCGAGAACGACCAGAACGGCAGATACACGCCCCGCAGCTTCTCTTCGACCTTGGCGGCGCTCAAATCTCCCGGGCGAAACAATCCTCCGGCCGACAGCCAGGAGCGAAACTTTTCCAGCGCCTGCTCGGGCGTGAGCGCAAAGCCGATCACAAACTCCGGCGGCTGCCGCGACGATTGCCCCGGCGCTACGTCGATCACATACGTCGAATCACAAAACGGGCAAACGGCGCTCAACTGATCGGCCAGAAGCGTGATGGTCGCCCCGCAGTTTTTGCACCGAATGCTGCGCGTGGCAGGCGCCATTGTCTGCTGCGCCGCGGCTTCTTGAACCGACGGCTGTGCCGCGCCGCAGATGTTGCAGAACTGATCCCCCGCATCGACCGGCGACCCGCACTGCGCCAACTATGGCCCTTGGGCACCGGAGTTCTTGAAAGTTCCTCAGTGACCGCAGCACTCGGCATGGCAAACCCTCGTCCCTCGCCTCTCGTCCCTCGCGCCCTGACTCTACTTCTTCTGCCTCTGCTGATAAATCGCCTGCAGCATTTCTTCGACCGTTTTGAATTTCTGCTTGCCGCCCAGCGCCGAATCCACGAGCCGCCGAGCGTCGCTCTCCGAATGGCCCAGCGAGCGCAGCGCATCAAAAGTTTCGCGTATCACGTCGCGGTCTGCCGCGGCTTCACTTGGCTCCTCGCGGGCCACCATCAGCGCGAACTTCGGCATCTTGCGCCGCAGTTTGGCGATCATTCGCTCCGCCGTCGCCGGCCCGATGCCCGGCAAGCCGGAAAGTGATTTGATATCCTGCTCCTCGATCGCGGAAGCTACTTCGCGCACCGGCCGCACCATCGCGCGCAGCGCCTTCTTCACGCCCACCCCGTCCACTTCGCACACCAAATCGAAAAACTCGCGCTCCACTTCCGCAAGAAACCCGATCAGCCGCGGCGTCATGCGGCCCTGCATCGGCGCTGCCTTCCAGGTATTCAATGGTGTGCAGGCTGATATCCTTACCGAGCTGTCCCTGCAACCGCCGCCGGGCAAACTCGGGAATTAGCACTTCATATTGAAACGCGCCGACCTGCAGCGTCAGCGATTCGTCGTCCACGCGCAGCAATCGGCCGGAGATGTTGGTGATCACGCGTAATCCGTCGCCCGGCTACGTTGTGGTCTTGGTTTTCCGTCTGCTGCCCGCCGCCTGCCGCCTGCTGCCTGCCATCGGTTCTTCGTCCGCTTCGGCCGATTCTTGCTCGCCGCGACCAAGATAATAATGACAAACCGCTACGGCCAGAGCATCCGCCACATCTGGCGGTTCCGGCAGGCAATCAAGCCGCAATTCGCGCTGGATGGCCGACTGCATCTGCTGCTTGTTCGCCCGGCCGTTGCCCGTGAGAATCCGTTTGATTTGCGTGGACGGATAATGCACCACCGGAATGCCCGCTACGCCGCCGCCAGGCAGATCACGCCCCGCGCATGCCCCATCAAGATCGACGTGCGCGGATGAACCACGTGCGAATACAGTTGCTCCAGCGCCATCACGTCGGGCTTAAGCGCGGCAATCACTTCCGCCACGCCGCGATGAATCTCCGCCAGCCGATCGGTCAACGATTGCTTCGATGTGCCGCGGACCACGCCTGCTTCCACCACCTTCGGCGATTTGGGATTCTTTGAATCGCGCTCCAGCACCGCGTAGCCGGTGATGTTCAACCCCGGATCGATGCCGAGAATACGCACCGGGGCAGCCATCGTGACTCCTAATTCCTGATCCCTGGATCACGCCCTTCGCCATTCCGTTCCGCCGGGGCGATCTTCGAGCGTGATGCCGATTTCCGCCAGCCGATTGCGGATGCGGTCGCCGGTGGCGAAATCCTTGTTCTTCCGCGCCGCGGCGCGCAGCTCGATCAACAACTCCACCAATTGGCCGAGCAAAGCATCGTCGGCGCCGGCCGCCTTCTGTTGCACCGGCCTGCGGAAAAGCCCCAGCACGCTGGCCAGTTCACGCAGCACCGTCGCGCCGCGCTCCAGCGATGCGACCTTTGCGGCGTCGGGCGTGCCGCCTTCCAATTTCTCCGTATCGACAAATTTGTTGAGCGCTCGCACCAACTCGAACAGCGCGGCAGTGGCTGCCCCGGTGTTGAAATCGTCGTCCATCGCTTCCAGGAACCGGTTGCGCAGCGATGCCACTTCGCCCAGCAGTGCGCTCACTTTCGAATCGAACTCGCCCGCCGCCCGATTCGCCGCCACCTGCAGATCGTAAAAATTCTTGCCGCTCACGCGCTTGAAGCGTTCGAAGAAGCGATAGAAGCCGTCCAAACTTCGCGCCGTCTCCTGCAGCAATTCCTCGCTGTATTGGATCGGGCTGCGGTAGTGCGTCGACAGCAGAAAGAACCGAATCGTCTCCGGCTGATGCCGCGCAAGCAGATCGCGAAACGCGCTGGCGCCGGTCGATTTGCTGATCTTGGCCGCAGCCTGGGCCGTCGGGTCGGTCGCTTGCACCGCCTCACCTTCCGTCGGCCGCGTGCTGCGCCCGCCGATCTTGCCCACCTCGCTAGCCGCCTGCATCAGGCCGTTGTGCAGCCAGTATTTGGCCTGCGGCTTGCCGTGGCACATTCGCTCTGGGCGATTTCGTTTTCGTGATGCGGAAACACCAAATCGAGCCCGCCGCCGTGAATGTCGAATGTTTCGCCCAAAATGCGGCGGCTCATCGCCGAGCATTCGATGTGCCAACCCGGCCGGCCCTTGCCCCAGGGGCTGTCCCACGCCGGCTCGCCGGGCTTCGCGCTTTTCCACAAAGCAAAATCGCCGGGCGATCGCTTGCGCTCGGCCATGTCGCCCCCTTCGCCTTGCAGACTTTCCGTCGTGCGCTGGCTGAGCTTGCCGTAGTCGGGGTCTTTCGCCACGTCGAAATACACGTCGCCCTCCGACGCGTAGGCGAAGCCCTTGTCGATCAGCACCTTCGTGAGCCGAATGATCTCCTCGATGTTGTCGGTCGCTTTGGGGAAGTGATCGATCGTGTCGATCCCCATCGCCTCCAAGTTGCGCATGTAGTCGGCCGTCATCTCCTCGGCCAGCGCGGCCATCGACATCTTGCGCGTTGGATTCGTTGATCAGTTTGTCGTCGACGTCGGTGATGTTCACCACCCACGTGACTTTGTATCCGAGATAAACCAGATACCGCTTGATGGCGTCGAAGATCACCGGCCCGACCATGTGCCCGATGTGGCTCGGCTTGTAGACGGTCGGTCCGCACAGATACATGCCCACCTGCCCGGCCTTCACCGGCACAAAGGTTTCCTTGTTGGCGTCAGCGTGCTGTAGACGCGGAGCGTGCCGGCCGGAGCGCCAGACTGCGAAGAAGACGATTTTGAAGACGTGGCAGTGGACATCGAACATTCCCTTGCTAAGCGATTTCTTGATCTACCTTTCGTTCCAACAGCGCCACGCACTGCGCGGCAACTGCCTCCTCGCGTCCCACGGCATCGACCCCCTCGCCGGTTTTCGCTTTCACTGCGACGTCGTGGGCCGGAATTTCCAACAGCTCCGCAATCCGCAACCGCATGGCGTCTTTGTGGTGCCCCAGTTTCGGCCGCTGCAAAAACACAATGCAATCGACGTTCACAATCCGATAATCTTCGCCTCGCAGCCGCTGGCAAACCGCTTGGACCATCGTGGCCGAATCTCGCCCTCGGTTGGCCGGATCGGTGTCGGGAAACAACTCGCCGATGTCTCCCATCGAGGCGGCCCCCAGCAATGCATCGACAATGGCGTGCAGCAGCGCGTCGGCATCGCTATGCCCTTTGGCGCCGCGTTCGTGCGGAATCGTGACGCCTCCCAAACGCAGCGGACCGCCCGCCTCCAGCCGGTGTGTGTCGTGCCCAATGCCAACGCGGAAACTCACGGTCTTCAAGCGAGTGTCACCTGCGACAGTTCAGCACGACGATGCCCCGATAATTCTTTCCTTATCGCACAGCCAATTACCGCCGGGATTATAGTAGAGCGCTAGCGGCTGGACAACGAGAGCCAACCATGCAAATCCCGCCCGCCCGCCGCGAAAACCACAACCTTTCCGCCGCCCACCCGCACTCCTATAATCCCGCTGCATGGCTGTCATCGAAATCGAAGGCCTGGCGAAGACCTACCGGGTTTATCAAAAGCGGGAAGGCCTGTGGGCCTCCATCCGCGGGCTGTTCCGCCGGCGCTATCGCGAAGTGCAAGCGGTGGCCGGCATCGACCTCACGGTGGAAGAAGGCGAGTTCGTCGCCTTCCTCGGTCCTAACGGCGCCGGCAAAACCACCACGCTCAAGTTGCTCTCCGGCGTCATTACTCCCACCGCCGGCACGGCGCACGTGATGGGCTACGTTCCCTGGAATCGCGAAAACGCCTATCGTCGCCGCTTCGCCCTGGTGATGGGACAAAAGAATCAACTCTGGTGGGATCTGCCCGCGCAAGAATCGTTCCGCCTGCATCAGCAAATTTATCGCATCGAGCCGCGCAAGTTCGAGCAAACTCGCGACGAACTGGTCGACCTGCTCGAACGTGCGCCAACTGTTGGGCCAGCCGGTGCGCGAACTGTCGCTGGGCGAGCGGATGAAAATGGAGCTGATCGCCGCCCTGCTCCATTCGCCCGAGGTGCTGTTTCTCGACGAGCCGACCATCGGACTGGACGTGGTCGCGCAGCACAACATCCAAACGTTTTTACGCCAATATCAGCAGGCACGCAAAATCACGATTCTGCTGACCAGCCATTACATGAAAGACGTAGCCGCGCTCTGCCGCCGCGTGGTCGTGATCGCCCAGGGCAAGATCATGTACGACGGCTCGCTGAGCGGCATCATCGACCGCTTCAGCCGCCACAAAGTGATCACGCTGCAATTGGCCGAAGACAACATGGCCGGCGATTGGGGCCGCTACGGCGAGGTGCTCGATATGCAAACGCCCAAAGTCCGCATCCGCGTCTCCCGCGACGTAGTGCCCGAAGTCCTCGCCTCGATTTTGGCCAACCATCAAATCGAAGACGTGAGCGTGGAAGACCCGCCGCTGGAACAAGTGATCGCCGAGCTGTTCTCGCAAGCCAGCAAAGAGCAAGAACAGCTGGCTGTCAGCAAGTAAAGGCACAACGTTCGCCATGTCCACCGTGCATTCCACAATCCCCATTCCCCAATCGCCATTGGCGGCTAGCATCCGCACCTGGTGGACCATTCTGCGCATCTCGCTGGAAGAGCGCCTGGTGTACCGCGGCGATTTCATGCTCGGCACGCTGATGCGGTTCCTCCCCTTTGTCACGCAAATTTTCCTCTGGACCGCCGTCTTTGGCGCCGTCTCCACCACCACCATCGCCGGCTACACCCGCGACAACATCATTGCCTACTATCTGCTGAGCAACGTCGCCCGCGCCTTTTCGAGCATGCCCGGGCTGGCCGGTAGCATTTCGCGCAGCATCCTCGACGGCACGATCAAGAAATACCTGATTCAACCGGTCGACATGATCGGCTTCCTGTTCGTCGGCCGCATGGCGCACAAGTTGGTCTACTACATGGTGGCGACAATCCCGTACACCGTCGTCTTCATCCTCTGCCGCAGCTTTTTCACCGACGGCTGGCCGGAACCAACGGTCATCGTCGCCTTTGTCTGGTCGCTTTTGATGGCCTTCGTAATGGGTTTCTTCCTCGACGCCTTGATCGGCATGATCGGTTTCTGGTTCCTCGAAGTGAACTCGCTGCTGTTTATTTATATGCTGCTGAACTTTTTCCTCTCCGGCCACATGTTTCCCATCAACATGCTCAACGCCGTGCCGCTGGGCGGAAGCATCTCGGCCGGCGACGTTGTCGCCTTCCTGCCATTCCAATATCTCGCTTATTTCCCCGCCGCGGTGTTCTTGAAAAAGATCACGGGCGCAGCGCCGCTGCGCGGCCTGGGCATCGAAATCGCCTGGATCGTGTTCTTCATCTTCCTCTGCCGCTACCTTTTCAACCGCGGATTAAAACGCTACTCCGCATTCGGAGGATAGAAATTCACCCCTTCACCCTTCACCCCTTCACCCGTTCACCCTTTGACCAGCGCCTATCCCTACCTCCGCGTCTTCCTCACTTTCGCCCGCAACAGCCTGGTGCGCAACATGACGTTCCGCGCGAACTTCATCATGGAATGCGTCGTGAGCCTGATGTGGCTGATGATGAATCTGGGTTTCTATTTGTTAGTGTTCACCTTCACCTCGTCGCTGGGCGGCGGCTGGGGCAAATATCAGTTCTTCATCTTTTTGGCCACCGGCATGTTCATCAACAGCCTGGTCGAGATTCTGTTCATGCCCAACGCGGAAGAATTCAGCGAATTGGTGCGCACCGGCGGATTGGATTTCGCGCTGCTCAAACCCATCGACACCCAGTTCCTGATTTCGCTCACCAAAGTCGATTGGTCCGGCCTGTCGAACTTTTTCTTCGCCGTCGGATTGCTCGCTTACGCACTGGCGCACCTCGACTACCATCCCGGCATCGTCGAAATCCTGCTCTATCCGATCTACATTTTGTGCGGCGTGACGATCATGTACAGCTTGATGATCGCCCTGGCCGCCACCAGCGTCTGGCTGGGCGCAATCAAACCCTCTACGATTTCTGGTTCTACATCACCACGTTTGCACGTTATCCGATGGAAATTTACTCCGGACCCATCGGCCTGCCGCTGCGGCGCGTGTTCACCTTCTTCATTCCCGTAATGATCGCCGTGAACGTGCCGGCGCGCTTCATGGCCAAACCGCTGGAGCCGGGCTACTGGTTCCTCGCCCTGTTTGCCTTGGTGGCTACGGCCGCCTGTATGATCGCCTCGCGCTGGATGTTCACCCGATCGTTGGAGGCATATCGCAGCGCCAGCAGCTAAATCCCGCTCTATAAATGGCTAAATGTGCCGTCCGCAACGCATATTTCGCTTGCGGTTTAGCACGGCAACAGGCCTACTCCGGCATCCGTCGGAACTTTCTGCCACCTGGCGGGTTTGATTTCTTAGCAGCACTACATGTTGTCGTGCACGACCGTATTGAACACGAGGAGAATTTCCCATGCTCGCTGAGCGAGGGGTAAGGCTCCGGGCAAACAACTACTTTTGGGGAGTGTGCCTGACAACTGGCGCACTCGCGCTTTTTGCCGTTTACCATTCGGTCATCGCCGACGAAACCGATCCGGGCAAATCCACCAGCCAATCCAACTCGGCAAGGCTGGAAGCTGAAATACAGAGCTTGCACGAAGAACTCGCATCCACCAAGGAGCTGCTGCGCGAAGCGGCTTCCAGCGACGATGAACTGCTCCTGGCGCAGCGCGGCGACGGCCCCTCGCGTGCCGACGATCCACCGCCGGTCAAAAGTGGCGCGAAATCCACCGACGATAAGCAAGACGACAAGAAATTCGACAACGACGCCTGGCGAGCGCTCGACAAAGAACTGACCCGTAAATGGCGTCGCGGCCCGGACGGACCTCCCGGCATGCATCCTGGAATGGACCGCGGTTCCCGCGGCGGACCGCCGCCTTGGGCGCGCCACGGCTTCGACGACGGACCCCCTTGGGCGCATCACGGCCACGGAAGAGGAGGCCCCCCTTGGGCGCACCACCACCGTCATGGCTGCCGCCACTGGGCGCAGCACCACCGGCACGGCCACCGGGCACATCACCATCGACACGCCCATCGTCACAGACGCGGCGGATCGCCTGGGGAACGTGGCGGCTGGGAACATCGCGGCCCCGGAGCATTCGGTCCCCCAGCGCGCGGCGGCGATCCCATGATGCGAATCTCCCGTCGCTTGGATGAACTGGAACACAGAATCGACGCACTGATGCACGATATTCGCGGGACTCATGAAGGACCCGATCGTGGCGGACCAAGGCGTGACGGGCCTCCGCACGACGGTCCGCCACGTGACGGCCCGCCGCGGGATGCAGGACCTCGCGACGCTGCCCCGCCGCACAAGCCCGGCGAATAGCGAAGCAACAAGAAATACCCCTTGTTGACCCGTGAAAGCCTGCCCGGACTTCACGGCCAACTAGACCCTGGTAGTTTGCTCGAAAGAGCAACTGCCGGGGTCGTTTTGTTTAGGCAGGATGATTTGCCGCCGTGGAAATCGATGAACCAGCAGCGTCTGCTACGGCCGATTTTGATCGATCGGCGAGGGCTGAGAGAGTTTTGCCGCGTTGGTGTTGCGCCAGGCTTCGATCGCTTGAGTGACCTCGGTCAACCCCTGCGCCTGTGCAAATTTCAATGCGTTATTGGCCGCGGCAATCGCCTGATCCCAGCGGCCCAGGTCGCCATAAGCCGCCGCCAGGTTGGCCCAAGCTTCGGCGTAATCCGGCTTCAGCTCGATCGCCTTTCGAAATTGTTCGGCGGCATCCTGAGCACGATTCATTTGCGATAACGCATTGCCCAGGTTGAAATAATTTTCCACGCGGCTGGGCTGGATCCTTATTCCCTCTCTGAAACACTCGATGGTCTCTTCCATTCGTCCCGCGCGGAAAAGTTCGATTCCCAGATTATTGCGCGCCTTCTGATAATCGGGCATGATCCGCAGGGCTGCCAGATATTGCTGGATTGCACCCGTCGGATCGCCCGCTTTTTCCAGGTTGTTGCCAAGATTGTAATGAGCATAGGCGTATTCAGGCTTGAGTTGCAGTGCTCGCTCGAAATGCTGCTTCGCTTCTTGCCGCGGCCCGATGCATCGAGTTCAATGCCAACATTGTTGTGTGCCGCCCAACAATCGGGATTATTGCGCAGCGTCGCTTCGTAGAGTTGAATGGGGTCGCCATACAGTCGACTCTGCTGGAATGTCAGGAACGTCAATATTCCCACCAGCACGACGGCCGCAGCGTCCGCCGCCTTTCGGCCTTTGCTCCCCGTACCTTCGCGCCACAACCGCCATCCGGCTGCCACCAGCGCCGCTACGCCGATGACGGCGATGTACTGATAGTGGTCGGCGACCAGGGAATACTGCATGGAGCCCACGTCGACAAAGCCGAGCGCAGGCGCCAGCGCCGCGCAAAAAAATCCCCACGCCATCATTAGCGCCGCGCCCCATTTGGCATTGGTCGCGCAACCTCGCCATAGGAGCACCAATGTTATCATCAGGGCCGCAACAAGCGGCAGCCACCACAACAGGTTCGCAATCTCGATGTGCCACTGCGGATATAGGAACAGCAGGTGGATCGGCAACCACGCCTTCGACAGATAGAACCAGATCGCTGTGCCAGCGCCGGCCAGACGCTCAGCAAAACCGGCCTCACGAATCACGATCTCCTTACCATGGGTTTGAAACCAAACATTCACGGCCGTAAGGCCGATCGCGACCGCGAAGAATGGCGCAATCCGCGTCAAGTCGGAAACGCCGATCCGCCGGCGCCGCCACCAGATTCCCAATAGTAGCACGACCGGCTCGACGGCCACCGATCCTTTGCTGAGCATCGCCAGCAAAAACGCAGGCAAACTGAGCCAATACCAAAAACCGATACCGCCATGGCTCTCCTCTTCTGCTTTTCTTCTCTTTTGATTGTCTGCTTTCAAATACCACAGCATCGACAACAAGAAGAGCACCATCGCCAAAACGTTTCGGCGTTGCGAGATCCACGCTACCGATTCGACATTTACCGGATGCACGGCAAACAGCAAAGCTGCCAAGAAAGCGCCGGGGGTCGAAAGCCCCTGCAAAACTGCCCAAACCAAAAGCGCCGCAGCAACGTGCAAAGTCACGTTGGTGATGCGGTACGCTGTGGGATTCGCGCCCCAACACCGCCACTCCAGCCAGAAGCTGCTATATGAGATCGGGTAGTATTCAAATTCCTCGGTGCTAAACCAGATGCGCTCCAGGCCGCCGGGAGAGATGATCCGCGCGTTGTCGCGGATTAGGGTACTGTCGTCAAAGACAAATCCGCCTCGCAAGGCAGGAAAGTACGCCACGCAAGTAGCGACGACCAACAGGACAGTTCCCGTCAAAACACGATGACGCGGAGACAAAAACATCCTGAGATTAATCCGTTTTAACCCGGCCTGGGGTGGTGTGCGTAGATGCGCCGCGGTCACAAAACATTCGAGGAATCACGTGATTTACCAAGATACGTCCCTCGGCGCCGAATTGCAAAAGGTCGCGCACCCTGAACTGCGTCATAACTTCAAACGGAATTTTGTTGACACTGCCGTAGCCCATATCTATGCTGCCGACACTCGTCGGGCCATTCATCTGGGAAATTGCAACCTCGATTTCGACGTCGGTCGCATCCGCGGGGAACGCTAATGAATTTGACCATACGATCGTTCCCCCTCCTGGCCAAGGCTGCCGCTTTAGCCTTGTCGGCGGTAATTTGCATCCGTGCCTCTGCCGGCGACGACGCCATCTATTCCTACAAAGACGGCCAGAAGATCACGCTTACGGATACCGGGCTGAAATCGCCCGACGGCCAGACGCTCTATCAGCAGTCCGTCGAAAGCGCCATCACCAGAGATACCGTCACCGGCGCTGTCGATTCGACGCTGCTGGAACTCACTCCGAAATTCATGGTTCACGTCGGCGCGGGAACCGATATCGACGCGCTGACGCAGTCATGGGGCGCCCAATCGTATCAATCGCTGGACTACGCACCGGGGTATTATCTCGTCGAAGCATCCAGCGCTGAGGCCGCGCAGCAAATCGCCAACAGCGCCGTCGAAAACAACCAGGTCCTGGAAGCCGAGCCCCAGTACGCGCGGCAACAAGTCAAGCGCGATCTGCCCAACGATCCGCAGTTCAACAATCAGTGGCACCTGCGCAACACCGGCCAGAGCAGCGGCACCGTCGGCGCCGACATTAATGTAACACCCTGGTGGAATTTCTCCGGCGGCACGCACCTGGGCGCCGGCGTGAACATCGCCATGGTCGACGATGGACTGCAACTCACGCATCCCGACTTATCGCCGAACTATCAAGCGGCGCTCTCGTGGGACTTCAACGGAAACGATTCCAATCCCTCACCCACCGTCAGCGCCGATTTCCACGGCACCGCCACTGCCGGCCTTGCCGCAGGCCGCGGAAACAATGGAATCGGCGTCACCGGCGTGGCACCCATGGCGGGTCTGGCGGGCATCCGTTTGATCGGCGGCGCCGCTACCGACGCTCAGGAAGCCAGCGCTTTGACCTACCAGAACAACAACCAGGGCGGACAGGGAACCAACTCAATCTACAGCAATAGTTGGGGTCCCAACGACGACGGCGCTACGCTGGAAGGCCCCGGCACTCTGGCCAAGGCGGCACTGCTCAGCGGCGTCACCAATGGCCGCGGCGGAAAAGGCTCGATTTTCGTTTGGGCCGGCGGAAACGGCGGCACCGCCGATAACTCGAACTACGACGGCTATGCAAATTCTCGCTTTGTGATTGCAGTCGCCGCCACACGCAACAACGCCAACGGTTCCCGCGCTTCGTATTCCGAAAAAGGCGCGAACCTGTTGGTCAACGCGCCTTCCAGCGGCGGATCGCTGAGCGTCGTCACCACCGATCTGGTCGGAACCAACGGCTACAATACCGCTTCTTCCGGCTCCGGCGGCGACTACACCAACACCTTCGGCGGCACCAGCGCCGCGGCGCCCATCGTTTCCGGCACGGTGGCTTTGATGCTTGAAGCCAATCCCAACCTCACGTGGCGCGATGTGAAGCACATCCTGGTGCACACCGCCGTCAAGAACGATCCCACCGAAGCCGATTGGACCACCAACGCCGCCGGCCTCCACATTAACCACTCCTACGGTTTCGGCCGGGTCGATGCCAACGCCGCCGCCACCATGGCCCTCACTTGGGCGAACGTCGATCCGGAGGTGATGGCTATGGCATCGTCTGCGTCAAATCTGAATCTCAATATCGCGGACGGAACGGGCAGTTCTTCGTCCAATCCAGCTTTCGGCGCCGCGGTCAGCAATTCGCTGTTCATCAGTTCGCAAATCAAAATCGAAGAGGTCGAAGTCAAAGTCAACGTCACGCACACCTATCGCGGCGATCTTCAATTCCAGCTCACCGCCCCCTCGGGCACGGTCAGCATCCTTGGCACTCCTCGCGCCGACAGCGCCGACAACTATCTGGATTGGGTATTCACTACCGTGCGCGATTGGGACGAGATGGCCAACGGCAATTGGACCTTGTCGGTGAAGGACGGCGTGGCGGCCGACGTCGGCAAGCTCAACTCATGGTCGCTGAACGTCTACGGCACCATGGTCCCCGAACCCACGAGCGTTGGCTTGATGGCATTGGGTGGAGCGATCGCAATTGTGAAGGGCGTGCGCAGCCGCCGCCGAAGCCAAGAGATCGTCGTCTAGGGCGAACTTGATCCGCATCATTCAGGGCTGCGGTTGCTTCGTCGCGTTTGTCGTCGCCAAGCTTCGATGCCCGCCGTCACTTCCGTCAGTCCTTGCGATCGCGCGAACTTCAATGCGTCATTCGCCGCCGCCATCGCTTCGTCCCACTGATTCAAGTCCCCATAGGCCGCCGCCAGATTCGCCCAGGCCTCGGCGTAATCCGGCTCCAATTGTAGTGCGTGGCGATATTGCTCGACGGCTTCTCTCGGTCGGTCTAATTCCGAAAACAAATTTCCCAAATTGAAATAAGTGTCCTCTCGGCCAGGACCAATCTTCAAGGCTTCCTGAAAGCAGGCGATCGCTTCTTCATTGCGTCCCAAGTGGTGCAAGGCAATCCCCAGATTGTTGCGTGCCTGGATGTAATCGTTTTTTATTCTGATCGCCTCCTGGTATTGGTTCACCGCCTGCTCGGCCGAGCCGGTGGCTAACAACGCATTTCCCAAGTTGTAGTGCAACAACCAGGAGTCAGGATTCTTCTCCAGCGTCGCCCAATACAGTGTCCGGGCATTGGCGTACAAACGGCTTTGGTTAAAGGTAAGCGCCGCCAGCGCTCCGACCACCGCCAGCGCAACGATATTTGTCGCCCACCGGCTCAAGTCGCGCAAGCGCGCATGCCAATAACTCCACGCGGCGGCCGCCAGCGCCGCCGCCCCGATCATGGCCAGGTGCTGGTAATGATCTGCCACCAGCGAATATTGCATGAACCCCACGTCGGTGAATCCCAACATGGGCGCCAGCGCTACGCCGAAGAACAGCCAGGAAACCAATAGGGCACTCGCCCATTTCGATCGCCCCCAATGGCTCTGCCACACAAGCAGGCACGTGACCAGCGCCGCGGCGGCCACAGGCAGCCACCACAAAACATCGGCCGCTCGTATCTGCCACTGCGGATAGATGAAGATCAATCGAATCGGGCACAGTGCCTTGCCCAAATAGAACCATACTGCCGCCCCTGCGCCGGCAATTCGCTCCGCAAAAGTTGCCTCGCGGATCACCTCTCGGACGTGCTGCGTCGAAATGTTCACCAGCGTCAGCACGACCGCCACGGCAAAATACGGCGCCAGACGCAGAACATCCCACCGATCCAACCGCTGCCGCCAGATAATCACGCCCAACAGCACCAAGGGCAGCGTCGCCACCGACCCTTTGCTCAACATCGCCAACACGAACGCGGCCAAGCTCGACCAGTACCAAATTCCCCAAAGTGCACCACGACGAGCCTCCGCTTTTGCGCTTCCATTCTGCGTTTCTTCTGTGGTCCCCCTGCTCTCTTCGTTGCGCACGAAGCACCCCAGCGAAAGCAAAGAAAGCACCGTCGCCAGCATGTCCTTTCGCTGTGCGATCCAAGCCACCGCTTCCACATTCACCGGATGCACAGCGAACAACAAAGCCGCCAGAAACGCCCCCGGCACGGAAAGTCCCTGCAAGATGCGCCAGACCACAAGCGCGCCGGTCATGTGCAAAACCAGATTGGTCAAGTGATATCCGCTGGAATTCATTCCCCACAATCGCCATTCGATCCAAAGCGTCGAATTGGAAACTGGGTAGTAATCCATCGCCTGACTGGTAAACCAATAGCGGTACAAGCCGTCGGGAGCCTTGATCAGCGGCGTACGCGTCAGATACTGATCGTCGTCAAGAATGAATCCGCCGCGCAAAGCCGGAAAGTAGGCGACGCTGGTCAACACAACCAGCACCATCACTTGTGCAACAGCAGCACGGCCTGGTAATGAAAACATTTCAATGCGTCACTCGGAATGCGAACGACTCACACCCCTATGATAAACCACCGCACTTCCACGGGCGGCAGGCCTGGCGCTCCTTGACACGCAGCGCCGCCACCCCTAAATTGGCCAAATTCTAGTGCAATCGCGGTCGTCCATCGACCGCACCGATAGCCGCACCTGGCTAGTCGAAGGAATTCATCATGGCAGTCCCGAAGCGACGACAATCGAACCAAAAAACCCGCAGCCGCAGGGCTCACGATCACAAAACGCCCAAGCAGCTCACCTACTGCCCGCAATGCAGCCAGGCGGTGCCCACCCATACCATCTGCCCCAAATGCGGTTACTACATGGGCCGCACGGTCGTGGAAGTCGAAGAGTAGGCCTCTGAAATTGCATAAAACCGGCGATGCCATCGCCGGTTTTTTTGTCTCGATATTCAATCCGCGCATGCCCACTGCTTTTCTTTTCCCCGGTCAAGGCGCTCAAACCGTCGGCATGGGACGCGATCTAGTTTCCGCGCTTCCCGCCGCGAAAGCGCTGTTCGATCGCGCCAACGAAATCCTTGGTTACGATTTGGCGAAGATCTGCTTCGAAGGCCCGGTGGAAAAACTCGATTCCACCGTGCACAGCCAGCCGGCCTTGTTCGTCACTTCGCTGGCGGCCCTGGAATCGCTCAAACAGAAATCGCCCGACGTGGTCGCGTCTTGCCGCAACGCCGCGGGTCTGAGTCTGGGCGAATACACCGCGTTGGTTTTCGCCGAGGCTCTGGATTTTGAAACTGGCCTGCGCGTGGTCGCCCAGCGCGGCGCCGCTATGCAAGCCGCCTCCGATGCCACGCCCAGCGGCATGGTCAGCATCCTCGGCTTGGAGCGCCAGCAGATCGAGCAACTTTGCCGCGACGCCGCCCAGGGCGAAGTGCTGCAAGTAGCCAACCTGTTGTGCCCCGGAAATATTGCGGTTTCGGGAACCAAAGAGGCTTGCCATCGCGTTGCCCAAGCGGCCGTCACGGCCGGCGCGATGAAAGCGGTCCCCCTGGTCGTCGCCGGAGCGTTTCACACCTCGATCATGCAACCCGCCGTCGATCGCCTGAACGCCGCGTTGCAAAACGCACCGTTGCAAAAGCCCCGCATCCCGGTGGTATCCAACGTCGACGCGCAGCCGCACGACAATCCCGAGGAAATTCGCCAGTTGCTAATCCGCCAGGTCGTCAGCCCCGTGCTCTGGGAAGATTCGATGCGCTGGCTACTTGCTCAGGGCGTCGATCAAGTGTACGAAGTAGGGCCCGGCCGTGTTTTGCGAGGCTTGATGAAGCGCATCGACCGCAAAATGCAAAGCGCCGGTGCGATGGACTGAGGAAAAAATGCCCAAAGACACAGGTCCTGAGTGGCGGCCGCTCACCGTCGATCTCTCCAACCAGGTCGCCCTGGTCACCGGCGCCTTGCGCGGCATCGGCAAAGCGATCGCCTTGGCCCTGGGGCGCTGCAAAGCGAAAGTCGCTTGCGTCGCCCGCGACGCCGCCAAGCTGGCTGAAACCGTTGCGGCCATCACCGGCGCCGGCGGTCAGGCCGAAGCTTTCACTTGCGACGTCACCAACGGCGAAGCCGTCGGACAGCTCGTCGAACAGATCGCCGAAAAATGGGGTCGCCTCGACATCCTGGTGAACAACGCTGGCATCACCCGCGATACGCTGCTGCCGCGCATGGGCGACGAACAGTGGGACGAAGTCATTAACACCAACCTCCGCGGCACATTTCTGTTCACCCGCGCCGTCATGCGCCCCATGATGCAACAGCGCTACGGCCGGATCATCAACATCTCCAGCGTCTCCGGCCTGATCGGCAATCCGGGGCAGGCGAATTACTCTGCCTCGAAGGCCGCCGTGATCGGTTTCACCCGCACCGTTTCCAAAGAGCTGGCCGGACGCAAAATCACCGTCAACGCCATCGCGCCGGGCTTCATCGAAAGCGAAATGTCCGCCGCCCTCGGCCAGGCCTTGCAAGATCAGGTGAAAACCCGCATCCCCGCCAAGCGGCTCGGCACGCCCGACGAGGTGGCCGACGTGGTGCTGTTTCTGGCCTCCCCTAGCGGCGCATACATCACGGGCCAGGTAATCACAATCGACGGCGGACTAACTGTTTGACGCCAGAAGGGTTCATCTCCCATCGCCGCTCCGTCTGGACACAAAAAACATAAACCGGTATATCTTGACTTTTCCCTAGTAAACCCTCTATCTTCCAACGCTTTGCCCACCTTGCACCGCTTCTCATCGCGGGGTATCCGTCGCGAGAATCGTGGCATAGGATGGGGATGTCGTATTAACTGTCTGCTACGGCAGGAGGAGCCTCAAGGTGGCAACCGTTTCTGAACGTGTGATGGACATCGTGGCCACGCAATTGGGCGTGAGCAAAGAACAAATTACGCCCGAAACCAACTTCGTGAACGACTTGGGCGCCGATTCGCTCGACCAGGTCGAGTTGGTGATGGAACTCGAAGAGGAGTTCGATATCAATATTCCCGACGATGCCGCGGAAAAAATCCAGACGGTTGGCCAGGCCATCGAGTACATCGAAAAGACGCAGACGTAAGAGCGTCCCGCCATGAACCGTCGTGTCGTTGTCACCGGCTTGGGGGCTGTTACGTCCTTGGGCCTCAAGGTTCCTGATATCTGGGCTCGCCTGCTGCGCGGTGAAAGCGGCATCCGCTTGCTGAAGTTGTTCGACACCGAACGCTTCAAAGTCAAATTTGGCGGCGAAATCACCGATTGGAATCCCGGCGAAGAGTATCTTTCCGCCAAAGAACTCCGACGCGTCGATCGCTTCACGCAGTTTGCTCATGTGGCCGGCGTCGACGCCATCCGCGAAAGCGGCTTGGAATTTTCCAAAGAAGATCCGTTCCGCTGCGGCGTGATCTTGGGCTCCGGCATCGGCGGCTTGCACGAAATTGAAGAGCAATTGGCCCGTTTGCTCAATAAAGGCCCCGACCGCGTCTCGGCCTTTCTCGTGCCCAAGATGATGGTCAACGCCGCCAGCGGATACCTTTCCATCCAATACGGCCTGAAGGGCCCCAACACCGCCGTGGCCACCGCCTGCGCCAGCGCCGCCAACGCCATGGGCGACGCCGTGCGCACCATCCAGCACAACGATGCCGACGTCATGATCACCGGCGGCACCGAAGCGGCGATCACGCCAATGAGCATCGCCGGCTTCTCGAACATGAAGGCCTTATCGGAACGCAACGACGCCCCGGAAAAAGCCAGTCGCCCCTTCGACAAGGACCGCGACGGCTTTGTGCTCAGCGAAGGCGCCGGCCTGTTGGTGTTCGAAGAATACGAACATGCCAAGTGCCGTGGAGCTCCAATCTACGCCGAAGTGCTAGGCTACGGCGCCAGCGCCGACGGCGGACACATCACACAGCCCGACGAGCATGGCAGCGGCGCCGCCAAAGCCATGCAAACGGCGCTGTCCGATGCACAACTCAACCCGTCCGATATTGGCTACATCAACGCCCACGGCACGAGCACCCCGCTGGGCGATGCCGCTGAAACCCGCGCCATTAAATCGATCTTCGGCAACCACGCCAAACAAGTCAGCATCTCCAGCACCAAAAGTCAGATCGGCCATCTGCTGGGCGCCTCGGGCGGCGTTGAATTGATCTTCACCATCCTGGCACTGAAAAACAGCGTGATCCCGCCCACCATCAATCTGGATACTCCCGATCCGGACTGCGACCTGGATTACACTCCCAAGGAGCCCCGCGAGCGCAAACTAAAAGCCGCCATGAGCAATAGCTTCGGCTTCGGCGGCCACAACGCCTCGCTGATCGTCGGCCAACTCCCAAACGGCCGCGCCTGATAGCAACCGTTAGTTGCGATCCCCGTAGGGGAGCGCACCGCCGCTAGCAGTCTGCTGCCGCCGGCATTTGCGGTTGTCCCGGTTTGCCGCTATCGCTATCCTCCCCATCCCTTCCGGCCCTGGGTCATCATCCCCATGCGCGCGGAACATGTCGTCGCTCATCAGCAAGGAGGCTCGTGCGATGCTTCGCCCCTGGAAACTTCCATTGATTGCTGTCGCGCTATTCTGCAGCGTCGCGGCTTTTTCATTCGCACAGGCCCCCGGCGGCAAAGCCGTTTCCGATAACACCATCTCCGGCTGGCGCCCCATCGGCGCCGCAACCCAAGCCAGCGCAACTAGCTCCACCTCGGCCAACGGTTTGCAGCCGGTCGCCGGCGCCCGCGCGCGTCGATCGCCAAAGTCACGACTGGCCCCGGAACATTGCCCAACGACAACGGTCAGGTCTGGCGCGAATACGACATCACCCCCTACACCACCCGCGTCACCACTACCAATCGCCCCGAGCAGGCGATGGTCGATTGGATCCTCCGCGAAACCGGCTATGAAGCCTGGCACAGCGAACCGCTGGGCATCCTCTGCGCCAACAGCCACACGCTGAAGTGCTACCACACGCCCGAAATGCAGGAACGTGTTTCCGAAATCGTCGATCGCTTCGTCAACACCCAGGCCGAAACTCAGGCTTTCGGCATCCGTGTGATCACCATCGGCAGCCCCAACTGGCGCACCAAGATGGAGCGCGTGCTGCGGCCCGTGCCCGTGCAAAGCCAAGGCGTGCAAGCCTGGCTCTTGTCGAAGGAAGACGCCGCCATGATGCTGGCCGAGGTGCGCAAGCGAAACGATTTCCGCGAACACAGCTCGCCGCAATTGATGGTGCCCAACGGGCAATCCGCCACCGTCAGCGCCACGCGCCCCAAGAACTACATCAAAGACGTGATCCTCAAACAGGAAATCTGGCCCGGCTTCGAACCCGAAATGGGCAAGATCGACGAAGGTTACACGCTGGAGTTCAAGCCGCTGCTGTCGCTTGATGGCAAAATGATCGACGCGGTGGTGAAATTCAAAATCGACCAGGTCGAGAAATTGGTGCCGGTGATGCTCGACGTGCCCACAGCCGCCGCCCCGCGGCAGCGCACCGAAATCCAAGTGCCGCAGTTGGACTATCATCGCTTCGCCGAAAAATTCCATTGGCCGGCCGACATGGTGTTGGTCATCGGATGTGGCATGAGCCCCACCCCCACCCCCACCGAACCGCCGACGGTTAAGGTGCCGATCCTGACCCCCGGCGATCATGCCGATCTGCTGGTGATCATCGAGAATCGCGGCGTCAACGGCCGGCCCGCCAGCGTCACCAACAACCAGCCGCTGACCACCACCGTACGCCGGTTTTGAGCTGAATAGTGCATTGCCCCCGTAAATTGGGGGCGATATATTGGCCCTGTTGGTTTTGGTGGAATTTATCGAGCAACCTCACGCCGCACGCCTTACCTCGTACTGCTTCTTGCGATCATGCCCGCCTCTCAGCGTCGCGTCGTCATCACTGGCTTAGGCTTGGTCAGCCCCTTGGGCAGTTCCAAGGAGTCGCTGTGGGATGCGCTCAGCTCGGGCCGCAGCGGCGTCGGCCGCCTCGTAGCGGTCCCCTCGAAATTTCTACCCACGCATGTGGCCGGCGAAGCCCGCGAATTTACCGGCGATATCGAAAACTTCGGCCCGCTGGAAAAGGAACAGAAAAAGGCCATCCGCAAGGGCCTGAAAGTAATGTGCCGCGAATGCCAGATGGGAGTCGCCGCGGCTCAGTTGGCCATGTCCGATGCCGCCCTCGCCATCGGCGGCGGAAAGTACGATCCCGACCGCACCGGTTGCGTTTTCGGGGCCGACTACATGCTCACCATGCCTGAAGAGTTCAGCGCCGGCATCAACCATTGCCGCGATTCCGAAGGGACATTCGATTACAACCGCTGGGCCACCGACGGCATGCCCCAACTTTCCCCGCTGTGGCTGTTGAAGTATTTGCCAAATATGCCCGCCAGCCACGTGGCCATCTACAACGACCTGCGCGGCCCGAACAACTCGATCACGCATCGCGAAGCCGCCGCCAACCTGGCCATCGGTGAAGCCTATCGCACCATCCTCCGCGGTAGCGCCGACACCATGCTCGTGGGCGCGACCGGCACCCGAGTGCACCCGATGAAAACGGTCCACGCCATTCAAACCGAAGAACTGGCCGCCAATGGCGTGGAACCCTCAAAAGCCAGCCGCCCGTTCGACAAAAACCGCACCGGAATGGTCATCGGCGAAGGGGCCGGCGCCATCATGCTTGAAGAACTCGCCACGGCCCAAGCCCGCGGCACGACCATCTACGGCGAAATCGTCGGCCACGGCTCCTCCCACGCCGCCGACACCAATGGCGTTGCCCACCGCGATGTGGCGCTGGCCAACGTGATCCGCAAAAGCCTGCAAAGCGCCGACCTGAAGCCCGAAGAAATCGGCCACATCCACGCTCACGGCCTAAGTAGCCGCGTTTGCGATGTCGAAGAATCGAAAGCCATTCGCGAAGTGTTCGGCGCCGCCGCCGACAAAGTGCCCGTCACCGCCGCCAAGAGCTATTTCGGCAACCTCGGCGCCGGCAGCGGCATGATCGAACTGATCGCCAGCCTCTTGGCGCTCTCGAACAATCAGCTCTTTCCCATTCTCAACTACGAGACGCCCGATCCTGAGTGCCCCATTGCCGTCGTCAAGCCAACCGGCGGCAGCACCAGCCCGGGCAACTGCTTCCTCAATCTCAGCGTCACTCCGCAAGGCCAGGCCAGCGCCGTTCTGGTGCGGACTTTTTCTTAAACAGCTACCAGCTCTGCTGTTTACCTTTCTTCTGCGTGTTTTGCAGTAAATACGTCGGCTTGACAGTCCGCGCCAAGACCGATAGATTTTATCGGTTGCACACGGCGTTAAGTTGTGTCGCAAAACGAGTTTGGTGCATTTCCACGGCCGGCGATGCTCCGACCGCGAAAGTGTCAGGTCCGTTCCATTTAGCTGCAATACTTTCAGTCTTGGATTGCGAAATGGTTATGTCCTGATTCCGCGACTGAAAAATGTGAGTTTGGGCGCGGGAACGTGGGTTCACTCGTTCCCGTTTTTTGTTGGTAGAGTTAGGAAAGATGATAACCGGCTCCTTCGCGAGCACCAAAATAACACCGCAATGAACCCCACCGAAGTCCTCCGCATCGTCGATTCGATCCATCGCGATAAGAACATCGATAAAGAAATCGTGTTCCAGGCGATCGAAGCTGCGCTGGTCTCGGCCGCCAAAAAGCAATACGGCGAAGATCAAGATATCGTCGTCAGCATCGACCGAGTCAGCGGCGCCATTTCCGGCACGCACAACGGCGTCGAGCTCGATCCCCAGGAAACGCTCGGCCGCATCGTGGCCCAAACCGCGAAGCAGGTGATCATCCAGAAGATTCGCGAGGCCGAACGCGACGCCCTTTACAACGAATACTACGACCTCGTCGGCCAAATGGTCCCCGGCGTCGTGCAAAAGTATGAAAACGGCACCGCCACCGTCTCGCTGGGCAACACCGAAGCCATCCTACCGCGCAGCGAACAGATTCCCGGCGAAACGCACCATCCCAACGAGCGCATCCGAGCCACCGTGTTCGAGGTGAAGAAGGTCGGCAGCCGGGTAAAAGTCATCCTCAGCCGCACCCGGCCGCAGTTGGTGCAGCGCCTGTTCGAACAGGAAATTCCCGAAATCGCCGACGGCGTAATCGAAGTCCGCGCCATGGCCCGAGAGCCCGGCTACCGCAGCAAAGTGGCCGTCAGCTCCAGCGACTCCCGCGTCGATTGCGTCGGCGCCTGCGTCGGCGTCCGCGGCAACCGCATCAAGAACATCGTCGACGAACTCGGCGGCGAGCGGATCGACATCGTCCGCTGGAGCGACGATCTGCAAGTCCTCATCCCCAACGCCCTGCAGCCCGCCGAAGTCGAAGAAGTCATCCTCTGCCAGATGATCGGCAAAGCCATCGTCCTGGTCAAAGAAGATCAGTTGTCGCTGGCGATCGGCCGCCGCGGACAAAACGTCCGGCTGGGCAGCAAGCTTTGCGGCTGGGATATCGAAATCATGACTCGCGAGGAACTCGATTCCGAAATCGAACGCGCCGTCGCCGGATTTTCCGCGCTGGATGGCGTCGATGCCTCGCTGGCCGAACGCCTCGTGGGCGAAGGCTTCCTCACTTACGACGAGCTTTCGGTGATCGAGCCGGATGCCATGATGTCGATGGGCAACCTCTCGGAAGAGCAGGTGCAGCACATCGTCGATCAAGCCGAAGCCAAGGCTGCCGAAGCCGAGGTCGCCGCCGCCGCCGAACGGCGCCGTCAGCGCGAACAAGAGCGCATCGATGCCGCCACGGCTGAAGCCGATCTCAAAGAAGCGCAGTTGCAACAGCAAGCCGCCGCGGCGGCTGCCGCCGAGGCCGCCGCCGAAACCCCGGCCACCGTCCCCGACGACGGCGGTTCCGGCAACGGCGCCGCGCACGAAGCCGCCGATGCGAAAGCTTCCGCGGGAGAAGATTCCACCACGGGCGGCTCCAATTAAGCCGGTCAAATAGCGTATACTTGGCAGTTTCAGGTTTTGAGAGTTTCCGATCCGCCGCCGGCGGATCGGTCGACCAAGGTTTTGGGAGATCCAAACCATGGTTCAATAAACAATAGCCGCGGGACCGCGCGTCATACGGGCGGGCCGGGCTGAAATGTGGGAGGGCTGCAATTTGCCCGCTCGTATCTATTCGCTCGCCAAAGAACTGAAGATCGACAGCAAAGAGCTGGTCGATATCTGCACCAAAGCAGGTATCACCGGCAAAGGCTCCGCGCTGGCGAGCTTGGACGACAATGAGGTCGCCCGGCTGAAAGAATTTCTAGGCGGCAAAACTCGCGGCGCCGGCGATCACGCAGCCGCGGCCGGCTCTTCCGGCTCCGCCACCGCCGTGGCGGCCCCGCCCGCCAGACACACTCGCGAAAACTACATTCCACCGACCGGCGTCACCGGCAAGCCGCCGGTGCTCGATGCCCCGAAAGTGGAAAAGCCCAACGAGCTGCGCAAAAAACCGCTGGAGCCTCGGCCGGTCACCAAGCCCACGCCCTCGGTCCGCTTGGCGCAACTGCCTCCCTCGTCGGCCAACGCGCCCCCCACGGCGCTGCAACCTTCCGAGCCCGCTCCGCAAAAACCCGATATCAGGCTACCCGCCGATGTGGTGCGCGCGAGCAAATCGGGCGCGAAGCCGCTGGCCGAGCACCTCAAGAAAACCGAAGAACGCCGCCACGCCGACGAGGGGCGCAAACCGCCGCTCGGGCGCTCCGGCGGACCGCAGCGTGGCATGACCGCCCGTCCCAACGCGGCGCCTCCGCCGCCGACTGGCCCGCTGTCGCGCGAAGGCCGCGAACGCCGTCGCGCCGGCAAGGCAGCAGCGCCCCCCGCCGAAGGCGAAGAATTCACAGGCGCGCTGGGCGGCCGCGAGGCGCGCCAACTCAATCGCAAACGTCACGCCGCCGAACGGGCCAAGGGAGGCAAACTCGGCGAAGACGACGATATGCCCGTCATGCGCTCAAGCCACAAGCGAATCAAGCGCTCCGGCACCAGCTCCGCCGCTCCCCGCAAGAGCAAAGCCACGCTGCAACTCCCCGCCACCGTACGCAGCTTCTCCGAGGCGCTGGGCATCTCTGCCAGCCAGGTATTGGGCAAGCTGTTGGCCTTTGATACCGGGGCCATGCCGAACATCATGTCGCCGATCGACGCCGACACCGTCGAGCTGCTGGCCACCGAATTCGGCGCCGAAGTTGAACTCAAAAAGGCCCAGACCGCCGAAGAACAGCTCCACGACATGGTGGACGCGGTGCCCGATGAACCCGATCAACTCCAGCCGCGCCCGCCGGTGATCACGTTCCTGGGACACGTCGACCACGGCAAAACGTCGCTGTTGGATAAAATCATCGGCATCGACGTCGCCAGCGGCGAAAGCGGCGGCATCACGCAACACATCCGTGCTTATCAAATCGAGCGCGGCGGACGGAAAATTTCCTTTGTCGACACACCCGGCCATGAAGCCTTCACCGAGATGCGGGCCCGCGGCGCCAACGTCACCGATATCGCCGTGCTGGTGGTCGCCGCCGACGACGGCGTGATGCCGCAAACCGAAGAAGCCATCAGCCATGCCCGCGCCGCCGGCGTGCCCATTCTCGTGGCGTTAAACAAAATCGATCTGCCCGGCATCAACGTCGAACGCATCTATCAGCAACTGGCCGCCAACGAACTGCTGCCAACCGAATGGGGCGGCGACGTCGAAGTCGTCAAAACCAGCGCGGTCACCGGCGTCGGCGTCGAGCAACTCCTGGAAACATTGCTTACCATCGCCGAATTGCACGAACTCAAGGCCAATCCCAGCCGGGCGGCCATGGGCACTTGCCTGGAAGCCGAATTGCACGAAGGACGCGGCGTCGTCGCCAAACTGCTCGTGCAACGCGGCACGCTGCACGTCGGCGACGCGGTGGTGTGCGGAGAAGCCAGCGGACACATCAAGGCCATCTACGACACCCTGAAGCCCACGCAAAAGCTCGAGGAAGCCGGCCCGTCCATGCCCGTCAACGTCACAGGGCTCGATCAAGCGCCCGGCGCCGGTGACAAGTTCTATGTGCTCGACGACATCAGCCACGCCCGTGAAATCGGCCGCCGGTTGCACGATCAAACTCGCCTAGCCACGCTGGGCATCGCCGGTCCCGTGCACGTCACTCTCGAAAACTTGTTCGATCGCTTAGTCACTGCGGAAGTCCGAACGCTTAATATCATCCTCCGCGCCGACGTGCGCGGATCGATCGAGGCCATCCTCAAGGAATTCGGCAAACTGGAGCACCCCGAAGTCAAAATCAAAGTGCTGCAAGCCACCGTGGGAGGCATCAGCGAGGCCGACGTGCACCTGGCCGACGCCTCCGACGCCGTAATTATCGGCTTCAACGTCGTGCCCGACGAAAAAGCGCGACTCCTGGCCGAGAACAAAGGCGTGCAAATCCGCCGTTACGACATCATTTACCAGGTCACCGATGATCTTAAGAAGGCGCTGGAAGGTCTGCTCAAACCCGAGAAACGCGAAGCGGAATTGGGCCGGGCACTCATCCTCCGCACGTTTGTCATCAGCCGCGTCGGAACCATCGCCGGCTGCCGCGTCCTTTCCGGAAACATCCAACGCAACAGCCGCATGCGCGTGATCCGCGACAGCCGCGTCATCGGTGAATACCCCATCGAATCGCTCCGCCGCGAAAAGGACGACGTCCGCGAAGTGCGCGACGGCCTGGAATGCGGCATCAAGCTCGCCGGTTTCAACGACCTGAAAGAAGGCGACGTGCTGGAAAACTACCGCGTCGAGGAAGTCGCCCGCACGCTGTAAGCCTAGGATTGGGCCGCACAGAACCAAGAAATTGCCGTTTGCGGTGATGCCACCATGAGTTCCCGTCGATTGCTCAAAGCTGCCGCTGCCATCCGCGAAGTCGTCGGCATGGCAATTCTGGCCGACCTGAAAGATCCCCGCATCCGCGACGTCACCGTCACCCACGTCGAAGTCTCCCCCGACATGCGCCATGCCAAAGTTCACGTCTCGATCATGGGGGACGAAACGCGGCAAAACCTCAGTCTGCGCGGCCTGCAAAGCGCCGCCGGTTTTTTGCAATCGAAGATCGCCAAGCAAATCGACACCCGCTATACTCCGCGGCTCATGTTCGTGCTCGATCAGGGCGTGAAAAAATCCATCGAAATGGCTCGCCTGCTGCGCGAGGTGCTGCCGCCTCAAAGCGAAAACGACGACTCGCTCGAGAATGAACCACGAGGCGAGTCCAAGACTGAAATCGACGAGAATTTCCCAGACCGGTACAATCAGGACGTCGGCGATGACGAGTTCGACAAGGAAGAAAAACGGCCCAACAGCCCCCGTTAAGAAGCCGCTCTGTAAGGTGAGTAACGGTTAAAACGGATCGACCAACGGAGTCCTTCACGGCCGATAAGCAATGCTTGAAGTGCTCCCATAGCCCGCCGAAAGCGTATCATCAACCTCCCCGCCCGCCGCAACCCATATCATCAACGCCATGGCGACACGCAGTCGTAGCTCGCTGATTTCCAAATTGCAAAAAGTGCTCAAGGGCCACTACAAGCCCGTAGAGGCCAACGGCGAGCGTCCGCTGTTGGAGCACATGCTTTTCGCGTGTTGTCTGGAAAACGCGCCCTACCACGCGCCGAAAAAACATTTCAGAACCTCGCGACAGCGTTCTTCGATTGGAACGAGGTCCGCGTCAGCACCGTCAAAGAGCTCGCCGAAGCGATGCGCGATCTGCCCGATCCTGAGGCCGCCGCCTCGAACCTGAAGCGCGTTTTGCAAACCGTGTTCGAATCGACCTATTCGTTCGATCTGGAGTCCGTTAAGAAGCAAAACATCGGCGCCGGCATCAAGAAGCTGGCCAAGATGGAAGGCGCTTCGCCGTTCGTCGTCGCCTACGCCACGCAGCACGGTCTGGGAGGCCACTACATTCCTCTGGACCGCGCCGCTTTGGAAATCTTGTACATCGTCGGCATTGGCAGTGAAGCGGAACGCGCCAGCGGCAACGTCGCCGGCCTGGAACGCGCGATCCCGAAGAACAAAGGCATTGTCTTCGGCTCCCTGTTGCATCAGTTGTCGGCCGAATTTATTGCCAATTTGCAATCCACCAACGTCAGAAATCTGCTGCTGTCGATCAATCCCGACGCCAAACACCGCTTCCCCAAACGCGGCCAAAAGAAAGAAGAACTTCTCGCTCCCTTGCACGTGGCCAAGGGCGGAAAGGTTCCCGCTGGCGCTGCCGGCGCAACCATCCACGGCGCGAAGTTGGCCGCCAAGGGCGCTGCGCATCCAGAAGGCAAATCGTCCCAGCGCGCCGCCGAACCACAGGACGGCCGCAAAGCCGGCGCCGCGAAGCCCGGCGCCCAGAAAAAACTCCCGGCCGGCAAGCCGTTGCCGGCCAAACCGGCGGCCAAACATCGTAAGCCCGCCTTGGCTGCCGCCGGCCGATCCGGCATGCGCCGCTCCTCCGGCAGGCAACTGACCAAACGAAAACCTCGGTAGTTTTGTTAGCCACGACAGGAAGTCGCGGTCCCGGACACCGTTCCTGCCGGCCTGAATAGCAGCGTTCGCCTGCTCGCAACTCGGCCCGGCAAATGTCCAACAGATGCATGGAGGATCTGATGCGCTCAACTCTCTTCATCACGCTATTGCTTTTGCTGTCGCCGGCGCTTCTGGCCGGATCGCCGGCCGCCGCCGCCACTGCGCCCTCCTCCAAGCAGGATTTCGAGAACCCCTTGGAACCGCTGGCGGTGCAAAAACCCCGCACCGAAGGCGAAGACGATCGCCTGAATGCCCTCGCGCTCTTCGCCACCGCCCGCACCTTGGAACAACGGCACAATCTGTCGCAAGCCCTGCGTCATTACCAACGAGCTTTGCGTTACGACCCGCAATCGCTCCCCGCGCTCCGCGAACTGGTCTCGCTGGCTTTCAGCCTTAATCGGCCCGACGAGGGCTTGCAGTATGCCGCCAAATTCGCCGAGCAAAATCCGATCGATCCCGACTTGCTGCGCTACTCGGCGGCATACCTGGCCGAATCGGGCAATTGGAAAGGCGCCATCAAGCTGTACGAGCAAGTCGAGCAATCGCTCGGAAAAACCAAGCCCTCCGCCGAACAAGTCCTCCTGAAAATGGATTTGGGCCGTCTCTATTTTCTCACCGACCGATTCGCCGACGCGGCCTCCGCCTTCGAGTACGTCGTCAAGGCGCTCGACAAGCCCAAAGAGTTTGGTCTCAATGCCGCCATGCAAAAGGAACTGGCGGGCGATGGCGGCGCCGTGTACGAACTGATCGGCAACGTGATGATTGAGGGGAAAAAGCCCGACCAGGCGCACCGCGCCTTCGAGCAGTTCGACAAGCTCAAGCCCGACGCCCCGGTGCTGGCCCTCAATTTAGCCCGCACCGAGCGGGCCGCCGGCAACCCACAAAAAGCGCTCGACGAATTGCAAAAATATCTCGATTCCAAAACCGACTCCAAAGGCATCGTTCCCTACGAATTGCTGGCCTCGATCCTCAAAGAGCAAAACCAAAGCGACCAACTCATCCCGCGACTGCAGTCGCTGCGCAAAGATCAGCCCGAGAATGTCCCGCTGGCGTATTTTCTGGGCGAGCAGTATCGGCAGGCCGGCAAATTGGACAAAGCGCAGGAGCCTTTGGAATCCGCCATGCAGTCGAAGGCAAACCTGCAGGCCTACCGGCGCTGGTGGACATCTATTGCCAGACCGACCAGCCCGCCCCGCTTTTAAAATTGATCGCCGCGATGGTGGAAAAAACGGGCGCATTGGCGCTCTCCGACGACGACACGAAGAAAATCACCAGCCAGGAAAAGTTGCTCACGGCGATTCTCGAACTCGCCCAAAAACAGCACGCCGCGGCCGCTGATGCCATCCCGCTGCAAACGGCCGCCATGCTTGCCATCGTCGCCAAGCGCTGGAACGATGCCGAAACGCTCGTCAATTTGGCGATCAAAGCCGACCCTAAATCCACAACCGAATTGCTGACCGAACTGGGCCTGGGATTGATGCTCGACGAAAAATACGCTCAGGCCGCCAAGGTTCTCCAGCGCGGGATCGACGCCACGGACTCGGGCGACCAGCACGCTCCTCTCTTTTTCTATCTGTCCGGCGCTTTGGAATTACAAGACAAAACCGACGATGCGCTGGCAGCCGCCCAGAAAGCTGCTCTGGCGCGCCCCAAGGACCCGCGCTTCGTCAGCCGCCCGGCCTGGATCATGTATCACGCCAAACGCTACGACGACGCCGCGAAAGCCTATCAAGACGTGATCGACAAGTTCGACTCCGACTACACCTCCCCCGACGCCAGAGATAGCGTCCGCGAAGCTCGTAGCGTTCTATCCAACATCGCCGAACAGCAGCACAACGTCCCACAAGCTGTCGAATGGCTCGAGCAGATCCTGGATGAGAGCCCCGACGATGTCGGCGCGAACAACGACCTCGGTTTCCTTTGGGCCGATGAAAACCAGCATCTCCAGCGCGCCTATGGAATGATCCAATTGGCCGTCGCCGACTCGCCCGACAACGCCGCCTACCGCGACAGCCTGGGCTGGGTGTTGTATCGGCTGAATCGCTACAGCGAAGCGTTAAGCGAACTGCAAAAGGCGGCCGCCGGCGACAGCCCCGATGGTGAAATTCTCAATCATCTGGGCGATACCTACGAAAAACTGGGCCAGGCCGCCGATGCGAAAGCCGCCTGGACCCGCGCCTTGGAGGCCTTTAAGAAGAACGCCGAATCGGACAAAATCAAAGAGTTACAAAAAAAGCTCGCCCAAAACGACACTCCTTAATCCATCTGCGGAACTCACAACATGGCTGGCCACTCCCACTGGGCAAATATCTCGCGCAAAAAAGCGCTCATCGATAACAAGCGCGGCAAGGTCTGGAGCAAGCTCGCCAAGGCCATCATCGTGGCCGCCAAATTGGGCGGCGGCGACCCCGATGCCAACCTCCGCCTCCGCTACGCCATCGACGCCGCCCGCGCCGTCAGCATGCCCAACGAAAATATCTCCCGCGCCATCAAAACCGGCACCGGTGAGTTGCAAAGCGGAAATCTGGAGGAAGTGATCTACGAAGGGTACGGTCCGGCGGGCGTGGCGGTGATTTGCGAAATCCTCACCGACAACCGTAACCGCACCGCTCCTGAAATCCGAAAAGTGTTCGAACTGAACGACGGCAAGCTCGGCGCCAGCAACTGCGTCGCCTGGATGTTCGAGCGCAAAGGGCTATTTGTCATCGGCGCCGACAAAACCGACGAAGACAAGCTGATGGAAATCGCCCTGGAGGCCGGCGCCGACGATGTCAAACAGGTCGGCGACAAATTCGAAGTCATCTGCGACGCCAACTTGTTCGCCAAGGTGTCCGACGCCCTGAAAACCGCCGGCATCGAGCCCGAATCCAGCCAGCTTACGCGCATCCCCGCCAACACCGTCAATGTCGACGACCCCGACACCGCCCGCAAAGTCCTCAGCTTGATGGAAGCGCTGGATAACCACGACGACGTGCAAAGCGTGTCCGCCAACTTCAACATCCCCGACGAAGCGATGGCCCAGATCGCCGGTTGAGGCGTTTGAAAAGACAGTTTGTGAGTCAGTTCAAGTCCCGTCGCTCTCTACTTCCCGCTGCCGGAGAATACGATGAAGCTGTGGCTGATCAACAAGTGGGAGGCGCTCCGCGGCAGCTTCTGGTTCCTGCCCACGCTCATGGTCGCCGCTGCCATCTGCCTGTCGCTGGCCATGATTCATCTCGATAGAATGACGGCCGATCACAAGTGGTTGGCATCGCTGGGCTGGACATTTTCTCGCGGCCCGGAAGGCTCGCGGGCGGTCCTGTCCACCGTCGCGGCCTCGATGATCACGATCGCCAGCGTTACTTTCTCGATCACCATTGTTGCGCTCCAGCTTGCTTCCTCGCAGTTCGGTCCCCGGCTGTTGCGCAACTTCATGCGCGACCGCGGCAACCAGTTCGCCATCGGAGCCTTCATCGCCACCTTCACCTATTGCCTCCTCGTCCTGAGAACGGTCAACGGTACGGAGAATGAACAATTCGTGCCGCACCTTGCGGTCACGGTTGGATTGTTGCTGGCGCTGGGGAGCGTCGGTGTTTTTATTTACTTCATCCACCACGCGGCCGAATCCATTCAGGCAGAAAACGTGATCGCTGCGGTGAGCCGCGATATGCATCAGGCCATCGAGCGGCTCTATCCCGAGCGATTGGGAAAAGAGTCTCGCGATGCATCGAAAGACAAAGATGAGCAGGAGCTTGGCGAAGCATTCGACCGCGAGGCTCGCCGCATCGCCGCTCCGCAGAGCGATTATCTGCAGGCGATCGACATCGACCTGCTGTTGCGTTTGGCCGAGGAGCGGGACCTTGTACTTTCCATCGAGCAACGTCCCGGAAAATTCCACTTCAAGGGGGACAACATTGTGCGGGCGTGGCCCGCCGTTCGCGTCGACGACGATTTGGCCGATGCGATCCGAAAGGGCTTCTACTTCGGCCCGCGGCGTACGCTCGTGCAGGATGTTGAGTTTGCCATCAGCCAGCTCGTGGAGGTTGCCGTGCGCGCCCTGTCGCCAGGCATCAACGATCCATTCACGGCGATCAACTGTGTTGACCGTCTGGGAGCCGCGCTTTGTTCCCTGGCCGAAAGGTCCATTCCTTCGCGCCGACGCTACGACGAAAAAGGGCGGCTGCGAGTTGTGGCCGATGCCTCCACCGTCCAGGGCGTCGTCGAAGCCTCGTTCGCCCAAATCCGCCAGGCCGCGCACGCAAACACCGCGGTGACGATTCGGCTGCTGGAAACGATTGTGGCCGTTGCTCGCCACACGGGCGATCCAGAATTCCGCGCCGCGCTTCGCGGCCAGGCCGAAGCGATTGATCGCGGCAGCCGGGAAACGCTCCAGGACCCCTCCGATCGAGAAGACGTCGCCGGCCGTTTTCAGCAAGTCGTCGAAACATTGAGCAAGGCCGCTGACGGCAGCTTCGAGGCGGCGCCGCCGAAATAAGCGCGGCGTCGACGCGCTTGTCGTTCCGCAAGCGTTCCTGTTTTTAATCTTTCCCCTTGTGTGCCACTTTCGGCCAGTACACGTCGAAGTTCTTTCCACCTTCGAACGCCAGGCTGTTGTCGCCGTCGTGGCACTGCAGGCAGTTGTCGATCACGCGCCGCTTGCCCGCCTCCGATTTGATCGACAGCCGCATTTCTTCGCGGTAGGCGCCAGATCAGCGTCCGAGGCCTTTACCTCACCTCGCTCTGCCGCCGCATGCGTCGAGCCCGGCCCGTGGCAATTTTCACAGCCGTTGCCGGCCATCAGCGGAGTCTTTTCCAAGCTCCGATATCCGCCGGCATAGGGGAAATACTTTTGCGGCTCCCAACCAGTCACGTGGCAGCTCAAGCATTCCGGATCGTACCGCCGCGGCGGCGCCGAATGCACCAGCGTATCAAGAGCCGTCGAATGCGGCGTCTTCTTCCAAATGGCGAACGCCTTGGTATGGCACTCGCCGCACTGTTGCGAACCGATAAACTCCCGCCCGCTGGGATGCTTCACCGGCTTCAGCCCCAATCCGTTCAAGCCTTGCTCTTTGAGCTGATCTTGGTAGGAAGCCATCACTTGTTTCATCCGGTCCGATTCCCCCCACCGAGCGTCCAGTGGCACACGCTGATATCGCGCCGGCTGCTTCGCATCGTCAAATAGACCGATCACAATCGCATATTGGCCCTTGTGCCCGACTTCAATCAGCCGCGTTTGCGTGCCTTCGATCAGCATCGGGTGATCCGGCGGCTCATCGGCACCGCCGGCGCTCGAGCACAAAATTGAACTGCGGAAACTTCTTCGCCAGCGCCTTCGATGCGTCCAGTTTGGCATTGGACAGCAGCACCAGCACGTCGCACTTGGCCTTTTCCAGCTCCGGCATCACCTCCGCCAGGGCTTCGGCGGCCGGCTTGAACTGAATGTCGTTGTTGTTCACCTTGCGGCGATAATCGTCTCCCACCACGCTGGTCACGCCGATCTTCTTCCCGCCCACCTCGAACACGCGAAACCGCGGCACGGTTTTGTCGTCCATGCTGTACAAGCCTATGTTCGCCGATACGAACGGAGTTTCCTGCCCTTCGACCGGCGACAATATGGCGTACAGCTCCGCCGCCGAAAGTCGCAAGTCGTCCGGACCAAATCCAACCGCCTGGTAACCCATGGTTTTCAGTGCGTCGACCGTGGCGGCGTATTTCATCTCCGCTTGCCGCCCGAAGCGCTTCACCAACCCACCCACGTCCACCGCCACCACCGGCCATTTCTTTTCCGTGGCCAATTGCTTCAGCATCATGTCGCGCCGGCTGAGCCCGCCCTTTTGATTCTCCTTGCCCGAGCATCCGCACGGTTCGATGTAGCCGTCCAGCGTGCCGGTAAACACCAGCGCCACTTTGGGCTCCGGCCAATCGACAAAGAGTTCGCTGTAGTGGCGCGCCGTTTCAGCGCCAACTTGATCGGCGGCTTTGGCCGGCTTTTCGGCGCCGCTTGAAGAGCTAACCGGAGTATCGGCCGACTCGCCGGAGCCAATTGCGGCCGCGACGAACATCGCCCCAATTAGCGCAGTCGTGGCAAGCACGATCAGGTGAAATCGCATTCGCACAAAGCTTTCCTTGCTTGCTAAGCGTCCATCCTAACTTCCAACTTCCTACTTCCCACTTCCGAATTCCGACGTCCGCCCATCACTCCCCCACCGCAAACCGCACTTGCAACCGCACTAGCTTCGCGTCCGGATCGCCGGTTTCGATCAGCACGTCGCCCAGCTCTCCTTGCTGATAGCCCAAATGAAGTCCCGCCGGGGCGCCGCTGGGAATCTCCACCGTGATCGGCACCCGCACCAACTCGCCGCCGGCCAAATCCTGTGCCTGGCCAATCGTCACTTTCAGCCAATCGGGATCGAGCTGGCGCACCTTCGGTTTCAATTCATGACGATGCGGCCCTCGAGCATGCAAAAACAGTTCCGCCTTGGCTCCCTCCCGTCGGTTCACCGGGCCGAAATTCAACACGCCTTGGTTGGCGTTCCAGTTCTCCCGGCCAATCACCTGCAAATCGCTGGTTACGCTCCCCTCAATCGGCACTTCCACCATGGGGCTTTCGGGCAAGTTCAACCGCAGCCGGATTTTCTGCCGAATCGGCCCCAGAGGCAAGCCGGGTTTTACCCCAACCTTCACCACCACCCCGCTTTTTGCGTCCGGCTCGCTTGCCAATACGTCGGCGGGCATCGGCTTGATTGCAACACTGAAGCTGTCGGCCGTTTCTGCATCCGTCAGGTCGTGCTCCGTCACCGCCAAGCCCGGTCCCTGATAGCTGAAAATATGCAATTCTGCGCCGGGGCTGTCGGTCGCAGCGATACTGCTGAACACAATTTCCTCCGGACTGATGCGGTACGCCGACAGTACCTTCCCGGTAATCGTGAACGACACGCTTGGGCGCAGCGGATCGTTCGTGTTGAGCGACGCGCTTTGGCGAAACGGACCGCCGTTGATTCCTTTCCACTTTACTTCCACCGTCGTCGATTCGCCCGGCGCCACTTCCGCTTGCGCGATGCTGAAACTCGTGCAATGCCCGCACGAGACGCCGCCGCTGGTCAATTCCAGCGGCTTCTCCCCTTCGTTCCGCACGGTGAACGTATGCGTAAGCGTGGTGTCGTGTTCCATGGTGCCGAAATCGAATTCGTCTTTCTCCACCACGATTTTCGCACGAGGCCCTTTGGCGGCTTGCTCGCTGCTCCGCAAATCGGTCTGCACGGTGCCCGCCGGCAACGCCCCAAGTTCGATCACCGTCAAACCAAGCCCGGAGCCCAATCCCAGCACAATCGCCAGCACGATTAGCATCCAAAGTCGCATAGTGAGTTCTACGTCCCCGATTGTGGCACTGTTCAACTCGCTGCTGTCCGATGCGCGGCAACGGCTTGCCCCCCTTGCGCTTTCAAATACTCGCGACATCGCACGAAAAATTCCTGAAAGTCCGCACGCCGATAATCCGGATACGTCCACGGGCTGGCTTGCCAGCCGCCGTCGCGAAAGTGCAGCGTGATCTCCGCAAAGATTCCCCGGCCCAAGAAGATGCGGTGGCTATGATCTTTCGTCGAAGCCAGCACCAGTTTCGCCAGCGTGATGTACCCGGGATCAAGATTCACGGGCCGCGGTTCCGCATGCCGCGCACCGGCGGCATACTCCGCCTCCCACTGGTTGGCTTGCAGCTTGAGATCGGCCAGCCGTTCCGCGCCAACGAGTTGCTCAAACGCAAAGAATTGTTTCTTCAGCCCCGATCCCATCGAGTCGCGATAGTAATCGGTCTCGCTGAACTCAAACCGCGCACTGGCCAGCCCCACCGGTCCCCATGCCGTTTCGGCGCGGGCTTTGGCCCAATCGAGCGCCGCATCGTGCCGGCTGAACGCGGCCAGAATCAATAGTACCGGCGAACTTTCCGCGGGAGTTCCCATCCCTAAAGCTTACGCGAAATCAGTACGCCTTTGCCAGAACCGCCCGACGAGAACTGGGCCGCCCCGTAAAGATGCATTTTCCCTGCTCCGGCTCGCACCCCTCCAGCGCACCCTCCACCGGCAAGCAGCGGATCGACACCTTCATGTCCGCGAGGATTTTTTCCACGTCCGGACCTTCGCTCACGTGGCTCAAAGCAAACCCGCCGTGGATTTCCGGCTGCTCGGCGTTCTTCGGCGTGAACCAGGCTTTGAATTCGTCCAGTTTGTCGATCTTCCGCGCGTTTGCTTTGCGATAATCCAACGCCCGCTGAAACAAATTCGTCTGTGTCTCTTCCAAGGTCTTGCCGATCGTCGCCACAAACTGTCCCCGCGGCACGCCGGCCTTTTCCGACTTGTCGCGCCGGCCGACAAACACCGCGTCGGCCGCCACGTCGCGCGGGCCAACCTCCGCCCGCAGCGGCACGCCACGCTTGATGTGCTGCCAAACTTTGTCTCCGCCGCGCAAATCGCGCGTGTCCATCTCCACGCGCACCGGCTCACCGTCGTATTGTTGCGACTTTCAATTCTGCCTCTAGCCGTTTGCAGTAATCCATCACCGCCGCTTTTTCTTCGTCGTTGCGAAAGATCGGCAGAATCACCACGTGCGCCGGCGCCAACCGCGGCGGCACGATCATGCCGTCGTCGTCCCCATGTGTCATCACCAGCCCGCCGACTAACCGCGTGCTGACGCCCCACGACGTCGTCCAGCAATACTCTTCTTTCCCTTCACTCGACAGAAACTTGATCTCCTGCGCCTTGGAAAAATTCTGCCCCAAAAAGTGCGACGTGCCCGATTGCAGCGCCTTGCGGTCCTGCATCATGGCTTCAATCGCATACGTGTCCACCGCTCCCGGAAACCGTTCGCCCGCGGTCTTTTCGCCTCTGATCACCGGCATCGCCATGTAATCCTGCGCGAACGTGGCATACACGTCCAACATCCGCAGCGTTTCCTCCACCGCTTCTTCCTTCGTGGCGTGCGCCGTGTGCCCCTCTTGCCACAGAAACTCCGTCGTGCGCAAAAACAGCCGCGTGCGCATCTCCCACCGCACCACGTTGGCCCATTGATTGATCAGAATCGGCAAATCGCGATACGATTGCACCCATTTGGCGTACATCGCGCCGATGATCATCTCGCTGGTCGGCCGCACCACCAGCGGCTCCTCCAACTCTCCCGTCGGCACCAGCCCGCCCTTGGGCCCCGCCTCCAATCGATGGTGCGTCACCACCGCGCATTCCTTGGCAAACCCCTCCACGTGCTCCGCCTCTTTTTCCATGAAACTCAGCGGGATGAACAGCGGAAAGTACGCATTCTGATGACCGGTCTCTTTGAACATCCGGTCCAGCGCCTTCTGAATGTTCTCCCAGATCGCGTAGCCCCACGGCTTGATCACCATGCAGCCGCGCACTGGCGAAACCTCCGCCATATCCGCCGCGCGCACCACCTGTTGATACCACTCCGGGTAGTCCTCCTCTCGCGTCGGGCTAATCGCATTCTTCGGCTGCTTCGCCATCGCAAGTCCTTTGAAGGTGTTCCGCGTGGTCGACCAATCGTCAAGCACGCGGCATTCTACGGCTTCTCCAGCCGATTTGTGAATGCCACAAGAGACATCCTTTTGCCTGCGGCGCCCCCGGCATACAATGTGACAAGCAAACATCCTGAATGTTCAATTCCTTCTCGCCCGCGCCGGCTTAGAAAGTGCCTCGAATGGCCCGTCGTTTTATCGCCGATCTGTCGCACCAAGAAAACGTCGATCAAATCTTCCTCGCCTCGCAAAAACAGTTGCGCCCCAACCGCAACGGCAACTTGTATTTGCAGGTGGAACTATCCGACCGCACCGGCGCGATCACCGCCCGCATGTGGAACGCCACTGACGCCGACCATCGCGCCTTCGAAGATGGCGACCTGGTGCACGTCGAAGGCGCCACTCAGGTCTATCAAGGCGGCCTGCAGCTGATCGCCACCAGCATTAGCAAAGCCCGCCCTGAAGAAGTCGACCTGGCCGACTTCATGACCCTTTCCCCCGCCGACATCGATCGGCTCGCCCTGCGCCTGGCCGAACTGCTGCGATCGATGAACGACTTGTACCTTCGCAACCTGGCCGAATGCTTCCTCACCGACGACGAATTCATGCAGCGCGTCTCCCGCTCCCCGGCAGGCGTGAAAAATCACCACGCCTATCCCGGCGGATTGCTGGAACACGTCGTCAACCTGATGGAAGTCGCCGACAACATCGCCACGCACTATCCCGTCCTCAACCGCGATCTGCTCTTGATGGGCGTGTTCCTTCACGACATCGGCAAGATCGAAGAACTCTCCAGCGAGCACGGTTTCGCCTACACCGATGCCGGCCAACTGCTGGGCCACGTCGTGCTGGCCATTTCGATGCTCGACGCCAAGCTTTCCCAGGCCGAAGAGCTGGCCGGCGAACCCATTCCGCAGGAAACTGTCTTACGCCTGAAGCACATGATCGTCAGCCATCACGGCGAATACGAATTCGGTGCGCCAAAACTGCCGATGACGCTGGAAGCCATCGCCCTGCACCAGCTCGACAATCTCGACGCCAAGCTGCACAATTTTCATCAATTGATGCGCGACGACGCCAATCTCGACAGCGCCTGGACGCAATATCAACAAAATCTCGGCCGCAAACTGTTCAAAGGCCGTAGCGACGCCCAGCGCGTCGGCAACGAATCACGCTGAACCATAACGTATCTTTTTGAATGCAACACTCTGAACTTGAGCAGGCCGTCTTGGATTTCGTCAACCGGCCGAATTACAAACCGGTTAAACCGCGCGTCATTGGCAAAAAACTCGGACTCGACGAATCCTCCGCCGCCAATCTGAAACGTGCCGTCAAATCCCTCGTCAAATCCGGCCGCCTCGTTTACGGACAGAATCATCTGGTCCTGCCCGGCGGCAACACGCCTAAACCGGCGGCCCATCCAAAAAAACACACGCCCCAACCAGCCACTCCCTCATCGGACGGTCCAAAAGTTGCCCGACGTGAATTCGCCGGCGATCGCGTCGCCGGCATCTTCCGCCGCATGGCAGCCGGCTACGGCTTCGTTCGCCCCACCGGCACCGTCCCCGCCTCCGATCGCAGCGGCGATATCTTCATCCCGGCCAATTACACCGGCGATGCCGCCAGCGGCGACACTGTGCTGGTCGCCCTGTCCAAAAAGCGCGACATCCGCCGCGGCAACTCCGAAGGGCAAATCGTCGAAATTCTGGAACGTGACACGCACCAATTCGTCGGCACCTATTTCGAAGCCGCCGGCAACGGCTACGTCCAAACCGACGGCACGATGTTTTCCAAGGCGATTTACGTGGGAGACCCCGGCGCGAAAAACGCCCAGCCCAACGACAAAGTCGTCTTCGAAATGGTCCGTTTCCCTTCGCACTTCCACGACGGCGAAGGCGTAATCACCGAAGTCCTCGGCGCCCGCGGCGCGCCCGGCGTCGACACCCTCTCGGTCATTCGCGAATACAATCTCCCCGGCGAATTTCCCGACGATGTGCTGGAAGACGCGCGCCAACAAGCCGAAAACTTCGACGAATCCGTGGGCAGCCGCCTCGATCTCACCGCCGAAACCGTCATCACGATCGACCCGGTGGATGCCCGCGATTTCGACGACGCCGTCAGCCTCGAGCGCCTGAAAAATGGCTTCTGGCGCCTGGGCGTACACATCGCCGACGTCGCGCACTTCGTCGCGCCAGAAATCGCCGCTGGATCGCGAAGGCCACGAGCGCGCCACCAGCGTCTACCTGCCCGACCGCGTGATCCCCATGCTCCCCGAGATCGTTTCCAACAATCTCGCTAGCTTGCAGCCCGACAAAGTCCGCTACACCAAAACCGCCTTCATCGAATTCAACCCTGATGGAGTTCGCACGGGCGTCGAGCTAGCGAATCGCGCCATCCGCAGCAAACGCCGCTTCACGTATGAAGAAGTCGATTTTTATCTGGGCGACCAGGAAGCCTGGCGCTCCAAGCTCACCCCGCAAGTTCACGAGCTGCTGGCGCGCATGCATGAACTGGCCATGATCCTCCGCCGCCGACGCTTCGATCGCGGCGCGCTGGAACTGACGATGAAGGAAGTCAAAGTCGATCTCGACAAACAAGGCCGCGTCACCGGCGCGCATACGGTCGAGAATACCGAAAGCCATCAGATCATCGAAGAGTTCATGCTGGCCGCCAACGAAGCCGTCGCCGACACATTATTCGAGGCGTCAACACCCTTCCTGCGCCGCGTGCACGCTAATCCCGATCCCCGCAAACTGCACGCCCTGACCGACTTCATCGCCGAACTAGGCTTCCAAACCGCCAGCTTGGAAAATCGCTTCGAGTTGCAAAAACTTCTCGGCTCCATCCACGGCCGCCCCGAGGAACACGCCGTCAACTACGCCGTGCTGCGCAGCCTGCAGCGCGCCGTCTACAGTCCCGAGGAAGACGGCCACTACGCATTGGCCAGCAAATGCTACTGCCACTTCACCTCTCCCATCCGCCGTTATCCCGATCTCACGATCCACCGTCTGGTTGATTCTCTGCTGACCAAGCGCAAATCGCGCGGCGACATCGGCGAACTCGTCGCGCTGGGCGAACACTGCTCCGAGCGCGAACAGCGCGCCGAAGCCGCCGAACGCGAACTCACCAAGCTGAAACTGCTGATCTACATGAGCGACCGCATCGGCGAGCAATTGGATGCCGTCGTCACCGGCGTGGAAGAATTCGGCCTGTTCGTGCAAGGCATCAAACTGCCCGCCGAAGGTTTGGTGCACGTCACCACGCTGGCGGACGACTTCTATCGCTTCGATCGCCCCAGCCACACCCTCACCGGCAACCGTTCCGGAAACGCCTTTCGCCTCGGCGATCTGGTGAAAGTCGAAGTCGCCCGCGTCGATATCGACCGCCGCGAACTCGACTTCCGCATCATCCAGCGCAAAGGTCACCTCGCCCCGCCGCCCAAGCTAAGCCGCGGCCGCAAAAAGAACCTGCGCAACTCAAAGCCGAATCCAAGCACCGCAAGAAGCACGAAAAACGCATCCAGCGCGAATCCAAACGCCACAAGCGCGGCTAGCGCCGTTTAGCCGCTCTTAAGCTGGCTCTTAAACGCAGCTTCCAGCAGTTTAATTTTCGCGTCGATCCATGCCGCCTTGCGCCCTTGCTGCACGCTAAACCACGCGCGGTGCTCTTTTGGCCAGAAGGTGATTTCCAACGTCCCCGATTCCCGTCCATTCTTCACATGCCAGTGAATGCAGCCCTCAAACGCCTTGAGCGTGTCGCGCAGCGTGACGCTTAAATCCGCCGACGCGATCGCCCGATCGATGGCTTGTTCAACCCGATGGTTCGCAACGTCGCGCAGTAGGATGATTTCGACCGTCCGCAAGTGTCGTTCCAATAGTCGAAAATCTATCGCATCAAAAGGATCCCACGCATGGTTCGTCTTTTCCAGCAAACCGATCCCCTGGAAGTCGATACCCAAACCGATACAATACCGCCAGCTTTGTAACGTCCATCATTGGCATCTCGACGCGGCGATTTTAGCGCCGGAAGCTCGGTTTACACTCCGTGCCTTCCGCGAGGCAACATTGTGACTACCACCGAACTTCTGAAAACGCCGCTCTTCGATTGGCATGTCGCTCACGGCGGCCGCATGGTCGATTTCGCCGGCTGGTCGATGCCGGTTCAGTACACGTCGATCATCGCCGAACACAATGCGACTCGCACCGCCGCTACGCTGTTCGACGTCTCGCACATGGGCCGATTCCGCTTTACCGGCCCAGGCGCTCAATCGTTTCTCGATGGTCTGGTCACCCGCCGCGTCAGCGATTTGCAGGCAGGCCAGGTGCGCTACTCACTAGTCACCAACGACCAGGGCGGCATTCTCGACGACGTGCTGGTCTATCACCTGCCGCACGCAGAAGGTGGCACCTATTTCGGCATGGTCGTCAACGCCAGCAATCGCGAAAAAATCGTCCGCTGGATCGACGATCATCTCGGCGATCGCGGCGACGTGCGCTTCACCGACGTCACCCTGGCCACCGCCATGATCGCCGTGCAAGGCCCCCGCGCCCTGGAACTCCTGCAGCCGCACATTCAATTCGATCTGGCGTCGATGAAGTACTACCACGCCGTCGAACTATTCGTCCAGGAAAAAACCACCGTCGTCAGCCGCACCGGCTACACGGGCGAAGACGGGTTCGAGCTGATCGTGCCCGCTTCCATCGCCGCCGACCTGTGGGAAAAATTGATTAACGACGGCGCATCCATCGGCGTGCAACCCGCCGGCCTCGGCGCCCGCGACACGCTCCGCCTCGAAGCCGGCATGCCCCTGTACGGCCACGAACTGACCGAGGAGACGACGCCGCTGGAAGCCGGACTGGGTTTCGCGGTAAATCTTGAAGACCGCAACTTCCCCGGCGCCGACGCAATGCGCCGATCAAGAACGATGGCCCGAAGCGAATCCGCATCGGCCTGGAACTCTCAGGCAAGCGCGCTGCGCGCGAACATTATGGAATCTTCGCCGGCGACCAGCCCATCGGCGAAATCACCAGCGGCACTTTCTCACCCACTCTGCAAAAACCCATCGCCATGGGCTACGTGCCACCGCAACAAAGCCAGCCCGGCACAGAATTGTCGATCGACATCCGCGGCTCGCGGGAACCGGCCCGTCTGGTAAAGTTACCGTTCTATAAACGTCCCACTTGATTCATCCAACAGCGGAGACCGAATTTTGAAACCCGAGGAATTACTGTTCGCCAAAACGCACGAATGGGCCGCCATCGCCGATTCCGCCGGCGCGAAAATCGCCACCGTCGGCATTTCCGCCTTCGCCGTCGAGGCGCTCACCGATCTGGTCTATTTGCAACTTCCCGCAGTGGGCCGCAAAGTAAAAGCCGGCGAATCGTTCGGCGAAATCGAATCGGTCAAAGCCGTCAGCGACCTGTACAGCCCCGTCGACGGCGAGATCGTCGAGGTCAACACCGCCCTGCCCAACAAGCTGGAAACCCTGAACACCGACCCCTACGGCGCCGGCTGGATCGCCAAAATCAAACTCCCGGGCGACTCGGCGTTGAAGAACCTGATGGACTACGCCGCGTATCAAAAGCTGTGCGCGAAGAACAACACTAATTGAATAACCAATGACCAAACCCCAATGACCAATTAGATTTCTCGTTCCGTCATCGGTCATTCGTGCTTGGTCATTGGTGCTTTGATATGCCCTACCTCCTCAACACTCCCGACGATCAACAGGCGATGCTCGACGCGATCGGCGCGAAGTCCATCGACGAACTTGTTCGCGCAAATCCCAGCCGAGCTGCGGTTCAAGGGCGATTTGAACATTCCCCCCGCTCTATCGGAAATGGAATTGACCGCGCACGTCGGCCGGCTTGCGGCGCGAAATATCTCGTGTGCCAGAACGTCTGTTTCTTGGGCGGCGGCAGCTACGACCACTTCATTCCCGCCGTGGTCGACTACGTCGCCTCGCGCGGCGAGTTCTACACCTCCTACACGCCCTATCAGGCCGAGGCCAGCCAGGGAAACCTGCAAGCGTTCTTCGAGTATCAGACGCTGATCTCCCAGCTCACCGGCATGGATGTCTCCAACGCCAGCCTCTACGACGGCGGCAGCGCCGCCGCCGAAGCGGTGCTGATGGGCATGCAGCGCCACGGGGCGGCAGGGCCGCGTCGTTACCGCCGCCAGCGTGCATCCGGAATATCGGCAGATCTTGCACACCTATCTGGCGAATCTCGACATCGGAGCTGGTCACCGTCGGCACGCCGCAGGGAACGATCGATCCGCACGAACTGGCCGCGGCCGTCGACGACGACACGGCCTGCGTGCTGGTGCAGCATCCCAATTTCTTCGGCTGCCTGGAAGACAGTCGAGGCCATCGTCAAGGCGGCCCACGCAGCGCGGCGTGCTGGTCGTCGTGGCCGTCGATCCGATCAGCCTGGGGCTGCTCAAGCGGCCCGGCGACTACGGCGCCGACATCGTCGTGGCCGAAGGACAATCGCCTCGGCAGCCCGATGCTCTACGGCGGGCCGTACCTGGGCATCATGGCCTGCCGCGAGCAATTCGTCCGCCGCATGCCGGGCCGCATCGCCGGCCAAACGGTCGATCGCCGCGGCAACCGCTGCTGGGTGCTGACGCTGCAAACCCGCGAGCAGCACATCCGCCGCGAAAAAGCCACCAGCAACATCTGCACGAACCAAGGACTGTTCGCCCTGCGGGCCAGCGTCTATCTGGCGGCGATGGGCCCGCAAGGGCTGCGCGAAGTCGCCGAGCTGCTGTCTGCGCAAAGCGCACTACGCCGCGGAACAACTTACGGCCGGAAGCCGTCTATCGCGCGCACTTCGATCGCCCGACGTTCAAGGAATTCGTCGTCCGCGACTGCATCGGCGACAGTCGAGCGATCTGCTCGCCGAGGCGCTGCGAGCGCGGCTTCTTCGCCGGCGTGCCGCTTGGTCGCTGGTATCCCGATCTGGCCGATTGCTTGCTGGTCACCGTCACCGAAAAGCGCACGCGCGAGGAAATCGACGCACTGGCCGCATCTATCGCCCACCAACGCACACCCCAGGCCGCCGCCCATGCGTAACACCCGCGCCACGCAACTGCTGTTCGAACTTTCCGACCCGGGCCGCCGCGTCGACGATTGTTCCGTGCGCCGATGTGCCGCAGACACCTGTGGAACAATTGCTGCCCGCAGTCGGCGCTGGCCGCCGACGCCGCCGCCGCTGCCGGAGCTGGCCGAGCCGGACATGGTGCGGCACTTCACCAACCTGTCGACGCTGAACATGTCGGTCGACACGCATTTCTATCCGCTCGGCTCGTGCACGATGAAGTACAACCCCAAGCGGAACGAGCGCCTGGCCTCCCTGCCGGGCCTGGCCGACCTGCATCCCTATCAGCCCGAGGACACGCTGCAAGGCCTGCTTGCAGTTGCTCTACGAACTGCAGGAGATGCTGGCCGAAATCGCCGGCCTGCCGGCCGTCTCGCTGCAACCGGCGGCCGGCGCACAGGGCGAATTGACCGCGCTGATGGTCGCCGCCGCCTATTTCCGCGATCGCGGCGAGACAGCGCACGAAAGTGCTGGCCCCCGACAGCGCCCACGGCACCAACCCGGCCAGCGCCGCGATGGCCGGCTTTCGAAGCCGTCACCGTCAAGAGCACGCCGCAAGGCTTCGTCGATCTCGAGGACCTGAAGGCCAAGCTCGACGACGACACCGCCGTGTTCATGATCACCAATCCCAACACGCTGGGCCTGTTCGACCGGCAGATCGCGCAAGATCGCCGACCTGGTGCACGAGCACGGCGGGCTTGATCTATCTCGACGGCGCCAACATGAACGCCATCCTGGGCATCGCCCGCCCCGGCGATTTCGGCGCCGACATGATGCACTTCAATCCGCACAAGACGTTCAGCGGCCCGCACGGCGGCGGCGGACCCGGCGCCGGCCCGATCGCCGTCGCGCAAAGATCTCGCCCCGTTCCTGCCCGCTGCCGATCGTCGAGCGCGACGGCGACGCGCTATCGCCTCGATCTACGACGGCCCCAATCGATCGGCCGCGTGCGCAGCTTCTTCGGCAACGTGGGCGTGCTGGTTCGGGCCTATTGCTACATCCGCACGCTACGGCCCGCGACGGGCTGCGCGCAGTCGCCGAAAACGCCGTGCTCAACGCCAACTATCTGCTGGCGCCGCGTGAAGCACGTATCTGCCCGGTGCCGCAGGGCGATCGCTGCATGCACGAGTTCGTGGCCACCGCCGCGCCGCTGAAGGCCGACCGCGGCATCTCGGCGATGGACATCGCCAAGCGGCTGCTCGACTACGGCTTCCACGCGCCGACGGTTTATTTCCCCCTGATCGTTCGCGAAGCGATGATGATCGAGCCGACCGAAACCGAAAGCAAGGAAACGCTCGACGCCTTCGCCGAAACGCTGTTGCGCATCACCGAAGAGCCGCCGGAACTGCTGCACGAGGCCCCGCACACCACGGCCATCAGCCGCCCCGACGAAGTCCGCGCCGCCCGGGCACCGATCATGAAATGGTCGCCTCCCGTCTCGAAATAGCCGGACGCTAACAGCGCCCGGAGAACCACCAACGCATTGGCCAACTGTAGTCGCTTCTGCTTTCTGCTTCTGCCTTCTGCCTTGACTTCCTGCCATCTCATCATCGATCCGCCCGGCGAAGGCGCCTGGAACATGGCGCTCGACGAAGTCCTGCTCGAAACGGCTGAACAAGACAACGCGGCTTGGCTTCGCTTCTACACCTGGCGCGAACCGACGCTCTCGCTGGGCTATTTCCAGCCACACGCCGATCGGCATCAGCATCCGGCCAGCATCCCTTGCCCGATCGTCCGCCGCTCCAGCGGTGGCGGCGCCATCCTGCATGATCGAGAGCTGACCTACAGCATCGTGCTGCCGCAATCCCATCCGTTGGCCCGCTGGCGAAGAATTGCTCTATCAGGCGATGCACGTTACCTTGATCGAAACGCTGGCCGAGCATGGCATCGTCGCCACGCTCTGCGACGGCTCTGCCGCCGATTCAACCCCCGCCACGACCGAATCATTTCTCTGCTTCCAGCGCCACCTGCCCGGCGACCTGCTCGTTGGCTCCCACAAAGTGGCCGGCAGCGCCCAGCGCCGTCGTCGCGGCGCAGTGCTTCAGCATGGCAGCGTGATCCTGGCTCGCTCCAAATTCGCGCCCGAGTTGCCCGGGCTTGCAGACCTGGCTAGCCGCGAAATCAGCATCGACCCCTTGCAAGAAGTTTGGCAAAAGCGCCTCGCAAAGCGCAGAGTTGGATCTGCGGATCACCGTGCCTTTGGAAGATCTGCGTTCCAAAGTGGCCGAAATCTCGCGCCGCAAATTCTCCTCCCCCCAATGGACGTTCCGCCGATAGTTGCCCTCTTCAGCGACGTAGCGCGCCGCGATTTTTGCCTCTTGCGCAACCCATCGGCCGGCCACCCCGGTGCGCGGAAATGGGTAAAGAAACGCCGATTTTTCGGCCCGACCGATGCCCATTCAGAATCCAGCCGACGCCGCAAGTTGGTCGATTTAATCTGAAGGGGCCTGCCAGCCAAAAGGAAATCACATCGCGAAACTAGCAGCCGGATTTAACCCACGGCCGGTTTTTGACTTGCACGCAGTATTCCGCTATCATCAACACTAGTAGCAGCGCGGAACGGGAGCAGAGAAGAGCCCTCCGCCCGCCTCGCCACTAGCCGGTTGTGCCCGCCCCGACGGCCATGTCATTTTTCTCTAATCGGCCGTTCGCCGGGCTGCACACCCTCGCGGTACCGGATAGATTGGCGGCGCCTACGACACCGCTGGCCTTGGGGCCGGTGGTGGAGTTTCCTGGCAGGTGCAGTTATATTTAATCCGGCAGGGTTTCGTGCATTTGATGGTTTTTGCGCCATTATTTTTTGTCGATCGTCACCAGCTACTTCACGGAACTAGGGCGTCGGTATGGAATTAACGCTTAAGCTGCTTTCGGGTCGCAATACGGGCAAAGAAATCGCGGTTTCGCATAACAAGTTTCTCATCGGCCGCGCCGACGATTGCCACTTGCGCCCCCACAGCGACTTGGTCAGCCGCCACCATTGTGTGCTGTTGGTGGAAGAAGGCTTCTGCGCCGTCAGAGATTTCGGCAGCCGCAACGGAACCTACGTCAACGAAGAGCGCATCGTCGGCCAGCGCGAATTGCACAACGGCGACAAAATCAAAGTCGGCGTGCTCGAGTTTGAAATCGAACTCAGCTCGCGCGTCGGCGGCAAGAAAAAGCCGAAGGTGAAAGACATCAAAGATGTCGCCCAGCGCACCGCTTCGGCGGCAGGCCAGGGCGGCGACGTCGACGACGATATCTCCGATTGGCTTTCCGACGAACAAGACGTTCGCGAAACACAGCAGATCGATCTGCCCGAAACCGATCAGCCTCCGCACGAAACTCCCTCGGCCTCAAAGCAGCAGGCGCGCGATACCGTGTTCATGAAGAAATCGCCGACGGAAGAAACTACCGCCGCCAAGCCGCTCAAACCAGAAGAGCCTGCCGAAGCGAAACAGCCGCCAGAAAAGGCCGAACCGGACGACGGCGCCGGCACCGCCAAGCGCCTGTTCGGCAAGCCAGGGCACGGCGCTCGAAAAAGGCTCGGCCAACAGCCGCGACGCCGCCGCCGACGCGCTGAAAAAATTTTTCGGCACCCGCAAAACCTAATCCTTGGGTGGCACGGACCAGCGCCGCGCTTGTCAGTCAGAACTCGTTTCCGCCTTGCCTTGACCCGCCGCTCCCATCCTGCCTATAGTTCCATCGGGAGATGCTTTTAGCCGCGGGGCTTGCCCCGCGCTTCGCCACTTTTGAGATAATCCGTGAGAGCCGCGAACCGCCGACGAAAAGCCGCCATGCTGGGCCTGGGCTTCGATGCCGAGGATGGCCAGACGCGTATCACTAAAGGCGATAATTTCCTGCTCTGCGGCGGCTCGCAGGAAACGCACGCGGTCATGCAAGAAACCGCCGTGAAAATCAACGAGCATCTCGATCGCCGCAGTCAGAAGTTGGAAGATGTCTCCCCGCGCGAATTGCACGGCATCGTCCGCGACGTCTGGAGCCAGGTCGGCAACAAGCCATCGCCGCCGGCCTGCAGCTAATTCTCTTTGGCCCCTGAATACGGGGCCGTTCGTTTGCTGATCGCCTCGGCCTGGTTGGATTTTGAATCCGTCCCTGCCGCCAGCACCCGTTCGATCTCGTCGGCCGACATTCCGCGCTGGAGCATCTCGTGTTTCAGCGACGCCTCGATCTCCGTCTTGCGATGTTTGTACCGGTACTTCGCCAGAACGGTCACAGTCACCACGGCCAGCGAAAAAATCAGACTGATCGCGATAGGGTTAGCGAAAATGCGCTCCAGAAAACTCGCCAATTGATGAAACGCCCCGTCCTGATTCGCAGCCTCGGCCTGGGCAAGAATCCAATACATGGCGGTCCCCTTGCGATTGCTGCCGGTGTGTCTGCGGAGACGATTCGCTGCTGATCGCAATATCTTGGTCACGGCCGCCGGCTTTTCCCAGCACCGCAATGGGTATCGGCAGCCCTATTTCACGACTCGGGCGATCGACGGGAGCCCGCTCCACGCTCGATTCCGACTGAGCCCCCGCGCCCCGTCCATCCCCGCCTAAACCGCGGGCAAACGGGCAAATAGCCTAGTTGGAACCGCTGTACGACCGCCATAACCGCACCGACGGTAATACCCCTATTACACGTTTATTTTGACACAATTACTCATTTTCACCAGGCGTTGAAATTTATCAACATGCGGTCCGATCTTCTCTCTTGCAAGCCCTATAGTTTCTGTGGTCTACGCTGGATACCCAATCGAAAAGGTCAATTACCGTGTCCAAATCAAAAAGTTCCTCGAACGTCACCACGGATCGTCGCGCCAAGAAGGACCGCCGCAACGATTCCGAACGCCGTAATCAGACCTCAGCGATTTACGTCGACCGTCGCAAGCTCCAGCGGCGGGAAAAGGTCAGCCGCCGCCGGCAAATCGATCCCACCACTTGCGAACGCGAATACACGGATGAGGAAATCGAATTCATGCACGCCCTGGACCGCTACAAGCGCGCCAGTGGCCGCATGTTCCCCACCTGCAGCGAAGTGCTGGAAGTGATCCGCGGCCTCGGCTATCAGCGTGCCACGCCGACGTCGGATACCACGGCCACGATCAGCGACAGCATGCTGTCGATCGGTCAGTAGGGCGAATCGATCCCTCGTGTCAGTTTGCGGGCACGCTTCGGATGCTAGCACCGTGCGCGCCGACTTCAATGCCCGCATGGCATCGTCAGCCGTTTGCCCTTGCGGCATAGCCGGCGCCTAACTATCCTCTGCCCACTTTTCTCGCGCCCTGTCGGCGGCGCTCAATTTCCGCAGCGCCGGCCTGGCAGAGCATTCATCGGCCGCACGGCCACGGTTTACCGGGGGGCAGGAGTCGCCATCGTGCTATCCGCGCTGTTCATACTGCAGAAACTTGTGCATCGAACGCTCCTCGTCCTGGCGGCCATCGGCATGTCGGTTTTGATCTGCACCGCCGGCGGATGCTCCTGGATGTCTAGCGGGCAAAATTCCGAAGGCGTGCGACTGTTCGAGCAGGGCAATTTCGACGGCGCCGCTCAGCGCTTCCGCCAGGCCATGCAAACCAATCCCAACAATCCCGACAGCTACTACAACTTGGCGGCCTATTACCATCGCCAGGGAAAGACCATGCAGCGCCCCGTCGACCTGGCGCAAGCCGAAAGTTATTACCGCCAATGCCTCGACTACAACCCAAATCACGCCGACGTGCGCCGCGGCCTGGCGGTCTTGCTCGTCGAGCAAAACCGTTCTCAGGAAGCGTTCGCTATGCTCGAAGGCTGGGCCACGCAGAACCCAACCCTTGCTGCGCCGCAAATCGAACAGGCCCGATTGTTCGAAGAATTTGGCGACAAAGATGCCGCCAAGGAACATCTCGCCGCCGCTTTATCGGTGTCCCCCAACGACGCCCGCGCTTTGGCCGCGCTCGGAAAACTGCGCGAAGAATCGGGCGACTACGCCCAAGCGCTGTCAAACTATCAGCGCTCCCTGGCCGCCTACCGCTTCCAACCCGAGTTGGCTCAGCGTGTAGCCGCCCTGCAAGCCGCGGGAACCACCTCCCCCGCCTACGCATCCGCCAGCGGAACGACGGTCCGTTAACGCCGTTCAGGCGGCTTCAAGTTTCTTTGAGGTGCCGACCGTTGCCGCCAATTCAAACTGCGGCGGTCGCTCGGCTGCGCTGGCATCGATCGCCGCCGGCCGCTTCCTCCGGCTGACATGATTCAACCCGTCCAGTAGTCCCGGCGAAATCCGCTTCAGCCAATACAGCAATCTCGCCAGCGGCGTCACCAGCACCAGTCGCTTGTTCTTCTTGATGCCTCGCACGCCGCGCCGCGCAACCCATTCCGGCGAGGCGCACAGCCACCGCGGCGGATTCGGCACCGGTTGTTTTCGACCGCTGACTGCGCGGTTGTACAAATTGCTGCTCACCGGCCCCGGGCAAAGATTCGTCACCCCGATGCCCTTGCGGTTGTATTCTGCCCGCAGCGCCTCAGTAAAACCGACCAGTCCGAACTTACTCGTGTGATACGCCGAAAAACGGCCACCTGCGGCGATCCCCGAAATGCTGCACACGTTCAAAATATGCGCATCCCCGCGCGCCAGCAGTATTGGCAACAATTCCCGCGTAATCTGCAGCGGCGCCAATAGATTGATCGCTATCAACCAATCCCATTGCGGTCCGGTCATCTTTTCGGTGGGCCCGTAGTACGCCACGCCGGCGTTGTTCACCAACAAATCGATGTACTCCCATTGCGCCACCAAATCGGCAAGTGCCGCCGAGATCTGCGTCGGCTGCGATAAATCGCACTGCCGGCCGACCGCCACCACGCCCAGTCGCCGGCACTCGTCGATCGTCGCTTGCAGCCCCGCCGCATCGACGTCCAGCAAATACAGATGCACCCCTTCGCGCGCCAACTGCAGCGCCATCGCCCGCCCAATCCCCGACGCTGCGCCAGTCAGCAAACAGCGTTTATTCTTCAAATATTTCATACTCACATCCCTTCCTTCACCTTTTCACCTCTTCACCTTTTCACGTCTTCATTTCCTTCTCTTTCCCCGCAATGGCGCCCGCCATCGCCGACTGCATTCGCCGGGGTGTGAACGGCCGCAACCAGTTGTTCACCCGATAAACCGCCCCCGGCGTAATCAGCAATTTCCCTTTGAACATTCCCGCCACGGCCCGCTTGGCTGTCCAGCGCACCGGCACGGTGGTCAACTTCATCAACAGCGTTTTCTTGTGGTTCGAAACGTCGTGAAACTCGGTCGCCATGAACCCTGGCGCCACCACGCTCAATCGCACGTTATTCTTTTGCAACTCCGCGGAAAGCGCCTGCGTAAACGCAATCACGTGCGCTTTGGCCCCGGAATAAACAGCGTATCTGGGAATCGGCATTAGCGCCGCGTACGAAGCGACTTGCAGGATGTATCCGCCCCCCTGCTGTTTCATCGTTTCGGCAAACAGCCGCGTAAGCACCGTCACCGCGCGAATGTCCACCGCAATCATCTCGTCGATCTGCGCCAACGTCTGCTCCAAAAACGGTCCGAACAATCCAAACCCGGCGTTGTTCACCAGAATATCGATGCGCCGCCCAAGCGATTGCGCCGCTTCGAACAACCGTTGCGGCGCGCCGGCTTGCGCAAATCCGCCGCCAGCACCTTCACATCCACGCCGTGTGCACTCCGCAACTCTCCGGCCAGCGCCTCGAGCCGATCCGTCCGCCGCGCGGCGATCACCAAGTCAATTCCGCGCTCCGCCAAGACCCGCGCAATTTCGGTTCCGAATCCGCTGCTGGCGCCCGTCACAAGCGCGCATTGTTTTGAAGCATCCATGCGTTTTTGCATCCTCAAATCCGGCGGCAAGTTATCACAACCGCCCCGTCCGACGCCAGACAGATCGAATCTGGCCCGAAAAGCCTTGTTCTGCCTTCTGCTTTCTGCCATCTGCCGTCGGCCATCCTTGACCACCCGCACACCGCACCTTATCCTGCGGAATTCACCAATTCGCATCGATTCCTGACCACTTACCACTCACTCCTTCCATGCCCGACCGCGTTTTCAATTTTTCCCCCGGCCCCGCCGTATTGCCGCTGCCCGTCCTCGAACAAGCCCAGCGCGAACTGATTTCGCTGCCCGGCGTGGGCATGTCGATTTTGGAAATCAGCCATCGCAGCAAGACCTTTGATGCGATTCTGGCGGAAACCATCCAAGGCCTGCGCGACCTGCTGGGCGTGCCCGCCGGCTACCAGATTCTCTTTCTGCAAGGCGGTTCCAGCCTGCAGTTCTACATGCTCGCGCTGAACTTCTTGAAAGGCTCTGGCAAGACGGCCGAGTACATCCTTACCGGCACCTGGAGCAAGAAAGCGCTCGACGAAGCGAAGCGCGAAGGCGAAACTCGCGTCGTGTGGGACGGCAAAGCCACGAACTACGATCGCCTCCCCAAGCCCGCCGAATTGAAACTCAATCCCGACGCCGCCTACCTCCACTTCACCGACAACGAAACCATCCAGGGCGTGGAGTTCCCCACCACCCCCAACTCCGGCAACGTGCCGCTGATCTGCGACGCCTCGAGCAATTTCCTCAGCCGTCCAGTGCCGATCGAAAAATACGGCCTGTATTACGCCTGCGCCCAAAAAAACGCCGGTCCCGCCGGCGTCACGGTGGCGATCCTCCGGGAGGATCTGATGCAGCGCGCCCCAAAATTCTGCCCCCCATGCTCGACTACCGCGTGTACGCCGAAAACGAATCGCGGTACAACACGCCCCCAACGTTCGGCATCTACATTGTGAATCTGATTTGCCGCTGGCTGAAAAGCGACGTCGGCGGCCTGGCCAAGATGCACGAGCTGAATCGCGCCAAAGCCGCCCTGCTCTACGAAGTCATCGACATGCATCCCAAGTTCTACCAGGGCCACGCCCAGCCCGATTGCCGCTCGCAGATGAACGTCACCTTCCGCCTGCCTAGTGAAGAAATTGAAAAAGCATTCCTCGAGGGCGCCAAGCAACGCGACCTGGTCGACTTGAAAGGCCATCGCTCCGTCGGCGGCATTCGGGCCTCGATCTACAACGCCATGCCCCGCGAAGGCGTCGAAAAGCTTCGCCAATACATGCTCGAGTTCGTAAAGCAGCGCGGCTAGTCTCGACGAAATTCGTCCGTCTGACCTAGACTTGTGGGATAGGAATGCCCTCCTGGCACGCGCAGTGACCCTGACCCCCGACTCCTGGTCCTCCATGCCTCGCATCGTCGTTCTCGATACGCTCAGCCCCGATGGCCTCAAGCTGCTGGACGAGGCCAAAACCAAAGGCATCGATTACGAAGTCCGCACCGGACTCAAAGGCGATGCGCTGCGCGATACGCTGGCCCAGTTTGAAGGCGCCATCTGCCGAAGCGGCGTAAAAATCACCGCCGAATCGCTGGCCGGCAACCACAAGCTCCGGGCCATCGTCCGCGCCGGCGTCGGCACCGACAACATCGACAAAGACGCCGCCACGCGCCTGGGCATCGTGGTCATGAACACCCCCGCCGGCAACACCATCAGCACCGCCGAACATACCTGGGCCTTAATGCTGGCCCTTTCCCGCAACGTGGCCCCGGCGCATCACAGCCTCACGCAGCACAAATGGGATCGCAATAAATACATCGGCACGCAATTGGCCGGCAAGACGCTGGGCATCGTCGGCCTGGGGCGCATCGGCCAGGCCGTCGCCAAGCGCGCCAAAGCCTTCGAAATGCGCGTCCTCGGCTTCGATCCCTTCCTCAGCAAGGAACGCTCCACGGAACTCGGCGTCGAACCCGTCGGCAGCATCCGCGATCTATTGCCGCAAGTCGATTATCTCACCGTTCATACGCCGCTGACCGACGAAACCAAGTCCCTCATCAACCGCGAATCGCTCGCCTTGCTGAAGCCCGGTGCGCGGCTCGTCAACTGCGCCCGCGGCGGCATTTATGAAGAATCCGCGCTGGTCGAAGGACTCAAAAACGGCCGCATCGCCGGCGTCGCGCTGGACGTATTTGAAACCGAACCCTGCACCGAAAGCCCGCTGTTCGGACTGCCCGGCGTGCTCTGCACGCCCCACCTGGGCGCCAGCACCGAAGAGGCCCAGTCGCAAGTGGCCGTCGAAGGCGTCGGGTTGCTTGTCGATTTCCTCACCACCGGCGCCATCCGCCACGCCGTGAATATGAGCCCGCTGGATCCCAAAACATTGGAAGCCCTGCGCGGCCATCTCGACGTAGCCCACCGACTCGGTTTGCTGTTGGCCCAACTGGTGCGCGGCGCGTCCCAAGCGCTGCGAAGTGCACTACCGCGGCGACGTGGCCGACAAAAACACCAAACTGCTCAGCGCCGCCTTCGCCTGCGGCCTGCTGGAAAACGCGCTGGATGAAGATGTCAACGTCGTCAACGCCGAGCTGCTGCTGCGCGAACGGGGCATCGAGCTCGTTGAACAATCACGCCACGGGATGGGCGCATTCAGCTCCGTGATCAGCGCCAGCATCACCTCCGACGGCGAAAGCCGCCGCGCCGCCGGCACGCTCTTCGGTCACAACATGCCTCGCCTGGTGCAAATCGACGATCATCGCCTGGAAGCCTATCTGGATGGCGCCCTGCTGATTTTCACCCACACCGACGTCCCCGGCGTCATCGGCCGCGTGGGCACGATCTGCGGCGAGCACGGCGTGAACATCGCTCAAATGGCCGTCGGACGAACCAACCCCGGCGGCGCCGCCACAGGGGTGCTGAATCTCGACGCCCTGCCCCCCGCCGACGCGGTAAATGCCGTCCGAACCGTCGCCGGCATCAATTCCGCGACGGTCGTCTCGCTGCCCCCTGCCGGTAAGCTGCCCGCCTGGCTCCAAGGTTGACTGGCGGCCAATCAGTGACGCCCGATCGCTGTCGCTGATCGACCTTGCTGCCGCACTCCTCCGCAAAACCGCTACGCTCGCACCGTTTTCGCAAAATTGGCCACTCTTTGTACGCGCCAGGGATTAACAATCCCATATCCATGGCCGATGTTTGATTTGTCGGGCGTACGATGCTTTACGGCGTTTTGCTCGGCCCGTTTAGCCCCGGCCCCAAGGCTGGGCTAAACCTCCCGCCACCAGCGTTCCCGCCTCCCGGAAGCCTTTGGTAATCCATGTCCAGCGCGGTTCTTCAGGACGAGACGAATCTGCTCCACGAGCAAGTCTTAACCGCGCTCCGGGAAAATCCGCATTTGCGAGGCCGCAGCCTGCGGTTTGAAACCCACGAGCGCCGTGTGACACTCCGCGGCCAGGTCACGAGCTGGTATCAAAAGCAGATGGCGCAGGAAACATTGTTGCGGCTCGACGGCATCGACCAGGTCGACAACCATCTGGAAGTCAGCCGCGCCTAGTCAAACAGCGCAGCACGCATCGCCCAAAGCCGGAGGCTAACAGCCTCCGGAGCCCCCGCTAAGCCGCGCTCTAGTTCCCATCACCGTGGCTTCGCCGGCCGGTGCCCCATTACCGCGTCCCCGCGGCTGCCATAGTTGGGCAAGCATTCATCCAAGCGGCAAATGTGAATCACTTCCTGATTTGCTTCCGACAATCCGCATAGCCGCAGCATGCCGTTGTGCGAATGAATGCGCTTGGCCAGCATTACCAATTGCGCGATCACGGAGCTGTGCAGCATCTCCACCTCGTCCAGTTCCAGCACCACGCGGTAGATGAAGGCCTGCTGCAAGATCGACCACACTTTTTCCGCCAGCGAGAGTTCGCCTGGCCCAAGCTCCTCGGCCGGATGCAGCCGCACAAACATCCAATCCGGCCCACGGTCGACGTCCATCCGCCAACCCGTCGCAATTTGCGCAATGACCATGAGACACCTTTCCCTTCATATGAAAAGGCTTGCGCTACAGAAGAGTTCCTGAGCAGTTCATCATAAGCTTTTCCAGAGCCCATGCAACGCGAAGTTAAACTCGTCGCCGACTGCATACCGCATACCGTCTGCAAGCACCCACCCACTTGCGACCCGTCCGCGAACTTTCGATACTACTTCGGTCCTGCGGGCCGCCGATTCGCGACGCGCAATCAGCCTATTTTCACACTTTGCATAAGCGAGACCCACCATGGCACGTTCCGGAGCAGTCACTTTCAAAGGTAAACCGTTGACGCTGGCCGGGGACGAGGTGAAAGTCGGCGCTCAGGCCCCCGACTTTACAGTCTTCTATTTCGAGGCCGGCGAATTGAAGCCGATCCGCCTGGCCGACCTCAAAGGCAAACCCACCTTGCTCAGCGTGGTGCCGTCGCTCGATACCGGCGTCTGCCAGAAACAAACCAAGCGATTCAACGAAGAACTGGGCGCGCTGGGCGAGCGAATCAACGCCGTCACGATCAGCCTCGACCTCCCTTTCGCCCAAAACCGCTTCTGCGGCGCCGAAAACATCAAGAACATGCGCGTCGGCAGCGACTACCAGGACCGCCAATTCGGCAAGAATTGGGGCACACTGATCGAAGAGCTGAAAATCCTGCAGCGCAGCGTCTTCGTCCTGGACAAGAACGGCAAAGTGGTCTACGCCCAGCAAGTCAAAGAAGTCACCGAAGAACCCGACTACGCCGCCGCCCTAACGGCTCTCAAGTCGCAACTCTGATCGCAATTACCTCCCCGGTCAATGACCCGGGGCAATGCGGCAACTATTGGTCATTGGGATTTGGTCATTGGTCATTTCCCCGCCAGCAGCTTCTCAATACTGCTGCGCGCCGCCGCCAATGCCGCCGCCAATTGATCCGGGTGCTTCCCGCCCGCCTGCGCCATGTCCGGCTTGCCACCGCCGCGCCCGCCGACCGCTTCCGCCGCCGACTTGATCCACTCCCCTGCACTTAAGCCTTTATCCACCAGATCGCGCGTCAGCCCTGCCACAATCGTCACTTTGCCGTCGTCGCGGCTCGCCAACATCACCGCCGCCGGACTCACTTTGCGGCGCACCAGATCGATCAGCTCGCGCATCGTGCCCGCCTCCGCGCCGGGCGCTTCGGCAACAATGACATTCGCGCCGGCGACCTTCGCCGCCTGCTCGATCAGTTTTTCCGGCGAAAGGTCCCCGCTCTTCGCGCCCGCCGCCGCGTGTTTTTTTAGCTCGCGCACTTCTTTCGCCAGCGCCGCCACACGCTGCGGAACTTCCCCCGGCGGCACTCGCAGCGCCGCCGCAGTCTCGGCCATCAAACGCTGATCTTCCCTCGCCTTTTCCAATGCTGCCCGGCCCGTGAGCGCCACAATCCTCCGCGTGCCCGCGGAAACGCTTTCTTCGCTGGCGATCCGGAACAATCCGATCTGCCCCGTATTGCTCACGTGCGTTCCGCCGCAAAGTTCCTTGCTGAACTCGCCCATGCTGACCATCCGCACGATGTCCGGATACTTCTCGCCGAACAGCATCATCGCGCCCGATTGCCGCGCTTCGGCAATCGGCAGATGCTTCCAGCCGACCGGCTCCGCCGCCAACACTCGTTGATTCACCTCGTCTTCAATCTTCGCCAGCGCTTCCCGATCGACCGCCGACGGGTTCGCAAAATCAAACCGCAGCCAATCGTCATCCACCTTCGACCCTTGCTGCTGCGCGTGCTTCCCCAAAAACTTCTGCAGCGCATAGTGTAGCACGTGCGTCGCCGAGTGTGCCCGGCGAATGCCCGCCCGCCGCTGGTCATTCACCCGCGCCGTCACCGGCATCCCCAGCTTCAACATTCCCTGCTTCAAATGCCCGCGATGGAGCATGAAACCCTTCTCGCGCTGCGTATCGATCACGTCAAACCGCACTGCATCGCTAGACAGCTCACCAGTATCCCCGACCTGTCCACCCGACTCGCCGTAAAACGGCGTCTGATCGAGCACCACCGTCACCGGTTGCTCGTGACCCGTTTCCTGCATCGTCTCGCACAAATGATCCTGGGCGATAATCGCCACCACCTTCCCCTTCGCCTCGGTCGCCTCGTATCCCAAAAATTTCGTCGGCTCCATCGTCTTGGCCAGGCTATCCACGGGGCTGTGCGTGAACACGTCGGCCACTTTGCCGCCGCCCGAGGCAATGCCGTGCTCTTCCATCTCCTGCTTGAAGCCGGCCCAATCCAATTGCAAATTCCGCTCCGCGCCGATCTGCTCCAAAAGCTCCGGCGGAAAACCATGCGTGGTGTACAAATCCGCCGCTTCTTTGCCGGAGATCAGCGCCCGCCCCGCCTTTTGCATGGAGTCGAACAGCCGATCGATGCGATTCAGCCCGCTGTCGATCGTGCCTAAAAAATTCTCTTCTTCCGCGCGAATCATCTTCGACACGCGATCGACGGTGCTCTTCAATTCCGGATACGGCTGGCTCATCACCTGCGCCACTGTGCCGACAAGCTGACTCAAAAACGGTTTGCGCACCCCCATCTGATGCCCGTCGAGAACCGCGCGCCTTAGCAACCGCTTGATCACATACCCCTGTTTCTTCGGACCCGGCGCCACTTCTTCATGGATGGCAAACGTGCAAGCGCGCACATGGTCCGCAATCCGCCGCATTCGCCGGCCGTCATCGCTCGTCGGATCGTATTGCTTCCCACACACCTGCGCCGCCGCCTCGACCAGCGGCCGAAAAATATCGATGTGAAAGTTCGTGTCCACGTTCTGCATCACCGCCGCCATCCGCTCCAAACCCATGCCGGTGTCGATGTTCTTGCTCGGCAGCGGCCGCAAATTGTTCGGCGGATTTCCTACCCGATTGAATTGCGTAAACACCAGGTTCCAGACTTCCACCTCGCCCCCATCGGGCGTGCGCACAAAAATCTCGCTGCACGGCCCGCACACGCCATCCGGCCCTTTGCTGGGCGCCCCGGCCGGCCAGAAATTGTCATCCTCCCCCATCCGCTGAATCCGCGACTCCGGCACCTTGATTTCATCGCGCCAAATGTTGTACGCCTCGTCGTCGTCCTGATACACGGTCACGGATAACCGCTCCGACTCAATGCCCATCCACTTTTTGTCGGTCAGAAATTCCCACGCCCAGCCAATCGCCTCGCGCTTGAAGTAATCGCCAAAGCTGAAGTTGCCCAGCATCTCGAAAAACGTGTGGTGATAAGCCGTCCGCCCCACGTTATCGATATCCCCGGTCCGCAGGCACTTCTGGCAAGTCGTCGCCCGCGTAAACTCCAGCTTGCACTTGCCCAGGAAATGATCCTTGAATTGGTTCATCCCCGCCGGGGTGAACAGCACCGACGGATCCCACCGCGGCACCAGCACGTCGCTGGGCCGCCGCACGCACTTCTTGGATTCAAAGAACGCGAGATATTTCTCGCGAATTTCGTCAGTCTTCATGGAATCAACGCGTCATTATTAGCCGGAGGCGAACCGCCTCCGGAGAATCACCAAATCGCGCAACCACTACCAGCAAACGGCCAATCATATCCGTCTGCCAAACGACCGGCTAGGCGGCCATTCGAAGTGCCCGCTGCGCAAAAAAAGCCCAGCGGTTGCAGCCCCTGGGCTCGCGCGGCCAAGAAATTTCAAATTGACTTATTCTCTGTGCTTACTCTTCCCCGCCACCGCCGCCGGTGGCGACGGCAACCACCGCCGTACTCCCCGCCGCCAGAATCTTCTCCCGCAGCTCCTCGGTCACCTTCGGATTCTCCGCCAAAAACTGCCGCACCTTCTCGCGCCCTTGGCCCAAATGCGTTTCGCCGTACTTGAACCACGCGCCGCTGCGGATAACCAGTTTCTGATTCATCGCCAAATCCAGCACGTCCCCTTCGTAGCTGATGCCATTGGCATGCATCATGTCGAACTCGGCCACGCGAAACGGCGGCGCCACTTTGTTCTTCACCACTTTGGCCCGCACGCGCTGCCCGATCACTTCCTCACCGTCCTTCAACTGACCGATCCGCCGCACGTCGATGCGGCACGAGGAATAAAACTTGAGCGCCCGGCCTCCCGGCGTCGTCTCCGGACTGCCGAACATCACGCCAATCTTCTCGCGAATCTGATTGATGAAGATCACGCACGTCTTGCTCTTGGAAATCGCCCCGGTCAGCTTCCGCATCGCCTGGCTCATCAGCCGGGCTTGCAACCCGACGTGCGAATCCCCCATTTCCCCATCCAATTCCTTCTGCGGCACCAAGGCGGCCACCGAATCGATCACGATGATATCCACCGCGTTGCTCTTGATCAGCATCTCGGTAATGTTCATCGCCTCTTCACCGCTGCCCGGCTGGCTCACCAACAACGTCTCCAAATCCACGCCCAGCTTCTTCGCCCAAGTCGGATCCAGCGCATGTTCGGCGTCGATGAACGCCGCAATTCCCCCTGCGCGCTGAGCCCGCGCCACGGCATGCAGCGCCAACGTGGTCTTCCCGCTCGATTCGGGACCAAAAATCTCAATCACGCGCCCCTTAGGCAAGCCCACCCCGCCCAAGGCCAGGTCCAGCGACAAGCTGCCGGTGGGAATGCCCTGCACGCGCGCCGTCGCCCCTTCGGTGGCCCCCAGCGCCATGATCGACCCCTCGCCAAACGTCTTCTCGATCTGGGCGATGGTGGTCTTCAGTTGCGGATGCTCGGCCAGCACATCGTGCCCGGCTTTGCCTTTTCCGTCCGCCGATTTCGAAGGAACCGATTCTTTCTTTGCCATGCGATTGTTCGTTTTGACTGCCGTGACCATGAAAGTTTCCATCCTTTATCCCGCAGAAGCCCCGAATGTGCAAGCTAGCTCCAAGCGTCCGCGGTTCGCCCAGGCCTGCAAGATTTAATTCCAATGATACTCCATTACTGAACACGTGGACAGTATATCGGCGAATACCGATTTGATCAAGTAGATTTTCCCGCGCGCGAAAAATCCTGTCCTGTACACTAGTGAACAAGCAAAACATTTGGCGCAAAATCGCAAGCTTATCAGCAGCAATTTCCGCCGCCCCCCTCTAGCGCCCACTCCAATCTGACGTGCCCATCCGCAAGTCGTGCCCGGCCTGCCGGCCGCTTGCAAATGCGTTGCGATTACGGCAGCGAATACAGATCGGTTCCCTGCCGCTTCAGCTTCCCCTGTTCCACCAGTGCCTCCCACACCGCGCGCGGAAACTGATCGGGGGGCGCAATACCCGCGATCGTCGATTTCTGCCCCGAACTCATCGGCCCGCGTCCAATTCGTGATTCGTGATCCAACAGCGTCAACTTCCAGCGCTTTTTGAACGCGTTCCGCGCCGATTTAAGGACTTCCGGCGTAATCGCACCTGCCGACGAACCTGCACCTTGTGCCGACGACGACGCTGCAGTCAAACCCGCAGGCGGCGACGTTTGTGATTGCTCTTCAGCCACGATCAAAACTCCTGATATTGCCAACGAATTAAATGCTATTCCTCAAATACCGCGTGCGAAAGCACCTCGTACGTCGGCCCCTCGCGCCCCAGCGTGCTGGAAAAAACGGTGACAGAATCGACCGCCATCGCCCCGGCGTCGAACTCGGCATGCTTTTTCAGCAATCCCGATAATTCTTCTAGGCCCCCGCGACTGCTTTCGCGCACCCGGCCTAATGTGATGTGTCCCGTAAACCGCCGATGTTCTTTAGGAAATCCCAACGGCTCGAGCAATCGCTCCACGGCCTGGAATAGCAATTCCATCTGCTCCGCCCCCTCGCTTACCCCCAGCCACAGCGCGCGGATGCGATACGGCTGGAAATGCCCCCACCCCCTGCGCCACAATCTCAAATGGCGAAAACGGCCCGACAGCCTCCTGCACCGCCCGGCAAATATCATTGGTTAGCTCCGCCGCCACGTCCCCCAAAAACTTGAGCGTGTAATGCAGATTGGCCGCCTTGGTCCAAGTCACTTTGGCCGGAGCCAGCTTCAGCCGCTCAATCAATCGCAGCGCGCTAGAGCGCACCTCCGGCGAAATCTCCACGGCCACAAACGTTCGCAGCGGCTGCATCGCGCCATTCCTGCTTTGATAGCTTCCTTATGAATCTGCCCTCTCTGCGCCTCCGCGTCTCTGCGGTTAACTGCCCTTAGAAACTCAGCATCTTCCGATATTCTTCCATCCGCCGCTCCAAATCGGCCCGCTCGATCCCTTTCAGCCGGTCCAGCGAGAAATCCTCGACCGTGAAGCTGGCCGTCAGCACGCCATAAGCCATCGCTTCCTTCAGCGTGCGCGGATCAAAGCTGTCTTTCTCGGCCAGGTACCCCATCATGCCCCCTGCGAAGCTGTCGCCGGCGCCAGTCGGATCGATCACCTGCGGCGTCGGATAAGCAGGCATCACGTACGTCTCATGCTCGCTGAAAAACATCGCCCCATGCTCCCCTTTTTTGATCACCACGAATTTCGGCCCCAGCTTCAGAATTTTTTTGCCCGCCGCACCAGATTCTCGTCGCCTGTCAACAGCTTGGCCTCGGCATCATTGATCACCAGCCCATCGATCTGCTTCAGCAACTGCATCAGCTCGTCGTGCTGAATGTTGATCCACAAATCCATCGTGTCAGCCACGGTCAGCATCGCCTCCGGCACCTGATCCAACACCTTCATCTGCAATACCGGCGATCCGTTGGCCAGAAACAAAAACTTGCTGGCGCGATATTCCTTCGGCAACACGGGATTAAAATCGCCGAACACATTCAAATGCACTTCCAGCGTTTCCCGATCGTTCATGTTGGGCTGATACTTCCCCGTCCAGCGAAACGTCTTGCCCCCCTTCACCACGTGCAGCCCCGCCGTATCGATGCCCCGTTTTTTCAACAGCTCTGTATGTTCCCCCGGCCAGTCTTCCCCCACTACGCCCACCAACTGCACCGGCGAAAAATAACTGGCCGAGTACGAAAAGAACACCGCCGCCCCCCCCAGCACGTTATCGCGCCGAGCGGTGGGAGTTTCCACGCTATCTAGGGCCACCGAACCCACCACCAACAGCGACATGTGATTTTTCCTTGCTGATCTTGCAGTATCCCGCGAACCGTCGCATTGTAGTTACAATCACAGCCCGATAGTAGCAGTCACCCGTTCACCCCTTCATCCGCGGCCGCCATGTTCACCGGCACACTCGAAGCCATCTTCATCGGCCCCACCAAGGGCCAACCGATGCAACAGGTCGAAAGCATCCAAGCCATCGCCGGCGCCGGCCTCAACGGCGACCGCTACTCCATCTCTGGGCGAGCCCCGAGCGTCAGCGACGGGAGGAGCGCCGGCCGCCAGGTCACCCTCATCGAAGCCGAGGCCCTCGAAGCCGCCCAGCGCGACTACGATCTAAAGATCGCCCCCCACCAACCGCGCCGCAACCTGCTCGTGCGCGGCGTGCCCTTGAATCACCTGTTCGGCCGCGAATTCCAAATCGGCCCAGTGCGTCTCCGCGGCATCAAACTCTGCGAACCCTGCGGCCACCTAGAAAAAATGACCGTGCCGGGAATCGAAAAAGCCCTCCTCCACCGCGGCGGCCTCCGCGCCGAAATCCTCACCAGCGGAACCCTCCGCCCCGGCGACCCGGTGAAACCTAGCTAAACGGTCTCGCCTGCCGACAAGAAGATGTCGTTCGCAATCTTGCAACCTGTTTTGTTGTGGGTTGCCAAAAGAAGATAGTAGAGATGGGCTCCGCGAGTGTTACGAATTAGGGCTCCCTTAGATACATACCCGAACTCTGCCTTCAATCGATCACGGTACCAACCAAGGAGACGCTTACCAGACTTCTCGACCTTCTCTTCATCGTCATCGCCTAAAAGATTCTTGCTTGTCCGGTACATTTCTCGATACCAATCTGACGATCCTAGGTATTCGTCGAGCTTTGCGCACTGTTGCTGATTGAATTCGCCGCGCCGCAATAATAGGCGCTGTATTGCCATGCCGACGGGGAAGTTCAAAAAAACTTCTATAGCTTTAGTACGACCTAATGCCGCGATCGTATGCCAGGGAACTTGCATTCCGAATGGATCCAGGAACACAACTGCCCGCTGTGATTTCCAATTAAGCTTTGGATTATTTACAACCTTATGGAGCAAATACTCGTTGCAGTCGCCGTGACGGACGAAGATTTTCCGGCTCGCTCCAAATTCTGACTGCAGCTGTTCGAGCTCTTTCTGCCGAAAATTCGATTTCTCCACAAATACATAAGAAGAAAATGAGGGTTGCACTCCCAACGCTACGCGTGGCGAACCTGCAAGGAACGAGCGTTGCTCCGTTTGCTCATTCCCAAAGCCTGCGACATCGATTAGCGCCCGTTGGACCTCAGAAAACTGGGATTTTTTCTGACGCACCTCATGCTCGCCAGGTCCTGCAAATGCATCGATGTAGAAATAGCCGTTGCACCATTGTTGCGTTGACAGGATCGTCGTGTATGCATGCAGGTATTTCCCGAGACGATTTAGCTTATCTCTCGCCCACGGACCTACGGTACTGACTGCCATTTGCCCCTCTATGCCGCCTATGCAGGCAGACGAACTTGAATGATTTCCTCCATGAAGTCCTGAGCCATTATTTCCACAGTGGCTAAATCCGCTTTTGCATCTTCAATGTTGAAAATGGAACCGCGGTTTTGGATTCTTGGGAATCCATCATACGTCCTTCCGTCAAGTTTCCGTCCGGTTTGCTTCTTGCGCACCCCGCCCCATTGCTTGAAGAAAAATGGCACCTTTGCACGGCGGCATTGATTGCGGATGCTAATCACCCACAATTTATCCATTGGCCGCGCTCCGTGCCCACTCTCGCCACCAACAATTACCCAGTGGATACCGTCCAGATTGACTTGCCCGATGTCTTCCAAGAGCGGTTCGACGGAAAGAAACCGCATTGCCGCGGGCGCAGCACGCAAATGTTCGATTCTCGGCAATCCATGACGGCGATTTTCCACGCTCACGCCCCACCAAATATGCGGATCACTCGCGGCAAAGGCCAATGACCCCGCCAACATGTCGCGCAACCGCTCGGATCGTTTTGTCAGCACCTGAAACGTGTGCCAGTTGGCGCGATGCATGACTTCTGCCACGGCCACCACATACTCGTCCGGCACGCCGTCCTGAAACAAATCGCTCATCGAATTCACGAAAATCATTCGCGAATTCTTCCACTTCAGCGGCTCGACCAACTTCTCGGGCACCAACCGCAAATCAAAACCTTGCTCATACGGATGGCCCGGCACGCCGCGGAAACGCTCAGCGAAAACCTCGGCGTAGCAATGCGCACAGCCCGGGCTAATCTTTGTGCAACCGCGCACGGGATTCCAAGTGGCATCCGTCCATTCGATCTTGGAATTATCGCTCACGGTGGTGCTCCTGTATACGCATGTACATTTATCATCCCAGCGGGGGAATTGCAACAGAATTCTGACAAGACGGCGAAAAAACACCTAGAGCAGCTGCCGTGATAGCGGACGAAACTACCGCCCGCCCTTCTGCTCAATCCTCGCCCAAGCATCCTTCAGCGTCACCGTCCGATTGAACACCGGCTTGCCCGGCTTCGAATCGATTGCGTCCGCAGTGAAATACCCGGTTCGCTCAAACTGGAACCGATCGCCCGGCTGCGCCGCGCCAAACTCGGCTCCAGTTTCGCGTCGCTCAGCACTTCCAGCGAGTTTGGATTCGAATTCGCCAAATACGTCTGCCCCGCCGCCACTTCATCCGGATCGGACTTGTTGAACAAATAATCGTACAACCGCACCGGCGCCGTCACCGCATGCTCCGCCGAAACCCAGTGAATCGTCCCCTTCACTTTGCGCCGAGCCTGCTCCATTCCGCTCTTCGTGAGCGGATCGTATGTGCAATGCACCTCGGTCACAGCCCCGGCTGAATCTTTCACCACGCTTTCGCACTTGATGATGTACGCATACCGTAAGCGCACCTCGCCGCCAGGCACCAGGCGGAAAAACTTCTTCGGCGCATCCTCGCGAAAATCATCCTGATCGATGTAAATCGTGCGCGAAAACGGAATCTTCCGTGAGCCCGCCGCCGGATCCTCCGGATTATTCACCGCCTCAAGCTGCTCCACCTGCCCCGCGGGATAATTGTCGATCACCACCTTTAATGGCCGCAGCACCGCCATCCGCCGCTGGGCCAGGCGATTCAAATCCTCGCGCACCGCATTCTCTAGCACCACCATGTCGATCGTGCTATTGAATTTCGCCACGCCGATCCGATCGCAAAACAGTCGAATCGATTCCGGCGTGTACCCCCGCCGCCTGAGCCCGCAAATCGTCGGCATGCGTGGATCGTCCCACCCGCTCACGTGCTTATCGCGCACCAACTCCAACAACCGCCGCTTGCTCATCACCGTGTATGTGAGATTCAACCGCGCAAACTCAATCTGCTGCGGATGCTGAATCTTGCCGGGATTGTCCTCCTTGATCCGATCCAGATACCAATCATAAAGCGGCCGATGATTCTCAAACTCCAGCGTGCAAATCGAATGCGTCACATTCTCAATCGAATCGCTCTGCCCGTGGGCCCAGTCGTACATCGGGTAGATGCACCACTTATCACCGGTGCGATGATGCCTGGCCTTCAAAATCCTATACATGACCGGATCGCGCATATTCAAATTCGGATGCGCCATATCGACCTTGGCCCGCAGCGTGCGCGACCCTTCGGGAAACTCCCCCTTCCGCATCCGCTCGAACAAGTCGAGATTCTCCGCCACCGGCCGATCCCGAAACGGACTATTCTTCCCCGGCGTGGTCAGCGTGCCGCGATACTCCCGAATCTGATCGGCATTCAAATCGCACACATACGCATGCCCCGCCTTCACCAGCCCGATGGCCCAAGCATGAATCTGCTCAAAATAATCGCTGGCATACAGCGCCTCAGGCACGTCAAATCCCAACCACCGCACATCCTCCTCGATCGATTGAACGTACTCCTCTTCCTCCTTGATCGGATTGGTATCGTCAAACCGCAAATTGCAAACGCCGTTGAATTTGAGCGCCAATCCAAAATTGAGGCAAATGCTCTTGGCATGCCCGATGTGCAAATACCCATTGGGCTCCGGCGGAAACCGCGTCTGCACCCGCCCCCCAAACCGCCCGCTGCGCATGCTCCTCAATAATCTCCTCAATAAAATTCAGCGACCGCGCCGATTCGGATGCCGTATTATCCTGCGGCTTGTTTTCGTTCTGCGACATACTCTTCGGCCTTATTAATTTCCAGCATGGGATGCGAATAGTGTCCCGCAACGTCGCATTTCAGGCAAGAGTGCGACAGATTGCGGAAGTTTTTGCCGGCAAGGCTTTGGCACAGTTATATCGGCGATTGCGGGCATCAGCTATTCGTTGACGGCAACTTCTGTAGGGGAACACTTGATGGCTCTCGAACCTGAGATAGATAGCGGCGGACTAGCTGCTCTTATCATCGATGCTTTAATTGTTGCCAAGCTGCTACCGCGGGAACATGCGGATCACGCTATTGCGATTGCGACCGAAGAGATCTCAGTGCGAAAAGCGGCCGGGGACTATTGGTGTGCGGATTGTCGATATCGCCAACAGCGCATTTACCCGTCAGGAAAAGGTCATTAGAGCTGCAACATTTAGCTATCGCGCGAGCGCCCGATAAATGCGCGAACTCGATTGCTCGCGCCCAGAATCGCCAGCGTGTCGAATAGCCCGAACCCCACCCCCTTGCCCGTCAGCGCCACGCGCAGCGGATGGACCAAATCCGTAATCTTCCCGCCGCGCTTTTCGATCAGCTTCTTCAGCGCGTCTTCCAGCGCCGCCGGCTCAAACGGATCAATCGTCGCTAGCGCCTGCTTCACTTCGCCTAACAACTCCCGCGCCCCGGCGTGTTGCGCACCCGCTTCTCAAACACCTGCTCATCGTACACCAACTTCTCATCCGGCAAAAAGAAATCCGCGTAATCCAAAATATCGCCGAACACTTTAATTCGGTCCCCCGCCGCCTCCACAATCCGCGTCAACCTCGGCCCCACCTCGCACGCCACCGGATCGCTCACTAACCCCGCCCGCTGCAAAAACGGCAAGCACTTCGCCACCTTCTGCTTCACCGGCACCTGCTGCATGTAGCTGTCTTCAAACGACCACAACTTCTTGCAATCGAAACTCGCCGGCGACTTGTTCACTCGCTCCAGCGAAAACTTCTCGATCATCTGCTCGCGCGTAAAAAACTCAGCCTTATCATCGAACGACCACCCCAACAGCATCAAATAGTTGATGATCGCATCCGGCAGGTAACCAACCTCTTCATAAAAATCGACGATGACCGGATTGAACGTCTCCGCCGCAGTGGTCAGTCCCAGATGCGCCGCCACCTCCAGCCCATGCTCATGCAGCCGCTTGAACTCCGCATTCTTCAAATACTGCGCGAGCTTTCGCTTGCTCAGCTTATTGCGGCTCCCCGGCTCCGCCACAAACGGCACATGCGCATACTCCGGCAGCGGATACCCTAGCGCCTGCGCAATAAATATCTGCCGCGGCGTATTCGAAAGATGCTCTTCGGCGCGAATGACGTGCGAGATTTCAAAATCGAAATCATCCACCACCGTGGCCAGGTTATAAAGCGGCGTTCCGTCGGCCCGCTGAATCACATGATCCTGCTCGCGCACCCATTGAAATTCCACATCCCCGCGAATCAAATCCTTGATCACCAGCGTCCCCTCATGCGGCATATTGAGCCGCACCACGCCTTTCCGCCCCTCGCTCTCAAACTGCTTTTGCTTGGCCGCCGAATCCGCCATCCACTTACGGCTATAGATAAACGGCCGCTTCTCGGCTTCGGCTGCCGTACGCTCCGCCTGAATTTCCTCCGTCGTGGCGAAATCTCGATAAGCAAATCCACCCGCTAGCAATTTATCGATCGCCGCCTGATAGCGCGCTCGCCGCTGCGACTGATAATACGGCGCAAACGGCCCCCCTACCTCCGGCCCCTCATCCCAATCGATCCCCAGCCAGCGGAACCCATGCAGAATCGGCGCCAGCGCCTCCTCGACGTTACGCTCCTGGTCCGTATCATCGATCCGCAGCAAAAACTGCCCCCCATGCCGCCGCGCAAACAGCCAATTGAACAAGGCCGTGCGCACGCCCCCAATATGCAAATACCCCGTCGGGCTGGGAGCAAACCGTGTCCGAACCGACCGTGGCATGGAAAGAATCCCTGGGTGTGATAGCGCTATCGCAGTTCACCTACCAAGGTACCGACCCGCTGAGAAATGGCAAATGCCATAAAGCCGCGACCGCCGGTCGCGGTGCGGGCTACCGATCGTCGTAATCGTCATCGCGCTGCTGCCGGCGCATCTGCTTGCGCATCCGCTTGCGCTCTGCCTTCGATAGCTTGCGGTTGCCGTAGCCGGAATTGTTATCGTCCTCATCTTCATAGCCGGAGTACCGCTCTTCATCGTCCTCTTCGGTGCGATTCGAGGAATAAGACCTGCTGCTCGAACCGCTGCCGCTGTTCCGATTCACCGCCGCCTGCACATACGATTGCAACCCACTGGCCGGCTTATGCGATAAATCGCTTCGTGTGGAAGTCGACGATGACGAACTGGACGCTGCTTTCTTCGGCTTCTCTTTCTTGATCTTCGGCGCCCGCACCTTCAGCAACCCTTCGGCGTCCAACAGTACGTGCCGCGCATAAACGCCTATCGCGCTTAACAAACTCAACTGCCCCAGCAACCGGCAGCCCGCCGCTATCAGCTCGCCGTTCTCGTGAATCGGCAGCCAACCATACTCAATCGCCAAAGCCGCAGTCCACAACGCGATCACACTCACAATGCCCACCAGCGCCATGCGGCACTCGCGCACTTCCATGATCAGCCGCAACGCAAGGATCGACATCACCGCGCCCCATACCGTAATCCACCAGACTGATCCTTCGGGCAGCATCGACCAGCCGCTCACCCGGGCCATCGCCCTTGAAAACGGCGCATGCAAATTCGCCGTGGCATCGATGCTCATCGCCATGAAAGCGATCGCGCACCACAACCATAGCCGGTAGCTGCCCCGGTAATCGTCCGTTTTGTACCGGCGCACCGAATAGATCAGCACGCTGGCCACCGCCGCCAGGCCGAACGCCAGCGACGAAAACCAGCTCGCCAAACTGCCACCTTGCGACGCATCCAATAGCGCCCTCAGCCCCAGCGCGCCGATCGTCTCGTTGCCGACGTTTGAATAGCCCACCAGCAGCCCGGCCACGATCGTCAGCCCGACCAGGTACCACGCGAAAATCGAAATCCTGCCTCGCGGCAAAATATCCGTCGCCCGCCGATGATTTTCCCGCCGGGCAGCCGCCGTATAGCGTTCCGATTTATCCCCCCGCGTGCCGCTCTTCGGCGCAGAGGCAGAAACAGCCAGCGAATCCCCGGCCGATTCTTCGGCCAGCGCACGGCGACGGCGATCATCTCGATTGGAACCGAACAGCGACATCCTTGTCGTCTCAGTTCAGTAAAACAGGTGGGACCTGTTTCAAAACTTCTAGCCGGAGGTCAACGACCTCCGGAGCGGCGACAACTGGCCATCTACTGCCAATTGTCGTGGAATTGAAACAAGCTTCGGGTTTGGTCAGGCAGGCAGGTAAAACTGGGGCAACTTTGACGCTCCGGCGCATAGCATCGGCGGATCGTCAGACCCCTGACCTAATTCAAGAATCGGCATTTCGCCGGCACAGAATCCACCGACCTTCCCCTCAACCCCGCGACGCATTCTGCCGACAACCACCACTCCGCACTCCCAACTCCGCACTCCGCGCTTGCCATCAATTGGTCATTGGTCATCGGTCATTTGCCGCAGCGAGCCAATTCCGCACGCACCAGGCCACAATTGGAATGCTCACCACCGCAAAAGGTGCAATGGCCAACTCAATCCACCAGGGATTTACACGCCCGACCATCCCTGAAAGGATTGCAAACCCCGCAACTGCGTCCACGGCGGTCATCAGCAAAAATCCCGCCACAGCAGGCCACCATTTTCCTCGCGCAATCCCAAACAAAACCAGCGCGCGTGACGAAACGTGACACGCAATCGCCAGCATCCGTTCCACGATACCCACCAGCCAGAACAACCGAACCGGCGCCATCGCCGCAACGGCGAAGCTTCCAGAAACAGCCGAAGTCGGATCCACCAGCGCCGTGGCCGCGGCTGCCATCGCCGCCAGCCCCAGCAGCATCGCCTCGAAACCGCCGGCCCCGAAGCCCACCGCCACCCCCCGCGCCGCGTCAGCCGTCATCTGCCTCCACATCAGCCCCGCCAACAGCGTGATTCCGATCTCGAACACTCCGGTCAGCAGCCCGACGTAGATGCTGCCCGCAACGAGATAAGCCCAGTGCGGCAACGCCGACTTCAAGCCCTGCAAAATTGGTGCATTGAGCGGCACGGCCCAGGCAAATTTCAGTGCGACGCCGACGATCCACACCGCTGCCCCCACCCAAAACCAGCGCCACTGTGCATGCGACCGCGTCCGCCAAAACCATATCGACGCGGCCCCCACAATTACCATCCCCAAACCCGACTCCATCGATAGATACAGAAACGGCCGCTCCGCTCCTTCCAAAATTCGCACCGTCCAATCGGCCGCCCCGCTTTCGTTGACCAGCTCCAGGCGGTACATGCCGGCGTCTGTCGTCTTCAGCGCCAAAGGGCCCAGCGTCATCGAACCTGCGCAACTGGAGGAATAGATCTCCTTGCCGGCGGGATCCGTCACGCGGATCGCAGCCTTGCCCTGGCTCACTTTGACGCTCGCTTCCAAGGCGGTTCCGCGCCCCGCGTCGCGAACCTCAAACAAATACAATCTGGGCTCCGGCTGCGGATTGAAAGTGCCCGTAAAGGTCAATAGCGCCGCCGCTTCGCCGCGCACCGTGCCAAACATGAGCACCAGCGCCGCCGCACCGCAAATCAGACGCCGCATGACAGGCAACCTCCCAGGCGATCCCACCATGAATCGGCTCGTTAAATGTGCATCAACTATGCATCCGCGCCAGCGCATCTCCTTCCGCAACAATCCGCGCCTCCTCCGCCGCCAACTCCTCCAGCCGCGCACTCACCACTTCCTCCGGCGCGAACTCCTTCGCCAGCCGCACATAGGTGCTGTGATGCCGCGCCTCGCTCTCGAACAAACTGTCGTAAAACGCCGCCAGCTCCTCATCCTTTCCCCGCATGTGCTGCCGCAGCAAATCAAACCGCTCGCAACTGCGGGCTTCGATCAGCCCCGCCACCAGCAGCCGATCCACAGCGCGGCCTGGCTCCAACTTCCGCACCAGCTCGTTCAACTTCCTCCCATAACCACTCGGCGGCAGCCGCCGAAACCGAATCCCCCGCCGCTCAAGTAAATCCAACACCAAATTAAAGTGCTCCAGCTCCTCGTTCACTATCTCCGCCATCTCGCGGCATAGCTCCACGCGATCGACATAGGCGAAGATCAAATTCATCGCCGTCCCCGCCGCCTTCTTCTCGCAGTGCGCATGATCGATCAGTATCTCATCCAAATGCTCATCCACCTGCGCCAACCACCGGGCAGTAGTTTCCGATTGCAAACTAAGCATGAATCACCGGGGTGGCACTGACAAGCGCCGCGCTTGTCAGTGGATTCACTCGAGACTCTAAACCGGCATCCCTGCCATCCGATCCCACATCCGCTTGGCCACCGGCACTGTCTGCCGCCGCACCGCCGCTTCATCGCAAGTCGTAACGTGCCGATCGCGCAGCACCCACTTCCCATCCGCCAGCACATGCCGCACCTGTTGCGAGTTCATCGCAAATATTAAATGCCCGGCCAAATTCTCCGCCGTCAAATTCGCAAACGGCACATAGTCGGTAACGACCACGTCCGCCGCCGCCCCGACGTCCAGTCGCCCCAGCGTCACCCCCAGCGCCGCCGATGCCCGCCGCGCCGATGCCCCCAGCATCCCCATAATCTGCTGCGGCGTCATCCCCGCCTTGGCATCGCACGATTTGAACCAGGCGTGTTTCGCCTCGGTGAACATGTCCGACCCGATGCCGTCGGTCCCCAGCATCGGAGGGCGTTTGAACTTCGCCACCGGCGCATACCCCACCGAGTTATTCATATTCGACCGCGGATTGTGCGCCATCGTCACGCCGATCGTGTTCACCGCCTCGATCGCCACCCAATCTAAATGCGTCCCGTGCGCAAAAATCGAATCCGGCTTAAGTATCCCATGTTTATCCAACCGATCGATCAGCGCCACTTTGTGATCTTTGCGGCACTCCTGCTCATCGCACGGATCTTCCGCCACGTGAATGTGCACGCCGCTCTTGAACTGCCCCGCCATGTCCGCCAGCGCATCCAGCGATTCGTCGTCCAGCGTGAACGACGCATGCGCTCCGACCAGCCCCGCAAAGCGCCCTTTGGACTTTGCGGCACTTCTTCAGATACCGCCGATTCTCCCCCAACCCCGCCTCGCGCCCCGCCCGGCCGTGCCGATCCGTCACCTCATAGCACAACACCCCGCGCAGCCCAACCGAATCGATCCCGCGCTCAATCAAATCCAGAGAATCATCAATGCAATAAGGCGATGCATGATGATCGATTAAGGTCGTCGTGCCACACCGCAGCGCATCCAGCGCCCCAATCCGCCCCGAGGCCTCGATCGATTCCGGATCCAGCGCCCGATCCAGCCGCCACCACACCAATTGCAAAATCTCTAAAAAATTCTTCGGTTGCCGCGGCGGCGCCGGCATCCCCACCGCCAGCGCCGAATACAAATGCGTGTGCCCGTTCACCAAGCCCGGCATCACCACCGCGCCGCCGCAATCGAGCACCTCGTCACCATGCCCAAGCGTCACGTCGCCGCGCAGTAATCCGGTTCCCTTGGATCACGAGGCTGCCGCGCTCAACTCGAGGTGGATCCAAATCCAAAAGCAGCGCATTCGTCAGCACGACGGGCATTATCTGCCCTCAACAATCTTGACGACGGCCTCGATTGAAGGCTGCACGTCATTCGGCTCGCCCACAGCCTTCAGCGCCCCGGCAATATCCTTGAGTCCGTTTCCCGTGATAAACGCCAGCACATTTGATTTTTCATTCAAGAGCCCCTTCCGCCGCGCTTCGGCCACGCCCGCCACCGTCGTTCCCGCCGCCGGCTCCGCAAACACACCGGTCAGTTTCCCCGTCTCCACCACCGCATCCATAATCTGCTGATCGGTCACGGTGATATATGCCCCGTTACTGTCGCGCACCGCATTCACCGCCTTCCGCCAATTCCGCGGTATCGGGCAATTAATACTGTCCGCGTACGTATCGCCGGTATCCGACCGCTCCAAGAAGCCCGTCTCAAACGCCTTGACGATCGGCGCCACCCCCGCCGCCTGCACTCCCAACATCTTCGCCGACCAGTTCGTCACCCCCACCGCCTTCATCTCCGCAATCCCCTTCTGCACCCCGGCGATCGAGCACCCATCTCCCACGCTGCACACAACCCACTCCGGCGGATCGTCGGCCGTCTGCTCCGCCGCTTCCAGCCCGCCCGTCTTTTTCCCCTCCACTAAATATGGATTCACCGCCGCATTGCGGTTATACCAGCCGAACTTCTCGCAAGCCTGCGTGCACAAGTCATACGCCTGCGCATACGACCCCTGCACGCGAAACACCCGCGCGCCATAGGCCAAAAGCTGCGCCAACTTCCCCTGCGGCACAAACTTGGCCACAAAGATATTGCACGGCAACCCGGCCACCGCCGCCGAGTAAGCCAAACTCGTCGCCGCATTCCCCGTCGAAGCACAAGCCACCGACTTCGCCCCCACCTGCAGCGCCCGCTGCACGCCGACCGAACTCGGCCGATCCTTGAAACTCCCCGACGGTTGCCGGCTATCATCCTTCAACCGCAACCGTCCGATGCCCAGCGCCTTGGCCAGCCGCGGCGCCTCGATAATCGGCGTCCACCCCACCAACCCATCCTTCGGGCAAAACGCATCATCCAGCGGCAGCAATTCCCGATACCGCCAGTGCGAACGCGTCCGATCGGCCAGGCTCTTGCGGCTCAGCGTCTTGGCCGCGCGCGCCAAATCAAACCGCACATCTAAAATCCCCTCATCCGGCCCACAGCGCGGACAAGTATCCGCCTCCCCCTCCTTGTATTTGGCGCCACACTGCACACAAACCAGCTCAGTTATCAGCGACATTTCAGCCCGTTCCTTTCGTGTTTTTCATATGCTAACATATCGGGCTTCTCAATTGTATTGGCCGCCTTTTTTGTAAAGCCGCCGATGGCATCGGCGGTGCCCATCACCCCGCCATCAATCGCAATCCGCCGCCGACCCATGGAAAAAATCAACCAATCCGTCCTCGACAAAGCCGTCCGCCTCTGCCGCGAACGCAAAATCACCATCCCCACTTTCGCGCAGCAGAAAGACCCGTCCACCGTCCCGCAAGCCATCCGCGACCGCCTGAAAAACGTCGGCCTCTGGGATGTCGACCCCGCGAACCTCTTCCGCATCACCTGGAAGAACGAACCCAAGCCCAAGGGCGGCGGATACAACAACGGCAACTGGCTCGAACTGCCCCCCGCCATCACCGGGGTCCCGTGCAGAATTGTAGGCTTAGTCGGCAAGTACTTTCCCACCGGCGCCCACAAAGTCGGCGCGGCCTTCGGCTGCCTCGTCCCGCGGCTGGTCACCGGCCAGTTCGATCCCACCACGCAAAAAGCAGTCTGGCCCAGCACCGGCAACTACTGCCGCGGCGGCGCCTTCGATAGCGCCCTGCTTGGCTGTACCGCGGTCGCCATCCTGCCCGAGCAAATGTCGCGCGAACGCTTCGAGTGGCTGGCCTCCATCGGCGCCGAAGTCATCAAAACCCCCGGCAGCGAATCCAACGTCAAAGAAATTTACGACAAGTGCTGGGATATCAAGAAGAACCGCAAAGATTGCGTGATCTTCAACCAGTTCGAAGAGTTCGGCAACTCCATCTGGCACTACCATGTAACCGGCGGCATCATCGACGAAATCTTCAACCGCATCAAAAAGCCCGGCGACCGGCTGTCCGGCTACGTCTCCGCCACCGGCAGCGCCGGCACCATCGCCGCCGGCGATTTCCTGCGGACCAAGTACCCTAACATCCGCATCGCCGCCTCCGAAGCCTTGCAGTGCCCCACGCTCCTGGCCTGCGGCTTCGGCGAGCACCGCATTGAAGGCATCGGCGACAAGCACGTCCCCTGGATCCACAACGTCCGCAACACCGACGTGGTCGTCGCCGTCGACGACGAGCAATGCATGCAGCTACTGCGACTGTTCAACGAAGAAGCCGGCCGCGCCTTCCTCGAAAAACAAGGCGTCCCCAAAGCCCTCACCGCCGAGCTCGGCTTGCTGGGCATCTCCAGCATTTGCAACATCGTCTCCGCCGTCAAAACCGCCAAGTTCTATGAGATGAACGAGCACGACATCCTCTTCGCCCCGCTCACCGACTCCATGGAAATGTACGGCTCCCGTGTCGTCGAGCAGCGCGAAGCCCATGGGCCATACAACGAGCTGGCCGCCGCCCGCCACTACGGCCGCTACATCGAAGGCACCGGCGCCGACAACATGCGCGAGCTCAGCTACCACGACCGCAAGCAACTCCACAACTTCAAATACTTCACCTGGGTCGAACAGCAAGGCCGCTCTTCCGACGAGCTGCGCAACTCTGGGACCCCGACTTCTGGACCCAAACGTTCGCCCAAGTCGGCGATTGGGACAAACAAATCGACCAATTCAACCGCGCCGTCGCCGGTTAGCATTTAGCCGCCGAGCTCGATCGGCGTTGCGACGGGTGGCCGGGGCTGGAGGCGCAGCCGAAGCCCCGGAACGTTGCACTGATATCCAACAACCAACAACTGACCATCGATAAGAACAGGAGTGAATGATGTCCATCCAGCGCGCCACCGAACTCGCCGATCAACTCGCCTTCCTCAAAACCAATCTCTACAACAACGACTTTCTCCTCACCTGGGAGCGCAGCGAAGCCGAACTCAACGCCACCCTCCTCGCCGCCGAAGCCCTGGAAAACCTCTACGCCGCCAACGTCAGTTGCCGCGTCTTCAACGGCGGCATCGCCGTCTCCAACTTCCGCGATCAATCCACCCGCACCCGCTTCTCCTACGCCAGCGCCGCCTCGCTGTTGGGCCTGAACCTGCAGGAGCTCGACGAAACCAAGTCGCAAATCGCCCACGGCGAAACCGTCCGCGAAACCGCCAACATGATCGCCTTCCTCGCCGAAGCCATCGGCATCCGCGACGACCTGTTCCTCGGCGAAGGCCACAAATACATGGTCGAAGTCGCCGAGGCGCTCACCGAAGGCGCCAAAGAAGGCGTCCTCCCGCAGCGCCCCACCGTCGTCAATCTCCAGTGCGATCTCGACCATCCCACGCAATCGATGGCCGACCTCCTGCACCTGCAAAAATATTTCGGCGGCCTCGATAACCTCAAAGGCAAAAAAATCGCCATGACCTGGGCCTATTCCCCCAGCTACGGCAAACCGCTGTCCGTACCGCAAGGCATCGTCACCCTGCTCACGCGCTTCGGCATGAACGTGGTCCTGGCGCATCCGGAAGGCTACGACCTCGTCCCCGAAACCGTCGAAGTCTCGAAGAAGCACGCCAAAGCCTCCGGCGGATCATTCCAGCATGTCCACAGCCTCGACGAAGCCTTCCAGAATTGCGACATCGTCTACCCGAAAAGCTGGGCCCCGTACAAAGTGATGCAAGAGCGCACTAGCATCTTGCGCAGCTCCGGCAGCGACAACAAAGAACGGCTCAAGGAACTGGAAAAATCCGCCCTGGCCAACAACGCCAAGCACAAAGACTGGGAATGCACCGACAAGCTGATGAAGCTCACCAAAGGCGGCAAGGGCCTCTACATGCACTGCCTGCCGGCCGACATCACCGGCGTCAGTTGCAAAGAAGGCGAAGTCAGCGCCGACGTCTTCGAACGCTACCGCCTCGACACCTATCGCGAAGCCTACCACAAACCCTTCGCCATCGCCGCCATGATCTTACAGGCCCGCTTCGAAAACCCCAGCCACACCCTCAAACAACTTGCGCAGCGCAAAACCCCCCGCCACGGGATTTGAGCGACGACTCGATAGGTTTGGGTTTCCCGTTTGAGCGTTGAAATGCCAAACGAGATTATCTCGTATCTCGAAATGTGCCGCCGCGAAGGCACCAGCCTTCAACGCGGCATGAATTTCAACCTCGGCGGCACCCACTCGGTAATTTTAATGTCGGTGCGACCAAACGCGCCCTACCGTGACCGCTTTGAGGACGACGGCGCGACTCTGATCTATGAAGGTCACGATGAATCCAAAACCAACGGCTCACCCGACCCAAAGCGAATTGATCAACCCGAAAAATCATTCAGCGGTCGATTGACGCAAAATGGGCTGTTCAATGGCGCAGCTCAAGAATTCAAAGAGGGCAAGCGGCCCCCGGAGCGCGTGCGGGTGTATGAAAAACTTCGCGAGGGTATCTGGTCGTACAACGGCATCTTCCATCTCATCGACTCATGGCGCGAACGAGATAAACACCGTACCGTTTTCAAGTTCAAACTGACCGCGGTCGAGGGCGAGGAAGATTTCGAAACTCCAGCGCCCACCAACCCAATCCGGCGCCGAGTAATCCCAACGCACGTCAAGCTCGAAGTCTGGAAACGCGACGGCGGCAAATGCGTCCTACGCGGCGCTAAAGATGAACTCCATTTCGATCATGATCTGCCATATTCCAAAGGCGGCACGTCAATTACCGCCAAAAACGTCCAATTGCTATGCGCACGCCATAATTTGCAAAAGCACGACCAGATCAAATAGTACTCGCGAGCCCAAATTATACGGAAAGAAACGGGTCAGAACTATTATTTTCGCGGCTCTAATCGTGATCCTCTTCGCGGCTCATATGCATTCATCCGTCCGCGCCGGGATCTGCGATTTCTAGATTCTCCACTCCGCCGCGCCGTGGCCCAAAAAAACACTAGCCAACTGAGCCACTTTCGTGCTACCAATACTTTCAGCCGATGCGGCCATCGAGCTCAGCCAAAGTAGTATGCCGGACTAGGACGTCCGCCTCTGGCGTGCCGACATCGGGAAACCTTTCGCCGCCTGGGATTGCCATCGCACGGGGTTAGCGTGGATGGAGAAACAACTCGGGGCGGTCACCATCAGGTACTAACCCAGGTGCTCGTCCGCCAATGTGGCGGCTCGGGCAGGCAAGCGAGAAAGTCGTGGACCCCGATCCCGGCCGACGCTTGTCGGGCGGCGTTTAGCGGACGCCGTCATTTTTGAATTTCGGCCGGCCCCAACCCTGCCGAATGGCCCGACCCGCCACGGCGGACGAGCGCCAAATTTTTCGCGCCCTTTCGCGTTTTTCGCGGCAATCGCCGCTAATGCCCTCTCGCGCGCACTGATCAATCAAATTCTCACGCAAAGCCGCAAAGAGATTACGATCACGCTCCTGTCCCTTCCTGGCCTCCTGGTTTCCTTATATAACCATTCCGTCGCCTCTCCGCGTTCTCTGCGGCCGCTGCGCGAAATATCTTGCCCCCTTTGCGTCTTTGCGCCTTCGCGCGAACACCCACGCCTGGAAATCAAGTCGACCTCTGCAATAATGCCACTAACCGGCTCACCATGTTGCACGCTACGCAGACGACTCTCGACGACTGGATCCAGCGCGAAGCAATCGCCTTCTCTCTCGATTCCCCCGAATCGCTCAACGCCGCCGTCGATAATCTGATCGCCACTCTCGGCAACTCCGTCGAACTGCTCGGCCTCGGCGAACCGCTCCACGGCGGCGAAGATTTCCTCCTCCTCCGCAACCGCCTCTTCCAACGCCTGGTCGAAAAGCATGGCTACACGACAATCGCCATCGAAAGCAGCTTCCCCCGCGGCCATCTGGTAAAGCAGTACATCGCCGGCCGCGGCCCATCGTCGTACGACGAAATCCAAGAACCCGGCTTCAGCCACAACTTCGGCCGCCTGGAAACCACCCGCGAACTGATCGAGTGGATGCGCACCTACAACGCCGATTCTCGGAATGAGATGAAACTCCACTTTTACGGCTTCGACAGCCCAACCGAAATGACCACGAGCGACAGCCCGCGCCAACTTCTGCATTTCGCGCTCGACTACCTCGCCTCGCTCGACGGCGCCAGCGCCAAGAAATTCGCGCGCGCATCGACCTGCACTTGGGCAAAGATTCCGCCTGGGAAAACCAAGAAGCCGCCTTCGATCACACCAAATCCATCGGCCTATCTCCCGCCGCAACCGCACTGCGCACCGAAACCGAAGACCTCATCACAGAACTGGCAATCCGCCGCCCCGAACTGATCGCCAACAGCGACGAGCCGCGCTTTTCCGAAGCCCTGCGCTATGCCGAGCACGGCCGCCAAATGCTCACCTATCACGCCGGTCTGGCAACGCAATCGCCCGACCGCATCGCCAAACTCCTCGGCCTGCGCGATTGGATGATGGCCGACAACCTGGCTTACATCGTGGCGCGCGAGCGTCGCCGCGCAGAAGGCGCCGGCAAAGTCTTCGCCCACGCCCACAACAGCCACTTGAAGTGCGGCCAGGCCCAGTGGCAGCTCGGTCCGCAACTGCTCACTTGGTGGCCCGCCGGCGCGCAACTCCATGCCACATTCGGCCCGCGCTACGCCGTGATCGGCGCCGCCGTGGGCACAAGCGAAGCCAACGGCATCGCGCAGCCCGAACCCGGCACGCTCGAAGCCCGCCTCACCGCCGCGCAAACCCAAGCGATCTTCATCCCCACGCACAAAGCGCAAGGCCTTCCGGCCAAAGAAATCGCCGCGCTGCCAACGCGCACCGTCAGCACCAAGAACATGAGCTACTTTCCGCTCACCGCGCAAAGCTTCACCGATTTCGACTGGCTGGCCGTCCTCACTTCGACGAGCTACAACCGCGGCGGCCCACCGCTTCAATAATAAATCACCAGCCAGACCGAAAGCTGTTCCGGGTCGGTCCACGCCACGCGATGCAGCCGGTGCGCTCGGATATTCACGAACGAGCCCGGCTTCATCTCCAACACTCCGGGAGGGTCCTGAAACTCCAGCCGCGCCGCCCCGGAGATCAGCACCACGAATTCGCTTTCCTTCTGGTCGTACCAAAACCCATCCGGCGAGCGGTGCCCCTGCGACACAATCCGCTCAATCCAGACCGCCGGCGTGCGCATTAGCTTCTGCACGAATTCCTCCGGCAAAGTCGCCGGAATATCGGCCAGTAGATTGTTCAAGTCGGGCATCGCCTTCGGCTCACAATTCAATTGCAATCACTGAAAAACTAGCTTACTCTAACGCCCGCGGATCTCTTCCTTTTGTCCCTTCAGGACGTTCGGCTATCAACTGCGCACTTCAACCGGGAGAAAGCTCATGAAAACATCACCACTTACGTTCATCCTTGCCGCAATGTTCGCCGCATTAAGCTCCCTGGCGCAAGCCGCCTCCGGCCCGACCAGCACGCTCTACATCATGAACTACGGCGAATTCAACAGCGGCAACTCCACCGGGCTGGACATCATCGTGGGCAACACCGCCACGTCCTATAACACCAACCTTCTCATCGACATCGACATCGCCGTCTACAGCGACGTAAGCACCATGGGCTATTCCGACACCACGCAGGGCGACCGCTTCGATCTGGCCGGCAGCCCGCTCTCCGGCGGACCGTACACAAACAACGTCGCCAACTCGCAACTCCACGATGGCACCAGCGACGGCAACTACAACTATTCGGTCGATTACGTCACCGGCGATTTGCTGCGATTCGATCGCAACTGGGCCAGCCCGACCGCGCTATTCAACCTCACTTCCACCCTGCCCGACGCCGGCTTCATCACGATGGACCTGACCGACGGCAGCTTTTGGGTTTCGCAATGGGGCGGACCGGATGTGGTGAACCACTACGCTTCCACGGGCACGCTCTTGAGCACCTTCAATTCCGGCGTGACGGCCAGCTTCGGGCTGGCGCTCGATCCCGTCGATGGCACGTTGTGGATGGGCGACGGCAGCTACAACCTCTACCAGTTTGATCAGAGCGGCAACCTGCTGCAGTCGCTCAACTATTCCTCCGTTGCCGCCGGCGGCTGGTACGGCATGGAATTCAATACCGAAGTCGTGCCGGAACCGTCCACGCTGGCGCTGGCTGTCCTCGGCACAACCGGCCTCGCGGTCCGCGTCTGGCGCCGCCGCGAACAAGCCTGAGCCGTTCACCGAACAGCATCCCGAGCTAGAAAAAGTGTCACCAGCCGCAAAGCCGTCCCTTTGCGCTTTCGATCCGGCTGCATATCGTCGCAAAACCCCGACTCAATGCGCAGCGATGTTCCAAGCTTCAAGGAGACACACACCGATTTGTCACAAGATATTCTGAGGAAATCGCAATGACCGCGCTTCGATCGTTTCACCGCTTGGCCGCCGCTGCAATCTGCGGCATCTTTGCCGCCACAACCTTCGCCGCCGAATTCCAAGATGAAGGCGGCGCGCCGTCCGAAGTCGTCCTGCGAGTCAAAGGAAAACCCGGCGACAAAAAATCGTCAACCTGCGAACTGCAGTACAAACTCACCGCCCCCGACGGCAAGATCATCGGCCCGATCATGCTGACCGGACACATCAACTGCGAAGTCAGCGCAACCGACGACAAACAGACCACTCGCCGATATTCGTTCACCACGTTCGATTCCAAAAACGACACCGTGGGCCTGGCCGAATTCCTGAACAAATCCCCCTTCATGCAATTCTCCGGCAGCATGACCCACGACACCCACGGCAACTCGTTGCACCAGACCGGCTACACCAAACCCCAGGAGAGCTACAACTTCCCTGAAGGGCCCGTAAAGGTCGGCGATACCTGGCAAGGCTGGCTCGGCAAGCACGAAACCCGTAAGCCAATCATCTACAAGCTGGAAAAAATCATCCGCGTCCACGGCGACGACATCGCCGTGATCTCGAAGGAATCGCCCGCCTGGCACGACCACAAAGAATCCGAATGGTTCGATGTGACCAAGGGCGACTTCGTCGGCAACACCATTGAAGAAACCCAATACCGCAAGACCGGCGTCGCCAACATCAAGCTTTCGATCTTCGACCCGCTGTAATTGGCCGAGTTGCTTGGGCGTCTCGGTGGCACGCCCTAAGTCCGCGAAGGGCGTGCCTCACACCGCAGGGCGCCATGGCCACCGCTTTGAGTGGCCATGTACGCTGCGCCATCGCCGCAGGGCGTCTCTTGCCGCACTTCTTACTCCACCGCTCCCAGCACCAGCGCCAACAGCGCCATCCGCACCACCACGCCGTTGAAGGCCTCCTGCCAGTACCGCGCAAAGCGCGTGGAATCCACGTCGACGGGCAATTCGTCCATCCGCGGCAACGAGTGCAACACGATCGCGTCGGATTTGGCCTTGGACGCCAACAGTTCGCGGCTCACCCGATAGTTGGCGGGCGTCTCGGGCAGTTTGCCGCCGCGTTCATCCCGCGATTTCGTATAGTCCGGCTGCACCACCGGCTCGATCAGGATGACGTCGGCTTTGCCAATCACCTGCTCGATGTGTTCGGCTTCCGAAAAGTCCAGGCTGTATTGCCGCAGCTCGGTCTTGAATTCGTCTGTCAGCGACATCTCGGGCGGACCGACGAACGTGATCGGGCAGTCGAACTGCGTCAAGGCGTAGGCCAGCGAATGCATGGTGCGCATGCGCATGTCGCCCACCGCGACCCATCTCAGGCCGTCAATCCGCCCCTTCTCGCACAAAATGGTGTACAGATCAGTGAGGATTTGGGTGGGATGCTCACCCCAGCCGTCGCCGCCGTTGATGATGGGAATGCTGGCCCACTTCGCGGCCTCGGCCGGCGCGCCTTGCTGGAAATGGCGCATCACGATCACGTCGCCGTAGCATTCCAGCATCTTCACGGTGTCTTTGATCGTCTCCTGATAGAAGTCGCCGGCGCGCGTCATCTTCGGGTCGGCAAACCCGCTGACGTGTCCGCCCAGCCGGTGCATGGCGGCTTCGTGCGCCAGCCGCGTGCGGGTGCTGGGCTGGTAAAACGCGCGTGATCAGCGTTTTCTCTTTGAGCATCTCGCAGTTGCGGCGGTTTTTCGCCATTGGCGCCAGTCTCTGCGCCGATTCAAACACGTGGAAAAACTCCTCACGTTCGAAGTCCTTCAGCGACAGAATGTCGCGGTCCAAAAAGCTGCGCATGGCTAGGTTTCCTTTCGGTTGGCCGCGAATCGGCGCGAGTCGACACTAGCAACCCGCCGCGACGAATCGCGCACACTTCGCGGGTTTAGGATTGGTTGCGGGCAATTGCTTTATGCAAGCTGCTTCGGAAACAGCGCGTACCATTCGGTGGCGCACACCACTTCTTCCAGGCTGATATGCTCGTCCATCATGTGCGCCCACACTTCGTCGCCGGGGCCAAAGCCAATCGAGGGGATGCCTGCCTTGCCGGCCCAGTAGGTCGCATTCGTCGAAAATCCCCACTTGCCGGACGGACGGGTTTCGCCCCACAACTCCTGAATCGTTTTCTGACCGGCTTGTACCAGCGGATGGTCGTCCTCCAGCACCCAGGCCGGATAGTATTTGTCGACCGGAAACTTGAACCCCGTCCAGCTCGGCACGTCGTAGTACAATTCTTCCACGCGGACCTCGTCCTGCAAATAATCCGGAATCAATCCACGGATGGTGGCAATTATTTGCTCCTTCGGCTCGTCCACCGTGATCCGCCGGTCGAGGTAGATCGTGAACTGATCCGGCACTGCATTGAGCGACGCCGTCTGGGCTTCGACGTGCGTGACCGCGATCGTCGGCCTGCCCAGGAAGGGGTGGGCATGATGTATGCCCAAGCGCCGGTCGAGTTCGCGGATGGACTGAATGATGTTGATCATCTTGTACACGGCGTTGTCGCCCAGATGATGATGCGCCGCGTGCGCCGATTTTCCGTCGGCGATGATCCGCATTTCGAAGCGCCCTTTGTGACCACGATAAATTTGCATCTTGGTCGGCTCGCCGATCACGACGAAATCGGGCCGCACCTTGGGATCGGCTTCGACGAATGAGTTCGGAGCGATGCCGTCGCACCATTCCTCCATGTTGCCGAAATAGTAAGCCGTAATGCCCTCCAGCAATCCCAAATCGCGGGCCATCGCCAGACCGTAAATCATCCCGGGCGTGGAACCCTTTTCATCGCACGTGCCGCGCGCGTAAAGCTTGCCGTCTTCGATCTTCCCCTGGAACGGATCCCACTTCCAATCGTTGCGGTCGCCGATGCCGACGGTATCCACGTGCGAATCGTACACGATCACCCGTTTGCCGTTGCCGATTCGGCCGAGAATATTGCCCATCTTGTCGAAGCGCACTTCGTCAAACTTGAGCTTCTTCATCTCCGCGCCGATCCGCTCGCCGACGTCTTTGAGCTGCGAATCCATCGAAGGAATCGCCACGATCTCGCGGAAAAACTTCAGAATGACTTCCCGTTGTTCTTCGACGCGCTTTTTTATCGTTTCTGCCACGTTGGCCTTGGTTGCAATCGCTGAGGTCACTGCTAAATTCTCCCTTTCAAATTTTCAATCCTAACCACGAATGATTCTGGTACCATTTTTGCCTTCCAGCGCCGCGCCGATCTGTTCAATAGAGGTAATCATGACCTCCGACTTTGGCGATGTCGAGCGTTCGACGAATCCAATCGCCGATTCGATCTTCGGCCCCATCGATCCGGCCGGAAATTGCCCCGCCTTCGCCAGAGCCCGCGCCTCGCTGATCGTCATTTTCGAGTAGGCCTTCGCCGTGGGCTTGCCGTAGTCGCTTTGCACCTGGTCCACGCCGGTCAATAGCGCCAGCATGTCGGCATTCAAGCTGTTGGCCAGCAAGGCGCTGGTGCGGTCTTTATCGATCACCCCCTCGACGCCGGTGTATTGCCCTTTGTCATCGCGCACCACGGGCACGCCGCCGCCGCCGCACGAAATCACAATGTGCCCCGCCTTGACCAGCGCATGAATCACGTCCAACTCCACGATCTCGCGCGGAATCGGCGAAGGCACCACGCGACGCCAGCCGCGGCCGGCATCTTCCACCACGTTCCAACCATCTTTCTTGGCATGCTCCTCGGCCTTCTCTTTTGCTAAGAACGAGCCGATCGGCTTGGTGGGGTTCTTGAACGCCGGATCGTCCTTGTCCACGCGCACCGTGGTAATCACCGTCGAGCAAAGCCGCGGCTTGCCGCGAGAGGCCAACTCGTTCATCAGGCACTGCGAAATCATGTAGCCCATGCCGGCCTGCGTGTCGGCCCCGATCGTATCCAACGGCAGCGGATAGATCTTGTGCTGCGCCGCAATCTCTACGCGCCGGAGCAGCGCGCCCGCCTGGGGACCATTGCCGTGCGTGATCACAAGCTGATGCCCGGCGAAAATCAGATCGGCCAAATACTTAACCGCCACGCGCGTCGTGGCGTACTGCTCGGGAATATTGCCTTCCTTGCCGAGTGGGCTGACAGCGTTGCCGCCCAAAGAAGCCACGATAAGCATTTCCCAGATTCCTCGTCTTCAAGCTTTCTCGCGGACCGGCTTCTTGGAGGCCGCCATGATGGCTTTACCGGCCGGTGAATCGCTCATCGGCAGCACGGTGCGCTCGATCCCGTCGAACTTCCGCAGTGCGCCCGCCACGGCCGGCGCCGTCGGCACCAGGCCGATCTCGCCCACGCCGCGCGCCCCGTACGGACATTCCGGATCGGCCGTCTCGATGAACATGAATTCCATCTCGGGCATTTGATGCGCCCGCAGCACGCGGATCGACTTGATCGTGTCGGTCTTGATGTGCCCGCCTTCGCACACAAAGTCTTCGCTCAAGGCGTAGCCCAGGCCCATGTGAATCGAGCCTTCCATCTGCCCTTGCAGCAGATTCGGATTGATCACTTTGCCGACGTCGTGAGCCGCCACAACTTTCTTGACTTTGCCCTCGTCGTCCAGAATCACCACCTGCGTGGCGAACCCGTAAGTCAGGTGCGTTTTCGGCTCGGGCACATTCGCGCCCAGCTTGACGGTGTAATCGCAAATCCACTCGCCGCGATATTCCCTGCCGATCAGATCTTTCAGTGTTTTGCCGCTATCCAAATCGGCCTTCATCTTCTTGGCCGCATCGATCACCGCATTGCAAGACAGCACCGTGCCGCGGCTGCCGGTCGTCTGGCCGCAATCCAAATCCACCGTCGTATCGGTTGTCGCCGTAAACGTCTCAGGCGGCAAACCGGTTTCCTGCACCGCAGTTTGAATCGTGACGGTGAACAAACCCTGACCCATTTCGGTGTATCCGGTGCGAATGCTCACCTTGCCGTCCGGCTCCACTCGCAGCAACGCCTTGCCCGGATCGGGCATGCCGTTGCCGATGCCTACGTTCTTGATGCCGCAAGCGATGCCGGCGTATTTCGCACTGCGATAAATATCCTTCACGGCCAACATCGTTTCTTTCAGGCCGAAGGGCTTCTCGAGCTTTTGGCCCGTGGCGAACCGATCTCCCTGCTGCAAAATATTTCGCCAGCGAATTTCCCAGCCGTCGATGCCCACCTTGTCCGCCAGGCGATTCAGGCAACCCTCGATGGCAAATGCCGCTTGATTCGCGCCGAACCCGCGCATCGCGCCGCAGGCCGGATTGTTCGTGTACACGGCCAGCGATTCAATGTCGATCGCCGGCACTCGATACGGTCCGCAAGAATGGCCGGCCGCACGCTCGAGCACTTTCGCGCCGACGGAAGCATACGCTCCCTTGTCGCCGATCATGCGAGCCCGCACCGCGGTGATTCGCCCTTCCGCATCGCAGCCCACCTTCACGTGCATCTTGATGGCGTGGCGTTTCGGATGCAGGCGGAAACTTTCCTCGCGCGTCAGCGTGCACTTCATCGGCTTGGCACACAGCACCGCCGCCAGCGCCGTTTGCGCCTGGATGCTCATGTCTTCCTTGCCGCCGAACGCGCCGCCGTTTTGCACCAGCTCCGCTTCAACGCGAGAGCGCTCCCAACCCAGCACTGAAGCAATTTGCCGCTGATCGTCGAACACCCCTTGCCCTTGCGACAGCACCTTCAGCTTGGCCACAGGATGACCGTTCCCATCGCCGCCCATCGGCCACGCCACGCAAGCCTCGGGCTCCAGGAACATGTGCTCGATCCGCTGCGTCTGGAACGTGTCTTCCACGATGTGCGCCGATTTGGCAAACGCCTCATCCGGATTCCCTCGCACAATGGCCGACTTGGAAAGCAAATTCCCCTTAGGATGAATCTTGGGAGCATCGGGCTTCAGCGCATCTTCTGGCGTGCAAACCGGCGTGCGCACTTCGTAATCCACCACGACTTTTTCCGCCGCCTTGCGAGCCGTGTACTGATCTTTGGCCACCACGATGACAATGATGTCGCCGACGCAGCGCGTTTCTTCGCCAATTGCCACCAGAATCGGCCAATCATTCACGATCAAGCCCACATGGCGATCACCCGGAACGTCGGCCGCCGTAATCACTCGCTCCACGCCTTCCATTTCCAGCGCAGCCGTCGGATCAATCCCCTTCACCAGCGCCCGCGGATGTTCACTGAACTTCATCGCCGCGTACGACATCCCCGGCACGGTAATGTCGTCGATATAGTGGAAGTCGCCCAGCACCAAATCCTTGCCGCGGTACTTTTCCAGCGACGTGCCCACTTTCCCGCATTGATCGTTCTTTCGCGGCTGTTCGCCGCGGCGCACTCGGGCCAATTCCTCGATCGCATCGACCACTTTCACATAGCCCGTGCAGCGGCATAGATGCGCCCGCAACTCGTGGGCGATTTCCGCCCGCGTCGGATTGGAATTTTCTTCGACAATCGAATGCCCGCGCATCGCCATGCCGGGAATGCAGAAACCGCATTGCACGCCGCCGCAGCTAGCGAACGACTGGGCAATCTGCTGCCGCCGCTCTTCCGGCAAGCCTTCCAGAGTGAGCACGGTCTTGTCGGCGACCGATTTCACATTCATTGTGCAACACAGCCGCGGCTTGCCGTCGACCAACAGCGTGCAACAACCGCACGAAGCCTGCGGTTCGCAACCGTTCTTGAGCGAAGTGAATCCAAAGTCTTCTCGCAGCACCGCCAGCAAAGATCGATCATCAACCACTGCTTCAACTTGCCGACCGTTGAGCGTGAACGTCACGGTCTGAGCACCGTCTTTCAGGCGCGCGGAGGCAGAAATGGTGCTGCTCATCAGGAACACCTAATATATTGAAGCCCTTAACTTTCCGCGATATTATAACAGTCTTCTCCCCCTCGAACAATCGTTTGCAGATACCATGCCGGACGAATCTTGGCCGGTACGGCTGCAAACTTTGCGCACAACCTAATGGCAGAACTTACCCCAGCACCTTTTGCCGATCTCGTGACTCGGCTTTACGAAGAGCCCAAGGCACAGGACAGTTTATTCGTCCTGCCACGCCGAAAGTGGTACGTCCCCGAGCCTGTAGGGCGAGATCTTACAGTCCGCTTTCACGGCAAAGTCGCCGGGAATGCCTCCGGTCCGGCCGCCGGCCCGCACACGCAAATGGCTCAAAATATTTTGTTGAGCTACGTGGCCGGGGCCCGAATTCTGGAGCTCAAAACGGTGCAGGTGAACGATCGGCTCACGATCGGCCGCCCCTGCATCGACATGACCAACGTCGGCTACAACATCGAATGGTCGCAAGAACTGCTAGTGCCCGATTCGCTGCGCGAGTACGTGGCCGGCGCCATGCTGATCGAAATGTTCCGCCGCGACCCGGCCTTCTGCGGCGATTCGCTCCTGGGCCCCTCCGGCGAAGCCATCCTGGACCTTAGTGTCGGCTACGATCTGGCCGGCATCAAAAGCGAGAAAGTGCAGAAATTTCTCGACGGCATGCGCGACGCCAGCGCCGAAGTGGAAAAACTCCGCGCCGAAATCCCCGCGCGCTACAAGTTCGCCCGCGATCTGAAATATCCCACGCATCTTTCCAACACGCTCACGCTCTCCACCTTCCACGGCTGCCCCGCCAACGAAATCGAACGCATCTGCGAGTTCCTGCTCATCGAACGCGACCTGGACGTGATCGTAAAGATGAATCCGCCCATGCTCGGCAAGGAGCGCCTGGAGCACCTGCTGCACGACGAGCTGGGCTACAAGGAACTCACCGTCAATCCGACGGCCTATACTTCCGGCCTGCAGTACGACGAAGCCATCGGCCTGACGGACCGGATGATGAAACTCGCCGTCAGCCGCAACCGCCGCTTCGGCCTGAAATTCTCAAACACGCTGGAAGTGTTGAACCACCGCACCTTTTTCACCCCCGACAACAAGGTGCAGTATCTGTCCGGTCAGCCGCTTTACGTGATCACGCTCACGCTCACCGACGTCTTCCGCCAATCGGTCGGCCCGCACGTGCCCATCAGCTACAGCGCCGGCATCGATCAGGCCAATTTTCCGCACGCCATCGCCAGCGGCTTCGTGCCTGTCACGGTGAGCAGCGATCTGTTGCGCCCCGGCGGCTACGGCCGCATCTCGACCTATCTGAAGTCACTCGATCAGTGGATGCAGAAGGTCGGCGCCAAAAACGTCGATGAATACATCTTGAAAGTATTTGGCCAGGAGGGCGCCGCCTTCGACAAAGCCGCCGGCGATCCGCATGACAAATCGCCCGAGGCCGCGGTCCGTTGGGCCAGCCTGCTGAACAACACCATCGCCGCCGAAAAGGCCCGCAAAGACCCGCGCTACCGCGCCGAGAAAAACCGCAAGGAGCCGACGCGCATCGACTCGCACCTGGTCACGTTCGATTGCATCACCTGCGACAAGTGCCTGCCGGTCTGCCCCAACGCGGCCAACTTCACCTATCCCACGCCCGTCGTGGCCTTCGACTATCAAGATCTGGTCGTCGACTCCAAAGGCGCCACGCGCAACGGCGAAACGAAGCACTTCGAGATCACCGAGAAAACGCAAATCGCCTGCTACTCCGATTTCTGCAACGAGTGCGGCAACTGCGACACTTTCTGCCCCGAATACGGCGGCCCGTACATCAAGAAGCCCACCTTCTACGGCAGCGCGAAAACTTGGAAAGAAGCCGCCCCTCGCGACGGATTTTACCTAGAGTGCGACAAAAGCATCGCCCGCATTCACGGCCGCATGAAGGGGCTGGAATACGAACTCGTCAGCCGCCGCGACGCCGGCGAATACGACTACCGCGACGCAGCCGTCGAAGCCACCTTCCGCGCCGCCGACCATTCGCTGGTGCGCGTGAAACCGCTGGGCAACCTAGCCGGCGAACACTCCGCCGACCTGGGCGTGTACCACACGCTGCGGCACTTACTCCACGGCGTGCTCGACCGGCAGTGCGTAAATCAGTTGAACGCCGCCGCCGACTGCGAAGCCTATCTCGGCATCGCTTGATGATTTATCCGTTGGGCTTGCCCAGCGCAAATCGGCGACTTACGCTTCCTTCATGCAAGTCATCATCACCGCCGTCGGACCCGATCAATCGCGGCCTGGCCGATCCGATCATCCATTATGTGACCGGCCAGGGGGCGAACATCGCCGAAATCCAGATGTACGACCACGACGAGGCGGCCCTGTTCGCCATGCTTCTGCCGCGTCGAACTCGAATCGAAGCACTACGCCGGCCTGAAACCGGCGATGGACGAAATCGGCCAGCAAAAGGGACTCTCGATCCGCGTCTGGTCCCCCGAGCGCGCGCCGCACGACCGCGGCTGGCGATCTGCACCACCTATCGCCCCGAGCCGGCGCTGGCGCTGCTGCGGGCCATGCGCGACGGCCAGGTGCCGGCCGAAGCCGGCCGTGATGATCGGCAACCGCCCCAACTGCCGCAGCGTGGCCGAACAATTCGGCGTCGAGTGGCACATGATCGGCGATGCCAACGGCAATCCCGACGACGAACGATTGACCGCGCTGTGCGACGAGTACGACGTCGATTACCTCGTGCTGGCCCGCTACATGCGCATCCTGCTCGCCGGAGGCCTGCTGGAAATACGCCGGCGGCCGGATCATCAACCTGCACCACGGCCTGCTGCCCAGCTTTCCCGGCATCCGTCCGTACCACGAAGCCTACGCCAGCCGCATGCTGACCTACGGCGCCACCTGCCACTTCATCGTGCCCGACTTGGACGCCGGCAATCAGATCATCTATCAATCGCACCTTCACCGTGCCGCCGGGCATGAAGCTGGACGAAATCATCCGCCGCGGCCAGGAAGACAACGAGCCGCACTGCCTGGTCGAAGGCGTCCGCCGCGTCGTCAACCGCGAAGTGCAATTGCACTTCCACCGCGTGGTAGCAAGAAAGCAGTGAGCGGCGGGCTGTAAAGATGCGAGTTGCAAATCGACCTAGTATCTGTTCCTGAGCGATGCTAGTCTGCAAGGAGCGACGCATTTGACCGCCACACTCTCTTTCCACGGTCAATCCAATGGGCCAGGTTTCTAACGTCAACCCGATTACCGAGCACAGCCGATTTCTGGTGCTCTACGTCAGCAATAGCGGCGGCATGCCGCGCGGCTAATCTCATGCTCGTCAGGCCGCTCTGCGGTCGCGGTCTTTCGGCGGTGCCTGCTGCGCTGCGCGCTGCGCCGCCCTACGGAACTTCGAAGGTCACCCATTCAATCAGTGTCTCAGCGCACACATGTCAACTCTCTCACTTACTCGCTGGACGACCCTGCCCACTGCGGCAAAAGCCAGCGCACGCCTTCCACTGATCGACGCCCTGCGGGCGATCGCCGCCAGCACCATTGCCTGGCATCACTTCGCCCTGTATCTGTGCGCTTCATCGGCTTCGGTCAGCTTCGGAATGCTCGACTGGCTGCGCGATCACGGCCGCGCCACCCCAATTTTCTTCGTCGTCGGCGGTTTCGTAATGGCCCAATCCATGTCGCGCCGCGAGTGGAACCTGTCGCAGGTCGGCCGCTTCATCGCGCATCGTTACTGCCGGCTGGGCTTGCCGTATCTGGCCGCCATCGCACTGGCCATCGCCGCCTGCGACTTTGCCCGCGGCACCTTGCCCGACGATCTGGTGGGCGAACCCCCGACCCTCCCGCAGCTCGTGGCGCACCTATTCTTCCTCCAAGACATCCTCGGCTACCCGTCGCTCTCGGCCGGCTTGTGGTTTGTGTGCGTCATTTTCCAGTTGGTGCTGATCTACGCCGCCATGCTCTGGTTGCGCGATGCGATTGCCCGATGGCTGGGCAGGCCCACCCCGGATGAATCCACCGCCGTGCCGATGCTCGTCGGCTGGGCGCTGGCCATCTCGTCGTTGTTCTACTTCAATGTGCACCTGCGGTTCGATATTTGGCCGTGGTACTTCTTCTGCCACTTTTTCCTGGGAGTCATGGTGCACCATGGACTGCGCGACCGAAAATCCGGCCTCGCATTCGGCCTGTACGTCGCGCTGGTGCTGGCCGCCTTGGTCTACGAGTGGCGCTTGCGGCTGGCAACGTCGCTGGTCACCGGGCTGGTGCTGTTCGCCGGCGGCAAGCTCGGCATCATGAAGCGCTGGCCCTCCAGCCGCGCGGTTCAATATCTGGGCCGCACCTCGTACAGTCTCTTTCTCATCCACTTTTCCGTGCTCGTCGTCGTCGCCACGGTGTGGGCCCAGCAGGAACGCACGACCCCCTGGGACAGCCTCACAGCATGCTTCGCCGCCTACCTCGCCAGCCTGGTCGTCGCCGATTTGTTTTATCGGGCAGTGGAAATACCTACGGCGCAACTGAGTCGTCGACTGGCTTGAGCCGTTACATAGCAGACTGCGGCACGCGCGGAATTTTTTCAATGCCAGAAGGCCCCACGCCACGAAGATCAACAAGGCGACTCCCTGCGCAATCTGAAACGGCGGTTCGTTCTGCATGGGCGCCAGCTCATGCAGCGCCGGCACTTTCTGAAACGATTGCACGATCAGCACCAAAAAATTCAGATACTGAGCGACAATCGCGGTCACCACGTAAATCCACCGCCAGTGGCCGATCATCTGCCGCGCGTACCGCGCATAGATCGCCACCGGCAGCACGATCGTCGATACGATGCCGATGGCAATGCCGGGACTAAATCCGCCGGGCGGAATGCCATACGCCAAAAACCCGAATCCAGTGAGGCTGGTGAGCACGGTCATCGTTAGAAACAGCGCGGTCCAACGGTCCAACCGCCTCTCCTTGATCATGCCCACCATCACCGCAAATCCCGCGGCGATGCCGATCAAGCTGATTACGACGTGAATCAGCGTGTAGGTGGATAGTGACATTTTTGACTCCATCAAATGTCGAGGCTTGTTACACCCCAATGAGTGTCAGCCCATTCTACTGTGCGGGCTTGCCCAGAAAAGCTGCCGATATAATTCACTGGGTCAACACGGGAAATGCCCCAGGAGGTTTCTATGCCACGCGCAGTACGCTTCCACCAAATCGGCGGCCCAGAAGTTCTGAAAATCGAAACCATCGACGTGCCGCCGCCAAAGGCCGGCGAAGTGCGCATCGCCGTCAAAGCTCTCGGCCTGAACCGCGCAGAAGCCATGTTTCGCTCCGGGCAATATCTCGAACAGCCGGCCCTTCCCGCGCGGCTCGGTTACGAAGCCGCCGGCACTGTCGAATCGGTCGGCCCTGGTGTCACCGATTTCAAGCCCGGCGACGCAGTGAGCACAATCCCTGCCTTCTCGCTGAATCAATACGGCGTGTACGGCGATTTGGTCCTCGCCCCCGTGCACGCCGTGGCCAAACATCCGTCGTCGTTATCCTGGACTGAAGCCGCCGCCATCTGGATGCAGTATCTCACCGCTTACGGCGCGCTGATCGACATCGGCAAACTCGCCGCTGGCGATACGCTTCTTATTCCTGCCGCGTCGTCGAGCGTCGGTCTGGCCGCTATTCAAATCGCCAATTCCGTCGGTGCCACGTCGGTCGCGCTGACCCGCAAAAGCAAGAAGCGCGATGAACTGTTACAACACGGCGCGAAACACGTCATCGCCACCGAAGAGCAAGACCTCGTCGCCGAAGTGAAAAAACTAACCAAAAACAACGGCGCGCGAGTCGTGTTCGATCCCGTCGGGGGCCCCAACGTCGCCAAGCTGATGGCCGCCATGGCCGACCACGGCATCATCTTTGAGTACGGCGCGCTCAGTCCCGAACCCACCGTCGTCGGCCTGTTCGATTTGTTGGGCAAGTCCCTAACGATGCGCGGCTACGTGCTGTTCGAAATCGTCGCCGACGCCGAGCGCCTCCAGCGCGGCAAAAAATTTGTGATCGACGGCCTCGCCTCCGGCAAGTTTAAACCGGTGATCGCCAAAACGTTCCCGCTGGAGCAAATCGTCGAAGCCCACCGCTACCTGGAATCGAACCAGCAAATCGGCAAAATCGTGGTCACCGTCGGATGAGTTGATTTAGCCGCCGGACTTGCCCGGCGCTGTAGAGCGCAACAGGCCAAACAGTGTGAGCAGTAGCGCGGCGATAATCGTCACGCCGCAGATCTGCAGCGAGCCGGTGACGATCGAATTCTCGGTGCCGTGCGGCGGCGGGAATTTTTCGTTGGTCGTCGGCATCAGCGGCGAGGAGGCTCCCACAAACGCCGCCACCACCCCCGCGCCGCCGTTGGTCCAGGTGCCAATTTGCAGTAGCGCAAACCACAACCATAAGGCCCACCGGCTCAACGCCAATTCGCGCACCAAGAAGCCGAATGCCACCATCAGCACGCCGTTGGCGGTGAATTCGATGTGCGCCATCACGATGCCGCGAAACCATGCCACGGCCGACGGCGAAATGAATCCGACACAGCAGCCGACCAAAATCTGAAACACCCCCAGCACCAACGTCCAACGCCGGATGGTTTCCTTCAAGTTGTCGTCGGCAAGGGCCACAAACTCCTCCTTGTCGATCGCCCGACGTTCCAGGTTGAGCCATCGGCTGTGCGAAGAGTCACGATACCCAACAAACGGAACAAAGTGCAACGTTTCTTTTCAGTCCGAAGTCGCCGGCGAAGACGTCCCTTGCAGCCGCGCGACTTCTGCTTCCAGCTCGGCAATCCGCGCCTCCAGCTTCTCGATCACCGGATTGATCTGCCGCAGCGAATACCGCTTGTGAATGTGCTGGTGGCAGTTAATATCGAGTGCCGCCAACGTAAACACGATCGCCCGCTCCACTTTCCCCGGATACTCGGGATCGGACAGTTTCGCGATCAGATCCTTGTCGTCCTCCACGACCTTCGCGGTGCCCCACAATTTAATGCGCGTGCTCGTGGTGTAGTCCATCAAGTAAATGAATGCCTTGGGATTTTCCTGCAAGTTGCCCAGCGTGATATACTGCTTGTTCCCGCCGAAGTCGGCAAACGCCACCGTCTTCTCGTCAAGCACCTGCAAAAACCCCGACGACCCGCCCCGATACTGAATGTACGGCTGCCCGCTCGCATTGGCGGTGCCGAGATAGAACATATCCAGCCGCGCAATGAATTCCGCCAACTCCGGCTCGATCGTGGTCTGCCACCCCTCGCCGAGTTCGATATTGGCATAGGCGTGGCGCGAGCCCTTGGCCTTTTGAATAGCCTTTACCGTCGGAGTGAAAGCGATGTCGCTTGGATAGGCAGACACGGTGAACTCCTCTGCGACCGCCATTCTACCGTTGCCGTCCAGCCCCGATCTTTGACGTCTGCACTCCCGCGCGCGGCGCGATGCAGAGATGAACACCCCACTAAGCCAAAAAGAAATCCCGGCTAAGGAGCAACTCTTGAGCCGGGAATTTGCACACTTCCAAAGCGAGGGTGACGGGACTTGAACCCGCGACCTCCAACGTGACAGGCTGGCGCTCTAAACCAACTGAGCTACACCCCCGAAACGCTTTGCCCGCAAGAATTTAGTGTCAAACTCGCTCGAAATGGTTCGAGTTTTTCTGCCCTAAATCCCTGCCGGAAGCGGAATTATATCCCTCCTAGGTAGCCCCGCAAGGCCGGCGGATTAAGCCTGTTTTAGCCGCCGCCCGGCCCGGTTTTGTGACCTAGATTTGAATAAGGCTTACCGCGTTTGGGGGTCCGCCGCAAGCGGATCGCCGCGCTCGAGCGTCCATCCTGCTGGGCAATGGAGTTTCGCCGTGCACGAGATTTACCGAAGTGCGACAAACTGGATTTGGGGTTTGGACCGGCAGGAATGGCTGATTGTGTTAATCGGGGCAGTGATTGTCGGTTTCCTGGCCCTGCGCGGAATGGGGTCACGGAAAGAATATTGAACTGGCGAACCAGGCGAACGAAAGACGCCCGACGCTGGAAAACTGACAAGCGACTGCGGACCACCGATCAACCACTAATTTCTTATCTAGGTATCTGCTCTTTGCTATGTGGATTCTAACTGCCATCGAATGGTCGAATCTCCATCTCTCCACGCCCGTGGCCTTGGCCGCCGTGGCGACCATCGGGTATTTCGTCGGCCGCAGCAAGCGTGAAAAGCAAAGCGCCAGTAGCGAAGCCCAGGCTCGCCGCGAACTGAAGCGTGCCCAAGCCGTCGCCAAGGAGCTGGAGCAAATTGCCGACGTCGTGCGCCGCAGCCTGGCCACGCATCATTCCAGCGTGCTGAAATTCAAAGACCGCATGTCCTCCATGGGCTCGGTCGCTAAAGAAGGCGCCTGGCAAGACCTGTGTGCCGAAGCGGAAGAGATGCTCAAGCCCACGCTGCAGTTGGCGGCCCAAATGGCGGCGGCTTACGACCAAATCCGCCAGCAATCGAACAACTTGATGACCTTTACCGAAGTGCGCACCGATGCGCTGACGGGCGTGAGCAATCGCCGGGCCCTGGACGACACGCTGGAATCGCTGTTGGCCATGTTGCATCGCTACGAACAGGCCTTTTCCATCCTGATCGTCGACATCGACAACTTCAAAAAACTCAACGATGCGCAGGGACACCTCTACGGCGATCGCATGCTCAAGGCCGTGGCTAAGTTGCTGGCCGACACCGTGCGCGAAACCGACATGGTGGCCCGCTACGGCGGCGAAGAGTTCGTAATTGTCATGCCGCAAACTCCGCTCGATGGCGCCATCATTTTCGCCGAGCGGCTGCGGCAGCGCATCGAACAAGATTTGCCGCTGACGGTGAGCGGCGGCGTCACCGCCACGGCCGAAGGCGACGATTCGCAAACCCTGCTGGCCCGCGCCGATGCCGCGCTGTACAGCGCGAAAGCGGCCGGACGCAATCGGCTGTTCTGCCATACCGGACAGTCGATCGAACCGGCCATGGTCGATGAAGACGCGGTGCCCCCGATTCCCACCGCCAACGCAGCCAACGGCCAATCGCTCGTGGCAAAGGCTAATAGCTAATCGCTTACAGTACGCCCCTGGCCGGGTTGTAGCCTAGCTGGTCGCCGCGGCGCAAATCGTCCTGGGCCGGCCCGTCGTGGCCGAGCTTCTCCTGCACCAGCCCGCGGTGGTGATACATCACTGCAAGGTCTCCGTCCGTCTGCTTGAGTTCGTATTGCAGGCGGCGGAGATCAAATCGGAACTGCTGCTCGAGCAATCGCCGCTTTTGCAACTCTCTCATTTCGACCGCGCGGTCCAAGTCCGCCAGCGCACCGATGTTGCGATCCAGCAGATGCAGCAGATAGCCGCGCGTGTCCAGAAATATGGCGTATTCGGCAGTCTGCTGGCCCACTTCCGCGAGCGCCTGATCGATGTCATCCAGTCCCTCGAGCAATTCCATTTGCGCCAAGGCACGAATGTAAGCGCGCGAATTGAGAAATCTCGGCGTCGCACGGAGCTTGACCGCCTGCGTGGCGTCGTCGATGGCCTCTCGGCCGCGCCCCATGCGGACAAAGATCCACGCGCGGCCCGAGTACACCTCGGCCTGATCGAAGAACCACAAATTGCGCTGCGACGGTAAATGATCTCGATCCTTAACCTGTTGGACCAGATCGTTGAAGTCGGCCAGGCTGCCGGCCAGGTCGTTCATCTCGCTGCGCCACATGGCGCAAAAATCGCAATTCCAAATCGTCGGGATTCCAATAAATCGCCCGGCTCACGTCGCGCAGCGCCGGGCAAGTCGCCCGCCAGCAGCCGCCGCTCGGCGCGGCTGGTGAACCACCGCGAAACCATTCCGCGGCCGGCGGAGATCAACTGCGGACCGAACACTGTCGGCACGATCAGCCCGACCACTAGCGCGATCAGCACCAGCCGCTTGGCCTTGAGATTGATCTTGGGCCGGCGGCGCGGTTCGTCGTCCTGATATTGGACGCTTTCAAATCGCGGGGGCAGCGGAAATCCGTGCTCGTCGTACTCGCGGAATTCAGTCGCCATATGCCAGTGCTTCCTTGTTGCCGCCTCCAGAATAAGCATAGACAGCGACATAGGCAGTGCCAAGGCAACGGCAACTAGCAGGCAGCAAGCGGCAGGCAGTGCTTGGGATTTTCGAGTTTCTGCCAGCTGCCAGCGGCCTGCTGCCCGCTGCTTTCCCCACGTTGACGCCCTGGCGATGTCGCCGTACATTGCAAGCTCCTGAGACGATCGCCGTGTCCGCATTCGGCGATCAAGCCTTTTCTCTCCCAGGAGGACCCGTCATGCCCCTGTTCGAAATTGAAACCGACGCGCATATCATCATCACCTGGGCCGACGACGACGCTGCCGCCAACACCGTGGCCAACCGCGCCTACCCGGGTGAGAAGGTCGTTCGATTAACCAGGCGTCCACGCGACAGTTGGGTCATCTCCAAATCGGTGCTGGGCATCACCGGCCACGTCGACGTCTGCCACACCGCCCGCGATTGCCTAAGCAAAGCCCACGGCGACAAAGTCCACGCCATCCGCATCTACATGCACGAAACCGGCGAAGATTTAGAACGCGCCCGCAAAGTGATCGAATCGAACATGGTCATGGGCTGGTAAACGAGCCCACTTTACAAGCAAGGGTCAGCGATTAGCGATTAGCAATGAACCAAGCCCAGGGGTTGCAACTCCTGGGCTTTTCGTTGCGCATGCCAGAGACGGTGACTCCCAAATGGTCTTCCCCTTGAGCGACGACAATTCCGATCGGCGGCTTACCCCGGTCGTCAATTACGCGATCATCGCAGTCAATGTGTTCGTGTTCGTCGTTTTCCAGGGCTTCGGCGCCAACGACAAAATCAGCTACAAGCTGGCCACCGTGCCCGCCGAAATCCGAACCGGCAAGGACGTGGTCACCCCCGATCATGTGGTCACCGATCCGACGAGCGGTGATCAATTCCTGGTGCCCGGCCTGCAGCCCACGCCCATCCCGGTTTATCTGACGCTGATCACGTCGATGTTCATGCATGCAGGCATCGCCCACATCCTGGGAAACATGTGGTTCCTGTGGATCTTCGGCGACAACGTGGAAGACCGCATGGGCCACTTCCGTTACCTGGCGTTTTATCTGCTGACCGGCATCATCGCGTCGCTGTGCCACGTGGCCATGAATTTCAGCGGTCCGCGCAGCCTGATTCCCACCCTGGGCGCCTCGGGAGCCATTTCCGGAGTGATGGGAGCGTATCTGGTTTTCTCTCCAACTCGCCGCGTGCGGGCGCTGCTGCTGCGCGTGATTGTCGATATCCCCGGCTACATGGCCGTCGGCTTGTGGTTTCTGTTTCAAATCGTCAGCAGCATGGGACTGCTGGGAGGCGGCGGCGAAGCAGAGGGCGTGGCATATGCAGCCCACGTGGGCGGATTCGTCGCCGGCGTGTTGTTGGCCAAGCCGTTTCTCGTGGGACTGGAGCAACCGCCGCCATTTCGCCCCGGCCAAATCTGAACTGCCGGCCAGGCTCTCGCTATGTTTCCGCTTCGACAGCGATTGGCGGAATTTCTTCATCACGCCGCGCTGACGTCAGCGCTACAGACGTCACCAGAATTGCCGCCAGCACAATAGATGAGCCGATCGTGCCGAAGCCCAATCCGCCCTGAGCATGCGACTTGGTGAGCACGTCGCCCATGGTGGCGCCGAAGGGGCGCGTAAGCACGAACGCAATCCAAAATAACGCCACGCGCGAAACTTTTGTGAACAGGGCGGCAAGCGTAACTAGTCCGATCGCGGCGCCGATGAGCAGCGCTCCGCCGGCGAAGCCCAGGCCCGAATCGTCCGCCAGGAAATCGCCCAGCGCGGTGCCCAGCGTGTTGGAAAACAGGATCGCTATCCAATACAGCAGCTCGACGCGAAACGTTTTGATGTTTACCACCGAGAGCGAATCTCCGGTGAGCCGCCAAACAAGAAAGATGCCGCACAGGATGCAAACCAGAATCAGGCTGCCGGTGGCATAGCCCAGCCCCAAGGTACGGTCCATGTAGTCCGACATCGTGGTGCCGGCGGTGCTCGTGGAAAGAATGACGGTCCAATACAGCCAAGGGAGATAGCGTTTAGAGCACAACTGCCAAACGAGCGTAACGAAGAAAACCGATATCAAGATCAACGAGCTGATGGCGTAACCTACGTTCAGCGTCATCGACAGCAGATCGCCGGCAGTCTCGCCCAGCGTCGTGGCGCTGATCTTCATGATCCAGAAGGCCAGCGTGATGTATGGAAGTTTATTTGCGCGCTGCATTGCGAAATTCACGATACGGTCGCGAAAACTCGTCGGCAATCGCGATAAGCCATTTCTTATTCGGTCCTTAGGGGCATTCAAAGATCGATCGTGGCATCGCCCACCAGAGCGCGCCCGCTCCGCTGCTGTCGGCGGCGAGAATGAATACGGCGACGGGCTAGTGCGCTTGCGGGTACGCCAATTCGAAAGCGACCAGCGTGTTCTTGCTGACCGGGTCGCCGTTGTCCACGACACCCAAGAGTGCCCAATTGCCGCTTTCCAGCTTTGGCCCCAGGCACAGGCCTTCCAGGTTTTCGCCGATGCTGTTTCCCTCCGACTTCGAGTCGAACAGCAACGTCTTTTTCACCGGCGTGTACTTTTGGCCGATCAAGCCTTTGGCCAGCGCGCCGCGGCTGATGTCGGTCGCGCCCGTGAAATCGATTCGAAAGATCCGCGTTTCCAGCGGCGGCAATCCTTCCACGGCCGATCGCTCCAGCGCCAACAGCGTGCCGTCGGGCAATTCCACCAGCTCACTCAACCCATTACAGATCGGTTTGCCGATGCCGCCGTGAATCGGCTCGGTGAGATACGCGTATTCCTCGGTCGGCGTCACCGTGTTGCCGCTGACCGCCAGCCGCTGCAATCGCACCACCGTGCCGGCCTTGTCGGTGGAGACCGGTCCATCGGCGGTGAGCGCCTCTTCGTTGGCCGTCCACATTTCCTTGCCGTCGGCGCGGCGGGTGAGCGATTCCAATCCGCGATTGAACATTTGCGTGACGAACACCGGCGGCAGGTTGATCGTTTGAAATAGTTTGCCGCTGCGCCAGCATGTATTCGTAAACCTTCGGCGCGCCGCCTGCCGGCGCCTCATCGCTCAAAAACACGCTGTTGCGCTGCGGATCGGTGTAAGCCACGCCTTCGTAATCGCGGGTGTCGGCAATCGTGTCGCCCCCCAGAATCTTGTGCTCGACGATCTTTCCGTCTTTGTCGAACCGCACTCCCAGCGCCACCAGGTGATTCGAGCCGTCCATCACGGCAATGTACGTGTCGCCGCCCAAATACGTCACGCCGCTTAAGCCCGCAATCGTGAACGTGGCGCCGCTTTGATCTCTGGCAGTGTTTTCCGAATCGCTCAGCCGGACTTTGCCGCGATAGGTCAACGTCAGCGTGCCTGCCGCAAAGGAACCGTCGACGCCGATAGTAGGCAGCGAGCAGACAACCAACAAGCATAAACGGCGGCAGAAGCGCATCGTCACTATTCCCAAGAGTACGTCGGCAGAGAACAATTATCGAGAGATCGAGCCTAATCACACACAAAGTCTTGCACAAGCACTAGCGAAATGTCGCATCTAGCTAGGCAATTGAGGATGTGCCCAGGATCGTCGACTAGAAAGTCCGGATGCCGTCGGTACTGTAAATTGCAGAATTTGCCACGGCGATTTTCCTTTCGAGTCCAAATGTCTCGATGCAAGCGGGCCGTATCCTATCGGAAGAACCCACCGGCCCCCGAAGTCAGTCACGATCCTCGGCGCATTGCTGAATAAGAACTGAACTCACAGGTGATGAAAATGGCGTTCCAACCCAGCCGGCGTAAACGCAGCGCCGGCTGGGTTGGCAGATCGTGATTGTGCCGACGCCAGACTAGACGGAACCGCTGCCAAATTGCGCCACTTTGGAACCGCTCCCAGTTTTCGCGGAACCGGCTGCGGAGCTGACTGATGCGGCCCGAGCTTAAGCCGAATTTCCGACTTGCGGCACTGGTCGATTCTCCGGCTGCCAATGTCGCGGCAATTCTACGATCGCGGGGGGAGAGCCGTGAAAACCATTCCCTGATATCGAGTCGCGCTGCCGCCGTCTCGGCCGGACCCGCTTGGCGGTCTTCTACTAGAAGCTGGTTCCACATCCCGGTCCGCGCATCACACTGATCAATCCGCTCGATCGTCAGGCCTCGTACACACCGCGAGTAGGCAGACATGATGTCATTGATGTTCAGCTTGCAGCCGACTCGCCGTGCGGCGCGGATTTGGCGCAGTGCATACTGAGCCAATGGCGTCGGATACGCCACGGCCGCTTTGCCTCGGCCCACCAGCCGCACAAATGCGCAATAGGCATTGACTTCGACTTCCTGGGTCAGCTCCTGGCGGACTTCAGGCCGAAGTCCACGCAAGGCCACGCTCGCCTGTCGGCGAATCTGCGGCAACATCGCCAGAAATCGCTCATGAAAAAACTCGGCCTGTCGGTCCAGAAAGGTCGTCCTTAACGGCGCGATCATGGGTACACCTCCTCGATGAGGGAGGACCGCCTCGCGGGGCGGTCCTGTTGGAAAACAAGACCGCCCCAGCACCGCGCCAGGGCGCTTTCAACTCAAATCAAACCGGCGCCAGCGTCAATGCAGGAATGGAATACCGCGAGCCCCGATCCGCCGCGAGCACCGGCGCGCACGAATAAGGCCATTCCAGCAATAATTTATGGCGCGAAAGAAGCCAGAATTTAGGGATCTGACCGGCGCGACAGGCAGATGTGGACAGCACGTCGTAAGCTCGACTGCTCCGAATGAGCTTCTGCCGAAATATCAAACGGGCACGATATTCCAATGGCTCGAGCCTTCGATTTTCCAGGTTGGGTGCCCTCCCGACCCGTCTCCAGCCAATGTAGCTACCTCCCTTTCCACGCGCTGCGTCACCCTGTGGTAATCACACAGCGGATCACACGTGGCATGAGTAGAGCTGTTTTCAGCGCCGCGTTTGCTAGCGATGCTAGCATTGGAATGCTCTTGAAAGATGATGGATTTCAAAACGTCGATAGGTCCTGAAACCATGCGCTCGGGCCTGGGAGCATGACTTATCGAACGATTTCACAGTTGGAGATGCGTTGTACACCTGCCCTGGCCGCGTCTGTCAATAAGCCACGTTAGTCACAGAAGCGAAGATTTTGCAGTTTGCTCCCCAACACTTTGGGGTGCAGAAATCATGGTGCGAATGGCGACCAAGTAACGGGTCGGCACGCACTGCGGCGGGAATATAGTGGTGGATCGAAGGCACTTGCGAATGCACTTCCTGTTGGGCATATGATGTCGGGTTGCTGATCAGCGCAGGCACACGCCTTGGCGTTGACGTCACCAATCAAAGGAGCGATGCGCTCGCTGATTGACTGAGCAAGCGGCTTCGCATCCACTTGTTCGCAATGATTGTGCGCATTCTCTGCGTGCGATCGGGTGATTTTCCTCCCGGCACGATTGCCGCTACCAAGTCTATCGATCGTAAGGGCGTTCAGAGTGCCCATGCCAAATTGCAGATCGGCTTGACAATCACTCGCCGTCGCTCACCACGAGTGATCGAGAATTGCGCCCTGTTGCGACGTAGCCGGGCTCGATGCGCCGTACGCCGGCTCGGTGTTGGAGGCGGCTTGGAAACCGCTGTAGCGGTCGCCGACAGGCTGCGCAGCGGCGGCCGTTGCCACCGCGGGCGTACTGGGCGAAGGGTTGCTCATGGCGACCTGATAGCTGGCCGGTACGACGCCGCTGGCGGGTCTGGCTTTGGTTTGCGAACCCGAAGGTGCGCCGCCATTGTCGTCGCCGGAAGAGCTCGGACGCAGCACGTTGCCGGCCGGTGCATAATCGCTGGTGCCGCCCGGACGATAGCCGGAATCCTTTCGCAACGGCGAGTCGGCCGGCGCCGAACTGGATGTCGGTGCCGCCGAGGAACTCGCAGCCTCCGGTGCGCTATAGCTGCCGGCGTCCGAAGCGCTCGCGGCAGGCCGATAGTACTCGTTGCTCGTCGGCTGCGCGGCGGCGGGAGCCGTCGCAGGACCGGTTACGACGGGCTGCGCGGTCGCAGCCGGTGCCGCGCCGCTTGCGGCAAAGTTGGAATATCGATCCCCAACCAAGTTCGATTGCCCGGCGCTTGCGGCACTCGCGGAATTATTGGTCACCGCGGCCGGCGGCGCAGTGCCGACCATCGCTACCTGAGCTGCCGGAGGCATGCTGGCGGCGCGAACATCGGCCACGCGAATCTCGCTGCCTTGGCCGGAACTTGCAGCGGGCGCGGCGCCGGCAGCGGCACTCGACGCAGCCGGTGTGTTGTAGTTGTATGCCGGATTGGAAGCAGCCGCGGTGGCATAGGCCGTCGGTGCGGTAGTTGAGCCCGCGCCGGCGTAGGCTGGGTTGTAAAATCCATTTTGCGGTTGCGACGACGATGCCGTGGCGGTCGCGGCCGGTTTGTATGCGGGCGCAGGCGGCAGCGAATTGCCCGTGCCAACTGCAGCCGCATAACCGCTGGATGCAGGGCTGCTCGACGGGGCGGCGGCTGGCAAAGTTATCGTGGGCGCGGTCCCGGCGGTGGCAGAAGTCGCCGACGGATTGCCAACCTTCGACATGCTGTACGGCGTCGTCGGATAGGGCGACTGCTGATAGCCGGCGGGAACCGCACTGCTGTTGGAACTTGCTGCGTGGCTCGCGGCCGCGGCGCCGGCCGCTGCTAAGTTCGATCCCGAAGCACTGCCGGCCAGACTCGCGGGCGTTTGTCCGGCGCTGGGCAGCGCAGGGTTGCTCGGCTTATAGGCCGGCGCCTCGCTCAGTGTGCTGGCCGGCTTCTTCTTGCCCCACGATGCGAACATGTTGCTGCCGGATTTGCAGCCGCACATGCTCAGCGATAACAGCAGCACCACCGCGACCCGGCCAAAAGTGGCTCGCATGGCTCGACGCACCTTTGCATTGGTCAGGGCGCGAGAGGTTGCCGAGGCCGGCGGTTGCGGCGTCCTTGCCGCGCCGACCTTCGACTGGATCCTCGTCCCTGAGGATGTGAGATAAGTTGTTGCGAAGTGACCGCCCAGCATCATGCCGGCGCTCTTAACGAATTAACGGGCTTCATTAATGAGCTTCGGCACGCGGCGGAGGCAAACTACACGACATCGTTCATCTTTCCCGACTTACGACGCGCGGAACTGCCCCGACAAGTGAGCGGCAGGGCGGGGATTTTACTGCCGCCACCGAGCCGGTCAACGGCAGTAATTAATACTGTGTGGGCGACAACGGTTGGCAGCCAGCCGGCGCTAGCAGCGCATGAATTGGTAGCGATGCTGGCACCAAATTATGAAATGAATCCCGACGCACAAAAAAGCCCATGGGTTGCAACCCATGGGCCTGATGCGTCGAGGTCGACTGAATCGCAGGTTACTTCTTCTTCGCTTCGTCGTACCGCTTGCCGATGGCGTCCCAATCCAGCACGTCCCAAATGGCGGCTAGATAATCGGGCCGGCGGTTCTGGTATTTCAAATAGTAGGCGTGTTCCCAGACGTCGATCCCCATGATCGGCTTGCCGCCGCTGGCGTTGGCGAATTTGCCCATCAAGGGGCTGTCCTGGTTGGCGGTGCTTTCCACGATCAGCTTGCCCGACGGATCGAGCGTGAGCCACGCCCAGCCGCTGCCGAAGCGAGTCGCGCCGGCCTTGATTAGCGCTTCCTTGAAATGGTCCCAGCCCATCAGGTCTTTCTGAATCGCTTCGGCCAGCGCGCCTTTGGCCTGGCCCCCTTTGCCTTTGCCCATGATGGTCCAGAACATCGAGTGGTTGGCGTGTCCGCCGCCGTTGTTGCGCACCGCGGTGCGGATCGCCTCCGGCACCGAATCGATTTTAGCAATCAACTGTTCGACCGGCTGATTGCCCAAATCGGTGCCTTCCAGCGCCTTGTTCAAGTTGTCTACATAGGCTTTGTGATGTTTGTCGTGATGAATCTCCATCGTCTTGGCATCGATCGATGGTTCCAATGCGTCGTTGGGATAAGGCAGCGGTGGCAACGTGTAGGCCATGGCAACGGGCTCCTTTATTGCGGGTTGTTGAACGAGAATTCGACCAGATCAACAACAGTTCCGAACCTCCCGCGCAGCATACCCGATTGGGTTTTGCTCCGCAATTGGCCGCGCCAACAGCACTGCTGAGAGCAGCTTAGCGTGCGATGCGCCGCCGATTACCGCTTGCCGAGAAAAGGTCGCAACAGCGAAGTGGCTTTTTTGAGCGCGCCTTTTTCGTGCGTCAGGGGCGCTTCGTTGGCCATCAGATACGACCGCAGGCTGGCCATCATCATCTTGGCCTGTTCGGTGGCGGTGGTGCGGCGATCGCGGCTGCGCTTGGGCCGCACGGTCAATTAATTCGGGTCATCACGCGCTCGCCAGTTTCCGCACCCAGGGAATTGTGAGTGGCCGTCTTTTCTTCAGCGAATTCCAACTCCATGACCAGGGGCACCGACCGATCCGATTGTCGCCGCAACAATCCGAGCTTGCCGCCCGGGATATACAGCTCGACGCGGTCGCCGCGGATCGATGTGATTTCCGCCTGATGATCGGCCACGAAGCCGCGCAACTTTTCCACCGCGATATTGACCGGCACGTTGGTGACCAGGTGCCGTTCCAAGAGCAAATCCACGGGGCCCTTCTGCCAGAACCACCAACCGCGGTGGGTTTCGGCCGCGTCTTCGTTCATGCCGCTGCCAAGTTGCACCACCACGTTGCGGCCGCCTTGCTTAGCCAACAGCAGTGCGCGGTCGGCGCGATTGAGCATCGTTTGGGGGCTGTCGCCCGGCTGGATCTCCGTCACGCCGAAGCTGACGGTGCAGTTTTTACCCTCCAGGGCCGGCTGAGTCAGTCGGGCGAAGTTCAATCGAACTTGCTCGGCGCGGGCGGCAGCCGCGGCGTTGTCGCAATCGGCGCAGAGGATGACGAATTCTTCGCCGCCGTAGCGCGCCACCAGGTCGCCGGGGCGGCAGGAACTTTTCAGCAATTGGGCGAAGCTCTTGATGATTTCGTCGCCGGCCTGATGGCCGAACGTATCGTTGACTTGCTTGAAGTGGTCCAAATCGCACATGATCAAGCTGCACGTCAGGCTGCGTTCCATGTGCACGTTCACAAACAGCGTGTGCACGCGGTCGAACTCGGCGCGGTTGGCCAATTGCGTCAGCGGATCGCGAGTGGCCTGTTCGTACAGGTTCTGGCAGCGCTCCTCCAGCGACGCCTGGCCCGAGGCATCGTGCAGCAACATGGTCGCTCCGTGGACGCCGCCGGCGGGACCAACCACCGGAATAATGTGCATGTTGATCGACAGTTCTCGCCCCTCGCGATCACGCAGGATCATCCGCCGCAGCGATTGCACGCCGCTGTGCACCGCGAACGCCACGGGGCACTCATGATCGCCAAAGGGCCGGCCCGTGTCGTCGCGCAACTCCAACAGGCTGGGCACGAAGGGCCGTTGCAACATGCTGTTGCCGGTGATACCCGTCAGTCGCTCGGCCCCGCGGTTCCACAGCGTGACCTGGAGATTAGCATCGAGGAAGATCACGCCGTCGTACATGTTCTCCAACAGCGTTTGCGGAAAGTACGCTTCGGGGCTGGCATTGGGCGCCGGCGCGCCGCGTTCTTGCAGGTGCCACCAGGCGTTGGCCGAATCGGCATCCAATTCCTGCAGCCAGCGGCGTGCTACGCGGCGATGCAGCTTTTGTTGATCGGTGGCGTGCAGGGACGCAAAGTGCAGCACCAATTGCGGGTCGAATTGCGTGCCGGCGAAATCGCACAGTTCTTTGATCGCCCGTTCGCGCGACAGCGCGGGCCGATAGACCTGCGGGGTGGTCATCGAATCGAAGGCATCGACGATGGCGAGCATTCGCGCTCCCAGCGGTAGATGGGGTCCGTCAAGATCCACGCGCAACCGGCTGCCGTCGAACCACGTGGGGGCATGGCGCACGATTTCCAATACCTGCGGTGAGGCACAGCAGTTTTCCAAAATGCCCAAGCCCATCTGCCGGTGGCGATCCATCAATTCGTGCTCTTCAGCGGCAAGCGCCGCGGGCTTCAGGAGCAACCGGTCGGGAACGCCGATCTTGCCGACGTCGTGCAGCAAAGCGGCGATCTCCAATGCATCGCGCTCGTCGTCGGGCAATTGCATGGCCAGCGCCCAGGCCGAGCAGCCCAGCGCCACTCGCACGCTGTGCGACGCCGTGGCGCCGTGCTTGCAACGCAGCGCCGCGAACAGACTATTGGCCAGCCCGAGCCGGACCTGCGCCAGGTGATTTTCGTATTCGCTTTCCGGCGTCTGCGCGGGGCCGGAATCTTTTGGCGCCTCCGGCTCAAGATGCTCCAGCAGTACACTCAAACTGTTGAGCTGCTTGTCGACCGCGGGGGTGTTCTTATTCGCTCCCGTGGACTCGGCGGGCCACGGCGTCGTCGCTTCGGCTGCAGTTGCGGCGGGGGCCTGCGCGACCGGCGTTTGGCTGCGAGATTTTTCTTCCATCGCCAACTTTCAATTTTGCTGCTGCCGCGGAGCGTGGCGGGCTGCCGATGCACAAGCGGCGCCGACTAGCGCTGCCGGCGCACTTTGACCGCTTGTCCGTCCACGCGCGACGGATCGTAGACCCAAAGTCTTACGTGCGTGTGCCCTTGAAACTCTAGGTCACAGGTGGAAAAACCGCGGAATAGGCCAAATGAGGAGCGTGCAACGGGCCACGCGCAGTGACACCCTCGGTCGGCCAGCCAAATCGATTGTGACGAATATGCGGGAACTAGCGGCACTTGTGCGCAGCACGCGACGACCGGCAAAATGACGTCGAAGATTGCTTATTTCCTTCCCTCGCTAACGTTATCTGACATGCGACTTGTTTCGTATGCTTCGGCTTCCGGACCCGCGCGGCCGGCGTGAACCAGCAAGGCCGGTTCGTTGATTTGAATCATGCCGATCCCCAGTTGCCCGCCGACATGGCAGATATACTGGCGCTGGAGCGCGACGGCTTGGGCCGGGTCGCGGCGGCCGGAGCAGCCGGCCAATCGATCGACCCCGCCACGGTGCGACTCCTGCCGCCGGTGCCTCGGCCGGAAAAGATCTTCTGTATCGGCTTGAACTACGCCGATCATGCCCGCGAAACCGGCCGCGAGCCGCCTGCGGAGCCGATTGTTTTCAGCAAATTCGTCACCGCCCTCGTGCCGCATGGCCAACCGATCATCCTGCCGCGCTCGTCTCAAAAGGTCGATTACGAACCAGAGCTGGTCGTCGTCATCGGCACCGGCGGAAGAGATATTCCTAAGCAACGGGCATTGGAGCACGTCGCGGGCTACACCTGCGGAAACGACATCTCCGCGCGCGATTGGCAATCGCAAAAACCGGGGGGCCAGTGGCTCTTGGGCAAGACCTTTGACACGTTCGCCCCGCTGGGTCCGGAGCTGGTCACGGCCGACGAATTGCCGAATGTTGACGATCTTCGCATCCGCCTGCGGCTGAACGGCCGCACCATGCAGGACAGCCGCACCTCGCAACTGATTTTCGGCGTGGCGGATTTAGCCAGCTATATCTCCGGCGTTTGCACGCTCAGCCCGGGAGACCTGATCTTTACTGGCACCCCGCCGGGGGTAGGTGTCGCCCGGACCCCCCGCGTCTATCTACAGGCCGGCGATACGGTGGAGGTAGAGATCGAAGGCATCGGGGTACTGACGAATGTTGTTAAGTCCTGAAAATACATGGGTTTTCTAGGTCTTTTAGGGGGGTGAGGCCCGCTTGTTCGTTTTTTTTGACAAAATTTCTACAAATTTCTTGCTATCGGCGCAGTTTGCGACAATAATCGCCTCCTGTTGGGTGTTTTGTACGCGTCAACGGGGAAAACCCGGCGAGAGCTGCAAGGCACAAACGTATGGACGAATTTCAACTAATCAATCGACCCGCGGTCAACTTTGGAGTAACGCTCATGAAACGTACTAGCATCTTGGTTCTTTGTGCGGCAGCTCTAGCCGTATGTATGATGTCGAACACGGCCCACGCAACGGTTATCTACGCGGCCGACTTCAATTCCGCGGGGAATCACTCCGGGGACTTCACCAGTTCTGCGAACTACACCGACGGCGGCCTGATCGGTCAGGATAGTTGGACGACGCAAAGCGCCAGTGCCAATCCTCTCACTGTTGCCGGCGCGTCGCCGAACGGCTGCGTGGCGATGGCCAACAATGGCCAGGACGCTCAGGCCACCTTCACTGCTCAAACGAGCGGAACCGTCTACTTTTCGGCCGACATCAATTTGTCCGCCGTTGCATCGACAACCGGAGATTACTTCATGAACCTGGGCAATAGCACAACTGAGTACTTTCTATGATCGTATTTATGCTAAGGATGACGGCTCGGGCGGCTATCATGCTTGGCTTGTTAACCTCGGGCAGCAGCTCAACTACTGCTGACTTCGGGGAGCTCGTTGTCCTTCGGAACCACGTACCGTATTGTGGCTGATTACAACTTCGTTGGGCGTCGCAGCTGCCGACGATACGAGTCACCTATGGGTGGACCCCTCGGATCCCTGCTTCGGCGACACTATCGGCTCGGCCTACGTGACCGGAGGGACCGGCACGAATGGCGCGGATGCCACCAGCATCTCGTCGATCAGCCTGCGTCAAGGCTCGTCCACCTTGGCGGCCACACTTGACATGCATCGACAATATCGCTGTCTGCGTTGTTCCTGAACCCGCCTCGCTCGTGCTGATCGGGTTTGGGTTGATTGGATTCGCCGGCGCAGTGCGATATCGTCGCAAAAAGTAAGGTCGGTTTGACGTTTCTGACTACTCCAAGAGCCCCCGGTCGTTTGACCGGGGGCTTTTTTTTGCGCAATCGCGGCCTCCCAGGTCGTTGCACGCTCGGTCCGATCGATGCCAATTCGGAAGATCAGATCACCTAGGGTACAATCAAATCTTGGCCCGCGGTGCCGCTGCGGTTCGGACCTCCTTTCCTGCTTTCGTCCAGTCTCAGGAACTCGCAACTGGCCGGTAAACTGAATCCGCTGCCGCCGTCGAGTAGCGTTGAATCTCGCCAAATCCGCTGGACGAGCGGCGCTGGCCCAGAAGATTCAAGCCTGGTGACGAATCATACAAGCAGCAAGCTAACCCGCAGGGTGCGTCACCTTAATCAACCTATGCCACCCCGCCGTAACAGCGGGGATGATGTGATGGCCGCACGGAACAAGCAACTGCAGCACGTCGTTCCCACTCAGCGGATCGACCCGGCTCAAGCCGAGCAACCGCGGTCCTGGCCGGGCTGGCACGGGCCGCATTCATCGCCATCGTGGCGTTCTTGATTTACCTGCCATCGATTAACGGCGAATTCATCTTGGACGACGACAAATATTTAACGGAAAACGCCGTCATCAGGTCCCCCGATGGGTTGTATTGATTTTGGTTCACGAACGAATCGACCGATTATTACCCGGTTTCGAACACGACGCTGTGGATGGAGTGGCGGCTATGGGGGACGCATCCCATGGGATACCACGTTACGAATTTGCTGACGCACGTTGCCTCGGTGCTTTTGATTTGGGCCGTTTTGCGGAAACTCGCGATTCCCGGGGCGTTCCTGGCAGCGTTGTTGTTTGCCGTTCACCCCGTAAATGTGGAATCGTGGCGTGGATTTGCCAGCGCAAAAGTCTGCTGGCGGTGGTGTTTTCTTGTTTCGATCCTGGCGTATCTGCAGGCAGAGGAAATACGCTCAACGAAGATGAGAACAGCAGAGGAGTAACGGGGAAATCTCCCGCATCGCCGGTTTGGGGCATTGGTATTGGCTGAGTCTCTTGCCTTCCTGCTGGCGATGCTCAGTAAAGGATCCGTGGCCACGCTGCCGCTTGTTCGCTATTGCTTATCTTGTTGGCAACGGCGACGAATTTCGGGTGGGACGTGCTACGGATACGATGCCGTTCTTTCTCGTGGCCATTGTCCTGACCGGAATCAATATCTGGTTTCAGAAGCATGGCGCTCACATGTCTATCGAGACGCCAACTTCAACGAGCGATTGTTGGGGCCGGAGCTGTCGTTTGGTTCTACTTGTCCAAGGCGCTGCGCCGGTCAATCTGTTTGTTGTTTACCCGCATTGGCAAATCGATATTGCCCGTTTGCTGGTGGTTGCCACTGGCGGCAGCTGTAATTGTCGACCGCCATGTTGTGGCGATATCGCCGGGCTAATGTTTGGGGCCGAGCGATCCTGTTTGCTTGGGGATTCTTTTGCGTGACGCTGGTGCCCGTGCTTGGATTTGTCGACTCGGGCCTCATGCGATATTCGTTGGTGTACGACCACTATCAGCACATTGCCGTGATCGGCGTGGTAACGCTCTTGGCGGCCGCTTGGAGTGTTTGGCGGCAAACCGCGCAGCAAGCCATGCGGCGGCCCCGTCCGTCGCTGCAGTGGTTGTGGTCGGCACGCTCAGCCTGCTGACGTGGCAGCAGAGCCGGCTGTACAGTGACCTTCTTTCGCTGTACCAGAAGACGTTGGATAAGAATCCGGATTGCTGGATGGCTCACAACGAATTGGGAAACATTCTGCTGGACATCGGTCGGCCGGGAGATGCACCAAGCATTACGAGCACGCTTTGAGGCTAAAATCCGATTACGCACAACAATCTTGGCGTCGCCTTGTTTAAGCAGGGACAACCACTGGCGGCGATCGAGCACTTTGAGCAAGCTCTGCGGGAGAGGCCCGAGTACGCCGAGGCCCACAACAATCTTGCCATCGCGTTGGCCAACGAGGGTCGGCTGCAGGCGGCCTCGGGGAGTACCAGCAGGTCCTGCGGCTGAACCCTGACATGGCGGCCGACGTCCAGATCGGGGTGGTCAAAGCGGAGCACCCGCAGGAAGCTATCGAAGAATACCAGCACGCCCTACGGCTAAAGCCGGACTCTGTCGCGGTCCATTACGACTTGGGCAACACGTTTGCCAAGCTAGGACGCCTGCAGGAGGCCATCGAACAGTATGAGCAGACCCTGAAGCTAAAGCCTGACTTTTCCGAGGCCCATTCCAAACTGGCCGACCTCCTGGCCAAAGAAGGCCAGCTGCCCAAAGCGATTGAGCACTATCAGGAGGCGCTGAGACGGAAACCGGATGATGCCGACGCCCACTGCAATCTGGGAATCGCTCTGGTCAGGGCAAACCGCCTGGAGGAAGCGATCGAACAGGCAACAGCTGCCCTCCAACTAAAACCAAACTCCGCGGAAATTCATTACGATTTCGGCAATGCCTTGCTCAAGGCGGGTCGACCGCAGGAATCCATCGAGCAGTATCAACAGACCTCCGTCTAAAGTCCCGACTTGCTGAGGCCTGTAACAGTTTGGGACGCGCCTGTTGCCTGACAAACCGACCTCAGGAGGCATTGGCGTACTTCGAGCAGGCTCTGCGTTAAAGCCCGACTACATTCAAAGCTACGGCAACCTGTCCAACGCCTACGCTCAACTGAATCGTTCGGCGGAAGCCATCGCCGCGGCTGAGAAGGCGCTGGACCTGGCCCGCGTCCAAGGTCAACAGGCGCTGGCCCGACAGCTCGACGCCTGGCTAACGAAGTATCGCACGCAGCACGCGAAGGCACACGACGCGGCATCAGATTCTCCAGGGGTTCCGGCCGCGCCCTGACGCCGGTGGAATCTCGCTTTGCGTTTTGCCGACCCGTAGGCCATTCTATCAATCGCGCTACTGTTTCCTTCACGCTCGGCGATAGGCCGCTGATGTCCACCCAAACACCGTTGGTACCCAACTCGAAATCGCTTGAAAACAAGCCGCTTTCAGCCGACGGTCGATCGCGGCGGCGAGAGTTGGCATGGTCGCTTGGGGCGTCGGTGTTGCTGGGAGGTATGGTCTGGCTGGTTTATGGCCGCATTGTCGATTCGCCCTTCATTTTCGACGATCGCATCAGCGTAACGGAAAACCCTTCGATCGTCCGGCTATGGCCGCCAATTGGCGATTCCGAACAACCGGGCCCGTTGAATCCCCCGAAGAATACTCCCACGTCCGGCCGGCCGCTGGTGAATCTTTCGCTGGCGCTGAATTATCGCTTCGGCCAATTGAACCCGGCCGGTTACCATCTGTTGAACATCGTGGTGCACCTGCTGTCAGCGATGTTGTTGATGGGGATCGTCCGCCGCACATTGCGCCTCGATTTTTTCCGCGGCCGGTTCGATCGCGCCAGTGCGATTCTCGCATTCATCGCCGCGCTGTTGTGGGCTGTGCACCCGTTGCAAACCGAAACAGTCGTCTATGTGACGCAGCGCACCGAGCTAATGGTAAGCTTCTGCTATCTGGTAACGCTATACAGCAGCCTGCGCTTTTGGGCCGCCGGATCGTCAGCCGCACGAACCACGTGGCTGACGTTCGCCACAATTGCGTGTCTGGCGGGCATGGCTTGCAAGGAAATGATGGTGTCGGCTCCGGTGGTCGTGCTGTTGTTCCAGCGGACCTTTCTCGCCGGATCGTTCCGCCGCGCACTGCGGCAATCATGGCCGCTATACGTCGGCCTGTTCGCAAGCTGGGCTTCTGCTGGGGTTGAACTACAACGGCCCGCGCTCCGGCACCGCCGGTTTCCAGTCGATCGTGCCCGCTGACGTCTGGTGGCTGACCCAGACGAAAGTGCTCTTGATGTATTTGAAATTGGCGTTCTGGCCCTGGCCGTTGTCGATTCATTACGACATTTCGTATTTGACCTGGTTGGGCGCAGCCTGGCCGTGGCTGTTGTGCGCCGCGCTGTTGATCATTGGCACGCTGATTCTCCTCTGGCGGCGCAACGCCGCCGGTTTCGTGGGCGCTTGGATGCTGCTGATTCTATCGCCGACGTTAATCGTGCCCATTATTACCGAAGCCGCGGCAGAGCGGCGGATGTATCTTCCGCTGGCGGCGTTGGTAACGCTGGTAGTCGTTGGAGGTTATTGGCTGAGCGAACAAATCGCACAGCGGTTCGCTGCGAACATGAGCCGAACGTCAGCCAACCGGCGGCCCATCGCCGTTGTTGCCGCAATCGCCTTGCCGCTCGCCGTGGTGCTAAGCCTGGTGAGCGTGCGTCGGCTGGCCGCCTACGAGGATGAATTGACCCTCTGGCAAGACGTATTGGAGCATCATCCCGACGATGCAATTGCCCATAACAACCTGGGAATTCAATTGGAGCACTCGGGCCGGCCTGAGGAGGCCCTGGAGAATTATCGGCAGTCGCTGCGGTTAAACCCAAACCACGCCGAGGCCCACAACAACCTGGGCACCATGCTAGCCCATGCAGGCCAAACACAAGAGGCCATCGAACACTTCCAACAAGCCCTCCGCTTAAGGCCCAACTATCCACAAGCTCGTTACAATCTGGGACTGGTTTTGTACAAGTCTGGGCACCCCCAGGAGGCGATCGAACATCTCGAGCGGTCTCTACGGCTAAAGCCAAAATACGCTGAGTGCCAATACTACTTGGGCCTCGCATTGATCGACACGGGTCGGAAGCAAGAGTCGATCGAACACTTCCAGCAGGCCCTGCGACGCGCACCTAACAACGCCAATATCCACAACAGTCTGGGAAGCGCCCTGTTGGCGACAGGCCGGCCGGCCGAAGCCATTGAGCACTTCCAGCAGGCGCGTAAACATCAATCCCGACTACGCCGAAGCCTACAACAACCTGGCTTGGGTTTTGGCCACCGCTTCGATGGAGAACTTGCGCGATCCACTGCGGGCAGTAGAACTGGCCAAAAAAGCCGTCGAACTTGATCCCAACGCGCACTGACGTTTTCAACACGTTAGGCCTGGCCGAGTATCGCGCCGGTCATTGGCTGGAGGCGATCCACTGGCTGGATAAATCCTTGCAGGCCGCTGAAGGAGCAAGCGCCTTGGACTGGTTCTTCCTGGCCATGGCGCACCAGCAACTGGGCCACCACGAACAGGCACAAAACGATTACGACAAGGCAGTCCAATGGATGGATCAACACGCCCCGCACGACGAAGAACTGCTGCGTTTCCGCCGCGAGGCCGAAGAATTGTTGGCCCGCAAACCGGGCACAGGCGCCGACTCTAAGCATGCCCCAGCCAAATGACCTGCTCGCCAACCCGTTGCAGCGCGATCGCAGCGCGCAGTCCGGCGCTAGGCTGCTTTCGATGGGGCGGCGTGGCACTGATTGCCGTCGCCAGTTGCGTGGCTTATTTCCCGGCGCTGCACGGGCAGTTCCTGCTGGATGACAACATGTACCTCACCGATGCCCCGTTGATCCGCGCCGCCGATGGCCTGCGCCGTTTTTGGTTCACCAGTGAAGCCCTCGATTACTATCCGGTCAGCAACACTTCGCTGTGGGTGGAATGGCGACTGTGGGGCTTAGATCCCCTGGGTTATCATCTCACTAATTTGCTCGTGCATATTGCCTCGTGCCTGTTGCTTTGGGCGATCCTTCGCCAAATGGCAATCGGCGGCGCGTTTCCTGGCGGCGCTGTTGTTTGCCGTGCACCCGCTGAATGTCGAATCGGTGGCCTGGATCTCCCAGCGTAAGGGTCTGTTGGCGCTGGTGTTCTTTCTGCTGTCGATCCTCTGGTATGTGAAGGAAGAGGATCGCCGCGACGCGGATGTCCGTGCAGGCCCGGCAGGCTTCCGCGCGGGCAAATATTATTGGCTCAGCTTTCTGGCCTTCCTGCTGGCCCTGCTCAGCAAAGGCTCGGTGGTGATCTTGCCGGTGATCTTGTTGGGAATCATCGTCTGGCGGCGGCCGTTGCGCCGGTGGGACTTGGCGCGTATGACGCCGTTTCTTGTCGCAGCCATTGCGCTGGCTGTGGTGAACGTCTGGTACCAGAATCGCCTGCAGGAAACGCCGTTTCGAACTGCAAATTTTTTGGAGCGATCGGTCGGCGCCGGCGCCGTGGTGTGGTTTTATCTGTCCAAGGCGGTGGCGCCGATCGATCTGGCCTTTGTGTATCCACAATGGCACATTCAAACCGACAAGCTGCTGTGGTGGCTCCCACTCTTGGCGGCATTCGCAGTCACAGCGGTGCTCTGGCGACAGCGCAGCAATCCTTGGAGCCGGCCGCTGCTGTTGGCCTGGGGCTTCTTCTGCGCGGCGCTGGTGCCGGTGCTGGGCTTCGCCGACGTGGGGTTCATGCAATATTCGCTGGTCGCCGACCATTATCCCTACATCGCGCTGATCGGCGTCGTAACGCTCGTCGCCGCAGGCTTCAGCGACTGGCATGAACGAACGCAAGCGGCGCATCCATCGGCGGCGACTGCCACGGCGATCATCATCGTCGGAATGCTGATGGTTCTGACGCATCAGCAGTGTCAGCTCTACGGCAGCCCGGTCGCTTTGTATCAGGAGACGCTGAAAAAAAATCCCGACTGCTGGATGGCGCACAACAATTTGGGCTACGCGCTGGCTAAAAAAGACCAGTTGCCAGAAGCGATTGAGCACTACCAGGAGGCACTGCGACTAAATCCCGATTACTACGCAGCAAACAACAATCTCGGCGCCGCGCTGTTTCAAGCAAATCGGGTGGCTGAGGCAATCGAACAATACGAACAAGTCCTCCGATTGAAGCCCGACTTTGCCGACGCCCACTATAATCTGGGCAACGCGCTGGTCAGCCTGGGACGAACCGAGGAAGCTATCCAGCAGTATCAACAGGTATTGCGGCTGAAACCCGACAGTGCCGCCGAGGTCCACTGCGCCATGGGCGTGGTTTTGCTGGGTGCCGGTCGCCCGCAGGAAGCGATCGATCATCTTGAACAATCGCTGCAGCTAAACCTCGACTATCCCAAGGCGCGATTCCAATTGGCCAATGCCTTGATGCAAGCGGGCCGGCTGACCGACGCCGTCCAACAGTACCAGCAAGCCCTGCGACTGATGCCGGAGAGTGCTAAAATCCACAACAGCTTGGGAACCGCCCTGTTGGCGACCGGCCGGCCGGCAGAGGCCATGGAGCACTTCCAGCAGGCGCTAAACATTAATCCCAAGTACGTGGAAGCCTGCAACAACCTGGCTTGGGTTTTGGCCAATTCGTCCGTCGACCGGTTGCGCAATCCGTCGCAAGCGGTCGAGCTGGCTAAAAAGGCCGTCGAACTGGATCCCCAGCGCACCGACTTGTTGAACACTTTAGGCGCCGCTGAATATCGTGCCGGGCATTGGCAGGAAGCAATCGGGTGGCTGGATAAATCCACGCAGGCCGACGCCGGCGGCAGCGCTTCCGACTGGTTCTTCCTCGCCATGGCGCACCAGCGACTGGGCCATCACGAAGAAGCCCGCAACGATTACGACAAGGCAGTCCAGTGGATGGATCAACACGCCCCGCACGACGAGGAATTGCTCCGCTTCCGCCAAGAGGCTCAAGAATTGTTGGCCCGCAAACCGGCCACAGGCGCCGACGCTGAACATGTCCCAGCCAAATGATCCGCGCTCCAACCTGTTGCAGAGCGATCGCAGCGCACACTCAGGCGCTAGGCTGACGCTTTCGTCACACCTATGGGGCGGCATAGCGCTGATCGTCGTCGCCAGTTGCGTGGCCTATCTGCCCGCACTACGGGGCCAGTTCATCATGGATGACGACATTTATCTGACCAACGTCCCGGTAATCCGTGCTTCCGATGGCCTCTACCGCATTTGGTGCACCAATCAAGCTCTCGATTATTACCCCGTGACCAACACCTCGCTGTGGGTGGAGTGGCGGCTGTGGGGAATGAATGCCACTGGTTACCACGTCACCAACCTGCTGTTGCACATGGCCGCGTGTCTGTTGATCTGGGCGATCCTTCGCAAGTTCGCCATCGGCGGCGCGTTCCTGGCGGCGCTGTTGTTTGCCGTGCATCCGCTGAATGTCGAATCAGTGGCCTGGATCGCCCAGCGTAAGGGCCTGTTGGCCCTGGTGTTCTTTCTGCTGTCGATCCTCTGGTATCTGCGGGAGGAGCAGCGCCGCGATGCAGATGTCACTGCAGGTCCAGCCGGCTTCCACGCGGGCAAATACTATTGGCTCAGCTTTCTGGCCTTCGTGCTGGCCTTGCTCAGCAAGGGCTCCGTGGCCATCTTGCCGCTGGTGCTGCTAATCATCGTCTGGTGGCAGCGCCGTCGGATCACCCGCTGGGACCTGCTGCGCAGCGCGCCTATTTCGCCGTCGCGGCGGCGCTGACGCTCGTGAACATCGCCTGCCAAAACCGCGGCCTCAGTGAAACAATCCGTTCGGTCAGTTTCGCCCAACGACTGGCCGGCGCGGGCGCCGTGGTGTGGTTTTATCTGTCCAAGGCGATAGCGCCGATCGATCTGGTGCTCGTCTATCCGCAGTGGCGTATTCAAACCGCAAAATTGATCTGGTGGCTGCCTCTGGCGGCCGCAGCGATTCTCACCGCCCTGTTGTGGCGGCATCGCCATGGCGCCTGGAGCCGGGCGATCCTGTTCGGGTGGGCATTCTTCTGCGCGGCGCTGGCGCCGGTGCTGGGCTTCACCGACGTGGGCTTCATGCAATACTCGCTGGTCGCCGACCACTATCCCTACATCGCCCTGATCGGACTCGTGGCGCTGTTGGCAGCAGGTTTCAGCTACTGGCGCGAGCGAACGGAGGGAGCGCTTCGCTGGGCGGCCGCCGCAATTCCAGTCGGCGTAGTCTTAGCCTTCCTGGTTCTCAGTTGGAATCAAAGTCGACTCTTCGCCGATCCGTTCACGCTGTATCAAGCCACGTTGGCCAAAAACCCCGGTTGCTGGGTGGTTCACAACAATTTAGGAAACATTTTATTTACTGCCGGTCAGCCGGAAGAGGCCGCCGGTCATTACCAACAAGCACTCCGCTCAAAACCCGATTACGCCGAAGCCCACATCAATCTGGGCGCCGCCTTGTTCAAACACGGGCAGTTGCTGGAAGCAATCGCACACTACGAGCAAGCTGTGCAGGCCCGACCCGAATATGCGGAGGCACATATCAACCTGGGCAACGCGCTTTTCAAGTTGGGTCGAATTCCCGAAGCGATCGAGCAGTATCAAAAAACCGTGCAACTTCAACCCGCTTTGCCCGAAGCCCACCAGGATCTTGGATTGGCGCTGCTCGAATTGGGTCGTCCTCAGGAAGCAATCGAACAGTTCGAGCAGGCGCTGCGGCTGAAGCCCGATTACGCTGAAGCCCAGAATAATCTCGGCATGGCTCTGCACGCCGTCGGTGAAGGAGAACCAGCCATTGAACACTTTCGGGAAGCCGTGCGGCTCAAGCCAGATTACTCCGAGGCCTACAATAATTTAGGCAGCAGCCTGCTGAGTTCGGGGCAAGAGTCGGAAGCAATTCAATGTTATCGGCAGGCCCTGCAGGCGCAACCGGACTATCCCCAGGCGCACCACAACTTGGGCCTGGCGCTGCTGAGAGTCGGCCGGCTTGAGGATGCGGCGGATCATTTTCAGCAAGCGGTGAGGCTCAAACCCGACTTCGCTATGGCCTATTTCAATTTGGCAATCTGCGACAGCCGGTTGAATCGCCCCGACACAGCCATTGCCATGGCACAGAAAGCGCAAGCACTGGCTCGCTCGGCGGGAAACAATGCCTTGGTTGCGCAAATTGACGCCTGGATCGCGAAATATCGCGCCCAACAGCCGCCGCCAGATGCGCCAAATCGGTCGGATGCCGAGCTGCGATCGACGAAGTAACATGGATGGTAGCTCATGTCTACTGCGACGCAACACGACCTGCCAATCCCCTCGGCGGCTGAACCAGTCCGCTGGTGTCCGCGCCTAAAGGTGCTGGCCGTTTGGGCCTTGGTTTTCGTCGCGCTACTGGCCTTATACTATCCGGCGCTGCGGGGCCAGTTCATTTTGGACGATGACATCTATCTCACCAATGCGCCGGTGATCCAAGCCGCCGACGGCCTGCCGCGGATCTGGTTCACCAGCGAAGCGCTGGATTACTACCCCGTGAGCAACACCTCGCTGTGGCTGGAGTGGCGGCTGTGGGGCACAAATCCCACGGGTTACCACGTCACCAACCTGCTGTTGCACGTGGCTGCTTGCGTGTTGATCTGGGCGACCCTGCGCGAACTGGCGATCCCTGGCGCATTCCTGGCGGCGCTGTTGTTTGCCGTGCATCCGCTGAATGTCGAATCGGTGGCCTGGATCGCCCAACGTAAGGGCCTGTTGGCGCTGGTGTTCTTTCTGTTGTCGATCCTCTGGTATGTGCGGGAGGAGCAGCGGAGGGCCGCGGATGTCAATGCAGGCCCGGCCGGCTTCCACGTTGGCAATTATTACTGGCTCAGCTTTCTGGCTTTCGTGCTGGCCTTGCTCAGCAAGGGCTCCGTGGCCATCTTGCCGCTGGTGCTGCTAATCATCGTCTGGTGGCAGCGCCGTCGGCTCACCCGCTGGGACCTGCTCCGCAGCGCCGCCTATTGGGTCGTCGCGGCGGCACTGACGCTCGCCAACATCGCCTGCCAGAACCGGGGCCTCAGCGAGAGTATCCGTCCGGCGAACTTCTCCCAGCGGCTGGCCGGCGCGGGAGCCGTGGTGTGGTTTTATCTGGCCAAGGCGCTGGCGCCGATCGATCTGGTGCTCGTCTATCCGCGGTGGCGTATACAAACCGCGCGCTTGCTGTGGTGGCTGCCGCTGGCAGCCGCAGTGGTTATCTCCGCCCTGTTGTGGCGGCATCGCCATAACGCCTGGAGCCGGGCGATTCTGTTCGGGTGGGCGTTCTTCTGCGCGGCGCTGGTGCCGGTGCTGGGCTTCACCGACGTGGGCTTCATGCAATACTCGCTGGTCGCCGACCACTATCCCTACATCGCCCTGATCGGACTCGTGGCTGCGGTCGCCGCAGGCTCGAGTTTTTGGCAGCGTCGCGCCGCATTTAGCCCGGGGGTTGCAACCCCTGGGCGTATCGGCACGCAAATTACATCTATCGCCGTGGCCGCTCTCGTCGGCGCCTATCGTTTTTAACCTGGCAGCAATGCCGATCTTATCGCGACGCGATCACGCTGTATCAAACGACGTTGTCCAACAATCCATCCGCCTGGATTATTCAGAACAACCTCGGCCAGAAGCTGTACCTGATGGGCGATGTGGCCGGCACCGGAGGCACTACGAAGAAGCCTTGCGGCTGCATCCGGAATATCCCGGCGCTCTCAACAACCTGGGAACTGTGTTGGCCGGCGAGGGCCGCCTGCAAGATTCAATCGATCTCTATCAGCATGCCTTGCGCATTCGTCCCGATCACACCAACGCCCGCTACAACCTGGGCCACGCGCTTTTCATGTTGGGTCGAATCCCCGAAGCGATTGAGCAGTATCAAAAAACCGTGCAGCTTCAACCCGCTTTGCCCGAGGCCCACCGGGATTTGGGTTTGGCACTGCTGGAGACGGGTCAACCGCGGGAGGCGATCGACCAGTGCGAGCAGGCGCTGCGGCTGAAGCCCGATTACGCTGAAGCGCAGAATAATCTCGGCATGGCTCTGCACGCCGTCGGTGAAGGGGAACCAGCCATTGAACACTTTCGGGAAGCCGTGCGGCTCAAGCCAGATTACTCCGAGGCCTACAATAATTTAGGCAGCAGCCTGCTGAGTTCGGGGCAAGAGTCGGAAGCAATTCAATGTTATCGGCAGGCCCTGCAGGCGCAACCGGACTATCCCGCAGGCGCACCACAACTTGGGCCTGGCATTGCTGAGAGTCGGCCGGCTTGAGGATGCGGCGGATCATTTTCAGCAAGCGGTGAGGCTCAAACCCGACTTCGCTATGGCCTATTTCAATTTGGCAATCTGCGACAGCCGGTTGAATCGCCCCGACACAGCCATTGCCATGGCACAGAAAGTCGCAAGCACTGGCTCGCTCGGCGGGAAACAATGCCTTGGTTGCGCAAATTGACGCCTGGATCGCGAAATATCGCGCCCAACAGCCGCCGCCAGATGCGCCAAATCGGTCGGATGCCGAGCTGCGATCGACGAAGTAACGTGGATGATCGGAACTCTCGATGGTTTGCCTTTTTTCAACTCCTCGGTCATCCTGAAGATAGGCGGTTTTCGCGAGGCTTTCTCAGTTGGGCCCCAGGTTCAAGTACGCCACCCGCCGCCCTGGCTATCGCTTCAAGGAATCGTTGGCATGGATTTTGACACGGCTGCCGGTTCGGACCCTGCTGGAGCGCCTCGAGGCATGCCGTCGAACGCCTGGCGTCACGCACTGGCCGCCTGGGCTGTCGTATTTGTCGCGCTGTTGTGCGTCTACAGTCCCGCGCTAACCGGCCAGTTCCTCTGGGACGACGATGCGCATGTCACCAAGCCTGAGCTGCGCTCCCTGTCCGGCTTGGGGCGGATCTGGTTCGACGTCGGGGCCACGCAGCAATACTACCCCTTGTTGCACAGCGCCTTTTGGATCGAGCACCATCTGTGGGGCGATGATCCGCTGGGCTATCACCTGCTGAATCTGCTGTTGCACGCCACGGCGGCCTGGCTGGTCTTTCTGATTCTGCGCCAGCTGGCGATTCCCGGCGCACTGTTGGCCGCGGCCATCTTCGCCTTGCATCCGGTGCAGGTGGAATCGGTGGCCTGGATCACCGAACAAAAAAACACCCTCTCGGCCGTGTTCTATCTGGGCGCCATGCTGGCGTACTTGCACTTCGACCAGTCGCGCCGCCCCGGGCACTACGCGCTGGCCCTGGCGCTGTTCGTGCTGGGACTGATGAGCAAGACCGTCACGGCCACGCTGCCGGCGGCGCTGTTGGTGATCTTCTGGTGGCAACGCGGCCGCTTGTCGTGGCGGCGCGACGTGGCGCCCCTGATCCCGTTTTTCCTGCTGGGGGCCCTGGCCGGCTTGTTCACCGCCTGGGTGGAACGCAAGCTGATCGGCGCCGAAGGCGCCCCGTTTGAATTGTCCCTCGTCCAACGCGGGCTCTTGGCCGGCCGGGTGATCTGGTTCTACCTGGCAAAACTCGCCTGGCCGGAGAACTTGATCTTCATCTATCCCCGTTGGCAGGTTGATCCGGCGGCCTGGTGGCAATGGCTGTTTCCCTTGGCCGCCGTCGCCCTGCTGGTGACCCTGTGGCGCTTGCGGCATCGATGGCGCGGCCCCTTGGCAGGCTGGCTGTTCTTCGTGGGCACGCTGTTTCCCGTGCTGGGTTTCTTCAACGTCTTTCCCTTCATGTATTCCTTCGTGGCCGATCACTTTCAATACCTGGCCAGCTTGGGAGTGATCGTCCTGGCCGCCGCGGCCATCGCGCTGGCGATCTCCCGTCTTTCGCCCCAGGCGCAGTTGGATCGGCAACGTCTTGTGTGTGGCCCTGCTGGGCATCTTGGCCACCCTCACCTGGCGGCAGAACCTGATGTACGGCGACATCGTCACCCTCTACCAAACCACCATCGATAAAAATCCCAACTGCTGGTTGGCCTATAACAATCTCGGTGTTCAGTTCGATCAGACCAATCGGCCGCAAGAAGCTCTGGCAAGTTTCCAACAAGCTCTGAAACTCAAACCGGACTATACTGAAGCCCACTACAACATGGGACTCCAACTGGCGAAGCAAGGCCAGCCGCAATTGGCCGTCGACCAGTATTTGCAAGCCATGCAAGGCAGGCCCCATTCTGCCGAATTGCATCTCGCGCTTGGAACCGCCTTGTTCGATGCGGGCCGTCCGCAAGAAGCCATCCAACAATATCATCGCGCTTTGCAACTGAATTCCAAATACGCAATGGCCCACTACAATTTGGGCAATGCGTTGCTCAACTCCGGCCAGTTGCAGCAGGCCATCGATGAGTATCGCCAGACTCTGCAACTGGAACCCCCTAATGTTAATGCCCATCAGAATCTAGGGCTGGCACTGGCCAAAGCGGGCAAGTCACAATCTGCCATCGAGCATTTCCAGCAGGTGATCCAATTCAGGCCCGATTACGCCGAAGCCCATAACGACCTGGGCAATGCGCTGTTCGACACCGGCCGGCCGGACGAAGCGATCTCACAGTACCGCCAGGCGCTGCGGCTGAAGCCCGATTACGCTGCCGCCCACCTTAACCTGGCTAACGCACTGCGCGACCGTAAGCGCTTCGAAGAAGCGATCGAAGCGGCCGAGAAGGCACTGGACCTGGCCCGCTCTCAAAATCAACTGGCGCTGGCCCGCCAAATTGACGCTTGGTTGAGAAATTATCGTCCCCAGAAAGCCGGCGCAAGATACATCATCTCCAGCAGGCGTCATCCGCCCGGCGCCGGCGCAATAGGAATCGTGGTCCGTGTCCAACTCAAGCATGTACAACCGGCACGACGACTCCGTCGCAGCTCGACCGCTTGCACACTCGCCGCACCTCTGGTTGGGGATCGGGATGGCGCTGGTGGTCATCGCGACCTGCGTGGCGTATTTGCCCGCCTTGCAGGGCCAGTTCCTCTGGGACGACGATGCGCATGTCACCAAGCCTGAGCTGCGCTCCCTGTCCGGCTTGGGGCGGATCTGGTTCGACGTCGGGGCCACGCAGCAATACTACCCCTTGTTGCACAGCGCCTTTTGGATCGAGCACCATCTGTGGGGCGATGATCCGCTGGGCTATCACCTGCTGAATCTGCTGTTGCACGCCACGGCGGCCTGGCTGGTCTTTCTGATTCTGCGCCAGCTGGCGATTCCCGGCGCACTGTTGGCCGCGGCCATCTTCGCCTTGCATCCGGTGCAGGTGGAATCGGTGGCCTGGATCACCGAACAAAAAAACACCCTCTCGGCCGTGTTCTATCTGGGCGCCATGCTGGCGTACTTGCACTTCGACCAGTCGCGCCGCCCCGGGCACTACGCGCTGGCCCTGGCGCTGTTCGTGCTGGGACTGATGAGCAAGACCGTCACGGCCACGCTGCCGGCGGCGCTGTTGGTGATCTTCTGGTGGCAACGCGGCCGCTTGTCGTGGCGGCGCGACGTGGCGCCCTGATCCCGTTTTTCCTGCTGGGGGCCCTGGCCGGCTTGTTCACCGCCTGGGTGGAACGCAAGCTGATCGGCGCCGAAGGCGCCCCGTTTGAATTGTCCCTCGTCCAACGCGGGCTCTTGGCCGGCCGGGTGATCTGGTTCTACCTGGCAAAACTCGCCTGGCCGGAGAACTTGATCTTCATCTATCCCCGTTGGCAGGTTGATCCGGCGGCCTGGTGGCAATGGCTGTTTCCCTTGGCCGCCGTCGCCCTGCTGGTGACCCTGTGGCGCTTGCGGCATCGATGGCGCGGCCCCTTGGCAGGCTGGCTGTTCTTCGTGGGCACGCTGTTTCCCGTGCTGGGTTTCTTCAACGTCTTTCCCTTCATGTATTCCTTCGTGGCCGATCACTTTCAATACCTGGCCAGCTTGGGAGTGATCGTCCTGGCCGCCGCGGCCATCGCGCTGGCGATCTCCCGTCTTTCGCCCCAGGCGCGTTGGATCGGCAACGTCTTGTGTGTGGCCCTGCTGGGCATCTTGGCCACCCTCACCTGGCGGCAGAACCTGATGTACGGCGACATCGTCACCCTCTACCAAACCACCATCGATAAAAATCCCAACTGCTGGTTGGCCTATAACAATCTCGGTGTTCAGTTCGATCAGACCAATCGGCCGCAAGAAGCTCTGGACGACTATCGGCAAGCCCTGCAGCTTAAACCCGATTACGCCGAAGCCCATTTCAATCTGGCGAACGCGCTGGGCCGCGCAGGCCAGCCGGCAGAGGCAATCGAGCACTACCGGCAAGCGCTGCACTATCGGCCCAACTACGCTGAAGCTCATAACAACTTGGGCGTCTCGTTTTTGGGCGCAGGTCAGACACAGGAAGCGCTCGAGCATTTCCAACGGGCCCTGCAATCGCGGCCCGACTACGCCAAGGCGCACCACAACTTGGGAAATGCCCTCATCGCTCTCAATCAACCGCAAGAGGCGCTGCAGCAATTCGAGCAGGCTCTGCGCCTGGAGCCCGACGATGCCGAGGCTCAGTACAATCTGGGATTTCTTTTGGCCCAGTCCGGCCGCCTGCAAGAAGCGATCGAACATTACCAACGCGCGCTGCACTTCAAGCCTGACTACGTGCAGGCCCACAACAATCTGGGCATCTTGCTGGCCACCGAAGGTCGAACGACGGAAGCCATTGAACACTTCCAGCAGGCCTTGCGCCTGGAACCAGAGACCGCCGAGACCCACCACAATCTGGGCGTGGCCTTGGTCAAGGCGGGTCGAGTTCAGGAAGCCATCGACCAATTTCAGCAAGCCTTGCAGCTTGAGCCCAATCGTCTTCCAACGTACGGCAGCCTGGCCCGGGCCTACGCACAATTGCAGCGTCCTTCCGAAGCCATCGCCACGGCGCAGAAAGCTTTGAACTTAGCGCGATCCACCGGACAAACGGCGATGGCCGAGCAAATCGAAAATTGGTTGAAGTCCTACCGTGCCGACCAAACCAAGCCTGCCAGTCCACCGGCGAATGCTCCAGGCCACTCCACAACGCCCTGACACACCAACACATGCCCAAGCGCAACAAATCGAGAACGCCGGTCCCAGCCGAGCTTCGACCGCGCTCTGCGGCGCTCGACGGACTGCCGCTGCTGCTGGCGGCACTGACGCTTTTAATCGGCGCAGTGTGGATGGTATACGGCCGCGCCGTTGATTCGCCGTTCCTCTTTGATGATCGGATCAGCGTTCTCGGCAACCCTTCAATCGTCAGGCTTTGGCCTCTGATCGGCGACGCCGAGCAACGTGGTCCCTTAAATCCTCCGCGAAGCCTGCCCACCTCCGGCCGGCCGCTGGTGAACCTGTCGCTGGCGTTGAACTATCACTTCGGCCAGCTTGATCCGGCGGGCTACCATGTCTTCAACCTGATCGTGCACCTGCTTTCGGCGCTACTGCTGATGGCAATCGTGCGGCGCACGTTGCGGTTGGAATGCTTCCGGGCACGATTCGACCAGGCCAGTGGCCCATTGTCTTTTCTGGTGGCGTTGCTGTGGGCGATCCACCCGCTGCAGACCGAGACCGTCGTCTACGTCACTCAGCGCACGGAACTGCTTGTGGGCTTTTTCTATCTGGCCACGCTATACGCCAGCCTGCGCTACTGGTCGGCCCCCTCGCCTGCCACTCGCGCTACTTGGTTGGCGCTTTCAACGCTGGCCTGCCTGGCCGGCATGGCTTCGAAGGAAGTGATGGTCACGGCGCCGGTGGTTGTATTACTGTTCGAGCGGACATTTATCTCCGGTTCGTTCCGCCAGTCGCTGCGCAAGTCTTGGCCGCTGTACCTCGGCTTGGCGCTGGGTTGGGGGCTGCTGTTGGCGCTGAATTACACCTCGCCCCGTTCTGACACTGCCGGTTTCCATCTCGCAGTGCCCGCCTACACCTGGTGGCTAACGCAAACGAAAGTGTTGCTGTTGTATTTGAAATTGACAATCTGGCCCTGGCCATTGTCGATTCACTACGAGATGCCGTATCTCACGACGTTGAGCAGTGCTTGGCCATGGCTGATCCCGGTCGTATTGTTGGGCATTGCGACGCTGTACCTTCTGTGGCTGAGAAGCGCGATCGGCTTTGGCGGCGCCTGCGTGCTGTTGATCTTGTCGCCGACCTTGATTGTTCCCATCGTCAGCGAAGTGGCGGCCGAACGGCGAATGTATCTGCCCTTGGCGGCGCTGGCGGCGCTGGTCGTGATCGGCGGATATCGGATTGCGCAGCAGATGCACCAGCGACTGGCTCGCGACGCCGAGCGCCGTTCAACACGCCCCTGGCCTATCGCGCTCGTCGCCAGCGCCCCTTGATTCTTGCTCTCACCTTGAGCGTGGTGAGCGTGCATCGCCTCGCCGTCTATCACGATGAATTGACTTTGTGGAAAGACGCCTTGACCTATCAGCCAGAAAATTCCACCGCCCACAACAATCTGGGAGTCCAATTGCGCGCGCAGGACGGCTGCAGGAAGCCCTGCAGAACTACCAACTGGCGCTGCAGATCAAACCCGACTATGTGGATGCCCGCTACAATCTCGGCAATGTCTTCGACAGGTCAGGCCACCCTCAAGAGGCCATCCAATCCTACCAACAGGCGCTGCAGCTCAAACCTGATGACGCCCAGGCCCACAACAACTTGGGCAATGCGCTTACCAAGTCAGGCCGCGCGCTCGACGCAATGCAACATTACCAGCAGGCGTTGCAACTGAAACCAGATTATGCCGAAGCCCACAACAACTTGGGCATCTTGTTGGCCGCCGCGGATCGAACGCCGGAAGCCATCGAACACTTCCAGCGGGCTTTGCGCCTGCAACCGGAGAGCGCGGAGACCCACCACAACCTGGGAGTGGCTCTGGCCAAGGCCGGTCGAATCCAGGAAGCCATCGACCAATTCAAGCAAACCTTGCAGCTTGAGCCCAATCGCCTTCCAACGTACCGCAGCCTGGCCCTGGCCTACGCCCAATTGCAGCACCCTGCCGAGGCCATTGCCACGGCGCAGAAAGCTTTGGACTTGGCGCGATCCACCGGACAAACGCCGCTGGCCGAGCAAATTGAAAACTGGTTGACAAAATATCGCGATCAGCCAACCAAGCCGGACAGTGCCGCGCCGCCACCGTAGCTCCATTCACTTCTTGTCTTAGTGCCCAGGACCATCGCCGATGTCCCTCGGGAAACAACCCGACCCGCATACCGATGCGTCGGATGCTGCGATCCGCGCGATGCAGGGCCGATGGAGGTTGGCGGGAGTTTTGTTGATCGCCGGCCTGGCGCTATTGGTGTACTTCCCCTCCCTAAGCGGCGGCTTCGTCTTGGACGACGATATCTATTTGACAGACAATCCTTTCATCCGGACTGCTGATGGGCTGTATCGGTTCTGGTGCACCACAGAGCCGCTGGATTATTACCCGGCTTCCAACACCACGTTGTGGTTGGAGTGGCGGTTGTGGGGGATGAACCCCACCGGATATCACCTCACCAACTTGGCGTTGCATATCGCCGCGGCGTTATTGATCTGGGTAATTTTGCGAAAGCTCTCCATCCCCGGCGCTTTTCTGGCGGCGCTGTTGTTCGTGGTGCACCCGGTGAATGTCGAATCGGTGGCCTGGATTTCGCAGCGCAAAGGACTGCTCGCGCTGGTATTTTTCTTGTTGTCGATCTTCTGGTATCTGCGCGATGAAGAAACGTTAGCGGCCAGAGGCAATGGACAACGAATTACGCAGTGGTATTGGCTCAGCTTGTTGGCCTTCCTGCTGGCCATGCTCAGCAAGGGATCGGTGGCAATTCTGCCGCTGGCGCTGCTGTTGATCGTCTGGTGGCGGCGGCGCCTCGTCAAATCCGACCTGCTGCGCATGGCGCCGTTTTTCGCGATCGCTGCGTTGTTGGCAGCAGTCAACGTCTGGTGCCAGGCTCGACTATCGGAGCAACCGTTTCGAACCGCCGATTTCATCCAGCGCCTCGACGCAGCCGCCGGCGTGCTGTGGTTTTATCTGGCCAAGGCACTTCTGCCGATCCATTTGCTTCTTGTCTATCCCCAGTGGCACGTCCAAACCAGCAACGTGCTTTGGTGGCTGCCGCTGTTGGCGGTCGTCATCATGACTGCAGTGCTCCGGCGCCATCTCCATTCGCCATATGCCAATTGGGTCAGGCCGAATTTGTTCGCTGGGGCATTTTTCTGCATCAGTCTGCTGCCCGTGCTCGGCTTCACGGATGTCGGTTTCATGGAGTATTCCCTTGTCGCTAACCATTATCTGTACATTGCTCTGATCGCCGTATTGGCGCTGGTGGCCGCAGGCTTTAGCGTTTGGCACGACCAGGCTCGCGGCCCGTTCCGATCGGCGGCCATGGTCGCCGCCGTCGCCCTCGTGAGCACATTTGCCCTCGCGTCCTGGCAACAAAATCGACTCTACGACAACGCCATCACCTTGTACCAGGCAACGTTGAACGACAATCCCGATTGCTGGATGGTCCAAAACAATCTGGGCAGCGCGCTGATCGACGTCGGTCGGCTGCCAGAAGCCATCGCACACCTCCAAAAGGCTCTGCGGCTGACGCCTGGCTTCGCCCAGGCTCACTTCAATTTGGGAACTGCGCTGCATTATTCCGGTCGGTTGCCGGAGGCGATCGAGCAATTCGAGCAAGCTCTGCAATTGAAACCCAACTACTCTCAAGCCCACAACAACCTCGGAAACTTGCTCAGACAAGCCGGGCAATTGCCGGCGGCAATCGAGCACTATCAGCGAGCGGCTGCTGCTTGATCCTGATTATGCTGAGGCGCACAACAATCTTGGTATCGCACTAGCCAGCCTCGGCAAACTCTCGGACGCGATCGTTCAATATCAGGTAGCGCTAAAGCTGAAACCCGATTTTCTCGAGGCGCGCAACAACCTGGGAAATGCCCTGTTCAAAACCAACCGTCCAACAGAAGCCATCCGCCAATTTGAATTGGCTTTGCAGCTCGATCCAAATTATTCCGAAGCCCACGCCAACCTGGCGGCGGCACTGGCCGGCGTCGGTCAGTTGCCGGAAGCCCTCCAACAGTATCAGCTGGCTTTGCAGTTGAAGCCCGACAACTTCGACGCCCTGGCGAACATGGCGCTGGCTTATGCCAAGATGCAACGTCCCTCGGAGGCCATTGCTGCGGGTGAAAAAGCCGCTAGCCTGGCCCGATCGCACGGGGATCCGGCACTGGCCCGGCAGATCGACGCCTGGCTGACACAATATCGCGCGCAGCACGCTGGGACGAAGGGCAAATCATCTTCATCAGACGTCGTCCAACCAGCACCGGCGCCATAGGAATTATTACTCGTGTCCAGGCCGCGGAAGCAAAACCGACGTGAAAGCGCCATGCAAGCGGCAGGATGGCTTTCGCAGCGGCCGCGGCTGCGACGGTGGGGCGGGATGGCGCTGGTGGTTGTCGCCATTGGCGCGGCTTTCTTCCCTGCCCTGCAGGGCGGCTTCGTCTGGGACGATAATGCGCACGTTACCAGGCCGGACTTGCGCTCGCCATCGGGTCTGGCTCGAATCTGGTTCGACGTGGGGGCGACGCAGCAATACTATCCGCTGTTGTACAGCGCCTTTTGGATCGAGCACCAACTCTGGGGCGATCATCCGCTGGGATACCACCTGGTGAATTTGGCGCTGCACGCCGCGGCGGCTTGTTTGGTCTATCTGATTCTGCGAAAGCTGGCGATTCCCGGCGCGCTGTTGGCCGCCGCCATCTTCGCCGTGCATCCGGTGCAGGTGGAATCGGTCGCCTGGATCAGCGAACAAAAAAACACGCTCTCGGCGGTATTCTATCTCAGCGCGCTCTTAACATACCTGCACTTCGACCAAACGCGCCAGCGCCGGCAGTATGCGCTTGCGCTGGGGCTGTTCGTGTTGGCGGTATTAAGCAAAACGACGACCGTGACTCTTCCCGCGGCGCTGTTGGTGATCTTCTGGTGGCAGCGCGGCCGCTTGTCGTGGCGAGGCGACGTAAAGCCCCTGATCCCGTTTTTCCTGCTGGCGGCCACGGTGGGCTTGTTCGTCGCCTGGGTGGAACGGAAGGTCATCGGCGCAGAAGGGGAGGCTTTCGATTTATCCTTCGTCGAGCGCGGACTGTTGGCGGGCCGCGCGATCTGGTTCTACCTGGGGAAACTGGTCTGGCCGAGAAACCTGATTTTTGTCTATCCCCGCTGGCAAATCGATCCCGCGGCGTGGTGGCAATGGCTGTTCCCACTGGCCGATGCGGCCGTGTTGATCGCGCTTTGGCTTGTGCGGCGGCACTGGCGAGCGCCGCTGGCCGGCTGGCTGTTCTTCGTCGGCACACTGTTTCCCGTGCTGGGCTTCTTCAATGCGTATCTGTTCCGATATACGTACGTGGCCGATCATTTCCAGTATCTGGCCTGTCTGGGCATGATCGTGCTGGCGTCGGCGGGAATCGCTCTGCTTCTGGACCGCTGGTCTAAGACAGCGCGGCACGCCGGCCAGGGATTTTGCATATTGCTGTTAGCAACGCTGATCCTGCTCAGCCGGCGGCAAAGCCAGATGTACAGCGATACCGTAACGCTCTATCAAACCACCATCGAGAGAAATCCCGCCTGCTGGATGGCTCATAATAATCTGGGGGTCGCATTGCTCGATGCGGGTCAACCCCAACAAGCAATCGAACACTATCAGCTGGCGCTTCAGCTCCGACCCGATTACGCTGAGGCTCACAACAACCTGGGCGTCGCGCTGGCCCGCCTTGGAAAGTTTTCGGAGGCGATCGTTCAATATCAAGAGACGCTGAAGCTCAATCCTAATTATCTCGACGCGTTTAACAACCTGGGCAATGCGCTGGTCAAATCCAATCGCCTGCAGGAAGCGATTCAGCAGTACCAACTGGCTTTGCAGCACAATCCAAATTATCCCGAAGCCCATGCCAACCTGGCGGCGGCGCTGGCCGGCGTCGGTCAGTTGCCGGAAGCCATCCAACAGTATCAGCTGGCTTTGCAGTTGAAGCCCGACAACTTCGACGCCCTGGCGAACATGGCGCTGGCTTACGCCAAGATGAACCGCCCGTCGGAGGCCATTGCTGCGGGTGAAAAAGCCGCGAGCTTGGCCCGATCGCATGGGGATCCGGCACTGGCCCGGCAGATCGACGCTTGGCTCAAGAAATACCGGCAAGAAATGGCCCAGCCGCAATCCACTACGCCGGCGGATCCCACCCTACTCCCTTCGTCGTAAGAGTTCGCCTGGGGGCGTGGGGGAATATGCAAATGGCCTCCGTTTTTCCAGCGGCTTTCCGGCCAGGATCGACCCCACACCCTTCTTTTGGGTACTTGGTTCGAAATGCCACCGTCTTTTTTGCCCAAAATTCCAACAATTTCCTTGCTGTGGGTGCATTTTCGGATGATAATCCGACCTGGATAAACTTTTCGCCCGTCATTAACGGAATAGATGGGACAGAGTTTCTCTTCAGACTATTTGTTGCGACCAGAAGTACAAAACACTGCAAGGCATTCCTCGAAGATAGGTGGAGAACATTGCTTATGAAAAAGCTCATCGTACTCAGCGCCATCGTCATCGCCTCTCTTTTCGCGATCAACGCAAGGGCAAGCATCATTACGCAGTGGACATTTGAAACCAGCGTGCCAGCGACCGCCGGCCCTATTGCTGCTGAGACGGGTACCGGCACGGGCACCGCATTTCACGCGGCCACAACCGTTTACTCGAATCCCGTTGGAAATGGAAGCGTCGAGTCATGGAGTTCCAACAATTGGTCGGTCAATGATTACTACCAATTCGGGACATCCTCCACGGGTTATAACGCGCTGAACATCGAATGGGACCAAGCCAGCAGTAGTACAGGTCCGCTTGACTTCGTGCTTCAATACAGCTTGGACAACACCACGTATACCAACATCGGTTCGGGATACACGGTTTATCTCAACGGTTCGCCGAACACCCCTTGGTCAAGCGGTGGTTCGCCCGATCCTTTGTATCACTTTGCCGTGGACCTCAGCGGCATCACCGTGCTCAACAATGCGTCGTCCGTCTACTTCAGGATGGCTGACAGTTCGACGACATCCGCCAATGGCGGATCCGTCGCCACCACTGGCACCAACCGGGTCGATAACGTGACGATCAATGGCACCCTGACGGGTGCGACCACCTACTGGGACGTCAATGGAAGTTCGTCCGGCCTCGGCGGCACGGGCACTTGGAACACGACGAACACCAACTGGAACGATAACACCGGCACCGGCACCGCCATCACTTTTGACTCCAGCAAAAATGCCTTCTTTGGCGGCACCGCTGGGACGGTCACCGTCGACACCGGCGGAGTTTTGGCCGACGGCAACATGACGTTCGACGTGACAGGCTACACCGTTACGGGTAACACTTTGACGATCGGCACCGGCAACAGCATCAACGTCACCCATAGCGGCGACGTTGCTACGATCAGCTCCAAGGTTTCCGGCTCCAATGGCATTTCCACGAATGGAAACGGCACCCTGGTGCTCAGTTCCGCCTCGAATGATTTCAGCGGCAACATCGCTTTGAACGCCGGCACGTTGCAGGTATCGTCCGATAGCAACCTCGGCAATACCGGCAATGACATCGTGCTGGGCGGCGGCGCGCTTAAGACCGAGGTCGATTTGAGCCTGAACGCCGGTCGCGATGTGAGCGGCACTGGCGGTTCTCTCGATGTGGCGGCCACCAAGACTTTGACCATCAACGGTACGGTCAACACCGGGGCTTTGGCTCTCACCAACCTCGGCACCGTGCAGGTTAATGACGCCACTCAAACTTCCAGCGTGACGTTGTCCACCAACGGCACACTGCGCGTCGGCAGCGGCGGTTCGGGGACCATCTACCCGAGTGGAAATATCTATTCGAACAGCAGCAGCGGTGCTACCACCGTCAATGGTTCGGTCGATTTCCTCTCGAGCAACAATCGGTCGTTTAACACCACCGCCGGCGGCACGTTGATCATAACCGGCAACGTGCATCACGACGACACGGCCGCTGGCGACAGGGTCTTCGTCGACGGAACCGGCACCGCGGATTTTCAAGGTGATAACTCCGGACTTCCCTCCTCGATGGGCTTCGGTTTTGCCGGCTCGGCTGGCCCCACCGTGATCGTTCACGATGGCAATGGCTTGGGCACCGGCGAATTCCGATTCCAAACCGGTCAACTCCATGCAGCCAGTTCCATCACGTTCCCCACCGATCTGACGACGTCGATCGGAGCCTTCGGATCGGCTGCACAGTCGGATCGGGCCGCGACCTATGAAGGGTCCGATATGACGTTCAACGGCAATGTGTTCGTCTTCAATGGCGGTGCGACTCAGGCGAGAGTCGCCGTCAATAACAATACGACCTGGAGCGGTGGCTGGGGTCATACCACGGGCACCGGCACCGAACCTCAGGTGTATATCTCCGGCAGCGGCACCCTGACCGTGTCGGGCACGATCGACGAAGAACTGCCGGTCACGGTCGACGGGCTGACCATGAACGTCAATAGCGCCATGTCAGCCACCACCGCCAACTTCACGGTCATCAACGGCGGTACGTTGAAAAACGGCGTCACCAACGCCCTCAACACCGCGACCTCGCTGACCGTCGGCGACACTACCACCTCGGGCAATTACAACCTCAACGGGTTCGATCAGACGCTCGCGGGAGTGCACCTGATCAGCGGCACGCTCTCTGGCTCGAGCAATACGCTCACCAGTACCAGCACCTTCGACGTGCAATCCGGCACTGCTTCGGCCAAGCTCGGCGGCAGTGTTGGCGTGCTGAAGACAACCGCCGGTACGGTCACTCTCTCCGGCAATAACACCTACACCGGCGGCACCACCGTCGATGCAGGTACGCTGATCGTTGCTCACTCGCATGGCTTGGGTAATAGCGAGCTGACGGTCAACAACAGTGCCCTCACGCAGTTGAAAGCAGGCTTGACGGCGCCCGTGGTCTTGGACGTCCTCTCGATCAACGGCGGCTCCAGCAGCCCGACTGCCACGGTGGACATCACGGACAACAACATGATCGTCCACAACGGCAATCTGACCACGCTGACCGCACAGGCCAAGGCCGGGCTCAGCGGCAGTTACGACTGGACGGGGGCAGGGCTCACCAGCACCACGGCACGTGACGATCCCAATTTCGCCACCGCCGTGGGTGTGATCCAGAACGACGATGGCGGTGGCGGCGCTATATACAGCAGCTGGCCCGCCGGGGCCGATTCCGGTGGTGCCGTATCGGTCGTCCAGACCGACGTCCTGATCAAGTACACCTACTACGGCGATGCCGACTTGGACGGCACGGTGAACTCCGGTCAGGACTACGACTTGTGGCTGTTCGGCAAGAGCGGCGGCGGCACGGGTTGGGAATTCGGCGACTTCGATTATAGCGGAACCACAGACTCCGGCATCGACTACGACCTCTGGCTATACGGCAAGTCCATCAGCGCCGGCAGCCCGTTGGGCGGCGGCGTCCAGCCGGTGCCCGAGCCCAGCACCTTGCTGCTTGGCCGCGATGGGTCTGGCCGGAGTGGCGGCCTTTGCCCGTCGGCGACGCGTGGCTGGTTGAAAGTGTGATAGTTAAAGCCCTCGGCAGAACCTGTTCTGCCGAGGCATAGAAATACGATACGGGCGGGCCGGGAATATCCAGTTCCTAGTCCGCCCGTTGTCGTTTGGTACTCGCGATATTTTTGACAACGAAATGGTCGTGGCGATCTTGGCCAAAGCCTAATCTGGCTGGAGCATTCCAGGCTTTCTTTTGGTCTTGCTGGACAACGGCCGTGCATTTCGGTACATTGAATGCAAGGGCCGTGCTATCGCGGGTTTGCGCGATGCTACGGCTCATTGGAGTGAGTTTACGCCGCTTCGGAATGCGGTCGATGTTGCACCGGCGGTTTCATCTCTACGGTTTTCGCTGGGCGACAGTCAAGAGAAGAGTTTCTGGCATGCAGAGGATCATTATTCTCGCTGGTAATTGCGGGTGGTCTCCGTCCTTGTTCATTTATTCTCATAGGTGCGCCCATGGCAGACAACCGTCCTAGTTCTTATCCCCATCGTCGCGGCATCACGCTCGCGAAACTGCACTTCGACAGGCTCAGGGTATCAGGCAGACGTCAATCGTCCGCGTTCACTCTGGTCGAATTGCTGGTAGTCATTGCGATCATCGCGGTGTTGATCGCGCTGCTCCTGCCGGCGATCCAAGCCGCGCGCGAAGCGGCTCGCCGAAGCACGTGCCTCAACAGTTTGAAGCAAATTGGACTGGGTCTTAACAACTACTACAGCGCTAACAAGTCATTTCCTCAAGGACGAAAACTGCCCGACTGGGTCCGCACTGTCCCGAGCGTTGCAGTCCCCACTGCGAAATTACAGCTCGTACTCTGGCTCCGCCTTGGCTAATCAGCAAATGGGATTTTACTCGGTGCATGTTTGGCTGCTGCCGTTCATGGAACAGCAAACGGTCTACAAGATGATTAAGTTCGACAAGCCGCTTTCGACCGTGATGACGTCCGGCGGAGCTCCCTTTAATGCCAGTTATGACGCCTTCGCCACGGCCGACGCGCTGTTTATCTGTCCCAGCGATCCCAATACATCGCCCGTCAGGTATTCCGAGAACAACTACCGGTACAACTTCGGTGGCTCCACGCCGTATGCGGGCGCGGTAAACACGACTAATACGTCGAATTTCCCATTCTTCAACATCAACGAAGTCAGCCAAGGGAACGGAGCGTTCACGATCGGCAAGGGGCTCAAACAGAAAGACTTCACCGACGGCACATCCAAGACCGTTTTTTTCGCAGAGCGCAACAAAGGAATCGCGGGGGACTCTGCCAAAGATAAAGCGACCAGGGATGACATTATTACGATGCCTACTCGAACCGTAACGCTGCCCGGAGTTTCTGCGTCGCCCCCAGACTTCACCAAAGACGTGAAGTTGATGTACAACGACTGCTCGAATTACGTTTCCGCCGTAGATACTTTCAATTTTCTGGCGACGGGACGGTGGGACCAAGATCATCCTTCAAGCGGTATCACGTACACCGACGGCTGGCCGGTAGGCATGTACGTCGCCACGATGTACAACCACGTGGCGCCTCCTAACTGGTTCGGAGAGGACTGCGGCAACTTCAGTTCAATTCCCGATACGCCGGGTGAGCACGCCATCATTTCTGCCCGCAGCCGGCATCCGGGCGTCGTGAATGTTTGCTTCGGCGATGGTCACGGGGCCGCGATTTCCGATGGCATCGATGTCCTCGTGTGGCGGGCCCTGGGCACCCGAAATGGTTCCGATTCCGAGCTGGACGCCAGTAATAATATAGTCCCAAACGCCAACGAATCTTCACCGAGGTACTAACCGACGGCTTTCACGAGCCTTTTTTTCAATCCTGCACAGCCGCGGCGACTCTTCTGTCGTCGCGGCTTTTTTGTTCATTCATAAGGCGCTGCCGACCGCCGCACGATTTACCAGTGCCCCCTGCGGCTCCACGAGCTTCTCACAGCTTCGCCTCACTTCGTTTATTCCCTGCCGGGTTGCAACTTGCCGCTGCGAAACTACGATATTCGTTAGTCGCTCCTCTGCCGCTCATCCTCTAACCACCTCCACCCATGAACCGATCCACTCGCTTCACTCGCCTCGGCTCCTTCACTCTGATTCTGTTGGTCACCGTTTCGGCCCTGGGGTGGCAAAAGGATAAGCCGCAGCTCAGTGACAATCAGCGCGGCCTGCTGTTTGCCGATCTGTGGATGCAGACTTCCGGCGAATACACGGCCTGCTGCTTGCAAACCTATCGGATCGCCGGCGATCAAGTAGAGCGAAATTTGAAGAATTTGCAGGCGCGGGAAATTGGCCTCGCCGCCGAACAACGCGGCAAGCCCCCGGCGGTGATTTTGGACGTCGACGAAACCACGGTCGATAACGGCGCCTATCAAACCTATCTGTATGACAACGGAATCGATTTCACCGTAGAGAACTTCACGAAATTCGTCACCGAGCAGCGAGTCTTGATCCGCCTGGTGCCGGGGGTCAAAGACTTCATCGCCCGCATGGATGCGCTGGGAGTGACGGTCATCTGCATCACCGACCGCACCGAAGAAGCTCGCAAGGCGACCATCGAAACGCTGGCGCGAGGCGGAATCAACACCATCGGAATGGAAGATCCCGAAGGCGTGCGGCTGATTATGGGACATGGCGAACATGACAAGGTCAGCCGACGCGCCAAAGCCCTGGCCAAGTATCAAGTCATCGGGCTCGTCGGCGACCAATTGGGCGATTTCAGCGACGAGTTCACGCCCAAAGGCGCAAATCTGAGCGTCCAGCAATCCATCGAAATGCGCCGCGACGCGGTGTATGCGGCACGAGGCAAATTCGGCGTCGAGTGGTTCCTTTTGCCTCAGCCCGTCTACGGCTCGTGGCAACGGCTGCTCAAAGGCGATGCCACCCAATATCTGCGGCGGGCGGAAAAATAGCCCTGCGGCATCATGCCAGCAGATCTCCGGCGGCCTCCTTTCCGGCTGCTTCGCAGCTCAATCGCTCTTGCTTCGCCGGGCCGGCGGGCCAGTACAATCGCCGGCCAGAGATGAAGGCCACGCCGGATCGTCGCAGCGCACAGCTAATTTGCCGCCCCATGAACGCTTCACGCCAACTTCGATGGTCGTGTTGGATAACTGCGATGGCGACGCTCTCGATGGCGACCAGATTACTGCTCGCCGAATCGCCCGCTGCGGCACCCGACACAGATGCCGCGGCGACTTCGCCCAACGAAGCTTTGGCCGCTCTCGCCCGCGAAGCGCTCTTGAACGCTTTGCCGGCGCATTATGAAAAACGCCAAAACTGGGGACATCAAAAGCAAACGGTCATCGGCTACCAGTGGGTTCTCCGCGACGGCGATTGGCATCTGGAAAAACGAACCAAGCCGCTGAACGATGGCCTCTGGCGGATGTATCGAGTGCGGCTGGTCAATCCGCAACGCAGCCTGCACCTCCACATCACGCCGAAGCCCTCGGAAAACGGCCGCACGGCGCTCGAAGTCCTCCTCACCGCCCGGCTCCACACGGAAGCCTGGCAGGAGCAATGGCGATCGGGCATCAAGGGATTGAATTTCTATTTAGAGGCAGAAACGACGGTCCAAGTGCGGCTCAACGTCGACGTCGCGATTCAAGCCGTCTCGGAAGGAAGTTTCGGAACGATCGAAGTGCGACCGCACGTCAACAGCGTCGGTTTGCGGTTGCTCGATCTGAAGGTCGAGCGGATCGACAAGATCGGCGGCGACGTGGCTCGCGAGTTGGGACGCGCGCTCCATGACGTCGTCGCCGATGAACTGCATCAGCGCGAACCGGAATTGGCCGCTAAAATGAACGCCGAAATCGAAAAGCACCGCGACAAGCTGCGATTCTCCCCTTCGCAAATCGTGGACCTCGGGTGGGATAAGGTGCAATCGCTGCTGGGAACACACTGATCGGTCCTCGCAACATAGTGCCTCACGGCGGCCGGACGTGAACATAAAGCTTCAGGAGACGACTATGGCCAGCGCCGATAAATTGCAGCAACCTCCACACGGCCTCCGTTTGCCGACCGGCGAGGAACAGCGCACCTATCTCGCCGGCGAGCGCACCTTGCTGGCTTGGATTCGCACCAGCTTGGCGCTGATGGGGTTCGGTTTTCTGGTCGCCAAGTTCGGATTGTTTCTCCGCGAAGTGGTGGCGCTGCGCATCGGCCAAGGGGCAGGCGACGCCCAGGTGCTGGTGCCTCACACGGGGCTGTCGCTGTGGATCGGCGTAGCCCTGGTGGGTTTCGGCTTGTTCATCAATGTCTATGCCGCCCAGGAGCACATCCGTTTCGTTCGGCAGTTCGCGGGAACAGATTTGGTCGCGCCCCGCCGATACGTCGCCCAAATGGCGATGCTGGCGGCGCTGGCCGTGCTCGGCGCGGTGATGGCCGCCTATCTGGTGCTCGTGGGTAAATAATGGCCCCGCGGGCAAAAACCATTACTTGCCGTGCGCCAATCGCCTGTGCGCAAGCGTAAAGACTCGATCGAACATCTTCTCCGTCAGCTTGCCCGTGAAGGTATTTTGCTGGCTGGGGTGATAGCTGGCAATTAACCAGCGCCCGCCGGCGAAGTTCACGATTGCCCCATGCCCAAAGCGCGGCAGTGATCCCTGCCACCAGCCGCGCCGCATGACTTGCTGCAGAACGGCGCGAAACGCAATCTGGCCCAAAGCGATCATTCCGCGGGGCTGGAGCAAATCGAACGTCTCGTCCAACCACAAGCGGCAGTTGTGCAGTTCGCCGATCGTGGGTTTGTTGTCCGGCGGCGCGCAGTGCAGCGCAGCCGTGATCGCGCAATCCTTGAGCCGCAGGCCGTCATCGGACGAAATGCTCTGCGGCTGATTGGCGAAGCCAGCCTTGTGCAACGCCCGAAACAACCACTCGCCGCTGCGGTCGCCGGTGAAGACGCGCCCCGTGCGATTGCCCCCATGCGCCGCCGGTGCTAGCCCCACAATCAGCAGCCGCGCCTCGGTGTCGCCGAAATTCGGCACCGGCTGGCCCCAATAGTTCCAATCCGCAAAAGCGCGCCGTTTGGTTTTCGCCACCTGCCGGCAAAATGCCCGCAGCCGCGGACATTGCTCGCACGCCACCATCCGGCGATTCAAATCATCCCAAGGGCTTTTCTTTGAACGGCCGGCGCGATTCGTTTGCCGTTTCGATTTCACGCGCGCGGATCAGCGTTGGATTTGCCGCAGGCGGGGCGGTTCACCGCCGGATTTACTCTTCCAACCGCTCGGCCATTGTGCGAAGAATGTCGTCTTCCCGCAAGATGCCCAGCAGCGTTCGCGCGCGATCGGTCACCGGCAGCGCCCGCGCGCGATGTTCCAACATCACCGCGGCGGCTTGTTTCAGCAGCGTGTCGGGAGAAAGCGTGGGCAACGAAGCCAGAACCGTGTGCACGGGCCCCGTTTTCAAGTCCGCCGACTTTCGCCCCGCATCGCCGTACAAACACAATTGCATCGCCGTGTGCGAAAGGATGCCCAACGGTCGATTCTTGCGCACGACAACCACGAATTCCTGCTGGTGCTCCTCGGCCACTTCCAGCGCCCGCATCAACGGCTCCTCGGCTTCGACGGTTTGTCCTGGCGAGCTCATGCGGCCGCTCACTGGTTCGTCGAAGCCTGCCCACTCGCCGTACGAGAGTTCGCGGAGAAAATCGCTGCTGGTCACCAGCGCGATCAGTTGCCCATCTTCAGTGATTGGCACGCAATGGAACGTGTGCGCAACCATGGCTCGCAAAGCCACTTCCGGCGACTCGGCCCGCTCCAGCGTGAGCACCTGGCGCGACATGAATTGCTCCACCGGCTTGGTGGCGATCGACGTCGGCTTTCCCGACGCCGCCTTTTTGGCGGCCGCCTGCATCGTTCGCGCCAGGTCGCGCCGACTGACTAAGCCAACCACGCGGCGCTCTCGGTCAACGACCGGCAGATAGCGCACCTCGAGTTTTTCCATGGTCCGGCGCAGTTGGTCGAGGCTCGTGTCAGGCGTCACCGCGTGAGGATTGAACGTCGCCAACGTGCCGTGCATGATGTCGAGCATGGCGGATACTTCTTGCAATTCTAAAAGTGGTCCGGCGCAGTCGTTATTGCCACGACTGCGAATTATTCAAATTTAGCTTGGGCTCTCCTGGCCGACGCCCAGCGTGCGCTACCCCGCTATCCTTCGGTATCAATTGGATCGATTATGCAGGCGGACGAGCCGCCAAAACGGTGGATTTCTAGCGGGCGTCGGTCGGCGCCGGCGTTGCCTGAGCCGAAACAATCGCCGCCAGCGTGGGTGCAATTTCTGTGTGCTGGAACTGAAAACCGCTGGCTAGCGCCGCCTGTGGCACGGTCCGCTGCGACTCGAACAGCACCTTGGCAAACTCGCCCAATAGCACGCGCAGCGCAAAATACGGCGCCGGTAATACGGCATGTCGATTGACGGCGGCCGCCAGCGCCTCGGTGAATTCACGGTTCCTCACCGGATTGGGCGCCGCGCCGTTCACCGGCCCGGAAACAGACGACTGTTTCGCCGAGTGGACATACAACGCCGCCAAATCACCGACGTGAATCCAAGGCATCCATTGGCGCCCGTTGCCCAGCGGACCGCCGAGGCCAAGCTTAAACGGCAGCAGCATTTTCTTCAGTGCCCCGCCCTCCGGCCCCAGCACGATGCCGGTCCGCAGACACACCACGCGGATTCCCAATTCCGCGGCCCGCTGCGCTTCACGCTCCCAGGCCACGCACACATACGCCAAAAAATCGTTCCCCGGCGGGGCCGATTCGTCCAGCACTTCGTCGCCGCGCGATCCGTAATACCCCACGGCCGATGCGGAAACTAGCACCTTGGGCGGCTGCCTCATTTGCCGCAACGCCTCGATAAGATTTCGCGTTCCCAACTCACGGCTTTCGCGAATCCGCTTTTTTTGCCTGGCGGTCCAGCGGCCGCTGGCCACCGACTCCCCCGCCAAATGAAACACGGCCTCCACGCCTTCAAGCGATTGGGCCGGCGGCGGGCCGGCCAGCGGGTCCCACGCATACGCCTCCACCTGATATTTGCTCAACGCCTGGCGTGCCCGCTCGGCATTGCGGCTAAGCACCACGGGGCGATCCAGAAGCGCAAGCAAATGCGGTCCGATGAACCCAGTCGCCCCAGTGACCAATGCACGCATGAAAACCTCAACTTATGCCGGCACGTTACGATCGGCGTCTGAAGAATTGTAGCTTTCTACCGCACACTCCGTGAGCAAGCTCAAACGCTTGCGGATGGCCGCAACGAATAGAACCCGCGAAGTGAGCAATTCTCATTCCGGACCAGCCGCGCGGCGCAGCCGATCGTGCACCGCCAGCCAGGCGTCCCCCTTTGGCGGCAAATCCACGACGATCGCCTCCGCGCCCGCATTGTCCAATTCGTGCAGCGCCGCATAGAGGCGAGCCGAGTACGCGGCAGCCTCCGCGGGCATGTCGACCACAACCGACTGATTTTGTCCTATGGCCGGCGGCTGTTCGACAGCATCAGCCAACCGAAGCCAACCTACCCGCTTCCGTGCCGCTTGCATTTCAGCGATCTTCGCCGCGGCCTTTTGTCGATCAACACACACGACTTGGCCCCGCGGTGCATAATGTTTCTCGAGCATCCCTGGCGAGCGCAATGGCCCAGCGCCACCGCGCTCGAAACATTCACTGGCCCGATCACCTCCTCCAACTGTGCCACGCTGACCAATCCAGGCCGCAAAACGCGCGGCGGCTCAACCGTGAGGTCTAGCACAGTCGATTCCAAACCGCCCGAGGTGGGCCCGGCATCGAGAATCATGTCGATCCGCCCCTCCAGATCCGCCAGTACATGGGCGGCCGTCGTCGGCGAAACTCGCGACGATCGATTGGCGCTGGGCGCCGCAATAGGAACATCGGCCGCCTTCAAGAGTGCCAGCGCCACGCGATGCGCCGGCACGCGCAAACCCACCGTCGCGCCGCCGGCGGTAACAATGTCCGGCACCACCGGCCGCTTGGGAAGCACCAGCGTCAGCGGCCCGGGCCAGAATCGCTCGGCAAGTTGACCGGCGCGCTCCGGCCACGCGGCAGCCCAAGCTCGGGCGGCTTCGGCGTCAGCCACGTGAACGATCACCGGATTCCTCGGCGGCCGCTCTTTGGCGGCAAAAATCGCCTGCACGGCCCCTGCCTCCAGCGCATTGGCCCCCAAGCCGTAAACGGTTTCCGTGGGCAAGGCGACCAATCCGCCGCGCCGCAGGACTTCGGCCGCCTCGGCAATTGCTGCTTCTTGCGGATGCTCCGCCGAAACTTGCCGCACCACGGTGTGCTGGGAATGAGACATGATCGGCCGCACCTTGGCGCCGTAGCGATTAGGGCACACCGACGCCGCCCGCTCGCGCCTCCGCGGCGCTCAAGATTCGCAAATACTGCCGCGCCGCTGGATCATCGGGCAGCGCCTTGTCGATTTCTTGATAAATCGCCCGCAGCCGCGCCATGGTATCCGGTGAAAGATCGGCCACGCTGCGCCCGTGGCCATTCCGCAATTCTTCCGCCACCAGGTTCATGGCCAGCGTGTTGATCGGGTCGAAATGGATTTGAAAGCGCTTGAAGCGCAATTGACGGTCCCCCAATTGCGGTCGCATGACTGCATCCGATTCCGGACTGTGTACCGCCCCCAAGTAATGCCCGATTTCGTGCAACAAGAATTCCATCCGCTCCGACTCGCTGAAATACCTCGACCATTCGCGCACCAGGATGTGGCGATCCAACGGTCCATGCGTGCCCCCCATGTGCATCCGCCCGCTGGGAGTTTGGTATCGGGCGGTGAAACCGATGGCCAGCCGCGCAGTCGCCGGGATCGACCGTCCGCGAAAACTCGTTGACGGCGGCATCGAAGTCCGTGATCGTGTTCTTGAGACGCCATTCGCCGCTGCCGATCACCTTGATTTTCATCCCGCAGGTGCGCTCCAAAATCTCGGAGCAGGCGGCCAGCCGTTCTCGCACCCGACGCTCCCAAACGGCGCGATTCGCCCGTTCGTCGTCGTCCACAAAGATTTTGACGGTAATCGTGCGGGCAGCTTCCACGTCAGCCGGCGTGGCGCGCAATGCCGAACCAGAGCTGTGCACCACGGTGGGCTCGGCGGTCGGCATGCCGCCGATGCCGATCCGCACGAAATCGGCTTTCCCCGAGGGCAACGTGCCGAAGAAGTACGCCGCATCGGGATCAATCACGTAAGAAGCGCCGGCAGTGGCCAGCCGAGCCGATTCGCCCCGAGCCAGCGGCACGACGGAGATGTCCCCCGATTGCACGGTGTACGAGCTGGATTTGCCCACCTGCCCGTCACGCCCCTGCTCGGCGACCGTGAAACGAATGTCGTCCGCGGTGCGGTTGCTAATCACCGCGACTGCAGCCTGCGCAACCAAAGTGCCGCAAGCGGTCGCCAGCAAGGCGCCGGCAAAAACGAATTGACAATAATACGACCGCATTCTTCTACTTTAACCTTCTGAGTGCTCCAGTGCGACCCGCTGATTCTCGTGCGGAAATGCCGTTACCCTGAACTATTATCCACCCCATTCCAAAAAACGCAGGCACTACCATGCTCGCCAGCACAATTATCCTCTGTTTGGTCGTCGGTCTAACGGCCGGAATTCTCTCCGGTTTGGTCGGTCTCGGCGGAGGCAGCGTCATGATTCCAGCTTTGATCTGGCTCTTGGGTATGACGCAACAACAGGCGCAAGGCACTACGCTGGCGATGATGGTGCCTCCCATCGGCATCTTGGCCGCCTATGCCTACTGGCGGGCTGGCTTTGTCGATCTGCGCGTCGCCGCACTGGCTTGCATCGGCTTTGTCATCGGCGGTTACGTCGGGCGCGCTTCGCAGTCACTTTTTCCAACGAAATTTTGCAGCGCATCTTCGCCGTGGCGCTCATCGCCGTCGGCCTGGAAATGCTCATCAAGTAATCCGCGGAGATCGCCGCCTGCACGGCCCGCGCAAAAAAAGGCCCCGGTTTGATCCGGGGCCTTCTTCGTATTCACGAGATCGGCGAGAGCTTGCGCCGCTGCGCCGATCGGTTTGCTTACCGGAACAAGTTCCGAATCGGTTGACCCGGAACGCGGTACCGGTAGTACCCGTAATAAGGATAACCGTACGTATACACCGGAGCGGCGACAACCGGCGAGTAGACTGTCGTCGGGGAGTAATACGTGGTGACCGGCGTCGGAGCATAGTACGTGGTGACAGGTTCCACGACCGACGGAGCGTAGTACGTGGTGACTGTCGACGGATACGACGCCGTTACGGTCGTCGGCATCGGCGCACCGGTCACGACCGAGGCCGTGGTCGACGGTGCGTAGTACGTCGTGGTGGCCGGAGCGTAGTACGCCGTCGTCGCCGGGGCGTAATACGTCGTCACCGGAGCAACCGCGCCGCAGCCACAATCGGCTTGCGCTACGCCGGCCACGCCAAGTGCGGTCACCACCAACAGTGCCAGAAAAACGCGCTTCATACAAACCTCCTGGGAGTCTTCGTAATTGTTCAGTTGATCTGAAGTGGTAAAGATAAGCGGCGATACGATCCATGCTGCCTAGGAAAGTATGTCACTAAAAACCGCCAATATCAAGCAATTGCACGTGGTATGCCGTCAACATTCACCCATCGCGATCTGTTTCCTTTTGGCAACACCCATCGTAACTCAGGTAGCCTGGGAGACTCGAATCGGTTGCGCGAAGAATGATGGCGCAAGCATACCTGGCATCGTCAACTAAGAATTGGTGGACATTGGCCCGATCCGGCAAGCAATTGACCAACAGAAGATTGAGCCGTCAGACGGACCGACTGCTACCAAATAACCAAATGGGGGGAGGCAAACTGTGGGAGGGCGAGGCTCCCGCCGAGCCGGCGGGTGGCACGCCCTGAGTCTTCGAAGGGCGTGGAAGAGCGTGAAATCTTTAGATCCCAAACCGACGGCTGAACCGATTCGCACGGTGCCGGGCGTACCAGGCTCGCTTGGCCGCATTCTTCGAAAAGCGTCGATTTCTACTTCCGTCTGGCATGGGTCACCTTTCCTTTCTGACCTTGTGAGCGTACAGCCAGACAATCTGTTACAAAGAAATCCGGGCTGACTTTAGCCCCGGGCTCTGCCCGGGGGTCGCGATCCAAGAGGGGTCGCTTTAGATGCCAAACCGACGGCTGAACCGAATCGCACGGTGCCGGGCGTACCAGGCTCGCTTGGCCGCATTCTTCGAAAAGCGTCGATTTCGGGTTCCGTCTGGCATGGGTCACCTTTCCTTTCTGCTCTTTAGGAGCGTAAAGCCAGACGGTTTGTTACAGGGGCCTTTTAGAGGGCCTTGGGACGTCGTTTTGAACCGAATTAGGCCCGCCGATTCGTCCGAACCAGGGCCCAATGGCGGCTATCCCTGGGATGCCTCGACCCTTGAAATCGGCTGCCAGCCTGTATCATGGCGGTTTCATTGGCCGGATTCATAACCTCTTTCCCGCATAAAAGGCCGTCCCATGTCCACCATCAGCAACACCAGCTCATTCAAACCGCTCAAAAAAGCCGGCTCGCTGTTCGACGAATTCAAAGCCTTCGCTTTCAAAGGCAACGTGGTCGACCTGGCGATCGGCGTCATTATCGGGGCCGCCTTCGGAGCGATCATTAAATCGCTGGTCGACAACATCATCATGCCGCTGATTTCGATCCTTCTGCCCGCCGAGTTGGGCTATGAAAATCTGAAAACAGTGCTGGCCTCGCACCCGGGCGAGAACGGAACGATCGTCATCGACAAGGCGATCTATTGGGGAAAATTCCTGGCTGAAGTGGTGAACTTCATCATCGTCGCCTTCGCCCTCTTCCTATTCATCAAGCTGTTTCTCGGCTGGCTGATGCGCGCCAAAAAAGAAGAAGCCGCCGCCCCGCCGATGACGAAGGATCAGTTGCTCCTCACCGAAATCCGCGACTTGCTGAAGAGCAAACCATAGGCGAACAAGCATGAAACTTAAGGATTTGCTCGAGCACTGCCAAATCAAAGCCGGGAAAAAATTCCGGCTCAAAGATCACGACCCCTCCTGGGCCGGCGACCCGAATATCTCCAAGCACGACCGCAAGGACTTCGCCGAGAATGCCCTCTCCGAAGATGTCACCGCCCTGGCCGAAGCGCAGGAACTGCTTTACGCCTCCGATACCTGGTCGCTGTTGATCGTGCTGCAGGCGATGGATGCCGCCGGCAAAGACGGCATGATCAAGCACGTCATGTCAGGCATCAACCCGCAAGGCTGCCAGGTCTTCAGCTTCAAACAGCCCTCGAAAGAAGAACTCGACCACAATTTTCTCTGGCGCTGCATGGTCCGCCTGCCCGAGCGCGGCCGCATCGGCATTTTCAACCGCTCCTACTACGAAGACGTGCTGGTCGTAAAAGTGCATCCGGAGCTGATCGCCAACGAGCATATTCCCAACGCCAAGGTGAACAAAGAATTCTGGGAAATGCGCTACCAGGACATCAACAACTTCGAAGAGCATCTGACGCGCAACGGCACCAAGATCGTCAAGTTCTATCTGAACATTTCCAAGGAGGAGCAGCGTAAGCGATTCCTCGCCCGCATCGACAACCCCGACAAGCATTGGAAATTCTCCGCCGCCGACGTCGCCGAGCGCGGCTTCTGGGACGAATACATGGACGCCTTCCACCAGTGCATCGACGCCACCAGCACCGACTGGGCCCCCTGGTACGTGATTCCCTCGAATCACAAATGGGTCAGCCGCGCCTTGGTCGCCAAAATCCTGGTCGACATCATCCAATCGCTAGGAGTGAAATACCCCGAGGTCAGCCCCGAACGGCTCAAGCAAATCGAAGCCGCAAAGAAGCAACTGGAGTCAGAGAAAGATTAGTTCACCACTTCGCCGGCTGCCCCAATAACCGCTTGATCAAGCCAATCTGTCCGGCATGCAATGATTCGTGATTGCTGCACCACAGCAGAGCCTCGTATTTCGTTTTCGCCAAACGATGCGGCGCCAAGAGCGGCTGCTCCAACTCCGCATCAGAAAACTTGGGCACCTCGCGCTGCACCAGTTCGTGCACCCGATCCAGCACGCGCCGCAACTCCGCCGGCGTCGGATACTTCCGCGGATCAGCCTCCGGCGTCGAACCCCGCGCAAATTGTTCCACGAATTCTTCGGTAATCACCTCCGCATCGCTCGGCGCCCGGCCCCGAATGCGCTCCAGCGCCAACCGATACTCGGCCATCGCCAAATGCCCCACCTGCCACGCCAAATGCGTCACCCTGCCCGGCATGCTGAACCAATCGGAGTCTTTCACGTCTTTCAAAAGCTCCAGCGTGTAGCCGCGGGACCAATTGATCCGTTCCAGAGCAAAGCTTGCTTTCGACATCGCCGCCACTCCCTTTTTTGCCCTCGAATCCGTCCCAAACCCTTAACCCGACCCCAGTTCATCGAGTATATTAGTGTCAGGCTGCCCCGTGTAGCCGGGCAAATCTGCCCGGTGCATTAGCCGGCGGTGTACACCAGGCGAGCCCATGGCCACTCGCAACCATCTCGTCCTATTTCTGAACGGCAAACGGCGCGAGGTTCACGGCGGCGATTGCTTCCTGAGCCTCAGCGACTATCTGCGTTACCGCTGCGGACTGGTCGGCACAAAAATCGTCTGCTCCGAAGGCGACTGCGGCAGTTGCACCGTGCTCATCGGCCGCCCCGAAGGCAAATCGCTGCTGTACCGCCCCGTCGATTCCTGCATCCAGTGGATGTTCCAGCTCGACGGCACGCACGTGATCAGCGTCGAAGGACTCGGCGGCACCCCGCCTGAAGGCGAAGGCAAACACGGCGCCAACGCCGATCTCACTGCGGTGCAGCAGGCAATGGTCAACTGCCACGGCTCGCAGTGCGGCTTCTGCACCCCCGGCTTCGTCATGGCGATGACCGGCATCTGCGAACAGTCCAACGGCCACGCCACCACCGAAGACGATTGGCGTCACGGCCTGACCGGCAACCTGTGCCGCTGCACCGGTTACACGCCAATCATCAACGCCGGCATGGCAATCAGCAGCCAAAAGATCGCCAAGCTGAACGAACTCTATCCGCCGGCAGCAATCGTGAATGATCTGAAAAAGACCGCCGGCGACGCCGTTGAACTAAAAAGCATCGCCGACCACATCCGCCCCGAACGCCACGCCTACTGCCCCACCACGCTAGCCCAAGCCGTCGAATACCGCCGCGCTCATCCGCAGTGCAAGGTCGTCGCCGGAGCCACCGACGTCGGCGTGCAATTGAACAAGCGGGCCATCGAGTCGGCGGTGTTCTTGGATTTGAACCGAGTCGCTGAACTCGAGAAGCTCGAAGTGGACCAAACCCCCGATGGCGGCCGGGCAATTGTCGCCGGAGCTCGCGCCAGTTGGACGCAACTGCTGGAACTGTGCCAAGACGAAGTCCCGCAGTTCGCCGAAATCCTCTCCGTCTTCGGCTCGCCGCAAATTCGCCACGTCGGCACTATCGGCGGCAACATCATCAACGCCTCGCCGATCGCCGATTCCACTCCGTTCCTGTTCGTCGCCGAAGCCGAACTCGAGTTGGCTGGCCCCAACGGCCGCCGCAAAGTGAACATCAACAACTTCTACCAGGGCTACAAGAAGTTCGACCTCAAGCCCGACGAACTGCTGGCCTCGATCCGCATCCCCCTGCCCCAGCCCAGCGAAATTCTGCGATTGTTCAAAGTGACCCGCCGCCGCGATCTCGATATTTCCACTTTCACCGCCGCCGTGCGGTTAAAGCTGGACGGCGACACCATTTCGCAAGCCGCCGTCTCCTACGGCGCCGTCGGCCCCACTGTCCTTCGGCTCCGCAAAACCGAACAATTCCTGACAGGAAAACCATTCACTGAAGAAACGATGGACGAGGCCGGCGAGCAGGCGATCGGCGAAATCACCCCCATCAGCGACGTCCGCGGAAGTGCCGACTATCGCTACCAACTGGCCCGCAATGTGCTGCTGAAGCTCTACCACGAACAACAACTAGCCACAGTTTAAACATCAATATTTAGCCCCCGGTCAATGACCGGGGGCAATGTGCCTTCCAACTCAACAATGCATCATGGGCACCATCGGCAAAATCATCCCGCACGATTCCGCCGCCGGCCACGTCACCGGCTCGGCCTGGTACATCGACGACGTACCGCCGCGCAGCGACGAACTCTTTGTCGGCTTCGCCTGCAGCCCGATCGCCGCCGGCACAATCGACTCCATCGATCTCGACAAAGCCCGCGCCGTTCCCGGCGTCGTGGCCCTACTCACCGCGAAAGATCTCCCCGGCCACAACATGTTCGGCGCCATCATCTGCGACGAACAAGTGCTCCCCGATAAAGACGTGAAATACGTCGGCCAGCCGGTCGTGGTCGTCGCCGCCGAAACGCGCGAAGCGATGGAAAAAGCCCGCCGCCTGGTCAAGCTGAACATCACTCCGACCGAACCGATCTTCACGATCGAGCGCGCGATCGAACTCGAGCGCTTCATCGGCCCTCTGCGCCGCATCCACCGCGGCGACGCCGATGCCGCCTTGCAAAAATCCCCGCACCGGCTCAGCGGCGTGTTCCACAATCTCGGCCAGGAACAGTTCTATCTCGAATCGCAAGCCGCCATCGCCTACCCCGGCGAGGAAGGCCAGGTCGTCGTCCATAGCTCCACGCAAAACCCGACCGAAACCCAGCACGTCGTGGCTGAAGCCCTCGGCCTCCACTTCCACCAGGTCGTCTGCATCTGCAAGCGCATGGGTGGCGGCTTCGGCGGCAAGGAAACCCAAGGCAGCATCCCCGCCGTGATGGCCGCGCTGGTGGCCCAGAAAACCGGCCGCGCCGCCCGAGTGATCTACAACAAAGACGACGACATGTGCTCCACCGGCAAGCGGCACGCTTACCGCACCCAATGGGAAGTCGGCTTCGACGACCAGGGCCACATACTCGCCTACAAAGTCCACTTCTATTCCGATGGCGGCAGTTCGGCCGATCTTTCCACCGGCATCATGGAGCACTCCATGCTCCACGCCGAAAACGCCTACTACATTCCCGACGTCGATATCCGCGGCCGCGTCTGCTTCACCAACTACCCCTCGAACACCGCCTTCCGCGGCTTCGGCGGCCCGCAAGGCATGGTGGTCATCGAAAACGTCATCCACGAAATCGCGCAGTACCTCAAGCACCGCAAGGCCGACAAAAACGGCAACGGCGCCGACGCCAAGGGCAAGTCGCCCGCCCACGACACCGCCCTGGAAATCCAACTCCGCAATCTCTACGGCCTCGACGACCGCAACATCACCCCTTACGGCCAAATCTTCAAGAAGAATCACGTCCCCGAAATCGTGATGCAACTGGCCGATAGCAGCGACTATCGCCGCCGCCTGGCCGAAATCGAACACGCGAACACCACCGATCGCCTCTGGCTCCGCGGCCTGTCGCTCATGCCCGTGAAGTTCGGCATCTCCTTCACCACCAGTTGGCTCAACCAAGGCAACGCCCTGGTCAGCTTGCAAGTCGATGGCACCGTCCAGGTTTCCACCGGCGGCACCGAAATGGGCCAGGGCCTGAACGTGAAAATCCGCCAGCTAGTCGCTGACGAGTTCGGCATCGAGCCCGAGTACGTGCTGGTAATGGCTACCTCGACGGAGAAGAATCACAACACCTCCGCCACTGCCGCCTCCGCCGGCACCGATCTGAACGGCGCAGCGGCCGTTGAGGGCTGCCGCCAGATTAAGGAACGCCTCACCGCCTACGCCGCCCGCCGCCTGGCGCGCCCCGACATCGGCTACGGCGAATCGCCATCGACGATCGTGTTTGAAAACGGCACGATTTACGACAGCCGCTATCCCGAACAAAAACTCGAATTTAAAAAGTTCTGCGCCGAAGCCCGCATGGCCCGCATCGACCTGGGCGCCCGCGGCTTCTACACCACGCCGGGAGTCGACTACAACCGCGACACCGGCCGCGGCAACCCGTTCTTCTACTACACGCAAGGCGCCGCTGCCGCCGAAGTGAAAATCGATCGCTTCACCGGCGAGCTATCCGTCCCGCGCGTCGATCTGCTTATCGACATCGGCCGCTCGATCAACCCGGGCGTCGACATGGGCCAGATCACCGGCGGCTTCATCCAGGGCATGGGCTGGGTCACCGCCGAATGCCTGGTGTACGGTAAGCGTGGCGAACTCCTCTCGCACTCGCCGACCACGTACAAAATCCCCGCGATCACCGACGTCCCGCCGATCTTCAACTGCCAGATGTTCCCCAACGACGACAACGTCGACGTCGTCGCCCGCAGCAAAGCCGTCGGCGAGCCCCCCTTGATGCACGCCCTCTGCGTCTGGACCGCCGTGAAGCACGCGCTGTCCTGCGTCTCTCCAGCCGCCTCCGCCGCACTCACATTGCCCGCCACCGGCGAAGAAATCATGCGCTGCCTGACCTTGGCCAAACCCCAGCGCAAGCCCACCGCCGCCGCAAGCGGCAACGGCAACGGCGCGACCGCCCCAGCCGCCGCGAAGGCGCAGTCATGACCGCGGTCAGCGACGTCCCCGTTACGCGCCGGCCGCCAGGCCGGTCGCGTACCAAACCGGGGCAAATCCGCAGCTTCTCTGTGGTAGACTTCCCGTAGAATACTGCTGTCAGTAAATTTTGCATTCTGCGTTCTGCGTTTTATATGGCCGCCCCGCACGGATACGTCGAAAAACTCGCCGAACTCTCCGCCGCCGCGCGCCCCTTCGCCTCGGTCACGCTGGTGGAAGCCATCGGCAGCACCCCGCAAGACACCGGCACCAAAATGCTCGTCGACGACACCGGCCTGGTGTTCGGCACCGTCGGCGGCGGCCGCGTGGAGAACCAGGCCATCCAATTCGCCCAGAAAATGCTTGCCGATGGCGCCGCCCAAACCTGTCAACTCGTCGAATGGAACCTGCAGCGCGACGTCGGCATGACCTGCGGCGGCGTAGTGAAACTATTCTTCGAGGCCTACAACTTCCGCGAATGGCGCGTGGTGATCTTCGGCGCCGGCCACGTCGCCCAATCGCTGGTGCGCCTCCTGCTCTTGATGGAATGCCGTGTCGTGTGTGTCGACCAGCGCGCCGAATGGCTCGCAAAAATGCCTCAAGCCGCTAAATTACGCACGGTGCAACTCGATGATCCACGCGACTTCGTCAAAGAACTGAAAGCCCACGACTACGTGCTCTGCATGACGATGGGCCACAAAACTGACCGCCCCATCCTGAAAACCATCCTCGAAAAACACCTCGAGCCCGCCTATCTCGGCGTCATCGGCAGCCAAGCCAAGCGCAAAGTGCTGGTCCGCGAACTGAAAGAAGACGGCATCCTCGCAGAATTAGCCGACAGCTTCCGCTGCCCCATCGGCCTGCCCCTGGGCACAAATCAGCCCGGCGAAATCGCCGTCAGCATCGCCGCCGAACTAATCCAAGTCCGCGACACGGCGATGAAGAAAGAGTGAGTAAGTGAGTAAGTAAGAAATCACACCCCGCGTTGCTTCTTACCTACTTACTTACTCACCTACTCACTCCTCCTCAAATATCCGGCGTCAGGTCGAACACTTGCGGCACGCGATGGGGCTGGTCGTTGGAATCCAGAATCTCGACCATGACCGGTCGCCCGTCTGCCCCCTTCTTGAACTCCACCGAATACGTGCGGTAACACCGCACCACGGGCGACAATAGCGTAACTTCTTCGCCGTTCTGCTTCGTAACCTTCAGTTCCACGCCGTCATTGATGATCTGGCTGTGCAGCTTCCCATCGACGCTGGCGTCCATGGCCTTGGAAAAATTGCCGTTGAGCATCACCACATTCGCCAGCACGACCTTCGGCGCCGGCGGCGCTGAAAGGAAAAGCTTGTTAGCTTTCTTGTCGAATTCCGCGCACTTCCGCTCCAGCGTGGCCAGGTATTCCAATGCCGCCGCATCGGTGTTCAGCCGCCGAATGGCCTCATCCTTTGGCACCGTCGTGCCGACAAACGTCACGTCGATCTGCCGCTTGTCCTGCATCGCCGCTTCCGCTGTCACGCCGGCAAACTCGATGAACCGGCTGCCGGTCAGCTTCATTAGCGCCGCCGCATTCATCACATAGTGCTGCTTCCAGGAATTCTCGTCGATCGAAAACTCCACTCCGGAAATATGCCCGTAGCGATCGTACCGCTTCGACGAATCCATCTTGCCGAACGAGGCCAGCGTCCCCTCGGCCGGATTGGCCGTGTAGTACCGCGTTTCCATGAATGCAATCGTCTTGCTGCGAAAGTCCGCCAAACTACCCAGCAGGCTGGCGCTTTCCGTATGCATCTTGTTCCACTCTTCCGGCGACGGCCGCGCCCGATGGGTGATATCGATCATCACCGGCTGGCTCTCTTCCAACTCGCGCTCGAACTTGCCGACGTTCTTGACGTTTGCCTCGCCGATAAATTCACCGCTGCGCGCCTTAGAGCCGGCCTGCATCCATTGAATCGCCAGCAACATTGCGAAGGCGGCAAGAACTTGCGCATCACGGCACTCCTTGGCACGGGTCGTCAAAAGCGAGCGGAAGAATACGGGATTGAGGCAACCGCAGCAACGCGGATTTTCACGGCCGCAGCGGTCGGTTTCCGACACCCGGCCAAATCTCACCGTCGCCAAACGCCAATCCCCACTTACCGGGCCGCATTTGTTTTAAGTCGCGACTAGCGCTACGATGTTTCGCTAGGTACAGTAGTAAATGGTCGCCTCGGCCATCCCCTATGTTGCGCATCTGCTGGTTTATCGCACTGCTCCTTTGTTTCGACGGCGCCGCACTGTGCGCCCAATCATCAATGCCTTCAAGCACCGAAAAAACAATCTCCGTCGATGGCCGCCACCGTCACTACCGTGTCTTCGTGCCGACAGGAACCAAAGGCCCGCTGCCACTGGTCGTCGTGCTGCACGGCGGCGGAAGCAACGCGCGCCAGATGGAACAGTACACGAAATTCGACCAGGTCGCCCAGCGCGAAGGTTTCATCCTCATCTATCCCATCGCGATCGACGGCAACTGGAACGATGGCCGAAACTTGGAATTCATCCGCGCCCAGCGCGAAAATATTGACGACGTTAAATTCATCCGCGCCGCCATCGACGCCGTCGACAAGGAACATCCCGTCGATCGTAGCCGCATTTTCGCCACCGGCATCTCCAACGGGGCCCTCATGTCGCACCGCCTGGCAAACGACGCCTCCGATCTGTTCGCCGGGATCGCGCCGTGTCGGGCGCGATCCCCGTTTCGATGGCCGAGCAATTCGATCCGAAGCATCCCATCTCGATCCTCATCATCCAAGGCGATGCCGACCCGCTGGTCCCCATCGGCGGCGGTGAGATCACCGTCGGAACGCAACAACGTGGCAAGGTGCTTTCCACTAAAGATACGCTCGCCAAATATCTCGAGCGCAATGGCAATCGCGGCGAACCGGATGTGTCGCACCTCGACGGCAAAACCGGCGATTCAACCAGCGTGGAAATCAGCAAATTTCCCGACGGGCCCGGCGGAGTGAAAACCTACTGCTATCTGATCAAAAACGGCGGCCACACCTGGCCGGGACGCCCGGGATACATGCCGGAATTCATGATCGGCAAGGCCAGCCAGCTATTTTCCGCCAGCGACGTGATCGCCGAATTCTTCAAAACCTGTCCGCCGCGCGCCGCCGCTGCGACTCGCGAATAGAATTTTTGCCGTTTCCGCTGAAGCGCCTTACAGATCCAATCCTTGTACGCTCCTCATGCGCATTCCAAAAATCCCATCCTGGCTAGCCCTGGGAATCGTGAGCGCGGCCGTGCTGTCGGTGTACTGCCGCGCCCTGGATGCGCCATTCATCTTCGACGACCGCTACAGCGTCGCGACCAACCCTTCGATCTTGAACGTCTGGCCATTGCTCGGCGATGCGGAACATCCCGGCCCCTTGAACCCGCCCAACGACATCACCACCTCAGGCCGGCCGCTGACGAATCTATCGCTGGCCGTCAATTATCAATTCGGGCAACTCAACCCAGTCGGCTACCATGTTTTCAATCTGATCGTGCACCTGCTGTCGGCCTTCATGTTAATGGCCATCGTCCGGCGCACCCTGCGCTTGGATTATTTCGGCGGAAGATTTCTCAGCGCCAGTGGCCCACTGGCCCTGGTCGTGGGCCTGCTGTGGGCCTTGCACCCGCTGCAAACAGAGACGGTGGTCTACGTCACCCAGCGATCGGAGTTGCTGGTCGGTTTCTTCTATCTAGCCACGCTGTATGCCAGCCTGCGTTACTGGGCGGCCGCATCGCCGGCTCACCGGAAGATTTGGCTCGTCTTGGCGGCCTTGGCCTGCCTGGCCGGCATGGCCTGCAAAGAAGTGATGGTCACAGCGCCGCTGTTCGTGCTGCTGTTCGAGTGGACCTTGATCGCCGGCTCATTCCGCCGGGCGCTACGGCAGTCGTGGCCGCTATACGTCGGTTTGTCTCTCGGTTGGGGATTGCTGTTTTATCTCAACTGCTCCGCGCCCCGTTCCGACTCCGCCGGCTTTCATTTGGGCTTGCCTGCCTACGTCTGGTGGTTCACCCAGGCCAAAGTGCTGCTGATGTATTTGAAATTGGCCGCCTGGCCTTGGCCCTTGTCGATTCACTACGAGCTGCCGTATCTAACCACGCTCGGCGCAGCCTGGCTCTGGCTTCTGCTGGTGATGCTCTTGGGCATCGCTACGCTCGTGCTTCTGTGGCGGCGCAGCGCCCTGGGTTTTGTCGGCGCTTGTGTGTTCTTGATCTTATCGCCGACTTTGGTCGTGCCCATCATCACCGAAGTCGCTGCCGAACGGCGGATGTATCTGCCCCTGGCGGCGCTAGTCACTCTCGTGGTCGCCGGCGGTTACTGGCTCATCCAACCAGTTTCTGAGTTGCCGGCGCCGGCCGCCGCCAACCGTAAACAGTCATCCCCCTCGCGGCCCGATGCATTTGCCGCCATAGCCGCCGTTCTTCTGCCGTTAGCGCTGGCCGCGGTCAGCTACCACCGCCTGGCCGCCTATCATGATGACATCACGCTGTGGTCCGACGTGCTTCAGTCGCAGCCCGACGATTCCTGGGCTCACAACAACTTGGGACGCGCGCTGGTAGACGCCGGACGTGTCTCAGAGGGAGTCGAACACTACCGGCAGGCCCTGCGAATTAATCCCGACTTGCCCGACGCTCTGCACAACCTCGGCCTCATATTGGCCAGCCAGGGCCGCTCGCAGGAGGCCGTGGAACTCTATCAGCATGCGCTGCGCATCCAGCCCAACCACGCCGACGCCCTCAATTCCCTCGGAAGCCTCTTGGCCGAAGAGGGTCGCCTGCAAGAAGCGATCGAGCTTTATCAGCGCGCACTGCGCATCCGCCCCGGGCACGCCGACGCCCATAATAATTTGGGCAACGCCCTGAGCGACTTAGGCCATCTGCCGGAAGCGGTCGAACAATATCTTCTCGCCCTGCGATTCAAGCCGGACCATGCCATCGCACACTACAACTTGGGCAACGCGCTTCGCCGTTTGGGAAACAAGCAGGGCGCGCTCGACCATTATCTGCAAGCCACCCAGTTCGATCCCATGTTGATTCCAGCGTACCTGAACGTGGCGGACGTCTGCGCCGAATTGCATCGCACCGACCAGTCCATCGCCGCGGCCGACAAGGCTCTTCAGTTGGCCCGGTCCGCGGGAAATACCGCGCTTGTCGCAAAAATCGAAACGTGGCTGGCCGCCCACCGCCCCCAACAGCCGGCGCCGCAGTAATATTCCGCTGGAAAAAAGGCGCCCATGCGCCGGTAGGAACTCTTCGACACCCGCGCTATTTCCCTTGCGCCGTCACGTCTTCAATTTGCTCTCCGCCCTGCATCGAGATCGTCCGGATGTCTTTCCCCTTGAAATCCACCGCTTTCAAATCGACCATGCAAATGCGGCTGTTCTCGAATGTGCGGTAGTAGTACCGCCGGTTCGTCAGGTCGGAAACGCTTGTCCAAAGAGTGTAATCGGCCACAATGTGCCCGTCTTCGACGCCGTGCGCCGCACCTTTGGGAATATCGAATTGGTTCAGAATGTGAAACGCTTGCAGCACGCCCTCCCGCGCCGTATCTACCGGCAGCTGCGCTTTTGGAAAACGCCACTGCCCGCACAAACCGCGAGGGAGGCGTGAAATCGCCGGGCAGCCCCAGCATGCCGCTCCCTTGTCCAAACGCTTTGATCTCTTCTCCGCCGACATCGATCGACGGCACATTGTTGACCCGCGTGTTGACGTAGTTGCTCAAATTCGTCATGTGCCATTCGAATCCGGGCGAGTTCGACATCACCCCCAACGGGTTCGTGTAAATCTTCAGTTCACCGTCAATATGCTCCAGCACCACGCAATTTCCATGCGCATCGGTCACGATGAAATGCGCCGGTGGCACAATGCCCATGTCCGGCTGCACCACCGCCCCCACGCGCACATTCTTGGCGGTGGCAATCGCCTCCGGCACATCCGCACAAGTGCCCAACAAATACACGCCTAATTCCCACGGGGCCAAAGCCTGCTTGATATCCTCGGGCAGAATTTCCTGGTACTTCGCAAAACCGGGAAAGTAAAACAGTCCGACGGCTAACCCCTGTTCGTTCAATCCATCCAACGTAATGGGCAGGTTGAACGCGCTAACTCCGACGACTCCGTATTTGGTCTTCCAGCGAAGCCCTGGCTTTCCGCTGGGCGTGGCGCCCACATACTCCTTGTCCCTGGGTACGACGATGATGTTGGACTTCAGGTTCACGGCAAATTCCAGCGTGCGACCAAAAATGATCGAGCCATCCTCCGGCCTGACCGTGATGCCGGTACACGCCGGGGCCACCGATGGGCTGACACAGCTCATGATAATGATGGCGAATAGTGCCGAAACTTGATGAATGCGATTCATGTTTTTTGACTCCGGGAATGTCCGTTGTGCGATGCGCAAGTGTACGTCACCGCATAATCCCAAGCGCCGCAGCAATTCTTCGCTACTTTGACGCTTCAACAATCGCGCGCTGCATCGCATCCCGAATTCCCACCGGTCGAACCGCAAACGATTCCAACGCCTGCGTATTCTTGACCACCGTGGGATTTTTCAAGCCTTCAATCAGATGGCGGCCAACTTCCGCCGATGCAGGCGTAACCAACCCCAGCCACAAACTGGAAAGATAGGGCGTGAGCAATGGCACCGAAATCAACCACCTTCGCAGCCCCCGCTGCCGCGCATATTCCCGAATCAAGTCTCCATACGTCGTCACATCCGGCCCGCCAATCTCAAAAACTCGACTTTCACCCGCCGGCAGGTCCAACGCCGCAACCAAATAGCTAAGCACATCATCGATCGCAATCGGCTGCGTGGGTGTCGCTAGCCAGCGAGGACAAATCATCACCGGCAACCGATTGGTGAGCGAACCAATCATCTCAAACGAAAGGCTCCCCGCCCCAATAATCACCGAGGCCCGAAACTCAATTACCTCCGCTCCCGAATCTCGCAGAATCGCTCCCACTTCGTGCCGGCTCCGCAAATGCGCCGACAGCTTGGGATCCGCATCGACCCCCAACCCGCCCAAATAAACGATCCGCTTCACTCCCGCCTGCTTCGCCGCCGCCGAAAAATTCTCGGCCGCTATTCGATCTTGCTTCTGAAAGTCCGACGACGACGCCATCAAATGAACAAGATAATAAGCGGTCGTCACGCCATTCAGCGCCACATCCAACGACGCTCGATCCAGAACATCCCCTTTGACAACCTCGCCGGCGCCGCTCAACCGAGCCGGATACTTTTCCGGACTGCGAACGAGACAGCGAACCTCCCCGCTTCGCTCCTTCAATAGCGGAAGTAGTCGCCCCCCCACATACCCCGACGCCCCCGTGAGCAGAATCACCTGCTGAGTTAGCGCAGGCTCGGTGGATTTAAGGACGCTGCCGCTCAATAGTTCGCCGCATTTACACGTTGGCGGATAAATCGCAATGGATCGCGATTTAAAGATACCTTGGTTTGCGGACCGCCGTTCATCCTTTTTTGTAGCGGGCCGCCTCTTCCGCGCCGCGCGTGGCATTGCCGGCGCTATACGAATGCGCACCCGCCCCGGCTAGTTTGCCCTCGTGAACAATCAAATAATTCTCGCGAATCGGCCGCCCCTCGAAATAGCACTCAAGAATTTCGCGCGTCCCCGCCGCATACCGCGCCTGCGCCGACAAACTCGTCCCCGAAACGTGCGGCGTCATCCCGTGATGCGGCATCGTCCGCCACGGATGATCTTGCGGCGCCGGCTGCGGAAACCACACGTCGCCGGCATATCCCGCAAGCTGCCCGCTTTCCAAAGCTGCCACCACCGCGTCGCGATCGCAAATCTTGCCGCGAGCCGTGTTCACCAGGTACGCCCCCCGCTTCATCATCCCGATCAATTTGGCGTTAAACAGATGCTCGGTCTCCGGATGCAACGGGCAATTGATCGTCACCACATCGCACACCTTCACCAGCGATTCGACGTCGGGATGAAACATGGCCCCCAGTTCCCTCTCCACCCTCTCCGGCAGCCGATGCCGATCGGTGTAGTGCAGTTTCACGTCGAACGGTTTTAGCCGCCGCAGTACCGCCGTGCCGATCCGCCCCGCCGCCACCGTGCCGACGGTCATTCCTTCCAGGTCGTACGATCGTGCCACGCAATCCGCGATGTTCCAGCCCTTTTTCACCACCCACCCGTACGACGGAATGTAATTCCGCACCAACGACAAAATCATCATCACCACGTGCTCGGCCACGCTGATGCTATTGCAATACGTCACCTCCGCCACCGTAAGCTTCCGATCGATCGCGGCTTGAAGATCGACGTGATCCGAACCAATCCCGGCGGTGATCGCTAGCTTAAGCTTCGGCGCCCGCGAAATTCGCTCGGCCGTCAAGTATGCGGGCCAAAACGGTTGCGAGATCACAATTTCCGCATCGCGCAATTCCCGATCGAACGTGGAGTTCGCGCCATCCTTGTCGGAAGTAACCACAAGCTGATGCCCAAGCTTCTCCAAGAATTTGCGCAGCCCCAATTCGCCCGACACGCTGCCCAACAACTGGCCGGGCTTGAAATCAATCGCTTTGGGACTGGGAAGCGTCTGACCGTCGGGATACCGCTCTAGCCGCGGAATATCGTCCCGGGCATACGACTTGGGATATCCGTCCACCGGATCGTCGTACAGCACACAAAGAACTTTAGCCATGGAATGCTCCTTGGGACAAAAGGCGTCCCGACGCAGCGCGACAATCTAGATCGAAGTTCCCAGTGGCCGAGGCGGGACTCGAACCCGCACGTCCCTAACGGGACAAGGGATTTTAAGTCCCTTGCGTCTGCCATTCCGCCACTCGGCCAATTTGTTGGGTCACCCCAACGTCTCCCAGAAGTCTACCGCAATGGAAAACTGCAACAAGCGGTGGACGCCGTCGGCTCAACTTCGTTCTACCAGCGACACTTGAGGGAATCTATCGATCACTGACTGGACTCGGCATATGCGCGCCGACATAATCGCAATGCCGCCGTGAACAGTCTGCCTCGCCGAATGCCGCGGGCGTTCAAATAAACTATGCCCGATCAAATTCCTACAAACCAGGATCGAGCGGCCGGCGCTACCAAACCGTCATCGCCCTACCGAATCTGGATCTGGCGAGGCCTCCTCGGCCTGTTTCTCGCTTATCTGCTGCTGCGTGCCTGGCACATTCGGAACACTCCCTTCGAACCAGTCCATTGGGCTTTCCAAAGCCAGCGCGAAGTTGTTGCCTGGCTGGGCGGCCTGGTCTGGCACGAACTTCTCGTCTTTGGCCTCTCATTGGTGCTCGGTCTGCTGACTCCTCCGGCCTACGGGCTTGCGATGGCCGATGAAGATCGTCGTCGGCGCTGGCTCAAGTGGGCCGGGTGGTGGACCTTCGGACTGTTAACCATCTTCGTGTGTTTTGCGATCGCCCGCAGCGAAGTGCCGCCGGTTGGTTCATTGATCCTGCCGTTTGTGAGTTACCTCGTCGGACTTCGCCTGAGTTCCGCCGCCATGCGCGGCGTTCGTCCCTTTGCTTGGGCCGCCGGGCAATTGTTAGTGCTGTTCCTGCTGATCGCTGGCACGACGGCGGCGATGGCACGTAAGACCATTTCCGACGCTCCCTTGGATTTCGACTCGGCCGCGATGAGCATGGCCGAGAAACGGGAACTTGCCAAGCGCATTCGTGCCACGCGTCCGCCGGAGGGCCAACCACGATACGTGCATCTGGCCGACGCCGAAATCAATGCCCTGGTCAATTCCGTCCTTAGCCGCGGAAACATTCAGCACAAGGCCAGCGTCCATTTCGAACCCCAGGCGATTACCGCTCGGGCCTCAATGGCGCTGCCGCAGCGAATCGGAGAAGGCAAGTTCCTGAATGTTCAGATGGCAGGCCACCTCTCGATTGACGACGGGCGCCTGCAGCTGCGTATTCAACAGTTGCGATTGGGCCAGCTTGATGTGCCGCGGCCTCTGCTGGGAATGCTCTCGTCTTTCGTGTATGCGCTGCTGGAAGACGATCCGCAAATTCGGCGCATCGTCGATTCGGTCGACAAGCTGGATACCGAAAAAGGAGCTGTCAATTTCGTCTTCCAATCGGACTCGATCAGCCGTCAGGTAGTGCCTTCGCTGGTGCAACTCCTCTGGAGGCAGCCCGACGTGTCCTTCGAAACCAAACTTTATTTGCAGCGCTTGATCGACGTCTACCACGGTCTTCCCGCGGACGCCGACCGAACCGGCTTGCTGACAAAAACAGCGTTCGCGATGGCGGCCGAGCGCTCCCAGGAAAACGATCCGCAACTGGAGAATCGCGCCGCTGTTTTTGCCTTGGCGATCCTGCTAGGGCATCAAGATCTGGAAATGTTTGTGGGCGAACTGCTCGATGCCAACCAACGAGCCCAGGCGAGCAAGATGATGGGAACGGTTACGCTCCGCGGTCGGCAAGATTTGGCCCGCCATTTTGCCGTCAGTGCGGCGCTAGTGCTGTTGTCGCGCGAGTCGATCAGTGATCGCATTGGAGTCTTGAAGGAAGAACTCGATTCCCAGGAAGGTGGGTCAGGCTTTTCGTTTGTCGACCTGCTCGCCGATTTCTCGGGAACTCGATTCGCCATCATAGTCACCCGCGATACGGCAACCGCGCGGGCCATGCAAGCCAACTTGGCCCGCGGCTTTGACGTCGATGCCTTCTTCCCAAAATTCGATGGGCTGCCGGAAGACATTCCCGCCGCCGAGTTGCAAAGCCGTTACGGCGGCGTCGGCGGCGCAGGTTATCAGGCGATCATCGCGGACATTAATCGGCGGCTCGACGCGCTGCCAAAGTATTGACGCTACTCGACGGCAAGAGCGGGATTGCCGCCGCACTTTTAGCGTCGGGATTGCGTCGCAGTGCCGCAAATTTGGCTTGTTTTCCAGCCGCCCCAAGTAATTGCGTTGCACCTCTGCCAAGCTAGACTTTAGGTGGAACAGTACCACTCCCCAATTCACCCGTCCGCTTAGAGGAGATTTCACATGATCGGCGATATGAATCACGAACTGCAGCATGTCCGCAATCAATGGTGGGCCTTCCTGCTACTGGGTCTGGCGCTGGTTGTCGTCGGCGCGTTTTGCATTGCCGAACCGCTCGTTCCCACGCTGGCTTCCGTCGTCGTGCTGGGCTTCTTGTTGCTGGCGGCCGGCATCATCCAAGTCGTCAGTTCCTTCTGGGCCGGCAAGTGGAGCGGCATGCTGCTGCATATGCTGATCGGTGTGCTGTACGCCGTCGTGGGATACATGATCATCGACGCGCCGGGTCTCTCCATGTTGCTGCTCACCAAGTTCATTGCCATCTTCCTGATCGTCACCGGCGTGTTTCGCATCGCCGCGGCGCTGTTCGTGCGCTTCCAGGATTGGGGTTGGGTCCTGCTCAACGGCGGCATTACGCTGCTGTTGGGTATCATCATCAATCGCCAATTGCCCGAAGCCGCCCTGTGGGTCATCGGCCTGTTCGTCGGCATCGAGCTGATCTTCAACGGCTGGGCCTGGGTGATGTTGGCCGTCGGCCTGCGTGCCGTCGCCAAAGCCCGCTAGTTCCAAAGATGGAATCGTGTTGTTGAGTGAAGCCGGAGTCGCAGGCGCAGATGCGCCTGCGGCTGTGGCCGCTGGTAAGCGGAATACGTGGCCGCGGCGCCACGGTTAAGCAGTCGCACGACTGAATCGCGCCCCGCCTGCGCAGTACGACAGGCTGCCACGCACGGCAGATTCGGGTAAACTGCATTACTTCGGCAGCGCCGCGCATTCTCGACGCTGCCAGGCCGCTTTGGAACGGCGGCTCAACCAGCAAATGCTGGTTGTAACGGCGGTGCTTGTCGCAAAAACTGATACCGAACTCGCCTGTCAACGCCGCAGTCGATCCATGTCCGATCCCATTACAACCAGCCGCCTTGCGAACACCGTGGCTCGCGAAATCTGCCGCGCATCTGTGCGCTTCCAAAACGAATTTCGCGAGATCACGCAGCGGGGAAAACTCCGCTTTGCACAGCGCGACTGGGCCGGCATGCATGCCGACAGCGCGGCACGCTTGGACGTGTACAAGGGAGCCATCGACCAGGTGATTGACTGCACACGCACATTGCTGGCCGATCGCACCTTTACCCGTTCGGTTTGGGTGGCCATCAAGGCGGTGTACTCCGGCCTGATCGTGGACCGTGACGATTGGGAAATCGCGGAAACCTTTTTCAATTCGGTTACTCGCCGCATTTTCACCACCGTCGGCGTGGACGAGGAAATCGAATTCGTTCACAGCGACTATGCCCGTCTTCCCGGCTCGGCCGACGGTTCCGTCGAACAGTCGTTTGCCGCCGACGGCCCGCTATCCGCCGTGGTGGAGAATGTGCTCCGCGCGCACAAGCTGGGCCTGGGAGAAAAAGAACTGCAACGTGAAAGCCGCATCGGCGCCGAGGAGATCCAGCGACGCCTGACAGCACTCGGCCAGATCGCCGACATCCAGCGGATCGACATGATCAAGGCGCCATTCTATCGCGGCGAACACTTGCATCTGATCGGACGCATGCTCATCGACGACCGATTCGTCCCCCTGGTCATCTCGTTTTGTCATACCGAAACCGGTGTGTTTCTCGACTCCGTGCTCGTCCAGCAGGACGACGTCAGCCTGCTGTTTAGCTATACGCGGTCCTACTTTTTCGTCGACGTAGCTCGGCCTTCGGAGCTGGTTCGCTTCGTCAAAACCGTCATTCCGCAAACCTAGGGCCGAGATCTACATTTCGATCGGTTACAACAAACATGGCAAAACCGAATTGTACCGCCACGCGCTGCGCCATCTGGCCCGATCGTCCGACAAGTACCAATTGGCGCTCGGTCAACGCGGCATGGTGATGGCGGTGTTCACCATGCCCTCGTACCCCGTGGTGTTTAAGATCATCAAAGACGAGTTTGACTATCCCAAGTCCACCACGCGACAAGCCGTCATCGACCGATATCATCTGGTGTTTCGGCACGATCGCGCCGGCCGACTGATCGACGCCCAGGAATACGAATACTTGACGCTCGAGCGGGCAAGATTCGACGATGATTTGCTCGCTGAATTGTTGCACGTCGCCCGCGAAACGGTCAGCGTCGTCGGCGACCGCGTCGTGATCAAACACTGCTACGCCGAACGACGAGTGACTCCGCTCAACATATACCTTCACGAGGCCAATGAAACGGCTGCCCGCGCCGCGGTAGTCGACTACGGCCAGGCGATCAGAGACCTGGCACTGACAAATATTTTCCCCGGCGATTTGATGCTGAAAAATTTTGGCCTTACCCGTCAAAGCCGTGTCGTTTGTTACGACTACGACGAAGTTTGTTTGCTGACAGATTGCACGATCCGCCGGCTGCCGGCGACCGACGACTACGACGAGGTCATGGCGGCAGAACCGTGGTTTGCCGTCGGCGAAAACGACATCTTCCCGGAAGAATTCGGCCACTTTCTAGGGTTTGAGCCGCCGCTGCGGGAAGTTTTTCTAGAACATCATTCCCCCTTGTTGAGCGTCGAATACTGGTGCGGCGTGCAACAGCAAATTCTTGCCGGCAAACTCTTTCACGTTCCACCGTTCGCAGGCGACAAGGGCATCAATCGGCCTGAGCTTCGTTTCCCCGCATCAACGCCATGATTGCCGGCATCGCGGTTGCGGCTGGTGGCGTGTGGTCTATATTTGACGTTCGCAGGGCCCTTTGCGCCACCCTGAAACAACAGTTTCTTCGTCCATCGATTCATGCACATCTTTGTGCTGGGAACATATTCGGGCATCAACGGGTTTCTTGGCACCCGCGCGTCGATCATGCTCGACGTGGTGTTTCTGGCCATGTTCCTGCTGCTCCCAGTGCTCGCCTGGAGCATCCGGCAGGTGCGCTACCGCCGGCGCTACACGCTGCACAAGCGCACGAACCTCACAATCGCTGCCGTACTACTGATTGCGGTTTTGGCGTTTGAAATCGATATGCAATTCGTCAGCGGCTGGCGCGAGCGCGCAGCGCCCTCGCCGTACTGGCCCCACGGCGTAATGACCAGCCTCTACGTGCATCTGGTCTTTTCGATTTCCACAACGCTCTTGTGGATTTATGTCGTCGCCGGTGCGCTGCGAAACATCCCTGTGCCCCCCGGTCCGTCGCCTTATAGCCGCCGCCACATGTTTTGGGCGCGCCTGGCCGCAATCGATCTAGCGCTCACGGCAATCACCGGCTGGATTTTCTATTGGCTGGCGTTCGTGGCCTGAGAAGGGCGAGGGGCGAGTATTCCCACTTCCCGCCCTTCATCTCTCGCCTCTCGTCCCTCGCCTCTTCCTCACACACTGTGCTGCGGATGCAACCGCTCCCCCGGCTCGGCCGCCGCCACACGATTGATCGCGTTCAAAAACGCCAGCGCGCTTGCCTCAACGCTGTCGGTCGAAACACCACGACCACGATATACCTGGCCGTTGTGCTCGACCTCAACGTTCACTTCGCCCATCGCATCTTTGCCAACTGTCACCGAATGCACGCGAAAATCACGGCAGCTCACCGTAACCCCGGTAATCTTTTCAATCGCCAGGAAAATCGCATCCACCGGCCCGTCGCCGGCGGTCATCTGCTCGGTGAACTCCTTGTCGCCTTTCTTCAGCGTCAGCCGCACTTTCGGCTTGCCCGCCGTGCCGCAGGCAACTTCGTAGGAAGCCATGGTCCACGTTTCGTGTACCTCCAGAATCTGATGCTCGCACAGCGCGGCAATATCGCCGTCGTAAACTTCCTTTTTCTTGTCGGCCAGTTGCTTGAATTGTTCGAACACAACTTGCAATTGCTCGCCGGTCAGGTGATAGCCCAGCGCCGCGCCCGATCCGCCAATGCCGCGCGGCCGCTGTGTTTACCCATCACCAGATCCGTCTTCGACAGTCCCACATCCTCGGGCCGCATGATCTCGTATGTCCGCGGCTCCTTGAGCATGCCGTCTTGATGGATGCCCGCCTCGTGGGCAAACGCATTGCGCCCGACGATGGCCTTGTTGCGCTGCACCTGCATGCCCGTGATGCTGGAAACCAGTCGGCTGGTGGGCACCAAGCGCTCTGTGTGGATGCGCGTATCGCAGTGATAATAATCCTGCCGCGTGCGCAGCGCCATCACGGCTTCTTCCAGCGAGCAATTGCCCGCCCGTTCGCCAATGCCATTGATCGTGCATTCGATCTGTCCGGCGCCGTTTTCCACCCCGGCCAGGCTGTTGGCCACCGCCAGACCAAGATCGTTGTGGCAATGCACGCTGATCACAGCCTTGTCGATATTCGGCACGCGCTCTTTGAGCGTGCGGATCACATTCCCGTAATGTGCCGGCGTGGCATAGCCCACTGTGTCGGGGATGTTGACCGTGGTGGCGCCGGCCTCGATGGCCGCTTCGACCACGCGGCACAGAAAATCAACTTCCGTGCGAGCGGCATCCTCGGGCGAGAATTCGACGTTGTCACAATAGCCAACGGCGCGCTTCACGCCGGCAATCGCGCGCCGAATGATCTCCTCCTTATCCATCTTCAGTTTGAATTCACGATGGATGGCGCTGGTGGCCAGAAACACGTGAATCCGCGCGTCCGGCGCGCCCTTCAGAGCTTCCCACGCCCGATCGATGTCAGCGTCGTTGCAGCGCGCCAGCCCGCAAATCGTCGAACCGCGAATATTGGCCGCGATCTGCCGCACCGCTTCGAAATCGCCCGGCGAGGCAATCGGAAAACCCGCCTCGATGATGTCCACGCCCAAATCCGCCAACGCCTGGGCAATCTCCAGCTTCTCTGGAATATTCATGCTCGCGCCGGGCGATTGCTCCCCGTCGCGCAGCGTCGTGTCGAAAATCCGGACCATCCGCGGCGTAGCCATGGCAATATCTCCGCTTACATCTCCAAAAAATCCAACAAAAAACCCCAAGGCCCACATCAGGCCTTGGGGTTCATCGGTGTCAGTAAGTACAGACGAACCTCACGGCCTGCTTCGGGCAAGCAACAACAAGCCCAACAATTGCAGTCGCAGGTTCGTCATGGCATCAGGTTTCCGCTACGTGCTAAATCGACTTCTGCCGTTTTCGCAGCTCCTCTACTGGCAACTTTAGATGACCGGCGGGCACAGGTCAAGCTTGCTGGCGGGACGCTGCGAATTGTGTAGGTTGCCGCCACCGCTCGAGCATCAGTCGAACGACTCCGACGTAAACCCCCAGGTTCGCGCCGCGGAGGGACAATACTTCACTGGAGCGATAGTCGGTGAAAATCTGCCTGATACGCCGAGCGTATCTTGAGTGGAGCGAGGGTTTTGCGTACTATTTCACCCCCCGCAAACTCGTCGTGACCCAGCCGTTCCGCAAACGGTGCGTTTCACCGTGCGCAAATGTCCGCGCGCATTTTCCTACTTCCTACTTCCCACTTCCTACTTTCACTTTCCCCTTGTCCACTGCTCCCATGGAATACGATCACGTTCGCTGCACGCGCCGCTGCGCCGTGACCGACCGCGAATTCGCGCCGGGCGAGACGTTCTATTCCGTGCTTACCGCCGAAAAGGGAAAGCTGGTCCGCCACGACTACTCCACCGACGCCTGGAAAGGACCGCCGGAAGGCGTCGTGGGCTGGTGGAAATCACAATTGCCGACGCACGATACCAAGCGCGTCCACTGGGCCCCCAACGACGTCATGCTCGATCTGCTCGAGCAACTGGCCGACGATCCAGCGCACGCCGAAATGCGCTACGTGCTGGCTCTGTTGCTCGTGCGTCGCAGGGTCTGCCGGCTGGAGGAAACCCAACGTGACGAGCACAACCACGAAACGCTGCTTCTGTTTTGCCCGCGCCGCGAAACCGAATACAAAGTCGCTGTCGCTATGCCCAACGACGAACGTGTGAAACAAATCCAAGACGAACTGGCGAAGCTTCTGTTCGCGTCGTGAGATTCGATGCACCATTCCATTCGACAATTCGAGCACCCAACTCCCCTCCCTTTCAGGCAGGGGCCAGGGGAGGGTAACGCGCAACTCCTTTCGCGCTTCCCGTTCCGCTGCGCCGTCTTGCTCCTCTCGCTCATCTCCGCCACTGGCGCCAATTGCCGGCAATACACCCGCCAATTCACGCAGCCCCGAACCCTGCCCCCCTCCGCCACGCTCGAACAAGTAATGAACGTCGTCAACGACAACACCGCCCGCGTGCAGTCGTTGCAATCGACCCAAGCTTCGCTCAGCGTCCCCGGCGCCCCTTCGCTGCGCGCCAATGTCGCCCTGCAATCGCCGCAGCGCTTGAGGCTGCGCGCCGATGCTCCCCTGGGCGGCGGTCCGGAATTGGATCTGGGCGCCAACGAAGATGTGTTCTGGCTCTGGGTGCGCCGCAATCAGCCGCCGGCTTTGTTCTTCTGCCGTCGCGACCAGTTCGCAACGTCCTCGGCGCGGCAGATCATTCCCGTCGAACCCGAGTGGCTGATCGAAGCCGTCGGATTAACGCGGTTCGACCCCATGGAAGCCCACGAAGGCCCCAAACCGGTCGGCGGCGGCCGTGTGGAAATTCGCACTCACAGGCCCGGTCCCATGGGCGACATGACCAAAATCACTGTCCTGGACGCTTGGGACGGCACCGTACTGGAACAGCATCTGTACGATGCCCAGGGTCAGCGCATCGCCACCGCCATTACCAGCAAATACAAACGCGATCCCAATTCTGGCGCCGCCCTGCCCCGGTCAATCGAAGTCCAATGGCCCACCGCCAGCATGTCGTTCCATCTCGACGTCACCGATTGGCAGGTCAACGCCATCCCCACCGATAATCTCCTGCTGTGGGCCAAGCCCGAGTACCCGGGCTATCCCAATGTCGATTTGGCCGATCCGAACTTGCGGTTCACGGTTCCGGCCGGGGCAGTCCCCACCGCCTCCACGACAGGTCCCTCGAATCTGCCGGGTGGATTAGTCGCCCCGCTTCCTGCCACTCAGCCGACGGTGGTGTATCCGACTACGCCTCAATACCCGGCCGCCGTCGTGCCGCCGCGCTAGCCAAAAATAGGCCGCTAGCCGAAACTAGATAGCCCGACTGTGTCAGTCGGGCTCGATGCTAAGCGTTGCCGCGAGTTGCCCCGACCACGTTCGTCAGGTCGGTCATTACCCGGTCCCAGCGATCCTGGCCCAACTGCCGCCGCAACAGCTCTTGCGCTTCTTCCCAATATGGGACGGCGCTCATCAGCGCTTCCTGACCGGCCGCGGTGATCTCCACCGACTTGCCCCCGCGACCGATCTTGCCGGTCACCTTCAGCAGACCCTGCGCCACCAGCGGCTGCAAGTTCCGCGTGATTGTCGAGCGGTCCATCACCAGTTCGCGCGCAGTCGAGCAAAGCCACAAGTTCCCAAAACCTGGCTGGCCACCAGAATCACTACTTGCGTGGAACGCAGGCCGACGGGCGCCAGAATCTGATCATACAACTGCGTCACGCTGCGCGACGCCTTGCGAAATTGGAAGCATGCGCAGCTACTGGCCATTTCGCTGAACTTGGCCATGTCGAGCTGAGACTGTGAATCGCGCCTGAGTACCATCTCTTTAAGAGTAAACCGTCATCAGTCCGACAGCAAGCGATCGTAATCCGAAGTTAATAATACCCGCCTGCGGCTCGCCCATTGGAAGGAGCAAAGTCGCCTGCCCGGCGTAGCGATCAGCGCATCGACGATCCGCGCACTCCCGGCAAATTGAGGCGAAAACTTCTCGCGCCAAGCGAATTTGAACGCGCTAAAAAACATCTGCGCCCCAAGGCGGCGCAACGCGAGCCGGTGGAACAAGAGGACAGAACGGCAAACGCGCCGCAGGGCCAGGATAATCTTTAGCTGCGCGTCGTCTGTCCCCTTGCTCGACAGGCCAATTCGCCAGGGCGGATCGGTGTCAGAATTCTCCCCGTCACCTCGCAGGAACACCTACGAGTTGTATATGCATTATTTCCGCGCCTGTCAAGCATTTTGTTGCCAGCCGCCGCAGGCCGTAATAGCCGGAGGTCAACGACCGCCAGAGGCGCGCTAAAGAACCTCCCATCCCCAACCGTGCGCCAAACGCTTGCGCTAGAAACCCCGCTGGCGCTACTTCACCCCGGCACGCCGCATCTTCTCTCGGGCCCGCGACAGCGTCGGCCCGATGCTGTTTTCCGGCATGCCCACCAGCGAGCTGATTTCCTGATAGCTCTTGCCTTCCAGGTGGTACATCCGCACCACCATGGCTTCGGTCCCTTCCAGTTCTTCCAGCAACCGAGCCACTTCGTCGCGGTCGCTCACGCGCAGCTCCTGCTCCGTCTCGCCGGCCCCGGCCGCCTGCAACGCCCCTTCGCCGGCGCTGGTCGCCAAATTCGCGGCGCTTTTGCGCTTGTTCAAATGCTGCACCACCACCCGCCGCGTCACCACGGTCAAATACGTGGCCAGGCTCGCTTCCCCGCGGAAATTGCGCAGCACGGCAAAGTTGTCTTTGATGATGGTCAGGAAGACGTCGGCCGCCAGATCTTCGCGATCGTCGGGCGTGAGCCGCATCGACCGGCTCTCAGCCGAATGATCGATCACGTGCAACACCAAACCCATGAATCGATCAACGAAGTCCTCCCAGGCGCGAGGCGCGCCATCCAGACACCTGCTCAACAGGTTGCGATCAATTTCAGAAAGTGCCACGGCACCTACCCTTTGCGCCCACACGCTCCTGCGTCTGGCGATTCCCGCCGGCGCGCACTCGCGCCGGCCATCCCCGACGCAGCCCGCTCCGAGGCGGATGCCACCTCCTAGCGGCAGGAATCGGATATCCTGCGTGCGTCTCCGACAAGTGGCCCAAAGAGTTTTTGGCACGCGGAAAACCCATTTCAACCTTGATTTTACGTCCCCCATCTACTCGAAGCAAGGCGAGTGCACGCCCCAACATACAGCCGCCAGCCGCGCTCCGTACCGATTACGTATTCGTCACGGTCGGCCCGTTATTCGTCATCTTCGGCCATCCGCTCAATTTCACTTTGCCAGGCTGCCGATGCCAGTGCCGGCCTGTGGGCAGTTGGGGACTGCGACGGTCTGGCTGCGGATTAAAATGCCCCATGACAGCCGCTTCAATGCGCTGTGCCAGCGGGTTGACACTGCCTTTACCCCCTACTACGATTGCGCAATCGCTTGGTTAAACCGCTGAACTCGTTTTCCGGCAAGCAGTTGCCACGTTAGCGGCGTCAGGCCCGCCAACAGCGCATTCGCGAAAGGAGTTTTGGTTCCATGACTCACGTTGTTGCCGAGCCGTGCTTCGGTTGCAAATATACCGACTGCGTAGTGGTCTGCCCGGTCGAATGCTTCTACGAAGGGGAAAAAATCCTCTACATCCACCCCGACGAATGCATCGACTGCGAAGCCTGCGTCCCCGAGTGCCCGGTCGAAGCCATCTTTCACGAAGACAATTTGCCCGAACAGTGGAAAGACTTCACCGCCCTGAACGCCGAAATGGCCCCGCAGTGCCCGGTCATCACCGAAAAGAAAGAACCGCTGGCCAAGGACGGGAAGTAACTGCGGCAAGCTCACCAAAATAACAAAACAAAGCCCAGGGACGCGAACCCCTGGGCTTTTTTTATTGCGATTCCAATTCGCCGCCCCGCCCGCCTACTTCAAATCCACCGTCCAGTACGCGCTGTCGACGAATGTCTTCCAGCTTTCGTACTTCGGATTGTCGAGCTTCACGCTCAACAGCGGGCTACGCTTCGGCTTGACCGGCGGCCGGATCAGCTTCATGTGCGCTTCCTGCGGCGTTCTCCCGCCTTTACGCACATTGCACGCCACGCAGGCGCACACCATATTTTCCCAACTCGTCTCGCCGCCGCGGCTGCGCGGCACCACGTGATCCAAGCTCAGTTCGCTCGTGGGGAAAGTCTTGCCGCAGTACTGGCAATGGTTGCCGTCGCGGGCAAACAGATTACGTCGGTTGAACCGCAGCGTCTGCCGCGGCACCCGATCGTAAAACAAAAGACGGATGACCCGCGGGGCCTGCAGCTCGAAATTAATGCCCCGAATCCAGTCTTCGTGCTGCTGCTTGAACGAGGCCCGCAGTGCGCTGATTTCACGCCACGATTCGAAGTTGTAGTTGGCGTATTGGCCTTCCTCGAAGTGGATCACCTCGGCCAGTTCCCGGAACAACAGGCCGACCGCCCGGCGCACGTTGACCACGTGCACCGCCATGTAAAAACGGTTCAACACCAATACGCTGGAACTCAGGGCACTGGGCATCGTCGCTGTCATGCATTGCCTCCGCGGACACTGCCAGCCTATACCATCCCCGCCGCAAGGCTAGCATTTCCTCCCCCGCATCGGCCCGGTTTTTTGGGCCTGTTGCGCCCCTGCCGCCCGCGTGCGCCTCAAACAATCACTCCTGCCGATTGTAATCACCAGGTGCCAAACAAGCCAGCCTGCTCTTGCGCTGCAAGCTGCCTGGATAGCCCCAGTTTTTCAATTATGCCCGCGCCAGGACGGCATGCCGCCCGGCGCCGGCAGGGGTTTGAACTTTTGGCTGGCCGTCAAGTACGCCGGATTGATAGGACCGCTGGCGACCCAAAATGTTCAATTTTGCAATCCCGTCGCAGGTGCAATTTTCAGTTTCATATCGGCTCTTTTGGCATCGAAAAATAATTGCGCATGTATGCAATTAAGCCTATGTCAAGAGTCCGAAAGAAAAGATTTTTGTTCTTTTATCCACCTTTATCCTCCACCAAAAATTTCTCGTAGTTGTAGTTGCAGCGGCGCCGCCGGGGCAGTAGGATGGTATTTGGTGATGCAGCAACGATCGTCGTGGGATCGACGTTCACCCTCCAAACCTTCGTGGGGAAAAGTCTGATGATTCATCACTCGTGTGATCTCTGCAAGCGCTTGATCGACTCGGAACAGGATGTGCGCTATGCCGTGAAAATTGAAGTGTATGCCGCCCTGGATCCGGCCAATGAAGAACCGGACGACGATCGCGATGGATTGCAGGAAATCCAAGAGATGCTCGAGCGCATGGACGATGCCACGAGCGAACAAGTCGCGGAGGACGAAGTTTATCAGCAACTCCGCTTCGATTTGTGTGCCGATTGCCGCAAAAAGTTTCTCAAGCATCCGCTGGGACGCGAAGCGGCCAAACAATTCGATTTCAGCCAGAATTGAGCTCTGTCCGTGGTTAGTTGTTCGTTGTCCGTTGCTTTAGGAAATCAACAACTGACAACGGACCACCGACCACGGACTATCTAGTATGGCCAACACGTTAAACGTCGCGGTCATCCCTGGCGATGGCACCGGCCCGGAGGTCACTGCCGAGGCCCTGAAAGTGCTCAAAGCCGTCGCGCCCCTGGAAGGCTTCAAATTCGAAACGACTAACTTCGATTGGGGCTGCGAGCGGTTTTTGCGCACCGGCGAAACGCTCCCCGCCGGAGGCGCCGAAGAACTGCGAAAATTCAACGCCGTGTTCTTAGGCGCGGTGGGGCATCCCGACGTTGCGCCGGGCATCATCGAAAAGGGCCTGCTCTTGGCCCTGCGGTTCGAGCTCGATCAATACATCAATCTGCGCCCCGTGCAACTGTTCCCCGGCGTCGAAACCCCGCTGGCCGGCAAGGGCCCGAAGGATATCGACTTTGTCGTGGTCCGCGAGAACACCGAGGACCTGTACTGCGGCATCGGCGGCTTCCTCAAAAAGAACACCCCCGATGAAGTGGCCACGCAGGCGGCCATTTTTACCCGCAAGGGCTGCGAGCGCTGCATCCGTTGGGCGTTTGAATACACTCGCAAGCGAAACAACCCCAAGGGAAAGATGCTCACGCTGGTGGCCAAAACCAACGTGCTCACCTTCGGCCACGACCTCTGGTGGCGCACGTTCCAGGACGTCGCCAAGCAGTATCCCGACGTAAAGGCCGACTACAACCACGTCGACGCCTGCTGCATGTGGATGGTGAAAACGCCGGAATATTACGACGTGATTGTCACCACCAACATGTTCGGCGACATCATCACCGATCTGGGCGCCATGATCCAAGGCGGCCTGGGCGTGGCGGCCGGCGGCAATATCAATCCCGATCCCGGCGGCGTCAGCATGTACGAGCCGATGGGGGGCAGCGCCCCGAAATACACCGGCCAGGGCGTGATCAACCCCATCGCCGCCATCGGCGCCATGGCCATGCTGCTGGAACACAGCGGCCAACCAAAAGCCGCCGCCCGCGTGATGAAAGCCGTCAAGCAAATCACCGGCACGAAAATGAAAAGCCAGGCCGCCGGCAAAATGGGCCACAGCACTTCGCAAGTCGGCGATTTAGTTTGCGAAGCAATCGTCGCAAATAAATAGCCCGACCGTATCGGCCGGGCATTTCTTCATAAAGCCGCGACCGTCGGTCGCGGGAATCGACGGATCACTTCGGCGGCGCCGGCAGCGCAATCTGCCCGCCCGTCGTCCCGCCCGCCGCTTGCAAATCGCGGTAGGCTTTCAGCAGCCCGAACGTCTCCTGAAACTCCGGCCGCGTCGTAAGCGGCCGATAGCGCGCGTCATTCGCCACCATCTTGTATCGCTCCACCGCGGCGCTAATCTCCTGCGGTGCAGCCGGCTGGCCAGGATTGTAAACCTGCGCCGGCAGTGCCAAATATTTTTGCCAACTCGGATCGACGCGCGCCGCCAATCGCTGCGATGAATCCGCCAATCGACCTCGAATCGCTTCCAAGTCGGCCGGCAACTGAGCGGTGGCGATCGCCGGCGGTCCCGCCGCCGCAAGCGGAGCAGTCACGGTCGTCCCGCCACCCGGCGGAACCGGTCCTGGTCCGGAGTAAGCCGCAATCGTCGTCAACAACTGCACCGCCGACGCCGGCAACTGCGGCGCCTGTCCCGGCGGCAAATCCTGCTGCAGAATTCCCGTGCCGCGGTAGTAGGCCGCCGTGGCCGCGTTATCCATCGACACCTGCGATCCATCCAGCGCCGCCCCGGCAAACAATCCGCGGCTGCGAGAATACGAATAAATCTCCGCCTTGAATTGCAAATCGGTCGAGGCCGAGGCATCGCGCCCCACGGGCCCCGCCGCCGCCGAAATGTCGCCGCCGATCGTGAACTTGCCGTTCACCAATCCCTGAATGCTCTTTTTCGTTTTGAACACCAGAATCACGTCGGTGGCTTGAATGCCGATCTGCCAGCCGATGCTCCCGCCTGTGATGCTGATGAAACTCGGCGCCCGCCAGTTGCCATTGTCGTCGTGTACCACCAGCACTCCGCGACCATGCTTCACACCGATGACAAATCCGCCTTTCAACAACCCGGGGCAAATGATAATGCCCTTCGCGTCGTGCAACAGTGCCACCGGAATTCCCTGCGCTGGCGCAGCCATAATCTCATTGAGCACCACGGTCGCCGATTCAACAATCGCCGCTTCCTCGTTCGGCGCCACCATCGGCGCGGCTTGCACGTATTGAGCAGGAGCCGGCTGAACATACTGGGTCGGGGCCGGCTGCGCGGAAGGCTGCCCCGGCTGAACGTACGGTTGCTGCCCGGGCTGCAGGTACTGGGCTTCTACGGATGTCGACAAAGCCGGTCCGAAGGCCGTCGCCAGGACAACTGTCATCGTGCTGAATATTCTCATGGCCGCCGTGCCTGGATGAATTTCGTAATCAATCAAATCCAATGCAAATGCGTCGCCAGTCTACTCCTTGCTGCATTTTGGCCACAACGCCGGTTTCAATGCTGAATCGTCAGCGGCTACTCAACTCCGCACGGAGTTTCCCCATGACTTACAGTTGAGGTGAAGGCATTCCCTCGCACCGTCCCACCCACCATAGGAAATATCCATGCGATCCATTCTGCTGCTGTCGGCTGCAATCTTCTGCGTGGCCATCGTTTCCCGCGCCGCCGACGAAACCAAACCGACTAAAAAGGCCGCCGCGAAAACGATTCTCACCGCACCGAAAGCGTCCCACGAGCAAACCGCAGCTAATGCCGACGCCAAGAAACCGCGCATCGTCTTCGACGGCGAAACTTTTATCTTCGCCTGGGACGGCGCCAGCGAAACGGTAAAGATCAAGGAATTCCTGCCCGCCGGTCAGAACTTCGACCGCTGGACCAAGCTCGTGGCCATCAACGAATATCCTAATATCGACGACCCGCGCGAATTCGCCCAGGTCATGCTCAACACCCTGAAGCAGCAAAACCCCAAGGCCGGAGCCCAACTCCAGGCCAACGATAAAACCGGCGAAGCAGTCCTCGATTTCGTCACTTGGCCGGAAGACAAATCGTACGTCGAGTTCGACGCCTTCAAGTTCCACCGTATGGAAGGCGGCGGCATCGTCGGCGAGCAATTCGCACAGCGCGCCTACACCGCCGAAGACCAACTCAAGCTGCTCGACAATCTGGCGCAATTGAAAAAACGCGTGTTGCCCGAACTCGCCGAGCACGGTTTGCCCGTCAGCGACACGCAATAGCCCTACCGCCACTTAAACCACCGCAAGGCCAGCGCGAAAGTGACGACGGCCCAAGCCGCCATCATCCCAATCCGCTGCCATTGCGAAACAAAGGTGGCCCCCTCCAGCATCACCGGCGCAAAGCGTCAATCAACAGCGTCAGCGGCAACGGCCGGATCAGCGGTTGCGCCATGGCCGGGAAGCGCTCGGCCGAGAAAAAGATTCCCGACAAAATCCACATCGGCAACTGCACCACGTTCATCAGCCCCGTGACCATCTCGATCGTGTTCGCCCGGCTGGCAATCAACAGCCCCAATCCCGAAAACATCACCGCCCCCAACAAAATCAAAAACGCCACCGTCCATACGCTCCCCTGATTCACCACGCCAAACGCATACCGGGCAAACACCAACAGCAGCAACACCTCGGGCACCATGAACAGCATGCGGCTGAGCATGATGCCCGACAAAAAATGCCACTTCTTCATCGGCGTGGCGAGAAATCGCTTCAGCAGCTTGCGGATCCGCATGTCGACGGTCACAAACCCGACGCCCCACATCCCGCCCCCCATCAAGCTCATGCCCAAGAGTCCCGGCACCAGAAAATCGATGTACCGCCCGCCAGGCTCGTCGATCGCCACCTGCGTGACTGGCACGACATCTTTGCGCCCCGCCGCCCGCTGGAGTTGATCGTCCACGGCATTGCGCCAGCACGCTTTGCGGCCGCGTCGGATCGAAAAGATATTCGTATCGCGGCGGCGGATTTTCCGTCTGCCCCGGCACGGGAATCGAGAGCGATTCCCGATCGTCCACCACGCCCGGCGCCACCACGACGTCGGTCTTGCCCGTCCGCAGCCGCAATCGCGCCTCGCTGTTCGAATGCGCCTCGGCTTTGAATCGCTCGGGCGTGGCCGAAGCCTCCAGCGCTTTCACAGTCGCCGCCGCCTGCGGGCCATCGACCACGTCGACCACGATCTGCTCGACCGGTTGATTGCGAAACGCGATTCCCAGCGCCACCACCATCAGCACCGGAAATCCATACACCCAGAAAATCGCCTCCGGCTCGCGGAAAAATTCCCGCAGCCGCGCCGAAATCAATTGCGCAAGTGGCCAATAGGTTCGTGGTTCGTTTGCCATCAGGCTGCATTCGTAGAGTTGTCTGCTTCCGTCAAATGCCGCCCGGCTAGCTTCACGAAAACATCTTCCAAGCTGGCGTGCCGTGTCGTCAGCCCCGTCAGCGGTGCGCCCAGCTTTTCTAATCGCGCGAGCAGCGCCGGCAGCGCCACGTGCGGCTCGCGCACCGACAAACAAATGTTGCCATTCTCGCAGTGGGCCGACGTAACAGCCGGCAAATCGGCAAAGCTTTCGGGCTGGATGGATGAGCCCGCGACTAAATTCGATCACGTGATCGCCCCCCAGCGTGGCGATCAGTTCCTGCGGCGTCCCCAGCGCAATCACACGGCCTTGATCGATAATCGCCACCCGATCGCACAACCGCTCCGCCTCGTCCATGTAATGCGTGGTCAACAGCACCGTGCGCCCCCGCTGGCGAAACTCGCGAATGATCTCCCACAATTGCCGCCGCGATTGCGGATCCAACCCCGTGGTCGGCTCATCCAAAAACAAGAGTTCCGGATCGCCCACCAATGCGCAGGCCACCGCCAGCCGTTGCTTCTGCCCGCCGGAAAGATTTCGCACCCACGACTTTGCTTTCTCCTCCAACGACACCCGGGCCATCACTTCTTCCGGCTCCACGCCGCAGCGATAAAAGCTGCGAAACAGCGTCAGCGTTTCCCGCACGCTCAGTTTTTCCGACAACCGCGTTTCCTGCAGCGAGATGCCGATCCGCTGTCGGATTTCATCGTCGTTTCGCCCCCAGCGATAGCCGAGCACTTCGACCTCGCCGGAAGTGGCGTCCAGCAGCCCCTCGATGATTTCAATCGTCGTCGTTTTCCCCGCCCCATTGGGCCCCAGCAGTCCAAAGCACTCCCCCTGCTCCACGGTCAGGTCCAACCCGCGCACCGCATCCACCGGTGGCTTCGCCTCGTAACGCTTTGTCAGGTTCTTGCATTGAATCGCAAGCATCGTCAGCGGATGATAATTGCAACGGACCAAAAGCACTAGCCGCAGGACATACCCCCGTACACAATGTTCGCTGCCGTCGCAATCCCCATTCCCCGCTCCTTATTCCCCAATTCCTACTTCCTGATTCCTACTTCCTAATTTCCCGTGTTCATCGGCCCCGTCTTCACCCGCGAATTCGTCACCGCCCCGCGCCGCTTGCGCTTTTACATCGCACCGGCCGTGTACGTGGGTGGATTGCTGATCCTCGCTTCGACCGCCTGGCTATTGCTCACCGGCACGCAGCAGATTCGAAACGTGGGTGACACGGCCCGCTTTGGCGCCACCCTGTTTCAATTTCTCGCGCCGCTGCAATTGGTGTTGACCATTTTTTTCTCGGCAGTCGCCGCGGCGACTGCCGTGGCGCAAGAAAAAGATCGCCGCACGTTGATCCTGCTGTTGCTCACCAATCTTTCCAATACCGAACTGGTCCTCGGCAAACTGCTGGCCAGCCTGCTCAACGTGCTATTGCTCTTGGCGGCGGCCGTGCCGTTCTTCATGCTCACGGCACTCCTGGGCGGTGTTTCTTTTCACCAGATTTTTAACGTCTTCGCCGTCACCCTGATCAGCGCCATCGCCGCTGGCAGTTTCGGCTCGACCATCGCCCTATGGCGCGAAAAGACCTTTCAATCCCTGGCGCTCACCGCCTTGGTGCTGGGCATATTGGCCGCTTGGGAAGTGCTCGTTGCCGCCGGCGTCATCCACGGCTCTTGGCAAGGCGTGCCGCTGTGCGCTGGATGTCGGGATTGAGCCCCTGGCACGCGGTGCTCTCCGCCGCCCAGCCCCACATTGCCGCCGGCCACCTCCCCTGGTTTGGCTCGGCCGTGCGTTTGTATTTTGCGACGGCGGCTCTGTTCGCACTCGTGGTGAACTTGATCGCCATCGGCCGGGTGCGAGTTTGGAATCCCTCGCGCGAAGCCCGCCCGCGCACCGAAGATGCCGACGAATTCCGCACCGCTCTTGCTCCCTCTCCCTCGAAGGGAGAGGGCTGGGGTGAGGGTGCTGCCTCTGCGACCACCGCATCGGTCCATGCTGCGCCAGGCAAAGCCCGCCGCGTGTGGGATAATCCCATCCTCTGGCGAGAGCTGCGCACTTGGGCCTACGGCCGCAAAGTGCTGGTGGTGCGGTTGGTGTATCTGGCGCTGTGCGCCTTAGCGGCCGTTGGCATTTACGCCGCCCTATCCGGCGAATCCGCGGCCCACGGCAACTTGCCCATCGTCGTCGCCCCCTTCTTCGTGCTCAGCCTCGTGCTGCTCAACGCGCTGGCCGTCACGTCGATCACCACCGAACGCGATCTGGGCGCTCTCGACCTGCTGTTGGTGACCGACCTCACCCCCTCCGAATTCATCTTCGGCAAGCTCTGGGGCGTGTTCTACGTCGCCAAAGAAATGCTCCTGCTGCCGCTGGCGGTCTGCTGTTACTTGTGGTGGGAAGACGCAATCACCTTCGAAAACCTGCTCTACATCATCGGCGGACTCGCCGTGATGGATATCTTCGTCGCCACGCTCGGCATCCACGCCGGACTGGCCTACACCAACAGCCGCACCGCCGTGGCCGTCAGCCTCGGCACGGTGTTCTTCCTGTTCGTCGGCGTGGCCGCCTGCATGCGCATCATGATCTCCTTCAGCGGCTCCTTCCAATTGCAACTGGCCCCGTTCCTCGCGTTCATGTTCGGTGGCAGCACCGGCCTGTTCGTAGCCCTGGCGTGCGCAATCCATCGCAAGCCATCGGCCTGGCGTCGTTGCTTTTGCCGGTGCTCACTTTCGTGGCCATCACCGGTTTCTTGCAGGGAGAAACTCTGGGAGTCTTCTTGGTCGTGGCCTTCACCTACGGCCTGACCACAACCGCAATGCTCGTGCCGGCCATCTCAGAATTCGACGTCGCCACCGGCCGCACGACAGAATGATCGCGCCAAACTCCCCTCCCTTCAAGGGAGGGGCCAGGGGAGGGTCACGCTATCCGAACCGCGAACCCTACTTCTTGTACCCCAGCGACTTCATCACAAACAACATTTCCTCGTACGTGATGAACCGCCGGCGGTGCGCCAGCTTGTACTGGTCGATCGCCAGCGCCAGCTCGTGCGCATCCGGCGACAAACCTTCATGGCTATTGGTGAATTGACGGCGCTCCCGATTACCGCGCGATTCACCCTCGGCGCTGCGGCGGTCGACAAAGGCTTCCTGATCCATGGTTTCCAGGACGATGTTGGTCATTAGGAGCGCTCCGAAAATACTCAAGAAAAAATGGTGGCACGGTCCTTACAAATCTAGGTCGCCCATTCCTCGGAGCAACAAAATAAGGGTGCGGTTGTAACGTTTGTTCCGAATCTCGCCTTCCCCACCCTGTTCCTACTTCCTAATTCCGACTTCCTACTTCTCTCTCACGGCAGCACCGTCGAAAGCGGCCGCGAAGCCACCTCGATCTGTTCCCGCACAGCCTGGCTCGGGGCGTAATTCGGATCCATCGACAATGCCTGCTGGATCGTCCGATCGGCCTCGGCCGGCCGCCCCGCCGCCAACTGCGATTGCCCCAGCCGGCACAGCAATTCGGGACTCGGCGAGCCGTGCTCCAGCGCCAAGGCAAACGCATCGACTGCATCGCTGTGCCGCCCTAGCGCCGCCAGCGCCAAGCCTTGCAAATACAGCACCTGCTGAGGTTCTTCCCCGGGGCCATACGTATCGCGCAGCGCAATCAGCGTCGACAGCGCACGCTGCGGCCGGCTCAACCGGCGGTACACCTCGGCCGTGTCGTACAGCAACTCCCGATCGTCCCGCCGGAATTCCAACGCCCGATTCAGATCGGCAAGCGCCCCGTCCAGTTCTCCCGCCGCTTCTTTCACGCGGCCCCGCAAGGCCCACGCACCGCCGTCGTTCGGATTCAAATCGAGCACTCGATTGGCCATCCGCCGCGCCTCATCCACTTGCCCCAGCGCCAATTGCATTTCGCCCGCACGCACCGCCACCGCCGCATCGTCCGGCGCCAGCGCCGCGGCCTGCAGCAGATGCTGCACGGCCAATTCTCGCTCCCCGCGCGCCGAATGCTTCGGCATAGTGGCGCCGCGAATCCAAATCCTCGGGGCAAACCTTGACCGCCTGGCTCAACAGCGATTCGGCCGTGGCCGTATCCCCCTGTTCCATCGCGCTCAGGCCACGCTGCGAAAGCTCGCGCGCCTCCGCCACCGATTTGGACACCGGCCCTTGTTGACCAAGCATTTTGCAGCCCCCGACCCCGGCCAGCAGGAGACTGACCAAGACCGTTCGGAAGCGTAGCGGGCGCAATGTCATCGGCACGCCTGTAAACCAGCGCGAACTGAACGAGAAATGTTTTGACGATCCGGTGTCACCCACGCAGGCCCAGAATTGGGCGGCGAATGATAGCGTTTGCCACCGATTGCCTCAACGTAGGCTGGCCCCTCTTGACGCCGCTCTATACCATGAATTGCTAGCACCCTAACACTGAACCCTGAACCCTAGTCACATGCCGGTCACCTACGACGATCTTGGCATTCGCTTCCAGTTCCCCGAGAACTGGTCCCTGGAGGCCGACGACGAAGTGCCCGACCGCCCCAGCGTGACCGTCTACAGTCCCGGCGGGGCTTTCTGGACCGTCGTACGCCGCGGTCCGGGCGACGATTTAGGCCAAATGGCCGACGAAGCCGCGGCTGCCGTTCGCGAAGAATACCCAGGTTCGGATAGCGAAGCAGTCCGCGAAATACTGGGTGAAGCGGAACTGCAGGGTTACGACCTGAATTTCATTTGCCTCGACCTGATCAACACGGCCTGCGTGCGCGTGTGCCGCACCCCGTCGGCATCCTATCTGGTCGTCTATCAGGCCGAAGATCGCGATTTTGAGAAGCTCCGCGATGTGTTTCGAGCTCTTACCTTCAGCCTGCTCAAAGAATCTGACGGCAACGATAGCTAAGGCGCAACAAAAAGGGCCCGGCCGGCGGTGCGCGTTCGCCGATCGAGCCCTTGAACCGTGAAAAGCTGGCACGCCCACTTTCGGGCTCATGTTGTCGCCGTACCTTAGCGACCTGGCCTAAGATCCACGGTGCCTCTAGTTGTTCGTTGTTACGCTCTTGGCCCTAGCGCTTGTACGGGCAAGCGCCAGGACCAACTGGGTCGAACGAAGGCGAGCCGCTGTATTGCACAGCCCGTGCCACAACTGCCGCGTGCCGCGCAGAAAATCAGAAATCGTTCATTCTCAGCAAAAAACTCGATCTTTCGCGGCAACTATTCCGCTTCCGATTCCAGCAGTGTTCACAAACCGCTTGAAAGTTTTACAAATCTACTGTCACGGAAACCCCAAATTTCCACTGCTTCGTAGAATTTGCGATCGACGTATATTGTCGCCGCACTTGCTACCCTTGAGAGACTCCATCCAAGGCGTATAATCGGCCATAGTTATTCCGGTTACGTCGATTGTGTCGCCAGTTTCTCTTAAGCTCGCGGCTTCCCTACGGGCTAGAAATACATATCCACCGCCTGAGTGGTCCCGGCAGATGGCCGAATCACCGGTTTGGTTTGGGCCTCGGGGGCACGATGGCGTGATTTCAAGGCGTGATTTCAAGAGGAGTGAGAGGTTCCTTTATGGCCACAATGACAAGAGAATCGTGTGTCGCAGAAATTGGCCAGACCGCCGGTGCGGTGTGGCAAGTTTTGTCGCAGAGAGGTCCCCAAACGCTCGCCAAGCTCGTCAAGGAAGTTGACGCGCCGCGCGATACCGTCATGCAAGCCCTCGGTTGGCTGGCGCGCGAAGATAAAATCGACATCGAAGAAGACAGCCGCACGCGCACCGTCGCGCTCCGCTAAATAAAGCCGTTCTAAGTTTCACTTTTCAGCGATTCGACTTGCCGGCTGTTCGGGCGAACCTGAAAGCTGCGCATCGATCGCGGCTTGTAAGTCACCCTCGCCTGCGAGAACTTTCCGTTGCCCTCCGCCGCCATTCAACCTGCGTGGTGGCATTGGACTGTATTCGCCGTCATCGTGGCGCTGATGCTCCTGCTGGATCTGGTGGTGTTCCACCGCCGCCCGCGCGAGCCCAGTCTGCGCCAAAGCGCGTTCTGGACACTTTTCTGGGTCCTCGTTGCCCTGGCGTTCAACGGCCTCATCTGGTGGTGGGGCGGTTCAGAAAGCGCCATCTATTTCCTCACCGGCTACCTGGTCGAATGGTCGTTGTCGATGGACAACGTCTTCGTCTTCGCCGTCATCTTCGGCTATTTCCATGTGCCGCTGAAGCACCAATATCGAGTCCTGTTCTGGGGCATCTGGGGCGCGATCGTCATGCGATTAGCTTTTGTATTGGCCGGTGCAGCACTCATCCGCCACTTCGAATGGATTCTGGTCGTCTTCGGCGCACTGCTGATTGTCACGGGCATCAAATTGGCCCTGCAGCAGGAGCACGTTCATCCGGAGAAGAACATTCTCATGCGCTTGAGCCGCCGCATCTTCCGCATTTCACGCGAATCCCACGACGAAAAATTCTTCGTCCGCGAGCACGGACGCTGGTGCATCACGCCGCTGTTCCTGGTGCTCTTGGTGATCGAAAGCACCGACGTCGTTTTCGCCGTCGATAGCGTTCCGGCCATCTTCGGCATCACCCGCGATCCCTTCATCGTCTTCACGTCGAATATTTTCGCGATCCTCGGCCTGCGCGCGCTGTATTTTCTATTGGCCGGCATGGTACACATGTTCCGATACCTCCATTACGGCCTGGCCGCGGTCCTCATTTTCGTGGGCCTGAAAATGATCGCCGAGTTCTGGACCGACCTACACTTCTTCACAGACTACCCCTGGGCCTCGCTTGTGGTGATCGTGGTCCTGCTGGGCATTTCCATCATCGCCTCGCTGATCGCCCCTCGTGAGCAAGCTGAATAATCGACGTTCAAATCCGCAACCCGAAACCCGAAACTCCATCTTATGAACCACTTCCTCCACAAACACCGCTACTGGTTCCTGGCCTTAATCCTGCTTTCCGTCGTGGCATTGATTTACTTCCAAATGCGCAACGACGGCGGCACGGTTCCACCGCCGCCAGTCCCAAATCCCACAAGCCCCTTGCCGCCAGTTACGCCGTAGAATTGCGGTGGTCGCATTCCCGCGACCAGGCATGAGTCCGAGCCGCGTCATGATTCCCCATCCCATACGTCTGCGACACCCCTGGGAATCCGAACCGCGGGCCGATGGCCAAATCCTCTATCGCCGACGATTCAATCGTCCCACCGGGCTCGAGGCCCACGAACAAGTGTCGCTGGAAATCGATCGGGCCATGGTGGCCGGCCAGGTGTCGCTCAACGGCGCTTCGCTGGGCCAGTTGAAACCTGGCGAATTCTTTACCGCCGATATCACCTCGCTGATAGCAGAGGCCAACGAAGTGGCGGTCGTCGCCGATCCCAGCACGGCGCGAACCTCGCCGCCGCCTTCTTCGTCGATCTACATCAGCGATGCCAACGAACCGACCGGAAGCCCCTTCGGCGATGTGCGCCTAGTAATTCGCGCCGCGCCGACATCGTGATTAATTTCACACGGGCGTCCTTGTGATTAATTTCACAGGCCAGCGGTTCTAAAAGTAAAACGGCGATTTTTCTTTGACAATTTCCAACTCTTGTGGCTATGCTTCCTAAGGGGCTTGCCGCACGGGGTCGGCAGCGTCAGAATTGCGTCTTTAGCGTTTCAGGAGTTTGTCATGTTGCTGCGCGAAATCCTTCAAATCAAAGGTTCCAAGGTCCTCACCATCGCCGTACAGGCTACGCTGGCTGAGGTCGTCGATAAGCTGGTGAAGAACAATTGCGGCTCGTTGATCGTCTGCGAGTCCGAAGGCGAACCGTGCAACATGGTTGGCATCATCACCGAGCGTGATATTCTCCGCGCCTCCGCCGACCGGAGCGAATCGCTCGACCAGATGAAAGTCCGCGACCGCATGTCGAAAAACCCCGTCACCTGCCAACCCGACGACAGCATCCAAGACGCCATGGGCGTGATGACTGAACGACGCATCCGCCATCTGCCCATCGTCAACGAACAAGGCAAGCTCGTCGGCATGGTCTCGATCGGCGACCTGGTCAAACACCAGCACGATCAACTGACCATGGAAAACCACTACCTGAAGACCTACATCCAGAGCTAGTGGCCGGTCGGGCAAATCTTTTCGCCGCGTCGCTTGCGACGCGCTCAATTCCGCTCCCTCGGGGGAGAGGCCGGGAGAGGGTGAACCGTTGCCTCCCGCGATGCTTACACCGTCAGCACGCGCAGCTCGCGCGGCAATGGAAAATAAACTTCTTCCTCACGAATGTGCCGCTGCTCCACCGATGCGCCAAACCGCTGCTGCAAATACTCGACGCACTGCTGCACGACCGATTCCGGCGCACTGGCACCCGCGGTGATAAGCACCGTTTCCTCGCCGTGAAACCAGGTCGGATCGATGTCCGCCGCCCCGTCGATCAAGTAAGCTCGCACTCCCGTCTCCCGCGCCAGTTCCGCCAGCCGCTGACTGTTGGAGCTATTCTGGCTCCCCAACACCAACACAATGTCCGCCTCCGGCGCAATCATCCGCACCGCCTCCTGCCGATTCTGCGTGGCGTAGCAAATGTCTTCCTTCGGCGGACCGACGATCTCCGGAAACCGCTCTATCAATCGCTTGATAATCCGATTCGCATCGTCCACCGAAAGCGTCGTCTGCGTGAGATATGCCAGCTTCGTGCCTGTCGGAATCTCCAACTGATCGACCTCTTCCGTGGAATCCACCAGCACGAACGCCTCCGGAGCTTCCCCCATCGTGCCGATCACTTCGTCGTGCCCCGCGTGGCCGATCAGCACGATCTTGTAGCCCTGCTTCGCAAACCGCACCGCTTCCAAGTGCACCTTGGTCACCAGCGGGCAAGTCGCGTCGATCGTCTTCAACCGGCGGTCGCGGGCAACCTGCCGCACCTCTGGCGAAACCCCGTGAGCAGAAAACAGCAGTCGCCCATCCTCAGGCACATCGTGCAAATCATCCACGAACACCGCCCCCTGCCCTTGAAACCGCTGCACTACGTGCTTGTTGTGCACGATCTCGTGGTACACGTACACCGGCGCGCCGAACCGCTTCAGCACCTGCTCCAGCGTCTCGATCGCCATGTTCACGCCCGCACAAAACCCTCGCGGGCTGGCCAAGATGATTTTCATAAAGTTCTGGCGTTTTTCAGATGTTGCTGGCTCCAATGACTCCATTGTCGCTATCAGATATGATAATGCTCAACACCGCATTGGGGTAGGCGATCCATCGTTTCATGACACCTGTTTTCAGCGACGAATTGGCAATTTACGGCCCCGCTGGCGCACTGCGCAGCGGCCGACGCTCGCCCAAGCGCAAGCCTACTGCCGCCGCCTGGCGCGCACGCACTACGAAAACTTCACCGTCGCCAGTCGGCTCTTGCCGCGAGATCTGCGGCCGCATTTCTGCAACATCTACGCCTACTGCCGTTGGTCCGACGATCTGACCGATGAAACCGCCGGCGGCGCAGAAAGTTTGCAATTGCTCGACTGGTGGCAATCGCAACTGGACGATTGCTACCGCGGCGTCGCCACCCACCCCGTGTTCGTCGCCCTGGAGTCGACCATCCACGAATTCGAGATCCCCGCCGATCCCTTCCGCGATCTGCTCACGGCCTTTCGCCAGGATCAAACCCAAACTCGCTACGAATCATTCGACGACCTGCTAGGCTACTGCCGCAACTCGGCCAATCCCGTCGGCCGATTGGTGCTGTACCTGGGCCGCTGCCACGACGACCGCCGCGGCCAACTCGCCGACAACATCTGCACCGCCTTGCAACTGGCCAATTTCTGGCAAGACGTGGCGCGAGACTACGCTCGCGGCCGCATCTATCTGCCGCAAGAAAGCTGCCGCCGCGCCGGCTACGACGAAGCGATGTTCGCGCGCCGCCAGTTCAATCCGCAGTTTCGCCAATTGCTGGCCGCCGAAGTCGCTCGAGCCGAATCGCTGTTCGCTGCCGGCCAACCGCTGGTCGAACTCATGCCCCGCCACATGCAAATCGACGTGCAACTATTCATCGACGGCGGCCGCGCTATCCAGAGCGCCATCCGCCGCATCGACTACAACGTCTGGCGTCGCCGCCCTGTCGTCACCAAAGCCACCAAACTCGCCCTCCTCCTCCGCGCCTGGTGGCACACGCACAACCTGAACCCTGAACCCTGAACCCTTCATGCCCGACCTCGACGCCGCCTACGCCCAGTGCCAACGACTCGCCCGTCGGGCTGCGTCGAATTTCTATTTCTCCTTCGCGCTTTTGCCGCGCGAAAAACGCCGCTCGATGTGCGCGCTCTACGCCTATTTGCGACAGGTCGACGACCTGGCGGACGACGAAACCTGCGATGTCGCCGCTTGCCGCCAGGCGCTCACACGACTCCGCGGCCGGCTCGACCTTGCGTTGGCTGGCCAATCCAGCGATCCGGTGCTCGCTGCCCTGGCCGACACCGCCGCGCGCTATCAAATCCCGCGCAAGTATCTCACCGCGGTCATCGACGGCGTCGAAATGGATCTCACCGGCGCCCACTACGAAACCTTCGCCGATCTGGAGCAGTATTGCTACCGCGTGGCATCTGTCGTCGGACTGGCCTGCATCCACATCTGGGGTTTTCGCAGCCCAGAGGCCTTGGAACCGGCGCGCCGCTGCGGAATCGCCTTTCAGCTCACAAACATCCTCCGCGACCTGCGCGACGATTTCCGCCGCAGGCGGCTCTATTTGCCGGCCGAAGATCTACGGCTCTTCGGCTACACCGTCGAAGAACTCCGCCAGGGCGACGAAAACGACAAATTCGCCGCGCTGATGAAGTTTGAAATCCAGCGCGCGGAAGGTTATTTCGATGCCGCCGCCCAGCTCGAGCCGCTCTTGGAACCCGACGGCCGCCGCGTGTTGCGCGCCATGACCGCCGCCTACCATCGCCTGTTGGAAAAAATCCACCGCCGCCCCGCCGACGTCCTCCACCGCCGAGTGCGGCTCCACATCTGGGAAAAAGTCTGGATCGCCACCAACTCCATGTTCCGCTCCGGCTGGCGACAGCTCACATTTCGAATCCGTAGCTGCGCTAGCATGTCTCAACAGCCTGCGCATCGCGATCGTCGGCGGAGGTTTGGCCGGTCTAGCGGCCGCGGTTGGGCTGGCTGGCCGCGGACTGCAGATCGAACTATTTGAAGCTCGCCGCCAACTCGGCGGCCGCGCCGGCTCCTTTCGCGATCCAGCCACTGGCGAACTGGTCGATCATTGTCAGCACGTCAGCCTCGGCTGCTGCACGAACCTGGAAGATTTCTGCCGCCGCACCGGCGTAAGCGACCTCCTGCATCGCCAGCGCACGTTGCATTTCTTCGGCCCCGACAACCGCCGCTACGACCTCGCCGCCAGCCGTTTGCTCCCCGCCCCGCTGCATCTGCTCCCCTCTCTCTTGCGACTGCGCTATCTATCCTGGCGCGAACGACTGGGTATCATCCTGCGCACTCCGCCAATTGGCCCACGAATCCTCCGATGAGGGCTCGATCGGCCAGTGGCTCCGCGATCATGGCCAAACCGACCGCGCAATCGAACTTTTCTGGGCCCCCGTAATCGTTAGCGCCCTCAGCGAAACCCTCGACCGCACCGCTGTGCCGCCCGTGCGAAAAGTCTTCGTCGACGCCTTCCTCGGCTCGCGCCGCGCCTACGAAATGCAAACGCCTCGCGTTCCCCTGGGCGAGCTGTACGGAAATCAGCTCGAACAATGGCTAGGCCAGCACGGCGCTGCAGTTCGCCGCGAATGCGGCGTGAAGCAATTGATCGGCGATGCCGCTGGCGTGAAAAATCTGCTGCTGGACGATGGACAACAACAACCAATCGACGCCGTAATCGTGGCCGTGCCTTGGCGCCGCGTCTCCGAACTGCTTTCCGATCCGCTTCGCGCGGCCCTGTCCGAACTGCGCGAGATTGATCGCTTCGAATCCGCCCCCATCACCGCCGTGCACCTATGGTTCGATCGCCCCATCACCGACTTGCCGCACGCTGTTCTCCCGGGCGCACCAGCCAGTGGATGTTCCGCCACGGTCCGCAATACTACCAGATCGTGATCAGCGCTTCGCGCGATTTGGCGTCGACGTCGCGCGACGACTTAATCAAAGTTGTCCAAGGCGAACTCGCATCCATCTGGCCCGCGGCCGCCGAAGCAAAACTACTGGAAGCGCGCGTGGTCACCGAACAGCACGCCGTCATCTCGCCGCTGCCCGGCAGCGAACGATCTCGCCCCTCACAAAAAACCAGCGTGCCGAATCTATTTCTCGCCGGCGATTGGACCACCACCGGTTGGCCAGCAACCATGGAAGGCGCCGTCCGCAGCGGCTACCTCGCCGCCGAAGCCTTACTGACTCACTTCGGCAAACCGGCCAAATTGCTACGCCCGGACCTTCCGCGCCCGCTCCTCGCCCACTGGCTGAGTTTGTAAAAACCGCCCCATCCGCTTGCGGTTCAGCAGAATCCTCTATCAACCGCTTACAGCCGCTCGATCACTCCCTCCAAAAACTTCGCCAAGCGGATGGAACACTCCAGCGCCACTTCGCGCAGCCGCCACAAATCCTTCACCGCCGATGGGCGCCGCAACACCGATCCCGCCGCCGCCCCAACACGTCGCGCGAGCGTTTTTTTCCGCAGCAACCGTTCCACGTCCGCCGGCAATTCTTCATCCACGGTGTCGCTCACGCACCGCACCGCCAAAAACCGCTGCTTCTCCCGCCGGCAAACCTCAGCCACCGTCAACGTCTCCATATCGACAGCCGCCGCGCCGCTCCGCTGACCCAATGCGCGCTTATCGTCGGCTTTCAGAATCGGGCGATCAACTGTCACCAGCGCTCCCACATGCACACCCGGCGTCGCCGGCATCTGCAGATCGATCGCCAACCGACTCCCATCTTCGCCCAAAATCGAGTCGGCCATCAAAATGTCGCCGCGCTTCAAGTCGGCGCGCAACCCGCCGGCCAATCCGGCGGAAATTACCCATTGCGGCCTATTGCCCGCGATCAGTGTTTCAGTCGCCTCGGCGGCATTCTCCAGACCGACCCCGGCGTGAATGACAACAATGCCTTTGCCCTTCAATCCCCCTTGCCGCACTTTGAATTTCCCGCCGCGAATACCGATCACCCCCTTCAACCGATCCTCCAGCGCCCCCGCCTCCATCGAAAGCGCATACACTAGCCCCACATGGCATGTCGGCAGATTCGCCGCGGGAGTCTCGTCGCGCTGAGATTGGGACGACATGCGTACCTGTGCCCCGGAGGGGCAACCTGTGCCAGCCCAGACCAAGCGCAGCGGCGGCCTGGGTTGCGGATGGCGCAAAATTGAGTAAGCCCCAACGGGGCGAAATCAGCCGCCGCAATTATATCCCGCCGCTGCTTTCCACAAGCATGCCGGGAACGAAATGCGGCTTGGGTGGCCTCAAGTGCGGACTTGATTCGCCGCGTGCTTCCACCTCGCCCACAATTAGCTCCGCCGCGCTGCGCGAAGCCCCGCCATGGCCAACTTGCGCCTTCAGCTTCGCCAATTCCGCCACTAGAGTCTCGCGGCGCTCTTCGTTGGTCAGCCAGCCGATCACGTGCCCCGCGATCTCCGCCGACTTGTCCTCGTATGTTAAATACTCCGGGAACAGAACCCGGTCAGCATCCGCGTCCGTCGATTTGTACGGCGTGTTGTCGGCGGGAAACAAATCCTTGGCCGTGAGCAAATTCACCAGCGTGATGTATTTCACGCGGCGAAAGAACGATTGCACCCAATAAGCAATCGGCGTGATCCAATACAACACCACCGTCGGCTTCGTGTGATATAGCAACTCCAACGACACCGAACCGGAGCACGCCATGCAGCACTTGGAAGCCGAAATCAATTCCGCCGTCCGCCGTACGTAAACTTCAATCGGCAATTTCGCCTCGGCGATCAGCGCCCGCGCTAACTCCGCCTGATGCGGCTTGAACGCCGCCACCGCAAACCGCACGCCAGGCACGCGCTTTTCCACTAGCGCCGCCGCTTTCAAAAACCATTTCAAATTGTGCGTCACTTCCTGAGTCCGCGACCCGGGCAAAATCGTCACCAAAGGCCCGGTCTTTCTGCTTTGTGCCGCAACGACCGACTCGTCCAACGCCTGCCGCCGCACCTCGTCGAAAAACGGATGCCCCACAAACGTCGCCCGGCAACCTTGCTGCCGAAACCACGTGGCCTCAAACGGCAACGCGCACAGCACATGGTCCACGCTGCGGCGCATCTTTTTGATCCGCCAACTCCCCCACGCCCAAATCTGCGGCGGGCAATAGTAGAACACAGGAATCCCATGCGCCTTGGCCCGCCGCGCAATCCACCAGTTGAACCCCGGATAGTCGATCAGCACCACGGCATCCGGCCGCTCGTGGCGAAAGTATCGATCGGCCCGGCTCGCCAGCGCCAAAAACTTGTGCAGGTTCAATAGCGCGCGCAAAAACCACATCACAGCCAGAATCGTCAGGTCCGCGTGCAGAGTGCAGCCGGCCGCGGCCATCTCCGGGCCGCCATAGCCGACACAGCGCACCTCCGGCCGCAATCGCCGCAATTGCCGAATCAGATTCGCGCCGTGCAGATCGCCGCTCGGCTCGCCGACGGAAAAGAAAATCGTCATGCGCTCTTAGCAGGCTTGTAGGTTGCTGGCTGAGCCGGCCAGCGCGCATCGCTTGGCGTTGGGTGCCCGGATCGAATCCGTCTGCCGAATCGTCGTAGCCAACCACGCGCAGAATCCCCCGCACCGAGCCGTTAGCAAACAGTTCGTAAGCGTTGTTCTCGCGCCACCGACGGCACAACCACCACGCCGCCAGCAAGTCGCCGACATTGGGCCGCACATCCGCAAGCAATCGCCGGCCGCCGCGATCTTCCACGTAAGTTTCGCACACGCGGAATCCGCGCCGCACCGCCAGCGACGGCAAATATCGCCCCATGCCCGCCGTCAGATTGATCCCCGCCACCACTTCGCGCGCCGCCCAAAACATGCAATCCGGATCGTGCGATTCCAATCCCAACAACAGCCATCGCGGAATGCGGCTGATGCGATGCCAAAGCTTCGCCAACCCGCCACGACGACGCCGCCCAACGATCAAATCCGCGCGATTCAACCAATGCACCAGCGCCGGTATCTGACCAACCGGGTAGCGGTCGCCCGGCTCGATGGCCAGCACCACTTCGCCGCGCGCGGCGGCCATGCCAGCCGATAGCGCCAAGCTGGCGCCGCAAGGCGCGTCCAACCGTAACAAACGCAGCGCCTGAAATTCGCCCAGCAATTTTTCCAGCAACCGCTGCGTCGCCGGCGAAGAGCCGTCATCCACCACGATGATTTCAAACGGCCGCCCGAGTTGCGCTAGCACGTCGCACAGAGGCGTCAATTGGCGCCGCAACTGGTCGGCGCAATCGCGCTGCGGAATGATGACAGAATAACCAAGCATCGCCGCATCCTTGCGATCAACGTTGAGCCCCGGCGCCCACGCCGGAAAAATCGGCCGCGGAGTATCCCAAAATCAATCGGCCGCCGCTACGGCATTTACCCCGGCGAACAGCTGTTTTTCCGAAATTCGCTCCGATAAACCGCCTCGCCGTGCAAGCGCATCCGCCGCTCGAAGTGCGTGCGAAAATCCAGATCGTGTTCGGCGGTCCGCTCCGAAACAGCCTCAGGACCGACCAGCCTCGTGCTCGCCCGAATCAGTTCCAGCGTCGTTTGAAAATACTCTTCCACGTCGGTCCAGAAGTGCAGCGCCCCGCCCGCTGAAAGCACCCGCTCGACGTCGCGCAAAAATCGTTCGTTCATCACGCGCCGCTTGCGATGCCGCTTTTTCCACCACGGATCCGGAAAGTAAACGTGCACCGCCGCCACGCTAGCCTCGGGAAGCACCTCGGCAAACACGCGCTGCGCCTCCCCATGAATCATCCGCGCGTTCAAGATTTCGCGCTGCGCCAATTTCGCGGCGCAAAACCGAGCGTACTTGGCGGCCAGCTCGATGCCCAAAAAGTTATGCTTCGGCCGCGCGATCGCCGCCTGCACCAGAAACAGCCCCTTGCCGCTGCCGACTTCAACTTCCAGCGGGGCCTCGCGCCCAAACAAAGCCGCCGTATCCCACGGCCTGGGCAACTGCTCAAGCGTCAAGAGATGTTGCGCCAAATCGAGCGCTGGATCGATCTTCCCGAGCGGACGACGAGACATATTCGCCAGAATCTGATTAGTGCTTGGCCGCCGGTTGCTGCGATGCCGGCAACTGCAACCCCAGGGCTTCCAAATCCAAAGGCAGCGGAATGCCCTTCAGCATCCCCTCCACTACCATCGTCTGATCGACAAAGCCCTGGAACCGGCACACAATCATCGCTCCGCGCCGCACCTTCAGCAATTGCACGACCATCACCAGGCGATCGCCCGGAACCACCCCTCCCCGGAATTTGACCTCTTCCAAGCCGCCGAAACCCACGACTTTGGCCCCCAGCAGATCGTACTTCTGCACAAAATAGCTGGCCAACTGGGCTGCCACTTCGCAGATGATCACCCCAGGCATCAAGGGCGCCTTGGGCATGTGCCCGCGTACCCAGAATTCCTCCAGCGTCACGTCCTTGTATCCCGCGCAGATTCTGTGCGCTTCATCCACGTGACAAATCGCCGTCAACTGCTCCATCTCGTACCGCTGCAGATTGTAGCGGCGGATTTCCTCCAAGCCGGCCACCACGTGGTTCACGTCGTACTCGGAGAAATCGAGAATCAAGTCTTTCCCGGACACGCCGAAATCTCCCGCGTGATAGATCGATGCTTAGGTGCGGAGATGCTTGCGCTTTGCTTTGCGCGCCTTGCTGTTGGCCGGCCGGGCGCCGTGATTGGCTTTCTTCAAGTTCCGATGCGGTTTCGCCATGGTACTTTGCTCCAAAAATTCATTTACGGTCAAATTGCCGACCGATCCAAAGTACCATCTTCGCCGGACCATGTGAAGCGGGCCGCCGCGTGCATCCACCCGCCGTTAACCTCGGTAGCGCAGAAAAACCCCCGGTCGGAACCGGGGAGAAAAGTTTACCTGGCTTGCTGCAAAACGGCTCCGACTGCCGGCATCCTGGCTATCGGGCGCTCTGCGCTGCGTTGATCGCCGGACGCACGCCGCTGGCGACGCCGTTCATGCCCGCGCCCCGCAACAGCTGCAAGTAATCCAGCGTCACCGCCAATGCCTCATTGAAATAATAATCGCGCTTCACGACCGGCCGATTGGAATCCTCCAACTGCTCGAATTGCTTTTCCTCTTCCTTGTCGGTGTTGAAGTCGGCACGTTCCGCCATGAACTTTTCCTCGTTCAGCGAAATGTTCTTTTGTTCCTTCAACTGCTTGTAGCGCGCGATTTTCTTCTCCACTTTCTGGAAATCCTCCGACTGCTGCACTCGCTGAGCGCTTCGGGCCCGCAGTTCGTCGACCACACGCTTGTCGACCAAGTTCACTTTCGCATAAGGGGCCGAGTTGACCCGATCGAATTTCAGCGCGAAATCCAGGTCCGACTCACCCACATCCAAATGCGTCGTGATCGACGGCAATTCCACGTCCGAAACCACGCCGCGGTTCTGGGTGCTATCGCCGTCGGGCCGATAGAACTGCTGAATCGTGATCTTCAAAGCACCCAAGGGCGGCGCATTCGTTAGACCGGCGAACAATTCTTGCCCCAGATAAATCATGCTTTGCACCGTGCCTTTGCCGTGCGACGTGCGATCTCCCAAAATCAGTCCGCGCCCGTAATCCTGAATCGCTCCGGCAAAAATCTCGCTGGCGCTGGCGCTGAACTTGCTCTGCAGCACCACCAGCGGGCCATCCCAGGCCACGCCTTTGTCCGGATCGTCGAGTTGTTGCACCCGGCCGTTGGAATCCTTCACCTGCACCACTGGACCTTCATCGATGAACAGCCCTGTCGTGCTGATCGCTTCGTTCAACGCCCCGCCGCCGTTGCGCCGCAGGTCGAGAATGACCGCATCGACTCCCTTGGCCTTGAACTCTCGCAGTATCTTCTCCATATCCCGCGTCGTGCTCTTAAAGTCTTCCAAACCCAACCGCGACCCCTTCATATCCATGTAAAAGCTGGGCAAATCGATCACGCCAATCTTATACGGCGTGCCGTCGGGCTTGCGGCTATGCTCCAAAATCGCGGCGCGCACTTCCGCGCCAATTTTGACGCCATTGTCCTTGCTGGCGGTTTCCTTGCTGGCAGTCTCTTTATCGGCAGTGTCTTTGCTGATTGTGTCCTTGGCATCCTTGGTCAATGCGTCGGGATCTCCCAGATCGATCACTTCCGCCCGCGCTTCGCTGTCTTTCAACTCGATGCTGGCCCGAGTGATGTCGATGATCTTCGGCTCTCCCTTATCAGCAGGCCTGACTTTCAATCGCACCACCGTCCCCGCCTTGCCGCGAATCAGCTTCACCACTTCATTGATGTTCATGTCCTCGACGTCGACCATCTCTCCGTCGCGTCCTTGCCCCACGCCAAGCACGTGGTCGCCCGGCTTCAAGCGGCCGTCTTTGTCCGCCGCGCCCCCCGGAACTAGCTCAGTAACCTTCGTCAATCCGTCGTCGTATTGCAATTTCGCGCCGATGCCCTCGAGGCTCAGCCGCATCGCAATGTCGAAGCTTTCCTCCGTGCTGGGCGACATGTACGAAGTGTGCGGATCGTAACTGGTGGTCAGCGAAGTCAGATAAATCTCCAGCAAATCGTCGCCCGTGCTTTGATGGCGCATCTTGGCGATGCTGTGATAGCGCCGCGAAATCTTATCGCGCGCCTCCTGCCCCTCCAGCTTGTCGAGCTTCTTCATCAACAGATCGTATTTGATCAGTTTGCGCCACTTGTCGCGCATCTCGGCATCATCCTTGGCATACAATGTCAGCTTCGGATCGGTCACAATCGTTTCGTCCTTGGTGAAATCAAAATCACTCCTCAGCAGCTCATCCACCAAGGCCACGCGCTCATCGGTGCGCTTCAACAACCGATCGAAAACCTTATACGCAAAGCTGACGTCCCCCTTGCCAAGCATGTTGCCCAGGTCGTTGCGAGATTTGGAAAACTCGTCGATGTCAGCCTGCGTGAAGTACACCTTCATCGGATCCAGCGACTTGAAGAACGAATCGAAGGTCCGGTTGGAAATATCCTGATCCAACGGGTGCCTGGTTAGATGGTCGCGCAACCCGCGCACCACGGTCAGTGTCACCTGGTGGTCGGTCCGCTGCGCCGGCTTGGGTTCCGCAAAGCTGCGGTGTTCCAGCACCAAGCCCGCCGCCAGCGTCGCCGCGCAAACAATGCCCAGTGCGTAAAATCTCCGCACACGACCCAAAATAACCATCGCGTGGTTCATAGATACTCCCACGATGAAATTTCCCAACGAGACTCTCGACAAGATGGCTCTACAGCCCGTATTCCGCGCCTTCTTTACCTGGGGGGACCAGTAATCGGAAATCGAGAAGGCGCTTCTCCGTCCTCAGAGATGGCAGCCCGGCCTCGCACGGCCGGGTATCCATAGGTAAGTGCCCAATCTCCAATCACTTATACCGATCTTATCCAACAATCCCCTGCCGGACAATATCGAAAGCTCTTTACGTTACGCAGCATGCGGCCTTGCAGATCGCCGTTTGATGCGGTTTTTGACTGCCGGAAATTCCGCAACAACTGCCGCCCAGCATCGTTGAGACGATTGCGCCGCCGATGCTAGCCAGATGCTAGCCAAATGAACCGTGGCTTAGTGGGGCGCCTGGCTCGACACTTTTTTCTCTGCCATGCGCCGTGCCAAATCCACCACTGCCTCGGCCACCAGCGGCGATGGTCCCAGATGCGGCGCAACAATCCATTCTTGCTCGCGCTTCCCCCGCTTGCCCTGAGCTTGTCGAATGGGCCTGCCGCCTTCCGCCTGCTGCTCACTGCTGCTTCCACCGCCGCCGCGATCTGATCCAGCACTTGCCCGGCGAACAAAATATGCGGCTGCACGACGATGCGACGAAACGACGTGCCCGCCGCCCAATTCAACATCTCCTCAAGCGACGGCGAAGCCACCGCCACAAAACAACTTTCCACGCGTGCTACCGCGGTCCGCTCGGCCCGCAGCGCCGCCAGCCGTTGCATCTGCACGATGGCCGACGCTTCCGAACTGCCGCGCCCCACCAAAATCGATATCGTCTGAACCTCTTCGACGGGCGGCCGACCGGCCAACGCCTCCTGAAACCGCTGCCCGGAAAGTTCGACAATCCGCGGATGGCATTCCATCGTCGCACAGTATTCAACAATTAATTCCCCTTCCGCCTTCCTACTTCCTGCTTCCGAATTCCTACTTCCCCGCAGGGCCGCCTCCACCGCCTCCGGGATGTCGCGCTTGGCATGCCCGGCAGAAAACAGCAGCATCGGCGCCACCAGCAGCCGTTCGATTTTCTGGTCCGTCAGTCGCCGCACCGCCATGGCAATGTCGGGCTCGGCCAATTCCAAAAAACATGCCTCCGTCAGAAATTCCCCAGCCAGTTCCGCCACCCGCTTCGCCACTTCGCGAAATTCCCCCTGCCCTGTTGGATCGCGCGTTCCGTGCCCCACCAGCAACAATCCCTGGTGGCTCGCTTTGCCCCGCGGAAAACTGTTCATGAATTCAATCCCGACCAGCCATTTAGCTTGGTATGATGAAGAAATGTCGGCCGCCCGGGATTGCAACCTCGCGGTTTTCGTTGCACATTGTTGCGTACCGGAACTGCCTGGCGCCAACCGTTCATTCTATCCTATCCGCGCCGCCCATCCGCCGAATACCCGTGACCGTTGCAGCCACCCCCAAATATGCGTTCGTCACGATGACCGTTGGCACGCGCGCCGGCGAGCAATTCCTCTTGGAGCGCGACGGCCCCAACCGCATCGGCCGCGGCGAAGATTGTCGAGTCGTCCTGGCCGACCCCCTCTGCTCCCGCGTGCACGCCGAGCTGCAATTCCGCGAAGGCCGTTGGTGGATCGAAGATTGCAAAAGCCGCAACGGCACGTTCGTCAATTCGCAAAAAATCGACGAGCCCGCCATGCTCGACGATGGCCACAGCATCCGCATCGGCACCGTCGAATTCGAATTCCGGCAATCCGACGAATCCCCCATCCCCCCCGAGCCCGAGGTCGAAACCTACACAGAAACCATCGTCCGCGATGCTGCGGTCCAAATCGCCGATACCAGCATCTTCGGACTGGCCGCGGTACGCGATGCCGACCAGGCCAAGCAATTGCTTGTGCTCTATCAGCTCGCCATCAAACTGCTCGGCTGCGACGATGATCAGCCCGACGACGTCGTCCGCATCGCGCTGGATCTATTGCGCGATCAAACCCGCGCCGCGGTCGTCGGCTTCCTCTGGGTCGACGATGCCGGCCGGCTCAGACCGAAAGTGGCAATTCCCGAGGGCTCCGTCGAAACGGTCAATTTCAGCGATTCCCTCACCGAACTGGTCTGCCGCCAGGGCCACGCGGTCTGGATCGCCAAGCAGCGCGGCAGCACCACCCAAACCGACAGCCTGGCCCACTACGCCGACGCACTGTGCGTTCCCCTGATCAGCCATCGCAACACGATGGGCGCGATCCACGCCTACCTCGATCAAGGCCGCTTCCGCCAGGCCGATTTCGAATTTTCCATCTCGCTGGCCAACATCCTCGTCGTGGCACTGGTCCGCGCTCACAAGCAAACTACCCTGGCCACCGAGTATCAGCGCCTGGTCGATAAATCCGCCTACGGCGAACTGATCGGCCAATGCCCGGCCATGCAGGAACTCAAAACCAAGATCGGCCGCATGGCCCGCGCCACTGGCTCCGTCCTCGTGCGCGGCGAAAGCGGATCGGGCAAGGAACTCGTCGCCCGCGCTTTGCACAAGGCCAGCCCGCGCGGGCCGCCCCATGCTCAGCGTCAACTGCGCCGCCATCCCGGCCGAACTGATGGAAAGCCAGCTCTTCGGCCACAAAGCCGGCGCCTTCACCAGCGCCGAGCGCGACCACATCGGCTACTTCCAACAAGCCGACAGCGGCACGCTCTTCTTGGACGAAGTCAGCGAGCTCACCCTTGAAGGCCAGGCCAAGCTGTTGCGCATTTTGGAAGGCCATCCCTTCCTGCCCGTCGGCAGCTCGCAACAGGTCACGGTTGACGTGCGCGTGATCGCCGCCGCCAACCAGGATCTGCAAACCTACGTCCGCCAGAAAAAATTCCGCGAGGATCTGTACTATCGCCTCGCCGCCTTCGAACTGATTATTCCGCCGCTGCGCGATCGCGGCAGCGATATCGAAATGCTCGTGAACTACTTCTTCGACCACTTCCGCCGCCAGCACGGCCGCACCAGTTTGGAGCTGGCCCCCGAAGCACGTCAAAAACTCCTCTCCTACAACTGGCCCGGCAATGTCCGCCAATTGCGCAACGTAATCGATAGCGCGGTCCTCTTGGCCGGCGACAACCGCATCGAACTCACTGATTTAGGCCTGCACGACGTGGGCGGCGGCGAACTCGAAACGCTCGCCCTGGACTACTGGGAACGCCGCCTGATCGGCGAAGCCCTCAAACGCACCAACGGCAACGTCCCCGAAGCCGCCAAGCTCCTAGGCATCGGCCGCGCGACTCTGTATCGCAAAATCGAAGAGTACGGCATCAACCGGTAGTTTCCCGCTTAACCGCGACGCGCGAGCGGAGCGCGTTCCGTGCCAAGTCAAACACCCATCGCCTCCCCTCCCGGCCCCAAACCCATCCTCTTCGGCCTCAACCATGTGCGCGCTATGCAGCGCGACCTGCTGGGCTTTTGCGTGCGCTCGCGCGCGACTACGGCGACGTCGTCGCCTACCGCTGCGGCCCGGTCCGTTTCTTCCAATTCACACATCCCGACCAGGTTCAGGAAATCCTCGTCCACAAAGCGCGCAAGTTTCAGAAGCCCCGGCTGGTGAAAAAAGTGTTCGGCCAATGGGACGGTCAGGGCCTGTTCACCAGCGACGGCGAACTTTGGGTGCGCCAGCGCCGCTTGTTCCAACAGGTCTTTCACCCCAGCCGCATTCGCACCCACGCCGGCGCGATCGTCGACGACGCCGACCGCATGCTCGACCGCTGGCAAAAGCTCGCCGAAGTGCACGTTAACGACGAAATGATGCGCCTGGCTTTGGAAATCGCCGGCCACGCCCTGTTCGGCGCCGATATCGACGCCCATTACCCCGCCATCTCCGCCGCCGTTAACGCCCTTCAACAAGTCGCCATGGTCGAATCGGGCCGGATCATCCCACTGCCTGCTTGGCTCCCCGTCCGCATCCATCGCCGCCGCCGCTGGGCCACCCGCATTATCCATGGTCTTGTCGATCGCCTGATCCACCAGCGCCGCGCGTCGAGCAATCCACCGCCCGACCATCCCGACTTGCTCTCGCTGCTGTTGTCCGCCGTCGACACCGAAGGCGACGGCCGCGGTATGAGCGACCAGCAAGCCCGCGACGAAGCCACCACGCTACTGTTGGCCGGCCACGAAACCACCTCCGTCGCCCTGATGTGGACGCTCTACTACCTGGCCATCCACCAACCCATCCAACAGCAGCTTGCCGACGGCATCCGAAATCATCTCGCCGGCCGCCCGCTCACCGCCGACGATCTGCCGCAACTGGCCCTAGTCGAAATGGCCTTCAAAGAAGCGATCCGCCTGCGCGGCCCGGTCTATTTCTTTGGCCGCGAAGCCGCCGAAGACGTCGAAATCGCCGGCGTCCACATCCCGGCTCTAGCCAGGTACACGTTGTCCCGTACGTCACCCACCACAACCCGCGCTGGTGGCCCGACCCAGAAAGTTTCCGCCCCGAACGCTTCACGCCCGAGCAGGACGAATCGCGTCCCCAATTCGCCTACTTGCCCTTCGGCGGCGGCCCGCGCGTTTGCATCGGCCGCGGCCTGGCCATGATGGAAGGCACCCTGATCCTCGCCGCCATCCTCTCGCGCTACAACTTCGCCCTGGCCCCCAACCAAACCGACCCCGGCATCGAAGCCCAAGTCTCCCTGCACCCCCGCGGCCCGTTGCGCCTCAGCATCTCGCGCGCCATCATGAACCCAATCGCCGTTTAGCGCCGGCCCCCAGGCCGGATTCCAACCAACTCGCGCACCATCCGCTTGCGGTTTAGCAGAACTTCTGAAAAACCACGCCGGCTTATCCGATCGCAGCGATACAATTAAGCCCTGCGTCCCTCGTTCAACTTCCTCGAACTACTCCCCTTTCAAATCCTCGGCATACTCGGCGTCTTCTGCATGGTCTTCTGGCTGGCAACAACCGGCTTATTGTCATTCGTCAGCTTCGTCGCCGGCGCACTTCTTTGGATCGCCGCCCTTTGGTCAGTCCCAATGCGCCAGAAGTAGATCTGCGACCGTCTGCAGTTCCTACTGCTCCACTCCGCGCCTCCGCGTCTCTGTGGTTCAACATTCCATCCTTCGCGCTCTTCGCGCCGTCGCGGTTCATCTGTGTTTATCCGTGTTCATTTGTGGCCTCTGAATCGTGCACTCCGCACTGGCCCAAAAACTTCCTTGCCAATTGAGCCACTTTCGTGCTACAAATGATCTCAGACGATGCGGCCAACGAGCTCAGCCAAAGTAGTATGCCGGACTAGGATGTCCGCCTCTGGCGTGCCCACATCGGGAAGCCTTTCGCCGCCTGGGATTGCCGTGCCACGGGGTTAGCGTGCGCGGAAACACAACTCGGGGCGGCCACCATCAGGTACTAACCCAGGTGCTCGTCCGCCAATGTGGCGCGTTGGGCAGGCAAGCAGCGTGAGCGTGGACTCCGTTCCCGTCACAAGCTTGTCGGCGACGGTTCGCCACCGTCGTTATTTTTATTCGGCCGGCCTTGAACCTACCGATGGCCCGACCCGCCACGGCGGACGAGCGCCAAACTTTTCGCGGGTTTTTCCTCGCCAATGCCATTCCGCGCGCCACCCAGTTCCGCCCTCCGCCTTCCGAATTCCGCCTTCCTACTTCCTACATTCCCCACTCCGCATTCCGCACTCCGAACTCGCCTTTGCTTGCTCCACCCCCCCGCCACCCCTACAATGTTTGCCAGGAATAGCGATCAGCCCGTTGAAGGATCACGCTCATCATGGCCAGGAAGGTGATTATCGATACCGATCCGGGCATCGACGACGCCGTGGCGATTACCATGGCTCTGTTCGATCCGGCGCTGGAAGTCGTGGCCATCACTGCCACTGCCGGGAATGTGTTTCCCGCCCAGGCCACGCGCAACGTTCAAACCATTATCGAGCAACTTGATCCGCCGCGCTGGCCGCGCGTCGGAGCGGCGCCGGAAGACAATCCGCTACCGTGCGATGGCCGGCAGATTCACGGCCAAAACGGGTTGGGCAACGTCGATTTCGCCTTCGCCGAATTGGCCAAGGCCCACCCGGCCGAAAAGGTGCTGTGCGACGAAATCCGGGCCGCCCCGGAAGAAATTACTGTGCTGTGCCTGGGGCCGCTGTCGAACATCGCCCGGGCCATGCAGCGCGATCCAGAATTGGCCTCGCTGATCGGGCGGCTGGTGATCAGCGGCGGCACGCTCGCGACGGCCAGCCGCATGAGCCCGGTCGCCGATTTCAACATCTTCTGCGATCCAATGTCGGCCCGCCGGGTAATCAAGTCCCCCACCACGAAATTGATGGTGCCGATGGACCTGACCTACGAACTGGCGTTCACCTTCGAGTTCCTGGAAAAGATCCCCTCCGACTCCACGCGGGCCGGCAAATTCCTCCGCCAGATTTTGCCGTTCGCCTATCGCTCCCAGCGGCAAATGATGGCCCGCGAGCACATCAACCTGCACGACGTGGCGGTGCTGTGTGCGCTCACCAATCCGGAGCTGTATGAAACGGAAATGATGGCCGCCGACGTGGAAACCGAAGGGGAACTAACCACCGGCATGGTGGTGTTCGACCGCCGTCAATCCGCCAACCGCCAATGGCGCCCCAACATTGAAGTGGCCCTGAAGGCCGACATGCCCGCCGTTTACGACTGCGTGCTGCGCAGCTGGAGCGCGCCGGCAAAGCGGGCTGATGTCCAGAGAAAGATCTGCAACTATTCCGTACTGGCGCGTTCGGTGGTTGGTTTCTCAAACGTCGCCCGGTCGCCGACCTTGACGGTCATTTTCACCGAGTGCCGCCCGCGAAAAACCACGATCGGAATATCCTTGCCCACTTCGGTCAGGCTCACCAGGTTCATCAGATGGCTGTCGTTTTCGATCGGCACGCCGTTGAACTCCAAAATCACATCGTCAGCCTGCAGCTTGGCCAGCGCCGCCGGTGAATTCTCGGTGATGCCCGAAACGTGCGCCCTGTACGGCCGCGACATGCCCAGCTTGGAGGCGGCGGCGGCGTCGAACTTGCCGTCGAGCTTCACGCCTAAATAGGCCCGCGTTACGGCGCCGTGCTCGATCAATTGATTGGCAATGATCTTCACCATATTGATGGGAATGGTAAACCCGATGCCCTCGCTGCCGCCGGAGCTCGAGGCAATGGCCGTGTTCATTCCGATCACTTCGCCCTTGAGATTCAACAGCGGCCCGCCGCTATTGCCGGGATTGATCGCCGCATCGGTCTGCATGAAATCCTGGAACCGCACGCTTTCGCCCAGCTCCAAATCACGCCGCCCTTTGGCGCTGATGATGCCGAACGTGACCGAGTGGCTCAAACCAAACGGGCTGCCGACGGCCAGCACAAAGTCGCCGATGTCGGTTTCATCGCTGTTGCCGATCCGCGCCGAAGCCAGGCCCGGTTCGTCGATCTCCAGCACGGCAATATCGGTCGCCGGATCCGTCAACATCTTCTTGGGGTTGATCTCGCGGCCGTCGGCCAGCTTGATTTTGATGCTTTCCGCCGCGGCCCCTTTGACCACGTGCCGGTTGGTCAGCACGTAAAACTTGCCGTCGTGCTCGATAATTGTGCCCGAGCCGGCTTCTTCCACCGGTTTGCGGCCGTAGCGGGCCGACGGATCGGAATGCTCCGAATCGATGTGCACCACGGTCGGCTTGGCCACTTGCACCACTTTGCGCAGGATGTTGGCCTCATTTTGCAGATGGACCGATTCCTTGGCCAATTCGTCGTATTGCTTGGCACGCTCGGCGGGGGTCGCCACCGGCTCATCGCTCTGCGCGGCAGCAAAGCGCGGGCAGGCACAAAAAAGCACGGCGGCAAAGACGACCGCACGAGAAAAGCTTGGCCGAACCACTGGTGAATCCCTTGCTGGCAAAAGACCGAGCGGCTAATCCCTTAGTATGACAAACCCTGCCGCGGTTGCAAAAGGCCGATTCTCGCTGGCGACTCAGCTCTGGTGTCTCAGCGCAAAAAACGGGAGGACGAATTCCGTCCTCCCGATGATTTACAGTGTCGCCGCTGGCACGATCAGGAAACGTCGATCTCGATATCGTCGAGCGTCGTTTCTGTTTCGCCGCCGCCGGAATCGGTGATCCGGCCCCAATCGTTGTCCGGATTTCCGCCGGCGCCATACTTTTCGGTTTCACGCTGGCAGGTGATGCAGTAAGTGGCGTAAGGCAGGGCGTTGAGCCGGGCCATCGGAATCTTGCAGCCGCAGCCTTCGCAAACGCCGTACTGGCCGGTGCGCATCCGCTCCAGTGCGTTTTCCACGTTGGCCAGTTCGCGGCTTTCCACTTCGGCCAACTGCGAGCTGATCTCATCCTGAGCCGAGTCGAGTGCCGCATCCACCAGATCGCCGGCCGTTTGAGCCCGAAGCTCTTTGAGCAGGCTTAAGTCGCCGGCCAGAGCCTTGCGGAGCGCATCGCGGCGCTTGATGAGAATCTGGCGCATGTTCATTAGTGCATCTTTGCGTGCCATGAATTTTCACCCTTGGTCCGACATCCTACGCGATTGGCAGGATGGCCCCCCTGCCACTGGCGTCGTCGAACTTCTAAAGGACCTCGTTCCTCGTTCCCAGCCGCCCATGGAAGTTCCGATCGGATGGGCAGCAAACAAAATATAGTACGCGGATCAAGCCCAAGAGATCGCTCGGGCCTGATCAGTTTTTCAATATTTCACTTCACCAACACCCGCAATCGCTTACGACAAGACCCGCCTGGTGCAGTTCGTTGCGATCGAACTCCTGCTCGGCGAACCCACTGATTTGAGTAGGCAAAAGTTGCGCCGATCCACCGAAATACTCCCGCGCTGGACACTTCCGTGATGGATTTCACAAAGGCAGCGCCGGTGATTTTCGCCGCTTTTCGCTGCCGTCGGCACAAGGCCGAATCCAGCGGGCGTCTCAATCGCTATGGGATAATCGGCAAAATCGGCAGGGATATGCAGCCATTTCCGCCGAAAGGGCAGGCTGGCAAGGTGGGTCGCCGGGCAGCACCGCTTCAGCACCAAAGCCGCGGCGATTGCGCATTTTGACTCCCTAATCGCAGTAAGCTACATCTCCAATAGGGTTTAGAAGTTACGACACCACGGGTGCGCTTCGCCGATGTTCGTGAACAGCACCGTTGCCCCGGCTGATCCCCTGCTTGGAAGTCCTCCGGCGCCGCTAGCGTTGCGCATCCGCGGAAGCGAGCGCAACGGCCAGGTGGTTCGGCTGAAGTCTTCGAAGGTGGCGATCGGCTCCGCGCGGTGCGCCACCCTGCGGATGTGCGCCGCCGGCGTGGCGCCGGTGCACTGTTTGATCCTGCGGGGCCAGAACCAAACGATCGTCCGACGCTGGTCGGCCGATACGCTGCTTAACGGCTGCCAGTTTACCGATTCGGATTTGAACGTCGGCGACCGGCTGTCGATCGGACCGATCGAGCTGGAGGTGATCGACGAACGGAGTGGCCGAACGGACCGCCGCCACGGCGACCGCCGGCAAAGCGGAGAACTCGACCGCCGCCAAACGGAACATCAGTCCCAAGAATCGGCGCTTCAGCGGCGGGAATCGGAGTGGCAGCAGCAAAAGCTGGCCTGGGAACATGAGCGGCAACAGGGGCTCGAGGAACAGCGGCAGGGCGAACAGCGCCTGGCACAACAGCGGAAGGAAGTTGAATCGCAGTTGCGCTCGCTGGCCACCGAGCAGGAGCTGCTGCGAATCCAACGTGCCGCAGCAAGTGCCGACCAAGAAGTGGCGGCTGCCCAGCGCTCGGCGCTCTCGGCCGATCAAGCCGTGCTTGCCGATCAGAGGAACCTGCTGGAACAGCAGTTGGCCGACCTGGAATCTCAGCGCGCCGCATTGGAAACGCAGCAAGACGAATTCTCCGCTTCGCAAGAAACACAGCAAGAAAGTCTGAGGTTACAGCAGCAGGCGCTGGATGCTCAGCAGCAAATGCTGCACGAGCGGCAGCAGGCGATCGACGCCCAACAACAGGTCCTCAACGAGGGTCATGCGAATTGGGTTGCGCAACAGGAAGCGCTTGTATTCGAGCGGCAGCGATGGGAATCGCAGTGCGACGAGCAAAGCGCCCGATCGCAGCAGCGTGCCGCGAAGCTGGCCGAGCTTTCCGCGCAGCTCGACGCCCGCGCCGCCGAACTGGACGATCGGATTCGCGCTGGATGCGCGCCACGCAGAGTTCGACGGTCGATCGGCCGATCTGAACGCCCGCGCCGCTGAATTGAAAGATCGGACGGCGGAACTGGATGCCCTTGCGGCGCAACTGGAAAATCGGATCAAGGAAATTGAAAGTCGCTCCGCTCAATGCGACGACCGCGCTGCCGGTTTAGAGTCGTATGCGGTCCAGCTCAACAATCGGACCGGCGAACTCGATTCGCGGGAGGCGGAACTTCGCGATCGCACGGCTGAATTTGAAACCCGGAATGTTCAATACAACAATCAAGCCGCGGAGCTCGAATCCCGGGCGGTCGAGCTAAACCATCGCACCGACGAACTTGAAGAACGCGAAGCCCAACTGGGCGAGCGCACCGCCGAGCTGGGCGCCCGCGAAGCGGAGCTCAACAATCGCACCGCGGAATTGTGCGGTAGCACAGCCCAATTCGACGATCGCGCAGCGGAACTGGATGTCCGGTCCAGCGAATTGAAAGACCGCATCGCGGAGCTGGATTCGCGCACGGCGCAACTGGAAAACCGCGCGGCTGAACTGGAGGGACAAGCTGCGCAAAACACCAATCGCGCCAATGAACTCGCGTCCCGGGCATCGCAACTCAACGACCGTGCTACGGAGCTTGAGAAGTGGGCGGTCGATCTTGCCGCTCAGAACAACGAACGCATTGCAGAGTTGGATGCGCGGGCCAGCCAATTGACGGATCGGGCTAACGAATTAGAAAGCCGGGCCGTACAGAACCAACAGCGAGCGAACGAGTTGGACGCGCGGGCTGCTCAATTGAATGATCGTGCCGAGAAACTCAACTTGCGCCGAAAAATGGGAAACCCAGCGAAAAGCCGAAACTGCTGAATTGGCCCATCGTCGCCAAGAAATGGAGGACTTTGTCCGGCGCGAAGAAGAGCGGTTATTGGTGGCACAAGCGGCTGCTCTGGAACCTGCGCCGGAACTGGTTGCACTTCAGGCCCAATGGGAAGAACAAATCCAGGCGTTGGAGGATGAACGTCGGTTGCTGGAAACTCACCAAACCGCGCTGGCCGAACAGCAATCGGCGTTGGCCAAGCAACAAGCGATGCTCCAACAGCAGCAGTCGGCGCTAGAGGAGCAGCAGGCGATGTTGGACGAACAGCGAACGGCAATTGCACAGCAGCAGGCCGCTCTGGAGCAAGGCCGGATAGCGTTTGAAGAGCAGCGAACCACGCTGGAGCGGCAGCGTGCGGAAATGGGAGAGAATGAAGCTCAGTTCCGCGCTCAACAGCAGCAGTTGGATTCGGCGCTGCAGGAGTTGGCTGGGCAGCGCGATCGATTTGTTCAAGAGCAGCAGGCTGTTGCGCAGCAGCATTCGGACCTGGATCACCTCAATACGCAACTTCGGGCGCAGCAAAAGCAGTGGGAGGACGATCGACAACAGTTGGCCGCCGAGCGCGAGACATTTGCGCAAGAACAACAGGCGGTCACCCAGGAATACGACGAAATTGAGAAGCTCAACGCCCAGTTGCGCGACCAGCAGTTACGGCAGGAGGCGGAAGAGCAACAACTGGCGGCGAAGCGCGAAGCGTTCAACCAAGAACAGAATGCGCTGGCTCAAAAGCTCGCCGACGTGGATCGTCTTGCGGCGCACCTTCGAACGCAACAACAGCAGTTAGAGGCGGAGCATGAACAAGTCCAGTCACATCGCGAAGCATTCGTCGAACAGCAAGAGACGCTAGCCAATCAGCGGGCCAAAGCGGAGCAGCTTGAAGCGGAACTACGCGCACAGCAAGAGCAACTCGAAGAGCAACTTCGCACGCAACAAGAACAATTCGAGGCTGAACGGCAACAGTTCGACGTACAGCGCGATGCGTTCGAAGAGCAGCAACAGTCCATTGCTCGGCAGCAGGCCGAGGTGGAACAACTCCAAGAAGCGCTACGGGGTCAAAAACGGCAGTTGGAGGCACAGCAGCAACAGCTCGAGGCGGAACGTCAGCAATTCCACCAGACCCAACAACAGTCCGCGACGGAGAAACAGCAGCTTGCCGGGCAGCGCGAAACGCTCGCCCAGGAGCGGGAGGCACTTGTCCACGAGCGCGCCGACACCGAGCAATTACAGGCCCAACTTTGCGCAACAAAAGCAATGGGAGGCCGAACAGCAACGCGTCGACGCCCGGGGCGATACCTTCGCCGAGCAGCAAGAGGCGTTGGTTCAGCAGCGGCGCGAACTCGCGGAACGCGAATCGAAGCTTCAGTCTGACCAACAACGGTTAGCGACTGAGCAGCAGCAATTCGCCGCACGGCACGGCGAATTCATCAACGAACACCAAGCCTTGGAGCGTCGTCGCGCCGAGCAAGACCAGCTAGAGTCGCAACTCCGCGCTCAACAACAGCAATTGGAAGCTGAGCGGCAACAATTGGCCGTCCAGCACCAAGGGTTAACCGAACAACAGCGGGCGCTCGATATGGCCCGCGAAGAACTGGCCACCGCAAAGCAGTCGTTGGCCGAGCTACGCGATGAATTAACTGCTTTCCAGGAGGAAATCGTGAGCTCGCAAAAACAATTGACCCAGCGCGCCGCCGAACTGGCGAAAACTGAATCGGACATTGCCGACCGAGATGCCCAAGGGCGTCGGCAAGAAACCGACCTTAGCGAACTGGCCGCCCGGCTGGATCGCCGCGAAGACGAACTGAATGGCCGCCTCGATCAACTCGATCAGCGCGAAAACGATTTGTTGCGCCAACTGGAGGAGCTCAAACGCGGCACCGCCGAACTCAAGCGGCTGCAGGCTGAGCTGGCGGTTCAGCAGGCGGAGGCGGTGAATCAACCGCGGGGATCGAAGTCGGGCAAACCTGCGAAACTACAATCACCTCAGCGTCGATCTCAGGATGAGGAAACGCAAGACGACGAAACTGCCGATGAATCGAACGCATCGCTGGAAACAGAGGCATCTCCTGCGTCGGAAGAGTTTTCCGGGAAGCCCTCGGACTCTGTTGAGCGGCGATCGACGGGTAACAGCGAAGACGAGGACATTTTCGCCCGCCTGCGCACCATGTCGATCTTGAAAGGCAACGCGAATAGTGAATCGGACGACGAGACCATTTCTCGAGCCGACGAAACAGTCTCAGCGGACGACCGACTTTCCGCAGACGACGAACAAATCGATCCGCAAGCCGAATCGGATGTTGGGCAAGATGAACTTCAATCCGCGGATGACGCAGCCGCAGCAGAGGCCGCAAGCGAAGCCTCGCGGCAGCAAATCAAACAGCGTGCGGACGACGAGCAATCGATCGACGATTACATGTCCAAGCTATTGGCCAAGTACGGCGGCACAATAGAAGGCGGTGCTGCGCCGTCGCAGTCACAGCCCACCGAGGCAACGTCGCGACAGGGAACGCCCCAGAAAGCCTCCCGGCCGGAAGTTACGTTGGAGCCGCCGAAGCCGGCGAGCGCACCGAAGCCGGCGATGACGAAATTGGAGCCGCCCCGCACGGCGGCGCCGGAGAAGACGGTCGACCTGGCCGCGATGCGCGAGCTGGCGAACTTCAGCGCGCGAGCGGCCATTGCCACGCACCATCGCCGCCTAGGCGCGATTGGCGTTTGGGGAAAAGTCTCGGTGGCCGTGATCGGCTTGATCTGCGGCGCGCTGTTGTTGCACTTGGGATCCGACGGCGATTCGTGGATCTTCTTCGGCGGTTTGGCCGGTCTGATCATTTCGGGATACTGGTTTGTGAGCGCCGGGCATCTTGCTCGAAGCTTGCAAATGTTCCGACAAAAATCAGAGAATCTGATGGCGGGTATGTCGCCGGACGATCCCAAGCTCCCAGCAGATCAGACCGACGACGAAACTTCGTCTGCGTGAGCTGGGCCGATCGCACTGTGACGGGCCGAACGCCGGATTCGACTAGGTGGCGCCGCGCGCGGCCAAGACGTCATCGAAATCGCGCAGATGGTAGCCGATCGACACTAGGTCGAGCACGCGGCACAGGCTGCGGGTAGCCACGCCCAGCCCGTCGGGACCGCTGAAGCCGCTGAGTTGTCCGCCCCCTTTTAGGTGCGGCTCCAGATCGAGAAACACGCCCGGGATTCCGCGCCGCTTCAGCTTTTTCTCCAGGGCGGGAATGTGCTCGCGGAAATCGCGCAGCACGACGGCAAACGCGCTGTCGCCAATATCGACGGGCACGAAATTCTTGAGGGCATCGCCGTTGCCGTGCCCCTGCCGCTTTGCCGACTGTGGATGCCGGTAATCCTTCACGTGCATCCAACCGATGCCGGGCTTCATCGACAGGTACTGCTGAAAGAGTTCCGCAGGGGTATAGCCTTGCGAAATGATGTTGCCGCCGTCGAACACCAGCATCAGCGCCGGATGGTTCACCTGCCGATAGATCTCCGCCGCCACTTCTCCATTGCTGCAGAGCGTGTCGGCTTCAATTTCCAAACCAAACGTCAAATCGGAGCGGTGGCAGGCTTCGGCGATTTGCCCCAACTGTTCGACCGCCTGCGCCAAGTGGGGTTTCGGATCGGCGGAGCGCGGCGGATAGAACGCAAATCCGCGAATCAGCTTCGTCTCGAAGGCATGAGCCAGTTCGCAAGCCCGCTTGACTTCGCCGGCCAGATATTTTTTGAAGGGCACGTATTCGTGCTTCGTGCCGTCGGACTGGTCGACTAATTTCACTTTGCCCAGCGGCGAGCCTAGCGAGGTGACGTTTAGGCCGTATTCATCTTCCAGATGGCGGATTTTGGTAACCTCGGCCTTGGAAAGCTCCAGCACGTTCTTGATGCCGCTGCCGACGTCGATAAATCGGAGGCTGTAATACTGCAGGCCCGCGGCCGCCAGGGCACAGAATTGCTGGACGGCGGTTTGCTGATTGGCCGCTTCGTCGGCAAAGGCGCTGAGAATGACCTGTGGTTGTTCGTCCGGCATGATAAGCTTTCTTGAAGAACGGCCCCTCGGGCGTCGGCGATATCGAGTCGCCATTGTCCGATTCCGTGGAACGATCGACAAGCCCCTGACGAACTCCGGGCCGATTTCCTACCGCGTAGCCTAATGGCCCACCGCTTGCATGCCCGATCTCATCGTCGATAACGTTGCCAAGCAGTTCCCCACGCGGGCCGAGTCGCTGACGGTTCTGCGCGGAGTTTCCCTGGAACTATCGAACGGACAGAACCTGGCGATTCTGGGGCCGAGCGGTTCGGGCAAAAGCACGTTGTTGCACATCATTGGCACGCTGCTTGAACCGACGTCGGGTCAGATTTCGCTCGACGGACACAATCCGTTCAGTTTGAACGAATCCCAACTGGCCGATTTTCGCAATCGTAAAATCGGATTCGTGTTTCAAGACCATCATCTCCTGCCGCAGTGCTCGGTTTTGGAAAACGTGCTGCTGCCGAGCATTGCACACGGGAGGGTCGATGGCACCCTAATCGAGCGTGCGAGATCGCTGCTTGCGCGCGTGGGGCTTGCCGACCGGCTGGAACATCGCCCCGCGGAGCTATCCGGCGGTGAACGGCAGCGTGTGGCGGTGGCCCGAGCATTGATTCTTCGGCCGATGCTGCTGCTGGCCGACGAACCGACGGGCAATCTTGACCGGAGCACAGCCGCCGACGTCGGGCAGTTGCTTCTGGAGCTACAACGTGAAGAGCAGAACATGTTGATCGTGGTCACGCACAGCCTGGAGCTGGCATCGCATTTGGATCGGCGCTTGGAATTGGACGCCGGCAAGTTAATTCCAGCCACTTGAGAGCCGATGAGCACGTTTCGCATAGCGCTGCGCAGCCTGGCGTTTTACCGGCGCACGAATTTCGCCTTGGCACTGGGAATCATGGCGGCCACGGCGGTGCTGACGGGGGCGCTGGTGGTCGGCGACAGCGTGCGCGGCAGTTTGCGGCATTTGATCATCGATCGCTTGGGACGGATCGATGAAGTGCTGGTGACGCCACGGTTCTTTCGCAAAAAGCTGGCGGGCGAGATTGCCGCCGCGCCGCAATTTCGACAAAGCTTTGACAGCGCGATGCCGGCGATTCTGCTGCAAGGCAGCTTGGAATCCGCAAGTGGCTCCCAGCATCGAGTCGGCGGCGTAACAGTGTTGGGGCGCCGGCCGAATTCTGGCAGCTTGGGCGCGGCGGCCCCGCCAAGCCGCCCGCGGGCGATGCAATCGTGCTCAATCAGCCACTGGCCGATCGACTGCACGTCAAAGTCGGCGACGAAGTGCTGCTGCGGTTGCCGCAAGCCAACCTGGTTCCAGCCGATAGCGCCTTGGGGAAAAAGTCAGAAACCAGCCGCAGTCGCCGGTTTACCGTTAGTGATGTCATCGCCGCCGAAGGCTTGGGCCGATTCGGCCTGCGGCCCAAGCAGCAGTTGCCGCTGGACGCCTTCACGGCCATCGAACCCTTGCAACGCATGATCGACGTGCCCAATCGCGCGAATGCGATTCTTGTGGCAGGCGGTAATGAAACCGACGTGCCAGGCAAGGCCGCCGAGCAGTCGCTCGACCAATCGATTCGTCCAACGCTTGCAGATTATGGTTTGTCGCTACGCAAGACCGATCGCGGCTATTTCGATCTCACCTCCGAGCGGATGTTGTTGGAGCCGGCGGTGGCTGCGGTTGCCATGAAGGCTTTTGGCGCCGAGGGCGCCCAGCCGGTGTTTACGTATCTGGCCAATTACATCATGGCCGGCGAGGGACGCGGAAAAATTCCGTACTCGACCATCGCGGCCGTCGATTTTTTCAAGGAGCCGCCGCTGGGACCGCTGTTGAATCGCGAAGGCCGGCCGATCGGGCCGCTGGCGATTGGCGAGATTGTGCTAAACTCGTGGGCGGCCGACGATCTGGCGGCGCAAGGCACGCCGGTCAAACCGGGAGACACGATTGAAATCACGTATTTCCGGCCGGAGAGCACGCACGGGCAAGTTGAGGAGTCGAGCTACTCTCTGCGGCTGAAAGACGTGACGCCGCTTTCTGGGCTGGCCGACGATCCCAATTTCACTCCGCAAGTGAAAGGAATTACCGACGAGGCGTCGATCGCCGACTGGAATCCGCCATTTCCGTTTGACTCGGCGAGAGTTCGCAGCGCGCCGCCGAAGGATCAAGACGACAAGTACTGGCGCGATCATCGGGCCACGCCGAAGGCGTTTGTCAGCCTCGCGCAAGGGCGGTCGCTGTGGGGGAGCCGATTTGGCGACACGACATCGGTGCGCATTCCGGCGCGCGAAGGGATGCCCGAGCAATCGTTGGCCGACCGGTTGCTCCATGAACTGGACCCCAAGGCGCTGGGCTTCGATTTTATGCCGGTCAAACAGCTGGGGCTGGCTGCGGCGGCGGGCACGACGCCCTTTGCGCTGTTGTTTCTCGCCTTTAGCATGTTCATCATCGTCGCGGCGTTGATGCTGGTTGCGGTGCTGTTCAAATTGGGTGTCGATCAACGGGCGGCTGACATCGGCATCATGCTGGGGGTGGGATTTCGGCGCAGGCCTGGCGCGGCGCGGGCTGCTTCTGGAAGCGCTCTGCGTGGCGATTGTCGGTGCGGCAGCCGGCGCGGCGGCCGGCATTGGTTACGCCTGGCTGATGATCGTGGGGCTGAAAACGTGGTGGTTGGGGGCGATCTCCACGCCGTTTCTCGATTTGTACGTCAAACCGGCCAGCATCGCCATCGGTTTCGCCAGCGGCGTGTTGGCGTCGCTGGCGACGATCGCTGGGGCGATGTGGCAATTGCGCCGGGCGAGCGTGCAACGATTGCTGGCCGGCGAGACGGAAGAAATCCGGCCCGCGTTTCGCCGACGGAGCCGTTGGCCGGTGTGGATTGCCGATGCGCTGCTGCTGGGGGCGGCGGCGAGTGCGATCGCCTCGGTTTCCTTGGGGATGGAGATTCGCGCCGGCGGCTTTTTTGGCGCGGGGCGCTTGTGCTGGCGGCCCTGCTGACGAGGACCTGGCACTCGATGAGGGCCGATCATGGCTCGTCTCTGATCACCGGCCGCGTCGCGCGAGCGCGCCTGGCGTGGCGCAATGCTTCGCGGAATCCGCTGCGCAGCACTTTGACCATCGGGCTGACGGCGGCGGCGTGCTTTCTGATTTTGGCCCTGAGCGGATTCCGGCTTGATCCTCCAAAGGGTTTCACGGTGTTTCGCGGCGGCGACGGCGGATTCGCGTTGATGGCGCAAAGTGCTCAGCCGATCTATCAGGATCTCGGTTCAGCCGGCGGAAGGCGCGAGTTGGGATTCAGTGAAAAGGACGATCGAATCGTGGCCACCGCGCAGGGGGATGGGTCGCGAATTTTTTCGTTCCGAGTGCATTCCGGCGATGATGCCAGTTGCCTGAATCTTTACCGACCGCGGCAGCCGCGAATTGTGGGCGTACGGCAGCAATTCATGGATCGCGGAGGATTCGCCTGGACGGCGAAGCTTGCGAGCACGCCGATGGAAGGGAACGATCCTTGGCTGCTGTTGGACCGAGTGCCGCCGGCGTCCGAGACGAAATCCGAGCAACCGTCGCCCATTCCCGTGATTCTGGATCAAAACACGGCGATCTACAGTTTGCATTTGACCGGCGGCGCAGGGGGAAATTTTCGAAATTGATCGGCCCGGCGGCGGCAAGATCAAGCTTCAAGTTGTCGCTCTATTGGACAACAGCATCTTCCAAGGCGATTTGCTGATCAGCGAGACGGACTTCCTGCGATTGTTCCCCGACGACAGCGGCTACCGGCTGTTTTTGATCGAAACGCCGCCGGAATATGTCGAACCGTTGGCCCAAGCTTTGGAAACGGAGTTGGGCGATTACGGTTTGGCAGCGCAGACCACTGCGGCTCGGTTGGCAGAATTGTTCGCGGTGCAAAATACCTACCTGGCCACCTTTCGCAGTCTGGGCGCCCTGGGATTGCTGCTGGGCACATTCGGGCTGGCTGCCGTGCAGCTGCGCAGTGTGCTGGAGCGGCGCGGTGAGCTGGCTTTGATGCGCGCGACTGGATTCAGGCGTCGCCGCTTGGCGCAGATGGTGATGCTGGAGAACGCATCGCTGCTGACCGCAGGGCTGGGCATCGGGGCGATTGCCGCGCTGGTCGCATTGCTGCCGCACCTCGTGCTCGCGGGCGGGGCACGGATTCCATGGATGTCTTTGGCGGTGACGCTGGCCACGGTGCTTGTGGTTGGCCTGCTGGCCGGCCTGATCGCCGTGCGCTCGGTGCTGGTAGCGCCACTTTTGCCTGCCTTGCGGGGCGAGTAGCGAGTTATCGGTATCTGGTTTTTGCCGGTTGTCGGATAAACTGACGGCCGGATCGATTCCTTTTTATCTGGCTGGCCAACACATGACCTCGATGAGAAGCACCGCCTTGGTTCTGTTGTCGATCGCGCTGACGGCGCTGACCTGGGCGCTTACGGGCCGCTTTTGAATTTGGGCGGGCGCGACATGGGCGGCAGCCACTGGTTGCCGTTTCTGTTTGTGGGCGTGGCGTATTTCATCGTGGCCGTCGTGATCACGGCTGGGCTGTTGATTTGGCGCGGCGAACCGGGGAATTGGAATACCGGCGGAGTTATTTGGAGTTTTTTGGCGGGGGTCGTCACGGCGGTCGGGGCGCTGTGCATCATTCTGGCATTGACGAACAAAGGCAACCCGATTTACGTGATGCCGCTAGTGTTCGGCGGGGCGCCGGTGGTGAATACGCTGGTGACAATGTGGACCTCGAAGTCGCACCGCGAGGCGGGACCGTTTTTTTACGCGGGATTGATTTTGGTGATCGCCGGCGCCGTGACGGTGCTGGTGTTCAATCCGGCGAGCCGAGCGAAACCAGCTCCGGCTGAGGTTGAAACCACCGCCGATGCACAAGCATCCGCGACGCCCGCAGCCACTGCGTCGATCACGTTTCCGCAATTGATGAAGGTGTTGGGGTTCGTTGCGCTGACGGCGCTGTGCTGGGGCTGCTATGGGCCGCTATTGCACATCGGGCAAATGAAGATGCACGGCAGCCGGATGCGGCCGTTCATTTGCGTGGGGCTGGCCTATGTCGTGGTGGCGATCGTCGGGCCATTGACGGTTTGGACGGCGTTGGGGGCCGACGGCGAGCTTTCGGCGCGCGGGGTGTTTTGGAGCCTGGCGGGCGGCACGTGCGGCGCGCTGGGATCGCTGGGAGTTATCTTGGCTTTCACTTTCGGCGGCAAGCCGGTATACGTGATGCCGCTGGTGTTCGGCGGGGCGCCGGTGGTCAACACCTTCATCAGCATTGCGATGACCGGAAGCTTCTCGGCCATTTCGCCATTCTTCTATGCCGGGCTGATCGTCGTCGTGGCCGGGGCGGTGAGCGTGCTGGTTTTTGCACCGCGAGGCAGCCCGGATCCGGCAGCCGCTTCAACTGCCGCTCCTTAGAGTCACGTGCCGCGCACGCAGCCGAACCATTCGATATGTTTGCGCGGGCAAAAGCGGAGGCCGTGAGTGCGGCAGTAGGGCTCCAACCATTCGGCCTTTTGTTGGAGCAGATCGAGTTCGATTCCTTGCGGCATTAAGAGCACGCGACTGCGGTCGATTTCAGGAAATTCGCGAAGCCACGCTTCGGCGGCTTCACAATCGGGCTCGGAATCGACCACAAGCTTGATCTGATATGGATACTCGCGCACTAGGCGGCGAATTACCTCCGGTTCGTGGCGAGTTCGCTCGTGGCGCTCGTGCCAGCGGGGTTCGTCTTCTTCCGAGGGGCCGGAGCCGGCAAGTTTTGGACTGATCGACATCAAATCGCACACCAGCGGCAGATAGAGCGTGCCGGCGGTTTCGACGGTGATGTGCAGACCGCGATCGTGCAGTGCCTGCGCCAGGGGGACAAGTTCCGCGAAGAGCATCGGCTCGCCGCCGGTGAGCACCGCATGGCGACATGGGCCGCCAATTGGAAGGAGATCGTCGACCTGGCGCAGAATCTCGTCGAGCGAAAGATCTTCGCCTTCCGGTTCCCAGGAGGTGTACGGGGTATCGCAGAACCAGCAGCGCAAGTTGCAGCCGCTGGTGCGCACGAACACGCTGGGCGTTCCGGTGAGAAAACCTTCGCCCTGCAGCGATCGAAATATTTCGGCGATTTTCACGACGGGTAACTCAATGGATCAGTCAAACCGGCTTCGGCGAATCCTTTGCGGCGCAAAAGGCACGCATCGCACTGCCCGCACGGATCGCCAGCGAATCCGGGATCGTAACAAGTGTGAGTGAGCGCGTAGTCGATACCCAATTCGGTGCCGCGGCGGATGATTTCGGCCTTCGTCATTTTAATGAGCGGCGTATGAATCTTGAACCGTAGGGTTCCCTCAACGCCTGCCTTCGTGGCCAAATTTGCCATTTGTTCGAACGCCGCGATGTATTCCGAGCGGCAATCGGGATAGCCGCTGTAGTCGATTGCATTGACCCCGATGAAAATATCCGCCGATCGAGTGGTTTCCGCATATGCCAGCGCCAGCGACAACATCACGGTGTTCCGGCGGGCACGTAGGTACTGGGAATGCCCTGTCCCATTTCCGCCGCGGTGCGACGCTTGGGCACGGCGATATCGGCCGTCAGCGCGCTGGCGGCAAGTCGGGCCAGATTGATCCGCGCAGTCTCGTGCCGCGCGACACCCAATTGTCTGGCCACTCGAGCCGCGGCATCCAACTCGAATCGATGCCGCTGACCATAGTCAACCGACAGTGCCAAGAGGTTAAACCCCTCGGCCCTGGCGATAGCGGAGGCGGTGGCGGAATCGATTCCGCCGGAGAGCAGGATCACCGCCGATTTGGGTTTGCCGGATTGTTCTGGGGCACTGGTTTCCATTTCCCTATGTTGGCACAATTGCTGATACGAGAAAAGGAGCCATAGCGTGCCCGACGATTTCCGCAAAACCCTGGTCACCTTCGCGAATCCGAATCGAAAGCGGGATTATTCGATTGAGATTATCTGCCCGGAATTCACCTCGGTGTGCCCCGTGACGGCCCAACCCGATTTTGGGACGATCACGATCACGTATACCCCGGAAGCGAAGTGCGTGGAGTTAAAGAGCCTGAAGCAGTATCTGCAGCAATTCCGCAATGAAGGGATTTATTACGAGGCAGCGACCAACCGGATTTTGGACGACCTAGTGGCGGTGGTTCAGCCGCGGCGAATGAAGATCGTGGCCGCTTTCACGCCCCGCGGCGGAATCAGCACGAACGTGACCGCGGAATACGCGGCCAGCAAGATATGACGGCTTAGTACAACTTCGCGTTCGGGTTGTTCTTGTATTCCTTGAATAGCTCCCGGCATTCGTTGGTTAGCACGCCGCCGATGAGCTTGACCTTGCTTTTGCCCATTTCCAGGATTTTCTTGGCATCGATGTACAGCTCGTTGAAGCCCACGTCGGCGGCATCCTGCACCGTGGCGCCGAAGTAGACCGTGTCGACGCGGGCCCAATGCAGGGCCGACATGCACATGGGGCATGGTTCACAGGTCGTTGCCACGATGCCACCTTCCAGAAACCATTTGCCGATGTGTTTGCATCCGACGCGGATGGCGTTGACTTCGGCGTGGGCGGTGCTGTCGATCGTGGTCAGCACGGTGTTATGGGCGGTCGCGATCAACTTGCCCCCCTGTTCGATGGCACAACCGAATGGACTGTTGCCGGTCTTGAAGCCCTCGCGGGTTTTGTCGATCGCCAAACGCATCAAATCTTCTGGACTCATGGCACAAATGGTGTGGGTTAGGGAAACGAGATGTCAAAAAACGCCCCGATAAGCTTAACAAGCGCCAAGGCGCAAAACCAGATGTGGGCTCGCCGTCGGCAAATAAAACAGTTCGGCTAGGCGCAATAGGGCCGAAGCTTGGCGGCGATTTCGGCGGGGATGGGCATGGATTGCGGCGGCTGATCGGGATTGATGCGGCAGCAGACGGCGGTGACTTCGCCCTCGGCCACGGGCCGGTCGTTGTGGCGGATATCGAATTGATAGGTCACGCTTTTTTCGCCGAGGCGCGAGATGGTGAGCGTGATGGTCAGCACGTCATTGAATCGGGCCGCCCCGCGATAATCGCAACGAGCATGCACGCGCGGCCAGCTTACCGGGCCGGTGGCGTCGCGGCTGATCAGGCTCAGGCCTAGCTGGCGCAGGAATTCGTGCTCCACCGATTCCATGAGCGGGAAGAAGGAGGCGAAGTGCGCGATGCCGGCCGCATCGGTGCTGGCGAATTCAATCCGGCGCGTAGTCGTGAAGGAGCTCACTCGCCTACGTAGGGAAGCAGGGCCATGAAGCGGGCCCGTTTGATGGCCAGCGTCACCGCGTGCTGGCTGGCGGCGGTGCAACCGCTTTTGCGGCGGCTGACGATTTTGCCCTGGCGATTGGTCAGCTTGTTTAGCAACTCCAGGTCCTTGTAATCAACGAACATGGGGCGGGGGCGCTTGCCGTCGATGAAGATGGGGTCCTTCTTCTTGGTGCGCAGCTTCATCTTGGAGCGCTTGCGCATGGGGCGCTGGTTTTTCTTATCGGCAAACGAGCCAAATCGAGCCATAGCGAATTCCGCAATCGAAGGGTGCTAGAGGAAACGAATTAAGATACCCGAGTTGGCCGGGAAAATCTAGCGGGTCGCAGGTCCGGAAGCGCTGGGGGCTCACTTCGTACGACCCCAGCCACCCACCGACTGACACAGTCGGGCTATTTGTGAAGTGCCTGGCCCTAAAATAATTTCGCCCTCGGAGGGCACTGGGCCATCCGAGGGCGAGTGAAGGTCAAGTTAACTGGCTGTCAACTGTCCGTCACGAACAACTAGCAGCGATTGGCAAATTGCTTACCGACGGCCGTATCCGCCGCCGCCGCCGTAACCGCCCCGGCCACCGCCGCCAGCGGGACGCGGGGTACGTTCCCGCGCTTCGTTCACCGTCAGGGCGCGGCCGCCCATGTCGCGACCGTTCATCGCGGCAATGGCCGCTTCGGTCCCCTCGTCGGTTTCCATTTCCACGAACCCGAAACCGCGGGAGCGGCCCGTTTCGCGATCGGAGATCACTTCGGCATTGCGGACTCCGCCGTGCTCAGCAAACAAGCTTTGCAATTCCGCCGAAGTCGTTGACCAGGGGAGGTTCCCCACATAAATCCGTCGACCCATCGAACACCTTCTACTAGGAGCACACGAACAGAAACAGCACTTCTTCAAAGACGTGAACTGAACCGAGGACGCGAAGGCTTGGCTCCTCGAGGGCCGCCGCGCCGCTCAACCGGCTATAGAAAGTGTAGCGTCTAGTGCGCGGCCGTCGCAATGTCTGTGTGGCAAAAAACAGGTGCGTCAATGACCCCCCACCCGGCAAGCTTGATAAGGTTTATCTGACAGCTTCCCGGGCCGGCGACGAACGCAAATCTTTGCCGTTTGGCAGGTTGAGAAATGCTGGCCTCCGGCGCGGCCGCCGCGGCGCATTCACCGCTGCTGTCTGGCCACGGTGCGTGCCACCCGGCGATAGACCTTCCGATGCTCTTCGGCCATCTGCTGGGCGGAGTAGTGGGCCAGCATCGCTTCCCGTCCTCGGCGGCCGCATTCCCGGGCCAGCGCGGGATTGGAGATGAATTCGCGCAGTTTCGCCGCCAGGTCGGCTGGGTTGTTCGGCTCGAACAGCAAGCCGCCGCCGGTGTGTTGGATCAATTCAGGAAACATGCCGTGGCGCACGGCCACTAGCGGTACCCCGTTGGCCATCGCCTCCAGCGCCGACAGTCCTTTGCTTTCCTGATACACCGTGGGCAATGCCATGACATCGAGTGACTGCAGGAATGCAATTTTTCCGGCGCGGTCCGGCTCGCCGACGTACTGGAAACGATCCGCCAGTCCCAATTCGCGGATTTGGCGATTTAGCGACTGGAAGTAAGGCTCGTCGCCGGTGGATTTGTAGCCGGCCAGACGTAAGCGGAGCGGCGGCAGCCCAGGCTCGGCGCAGGCAAGCGCGAAGGCTTCGACGAGCAGATGCAATCCTTTTTCGGCGGCGATGCGGCCAAAATAGCCGATGGTAAATGGCTCGCCGGGCGGATTGCCGCCGCGCAGCTCGTGGCCCTCCAAGTGCAATCCATGGCGGATGACTTCGATGCGCGCGCGATCCACGGCCAGGTAATCGGCCATGAAATCGGCGAAGTAGCGGTTATAGGCGACAAATATGTCGACGTCGCCGGCCCGCTGGCGCAGCAGTTCCCGCGCGCGGCTGTAGTGCGGCTCGGGCAACTGTTCCAAGAGCCAATCTTCGCCGGCCAGATTGCACAGAATCGGCACTTGCAAACGGCGGCGCAGGGCGGGCGCCATGCCTATCAGCAACGCGTTGGAGAGGTGGACAACTTCAGGGCGGGCGTCGGTTTCCAACCAGTGAAGCAGCTTCTGGATTTCTTTGCGTTGCCGCCCGTGTTCTCCTTCCAGCGTGGAGACGGTCAGCGCTCCCAACTTAGCCGCATCCATTCCGGCGCTTGAGCGCGAAAGTCGCTCGATCAGACTGGGAGAATCGAAAAGCCGATCGATGAACCAGGGGGTGTGTCGAAACAGTGCGTATCGCTGTTGCAGATAAACGTTCACGCCGCCAAAAAAAACTCGCGGCAGGCTGACATTCTCTTCATCGGTGCGCAGCGGCGTGTAGGTCGGGACCAGCAGCACTTGCTCGCCCTGCGCCAGCAGTGCCCGAGCCAGGGTGTTGTCGTGCATGCAGGTGCCGCAATAGCGCGAGGCGGCGCCGGCGGTGAGATAGACGATCCGCAGCGGCGAATCGGCGGAGGATGCTGGCGCGACGGCGGAGCAGCTTTCTGTGGTGGGCGAAGGAGAGGTCATCGCGGGCGCGGGGAAATTCTGCTAAACCGCAAGCGGAGGTACGCCGTCGGAAATTCCTATTCCGGCGTAACGATCTCTAGCAATTCTACCGCCGCGGCTCCGTTGCCGCGAATTACAGCCGTGCGGCCATAGGTGGTCTGTCTGGGCCCGATGCCCATCATGCGGCACAAATCGCCCCCCGGCGTAACGCGCCACAGCGCCGACAACTCGATCTCCCACAGCATTTTGTGCTCGCTCAGAATGCGGCCCAAAGGCGTCGACTGGCTTTCCACTTCCTGCCGCACTTCGGGAGTTACGTAATCCAAATTCAACCGCATGATGCCGAATTGAACCACGCGGCCATCCGAGTGCCGAGTCAGCAGGATGCGGCGGGCATATACATTACCGACAGTCTTCACTTCCAAGACACGCACATCGACCGGGCAGCCGTGAAATTCCTCCATCGTCACGGTCATGTGATGGGCATGCGCCAACAGCCGGCGATAGGGCTCAATCAATTCGGCGGAGGTGATTTCTTGGAAACGGCCCAATTCCTCTGGCCGCCGATAAAACAGCCCGACTAGCGACGATAATTCAAAATTGGCGTCGGATTTCGACACGGCGATGCGCACTGCTGGTGAGAGATGCGCGGGAAGGGAATTCAGGCGGGCAGCTTCGATCCTACCAACTTGCTCTGGGCCGCGAGAATCACATGTTTAGGGGGCTCGGACTGGCGCCGCTCGAGCACCGTGTCGATCAGATAATAGAACAGCCGGCGTAGCAGATCGGGCTGCACATCCTCCGCAATCGCCTCGGCCCGTGCTTGATGCCTGGCCACCAGGCGATCGGCCTTCTCAAAGACGTCGGCCTCTTCGTACAAGCGTCGGATTTGTTGGAGCTTGTCGTCGTCCAGCGGCTGAGATGCCAGCAATTCGAGGCGGCGCACGAATGCGGCTCCAGACCTTCCAGTGCCAGGGCCCACAGCACGGTCGGACGGCCGCCGATGATGTCGCCCGCGGCGGCCAACTTGTTGTGATCATCGCCCAGCCAATCGTTCAGATCGTTGATGATCTGGAAGGCCACGCCCAAATGGCGGGCGAACTGATTCATGGGCTCGGCATATTTTTCCGAGGGCCCGGCCAGGCGCGCGCCCATGTAGAGCGCCGCGCCGAAAGCGGGAGCGGTTTTTAGGGCGTAAATATTGATGGCCTCGGGGGGCGTGATTTGTTTGTTGCGTGAATCGCGCCAGATGAGCTCGGCCCCCTGCCCTTCGCTGAGCTTCATGTGGGCGTCGGCTAGGCGATCGATGACTTCCGCCACGACGTCCGCTCCCAAAGATTTCGCCTCGCGGCTGACCAGACGATAGCCGAGGCCAATGAGATAATCGCCCACATTAATAGCGGTGGCCGTGCCGAATTTGCGATGTAGTGTTCGGGCGCCGTAGCGGTACTGATCGTCGTCCTCGATGTCGTCGTGCACCAGCGAAGCTTTGTGGAAAGTTTCGATCGACAAGGCACATCGCTTGATCGCTTGCGGCAGGCGGCCTAGGTTTGCCGCACCGTTGGCCTGTGTGCAGGCGCCCCCGGTGAGCGCGTCGTACACCGCCAGCGTGATAAAGGGGCGCGAATGCTTGCCGCCGCGGGCCAAAAAGTCGTAAGCGATGGCCTCGGTCACCGCGACGGGGTCGAGGCCTTCGGCGCCTTCGCCGTTGCGCTCGGCCAGCGACGGACCACCATGCTGCCGCGGCGCCAATCGCTCCAAATCTTCTGGCTGGAACATTGCCCCGGCGGCCTGCAACAGTGCGTCACAGTTGGCTCGAAATTCGGCAACTTCACCGGCAAAAGCCCGGCGTTTCGTTACCGCTTTGGGATCCGAATCGGCCCAGAAAGACTCAGGGGTTGCTTTCGCCAAGGGTGTGCCTCGGGATGATAGATATCCAAATCTTCAGGGCGGGCCCGACGGCACTTCCCCCGCTACAGCCAGTTGATGCGGGCTCCGTACCGCCTGACCGATCGCGCAAATCCTCACGGTCGATCGATCGCCGCCATCATACCATAGCTGGAGAAACTGGAAACGGGCGGGCGGCCGATTTGGAGCGAATTTTCTTCGCAGCCAGCGGTAATTTCCGCGCAGCTTCCGCCAACAACGCCTGCTGATTGCCCGCGGACGGATCAGGTATAGCGGACGCCGCGGTATTCCGGCTCGAAGAAGGCCGGCAACAGGGAATCGACTTGCAACAGGCCGGCGCGAGTCAGCCGCACTTCGTCGCCGTCGATTTCAAGGAAATCGTCGGCTTGATACTGGTTCCAGACTTCGCGCCATTGGTCGAGAATTTCCATGCCGAACTTATTGCGGAAGTAATCCGCATCGAGGCGACCGGTCTTTAATTGCAAGATCATCTCGCGGACCAGCAATTGATGCGGCGTGGGCCGCATGCCGCGCCACAGCGGCAGTTCGCCACGTTGCAGCGACTCGACGTACTGCGGCCAGTCGGCATAGTTCTGGTAGTGCACGCCGCTTGTGTGCCCGAAGCTGGCGACGCCGGTGGCCAACAGGTCGCTGCCGCGCCAGAGGTTGTCGCGGTAGCTGAAATTCACTTTGTGCGAATCTTTCACCAGCGTGTAGGCGCTGGAGACGCAGTAACCGGCGGCGCAAAGTTCGTCGAAGGCGTAATCGACCCAAGCGCGTTTCGTCGGCCAATCGGCCACCAGCGGCGGCTGATGATGCTCGAGAATGTCGTGCGAGTAGACCGTGTTGAACGGCAATTCCATCTGATAGATGGTGACGCTGTCGGGCGAGAAATCGATTGTTCGCCGGACGGTGTCGCGCCAGTTGTCCCAGGTTTCGCCGACCATGCCGGCGATCAGGTCGATATTGGTGTTGGGAAAACGGGCGTCGACGATCCATTGCCAGGAGCGCACGATTTCGTCGGACAGATGTGCCCGGCCGTTTTCCTCCAGAATGGCGTCGCCGAAATTTTCCACGCCCAGGCTGATGCGCGTGACGCCCAGTTCGCGCAGCGTTTTCACCTTGGGTTCGGAGAGCGTGCCGGGTTCGCATTCGAACGTGACTTCCTCGGCATGGTCCCAATTGATGTTGGCCCGCAGGCGATCGACCAGCGACGTCAATTGCTTGGCGCTCAAGAACGAAGGCGTGCCGCCGCCGAAATAGACGAACCGGAACGGCCGGCCACCCATCACCGGCAAATTGCTGACTAGTTCGATCTCCCGGGACAACGCCGCCACGTATTGTTCCACCTCGGCGGCGTTCTTGTCGGTGTAGACGCGGAAATAGCAGAACTTGCAACGCTTGCGGCAAAACGGGATGTGCAGATATAGTCCCAGCGGCACGGGCTCGTTGCGGCCTGTCAGACGCAGCGGGGGCGCATTCATCGCCTCGCGCACATGCACCAGGCCGTCCGGCGTCCACTGCGAGAACGGCGGATAGTTGGCGATGAAATAGCTGCCGACTTCGGTTTTTTTGGTTGTTTCAGTCGCCACGATGCTGCACCTAATGCTGCTTATCTCCAAAGCAGTATATCACGCCGTCATCGTTGGCGATGACCATGCGGCCGGCGGCGATCGCCGGACTTGCCAGAAACGAACCGCCGGCTTCGTACTGCCACACCTGCTGGCCGGTCTGCAAATCGAGTCCATAAACTCGGCCATCGGCGGAACCAAACAGCACGCGATTTCCCGCCACGACGGGCGATCCATCCACACGCCCCTTGGTGGTGAATTGCCAAAGCGGTTCGCCGGACTTTGGGTTCAGCGCGTGCACGGATTTATCTCGGCCGCCAAAGATAGCCGAACCGCTGGTAAGCGCGGCGCTGGAGCGAAGCGGCAGCTTCCGAAGCTGGTCTTCCCAGCGCCATACTTCCTTAAGCTCCTTCCAGTTGATGCAAAAGAACGTCGCGCCTTCCGTGCCGAAGTAAATGAGTTCTTCCGCCGCGGCCGGAGTGCTTCCAGTGGGCGACTCGATGTCGACCGTGCCCGATTCTTCGCCGTTTTTCAAATCGATCACGTGCAGCTTGCCGTCGCACCCGGCGATGAAACAACGGTCTTCGACCACCGTCGGCGAGCAGCGAATCTGATTGCCGATGCTGTGCGTCCAAACTTTCTTGCCGGTTTTGGCATCGAGGCAATACAGCGTGGAATCCTGCGAGCCGAAGAGCACGTTGTCGTGATAAAAATTGGCGGCTGAGTTGATTTCGGCTTCGGTTTTGCAAGTCCATTTCATTTCGCCGTTGTTGGCATCCAGACAGAAGAACGTCCCGTCCTGATCGCCGACGTAGAGCAGCCCGTCGTGCACGGCAGCAGCGGTGTTGAAACCGACTTGCTTGGCCGGATTGGTGAATTTCCATTTCTCGCCGCCGGTTGCCAGATCGATCGCGTACACCGTGCCATCCAAATCGCCGATGTAGACAATGCCAGCGGCAATCACGGGCGTGGCGTCGAACGATCCTTTTTCGACGGTGTATTTCCACAGGAGTTCCGGCTTCTCCGGCAGCGGCGATTCAGAGACGCCGGTGGCCTGGGCGTTACCGCGGAACACGGGCCAGCTTTGCCCGGCCGAATCGTTTTCCGCCGCCAGCGCGGCGCTCACGCAAAACCAGATCAGACAGAAAATGCTTGACGCAAATTTCATTAGTATGCGGCCCGATATAAAGAGAGCAGGTCGTCGACGTTCACATTGCGCGGATTAAATCCGGCGGTCCATTGCTGCGCGGCATCGGCGGCAAGCAGTTCCAGTTTGTCTTTTGAAATATCGAATTCGCGCAGGCGGCTGAGTAATCCGGCGCGATTCAACAAACCGCCCACGAAATCGGCCAGGCCGCTGTAACCTGACTGCGGCGTCGGGAATCCGTTGCCGCCGGCGGTGCATTCCAGGAGTTCAAAATACAGGTTGCCGACGGCCGCCCCGTTGAAGCGGATCACGTGCGGCAGCATCATGCCCACCGCCTGACCGTGGGCGACGCCGAATTGTGCGGTCAGCGGATTCGCCAGTGCATGGGCCGCGCCTAACATGCTGTTTTCGATTGCCAAGCCCGCGAAGCAGGCGCCCAATTGCATGCCGCTGCGAGGGTCCAAATCCTGCGGATTGTCCAGCACTCGGGCAAAATTGCCTCCCAAAAGCAGCCACGCTTCACGGCTTAAGGCCATGGAGGCCGGATTGCGCGCATTGCACACGTAGCTTTCCAAGGCATGAGCCACGGCGTCGACGCCGGTGAGCGCGGTTACTCGCGGCGGCTGGGTGAGCGTCAGTTCGGGATCCAGCAGCGCCACGCGGACGGTGGCTTTCTTATCGCCGCAGGCCATCTTCACGTGCGTCCTGGCGTCGCTGATCAGCGCGAACGATTGCGTTTCGCTCCCCGTTCCGGCGGTGGTGGGCACAGCGATCATGGGAAGCATCGGCTTGGTGGCTTTGCCGATGCCCCAGTAATCTTGCATCTGGCCGCCGTTGGTCAGGAGGAAATTAATTCCCTTGGCGCAATCCATCGAGCTGCCGCCGCCAAGGCCGACGATCAAATCTGGCTGGAATTTTTTGGCGGCTGTCAATCCTGCCGCGACGTGCTCGGTCGTCGGATTTTCACCGACGCCATCGAATAGTTGCGTTTTGATTCCCGCCGCCACCAGCGCAGCGATGCCGCGCGCGGTGTGCCCGGCGGCAACGATGCCCGGGTCACTAACGACCAGCACGCGATTGGCGCCAAGCTCCCCGGCGAGTTCGCCGAGGACGGCGAGTTTGCCGGGGCCAAATACAATCCGCGTTCGAGGATTGAAATCAAACGGGGTCATGACAACTTCGACATTTGGTCTTTGGGAATTTGCATCGCGCGGCGCGGAACAAAAAGTCGACAATGTTGCCTTCGTGCGGCTGCAGCCAATCGAGCTTCGTGGTGGGAATGGGGCCCATGTTCAAGCGGTCGATGTTCGTGGCGTCGGTCAATTTGCGCTGCCACTGTGCATTATTCGTGATTGCCGTCGCCACGAGCGTATTGCCCATCCGTTCGATCATTTTTTCCTGCGGACACTTTACAACCGTGACAAATGGGAACATGAATTCCTTTTTCGCCGCGGCAGCAGAGGGCGATTCGCAATGGATCACCGTGGGACGCAAGTAACCGCAGCGCTCTTTTTCGACTAATCGTGGGCCGTAGGCTGCCGTCATATGGTCCACCCCGCTTTCGCGCAGATCGGCCTCGATGCTCTTCCAAATGCCGGCTGCCTGGCCGGGTATGGTGAACGCCGCCAGCGCAGCGGTCGGATCATCCGGCGGTTTGACTTCTATAGGTCCGATTCGCTCGGCGAGTGCTTTGGCGATTTGGTTGGTGTGCCGCGAGGCCCATATGCCGGAGCAATTGATGCAGCCGCGGCCGCTGTTGACGAGCACGCTTTCGACCATGATGTCGAGATACGCTTCCCACTCATCGACCACGTCGTCGCCAAGCAGAATCTTGCTGAAGCCAGGGCCGTGGACGCTGACCTTGGGGTTTCCCTTGTACCGCTCCACCGTGCCCTCGCCGCCAAAGATCATGCTGCGCGCGCAACTGGCAAGCACTGCGGCGCCTGCGTCCGCGCCGCCGGGATAAATGCCGATGGCCTCGGCCGGGATGCCCGCGGCGACGAAAGCCGCGGCCATTCGATAGGGCGTCCACGGTTCTTGCGGACCAGGTTTGAGAACCAGTCCAACCTGCATTGCAATCACCGGCAGCCAGAGAGTGTGAACACCGGGAGAATTGGATGGCAACACCACGCCGAGCGCGGGTGTTTGGCATTGATAACTGACCACGACGCCGCAATTCTCCACGCCGTAGCCGCGCGAGAGAATTTCCAGCGACAGGCCGCGGGTCAGTGCGTCGAGCACCTGGCCCATGTGCGTCAGCACGAAATGGTTCTTGTGCATGTTCGCCTTGGCCATGTGCTCCGGCAAACCGGTGCTGGCCGATTGCTGTCGGGCGAACTCATCGGGCGATTGGGTGCCATCGCCGATAGGGAGCGTGGCATTGAGATACAAGTCGGCCGCCTTTTTCACGCGGGCAATCAGATCTTGCGGCTTGAAATCCAAAAGCGCTTTGCGGGCATTCTTGGCATTGCGGGCGTCGCGCTCGACCAGCGCGCCGTTCGCCTGGCCCACGGTGGCGATCGGCTCGCTGGTGATGAAGTGCACGACCTCTTCCTTTTTCAAGGAGTCGTACGGCTTGCCCCAGCGGAGGACAGGAAGGTTCAACATCAATACACCCCGACGGTGGTGGCCTCGGCTAGCTCATGGAACGGTCGCACTCCGCTGACGCCGTCCCAGGGATATTTTTCAAAGGGCAGTTCACGTTCGCCTTCGTCGCGCTCCAAAAAACCGGGCATAAAGAATTCTTTGGTGAGCGTGGTCAGCTTCACGCGGCCGGTTTTGCCGTAATCGACCACGCGACTGTCGTCGTTGAACTCGACCACCTCGATCACGGCCCGCGGTTGCGGCGCGTAATAAGTGATTTTGTATTTCTCGGCGGCGGTCACCGGTTTGCTGGCGGCCAGCCCCATCAATGTGTTTCCGTAAGTCGGCGTCATGTACACGCCGCTTTGTTCCGGCGGGCCGCCCAACAGTTCTTCCACCGCAAAGCGCGTCCATTGCGGCGTGAATTCGGTGCCGCCGCTGAAGATGCCGGTGATGCCTTCTTTCGGAATGCTGGAGCCTTGCTTTTCCAATTCCAGTGCCAAGGCTTCCAGCAGCTTGGGTGTGGTGAACAGGCATTTGATGTTGTGGCCGGCGCAGAATGGTGATTGCCTGGTCGATGCAATGCTGCTTGTAGGCTTCGAGTTGTTCCATCGAGCCGCGCTTGATCAGCTTGATGACCCAGCGGGGATCCAGATCGATGCAAAACGAGATGCCGCCGCGATGCTGCGCCAGATGCTCGACCGCCAGGCGCAGTCGCCGCGGACCCGAAGGACCCAGCATCAGCCAATTTGCGCCTTTAGGAAAATACCTTTCCGGCAGCGACTTGCTGAAAAGCTCATAGTCGATGCGAAAATCTTCGCTGGCGATTCGCGACTTGGGAGTGCCGGTGGTGCCGCCGGTTTCGAACACGTAGATCGGCTTATCGGCCAATACCTTGGGCACCCAGCGGCGCACCGGGCCGCCCCGCAACCACTCATCCTGAAATGCGGGGAACTTTTTCAGATCGTCGAAGGTGCGGACTTCTTTGAGCGGGTCGAATTGCAGCTCTTTTGCCTTCTGGAGCCAGAACGGGCAGCCGGTGGACGGATGAAAGTGCCACTGCACCGTTTCGTACACGTGCGCATTCAGCCGATCGCGCGCGGTCCGAACCAGAGAATCCATGTCGCTTGCCATATTGCATGATTGTACCCGGCGAGTGCCGCGGCAGGCTACTTGTGCAGTTCGCGCGGTCGCGGATCGGCAGGCTTCGAATTGGCCGACGCCACTTGCGTGCGCTCATCGATGCAATAAAGCTGCGTCTCGGTGCGCAAAAACAAGTCTCCGGCGGCGATGGCAGGCGTGGCCAGCGTTCGCTCTTCCATGTCGTTGGTCGCCAACAGCTCGAATTTATCGCCTGCGGCGACGACGTAGACCACGCCGTATTCGTTCACGGCGTAGATGTGGCCGTCGCCCGCCACGAGGCTCGCCGAGAACGTGCCTTTCAATCGGTCGCGCCACACTTGCTCGCCGTCGGCCAGGTTGAAGCAGGTCATCACGCCGCCGTCGGCGATGGTGTACAGCCGATTGCGATAGGCCACGCCTGTGGGCACGTACGCGCCGCCGCGCGGCTGCTTCCAGGCGACGTTCGTGGCCGTCAACTCGCCGCTGCCGCCGGGTCGGACAGCGAAGATCGGTCCGTTGCGTCCGCTCGTGCTGATCACCAATTCGCCGGCAAGAATTGCTGTGGGGCAGACGACGTCGGTGGTGCCTTGCACGCGCCACAGCTCATGGCCATCTGTGGGATCGTAGGCGATGATATATCCATTGGCCGCGCCGTCCATGCCGGTGCCGTTGACTACTAACTCTTGCCGGGGCTGATCTGAGGCGTCGTGCGCCGTGACCAGCACGGGCGTGGTCCAGCAACCGTGGCTGGGCCGGTCGGTCTTCCAAATGAGCTCGCCCGTGGTTTTGTCGAACGCGCGGATGTCCGACTCGGCCGCGCTATCGCACAACTGCACGACGACGTTTCCAACCAACACCGGGCTCGAGGCCGAGCCCCATTGATGGGCGAGCGATCCAAGTTCCGCATGCCAAAGCTGGCGGCCGGTGGACAATTCGAAAGCGAACAGGCCGGCGCTGCCGAAAGAGGCGAACACCTGCTGGCCGTCGGTCGTGACGGAGGCGGAGGCGAAACCATTTTTGTTGTGCGTGCTGCCGCTGGCTTTGGCGGCTTCGGCGTGCCAATGCGGTTTGCCGGTTTGTCGATCCAGCGCGCACACCAGCAGTTGGCTGCCTTCGCCATCGCCGACGTACGAAGTGATGATGACATCTTCGCCCCAGATCACCGGCGACGAATTGCCGCGTCCCGGCAGGCCGACTTTCCAGCGGATGCCACGCGACGTGCTCCACTGGGTTGGCAGATTTTTGTCGGCGGCGACGCCGGAACAATTTTCTCCGCGCCAACCTGGCCAGCATCCTGCGGCAGCGGCGTTGTCTTCGCGCTCATCGCCGGCGGACACCGGCAGCACCACCCGCTTTTCGGATCGCTGGGCGCGGCCGCCGCAACCGCTCGCTACAAAAGCGCACAGCAACACAGCGAGCGCCGCCAGCCCGAACTGGGCGCGGTTAATCACTGAAAGAAACTGCATGGGTGGGTCGGAATCGCCGGTGACTCCGTTCGGCTTTCCGCGATTATCAGGTGGGAATCGCTTGGGGTTTCGTCCGCATCCTCACGGACACAAGCGACGGTTATTTATTGGTGTTCGAAGGCGGGGCGGCGCCTAGCTGTGCGAGCACCTGCAACACGCCGTTGAGGTGCGCCAGCCGCGGGCCGTAGCGGTCAATGAATTCGTGCAGCATGAACTCGCCGTCGATCAGGGCCTCCGGATTGTCGTTGATTTCGGTGGCCAGGGTCGCCAAAAACTCGGTCTGCACCTTGGCCAGCGCCTCGGAGGCCGCGCGACAGTTTTTCGCCAGCCGCGGATTGGCTTCTTTCCATTGAGCCAATTCCTGGGCGCGCTGCCGCTGCACCGAGCTAACCTGCGTGATCAGCTCTTCCATCAATTCGTTCTGCCGATCCAAAGCCTGCAGAATGTTGCGCAGCAATTGATTCTGTTCCAAACCGGTGCCGGAAAGCGGCGCTGGCGCGGACGCAGTGTTGGGGGTAATGTCGACTTGGGTGAACAAGTTATTCTCGGGTCGTGGAGTCGGGCTCATTGGAAGGCAAATCTCGGTTGGCGAAGCGATCAGATTAATCGGGCAGGCTCTTTTAGTCTAATGTAAATGACTGGGTTTTGCTAGCACCGGCCGCGAATCGTCGCACCAAAGGGTGCGTCAATCCCTCTCTGCTGGCTTGTCTCTCAAGTCGCGCTTCGCACGGCCCGATGGTATGCAGAGCGACTGCTTGCGGCTTATCGTTTCGGCGATGGGCAGCGGTCGTCGAGCGAAACCTGGATCGATTAGGAAACGTGGATGAGTGCCAGCATTGCTTCCGCCACTGCGATCGGTTTCTTGACCGCGATTGAGCGCGCACCGCACGGGCTGTTCGGCGGCTACTTGCTGCTCAACACCGTGGGGCGGCCGTTGGAATTTCATTGCACGGTGCCGGTGAAGCCCAATCGGCGCAGCAGATTTTGTACGGCCCGACACTCGAGCCGTTTCTGTACGGCGAACAGATTGGGGCCACGCTGGTCAATAAATCGGTGATTGAGCCGCTGGTCGTGTTGGTCGACGTGGCGCCAATGCTTGCCGTGCGCGAGCAGATCGAATTGCCGACCGCGCTGGTGCTGGCGACCGACAAACCGCTGCCGGAGTATTGCGCCGAGGTATCGATCGGCCGTAGTCGTTTGGCGCTGCAAAGTCGGTATGGAATGGATCGAGACTTGATTTCGCAGCGGTTGACGGACCTGGATGATCTGTTCGACCTGATGGAGCCGTTTGGCCGCATTCGCGAGGCGATCGAAGAGGCCGACCGCAACACGGCCAAGGCGGCCTGATGCGCGACTATCGTGCGCAATCTTCCCCGGTCGCTTCTTCCAGTCGACCGGCGGTCTTCAGCGTTCCGCTGACGTCGGCCGGCTTGCCCGAGGTACGTTCGTCGCAGCTTCTCGATCGGCCGCCTCAGGTGACTTCCATCAGCGCGATCATCGCGCCGGACGTTCTTTCGCTGCCGGTCCAAACGGCGCCGGTGCGCGCGCAAAGTTTCCAATTTGCACCGCCCACAAAAACGCTCATTTCATTCTTGTCGACCTCGCAAGAATCCAGCGTGCAATCGATTTCACGCGATGCGCTGCTGGAAGCCGCGCGCCTGTTGCGAACTCGCATCCAGCCGCCGGACGACGTCATCAAACTGGAGGACCGGTTGCATTTTGTTTTGCAGCCGTCGCTGGAAACGTTGATCGTGCGACAGGCGCTGGAGTTTCCGCTGGCGCCGTTTCCATTCCAGTTGCAAGGCGTGGCCTTTTTATATCCCCGCATTTCGGCGCTACTGGCCGATGAGATGGGGCTGGGCAAAACAATGCAAGCGATCACGGCGCTGCGAATGCTGTTGCGCGCGGGGAGATTCACAGCGTGCTGTTGGTGTGTCCCAAGCCGCTGGTCACGAGTTGGAAGCGCGAGTTTTCCCTATGGGCGCCGGAATTGCCGCTGGCGGTGATCGAAGGCGATCCGCAGCGGCGCAGCTGGCTGTGGCGATTGCCCGGTGTGCCGGTGAAGATCGCCAATTACGAAGCGCTTTGCCGTGATGCCGAGTTGGTGGCGGGCGCAGGCTGCACTTCGACCTGGTGGTGCTCGATGAATCGCAGCGAATCAAAAACCGCGCGGCGGTCACGAATCAGGTGGTGTGCTCGATTCCGCGCGAGCGCAGTTGGGCGCTGACGGGAACGCCGGTGGAAAACTCGCCGGAGGATTTGCTGGGCATTTTCGATTTTGTCGCTCCCGGGCGACTTTCGCCGCACATGAAGCCACGGGCGCTGGGTCGCGCGGCGGCGAATTACATTTTGCGGCGCACCAAGGAATCGGTGCTCGCCGATCTTCCGCCCAAGCTATTCCGCGATGCGGAAATGGAGCTGACCTCCGAACAACGCGAAACCTACACGATGGCTGAGGAAGAAGGAGTGTTGCGGCTGACGGAGTTGGGCGATTCGGCCACGATCCATCATGTGTTCGAGTTGATTTTGCGATTAAAGCAAATTTGCAACTTTGATCCGGCGACCGGCGCGAGTTCTAAGTTGGAACGCTTGGCCGCGGACTTGGACGAAGTGGCGGCCAGCGGTCAAAAGGCGATCGTGTTTAGCCAATGGGTCGGCACGCTGGAGCGCCTCAAAGGCGAGTTGCGCGATTGCAATCCGTTGGAATATCACGGGCAGATTGCGTTCAAGGCGCGCGACGGCGTCATCGAACAATTCCGTTCCGATCGCAGTCGGCATGTGCTCCTGATTTCCTACGGCGCCGGCGGCGTCGGGCTGAATTTGCAGTTCGCCAGTTACGTGTTCCTGTTCGACCGCTGGTGGAATCCCGCCGTGGAAGATCAGGCCATTAATCGGGCGCATCGCATCGGCACCGAGGGTCCGGTCACGGTGACGCGCTTCCTGACGCTCGATACGATTGAAGAGCGGATCAACCAGGTGCTGGCCGAAAAGAGGGAGCTTTTCGACACGATCTTCTCCGATTCCTTTGCGCCGCAGGCATTGGGCCTGACGCAGCAGGAAATCTTCGGGCTGTTCAATCTGCGCTGTGGGCACGGTACGATTGATGTGACGCCGCCGAGTGAAGCGGCTTAGTCACCAATGCAACCCACATGGCGGGTTGTCCGGAGGTCATTGACCTCCGGCTATTTTCGATGGCCTGTGATTACGTTTTCTCATGTCTCGGCTTTCTACTGGCGTTCCTGGACTTGATGATTTGCTCGGCGGCGGTTTGCTGCCGGGGCGTCTGACGGTGGTGGTCGGGGCGACCGGCATCGGCAAAACGCAGCTTGGGCTGCAATTTGCGCACGCGGGACAATCGCAGGAAGGTCATCGCGGGATCATTTTCGACATGACTGCGCGCGGCGATTCGCAAAGCCAGACCGAATATGCCCAGCGGCTGTTCCAATGGAAGCTAACGCCCGCCGACTCGAACGGACGAGCGAATCTAAACGACTTTTTCAATCCGCGGAATAAGCGCGGGGATTACCTGCATGTGTTCGATCGTCGCGGCAAGCGCGTCACACGGCACGATCTGGATTTCGACCAGTGGCACGAGTGGCGGGCGGAACTCGCCGCGCGGTTGAACGCCACGATTGCGTTTTTCTACGGCAATTTCGTCCACGGCGTGCGGTGCGCGGTCATCGACGGCGTGGAACCGGTGGGCCGGGCGAGCGATTCAATCCAATTGGAATTGTTCGATTACGTCTACCACCAGATTCTGCGAAAAGACGCGGAATGGGTGGCCCGCGATTTGTTCCGCGAGCAATTCCGGGAACATGCCGAAACCGCGGCCCAACTACGCTATGACCACGAAAAAATTGGCTGTCTGCTGCTGTACACTTCGGCCGAAACGATGCTGGACGAACTGATTCGCCGGCCGCTGGATGAAGGGGACGTGCTGGCCAATGCCAGTACTATCATCCAGCTTGGCAAAGTGCGCGAGGGTTCCGAAATGCGGCGGGCGCTGCACGTGGCCAAGCATCGTGGGAGCGAGGCCAGCGGACAAATTGTGCCTTTTGAAATTACCGAGCGCGGCTTGCGGCTGGTATGACGATTGACGGCCGCGCGGTATCATGATGGCCCGCAAGTGCGGCATTCGGGTTGCTCGGCTGAATGCCGGGCACCGGCGAAGGGATCATAACCACAGGAACTTCATCATGGCCGAAGAAATCGTGGTGGCCGTTTACAAAGACACACAGCAAGCGAAGTCGGCGATCGATAAGCTGATTGCTTCCGGCTTTCCCAGCGAGAATATTTCGCTGGCGACCGCTTCACTGAAAAACGAACCTGCCGCGGTGAAGAAGGCTCTGGAATTGGGCGATCAGGCCGAGAAGGACGCCATCGTCGGAGCAGGGATTGGCGCTGTGATTGGAGCCCTGGGTGGCACCACGGTGGTGACCCTGGCCGGAGTTGGTGTCGTGATCGCGGGACCACTGGCGGCCTGGACCGGCGTCGTCGTGGGCGGATTGATCGGCGCCATCAGCGGCTGGGGCATGCACAAAGATCATGTCGCCCGCTACGAACAGAAAATAAAATCGGGCCATGTGCTGGTGCTGGCGCACGGGTCCGATCCGCTGAAAGTGGCCGATGCCGAGAAGCTTTTGCAGACCACCAAGCCTGACGAAATTCATCTGCACGCCAAAGTCGACGATGCCGACGACCGCCGCGTCGACGATTTGAGAAAATAGATGATCGTTCGATCCTGCAATCGGCCTGGCGGCCGACGCTAACATTCAAATGCCCGGCTCTTCTTACGAGTACGATGTTCTAGTTGTCGGCGCTGGCCATGCCGGCTGTGAAGCGGCTTTGGCTGCGGCCCGGATGGGAGCCCGCACGGCGCTGTTGACGACCAACTGCGACACCGTGGCCCAGATGAGCTGCAACCCGGCCATCGGCGGCGTGGCCAAGGGACAGATTGTGCGCGAGATCGACGCCCTGGGCGGCGCGATGGGCGAGGCAATCGACGCCACCGGCATCCAGTTCCGCATGCTCAACCGCCGCAAGGGACCAGCGATGCACAGTCCGCGGGCGCAGGCCGACAAGAAGGCCTACCAGCAGGAGATGAAGCGGATTGTCGAGTCGCAATCGAATCTCACGTTGCGGCAAGAAGTCGTGGATGACCTGCTGACGGAGGATGGACATATCAGCGGAGTGCGAGTGCGCGGCGGCGCCGAATATTGCGCCGCGGCGGTCGTTCTGACCACTGGCACATTTCTGCAAGCTGTGATGCACACCGGGGAAACGAAAACGCCGGGCGGCCGCGCCGGCGAAGGCACCACCGCCGGTATTAGCGGTGCGCTAACACGCCTGGGCTTCGAATTGGCCCGATTCAAGACCGGGACGCCATGCCGACTGAATGGCCGGACGATTGACTACGATCGTTGCGAACTGCAGCCGGGGGACGAATTGCCGCAGCCATTCAGCTTTCTTACGCCCCGGCTGGAGCAGCCGCAGTTGCCGTGTTGGATCACGTACACCAACGAGGCGGTGCACGATTTAATCCGCGCGAATTTGCATCGCTCGCCGATGTACTCGGGGCAAATCCAATCGCGGGGTCCACGCTATTGCCCGTCAATTGAAGACAAAGTGGTGCGCTTCGCCGATAAGACGCGCCATCAGTTGTTTCTTGAGCCCGAGGGGCGCAACACGCTGGAAGTGTACGTCAACGGCATCTCGACCAGTTTGCCGCGTGACGTGCAGGATGCGATGTTGCGGCTGATTCCGGGGCTGGAGAGGGCCGAGATCATGCGCTACGGCTATGCGGTGGAGTATGATTACGCTCCGCCCGATCAATTGTGGCCGAGCTTGGAAACGAAGCGCGTCGGCGGCTTGTTCTTCGCCGGACAGATTAACGGCACGACGGGGTACGAAGAAGCCGCGGCGCAGGGGTTGATTGCCGGCGTCAACGCTGTCCAAAAATTGCGAAACGCAGAGCCGCTCGTTTTGTCGCGCGATCAGGCGTACATTGGCGTACTAATCGACGACCTGGTCACTCGCGGCGTCGATGAGCCCTATCGCATGTTCACCAGCCGCGCAGAGTATCGGCTCTCACTTCGACATGACAACGCCGACCGACGGCTCACGCCGTTGGGCAGGCAAGTTGGGCTGGTCGATGAAGTGCGCTGGCAACGCTTCGAACACAAGCAGTCCGAAATTATCGGCGTGCTGGCAATGGTGGAAACGGCGCGCGCCCAGGGAGAGTCGCTTTCGAAGTTGCTGCGCCGCACTGAAACAACCTGGGCAGATCTGGTCGCCCAACTACCCGAACTTTCCCACGTCTCGCAGGAAGTAGCGCAGCAAGTCGAGTACGACGTGAAGTACGCCGGTTACGTGGAGCGCCAGGAAACAGAAATCGCTCGCTTGCGTCGCCTGCAAGAAAAGCGAATTCCCGCCAGCTTCGACTACTCGGCACTTGCGCAGCTGCGCATCGAAGCGCGCGAGAAACTATCGCGCACCCGGCCTATTAGCTTGGCACAAGCTGGCCGAATTAGCGGTATAACACCGGCAGATGTCGCAATTTTGATGGTGCATCTCGATGCCCATTGAGGCTCGATTTCGAGGAATCTGTGCCCAAAAATAAGGCGATGCCGGGCGAATCTACGCTTTACGCAAGGTATTTGTTGTCCGTTGGTTGCGGCGAATAGATCAATCTTGACGCAGCCCGCAAGATGGCTATAATTCGCATTAATGGCAAACTCGGTAATCCAGGTTGATTGTCGTTTTGCTGTGTACGGCGGCGGCTCTGGTTCGCCCCCGCGAAATGGAGTCTGTTCGTCAAGGTTTGACGAGGGAAGTCTGTTCCTGGTGACGCCGCGTGGGTGCGCTGCGGCGAAGCGTCTTTGCGAACATGGAGGACTAGGTGCCCTGGAACACATCTTGCACATGATGCGCTTCAGGTCCCGCTAAGACTAGCTGCACCACGGCTAGGGAGAGGGTGGTTAAACCAGATGAAAACCGTTTTTACGACTGGCGAGGCGGCCAAAATCTGCAAGGTCAGCCAGCAAACGATTATACGTTGCTTTGATTCCGGGCAACTCAAAGGTTTCCGCGTGCCTGGCAGCCGCTTCCGCCGCATTCCGCGCGGAGCTGTACGCATTCATGCGCGACAACGGCATTCCGACCGACGCCTTGGAAAGCGGCAAGCGAAAAATTCTGGTCGTCGACGACGATCAAGAGCTTGTCGACCTGATTGTCGACGTCCTGGAGAAGGACGGCCGCTTCGAGGTGCGCTCCGTGAACAACGGCTTCGACGCCGGCATGATGGTCAAGGAATACCATCCTGACCTGATCGTGTTGGACGTGATGCTGCCGGATATCAATGGGCGCGAAGTGTGCACGCGAGTGCGCGGCGACAAGACCATGGACGATGTGAAGATCATTTGCATCAGCGGCATGATCGAGAACGACAAGATCGAAGACCTGAAAGCCGCCGGAGCGAACGATTTCCTGCACAAGCCGTTCGAGGTGGAAACACTGGTCGACCGGATCGGCGCACTGTTGGATGTGGAATCGGTGGCGACGGGCTGAGCGATTCCTGGTCGGATATAAATTACCGTTCACTTCTCCAAGCCCAGGAGTTGCAACTCCTGGGCTTTTTTATTGGTGCAACGATGAAATCCCGCACGATGCTTTCGCTGCCGCCGATCGTTCACGGCGCCGGGCACTGGACGCTGCCGCTTTGCGATGCAACGGCGCTGGCATTGGCCGGTGCACTGGTCGACGAATCGAATTCGTCGCGTGTGGCCAAGCTTGTCGCCGCAATCGTTGCCGATCCAGCGTTGGCGATCTGGTCGGTGGACCGCTTCGCAGTCGGCGCACCAAGCGGCGGGGCGACTTCGGCTCGTTCGCTTGCCGAGTGGTTGGCCCCGCGGTTGATCGACGCGCTCCAGTGGCCTGATCCGCCATTGGTCACGTTTACTGCACAGCAGCACGGACAATTCGCGGTGCTGGTGGCCGAATCGGTCGCCGCCGCCAGCGAGGTGGGCCGCGCAGCTTGGCGACAGCGATGCGACCGCTCATCCCGATCATGTGGCAGCGTTGACTTCCCGGTGGGGAGAATGGTTCAAAGCCTGCGATACAGGCGGCGGAGAATCGGTCCTGCCTGATTGGCCACTTCGACCACCCGCAGTCAGCGATTCCTTATCGGCAGAGTCTCGCGCCGCCGGCGACGAGGCGTGGCGGCGTTGGCTCAGCGAAATTCCAGACGTCCACAACGTCGTTCCGCCGCTAGTAGAGCGATTACGAGAGACTGCAAGGCTAAAGGTTGACTTCGACGACCGCCTGCAAACAGCCAAGCTCGATTCGTTGAAAGAATTCGCGTATGGGGCTGGACATGAATTAAATAATCCGCTGGCGAACATCGCCAGCCGTGCCCAGACGCTATTGCGAGAAGAAACCCATCCCGAGCGCCGCCGACGCCTAGCGGCGATCAACACGCAAGCTTTCCGGGCGCACGAGATGCTGGCGGACATGATGCTTTTTGCGCGGCCGCCGCAGTTGGCGCCGGAATCGATCGACCTTGTGCAACTGGCGGACGAAGTGCTGGCGAGACTGGTCGAAGATGCCGCCGCCCAGCAAACCGCCTTGCACCCGCCGACGCGCCGCGAGCCGGCGACCATTGCCGCCGACCCGGTGCAATTGCGCGTGGCCCTGCGGGCAATATGCGTCAATTCGCTGGAGGCGCTGGGCCGCGGCGGCAATGTGGGCATTGAAATTTCGCACCAAGGCAACGCCGCAGAAATTACCATTCGCGACGATGGCCCGGGCATCTCGGCGGATATTCGCGAAAAAATCTTCGATCCGTTTTTCTCCGGCGCGAAGCCGGCCGCGGTCTGGGTTTCGGCCTGTCAAAAGCCTGGCGCATCATCGCGCTGCACGGCGGACAGATCGTCGTCGATAGCCAACCCGGCCGCGGCGCGTCGTTCACGATCGCGCTGCCGATGCAAATTCTGCCCTCATGTCAGCAGTCCCCCACCGATGAATCTCTACGACATTAACGTCACTACAATCGACGGGCGACAGACATCGCTGGCCGATTATCGCGGCCAGGTGTTGTTGATCGTGAATGTCGCGAGCCAATGCGGGTTCACACCGCAATATGCCGGGCTGGAATCGCTTTATCAGCAACATCAAAGTGAAGGCTTCAGCGTGCTGGGGTTCCCGTGCGATCAGTTTGGGCATCAAGAACCGGGCGACGAGGGGGAGATTCAGCAATTTTGCTCGACGAAGTACCACGTTACTTTTCCGATGTTTGCGAAGATCGAAGTGAACGGCCCGAAAGCGCATCCGCTTTATCAATTTCTGAAGTCGGAAAAGTCGGGCTTGCTGGGCACGGATGCCATTAAATGGAACTTCACCAAGTTCCTGATCAGCCGCGAGGGCGAGGTCGTGAAGCGATATGCGCCCACGACAACGCCGGAAAAAGTCGCCGCGGACCTGCCTTCGCTGCTGCGATGAGCCGCAAAGTCACCGCGCCTTTGCCAGTTTATCGCCCGATGCTATCACGCTCGCTATGCTTCGGCTGCCACTGATCTTGTGTCGCTTGGCGCGATGAAATAAGCTTTGCGACACAACATCCGTTGGCCAGGGGCCACGCGAGCCAATGGTGGCAATTTCCGTCGCCTCGTATTCCAACCGCACACCGTCAGTCAGGGAAGACTGCCCGCATGTTGCCTGAAACTACTGGGATGAGTGCGGTGGCCCAGCATCGCACGCCCGGCGTTGCGCCGTCCGGCCATCCTGCGTTTCCACTCGATTCGACCGCGCCGCACCTGGCCGCGCCCTCGCTGCGCCAGGCGATCTCCCGCACGCAGCAGTGGCTCATCAACCGCCAGCACGCCGACGGATACTGGGTCGCCGAGCTGGAAGGCGATACGATCCTGGAGAGCGAATTTCTGCTGCTGTTGGCGTATTTGGGGGAGGAACGATCGCCGCTGGCGCTCAAGTGCGCAGAATATCTGCTGGAAAAGCAAACGCCGGAAGGATTCTGGACGCAGTATCCCGGCGGCGGATTGGATCTTAGCGCCACGGTAAAAGCGTACTTTGCGCTGAAGCTCACTGGGCACGATCCGGCCTCAGAACCGATGCGACGGGCTCGGGCCGTGATCATGGCCGGCGGCGGGGCCGACGCGGTCAACAGTTTTACGCGATTTTACTTAGCCCTGTTGGGGCAGATTCCGTACAAAGCCTGTCCGAACGTGCCGCCGGAATTCCTGCTATTGCCCCAGTGGTTCCCTGTCAACCTGTATTCGATCAGTGCTTGGTCGCGGACGATTTTGGTTCCCTTGTCGATCATGTCGGCCTTCCAGCCGGTGCGGCATATCGAACCGGAGCGCGGCATTCGCGAGCTGTTGCTCAGCGATCCGATGACGTGGCCGTATCCGCGGTGCCCGGGCCTGCCGCGGAGCAAGCGGATTGTCAGTTGGGATCGGTTTTTCCACGGCACCGACAAGCTGTTCAAATTCTTGCAGCGGCACCACATCACGCCGCTGCGGCATTGGGCGGTGCAATCGGCCAAGCGCTGGATGTTGCACCGCTTCGCCAGCAGCGACGGGCTGGGTGCGATTTTCCCGCCGTTAATTTGGAGCATCGTGGCGTTGCGCTCGCTGGGTTACGGCGAGGGATCGCCTGAAATGCGCTACTGCCGCAAACAGCTTTGGAACCTGGTGATCGAGGACGAACACACGGCCCATTTGCAGCCCTGCAAATCGCCGGTGTGGGATACGGCGCTCACGCTGCGGGCCGCTCGCGGAAAGCGGGTTGGAAGCGGATTACCCGGCCACCACTCGCGGCGTGCAGTGGCTGTTGGCGCAGGAAATTCGCACGCGCGGCGATTGGTCGCATAATGTTTTGGCACAGCCGGGGGCCTGGTGCTTCGAATTCGCCAATCCGCACTATCCCGATTTGGACGACACGGCGATGGCGGTATTGTCATTGCAGGAAGCGCAGACCATGCCGGCTAGCCGCGGCAGTTGGCTGCCGCCGGATTTAAAAATTGTGGCCGACACCACCGCCCCCACCCTGCCCGACGCGCGCTGCAAAGCAATGCTCTTGGACGACGTGGCCGGGGCGACCGACCGGGCGGCGCATTGGATGCTGGCAATGCAGAACCGTGACGGCGGCTGGGGGGCATTCGACAAAGACAACACGGCCGAGTTCCTGTGCCACGTGCCGTTTGCGGATCACAACGCGATGATCGATCCGAGTTCTCCCGATCTCACGGCGCGCGTGCTGGAGGCGGTGGCTCGTGTGGGCAAGCGGCTGGGGCACGTGGCGGTCGATCGGGCCGTGGAATATCTCCGCCGCACCCAAGAAGCCGACGGCAGTTGGTTTGGACGCTGGGGCGTGAACTACATTTATGGAACGTGGCAGGCGCTCACCGGTCTGCGGGCCGCCGGTGTGCCGCCGCACGACCCGGCGATTGTGGCCGGGGCGCAGTGGTTGATCGCACATCAGCAATCCACTGGGGGTTGGGGCGAAACGGCGGACAGCTACATCGATCCGAGCCTGCGCGGCCAGGGGCGCGAAACCGCTTCGCAGACGGCTTGGGCGCTCATGGGGCTGGTATCGGCCGGCATGCACGATCACCAGGCCGCTCAGCGCGGCGTGCAATATTTGCTCGCGCATCAGAACCACGACGGCTCCTGGCACGAAACGGAATTCACCGGCACCGGCTTTCCACGCGTGTTCTATCTGCGCTATCACTACTACTGCATTTACTTCCCCTTGATGGCACTGGCGCGCTGGGCCCGCGCGGCGGAAGAGAAAGAAAATGCAGACTGCAAATTGCAGAATGCAGAATGACAGGTCGCCGGCATGGGCGTTCCGATCTCTCAAATGTGGACCGTGGCCAGTTACGTGCTGCGGAAGCGGCTGCGCGGCGAGAAGCGCTATCCGCTGGTGCTGATGCTGGAGCCGCTGTTGCGGTGCAACCTGGCCTGCGCCGGGTGCGGCAAGATCCAGCATCCTGCGGAGATCCTCCGGCGGCAGCTTACGCCGGAGCAATGTTTCCGAGCTGTCGACGAGTGCGGCGCCCCCGTGGTTTCGATCCCCGGCGGAGAGCCGCTGTTGCATCCGCAAATCGATGAGATCGTGGCGGGGCTGGTGGCGCGGCGAAAGTACATTTACCTTTGCACCAACGCCATCAAGCTCGAGGAAGCGCTGCCGCGCTTCACGCCGTCGAAGTATTTCTCGTTCTCGATCCATCTCGATGGCCCGCGCGAGCAGCATGATGCCGCCGTGTGCCGTGAAGGCGTATACGACATTGCCGTGCGGGCGATCCGTGCCGCCGTGGCCGCCGGTTTCCGCGTGACAACCAACACTACGCTGTACAACGATGCCGATCCGGTGCGGTTGCGCACGTTCTTGGACACCGTCACCGAGCTGGGCGTGGAAGGGATGATGCTTTCGCCGGGTTACAGCTATTCCAAGGCGCCGGATCAGGACAATTTCCTGCCGCGCGAGAAAACCGTGCGGTTGTTTCGGCAACTGCTGGGGAACCGGCCGCGGCGATGGAAATTCAATCACTCGCCGCTGTTTCTGGAATTCCTGCAGGGCAATTGGCAGCTTGAATGCACACCGTGGGGAAATCCGACCTATAACGTGTTCGGCTGGCAGAAGCCCTGTTACTTGCTGGATGACGGTTATGTGCAAACGTTCCAGGAGTTGATTCACACGACCGACTGGGCCGCCTACGGCCGAGCTAGCGGCAATCCGCGCTGCAAAAACTGCATGGTTCATTGCGGTTATGAGCCGACCGCGGTCGCTGAAACCTTCGGCTCGCTGCGCGGCTTGTGGGGCGCGGCACGGAGTGTCTTATTCGGATCGCCAGGACACAATGCATCGCCGGTCGAAAACAAATCAAGCCAACCTGTCACGGCACTACCTATCCTGAACGTCGGTCCAACAGGTTGCGGCGGCAACGGCTGCAGCGAACCGATCGTCATCTCCACGGTGATTCGCCGCGGTGAATCTGCGGTTGATAGCGACCTCGGCGCTGATATGATTCTGAGGTAGTTCTCGCGCAAATTGCGAGATCTATTTGCCTCTAGCCCGAGTTTGCCATGCTGCTGGCCGAACCACCACGCACTGCCTACGACTTGCATTTTCGGTTGCTGGGCGTTCCGGTGCGCATCACGCCGTTTTTCTGGGTGGTCAGCGTGATGTTGGGTTGGAACCTGGCCCAAGGTTTTTCCGCGCAGTCGCAGGGGGAATTTTCCGTGGGCCTGGCGCTGATCATTTGGACTTTGGCGGTGCTGTTGTCGCTGTTGGTCCACGAGTTTGGCCACGCCTTGGCGTTTCGAGCATTTGGGGTCGAATCGGAAGTGGTGCTGTACCACTTCGGCGGTTTGGCGATACCGCGGCGAGCGCTGGGTTTCAGCGCGGGTCGCCAATCATGGCAGGAGCCTAAAAAGCAAATCATCATTTCCGCGGCCGGCCCGTTGGCCCAGTTGCTGCTGGCCGTGGTGGTGGGGAGCATTTTCTATGTCGGCGGGTTCATTGTTCCCAATCCGCTGCCCTTCATTCGCAAGCTGAATTTTTTGATGCTCGAAGGCCGCTGGCCGCCGGTGGCGCTGTTCGCCTTTGAAGTTTCACTGATCTTTTCCAGCGTTTGGTGGGCCCTATTGAATTTGCTGCCGATCTATCCCCTGGACGGCGGACAGATTTCGCGCGAAATGTTCAACCTTGCGAATCCAAATCAAGGCATTCGCTATTCGTTGATTCTATCTGTCGTCGTCGCCGGCATCGTTGCAGTGTATGGATTCACGCACAACGACACGTTCATGGGCATCATGTTTGCGCTTTTGGCCTATTCCAGCTATATGACGCTGCAGGCCTACTTCGGCGGCGGGCGCGGATTCGGCGGCAGAGTTTGATCGGCTTTTGTTTGGTTTGGCAATGCACGAGTCCAACGGAAATTGTCCGCCACGCCGCGTCGTCCTGCTGGGCGCGAGCAATCTCACCCGCGGCATTTCCACCGTCGTCGAAACGGCGCAACTCGTCTGCGGCGGCTCGTTGGAAGTGTTGTCTGCCTTGGGGCACGGCCGGTCGTATGGCATCACGAGCACCGTGCTGGGTCGCACATTGCCCGGCATCCTCGATTGCGGCTTGTGGGAAGCGCTCGAGGCTCGCAGCGACGTGCCGACGGCGGCGCTGCTGACCGACATCGGCAACGATCTGATGTATCAGGTCGAGGCGCCGCAGATCGTTTCCTGGGTCGAAACTATTTTGGAGCGATTGCAACGCGCCGGCGCCCGCGTGAGCATGACGCTCTTGCCAGTCGACAGTCTGCTGAGCGTTTCGCCGCGGCGCTATTATTTTTTCCGCAGCCTGATGTTCCCGCGCTGCCGGCTGAGCTTCGCCGAAGCCGGCGACCGGGCGCGGCAACTGCACGATCGGTTGCAGGCAATCGGGCAAGCGCGCGGCGTGCGACTGGTTCCACAGCAGGCCGCGTGGTATGGCATCGACCCGATTCACATTCGCTGGCGGCACTGGCGGCACGCCTGGCGCGAGATTCTTGCTTCCTGGCAGGACGACGGCGCTGCGTTGCCGGCGCCGGCGCTGGGTTCGCTGCGTCGCTGGGTCTATCTGACCAGCCGCTCGCCGCAACAACATTGGATATTCGGGATCGAGCGGCGGCGCAAACAGCCAGCCGCGCGGCTCGGCGGCGGCACGATCGTCTCATTTTTTTGAACGTGGCGATTTTTTCACTGCGCCGCGGCGTCGCTGCGGTGAAAATCATTTCTTGAATCGCGCGTTCTGGTCGTGATTCTCAGCGCGAAAAACTTTTTTGCGCGAAAAAATCGATCTTGACAATTTTTTTGTGAAAATGAAAAATTTTTGAAATTGGTGTTGCAATTATTTTTGCAATGCGTACTAATACAAGCGTGATGATCATGTGCGTCGAACATTGGAAGGTCGTCACGGTGCAACACACTGCGACGACGACGCACATGAGAAGTCTTGGTTGGTTGTGTCGTGGATAACTCGCTTGTCGAGCTGCCGTCGAGGACGGCGGACAGGCGGCTTGCCACGAACTCTTTAACGGAGGATGTACTGTGGCCAAGAAGAGAAAAAAGGCTGCCAAGAAGTCGGCCAAGAAGAAGACTAAGAAGCGTCGTCGCTAACGTTCGCTTCAACAGCGCGGCCACTGCCCGCTGTGCGCTTCTTTAAGACACGACGAGAAAGAGCCGCGAGGACTCGTTCCTCGCGGCTCTAGCGTTTTTGGGGAGTAAGCCGGCCGCCTGTCGGGTGTCCGGGCTAATCTCTCACCGATCTCTCCAAGCCGTTGCCGCAGCAAGGCTTGGGCGGGCCGCCCCCTTTGCTAGCAAGCCGTTGCGTTGGGCGGCAGCGAAAAATCACAGCGTGGGCAACGAAGGCATCGGGGGCGCGGCACGATGCTGGTCGGCCAAATTCTTGGCGAGTCGATAACAGATTGCTTCGAAATACGGCGCACTTTCCACATCGTCGAAATTCGCCGCCGTGCGCCCTTCGTCGCCGTGCACGCGGATGGAAATGTTGATCGGCACCTCGCCCAAAAACGGAATTCCCAGTTCTTCGGCGCGCCGCTTCGCGCCGCCATGGCCGAAGATGTCGTACCGCTTGCCGGTGTCGGGACAGACGAAGTAGCTCATGTTCTCCACGACTCCTAACACCGGAATGTTGACCTTGCGGAACATGGCGATCGCCTTCACCGCGTCCAGCAGCGCCACGTCCTGCGGCGTGCACACGACCACGGCGCCGGCCAGCGGCAGCAACTGAGATAGCGTGAGCGAGACGTCGCCGGTGCCCGGCGGCAGGTCGATGATCACGTAGTCCAATTCGCCCCAAGCGGTGTCGCGCAGCATTTGCGTGATCGCGCCGTGCAGCATCGGCCCCCGCCAGACCACCGCTTCGCCCACCGGGATAAAGAAGCCCATCGACATCACTTTCATGCCGGCGCAGTCGAAGGGTTTGATCTTGTTTTCGCTTTCTCGTTCCGGCTGGCCGCGCAAGCCGAGCAGGTGAGGAATGCTGGGACCGTACACGTCGGCATCGAGCAGGCCGACTTTGGAACCGGCTCGAGCCAGTCCGATGGCCAAACAGGCGGCGATGGTGCTTTTGCCGACGCCCCCCTTGCCCGATCCCACGGCAATGACGCTTTTGGCGGCCAGCCCGATGGTGCCCAGCTTTTGCGGCGGGCGCGGGTGGATTTTGGGGTCGATCGTGACTCGCTTGATCGCCGGAAAGCGTTGCCGGATCAACTGTTCCAGCTCCGCCACGGTTTCCTGCCATAGCTGGGCGGAATGGGTCGTCAGGGCCAAAACCAGAGTCAGCGAGTCGCCGTCGATCCGCACATCACGCACCTGCTCCATCTCGACGACGCTGCGCCCGGTCTCTGGATCGCGAAAATCCTTGACCGCCGCCAATACCGCCGCCTGATCGATCTTTCCCTCTGGCATGGAGACCTTCTGTCTACGTTTAGAAATCTAGATCGGCTGAAAACTGCTACTCCGCCCACGGCAGGGTGGCAAAAATGCGCTCTTCGACGGATAGGTTTTCCTCGCCTCCCGCTCCAGCGACCGCCGCCAGGCCGCACATCCGGCGTTTCACGGTTTCGCCTAATTCCGACGAGCGCCGCGGCGAAGCGATAAAGTGCGCCGCCCCGGCCTCGCGGGCCGCATCCTCCCAGGCGGACAATTTTCGATCCGCGACGACGATCGGCATCACTTGAGAGAATTCACGATCTATCCGCAACAGCGCGGCCACAAGTTGTTGTTTCTTCTCGGCCATTAGTTCTAGTATCACGACGGCACCTGGGCAACCTGGCAGAAGCGGCCACAACTCGCTCAAACTGCGGATCTCCACCAGCGAGATGCCCTGTGGCAACTCGCGCCGGAGTGGTGCGGCCCAACGGCCATCGCTTTCACAGACGATGGCCGACATCAGTTTACTCTTCGTCTGGTTTTTCACCATGCTCTAATCCCAACTGCACCATGCGTCGGTACAGCCTCGGCCGCGTTAGACCCAGCAGGCGTGCCGCCTTGCTCTTGTTGCCCTTCGATTCTCTTAGGCGCGCTGGATCAGTTCGGTCTCGATGCCGGCCAAAAAATTCTCCAGATTGATGACGTCGGGCTGTTTGCGCGGCAGGCGCGCCGCATCGGCAGCCAGCCCGAGCCGTTTGGGCAAATCTGCATCGTGCACTTCGATGCCGTCCGCGCTGCTGCAGGCCTCGCGGACCGCGGCGGCCAATTCGGCAATTTGCCCCGGCCAATCGTAGGCCACGAGGCGATCGAGTGCTTCCGGCGTAAAGCCCCGCAATTGCTTGCCTCCCTCCGCGTTGAAATCCTCCAGCAGCATTTGGGCCACCAGTGGAATGTCGTCGCGCCGGGATGAAAGTGGCGGAAGTTCGATCACCAAGGTGCCCAGCGCATGCGCCAGTTCGGGCAAGAACAGGCCGCTGGAGGCGAGCGTTTCCAGCGGCTGCGTCGCTGTTGCCATCATGCGAATGTTGTTGGGCAGAGTGGTCAACCAGCGCAGCACGTCCGGCTGCACTTCGGCGGGCAGTAAGTGCACGTCGCTCAAGAGGAGCGTCACCCGCGCATTGTTCGCCGGCTGACTATGACGCGTGATCAAGCTGGCAATGGTGGATCGCAAGGCCTCTGGCGGCAGCGCCGAGCATGCCACCGGAGCAAAAGTGCCCAGGGGCGGTTGCTGGGCGAAATGAATGGTTCGCGCGACGTGCTGCCGTCCGCTGCCGGCCGGCCCCAGCACCAGAACCGTGCCAGTTCCCGCCGCGGCCAGCTCCACCTGAGCCCGGACGCGCTTCATCGCCGCGTCAGCGCCGACAAGCCGTTCCACGTGATGCCAGCGGGCCAGTTCATTTCGCAGGTGCGCGACGCAATCGTGCAGTTGACGGGATTCATCCGCCGGCGGGGCGCCGTTGTTCTCCGCCGTCGACGCATTGGGCGGCAGATCGCTTGAATCGACGACGACCAGCACGCCGATCCAGTTATCGGATTGCCCACGCAAAGGCACAAACTCGGCGGAACGGTGCCAAAGGCGGCCATCGGAAGAAGATTTCGACACCCGCCCCGCGGTTCGACGCCCTTGAAAGGCCTCCGGCGGCGGGCAGAGCGCATCGGCGGCCGCCGCCAGGGGGTCGGTATTGTGCGATTGCCAACGGCACTGGCGACCCATGAGCAGGTCTGCCGGCGCTTCGATCCAATCGGCACAGGCCGCATTCAAGAACACGAACCGCCGCTCGTCATCAACCAGATACACCGGCTGAGCCGCATCCTGGAGCAGGCGAAGCAAGTCGTGGGTGGCACGAGCAGTAGGCATGGCTAATACGACCTATTGTACTCGTGCGGCGGCTCCAAAAAACTTCAGCCAGGCCGATTGCCCGTGACAGCCGGTTGTCACACCCCTGTGTTAGGCTTCTTCGCCTCCACCTATAGTCGCCTCTCCGGGAATGGGGCAGCCCGGATGAGGCGATTTTTCTTGCGCGGATCGCGCGGGCCTTTTGCCGCAGGGCAATTGCAATCGCTCGGGGCGGACGATGCGGCTAGGGGGCGAATTTATCGCCGCGCATTGCCATTTGTTCCGGCTCTTTGGGGGCAAGTTCGCCGGTTGCTTGTTGAGCCGCGCCGCGCTCCAGCGATCGGCCGGCGCTGTTGGCCAGCGCCACGATTCGCCCCGGATACAATCCGACACCGACGACCACGAGCAGGCATGCGAGTATGGCCAGCGCTGCGCCACGCCGCGCTGCGCGCGGATCTCGGACTCGGCGGGCTGGCGGAAATACATGACGCCAATTACTCGCAGATAATACGCCGCGCCGATGGCGGCATTCAGCACCGTCACCACCGCCAGTCCGATGAACCATGGCCGCAACAGTATGCCGGAGGCTGATGGCGCTTCGTCCAGGGTGAGCGCACTGAACAGTAGCGCGAACTTGCCCCAAAACCCGGCCAGCGGCGGCAACCCCGCCAGGCTGAACATAAACACGGCCATTGCCAGCGCGACGACTGGGTGACGGCGATTCAATCCGGCCATTTCGTCGAGCGTATCGACTTGCTTTGCGGCACCGCTGCTGAGATAGACCAACGCCGCAAACGCGCCCATCGTGGCGAACATGTACACGGCGAGGTAGAACATCGCGGCGCCCAAGCCTTCGAACGCTTTCGCGGCGGCGTCGCTGGCGAGAATTCCAGTATTTGTTTGCGCCGCCAGCGCCACCGCCACGCCAATCAATATATAGCCGGCATGAGCGATCGAGGAATATGCCAGCAGTCGGCGGATGTTGTTCTGCCACAGCGCCATGACGTTCCCCAGCGTCATGGTAAGCACGGAGATCACGAGGGCGACTTTCCATCCCAGCGATGCCATCTCCACCGTGGGCATGCCGGCGATCACAATCCGCGCCAATACGGCCAGGCCCGCGATCTTCGGCAATGTCGCCAGCACGCCGGCGTTGGCGTGGCTAGTCCCCTGATAAACATCCGGGGCGTAGAAATGAAACGGCACGGCGGTTAATCGAAACGCCAGCGCGGCAAACACCAATAGCATGGCCAGCGGGGCGAGCGCCGGGCTGAAATTGGCTTGCGCCGCCGCGGCGGCATTTCCCGACAAGGCCTGTGCAATTTGAGGCAGCCGCATCGAACCGGCAATGCCATACAGAAAACTGAAGCCATACAGCAGCACGGCCGAGGACAGAATGCTCAGGAAAAAATATTTCGAAGCTGCTTCCTGCCCCTTTTGATCGTGGCGGCCGACGTACAGCAGCACGTAAGTCGGAATCGAAACCAACTCCAGCCCCGCGAACAGCAAAATCAATTCGTTGGCCGCCGCAATCAGCATCAAGCCAGCCAGCATTAACAGAAGCGAGGCGGCTTCTTCGGCGCTTTGCTCAAAACGATGCGGGCGCGCCAACAGCAGGATCAGCACCGCGCCCACTGCCAAAATTCCCCAGCGCGGTGTAGCCGAAAAAATCGACCGCCAGAGGCCCGCTGGTGTGCGATGCGGCCGTTTCGGGATTCACGATCGCACTGGATTGGCCGCACAACGCAACCGCGGCAATCAGCAGGCCACCTAGCGCGAACCAGGTGGCAGCGCGCTGCGGCAGACCGAAGGCGCCGGCGATGTAAATCAGCGTGGCGGCGACGATTAGAATGATCTCGGGCAGCAGCAGTGCTAGGGTGGTGGAATCGGTCATGTTGGATTGATCATTTTGACGAAGCGGTCTGGACGGCTACGGACGGCTTGGCGGCATAAAACTCTTCCAACGGGCCGTTGGTGCGCTGCGTGATGCGATCGACCGCCGGAGCGATCGGTCCCAGGAACAGTTGCGGATAAATTCCGATCCAGACGATGAACACCATCAGCGGCGTCAGGGCCAGCACTTCGCGACCCGATAGATCACGCACTTTTTCTGCTTCCGCCGTGGAAAGATGTCCTTCCTTGAGCGGACCAAAAAACACGCGCTGCACCATCCACAGCATGTACCAGGCGCCCAAAACCACGCCGCTGACGGCCAGCACGGCGATGACGATCAATTGCGGGCCCAGAGCTGCCGGCGCTTCGACCCACGCTCGCTGGAACATGCCCAGCAGGATCAGGAACTCGCCGACGAAGCCGTTCAATCCTGGCAAGCCGATGCTGGCCATGGTGAACAGCAGCATGAACGTGGTCAGGCGCGGAATGCGCTTGGCCAGACCGCCGAGCTCGCGGATTTCACGCGTGTGATAGCGTTCGTAAACCATGCCGACCACGGCGAACAATCCGCCGGTCGACAGGCCGTGGTTGACCATCTGCAAGATGCCCCCTTCGAGGCCCAGGCGATTCAGGGCGAAGAAGCCGAGCATCACAAATCCCATATGGCTGACGCTCGAGTAGGCGATCAGCTTCTTCATGTCGGTTTGCACAAGCGATACCAGCGCGCCGTAGATGATGCCCGCCAGCGCCATCCACAGCAGGATAGGCATGCATAAGGCCGTCGCCGTCGGGCAACATGGGGAGGCAGAATCGCAAAATGCCGTAGGTGCCCAACTTCAGCAGGATGCCGGCCAGGTCGATGCTGCCGGCCGTGGGGGCCTGCGTGTGCGCCAGCGGCAGCCAGGTGTGCAGCGGCACCAGCGGCACTTTTACTGCGAAACCGGCAATCAGCGCCACGAAAATCAGCAATTGCAAATAGCCGTGCTGGGCATCCATCGGAATGGGATAAAAGCCCAGCGCCTCGTGCAGCTCAGGAATGGAAAACGTCAGGTGCGGTCCCTTGGAGGGATCCAAGGGATGGTTGTACACCCAAAGCACGATGCCGATGATTCCCAACAGCGCCAGCACGCTGCCGGCGAAGGTGAACAAGAAGAATTTATTGGCCGCGTAGCGTCGCTGCTCGGAGCCCCAAATGCCGATCAGAAAAAACAGCGGGATCAGCGTGAATTCGAAGAAGATGTAGAACAGGATGATGTCGCGGGCGGCAAAGACGCCGAGCATGCCCGTGCCCAACAAGAGCAGCAGCGCGTAAAACGCGGCGGCGCGGTCTTCGATGGCTTCCCAACTGGCCAGCACCGCCACGAAGGTCAACAGCGCCGACAAGCCGTAGACCCAACGCTCAAGCCGTCCAAGCCGAACGACAGGCGGATGTGGGCCGTGGTGGCAAACCAATCGAATTCCTGGACGGCGTATTCCCCCTGCCATTTCAGATCGAGCCAATAGCGGACCAATAGCCAACCGACCATGCCCAGCGTAAGCGTGGCGGTGACCAGGGCGCTTTGCGCGCGCCGCCGATTTGCCTCCGCCAGACAGGAGCCAGATGACACCGGCACCCAAGAGCGGAAGGAAGATCGTGGCTAGGAGCAGGTTGGTCATGAAAGTCTGCTAAACCGCACGCGGATGGCTAAACTCGAATTGCGAAACGCGAAAGTCTATCCCCACAACATCAATGCGCCGACCAAGACCAAGAGGCCCAGCATCATGGCCAGGGCGTAGAACTGCACCATGCCATTCTGCAAGGGGCGCAGCACCGCGCCGCAGGCCCCCGGAACCGCCCCCACAAAATTCACCAGGCCGTCGATGATGTGCGGTCGATCCAATAACTCACGACAGCCAACATTCGCAGTGGCCACACGATCAGCGCCTGATAGATCTGATCGAAGAAAAACTTGCCGTGCGACAACCAGTACAGCGGCCGCATCACTTGCGTCAGCACGTCGACCAGGCGACGTCTTCCCAAATACAAAAACGCCGCCAGCCCGATGCCCACCACCACCACGAGCGTGCTTTGCACGGCAATGTCGCTATGAAATCTCGGCTCGCCTTCGCCTTGTGCCAGCGGCGAATAGGCCAGCGAGGGCGTGAGTCGCAGGAAATCCAAGATTCCGTGATTCAGTCCGTAGTAGGCCCCCACGCCTGCGGCAAACACCGCCAGGATCAACAAGCGGCACCGTCATCACAGTGGGCGACTCGTGGGCATGATGCCCCGCTTCCTGCGGGATGCGCTCGCGGCCGAAGAACGTGAGAAAGAATGCCCGGAACGTGTAAAACGCCGTCAGCAAGGCGGTGCATCATGGCGCCCCAATATAGAACGCTGTACCAGCCGTGCGCCAAGCCGACCGATTCGTGTGCCCGATCGTGCACGGCGCCGAAGATCGCGTCCTTGCTCCAGAAGCCGGCGAAAGGGAACAAGCCGGCCAAGGCCAGGCAGCCGACCAAAAACGTCCAATGCGTGATCGGCATCACGCGCCGCAGGCCGCCGAAGCGGCGCATGTCGATCACGCCCCCCATGGCGTGCATCACGCTGCCGGCCCCGAGGAACAACAGCGCCTTGAAAAATGCGTGCGTGAACAGATGGAACATGCCGGCAGCGATGCCGACCAGCGAGCCGGTGCCCAGGCCCAGGAACATGTAGCCCAACTGGCTGATCGTGGAATAGGCCAGCACGCGCTTCAGATCGGTTTGCGTCATGGCGATCAGGCCGCCCAGAGCGCCGTGAATCCGCCGATGCCGGCCACGACCATTTGTGGATCGACCGGCGAACCACCGATGGTGAACCACGCAGTGCCGGCCGAGGCCAAGAACAGCGGCGTGCAGCGGGCCACCATGTACACGCCGGCGGTGACCATCGTGGCGGCGTGGATCAGCGCGCTCACCGGGCGTGGGGCCTTCCATCGCGTCGGGCAGCCAGACGTGCAGCGGAAACTGGGCGCTCTTGCCGCAGGCCCCGGCCATCAGCAACAGACAGATCGCCATCGCCACGCCGCCGCCGGCGAACATCGCGGGATTGGCCAGCGAGTTTGCCCTAACACGCCGGGCACGGGCTTCAATTCCTGCGGAACGTCGGGCATCGCGCCGCCGGGCTGTGCAATGCCGGCGACATCCGAATCGGGGCATCGTGAAAATTCAGTGTGCCGTAGGTGGTCCAGATCAGGAACACGCCCAAGGCGAAGCCGAAATCGCCGACCCGGTTGACCAGGAACGCCTTCTTGCCGGCCGCCACCGCCGCGGGCTTTTCGTACCAGAAACCGATCAACAGGTAGCTGCACAAGCCGACCGCTTCCCAAAACACGTACAGCAACAAAAGTTGCTGACCGACACCAGCATCGTCATCGAGAACACGAACAGGCCGATGTAGCTGAAGAACCGCCAGATAGCCCGGTCGCCGTGCATGTAGCCGGCCGAGTAGATCGCCACCAGCGTGGAGACGAACGTGACCATGGACAGCATGATCGACGGTCAGCGGATCGGCCCGCAGCGACACGTGATGTCGAAGCTGCGCGACGGCTCGATAGCCGCCGGTGCGCGCGGCGCGGCACGCTGGGCGTAGGCGTTTTGCACGCTGGCCCAGGTCCACAGCGTGCAAATGTGTTCGTATCCGATCGACCTGGCGGATCCTTCGGCCGGCGGATTTTTGATTTCCGACTGAACTTGAAACAGCAACATCACGCTCAGCGCAAACGAAGCGGCAAACGCCAATACCACCGGCAAGTGGCTCACTTGCCGAACACCCGGCCGAAAAACGCCAGCAGCAGAAACGCCGCCAGCGGGCAGGCCGGGATGAGCATCAGCAGTGAGTCGATTTGGTTGTGCATTCAATCTTGTCCGTCGTCCGTGGTCCGTTGTCCTTTGCACTCGTCCTCGCACCTCGTCCCGTGTGTTACACGTGCTCCGGTGCGTGATTTCTTCTTCGTCGATCTCCGGCTCGATGCCCGCCGGCGTCAGCTGCGGCCATTGCGGCTGCGGCTCGGACGACTTCCGGCAGCTCGTGATCGACATAGGCCGGCAGATTGTTTTCGCGCAGATCGTCCCAGGCGGCGATGTCCAGCGACGCCGCGGCGCTGGAACAGCATCAGAACGAGCGCCAAGGCGATGGCCGCCTCGCAGGCCGCCACGGTGAGAATGAAGATCACCAGCATCTGGCCGCCCCAGTCGTTGTGCTAGCGGCCCCAGGCCACCAGGCTGACCGACACGCCCTGCAGCATCATCTCGGCGCAGAGGAACATCACGATCATGTTGCGCCGGCTCAAGAAACCGACCAGGCCGATGCGAAAACAGCGCGGCCCCAACGAGCAGGTAGTTTTGCAGCAAGGCCGATTCATGCATGACGTTCATCGCGCGGCCTCCTGCGGCGGATTGGGCGGTTGAATCGTTTCTTGCGACCCGCCCACGCGTGGCGCTCACGATCGCATTGCACCGACCAGCGCCGACCAACAGCAGCGTGCCGGCCACTTCGACGGCGATCAAATTGCCGGCCGAACAGTTCGCCGCCCAGCTGGGCCATGTGCTCGCGGCGTCAGCACACTCGGCGGCCAGCGTTGTCCGCCGCGGGATCGGCGACTTCGGCCGAGATTCTGAATACTACCGATGGTCAGCGACAGGATCCCCACCAGCACGGCCCCGGTGGCGGCCGACAGCAGCGCTTCCCAGCTCACGCGGTCGTAATATGCATCTCCCTCGGGCTGGGCCAGCATGAGCACGAACAGGAACGTCACCAGGATCGCGCCGGCATAGACCACGATCGTGGCCACGCCCAGAAACTGGGCGCCTTGCACATGAAGATGGCCGGCGGTGCCCAACAGCGTCAGGGCGAACCAGATCGCCGCAATAGACCGGATTGCGAAACGTGACGGTGCAGCGGCCGCTACGACCGTGACGCCTGCCGAGAATCTAGAACACGACGTTCGTGTCCCATTGGCCCAGCGGCAGCAGTGCGCGAGCCGAAGCATCCCAGGCGCCGCAATGCCCAGCACCGCCCCAAGGCCTCGCCCTTTGGCCGATCCGCGCGGCAGCATCAGCCACAGCGACAAGCCGCCCAGCACGATACCCCACGTCAGCGGATGCGGATGCCGCCCCCAAGCCAGGAATTGATTCCAGCGCCAGTCATAGCGTGCCTCCCAGCGCATCGGACTTCATCGGCTCGGCGTCTTTCGTCTGGTCGTACACGCTCAGCAGTTTCTCCTTGTCGAAGATCATCTCCTCGCGGCTGCGGCCGGTCAGGTCGAACAGGCTGGTCAGCTCGATCGCATCGACCGGGCAGGCCTCTTCGCACATGCCGCAGTAGATGCAGCGCAGCTCGTCGATCGTGAAGCTCTCGGGATACTTCTCGCGATCGGGCCAGGGGCTTTCGACTGCCGACGATGTCGATGCAATGCGCCGGGCAGGCCGTGGCGCACAGGAAACAGGCCACGCACTTCACGCGGCCTTCGCTCGTCCTTGTTCAGCCGATGCACGCCGCGATAGATCAGCGGATTGCCGATCTTGGGCCGCTCCTCCGGGAAAGCTGACCGTCACCTTCGGACTGAACAAGTGCTTGGCGGTGGTCGTCAGCCCCTGCACGAACAGCGGCAGATACATCTTGCCGGCCAGCCCGAGCTTGGGCTCTTCGATCCAGTTGATGTTCGGGTCGTCGGGTTTCATCGTTGCCATCTCGCGACGACTCGGCCTTGCTTCGCGCGTCGAACTCGGGCGAGGCCGATCGGGCGCGGGCGGTTGTCGGTGTGCAGAGGGCGCCAGCAAGGCCGGCCACGATCCACGCCACCAGCACCACGCCCCAGCTGACGCCGATCGCGGCAACCCACGAGCTGTCTGTGCCCAAGGCCTGCCGGCAATTGCTCGCGATATTCCACACAGCGCCACGGCCGACCAGGTTCACCAGCCCCAGCGGCAGCATCACCTTCCAGGCCAGGCCATCAACTGATCGAAGCGGAACCGCGGCCAGCTCCAGCGCACCATCATGAAGAACACGATCACGAGCAGCACCTTCACCGAGCAGCACGACGATCCGCAGAATGGCCATCGGCCACGTCACCGTCGTCGCCGGAACCGGTCAGGCCCCAAAAATGCCAGCCGCCGAGGAACAAAATCACGATCAGGAACGCCGCCGTGACCATGTGCAAGAATTCGGCGATCAGGAACAGCAGCAGCTTCATGCCGGAATATTCGGTGTGATAGCCGCCGATCAGTTCCTGCTCGGCCTCGGGCAGATCGAACGGCAGCCGGGCCGCCTCGGCAAACGCGGCCACGAGGAACACGAAGAAGCCCAGCGGCTGCACGAACACGTTCCAGACGCCGCTTTGCGGCCTGTGCGTCGATGATGGTGTCGAGCCGCAGCGAGCCGGCCAACAGCACGACGCCCAGATGCCCAGGCCCAGCGGGATTTCGTAGGCGATCAATTGGGCGCTGGAGCGCAGGCCGCCCAAGAAGCTGTACTTGTTGTTGCTGGCCCAGCCGCCCAGGATCACGCCGTACACGGCGATGCTGCGACAAGGCGAAGACGTAGATCATGCCGACGTCGACGCTCGGGCGCGACGACCAGCGGAATCGGGTCTTGCACGCCGCGAATGTCCAGCGGGGGCAGCACGCTGCCGAACGGAATCACCGCAAAGATGGCCAGCGCGGCGGTCAGGATCAGAATCGGCGCCAGACGATAAAGCACCTTGTCGACGTGGCTGGGTGTGTATTCTTCCTTGAAGATGAACTTCAGCCCGTCGGCCAGCGGCTGGCCGAGGCCGAACAGTCTGATCTTCGTCAGCGGAATGCCCACGCGGTTGGGCCCCGGCGATCCTGCACCCAGGCGGCCATCCAGCGCTCCAACAGCACCAGATAGGCCGCCGCCGTCATCAGGCCGAAGATCAGCAGGGCGATCTTGACCAGCGGCGACGATGATTTCAGGCGGCATGACGATTCCATGTTCGCTATGTGCTTACCTAGTCGCTGCCGTCGCCAATTGATTCGAGCTTTCAAATCGATGCCCACCGACGGGATCGGCTCCGGCCGCGGCGCAAGAAGGCGATGATCTCGGCGCGATTTCGCTCGAGCACGCGGCGGGCTTGTACAAGCCCGCGCATGCCCAGCAAGCTGCCAGTACAACTGCCCCTCGACCCACACGCCGGCCGGCGGACGAATGGCCCAGGTGAACGATTGCAGCCGGTCGGCGTAATTCACGTACGAGCCGTCCCGCTCGGCGAACGCCGCGCCGGGCAATTGATACGTGGCCGCGTCGCCACAGCGGCGAATCGAACATGTCTTGCACGACCAGCAATTCGAGCGCCGCCGAGCGCTGCGGCCGCCGCGTCGTCGATCCAATCGGCTTGTAGCCGCCGCTGACCCACGCTGCTTTGATCTGCCCTGCCGGCAGTTCGCTCCAGCAGCTCGTCGAAGCGTTTTGATCATGCCGCCGCATGAAATGTGCGAACGACTTCTTCGACGCCGCGGCGGTTGGGGCATTTTTCGGCGCGGATCGTAAAGCCGTTCGTGAACGTCTCGTCCTTGCCGACGACCGGCACCGGCCCGAGCGCCAGCACGGCCTGCGGATCGAACTGCCGCGACATACTTTGCACAGCAGGTAGGCTTCTTCGACCGTCAAGATGCGGCGAGACCACCGCCGCCATCGACCGCCCGAGCTGCAGGCCTTCTGCAAACGCGCTCGTCGAGTCTCGCGGCAATCTGCGACCATTCGATGTTGCCCGCTTGCGCCGTCGTCGCCGCGCGACGCTTCGGTTCGATCTGCCGCTCCGACTGATGCACGTGGTGATAGCCGTAGCGCCCTTCGTCGCACATCCACCATTGGTTGACGTGCGGGTTTTCGCGCGGCTTCAGGCGATAGACCGTGTCCTGGTTCTCTTCGACGTCGATCGAGCAGCCCGTCGAGCAGCCGGCGCACACGCCCGCGTGCTGCTTCATGAACCAGACGCGCTGCTGGTAGAGAAAATCCTTGTCGCCCAAGCGCGCCGACCGGGCACAGATCGACCACGTTGCCCGACATCTTGTTGGCCAGCGGAAAGCCGGGGAAGACGTCGATCTCTTCGTGGCTGCCGCGGTTGATGACCATCAGCTCGCTGGTGCCGCTGATCTCGCGGGTGAACCGCACGCAGCGGCTGCACATCACGCAGCGATCGACGAACAGCGTGACCGTGTCGCCCATGTCGCGGCGGCGGCTGGTGAAGGGCTGGATGTCGGCCCGCCGCTGCGTCCTGGCCGTGCTCGAAGTGATAGTCCTGCAGGTAGCACTCGCCGGCCTTGTCGCAGATCGGGCAATCGATCGGATGATCGATCAGCAGGTCTTCTTCGACCATCGCCCGGGCCTTTCTTCACCTTGTCGCTGTTGGTGACGAACACCGTGCCGTCTTTGGCCGGCGTCTGGCAGGCGGGCACGAGCTTGGGCAGCATCGTGATCTGCGCCGGTTTCGGGATTGCTGCGTGCCGGTTTCGACCAGGCACATGCGGCAACTGGCCACGACCGACAGCCCGGGATGCCAGCAGTAGTGCGGAATGTCGATGCCGACGCGCTGCGCGGCCTGAATGCCGTTGAGGCGCTCGTCGTCGGCGATCTCGATTTCGTTGTCCGTCGACGATGACGTTGGCCATGTTTTGCTCGTATCGTGCTAATCGTCGCTGCGCGGTTAGTGGGCACGCAGCGCAGGCCGGCACGGCTTCGGTGACCGCGTAGCCGGTGGGATTGGTGCGCTTGATGTACTCTTCGAACTCGCCGCGGAATTTGCGGATGGCGTTCTTGATCGGCCAGGCGGCGCCGTCGGCCAGGCCGCAGATCGTGGTGCCGGGAATGATGCCGATCGTGTCGCCGATTTCCAGCAGCAGATCCAGATCCTTCAGCCGCCCCTTGCCGGCCTTGATGCGCTCGAGCATCTGCAGCGCCCAGGCGGTGCCTTCGCGGCAGGGCGTGCATTGGCCGCAGCTTTCGTGGGCGAAGAACCGGCAACTGTTGTGCAGGAAATCGACCATCGACACGGTTTCGTCGATCACCACCACGGCCGCGGTGCCCAAGCCCAGGCAGCCGACCTTGCCCGGCGCCGTTGAAATCGAGCGGCGTGTCGAACTCGGCTTCGGTGAGCAGGCCCATGCTGATGCCGCCGGGGATGGCCGCCTTGGCCTTTGCGGCCCTTCCACACGCCGCCGCCGTACTCGTCGATCAATTCGCGGCAGGTGATGCCCAGCGGCGCTTCGTAGCAGCCGGGCTTGTTCACGTGGCCGCTCAGGCAATACAGCTTCGGCCCGTAGCTGCCGGCATCGCGTGGGTTCTTCGGATCGGCCGGCACGCCGATCGATTTGAACCAATCGACGCCGCGGGCGACGATGTGCGTCACGCAGGCCACCGTTTCGATGTTGTTGACGACCGTCGGCTTGCGGAACGCGCCTTCGACGGCCGGAAACGGCGGCTTGATGCGCGGCCAGGCCCGCTTGCCTTCCAGGCTTTCGATCAGCCCGGTTTCCTCGCCGCAGATGTACGCCGCCGCGCCGCGATGCAGGTAAATGTCGAGCGAAAACTCGCTGCCGAGAATGTTCTTGCCCAGATAGTCCGGCCGCGTAGCACTCGTCGATCGCCGCCTGCAGCCGCTCGCAGCGACAGCGGATACTCGTAGCGCAGATAGAAATAGGCCGTGCTCGGCCCGCGTGGCGTAGCAGCTGAGGATGATCCCTTCGATCACCTGGTGCGGATCGTCTTCCATCAGGATGCGGTTGTTGAACGTGCCCGGCTCGCTCTCGTCGGCGTTGATGCACATGTAGATCGGGCCGGGATGGTCCTTGGGCAGGAAGGTCCACTTCAGCCCGGTGGGAAAGCCGGCCCCGCCGCGGCCGCGCAGGTCGCTCGCCTTGACCAGCTCGATCACCTGCGGCCGGCGTCATCTCGGCCGAGCACCTTGCTGCAGCGCCTGATAGCCGCCGGCCGCTTCATACACGCGCAGCGTGTGGCTGTCGGGCTTGTCGATGTTGGCCAGCAGGACGGGTTCGAATTTGGCACGACTGGTTAGTCTCGGACGCTGATTCGTGGCACGTGTCGGTTGCAGCGACTTCGTCGAAGAACTCCTCGGCCTTTTCCTTGGTCAGATCCTTGTGCAGCGTCTTGCCGGCCAGCATGCAGGGGGCGAATTCGCAGGCGCCCAGGCACTCGGCGAATTCGAGCGTCAGCTTGCCGTCGGCCGTCGTTTCGCCGGGCTGGATGCCGGCCTTGTGGCACATGTGCTCGAGCACTTCTTCGCCGCCGCGCAGTGCGCAACTGATCGAGCGGCAGACCCAGGCCCGCGTCTTGCCGTGCGGCGTGTCCTGCTTGAAGAAGCCGTAGAACGACAGCGTGTCCTGCACTTCGGCCGGGGCCAGTTCCAAGCAGCTCGGCGATTTCGACCACCGCCTGCCAGCGGCACGTAGCGCAGCCGCTCGTTGACGATGTGCAAGGCCGGCAGCGTCACCGCCTGCCGCGTGGGATAGCGCGGAAAGTACGCCTTGATCGCGGCGATCATTTCGTCGGTCAAGATGCGCTCGGCGTGCATGGTCATTGCGCACTGACATCGTGATTACCGATCCAACTCCGCGGCGATGATGTTCAAACTCCCCAGCACCGCCACGATGTCGCTCAGCGTGTGGCCGCGGATCAAATGCGGAAACAAGCGCGAAGTGGATGAACGACGGCGGCCGGCAGCGGGCACGATAGGCCACGTCGGTGCCGTCGCCGACCAGGTAAAAGCCCAGCTCGCCGTTGGGGGCCTCGATCGCGGCATACGCCTCTTCGCTGCGGCACTTCGAAGCCGCGGTTGCTCATCAGCCAACTCGAAATGCGAAATCGTGCCTTCGATCGTCGAGTAGACCTGCCGCTTGTCGGGCAACGCCGTCCGCTCGTCGATGCCGACGTTGACCGGCCCGGCGGCAGGTTTTCGATCGCCTGCTGCGACGATCTTCAGGCTCTCCCGCATCTCGGCCATGCGCACCAGATAGCGGGCGTAGCAATCGCCGGCCGTGGCGCAGCAGACCTGGAAATCGAAATCGGCGTAGGCCAGATACGGCTCGTCCTTGCGCAGGTCGCGGGTCACGCCGCTGGCCCGGGCGATCGGCCCGGTGCAACTGCGATTGATCGCCTCTTCCTTGCGTCAGCACGCCCACGCCCTTGGTGCGGTCGACGAAGATTCGGTTGCGGTTCAGCAGCCGCTCCATGTCGTCGAGCGTCTTGGGAAAGTTTCGGCAGAACGTGCGGATCTTTTCGACGACCAGCGGCGTGATGTCGTACATCAGCCCGCCGACGCGGGTGTAGCTGTTGGTGAACCGCGCGCCGCAGAGCGTTTCGAAAATGTCGTACAGCACCTCGCGCTGATAGAAGGCGTACAGAAAGTAGGTGAACGCGCCGGTGTCGAGCCCCACCGCGCCGTTGCACAGCAGGTGATCGCTGATCCGCGACAGCTCGGCGATGATCATGCGGATGTATTTGCAGCGCGGCGTCAGCTCGATGCCCAGCAGCTTTTCGACCGCGCCGTGCCAGGCCACGTTGTTGGCCATCGGCGAGATGTAGTTCATCCGGTCGGTGACCGTCACGTACTGGTTGTAGTTCAGGTGCTCGCCGATCTTCTCGAAGCCCGAGTGCAGATAGCCGATGTCGGGCATGGCGTCGACCACGCGCTCGCCGTCGAGCTTCAGCACCAGCCGCAGCGTGGTGTGCGTGGCCGGATGCTGCGGGCCGAAGTTCAGCGTCCACAGGTAATCCTGCGGCTCGTCGTGGGCCAGATCGCGAGTTTCGTACGGGAGCAAGCGGCATAGGCGTCAGGCACTCTCGCCGCGTGATGACACGGGAAAGTTGTGCCGCTCGCCGCGGCCTTGCAGCGGATAGTCCTTGCGCAAGCGGAAATGCCGTGAACTCTTCGGGCAGCAGGATGCGGCGCAGTCGGGATGGCCGTCGAAGCGGATGCCGAACATGTCCTACACTTCGCGCTCCAGCCAATTGGCCCCTTCCCACAAGCGGCGTGACCGCTGGGCACCGCCAGATCGGGCTCGTTCAAGAACGTGCGAACGTCAGCCGCTCGTTGGTGCGCGTGTTCGGCCAGCAGGTAGACCAGGCCGAAGCGATCGGTCGCGCCGCGGTAGTTCAGATAATCGACGCACGTGATGTCGACCAGCAGATCGAAGCCGCGGTCGTTCTTGCAAGACATTGCAGCACGTCGAACAGCTTGTCCGCGCGGCACCACAGCGCGCGTCTGGCCGCGAAATTCGCTGCGCGAGTCGGGAAACGCCGGCAGAAGCTGTCGTGCGTTCAAGTCGCATCGATCGTGCGCGGTCCTGTCACGCCGGTTCTTGTCGATGAATTGCACGCTAATCGACGCGCACTCCGTGCGGCAGTGACTCACGCGTGCGGCAGCGTGACGACCGGGCAGTTCGATCAACGCGCGCTTGGTCTGCTGCCTGGCATTGGCGTTCGAACTCCCGGCCGCGGAGATCGTGCCTTCGCGCTGAATCTTGTCCTGCAAGTCGATGATCGACTGGATCAACTGCTCGGGCCGCGGCGGGCAGCCGGGCACGTACATGTCGACCGGAATGAAGCGATCGATCCCCTGCACCACGCAGTAGGTGTCGAACACGCCGCCGGTCGACTGGCGCAGGCCCCCATCGAGATGCACCACTTCGGCTCGTGCATCTGCTGCCAGATGCGCTGCAGCACCGGCAGCATCTTCATCACCACGCGGCCGGCGACGATCATCAAGTCGCACTGCCGCGGGCTGAAGCGAAACACCTCGGCGCCGAAGCGGGCCATGTCGTGCCGGCTGGCGCCGGTGGCCATCAGCTCGATGCCGCAGCAGGCCGTGGCGAACGGCATCGGCCACAGGCTGTTCTTGCGGCACCAACTGGCCAGCGCGTCGAGCTTGCTGACGACCACGTTTTCGGGCAGCTCTATCGCCATCGAAAACCCCTTTCCGCCAGTCGTAGACGAAGCCCACCACCAGCAGCAGCGATGAACACCATGACCTCGGCGAACACCAGTCCGCGACTGGCGATCCAGCCGCCGCTGACGGCCGATCGATTCCGCGCCGACTGGCCCTCGGCGGCATGCGGCGTGGCCACCGCCCAGGGATAGAGGAACAGCAATTCGACGTCGAACACCAGAAAGGCGATCGCCACCAGATGGAACCGCACGTCGAACCGGCGCCGCGTATCGTGGATCGGGTCCATGCCGCTTTCGTACGGCATTTCCTTCACCGGCGTCCGCTTGCGCGGCGCCAACAGTCGAGGGGCCGCGATCATGGCGCACGAGATCGCCGCTGCCACAGCGACGAACAACAATACCGGCAGCAGAGCCGCCATAAGCTGCTCCCGCGGATTGATTTGCGACGAGCGTCAAGACTTTGTGAATCTTGTCACAATCCCTGACAAATAAAAATGGCGGTTGCTAACCACCATTTACTGCCGCAAATCTAGTGCTGGCACATCGGCCCGTCAAGCATGAAGACCGCCGCCCGGACCCCTACAAATAAGTCTTTTGGCGCAGGCAAAAAGAACCCTTCGCAGGTGGGGCAGGAACCTACGAAGGGCGAGAGCTAAAGGGTTGCCCCCTTGCTCAGCAACTACTATTTCCTAGATGGGGAATTCGTTCAATCACCCCTGTGGGGGAGTCAAATAAAGGACTGCTACCCGCGGTTTTCTCGGGTATTTTGGCCTCCCAGCGACGCACGTGTTCGCCGATCCGCGTGGAATCATCCCTCGGCAATCCCCTACAATGATTCCCCGCTCGCCGGTAGAGCGGCCGTGTACCGCATACTTCCTACCGCTGGCTTCGCAGGCCGCCATGCCGCTCGATCTGGTCTCCACACTTAGTGAATTGGTTGCCATCCCCAGCGTCAATCCGATGGGGCGCGCCATTTCGGGACCGGACTATTTCGAGTATCGCCTGACCGATTATTTGGAGCAGCTGTTCGCGCGGCTGGGCATTCCAACTTGGCGACAACCCATCGCTGAGAAGCGCGACAATCTGCTGGCAAGGCTCGATGGAGATCCACCGCTAGAAAGCGGCGGGACGCTGGTGCTACTGGAAGCGCATCAGGATACGGTGCCGGTCGACGGCATGACCATTCCACCGTTTGATCCGCAAGTACGCGACGGCCGGCTGTACGGCCGTGGCTCATGCGACATCAAAGGAGGCATGTCGGCCATGTTGGCGGCGCTGGCGCGGCTGGCCGAGGAACGCCCTGCCCCGCGCCCGACGGTGATCATGGCCTGCACGGTCAACGAGGAACATGGATTCACCGGCGCCACCGGGTTGTGCGAATTGTGGTCGGCAAAGTCGGGGAAGGCAAATCCGAACATGCCGCGCCGCCCCGATGCGGCCATTGTCGCGGAACCGACCAATCTCCACGTCGTCGTGGCGCACAAAGGCATGATCCGCTGGCGATGCCACACGCACGGCCGGGCGGCGCATAGCTCGCAACCGCAGCATGGCGAGAACGCCGTATACCGGATGGGCCGAGTGCTTCGGGCCTTGGAGCATTATCAGCGACAGATCGTGGGCACGCTGGCCGATCATCCGCTGTGCGGCCGGCCAACTCTGAGCGTGGGCACGATTCACGGCGGAATCAGCGTGAACACCGTGCCCGACCGGTGCACCATTGAAATCGATCGCCGCCTATCGCCGGGCGAGGAACCGCAAGCCGCTTGGCAACACGTCGTGCACTATCTGGCCGAAGAAACCGTGTTGGGTAGTTTCATCGAACACGAACCCCCGTTCATGCAAAGCCGCGGGCTCAGTGATGCCCATAACGGCGCCTTGGCAGAGAGATTGGCCACGGCCGTGCAAACGGCGACGGGCAAGTTGCTGCGGAAGGTCGGCGTGGCGTTCGGCACCGACGCGGCCTCGTTTGCTTCGGCCGGCGTGCCGTGTGTCGTGTTTGGCCCCGGCTCGATCGAGCAGGCCCACACCGCGGAGGAATGGGTGCCGCTGGCGGAAGTCGAGCACGCCGCCGAGGCGCTGTATCAAAGCGCTGGCGAATTGGAAATAAAAAAGCCTGCTAAACCGCAACGCGGCGTAGCAGGCTTGGTTGTAATTCGCTCGTCTCGCTCCCGCGCTTCTTCCCACGTCAGAACGTGTCGAGAATGAAGTGGTGGCCCCAATGGTAACGCCCTGGCCGGGGCCCTCGTTGTAGTGCATCCACTTATCCCACTGCGCGCTTTGCGGATATTCGTTGTGCCACTGCTTGTTGTACACCGGAATCCGCATTTCGGGCGGATAGCGATAGTACATACTTTCGGAGCTGCGATAGTATTCGTCGCCCCAGAAGTTCTGCGGATAGTAGACGTACGGATAGTGATAGAAGCGGTCCCAATCCTGGGTGCTGTACGAGCTGACCCACTGGCGACCGTAGGCTTCCTGCGCTTGTGCCGGCCGGGCATCCATGCACAGACCGAACACAACCGCGCAAAACAGCGCGGCGAAAATGCGGCGAGTCATCAGAATCCCCCCTCAGTCCTCGATAGAAGCATTGCGGCCGGCGGCGCAAATAAGTAACTGCAATCCGCGGCCACACTGGGTTTCGCGACTTGATTAACCGGTGTTTTCGCGGTGCTAGCGTCGAACTTGCGGGAACTTGCACCGCCGAGTTTGCCGGTTAATTACCGCATCGGCAGCCGCGCCATCCGGTATTGAGGGAATATCCGGCACAATCGGCAGAATCGCACGAGTGCGGAATGCGGAGTTCGGAGTGGGGAGTTGCAGGCTGGGGAATGAACCGACAAGCGTTCGCACAACGCTAGCAAAGCTGGCAGATCGCAATCCGCACTCCGCATTCCAAACTCCGCACTTGCGGCTATTCGTCCGCCGGCATTTTGCCTGACTCAAGCTCCTTGTCCCATTGGTCCATCAGCGGCCAGTCGATGGCGCAGGTGCCGAAATCGGCCATGTGCAGATAGCCTTCCACGCGCTCGATCGTTTGATCCAGCAGCGCGTTGTCCTTGCGGAAGATCGGGCCGTGGCTGGGCAAGCAGCCATTCGACGTCGCTTTCGCGAATGCGCTTCAGCGATTTGACAAAGCCTGGAAGATCGCTGCCGTGATGGGCGTCGATCGCCCCGACGCAGCCGTCGCGATAGATGTTGTCGCCGCTGAACAGCAGCTTCCCCATGCGGAACGAAAGCTGGCTGTCGGTATGCCCCGGCGTGTGCCAGACTTCCAGCTTCAACTCGCCGACGGTGATCACGTCCCCTTCGTCGACCAGCGTGTCGATCTTGACCGGCGGCATGTCGAGGTGAATGTTCTGTGCGGCGATCTCGGCGAATGTCTTGATCCGGTCGCCCTTGGCCAAGGGTTCGGCGGCCTTGGGATGCCCGCTGACCGTGGTCTTCAGCACCTGCTTCATTTTCGCCAGGCCCTGAATGTGATCGACGTCGGCGTGCGTGGCGATCAGCGTTTTGCAGTTCGACAGCGGAAAGTCGAGCTGCCGGATCAGCTCGATGATTTCGTCGACCGTTTCCTCGAAGCCCATGTCGATCAGCACCCATTCGTTCTTGTCGAATACCAGGTAAACGTTGCAGCCCAGCCGCTGCCCGGCCTGGTAGTTCATCTCGATCACGTGGGGGAAGACGGGCTTCCGGGCTAACATGCTGGGGATATCCTTGGAAGATGTGCATGGCTCATTGGGCGTTGCGATTTTAAGAGGCTGTCTTAGGAGCGGCAAGCGACCGACGCACTAATAGGCGCCCACGGGCGCTATTGAGACTGCCGATCAATATCCGCCGACGGCCGGTTAGTCGTCCAAACCCTTAGGCATTTCCCCGAGCGGCTTGCGAGCTTCGATAAACGCGGTAAGCAAGATTTGCGCCGCCAACTTGTCGAGTCGCGCTTTGCGTTGTTTTTTGGTCAGTTCGCCGGCTTCCAGAAGCTGCTCAGCCTCTGCGGTCGTGAAACGTTCATCGAAAAATACCACACTCACGCCAGTTATCTCTTGTAACCACTTGCCGAATGCTCGTGCCTCGATCGATTTTTGGCTTTCGCGGCCGTCGAGATGCACCGGCAGCCCCACCACGAATCCGGCGATCTGCTGCTGTGTGACCAGGCGCTTGAAGTATCCAGCGTCGGCGGTTTCATCCTGCCGATTGTAGATCGCCAGCGGACTGGCAATCCTCTGCCCGGGATCGGTGATCGCGATCCCAATCCGCACCGTCCCGTAATCAATGCCCGCCAAACGACCGCCCGTGCTATCTGCCTTCTGCATTCTGCGTTCCGCCTTCTACAAATATTCCTTCCACCCTTTTTCTTCCAGCAGTTTCACGATCTTGCGGATCGCCTCCTCGTCGTTCCGATTGGCCACCAAAGTGGCGTCTGGAGTATGCACGATAATCAGATCGCTCACGCCGACGGTGGCCACCAGATGATTTTCGTCGCTGCGGATGATGGAGCCTTTGGTATCGACCGTCAAATGTTTGCCCGTGATCGAGTTTCCTTGTGCATCGGCGCCAGTTTGCCGGGCCGCCGCCTGCCATGTGCCGACATCGTCCCACGCGAACGGCGCTTCGATCACCGCCACCTCCGGCGCTTGCTCCATGACGGCGTAATCGATCGAAATCCCCTTGATGCCCGCAAACTCTCGGGCAAATATTTCCGCCCCGCCAGGCTTGCCCCAGGCATCCACGATTTTCTTAAGTTGCGCCAACATGTCGGGCTGCCGCTGGGCCAGCGCCGCGATGATCGTTTTCGCTTTCCAAATAAAAATGCCGCTGTTCCAGTAGAACGTACCCAGGTCGAAGTATTCCTTGGCCAAGTCGGCTTTCGGCTTTTCTTTGAACCTCGCGACGGTGTAAACCGGCAGGCCGCGGGCCTCGGGCAGCTTTTGCGCATCGGCCAGCGGCTGATTCCGCTCGATGTATCCGTAAGTTGTGGCCGGAAACGTCGGCTTGATGCCAAACGTGACGATGCGGTCGTGTTTTTGTTCCACGAGCGCGGCGGCCGCCTTCACGCACTTCTGGAATTTATCGTCCGGCTGGATCACCTGGTCGGCCGGCATCACGGCCATCACGCCTTTGGGATCCGACCGCGAAATCAATAGTGCCGCCAAACCGATGCACGGCGCGGTATCGCGCTTGCACGGTTCGCCGATGATATGGTCGGCCGGCAACTGCGGCACTTGAGCGCGCACGGCGTCGACAATAGCGGCGGCCGTTAGAATCCAAACGTTCTTCTGCTCCGCCACCGTGCCGAGCCGATCCATCGTCATCTCGAGCATCGTGCGCTGGCCGGCCAGCGCCAGCAATTGCTTGGGGCGCGCGAGGCGGCTTTCCGGCCAAAACCGTGTGCCCGCCCCGCCGGCCATAATGACAATATGCAGCATGTAGAAGGGGTCAGGAGTCAGGAGTCAGGGTAGAGTCGGGCCAAGATACGTTGATGTATCGATCGACGTGCCGGATTTCAATTTCGTCTTCACTTCATCCGCATCCAAAGCGAACAGCGGGCTGATTTCCACCAGCGCATTTGGCGCCACTTTCGCGCCGGCCGATTCCAGCCACTTGCGATGCAGCGCCACCATCATCGCTTTGGCGGTATCGGGCGAATCGCGCTTGTCGCCGGGTGCGTTCTTCACTGGGGCGAACGATTGCGCCGTGTCCGCTTCCACCACAATCGCACGGCTGGCGGCCGGGAGCAAGTCAAAAATGAATCGCTCGAATTTGAAGGCGTTCGGCTCGGCCGGCTCGAGGTGTTTTCCTTGCTCATCGATGTGAGCCACTTTTTTCCGCGCGGTGTGAAACGGCATCGTCTCCTCTTTGCCTTGGACGCGCCCGAGGAAAGCCACGTCGAGCACGTGGATGGCCGTGTTTCCGGCCCACAGTTGTGGCTTGCCGTCGGATCCCAGTCGTTTGGCAACTTCGTCGGGAAGGTCGCTGTATTCGATGATTCGGGTGCGGCCGTCGATTTGCACGACGTTGCCCACTCGCTCCAGCGGTTCGCGCTTGGCCACTGCCAGGGTGCTCATTTCAGATTGCGCGAGAATGTGATATCCCAAAAACGCCGGACCGCAAACCTCGGCCAGTGGATTATCGACCTGAAAATAAAACAGAGTTTTGATGCCCCGGCGCTTGATGTCGTCCAATGCGCCGCTAGTGACCATTGCCGCCAACATGCCGCCGTGCCCATCGGGGCTGAGCGCCACTTCGCCTTTGTCGGACAACACCACGCCGCCCGTGGCAATATCAACGGCGGGCATCGTGCCCTGGCAAAACAGCCGCACGTTCTCCTCCGCCAGGCCGAATCGATTGTGTTTCTCGAGATAGTCTTCGGTGTCGGCGTGCGTGGCGTCGCTGGTCATTACATAAAGCGGGACCGCAATGCCGTATCGCCGTCCGACCGCCACGAGTCGCTCCAACAGAATCTGAAATAGCGAAGCGCCCGATACCGGCCCGATCGTGTACATTCCCTTGGGCTTGTCGAAACCCATGCGGGTCCCCTGCCCTCCGGCGACCAGAATGGCGCCGATTTCGCCGCGCTTGAGTGCCGCCTCGCCGGCAGCTCGCGCTTCGGCCAGCGTGAACTTGTTGCCTTTTCCATCCAGGCGAAATGCCTCTGGCGACTGGGCCCGCTGCGCCAGCGCTGCCCAGTTGTCCTGCTTCGCAACGCTTCTGCACCAGCCGCTCGACGAGGGCGAAATCAATCGAGGCGATTTGCTCCGCCAAGCGCTGTCGCTGCGGATCGCTCAAATCACCCCAAAACCGCAGCAAATGCCGCTGTGTTGGCGGCAGCGAGCGCTCGATTTCTGCTTTCTGCATTACTGCCTTCCGCCTGCCTCCAACGATGCGTTTCACAGCCATCCACGTACCCAAGCATACGCTAGAAAGCACAACAGCGGAAACAGGACGAACACCGTGGCGTACGTGAAGATCGTCGTCCAAACGTGTCGCGGCCAGCGAGCCATGCAGATCGGCGATTTGACTGTGAAATTGTTTCGGGCCTATTTACAGCATCATCCGCGAGCGACTAAGCGACAAGGGGTCTAATCAGCACTCATTCCTGCAAGCACGCGGCGAACTTGCTCGTCATCGGCCAACGTACTCTCGATTTCGATGGTGCGCACATCGGGCGGATTTCGCTCCTCCTCGGCCTTCTGCTCGTCGTACAAATCCGGGCGCGCCTCGGAGGCGCCGCCTCCGGCCGCCAGGCGCTTGGCAATCCGCTGCCGGGCGACTTCATCCTGGCACCAGCAATGGATCACCACGTTGGGCAGATTGCGCCGCCGCGCGATCTCCAAGGCGACCATCCGCAAATCGGCCTTGGGGAACGCCCCGTCCAAGATCACCGACACTCCTTCACCCAACAATCGATCAGCCCGCGCGAATATTTCTTCGTACACCCGGCGGCGATCCTCGGGGCGGTAGTGTCCGGCGCCGTAGGCGGCCGGTTCGCGGCTGCGGCCGAACAGTTCAAAGCGGATTTCGTCGGTCGCCAAGATTTCGGCGCCAAGTCGCGCCGCCAGTTCGCGCGCCAAGGTCGATTTGCCCGCTGCCCATTAAGCCGCTCATGGCAATCAACACCGGCGGCGGCAATTGTCGATCGTAGCGATCGGCCCATTGCAAATGCCGCCTCGCTTCGGCCAGATCTTGTGCACGCGGCTCGCCTTCCAATTGCGAGGCGCGCAGTGCGGCAACCTTGCCCCGCACGCAGGCACGATAGCTGCGATAAAACGCCATCAACTCTTCCGGAGGTTGGTCGCCTAAGGCCGCCAGCGTTTGATCGAAAATCCGACGACCCAACGGCTCGGCCCCTTCGAAATCGCACTCGGTCGCCAAGAATTCCAGCTCGTCCGCCACGTCCACGCGGCGAAATTCGGCGTTAAACTCGATGCAATCGATCATCACCGGCACAATGCCGCGGCCGCGCTGGGCGGTCCATCGTCCGCCGGCAATAAATAAATGTGCTCCGGCAAGAGATCGCCGTGGCCATCCACAACTCGCCCTGCTATCACTCGAGCATCGAACAACTGCGGCCGCAATAACAGCAATCGCAACTGCGCTCCGTGAATGCGTTTGACGGTCGTGGCACTGAGCGTGTGCTCCGGACGCAATAATTCCGCGAAATTTCCTCGCACATGGCGTTCGAAATCGGCGCGATATCGCGACGGCTCAATCGGCAATCCCGGCGAGCAGCGAAAGAACTCCGCGAGGCGGCCAGCAATTGCATCCGCATCGGCCTCCGTCGCCTTGCCTGCGCGGATATGCGATTGAAACGTGGCATGTTCATCCAACCGTTTCATTTTCACCAGCCAGTCCACGATGCGGTCCGAGCCGGCACGGGACGACATCGCCGGCGACTTGGCGGCCGGAATGCTGTGCTCGGGCTGGTCGAGCGTGCTCTCATCCAGCCAAAACTGACCCTGCGCATTCTGCCGAACCGCCACCAGACCTAAATAAACCTGCGGGGCGAGGCGGCGATTGAGAAGCACCTCATCACCACACGCATGTCGGCGCCGCTCCAGCGTGCTGAAGTCGAGAAAATCGAACTTCACCGGCTTCTTCAGCTTGTAAGCGAAGCGATCGGTGAGAAACACCCAGGAGATGTGCGTCTGGACGACACGAACCGCCTGAGTCGACTCGGGAAAAGCCGCCGGCGTCGAAAGCCACTGGACCAACGGCGGATGATGGGGTTCGGCATGCTGCGTGGAGGGGGCGGGGGCCGAGCGTCGAGGAGCCATTACTCCGCACTCCGAATTCCGAACTCCGCACGAGCGTTCACTGTTTCACTCGTTCCAGATACTCGCCGGTGCGGGTGTCGATCTTGATCATGTCGCCGATCTCGATGAACGCCGGGCAGATCACTTCGGCGCCGGTTTCCAGCTTCACCGGCTTGGTGAGGTTCGTGGCCGTGTTGCCTCGCACCGCCGGTTCGCAGTATTCGACTTTCAGCACCATGTGATTCGGCGGGGTGACCGTAATCGGGTTGTTGTTGAACAGCACCATCGAGCAGACCATGCCTTCCTTGAGACACTTCGAGGCCTCGTCGACCTGCTCGCTGCGTGAGCTCGTACTGCTCGTAACTTTTGGTTGTCCATGAACACGAATTGTCGCCCTGGCGGTACAGGAATTGGGCGTCGATTTCGGTGACGTCGGCCGCCTCGAGCGAGTCGCCGCTTTTGTACGTGCGATCGAGAATCGTGCCGCGGAGCAGGTTTCTCAGCTTGCACTTGTACAGCGCCTGGCCTTTGCCCGGCTTGACGAAATTGCACTCGACCATCGATGTACGGATCGCCGTCGATCTGCACTTTCAGGCCCTTGCGAATTCGCTGGTGTTGTAGCTGGCCACGATCGTTTTCCTACTTCGATTTCTGGTTGTAATCGGGTTATGCTAGCACAGGGATGAGGCGGCGAGCGGCTAGAGATGAGAATATGAAACTGACTCGTTTATCGGCCAACCATCAGCATTCGCTAGCAACTCAACAACTTCGTCGCTCGTCACTCCATCCCTTGTCTCTCGTCCCTCTCATAGTGTCCTGGCAACAGGCGATGAAGGAGGCGGTCCGCGATCCGGCGCAACTTTGCCGGCTGTTGGATTTGCCGCCGCAGTTTGCCGCACGCGGGCGACGGGCGCCGCACAGTCTTTTCCATTTTTCGTCCCCAGCCGCTTCTTCGCCCGCATGCGGCCGCGGCGATCCGGCCGATCCGCTCGTGCGCCAAGTGCTGCCGGCTGGAACTGGAAAACGAACCGACGGCAGGATTTACGCTCGATCCGGTGGGCGATGCCCAGGCCGCACTACGGCCCGGGCTGCTGCACAAGTACCATGGACGAGCGTTGATGGTAACAACTGGGGCCTGCGCCGTCCATTGCCGTTATTGTTTTCGCCGGCATTTCCCCTATGACGAAGCGCCTCGCGTCGTGGAACGACTGGCAAGCGGCAATTGAGCAGATCGAGTCCGACGGCACGCTCGAGCGAGGTCATTCTCAGCGGCGGCGATCCGCTGACGCTGGTCGATGAACTGCTGGCGCGGTTGGCGAATCGCCTGGCCGAAATTCCCCATCTGCGGCGGCTGCGCGTGCATACGCGACTGCCGATCGTGATTCCTCAGCGCGTCACCGACGAGCTGCTGGCTTGGCTGACCGGCACGCGGCTGACGCCGATCGTCGTCGTGCATGCCAACCATCCCGCGGAGATCGACGACGCGGTTGCGGCGGCGCTGGCACGCATGGTCGACGCCGGCATTCCGGTGCTCGAATCAAGCGGTGCTGCTGCGCGGCGTCAACGACGATGCCGACGTGCTGGCGGAGCTGTGCGAGCGGCTGGTCGATCTGCGCGTCATGCCCTATTATCTGCACCAGCTCGATCGCGTGGCCGGAGCGGCGCATTTCGAAGTGCCCATCGAGCGCGGCCGCCAACTCGTCGCCCAATTGCAGACGCGGCTGCCCGGTTACGCCGTGCCGCGCTACGTGCAAGAAATCGCCGGCCGCGAACATAAAGTCGAGCTGTTCTGATTTATGGCGAATGTTTTTGTAACCGGCGCTAGTGGATTCATCGGGACGCATCTGGTTTGGAAACTCGTAAAACTCGGCAATGTCGTTCACGCACTGACCCACAGCACGAAGCTGCAATCGTCGCCCGGATTTTTGCCAGACGAGCAACCCGATTTCAATCATCCCAACATTCGGATTGTGACCGGCGATGTTACCGATCAAGAAAGTTTGCGCCGCGGTATGGACGGCTGCTCGCAGGTGTATCATCTGGCCGGTTACGCGAAGAATTGGGCCCGCAACGCGCAGACTTACTTCAACATCAATGTCGATGGATTGCGCAACGTTTGCGAAGTGGCCTGCGCATTGGGCGTCGAGCGCATCGTGTGGACATCGACGACGCTGACGTTCGGCCCGACTCGTCCCGGCCAGGTGGGCGACGAAACGATGCCGCGCAACACGCAGAAGTTCTACACCGATTACGAAGCGAGCAAAGTTGCGGGTGAGAAACTGGCCGCTGATTTCGTCGAGGGCGGGCTGCATGTGGTGATCGTCAATCCGGGGCGCGTGTTCGGGCCGGGGCATTTGAACGAGAGCAACTCGGTGACGATACTGATCGACATGTACGACCGCGGCAAAGTGCCGTTTCTCTTGCGCGGCGGGCGCAACGTGGGGAACTGGGTGCTGGTCGACGACGTGGTGCAAGGACTGATGTTGGCGATGGAGCGCGGCCGCGCCGGCGAAAAGTATATATTGGGTGGCGAAAATGCGTCACTGAAAGAGTTTTTTCGATTGGTCGACAAAGCCAGCGGCAAGCGGCATTTTCAAATCACCATCCGCCGCCCCGCCGCGATGACATTCGCCTGGTTCCAGAAGCTCTGCGCCGAATTGTTCGGAATATATCCGCAAATCACGCCCGACTGGATGCGCGTGTTCCTCGCCGATTGGGCCTACACTTCCGCCACAGCCGAGCGCGAATTAGGCTATGGTTTCACGCCGCTGGAAGAATCCATTCGCCGCACGTACGAGTGGCTACTGCGAGTGCGGAAAGAACGAGAACCTAAATAGCGATTGCATCGTTTATGCCTCGCCCCGCCGCCCAACTGGCTCGTGACATGTTCAGCGGTGCGAATTTCCGCGCGACCATTGTGCTGCTCACCAGCGCCGTTTGCCTGGCGGCCTGGCACGTGGCAGGAAGCTTCGGCTTTTGGATGGATCATGTGACGAGCGATGTTCTCGCGGCCGTGATGTATTTTGCCAGCGGCGCGGTATGGTTGGGTCTGGTCCCGTTGCTTGTGGTGAAACTCGTGCTTCGAGAACGTCTGGCAGACTACGGGGTGCAATGGGGCGATTTGCGTTTCGCGCTCGTCTGCTGCGTGCTCGCCGCGCCGTTGATCGTGGGCATCGGCTATTCGTCGGCCCAGTCGCCGGCGTTTCAGGCCATCTATCCGCTCAATCCGCTGCGCGCGAATCCGGCGCCGCTTTGGCGTGGCACGTCGCCGGCCAGCTATTCTGGCTGGCCGCGTGGGAATTTCATTTCCGCGGATTCCTGCAAAATGGCGTCGGGCAATCTTTCGGCATGCCGCTGGGAATTATGGTGCAAACGCTCGCCAGCGCCCTGGCCCACTTCGGCAAACCGGGCGCCGAGGTGTTCGGCTCGATCATTGGCGGCCTGCTGTGGGGCGCGTTGGCCTGGCGCACCCGATCGCTGCTGGCCAGCACATTCCAACACTGGCTCTTGGGCGCGAGCTTGGATTTCTTCCTTTGCCGATAGTCATCGCACTGCAGCCGGTTCGTACGTACGCCGTCCGCCTACCGCACCGGCCTGTGCCAGAGCAATTTGATAGAGCTTCTGCCCACAGGGGGTGGGATACTCGCCGGTTGTGCACGCCTGGCAGAGTTGATCGGCGTCGAAGCCGATCGATCGGGCGATCGACTCCACCGGCAGGTAACGCAGTGAATCGGCCCCTAATCGCCGCGCCATTTCCACCTGAGATTCCTCGGTCAACAGACCGCCGCGCAAAAACGGCGGCGCGAACAGCTCGCCGACGGTCGACATGTCGATGCCGTAAAAGCAGGGCGCGATAATCGGCGGGCAGGCCACGCGCACGTGAATTTCCCGCACTCCGCCCGATCCGCGAAGTCGGTGGATCAACACTTTCATGGTGGTGGATCGCACGATCGAATCTTCCACCAGCAGCACTCGCTTGCCCTCGAGCACCTCGCGCACGGGCGTGTATTTGGTCTCGGCCGATTGCCGGCGGCTGTTGCTGCCTTCGATGAACGTGCGGCCCGCGTAGCGGTTACGGATCAAGCCTTCGACCGCCGGCACCCGCAAGCGAAAGGCCATCGCGTCGGCGGCGGCTTTGCTCGTTTCGGGCACGGGCACGATGATCGTGTGTTCATCGAGCGGCACGGTTTCCAGCCGCGCCAGTTCTTCCCCTAGTCGCTGACGGGCGAGATACACGTTGCGTTCGTCGAGCGTGCTGGCCATGTTGGCGAAATAAATCCATTCGAAGAAACAGTGCGCCCGCCGCGAACTGCGCGAAATTGTCTAGCTCGAATCGCTCGGGACCGACGATGGCCATCTGCCCCGGCAAGAGCGAACGAATGCTTTCCGCCCGGAAGCCCATGTTCACCAGCGCCACGCTTTCGCTGGCTGCGGCGAACAGCTCGCCATCTTTGGCATAGCAGAGTGGGCGAATGCCCAGCGGATCGCGCAGCGACCACCATCTCGCCCAGGGCGTTGAGAAACGCCAGGTTGTAGGCGCCGTCGAATTTGGCGGTCACGTTGCGAAACACTTCCACCAAATCGATGCGCCCTTCGCGCGACAGCTCCCGGCTGATCTGATGCGCGATAATTTCCGTATCGTTCTCGCACGTCAGGTGGCTATTCCCATCGGCCAATAGTTCGCGGCGCAATTCGGCGTAATTTGCCAGTTGCCCGTTGTAGCCCAGGCTGAACCAGCGGTGCTTTTGCAGATCGGTGCGCTCCAGCGGCTGGGCATAGTTTCGGTCATCTTCGCCGCAAGTGGCGTAGCGAACATGACCAATCGCCGCCGGCCCCGCCAGGCTCTTCATCAGCCTTTCGTATTTCGCACGATGGCTCATGCGGAACACATCGCCGACACTGCCCACGTCTTTGTGAGTCGTCGAGAAGTCTGCGATGGTGCGGACGCAGCGAAGTCATGCCCGCCGAAAGCTGTCCGCGAGTTTGAATGTCCAAAAGCATTCGCGGCAATAGCCGGGAGACTTCGTCAGGGCCTTGCGCGGGACAAAGTCCGCTGGACTGCCCGCCGGCCAGGTGGTAGACCGCCGCCAAGCCGCATTCGTGACGCAGTTCGCTCATAGCCGGATTTTAGGGGCCAAAAGCCGCCGGCTCAATGACGAATGCTCGCCGAATGTCCGGCTCAGCCCGCCGGGCTTTGAGTGCCGCAATCCGGCAAGGTATGTTATCGTGTGCTGTCATTCGGCAGCTAGTTTTGTGCTAAACCGCAAGCGCAGGGCGAACCTCGACCTAATTCCGTCTACCTTTCTTGGCGCTCACGTCGTGCTGCTGGTCGTCTGAACATGCCCGAATTGCTACGCCAGGAAATCGCCGCCGCCGCCCATACTTGGGTCGTTAAGGTCGGCACGCGCGTGCTGACCACGGCCGAAGGGCTATTGAATCAAGAGCGAGTCGCTGCGCTGGCCGAAGAGTTGCACGCATCATGCAGGCCGGCCGCAAGGTCTGCGCTGGTCAGCTCCGGCGCGGTTGGGGCCGGCATGGGGCAGCTCGGACTGGCAAAGCGGCCCACCGACCTGGCTCGCAACTTGCAGGCCGTGGCCGCCGTCGGACAAACGGCGCTGGTCGAAGCCTACGACCGATCGCTGCGGGCTCATGGCCGCCACGCCGCCCAGTTGCTGCTCACGGCCGACGATCTGGACGACCGCACGCGATACCTCAACGTTCGCAACACGATCCTCACGCTGTTGGAATTCGGCGCCGTGCCGATCATCAACGAGAACGACACCGTCAGCGTCGAGGAGCTGCAAACCACCTTCGGCGACAACGATCGGCTGGCGGCGATGGTCACCAACCTGATCCGCGCGCCGCTGTTGGTGCTGCTATCCGACGTCGACGGGCTGTACGACGGCGACCCGCGAGATTCCGAATCTCGCATCATCCCCACGGTAACCCGGCTGGACGATTCCATTACGGCGCTGGCGCGCGACAAAGCCACCGGCCACAGCAAAGGGGGCATGGCCAGCAAGCTGGAAGCGGCGCGGATGGCCACCGCGGCCGGCGAAAACGTGATCATCGCCGGCGGCAACGAGCCCGGCAACCTGCGCCGCATTCTGGCCGGCGAGGAAGTCGGCACGCTGTTCGTCGCGCAGGGGCAAACGCTGGCCTCGTGGAAACGCTGGATCGGCTTCACCGCCCAGCCGCGCGGCAAGCTGGTGCTCGACGACGGCGCACGTTCGGCCGTCGAGCAGCAAGGCAAGAGCCTGCTGGCCATCGGCGTGGTCGAAGTGGAAGGCACATTTCGCAAGGGCGACGTCGTTTCGCTCCGCGATCGCTCGGCGCACGAATTTGCCCGCGGATTGACCAACTACTCGGCCGACGAAATCTTGCAGATCAAAGGCCTGAAGACCGAACAGATCGCCGCGGCACTGGGCCACCGCCCGTACGACGAAGTGATCCACCGCGACAACCTGGCCGTCACGGCCGGAAATGCTGCAGCGGTCAATCCATCGCAGGAGACGACGTAAGTGCTCGGCACTTTGATCATCATCCTGCTGCTGATTTTGGCCAGCGGATTTTTCTCCGCCGCCGAGGTCTCTATCATCGCCGCCCGCAAAGGCCGCTTGCAGCAACTGGCCGACGAAGGGAACCGCGGCGCAGCGCGCGGCACTCCAATTGCTGCGCGATCCCACGCGATTTCTCTCGACCGTGGTGATCGGCAACACGTTGGTGGCCACTTTGATGTCGGTGCTGGGCGGCGATGCGCTGATAATTCCCTTGGCCGCAGTGATTTCCCGCATCCCGTTGGACATCATCAGCCATCATGCCCACGGCATTGCGTTTGCCACTGTGGTGATCAGCCTTACGCTCATGTTGCTTTTGTTCGGCGAGCTGCTCCCCAAGCAGTTAGCCCTGCGGCGAGCGGAACTGTTAGCCCGAATCGTCGCGCCGCTGCTGAGCACGGTCTCTGTTGTTGCCCGGCCGATCATTTGGATAGTGGGCCGGGTCAGCGACGTGGTGCTATTTGCAGTGCGGCCGCAGCAGGACTCCGAGCCGCGGGTATCGCTCATTGACATCGAGCACATGATTGAAACCGGCACCGAGGAAGGCGTGCTGGAAACCGTCGAGCAGCGCGTGGCGATGGAAGCGCTGCGCCTGGGCGAGCGCACGGTGCGCGACGTCATGCGGCCCCGCATCGATCTGGATGCGCTGGATGTGAATACTCCGCCCGAGGAGGTGATCGGCGCCGTCGCTATGGCAGGTTTCTCACGATTGCCGGTGTACGAAGGCGATCTGGATCACATCGTCGGCTTCATTCACATCAAAGATCTTTTCCGGCAGATTTACTTGGGATGGCAGATCGAATTGCGCAAGCTGCTCAAGCCGGCGCTGTTCGTGCCTGAATCGATGCCGCTGGATCGGCTGTTGGAGCTGTTCCAGGAACAGCACAATCAACTGGCAGTGGTGCTGGACGAATACGGCGGCACCGAAGGCATGGTCACGCTGGAAAACGTGATCGACAAGCTGGTGGGGGAAATCCGCGAAGGATATCGGCAGGATCAGGAAAACATGTTCGTCAAGCGCGATGAAAGCTCCTGGCTGGTCGACGGGGCCTACAGCGTGGCCGACCTGATCCAAAAGCTCGATCTACCCAGCGCCGATGCCACAGAACCGCGCCCCCTACAGCACCGTTTCGGGCCTGGTATTGCACGAATTGGGCGAATACCCGGCGTCGGGGACGCCACCCAGTGGAACGGCCTGCGCTTGGAAGTGGTCGATATGGATGGGCAGCGGATCGACCGCATTTTGGTCACCCGACCGGCCGCGGCGGCACCACCGGCGGAATAATTGAAACGCTACCGCACTTGGACCGAATACGGCATCACCAGCACCGCGGGCTCGGCGAACAACCGCCGCAGCGTTTCGGCCGTTTCCAAGTGTGGCATCAGATCTGGGGCGAACAAATTGATTGAGCGTGCGGCAAACGCTTTCGTTTCGCTTTCGGTCAGCGAGCCGCCCATCAATTGTTCGAGGAAAGTTTTGGGCTTGGGCAAATACAGCCGCTCGACTTTCTCGTCTTCCTTGAGACCGGCCAACCGTTTGGTGTCGGCGACTGCCTCATCGAGCGTGCCCAATTCGTCGACCAGCTTGACTTGCTTAGCCATCTGACCGGAATACAAGCGGCCGCCGGCCAGGTTTTCCAGTTGCGTCACGTCCATGTTGCGGCCCAATGCCGCCTTGTCGGTGAACTGCTTGTAAATGTCGTGCATCAAGCGCGTGAGCACTTCGCGCTCGGAGGCGGTGTACGGCTCGTCGCTCGACATCCAGCCGCTGTTCCGCCCGCGGCTCACTACGTCGGTGGTCACGCCGATCTTGTCGTACAAGCCCTTGAGCGCGATTTTTCCGCTGACCACGCCGATCGAACCGGTCAACGTGCCCGGCTCGGCAAAAATTTTCGTGCAACCCATCGAGATGTAGTATCCGCCGCTGGCGGCGATATCGCCCATGCTGGCGACGACCGGCTTCTTGGATTTGATGCGCGTGATTTCCCGCCACATCAGGTCGCTAGCCAGGGCCGATCCGCCAGGGCTATCTACCCGCAGCACGATGCCCACCACTTTCGGATCGTCCTCGGCGTCTTGCAGCGCCTCGATGATCGTGTCGCTGCCGACAGCTTTGCCGAACATGCTGCGGTTGCCTTCGCCGGAAACAATCACGCCGACGGCATAAATGACGGCGATTTTCTTGTTCGCTGCTCGTCTTGCCGCGCTCCTCGCCGCCGGAGAGCACTTCAAACATCTTGACCAGTCCGCCGAAGCCGGAGAAATCTTCGTCGAGCTTCTTCTTTCCGTATTCGTCGTCGACGGTCACCTCGTCGACTTTTTGCTGATCGGCAAGTTGCTTGGTCAACTCGTCTTCATAGGCGACACGGTCGATCAGTCCCACTTCTTTGGCTCTCGCCGCGGTGAACAATCCCTCGTCGATCAGTTCTTTCACCTTGCTGACTTCGAGCTTGCGGTCGGCCGCCACGGTGGTTGCCAGCTGCGAGTAGTAATCGTCGATCACCGATTCCGCCTGCTTGCGGAACTCGGGGCTCATCTTGTCGCGCGTCAGCGGTTCGGCGGCCCCCTTGTAGTCGCCCACCTGCATCATGTCGGCCTGAATGCCCAACTTCTCCAGTAGCCCTTTGTAGTAAGCTACCTCCATGCGCACGCCCGGCGACCGTCAGCATGCCGGAAGGCGGCATCACGATTTCGTCGCAGGCCGTGGCCAGCAGATATCCAGCGCCAGTGGTTTCCTGCACGATGGAGTAAACCTTTTTGCCTTCCTTCCGGGCCCGCGCGATGGCGGCTCGCAATTCATCGACCTTGCCGCGCCCCAGCGTCGGCCCGTTGATGCTGCAGGACGATGCCGAAGAGTTTGTCGTCGTTGGCAGCCTGGTCGATCCGTTCGATCAGCTTCGCTAAGTTCGGCAAGCGTTCGCCGAGCACGCCGGGAATGGCAACGCCTTCAGGATACGATTCGTCGAGGGTGAAGCCCGCCATTTTGACTTCGTTTTTCGCCTTGGCTTTTTCGTCGGATTTATTGGCTGCCTTTTTCGCAGCCGACTTCTCGGCCGCCAGCGCCGGACAAACCAATGCCGCTGCCAGGCACCAGGCCACCAGGCCGCCAAAGCGTTTAACGTTCATCGTCTCGAGCCTCCGTCATAAGAATGCGATCCGACCTCTCCGCCATCCCTCTATTGTCGTTTATACGCCGGTAGCGTCAAGGAACGAGGGTTTTAACCGTCGTCTCCCGGTTAAATCGCGCTCGCTGCCTGCATGGACCTGCCGGCGTCGATCGTTCACCCTCGTTGCGAGTCCCAAATGGCGATAACTGTACAAATGCTCTTGACTCTGAACAGCCGTATATTAGACTTCCGATAGCTGGTAACGGCGTGAGGCGATTACGCGACACGCGTGCAGTGCCTCGACAACGAACACAATCTTCAACAGCAGGGTGGCGCAATGGCCGATATGGAACAACTCACCAAACGCCAAAAGGCCGTGTACGAATTCATCCGCGATAAAATCCTGAATCGCGGCTACGGCCCTACAGTGCGGGAAATCGGCGAGCACTTCGACATCGCCTCGCCCAACGGCGTCATGTGCCATTTGAAAGCCCTAGAGAAAAAGGGCCTCATCACCCGCGAGCCGAACATGTCGCGGGCGATCCAACTGGAAAACGACGAGAAGGGTTTGCCCCTGGCCGGGCGCGTGGCTGCCGGCGTGATGCACGAAGCCATTGAGCAAACCGAACGGCTCGATTTCGACGCCGTATTTAACAACAAGCGAAACAACCTGTTCGCGCTGAAAGTGAGCGGCGATTCCATGATCGACGCCCACATCGACGACGGCGATTTTGTGATTATTCGCAAGCAGCACACCGCCCTGCCCGGCCAGATCGTCGTCGCGCAAACCGAAGACGGCGAAGCCACGCTCAAGCAGTATTATCCCGAGCGCGCCAAGAAACGTATCCGCCTGCAGCCGGCCAACTCATCGATGAAGCCGATCTACGTGAAAGACGTCCGCATCCTCGGCGTCGTCTCCGGCGTACTGCGGAAGGTCGACTAAGAGCTAGATTAGTTCTGCGATCGGTTGGCTATTGTCCAAGAACTTTGCCGGCTCCATTTCTAAGTACCGGTAGATCGTTGCCAGCACGTTTTGCGTGGTGTATGGCGGATTGCGCGTCTGCTCGCGCTCGCCGATTGGACCTGTCTCGCCGATCACCTGTCCCATTCGTAGTCCGCCGCCGGCAAACAGAACGCTCCCGCTGGTGGCCCAGTGATTGCGTCCGCCATGTTCGTTGATCCACGGTGTGCGTCCAAACTCGCCGCAGGCGACCACAAGCACATGCTGATCGAGGCCGCGGTCATAGATTCCGCCGACCAGTTCGTAAATCAACCGGTCGAACGCCGGCAGCTTTTCGCGCAGCTCTTGGAAGATTGACAACTTCCGGCCCAATGCGCACCCATGCGTATCCCAATCGCCATGAGGTAGCGACGGAATCTGCACACACACAGAAGCGATCTCGTCTATTCCAGGTCTGCCGCAATCCGCAGAGTGACCCGTCAGAGCCGCCGAGCTATGCGTGTCGATCGATTGCACGCCGTTGACGATCGCAAGTTTGTCGGCAATTTTCGCATGCAGCGGCAGGTGCTCGCAAACTTGCATGCCAGGCACGTTGGTGTTGATCGGCCGGAACTCGCCGCGAATTTCAGCCGGCGCCTCCGGCTTCATATCGTACATGTCCAACTGGCTCGGGCCGCCTTTCAGATAGATAAAGATGACCGACTTTTGAGACGACTTCCGGAGCTTGCCGACCCACGGCACGCCGGCCAGGGCGACGCTACCCAAACCTAATCCCGCCGTTTGCAAGAATTCGCGACGAGTCGCGCCCCGCGGGCTCTCCGTGAAAAAACCACCGTTGAAGTTTGCGTGCATCACGACCTCCCGGTGTTGGCGATCGATTGATTTTGGCCTCAGGCGCCCGCAGCTTGCCTTAGCGCAATCTAACTCCGCAACGCGCTGCTCGCAAGGTGCCCAGCGACGGCAATTCGGCTCGTGCATCACCCGCCGCGCTGATTTACAATGGCAAGTCGGCCATGTCGTATCGACTAAAGAAATTCGGTCGCGGATTTTTTCGCAGCGGCATCTGCTTGCTCGCGCTGCTGCTATGCCAGCTCGTCCCGATTGCGCCGCACGCACCGACCACACATCTGCGTTCCAAGTTTCGCTCGATCCCCAGCACGTCCATCAGCCGGTTACCGGCCGGCTATACGTTTTCCTCCAACGCAGCGATGAGCAGCACACGCCAACGACCGAGCCGCGCCGGCCCGGACTGGTTCAATCCGGAACCGTTCTTTGGCATCGACGTGCAGAATTTTGCAGCCGATCAAACCACTGGCATCGACGATTCGGCCGACAGCTTCCCGGATAAGCTGTCGCACATTGCTCCGGGACATTACCGTGCGCAGGCGATTCTCGATCGAAATCCCGATTTTCAAGATCATGCCAAGGGCGTGGGAAATCTCTACAGCGCGATCTCGGAGATCGAAATCGATCCGAATTCGCCGCACCTCTACCCGCTGGTGCTGGACCAGGTCGTCGCGGCGGAGCCGTGGCCCGATTCGCCCAACATTAAAGAAATTCGCATTCACAGCGACCTGCTGAGTGCGTTCCATCATCGCGACATCACCGATTGCTGCGCCGTCATGCTGCCCCCGTCATACTACGATCAGCCGCAGCGGCGGTATCCGGTCGTGTTCCAAATTCCCGGCTTCGGCGGCGATCATCGCCGGGCGCTCAAGAATCTCAATCAGCCGTCGGACCTCCGCCCAGGCGAAGAAGAATTCATCCGCGTGTTTCTCAGCGGGCAAACCAAGTGGGGACATCACGAATATGCCGACAGCGCGACCAACGGTCCGCGCGGCCAATCGCTGGTGCGCGAGCTGATTCCCGAAATCGACCGACGCTACCGCACCATTCCCAATCGCAATGCGCGCTTCTTGTACGGCCACAGTTCCGGCGGATGGTCGGCTTTGTGGCTCATGGTCAACTATCCCGAGGCGTTTGGCGGCGTGTGGGCCGGCTCCCCCGACCCCGTCGACTTCCGCGATTTTCAGGGCATCGATTTGTATGCCGACCCGCCGCAGAACATGTACGTCGACCAAGCGGGCCAGCGCCGGCCGGTGGCGCCGCAACGATCAGGTGTGGGTGTGGTTCGATACCTTCGGCCACATGGACGACGTGCTCAAGCGCGGCGGCCAACTGCGCTCGTTTGAGGCGGTGTTCAGTCCGCTGGGTCCCGATGGTCAGCCACAACAGATCTGGAACCGGCAAACCGGCCGCATCAATCCACAAGTCGCCAAAGAGTGGCAAAAATACGATTTGCGCTTGATTATCAAGCAGAATTGGCCTCGCTTGCAACCGCTGCTGGCCGGCCGGGTGCACATTATCACAGGCGAGAAGGACACATTCTACCTCGACGGCGCGGTGCGGCTGTTGGATCAGTCCCTCAAGCAATTGGGCAGCGACGCCGAAGTGGTCCTGCTGTCCGGCCGAGGCCACATCGACTATCTCACGCCGGAGTTTTACGCCGGCGTGCGGGCACAGATGAGCGACCTTTATCGTCGATTGAATGCGGCGCAGCAACCAACCATGGAAAAGTAAACAATGTCACGCGAACGACGAATGGTCCGCAAGCCGGCGATCAAATTTCCGCAATTGCGCAAGAAACTAGAACAAGCCCGCCAGCGCGCGACCAAACTGAAACGCAAGAAGTGAATCGCGTCGGTTATTTCTGGCCGGCTGGCGCTTTTGCCCCCGGCAGATCGAACGGATTTTGGATCGTCGCAGGCGCCGTCGCGCCTTTGCTTCCCTGTGGCGCTTTCTTTTTCACGATCTCCGCCTGCCCTAAGTGAATCTTGCGGTACGTCTCGTCGCCGACCACGTAGTACCAATCGGCAAAGCGGGCGTTGAGTTCTTTTGCCCGTTCTTGGCCCTTCTTCACTTTCTCGTCGTATTCATCCTGTTTGCGGCGGTTGGCTTTTTCGATGCGCTCCTGCTCCGCCTCTTGCGCTTCTAAATCCTCGGTCTCGTCTTTGGCGGCGGCGTTTTTGTCGCTGACGGCGCCCTTGTTCGAGTCCTTGGCTTGAGCTTTGCCCGACGATTTCGCCGGCGCTTTTTTGATTTCTGGCACCGGCTGCAGTTCGGGCTTGGGAATCGTGTCGGGATTGAACTGGGCCATGACCATGATGTAGCGGCTCAATCCTCCCTTTTGCTCCGCCTTCTTTTCCGATTTGCGCCGGCTTCTTCGGCCGCCGTTTTTTCCGGCGCGGACTTAGCGTCGGATTTTTCCGCGTCGGATTTTTCGTTGCCCGTTTTAGCTTCTCCCTTGCCGGCGGCCGTCTTCTCGTCCTCCGATCCGCTGTCGATCCCCGCGATTTCGCCAAACCGCAGGACGTAATCGACTCCGTCCTTCATGTGCACAATCGCTTCGCCGTCGTTGGACACGATTTCCACCTGGTCCTGACTGACGGGCACGGGCAGAAATCCGCGGTGCATCAAATCGCGCAGCGACTCCGCGTCGTTGAGAAACTCCTTTTCCGCCTTCAAATTGGCGCTCATCCGCGCCGGTTTGCGATCGACATCGATGATTTTCAGATTATGTAGCGCTTCTTTGAGCGCGTTGAGGCGCGGCGCTGTCCAACTCCTCGTCGTCGGCCAGCTTCACCGATTCCCCTTTCTTGTCCTTGTATTCCACCAAATCCTTCAGCGTCCATTTGTTGTCCTTGTCGTTGAACGCCAGGCGGAAATCGGCCCGTTGCTTCAGCACCGGCACGATGCTGCCGCTGGAAGTGCGGGCGCTCGAGACCGAGTAGTCGCGCAAATCCACCCCTTGAATATCAAAGGGGTTGATCTTCAACAGATCCGTCTCGATCCAATCGGCAAAGTGCGTGCGGAACTTATCGATGGCCAATGACACGCGATAGATCGGATCTTGCCCCGGAATGCGCACAAATCGCATGTCGCTGGGCGGGGCGCCGAACTCGTCCGATTTGTTCGGCTTATCCTCCTTGCCGATGATCACCCGAGCCAGCGGCTTGTTCGATTCGTCCTCCACCACCACCAGCTTGCCGATCCCCTTCTGGCCGAATTGATCTTCCTCAGGCTTCGGCTCCACGACGCCGTAAAGCTCCTGATCCTGAGCGCTGGTGCTGACCGGCGGGCCCAGCACTTTCACATCGACCAGCGCCGCCGCGGCCGCGGCCATTTGATCCTTCGCATCGGCGGGATAGTTTTTATGCGAGGGCAACGACCACACGCCGTTCACTTGCGCCACTTCGAACTCCCTGGCATGCGACGTGCCTTCGTCGAACGTTACAATTCGCATTTGCTTGGCTTTTAACGGATCATCGAGCGCCGGAAACAGCGGCTTGCCGACCAGCGATTCAGTGGTAATTGCCGCGGGCCTGGGGCGAGTGCCAACGGCCACCAGCAACACCGCCACCGCAACCACGATTATCGAAATGGTTTTTGCAGTTTCTTTCATCGCAACCTCGCCTTGGAAACACCTTCGCGTTCCTTCGTGCGCCGATGGAAGTACACGAAAAACGCCACCAGAAGCGGCGGCACCGGCGGCAGGATGACGCTCCACAGCTTGTAGTCGTCCTGCACGCCACGGACCGCCGAAGTCAGCTCGCGGTTGGCCTGGTCGATCTTTTGCTGCGCCTTGCGCCGCGATTGCTCGACCCGAGTTTCCTTCCGGCGCTCTTCCACCTGCAGCCGCAGCGATAGTTCGATCATCTTCTGCTGCAGCACGCGCGGGTCGGTGTTCCCTTCGCGCTTGAGCTTGTCGAGTTCATCCTGCAACGAAACTTTGGTGGCGTTGATCTCCTTGGTCAATTTCTCTTCTTCGTCGCGGGCCGCCTTGTTGAATTCGTTGACCGCCCCTTCGGCTTTGTCGCGGGCATCCTGGGTGCGGGCCACCACCGTGCTTAACGCCCGATGCACCGGCTGCCGCTTCCGCACGTCGACAAACCGCATGTCGCCCGCCAATACATCCAACAGGTTCAGCACAAACGTCACATTGTCGACGTCGAACCGCAACGCATTGTCACCCTCGGGCATCCGGCGGGCCCGCAGATCGAAGAACTCCGAATGCAACATATCGACGTCGGCCACCAGGATCACGTTGATCTCGTCCGACTTCTCTGTCGCGGTTGCCGCCTTGTCGCCTTCTTTCGATGCGTCCGGCTTGTCGTCTTTTTTTGCCGCTTCCGACTTGTCGCCCGGCTTGGCATCCTTCTCATCGCTTGCCTTTTCCTTTGAATGCTCTTTATCGGCGGCCGAATCGTCCTCCAAGTTATCCGCCGATTTGGGTTTGCCGGTAATATGCGCCGCCAGCACGTAGGTTTCTCGCGTCGGCGTGCGGTAGCGAACCAGTTCCGCCGGATCATTTCGGGCGGCGATCACGTCCTTCACCATCAGCGCGCCGGTGTTCGTTCCAGTTTTTACCAGCGGTTCAAAATCGGTCGTCGCGGCGTTTCGCTTCACAATGGCCCCGGGAAACAGCAACAACAACTGTTGCAAGCCCGAACTGGCCGGATCCGTCTCGTTGAAAGGCTGAACGTTGCCCGGTGGAATTTCCTTGCTGATGAACACCCATTCGGGCGTAATGCGTTCGATGCCCGCGAAGTGCTGTGGTTTGAAATCCTGCCAGGCGATGGCGAAATCGCTATCCAACTCGCCGAACGCGCTGCGGCGGCTTTTTTGCAATAGCTCCACTCCTAAAAGGTCCCACAATTGCTTGATATCGCCCTTCGGCTCGGTTCGCGGCGGCTGCATCATCATCATGGCATCTTGCCGCTGCCGGCGCGGCTGGCCGGTGCCCGACGTGCCGCCCATGGCAATGGGCAGCGGATCTTCAAAAATAGCCGTCGGCTGCCCCTTGCGCACCGCGTCGATAAAATTCGTCATTTGTTGCGGATTCAGCGACGATGGCTGCACCGCCAAAAGCACGTCGTAGCGCTGCGTGATCGGGCTCGAGGGATCGACGCGCACCACGTCGTATTGTTTTTCCAGTTCCTCGATCAGCCGCTCTTTCGGCCGCTGCCGAGGCATGCCGCCGCTTAGATCGAATCCGCCGAAGAGTTCCACGTCGGTTTGCAGCACCCCGACTCGCTTGCGCTTTTGCTGCGTGACCGTGGCGATGGATCGCACCAGCTCGTACTCCACGGGAATGCCGCGTTCGAAAAACGGCACGACGATTTTCTCCAGGCCGCAGGTCATCGCCGCCCCGAGGAAAAGCTGCTCCTGCCGCCACACGCCGCGGCTTTGCGTGAACACATCCTGCGCCGTGATGCCGAATTGCTGCGCGCGCGCTGCGCCTCATCGGTGAGCGGCTCCACGCGGTCGTTGATTTTGGCCTGGATCTTGCCGTGCGAAAGCTTTTCGACCTCGCGCAGCATGTTTTCCAAATCGAGCTTCGTCTGCACGAATTCTTCCGGCACGTTGGGGCTGATGTATGCCTCGATGACCACCGGATGCTCCGGGTCCAACGAGGCGATCAGTTGCTTCGTTTCGCTGGAAAGCGAGTTCAGCCGTTCCTCGGTGGCGTCGACGCGCATGTTCCAGTTTTGCGCCAGCATGGTGAAGCCGGCTGCCAGAGCAACAAGAGCCAGCGCGCGGACGACGTAGTGCGGCCCCAACGTCTTGCCGCCGCGGCCCCCGAGCCAATGCCGCCGGCCAATGAGCACCATGCACAGGTACAGCATCACCGCCACGATCATCAGAAAATAGATGATCGACGAGAGGCTGATCACGCCGCGGCCGAAATCAGACATTTGCTCGCCGACGCTCCAGCCTTTGGCCGTCGCGGTCCAATCCGATCCGCGCACGATGGCGTCGACCACATCCAAGAACACCAAGGGCGCGTTGAACGCCACACCCAGGATGAACGCCACTGTCAGGTTACCCGTTAAGAACGACGCCACCATGCCGATGGCCAGCATCGCCAGGCCCACCATCCAGTAGCCGAAGTAAGTTCCCAGGAACAAGCCGACGTCGGGCTGGCCCAGCGTGTACAGCACCGCAAGGTTGCACAACAACGAGAACAACAGGGCCACGCTGTAAATCGCCACCGCCGAGAAATATTTGCCCAGCACCACGTCGATGTCGGCCGCCGGAATCGTGAGCAATAGCTCGTCGGTTCCCTGCCGCTTCTCATCCGCCCAAATGCTCATCGTGATCGCCGGGATGAACACCAGCATGATGTAAGGGAACCATCGATTCAGTTGATCCAGATTCGCCAGATTGGCGTTGAAGAAATCGTCGGGCCAGAACGCCGCGAACGATCCCAACAGCACGAAGACGCAGATGAAGACGTATCCTGTGGGATTCGCAAAATAGCTGACGAAGTTGCGGCGGAAGATCGCCCGAATGACGTGCAGGTTCATCGCTGTGTGTTCTGCCTTCTGCTATCGGCCTTGTGCATTTCTTTCACGGCGCCCCGATCGCGGTCAGGCGGTGGAACTGTTCATCGAGCGATCGCCCCTCGCTCAGTAATTCATCCGGCGTGCCGTCGAACACCAGTCGCCCTTCGTTGATGAACAACACTCGTCCGGCAATCGCTTCTACTTCCTGCATGATGTGTGTCGAGATTAAGAGCGTCTTTTCTTGTCCCAATCGGCGCAGCGTTTCGCGCACTTCACGGATCTGATTCGGATCCAAGCCCGCGGTCGGCTCGTCGAGAATCAACACGTCGGGCTCGTGCAACAGGACTTGGGCCATGCCGACGCGTTGCCGATAGCCTTTGGACAACTTGCCGATCGCCTTGCCGATCACCGCGCCCAGGGCACACAGATCGACGACCTTCTCGATCCGTTCTTTTTTTCGCTGCGGCGACATCCCGCGCGCATCGGCAAAAAACTCCAACAGGCTACGCGGCGTCATGTCGGCGTACAGTGGACCATTCTCAGGCAGGTAGCCCAGCTTGGCCGAGGCGGCCAACCGATTGCGCGACATATCGTATCCGGCCACTTTGGCCACGCCTGCCGATGGGGCCAGGTAGCCGGTCAGCAATTTCATCGTCGTGCTTTTGCCGGCGCCGTTGGGACCCAGGAAAGCCACCACCTCGCCGCGCCGCACTTGAAACGACACCTGATCGATGGCCGCAAAATCGCCGTAATATTTCGAAAGCCCCACCGCCTCGATCATCGGTTGGCCGTCAGTTTGGCTCATGCGTAACCTGGCTCCTTACGGCGTGATTCAGACAGTTACTCGAGGCGGCCTGATCGCCTAAATCGTAATGCTAATGAGAGTTTGCGACTTTCTCGCAACCATCTCAGGCCGCCGTCCCAGAGTTTCCCGCGGCTAGTGCCGCTTTGGCATCAAAAAACTTATAACTCTACTACGATCCTTGTCCAGACCATCTATTTTTTTACGTATCGGGGAGCCCCTTGGATCGAAGGCAGCCTGCGGTGAAAATGGCCTCAGATTGCTATCAATCCGCCTGTTGAAATCTGCATGACCCGCAAAGAAATCGTCCGCTGCCCCTGGCCGCCGATCGACGATCCGCTGTACCTCGCGTACCACGACAAGGAATGGGGCGTGCCGCTGCGCGATGATCGAAGGCTTTTCGAATTCCTGGTGCTCGAAGCTTTTCAGGCCGGACTTTCTTGGCGCTGCGTGCTGTACAAGCGCGAGAATTTTCGCCGGGCGTTCGCCAAGTTCGATTACCGCAAGGTGGCGCGGTTTGGACCGCGGGATATCAAGCGGCTAATGAACGACGAAGGCATCGTGCGCAACCGGGCGAAGATTGAAGCGACCGTGAACAATGCCCGGCGCTTCCTGGAAGTGCGCGAAGAGTTTGGCACCTTTGCCAAATACATGTGGTCGTGGGTCGGCGGAAAACCCCTCGTCAACCGCATGCGCTCACTGAAAGACTACAATCCCACCAGCGACATCGCCGTCGCCTGGTCCAAAGATCTGAAAAAGCGGGGCTTCAAATTCCTAGGCCCCACGGTCGTCTATGCCCACATGCAAGCCGTCGGCATGGTGAACGACCACCTGATGGATTGCTTTCGCTATCGGCAGGTGCAGCTTTAACGACGATAGCGCGCGGACCGCGGCCGGCGGTCGCGGCTTTATGTAAGCGGGCTACTTTTTCTCGTACGCGCCGATATCGACGTGCGGGCCTTGCGGCCGCTTCACGCCGCGCTGATCCGTGGGCGGCGCCAACGAATCGTCGCCGGCGTTGATTGCCGGGCTGTGCTTGAGCAAAGCGTGCGTCTTGGTCGGTCCGCCGTTGTTGGCAAATGGGCCCAACTTTGGATCCAGTCCGATAATATCGCCGGGCGCCGAGCCAAGATTCGAGCTACCCAGCAGCGAAAAGAACAGGTTGTGCCCCTCGTCGGTCCATGCCGAGCCCCAGACGTCGGGACCATTAGTGGCAATGTTTTTGGCGACGATCGTGTTGCCCAGATGCACCACAGTGGTGGTGATGGGCGCGTCGTTGAAGATTCCACCGCCAGTGGCCGAAGCATTGAACACGATCGTGTCGTTGATGAACCGAATGGTTTTGATTCCAAACGGCATGGAAACACCGCCCCCATCGACCGCCGCGCCGTTGCCGCTGATCGTCGAATTTTCGACCAGCGAATCATCCTGGGTGAGCACCAACATGCCGCCCCCCTCACTGCCGCTACGGTTGTTGCTAACAGTGCTGCGGCGCATGGTGAGCACATTGCCGGTGATGGCGCACCCGCCGCCATCACCGCCGGCCGTGTTGCCGTCGATCGTGCATTCGATAACGGTGGTCGTAGTGGTGGCGCCCCCGCCGTCGGCAAAGCCGCCGCCCTGGCCGTTGGTGGCCGTGTTGCAGCGGATGAGGCAGCGCGTCAGCTCAATGTCGCCTCCTTCGGAATCGAAAGCGCCGCCGTCGGCTTTGGAAGTGTTGTAGGTGAAAGAACTGTTGGTGGCACTGATGCCTGAGGGGTCGCTGCCGCCGTCGATCGCACCGCCTTGGCCGTTGGTGCTGCTGTTGTGATCGAACGTGCTTCGCAGGATCGTTAACGAGTACCCGTTAGCGACGATGGCGCCTCCGTTGTCCAGCGACGAATTGAAAGTGAACTTACTGTCAGTGATGGTGAGGGGGCGCTCGGCTTCGGCGCACGTAATGGCGCCGCCGGTGCCGGTAAGCGAGGCGTTGTTGGTGAATGTCGTGCGAAGCAGCGTGATGCCGCCCGAGGAATCCTTTTGGTCGATCGCACCGCCGTTGCCCAAAGAAACGTTGTGGTTGAAGACCGTGTCGGTCGCCTCGACCGCGGTAATCCGGCTCATCGCCCCGCCTCCGCCGCCGGTCGACGTGTTATTCGCAAACGTGCTGCCGGTGATGTTCATTTCGGCTGTCAGATTGCCGTAAATCGCGCCGCCATCGCCGGCCGCGGAATTATTGTTGATCGTACATTTGGTGATGGTCACGACCCCTTCGCCCGGCAAATTGGTGAGCATAGCGCCGGCGATGCCGCTGGTGGTGTTGTTGCTGAGGGAGCTGCCCGTGAATACCGCCTGCTTGGTGACGAAGTAAATGCCCCCGCCGCCGTCATCGCCGGAGTGGTTGTTGTTGATTCGGCTGTTGGTGATGGTGAGCCCGGCGGCGGCAAAGTCGGCAATCCCGCCTCCAAACTCGTAGGCGGAGTTGTTATTGACAGTGCTATCTTTGATGGTGACTGCGTTGTCCGGTCCGCCGACGTAAATGCCGCCGCCTTGTCCCACAATTCCGGCGGCCGCGGAATTATTGTCAACATGGCTGCGGATCAAGGTGAGGTCGCCGCTGGGGCCTCCCAGGAAAATGCCGCCACCGAGTCCGCCGCCGGGACTTGTGGAGACGTTGTTCTTCACCGTGGTGTCGACGAGCATCAGTGTGTCGTCGCCTTCGCAGGCCACGCCGCCGCCCGGGCCGCGAGCGACGCCGCCGGTCACTATCACATGATTTAACGTCAAGCTGACGCCGAGGATGGGCACGTGCAACACGCGATCCAGTCCGTTGCCGCCGATCGTCGGAAAGCCGCTGCTGGCCGATTTGATTGTCAGGTTGTCTAAAATGTCGAAGTCGCCGGTGGCATTGTTGTCTTCATTTGCACCGGCAATGGTGATCTTGTACGCCGATGGCGATGCTTTCAACATGACGACATCCGGGCCTGGATTCGCATTGGCCAGATTAATCGCCTCGCGCAGCGATAGCTTGCCATCGGACGGATCGATCAGATCGGCCGTGGTCGTCACTTTGAATACGGTCAGCAGCCGCCGATCTTCCAGGGCTTCGAATTTGCGTACCCAACGGCGACGCCGCCACGGGTTGAAAGTTTCTGAATCATACGTTTACCGGATGTAAATAGTTTCTTGTGCCCGCTACTTCTTCTCGTACGCCCCGATGTCAGGAGCCGGGCCCTGCGGACGCTTCGCTCCTCGCTGATCGACGTCAACAGGCAGAGCCAACAGGCTATTGTCCGCGGCATTGATCGCCGGGCTGTGCTTCAACAAGGCGTGCGTTTTCGTCGGCCCGCCGTTGTTGGCCAGCGCTCCCAACAGCGGTGCCAAGCCAAAAATGTCGTCGCCGTTAGGATCGCTGAACACCGAATCGGGGTCGGCAAATACCAGATTGTGACCCAAATCGTCGAATGGCTGTGCCGTGGCGTTGTAAGCATCCGGATCGACGATGGCGTTGTTTTTGGCCACGATCGAGTTGCCGATATGGATGGTTCCCAAACCGTCGGACTGGGCGATCCCGCCGCCGTTGAATGACGAATTGAAGACGATCGTGCAAAAGTAGATCGTCAAATCGCCATCCCCTTCGAAATTGATTCCGCCGCCGTCGGTCGCCGCACTGTTTCCGCTGATCGTGCAATTGACGATGAACGAACCCTCCCCATTTGAATTCAGCCCCGCTGCGCCGTTGTAGAACCCGCCGCCGTCGCTGCCCGAGCGATTGTTGTCGACCGTGGTGCCAGACATCAGCAACTGCACTCCTGCGGAACTGAATCCGCCGCCGTTGCCGCCGGCGGTGTTGCCGTCAATCGTGCAATCGGTGATCGTGACGACGTCGTTGCCCGAGCCGGGCTCTTCGCCGTCGGTGAAGCCGCCGCCCTGCCGTTGGTGGCCGTGTTGCAACTCACGAGGCACCGCACCAGCGTAATATTGCTGCCTTCAGAGTTGAACGCACCGCCATCGGCTTTGGCCGTGTTGTAAGTGAATTTGCTGTCGGTGGCCGTTAGCGGCACGGTTTCCAGCGCGCCGCCGAAGCCCGTGACCGCGGTATTGTGGTCGAATATGCTGCGGATCACGTTGGTAACCGTCCCGTTGGCCATGATCGCGCCGCCGTCGGTGCCGGCGCTGTTGAACGTGAACTTGCTGTCGGTAACGTCGATCGTCGAAGCACTGTTGCCGAAGGCATAGATCGCGCCGCCCTCGCCGCCAACCGAGGAGTTCTTGGTGAATGTCGACCGAAGGATCGTCACGTTCCCCTCGTCGTCTTGCCAAATGGCGCCGCCGGCATCCTGCGCCACGTTGTGGTTGAACGTGCTGTCGGTCACTTGCACCGCCGCCACTTCGGCGATCGCGCCGCCGGAACCCGCCGTGGTATTATCTTTAAACGTGCTGCCCGAAATGCTCATCGTGCCGTCGCTGGTCCACACGGCCCCGCCATCGCGCACCGCCGAGTTGTTAATGAATTTGCTGTTCCTGATAGTGATTGGCACTCCGTTGTCTTCGAAGAATCCGCCGCCGATGCCGCTCGTCGTATTGCCGCTAATGGTGCTGTTGGTGATGGTCGCCGAAGTGACGGCAACTGCGGCGCCGCCGCCGCCGTTGTCGCCAGCGTGATTGTTATTGATCTGGCTGTCGGTGACCGTAAAATCGCCGATCGCTCCAGTCCCAATGCCGCCGCCCAAGCCGTACGCCGAATTGCCATTGACGGTGCTTTTCTTGATCGTGATGGCTCCAGCGCCGTTATTCAAGAAAATCCCGCCACCGGCGCCGGTAATACCGGCCGCGGCGGAATTATTGTTTACATGACTGTTGCTCAATACGTTGACGTCGCCACTTTCGTTGTAAACGCCACCGCCAAATCCACCGCCGGGACTGGTGGAAATATTGTTCTTGATCGTGGTGTTGATGAACGTCAGCGTGTTGTCGTTGCTCTCGCCGGCCACGCCGCCGCCGTTGCCGTGGGCGATGCCTCCGGTCACAATCACGTGGTTCAGCGTCAAGCTGACGCCGTCGAAACCGGTTGGAATATTCAGCACCCGATCCAGCCCGTTGCCGCCGATCGTGGGAAAGCCGCTGCCGGCCGATTTGATCGTCAGGTCGTCGAGAATGTCGAAGTCGCCGGTGGCGTTGTTGTCTTCACCCGCGCCGGCGATCGTGATTTTGTATGCGTTGGGCCCCGCTTTCAAAACGATCGTATCGGCCCCCGGATGCGCGTTGGCCAGATCGATCGCTTCGCGCAGCGAAAGCTTGCCGTCCGCCGGGTCGAGCAGATCGGCGGTCGTCGTCACGTGGAAGGTGGTCAGCAATCGCCGATCTTCGAGCGATTCAAACGTGCCAATTAGTTTCCTTCTGCGCTGGCGACCGATTTTCGAAAAAGAAGGCTTGCCGCGGCGACTGTAGGAGAACATGGATGCGACCTCTTTGAATCGCGACGTGGTGGCGGGAGAGCGATGGGAGAGGACGTCTGCCTCTTCTTCGTATTCTTTGTATTCTTTGCGGTTGACGCATTTTCATCTCGCCAAAAACCCAAGTCAACTTAATTCCCATCCGCGGGATAGATATTTAGGGAGTCGGCGGAGTGCCAAAACGCCCAGCCTCGAATTACGCACGGGCAATCTACCTGCCCCACCTTGCAAATTCGGCGGGATACGACCTTTTCCGCTTGGACAGCGGTTACCGGGGGATAGATTCGGCTAGGACCCCGGCGAAGAGGTCTGCTGCTGATCCTGCTGCCGCACCAACAGCCACTGCTGCGTGCGGTCGGCGCCAAAATGGACCAGCACAGGCGACTTCCGGTTTCGTCAGATTGTAGATGCCCGTCTCAAACACTCGATCGTTTTTCTTGCCGATCGTCCACGCCGCGCGCTGATTCTTCTTATCCACCGAGCCATACACCGGCGTGGTCGTGTCCATCAAACCGTCGTAGTAGTTGCCGCGAATGATGTCCTGCTTGTTGACGGCCAACTGAAACAGATTATTCGAAGTGGTTTCATCCCCCTGCACCAGCGAGAACACGCCCAGCGGCTGCCACTCGCCGCTATCGGGCGCATCGGCGGTTTGTCCTTGATCCGCCAGCGTCGTGGCTTGCTGCGGCATATTGCTGCGCCGTGCACACAGGATTTCCGTCGTAGTACACCGTGTCGTCCTGATAGACGATGTTGCTGCCGTAGTCGTAGTACGCCGGCGGGCCAGGAAACGCGCACCAAGCCGACATCACCGGCCAGGTGGCCCAGGTCCAGGCAGCCCCCGCGGCCCAACCGGCCGCAAACCAGCAGCCTGGATGCGCCGCGTACCAGTCGTGATTGAAACAGTTGTGGTACCCGAAATTATTGCGCACGGCGTTGGCGCGGTTGGCAATATCCCCTTGCGACCAATTGCGCGTGCCGTGATTCGCGTTGAACGAGGAGAAGCGTCCCAATCCGCCGTCGTTTGCGAAGCGTGTGCCATCAAACGCGCTCTGCCAATTTCGATCCCCGGCGCCACGATCGCCGATGTTGCCGCGGTCGCCGCCCCAATTCCCATAACGATCTCCGCCGTAGCCGCCGAAGCGATCGGCTCCGAAATCGCCACCCCGGTCGGTGAAATTCCGATCGCCACCGCCAAAATCGCCCCGATCAAACCCGCCGCCGCCCCGATCAAACCCGCCGCCGCCCCGATCAAATCCTCCGCCGCCAAAGTCGCGGCCGCCCCCGCCGAAATCGCGCCCGCCACCTCCGAAGCCCCCGCCGAATCCGCCTCGGCCGCCGCCGCCGAATCCGCCGCGTCCGAAAACATCGCCGGTGCATAACAGCACGATCGAAAGCACCGCCAACATCCAGGAGAATTTGCGTGTCATAGCTATTGCCTTTTTGATTTGTTCGAAGTGTTCACTTCCCGTCGCTCACACGGGTCAGCTTCAGCGGCGCGGTATCGGGCAACTGTTGATCGCCCATCATCCGATTGATGGATCGCCAGGTGAAATTGTTGTTGTCGATGCGTGTCAGCACATTTTCGGCGGCCGTTTCTTTGCCGTCGTTGGTCAGACCGGTGGCGCTGATCACCCATTTGCTTCCATCGCGATGCCATTGCGAGTGGCCGTGGCCGCCGTCGTCGTCGCTGTGCCACGAGTGCAACACGCCGCGCCGCGGATCGAACCCGACTTTGATCGTGCCGCTTTCGGCAGGTTTGCCTTTGACGGTTCGGGAAATCTTGGCCAGCAAAATCGGCTGCTTGGCATCCCACTCAAAGGAAAGATTCATCTCCTGAACTTTCCCGCTCCCGCGCCATTTGCCCACCAGCCAATTCAAATCGTCCAGATGATCCTGGCCGTTGCCCGTTTCCGTGCACATCGCCGTTTTCCACCCGCCATCCACTCGGGCATCGATCGCGGTGTAGCGAGTGGTCGTCGGCAAGTCTTTGCCAGAACTCGTCTCGTGAATAATTCCCTCTTCGATGGCTACGTCAGGCGTGGGAAACCGCACCGACTGCACGCGAATGTCGACTTTGCGTCCGTGGTTTTCCTTGAAGAAATCGGAGTAAGTCTTTTCGATCGCTTCACGACCGCGGAGGTGCTGGCCGGCGTCGTCCTGATACTCGCCGTTTTCAGCAAACAGCGCGGCAATGGCCTGGGCATCTTTCTTGTCGAACGCCTGGCAAAAATCGCTGGCCAGTTTTCGAACGGCCTCCTCGTCTTTATTGCCGCTGGTAGTCGCGACCAGCGCTTTGCCGACGGACGATTGACCCGGCGGCGCCGCTCCAGCCGCAGCGGCGTCAAGAACCAAAATTGCCCCCGCAACCACCATCCATCCTGTGCGAGTCATCGTGTCCACCTCTTGCGAACGTTGAAATTAGCCGTGGCGATATTTCCTACGGCTCTGCTAACCAGGTTTTGGCCGCGTCGAACTGCGCGGCATCGAAATACCGGATTTTCGCCATCGTGAACGGCTTGCACACCACGGCCATCCACTTCTCCCACGTCTTTTCGCCCACCAGGGCAATGCGATCAATCTTCGTCATGTGCTTGAAGGCGAATTTCGTGTCGTCCCACAGGGCGTGCGCATCCCACCCGTGAAAATCGTGAAACTGAGCGAGCATCCGCACCTTGCCCTGCTTGGCGACTGCCTCATCCACCAGCGGCACGAACATCTTGTAATCCTCGTCGTGCAGCTTGCCCGACATCTTGAAGCCGAGCGTTTTCTCCGGCATGCCGGTGAGTTGTTCAATCATGGCCTGAACTCCTGATGGTTCCAAATTCAATTTGCCTGGTTCTGCTGGCCCGGCTGTTGAAGGCGCACGAGCATCCACTGCTGGGTTTTGTCGGGTCCCATGTGAATCAAGACTGGCCCCTCGTCTTGGGTGAGGTTGTACAGCCCGGTTTCACCCACCGTATTCTTATTGCTTCCCACGGTCCAGGCGACTCGCTGCGTAACCTTGTCCACGGCTCCTTGAATAGGATGAATCGAATTGGAGATTAGGTCGCAGTAGGTACCCGCAAGGGCCCCAGACTTATTGATGGCCAACTGCATCACATAATGTGGGGACGACTGATCGGATTGCACTAAAGCAAAAACTCCCAGGGGCATCCAATCGGGCGATTGAGGATCAGATGCGGGAGCGCTCTGGGCCAGCGTCGAAGCCTGCTGATAGTACTGGTCACAGGTCGCCACCGGTTGGCCGTTGTTGTAAACCTGATTGCCTTGGTACGTGATATCGGTGCCGTAATTGTATGGAATCGGCTCCACAACGATGCCCACCGCCGGCGCCGCGGCGCCCCAATTCGCAGTGTGCCACATTTCGGCCGCGCCCCAGCCCGCTGCGTGCCAGGCATCCGGGTGAGCACCATACCAACCCTTGTCGAATGTCCCCGCGCCGTTGTAATTATTCCTGACGTTGGCCCCCTGGGCCGCTAGCGCTCGATTGTCGACAGGCTGTGTCATATGACTGCCTCCGTAACCGCCAGCACCCGCGCCGGCAGCCGACGAAGCGAATCCGCCGTCAGTCGGCAATCCGACAGGTCCTGATGCCTGCAATCCTTGGACAGCTCCACCGTAGGATCCACCCGCAGTGCCACCGGCGGCCGCATAGCCGGCGACTGCGCCCTGGGCACCCGACATTTGCGGCGCATTGTTGTTGGCGATGGCCGCTCCGGCCGCTGCACCCTCGGCGCCCGAATATGCGGGCTGATTCCTGTTGGCGGCAGCTGCTCCGGCCGCCGCGCCCTCGGCGCCGGAATATGCGGGCTGGTTCCGGTTGGCGGCGGCTGCTCCAGCGGCCGCGCCTTGAGCGCCCGAATATGTGGGCTGGTTTCGGTTGGCAGTCGCAGCTCCTGCCGCCGCGCCTTGAGCGCCCGAATATGTGGGCTGGTTCCGGTTGGCAGTCGCAGCTCCCGCCGCCGCGCCCTGAGCACCCGACGCCGCGGGCGCGTTGCGGTTGGAAGCCGCTGCTCCGGCGGCTGCTCCCTGGGCGCCTGTCGACTGAGCGTTTTTGGGCTTTTCGGCCCCAGGATATCCTTCCTTTTCCGCCCCGCCAGTCGCGCCGCGGGGAGCCTCGCCTGCTGAATACCCGCCACGAGATTCATTACCCTGATACCCGCCTCGTGATTCCACCTGGGACTGCCCGCCACGAGATTCATTACCCTGATACCCGCCTCGTGATTCTCCCTGGGACTGCCCGCCGCGCGATTCACCACCTGAGAAGCCGCCGCGCGATTCCCCTCCGTGAGACCCACCACGTGATTGACTGCCCCCGTGGGCGCCGCCAAAGCCGTGCGCCTGTGCGAATTGTGCCGCGCCTAGCGCCAAGCCCGTGGCAATTGTAAATGCGAGAGTTTTCTTCATGGGATTGATCTTTCAGGTTTAGATTGTTTGTGTTGGTTGTGCCCACCAACGAACCTCACTTCTTGCCGTCCGCTCGCACGATTTTCACCGGCGGGACGTCGGGCAAACCAACTCCGTCCAAGGTGCGTTTTGTCGATTGCCAGGTGAAGCTGTTGGCATTGATCGGGGTGATGATGTTGACGGCAGTGCTGTCGCTGTCGTCACGCAGGATGCCGGTGGCATGAATCATCCACTTGGAGCCCTCCTTGGTCCAAATGTCGTGGCCGAAGCCCCCCAGCGCATCGAAGTGCCACGACACGATGCGACCGAGCCGCGGATCCCAGCCGATGATTTGCCCGCCGGCTAATGTCGATTTACCGTCTTTCATCACAATGTATGTGTTCTTGATGAAATTCCTTTGGGCCATCCATTCAAAGTTGATCCGCAGTCCCTGCTCTTTTGCTTCCGTCTTCCATTGGCCGATCATCCACTCGAGGTCTTTCAAGTAATCCTCGTCGAGCGATGAAACAAAGGGAGCATCTCGACCGACCACGATCACCCATTTGCCGTCGCGCCGGGCGTGGACCACGTTGTAGCGCGAGGCCGTCGCATCCCCCTTCGGCAACTTCGCTTTGGCAATTCCTGTTTCCAACGCAATGTCGGGGCCGAGAAAGCGGATCGAATCGATGTTGACTGTGATGGTTGCGCCCGGATGCTCTTTGAACAATTTGGCGTATTCCTTCTCGATGGCGGCCCGACCAACGAATTGCTCTCCGGATTCGTCCGTGTATTTAGCATCCGTCGACCACTCGGCGCCAATCGTTTTCGCATCGCCGGCATTGAATGCTTTGACGAATTCGTCGGCCGTGGCCCGAATCGCCTTTTCATCGGCCTCATGTCCCGGCTGCGAACCCGAAGGCGAAGCCATCGCCGCGCCTTCGGCCGCATGCGCGCTGGTGCGGAACGATTCATAAGCCGCTACGACAACAATCGTTCCGATGATCGCAAAGGCGATCGCCGCGAAGCGAGCCGCGCTACGATTCTGAGTCATAAATGGGTGTCCTTGTTAGAAGAGAATCGCATGGCTGAATTAAGCTGCCAATAATCGCAGGCTTTATTAATTACGTTGGTCTCCTCCATGAGTTTGCATACAGTCAATCAAATTACGCGCTATTTCCTAATTTGTACCCCTGGCGGCTTCCACGAGCCGTCGATGATCGTTGGCGGCGTTTCTTTCGGCCAGTACAACCGCAGCATCAAATCAAAATTCTTCTCCGGTGCCGGCAGCCAATTCGATTCTTTATCCTTTCCCGGCGACTGGTTCTGAATGTACAAGTCGATCGAGCCGTCGCTATTTGTCTTCAAATTGTCGCGCTCGCTCAGGGTGTATCGATTCAGCGGATTGTCGACGAAAAACATCGCGGTGTTGTACATCGTCAGCGACCAGAAGCCGTTGACCGGCGGCAAATCTTTCTTGCTGGCGAAGTGGATCACGTATTTCTTTTCGCCGGTGAGTTGCCTGCCCTCGGTATCAACCGCCGCCATCGGGTACACCGCATCCTGCGGCAAGTTCGCTCCCAGTCCAATCCAAGTAACATAGGCCCGCTGATCGTAATCGGTCCCGTACTTGCCTGTCTTCGTCGTGAATTCCCAATGATTCACAGGCTTGCCGGCTTTGGTCGACTGGGCCAGAATTTGCATTTGAGCGCGGCGGATATTGCTGTCGAACATTTTTGTCACACTGGGATCGATCTTCTTAAACTCCCACTCTTTTCCGGGCAACAGACCGATCTTCGCCATCTTCTCCAGCATCGGTGCATCTTCTTTCGCCGGCGGATTCTGTTTCATCAGCGACGCCAAGAGTGAATAGTATTCTTCCGCGCCCATGGCGTTCACTTGTTCGCGAACCGGGGTCTTCATGTCGATTTTCGGATCGACTTTACCGAAGGGCCGAAAGAAGACTGTGCCTTGCCCATACGCACTGAGCGGCACCAGCGTGTACTGATCCTGCAGGGCGTGCACTGCTTTGTAGTCTTCAGGTGTGCCCGTGCAGTAGGTGCGCCCAAGATCCAGACCAGGTTCGTCGGCGATTTATATTCGGTCACACCCTCAGGCAATTTTCCCGACCAGCCCGGGCCCGTGATGGCGTACTTCTGCGCTTTGTCGCCGGTGGTGCGCGTGCCTGGCGACTGAATCACATTGGTCCAGGCATCCAAGATGGGCACCAGGTAGTAGCGATCCTTTTGTTCCGGCAGACTCAGGATGTACGGCTCTTTGGAAAGGTCGAGCCACGCGGTGGAATACAGCGTGTCGGCATTGGGCGCCGTGATATCGCGGAACGACGCATTGGGATATGTCCGCGAATGATAAAACTGCCCCATCGGAGCGTGCGAATCTTTCAGCACGTCGGTGTTGGTCATCACCCGACGCGTCATTTCCATGGTCACCAGCGGATAGCCGTAGATGTAGACTTCGTGCGCTACTTTATTGACATCGGCGCGGGTGACTTTGGGGAAATCGTCCGCGGCGGCGGCACTAGAGGCTAACTGCAGCGAGAGTGCGACCGACGCCAGCGAAATTTGATGAAAAATCGCTCGTCGCCGGTTTCTGGCCATGATCTCCTCCCTCAAAACGGCAAGAAATAGCCCACGTGGCCGCTGCCATCCACATAATATGGCGGCTGATACATGGGGGCCGGATTGTACATTCCCGTCGGCTGATAGGGGCTTCGAACGGTATTCTGCGCCGAGTCGCAATTGTTCCGCGGCTTGTTGCTGCGCCTGCTGCGTCGCAGCGTTGGATTGTTGGATCGCATGCACCTGTTGCTGCCGAATACGATTGAACGCAACTTGATTTCGCTGAATCGACAATCGATCGGCGCGAATTTTCTCGATAGCGGACTCCAGTTGGTCGGCCGACATGTTTGCCACGTCGGTCAAACCCATCTCCTTGAGCGTTTTGGCGCGGTAGCCGTCGCTCAAGGCCGACATGTATTCGCCCAACCACTGCTGCGCGTCTTGGAAATCCTTGCCGTTGAGCACTTTCAGCTTCGCGAGCCAATCGTTCAGAAAATCTTGCATTTCGCTGGCGGGCATCGCCTGCATCTGGGCGGCCAGCTTGGCATTCATCCGATTGATGTCGTCGGGCGTGTAGATTGCCTGGCTATTGAGCCACTTCTGATACTCGTCTGCCATCTGCTTCCAGGCGTCGCTGGCCATGATCTTCGCTTTGGCCGCCGCGTCTGCAGAGCCCGTCTGCGCCGGCAATGAGCCGGCGACCAGGCAAGTCATCGCCACGCCGATGCACCGCAATGTCGTCGCCATAAACGTCCTCAAAATCGTTCCGAATTCCCGCCTCACTTCGAGGTCCGCTTCAAGGTGATTTCAAAATCCGCCGTCGGTTGTCCTTCGACCGACCCGCGAATCACTTTCCAAACCATCGTGTTCTTGTCGGGGAACTTATAAATTTGGGTTGCGTTGGAGGTTCTGCCGTCGGGAAACACGCGCGAGGAAATCACCATCCACTCGTTCCCCTCCAGGCTCCAGAAGCCCTCGCCATAGCTGCCGTCGTCGTTGAACATCCACGATTTGATGTGCTGCGAACTCGGATCCCAGCCGATTTCCTGCGTTCCGCCCAACGAGGCCTTTCCGCCGGAAGAGATCGACAAGTCGCGCCGCATGAATTTTTTCGTGCCGTCCCACTTGGCCGACGCGCGAATCGTCATCTTATTGACCTCGCCCGACCAGTCGCCGGCAAACACCTCCAGCGACGCCAGTTGATTGCCGACGGCGGGAGGCGCGTTGGACCGCATCTCGCGCAGGTTGTCGAGCTTCCAGCGTCCATTTTGCCGCACCCACATCGCGGTGTAGCGCCCTTTGATCGGCGTCGCGCTGCCGGGCGCCGTTGTTTCGCATTCGCCGTCTTCGATGGCCACGTCGCCGGTTACAAACCGCACTTTCACGTTGCTCACTTTGGTTTCGGCATGCGGCTTGGCGCCGGTGGCCGTGCTTTTTTCCAGCAGCTCGCGCACCTTCTCGGCGTGGCCCTTTTCATCCGTGTAGGTTCCATCGGCCGTCCAGAATTCCGCGGCTGCCTTGGTATCGCCTCGCTCGAGTGCGGCCATGTAATCTTTGCCGGCTTGCCGCACCGCAGCTTCATCGTCGGCGCGGCCGCCGGCCGGTTGCGCAAAAACGATCCCCGTCGCCGCCAGCACCAGTACGCAAAAGCAAACACTTGCTGCAATTTTTCCACGCATAGAGCTACTCGATGATATGAATTGCGATCGGAACCGACTCTGCCGGTAGTTTACCGACCTCGTGTCTCGCTCGGTAGTGCCGAAGCGTTTCGCCGCGACACGGTAGCGGAGCGATGGGGCGGAACTACCACCAGAAAACCGGCAAAAGCGGCGGCCGCGGGGCGTAATCGTAGCGCCGCGGACTGTACTGACTTTGATAGGTCGGGTATTGCGCAGCTTGATTGTTGGCGGCCTCTTGCCGCGCGGTGTTGGAGGCCGCTTCCATCTCCTGCGCCATGCGCACCTGTTGCTGCCGGCTGGCGTCGAACACCTCGCGCTGCTGCAAGAGCGCTAGTCGATCGGCCCGCATTCGCTCCATTGCTTCTTCAATTTGCGCAGCGGTCATCTTGGTCACGTCGGTAATGCCCAACTGCTTCAGAAATTGTTTGCGGTACCCGTCGGCCATCACTTGCAGATTCTGGGCCAGCCATTCGCGGGCTTCGGCGGCATCCTTGCCCAGCAGCACCTTCAATTTGGCGTCCCATTGATTCAAAAACTCCTCTAGCTCCGAGGCCGACATCGTTTGCACCTGGGCGGCCAGCTTGGCTTTGATTTGCGCCACCTGCTCGGGAGTGTAAACCACTTGCACCGCCAGCCACTGATCGAATTCCTGCACGACCTTCTTCCACCGGTCGCTGGCCAGAATTTGGGCCTTCTTCTTGGATTCCGCATCATCCGAAGCCTTCGAAATTTGCGCGGCCGCAAGCCTTGTCACGATCGGTCTTGCCAGCGGTTCAATCAAAATCAGCGCGATCAGAACGCCAATTCCGGCGAATGCGGACCTGGACATGAGGAGAACCCTTGAACGAGGAGAATGCCGCTGGTCACACCGGCCAGCGACGCCAGTAGTTTAGCCAACGATGTGCAGGTTGGACACTGGCTCGATCAAGCGGCCAATGGTTTTCGGTCGGCTGCTGGCGGCATCATGGGCTGCCGGACGCCGGCGGGTTCTGCGGCGGCGGCAATCAGCGCCGCCAGATCGCGCTCGAGCAATTCCTGCAGCCGAAGAGGATTATTCGCGGAAACCTGATACTCCCCCAGTTCTTTCAAGGCTTCGCCCAGCGGCTTGCGTACTCGCCAGGCGAGCACCTCACGAGTGCGATCGCAGTTCAACGCCTGAAATTTGTTTTCATTCGCCCGGCATTCGACGACCTTCGAACGATCTACCGTGGCCTGGAATTGTTTCGCTACTTGCTCCGCCAAGAGCCCGATGGTGATGTAAGGCTTGTCGGTCCCTTCGAATTTCTCGATCGCGAAATGGAATGTCGGCGTGAAGGGCTCGCGGGTGTCGGGTCGAAGTCCGGCCGACTTGGCGTCGCTCTCATCGTCCAGCCAGGAGGCGGCGCGAAGATAGCCGGCCGTCGAGTCGGTCACATCAATGAATTGCCGGCCGGTGCGTGGCGTTTGGATGCAGATTTTCTTTTCCGCTAGCGCCGAGCGGATGAACTCCGGCGCCACCCGTCGCTCGTTGACGTCGCCAAACCCGATAACGTTGGCGGCGCGCGTGATCGCGATTGCCGGCATTTCGGCCCAATAAGATTGATGATGGCTGCGGACCAACAGCTCTGCCACCGCCTTCGAGGTTTCGTACGGTCCGCCGTAGTGAAGTCGGCTGGTTTCCTCGCGGCCACGGGCCGGCAAATCGTGCCCGCTGCCGAACACATGGTCTGACGAGCAATAGATCAACCGCTTGCAGCTTTTCGTTTGACGGCATGCTTCCAGCACATTGAGTGTGCCGAAGAAATTTACCTCGTAGGCTTTGCGGGGATCTGCAATCGCCGCCGGCACATTCGAAACCGCCGCCAGATGGAAGATCACTTCCGGCTCGACAGATTTCACCAGCTCCCGCGTTGCCGTTGGATCGGCGACATCAGCCGCATGGCTGACGATTTTCTGCTCAAGTTTCAAAGCGGAATATGCGGCCTGTGCGCATTTCGCTCGCTGCACGGTTCCATGAACGCGGGCACCCAAGCGCACCAGCGCCGCGCACAACCAACTCCCCTTGAAGCCCGAGGCGCCGGTAACCAGCACTTTGCGACCATTCCATGGATAGCCCAAAATCTGCATCGCCGCCTCCTGCCGCGGTTTTCCAGATGCGCAACGCTTCGAAGAATGCTGCAGATCGCTGCGCCTGGAATTCGGGCCAATATAAGCAGTCGCCGCGAACGCTCAAACGCCAAACGGCTGCCGCAAATTGCCGGCGAGCACCGCTGACGCTAGCTGCTACTGCGCGGTTTGACTTGCGCGAAGATTCGCTGCGGCGCCTGATCGAAATACTTAAACAGCGCCGGGCAGAGCCAGCCTTCCATGTCGTACTGGTGGCTGTAGTACCAATTGCCGCCCGATTCTTCACGACGCCAGACAAATTCATGCTGGCTGCCGGGGAACGGCGCGGCGGAAAAGAAAACCGTCACCCCCGCCTCGGCATCAGGAATCCCTTCGACCATCCGATCCAGCACCGTGTCCGCGCCGGCGACAAACGGCTCCTGCACCAAGCCCACGCGCGGATCGTCGAACATCCACACGCCCTGCTGCTTGTACGGATGAATGACGAGTATCGAATTCATGGCGGGCTGCTACATTTTCCGGCTAACCTTCCCGGCAAAACGCCAGATGCCGCTCCCAATGGTCGTCGTCGGTGTGCGGGAAATCCATCCGCACGTGCACGCCGCGGGTTTCTTCACGCTGTAGCGCCGCCTTGATCATTAGACGCGACACTTCCAACATATTTTGCAGCTCCCATCCCACTGGCTCGCTAAACTGCTTCGGCAATACGTAACTGCACCAGCGGTCGATGTCTTCGGTGGCGTCGATCAGCCGGGCATGATCGCGCCGCACGCCGCATGCCCGCCACATCAGTGATTTCAGTGAATTGCGGATGTCGGCCAAATCCAGCGGCTCGCCGCCGTCGGTCCGCGGCGGATTCTCCAGCGGAATCACTTGATAAGTGTCGGGCACGCGCGCCGCCGCCTCCGAGGCGCCCTGCCCTGCGCGCATCCCGTAGACCAAGCCTTCCAGCAAGCTGTTCGAGGCCAGCCGATTCGCGCCGTGCAAGCCGCTGGAGGTCACTTCGCCCGCGCCCCACAACCGCGGTAACGTCGTGCGCCCGTCGATATCGACCGTCACGCCGCCAATCATGTAGTGCGCGCCGGGCGCACCGGAATCCGATCCCGCGTGATATCCAGCCCAAACTCGCCGCAAATGGCCGCCATGCCGGGGAACCGCGAACGCACCAATTCCGGATCCAAATGGCTCATGTCCAAATACACGTTCGGATGCCGCGTTTTTTCCATCTGCGACACGATGGCCCGGCTCACCACGTCGCGCGGCGCCAGTTCACCGCGGTCATCGTAATCGGGCATGAACCGATGCCCGGTGCGATCCACGAGCCACCCGCCCGCTCCGCGCATCGCTTCGGTAATCAGGTTACGGCTGGAGCCGGCGATGTACAGCACCGTGGGATGAAACTGCATGAACTCCATGTCGCGCATTTCCGCGCCGGCCCGCCAAGCGATCGCCAGCCCGTCGCCGGTGGCCACTTCGGGATTTGTGGTTTCGCGAAACACCTGGCCGCAACCGCCGGTGCACAAGATGGTTTGCTTGGCCCACACCAGCGTTTTACCGTGTGCGGCATTCCAAACCAGCGCTCCGCGGCAAGCGCCCTCGTGCGTCAATAGATCGATGGTGAACGTATCTTGCCATGTTTCCACGTTCGGCAAATTCGATGTGTGCTCGATTACGGCGCGCATCACTTCCTTGCCGGTGGAATCGCCCAAAGCATGCACAATGCGATCGTGGCTGTGCCCTCCTTCGCGGCCGAGTTGCAGTCCATTGCCGTCCCCTTGTACGTCGAACTGCGTCCCCCAAGCAATCAATTCCCGAATGCGCTCCGGCGCGTCGCGGACCACCATTTCCACGACTTCGCGATCGCACAATTTGCCGCCGGCCGTGAGCGTGTCGGCGATGTGATCTTCGAACCGATCTTCCGGGTCCAACACGCTGGCAATGCCCCCCTGGGCGTAGGCGCTATTGGATTGTTTGAGCGCCTCTTTCGTCACGACCAAAACAGAAAGTTTCGGATCGATGGCATTGGCGGCCCGCAGCCCGGCCAGCCCGCCGCCGATGATCAGCACATCGGCAAAGTGATGCGGCACCCGCTTGGGATGGAATGCGGCAAGATAGCGGGGAGTTGTATCCGTAGACATTAGTCAGTCGCCATTGTTGCGCCGGTCGTCAACTGACAACAAGCTTACCACGCGCCACTGACCACTGACCACCGTTTACCGCCCGCCTCCCTGATTCACTCCCTGGCTGAACGCCTTGTACTGTTCCATGTACTCCGGCGGGGGCGAGGTGTGCCGGCCGGTCGACATTCCGCGCTCGGCGTCACTCGTCAGGCCGTTGCCGGAGCGATCGGTCTGCGCCGGCCGCAATCCCAGGCTGCGCAGCGCATCTTCGGCCTTCTGTCGCGCCTTGTCGTTCGGATTTGCTTTGGCCGCCGCACGCAATCGCGCCTCCTGGCGATCGATGAACTGCTGCGCCTCTTCGCGCGTCCAACCCAAATCTTTGAGCAACTGGTCTCCCTCCTTGCCGTTTTTCATCGCCTGCTTCAGATGCTCCAGCGCCAGCCCGGTGGCCTTCTTGGCATATTGCAGATTCGGATCGTCGGCCGCGGTGGGCGTGGCCGCCATCGACCCCTGACCGTTCCAATTCGAGCCCGCTCCGGGGCCGGCGGATTGATCGCCCGTGTTCTTGGATCGCTGGCCCGGTTTCACCGGATTGTTGCCGGCCTGTTGTCCTTCGGCAGCTTGCTGATCGGCCGCCTGCTGTGCGCCAGCCTGATCGCCGCTTTGCTTGCCGCCGCCGGGCTTTTCGCCGTTTTGCTCGCCGCTCGAATGATCGCGGCCGGGCTTTTTCTCCTGGGCCAGCTTGTCAGCGGAAGATTTTTCCTCCGCAGGATAGTTTTGGTCCTGTGGCTGCTCGCCTGATGCCGTCCCGCCATTCTCGCCGATCGGCTTCGACGTCGAGCCCTTGCCGCTTTCGGCGCGCTTGTCGCCCGCCTGGCCCGTGGGATGATCCGACTGCTGATCGTTGCCGGCGCTATTGGATTGTTCCCCCTTGCCCGGTTCGGGCGTTGAACCGCGCCCTTCGTCGGCCGCCGTGTGTTGGCCGGCGGTGCCGGTGCCCGACTGATTCGCCCTTTGCCCGCCCCCTTTGCCGCCGCCGCCGGAGCGTTCGCTGGCGCCTTGCTTGGCTGCGGCAGTCTTATCGCCACCGCCGCCGCCCGGAGCTTCGGTGGTTTCGGTCTTTCCTTCTTGCTGCTCCGGTCGATGTCCGGCGCTGGCGTTTCCGTCTTCTCCTTTGCTATCCGATTCGTGCTTATCGGTGCTGGAGGGATAGGCGTCTCCCTTTCGATCTTTTGGCTCTTGCTCCTCGCCTGGCTTCTTGTCGGCAGGTTTGGGCGGTTGTTTTTGAGCCGATGGAGCGCCGTGCTTGTCAGTATCTCCCTGACCAGAGCCGGCGTTTCCTTTGGGGAAATCGTCGTGGCCGCCTTGTTCTTTCTCCCCCGATTTCGCCCCCAACTGCTGTTGGTTCTCCGATTCCTTGTCCGGCATGCTGGCGTCATTGGCTGCCGCGCCGCGCCGGGTTTCGATTCCGGCTGCTTGATGTCCCGATCGCTCTTTGCCGGCAAGTGCGGCTTGCCCGCTTCATCGCCCGGATCGCGCTCTTTGCCCGTGCCGTTTTCTTGTGATTGCGAGTCCTTGCCCGCTTGTTTGTCGTTATCGTTCGTGGCATTTTTATCCGGCATGCCGGAGCCGCCTGACAACGATCCTTTGTCGGAAGGCTTCCCCTCACCCGGTTTTTGGTTTTGATCCGCTTGTTCCCGCGGTTGGTTGCCGGACGATTTCTCGGCGCGATCGTTTTGGTTTTGTTGTGCTTGATCGGTTCCGCCGCCGCGCTGGCCATCGGCCTGCGGTTGCTCGCCCTGCGATCCCTCGGGCCGCGATTGCTGTTTGCTTCCTTTCGATTGGCCGTCGGAACTGCTCGCTTCTTTCTGCTGATGCTGCAAGATCCGCTCTACCCCGCTGCCGTCGTCGCTGCCGTCGGAGGGCACGGGCTTATCGTTCTGCGCGAGGCTTGAATCATCGCCGCCTCGCTCTCCGCCGTTCTTGTTTCGCTCGCCGGAGCGATTTTCGGCCGACGAATTGCCGCCGTCTCCCTGATTGTCCCGCTTGCTTTGCCGGTTTGCCTGCGATTGCTGTTCCGAATTATCGCCGTTCTCTCCTTGTCCGCCGCCTTGCTGCTGCTGTTTGCCGCTATGGCGATCGATGCTCGTTTTCTTCTGTTGACCCGATTGCTTGCCGCCGGATTGCGATTTGCCGCGGCCCTGCTGATCGTTTGAATCCTGATTCTGATCGGTCGATGGCGAATTCGACTGGTCCTGCGATGGTTCGCTCTTATCCTTCTTCGATTGCTCGTTGTTCTTGGTCCGATCATTCTTCCCCGACTGCTGGTCGTTCTTGCCGCGCTGTTGGCTCTGGGGATTCTCGCCGGGTTTCTGATCAGCGTTTTGCTGTTGCTCATTGCCGGGCTGCTGATTTTGATCCGTCGGCTGATTCTTATCCGGATTCTTGTTCGATGCGCCGGTCGGCCGCAGACTTATCAGCTCCGCTTCGCTGCTGCGGTGAATTATTCTGCGCGTTGTTTTGCGAATCGTACGGCGTCGCCGCACTGGGTTGATGCCGTGGATTGATCGGCTCCGCCGCCACGACGCGAATGCGCCGCTCGGGCGTCACCGCTTGATTGCCGTCGGGCGTTTTATTGTCGATTGCGAGTGCTTGATAGCGCACCACATCCCCTTCGTGCAAACCCAACTTCCCCGGATCGAAATCATACTTGCCGACGAATGCTCCCGCATGCGGCGCGTTTTTCAACAACTCGCCGTCGGCCGCATCGATCAAGTCGCCGCGATCGGTTTTGGCCTGAATCGCCACGCTCGCCAGCGCAAAATCGGGGTCGATCGCCCGCACTTCCAGCGTTGCGCGGCCGTTGAGCGGCACCGCAATCTCCTCTTGCGCCGGCGCCAGGAACGCCACCTCCGGCGACAGGTCGGGCACGACTTCCACCGTGTGCCGCACCGGCTGCGGATTTTGCACGTTCTGCTCATTAGTAAACACAAGCTGATAACTGTCGAAAGCCGGCGCCGTGCGCGAATTGTTCAGCGCGAGCGGGAAGCTGATCGTGGCCTGCTGACCATCCACTTTCAGTCCGCGGTCCAAGTGGTTGTCGCAATTGAAATCGATCGAAGCGGAGCCAATCGGCTGATTCGCCGCTGCATGCAGGGTCACTTGCGTGCCTTCCAGCCCCTTCAAATCTCCGCGACGCTTGATGCTGATCGGCTCCATGCCCGTGTACGCCGGATACCGATAATCCACGCTGTCGACCACGATCGTCGGCATGGCCACCGCCGTGATGCGATATGTATTGCTGACCGCGTCGCCGGCCACAATGCGGTACTGCAGATCTTGCTGCACGCCCCCCTCGCCTTCCGGCACTGTGGCCGCGAAGCGATATCCATCGGCGGGCACCGTCATTGGAATTGCTCGATCGACCGCCTGCTGGTCGGCCGTGGTGTACAGCAACTTTGCCTGTTCGCCGCTGGGTAAACCAACAATTTCGGCCGATACCTTGAGAGGCTCGCCGCGGAACGCCGTGGCGCTGCCGGGCTGAATATCGTTGATGCTCACGCGGGCCGGGGCCGCCACGTCGGCCCAGGGGAACATCACACGCTCGATCGTCAGTAGCGGATTCTTGGGCGACGCCACGAAGTACAGGGCCAGCACGAGCGCCAGTCCGACGAGCAGATAGCCGCGGTGAATCACTTGCGTGCGATCGACTGCCGTTTCCACCGGCCCGTGAACCAGTCCGGCCGCGGCCTGTTCTTCCAGCGCGTTGTAGACGATCTGCGGCACATCTTCGCGCTGCCGCCGGAACAACAGAAAGTTGATGAGGCTATTCTTCAGCGACGGCTTGGCGCGCTCGATGGTTTGCGCCGCGTAAACCGGATTCACACGCCGCACCAGCGCCGGTAGAACCGTCATCGCAAAATAATAGACGCCGGCGGTCACTCCCGCCGTAAACAGCACGAACCGTCCAAACAGCCCCAGGCCGCCGCGCACAATCCAATGATCCAATCCAATCGCCAACAGAAAAAACACCAGGGCCCCGACCGCCAGGTTCGTCATTCCCTGCGCAATCTCCACCGCCTTGACCTGCCCGCGCGTACGCCGCAATTGGCCGTCGATAAACTGGTTGTAATCGACGCGTTTCCCGGCGGCAGATTTGGAGTTCGGCCCCTTTGGCGCGGGGCTCGATTCAGCAGGTGCTATGCCACTGGCCACTTGAAATTCCTAAGAAGGGAAAACTCTCTCGCTCTCTAGATTATAGACGCTTTCCCAGACTTATTGGTTCCTTCGCGGATTCCCCAGGGTTTGCCTACCACGCTCGGCGTATTGACTCCGGTCTTGCCCAGCCATCCAATAATCGATATAGCCGGGCCGGAAAAGTGCCTCCGCTAACCCAAAGGAGTTTCCGCCATGAAAACTCGAACCGTCTTTGCGTCCGTTCTCCTAGTGGCCGCAGCAGGAATGATTGCAGGTGGGCTGTTGGCGGCCGATCCCGCGCCCTCCACACCGCAGGCAAACCTCGAAAATGCCAAATGCCCGGTCTCCGGCAAACCGGTCAAAGCCGATGATTGGCTGGCGTTCGACGGCGGCAAAGTTTACTTCTGCTGCGAGAATTGCCCGACCGCGTTCAAAAAGGACACGAGCAAGTATGCCGCCAAGGCGCACTTGCAGATGGTTCAGACGGGCCAACTGAAAGAAGTGGCCTGTCCCTTGACCGGCAAGCCGTTGAATCCATCGACCGCCATCGACGTCGGCGGCGTGCAAGTGGCCTTCTGCTGCAACAATTGCAAAGGCAAAGTGCAAAAGGCGTCCGCCGACGATCAGATCAACATGGTCTTCAAGGACGTTTCCAAAGGCTACAAGCCGGCGACCGAAACGAAGTAGCTTTGACGGCCGCCGATTTCGATTCGTAAATCAGCCCCCGGTTTTACCGGGGGGTTTTTTTGCGCTCCAGCAACAGCTCCAAATAACTTCGTCTTTCGCTGCGGTCCAACTTCAGCGCAGTCGCCAGCGAGGCGATGCGCGCCTTGGCGGCTTGCACTTCGGAACCATCCGCCGCGCCTTCGGCCGAAAGTTCCAGCTCGACAAACGCGCCCAGGCCGGCCACGTCGTCCAGTGCAACTTCAATCGTGCAGCCTTCCCATGGAATTTCCAACAACCGCCGGGTCTTGCGCACCTCGGCCGCGCTGTGAAAGCCCAACGCATTCAATAACTCTGCATACTGATTTGCGGCGTCGGGTCCGCCGGCCAACGGCAGCTCAATCTCCCGCCGCGTCTTGGTCGTCGGGTCGATCTTCGGCCCTTTATAGGTGACAAAATTCGCCTCGCCCACCTGCCTCAACCGCAACGCCTCGTCGGTCCGGGCGAAATCGCGCGACGGATGATTGAAATACCGATCGACTTGCTCGATCGCCCCCGCCGTCGCATCGCGCGCACCCAATTGCCGCAACCGCCGCTCCAGCGCGGCCGCATCCTCCACCGGAAACTTCTGTTCCACCTCAAACTGCATATGCAATAAACCCGAAAATAAAAAATGTGCTTTCCTGTGCTGACTGCGATATGATTTTAGGGATTGACTCGTCTCCACCAAGTCCCCCGCCACCTCGGGCCGCCGATTTCAACGGTGCCCTATGATAGACGCTGACCAATTGAATCCCATCGATCAGCCGCCGCGTAAGCGGTCGGATGCGTGGTGGCTGGCGGCAGCCGCGATCGTATTGGTCGCGATCATGATCAGCAAGCTCCTGTTGCCGGCCAACACCAACCGAGCCGCCACGGCATACCCGGGCGTCGGGCAACCGCTCGTGCTGTTGGAGCTGCAACCGCTTACAGGCACCACCCAAGGTGTCTCGCTCAACGACATCCGCGGCAAAGTCGCGCTGATCAATTATTGGGGCCCGTGGTGCGGTTTCTGCATTCAGGAATTTCCCGATCTGATGCAGTTGTGGGATAAATACCGCGGCAATCCAAATTTCCAGTTTCTTTCCGTTTCCAGTGGGGGTTCATTCAAGGAAGACGCGACCGAGCTGCGCGACCAAACTCAGAAATTTCTGATCTCGCGCAGCGCTACTTTCCCCACCTATGTCGATCCGCAAGGCGCTAGCCGTCAAATGCTGATGAGCATGGTCGAGATGGACGGCTTCGGCTATCCCACCACGGTGCTGTTGGACGGCAGCGGCATCATCCGCGCCGTCTGGATCGGCTACATTCCCGGCAGCGAACGCGAAATGGAGCAGGTCATTTCCAAACTGCTGGCCGAACGAAACGATAAATGATAAACGGCGGGCAGAATTCGTCATTTATCGTTTAGCGTTTATCGTTTATCGCTTTTAGGAATTCTCGCGCGGCGCCGGCCGGGTCGTTTGCGTTCAAAAGCGCGCTGCTTACCGCCACGCGATCGATGCCGGTTTCCAGCACCTGCGCCAAGTTTTCGCGCGTGATCCCGCCGATGGCGAACGCCGGCAGTCGAATCTCCGCCGCCACCGCGCAACAGCTCCAACCCGGTGAACTTGTCGAACGACTTGGTTTGGGACGGAAAAGTCGGACCCAGGCCGATGTAGTTGGCGCCATCCAGCACTGCTTGCCGCGCTTGCTGGATCGAGTGCGTCGAAACGCCCACCAGCGACTTCGGCCCCACAATCCGCCGCGCGTCCTTCACGCTCAGCTCATCCTGGCCAATATGCACGCCGTCGGCGTACGCAAGCACCGCCAAATCGGCCCGGTCGTTCATAATGAATAGCGTGCCGCTGCCGGCGGTAATTTCCCGCAGTCGGCGCGCTCGGCCCAGCAGTTGTTGATCGGCCAACTGTTTGTCGCGCAATTGCAGAACATGCACGCCCGCCGCAACCAAAGTCTCCGCCAATCGGGCAAGCGCGGCCTCGTCTGCGCCGCCGTCCAACAGCACATACAGCCGCGCATCGGCCAGTCGCGCCGCGGAATCGGCGGTAATCCCCACCGCCCGCTCCATGGTGTAGGCGCGATATCGCAGTAGCTCGATCGCCGCCGCCATTTGGCCATCGATCAACTTGGAGTACTCCTCCAGGCTCCGCAGGGCCTGCTGCACTCGTTTGAAACTTGCCGCCGCCACCACCGCGGCATCGCCGCGAATCGCTTCGGCCGCGGTCGAAAGTGTCGCCCCCACGTCTGCTTCCGACTGCCGCGCCGCCAGCCGATCGGCAGTTTCCAGCCTCGCCAAGGCGGCTGCCAAATCGTGCCGCAACTGCTTCACCAGCCCCGTCAAATGCCGGTCGTCCAGCACAAACCGCACGTAGTCTTCGATCACGCGCAGCCCTTCCGACGCCCGATTGGCCTCGGCATCGACGATCCGCAGCACGTCGATTTCCGGCGTGTTGCCGAATGACAGCATCTGGGGTCGGTCGTCTGACGGTTGCGCCATATCTATATGCCTTGGGCCGGTGATTCCCGTCATCTTTGGCGATCTGATCCTAAAGTCAAGGCTGCGTTTACCTTGCTGCGGCTGAAATCAGGGGTTAGAATTCCACAGCGAAACGGAGTGGATTGATCGCTCACGGAGGATGCGCAATGCGCTGGGCTCGATGGATCACGCCGCTGTGGCCGGGACTTACCCAACTCTGGTTCGCCGGAAGTTGGTGGGGTTTGGCCATCGGATGTTCCTTCGCCTGGCTCGTGAGTTTGGCCTTCGTTTCCACGTTCGTTTGGACAGAGTTGGTGGGCCCTGCCTCGCGGCTGGGGGTATGGGGTTTGCTTCTGGTGGTGTGGGGAACGTCCTTGGCACTGTCGTTTCGGCAGTTGCTTACCGACGACCCTGCCAAAAGCGCAACTGTCGCCGAGGACTTGTTTCGCCGAGCCCAACGCGAATACTTAAGTGGTAACTGGTACAAGGCCGAGCAACTGCTCAACAAGGTCATCGAACTTAATGGAAAGGATGTGGATGCGGAATTGATGTTGGCCGCTTTGCTGCGCCGCACCGGCCAATTGACCGAAGCCGCCGATCGGCTCCGGCGACTGGAAGCCAGCGACGGAGCAGAGAAGTGGGCCAGCGAAATCGCCCGCGAGCGACAATTACTGGACGAGCAATTCCATCTGCCGCCAAACGAAAACTCAACACCATCAACACAACCCAAAAATAAACCCACCGACAAAGATTCGTCAGCCAATCAAGCAGCATAGAGGCTGCTGACAAAAGAAGGTCATCACCATGTACGAACGTTTTACCGACCGGGCTCGCAAGGTCATGCAACTGGCCAATCAGGAAGCCCAGCGATTTAACCACGAATATATCGGCACCGAACACGTGCTGCTGGGCTTGATCAAGGAAGGCAGCGGCGTGGCCGCCAATGTGCTGAAGAACCTCGATATCGACCTGCGCAAAATCCGCCTGGAAGTCGAAAAGCTCGTCCAAAGCGGACCAGACATGGTCACCATGGGCAAGCTTCCGCAAACCCCCCGCGCCAAAAAGGTCATCGAGTATGCGATGGAGGAAGCCCGCAACCTCAACCACAACTATGTGGGCACCGAGCACATTCTGCTGGGCCTGTTGCGTGAGCAGGAAGGCGTGGCCGCGCAAGTGCTGATGAACCTCGGCCTGAAGTTGGAAGATGTGCGCGAGGAAGTGCTCAGCCTGTTGGGCCACGGCATGGAAAGCGAAGGAGGCGAACGCGGCGGCATGGAAGGCGGCCGCGGCGGCGAACGCAGTGGCTCCGAAGGCAGCGGCGGCGGTACCCAGAAATCGGGCAAATCGAAAACTCCCGCGCTCGATAGCTTCGGCCGCGACCTGACCGAGTTGGCCAGGCAGACGAAGCTCGATCCGGTGATCGGCCGCGAACGCGAAATCGAACGCGCCATCCAAGTCCTTTGCCGCCGCACCAAGAACAATCCCGTGCTGTTGGGCGAAGCCGGCGTAGGCAAAACCGCCATCGTCGAAGGTCTCGCCCAGCGCGTGATCGACGGCAACATCCCCGAAATCATGTCCGACAAACGGATCGTGGTGCTCGACCTGGCCATGATGGTGGCTGGCACCAAGTACCGCGGCCAGTTCGAAGAACGCATCAAGGCGGTGATGAACGAAGTCCGCCGCGCGAAGAACACCATTCTGTTCATCGACGAGTTGCACACCCTGGTCGGCGCCGGCGGCGCGGAAGGCGCCATCGATGCCAGCAACGTGCTGAAGCCCGCGCTCGCCCGCGGCGAGATTCAATGCATCGGCGCCACCACGCTCGACGAGTACCGCAAGTACATCGAGAAGGATAGCGCCCTGGCCCGCCGCTTCCAGGAAATTATCGTCGAGCCTTCGAGCAAGGCGGAAACGATCGAAATCCTCAAGGGCCTCCGCGATCGGTACGAAACGCACCACCACGTGCAAATCACCGAGCCGGCGATCGAAGCCGCGGTCGATCTTTCGAACCGCTATATTACCGGCCGTTGCCTGCCCGATAAGGCGATCGACGTAATCGACGAAGCCGGGGCCCGCATGCGGCTCAAGGCCATGACCAAGCCGCCGGATTTAAAGGAAATCGACGAAGAAGTCGATCGGCTCAACAAGGAAAAAGAGGAAGCGGTGGCCAACCAGGATTTCGAAAAGGCCGCCAGCCTTCGCGATTCCGCCGACAAGCTGAAGAAGAAGAAGCAGCAAATTACCCGCGACTGGCGCGAACGCAGCCGCGAAACCGACGGCGTGGTGGACGAAGAAGTGATTGCCGAGGTCATCTCCAAAATGACCGGCATCCCGCTCACTCGGATGACCACCGAAGACAGCAAGCGCCTGATGCAGATGGAAACCGAGCTGCACAATCGCGTGGTCAGCCAGGACGAAGCCATCAAGAGCATCTGCAAAGCGGTGCGCCGCAGCCGCAGCGGCCTGAAAGACCCCAAGCGCCCGACCGGCTGCTTCGTATTCGCCGGTCCCACGGGCGTCGGCAAAACTTTGCTCGCCAAGGCGCTCGCGGAGTTCATGTTCGGCGATGAGGACGCCCTCATTCAGATCGACATGAGCGAGTACATGGAAAAGCACAACGTCAGCCGCCTGATCGGCGCTCCGCCGGGATACGTCGGCTACGAAGAAGGTGGCCAGCTCACCGAAAAAATCCGCCGCCGGCCCTACTCGGTCGTGCTGCTGGACGAAATCGAAAAGGCCCACCCCGACGTGTTCAACATGCTCTTGCAGGTGATGGAAGAAGGCCGTCTGACCGACAGCTTCGGCCGGCACGTCGACTTCCGCAACACCATCTTGATCATGACCACCAACGCCGGCGCCGAGGCCATCAAGAACGAGGCCGACTTCGGCTTCCGCAAATCGGATGGCGATGCCTCGTACGACAGCATGAAGGAACGCGTCACGGAGCGGATCGAAAAAGTGTTCCGCCCCGAGTTCCTCAACCGCCTGGACGATCTGATCGTGTTCCGTCACCTCACCAAGGAGGACTTGAAGAGCGTGATTGACATCGAGCTGTCGAAGGTTCGCAAACGTCTGGCCGAGCGCGGCCTGAAACTGATACTGACCGACGAGGCCAAAGAGTTCATCATCCGCAAGGGCTCCAACCTCGACTTCGGCGCCCGGCCGCTGCGCCGCGAAATCGAGCAGCGAGTCGAGGATCCGCTCTCCGAAGAATTGCTCAAAGGCGAGTTCGAAGGCAAAGACACGATCGTCGTCGACGTCAAGAAAGACGACGAAGGCAAAGTCAAGCACCTCACCTTCATCGGCAAGGTGGGAGAAAAGGAATTGGTCGGCGCCGCCGCGTCACCGAGTGGCGACGAGGACGAAGATTCGCCCGAACCGGCCGGCGAAGGCCCGTAGTTCACAGCGGTCTGAATTTACCATCATCCAAGCCCAGGAGTCGCGGCCCCTGGGCTTTTTTCGTGCACGGGCAACCTAACGTAAAGCGCGCCGGCAGCTTGACCTTGCCCAACCTCATCGCCAACAGCTAAAGTGCAGCCCCTTTTGCAATTTCTGGGAGCACCCGTGCCGCGATACCTGCCCAAGTCCCTCGTCTGCCTGCGCGAGGGGTTCAGCCGCCAGCAAATCCTCGGCGATCTGTTCGCCGGCGTCACCGTCGGCATGATCGCGCTGCCCTTGGCCATGGCCTTCGGCATCGCCTCCATCCCCGACGGCGTGATGAACCCCGCCGGCATTTCTCCGCCGGCCATGGGCCTGTACACCGCGATCGTCGCCGGCTTTCTGATTTCGCTCTTGGGGGGCAGCCGCGTGCAGATCGGCGGCCCCACCGGCGCATTCATCGTCATCATTTATGGCGTCGCGGCACGGCATGGCTACGCCGGCCTGGCCACCGCCACCGTGATGGCCGGCATCATTGTCATTTTGATGGGCCTCTGCCGGCTGGGCACCGTCATTAAGTTCATCCCTTATCCGGTGACGACAGGCTTCACCGCCGGCATCGCGGTCATCATCTTTTCCTCGCAAGTCAAAGATTTCGCCGGTTTGCGCATGGGCGCCGTGCCTGCCGAATTCATTGAGAAGTGGCAAGCTTATTTCGCCAACTTAGCTTCGTGGAGTCCGGCGGCGGTATCCATCGGCGTCGGCACGCTGCTGCTGATGCTGCTGTTCCGCCGATTTGCTCCCCGCATCCCCGCCGCGGTCGTGGCGGTGGCCGTCGCTTCCTGTCTCACTTCGTTGCTGCATTTGCAAATCGACACCATCGGCAGCCGCTTCGGCGGCATACCCCACACGCTGCCAATTCCCAGCCTATCGGCGATCGACCTGAAGCTATTTCGCGATTTGATTCCCGACGCCTTCACCATTGCCTTGCTGATCGCCATCGAGTCGCTCCTTTCTGCTGTGGTGGCCGACGGCATGACCGGCGGCCGCCACAAGGCCGACTGCGAACTAGTGGGCCAAGGCATCGCTAACATTGCAGCCATCCTGTTCGGCGGAATTCCCGCCACCGGCGCCATCGCCCGCACGGCCGCCAACATCAAGTCGGGCGGCCGCACACCGCTGGCCGGCATCGTCCACGCGTTCACTTTGCTGGCGATTATTCTGATTGCCGCCCCGTTGGCGTCCGCAATTCCATTGTCCGCCTTGGCGGCGGTGCTAATCATGGTCGCCTGGAACATGAGCGAGTTCGACGAATTCCGCTCGCTGTTTCGCGCGCCCCCAGCGACGTCTTCGTTTTGCTGACCACTTTCGGCTTGACCGTATTCACGGACCTGCGCCTGGCCGTCGGCGTCGGCATGGTCTTGGCCTCGATGTTGTTCATGAAGCGGATGGCCGACGTCTCGAACATTAGCGCGATTACCCGCGAGTTCGACCAGAGCGACGAAGAGCTAGGCAATCTTAAAGATCCCAATTCCACCGCCAGCCGCGACGTGCCCCCGGGCGTCGAAGTCTATGAAATCAATGGTCCGTTTTTCTTCGGCGTGGCCGATCGCCTGAAAGATGTCCTGCATAATCTTGAGCGCGCGCAAAAGTGTTCATCCTGCGAATGCGCCGCGTGCCCTCGATCGACGCCAGCGGCATGCATGCCCTGGAAGAGTTTCACGACAAGTGCAAGCGCGACGGCACGTTGCTCTTGTTGTCGGGCGTGCACGCCCAGCCGCTGTTCGCCTTCACGCGCAGCGGCTTCATCGACGTCGTGGGATCGGAAAACATGTTCGGCAATCTGGACGATGCCCTGAACCGCGCGGGAATTCCTCGGCCTGGCGCCGAAAGTGCGCCCGCCGACCGCCGAGCCCGAAGTCGCCCGCGAACAGCCCTCCTCGCGCCAAAGCAAATCGGCGTAATCCCCTCTCCAAGCCCAGGGGTCGCAACCCCTGGGCTTTTTCACGCGCGGCTGCCCGCTAGCACGCTTGCGCACTTGCCCAGCTTCCACAACCGGAAATCTCACCGCGATCGGCATTCTTTTTTCAAGCGGTAGGGTCGCAAGGCCGATCCGTATAACGGCGCGCGCTCCGCGCGCGCTAGGAGTGCTATCACTCCACCATTTCGAGTTCCGACTTCCGACCTCCGACTTCGATTTACATACCCATGTCCACCGCCGCCACTGCACCGCTTTCGCAAAACAATCACGGATTCCTCCGCGGCATGACCAAGTGGGTTGCTGACCTTGGCGAAGTCGTGACGAATTGGGTTGTCGTTTTGGGAGACGTGGCCCTTTTCTCTGTCCGAACCTTCCGCTGGATGGTGGGCCGGATGCCGCGAAAAGACATTTTGATGCCCAACTTCTACCAGATCGGCGTGCTGAGCCTGCCCGTCGTGTCGCTCACCGGCACGTTCATCGGAATGGTGCTGGCGGTGCAAAGCTACACGCAGTTCCGCAGCATGCGCTTGGAATCGCGTCTGGGAGCCGTCATCAATGAATCGTTGGTGCGCGAATTGGGGCCCGTGCTGGCCGCCACGATGTTGGCCGGCCGCGTCGGCAGCGCCATCGCCGCGGAGCTGGGCACGATGCGCGTCACGGAGCAGATCGACGCCCTGGCCTGTATGGGCGCCAATCCGCTGTACTACCTGGTGGTGCCGCGATTCCTGGGCTGCTTATTATTGATCCCCGCACTTACCGTGATGGCTGACTTCATGGGCGTGGTCGGCGGGGCGTTTTACAGCATCAACATTTTGAAGATCGATTCCCACTTCTATTGGCAAAACTCGCAAAACTACGTCGGTAGCTGGGATCTATTCACCGGCATATTCAAAACGCTATTTTTCGGCGCGGCGATTGCCCTGATTAGCTGCCACCGCGGATTCCACTGCGACCCGGGCGCCGAAGGAGTGGGCCGCGCCGCCACGAATGCCTTCGTTTATTCGTTCGTCGTGATCTTGATTCTCGACCTGTTTCTGAACATCGGCATCGACGCAGTGTACACCGCCATCTGGCCCAACAGCGTCAAATTGATATAGCCGTATGTCCACCGCCGCCGCCAATTCGAACGAACTCATTCTGGAGACACGCAACCTGCACGTGTCCTTCGGCAAACAGGCGGTGCTGCGCGACATCAACCTTAAGGTTCCGCGCGGCGAAACCTTGGTGGTCATTGGCGAAAGTGGCTGCGGGAAGACGGTGCTGTTGAAAACGCTCATCGGGCTGGTACGCCCGACCAAGGGCGAGGCTTTTTTCGACGGCAAGAACTTGAGCCAACTTAACGACAAACAACTCACGCACGAACGCACTCGTTATGGCTTCTTGTTCCAAGGCTCCGCCTTGTTCGACAGCCTCACGGTGATTCAAAACGTGTCGTTCCCGCTCAAAGAGCACACCACAAAAAATCCCGACGAAATTCGCAAGGCTGCCAGCGAGAAACTGGGCGAAGTCGGATTGCCGCTGGACGTCGCCGCCAAGCGCCCCGCCGAGCTTTCCGGCGGCATGCGCAAACGCGTCGGACTGGCCCGCGCCTGGCGCTGAATCCCGAGATCATGCTCTACGACGAACCGACCACCGGCTTGGATCCGATCATGAGCGACGTAATCAACGAACTGATCGGCCGCACGCGCAAACTGCATCCGGTGACCAGCATCGTGGTGACGCACGACATGAACACGGTGCGCAAAGTGGCCGACCGCGTGGTGATGATGTTCCCGCTGTCACGCCTGCGGCCCGATGAACCGCAAATCATTTTCGACGGTCCGCCGGAGGCACTGGAGCGCAGCGCCGATAAGCGCGTCGTGCAATTCGTCCGCGGCGAGGCCGGCGAACGCCTGATGGAAATGGAACGGGCCAGTAACCAACAAAAATCCGTCGGATAATTTCGATTTGCAACCTGAAACTTGAAACCTGAAACCAACTTCTAGCCGTTCATGGACGAACGAGTCGTACAATTTCGCGTCGGCGTGATGGTGTTGGCCAGCCTCATCATCACCGGCATTCTTGCGCTGTTGTTCGGCGAATTGCCGTCCGCGCTGCGCGGCGGCTACGTCATCTATATCAAATTCGCGTCCGCGCCGGGCGTCTCGCAAGATACGCCGGTCCGCAAAAGCGGCCAGCCCATCGGCCGCGTCACCAAGGTCGAATTCGCGCCCGACAACGAAGTGCTGGTCACGGCGCGCATCAACGGCAATGTCGACTTATATTGCGACGAGGCGGTGCGCATCAAAACGGGCCTCTTGGGCGATGCTGAAATGGAATTCGTTCCCGGCTCCAAGCGCCCCTCGAAGCGAGTGCGCATTAAGCCGGGCGATCTGCTGGTCGGCACGGTCATGGTCGATCCGCTGCAGGCGTTCGCCGACCTGGAAGGCAATTTGACCCGCGCCTTCACGGCGCTTGGCGACGCCGGCAACGAAGTCGCCAAACTGGCAAAAAGCCTTAACGATCAGGTGAATACCAATGACTTTTCTCGGGTCATGAATGAAACCGAAGGGGCGCTGAAGTCGTTCCAGAAGTCGATGGCCGACGTGGACGACATCATCGGCGACGAGAACGTGAAGCGAGACCTGAAGAAGGCAGCTTCCGATCTCCCCAAGGTATTGGCCGATACCCGCGAAACCATGTCGGGCTTCCAAAAAACCGTGGCCCTGGCCAACGAAAACCTGCGCAACGTGCAAACATTTACCGGCGCACTGGACAAGCAAGGGGAGACAATCATCGGCAACATGTCGCAAAGCGTGGAGCGATTGGACGAACTGTTGGGCCAAATGAACCGCTTCAGCCGGCAGCTCAACAGCCGTGAAGGATCGTTAGGGCAGTTGGTCAGCAATCCTGACCTGTACAACAATCTCAGCCAAGCCGCCGAAAACGTGAACAAGCTCACCAGAAAGCTGGAGCCGATTTTGTGCGATGCGCGCGTGATCACCGACAAGATCGCGCGAAATCCCGGCATCATTCTCCGCGACGCCGTGCAACCCGGCCCGGGCATCAAGTAGAAGCACCTGATCGAATCAGCGTGCTACTGCTTCATCTGGCCCGGCGGGCAATTGCCCCATCGGATGCCATCCCTGCGGAACTGAGTATGGAATTGGTGCAGGCGCCGCGGCGGGAGGAGCCGCTGCCGGCGGCGCGCTCGTCGGTGGCGGAACATACTGCGGTGCTGCCGACGGCGCACTTTCAGGAAATAGGCCGCCCGGCGAACCGTATTGCGGCGACGGACCACCGACGCCAAATCCACCCGGCGACGAGAACCCCGGCCCGTAAGTCGGCGGCGGAGAATAGTTCGGCGCCAAATTGCCTGGTGGCGGAGAAACTGTGCCTCCCGGCGGCGGATACACTGAACTCCCCGGAGGTGCGTAGCTGGGGGCGCCAGCCGGCGGAGCATACGCACCGCTGGGCGGCAACGTCGGCGCCGAATTGATCGGAGGCGAAATCGTCGAAGGCTGAGGAAATGCGCCCGGCGGCGGCAGCGTGTTCTCCGGAGGCAAAGCGCCCGGCGGCGGCAAAGTCTCAACCGGCGGCGCGGTGATCGGCGGTCCAGTAACGATCGGCTGCACCGCGGCGGCTGGAATCGCCCGGCCGTTGTTGCGCAATTGTTCGGCGCGGTTCAAGAGCTGATCATTCGACACAATCACCATCGGCGACATCTGATAGTCGTAGCTGCGCTCGTCGCGAATCTTCCCCGGCCAAACGTTCTCGCTGAAGAAGTCGACGCCAAAGACGTCGTACCACGGCGCCGGCATCGGCTGATAGACCGTCAGCGTTTCAAAGCCATCTTTCACCAGCCGGAATTTCCGCGTGCCATAGTACGTGTAATTCACGGCCACCGGCGTGGTGCCAATCTGGTAATCGTCCACGTACACCGCCGCCCCCGGCGGATTGCTGCGAATCGTCATCCGCCGCTCGACGCAGCCGCCGGCATCGGCGACCAGCGACAATAGCGCCAGCGCGGAAGCCAGTCGACCAAAGCGGCGCGATATTGCGAGCCTCGACATCAAAATGCCTGTGATTGCGCGATCTGCATCCGCAGCGGCGCCGGTGCGCCGCCTGGCCCACGACCGAACGGCCTAACCGAAGAGGGCGGGAGTATAGTGCCGCCCTGCCGTTGCGAACCAGAGCGGATGACGATGGCGCCGCGCCAGCGGTGGCCGCCTCGAGGCATTTAGGCTACTTTCGCCTGCACTCCGCCGTTAGAATGGGCGCTTTGTGCGAAGCACCCCGAAGTGCCAGCACACTTTTCAGCTTTTACTCCTCACCCTTTACCCCTCAGGTCCCCTGAGGAAGCACGAGTATGGCGCCTCGAAACTGGAGCGACTGCCTGGAGTACATCGCGCTAAGCGATGTCGGCATGCGCCGCGCCAGTAATCAAGACGCCCACGCCGAGGTGCTGGCCGCCGACGACGAAATGCGCCGCCGCCGCGGCCATCTGTTTGTCGTCTGCGATGGCATGGGCGCGCACGCCGCCGGCGAGTTGGCCAGCCAAATGGCCGTAGAGGGAATCCCGTTCACCTATCTAAAGCTCGCCGATCAGCCCGCTCCCGACGCGCTTCGCAAAAGCATCGTGGAAGCGAACCATCAAATCCATCATCGCGGCCAGGCGAACATCGACTTCCAAGGCATGGGAACCACCGCCAGCGTGCTGGCGCTGCTGCCGCAAGGAGCGCTCGTGGCTCACGTGGGCGATAGCCGCGTGTATCGCCTCCGCGGACAGCGGCTGGATCAGCTCACGTTCGATCACAGCCTGGTGTGGGAAATGTCGGCCGCAGGCCAGGTTCCCAAAGACGCGCTGCCGGGCTTTGTGCCCAAGAACATCATCACCCGATCGCTCGGTCCACATTCCGAAGTGCAGGTCGACCTGGAAGGACCGTTCCCTTTGGAAGTGGGCGACACCTTCCTGTTGTGTAGCGACGGCCTCAGCGGCCAGGTCAGCGATGAAGAGATCGGCGTGCTGTTGCAATGTCGGCCGCTGGCCGACGCCACGCAGGTGCTGATCGATCTGGCGAATCTTCGCGGTGGGCCCGACAACATCACCATCATCGTGATCCGGGTCAAGGGCCCGGCGATGGCCACGGCCGGCCAGCCGGTGGAACCGTTGGCGATCGGCACGGAAACGGCGTCGGCCGCCGCACCCGCCTCGTCCGCGGGTCCCACCTTAGTGACAGCCATCATTTGCCTGACCGTCGCCATTGTCCTGGCGGCACTGGGCCAGCGGGAGGTTCTGCCATCCACGTTGATGTACGGCCTGGCGCTTTTGATCGCCGCGACAGGTTTCGGGTTGGGTCTGTACGTGCTGCTGCAGCGGCTTACCTCCGACGGTAAACCCGAATTGCGCTATCTTGGCCCTGAAGCCCGCCTGGGGCGCGGCCCACACGTCACGACCGAGTGCAAACCCAACGAGGAATTGGTGGGTTCGCTGGTTTCGATGGTCGAACAACTGCGCGACGCCGCGTTGGAAGAGCAATGGTCGGTCGATTGGAGTAAATTCGATCGCTTCGCGCACACTGGAAAGGCCGCCGTCGACCGCAAGGATTTCGCCACCGCAGTGCGCGAATACGCCTCGGCCCTGCAGTTCTTGATGAGCGAATTGCGGCACCAGCGATCCGGCAAAAAACCGAACGATACGAAAGCCAGCGGGTAACGCCGTATTGGAGGCAGCCGGTTTTTTGGTTCTTAAGCGCCCCCGCCGGGATCGATTGCTCGACGACGTGTTGATCGTCTGGGGCCGCAAGCAGCGAGAGATGCAAGGAAGGCACGCCAATTACGCACCGCGGAGCCGCTTGGCAATCGCCGTTCACTCCTCCGCGTTTAACGGGTAAAGTACCCGTTCGGCATGCGAATCCTTACCCGCTACGTGCTGTCAGAGTTGCTCAAGGCCTTTCTGGTCGCGCTGGCCGGAATGACGCTATTCCTATTGCTCGTGGGCCTGTTCCGCGAGGCCTACAATCAAGGGCTCGGTCTGCAGCAGGTTTTCCAGCTGATTCCGTATGTTTTGCCCGAGGCCCTGCGTTTCTCCGTGCCCGCCACCATTTTGTTTGCGGCCTGCAGCGTATTCGGCCGGCTGGCGTCGGCCAACGAAATCATCGCCGTGAAGGCCAGCGGCATTTCGCCGATGGTGCTGCTCTGGCCCACCTTTACGCTGGCGTTTCTCATCAGCCTTGCGGCAGTCTGGCTGAACGACACCGCCATCATTTGGGGGCGCGACGGAATGAAGAAGGTCATCATCGACTCCGTCGAGGAGGTGGCCTATGGCCGCTTACAACAACAACACTCGTACAGTTCACGGCAGTTCTCCATCAACGTGAAAGACGTGCAAGGCAAACGTCTGATCCGCCCCGAAATCACTTTCCAGGGGGACGGCGATGATCCGCCTACCAATATCAGTTGCGCGGAGGCTTCCTTGCACACCGACCACGAGGAGCTCACCTTCACCATCACCTGCCGCAATGGCGTGTTGGAACGCGGCGGCGTTTCCTTTTCCTTTCCCGACACCTGGCAGCAAGTTTTGCCCCTGGATCAATCGGGCGGCCGGCGCAGCCCCACCGATCTGCCCATGTACGCGATTCCCGAGGATGAATCCCAGCAGCGCATTCGCATCCAAACGCTCGCTCAGCAGATGTCTGCCACGGCCGCCTGCCAGATGCTGACCGGCGATTTCGCATCGCTGGCCGGAGCACAATGGAACCGCCAGCAGGGCCAGGTCACCGAGGCTCGCCAGCGCTTGTACCGGCTGGAAATGGAACCGGCTCGACGCTGGGCCAATGGCTTCAGTTGCTTGTGCTTTGTGCTATTGGGCGCGCCGCTGGCGATCCTGATGCGAAATTCGGATCTGCTCACCAGCTTTTTTGCCTGCTTTCTGCCGATTCTGATCTGCTATTACCCGCTCTTGATGTTCGGCGTCGCGCAGGCCAAAAACGGCGGCTTTCCCCCGTGGGCCGTGTGGCTGGGCAATGTGATCTTGGCCGCCGCCGGATTGCTCTTCATGCGCCGGGTCTATCGGCGATAGCGCGGGGCCCATCGCGCTGGGGCGACTAGGTCTTAGGGCAAGTGCAGATTGTGCGGCCAGGTCGGCTGCGATCGAAGTTGCATCACCAACTCACACAAGATCGGCAGCCAAATCCAGCGGGCCGCGCGAATGCCTTCCACATACAGGCCCCGGATCCGCACCTCGACGACGGGCGCGCTACGAAATGTCTTCAGTCGCGGAAAAAACCGGGGCACCTCTCGGGCGTATTTGGAGAATTCGCTCCCAAAACGCTTTTGCAAACGTCGCTCTTCCGCAGGCACCGTCGTGGAGAGATAAATCCAGCTCGCCAAAAGGAAAGCGGCGGAAAACGTCAGGCTTTCAAGAAACACCGCCACGGAAAGACCCATTAGAAATGTGCCCAAATACAATGGGTTGCGACACATCGAATAGGGGCCTTCGCAGATCAGACTCTCCGTTTTTCGTCCGCCGATGTACAGCGTCGACCACCAGCGAATCAGTGCACCGGCCAAAAACAACAGCCAGGCGATTTGATCAAACCCAAAATCCATCCAACTGCCTTGTAAGGTTGGCGGAGTCGAGAAGACAACCGCCACACAAACCGGCGCCAGAAGGAAGATGCCAATCCAACCGCGCGATCGAGCGGCCCAATCCTGAATGGCTATCCCGGTCGCAGTGCTCATTGGTTTCCCCGATGCCATGAAAGCTAAAAGAGGGCCGAGAATAGCCGCGGCGCATCCTAGCGTCAATAGACGCGCGAAGCACTTAAGTTCGGCAGGAAGAGAATCTCGTCGCCTGGAATAGCAATCGGCCCGTACCAAATGTGGAAAACAGGAAATCACATTAAGGATGCTTTAACTCCTGTAGCGGCCAAAATTGCCTTCTACCGCCGGCCACGATCTGCTACACTTCCCGCCCCGCTGCTAGCAACGAGCGCTTGGATGACCATCCACACGCAACCGTTGCTAACATCCCAACGTAGTTGGGTCGGCAAATGGAATTGCCGCAGCCGACCGACTCATTAGAGCCGTCGCGACAAGGAGGTCGCCATCGTGCTGTCCCGCTGGCCCATCCGCAACAAGCTGCTCCTGGGCATCGCCCTGCTGGTGATCATTCTTTCCACGATCTCCACCAGCAGTTTCCAAGGCACGTACTCTTACCGCGGCCTGGTGCGCAGCCTCAGCAGTCGCGCCACGGAATTACCCCCCGCCATCAAGCTTTCCCAGCGCATCGCCGATCTGCGCGTGACGCTCGCCGATTTGGACGACGTGGGCCTCTACCCGCAGTGGCATTCCCCAACGCCGGTCGGCCAGCAATTGGAATCCACGTTTCAAATGCAACTGTCCGACGTGCAAGACGCCGCCGACAACTATGCCGCCGCCCTGGCCGTGCATGAGCATGCCGAATCGCTTATCGGCGACCCGCAGCAGGAACGCAAAATCATCAACGACATCGAGCAGTCGCTGGCCAACGTCACTCAGGCCACCTCCGAAACAGATTGGTATCTCGAGTCGCCGCGCACCAAAGATCTCGGCCTGAAACTGGAGGAACTGCAGCGCCTGGTCGCCGCGCTGCCCATCAATCTGCAACGCCACATGCAAGCCCTGGCCGGCGACATGCGGTCTCGATACCGCGCTTGGATCATCCTCACGTGGATCTGCTCCGCTGCCGCCGCCATTCTGCTGCTCGTGTTCATCTCGCTGTGCTACCGTTGGATCTTCCACCCGTTAGGGATGCTGGTGAAAGGCTCCCGCCAGGTCGCCGCCGGCGATTTCAACTATCGCATCGAATTGGGCACCCACGATGAAATCGGCGAACTGGCCGCGGCCATGAACGACATGACGGAGCGCTTCTGCGCCATCCGCGACGATCTCGATAAGCAGGTCCAGGTGCGCACCAAGCAAGTGGTGCGCAGCGAACAACTGGCCAGCGTCGGCTTTCTGGCCGCCGGAGTGGCCCACGAAATCAACAACCCGTTGGCTTCCATCGCCCTGTGCGCCGAGTCGCTGGAAAGCCGCCTGCAGGAAATGTGCCCCGGCGATAGCGAGCATGCGGAAGTCGTCAGCCGCTACCTGCGGATGATTCAGACCGAAGCTTTCCGCTGCAAGGAAATCACCGAAAAACTGCTGGATTTCTCCCGCATGGGCGAAGTCCGCCGCACCAGCGCCGACCTCCGCGAGCTGATCCAAGGCGTGATCGACATGGTCCGCCACTTGGGCAAATATCAAAACCGAAATATCGAATTTTCCGCGGGCGACCCGGTCATTGCCCCAGTCAACGGCCAGGAAATCAAGCAAGTGGTGCTCAACCTGGTCACCAACGCGCTGGATAGCCTCGATCCAGGCGGCACGCTGACCATTGAACTGGTGCGCAAACCGAATTTCGCCGAATTGATTTTCACCGACAACGGCTGCGGCATGACCGACGAAGTGCTCCGCCATCTGTTCGAGCCCTTCTTCACCCGCAAACGCGGCGGCCAAGGCACCGGGCTGGGACTGTCGATCACGTACCGCATCATCAGCGACCACGGCGGCCACATCGAAGCCGCCAGCGCAGGCCCCGGCCGCGGCTCACAGTTCCACGTGACGCTGCCACTGGCCGAAACCAAACCAAACGCTAACCTCGCCGAGAAGGAGACTAGCCATCGCTACCAAGCCGCGTAAACGACTGAAATTGCTGTTCGCCGACGATGAGAAATCGCTCCAGGAACTGATGCGAATCGAGCTGGATCGCATGGGGCACGAAGTCACCGTCTGCCCCGACGGCCTGACCGCCGTCGCCGCGCTGGAACGCAATACGTACGACTGCATCATCGTCGATCTCGATATGCCCGGCCTCACCGGCATGCAGGTGATCGGCAAGTGCAAGGAGCTCTCGCCCGACACTGAGGCCGTCGTGCTCACCGGCAAGTCGTCGCTGGATACAGCCGTAGCCGCGCTGCGCCACGGGGCATTTGATTACCTGACCAAGCCGACAAAGCTCGTCGAAATCGAAGCCTTATTGAACCGGGTAACTCAAAAGCGCGAACTTACCCAGAAATGCCGCGCGCTTCAGCGCCGCTTGCAGAGCGTCGAAGGACCGCCGCAACTGGTGGGTGAATCCGCCGGCATCCACCGAGTGAAACAACTCATCGCCAAAGTGGCGCCGACCGAATCCACCGTGCTGATCACCGGCGAAACCGGCGCCGGCAAGGAACTCGTCGCCCGAGGCGTGCACGATCAAAGCAGCCGCGCCGACAAACCGTTCGTCGCAATCAACTGCGGCGCGCTTCCGGAAAGCCTGATCGAAAGCGAACTCTTCGGCCATCGCAAAGGCAGCTTCACCGGCGCCGACGAGCATCGTGTAGGCCTGTTCGAAGTCGCCGACGGCGGCACGCTGTTCCTCGACGAAATCGGCGAACTGCCGAAACCGATGCAAGCCAAACTGCTGCGCGTGCTGGAAAGCGGCGAAATCCGCCGCGTCGGCGAAAACGAGTCGCTACACGTCGACGTGCGCGTCGTCTGTGCCACGCACCGCCGCCTGGAAGAAATGGTCGAAACAGGCGATTTCCGCCAGGACCTGATGTTCCGCGTCAACACGTTCGAAATCCATCTGCCCCCCTTGCGCGATCGCCTCGACGACGTGCCTCAACTAGCGCAACATCTGCTCAAACGCTTCCGCGGCAACCTCCGTGCTAATGACAAGGGTTTCACTCCCGAAGCGATGGAGAAACTCCAAAATCACGACTGGCCCGGCAATGTGCGCGAGCTGGCCAACGTGATCGAGCACGCTTCGATTCTGTGCGACGAACTGCCGATCAGCCTGGAGCATCTGCCCGACCGCTTCGGCGCGCGCCGCCTGCGCATCGATCCTGCCGCCACGTCGCAAGTCGTCGGCCCGATCACGCTGCGCGATCTGGAAATGCAAGCGATCTACCAATCGCTGGAGCGCAACGGCGGCAACAAACCCAAGACCGCCGAAGAATTAGGCATCAGCCTGAAAACGCTTTACAACAAACTTAACCAAAGCCAAAACCTGGAGCGCACGGCATAGATTCTTATTCCACGGGTCGGCCCAATTCGCGCAGCAAGTCGAGCGTGTAAATCCCCGTGCCGTGCCCATCGCTAAACTCGATCGAATAGGCGTAATTGCCCACCGGCTCCATCTTCGAAACCGTCAGCGGCCGTGCTTCCGCCGCCGACAGCACCGGAAGCAAATTCGCCGACGCCGGCCCCTGCGATCGTTTCTCCCGGCAGGTGGCACACGGGCACGCATCGCGCAATTCGCGAAACGAATACTCTCGCCGCGCCCCATCGCTCCACTCAATCGCAATGGCATTCTCGCCGGAGCGCGCCAACTTAGTTGGGGTAGAAGTCATACCTGCTCACTTACTCACCTACTCACTCTTTCTTCCATCCACAAACCGCTTTCCCTTCCCTTCAAACCGCGGCAGTGTCCCCAGCGGCACGGTTTCCACCTCCACCCTCAGCCCCAGCCGCAATTTGATTTCTTTCGCAATCCGCTCCGGCTGCTGCATTCGGTCTTCGACTTCGATTTTGATCCGGTTCATCTCGGAAACTTTGTAGACCGTCGCCCGATACTCCACCACTTCCGGGAAGCTGTGCATGATGTGGTCGATGCTCGACGGAAAGACATTCACGCCGCGAACCACGAGCATGTCGTCGTTGCGCCCGAACACGCCGCCTTCGAGCATTACAAACCGATTTTCTCCCGAATGGTTCCACCTGGGCCGCACTACGTCGCCGGTGCGATATCGAATGATTGGGCAACCGGGGCGTCCCAGCGTGGTGATCACCAACTCCGTCTCCTCTCCCTCCTTGGCCGCCGCGCCGCTGGAGAGCGACAAAAATTCGGCGATGAATTCCGATTCGATCACGTGCAACCCCGTTCCATCCGAATTGCCGAATCCCCAAGGCCCTGCTTCCGTCGAGCCGCTGTGATCGTGCACTTTCGCTTTCCACATTTGTTCCAACTTGCCGCGGATCCCGGGCACCGATCCGCCCGGTTCCCCGGCCACCAGCAGCGTTCGCACGCCAAGCTTTCCCACGTCGATGTGGTGTTCCACGGCGATCTCGGTCATGTGCAGCGCATAGCTGGGAGTGCAGCAGATGACCGCCGGGTGCTGCCCGCGCACTAATTCCAATCGTTGCGGCGAACTCATCCCGCCGGCGGCGATCGCAAGTGCTCCGCGATTGGTCAGCGCCTCGTAGGCGCTCCAAAATCCGAGGTGCGGCCCGAACGAAAATGCCATTAGCGCCCGATCGCCCGCCCTCACGCCCGCCGCATCCAGCACGTATTCCCAGCATCCCACCACCCACCGCCAATCCTCGGCCGTGTCGAGCACAACCATCGGCCGCCCGCTGGTGCCGGAGGTCTGATGAAATCGCGAATATCGCTCGACCGGCCAGGTGTGATGATTGGCCAGGCCGCTGGACCTGGGCGATCCGACCAATTCTTCCTTGAACGTAAACGGCCACTCCGCTAGTTCCGCCAGCGTCTTCAGCGGCCGCTTCACCCGCGCAAGCTTCTGCGCATAGAACTTGTTGTGAGGCAACGCTTGATCCAACAGCGCATTAAGCCGCGCAACCTGATGGCGCTCCAATTCGCCGCGATCCAGCTTTTCTAGTCGGCGGCGCTCTTCAGCGGTAGTTGCAACACTGACAGGCATCAAGGAATTGTACCCACCACACTGGCGAATGTTTATCCCATTCCTCGGTTCCCCATTCCCCATTCCCCATCACCGGATAGAATCTGTTAATTCCCCGCCTCACTCGGAGTCGCCGATGATCGTAGCCACACTGGGTCGTCTTGCCGCCGGCGAAAATCTTTCCCGAGACGAAACCACCGCCACCATCGACGCAGTGATTAACGGTGAAGTTTCGGAGGAGCAAATCGCGCTTTTGCTCACGGCCTTGCACGTCAAAGGCGAAACGGTGGAAGAAATCGCCGGCGCCGCCGCCAGCCTGCGCAAGCACATGACGCCGATTCACACCCGGCATTCCAACGTGATCGATACTTGCGGCACCGGCGGCGGCAGCTCGAAACTGTTCAACATCAGCACGACGGCTGCCCTGGTGACTGCAGCAGCCGGTGTGCCCGTTGCCAAACACGGCAACCGTGCAGTCACCAGTCGCAGCGGCTCGGCCGACGTGCTGTCCGCGCTGGGGGTGAACATCGGCGCCGATATCCCCATCGTTGAACGCTGTCTCGACGAACTGGGAGTCTGCTTCTGTTTCGCCCCACTCATGCATCCGGCCATGAAACGTGTCGCCGAAGTCCGCGCACGCTTGGGCATGCAGACCATCTTCAATCTTTTGGGCCCGCTCACCAATCCCGCCAGCGCACCGTTCCAGCTATTGGGCGTCGCTCGCGCGGAACTGCGCGAGACGCTGGCCCGCGCCCTGGCGCTATTGGGCACCCAGCGCGCGGTGGTTGTCAACGCCGAAGGAAATCTGGGCGAAGTCACGATCGCCGGCGCTACCAATGCGACCGAAATTACCACCACCGGCCGATTGATCGAACATCGCTGGACGCCCGCCGATTTCGGCCTGACCGATGCCTACTCGCTCGCCACGCTAGCAATCGAAAACGCAGAGCAAAGCGCCGCTCTCATTCGCAAGCTGCTGGCGGGCGAATCCGGCCCCGCCCGCGACATCGTCGTCGCCAACGCAGCCGCCGCGTTGTGGGTCGCGGGACGCGTTGCTTCTCTGAGAGAAGGAGCAAAGTTAGCACAGCAAGCTCTCGACGACCGCGCCGCTGCAGAACTCCTCGCCCGACTTGTCGAAATGACGAACGCCAAGCGATGAACGCCGAAGCCAATGTGCGCGATCCCGTCTGCGGGATGATCGTCGATCCAGCCAAGTCCGCCGGCCAATTTGAACATCAAGGCCAGACCTATTACTTCTGCAGCACAGGCTGCCTGAAAAAATTCCAGGCCAATCCCGGCGCATATCTTCAGCCGAAAGCGTCCCCGCCAACGCTGGTAACAATCGGCAGCGTTGCCGCACCCTCCCGTCCATCGTCCCCTGCCTCTCATCCCTCCTCCTACACCTGCCCCATGCACCCGGAAATTGTGCGCGACGGGCCGGGCACTTGCCCGATTTGCGGCATGGCACTGGAGCCGAAAACGATCGCAGCCGACGAGCAAGCCAATCCCGAATTGGCCGACATGTCGCGCCGTTTCTGGATCAGCCTCGCATTGAGCCTACCACTTTTAGCGATCGCGATGATCGACATGCTTCCCGGCATGCCCGTGGCGCACTTGATTGGCGCCGCTGCGCTGCCATGGCTTCAATTCGCTTTGGCAACGCCAGTCGTGCTTTGGTGCGGTTGGCCGATTTTCCAGCGCAGCTGGCAATCGATCATGCATCGCTCGCCGAACATGTTCACGCTCATCGCCGTCGGCACCGGCGCTGCATACTGCTTCAGCGTCGTCGCTACGATCTGGCCCGGCATCTTTCCCGAATCGATGCGGGCCCACGGCGGAACGGTCGACGTCTATTTCGAATCGGCAGCCGTAATTGTTACGCTCGTTCTACTGGGACAAGTGCTGGAGTTGCGAGCTCGCGGCCAAACTTCCAGCGCCATTCGCGCGCTCTTGGGGCTGGCGCCAAAAACCGCCCGGCGCATTGCGGCCGACGGCAGCGACCACGATGTGCCACTGGAGCAGGTGCAAGTCGGCGATCGCCTCCGCGTGCGCCCTGGCGAGAAAGTGCCCGTCGACGGCGTCGTGCTTCAGGGCACAAGCAGCATCGACGAATCGATGATCACTGGCGAATCAATCCCCGTGGAAAAACAATCCGGCGACCGCGTCACCGGCGGCACAATCAACGGCACCGGCTCACTCGAGATCGAAGCGCAACGCGTCGGCAGCGACACGCTACTTGCTCAGATCGTTCGAATGGTTAGCGAAGCACAGCGCAGCCGCGCCCCCATCCAACGTCTGGCCGACGTGGTGGCCGCCTGGTTCGTGCCCGCGGTAATCGTGGTTGCCGTGATTACATTCATTGTCTGGCTGACGATCGGTCCCGAACCACGCCTGGCTTACGCGCTGGTCAACAGCGTGGCCGTGTTGATCATCGCCTGCCCCTGCGCGCTGGGATTGGCCACGCCAATGTCGATTATGGTCGGCACCGGCCGCGGTGCAAGCGCCGGCGTGCTCGTGAAAAATGCCGAAGTACTTGAAGTGATGGAAAAAGTCGACACGTTGGTGGTCGACAAAACCGGAACACTCACCGAAGGCAAGCCCCACTTGATTACCGTCGACACCGCGCACGCCCCGTCAGCCCCCGGTTCGACCGGGGGACCGGCGCCGCCAATCGACGAAACCACTGTCCTCCGTCTTGCCGCCGCCTTGGAACGCGCCAGCGAACACCCGCTGGCCGCCGCCATCATCGCCGCCGCCAAGCAAAAGCAGATCGATTTACCGAAGGTTGATAGTTTCCGCTCCCTCACGGGCCAAGGAGTCGCCGGCCGAATCCACGATCACGACGTCGCGCTGGGCAACACGAAACTCTTCGAGAATCTGAAAGTCTCGCTACCGCCCGAAATACAAGCTCGCGCCGAACAGTTGCGCCAGCAAGGCCAAACCGTCATGTTCGTCGCCATCGACGGCTGGCCCGCCGGACTCCTCGGCGTGGCCGACCCGATCAAAACGAGCACGCCGGAAGCGATCAAACTTCTGCATGCCGACGGCATCAAAATCGTAATGCTCACCGGCGACAACAAAACCACCGCGGCGGCCGTGGCCTCGAAACTTGGCATCGATGAAGTTCAAGCAGACGTCGCGCCGGCCGACAAAGGAGATGTCGTCAAGCAAATTCAGGCCCAGGGCCACGTCGTGGCCATGGCCGGCGACGGCATCAACGATGCTCCCGCCCTGGCCCAAGCGCATGTTGGCATCGCCATGGGCGCGGGTGCCGACGTGGCAATGGAAAGCGCCGGCATGACGCTGGTGAAAGGCGATTTGCGCGGCATCGCCAAAGCCCGCCGGCTCAGCCGCGGCGTGATGCGCAATATCCGCCAGAACTTGTTCTTCGCGTTTATCTACAACGCGCTGGGCGTGCCGATCGCCGCGGGCGTGCTCTATCCGCTATTCGGCCTGCTGTTGAGCCCCATGATCGCCGCTGCCGCCATGAGCTTCAGCAGCGTATCGGTCATTAGCAATGCCCTACGACTCCGCCGTTTGGAACTGTAGCGCATTCCCCCGACAGCCCCACGCTGTAGCTTGCGAATCTGCCGTAATGCCGCGGCTTGTGTAGATTGGCCGCCGGACTGGCGGCGATTGAGTTTTCCTGTGCATTACCCCTTAGGGTCTCAAGCGCCACTCCTCCACGACCGATCCTTTGATCGGAGCCTCCGATTTCCAGGCTGCCTGGCGTCGTGCTGTCATTGCCAGCGTTTCGCTGCTGAAAGGAACCGTTATGTCTTCCGCGCTCTGTGCTCGCATGGTCACGCACATGGTCGAGTCCGTGCGTCAAACGCCCAGCGACGCCGAGCCCTTTCCGCACATCATCGTCCGCAATTTCTTCCCGGCCGACGTCTACGACGATCTGCTGAGCTTGCTTCCCGACGAGGACCAATACGAGCCCTTCGGCTACGACAGGCATCGCGCGGCCAATGGGCAAAGCACGCGGCGCCGCTTTCAAATGATCAACTCCTGGCTCGACCGACTCTCCGGTTCGCAGCGCGCATTCTGGTACGCCGTGCGCCAGGCCTTGGGGGCGATTCAGCTCAAACGCGCCGTGTACGCGAAGCTAAGTCCGGGCCTGGCATTCCGCTTCAAAATCTCCGAGTCCGACGTGAACAAAATCCCCGGCTATGCCATGCCCGAGTTGTTCCGCGAGCTGTCCAGTTATCGGATCGCCCCGCATCCCGATACGCGCCGCAAAGTGGCCACTATGCAAATCAGCTTGCCGAGCGATGAATCGCAGCGCCACCTGGGCACGCAGTTCTATCGCCGCAGCTTAAACCCGTTGCACTTGTTCCGCGAGCCGCGCGGATTCGACGTCGTCAAATGCACGCCGTATCTGCCCAACACGGCCTACTCGTTCAGCGTGCTCAACCAAATCTCGTGGAAAAGCTGGCACGGGCGTTCCACGTTGCCGCAGGGTTGCGGAGTCCGCAACAGCATCCTGAACATCTGGTACCTGCAGCCGGCCGACGGCAATCAAGATCTCTTCAGGCCGGCGCTTGTGCCGGCGCGTGCCGCTGCGTAGTTCGAAAGATCAGGCGATAGCCGGGGGCCAATGGCCTCCGGAGGCGCGCCGCACCGTCAAGCAACCAGGCACAGCCTTGCGCAAATGTGCCTAGTCCCCCGCCCCGACGAATGCCGCCGCTACCGACGGCTGCGCTTCCGCGCTGATGCGGTTGCCGCCGGTCGAAGCATGGCCATTCGTGCCTGCCGCGATATGCCCGTTGGCGTGCCCGTTGCCGTTGCCATTGGTCGACCCGTTGTGCCCATTGAGCACGACGACTGCCGTGTGGCCGTTGAGCGTCATGACCGACGATTCGGCGTGGCCGTTGAGCCCGGCCGCCAAAGTTTCCGGCGCATCGACAAGAGCTGGAATCGTAATCGGCTCGTCCGTGAACTGCGGCTTCGGCGCCGGCGCTGTCGCCAGCGCTTCGCACAAGCAAACCTGCCGCGCCGTTTTATGGGTCGCCAAATATTTCCGCACGTAATCCATGGTTTCATCCACGGTATCGGCTTGCAGCAACACGAGGTCGCCCGGCGAAAGCGCGCTGAGCACCGCTTCGATGGCTTTCACCGCGCCGAAAATCTCTTCGACCTGCGTCACGCGGTCGCCCTGAATCAAGCCTTCCAGGAATCGTCGCATGATTTCGCCCGGCTGACGTCCGCGCACATAATGATCTTCGTACAACACGACCCGATCGAACGCCTCGCCCAGCAACTCGCCCTGGCGAATCATATCCACGTCGCGCCGATCGCCGGCCGCCGTGTAGACCGCAATCCGCCGTTCGTGCGGAAATTGTTTCAGGGCGTCGATCATCGCCGCCAGCGAGGAAACGTTGTGTCCGTAATCCACCACCACCGCCGCACCGTTGACTTCCAGCAGGTTGAACCGCCCCGGCACGTGGTCGATGTCCGCGGCAAACGATTCCAAGCCAGCCCGTATCGTTTCAAGTTCGAGTCCCAAGCTCCATGCCGCGCCGACGGTAGCCAGCGTGTTTTCCACCTGGAAGCCGATCCGGCCGCGATGCGTGAGCGGAACCTCGTCGACCGACGTGAGCGTGGTTTCCCGTTTTCCTTCGGCCAGCACAATCGCGCCGTCTCGCACGAACACAGCGCGACCGCCGGTGGCACGATGCGCTACAATCATTTGGTTCTCCGGATCCAGCGCGAAATACATCACGCTTCCCGGACAGAATTTTGCCATTTCCACGACCAGCGGATCGGCCGCGTTGAGCACGGCCGTGCCCTGATTGGAAACCGCTTCCACCGGCACCCGTTTCACGCGGGCCAACCTGTCGAGCGTTTCAATGTCGTTCAGCCCCAGGTGATCGCCTTCGCCGATATTGGTGACCACAGCCACGTCGCAGCGGTCGAAGGCCAGGCCGGCTCGCAGAATTCCGCCGCGCGCTGTTTCAAACACACCGGCCTCGACGGTCGGATTCATCAGCAACTTCCGCGCGCTTTGCGGACCGCTGCAATCGCCGCTTTCCAATCGGCGGTCGTCGATGAAGATTCCCTCGGTGCAAGTCATGCCCACCTTGCGACCAGTTTGGCGAATGATGTGCGATATAAACCTCGTGGTGGTCGTCTTGCCGTTCACGCCCGTCACTGCGACCGTCGGAATTCGACCGTCGGCCCCGTCGGCAAACATGGTCGACACGATTGCCTCGCCCACCGGCCGCGCTTGGCCGCTGGAGGGTTGCAAGTGCATCCGCAATCCCGGTGCGGCGTTCACCTCCACAATCACGCCCCCTTGCGCTTCCAACGGGCGGCGAATGTCTTCGCACACCACGTCCACTCCTGCCACGTCCAATCCGACCATCCGCGCGGCTTCAATCGCCCGCGCAGCCACGGCCGGATGAACCTGCTCGGTGATGTCCGCCGCGGTTCCGCCGGTGCTCAGGTTGGCGTTCCGGCGAATCAGCACCACCTGGCCCGTGGGCGGCACTGAATCGACGGTGTATCCTTGCTCGGCGATCACGCCCAGCGATACGGTATCCAGCGGAATCTTGCTCAAGCACGTGGCGTGATCCTCGCCGCGCCGCGGATCGGCGTTCACTTCGTCCACCAATTGCGTGATGGTGTGCACGCCGTCGCCGACCACTTCCGCCGATTTCCTCTGCGCCGCGGCAATCAGCTTTCCGCCGATGATTAATAGCCGATAATCGCCGCCATTGGCATACTTCTCGACGATAATGCTCGCGCCTTGCTCGCGCACCGCCACGTAAGCCGCCAGCACTTGCTCGCGGGTGCGCAAATTCGTCGCCACCCCGCGCCCCTGGTTGCCGAATTGCGGCTTCACCACCACCGGCAAACCTATCTCGGTCGCAGCCTGCCATGCTTCGTCGGCGCTTTCCACTGGCCGGCCTGCCGGCACGGGCACGCCAATCGAGTCAAGCAGACTGCGAGTTAATTCTTTATCTTGCGCGATCATTTCGGCCATCGCCGTGGTGCGATCGGTCTCCGAAGCGACGATCCGCCGCTGCTTCGCGCCCCAGCCGAACTGAATCAAACTGCCGTCATTCAACCGACGATGCGGAATGCCTCGCGCCTGCGCCGCCGCCACAATGGCGCCGGTGCTTGGCCCCAATCGCGAATTTTCGTACAGCGAGCGGAGCCGCTTCACGGTTTCCGCCACTTCGAACGGTTGATCGTTCACCGCCGCCAGGCACAAATCGCGCCCCGCTTCCAACGCCGCGCGGCACAAGGCCTCGTCTTGATGCTCGATGGCAACTTTATAAACCCCATCTTCATTCGATTCGCGTGTGCGGCCGAATCCGCAATCGCTGCCGGCCAAAGTCTGCAGTTCCAGCACCACGTGTTCCAGAATATGGGCCAGATACGTGCCGCGTCGCAGCCGCTCGAAAAATCCGCCGCGCTCGCCGATGCTGCAGCGATGCTCGATCATCGCGGGCAGCCACGCCTTCAACCGATCGTTGAAGCCAGGCAGTTCGTCGCTAGCGAGGTCCTTGAGCGCACCCAGGTCCACCCAGGCCTCAAGTACAGGGAAGTCCGCCCATATGTTGGGTCCCCGCAGCGAAAGCACTTTCCTAATTTCCATAGCTAGTTCAAAATTCTCTGCGTACTTGTTCCGCAGCCGATGCCTGGGTTTGAAGTGGGGTGAGAGCCGCTTATCCGCCCCGGCAAGCGAAAATGCAGCCCTTATTCATTTTATCTCGAAGCGTCAAAGTTTTGTTCGCGCCAGGTGCCGACTGGTGATTTGCTGCAACGTTGTTCGCTCGTCACAACCGCTACCCGTCGCACTCACTCTTGGACTTGCGCGCACGCCTTACGATCGCGGCGCGGCCCAAAGCGATCGAACCAACTCAACGCTTTTTCCTCAATTGCCTCTGTCCTTCGCGCCTGTTCAAGCGCTTTTCTGCAAAACTGAGTGGGAACTGACGACTCGGACTCATTCCGCTAACTTCAACCTCCGTGCCACTCTCAGTCGACTCCAACCTGGCGTTCCTTGGGGGGAGGAATCGGATGATTCCAAGTCGAACGCTGATAGGTGGGTTCAATCGATTGGCGCCGACAAACTTTTTTGGGGGGCCTCCGCTGGGTATCCGTAATATTGAAAAGATGTAGCGATTATGACTGCGCTGCGCCATCCATCAGGCGGCGCTTCCTATAATGTAAGTACGACAATCACCTGCCTGCGTCACAGCCCCGGCAAACACCCTCATTCCACGTTCTTAAAGGACTTACGTCTTGCCTCGTTTGTCCATTTCACGCTGTTAGCTTGAGACCATGATAGGCAAATCCCCCCAGGTTTCTAGCCGTCCGACCCCGTTTTCACCCTCTTTTTCTCGGCCGCCGTCCACCGACTTCGCACTCAACTCCTTATCATTTTCCCCTTTAGCCGCTCTCGGTTGCCGGGTGTCGCCTAAAGTATCCTTTTACGTCCACCCCGGTCTCGCTTTTGCTTCACTTCGATCTCCTAGGATCGATATTACGCAAACCGCGGGCCAACACCTCGCATAGTCAATCGAGTCCGCCGGCAAACTCATCGCCACCCGCGCCTTTCAAGGTTTCCTCCGTTGTTGCGTAATGAATAATATCGTCTCCACTTCTTCGACGGAGTTAGCATTGGATTTCGCGGCCGAACCTTGGAAATCGCTCCCCGAATCGTGGCGGGGCCACTTGGCGAAACAGCTTTCCCCCGACGAAACGCTCGTCGGTTGGTTTCAGCCCGATCTCGATTCCAAACTCAATTTCGCCGTCGGCCTGATCGCTTTGACCGACCGCCGCATCCTCGCCTCCGACGGCAAATCGAGCAGCTCGCCCGGCCGTTCTCCGGCTCCATCGTCCAATGGCCAGCCCGACGATTGGCAAAGCTTCCCGTTGGCCGACGACCTGCAGCTTCGTATCACAGAACAATCCGGCGTCGGCAAACTTGAATTGCTGAATGCAACATCGCGGCTGGCTTGCTGGCGATACACTCCGGCAGCCAGCGCGGCCGCCCGCCGCTTTGAAGCGCGCTGGACGGCGCTGCTTACCCGCGCTGCTGGCTCACTTGCCGAGGCGCCTCCGCGCATTCCCACGGTCTGCCCCAGTTGCGGCGAAGTCATCACTGCCGTCGACGGCGTTTGCCCGGCGTGCGCCCCGGTCGCGCCCCCGCAACCCGTCTCCTCGCTGTTGCGACTCCTGGTGTTTGCCAAATCCCGCGCCGGCATGATGGTCCTGGGGCTTGTGCTCACCATCGCCGCCAATTTCATCGGCCTGATGCCCGTATATCTCACCGGCCCGTTGATCGACAACGTGCTCGTTCCTTGGCAGGAAGGCCAGCCCATCCTCGGGCATTCCGCCTACTTTTATTTGTCGCTGATGATTGGCGCGGCGCTGATCGCGTGGCAACTGAACTGGGCGCGCCTGTTCGTCACCTCCTGGGTCAGCGAATACGTCGCCTTCGATCTACGCGGCCGCACCTACGAGCATCTCCAGAGCCTGTCGCTGGAATTCTTCGGCGGCAAACGCACGGGCGATTTGATGTCGCGCATCGACAACGATAGCGATCGCATCTGCGTGTTTCTCTCGGTCACGCTCGTGGATTTCATCAACGATGTGGTGATGATCAGCATCACCGCGGCGTTGCTACTGTGGAAAGACGCCCGCCTGGCGGTTTGCACGCTGATGCCTTTTCCATTCATCTTTTGGCTGGTCTATATCGTCAAGCGAAAGCTGCGCCATGGTTTCAACCAATCGACCGTCGCCTCCGGGCAAATCTCCAGCGTGTTGGCCGACACCATTCCGGGCATCCGCGTCGTGAAGGCGTTTTCGCAGGAGGGACGAGAGGTCGAGCGCTTCCAGCGCTCCAATCGGCACCTATTGGCCGTGAATAATCGTTTGAATGTGATCTGGTCGTTCTTCGGCCCGCTGGTCTCACTGCTCACGGATCTGGGGATCGTGTGCGTGTGGGTGTTCGGAGTTTGGCTTGTATTCAGCACGGCGACGGGCGAAACCACCGTGCTCAAGGTCGGCACACTGTTTGTCTTCGCTGGATTGATGAACAAATTCTACGGTCGCATGGATACGATGATCCGCATCGTGTATGGCACACAGCGCGCCGCCGCCAGCGCACATCGCATATTCGAAATTCTCGATCGCGTGCCCAGCGTGCCCGAGCCGGTTCATCCGGTGCATCCCGGCCGCTTGAAGGGACAACTCGAGCTTCGCAACGTGCGCTTCAAATACGGCGCCCGCGAAGTGCTTCACGGAATCAATCTAAACATCGAACCCGGCGAGATGATCGGCCTGGTCGGGCCCAGCGGCGCCGGTAAAAGCACGCTGATCAATCTGATCTGCCGCTTCTTCGACGTCGCCGACGGCGCGATCCTGGCCGACGGCACCGACATCCGCTCGTTCCCCGTCCAGGAATACCGCAAGAACATTGGCATCGTGCTGCAAGATCCGTTCTTGTTCTACGGCACTGTGGCGGAGAACATCGCCTATGGCCGCCCCGGCGCCACGCGGCAAGAAATCATCGATGCCGCGCGTGCGGCGAATGCTCACGAATTCATCCTACAACTGACCGACGGCTATGATTCCCTGGTCGGCGAACGCGGCCAATCCCTCTCCGGCGGCGAGCGCCAACGCATTTCCATCGCCCGGGCATTATTGATCGACCCGCGCATCCTGATCCTCGACGAAGCCACCTCGTCAGTCGACACCGAAACCGAGCGTGAAATCCAATCGGCCCTGGAAAACCTGATCCGCGGCCGCACCACAATCGCCATCGCCCACCGCCTCAGCACCTTGCGCCGCGCCGATCGCCTGGTCGTCGTCCAGCGCGGCCAGATCGTCGAAACCGGCAAACACGCCGACCTCTTGCGCGAATCCGGGGCCTACGCCCGCCTGCACAAAGCCCAAATGGAACTCTCGCAAGGAATCGGCATTTAACGAATGCAAAATCGAATCGCTACTACCGATTTCCGCTTGGAACGCGATGCTTTCGGCCATCTCGTGCTGATCGACGGCGGCGGCAATCGCCACGAATGCATTATTCCCATTCGCGCGTTTCCCATTTCCGATCCGCAGCATGGCTTGTCGCTGACCAGCGCCGACGGCCGTGAACTAGCCTGGATCGAGGATCTCAACGCTCTGCCCGCCGATAGCCGCGCAATGATCGAAGTCGAATTGGCCGAGCGTGAGTTTGTGCCGCACATCACGCGCATCAACCACGTGTCGCTGCAAACCGAACCGTGCCAGTGGGAAGTCGAGACCGACCGCGGCCCGACGAAGTTCGTGCTGAAAACCGACGGCGATGTCCGCCGCCTCGACAAGCGCCGCGCCATGGTCATCGACGCCCACGGCATCCACTACCTGATCCCTGACACGGAAGCGCTCGACCGCCACACCCGCCGCATTCTCGAGCGCTATCTGTAATTAGACCGACTGCGTCGGTCGGAGTGCTTCACTTCACCTGCAGCATCCGCTCCAGCGCCACCAGCGCATGATGCGCAATTTCCGGCTCAACATTGATCACGTTCACCGGCGTGCCTTGGGCCAGGTTTTCCAGCGCCCAGCAAAGATGCGCCAAATCGATCCGATACATCGTGGCACACATGCACACCACCGGCGAAAGAAAATGAATTTCTTGTTCAGGATGCTGGTGCTTTAAGCGATTTACTAAATGCAGCTCGGTGCCAATCGCCCATTTCGTCCCCGCAGACGATCCTTCCACCGTGCGAATGATTTTGCTCGTGCTGCCGCGCTCGTCGCTCTTATCCACCACCTCCATCGGGCATTCCGGATGCACCAGCACCTTGATGCCTGGATACTTCGCCCGAAACGCATCCACGTGCTCGGGCCGAAACATCGCATGCACGCTGCAATGCCCTTGCCACAGGAGCACTTTCGCATTTTCAATCGCCTGCGGCGTGTTTCCGCCCAGCGGCTCGGCATGCGGATTCCACAACGCCATTTCCGCTAGCGGAATGCCCATCGCCTTGGCCGTGTTACGTCCCAGATGCTGATCGGGAAAGAACAGCACTCGCTTGGCGCGCTTGAAGGCCCATTCCAATACGGCAGCCGCGTTGCTGGAGGTGCAGACAATCCCGCCGTGCCGCCCGCAGAACGCTTTCAAATTGGCGGCCGAGTTGATATACGTCACCGGCGTGATGTCGTTGGTGTCAATTACCTCGCCGAGCTCTTCCCAGCAGCTTTCCACCTGATCGATCGCCGCCATGTCGGCCATCGAGCAGCCGGCGGCCATGTCCGGCAGCACCACCGTCACGCGCTCGCCGCCGCGTTCGGCCAACTTATCCGGCCGGTTGGCCACAATGTCGGCTGTCTCCGCCATAAAATGCACGCCGCAAAAAGCGATGTACCGGCACTGGCGGCTGTCGGCCGCCATGCGGCTCAACTGATAACTATCGCCTTGCAGGTCCGCTAGCGCGATCACCTCGTCCTGCTGATAATGATGGCCCAGGATCAACAGCCGCGAGCCCATCTCTGCGCGCACCGCGTTAATCCGCTGCGTAAGCTCTTCGTTCGACAAGCCTCGATAAGGCTTGAATTCCAGAGGCGCGAGAGTGGCTGTGGTACTTGTCATCGTGTAAATAATTATAGAGTTCGCCGCAGCGCACGACGACTAACCCACCTGACATTTACCGGCCACGACGGCTAGAATCTATGGGGTTCCCATTGCTTTTCTGCCTTTGCGTTCTGCATTCAGTGTGCCGCCATGCTTTACCTCAACCATTGGCTTACGGTGAAAGACCCCGCCACAGTCGACCAGGTGCGCAGCCTGCTGGCCGAGGCCGCGCGCCTTTCGCGGCAAGAGCCCGGCTGCCAGCGGTTTGAAGTTTATCAATCAAACAACGATCCCACCCGATTCCTGCTGCAAGAGCATTGGCAATCGCAAGCCGCCGTCGACAAGCACCGCACCGCCCAGGCGTATACCACCATCTACCAGCCGCAGGTGATGCCGCTAGTGAACCGCGAACCTCACCCCTCGACGCTGGTGTCGTAACTCTAAATCAGACATCAGACCTGAAACATCAGACATCAGAAACTCGCCCGTGATCCTGATCATCGATAATTACGACTCCTTCACCTACAACCTGGTGCAGCGCATCGGCGAGATCGATCCGGCGCTCGACGTGCGGGTGTTCCGCAACGATCAGATCACGCTCGAGGACATCGAGCGCCTGGGGCCCTCGCACCTGATCATTTCCCCCGGCCCCTGCACGCCCAGCGAAGCCGGCATTTCCTGCGCGGCGGTCACCAAATTCTCCGGCCGGCTGCCGATCCTCGGCGTGTGCCTGGGGCATCAGGCGATCGGCCAGGCGACCGGCGGCAAAATCGTCCGCGCCAAACGCCTCATGCACGGCAAAGTTGACCGCATCCACCACAACGGCCGCGGTCTGTTCGAGGGCCTGCCCAACCCGCTGGAAGCCACGCGCTACCACAGCCTGGTGATTCAGCCCGATACGCTCTCGCCCGATTACGAAGTCACCGCCTGGGCGGAAGCGCCGGACGGCGGCCGCGAAATCATGGCCGTCCGCCACAAGCAACATCCCACTTTCGGCCTGCAGTTCCATCCCGAAAGTTTTCTGACCCTAAGCGGCGTCGATATTCTCCGTCATTTTTTGGAAGTGCCGTCTCCGCTTGCGGTCTAGCATGCGAACTTTATGCTCTCCGTTTCCGAAGCTCTCGCGCAAGTTCTCCAACACGCAAAACCGCTGTCGCCGACGGAAACAGCGCTGGCCAACGCCACCGGCTTGATCTTGGCCGAAGATGTCGCCAGCGACGTCGACAGCCCGCCCCACGATAAATCGATCGTCGATGGCTACGCCGTGCGCAGCGCGGATCTGAAAGACGGCCGGGCCGAACTGAAAGTGCTGGAAGAAATTGTCGCCGGGGCTGTTCCCACGCGCGCCGTTACCTCGGGCAACGCCTCGCGCATCATGACCGGCGCCCCCATGCCCGACGGCGCTGATTCCGTGGTCATGATCGAGCGCACCGAATTTGCTCCCGTTAGCGCCGGCGGCCACGCCGGATCGCAACCTCAAGATTCTGCCACTACCTCCCTCGGCGCCGTCCGCGTCCAAGACGAACGCTTTCGCGCCGGCCAAAACCTCATGCGCCGCGCCGTATCGCTGCGCAAAGGCGACGTCGTCCTCAATAGCGGCGCGGTACTCGGTCCCGCTGAAATCGGCCTGTTGGCCGAAGTCGGCCGTGGCGCGTGTCCGCGCCATCGGCCCGATTCTCGTCGGGATTCTTTCCACCGGCAATGAACTGGTGCCTGCGCACGAAATCCCCGGTCCCGGCCAAATTCGCAATTCCAACGGCCCCTTGCTAACTTCCGCCTGCCGCCGCGTCGGCGCGGTGCCGATCGACCTGGGCATTGGCCGCGACGACGCCGACCAACTGCGCCGACTGATCACCGCCGCTTTGGAGTGCGACATCGTTGTGATCTCCGGCGGCGTGTCGGCCGGCGTGCTGGACCTGGTTCCTGGCGTGCTGGCCGAACTTGGCGTCCGCCAGGTGTTCCACAAAATCAATCTGAAACCCGGCAAACCGCTCTGGTTCGGTGTCCACGAGGCGGACACACGTCGCTCGCTTGTCTTCGCCCTGCCCGGCAATCCGGTCAGCACCTTAGTCTGCTTCACGCTGTTCGTGAAACCGGCGATTCTCCGCATGCTTGGTCAACCTTCGGATCAACCCTATTTGGTTCTCAATGCGCAGCTCGCGCGCGATTTTACGCATCGCGGCGATCGGCCCACATACCACCCCGCCGTGCTGATCGCTTCCGATGCGGGCGCCACGGTCAATCCAACAGCGTGGCAAGGCTCGGCCGATCTGCGCGGCCTGATCGCCGCCAACGCCTTGGCAATTTTTCCAGCCGGCGACCACAGCTATCGGGCAGGCGACGTCATCGAAGTAATGCCGATGCTGTGATCGTTTCCGGGCCGCCGTATCCTCACAGCAGATTCGCTCTGGCCCCAATTGCCCCTGCGCTTTACTCTATCGCGCATGGCTTCCTCGATTGCTGATCCAAAAAGTCGCGGGCGCAGCCGACCTGGAACTGATCCGGCGCCGCAGCGTACTTTGCTCGACCGCCTGCAATCCACACTTGGCTTGGGCCTACTCGGCGGTCTGTTAGTTTACGCTTCCCTGCCGCCGCTAGATTTATGGCCGCTGGCGTGGATTGCGCCCGTGCCGTGGCTCCTGCTGATTCGTCAGCCTGAGCTTCCAGGCCGCCGACCGTATCGCGCACTGTGGCTGGCCGGGTTCATCTCTTGGCTGGCGGCCATCCAATGGCTGCGCCTGCCGCATTGGACAACTTATTTCGGCTGGCTGGCGCTGTCATTCTATCTGGCGTTTTATCTGCCCGTGTTCGTGGCGCTAGCGCGGGTCGCGGTGCAGCAATTCAACATCTCCATCATCCTCGCCGCGCCGATCGTCTGGACCGGTTTGGAACTGGCCCGCGGTCATCTGCTCAGCGGCTTCACGATGGCGAGCCTTTCGCACACGCAAGTCCACTGGCCGGTCGTTCTGCAAGCCGCCGACATCTTCGGCGACTACGCCATCAGCGGATTGGTAATGTTCGTCGCCGCCTGCGTGGCGCGGATGATTCCCTGGCGCGGCGAGCGATTGGCGTTGTGGCCTGTCGCTCCTCTTGCTGTGGTAATGGCAACGGCGATTTGGTACGGCCATTCACGCCTGTCCGGCGAGCACACGCGGCCCGGCCCGACCGTCGCGCTGATTCAAGGCTCCATCGACGTCGAACTCAAAGCCGACGAATCGCAACTCAACCACGTGCTCGATGAATATTTGCAGCTCACGAAGACCGCCCTGGTCCAACCGAAAAAGCTCGACCTGCTGGTCTGGCCGGAGACGATGTTCCGCTATCCGCTACTCACGTTTGCAGCCGATTTCAAACCGCCGGCCGATTGGACCATGTCTCCGGAGGAGCGGACCAAGCTCAGTCTGAAAAATCTCACCGACCTGCAAAATCTTTTCCGCTTGCAGGTGGAAAACGCTCACCAGTGGCCATTGCCCCCGCCGCTGCTATTAGGCATCGACGCCGCTTATTACACAAACCAGGGCTATGATGTTTTCAATAGCGCGCTATTTGTCGATCCGCAAGGCGCACCTTTGGCGCGCTACGACAAAATGCATCCCGTCATGTTCGGCGAATACATCCCGCTAGCCGACTATTTCCCGTTCCTGTACCGCATCACGCCCTTGACCGGCGGTTTGACCGCGGGCCGCGAAGCCGTTTCGCAAAAACTCGGCGACGTCCGCTACGCCCCCAACATCTGCTACGAAACAGTCATCCCGCATCTCATCCGCCGGCAAGTGCTCTTGCTGCGCGCGAAGGGCGAAGAGCCTGACGTGCTCGTGAACCTGACCAACGACGGCTGGTTCCGCGGCTCCAGCGAGCTCGACATGCACCTGGCCTGCGGCGTGCTTCGCGCGATCGAGATGCGCAAGCCCCTGGTAATTGCCGCCAACACCGGCTTCTCGGCCTCTATCTCCAGCGACGGCCGCATCGTCGAGCAAGGCAAACGCCGTGCGCCGGATGTTCTCATTGCCGAAGTGCAACTCGACACCCGACACAGCTTTTATTTGGACCACGGCGATTGGTTTTCGGGAATCTGCCTGGCGGCATGCGGCGTTCTAGCAATCGCGGGCGTCTGGTGCCGCCGGCCGCGCGCCACCGACGATTGACCTCGCACGGCCGGATAAGTACCCCGAATATTCGCTACGCCGGACGCTCCCGAAGGTCCCCAAGCTACCGATCTTACGCCGATTCGATTGACCCCTCTTTTCACCGTAACTATACTGAAACTGTCACATTCGGGAGCTTATCTCCTGGCAGGTTAGGAACTTTCGTCCCAGCCGACCGGCGCGGAGGCACTGCGACGGCAGGGGTAGTTTGTCGCCCGGCTCGTCGTCCCGCATTGTGCGCCACCGGATGTCGCTCAGATCGAGCGTGGGACACGCATGCCGCGGCCAAATTTTCGCGCCACTGCCGCCCGCCGCGGTGCGAGGAGAGGTACATGAACTTAATCGGCAAAATCTTCATCGTGCTCATTTTCATCATGAGCCTGATGTTCGCCACCTTTTCGATCATGGTGTACACCACGCATGTGAATTGGCGGCAGGAAATCGTCCGCACTCCGTCCGAAACCCGCGGCACGCAGCAGCCCGGCTACAAGTATCAGCTCGAGCAAGCCCGCGCGGAAAACGCCCGGCTGAACGATGAAATTAGCTCGCTCAACACGCAACTCAATGCCGAAAAGGCCGCGAAAATTCAGGCCCTGGCCAAGAGCGAAGCCACCATTCAGGCCCTGACGCGCCGAAAAGAAAACCGCTGAGGATCAGCTCAAGGCCAAGGAAACCGAACTGGCCGCCAACACCGAAACCTTGCGGGCCACTCAGGCCAAATTTGTCGAACCTGACCGGCGAAGTGAAAACACTCCGCGACGAGGTCGCCGACGCCCAGCGCGAAACCGACGAGCAAATCAAAAAGGCCACCAGCCTCACCGATAAATTGGCCATCGCCACCGGCCAACTTGCCGTGCTCAAAGAACGCAACGAACAGTTGGCCATCGACGTCACCAAGGCCAAGCAACTTTTGCCTAAAGGCGTGACGCTCGAAATGCCCATCGATGCCAGCACCGTCAAAGTTTCCGGCCAGATCGCCGCCGTCTCCCGCACCAAAGTCGAACTTTCCATCGGCTCCGACGACGGCGTGCGCGTGGGCCAGGATCTCGACATTTATCGCGGCGATAAATACGTCGGCCGCGTGAAAATCATCGACGTCCGGCCCGACAACTCCGTCGGCAGTATCCTTACCGAATACCAGCAACTTCCCATCCAGCGGGGCGACAATGTCGCAAGCAACCTTAAGTGAAGACGATCGTGGCGTGTACTTGCCGAAGCAGTCGGCAAATATTTACACGATGCTGTTGATCCTCACGTTCCTGGCCATCACCATTGGCTGCCTGTTTTTGTATTTGGAGATGCGCGAGTACGGCATGAGTATCAAGGTCTCCGGCGATGCCAAGGTGCCGCCGCCCCCGCCGCCGAAGGAAGTTCCGGAACCGGCGCCGGCCGCGACCCCCGATAGCCCCAGCGGCTACAATTTCCGCTTGCACGAACCGATGGCACACTGGTCCCCCTTCGATCCAATCAAGTTTGCTTTGAGTGTTTAGCGCCGGCCCCCAGGCCGGGCGGCGCAGCATGGACGCCGACGCCCTTTAAACTCCTTCACCCCTGCGAGCAAGGATGCTCTCCCATCTCTCCGCACTGCTGCGTTACGATCTCGCGATCGACCTGGGCACCGCCGCCACGCGCATGGCCATGCCCGGCCAAGGCATCGTGCTCGACGAGCCGTCCGTCGTCGCCGTCGGCGCACTAACAATCGCATCCTCTCCGGTGGCTGCGCCGTGGGCCATCTCGCGCGCAGATGTCGGGCCGCACTCCTGAATCGGTCAGCGTCGTTCGGCCGCTGGCCGCCGGCGTGATTACCGATTTCCAACTCTGCGAGGCGATGCTGCGCTATTTCCTGCGCAAAGTGCGGCCGGTGCGCTTCGGCCTGCGTCCGCGCTTGCTGATGGCCGCCCCCAGCGGTCTCACCCCCGTCGAAAAGCGCGCCCTGCTCACCAGCGCCCATCGCGCCGGAGCCGGCCAGGTGCTCTTGATCAGCGTCGCCCAAGCCGCGGCAATTGGCGTTGGCCTGCCCGTCGCCGAACCGGTGGCCAGCATGGTCATCGATATCGGCGCCGGCGAAACCGAAGTCGCCGTGATTAGCCTCGGCGACGTGGTCGCACGCCACGCGGTGCGCGTTGGTGGCGACCAGATGGATCAAGCCGTCGTCGAATACCTGCGCCGCGAATGCGGCCTGCGCATTGGTCTTTCCACCGCCGAACAACTCCGCATCGAACTCGGCTGTAATCCGCCCTCGGACTCGGAAGCGGCTCTCAATTCCGATCTCGCCCCTCGCCCCTCGCCTCTCGCCTCTGCGTCCGACGTTCGCGGCATCGACGTCACCTCCGGCCTGCCGCGGCGGATCGAAATCGGCGTGCCCGAGATGACCCAGGCGTTGGCCGACCCGCTGGAGCGCATCGTGGATTGCATCCGCGGCACGCTCGATCAGTGCAGCCCCGACCTCGTGGCCGACCTCGTAGATCGAGGCGTCGTGCTCTGCGGCGGCGGCGCGCTGTTGCGCGGACTGGATCGTTGGCTCTTCGCGCGCACCGGCCTGCCGGCCCACGTCGCCCCCGAAGCACAGACCGCCGTCGTGCAAGGCACGCTTACCTGCCTGGAACATCTCGACACGTGGCACAGCCTGGTGGAGCGCACCGATGGCGAACTTTGATCGCTCTCGCCCGAAGTGGCGCATCACTCCCTCCGCGGCGCTGTTGGCCGGCGTGCTGTTGGCCGCCATGGGCCTCTCGTTTCTGCCGCCGAATCTTGTCCAATCGCTGCGCGCCGCCTGGCGCGAAGCCCTCTTCCCGACACAGCGCACCGTAATCGCAGCATCAAATGTGGCCACCGTCGCCTGGGCAAAGCTGCCTTTCGCCCGCAATACGCTCCCCGATAATCAATCCCAACAGAAAATTGCCGAGTTGTCCGAACAGCTTGACCGCCTGAAAACCCAATTGTTGTTGCAAGGCGCCACCGCCGACTCGTCCGGCAGCGCCGGCGACGGCGAAGACGAAGCCGCGCCGCTGCTTCGTCCTCAACTAATTCCCGCGCACGTGCTGGGCCAGCAAGCCCAAGCATTCCTGCTCGCGCACGACCTGCTGGACGTCGGTCGTTCCCAAGGTGCGCAGCCCAACGCGCTGGTGATCGACGACGCGCCGCCACTTATAGATCAAGGCCGCGATGCTTCCATCCAAGCCGGCCGCCTCGTGCTGGCAGGCAATCGAGTCTGGGGCAAAGTGGCGGAGGTCGGCCCACACACGTGCACCGTTCGGCGGATCACTGATTCCAGCTACCGCGACCTGGTGCAGTTGGCCACGCCCCGCGATGGCCGCCTCCAGTTTTCAGTGCGCGGCGTTCTGGTCGGCGCCGGCCAGCATCTGTGCAAAATCGAATTGGTCTGCGCCACGGAGCCCGTCGCCGTGGGCGACCTGGTGTTCACCGCCGACGACGGCGTCCTTAGCTCGCCGCTCTTGTATGGCAAAGTCGTGCGCGTCGATCGCAAACCCGGCGACGCCCACTGGCAAATCTGGATGGAACCGGCAGTGAAACCGACTTCGCCGCCTGCGCCGTCGCCGTTCTGAAGATCGAACTCAACCCGGCACGCGTCGCCGACGCAGCCACCACCAACCGCTAGTCAATCGATGTCGCCATTGCTCTTAATTCCTTTGATCTATCTCGCCAGCGCCTTGCAGACACTGCAGGCGCCGCAATGGCAGATCGCCGGCGTGGGGCCCGACGTGATCGCCCTGACCGGCTTCACGTGGCTGGCGCTTTCAAAAAATCGATACAGCTTCGCCATCGTAGCCCTCGTCGGACTCGCCGCCGATTTCAATTCTCCCGCGCCGCTGGGATTGAGCGTGGCTGTGTACGCGGTCGTCGCATATCTGCTGACTCGCCTCCGCTCGCGAATCCATTTGGACCACTTTGCCGGCCGACTCGGCGTCATTTTCTTGGGAGTCGCCGGCACTTGCCTGGTGCAAAGTGCGATGTTGCGAATCCTCCGGCAAACCGCCCTGCCCTTGCTGATGCTTCTGCCGCGGTCGTTACTAGTCGGTTTCTACACGGCCGGCCTGGCGATCCCAATTCTGATGCTCGCCGGCTGGCTGCGAACTCCGTCTCATACCATCGAACTCAGCGGCGGCTAACAACTCCGCACTGCCCATTTCCCACTTCCCATTCCCCCCATTTGCGTTCCCAATCCCTCAACCGCCGCCTCCGTTGGGTCTTCGCCGCCTTCGTGGCGCTGTCGGTCACGGTCTACGGCCGGCTGATCGCGCTGGAAGTGCGCGATGGTTCGGATTACCGCGTGGTGGCAGCCGAGCCGATCATCCGCCGCCACCGGCCGCCCGCCATGCGCGGACGCATCCTGGCGCACGACGGCACCGTGTTGGCCTGCGATGAAGCACTGATGTCGCTGGCGGTCCAATACCGCTGGCTGGAAGAACCGGCGGATCCGCGCTGGCTGCGCAAATGGCCCGCTCGCAGCTTCCGCCCGCGCAGCGCCGCAGCTCCAAAGCCATCGCCGCCAAACAAGCACAAATTCTCGCCCAGCGCCGCGAACTCGCCCAACATCTCGCCGCCCTGTGTGGCCTGACCGATGACCAGTGGCAAGCCCGCTGCCGCCAAATTCAAAAGAGAGTTGAGACGATCGCCGCCGGCGTCAACGCGCGGCCGGTCCGATCAGGCCGAAACCCAGCGCCGCGCCGACGATGATCTTTGCGACGATCTGTCTCTGCCCGCGCTGGTGGGCCACAGCATCGTCGAGGCGCTGTTCGACCTGGGCAATCCGCCGGCGGCGCCCCACGTCACCGTCGTAGAAGAGCTCGATCAACACGTGGTCTACAGCGGCCTGCCGCTGGAATCGGTCGTCGAAATCGAAACGCATCCCGCAATACCCCGGCGTGAAACTGCTGCCGACCTACCGCCGCGTGTATCCCGAAGGACCGCTGGCCGCCCACGTGCTGGGATACTTGGGGGCCGTGCGTCCGGACGAGATCGACAAATCCACCGCTGCGGACGCGGCCGACAACGATTCCTACCAGAGCGACGATCTTTTCGGCCGTTCGGGAATCGAGCGCCAGTACGAATCGCTGCTGCGTAGCCATCGCGGCCTGATTGTCGATCGCCTCGACGCCCGCGGCCAGGCGATCACCTCGACCACCGTCCGCGAGCCGGCCCCAGGCCGCGACGTGGTGCTCACCATTGACCCGGCGCTGCAGCGCTCCGCGCAATCGCTATTGGATCAAGCGCTGGCCCGACGCCTGCCCAGCGGAGATGATGCGCTCGACCAATCGTGCGGCGGCGCAGTGCTAGCCATCGATGTGCATACCGGCGCCGTGCTCGCCGCGGCTTCCGGTCCGCGATTCGATCCGAATTGCTTCGTCAGCGGCGATTCTCCACAGGTCCAGCGATTGCTCTCCGATGCCGCCCGTCCCTTATTGGATCGCACCACGCAAATGGCCCTCCCCCCGGGCTCGGTGTTCAAAATCATCTCGGCGTGTGCACTTCTGGCCGGCGGCGTTGATCCGCGCCGCGGTCGACTGCCAAGGATATCTTCACCAGCCCGAAGCCCTGCGCTGCGCTGTGTTCCGCAAATACGGCATCGGCCACGGCCCCGTCACGCTGACCGAGGCGCTGGCCCGCAGTTGCAACGTGTACTTCTTCCATCACGCCGAGCAACTTGGCGCGGCGCCGCTGGTGGATTGGGCACAACGCTTGGGCTTGGGCGCAGCGTGCGGGATCGATCTTCCCGGCGAAGCCGCCGGCGGACTACCGAACGAGAACACCGCCAATTCGCAACGACTCGATCCCCGCCCATTGGCCATCGGCCAAGGCGCGATCACCGCCACCCCGCTGCAAATCGTTCGTCTGTTGGCCGCGATCGCCAACGACGGTCAATTAGTCACGCCGCACATCGCCGAGCGCTGCGCCTTTCGTCTGATCCGCAATTTGATGATCCGATCCAAACCGCATCGCCGCGCACCGTTCCTGAGCTTACCGATCGAACGCTGGCCGCTATCCGCAAAGGCCTGCGCCAAGTCGTCGCCGATGATCAAGGCACGGCGAACGCCACCGTCGACACCAGCGAAGTCGCCATCGCCGGCAAAACAGGCACGGCCGAAACCGGCGGCGGGCGGCCCGATCACGCCTGGTTCGCCGGCTACGCCCCAGCCGACGAACCGCGCGTCGCCTTCGTCGTCGTGCTGGAGCATGCCGGCGACGCCACCATCTCCGTCGGGCCCGTAGCGAAATTGTTGGTCCAGCGCATGGATCAAATCGGCTACTTCTCTCGCTCCGTCGCTCGGCGCTAACCGAGCCGCCATGTCCGCACGGCGGAGCGTCGCTCGCCGCTAGCATGGTTTTTCTCCGCGCGGCATGCTTAAATAGCACCGGGCCCAACTCCGTCCGAGTGCCGCGTCATGCCCGCCTGCCGCGCGATCATTTGCTGCGCAGCCATTTCTCAGATCTGCTTGGCGATCGCCCACGCGGACGAGGGCGCCTTATCCGGTCGCGAATCGCAATTCCGCGAAACGATCGTCCCGTTCGTCACCCAATTCTGCGGAGATTGCCACAGCGGCCCCAAGGCCGAAAAAGGCCTGCGGCTGGCCGATTTTCATACCGCTCAGTCGCTGACCGACGATCGCAGCACATGGAAAAAGGTGCTCGAAAAACTGCGTGCGCGCACCATGCCGCCCAAAGACGCCACCCGGCCGTCCGCCGAACAGTACGCGACCGTCGTGCAACTGCTGAGCGATGCATTGGCCGAATCCGCCAGAGGCGCCCCGCACGATCCCGGCCACGTTACCATGCGACGCCTCAACCGCGCGGAATACGACAACACGCTTCGCGATCTGCTGGGCATCGATTTTCATCCTGCCGACGATTTTCCCGCCGACGACGTCGGTTACGGTTTCGACAACAACGGCGACGTGCTGTCGCTGCCTCCGCTATTGATGGAAAAATATCTGGCCGCGGCCGAAAAAGCCGTCGGCCTTGCGCTCCAGCGCGACCCCGCCAAATCCCCCCCGCTGCCGTACCTGCGGATCATGATCGCCGACCCGGCGCAATTGGGCCGCGTTGCGGCTGCTCGCCAAATCCTCCGCCGCTTCGCCGACCGCGCCTTCCGCCGCCCCGTCGAAGAGGAGCAACTCGAACGCCTGATGCAACTCTTCACTACTGCCGATCGCCCCGACCAACCCTTCGAGCGCAGCTTGCAAGGCGTCCTCACTGCGATCCTCGTCAGCCCGCGATTCCTGTTCCGCGTCGAGCTCGATCCGCAACCCGATGATCCAAATTTGCAGCGCCAACTCGACGAGTGGGAGCTCGTCTCGCGCTTGTCGTATTTCCTCTGGAGCAGCATGCCCGACGACGAATTGTTCGATCTGGCCCGCCGCGGCGAACTTCGCGCACAGCTCCCATCCCAAGTCCAGCGGATGTTGCACGATCCGAAATCGAAAGCACTGGTCGAAAACTTCGCCGATCAATGGCTGCAAACGCGCCGGCTCGAAAGCGCGTGGCCCGATGCGAAACTCTTTCCGTGTTGGAATGCCGAATTGCGCGGCGCCATGCATCAGGAAGCACTTGCCCTGTTTACGTACATCATGGCCGAGGATCGCAGCCTGCTGGAGTTCATCGCGCCGCACTACACATTCCTCAACAGGCGTCTGGCCGATTTCTACGGCATCGACGGCGTGCAAGGCGACCAGTTCCGCCGCGTCGATCTGCCCGCCGACAGCCCGCGCGGCGGAGTGATCACGCTGGCCGCCGTGCTGACGGTCACCTCGAACCCCAATCGCACCTCGCCGGTGAAGCGCGGCAAATGGATTCTGGAGAACATCCTCGGCACACCGCCGCCGCCACCGCCCCCCGGCGTGCCCGAACTGGCCGAGCGCCACGGCGGCAAGCCGATCGCCACGGTGCGCGAGCAAATGCAGTTGCACCGCAGTGACGCCCGCTGCGCCAATTGCCATGCGCAAATGGATCCGCTGGGCTTCGGCCTGGAGAATTTCGACGCCATCGGCGCTTGGCGCGATCGCGAAAATGCCCCGGCGAAGGACGACAATAAGATCGCGAAGACCGCGTCCAGCAAAGCAGCCGAACCACCGCGGATCGACGCCTCCGGCACGCTCCCCGTTGGTCGCACCTTCGATGGCCCTGTAGAGCTGAAAAAAATCCTGCTCGACGAGCGCGATCAATTCTGTCGGGCATTCACGCAAAAAATGCTCACCTACGCTCTGGGCCGTGGCACGACCGAAGCCGACGATCCCGTGATCGATTCCATCGCCGATTCCGTCGCCCGCGACGATTACAAATTCTCGCGCGTCATTTCGGAAATCGTCACCAGCGCCCCGTTCCAAATGCGCCGCGGAGGAACCTCGCCATGACCTCGCGCATTTCCCGTCGAACCGTGCTTCGCGGCCTGGGTGCCGCCGTCGCGCTGCCGATGTTTGAATGCATGTCGCCGCTGACGTCGTTCGCCAACGCTGCCAGCGAAATCGGCGCGCACAATCACCGCCCCGCGCCGCATGGCCTTCCTCTACGTCCCCAACGGCATCCACATGCCCGATTGGACGCCAAAAAAAGAAGGCGCCGATTTCGAACTGCCGCCGACGCTGGCCGCCCTGCAGCCGTACAAAGACGACATGCTTGTCATCAGCGGACTCACGCAAGCCTGGGCCCGTCCCAACGGCGACGGACCGGGCGATCATGCCGCGCGATGGCCGTGTATCTGACCGGCTGCCACGCCAAAAAAACCGAAGGGGCCGATATCCACTTGGGAATTTCAGTCGATCAGGTCGCCGCGCAGCAAGTCGGCCTGGCCACGCCGTTCCCGTCGCTCGAGTTGGGCTGCGAAGCCGGCAAGTCAGCGGGCAGTTGCGATAACGGCTACAGTTGTGCGTATCCCGCCAACCTGGCTTGGAAAACCGACCACACTCCCGTGGCCAAGGAAACCAATCCACGCCTAGTCTTCCAGCGACTGTTCGGCTCCGACGAAAACGATTCGTCCGCCGCGCCGCCACGAGCGCCAACTCGCGCGCCGCAGCATTCTCGACTTCGTGCTCGACGATGCCCGCCGACTGAATGAAAAGCTCGGCTCGGGCGACCAGCGAAAACTCGACGACTATCTGACTTCCGTCCGCGAAATCGAACGTCGGCTCGATCGCGTGGAAACAATCTCTCGCCAGATCAGCGCGGAAGCACCCGCCGGCGTGCCCGAGAACTATCAAGATCACCTGCGCCTGATGGCCGACATGCTCGTGCTAGCCTTCCAAACCGACAGCACCCGCATCGCCACGTTCGTGTTCACCAACGAGGGCAATAATCGTCCTTATCCGTGGCTCGATATCTCCGAAGGCCATCACGACCTTTCGCACCACGAAGGCAAAGCGGAAAAGCAGGCCAAAATCGCCAAGATCAATCGCTTCCACGTCGATCAATTGGCGTACTTGATCGACAAGCTCAAACACACCAAAGATGGCGATGGCTCACTCTTGGATTCCTGCATGATCAGCTACGGCAGCGGCATCAGCGACGGCAACGGCCACCTGCACCACAATCTGCCCACGCTTCTGTTCGGCCGCGGCGGCGGCACGCTGTCGCCGGGCCGCCATTTGCGCTACCCCGTCGAAACGCCGCTGAACAATCTCTGGCTGGCGATGCTCCAGCGCATGGGCGTCCGCGCCGAAAAGCTCGGCGACGCCACCGCCCCGCTGCGCTTTCTCGACGGATAATCGCCGCCGCCTGCTGCTTTCTGCTTTCTGCGTTTCTCCTCTGCCCTCATCCATTTGATCTGTGTTAATCTGTGGCTTCCTGCCTCAGCGCTTCCCACCTAATGATCGCGCCCCGTGAACCGCAATTTCCGCCAACGTGTGTGGGGCTCCGCCACAACCCTTGCTCTTCCACTACGCACATTCACCTGGGCAGATTTGCTCATCGTTGTCGCGCTGGCCGGTATGCTATTCGGACTGGTCGATCTAGGCCGCGAATGGACCGGCGTACATCGCCCCAGCCGTACGAATCGATCTCTCCCCCTGGGCCCTGCCCGAATACACGTTTTATTCACTCTCGCGCGGCCTGTTGGCCTACGCCATCTCGCTGCTGTTCACGCTGCTTTACGGTTATTGGGCCGCAAAGGATCTCGCCGCTCAGCGGATCCTCATCCCGCATGCTCGACATTCTGCAAAGCATCCCCGTGCTCGGCTTCATGCCAGGATTGATTCTCGCGCTGGTGGCGCTATTTCCGCACAGCAACATCGGGCTGGAATTAGCCGCCGTGATCATGATCTTCACCGGCCAGGCCTGGAACATGACGTTCAGCTACTATCATTCGCTGCGATCCGTGCCGTTGGATATGCGCGAAGTGGCTACGGTCTATCGCTTCACCTGGTGGCAGCGCCTGCGCGAATTGGAGCTTCCCTACGCCACCATCGGCCTGGTCTGGAACAGCATGATGAGCATGGCCGGCGGCTGGTTTTTCCTGATGATCAGCGAATCGTTCCGTCTCGGCGATCAAGACTTTCGCCTCCCGGGCCTCGGCTCTTACATGACCGTGGCGGTGAAAGCCGGGCGCGTCGACGCCATGCTGTGGGCCATCCTCGCCATGGTGCTGATGATTGTGGCGCTGGACCAACTGCTGTGGCGCCCGGTGATCGTTTGGGCCCAAAAATTCCGCGTCGAAGAAGGCGGCTACCAGGAGGCAATGTCCTCCTGGTTTCTGAATCTGCTTGAAAAGGTCGCGCTTGCTCGATCGAATGCGCGGCCTGATGCGCCAAACCCGCACGCGCATGGACGATCGCACGCAGCAGTTGAAGCTCCGGCACCTGAAAGCGCTCAAGCATGAGGCGGCTACGGCGCCCTCGGAAAACGCAGCCGCCGGCCTCGCTGCATCGCGAATCTCGCTGGCCCTGCTGGCGATCTTGTGGATTGTATTGGCCTACGGCGCATGGAAGCTGTTGCTGCTGCTGTTTCAAGTATCCATTCCACAATGGGGATCGCTGCTGGCCGTGGCTTTGCTCACTTTGTCGCGAGTGCTGGCCTCCACCGCCTTGGGCACGCTCTGGGCCCTGCCTGCAGGACTGGCCATCGGACTTTCGCCGCGCCTTCGCGCATTTTGCAGCCCGTCGTGCAAGTCGTGGCCTCGTTTCCGGCGCCAATGCTGTTTCCCCTGGCCATTGCCCTTCTGGAATGGGCGGGCGTATCGCTGGGTTGGGGAAGCATCTTGCTGATGCTCTTGGGTACGCAGTGGTACATTCTGTTCAACGTGATCGCCGGCGCGATGGCCATTCCCGCCGATCTCAAGGAAGCCGCACGCAGCTACCGCATCCGCGGCTGGCAACTATTCCGCACGCTCTACTTCCCCGCCATTTTTCCGTACCTCGTCACCGGCTGGGTCACCGCCGCCGGCGGTGCGTGGAACGCCAGCATTGTCGCCGAGTATGTGACGTTCAAAGATAAAATTCTCAGCGCCCACGGCCTGGGGGCCGAAATCAGCGCCGCCGCCGAAAGCAAGAATTTCCCGGTGTTGGCTGCCAGCATTCTCATCATGTCGCTCTTGGTCGTCGCCTTCAACCGCACCGTCTGGAAACGCTGCTACGATTTAGCTGAAGTAAAATTCTCACTGAATAAATAGCCATGAGTGCCTCCGCCACTGCTACCGCGCTCTGCGAAGCCCGCCACGTCTCGCACGACTTCAAGCTGCCCAACGGCCAAACGCTGCGCGTACTGGAAGACGTGAGCTTGTGCATCGGCCCCGATGAAGTCGTGGCGCTGCTGGGCCCCTCAGGCTGCGGCAAATCGACCATTCTCCGCATCCTCGCCGGACTCATCCGCCCGACGCAGGGCGAAGTGCTGTATCACGATCAGCCATTGCTCGGCCTGAACCCCGGCATCTCGATCGTCTTCCAGAGTTTCGCCCTCTATCCCTGGATGACCGTCCAGCAAAACATCCAAGCCGTGCTCCACGCCGCCGGTCTTTCGACCGACGAAGTTGGCGCTCGCACCGAGCGCTCCATCCGCATGGTCGGCTTGGCCGGTTTCGAAGGCGCCTATCCCCGCGAGCTCTCCGGCGGCATGAAGCAGCGCGTCGGCACCGCTCGCGCCTTGGCCGTCGATCCCGAAATGCTCTTCATGGACGAACCATTCAGCCAGGTCGATGCGCTCACGGCCGAAAGCTTGCGAGCCGAAATCCTCGACATCTGGGGCTCCCAGGAGCGCAACCCGTCGTCGATCGTGATGGTCAGTCACGACATCAAGGAAGTGGCCTACATGGCCGACCGCATTGTCATTCTGGGCGCTAATCCCGGCATCGTTCGCACCGTGGTGGAAAACCGGCTGCCCCGGCCGCGCGATTACCGATCGCCGGAACTATTGAGCCTGGTCGACCACTTGCACGAAATCATTACCGGCAGCGAATTACCCGACGTGCCCGAACCCGCCGCCGCCACCCTGGCCGAATGCATCCAGCCGTTGCCCCACGTCTCCACCAGCGAAGTCATCGGCCTGCTGGAATACCTCGATGGCCGCGGCGGCCGCCAAGATGTGTTCCGCATCGCCGCGGACACCAATCAAGAGTTCGGCCGCGTGCTCGCCGTGGTCAAAGCGGCCGAAATGCTCGGTTTCGTCGATACCCCCCGGCAATTGGCGGTCCTGGAACCGATCGGCCAGCAGTTCGTGCAGGCAGACGCAGGGGGGCGGAAGACCATTTGGCGCGACCAACTGCTGAGGCTTCAACTGTTTAAAGCCGTATACAAGTTGCTTCAGACACAGCCGGAGCATGAACTCGACTGCGACCTCATCAAAGAAACCATCATCATGCATGTGCCGCATGAGGATTACGAAAAGGTGTTCAACACCTTCATTCGCTGGGGCCGCTTCGGCGAACTGTTCAAATACAGCCGAACTACGGATCGAATCTCGCTGCCGTAGCCAACTCGTTAGACACCAGCCATTTATGTGCTAACCCCCATCCGCGACAAGTAGTTCACCAAACACGCAAGTCTATACAAGTTAACATTTTCGCCTTCGAGATTTTTCTAGGGGGTTGATTTCCCACTTTTCATTTGTTCTAAGGGTGAGCACGTTGGCCGTTAAAGATTACGCAGCTTAACGAAATTAGCGTGCCGCCATCTTTGCGACCGACCGCCCCGTGCTTGCACGGCGGCCCGGCGTTGCCGGTCCCGTTTGGTCCAGAAGGCCAGCCGGTTGCGTCTGACCCTTAGGCTTTTGTCAGTGGAGGATTGAACCATGAAGTTTGTGAAGATTGCTGTACTGGCTCTGACTCTGATCGGCGCCGCCCTGCCAGAATTGGCCTCGGCCCGCTGCCATCACCGTCGCTGCCACGACTGCTGCTGCGAATCGTGCTGCAATAGCTGCAATTCGTGCGGCTCCAACTGCGGCTCCGGTTGCGGTGGTGGATGCGAGGCTGCTCCGGCCCCGGCTCCGGCCAAGTAGTGGCCTGTAGCTAGAAGAGGAATCCAGCAGCAACAGCCACATCCTGCATGTGGGCTATTTTTGCTGACCGATACCTGCCCCGCGCTTGTCGCAAGATAAGCGCGGGGCATCTTATTGCGCCTTGCCTATCCTTGCGCTTCTGACGCCTGGCCTTCAGTCCCGGCGGAGTCGCTTTCCGCCTCCGATTTCCGACCTGCGACCAGCTGGTCTTCATTCGCCGCGTCCGCCGGCTCTTCCTGCGATCGATAAAACTGCATCAGATCACTGAACGTGCGCAGCGGCTCCTTCCCTTCTTGCATCTCCTTGGTGATCGGAATCAACGGCTTCGGCTTCGACTTGGGTTGATAATGATGAGGCGCCCCGCCCTGTTTCCCGCGCTGCCGCCCGCGCGGCTTGCGACCCATGTGCGGCGGACGAATCTCGCGTCGCTGGGGCGCGCCTTCAGCCGCACCCGTCGTCAGCCCCGCCTCGCCAATCCCTGCAGCCGACTGCGCGGCAATCTGGTTGGCGCCGTCGCCGCCGGTCGCGCCTGTGCCCGCGGGCTGCGCGGCGCGTTGCCGAGGCGGACGATCTCGGCGTGGCGGCCGATCCGCTCGTGGCCGTCGCCCTTCACCCGGCGCCGCTTGCTTAGTGGGTTCGTGCCGCGGCGTGCCCGGCGCAATCATCGTCAGCGACACGCGCCGCCGCGTCTTGTCGATCTCCATCACCCACACTTTCACGATGTCGCCGACCGAAACCACCTCGTGCGGATCGCGCACAAAGCGATTGGCCAACTGGCTCACGTGCACCAGCCCGCTGTCATGCAATCCAATATCCACAAACGCGCCGAAATCGACGACGTTCAGCACGCAACCCATCAGTTCCATGCCTGTCTGCAAGTCTTCCAACTTCAGCACGCCGCGCTTGAAAATCGGCGCAGGCAAATCTTCTCGCGGATCGCGCCCCGGCCGCGTGAGTTGCGCCAAAATATCGCGCAGGGTCATCTGGCCGGCGTGCAAATCGGCCGCCAACTGCCCCGCCTGATCCTCGATTTCCGCCACGCGCTGCGCGACCGTCGCCGCCCGCTCTTTCAGCCGCAAATCCTCCGACGAATAGCCCAGCTTCTGCAGCACCCTCGCCGCCAGGTCGTAGCTTTCCGGATGAATCCAAGTCGCATCCAGCGGATTATCCCCGTCGACAATCTTCAAAAACCCGGCCGCCTGAACGAAGGTCGCCTCGCCGAAACCCGGCACTTCCTTCAATTGTTCGCGATTGCGAAACGGCCCATTGGTGCTGCGATGATCGTACAACCGCCGCGCCGTCAGTTGATTCAGCCCGCTCACGTAGCGCAGCAATGCCGGGCTGGCGGTGTTCACATCCACGCCCACGTAATTCACGCACGATTCCACCACCGCATCCAGCGAGGTCCGCAAATGCTTCGCCTTCACGTCGTGCTGATACAAGCCGACGCCGAAACTGCCCGGGTCGATCTTCACCAACTCGCTGAGCGGGTCGAGCAATCGCCGGCCAATGCTGATCGCGCTGCGCAACGTGGCATCGTGCTGCGGCAATTCTTCGCGGCCAATCGGGCTGGTCGAATATACGCTGGCCCCGGCTTCGTTGACGATCACGTACGCCACGCCGTCGTCCTTCAGTTCGTTGGTCAGAAGTTCGCCGAGCAATTCCTCCGTTTCGCGGCAGGCTGTGCCGTTCCCGACGGCAATCACCGGCAGGCTATGTTGCTTGACCAATTCGACCATCTTTGCCCGCCCCTCCACCCGCCGCTCCTGCTTGCCGACCAGATGAATCACCACCTGATCCAACAGATTGCCGAACTCATCGAGCGCCGCCAGCTTGCAGCCGCTTTTGAATCCCGGATCGATGGCCAACACCCGCCGCCCGCGGACCGGCGGCAACAGCAGCAGGTTCCGCAAATTCTTGGCGAACACCGTCACGGCATGGGCTTCAGCCGCCTCGGTCATCTCGCGGCGAATTTCCCGCTCCAAACTCGGCAGCACCAGCCGCACGAGCGTGTCCCGGGCGCAGCCCCGCAAAAATTCGGCATGCGGATGATCTGTCGGCGCCAACAGCGCCTCGGCCTCCTGCGCCATGGCCGCTTCATCGGCCTCGATCTTCACGCGCAGCATCTTTGCCCGCTCGCCGCGATTGATCGCCAACACCCGGTGCGGCGGAATTCTTCCCAGCGGCCCTTTGAACTCGAAATAATCGCGGAATTCCTTCCCCTGTTGCTCGGCGATCTCGGTCTTCGCGCACACCAGTTGCCCCGTCTTCTTCATGATCCGCCGCAGCCGCCCGCGCAAATCGGCCCGCTCGCTAAAGTCTTCCGCCAGAATGTGCCCCACGCCCAGCAGCACGTCGGCCACTGAATTCAGTTGCTTATCGGCATCGACGAACTCCGCGGCGCGCTTATCCAAATCGGCCGCGGCCGGCGATCCCGCCAAAATCTCCGCCGCCAACGGCTCCAACTGCCGCTCGCGCGCGACGGTCGCCAGCGATTGCTTCTTGGGCTTGTACGGCAGGTACAAATCTTCCAGCCGCTTGATGCTGTCGGCCGAGGCAATCGCGCCGGCCAACTCCGGCGTCAGTTTCCCCTGGCTATCGATCGATCGCAGAATGGTCTGCTTCCGTTCCACCAGCATCCGCACCCGGCCAACCTGATCCTGAATCTGCCGGATCTGTTCCTCGTCCAACCCGCCGGTTTGATCCTTGCGATACCGCGTAATGAACGGAATTGTGTTGCCGGCATCCAACAGCCGAACCACGCTTTCCACCTGAGCTAGTGGCAGCGATAGGCTATGGGCCACCGGCGCAAGATCAATAGTCGTGGTAAAACCCATGCAGCGGAGCCAAATAGCCCCATCTCCATCAGAAGCGCCGGCCCGGCGCACGGAGATGTTCATCAGAATGTGTGCGCGAAAGTGGCCCACGAGGGCAAGGAACTCGAAGCAGCGAATATAGTTGGCACGCGCAAATCGTTCGCGCGCGGATGTTACCACCAGCAGCAATCTAAACTCCCCCTCGCGGAATTGTCAAGCAGAACGAGCGATCAGTAGCGCAGCTCAAGACTTACACCGCGCTCGCGCAACAATCAAAGATTATCGAATTGAGACGTTTCAAAACCGATGTGCGTGAAGATAAAGTCGACTGCTCCTCTCTGCCGCCGATCCATCCCCATTCGCGCTCCGGCTTCGGACCCCCCGACTTCCAATCTCGATTCTTTCACCCCCTATTCAGTCATTCAGACCCTCAGGCGTTTAGTCATTTTCCCCGCCCACTGCCGTGCTAGCACCACCAAAAAAAATCCTAATTCCCGGCCAAATTCCTCAAACCCGCACGCCCCGCCTTGCCGATAAACAGAAGTGCTAAAGCAGGGTGGGCCCCACAGGCATGCCGGACCACCGGATGCCAGCCCCACGTGTCAAGGATGACAAACATGTCTACGGCTCGCCGCCTCAAAGTGTATTACGGACCGGAATCCGAAACCGCCACCATCTCGCAGCACAACTCCTCGCCGCAGACCGTCACCGTCTCGCTGGCCGAAGTGCTGCCCCTGCTGGCCGACGCCGTCAACAGCCGCCGCACCTGGCTGCGCGACTTCGCCAACGACGACATCACCATCTCCGCCGATCTATACGAAGTGATCCTGGCCTACCAGCATCACCTCCGCCCCGGCGCCTAGAAAGTCGCGCACTAATCGTCGATTACAATCGCCCCGCCCACCGCGGGGCATTTTTTTGCGCCGAGCTGAATGGGAGCGGCGCCGGCCCGCACACGCTCCCATTGCGCTGGGTGGCACGCCCTGACGTCAGGAAGGGCGTGGTAAACCCCAGTACCGCCGTTCATCGCTCATCGTTCCTCATTTATCGTTTCTTCTTGCCCCCGCCCAAGCTAGACTTACCACGGAGATCGAACCGCCCCAGAGTCACCACCATGACCAACCCGCAGCCGCCGCGCCCGCCGACGCCCCCCGGCCATTGGTTCCTGGGCAACCTCCCCGATTTCCGCCGCGACATGCTCGGCTTCTTCACCCGCTGCAATCGCGAATATGGCGATCTCGTCGCCTTGCGCTTCGGCCATCGCCACGTTCATCTGGCCACGCATCCCGATTTCGTCGAGCAAATTCTCGTCACCGACTATCGCAACTTCGGCAAAAGCTACGTCTTTGAACTGATGCGCCCCGTGCTGGGCAATGGCCTCGTGAACAGCGAAGGCGCTTTCTGGCTGCGTCAGCGCCGCCTGATGCAACCCGCCTTCAGCCGCTCAAGCGTCGCCAACTACGCCGCGGCGATCCTCGATTCCACCCGCCGCATGCTCGACGATTGGCGCAGCGGCGAAACCCGCGACCTCCACCGCGAAATGAATCGCCTGGCCCTGGCCATCGTCGGAAAAGCGCTGATGGACGTCGACCTGGGCAACGTCGGCGACGAAATCTCGCAGCCGCTCGAAGAATCGTTCCACGACTTCAGCCATCGGTTCGAAAGCCTGTGGCACTTCCCGATGTGGGTCCCCACGCCGCGCAACCTGCGCGCCAAGCGCAATGTGCGCCTGCTCGATACCGTCGTGAACCGCATCATCCGCCAGCGCCGCGCCAGCGTCGGCGACCGCGGCGACCTGCTCTCCAAGCTCATCGCTGCCCGCGACGAGGAAGATCAAACCGGCATGACCGACCGCCAACTCCGCGACGAAGTGATGACGCTCTTCTTGGCCGGCCACGAAACCACCGCCAACGCCCTGGCCTGGACCTGGTTCCTGCTGGCCCAAAATCCCCAAGTCGATGCCCGCCTCGCCGCCGAACTGCAATCCGTCCTCGGCAATCGCGAACCGACCGCCGCCGACCTGCCGCAGCTCCCCTACACCGAAGCCGTGGTGAAAGAGTCGATGCGACTCTTCCCGCCGGTCTTCGCCTTCAGCCGCCGCGTTCTAAACGACACCACCATCGGCGGCTTCCACATCCCAGCGCGCACCGCCGTCATCATGAGCCAATGGGTCATTCACCGCGACCCGCGCTGGTGGCCGGAGGCCGATCAATTCAAACCCGAGCGCTGGCTAAATGGCAACGAAGGTCAGCGCCCCACCTACGCCTACTTCCCCTTCGGCGCCGGACCGCGCGGCTGCATCGGCAATCAATTCGCCATGCTCGAAGCCACGCTCGCCGTGGCCAGCATCGCGCAACTTCCGCTTTGAGTTGATCGCGCCGGAAAAAGTTCGCCCCTGGCCCTCCGTCACGCTCCGGCCGGCCGGCGGCGGAATCCCCGCCGTAATCCACCGCCGCCAGCCTGCCGCCGCAGCCGTCGCCGCCGAAACACGGCCTATCTGACCCCGACAACAGCGCGATATAATTTGTCGGCAGTTGCGCACCAATCTCCGCCAACTCGAAACCCGCAACTCGAAACTCACGATTTATTAATGCCCGATAAACCCGCCCATAAACCCGACCAATCCGGCGCACCCCGCCGACAGCGCAAACAAACCCGCCGCGCCCGGCCCCAACGGCCAGCCCGACCCCGCCGTCACCGCCGCCGCCGAAGCCGTCGCCAAAGCCGCCAGCTCCATCGCCAAAGCCGCCGGCTCCGTCGCCGCCGCCGCCGCCCCCGGCGCGGAGGTCTCCCTCGATCGCCAGCGCATCAACGACCTGATTTCGCAAATCAAGGAATCGGCCGACAAGCTCGCCGCCGATCAACCCTCCCGCGGCGATCTGAAAATCCTCAGCCGCACCATGCGCGAGCTTCGCTACGCCTTCAAAGTCTTTTCCCCCTACCGCTCCCGCCGCAAAGTCACGGTCTTCGGCTCCGCCCGCACCCGCCCCGACAAAGAAACCTACAAGCAGGCCGTCGAGTTCGGCCGCAAAATGGCCGAGCAGGGCTGGCTGGTCGTCACCGGCGCCGCCAGCGGCATCATGGAAGCCGGCCACGTCGGCGCAGGCCGCGAAAACTCGATGGGCCTCAACATCATGCTCCCCTTCGAGCAATCCTCCAACCCCATCATCGCCGGCGATCCGAAGCTCGTGCACATGAAATACTTCTTCACGCGCAAACTGATGTTCGTGAAAGAATGCGACGCCGTGGCCCTCTTCCCCGGCGGCTTCGGCACCCTCGATGAAGGTCTCGAAGTGCTCACCCTGCTGCAAACCGGCAAGCGCGACATGGTCCCCATCGTCTTCATCGACGAACCCGGCGGCCAATATTGGCAACCGCTGGTGCAATTCTTCAAAAACGAACTGCTCTCCCACGGCATGATCAATGAAGACGACCTGTCGCTCTACCGCGTGACCGACTCCGTCGAAGCCGCCGTCGAAGAAATCCTGCAGTTCTTCAAGGTCTACCACAGCATGCGGTACGTAAAAAACAAATTGGTATTCCGCCTGCACGAACCGATCACCGCCGAATTGCTGGCCGACATCAACGAAAACTTCCGCGACATCCTCACCGACGGCCAGTTCACCCAGGGCGACGCGCCTGCGCGAAGAAAAAGACGAACCCGCCCTGATCGCGCTGCCGCGCCTAATCTTCCACTTCAACCGCCGCAGCCTCGGCCGCCTGCGCCAACTCATCGACACTCTAAACCGCGGCCGGGTCTCTTAGCTTCTTCCTGCCAAGCTTTACGTCTGCGATTCCGCAAGCTTCGAAAAGCGCGCCAATTGCCCAAATCCTCGATTTAGTGAACATATGTTCCAAATTACAGGAATTCTTTTCTCGCAACTCAATTTCGTCTTGACGATTCGGACTTAAACCGCCATTTTAATCGCCATGACAATTTGTCCTCCGTAGCCCATACGAAAGTATGGTTGTCCGAAAGGGTGTAATGCGGTGTCGAATAGTCGATGCCGCCACGGTCCCTCCGATGCATTCCGATCGACATACCCACCTCTACGGTGGAATAAGTTTTTCGGAGTCGTGTCTGGGAATAAGTAGTCGATGCCCGCTACTGGCTGCTTGACTGCTGTTCCTCGACGTCGAGGGATAAGTAGGGATTGGACGGTTATCGCTTCGGTGATCAATCGTCAAGAGAGCGAGTTCCAGCGTGGAACTCACGCACCAACCCTACGGAGGACACCAAAATGTCCCATTTTGAAGAATTGTCATCGGACGAACGCGAAAGAGCGAAGCGCGTCGCCACAATGTGGAACGCGATCGATTCGAGTAGCGACACCGGCAGTGCGACCCGAGAGGCCTTAGAACGGTTACAGCAAGAGGTCAGTGATTGCCTTTATTTACAACCGATAGACCCATTCAAGGCTGAGCGGTTGACTTCAAAAGCTCTCATGTTGATTTCTGGTTGCGAACTGTTTTGAGGCCTCTTTCTCAAACCATTTGATAGCCCTTGAAAATAAAAATCGGTACTGTCGCACGCGAGCTTCGTGAACATTTGGGGATCTCCCAAAAGGATGCTGCGGATGCGCTCGGCATCACAGACGTTCATTTATGCAACATCGAGAATGACAAGTCTAAGCCATCGCCGGCATTGTTAGATCGATATCACGAATTGTGGGGTATCGATCTATATGTTTTTGCGTGGTGCCGGCACAGTAACATCGGACAATTGCCCCGAGCAATGCGATCTGCGGCATCGGCCCTCGAAGATGGGTGGCGAAAGCGCATTGGTGCACTTTCGACGCAGCGCGACCCCCGGAACGGTCAGTGAATGCTCTACCATCTATAGCGAAAAGAAGTTGGCCAGCTCGCTGGGAGTGACCCGCGCAGAGTTGTTTCAAACCCTAGATGCGGCCGAGGACTACTACAAACTGCTGTGCCTGTACGACCCTGCTAAACCAGATAAGCTTCGGGACATCGTGAGCGTCACTGGCTCGCTGCGGCGACTGCAGTCAGTTTTCTACCGTCATGTATTGCTGCGCCGACTAAAAGTGTCTCCGTATAGCCACGGAGGTATTCGAAGCAGGAGCACAAAGACAAATGCGTCAGTCCATCTTAATTCCAGTTTCATTTTCAAAGCAGACATATCCAATTTTTACCCGTCAATATCCCAATCGCGAGTTTTCCGATTATTTCGCGATCGGTTCTGCTGCAGTCCTCCTGTCGCCGCATTGTGCACTCGCCTTTGCACCTTTGAGCACTATCTCGCTTTGGGACTGATCACAAGTCCAATGTTGGCGGACCAAATCGTTCAGCCCATCGATTATCGCATTGGTGCTGTGTGCGCAAGCGCCGATTCAAATTTCACCCGTTTCGTCGATGACATCACGATTTCCGCGGACTATGACCTGTCCAAAAGCGGGCTACCGAAACTTATATTGCGAATTCTCGCAGAGCACGGACTACACGCGAACTTCAAAAAAAATGTCTTCGGACGATTTGAAGAAGGGATGTCAATCACAGGAATACGGCGAAACCGCCGTGGGAACATGGACGTGGCAGTGGAGTATGCCGAGGAATTGGCAAAAACGTTGCATGACGCCAAACGGCTATCTGCTGGAGTTGAATATGACCTCGGACGCCCATACTACACTCCAACCATGATCTATGGTCGAATTCAATTCGTGGCTTCCGTAAATCGCCGACGTGGCCTCGAATTCTTGAAGCAATACCGTCGGATCGATTGGAAGAAAGTTGAATTAGCGGCGCACGAGCAACGGCTAATCATTTCTAAAAAGCAAATTGTAACTCGCGACGAAAAACCAGCACCAATTCTCGCCTAGCCAAACAATCAACATTCTCGACGTTACCGGCTCGAATTCCCCCCTAACTTTTGGGCCACTCATCGGCTAAGGTGAATCTCGCTATGCGGGCGGCGCGATTAGCGATTAGCGAGCAGGATGGAAGCTTTTCGCAATTAGCAGGCAGCCGGGTGGCACGCCCTGAAAGGGCGTGGTCTGTTTGGCTAAAGCCTAACAGCCAATGTCCAAAGGCTCTCTCGCCCCTCCGCGTCCTTTGCGGCTCCCTGCGCAAACCTTCCGCTTTCCGCCTTCTGCCCTCTCCGTGGCTCCGTGCCTCCGTGGTTACGCCGGTTCCTGCCTTCCTGGCTTCCTTATAGAAACTGCCCCCTCCGCGCCCTTCGTGCCTCCGTGGTGAATTGGTTCCTTAGCGTCTTTGCGCCTTTGCCTGAGAACCTGCCGACCGTTCCATCGTCGTGCCGTCGTGGTTAAAGAAGCAAATCTGCGTCCATCTGCGGTTCCTGCTGCTCCGTGCCCTCCGTGCCTCCGTGGTTAATCGCCGCCTTCTGCCTTCCTGGCTTCCTTATCAGAAATTGCCCGCTCCGCGTCTCTGCGTCTCTGCGCGAGAGAATCAACCGCCGCGGCCAGAAAGCTCATGAACGATATCCACGAGCGCCACTGCATTATCGACCGGCGTCTGCGGCAAGATGCCGTGCCCAAGATTAAAGATATGCCCCACGCGCCCAGCAGCCTGATCCAAAACTTCCTTCGCCCGCCGCCGCAGTTCCGGTCGATCGGCCAACAGCGCCGCCGGATCCAAATTCCCTTGAATCGCGCGGTCATGCCCAATCGCCCGCCAGGCGTCGTCCAACCGGATGCGCCAATCCACTCCAATTACTGTTCCGCCCGCCTCCGCCTGCAACGGCACCAGCGCCGGATTGCCGGTGGCAAAATTGATCACCGGCATGCCGGCCGGCAGACCGTCGATCACCGCCTTGGTATGCGGCAACACAAACCGCCGATAATCGTCGGTCCCCAAACAACCGACCCAACTATCGAACAACTGCACCGCATGGCGCCGGCCGCGATCTGCGCATTCAGATATCGGGTAATTGCCCGAGTGAGCCGGCTCATCAGCACCGTCCATGCACCGCTATCCCGATACATCAGCGTTTTGGTATGCAAAAAATTCCGGCTTGCCCCGCCTTCGATCACGTAGCTGGCCAGCGTGAACGGCGCGCCGGCAAACCCAATCACCGGCATCCCCTTCGGCAAGCCGGCGCGAGTCTGCCGCACCGTTTCCATCACGAACGAAAGCGAATCGACGCTTTCCAATTCCAGCACGCGGTCGACATCGCGCTTCGCGCACCGGATTATGAATCGCCGGCCCTTCGCCGGCGGTAAATTCCAAATCCATCCCCATCGGCTCAAGAATCGGCAGCAGATCGGAAAAGATGATCGCCGCATCCACGCCTAACCGTTTCACCGCCGTGATCATCACCTCCGCACACAGCGCCGGATTTTTGCACAGCTCCAAAAAACTGGTCTTCTCGCGCACCGCGCGATACTCCGGCATGTAGCGGCCAGCTTGTCGCATCAGCCAAATCGGCGTGTGCGGCACTGCTTCGCGCCGGCACGCTTTCATGAACGCACTCTGCTGCGCAGGATCGCTGGGATCAATCGCCGGCGCCTCGCCGCGAGCTTGTTTCAAATTCGGCGCCGCCTTGGCCAGCCAGCGCTTCTTGGAAAGAAGCTCGGCCGCATCCTCCGCAACCGCGTTGACCAGGGCCGCCATCGTGGGATGCTCCGGCTGTACGTCCACCGGCAAATCGTGCTGCCGTATCATGGCGCTGGTGTCGGGGCCGATGGAACCAATGACCGCCGCGCGCAATCCTTGCCGCACTTGCTCGGCCATCCCAGTGCGCTGCGCCAGATTGAGCACATTCACCAGTTGATGACTGGTGGTAAACAGCGCCGCATCGACCTTCCCATCGGCAATTTGCTTAAGTGCCGCCGATAACTCGGCAGTATCTTCCGGCAATTCCCAATGATACAGCCGCAGCGTGATGACCGTGGCGCCGCGGGCTTCCAGGCCGGCCAACAAGCTGGCATTGGGCTCGCCGTATTCCTGCAAGCCGATGGTGTGATTAGCGATGGGCACGTGGCGATCGATGGCCTGCAGAATTTCGCGCCAGGTGTGCGGCTCGCTCGTGGCGTGCGTGGGCTCGATGCCCAGGCCGCGCAGCGCCTCGGCCGGTTTGGGCCCGCGCACGACGGTGACGATATCGCCGACCGCCGCAATGAACCGCTGGCGATCGACGTGCCGCTCCACCTGTTCCATCAATCGCAGCACTCCTTCGCCGGTGGTGAAGATGATCACATCCACCTGGCCGGTGATCACTCGATTGGCGAAATCGACCGCCTCGGGGTTCTTGCAGGGCGTGACTTCGCGCAGGGCCGGCGTCACGGTGGGCACGCCGCCTCGCTGGCGGATCAGCTCGGCCAGTTCCGAGGCCCGGCGGTTCTCGAACGCCAGGACCTGAAGTCCGGCGAAGCTGTGAATGGATGCGTTGGGCATGCAACCATCGTAATCAAGAAGAGGGGAAAAGGAGAGGAGGAGAAAAGGCGATTACACGCCGCCCGAAGTCGGTCGGCATGCGCATAAAAAAACTCTGCCCGGCACTTTCGTACCGGGCAGAGCATCAACTTCAAGCTAACCGTACGCTTCGAGCTTAGTTCTCGCGGACGTACTTGCTGGCCTGCACAACCCGATGGGTGCTCGGAATCGAAGCCGACGGATCGGACATCGGTGCCGGGGGCATCGGGGCGGTGTCGCCGCTGCTCGTGGCAGCCGGGGCGGCCGGAGCAGACGAACCGCTGTTGCAACCGCAACCCGAATCGCAACCACAGCCGCAGCTATTGCAGCAGCTGTTGCAGCAGCGATCGTGGCAACGGTGGCAGCTGAACAAGTCGCTCAGCCAGCAGTGGTGGCAACGCTCATGGCAGCAATCGTCGCAGCAGCTATTGCAGCCGCAGGACTTTTCGCAGCCGCAGGACTTTTCGCAACCGCAGGACTTTTCACAACCGCAGCTGCAACCACAATCGTTGTGGCAACCGCAGTGGTGGTGGTGGTGGCAGCCGCAACCGCTGTCGCAGCAGCAAGACTTCTCGCAACCGCAACCCGAATTGCAACCGCAGCTCTTTTCGCAGCCGCAGCTATTGCAACCGCACGACTTTTCGCAGCAGCTATTGCAGCAATCGTCGCAGCACTTGTGGTGGCAATCGAACAAGCCACGCAAACCACCGAACAGATCACAGTGGTGATGGCAGCAGTCGTTGCAGCAATCATTGCAGCAAGACTTTTCGCAACCACACGACTTTTCGCAACCGCAGCTCTTCTCACAGCCGCAGCCACAGCTATTGTGGCAACCGCAACCGTGATCACAGCCACAGCCCTTGTCGCAACCGCAGCACTTGTCGCAGCCGCAAGACTTTTCGCAGCAACAGGCTTCTGCGGCACAACAGGTTTTCTCGCAGCACCGCGGCTCGCAACAGCAATTGTCGCAGCCCGAGGTGTCAAGGCCCAGCATACGGTCGAGTAACTCGAACCCGTAGCTGCGGCCGGCCAGGCTCACGCATAGTCGCGAGCGCTCCAAAAACCAGTTTCAGCTTCATCGAACAACTTCTCCTTTGCGGGTTAAGCCGCGGATCTTGCGCATTCCCACAGAACTGTCCTTATACGGGACAGCTCTGTTTCTCCTTGGATTCGGCTAGCGCTTGTCCGACCAGGCAGGCGGGACCGCAGTAAAGCGGCGTGCCGGGAAGGTTCGTAACGGAAGCTCTTGGCCGAGGAAGGTGGGTTTGAAAACCTGCGGCTCACACGGTGTATTGCGCCAGGACCGTCGAGCCAATCCTTGACCCGATAAACCGAACCGGTTGCCTGACGTGCCCTGAATACGTGCCGCAAAAGCACGCTAATTCTTTAGGGACAGCTTGTTCATCGACCGACCCTGTTCGCCCCCTTTAAGGGTCCGAAGTATTTTTAGGCAAATGGTTTACGGATACCGTTGGGTAAACCTTGCGGCCCTCAGAAGCTGGTAAAACCTTGCCGCTTATCCGGTGCTACCAAGTGCTTTAAGGCCGGTCATGCTCGGCAAAACCGTTGTGGATTAACACGATGCGCCGCCGAGCGGGCCGCGGCACCTGGATGAACATCGGCCAATGGCTGCCGAACTTGCAGAAGAATAAGGGTGTAATGAACTCCCTGAAATTCACCGCGGCGCCGAACGCCGCAATCAAACATTCCACAAGCGGCAAAGTTTACACCACGATCGCGCAGGCCCGAGCTTGCGAGCCTACCTCGATTGGCTGCCTTGCTGGCCTGAGGGCATTGCCTTATCTTTGAATTATCCGAATTATCCTGCTGAGCTATCCCGCCTTTGCGACCCGGAACTTTTCGGCCACCCCGGGGAATGAATAATGCGCATGCAACACTGCCCCGTTTGGGCTGCGGCCCGCTTCTTCGTCGTCTGGGGGGCAGTCTTCATTGCAGCTACGGCATCCGCCGCAGATCCGATGGATTGGCCGAACTGGCGCGGGCCGGAGCAAAACCGCATCTCGCGCGAAACAGGGCTGATTGATAAGTGGGATCCCGAGACCGGCGAGAACATGCTGTGGAAGAACAAGGACGCCGCGGGGATCTGTTCCCCAATCGTGCTGAACGGCAAAGTTTACCTGCAGGTGCGATACAAGCCCGACACCAAAGAGGAACAGGAAGAGGTCATCTGCATCGACGCCGAAACGGGCAAGACGTTGTGGGAAAATCGCTGGAACGTGTATCTCTCCGACGTGCCGGCGGAGCGCGTGGGCTGGAGCCCTGTGGTCGGCGACCCGGAGACTGGCCGCATTTATGCCCAAGGCGTGAACGGCTTCTTCAGTTGCATCGACGGCGAAACGGGCAAAACTATCTGGTCGCGGTCGCTGGGGGAAGAGTTCGGCATGATCAGCCCCTACGGCGGCCGCACACATCCGCCGGCGCAATTTGAAGATTTAGTCATTATTAATGGCGTGATGGTCGGGTGGGGCGATACGGCGCCGCCGGCCCATCGCATCTTGGCGCTGGATAAGAACACGGGCGAACCGCGCGTGGTCTGCGCACACCAAGCCGCTGCCGGAAGACACGATCTTCAGCACGCCGTTTTTCACGGTGCTGGATGGCCAGGCGGCGATGGTCATCGGCTCCTCCGACGGGGCCGTATGGGCGTTTCAACCGCGCACTGGAAAACCGATTTGGAATTTCCGCATGTCGCCACGCGGACTAAGTCCGTCGCCAGTGGTTGTGGGGGACAAAGTATATGAGTCCCAGGCAGAGGAAACTTTGGATCGCAGAACCGCCGGCTCGTTGACATGCTTCAAAGGCACGGGGCACGGCGACATGACCAATACAAATGAAATCTGGACCGTGCCCAGAGTGATGGCGGGCAAGTCGTCGCCGCTGGTGGTCGACGGCCGTGTGTATAGCGCCGATGATACAGGCAACTTGTGGATCGCGGATGCCGAAACGGGCAAGTTGATCGGTGGCAAGCCCGTGAAGCTGATCGGCACGATCGTGCGCGCCAGTCCGATGTGGGCCGACGGCAAAATCTATCTCTGTTCGACGACCGCCTGGCACGTGATGCAGCCGACGGAAAACGGCGTGAAGTTTCTGGACAAAATGCGGCTGCCGGAAATCGACGAAGTGAGTGGCTCGCTGGCGGTCTCGCACGGCAAGATCTATCTGCCGACGGGCGCGGGATTGTATTGCCTGGGAAAAAAGGACGTCAAGCCAACCGCCACACCCATTCCGCCGCCGCCGAAGGAACCGCCGATTGGAAACGACACGACGGCGCCCTGGGTTCAGGTGTCACCGTGCGAACTGCTGATGAAGCCGGGCGAGAAGCAGCAATTCAATGTCACGCTGTTCAATGACCGCGGGCAAGCGATCCCCGATCAATCCGCCATGTTCACGTTAGATGGCCCCGGGCAAATTGACTCCCAAGGTAATTACACAGCTCCGAATATCCATTCGCCGGCAGCCACGCTCGTCACGACTAAAGTGGGCGATGCAACCGGCCAGGCGCGCATTCGCATTGTGCCTCCCTTGCCGTGGAAGTTCGATTTCAACGACACGCCGATGGCAAAAAATCCGACCAAGCCCGGTGCGCCGCCGGAAGGCGAAGCGCCGCTGACCTGGATCGGCGCACGGCATCGCCACAAGATTCGAGAGCTCGATGGCGACAAGGTGATGGTTAAAGTGACGACCATTCCCAAGGGCACGCGCAGTCAATGCTGGATGGGCCCGGACGATCTGCACGATTACACGATCCAAGCCGATCTACGCGGCGCCAATAACAACGGCCAGTTGCCCGACATGGGATTGATCGCCCAGCGTTACACGCTGGACCTGATGGGCAACAGCCAGCAGTTGCAAATTCGATCCTGGCCGCCGCAGGTGCAGCGGCGATTTTCCGAAACAATTCCGTTTTCCTGGAAAGGCGACACCTGGTACACCATGAAGTTCCAGGCGAGCACGGAAGGGGGAAAGGCACATTTGCGCGGCAAGGTTTGGCCGCGCGGCGAAAGCGAGCCGCCGAAGTGGACCATCGAAGCCGTCGATGACGTACCCAACTTGCAAGGTAGTCCCGGCTTGTTCGGCCAGGCGACCGTGGCGGAGATTTACATCGACAACGTGGCGGTGACGCCCAACGAGGACAACAAGTAGGGTCGATCATGATTTTGCGCTTCAGTTTGGCGGCGATGGCGGCGGCGATGTTCGCTCACGTATTGGCCGCCGGCGAAACATCGCCGGTTGTCGGAGCTCCCGTGCAAAAGCACGCGGCGGCGATTTCGACCGCTGCTGGCGGCGCGATCAATCTGGGCGGCCAAGCGACGAAAGCCGAAGGGGAACTGGCCGGCGTCGAAGGTTACACGAAGTACGCCGCCGAAGTGGTGGGCATCGGCCCGAATGATTGGGGCCAGTGGGGCGGCTCGTCGATTCGCAACAACACGCCGGACGCCAAGAACATTCCCAGCGATTGGACGCTCGGCGAGCACGACCTCAACGCGCCGTCACGCAAAAAAGAACCCGCCAAGAATATCAAGTGGGTGGCGCAGCTTGGTTTCAAAAGCTACGGCAACCCGGTCGTCGCCAACGGCAATGTGTATGTGGGCACCAACAACGGCGCGGGATATTTGAAACGCTATCCGCCGGAAGTCGATTTGGGAGTGCTGATGTGCTTCGACGAGCAAACCGGCAAATTCCTCTGGCAAGACAGCAGCGAAAAACTTCCCACCGGCCGCGTGAACGATTGGCCCGACGAAGGCTGCTGCAGTGCGCCGTTGGTCGAAGGCAAGCGATTGTGGTACGTCAGTAGCCGCGGCGAGGTGAAATGCCTGAACACCGAGGGGCTGCGCGGCGGCAAAGACGAAGGCCCGGTCACCAATGAAAAGGAAATGGCGCTCAAGAAAAATCCCAAGGCCGAATGGGAAGAGGACAAGGAAGCCGACGTGATTTGGGTGTTGGACATGATGCACCAGCTCGGCGTGCAGCAGCACAACATGGCCAACTGCTCGATCACCGCCGCCGGCGACGTAATATTTGTGAACACCTCCAACGGCGTGGACGAGGCGCACATCAATCTGCCGGCGCCGTACGCCCCCACGTTCATTGCCGTGGATAAGAATACCGGCAAGGTGCTGTGGAGCGACAGCTCGCCGGGCCCCAACGTGCTGCACGGCCAATGGTCCTCGCCGGCCTACGCGGTCTTCGACGGCCAGCCGCAAGCGATCTTGGGGGCCGGAGACGGCTGGGTCTATAGCTTCGATCCGCGCGGTGAAAACGGAAAATCAAAGCTGTTGTGGAAGTTCGATTGCAATCCGAAGAAATCGCGCTACGTGTTGGGAAGCCGGGCGACACGAAATCACATCATCGCAACGCCGGTGGTGTACAAGGGACTGGTTTACATTGCCGTCGGCGAAGATCCGGAGCACGGCGAAGGGGACGGGCATCTTTGGTGCATCGATCCGACGAAGCGTGGCGATGTGAGCCAGGAGTTGGTGTTCAACTCCAAGAATCCTGACGTGCCCATCGCGCCCAAACGCAATCAGGCGTGCGTGGAGGCCGACGGCGATTTCACGCGCGAAAATCCCAACTCTGCTTGCGTGTGGCATTACGCCGGGGAAGATCGCAACGGCAATGGCAAGCTGGATTTTGAAGAGACGATGCATCGCACCTGCGGCACGGCGGCCATCAAGGACGACTTCCTGTTCATCGCCGATTTCAGCGGCCTGGTGCATTGCCTCGACGCGAAGACGGGCAAGTGCCACTGGACGCACGACATGCAAACCGCTTGCTGGTCGTCGCCCTTGATTGTCGACGGCAAGGTGTACCTAGGCAATGAAGACGGCGACATCGTGATCTTCAAATTCAGCCCACATAAGGAAGTGCTCAACAAAATCAACATGGGTTCCAGCGTCTACAGCACGCCGATCGTGGCCAATGGCGTGCTGTACATCTCGACGCGCAACCAGTTGTTCGCCATCGCCCCGGGGAAATGAATCTCCGGCCGGTTTAGCGCGTGAAGTGCTAAGGGGGCGCCAAAGCCGCTACACGGACCGAACGCTTGCCCGATGCGGTGCGTCTTGGAAGCATCTGCGGCGGTAGCCATAATAAAGCTGGCAGCCTATCGAATCGCTTTGGTCGCACTTCGGCCCAGCCGCACCCCCCTTCGCTTATGCCCGCTCGCACCCCATCGGCCTCACGCGCCGCCGCCAAACCTCGCCGGCAACGTGCTGCCGCGCGATCTAGTTGGAATGTGCGGGTGCTGCGGCAAGCGGCGCTGTTTGTCGGCTTGGTGTTTGTGGCGTATCTCCCGTCGCTGAGCGGCGGATTCATCTTAGACGACGACTTTCTGCTGACCGACAATCCGCTGATCAAGAGCCCCAGCGGGTTGTACTGGTTCTGGGGCACGACGAAAGCGGCCGACTACTGGCCCATGACCAATACCACCTTCTGGCTGGAGTGGCGGCTGTGGGGCATGCATCCGACCGGTTACCACGTGACCAACGTGCTTATGCACATTGGCGCGGCGCTGTTGATTTGGGCGATTCTTCACAAGCTGGCCATCCCTGGGGCGTATCTGGCGGCAATTTTATTCGCGGTGCACCCAGTGAATGTGGAATCGGTGGCCTGGATCGCCCAGCGCAAAAACACCTTGGCGATGATTTTCTTTCTGCTTTCGATTCTCTGGTATTTGCCCTTGCTCAATGGGCCCAGCAGTGACCGGGTGCCCCAGCGGCAGACGGGATATTGGTTAAGCCTGGCGACGTTCGCGCTGGCACTGTTGAGCAAGGGGTCCGTGGCAATCTTGCCCGTCGTTTTGTTGGGTCTGATCGTCATGCGACGGCGGCTGGAGCGCCGCGATTGGCTGCGCCTGGCGCGATTTTTCGTTCTGGCCGCGGCGTTGACGCTGGTAAACATTGCCGTGCAGCACGTGGGAGGAGTGGTCCTGCGCACGGCCAGCTTTGCCGAGCGGCTTAGCGGCGCCGGCGCGGCGGTCTGGTTCTATTTGTCCAAGGCGCTGTTGCCGTTGTATTTGGCGTTCGTTTATCCGATGTGGCACATTCAAGCGGGCCAATGGCTGTGGTGGTTGCCCCTGACCGCGTGCCTTGGCGTGACGGCGGCACTCTGGCGGCAGCGCAACTCGGCGGCCAAGAATTGGGCTCGCCCCACGCTGTTTGCTTGGGGATATTTCTGCGTGGCGCTGGTGCCGGTGATGGGGTTCACCGACGTGGGCTTCATGCAGTATTCGCTGGTGGCCGACCATTATCAACATATTGCCATCATCGGCGTGGCCGCGGCGGCGGGGGTTGCATGGAGCGTTTGGCATGCGGCGGCTCGGAAATCGGTTCGCAGTTTGGCAACGACCGCGGCGGTGTCCATCGTGGCGCTATTGACGCTGTTGACGTGGCAGCAATGCCGGCTTTATGCCGATCCGATCACGCTGTACGAAGCGTCGCTCAAAGACAGCCCCGGTAGTTGGTTGATTGAAAACAACCTGGCCAATGCGCTGTCGAATTCCGGCCGGTCGCAAGAGGCGCTGAAGCATTACGAATTGGCGCTGCAGGCGAATCCCGATTATGCGCTGGCTCGATATAACCTTGGCCGCGAGCTGGTCAAGCAAGGGCGCATTGAGGAGGGAATCGAACAATATCGCCGAGCGATTCAAATTCAGCCCGACTATCCGGCGGCCTATTACAACATGGGCAATGCGTTTCGCAAGGAACGGAAACTGGACGATGCCATCGAGCAATACAAGCTCGCATTGCACTACAATCCCGACTTCGCGGACGCATCTTTCAACATGGCAAACGTGCTATCCGACAGCGGAAAGCTGCCGGAAGCAATCGAACAATATCAGCAAGCGATAATCTTGGACCCGTCCGACCCGGAAATTCACTTCAATTTTGCCAACGCCTTGCGGAAGAGCGATCAGCTGCAGCGGGCGATCGAGCAGTATCGCGAAACGCTGCGGTTGAACCCCAACTACGTTGAGGCCTACAACAATCTCGGGACGGCGCTGCTGCACGCGTGCCAGCCCGGCGAGGCGGTGGAACAATTCCAACAAGCGGTGCGGCTCAAGCCGGATCACGTGGCCGCGTATTTCAATATGGCGACTAGCTATGCCCGATTGAATCGGCCTGCCGACGCGATGGCCGCTGCGCAGCGGGCGCTGGAACTTGCTCGAACTCAAGGGAATGCCGGCGTCGTTCAAAGAATAAGTGCCTGGATTAACGCTTACAGTTCCGATTCATCGCGGTTCAACGGTACGTCGTCCGGTTCCGTTCCTTCGCCCTAGCGCTATTGACCGGAGCGTGGCCGGCCTACGACATCGACCTGCGACGCGAGCGTTTGCCCAATTCTGAGTTGACGTTCGATGCCCCTGCGTAATACCTCCCCTTCCCTGCAATCGCCGTCGGGAAGCGAAAGCTCCTGGCGGTTTTCGGCGGCGCAGCGATGTTGCGCGGGAGTGGCGATCATTGTGTTCGCTGCCGCGCTTGCTTACTGGCCGGCGATGCGGGGCGAATTTCTGCTCGACGATCGGCTGCTGGTCAGTGAAAGCCCGTTCGTCCAGTCGACCCATGGCTTGTATCGGCTTTGGTTTACGACCGACCCGACCGACTACTGGCCGATGACCAATACGAGCTTTTGGCTGGAATGGCGGCTGTGGGGATCAAATCCAACGGGGTACCACATCAGCAACTTGATCTTGCACATTGCGGCGGTGTGCATGATCTGGGCGATCTTACGAAAGCTTGGCGTCCCCGGCGCTTTTCTAGCGGCGTTTTTGTTTGCCGTGCATCCGGTGAACGTGGAATCGGTGTCGTGGATCTCGCAGCGGAAAAACACGCTGGCTATGGTGTTCTTTCTGTTGTCGATTTGGTGGTATTTGAAGGAGGAAGATGAGAAGAGCAGAAGAGGAGAAGAGAAGTTTCGTGGTCGCTTAGGGCATTGGTATTGGCTAAGTCTAGCGGCGTTTCTGTTGGCGATGCTCAGCAAGGGGTCGGTGGCGGTTCTGCCGGGGCTGTTGCTCGTAATCGTTTGGTGGCGGCGGAAGCGGATCGACGTGTGGGACGTGCCGCGAACCGTGCCGTTTTTCCTGATCGCCGGTGCGCTGGCCTACGTGAACGTCTGGTTTCAAAAGCACGGCATCGACGTCGTGCTTCGCAGCGCCGATTTCTCACAGCGGCTGGCTGGCGCCGGCGCGGTCGTCTGGTTCTACCTTGCCAAGGCACTGGCGCCGGTAGATTTGACGTTCATCTATCCGAACTGGATGATCGACACGCGCGCGTGAAGATGGTGGCTGCCGCTGGCAGCGGCCCTCATGCTGACTGCGATTTTGGCGCGGCAAGTCATCTGGCATAAAACCGGCTGGCCCCGCGCGCTCCTGTTCGCTTGGCTCTTCTTTTGCATCGCACTGGTGCCTGTGCTGGGCTTTGCCGACGTGGGGTTCATGCAGTACTCGCTGGTGGCGGACCATTATCAGCACATCGCCATCATCGCGGTCGTGGCCTTGGCCGCGGCCGGTTGGACCTTCTGGTTCCGACAGTCGCACGGTGCGCTGCGCTGTGTTCCGATCGTGGCAATCGTCGCAGTCATTGGCGCCCTGGCGTTTCTAACGTGGCGACAGAATGAGCTCTATCGTGGCCCATTGCCATTATGCGAAGCCACGCTCGAGCAAAATCCCAGTTGTTGGCCGCTTCACAATGATGTCGGCGTCGCGCTGCGGAAAATCGGACGCACTCAGGAAGCCATGACGCACTATAAATATGCGTTGCGTCTCAATCCAAACTTTGCCGATGCCCACTACAACTACGGCAACCTGCTGCTGCAACTGGGACAAACTCAGGGCGCCATCGACGAGTATGAACAAGCGGTGCGATTAAACCCCGACAACGCTTCGGCCCATGACAATCTGGGAAGCGCACTGGCACAGGCAGGCCGGCTCAGAGAAGCGGTTGATCACTTAGAACAAAGTCTGCGCATCAAAAGCGATTCGGCGATCACTCACGACAATCTCGGCAACGCGTTGGCGAATCTTGGCCGGGACGAACAAGCCATCTTCCACTATCAGGAAGCATTGCGGCTGAAGCCTGATTTTCCCGATGCCCACAATAATCTAGCAACCGTTCTGCTTGATAAGGGCCAGATTTCAGAGGCGATCGAGCATTGTCAGCAGGCACTCCGATTGAAATCGAGTTACACTGAAGCGTATGCCAATTTGGCGAAAGCCTACGCCCAATTGCACGAGCGCGCCCAAGCCATTGCCACCGCCGAAAAGGGACTGGAGATGGCTCGTTCCCAAGGGCGAGCCTCGCTGGCAGAAGAGATTGACGCTTGGCTGACGGAATATCGTTCGCAATCCAATGGAACGCAACAACTAGAACCCAAGTCTGACGCTGTTCATCCGTCGCCCTAGGTAGGCCTGGAGTCGATGTCGCCGCGACACCCATCTATCGAGACCCCGCCTGCACCTGTCCCACGGCTGCCGGCATTGTCAAACTTGTCTTTGCTGAAAGGCGCCCTATTGATTGCCGGCTTGGCGCTGTTGGTCTATCTGCCTGCGCTAAATGGCGGCTTTGTTTTGGATGACGACTCATATCTGACCAAGAGCCGTTTGATCGCCGCACCGGACGGCTGGTTTCGATTTTGGATCACGAACCAGCCGACATTGGACTACTACCCGGTGTCGAACACCACTCTGTGGATCGAGTGGCGGCTATGGCAATTGCGTCCCACCGGTTATCACGTCACCAATCTGCTGCTGCACATCGCCGCGGCGATATTGCTTTGGTTGGTCTTGCAACGTCTGGCGATCCCCGGCGCCTTCTTGGCGGCCCTGCTGTTCACCGTTCATCCCGTGAATGTGGAGTCGGTGGCATGGATATCCCAGCGGAAAGGATTGCTGGCGATCGTGTTCGTGCTGATATCGGTTTTGTGGTATCTGAAGGCCGACGAGATGCGGTCCGCCGTCGATAACAAAAGGACGGCCCACTCCAAACGGTCGGTGCGCCGAAGCAATGGGACAAGATGGTATTGGCTGAGTCTGTTGGCGTATCTCTTGGCGATGCTGAGCAAAGGATCGGTCGTCTTCTTGCCAATTTTGCTGTTGGGACTGGCGTGGTGGTGGTGGCGGCGAATTACTTTGGCGGATTTCGCATCGACCGTGCCGTTTTTCTTGGTGGCGATGGCGCTTTTGGCGGTAAATCTATGGCGTCAAACCGGCGGGTTCACCACCGCTATCCGCACTGCCAGTTTTGTGGAACGTCTGCTCGGGGCCGGCTCGGTGGTTTGGTTTTATCTGTCCAAGGCGCTGTTGCCAATTGATCTGGCGTTTATCTATCCGCAATGGCGCGTGCAAACTGATCGCCTGCTCTGTTGGCTGCCGCTGATTGCCGCGTTGATCGTAGTGCTTGCACTTGGCCGGCAGCGCAATTCTCGATCGAATAGCTGGGGTCGGTCGCTGTTGTTCGCCTGGGGATACTTCTGCCTGGCGCTGGCGCCTGTGTTAGGTTTTTTGGACGTCGGCTTCATGTATTATTCGCCCGTGGCGGACCACTACCAGCACCTCGCGCTCATCGGCGTAGTGGCGCTGGTGGCGGCAGGGGTCGCGCGTTGGCAGTCGACCGCGCAGCAAACGGTTCGTTGGGCGCCGTCGATTGTGTCGGTTGTTCTAGTTGCCTGGTTGTCGTTTCTTGCGTGGCAACAAGCCAGACTCTACAGCGGTCCAATCCGGCTGTATTCCGCCGCGATCGAGAAAAATCCGGAATGCGCGATGGCGCACTACAACCTGGCGAATGAACTCTTCAAAAACAATCAACCGCACGACGCCGTCGGACAATACGAATTGGCATTGCGGTTTCAACCGAACTATACCGGCGACATGCGAACCTGGGAATTGCCCTGGTCAGCCTGGGGCGGCCGGAAGAAGGCCTCGAACATTACCAGCAAGCCTTGCAGATTGACCCCGGCTGTTTGGACGCATTGGCCAACATGGCATTAGCTTATGCTGCCTTAAAGCGCCCCACGCAGGCCATCGCTGTAGCTGAACAGGCATTGCAAGTGGCCCGATCGCGCAGCGACACGGAGCTTGCCGAAAAGATCGAGGCCTGGTTGAAATCGTATCGCGCCGCACAGGCAAAGGGTGGCGATGAAGGGACTTCCAACGGCAACCGCCAAGTGCCCTGACAGCCGCCCAACCAATTCCCGAACATGATGCATCGACGAAAATCGGCTCTGGTGGCAATGGCGCTGCTGACGGTGGCTGTGTTCGCGGTGTATTGCCGTGCGCTAAATTCGCCGTTCGTGTTCGATGACTCGGTGAGCGTCATCGACAATCGATCGATCACCAGGCTCTGGCCCTTGGTGGGAGACGCCGCGCATCCCGGCCCATTTAACCCCTCTTTCCAGTATCCCACCTCCGGCCGGCCGCTGGTGAATCTTTCGCTGGCGATCAATTACTACTTCGGCCGGCTCAATCCAGTCGGTTATCGCATCTTCAATTTAATAGTGCATTTGCTTTCGGCCGTTTTGCTGATGATGATCGTGCGGCGCACGTTGCAGTTGGATTATTTCGGGGGCCGGTTCGATCGGGCCAGTGGTCCGCTTGCGCTTGTGGTGGCGCTCTTGTGGTCGATCCATCCTCTGAATACCGAGACGCTCGTATACATCACGCAGCGCACGGAACTGATGGTCGGCTTTTTCTATCTGGCCACGCTCTACGGCGCTTTGCGCTACTGGTCGGCGGCATCGACGGGCGGTCGAACAGCCTGGTTGGCGCTTTCCACGTTGACGTGTCTGGCCGGGGCCCTATGTAAAGAGGTGATGGTTACAGCGCCGGTAATCGTGCTGTTGTATGAGCGCACGTTCATTGCCGGATCGTTTCGCCGTGCGCTGCGGAATTCATGGCCGCTGTATGTGGGATTGCTGATCAGTTGGGGGCTGCTGCTATACCTCAATCACGCGGGACCTCGTTCGAACACCGCCGGTTTTCATTTGGGTGTTCCCGCCTGCGTCTGGTGGTTCAGCCAGGCGAAGGTGTTGCTGATGTATTTAAGATTGGCGGTCTGGCCGTGGCCTTTGGCGATTCATTACGAGATACCGTATCTCACGACGCTAAGCGCCGCCTGGCCGTGGCTGGCGCCGGTCGCACTGTTGGGACTTGTTACGTTGATGCTTCTCGCGCGCCGCAGCGCGATCGGGTTTGTCGGCGCCTGGGTGCTGCTGATTCTGTCGCCGACGTTGATCGTGCCCATCACGACCGAAATCGCGGCGGAACGGCGGATGTATTTGCCGCTAGCGGCGCTGGCGACGCTGTTCGTGGTGGACGGTAACTGGCTGGTGCAGCAAACTGCAGTGCCGGTTGCAGCCGCCGCAGCAAGCAAGCCGGCTCGACGATGGTCCGTCGTGCTGGCCGGCGCGGTGGCCTTAATCGTGATATCAATCCTTTCCGTTGTCAGCGTTCGTCGCCTGGCGGCGTATGATAGCGCACTTTCTCTCTGGGAAGACAACGTAAAACATCAACCTGATAATACTCTGGCCCACAACATGCTCGGCAACGCATTTTTCCGAACCGGTCGAGCAGCCGACGCCGTAGTCCAGTACAGGTTGGCGTTGCAACTGAGACCTGATAATTCCGGCGCGCATGCGAACCTGGGAATTGCCCTGGTCAGCCTGGGGCGGCCGGAAGAAGGCCTCGAACATTACCAGCAAGCCTTGCAGATTGACCCCGGCTGTTTGGACGCATTGGCCAACATGGCATTAGCTTATGCTGCCTTAAAGCGCCCACGCAGGCCATCGCTGTAGCTGAACAGGCATTGCAAGTGGCCCGATCGCGCAGCGACACGGAGCTTGCCGAAAAGATCGAGGCCTGGTTGAAATCGTATCGCGCCGCACAGGCAAAGGGTGGCGATGAAGGGACTTCCAACGGCAACCGCCAAGTGCCCTGACAGCCGCCCAACCAATTCCCGAACATGATGCATCGACGAAAATCGGCTCTGGTGGCAATGGCGCTGCTGACGGTGGCTGTGTTCGCGGTGTATTGCCGCGCGCTAAATTCGCCGTTCGTGTTCGATGACAGCGGAAGCGTGATCCACAATCGGTCAATCGTCCGGCTATGGCCGATGATTGGCGATTCCGAACATCCCGGCCCATTGAACCCGCCCAGTAACTTGCCCACCTCCGGCCGGCCGCTGGTGAATCTTTCGCTGGCGATCAATTACTACTTCGGCCGGCTCAATCCAGTCGGTTATCATGTCTTCAATCTCATCGTGCACCTTCTGTCGGCGGCGTTGCTGGCGGGCATTGTGTGGCGCACCCTGTGCTTAGACTATTTTGGCGGCCGATATATCGCCGCCGCCAGTCCATTGGCATACTTCGTAGCGCTCCTGTGGGCGTTGCATCCGCTGCAGACGGAAACGGTCGAGTACATCACGCAGCGCACGGAATTGATGGTCGGCTTCTTCTATCTTGCCACGCTCTATGCCAGCTTGCGCTACTGGGGGGCGGCGAACCCGTCGGGCCGGACCACCTGGCTGGTGATGGCGACTCTGGCAAGCCTGGCGGGCATCGCGTGCAAGGAGGTGATGGTTACAGCGCCGGTAATCGTGCTGTTGTATGAGCGCACGTTCATTGCCGGATCGTTTCGCCGTGCGCTGCGGAATTCATGGCCGCTGTATGTGGGATTGCTGATCAGTTGGGGGCTGCTGCTATACCTCAATCACGCGGGACCTCGTTCCGACACCGCCGGTTTTCATTTGGGAGTGCCTGCGTACGCCTGGTGGTTTACCCAGTCGAAAATTCTGTGGATGTATTTGAAATTGGTTGTTCGCCCGTGGCCGCTGGTCATGTATTACTACGTTCCATACCTGACCACGTTGAGTTCGGCCTGGCCTTGGATGGTAGCGACTGCGCTTTTGATAGTGGCCACGCTGGTTCTTTGTTGGCGCCGCAGCGCGATCGGTTTTGTCGGCGCATGGGTACTGCTGATACTGTCGCCGACCTTAATCGTGCCCATCGTCACCGAGATGGCGGCGGAACGGCGGATGTATTTGCCGCTGGCGGCCCTGGTGGCGCTCGTGGTTGTTGGGGGATACGCTTTTCTACTGCAGGCCGCCAAGGCGCGGACTGCCGCCATCGCGACGACTGCCGCACTGTTGCTGGCGACGGCATTGGGCGCAATAAGCTTTCACCGCCTAGCAACGTACAGGAATGAATTGACGCTTTGGCATGATGTGTTGGCCGCTCAACCCAAGAATTTCGTTGCTCATTACAACCTGGGAATCCAACTGGCCCGCGACAATCGACCGCAGGAGGCCCGGCAACATTATCAAGAGGCGATATATCTCAATCCAGGTTATCCCGATCCACACAACAACCTGGGCAATATCTTGCTGGCCCTCGGCAGAACTTCAGAGGCGATCGCTGAATATCAAGAGGCGTTGCGCTCAACCCCGAGTATGCCCGCGCCCACAACAATTTGGGCACCGCACTGGCGGAAACGGGCAAGATCGAGGAGGCAATCGATCAATATCAACAAGCGATAAGGATCCAGCCGGATCTTGCGGACGCATACAACAACTGGGGCAAGGTGCTGCTGAAGCAGAACCGCCCGCAAGAAGCATTGCAGCGCTTGCAGCTGGCCGTTCAGTACGAACCGAACAATTGCGAAATTCACGCCGACCTGGCCGGAGTGCTAATCAGCTTGGGTCGTTTTCAAGAAGCAAGCGAACAGTGCCGACAGGCGCTGCAAATCAAGCCCGACTACGCCGACGCCCGCGGCAACCTGGGAATCGCGCTGGCCCAGCTGGGCAAAGTTCCCGAGGCGATTGCTGAGTATCAGGAGGCGCTGCGACTGGATCCGAATTACTTCAACGCGCGCTACAACCTGGGAAACGCGCTGTATGAGGCGGGACAAATGCCTGCAGCCGTGGAGCAGTTTCAGCAAGCCATCAAGATTCATCCCGATGATCCTCAAGCCCATTACAACTTGGGAAACGCGCTGCTGCAGATCGGTCGGCGCGACGAGGCGATTGAACAATACCAAACCGCGGTGCAGATAAAACCTGAATATGCGGAAGCGCACAATAATCTGGGATCCACTTTGCTTCGAGCGGGCCGCCCGAAGGAAGCCATCGAGCACTACCAGCAAGCTGCGCAACTGATGCCGAATCATCCCAAAACGTATTACAATCTGGCGAATGCTTACGCTCAGTTGCAGCGCTTCCCCGAAGCGATCGCCGCGGCACAAAAGGCTCTGGACCTGGCACGGTCCGCCGGGCAAACCGATTTCGCAGAACAGATTGAAGGCGGGATGAGAAACTATCGTGCCGAACAAGCAAAGCAACCAGGCGAGGCCGCCCCTTCTCAACGCGACGGCGCCGTGCCGTAATGCCCGCCGGCGTCATTGCTGCAGATGGATTATCGAAAAACACAACTTCTGGTGTTCTGGGTGTTGCTGGCCGGCGCAGCCGGTGCCGTGTATTGGCCATCGCTGAACTCGCCGTTCGTGTTCGATGATAGTGGAAGCGTGACCGACAACCGGTCGATTGTCCGGTTGTGGCCGCTAATCGGCGAATCGAAACATCCCGGTCCCTTAAATCCACCTGCAGAGTTGCCCACTTCGGGTAGACCGCTGGTGAACCTGTCGCTGGCGATCAATTATTACATCGGGCGATTGGATCCAGTCGGCTATCACGTGTTCAATCTCGTCGTCCACGTGTTGTCGGCACTGTTGCTGATGGGAATTGTGCGCCGCACGTTGCAACTGGATTATTTTCAGGGACGATTCGCTCACATTGGCGATCTACTAGGCTTTCTTGTGGCGTTAATGTGGGAATTGCATCCACTGCAGACTGAGACGGTGGTCTACGTCACACAGCGCACCGAACTTATGGTGGGATGCTTCTATCTAACCACGCTGTATGCCAGCTTGCGCTACTGGCAAGCCGCATCGCGGACGACACGCAACATCTGGCTGATATTGGCGGCCCTGGTTTGTTTGGCTGGTATGGCCTGTAAAGAGGTGATGGTTACCGCGCCGGTTGTTGTTTTATTGTTCGAGCGGACGTTTATCTCCGGTTCGCTCCGCCGGGCGGTGCAAAAATCGTGGCCGCTGTTCGTCGGTTTGTTTTTAAGTTGGGTCTTGCTGCTGTATCTCAATTACGACGCGCCCAGGTCGGATTCAGCCGGTTTTTCCTGCGCCAGCCAATTGGGATTGCCGGCGTACTCCTGGTGGCTGACCCAGACCAAAGTGCTGCTGTTATATTTGAAGCTGACGATTTGGCCCTGGCCCCTGTCGATTCACTATAAGTTTCCGTATTTCACAACCCTGGGGGCCGCCTGGCCGTGGCTGGCGCCGGTTACGCTATTGGCCATTGCTACGCTGATTCTTCTCTGGCGGCGCAGTGCCGTGGGTTTTGTCGGCGCATGGGTGCTAATCATACTGTCGCCGACGTTGGTCGTGCCCATCCTCACAGAGGTCGCGGCCGAAAGGCGAATGTATCTGCCGTTGGCAGCGCTGATCACGCTGCTTGTGGCAGGCAGCTACTGGCTGGCGCAGCCAGCCGCGCCGTTGCGAGCGCCCGCCGCTGCGAAACGCCAGCCATTTCTGCGGTGGCCGGAAACGCTGGCCGGCACGGCAGCCTTCTTCGTGGCGCTGCTCCTTGCGCCGTTAGTGCGCATCGCCTGGCGGCGTATCAGGACGCACTGAGCCTTTGGCAGGACAATGTGAATCACCAGCCGGATAATCAGTTAGCGCATGACAATCTAGGCAAAGCGCTGCACAAAATTGGCCGAACTCGCGAGGCCATCGAACAATACCAACTCGCGCTGGGGCTGAAGCCAGACTATTCCGATGCGTACATCGACCTGGCGACTGCATTGACCGACGAGGGCCGGTACCAGGAAGCGATTGAATATTTTCAACACGTGCTGCATACCGAAACCGGACATCCCGAAGTCCATTGCAATTTGGGTGTCGCGCTGGCGAAAAGCGGCAGGCTCCAGGAGGCGATCGCCGAATATCGCGAGGCGCTCCGGCTTAAGCCCGATTATTTCACCGCTTGCTATAACCTAGGCAATTCGTTGTCGGCCGCAGGCCGCGCTCTGGAAGCGATCGAAGCGTATCGGCAAGCCGTTGTGTTGGACCCCGACGATGCGCAGGCCCACTACAATTTGGCAGATGTGCTTCAGCAGGTTCATCAGATTGACGGGGCGATCCAACAGTATCAGCTTGCCTTGCAGATACGACCCGATTTTGCAGAAGCGCGCAACAACTTGGGTTCAACATTTCTTCAAGCGGGGCGAACTCAAGAGGCGATCGAGCAGTACCAACAAGCGGTGCAACAAAACCCAACTCATGCCAATGCATATGCCAACCTGGCATTCGCCTATGCCCGGTTGCAGCGTTCTGCAGAGGCCGTCGCCGCAGCGGAAAAAGCGCTGGATTTAGCTCGTTCGCAAGGCCAAACGGCGCTGGTTCAAAAGATCGAAACTTGGCTGGCGACCTTTCGAGCCAATTAAGCTAAGGATATGGATTTGAAGTGACAAGATTTCGTGCAACGTCGCCATTCTTTGGATAAATAGCCGATGTCGAGGCAGACGCAGCAGCAGCCGGGCGCCTTGGTTCCGTTTGCGGGACGCTATCTTATGACCCCACGCATCGTCGCTGTATCGGGAATCTTGTTGCTGGCCGGTTTGGCGGTTGCGGCCTATCTGCCGTCGATGGGCGGCAATTTCATTTTGGATGATGACCTGTATTTGACCAATTCTTCGATTATTAAGTCGCCTGACGGACTGCGCCTATTCTGGTGCAGCGTTGAAGCGATCGACTACTACCCGGTTTCGAACTCCAGTTTGTGGATTGAATGGCGATTGTGGGGAATGAATCCCAGGGGCTACCACGTCACCAACTTGCTGTTGCACGTCGCTTCGGCCCTCTTGATTTGGGCGATTCTCAGGCAGCTGGCAGTTCCTGGAGCATTTCTGGCGGCGCTGCTGTTTACGGTTCACCCGGTCAACGTGGAATCGGTAGCTTGGATTTCCCAACGGAAAGACTTGTTGGCGATTGTGTTCTGTCTACTTTCGGTGCTTTGCTACCTGAAGGCCGACGAACCGGTGCTCCCGATCGACAAGATTCGCAGCAGCCAGCCGCCACCGTCAGCGAAGGGGTCCCATGGAAATAAGTGGTATTGGCTGAGTCTGCTGATGTTCCTAATGGCAGTGCTCAGCAAAGGCTCTGCGACGATCTTGCCGGCCGTACTGCTGGCGTTGGTGTGGTGGCAACGCCGGAAAATCGACCTGGGAGAATGGTTGCGGGTTGCTCCGTTTTTCGTGATCTCGATTGTGCTGACACTGGCAAACATCTGGTTCCAGCACCGCGGATATGAAGCTGACATTCGTTCCGCAAGCTTCGCCGAACGCTGTGCGGGCACCGGCGCCGCAGTCTGGTTCTATCTATCCAAGGCGATTGTGCCGATCAACCTGGCATTTATTTATCCCAAATGGCGGGTCGACACGGGCATCGTGCTTTGTTGGTTGCCCCTGGGGGCCGCTGTGATCGTCACCGCTGTGTTGATCTTGAAGCGCGATAATTGGTGGGGTCGGCCGCTGCTGCTGGCTTGGATTTTTTTTGGCGTGGTGCTGATTCCAATGCTCGGATTCACCGATGTGGGTTTCATGGAGTTTTCGCTGGTGGCCGATCATTATCAGCACATGGCGATCATTGGCGTACTGGCGCTAGCGGCAGCGTGGCTCGCCTGGTGTCAACAGATTCGCGGTGCGGCTGGATCGATGGCGCAGCGTGACCGTCGTGTTTTTGGTCGGCGCTTTGACGCTGGCGACCTGGCGGCAAGACCATCTGTACGAAACTCCGCAGACGCTGTACGAAGCCACCTTGGCGATAAATCCAATTTCGTATTTGGCGCAAAACAACCTGGGACGTGAACTGGCAAATTCCGGACAATCAGCGGGGGCGATACAGCATTATGAAAAGGCACTTTAGCTCAATCCCCATTACGGCGTGGCGCATAACAATTTAGGCGTCGAACTGATGAAATCCGGCCAGGTGGAAGAATCAATTCGGCATTACCAGCAGGCCCTTCAATTTGAGCCCGGTTATCCCCTGGCTCTGACTAACCTCGGGATCGCACTTGAAGCCCAGGGCAAAGTGCAGGAAGCGATCGCTCAGTATCGGGAGGCCGTCAAATCGCTTTTAAGGGCCGCAGATCCTCACTGCACCTTGGGCAATGCTCTCTTTAAGGCCAATCAACTACAAGAAGCGCTCGACGAATACAACATCGCCTTGCGGCTTGATCCGAATAGCTGTGATGCTCACACCAGCCTGGCGATTGCTCTGGCCAGGATGGGTCATCTGCGGGAAGCAATCGAACACTACCATCGGGCAGTGCAAATCAATCCAGATTCTCTCACAGCGCAAAACAATCTGGGAAATGCGTTGGCCCGAGCCGGCCGGCCTGAAGAAGCGATTCCACACCTTGAAGCAGCAGTTCGACTAAAACCCGATTCCGCCAATTTCCACAACAATCTGGGAGTAACGCTTGCGGACTTGGGTCGTTTCCGAGAGGCGATTCACGAATACCAGGTGGCGATCCAACTTGATGGGGCGGATGCCACCGCCTATTTCAACCTAGCCAAGGCCTCGGCGAAACTGAATCGCGCGACGGCTGCCATCGCCGCCGCCGAAAAAGGCTTGGACCTGGCCCGAACGACGGGACGTGCGGCTTTGATCAAGCAAATCGAAACCTGGTTGAAGAACTACCGTGCGAGCGTTTCGAATTCGGTCGATGAAGCAACCCGTCCCAATCTTGCTCCTGTGGCGCCGTGAGGCCGGTAAGCTAGTTTTGAGCTTGGCAACCAGAAGATCGTATGATGAGAAGGTCCATTCATTTTCGGCACTTGATTCTACCGGCGATTGACGTTGGGTTAACTCGATGATGCCACACAGCTCACGTGATCTGGCGTTTGCAGGAGCGGTCCTGATTGTCGTCGCCGCTTGCGTGGCATATTTCCCGATGTTGAATGGCCGATTTGTGATGGACGATGATGTGCTGCTCATCGCCAACAACCTTGTCAAATCTCCGAGTGGCCTGGGCCGCATCTGGTCTACCGCGGAACAATTTGAATACTACCCGGTTTCCTACAGCAGCCTCTGGCTGGAGTGGCAGCTGTGGGGAATGAATCCCACAGGCTATCACGTCACCAACCTGGTGTTACACATCGCGGCGGCTTTATCGATTTGGGTGATCTTGCGGAAGCTGGCGGTCCCTGGCGCATTTCTCGCGGCCTTGTTGTTTGCCGTACATCCGGTGAATGTTGAATCAGTGGCCTGGATCGCGCAGCGAGAAATGTCTTGGCCATGGTGCTTTTTCTCCTGTCAATCCTGTCGTATCTGAATGCGGAAGACCGGCGAGGACGATTCCAAAAGGAGATCGAAGAGAATGAATATCGACACACGGCGGGGGCGGGGCGCTGGTATTGGCTGAGTCTGTTGGCATTTGTGCTGGCGATGCTGAGCAAAGGCTCCGCGGCGATCTTGCCCCTCGTGCTGCTGGGATTGGTGTGGTGGCAGCGCGGAAGATTGACTTTGCGGGACGTCCTGCGAACCGCGCCGTTTTTCCTGATTTCCGCTTCGTTGACCTTTGTGAACGTTTGGTTTCAAACGCACGGCAGCGGCGCCATAATTCGTGATGTCAATTTCGGCCAGCGCCTGGCTGGAGCCGGCGCCGTGATCTGGTTCTATCTATCCAAGGCGCTGGTGCCGATCGATTTGATGTTCGTCTATCCGCAGTGGACTATTTCGATCAGTAAGCCATTATGGTGGCTTCCGCTTGTGGCAGCCGCAGCGGTCACGGTTCTGCTTTGGTGGCGACGCAATTCGCGGCAGGCGATCTGGGTTCGACCGCTGTTGTACGCCTGGGGATTCTTCTGCGTGACGCTGGTGCCGGTGCTCGGATTTACGGACGTGGGCTTCATGGAGTATTCGCTGGTGGCGGATCATTATCAGCACATCGCCATCATCGGCGTCTTGGCGCTGGTGGCGGCCGCCTGGAGCGTTTGGCATGACCGCGCGCATGGAGCGCTCCGACTTGCGGCGACCGCCGCCGCCGTCCTCTTGGTAAGCACCTTGACATTATTGACCTGGCAACAAAGCAGCCTTTACGCGGGTCCACTCGAACTGTATCAAGCGACGCTCGAAAAAAATCCCGAATGCTGGCTGGTTCACAACAATTTGGGCGTCGCCCTGCACAAATCAGGCCAGTCGCAGGAAGCGATCCAGCAAATCGATCAAGCCCTCCGCCTGAAATCCAACTTTGCCCTCGCTCATTACAATCTAGGTGTGGTGTTCTACGAAACGGGCCGCCCCAAGATTGCGATCGCACAGTTGGAACTGGCGCTAGAATGCGATCCCAAACTCTCACAAGCACACAACGATCTGGGGCTGATCCTGGCCACCAGCGGTCGTCTGCCGGAAGCGATCGATCATTTTGAGCAATCGTTGTGGTTCAAGCCCGACTATGTCAATGCACAACTTAATTTGGCAAACGCCTTGGCGCTGTCAGGACGCCCACAAGAGGCCATCAAACAGTACGACCAGGCGCTGCGGCTCGATCCTGACGATGTGAAGGGCCATTACAACTTAGGCAATGCACTGGTCAGCGTTGGTCGGCAGCAAGAAGCCATCGAGCATTATCAACTGGCGCTGCGGCTGAAGCCTGATTACATTCAGGCCTATACCAACCTGGCGAGAGTCTATGCGCAACAGCACCGATTCGACGAAGCCGTCGCTACGGCTCAACAAGGTTTGGATATGGCGCGATCCACTGGACAAGCGGCGCTGGCTGAGCAAATCGATGCCTGGCTGACAAGCTATCTCGCGCAGCAAGCCGGCATGCAGGATACATCATCGCCCTCCGGCGGGGCCCGCCCTGCGCCGGCACCATAGGAATCGTGCATTGTGTCCAAGTCCAGGAAGCAAAACCGACGTGACGATTCCAACCCGGCGGGTGGGCAGATTTCGCAGATGCCGCGCCTGCGCATGCTGGGCGGGATGGCACTATTGGTGGTCGTCACCTGCGTGGCTTACATCCCTGCCCTGCGAGGGCAGTTCGTTTGGAATGACAGCGACTACGTGACGAGCCCCAGTCTGCGCTCGCTACCCGGTTTGGCGCGCATCTGGTTCGACATCGGCGCAACCGAACAATACTATCCGCTGCTGCACAGTTTCTTCTGGATGCAGTGCCAACTGTGGGGCGATCATCCGCTGGGCTATCACCTGGTGAATCTGCTGTTGCACGCGACGGCCGCCTGGCTGGTCTACTTGATTCTGCGGAAGCTCGAGATTCCCGGCGCGTGGCTGGCCGCGGCTATCTTTGCGCTGCATCCGGTCATGGTCGAATCGGTGGCCTGGATCACCGAGCAGAAGAACACGCTCTCCACCGTGTTTTATCTGGGCGCGATGCTGTCGTACTTGCACTTCGACCAGTCGCGCCGACGTTCACAGTATGCGCTGGCGCTGGCGCTATTCGGGCTGGCAATGCTCAGCAAGACGGTGACGGCCACACTGCCGGCCGCGCTGTTGGTCATCTTTTGGTGGCAACGGGGCAGCCTGTCGTGGCGACGCGACGTCGCCCCGCTGACGCCATGGTTCATCCTGGGAGCGGCGGCCGGGCTCTTCACTACCTGGGTAGAGCTGAATTTCATCGGTGCGGAAGGGACGGGATTCGCCTTGACCTTCGCCCAGCGAGCGCTGATCGCCGGCCGTGTGCCCTGGTTCTATTTGGGCCAACTGCTCTGGCCTGCGAATCTGATCTTCATGTATCCCCGCTGGGAAGTGGATCCGAGCGTCTGGTGGCAATGGTTATTTCCTTCGGCCAGCGTGGCGATCGTAATCGTGCTCTGGCTGTTGCGCAAACGGTGGCGCGGACCGCTGGCCGGCTGGCTGCTGTTCATCGGCACGCTGTTTCCAGTGTTGGGATTTTTGAATGTCTACTGGTTCGTATTTTCCTTCGTAGCCGATCACTTGCTGTATTTGGCCAGCCTGGGCGTGATCGTGCCGGCGGCCGCAGCCATCGCCCTGGCAATTTCTCGTCTTCCGTCGCAGACACGCTGGGTCGGAAACTTTTTGTGCGTGGCGATGTTGGGCGCGTTGGCTACGCTCACCTGGCGGCAGGCCGGGATGTACAGCGACGTCGTGAACGTTTACCAGACGACGATCGACCGCAATTCGGCCTGCTGGTTGGCCCAGAACAACCTGGGCGTCATCCTGGCCACGACGGGACATCCGCAGGAAGCGATCGATCACCTTGAGCAGGCCCTGCGGTTGAACCCCGACTACGCCGAAGCACACACCAACTTAGGAAACATGCTGCTCAATTCCTGCCAATTCGCGGAGGCGATCGCTCAATTCGAAATGGCGATCCAGCTCAATCCCAACTCCGCCGAGGCTCACAACAATCTGGGATTTGCTCTGACCAATACCGATCGACTGCCGGAGGCCATCGCACATTTGGAGCAAGCGTTGCGCTTGCGTCCCAATTATGCGAAAGCACATCAAAACCTCGGTCTCGCTCTGGCGGCCGCCGGCCGTTTCGAAGAAGCCATCACCCACTACCAGCAATCGATAAATCTCAACCCCGATTACTTGGAGGCGTACACCAATTTGGTGACGGCGTATGTCCAGGTGCATCGTTCCGCAGAAGCGATCGCGGTGGCCCAAAAGGCATTGGCGCTGGCACGATCCCAAGGCCAAACAGCGGCGGCCCAGCAGATCGAAGCCTGGCTCAATTCCAACCGTGCCGCTCCACCGCAAGGGTCTCGGGAATCGTCAACGCTTGAGCAGGCTCGGCCTTCGCAATAACGGCGCGGCAGCAACAGACCATCAGCCGAGGTCCGAGTGATGTCGATAAGCCCGGCTCCGTGTTCGGTTCACGGCGATGCCGGCTCGTCGCCTTTCAGGAACGTCACGACGGCGCCCATCTCCGGCTTGAGGTACACGCCTTCCTCTGCCGGCGGCACGCTGATTTTCACGCGCACCGGCACGGCGCCTTGACCGCGGTCCGCGATCGGCATCAGCCGCGTCACGTATCCGTCGTAAACTCGATCGGGCCAGGCTTCCGCGCGGATCTTGCACTTTTGGCCCTTGAAGATTTTCGAGATGTCGCGCTCCTGGATTTTGAGCTCCACTTCCAAGTCCGAAAGATCGGCCATTTCGCACAAGCTGTAGCTGCCGTTCATCACGATCGGGTTGACGATGTTCCCCTCTTCGGCGCGCTTGATGAGAATGGTACCGGAGATAGGTGCTTTGATCGTGCAGTTATCGAGCCGCCATTTAACTTTGGCCAATTCGGCCTTGGCCACGGCCAAATCGCCGCGCGCGGCGTCGATCCGCTCCTGGCGAGGGCCGGCGAGCATCAGGTCGTACGCCTTTTGCAATCGTTCCACGCGGCGATCGCTGGCTTTGAAATTCGCCTCAGCCAGATCGTATTCGCTTTGCGTGGCCACGCCGCTTTTGCGCAGTTGACTGATACGCTGCCATTCGGCATGAAGCTGCGAGCGTTGGGCCTGCGATTCTTGCAGTTCTGCTTCTGCCTGATCAATGTCTTCTTTGCGATTGCCGTTCTCCAATTCCAGCAGTTTCTGCTGGGCCACCGCCACGGAGGCTTCGGCGCGCTGATGGTCGGCTTCGTAATCCGTGGTTTCCAATTGCGCTAAAATGTCGTCCTTTTTCACTCGCTGACCTTCCTCGATTCGCAACATCGTGAGCATGCCGGGCACTTTGGGGCTGACCAAAATCTGATGCGCAGGGATGATATAGCCCTTCGATTCGTGAGCAATCTCTCCCGAGGAGGCCACCTGCGTCGCTGCGACGGTGCGCGGCCCAGGCGGGTGCGATTGCGACGCCGGCGATACCGCCCGAGCAGCGACCGCACTGGAATCGCCGCCATCGGTTCGCGAGGCCACAGGGGCGCCCTCTTTGTTTTGCCGTTCCCCAATCGCCTTGTAGATGAAATACCCGCCGCCTACGACAACCACCAGTACCAACATCCAGGCCAGCCAACGCCGACTAGGTCCTTGCGGCGATTCATTTTCCGGAAGCCGCAGCGACTGCACCCGCTGGCGCAGGTCCGGCTTGGGCTGCGACGCCTGCTCGGATGTGCTCGATTTTATGGCCAAATTGCCGTCCATCGCTCTTACTCGCCGAAGGTGGCGCGCTGATTAAAGGTTCTCTCGACCATGGCCAGAGGCCAAACAACGGAACATGCGCACCCTCTCATATCCTACCACCCAAACTCTGGATGCGACAATGGACCGTACGGCAAATTGCTTCCCATTCGCACCGGACAAAGCTGCACGATCGACTGGCGCCAAGTCGTGGGATCATTCCCGTTGTCGCCTGGACACCAGCGGAGTCAATCTATGCTGATTTGCGTTTTGCCAAGCCCTGGGCCATCCTATCAATAGAGGTTCTATTTCTGCTTTCGCCACGCTTCGAGTTAATCCGAAAACCGTTCAATGCCCAAACGAAGATCAACAACAAGCTCGGCACCGTTGGCTAGACGCGCTCACGGCCATCACCGCCGCGAGAAATAAGATCTTTCCCTGGCGGCATTCGTGCTCATCTCGAGTGCGGTGTGGGTGGTTTATGGCCGGGCCACCAGTTCGCCGTTTGTCTTCGACGATATGTTCTGCATTACGGCCAACCCTTCCATCGTGAACCTTTGGCCCCCGATCGGCGATGCCGAGCAACCCGGACCGTTGAATCCAGCGAAAGAACTTTCCACCGCCGGCCGCCCGCTGGTGAACCTGTCGCTGGCGTTGAATTATCACTTCGGCGGGCTCGATCCGGTCGGCTACCACGTCTTCAACCTGATCGTGCATGCGCTGTCGGCGCTGTTGCTGATGGCCATTGTCCGGCGCACGTTGTGTCTGCATTACTTCGAAGGAAGATTCGATCACGCCAGCGGTCTCTTGTCTCTTTTGGCGGCACTGTTATGGGCCGTGCATCCTCTGCAAACCGAGACGGTGATCTACGTCACCCAGCGCACGGAACTGATGGTCGGTTTCTTCTATCTGGCCACGCTGTACTCCAGCTTGCGCTACTGGGCGGCCCCCTCGCCTGCCGCTCGAACCACCTGGTTGGTGCTCTCGACGCTGGCCTGCCTGGCCGGCATGGCTTCGAAGGAAGTGATGGTCACCGCGCCGCTCGTCGTACTGTTGTTCGAGCGCACATTCCTGGCCGGTTCGTTCCGCCAGGCGATACGCAAGTCGTGGCCGCTGTACGCGGGATTGGCGCTGGGTTGGGTATTGCTGTTGGGGCTAAATTACAATGGGCCGCGATCCAACTCGGCGGGGTTCGACCACAATGTACCGGCCTACGCCTGGTGGCTCACGCAGACCAAAGTGCTGTGGATGTATCTGAAGCTGGCCGTCTGGCCGTGGCCATTGACGATTCATTACAAGCTGCCGTATCTAATCTCCCCTGCTTCGGCGTGGCCGTGGCTGTTGCCGACGGCGCTTTTGATCCTGGCTACACTCGTGCTTTGGTGGCGGCGCAATCCGATCGGCTTCGTCGGCGCTTGGGTGCTGATCATTCTGTCGCCGACTTTGGTGGTGCCGATCGTCACCGAAGTGGCGGCCGAACGGCGGATGTATCTGCCCCTGGCGGCGCTGGCGGCGCTAATTGTGGCCGGCGGATATCGGCTGGCGCAGCGGACGCAACGCCGACCGGTTAGCGCCGACGGCAGCGGTCGGGCCGACCGGAGCGCCGGCAAGATCGCCGCCGCCGCGGCATTAGCTCTGGTGATCCTGTTGAGCCTGGTGAGCGTGCGCCGCCTGGCGGCCTATCACAATAGTGTGACCCTTTGGCAGGACGCTGCGGCCTATCAGCCCGACGATCCTGTGGTCCGCAACAACTTGGGTCTCGAACTGGCCAATGCAGGCCGACTCCAGGAGGCCATGGAGCAGTACCAGCAGGCGCTGCGACTCAATCCAGATTCTATCGAAGCCTATTACAACTTGGGAATTGCATTGGCTAATGGCGGTCATACTCAAGAGGCCATCGCTAATTTTCAGCAGGCCCTGCAGCGAAAGCCTAACGGTCCTTCAATCCATAACAACCTGGGCCTCGCGCTGTACGAGGCAGGACAGATTCAGCAGGCTGTCGATCACTATCAGGAAGCGCTGCGGCTGAAGCCTGATTATCCTGAGGCCTATAACAACTTGGGCGTGGCCCTGCTCAACGCGGGCCAAACGCAGGAGAGCATCAAACTTTTTCAGCATGCGCTGCGGATCCGACCGGACTATGCCGAGGCCCACGTCAATTTGGGATTGGCACTATACAACTCAGGCCGATCGCAGGAAGCGATCGAGCAGATTCAGCAAGGTCTGCGGCTAAGACCAGATTACCCCGAGGCCCAAAACAACTTGGCGATGGCTCTGGTTCATGCGGGCCGGATGCAGAAGGCGATCGAACACTTGGAACAGGCCCTGCGGCTCAAGCCCGACTACGCGCAGGCTCACATCAACTTGGGCATCGTTCTGGCGAAGACGGGACGACCGCAGGACGCCATCGATCACTATCAGCAGGCGGTAAGGATCAAGCCCGATTACGCGGATGCCTGGCTGAATTTGGCGAAGGTTTACGCCCAGATACATCGATCTGCGGACGCGACCACCGCGGCTCAAAAGGCTTTGGACCTGGCCCGATCTCAGGACCAGACGGCGCAAGCCGAGCGAATCGAAGGCTGGCTAGCAAACTATCGCTCACAACAGGCGAAGGAACCCGATGCGCAACTCAATCCGACAATGCGCGGCCAACGCCGTAACTGGCAGGCTGGCATAGCGCTATTGGTCGTCGCCACCGTTGTGGCGTATTTGCCTGCGCTGCACGGCGGGTTCATCTTGGACGATGACAAGCTGTTGACCGAAAACAGCCTCATCAAGTCTTCCAACGGCCTGTACCGATTCTGGTGCACCACCGAATCGCAAGACTACTGGCCGATGACCAACACCACCTTCTGGCTGGAGTGGCGGCTTTGGGGAATGAATCCCACGGGCTATCACGTCACCAACCTGTTGTTGCACATCGCGGCGGCATTATTGATTTGGCTGATCTTGCTGAAGCTGGCGGTCCCAGGAGCATTTCTGGCGGCGCTAGTGTTTGCACTTCATCCGGTGAATGTCGAAAGCGTGGCCTGGATCGCCCAACGCAAAAACACCCTGGCCTTGGTGTTCTTTTTGCTATCGATCCTCTGGTATCTGCGGTCGGAAGACGGGCGCGGCGTGAGATTCGATAGGCGAGATTCAGAAGAAAACAATCACGGCGTTTCCTTTTGGCACTGGCTCAGCCTGCTGGCATTCCTGCTGGCCATGCTCAGCAAGGGATCGGTCGCAGTCTTGCCAATTCTGCTTTTGGGGATCGTCTGGTGGCGCCGGAAGCGGATTACGGGATGGGACCTCGCGCGGATTGGCCCGTTCTTGCTGGTGGCGATTGTATTGACCGGGGTGAACCTTTGGTTTCAATCGCACGGCTCGGCGGAAGCCATTCGCTCAGCTAGCGTTGCCGATCGCCTGGCTGGAGCCGGAGCCGTGGTGTGGTTTTATCTTTCCAAGGCGCTGTTGCCGATTCAGTTGGTGTTTATTTATCCGCAGTGGCGCATTGATGCCCGCGACTTCGTCTGGTGGCTGCCGCTGGTGGCGGCTGTGCTTGTGACGGCCGCACTTTTTTGGAAACGCAACTGGCCGCAATCGAGTTGGCGCAGGCCGCTTTTGTTTGCGTGGGGATTTTTCTGCGTGGCGCTCGTGCCGGTGTTGGGATTCACCGACGTGGGCTTTATGAAATATTCGCTCGTGGCCGACCATTATCAGCAAATTGCCTTGATCGGCGTGGCGGCGCTCGCCGCGGCCGCTTGGAAAAACTGGCGCGATCGAGCGCAAGGAGCCGCGCGCTCCGCGGCAACGACCACCGTCGTCATTGTCATCGCTGCGCTTACAATGCTGTCCTGGCGACAAAACCGACTCTACGCCGACGCGTTCACTTTGTACCGGGCCGCATTGGAAAAAAATCCAGACTGTTTCCTGCTTGACTACAACCTGGGATATGCCTTGTCGCAGTCGGGCCGCCCAGAAGAGTCCATCGAATACTACCGCCACGCGGTTCTCATCCGACCCGATTACGCCAAGGCTCAAAATAATCTGGGAAACGCTTTGTTGCAGTCGGGTCGACCGGAAGAAGCACTCGCTCATTACCACGGTGCGCTGCAAATCCAACCTGACTACGCCGAGGCGTTCAACAATCTGGGAAACGCCTTGGCCAAGTTAGGTCGCACCGAAGAGGCACTCGAGAACTACCACCGAGCGCTGCGTATCAATCCCGACTACGCCGAGGGTCATGTCAATCTGGGCGTCGCCCTGGCGAGTTCAGGCAGATCACAGGAAGCGATCGAACAATACCAGAAGGCGCTGCGGCTAAAGCCCGAAATTGCCGAGACCCATTACAATTTTGGCAATACTTTGGCCGAGTCGGGCCAGACACAAGAGGCGATCGAACAATACCGGCAGGCACTGCAAATCAAACCCAGTTATGCTGAGGCGCATTACGACTTGGGTACCGAATTAGCTAAAGCGGGCCGATTGCAACAGGCCGTCGAACAGCTTCAGCAGGCTCTGCAATTCAAGCCCAACTTCCCGGCGGCGCACTACAACTTGGGCAAGGTGCTACATCAGTCTGGCCGGCTGCAGGAAGCGCTTGATCACTTTCAAGCGGCCGTCCGGTTGAAGCCCGATTTCACTCAAGCGTACGCAGATCTGGCAACTACCTATGCCGCCATGCGCCGCCCACAAGAGGCCATCGTCGCGGCCCAGAAGGCTTTGGATTTAGCGCAATCTCAGGGACAGACCGCCATGGCCCACACGATCGAAGGCTGGCTGAGCAAGTATCGCTCACAGCAGGTGAACAAACCCGATGCGCAACTCAATCCGACAATGCGCGGCCATCGCCGTAACTGGCTGGGTGGCGTAGCGCTTTTGGTCGTCGCGACCGTGGCAGCGTATCTGCCTGCGCTGCGCGGCGGATTCATCTTGGACGACGACAAGCTGCTGACCGAAAACAGCCTCATCCAGGCGCCCGATGGCCTGTACCGTTTCTGGTGCACGACGGCGCCGGCTGACTACTGGCCGCTGAGCAACACCACCCTTTGGCTGGAATGGCGCGTGTGGGGAATGAATCCGACCGGCTACCATGTCACCAACCTGCTGCTGCACATTGTGGCCGCGCTAGTGCTGTGGGCAACTTTGCGGAAGCTCTCGATTCCCGGCGCATTTCTGGCGGCGCTGCTGTTTGCCCTGCATCCGGTGAATGTCGAAAGTGTGGCTTGGATCGCCCAGCGCAAAGACGCCTTAGCGATGGTGTTCTTTCTGCTGTCGATCCTGTCGTATCTGCAGGGAGATCTGCAGAGTCCACCGCCGGAATTCCGTTTTTTTCGTTTCGGCGCACGGCGCTGGTATTGGCTCAGCCTGCTGGCTTTTCTGCTGGCCATGCTGAGCAAAGCCTCTGTCGCCGTCTTGCCGATCGTGCTGTTGTTGATCGTCTGGTGGCATCGGAAGCGGGTTACGGCGTGCGAACTGGCGCGGACGGGACCGTTCTTCCTGCTCGCCGTGTTCTTGGTGGTGGTGAATATTTGGTTCCGAACTCACGGTAAAGCCGTCGTGCTACGAAATGCTAGTCTGATGGAGCGATTGGTCGGCGCCGGCGGCGCCATATGGTTCTATCTATCCAAGGCGCTGGCGCCGATCCATCTCACGTTAATCTATCCGCAATGGCTGATTCAGACCGCCAACCTTGTCTGGTGGCTGCCGCTAGCGGCGGCCATCATCGTCACTGCGGTGCTGGCGCGGCAATGCAATTCGCCGAACTGGGGACGGCAACTCTTGCTGGCTTGGGCATTTTTCTGCGTGGCGCTGGCGCCGGCGTTGGGCTTCACCGACGTCGGCTTCATGAAGTATTCGCTCGTGGCCGACCACTATCAGCACATCGCCATTATCGCCGTGGTGGCGCTCGTGGCGGCCGCTTGGAGCTGCTGGCGCCGGCAAGCACAAGGCGCGATCCGCTCGGCGGCCAACGCCGCCGTCGCCGTGCTGGTCGGTGCGCTTGCGCTATTAACCTGGCAACAAAGCCGGCTCTATGGCGATCCGGTCCAGATCTATGAAACAGCCCTGGCGAGCAATTCCGATTCCTGGTTGATCCATACGAACCTCGGCCTTGCTCTGGCTAATTCCGGCCGGTTGCAGGAAGCAATCGAACACCTGCGGCACGCCGTGCGGCTGGAGCCCGACAATCCCGAGGCCCACTACAATCTTGGCGCCACGCTGACCCAGGCGGGCCGGCTGCAAGAAGCCATCGACCACTACCAACAGGCGCTGCGTATCAATCCCGACTATGCGCAGGCCCATAACAACCTCGGCGTTGCGCTGGCCAAGGCCGGCCGGCCGCAAGATGCCATCGAACATTACCAGCAAGCCCTGCAGCTTATCCCCAATTCCGTTTTAATCCACAATAATCTGGCCGCCATGCTGACCAACTCGGGCCGGCCGCAAGAAGCAGTCGACTACTATAAGCGTGCGCTGCAGCTCAGGCCCGACTCGGCCTTGACCCGCTATGACCTGGGCGTCGCGCTGGCGAACGCGGGCCGGCCGCAAGAAGCGATCGAGCAGTACCAACAAGCGCTGCGGTTAAATCCAAATTTTGCCGCGGTCCACAACAACCTGGGCAATGCACTGCTCAAGGTCGGCTTGCTGCGCGAAGCCATCGATCACTACCAGCAGGCCCTGCGCCTGGAACCCAATAGCGCCGGGGTTCACTGCAATTTGGGCAACGCTTTGTACAATGCAGGCCGGTTACAAGAAGCAATTGAGCACTGCCAACAAGCGATTCGGTTGAAGCCAGATTTCACTTTGGCTTACACAAATTTGGCGACCGCATATGCCGCTGCGCATTGGCTGCAGGAATCGGAGATTGCAGCCAAGACAGCATTGGAACTGGCCCGCCGTCAAGGACAGACAACATTGGCGCAGCAAATTGACAATTGGTTGCGCGGAATTTCGGCAAGTCAGCAAGAGAGTAATGCGCAAAAATCGCCGTAACGACATTGGATTTGAACTGGCAAAAGCAGTCGCAACCGTTACTACAGCATCAATGCACGATTTTTTATGTCTAAGAAAGCGCTAGACCGATCGTGCGCAATCGCAACGGTGGCTTCGCATTGGAGCGCTGCGCTGCTAGTGGGCCTGATTTGCGCAGCGTATTACCCGGCGCTGGATGGGGACTTCATATTGGACGACGATCTGTTGCTGACCGATAACGAGCTCATCAAGGCGTCCGACGGGCTGTTGCAATTCTGGTATTCCCCGAAAGCGGAAGAGTATTATCCGATCTCAAATTCGACGCTATGGGTGGAATGGCGATTGTGGGGGATGAGGACGATGGGGTATCACGTCGCGAATTTAGTGCTTCACGTTGCGGCAGCGATTCTGATTTGGGTGATCTTGGAAAAGTTAGCCATCGGCGGTGCGTTTTTGGCGGCGCTGCTGTTTGCGCTGCACCCAGTGAATGTCGAAAGTGTGGCTTGGATTGCCCAGCGCAAAGACGCCTTAGCGATGGTGTTCTTTCTGCTGTCGATCCTGTCGTATCTGCAGGGCGATTTACAATCTCCGCCGCCGCAATTCCGTTTTTGTCGTCCCGGAGCACGGCGCTGGTATTGGCTCAGCCTGCTGGCTTTTCTGCTGGCCATGCTGAGCAAGGGTTCTGTAGCTGTACTGCCGGCCATCCTGCTGTTGATCGTGTGGTGGCAGCGACGGCGGATTGCGACGGGGGATATCGTGCGGGTTGCGCCGTATCTGCTTGTGGCGGTGGTGCTCACGCCGGTGAACATCTGGTATCAGACGCACGGCACTGGGTACGTGTTTCGGGACGCTACATGGGCTGAGCGACTGATCGGCGCGGGCGGGGTGGTCTGGTTTTACCTTTCGAAGGCACTGGCGCCTGTGAACCTGGTATTGGTGTATCCGCAGTGGCGCATTGAACTGGGCAGGCATTCTGGTATTTGCCGCTGGCGGCGGCGCTTATTGTTACGGCTGTATTGGCACTGAAGGGGAACAAAGCTCATTCGCATTGGGGCCGCTGCGTGCTGTTTGCGTGGCTGACTTTTTGTGTGGCGTTGACGCCGGTGATGGGATTTACGGATACGGGATTCATGGAAAATTCGCTGGTAGCCGACCATTATCAGCACATTGCCATCATTGCCGTGATGGCGCTGGCGGCGGCAGCATGGAGTTCTTGGCTGGAGAAATCGCGAGGTAAACTTCGGGGGATGTGCATCGGAGTATTCATGCTGTTGATCGCGGGACTGGCGATTCAAACCTGGAGGCAATGCAAATTATTCAGCAATACCGTGGCGCTATACAACAAGACGCTGGCAGAGAATCCAGATTCATGGTTGATTCAGAACAATCTAGGGGCCATTCTGCTGGAGGCAGGGGAGGTGGAACAATCGCTTCCGCACCTGGAACGTGCCGCGCGGGCAAATCCGGAGTACTCACTGGCTCAATACAACTTGGGCGACGCGCTGAAGCAATCGGGGCAGTTTGAGGCGGCAATCGAGCATTACAAAGAGGCGATCAGGCTGAAGCCGAATTACGTGAAGGCTTACAACAACCTGGGCAATGCGCTGAAGCAAATCGGACGGTTGGCGGAAGCGATCGAAAGCTATTCGAAAGCGCTTCAGTTGGATCCAAAATTCATGTTGGCACACAATAATCTTGGAACCGCGCTGGTGAGAACAGGAAAGATCGATGAAGGCATTGAGGAATATCTGGAGGCGCTGCGACTGGAGCCTGATTACACTGAAGCGTGGGTGAACTTAGCCATGGCGTATTCGAAGTCGAACCGAATGCCGGAAGCCGTGGACACGGCTCAAAAGGCGCTGAGCATCGCGCGATCCAAGGGGCAATACGAGTTGGCGCAGCGGATTGAAAATTGGCTGAGTGCGCACAGCGGGCAGCAGAGAGGAAATTAGCCGCGATCGAAAAGTGCAAGGGGAGGCGGCCTATTCCGGTCGGGCAACATCCGATCAGATACTATTGCAAGAAGATACTTGACGAGTTCCGGTGTTTTTGAATCCGCCTGTCTCGCAGTCATAATACGCTTATCGATCGGAATTCATTGCGCGGCTGTACGTCTTAGTGACCAATCTGCTCACAAACGTATGAGCGAATCCCGGCTCACCTCGCCGAAAACACCGGCGCCATTGGCGTCGCGGCTTAGTCTGCAGGGCAAGATCGCGCTCGTCGGGGCAGCGTGGGTGATCCTCGCCTGTGTGGTGTGGGTGGTCTACGGTCGCGCGATGAATTCGCCGTTCATCTTTGACGATCACGCCAGCGTCAACGAGAACCGTTCGATCATCAGGTTGTGGCCTCTGGTGGGCGATTTGGAACATTCCGGTCCGCTCAATCCGCCCAGAGACAACACCACCTCCGGCCGGCCGCTGGTGAACTTGTCGCTGGCGTTGAACTATCACTTCGGCCAGCTCGATCCGGCCGGCTACCATGTCTTCAATTTAATTGTGCACCTGCTCTCGGCGCTACTGTTGATGGCGATCGTGCGGCGCACACTGCGGTTGGAGTATTTCGAAGGACGATTCGATCAAGCCAGTGGTCCATTGTCTTTCCTGGTGGCCTTGTTGTGGGCGATCCACCCCCTGCAGACCGAGACGGTCGTCTACGTCACCCAGCGCACTGAACTATTGGTCGGTTTCTTCTATCTGGCGACGCTGTATGCCAGCCTGCGCTACTGGTCGGCCCCTGCACAGGCCGCTCGAATCACTTGGTTAGTGCTTTCCACGCTGGCCTGCCTGGCCGGCATGGCCTGTAAGGAAGTGATGGTCACGGCGCCTGTGGTTGTTATGTTGTTCGAGCGGACGTTTATCTCCGGTTCATTCCGCCAGGCGCTGCACAAGTCTTGGCCGCTGTATCTAGGCTTGTCTCTGGGTTGGGCGCTGCTTTTGGCGCTGAATTACAACGGGCCACGCTCCGGCTCGGCCGGATTCCATCAGAATGTGCCCGCTTACGCCTGGTGGCTCACGCAGAGCGAAGTGCTGTGGATGTATTTGAAGCTCTTCGTCTGGCCCTGGCCCTTGGCGATCCATTACGCCATGCCCTATCTGACGACGGTGGCCGCGGCCTGGCCGTGGTTGTTGGCGACGGTGGTTTTGATCGTGGCCACGCTGTACCTGCTGTGGCGGCATCAACCGGTCGGATTTGTCGGCGCTTGGGTGCTCGTGATACTGTCGCCCACGTTGGTGGTGCCGATCGTCACCGAAGTGGCAGCCGAACGGCGGATGTATCTGCCCCTGGCGGCGCTGGCGGCGCTGGTTGTGGTCGGCGGATATCGGCTTACGCAGCAGATGCAACAGCGACTGGCTAGCGACGCCGGCCATTGGCCTGTGGCAGTTGCCGGCGCACTAGCGCTGCTTCTGGCCCTGGCCTTGAGCATCGTGAGCGTACGCCGCCTGGCCGTCTATCACGATAATCTGACCCTCTGGCAGGATAATTCGATCCACCAACCCGAAGATTCCCTGGTTCACTACAACTTCGGCAATGAACTGGCCAAGGCGGACCGCCCGCAGGAAGCCATCGAACACTACCAGCAAGCCTTGCGGCTGAAGCCCGATTATGCCGAGGCCGACAACAACCTGGGCACCGCATTGGCCAAGACCGGTCACCTCCAGTCAGCGATTGAACACCTGCAACATGCGCTGCAACTGAAACCCGATTATGCCGAGGCGCATTACAACTTGGGGCTGGCGTTTGCGCAAGCGGGGCAAATCGAACCGGCGATCCAATGCTATTTGCGGGCCCTGCATTTGCAACCCGACTATCCGGAAGCACATAACAACCTGGGCAACGCGTTGTTCAAATCCGGCCAGATGCGCGAAGGCATCGAGCATTTCCAGCGGGCTCGAAATACAGCCCAACTATGCGGAAGCCCACAACAACCTGGCTACGGCGCTAGTGCACAGCGGCCGCTTGCCAGAAGCAGTAGCGCAGTACGAAGAGGCATTGCGATTAAAACCCGACTATCCTTTGGCTCGGACCAACTTCGGCAACGTACTGGTTCAAAGCGGGAAGCTCCCAGAGGCAATTGACCAGTACCAGCAGGCGCTGCGATCGGAGCCCCGGCGTGCCGATGCCTGGATCGGCTTGGCATCGGCGTATTCACAGTTGAACCGCTCCGAGGACGCCGCCGCCGCGGCCCAAGAAGCGTTGGATTTGGCGCGATCGCAAGGGCAAAAAGTGCTGGTCCAACGGATCGAAGAATGGATAACCGCTCACGCCGCCAAGCAGAAGCAAAATTAGCGGCGGGCGAACTGCGCGCGCCGGCGGCGGACAATTGGCCGTCATCCGCCATCTCTTCCGCAACATGATAGTGCAACCGCAGGCGGCGCGCAATTTCCTGCATCATCTCTTCGGCCGCGCTGCCGAACCACTGCACCTCGCCGGTCTGGCAAGCGGCGATCAGCTGGCCGTCGCGGATGGCCACGGTGTTGGTGTGCGTGATCGGCACGCGCGACTCTTCGGTAATGATGCCGCATAGATTCACGGGATCGGCGGCCGCTAGCACGACGGTGGCATCGTTGGGCCCTTCATCACGCACGCCGCGCAACAATTCCACGGCTTCCGACAGGGCGTATTGTTCGCCCGCCACGCCGCGCACGAATCGGCCGCCACGGATTTCGCCGCGGGCTTCCAAGCGGCGATAGACTTGCACCAACCGGCCCCACGGCGGCGCTGCGGATTCGCGCGCAGAAGGTCGCGGAACACCACGCCCCAGCGGCGCAATAATTGCCAGGCCCAACTGATGGCGGCTTGCTCTTCATCCACTTTCGGCACAATGCCGGGGAACAGCGACCAGCGGCCGGATGGGGCGACGGTGAACTCGCGGCGCAGACGGCGTTGGCGGCGGCGCTTTTCCGCGCGGCGGCGCTCGGTGGCAGTGCCGGAAATCGTGCGCACGGCCGTGAACGCGTCGGCAGTGGCCAGGCCGAGAGCCGCCAGCTCGTGCAGAGCCTCGTCGAGCTGCGCCGGCAACAGGCCGGTGAGCGACATGATTTCGTGCTGAAATAGTGCGCCACGCTGCCGCAAGGTCTCCAACACCGCGGCGGCACCCGCGCGGCAATGTGCTTCGGCCGACGCGCGATCGCGCGGCAACAGCCAACCGAGATTTTCGCGCAACAGAAGTGCGATCGGAGCAGCGCGAGTCAGACCGGCGGCACTGGGGCCATCGTCGGCATCTTTGCGCGGCGGACAGAGCCGGCCCCAAGCCAATTCGCCCGACATCGATATTTCGTCGAGCCAGCGCGATTCGTACTCGTCGCACCGCGCCGGCAGAATTCGCCGCTCCCACAAGCCGGCGGCCATTTCGAATCCTTGCAATTGCGCCAGCGTTTTGCGCAAGCCGGCGCGGCCATGCCACTGCCGGCCCGGCAACAGATGATGCCAACGCAACAGGAAGCGGATGAAATCGGCCGGCTCGGCGGGCTGGATCTGTCGCCGTAAACCGTCCAAGGTGCGGCGATGAATGCGGGCCAAAAGACGGCGTTCGCACCATTCGATCGAGGCTTGGCCGTTTTCAGCTTTTCCATTCCCATCTTCCGCTGGAGTAAAATGGCCGCGCATCACGGTGCCTTCGGCTTCGATTGCTTCCAGGCCGGCGAAAACTTGAGCTGGTTTCAGCGCCAGTTTTTCAGCCAGTTGTTCGGCCGTGACCGGGCCGCTGACTTGCATGCGGCCGCGCATCAGGGTGACCATCGCTTCGGCCGATTCCCAATTTTGGCGGACCGTGTCGGGCAGGGTTACTTGCGGCTCAGCCGTGGCTTCGGGATAAAGGGATTTGACTAGCGGCCAACGCTCGGAGACGGTCCAAAACTTCGGAGCGGCGGCGCTGGCATGCGAAGCATCAACACGCATCGCGCGGCTTTTGGCGACAAGTTCTTCAAATTGCGGCGTCCATTCCGGCGCTTCGTCGGCTCGCAGCAGGCACATGCTGTGTAGGGCGTCGTGCAGTTCGTCGGCGTCGCGCACCAGCGGCCAGCTTCGGCCCGCACTGTGGCGATGGCTTCCGGATCGAGGCGGCCCAGATCGCTGGCCGATTCGAACGACAGACCCCGCCGCAATGTGACCGCCCTGGCGCGGCGCTCTTCCAAGCGGCGCGCCGTCGAGAAAAGCATACGGATTGGCGTTGAGAATTTCGTGGCTGAACGGCGAGGGCTCGCGCGTATCGCGGGCGATCAGTTCCACCCGGCCCGTTTGAATGTCCGATAGGACCGACAACCAGCGGTCGACATCCATCGCTTCGTGCAAACAATCTTCCACGGTCTGATGGATCAGCGGATGGTCGGGAATCTCGGTGTCGCCGTGATGGTTCTCCAGACAGCCGGCTTGCGCGGGAAACACGGCGGCCAGCAGATCGTCGGAGCGGAAGCGCTGCAGATTGGGCGGCACGCGCTGGCCATTCTTGTTGCGCAGCACCGCCAGCGGCGCGGGTGACGCACCAGCGCCAACGGGTCTGAAACACCGGCGCCGCCAAGCAGCGCTTGCTCCAACAGGTAGCGGCCGTTTTCCGGTGTGAGCATGCCGAACAAGGCGTCGATCGGAAAACTGTGCTGCGGCCCCAGCGAAAGCACGATGCCATCTTCGTCGGCGCTGGCTTGCAGTTCGAAATCGAACGAGCGGCAAAATCGTTTGCGGAATGCCAGGCCCCAAGCACGATTGATCCGCGCGCCCCAAGGGGCATGAATCACCAACTGCATGCCGCCGGACTCATCGAAGAATCGCTCGAACACGACGCGGTTCAGCGTGGGCACCAGCCCAATCGCGGCCACTTGCGCCGCCGTGTATCGTACCGCTTGGCTGGCCGCGTCGTCGCTAATGCCACAATCTTGCTTGAGCCAGGCGATGGCGGTCGATAAATCGGGCTCCGGATCGCCATTTTGCGAGGCGATGAGCGGCTCGACTCTTTGCTGCAAATCTTCTCGCAGCCGCGAAACTTCCTGCGACAATTCGATCGTCCGGCCCGGCGCTTCCCCCAGCCAAAACGGCACGGTGGCCGGCGCGCCTTGGGCATCGGTCACATACACTTCCGAGCCGCGCACGTAGCGCACCAGCCAGGAAGTGTTGCCCAATAGGAAGATGTCGCCGCCGTTGCTTTCCAAGGCGAAATCTTCGTTCACCGTGCCGACGAAGGTGCCGTCGTTTTCGGTCACCACGCGGAAATCGCCCAGTTCAGGAATGGCGCCGCCGCAGGTGACGGCCACGATGCGCGCCCCGCGGCGAGCTTTGACCAGGCCATGGATTGCGTCGCGATGCAGCCAGGCGCCGGCGCGCGTGCCCGCGGTGATTCCCTCACTGAGCATCGTGATGATGCGGTTGAACGTTTGCCGTTCGAGAATTCGATACGGCCAGGCTCGGCGAACTAGCGTGAATAAATCATCTTCGGCCCATTCCTCACCGGCGCACATTGCCACGATTTGCTGTGCCATGAGGTCCAGCGGCGCCACCGGCACTTCGATCGCATCCAATCGCCCGGCGCGCACGCCGCGCAGCAGGGCTAGACATTCGAGCAATTCATCGCGCGTCAGGGGAAACAGCCGTCCCTTGGGCACCACGCCCAATGCGTGGCCCGATCGACCGACGCGCTGCAACAGCGTGGCGATCGAACGTGGCGAGCCGATTTGGCAAACCAAATCGATGTAACCGACGTCGATGCCCATCTCCAGCGAAGCCGTGGCGACAATTGCTTTCAGCTCGCCGCGCTTCAATCGCTCTTCGACGCCGAGGCGAATCTCCCGCGACAAACTTCCGTGATGCGCTGCCACTGCTTCCTCGCCCAGCGATTGGCGCAGTTGATGCGCCACCCGTTCGGCGAGCTTGCGCGTGTTGACAAACACCAGCGTGCTGCGGTGCGCCTGGATGTGCTGCGACAAGCGCTCATAGACTTCGCCCCATTGCTCGGCGGAACACACGGCTTCCAACTCGCTGGGGGGCACGTCGACCGTCAGATCGAGTTCGCGCTGATGGCCGGCGTCGATAATCGCGCAATTCGGAGCGCCGCCTGAATCAACATTGCCGCTGCCGACCAAAAATCTCGCAATTTCGTCGATCGGCGCTTGCGTGGCTGACAGGCCGATGCGTTGCAGCGGCCTCGAACACAGCCTTTCCAATCGCTCCAAGGTGATCGACAAGTGCGAGCCACGTTTGTCGCGTGCCAGGGCATGGATTTCATCGACAATCACCGTTTCCACGCCGCGCAGCATGTCGCGGCTTTTGGCGCCGGTCAGCAGCAGGTACAACGATTCGGGCGTGGTCACCAAAATCTGCGGCGGGCGGCGAAGCATGGCGGCTCGCTGGGAGCTGGGAGTATCGCCCGTGCGTACCGCGGCGCGGATTGGCAGAGGCTGCTGCCCGGCGGCCAAGGCCGCCTGCTGCAATTCGGCCAGCGGCACTTCCAAGTTGCGATGGATGTCGTTCGACAGGGCCTTGAGCGGCGAAATGTAGACGACGCGCACGCCGTCGGGCAGCGTGCCATCGACAGCATCACGCAGCAGCCGATCGAAGGAGGCCAGAAATGCTGCCAGCGTTTTGCCGCTGCCGGTGGGGGCGGCGATTAGTGTGTGCCGGCCCGCCACAATCTCCGGCCAGCCGCGGCGCTGGGCCTCGGTGGGTTGGCCGAAGCGGCCGCGAAACCAGGATTCGATCAACGGGTGAAACACAACCGCCGTCCGTAGATCTGCGTATGGAAGTTTGTTCAGTATCCTAAGTCTACCGAGTTGCGATTACTGCGGCTACTTAGCCGATCGCGCTGGTGGCGCAACGGCCAAGGATTGCGGGGTGACGCGAAACTCCGAAATGTCGTCGCAGCATCCAACTGTATACACCCCGGTCATTTGGACCGCGCAACTGGCAATTAGTCTGGACATAAACAGCGAAAAACGGGTAGGTTGTGGGCTTGTGGAAGCCGCCACCGACAGCTCAAGTCGTTTCCAGCGATGCACTTTTTTGAATTCGTGCTGAAAAATGTGTTCCGGCGCAAGGTGCGCACGGCGCTGACCACGTTTGGCGTGGCGGTGGCCATTGCGGCGGTGGTCTCGCTATTGAGCATCACCGGCGGGTACGAAAAGTCCAGCAAGGAGATGTACGCCAACCGAGGGGTCGACCTGGTGGTCGTGCGGGCCGGTGTCGCCAATCGCTCGACCAGCACCTTGGACGAAAGCGCGGCGAAGCTGCTGCGGGCGCTGCCCAACGTCGGCAAGGTGGCCCCGGCCCTGTCGGAAAAGGTGTCGGTCGAATCCGGCAGCCTGGTGAGCGTGCCGGTCAACGGCTGGCCGACTGATAGTTTTGCATTCGATTCGCTGACAGTCATCGAAGGCCGGAAATTGGAAAGCGGCGACAAACACGCCGTGATGCTGGGAAAAGAACTGGCGAATCGTTTGAAGAAAACCATCGGCGACGAAGTGCAAATCGAGTCGGAAGAGTTCAAGGTCGTCGGCATCACCAGCAGCGCCACCATGCTGGATAACAACGCGGCGGTGATCTCGTTGCGCGACCTGCAAGAAATGATGGAACGCTCCGGCCAGGTGTCGGAGTTTCAGGTGGCATTGGCCAAAGACCTGCCCAACAAAAAGGCCGTGATCGTTTCGGTCCGCGAGGCGATCGAAAAGCTCAAAGACGACGAAGGAGTGCCGCTGGGTTTGGTCGCCCAGGAGACCGAAGAATTTATCAATAGCGATAATCAGATTCGCGTGGCGCATGCCATGGCCTGGACCACCAGCGCCATTGCCCTGATCGTCGGCTCGATCGGCATGCTGAACACGATGATTGTGTCGGTGCTGGAACGCACTCAGGAGATCGGCATCTTGCGGGCGATCGGCTGGCGCAAGTCGCGGATCATGCGGATGATCTTGGCCGAATCGTTTTCGCTCAGTTTTCTTGGTTGCGTGCTGGGCACGTTGTTGGCGGCGCTGCTGATTCGCGTGCTGCTGCAATTTCCCACGGCGAAGATGCTGGTGCGCGGCGACATCACCCCGGAGGTGATGATCATCGGATTGGTGATGTCGGTATTGGTGGGCTTAGTTGGCGGAGCTTATCCGGCGCTGTGCGGCGCCAGCCTGCCTCCAACCGAGGCTTTGCATTATGAGTAGCTATAAACACATGATTCACAAGGGACACAACAACGCCCTGGTGTTAGTGCGAGCAGAGAACCTCGGCCGCACTTACGCCGACGGCTCCGTCACGGCATTGGCCGGCGTGAACGTGGAGATTCGCCAAGGGGAATACGTGGCTATCATGGGGCCCAGCGGCAGCGGAAAATCGACGCTGCTGAATTTGCTGGGCACCTTGGATCGCCCCACGCAAGGCGAGCTGTACTTCGAAGGCGAGCCGCTTTCACAGTTGCGCGATCTGGACGGCTTCCGTTCGCGGAAAATCGGCTTTGTATTTCAGTCGTTTTACTTGCTCCCGACGCTCACGGCGATTGAAAACGTGCAGATTCCGATGTTCGAAACGAACGTGCCGGCCGCCAAACGCGCCCAAAAGGCCAGGCAATTGCTGGAAGCGGTAAGCATGGGCCACCGGGAAAATCATTTGCCCACGCAACTTTCCGTCGGCGAGCGGCAGCGTGTGGCCATTGCCCGGTCGCTGGCGAACGATCCGCCGCTGTTGCTGGCCGATGAGCCGACCGGCAACCTCGACTCGCGCTCCGGCAACGACGTGCTGGATTTGTTCGATCAGCTTCACAGCGAACGGAACATGACGCTGGTAGTGATCACCCACAGCGAGGAGGTGGCCCAGCGGGCGCAGCGGATTATCTGGATCCGTGACGGCAAAATCGTCCACAGCCGCACTGAAGCGCTGCATCAAAAGGAAACCGTGAATAAGTGACGCTCGCAATTCGCCTAGTCACAAATCATCAGCTATGCACTTCTTCACCTTCATTTTGAAAAACCTGCTGCGGCGGCCGGCGCGGTCGCTGTTGACCATCGTCGGCCTGGCGGTCGCCATTTGCGCCGTCGTCTCGCTGGTGGGCGTGGCTACGGGCTTCGAGCAATCGTTCATGGAGGTCTACACCCAGCGAGGCATTGACCTGGTGGTGCAGCGCGCCGGCGGCAGCGACAACTTGAACAACACCCTGCCGGAGCAATTGCTGGATCGCATCGCCGAATTGCCGGGCGTGGAGCAAGTGATGGGTGGAGCCGTCGATCTGGTTTCGTTCCAGAAATATGGAATCATCGGCCGGTTGATTAACGGCTGGCCGCCCGACAGCCCGCTGCTGAAGCGAATTACGGTGACCAGCGGGCGTCAACTGACGGCCGGCGATACGCGAAAAGCGGCGATTGGCCGCGTGCTGGCGACGAACTTGAAAAAGAAGGTCGGCGATACGATTGACTTGTTCGAAGAGCCATTCACGATCGTCGGCATTTACGAAAGCCCGATCGTGTTTGAAAACGCCGGCGTGGTGGTGTTGCAGGAAGAGTTGCAACGGCTGCAGCACCGTCCCAACGAAGTGGCTGGCTTTACCGTGACCGCCAAGCGTCCGATCGACGACGCCGGCATGGAAAATTTGCGTACACGCATCGAGGCGCTGCAGCCGGGCTTGGAAGTGAAGCGCTCCAGCGATTTTGTCGAGCACGTTCCGCAAGTGCGCATCAGCCGGGCAGTGGCGTGGCTCACTTCGGCCATCGCCCTGTTCATCGGGGCCATCGGCATGCTGAACACGATGGTGATGTCAGTCTTCGAGCGCACCAAGGAAATTGGGACGCTGAGGGCCATCGGCTGGCGCAAATCGCGGATCGTGCGGATGGTGATCGGCGAATCACTGCTATTGAGCATCGCCGGAGCCGCGCTGGAAGCGCCGGCGGCGCAGGCCTTGGCTAAATTCCTGAGCCATATGCCGAACACCGCGGGCGTGACCCAGGGCACTGTCGAGCCGTCGGTCTTCGTCGAAGGCCTGCTGGTTGCGCTGATCGTGGGCCTGCTGGGCTCGGTTTACCCGGCGCTGTGGAGCGCTAATCTTATGCCGACCGAAGCCTTAAGGCGCTGAATTCGCGGCAGCCTGCGCGTCATTGATTGGCGGCAGTTTGGACGCCTTGGGCAGACGGATTCGCCGGTGGTAGGAGTAGAGCTCCCTTGCCGCCTGCCATCCTCTCTTCGTATTTTTTCAGATCTTCGCGGAATTTGCGGACGTCGGCTTCAAATCGATTCGGCAATTTCGCGATCAGATTGTTGCCTCCGCCAAACCATCCGTTCGGCTCATCAAACACCAAATGATATTCGATGAACACTCGCTCCGGCGCATTTTGCAAACCGGGCGGCTCCTGTAGCTTCGTGACCTTCATGTAGGCGCCGGCGCCGGAATACGGCTTGGGCGGATCGTACACCGTGTTGCCCAATTTGTCCTGATGGCCCGATTGCCACTGATTGGGATATTGCTTGTCGTCGACAAAGCGCGGATCAAGCACGAAATCGACCAACACGCTATCCGGCGTGCTCGTGCGCATGCCCCGTCCCGTGCCCATCACTTTCACCTGGCCGAACAAGGGGATGTCGGCGTGTGCATATCGTTCCTTGACTTTGTCGGTATTGATGACGGTGAGATTCCGGGCTTTCAATTCGTCGTCGGTGTAGTACTGAGCGGCGCCGCGTTTTTCGTTCTTTCCCTGGTCGAGTTGTTGTTTCACAAAACCTTCGCTCGAAACTGTCGATAGTTTGCCATTGGCGACGTAGTACAAATCGATGCGACGACCAATGGAATCGGTGGGTTTGGCGCCCAAAATATCATTGTCTTTCATGATCAAGGTGAACGGGCTGGAAACGCGGCCTGCTAGAAAATCGTTCAATTGCGCGGGGGCCACCAATTTTGCAATCACCGCCAATTGATCCGCGGCGCTCAAACCATCGACCATCACCGGCTGTGGAAGCTTGACCGTTTTGCCGTTAGCGAGCGGCACGCCTTTATCCATCAGCTCTTTATAAATCGTGTTCTCTTGCGCCGCCGCAACCAAGGGAAACACAACGCTGAACAGCCCCATCGTCCAAAGCACTTTTCGGCTAGCGAAAATCATCCTCGCGCTCCATCGAAATGGCAGGATTGAAAGATTCCATCATGACCACCGACGACATACATTTCGTCGCCGGGATCGAACGATGTCCAAAGTCTATGGGCCAACATGGCCGAAAGATAGGGCGCGATTGTTCGCCAATGCCAGCAGAAAGCGCAAAGGTGTGCGCACAAATCAGTTCCGAAATCCAACTTTGCCAGCGGCGCAAAGATTACCGGCCGCTCAGTTTCTTTTCCATCGTGGGCTCGGGTTGCCACAGGTAGAGGAACGTCGGCAAGCTGGCACGGTCGAGGCCGGGCAAATTCATGGTCATGATCTGGCCCTGAATCGGCACGTTCGGCGTGATGCTATAGGGCGACCGCGCCGATCGTTGCAGCGGTGATACATCACAATCCGCGCATTGGGCACGCCGGCGATGTTGCGCGCTTGTTGGACCGCATCGTCCAGGTAACCCAGCGAATCGACCAGGTGCAGTTGCACCGCTTGGGCGCCGGAGTAAACGCGGCCGTCGAAAAAGTCTTCCTGTCCGGGGTCGATTTGGGGCCGGGACCGCAGCACCGTTTCCTTAAACCGCTCTTGATACTGGTTGGCGATGCCTTGCAGTATGGTGCGCTGGGTTTCCAATTGGTTTTGCAGTCCCTCGTTGTCCATCATGCCCGGACGCCGCATCACGGTGCCGGAATCGATGTTGGAGCCCGACTTGATGGGGATGTAGCCGATGTCGTATTTCTCCTCGACGCCGGCCAGATTGTACAGGTTCAGAATCACGCCGATGCCACCGGTCACCGTGGTTGGGTGGGCGACGATCTGATCGGCGGCGGTAGCGAGGTAATAGCCGCCGCCGGCCCCAATATCCATCAAGCAGGCAATGACCGGCATGCCCGTATTTGTTTTGAAGCGTTCCAGGTCGTGGCGCATGATGTCGCTAGCCGTCACTCCGCCGCCGGGGCTGTTGATCCGCACCACCACAGCCCGGGTGCAAGGATCGGCCGCCGCGGCATCCAAGCGTTCGCGGAACAGTGACACGGGATTTTCGCCGGCCGAAGCGGGCCCGGACATATCCATGTTCAGCAAGATACCGTCGACATCGATCACGGCGACCGCCGGACCGCAGGGGGCGTCGTGCCGGGGCACCGTGAACGGCCACACCGGCCCGGAATTGCCGGGCGTGGGCGTTTCGGTCAGCACGTGGCCGTCGGCGGTCACGTTGGTGTTGACCGTCGGCGTGTGGCAACAGCCGGTCAGCACGGGAAGAGCGGCCGCGCAAAGCACGGCGACAAATGCCAGAGGTGAAAACGTACGAGCACGCGCAGTGGGCGTAAGCATGGCGATCCGTCGCGGCGGGAGGAAGGCGGATGCTCTCTCGACAATCACCGTCGAGTGGCTGCATCCGCGGTGGGGCAATCCGTTGCCGTCGATCCGCGGGTTATCGCGGACCGACACATTCAATAATTTCCTTCGGCAACTGCGCAGACAGAAACGCTAGAAATAGCCGGTTAAACGGACCATCCGCAGACGCGTGATGACGGTTGGTAAAACTTTGCCGCCGCTACAATCGGCGCAACTGCGTTAATGGTTTTACGCGGCCCGGCGCTGCGCATCCGCCAATGGAGGTGGTCGGAAATGCGTCGCAAGATAGAGCGCCTGTCGTCGGGATCCATTACGGATTTCATGGGAATCCGGCCATGAAGAATGCGGTTGAACAGCACGTAATCGAATCTGCCGTGGCGGGCAACGGTCCGGCGGAAATCGTTCACGGGGTCTATCCCCCGCCCCGCCAATCGCCGGTATTGCTCGCCCGAATACAAGGGCCGCGTGTGATGCACGCCAACCTTATCGATGACGGCCATTTCGCGGGGCGCAAACTGCCGCGACCAGGCCCAATCCAGGCCCCAGCTCGAAGGGCTTTCGAGAAAAGTGCGCTTAGCTGGAAGAACGACTCACGAGTAAACACCGGACACATCACTTCCACAAACGGTGCGTACCGAAGAATATTGCCGGGCTTGCGCAACAGGCTGCGATAGGAAAAGTCCCCCTCGGTAATCGCCGGCTGCGCAAGGCGCAATCGGTAGTGCTGAAAAATCTCGAACATCACGTTGACGTCACGGGTGCAGCTTGCGATGTCGTCGTCGGGGCACCAAATGCGATCGTAATTCTCCAGCGTCCCGCGATGTTGGTTCACGACGAAGTCGAGGAGTGCGAACTTAAAGCCTTTGCGGCGGACGTAAAATTGCGCGTCGCCGGCGGCGGCATCCGGCCCATCGCCATAGTAGATCAGGAACACGTCGAAGTTTGGCGTCTCGGGGCCGGCAAGCCATGTGCGGTGACAAGAAGTGTCGCCGACTGTGCAGATGACGAGATTGCGGTTCATAGCAATTGGCCCGTATTCAGCGGCCCCATCATTACAAACCGCCGGCCCGGCGACGTTTGTCGGCGCCGAGCGCATTGACGGCGAATTAGGCTGCGAGTTTCAGCTATTACGCAGCGATTTTAGTGCGCTGAGTTTCTCCGATGCAATTCGAACGCTCGTTCGACGGCGACAATTTTGCCGCAGTATCGGTCGACTTGCTGAGCGCGGCCTCCTCGGCGTAACCGTAACGAATCAGCGCGGGATACTCCAGCCGCGTAACCAGCGCGCGAAGCTCGGGGTCCCACGTGATGCCCTTCTCCGAGCCGGCGCTAACATTTTCTCGCGGGAGATTTCGCGCTTTCTCTTCGTCGAAATCGACGTTTAATTGCTTCATCACGTAAACGAAATCATCCACCAGCGTTTCCTGCTTACCGATAAAATCGATGCGCTCCTCGGTATAACGGCTATAGAGCTCCGTCACATAACCGGGGCGACTGCGCACAACATTCCACACGAATTGATTGAAATCATGATCTCCCAATCCGTTAAGTGGCGAATTGGGATGCCAATGTTCGGCGAACCCTTCGCGGCCAAATGTGCGCCAATTTCGACTTTCCAGGAACCGCCACCACGATTCGTACCAAGTCAGTGGATGGCGAACAAAGCAAAATCGGTACGGAGCATGCAACGATCGGCTCGCGCAGGCCAGCGCGGCGATCCTGTTGCCAACGTTTCCACACATGCCTTAGTTTCACTTTTTCAAACTTGGCGTAATGCATCGCCCGCGTCATATCGGCGTGCTTATAGCACAAACGTCGATGCGTTTGGCCGATCGCATCGAGCGCCTTTTCCACCCAAGAACCGCCTGTCTTGGGAACGTGCAGAAACACAGCGCCGCACTTCAACAATACGCCCATAGTCCGCGCTCCGAGCGCATCCAAGTTTTACTAGTTGCACAACAGCCCATTTCCCCAGGGGAAGAGCCTTGTATGACCCTATTTGGGACGCGTCAATAGCAAAAATGCGCGACACGAAAACACAGTCTTTTGGGCGCCGTTTTTTGAGCTGTCAGGCGGCCAGAAACAATCTTTGGAGCCATGGCCCATTATGCTAAGCTCGCCGGCGTCTACTCACGGTTTAATGCCGTCTGCCAGCGGGCCTTTACCGCACCGTTGCTTGAACCTCTTGGCCTAACAGAAAAAGCAATTCAGCCGGATGATCAGAGAGGTGCGTTATGCGATCAGAATCGCGCTCCTGCGATCAAGCATGTTCGGGTCACGGCCGAGCATCTAAACCGCACAAGTCCGACAGCGCGTTGTCGGCGCCGGCGGACTTGCCAAATCTGTTTATCGTGGGACCGGCCAAATCGGGAACGACAGCGCTCTATTGGTATTTCAAGTCTCATCCGCAGGTGTACACGACGCCGGTCAAAGAGACCAATTACATGGCGTTTTGTGAGGGTCTGCCACCGCTGGCCGGCCCAGGAGATTACAAGGAAATTGCCGCCGCCAGCGCGACGACGCTCGACGATTACTGCGCGCTCTTCGCCGGCCGTCGGGATGAACCGGTGGCGGTCGACGTGAGCCCCTCGTACATGCATTATCCGCAGGCCGCAAAGAAGATCGCCGAACTTTGCCCCCACGCCAAAATTGTGATTGTGCTTCGCAATCCAGTGGAGTGCTCATTCTCGATGTACTCCATGCTGCGCCGCGATAATCGCGAAACCTGCCGCACCTTTCAAGAGGCGCTCGGGCGGATTCAGCAGCGGACGACTGCCGGTTGGGACATGCGCTGGAATTATCTCAATTCGTATCTGTTTGCCAGGCACGTCGCTCAGTACTTGGAACTGTTTCCGGCGTCGCAACTTTTCATCCGCCGTTACGAGCAGTTAAATCGTCGGCCGCACGAATTTTACGCTGAGTTGTGCAACTTCATTCAGGTCGACCCGATCGATGTGGAGTCCGCCAACAAGCGAGTCAATGTAGGCGCCACGCGCCGCGACATGCTGCGAACCCGCAAGGCTGGGCGTTGGATGTTGCGCGCCCTCGGCGTTCCCGGCTTATTGCTGCCGCCGTCGTGGAGACAATCCGTTCGACGCCGACTGCTGGATGTGCCCGCCTTGGAAATGACCGCCGAAGATCGCAAATTGCTGGTGGATTTTTTTGCCGAGGATATTTCGCGCTTGGGTGAATTATTGTCTTGGGATCTGAGCGATTGGCTGGCCACGCGCGATCAACGCGTAGCCGCTTAGAGCCGGCCGACGCAGCGCTTCGCTGCCAGATTCGCAAACGCCGCTACGCTGCGGCCAGCCTGTAGGGCAATTCGAATCCAAACTTCGCAAGCTGCCGATCCGACGCAGCGTAGAATTCGCGAAGAAATGCCGCGGCGTGTGCGGGAATGGGAGCTGAGTTCCCGTTGGTATGCACCGGAGATAAATCAATCTTCGACCAGTCCCACATTGCCAAATCGATGAATTGAAGCACGCGGTTCAGTGTTGGGACGGTTCGATTCATTAAATCGCGAGTGTGGAGTATCAGCAGTTGTTGGCGAGGGAAATGCCGCAGGTAGCGGGCAAGTTGCTCCCCATAGAAACCGTACTCCAGCAAGCTCCAAACCTTCGATTTGCCGCGGGCCAAACAATCGGCTTCGCGGCGGATTGCCAATTCGAAGTCTTCCAGTTCGGCGGGTTCCCGCGGCTCAAGTGCGGCGACGACTTCGGGGAAAAAAATACGCCGATTCCAGGCGTCGTAGAAGGCCGGATTGCCGGCAAGCTGTTTGCGATACATTTGCCAGGCTGAATACGCGCGTTCCACGGGATCGCGAAGAATGGCGATCAATCGAACGGCGGGCAGGCAATCATGGATGCGCACTGCGGCATGCTGCGAACGCAAGTAGTGCGGTGATGCCTCGAACCGAATTTCGTTGCCGCGCGGAAACAGCGCCAGCCGGCCAAAGATTGCATTCTTCGCTCGGGGCCACTGCGCGGCATACCAATCGAGCCCTTGCAGATAGCGCGGGTCGCTGCCGAAGAAGTTGACTTCTTTTCGTTTCGGATGCAACAACCGCGGATGTTGCCCCAAATAGGTCGCCAGCGCCGTCGTGCCGGATTTCTGAGCGCCTAAGATGATCAGTTGAGGAAGTGTGGGATCCTGCTCTGGCGGCGAAGCGGCGGTCGCGGCGGTCTTGGAGGAATGCATTGTCATTTCTTCGGGCGATGACGGAACGATTTTTGTCGGCTGTCTTTCACGCTGCCCGTCTCGAAGCTAACTCGCGACGATCGGCCAATGCCAGGATGCAATCGGCGAAATCCGCGCCGGGGGTCATGCTATGGCGTTGGCGGATCGCCACTGCCGCACGAGCACCCATTGCCTGCCACTCGTTTCGCCGCTGCCACGCACGTTCCAGCGCTTCGTCGATCAGGGCGACGGTGGCGGCCGGTGCGACAAAGCCGTGATCTCCGTCGTCGATCAATTCAGATGCCCGACCAACGTCGGTCACAATGGGCACGCGGCCGCACATCATCGCCTCGATCAGGGCAAGCGCGCTGCCTTCGGCCCTTGAAGGCAACAAAAGCGCGTGATGTTCGGACCACAGGGTCTCGATATTATTGGAAAAGCCGCGGTACGAAACGCGGTCGCCAAGCGAGTATCCTTGGATCATTCGCTCCAACTGAGAAAGACCACCGTCATCGTTGCCCCAGCAAGCGACTTTCAGCGGCCTGGCCCGCCACTTCGACTGGCGAAGAACGCGCAGGCGCTAAATCGTGCCCTTTCGTCAAAAAGTCGACTCTGGCGACAACCGCGACTTTCCAAAATGGTTCCGTGGCCGGCCAGCTCGGGGCGGCGTCGGTGGGCACCGTGAATGGATTATCAACGACTTGCGCGCCTGACAATTCCATCGCCAGGTTGGCTTCCACGATGTCGCGGTTGTCTGCCGATACAAAAAACACATGGCGCACACGTTGATACGCTGCGCGAAATTCGGGAAGGTGTCGGGCGCCGATCCATCGGTTGGAGCATGCAGCTTGAATCAATAACACATAAGGAATGCCCAATCGATGACAGGCATTGGCGATCAGAGGATCATCCGTATGGGAAGACAACGAAATCACCACCATATCGGGTTTGGTGTCATGCAACCATTTGGTGCCGCGCGGACGAACGAGGTGAATTCGTTCGAGCCGGCTATGCAAGCGGCGACCGATACGAATACGGCGTCGCAAGGCGCGAAAGCGTCCCTGCGCTCCAGCCTTCATCAGCCCCTTCAACTGCTCCGCGATCGGGGGGCAGCGGCTGGTGCTGAAGGAAACCTGGTGCCCGCGCTCAAGCAGCGCGTAGGCGGCACGATTCCACAATTCCTCGCTGCCGCCCCAAGAATGCCTTCCGATTGTGGAAAAAAACGCAATGTGCATCGTTCACCTTCATTTGTTTGGATCATCGTCCGTGATTAGAACGTGACGATCAGGCGACTCGACGAATCGGCGCGGTTAGCGATTGCTTGTCCGGGCGGGCCATCTGCTCGGTTGCCATGGGCGGCAATCGTTTCGCGAAGATATTCACCTGCATATCCATACCCAAGTGTGACGATTCTTCGATCAATGGCCGATCGGGACAGAATTGTGTCTGCACGTAATATCGAAATCCGGCTGCCACCAACTGCTGAAGCACCTGTTGCAAGCTTTGAGGGCATCGGCAAACGAATGATATTCCACCATGAGTTGCGCAACGTCGTGCAAACGCTTCGACGCACACAACACATCGGTCTCGGCGCCTTCGATATCCATCTTCAAAAAGTCAACGGGCTCGCGCAGCAGCTCATCGAGTGAAACCACCGAAACGGTTACCCGCGCCTTGGCGTTGCGCAGCCGGTGAATGCGGCCGGCATCCGCTCCTTCGCGATAGAAAGCCACGGGCTGTCCGCCCAGCGCCACCGCCTTATTGATGAGCGTCACCTCCGTCAGTCCCAGCGACGCGACGTTCCACTTTAAGAGTTCGAAGATTTCCGGATCGGCCTCGATGGCGATGATCTTGGCTGCTGGAAACAGCGACTTGAAGTAGGCCACGCTCAAACCGCAGTTGGCACCGCAATCCACAATCAGCGGCGCCGACCGTGCCGTGCGAAACCGATACAACCGGTCGACGAAAATCTCGCGATAACCGACGGCGAACGTATAGCCGTCGGCAACTCGGAACGGTTTGCCCAGCAATTGCTCCGTGCGAACTTGAAATCGCGGAGCTCTCAGCAAATGGTCGTACGGAGTCGACTTCGCAACAAATCGCGATCGCAGCCATCGACTGAAACGTGACATTCGCGCACAGCTCCCACTCGCGTAAAAAACGGGTCGCGAATGTACCAACTTCGCCGCCATGCAACAATTGCGAATCGCCCGCATTTTCCGCGGCGAAGCGAAATAATGGGCGCACGGCGACCGGCTGATCTCGAGAGAACAATCAGGCGACCATTTTCAAAGCGGTGGGAAATTCGTGCAAGCGGAATCGGTAGAACGCCTGCGGCGCCGGCAATTCGCAGTCAGCCACGACGACGTGCGCCTCTTTTGCTAGCTTCAATGCCGCCGGGGTCGGCTCGGTGACTACCAGCAAGTTGCATTCGGCTTGGCCGCTGAATTTGCCTGGACCCGGCAAAAATACGATTTCAATTTCGGGCGCGACGCTCGGCTGCGACATTCGTTCCTGCACGGGCGATGGCAACCACCGGCCAATTTCGGCCGACGACGTGTCCCCGATCACCCGCAGACGCAAATCATTCACCGACCGCTTGACGAGCCCATTGCGGCAACGGATCAGCGCGCCCTTGCGACGCAGGTATTCCCAATTGCGAGTTCTCGTTTCCGGCGGCGGGGCGGTGACATCGGGGGGATGCCACAGGTGGTAGGTATTGGTCCAACGCAGGCTTGAACAAACACTCAGTCCAGCACGTCGCACCCGACTGCCCAAGTCGTCGTCTTCCCCTCCCCAACCCTCGAAGTTTTCGTCGAAGCCATTCACGCGCACATAATCATCCCGCCAAATGGCGACATTATTTCCAATCAGCCAGGGCTTGCGCGAATGTCGAAAATACTCGTAGACCATGCTGCGGATGCCTTTCATCCGCAATTTGCAAATGACAGGCAGAGGAACCATCCGCGTAAATTCCCCGCGACGGATCACGTCGTCGTCGATCCGCGCCGAATTCGACTTGTTCAACCGAACGCAGTTGCCCGCTCTGACGACTCCGGCCCGGCGATACCGCAAATGAAGCGCCACGTGGTTTGGCGGCAGCAAACAATCGCCATCCAGGAACAACAAATACGGAGCACTACAGGCGGCCACGCCTTCATTGCGGCAGCGGCAAAGTTGAAACGTCGTGTGCGGATGCGTCGTAAAGCGGACGGGAAAATCAACCGTCCGGGCGAATTCCTGCACAACCTGCGGCGTATCGTCCGCCGATCCGTCGTCGGTGACGACAACTTCCATCAGGCCGGCGACGCCGCGCTGCATGGCAATGGACAACAACGCCCGGCGCAGATGACCAGGTCGTTGATAGGACGATACCAACAGAGCGATCTCTGGTGACTGATTCACGTGCAATGCTGCTGATTGCCAAGCGTAACGACCCCGTCACGATGTGGCGCGCCCATGCGCCGACGATCGAGAGCTGCACGCTGGACCAAGAAAAGATTGAAAAACGAAAGGGCTGCGAAAATAAGGGATTTTTTATACCGCGGTCAATAGCAGTTCGCCGGGGTTCGTATCACCATTCAGGCCACTGATTTCAAAGCCTTCGATAACTCGTGCAATCGAAATCGATAGAATGCTTGCGGCGCCATCAATTCGCAATCAGCCACCACCACGTGCGCCTGTTTCGCCAGTCGAATGGCCGATGCGTTGGCGTCAGACACGACCAGCATATTGCACTGGGCCAGGCCGCTGAACTTGCCCGGTCCAGGCAAAAATACGATTTCCAATTCCGGGGCATCGTCTGTAGCAGCGGCGTCATTATGCAACGACGGAAGCAATTCCATGACCTGCCGCGGAGGCGGATTTCCTATCACGCGCAAACGCAAATCCGCCAACGATCGCTTCGCAAGTCCATTGCGGCACCGCACCAGCGATCCTTTGCGATTCAAATAGGCTGAATTGCGGGTTTCATGGCCTTCTGGCGGTGCAGTCACGTCCGTCGGGTGCCAGAGGTGGAATGTATGAGTCCACGGCAAGATCGAACGAATGCGGACTCCCGAGCGCCTCAGGCGTCGGCCCAGATCATCGTCTTCCCAACCCCAGCCGACGAAGTTTTCGTCGTACCCGTTGATGCGCTCGTAGTCCGATCGCCAAATGCCCACGTTGTTGCCGGCCAATCGGGGCTTCCGCGGATGACGCATCCATTCGTATAGCAGGCTCCGCCAACCTTTGGTACGCAGGCGGCGGCGTTGCTTGACGGGGACCCAATGCATGAATTCGCCGCGCCGGATCACGTCGTCGTCGATGCGAGCGGACATCTGTTGATCGAACCGAATGAAAGTTCCGGCCCAAACCACCCCCTGCCGGCGACGACGCAAATGGATTGCCACGTGGTCTGGGGGCAACAAACAATCGCCATCCAGAAATAGCAGATACGGCGCCGTGCTGGCCGCTACCCCTTCGTTGCGACAGCGACACAGTTGGAAACCGGCGTGCGGATGCGTGGTGAACCGCACAGGAAAATCAACGGTCCGGGCAAAATCCTGCACGACCTGCGGCGTTTCGTCCTTCGATCCGTCATCGGTAACAACCACTTCCATCAGACCGGCCACTTCGCGCTGCATGGCAATCGACATCAGCGCCCGGCGCAAATGCTGCGGACGTTGAAACGACGAAACCAAGAGGGCAATCTCTGACGATTGACTCACCGACAAACCTCGATGATGACGTTACGAAGGGGAACGGGCCGCGCATTGCGCAGAGCGGTCCCAGGCCTTTAAAAGGAAAAGGTTGCGAAAGATAGGAGATTGGCTTCCGCACGGTCAAGAGCAGTTCAATAGCGATGAATCTGCTTTGCTTTCAAGACTCCAGGGCTGCCAATGAAATCCAAGCTGCCACCGCCACCGCCGCGGTTTCCACGCGAAGTATGCGGGATCCCAGGTCGACCAGTCGCCACCCGCTGTCGAGGCCTAACTGCACCTCACGGTCCGTGAACCCGCCTTCCGGCCCGATGGCCGCGATGACGCTGGATGGCCGCGGGTTGGCGGCCGCCGACCACGCCGCGCTTAGCGTCCGGCCGCCTGGATGAAGCAACCAGCGCAAACTGGCGCCGCCGGCGTTTGCTGCCGGCGCAGTGTCTTCCCAGATCCTCGGTGGTTCGATGACCAGCAATCGGTTGCGGCCACATTGCTTGGCGGATTCCATTGCTGTTCGCTCAAGTCGTGTGATGCTTGAAGCAGTCGGTTGGGCCACCCCGCGTTCGGTAATCAGTGGAATCAGATTTGCTACTCCCAACTCTACGGCTTTTTCGATCAACCAACGTTGACGTTCCCCCTTCGGCAGTGCCACGGCCAATGTGAGTTGCACTGGAGATTCACGATCGGCAGCGGATCGCTCGAGCACCGCAAGCTCGATGCGCGATTTGCCGATCGATTCGATGCGCGCCGAAAATTCACAGCCCGAACCGTCAAACAGCGTGACTTCATCCCCCGACTTGGCCCGCATCACGTGCGCCAGATGATGCGCTTCGGCGCCGGTAAGCGTGGCGTGTTGACCGTCGATCGGCGTGGAAACGAAAAACCGCTGCGACATAGGGTTCTGACGCGAAGGAAAAACCGTCAAAGTTTGCCTCCGATTTTACCGATAACACAGAAGATACGGAAATTCGTTCCGCGGCGCTTTTGCATCGTTAATCCGCCCAGATGCCGCGGACCACTCTTCAGGGGCTAAAGACCATTATGTTCCGGCAGTATTGGGGGTTGCGCGAATCGCCGTTCCGCGGAGCGCTCGATCTGCGCTATTCTTCCCCAGTCCGACGCACGAAGAAGCGCTGGCCCGCCTGCATTTTCTGGTCGAAGATCGGCGGCGGCTGGGGCTATTGCTGGGAGCGTCGGGCACGGGCAAATCGCTGACGCTGGAAGTTTTCGCGCGGCGGCTGCGCCGCGCCGGAGCCCAAGTCGCAAACATCAATTTGCTGGGCTTGGACATCCATGAATTCCTCTGGCTGACGGCGGCGGAATTGGGCGTCAACCCCGATCGCCGCGACGATCCCTTCCGCTTGTGGCGCAGCGTACTCGATCGGCTGACGGAAAACCGCTACCAGCAGCTCGACACCGTGATTCTGCTGGATGACGCCGACGAAGCGAACCCGCAATTGCAGGAGCATCTGGTGCGCCTGGCGCAACTCGATGGCTCGGGCACGCGGCTGATGATCGTGCTGACTTGTGCGACGAACGCCGTCGGACGGCTGCCGCAAAGGATTCTGGAAATTGCCGATCTGAGAATTGACATTGAAATTTGGGAGCCGGCCGACACGGTGCAATACATCACCAGCGCGCTCACACGGGCGGGCCGCTCGACGTCGACATTCACGGAAGAAGCCTTGCACCGCCTGCACGATCTAACGGACGGCATTCCGCGGCGCGTGAACCAATTGGCGAATCTGGCTTTGTTGGCCGCCGCCGGAAGCAAACTGCCATTGGTCGACACCGACACCGTCGATGGCGCATTCCACGAATTGGGCGTGATCGAAGCTGTTGCCTAAGGGCGGCGAAAAAATCGCTCGCACGCCGCTTTCTACCCCAATCTTTCGCCGCCGGCGGCGAACATCTTCTTAGCGGCACTGAGAATCCGGCCTAGTGGCCGACTCGCGACCCGACTAGAATCGGACACTTCGGTTTCGCTCCCGAAAATCCGAGGTAGCGCCTCGTGCCCACACTTGTGAAATCTCCCGCTCAGACTGCTGTCGCCTCGCAGCCAACTATTGATCTGCGCGACGCCTGGTTGGCCGGATTCTTGGCCTGGCTGGTGCCCGGATTGGGGCACATGTATCAGCGCCGCTGGGGAAAAGGCGGACTGTATATGGTCTGCATCCTCGGCACCTTCATCTACGGTTTGTGGTTGGGCGGAGGCCGCGTCGTGTATGCCTCGTTCCGGGAGTCCGATTGGCACGATTGGCGCTGGGCCTACGTCGGCCAGGTTGGCGTCGGCTTGCCGGCTTTGCCGGCGATCGTGCAAACGATGCGCACCGGCGGACCCACGCCCAAGGCGCCATTGTGGGGCGGCTTCATGGCGCCGCCACTGTTGCGCGGCCAAATCGTGCCCCGCGCCTGGGTCGAGCAGCAGCAGTTGAGGTATCCCAACGATCCAGAATTTGCCGCCGATGATTACGAGTCGCACGATCCGGAGCGCACGTATTATCGCTATCTTCCCGGCGGACGAATGGGAGACCATCCCGACCAGACGAGTCTCTGGAACTACAAGCTGGGATCGTATTACGACCTGGGCACGGTGTTTACCATGATCGCCGGATTGCTGAACATCTTGGCGATCTGGGACGCCGGTGCAGGGCCGGTGATACTGGCACAACCGCAAGAAACGAAAGCGCCGACTGCGACCGAATCCAAGTGAATTAAGAATTTCTCATCTCATGCTCTCCCACGCCAGTCAACTTTGGTATGCCTTGCCGCTGGTGGTCAGCATCAGCCTGGTGTACGCCAGCACACGGCACGAAGATATGCCTTCGATCCTGTCGCACGCCGCCAAATGGATCACCGGGCTAGTGGTGCTGATGGGCGCGCTGGGTGTGTTCCTGTGGTGGCTGGGGCGCGGGGTGTAAGGGGCAGGTTGCGGTCAGAAAACGCAACTCAACCGGCTGTTTCAGGATGCATTTCGGCCCAAATCGACCGCCAGTCTCTGGCGTGTGCCCTCCGCACAAGCTACAAGGTAAATAGGCTGTTTTGCCTATTTTTCCTGCCTTTTTGGGCATCGAATCCGTGCTGTCGTACTGTGGAAACTTTGGAGCGCGCTTCGTGCGGTTCGCCGTTTTGGGCGCGCTCATTATCGCGCTCCCCGGGACGGCCGCCGCCCAAGGCCGAATGTCGGCGCGCTTGCAGCGGATGCTCGGCCAGGCGGATCAGGCGCCGATGCGCCTGCGCCGCCGGAAGTGGACGGCCTGGCGCCGTGGCTCAAGCATCTGCACGAGCTGGTGCCGCAATCGGCTGCCGACTACGCGGATTTCGACGCCGACGACCTGGCGGCCGCGGCCGCAGCCGTCGAGCAATGGTGTTGGCTATGGGAGCGCGTGGCGGTGGGCCTCTCGCCCGAAGGGCAGCTCGGCGTCGTTGGCCGGCTGCACGACGTCAAACAATCGATCGACCGGCAACTCGATAACGTGCTATCGCTGCGAGTGCAATTTGCGGCACTGCCGGCCGATGCCAAACGCCACGAAGCCTTGCGCCGATATCTGCGCAGCACCTCCACGCTGATCGATCTTTCCGGACGCTTGCGATATGCGCTGATCGATGCGGTCGACGCGGCGGCCATTCGATTTTCCACCCAGTCTGCGCTCCAATCGCAATTGATCGATCTGCTGATGCAAAAACACAGCAGCGTCGGGGCTCAGGAAATGGCCGACGCTTTGTTCGATCCGCCGCAAACCGCGGGAGTCGAACCGCCGCCGCCTTTGCCGGCGCCGTTGAAGCTTAAGGTGATCCAATTGATCGCCAAGTGCGGAACGATCGGGGAAGTGGACGAATTAGCGGAATTCCTGCTGAATCCCGCGACGCCGCCCTCGCAGGTGCTGGCTGCCGCGGAAGCGATTCGCGCGCTGGGTTTGCCACAAGACCCGCGAGCGGAGCAAGATGCATCGCTGCCCCAGCCGCCGATCACCGCGGCCAGACTGCTGGACCGGCTCCAGCCAATCGACTCGGCGCAGTGGACGCCGGAGGAATTGCCGCGCGTCAACTCGCTTTTGAGGTGGCTGCCGGGCCGAGTTGAGCCCGGCCTGGAAGGAAACACCTACCGTTTGGGCAATTTCGACGTTCAGCCCGGCGATTGGCTGCTGATGCGCAATCCGTCGCCCTACAACTTATTCACTGATCTATCACCGGGTCTATTCACGCACGTCGGCGTGGTGACGATCGAGCACTCCAGCGACGGCAAGCGGCGAATGGTGGTGGCCGATCTGCCGGAGCGCGGTACTTCGATGCCCGCCACCAATGTCGAAACATTTTTGGACCGCACGCTGAATTACGTGTTTCTGCGGCATCCCGATCCGGAAGTGGCGCGCAAGATGGGCGAAGCCGCCGCGGAGATGATCGGCAATCCCACCCAATTCGACCTGAACTTCCGCACCGATCGAATCACCGCGCTGGCGGGAAAACCGCTACACGGCGAAAAAATCCACACGTACTGCGCCGGTCTGTTGTTGCTGTGCGCACAGCAAGCCGGCGTGCCGCGCGACGAGTGCTTTCCGATCACCGAAACCACCGCGCCGGGCCACACGCAAGAGAACCTCGCGAAGCTAGGCTTGTCGCTGGGCGACGGATTTGTTTCGCCCAGCGGCGCCCTGTTTTCGCAGAAGCTGGAAATCGTAGGGCGCTGCGAACCGATGTACGATGCGCCGCGCCAGGTGCAAGAGGCCATTTACGATCACTTCGCCACGCAGATGGCCACCACCCAGTTGCAGGCCTCGCCCGATGCGTATCAGGCAATACGCTTGAAAATGGCGGAGGCCTCGAAGACCAATCCGCTTTTGTCCAAAGCTTTGGCGGCTGCCGCCGGCGTAAGCGATCAAATGGACCTGGTTTCCGCTGCCAAAGCCGCTGCCGTGGTCGAAACCCTCGACGAAATCGCCTATGGCGCCAGCGACGACTATGTGGCGGCGATGCGGGCAATCACCGAAGGTGGAAACCTGACTCCCGAACAGCAGCGCGGCTTGACTCAGCCGCAGCGCGACGCGCTGGCAAAGTTTCGCTCCCGCCACGCGCAATTGGCCCAACGTTGGGATCAGGGCCAAATCTTACCCGGCGGGGTTCGCACTAAGTTGCTGCGTTACTACATTGATCAGGGCCGCCGCCAGCTCGACGAGCGCTTCTTCGGAGGCGAGAAACCGCTAAAAGTAGAAGTCAAAAGGCAGGAGGCGATCAATTGAGTATATTTGAATTGATTCGACCTTCCGCTCTCACTCATTCTTCGCCATGCAATTGCTCCACGTCGGCGCGGCTGTATTGAATCAAACGCCGTTGGCGTGGGATGCCAATCAGGCGAACATTCTGGCGGCCATCGGCGAAGCCCGCAAACGCGGCGTCAGCGTGCTTTGCTTGCCGGAGCTGTGCATCACCGGCTACGGTTGCGAAGATGCATTTCTATCCGCCGGCGTGCAGCGCATGGCGTGGCGCGTGCTCCAGGAAATTCTGCCCGAAACCAAAGGCATGATCGTTTCGCTGGGCTTGCCGCTGTTGCACCAGAACGCGCTGTACGACACGGCGTGCCTGGCGGTCGACGGGCGAATCGCCGGATTCACCGCCAAGCGATATCTTGCCGGCGACGGCATTCATTACGAGCCGCGCTGGTTCAAGCCCTGGCCGGTGGGGCGCCGTGCGGAAGTGAACCTCGATGGACACGATTATCCACTGGGCGACCTGTACTTCGATTGCGGCGGCGTGCGAATCGGCTTTGAGATTTGCGAAGACGCTTGGGTGGCCAACCGCCCCGGCGCCGAACTCTCGCGGCACGGCGTGGACTTGATTCTCAACCCCAGCGCCAGTCATTTCGCGTTTGGCAAAATGCTCGTGCGCGAGCGGTTTGTGCTGGAAGGCTCGCGCGCTTTCGGCGTGCATTATGTCTACGCGAACCTGCTCGGCAACGAAGCGGGCCGGGCGATTTACGACGGCGGCGCGATGATCGCCTCCGCGGGGCAAATGGCGGCGGTCGGCCCGCGATTTTCGTTTGCCGATTGGGCAGTGACTTCGGCGCGGTCGATATCGATGCCGCCCGGCTAAGCCGTGCGCGCACGGGCAGCTTCGTCACGGAGGCCAATGACGATGCTGACAATTGCATGTCGAGTGCCGTTTTCGTTTCCCAAGTGCGAACCGAGCACGGCGCGTTCGAACGCGCGGCTTGGGAAAGCAGCGCAGATGTCAAAGAAGAGGAATTCGCTCGGGCCATTTCGCTGGCGCTGTTCGACTACATGCGAAAGAGCCGTTCGCGGGGTTTCGTCGTTTCGATCAGCGGCGGGGCCGATTCGGCCGCCGTTTCGTGCCTGGTGGCCATGATGGTCGGTTTTGGCGTGGCGGAACTGGGGCGCGAGCGGTTTCTGGCGAAGCTGAAATACTTCGGCGAGATTCAGGCCGCGCGCGAAAACCGCGAAATGGTGCGGCGGCTGCTGGCCTGCGTCTATCAATCCACCAGCCACAGCGGCGACGTGACGCGCTCCGCCGCGCGCGGCGTGGCCGAGGCCATCGGCGCCGAGTTTTTGGAATTCGACGTCGATCAGATCGTGCAGGATTACATCAACATGGTCTCGGCCGGCATCGGCAGGAAATTATCGTGGGACACCGACGACCTGGCGCTGCAGAACATTCAGGCGCGGGCGCGTTCGCCCGGCGTTTGGATGCTGGCGAACTTGCGCGGGGCGCTGTTGGCTTCGACCAGCAATCGCTCCGAAGCGGCCGTCGGCTACGCCACGATGGACGGCGACACCTCTGGCGGCATCAGCCCGATTGCCGGCATCGACAAGGCATTTCTGCGCCGCTGGCTGCGCTGGCTGGAAACCCAGGGGCCCGACGAGCTCGGCGCCATCCCCGCCCTGCATGCCGTGAACGTGCAGGATCCCACCGCCGAATTGCGGCCGCCGGGCGCAAGCAAACCGATGAAGCCGATTTGATGCCCTACGATCTGCTGGACGCCATCGAACGGGCCGCCATCCGCGACAAGCGCAGCCCGATGGAAGTGTTCCAGTCGATGCAGGTTGAATTTCGCCCAGTACCCGGCGGAGCAATTGCTGGGCTGGGTCGAGCGGTTCTTCCGACTTTGGTGCCGCAACCAATGGAAGCGCGAACGCTATGCCCCATCGTTCCACGTGGACGACGAGAACCTCGACCCCAAAACCTGGTGCCGCTTCCCGATTCTTTCCGGCGGATACGAGCGCGAGCTTGCTGAACTGCGCGAGTACGTGTTAGGAAAACGGCCGCGCTGAAGCGGCCCTGCCCGCTGTCCAGCGCCCTTACCTGCTCCGTTCCCACCCACCCCCTGCTCTTTAAGGGAGAAAGTTTATGCACGGCATGTGGCACGACATGTTCTATCCCGACATTCCGCTGTTGGCGAAGATCTTGCGGCCGATCATCGTGTACCTGTTTTTGATTATCGGCATGCGGCTGGCCGGCAAGCGCCAATTGGCACAGCTCAATCCCTTCGACTTGATTGTGCTCTTGACGCTCTCCAACACGGTGCAAAACGCCATCATCGGCAACGACAATTCGGTCACCGGCGGCTTGGTCGGGGCGACCACGCTGCTGGCGGTGAACTACATCGTCGTGCGGTTTCTTTACGGCCATCAGCGTTTGGATCGGATCATTGAAGGCAAGCCGATCGTGCTGATCGCTAACGGCAAGGTGGATCGCGCCCGACTCCACCAGCAGCTCATTACCCATATTGAATTGGAAGCAGCAGGCCGCCGACAGGGCTTCGCTTCGCTGAGAGATGTGGATAAAGCGGTGCTCGATCCCGGCGGAACGATTTCGTTCGTCGGGCGCACGCCGGCCGCCGAAGAAGTTCGCCACGATCAACTTCTCAAGCGGCTGAATGAGGTGCTTGACGAAATCAAGAAGTTAACTGACAAGAATGCTGCATGAGGCGCCCCAACCTGATACGCAACGAGTTAAACCTTGCCATGCGTGCTGATTGTGCAGGCCGGAACCATTGCCCAGCGTGCGCATACTTTTGGTGGTCGATGTTAAACGATAGGGAACGATTGTCGGCGGTCCTTAACGGATTGGGGACACCTCTTGGCGATTGCGCGACGCAGTATGTGGGCTTGGGCACTTCTTGCCGTTTCTGTGGCGGGACCGCGCTGGGATTTCGTCTGCGCGCAGCAAGGCCCGCAGTACTTCACGATTCAAGAACTTCGATCGCCTGAAATGATTTCGACGGGGCCGATTACCGTGCGCCGGCTGACGCTGGAGGAGGCCAAGCAGATGGCGCTTGGCAACAATAAGGCGTTGGCGCTGGCGCATCTGAACATTGACGAAAAGCGCTACGCGACTGCGGCTGTTAAGAAGGACTATCTGCCAAAGTTCATTGGCAGCGAAACGTATTTTCATTTTGACAACCCGCTGGGCACCGTGCTAACCACGCGAGGCGGGCTGACCTTCAGCGCAGACGTCGTCAATCAGGATGCAGCGCTCACCACAGCGTTTGTCGCGCAGCCGATCACCAAGCTCATCGCGGTCAATGCGGCAGTGCAGGCCGACCGCGCCGACGAAAGCATCGCCAAGGCGAAACTCGACAAGGGCACGAAAGATCTACTTTCCGGCGTGGCACAAGTTTATTACGGGTTGGTTGGCGCCTGCGGATTCAATCGGCGCTGCAACTGCAGAGCGTCGTACTGGAGCAGTCGGTCGCGGCGCATCCGACGCCGGAACTGCGAATCACTTTGCTCGAAGTTCGACAAGGACTGGTTCAGGTGCAGGGCCAGGTACACGAATTGACTGATCAGCTTAACGACCTGCTGGATCTTCCTCCTGGCACAATGCTTGAGCTTGTCGATCCTGTGCCGGCAGTTCCCGGGGTGCTAAACGTCGACCAGGCGGGTCAAATGGCATTGGTCTGCAATCCGGAAATTCGCGAGGCGGAGCAGACGATTGCCAAAGCTGAAGCCGCCTTGAAGGTGGCTCGGATGGATTATTTGCCGGACGTGAACATCATCGGCGGCTACGCCAATCAAACCGATGCCAGTTACATTCAAGACAACTTCACTTATCTGGGCATCACAGCCAATTACACGTTCTTCGAATGGGGAAAGAAGAATGACGTGCTGATGCAGCGGCAAACCGATGTGGCACTGGCGCGGCAAAACTTGAATGTCACGCGCGACAAAGTGCTGCTGGAAGCACGGAAAGCATTTCTCAATTTCGATCAGGCATTGCAGGCGTATCAGCTCGCGGGAGAAATGTCGCAGGCGTGCCAGGATGCCGAGAAAAGTGCGGCGACTCCAGCGGCCGTAGTAGCTGCCAAGGGCGCCACCGCCAAAGCCCAGTTGGAATACATGAAGGCCGAAATCAATTACCGTGTGGCGCACGCGCAACTTGCCGGCGCAATCGGGCTCCAGTGACGCGGTAAATGTCGACGATTTTGTGCCCGTTGCTTGACACTGCCTCAGGCGCGCTTTAACCTATCGGCCGTTGAGCTGCGAGAGAGTCGCGGCTTGAGGATTCAGGGATGGCCCCGCTGAGGGATCTTGTCGGTGCGGGGTTTCTGTTGGCCATGCTGGCCGGACGCTGTTGAGTTGGCTCCTCGGGAACAGATGAGAGCGTGCGCATGACGCGATTTCTGATGCTTAGTGCGCTTGCGGCCAGCGGCTTTGCCGTATCGTTTGCGGCGGTGAAATTCAGCCAGCGCGCCGGCGCCCCCGCCGAAATGGTTTGGGTTCCCGGCGGCGAGTTCACCATGGGCACCGACGAGCAGAACTCGATGCCCAACGAGCGGCCGGCGCATCGTGTGCAGGTTAATGGCTTCTGGATGGACGAGCACGACGTCACCAACTCCGAGTTTCGCAAGTTCGTCGATGCAACCGGCTATGCGACCACCGCCGAGAAGCCGGTCGACTGGGAGGAATTGAAAAAACAGTTGCCGCCGGGCACGCCCAAGCCGGCGGAGGAAAAATTGCAGCCCGGTTCGTTAGTGTTCACGCCGCCGGGGCACGCTGTGGACTTGAACCAGATGTCGAACTGGTGGACTTGGACCGCCGGCGCCAACTGGAAACATCCGCAAGGACCGGCGAGCAACATCGACGGCAAAGACAATTATCCCGTCGTGCAAATCTCATGGGACGATGCCGCGGCCTACGCTCGCTGGGCCGGCAAGCGCTTGCCCACGGAAGCCCAGTGGGAATTTGCCGCCCGCGGCGGCGCGAACGGCAACACGCGCTATTGGTGGGGCGATGAATTCCGCCCCCGGGGCAAATTCATGTGCAACACGTACACCGGCGAGTTTCCCGTAAACGATACCGGCGAAGACGGATACACACGCACCAATCCGTGGAACGCATTTCCGCCGAACGGCTACGGGCTGTACGACATGGCCGGCAACGTTTGGCAATGGACCGCCGATTTTTACCGTTCTGACGCGCATGCGCTCCAACTGCAGAAATTGCTGCAAACGAGCGCGATTTGCTGCATGAATCCCACTGGGCCGGAAGCCAGCTTCAATCCGGCGCATCCTGTCTCTGACTCGCCGGAGCGGGTGATCAAAGGCGGTTCATTTCTGTGCAATCCGAATTATTGCGAAAGCTATCGTCCCACCGCCCGCCGTGGCACGCCGCCGGACACCGGTTCGGAACACGTCGGCTTTCGCTGCGTGAAATCCAACGAGAAATGAAAACAACACATTAGCCATCCACATCTCGGGAGAAGAATCATGTTCCATCGTGCGCATTTCACGGCCATCGTCTTTGTGGTTTGCGGAGCGCTGGCAGGCTATGTCGCCGCATCGGGCATCTGGTCGACACGATTGCTGGCCCAAACGCCTGCCAATAACAAATCCTCCGCCGCGGCGTCCGACAAGAAACCCAACATCGTGTTCATCATGGCCGACGACGTTGGCTGGTTTAACGTCGGAGCCTATCATCGCGGCATCATGGCCGGCCGGACGCCGAACCTCGATAAGCTCGCTTCGCAAGGGATTGTGTTCACCGACTACTATGCCGAGGCCAGTTGCACGGCGGGCCGGGCAAACTTCATCACCGGCGAAATTCCCATTCGTACCGGCCTGACGACTGTCGGCCAGGCGGGCTCGCCATTGGGCATTCCGGCGGAAGCGCCAACGATTGCGACCGCGCTGAAGTCGATGGGCTACGCCACCGGCCAGTTCGGCAAAAACCATCTGGGCGACCTGAACAAGTTTTTGCCCACGGTGCACGGCTTCGACGAATTTTGGGGCTATTTATATCACCTCGATGCGATGGAAGATCCGTTCCACCCCAATTACCCGCCGACGCTCAAGGACAAAGTCGGCCCGCGCAACCTGCTGCACTGTTTCGCAACCGATACTGACGACCCGACGGAACAGCCGCGGTGGGGCAAAATTGGCAAGCAGAAAATCGTCGACGAGGGCCCGCTCCCGCCCCATCCGATGGAAGGCATCAAATACAACATGGAAACAGTGGACGACACGATCCTCGACAACGCGCTTAAGTTCGCCGACAAGGCGCGCAAAGACGGCAAACCGTTCTTCCTCTGGCTGAATCCAACCCGCATGCACGTGGTCACGCACCTGTCGGACAAATACGAAAAAATGCGCACGCCCGAAAACGGCTGGAGCCTCGAGGAAGCCGGCATGGCGCAATTGGATGACATCGTGGGCTCAGTGATGAAGTACTTGAAAGACAACAACCTGGACGACAACACGATCGTCGTCTTCACCACCGACAACGGCGCCGAAAACTTCACCTGGCCCGATGGCGGCCAAACCCCGTTTGCCGGCGGCAAAGGCACGGCGTTGGAGGGCGGTTTCCGCGTGCCCTGCATCCTCCGCTGGCGCGGCAAAGTGCCCGAGGGCAAAGTGGAAAACAGCATTTTCTCCGGCCTCGATTGGTTCCCGACTTTCGTCGCGGCGGCCGGCAATCCGAACATCGTCGAAGAATTGAAAAAGGGCAAGCAGATCGGCGACCGCTCCTACAAAGTGCATCTCGACGGCTACAACCAGACAGACCTGATAACCGGCAAGGGTCCATCGAAGCGCCACGAGATTTTCTATTTCACGGAAAGTACGCTGAGCGCGGCGCGGATTGACGACTACAAATACCGCTTCACCGACCAACCCAACGGCTGGTTGGGTTCCACGGAAAAGGTTGACTGGCCGATTTTGGTCAATCTGCGCTGGACCCCTTCGAGCGCACGGGAATGCCCAGTGGCGATAAGGGATCACTGGCCTTTTACAACTGGTATGTGTACGAGTTCTGGCGCTTTGTCTTCGTGCAGAAGGAAATCGCCAAGGCTGCCGAAAGCATGGTCGAGTTCCCCCCGATGCAAAAAGGCGCGAGCTTCAATCTGGAAGAACTCAAGCAAAAGCTAATGGAAAAAATCAGCCGACAGGCACAATAGGTTCATGAAGAAAAGCATCTGCGTATTGGCGCTGCCTGTGGTTGCGGCCGTCGTGCTGTTTCGATATCCGTCGAAAGCAGAAGACCCCACCAGGCAGCCTCTTGCAGACGGCGATCGACTGATCGCCATCGATGTGCTGCTGGAGCCGGATGCCAAGATGGTCGAAAAGGCCAAGACGGCAAACGCGCGAGTGCGCGCGGACTATCCGCAGGGATATGCCCTCGACGCCACTCATGCGCCGCATATTACGTTGGTGCAGCGCTACATTCGCGCCAACGATTTGGAGAACGTGACGCTCGCCGTCGGCGAGGTTTTGCGCGAGGCGCGGCCGCTCGAGTGGCAGTTTAATGCGACCGGCTACGAATACGGCGCCGCGGATGGGAAAGCGATCGTGCTGCTGATGGTCCAGCGGTCGCAGGAGCTGATGCGCCTGCAGGCAGCGGTTGTCAAAGCCGTGGAACCGTTTGCCGCGGCGGGCGGCGGTTCGGAGGCGTTCGTCACCGATCCGGATGCGCCGCAAATCAATCAGCAGACGATCGATTGGGTGGCCCACTTCGTGCCCAATGCCAGCGGCGACAATTTCAAGCCGCACGTGACCGTCGGAGTGGCCGGCGAAGATTTTGTGAAGCGGTTGCAGGCGGAGCCATTCAAGCCGTTTACATTCAAAATCGATCACGTCGCAATTTATCAGCTTGGGAACTTTGGCACGGCACGAAAAAAGTTGTGGACCTGGAACAACCTCGAGTAATAGCGGCATGTTGATCGAACGACGAACTATTGTTCGCCTCCTCATAGCGCTGGTGATTTTCGTTGCGGGGCAAAGCGCTCAGGCCGACGATCCCCTGCCCTCATGGAACGACGGGCCTGCGAAAATCGCGATCGTCGAGTTCGTCCAGCGCGTGACCAAGGAAGGCGGGCCTGACTTCGTCGCACCCGAAGATCGCATCGCCGTGTTCGATAACGACGGCACGCTCTGGTCGGAGCAGCCGACGTATTTTCAAGGCGCCTTCATCATGGATCGCCTGCGGGAGTTGGCCCCGCAACATCCCGAATGGAAGGAGAAGGAACCGTTCAAATCGGCACTGGAGGGAGACTATCAAGCTGTCGGCAAGCTCGGCGCCCGTGGAATCCTGGAACTCGTTACGGCGACGCATGCGGGCATGACGACCGATGAATTCGAGAGCATTGTGAAAAAGTGGCTGGCCACGGCCAAGCATCCTCGCTTCCACCGGCCGTATACCGAATTAGTTTTCCAACCGATGCTGGAGGTGCTGGCGTACCTGCGGGCCAACGGCTTCAAAACCTACATCGTGTCCGGCGGCGGCATCGAATTCATGCGCCCTGGACGGAAAAGGTTTACGGTATTCCGCCACAGCAAGTGATTGGCAGCAACATCAAAACGAAATTACGAATTGCGCGACGGCCAGCCCGTTCTGTTGCGGCTTCCGGAGATCGACGTCATTGCCGATAAGGGTGAAAAGCCCGTCAGCATCGAAAAATACATCGGCCGCAAACCGATCGCGGCTTTCGGCAACTCCGACGGCGATCTGCAAATGCTCGAGTGGACCACGCTGCACGGCGACCCGCACCTGGGCATGCTGGTGCACCATACCGACGAACAAGCGCGAATGGGCCTACGACAAAGATTCGCACGTCGGCAAGCTCGATAAGGGGCTTACCGAAGCCCCCGAGCGCGGCTGGACGCTGATCGACATGAAGAACGATTGGAAGGTGATTTACCCGGATCAAGCACAGTAGCTGGCCAACGTCTCCGTAGGAAAAGCTTGGTATGCTATCTAGAGGAGAACTCAGTGGACCAAGCGAAGCTATCCTCCAAGGCTGCCAGCGCGGTGCGATCGGGCACGCGCAGCGCTGCTGCTCGATCGCCTTCACTAGCCTATTACTCCGCAAACAGCTTTGGATCTGGCCGATCATCGCGGCACTACTGCTTGGCGCCTGCGGCTGGTGGGTGAGCCGTTCGGTGGAAAACGCGATGCATCAACGCCGCGCCGCGGAATTAACCACCATTCTCAATGCCGATATCGCCGCCCTTCAGGTGTGGACAGACGATCAAGCCAAACAAGCCGAACTGATTGCCAAAGACAACCAGCTTCTGCCCGACGTTCAATCGCTGTTGAAAGTGAAGGGATCCAGCGCTGATTTGGGGCGCGCCCTGCTCCAATCACCCGCCCAGGAAGAGATTCGCGCCAAAATGAAATCGCAGCTAGCGCTGGGCGGATACTCGGGCTTCTTTCTGATTTCTCCCGATGCGGTCGTGCTTGCTGCCGATTTGGATGCGCCCGTCGGAAAAACCTTGGCAGGTTATCAAAAAGACTTCTTGCAGCAGGTGGCCGGCGGAGCAGCCGCCGTTTCCCGCCCCTTCCGCAGCAAACTGTTGTTGGTTGACGAGCACGGCGACGTTAAAGCCAATCTGCCCACGATGTTCACCGCGGCGCCGCTGCGTGATGAAAAAGGACAAGTGGCGGCCGTGTTGGCTTTTCGTATTCGCCCCGACGTCGATTTCACACGCATCATGCAGGTTGCGCGAAGTGGGGCTACCGGAGAAACCTATGCCTTCGATCGCGACGGACTGTTTCTGAGTCAAAGCCGCTTTGACGACGACTTGAAACAAATCGGATTGCTCGCCGATTTGCCCGACTCGCGCTCGATCCTCACGTTGGAGCTGCGCGATCCTGGCGTGGATATGACCACCGGCGCGCGGCCGGCCGAGCGCCGCGCCAACCAGCCACTCACGCGCATGGCCGCCGCGGCGGTAAAAGGCGATGACGGCGTTGATGTGCTCGGCTATCCCGATTACCGCGGCGTGCCCGTCGTCGGAGCCTGGAAGTGGCTGAATGACGAAGGGTTCGGCGTGGCGACCGAGCAGGATGTGGCCGAAGCCTTCCGGCCGCTGTACGTGCTGCGGCGCGCTTTCTGGGGAATGTTTGCCTTGCTGGTTGTGGCAGCCGTGGCGATTTTCATATTCACCATCGTCGTCGCCCGCGCCAATCGTGAAGCCCGCCGCGCCGCGCTGGAGGCCAGGCAACTCGGTCAGTACAAGCTCGATCAAAAATTGGGCGAAGGGGGCATGGGCGTCGTCTATCGGGCCCATCACAACATGCTGCACCGCCCCACCGCCGTGAAATTCCTGGGCGTGGAAAAAACCAATGAGCAAACCTTGGCCCGCTTCGAACGCGAAGTGCAGATGACGAGCCGGCTGAATCATCCGAACACGATCGCCATTTACGATTACGGCCGCACTCCCGAAGGCATCTTCTACTACGCCATGGAATACCTCGAGGGAATCAATCTGGAAGACCTGGTGAAATCCTACGGGCCGCAACCGGAAGGGCGCGTGGTTTCGATTTTGCTGCAAGTGTGCGGTTCGCTGGCCGAGGCGCACGCCATCGGTCTGATCCACCGCGATATCAAGCCGGCCAACATCATCCTCACCGAGCGCGGCGGCCTCTACGACTTCGCCAAGCTCTTGGATTTCGGTTTGGTTAAAGCGCTCGATTCGCGCAAGGATTCCTCGCTGACCACCGCCGGCTCGCTCACGGGAACGCCGCTGTACATGCCGCCGGAAGCCATTCAGCACGAACAAATCGACGCCCGCAGCGATCTCTACTCCTTGGGCGCCGTCGGCTACTACCTCCTGACCGGCACGCCGGTATTCGACGCCACCAACGTGCTGCAAATTTTGCAAAAGCACGTGATGGACGAGCCCGAACTGCCTTCCCGCCGCCTGGGCAAGCCAATCTCACCGCAACTGGAAGCGATACTCCTCAAATGTCTGGCCAAGGAGCTCTCCGGCCGTCCGCAATCCGCCGCCGAATTGGCCGACGCGCTCTCGTCGTGTTTGGCAGAAACGAATTGGACGCGCAAGGATGCCGAACTTTGGTGGCAGCAGCATCGCCCGCGCAGCGCCCCGGCCACAACTCAGCCGGAAACCAAAAAAGAAGATATCGCCGCCACGCAGATGCTCAGCGGCAACGCGGCCGAAATGTCCTCTCGAGCGTGATTCGATTAGCTGCGACTCGCAATCCTCGAATCGCAATGCCCGCCGCGCAAGCCAGGGCCTTCTGTGCGACAAGCACGGCGCAAAAAAAAGGCCCCCGGAAAGGCCGGGTCCCAGGGGGGCAAAGGACTCCATCCGTTTCCGGGAGCGATTGGACGCTGCGGCGGGTTATGTGCGGCGCGAGACTGGGGATTTGATGCCCGCGCGGGTGGGAACGAGTTTGCTCTCCTTGCAATGCGTCGAAAGACGCGTGTGTTCCGCTGGCGATCCGCTCACGTTCGTGTTTCGAAGCGAACGGCTCGCATCCTTGCTGCCGTTGTCGCTTCGCAGGTCCGCAGGATTGAAAGCCAGTTTGATGCCGCCCTCAACCCCCGATGCAGACCCAACCACTAGTGGTTTACGCGATTATCCTTTGACTTGTGCGATGGCTTGCCGGCCGCGCGGCGACACGCGCTTGCGCTTGCCAAATCAGCCATCGTGAGGCGGGAGAATAGGCCAATACCCAACACCGGTCAAGGTCGCTTTTGGCACGCGACGATTCGCGTTTTCGCGGTATAAGTAACGCTGATTTTGCGGCGCGATGCTAGCGTGACTGCACACGGCGAGGATCGGACTTATTGGGAAACCAGAAACGACGTTTGAATTCTTTTGGTCATTCGTCCTGTTCCACTCCTGCATTCCTGGCTTCCTTATGGTTTGCTCGTCCGCTGAATGCTGATTGCTGATCGCCAACCTCTTCCCTCACCACCGCGGCTCTTCGCTGCCGACCAGCGGCACGAAGCGACAGCCGGAAAGCTCGCGCTGCTGCGGTTTGCCCGCCACCTTGCGAATCGCTTGCAGCGACTGCGCTTTGCTGGAGCCCAATGGGATCACCATAACGCCGCCTTCGGCCAGTTGATCGAAAAGCGTTTGCGGCAATCGCTGGGCGGCGGCGGTGACGATGATCCGATCGTAGGGCGCATCTTCCGCCCAGCCGTAGGTGCCATCGCCGACTTTCAAAGTGAAATTCTCATAGCCCAGCGACTGCAAAACTTTCTCGGCCTGAAACGAAAGCTGCGGATGCCGCTCGATGCTCGTCACCCACCGCGCCAATTCGCACAGCACCGCGGTCTGGTACCCGCTGCCCGTGCCGACCTCCAGCACCGATTCGGCGTCAGTCAGTTCCAAGGCTTCGGTCATTAGCGCCACGATGTAGGGCTGGCTGATCGTTTGGCCGCAGTTCATCACCAAAGCGCGATCGGCATAAGCGCCGGCTTGCTCTTCCTCGATGACGAATCGTTCGCGCGGCACCTTGCCCATGGCGGCCAGGACTCGCGCATTGCGGATGTCGCGCCCTTGAAGCTGCTCGACGACCATTTTGCGTCGGGCCGCGGCAAACGGATCGGGCGAAGACATGGAACACCACCCTTAAGACCAATTTCACCGAAGAGTCGCGGAGACGCAGAGCAAGAAAAATCAGGAACCAGGAATCCAGGAACAAGAAAGTCGTTGCTCTTCCTGGCTTCCTTATCAAGACTCCGCGTCTGTGCGCCTCCGCGGTTCAGACAATCGAAGCGACCGCGGCCGGTTCGGCCGCGCACCAATCGGCAATATGCAATTCTACCGTGCGGCGGCCGTTGAAGTTATTGATGACCGGACGGAAGGCGAAACTGAAAGTGCCTTCGGCGGCGGAAAGTTCGTCGGCCCAGTCGCCGTTGCCAAAAGCCACGCCACGGATCTTCACGCCATGCTGATCCAATCGCAGAGCAAGATGCTGACTGTTTTTGCCCATCCGCTTGGGCGGTTCGGTCAGGCGCACGCCGCTGGCGCAGAGAATCGGGCGGCGATTGCCTTCACCGAAGGGAGCCAGGCGTTCCATTTGCTGGACCACTTCTCGGGTGAGGGCTCCCAGGACGGTTTCAGCATCGATCCACAATTCGGCGGTGCGTTCCTCTTCGCGAATTTGAGTCGCGGCAATTTGACAAAACTGCTCGCGGAACGTGCTCAGGTGCTGATCTTCGATTCGCAACCCACCCGCCGCCGCGTGACCGCCATGGCTGGCGAGCAATTGCGAGCAAGCCGCCAGCGCTTCGCACACATGAAAACCAGGCACGCCGCGCACGGAGCCGATGCCCGGCTTTACGCCCAACTCATCCTGAGCGATGAGCACCACGGGGCGATGATATTTTTCCGCCAGGCGCCCGGCGACGATGCCGATTACGCCGGGATGCCAGCCGCGGCCGGCCAGCACCAAGGCGGCGTTGTGCTCCGGATCGAAGTCGTGTTGCACCTGCTTGTTCGCCGCCAGATAGATGCTGCGTTCCAAGCTATCGCGGCTGCTGTTGAGTTCGTGCAGATACTCAGCCAGGGCGGCGGCGCGTTCGGCCGATTCGGTAGTGAGCAATTCGACGCCGAGCTGGGCCTGGCCCAATCGGCCGGCGGCGTTCAACCTGGGACCAAGAGTGAATCCGATATCCTCGCACTCCAGCACCGTCTTTTGATCGAGCTTGGTCAATTTCATGAGCGCGGCCAGACCTGCCGTCGGCCGATCGCACAAGCTGCGCAAGCCGTGGTGAACAAGGATGCGATTTTCATCGACCAGCGGTACGACGTCAGCCACCGTACCAATTGCTGCGATTCCGATGGCCCGCAGCAGGAATGACCTCATCGCTTCGGACACTTTCTTGGCCTGGCAAGCGCGCTGGCAGAGTGCCCAGGCGAGTTTGAACGCCACGCCAGCGCCGCTCAGTCCGGCGAACGGATAGTTATGGCCGGGCAGACGCGGGTGAACAATCGCGGCGGCGTCGGGCAGTTCAGCGGCCATTTCGTGATGATCGGTGATGATCAATTCCAATCCAAGCTCTCGCGCCGTGCGGGCCTCGCTCACGCTGGCGATGCCGCAGTCGACGGTGATTACCATCTGGCTGCCGCGCTCGGCCAGCGTGCGCAGCGCTTCGTCGTTCAGGCCGTAGCCTTCGTCGATGCGATGGGGCACGTAGAAGTCGGCCTTCGCCCCCATGAGCTGGAAACAGCCGAGCAGAATGGCCGTGGCGGTCATGCCGTCGGCGTCGTAATCGCCGTAGATGGTGATTTGCTTCCCGGCAGCGACGGCGGCGTGGATGCGATCGGCGGCGGCGGTCAGGCCCGGCAATAATTCCGGGTCGCGCAGGCCGCTAATCTTGGGATCCAAGAATTCCTTGGCGGCGGATGGATCGCAGATGCCGCGGCAGATCAGCAGTTGAGCCACCACGGATGATACGCCGGCTTCGCGCCCCAGTCGGGAAATTCCATCGGGATCGTGCGGCCGAATCCGCCAGCGTTTGGGCATCGTCGTCCTGACTTTCGTTTATTCGCCGTCTGCGCCCTGAATCCTGCGCCTGTCTACTTCTTCTTTTCCACGTGCATCGTGTGTTTGCGCAGACGCGGCGAATACTTACTGAGCTTCAGCTTTTCGCCGCCGGGCTTGCGACGGATGGCATAGTTATGGTCCCCCGTCTCTTCGCAGACGAGAAACAGGGTTTCGGCTTTCTTCTTACTCTTGCCCATGGGGCTTCTCCTGACGGGGCTATCTTGGCGGCTGGATTGGATCGGGTTGTGCCGTCGATTGTACCGTGATTTACGCAGCCTCTAAAGGGGTGGCGTCGTGTGGATTGCAAGGCGGATAGGGTACAATGGCCGTGACCTTGGGGCAGCGCTATGCAGATAACCATTGCTAGGATCGTCAGCGTTGTAATCGCGCTGATTTACACCGCGATTGCTGTTTTCTGCGAGCGCGGAATAACGATCACGGTACTCAAGGTTTGTCCAATACTGCTGATTCCGCTGGCATTGATTTGGTTTCCTGAGGAAATCGGCAGCGTCCAGGGCTATGTGGGACGCGGAGGATTCGTTGATCATGAAACGCCGGGATTTCTGATCGCAGCAGCAGGTTGGTTTTTTCTGGTCGGCCTTCCCATCGTCCTTCTACCTTTTGTGGCGATGAGCGGCAGAATCCGATCAGGCTGCTCCGCCACCTCGCTTTTGACGCGATTGACACTCGCTCGTTTTCCTGTACGATTTACTCTTTCCGTCCCTACGTTTTGGCCCTTCCAAGAGTGTTTCGAGTCACGCATGCCCACGATCAATCAACTGGTCAAAAGTCGCCGCCGGGCGAAGCGGAAGTTCAGCAAGTCGCCCGTGTTGGATAAATGCCCGCAAAAGCGCGGCGTTTGTCTGCAAGTGAAGACGATGACCCCGAAGAAGCCGAATTCCGCACTGCGGAAGATCGCCCGGGTGCGCTTGAGCAACGGCAAGGAAGTGACCGTGTACATTCCCGGCGAAGGGCACACGCTGCAGGAGCACTCGATTGTGCTGATCCGCGGCGGCCGTGTGCGCGACCTGCCCGGCGTGCGGTACCACATCATCCGCGGCACGCTGGATTGCCTGGGCGTGGAAGGCCGCAAGGGAAGCCGCAGTTTGTACGGCGCCAAGAAAGGTTAACGCAGCAGATGGGTCGCATTACCGCTAGTGCCACGACGCTCAAGCCCGATCCGCGCTATGGATCGGTGTTGGCCAGCAAGTTCATCAATTGCATCATGCATGATGGCAAGAAGAGCACCGCCCAGCGGGTGTTCTACAAGGCACTGGATATCGTCAAGGAAAAGATTGCGGACAAGACGCCGATCGAGGTGTTCACGCAGGCCATGGAAAATGTGAAACCGGCGATCGAAGTGCGATCGAAGCGCGTCGGCGGGGCGGCCTATCAAGTGCCGATGCAGGTGAGCCGTAACCGGCAGCAGTCGCTGGCGATTCGCTGGATTCTGCAAGCGGTCCACGAAAAGAAAGGCCGCGCCACCCACGAAAAACTGGCCGAGGAACTAATGGCCGCGTTCAATCGTGAAGGGGCCGCCATGACAAAGCGTGAAAACGTGCACCGCATGGCCGACGCCAACAAGGCCTTCGCCCACTTCGCCTGGTAAGACTTAGAATTTCGACGCCGCCGGAGAAATTCCGCGCGGCGTTTTTGTTTGCGCCGATGCCACATGTCCGACGAACTTGTCCATTTCGTCGCGGAAGAGTCGATCCGGCCCGTCATTCGACATGCGTTTGAGGAACATCGACGCCGATTGAAGGAGGTGTTGCCGGCGGCCGACATTCAGCACATCGGCGGGACGTCCGTGCCGGGGTCGCTCACCAAGGGGGATTTGGATATTCAGGTTCGCGTGCCGCTAGCTTCGTTTGCGGCAGCGGAGCAAGCCCTATCGAAGCACTATTCCCGGAATGAAGGCTCCGTTCGCACTGCGGATTTTGCGGGCTTCAAGGACGATTCTGTTTCGCCGCCATTGGGGATTCAATTGACGGCGGTCGTTAGCCAATACGACGTATTCTGCAAGCTACGTGATCTGCTGCGGACGCGGCGCGACCTGCTTGAACAATTCAACGCCTTGAAGCGTCGCCACGAAGGCCGCCCGATGGAGGAATATCGCGCGGCGAAAGATGCCTTCATTAAATCGATCCTGAATTCCGCATAGCAACATAAGTGTCTCGCACGCCGCAAGCCATTCGCTAGAATGTCGCCCATGCAACGCGATCTGCATAAGCTCCGCAATATCGGGATCATCGCCCATATCGACGCCGGCAAGACTACAGTCACCGAGCGGATGCTGTTTCTCTCGGGGGCGAAGCATCGGGTCGGCGAGGTGGATAAGGGAACGACCGAAACGGATTCCGATCCCGAGGAGCAGGAGCGCGGGATTACGATCTATGCGGCGTGCGTCACATTTCCGTGGAAGGACGTGACGATCAATTTGCTGGATACGCCGGGGCATGTGGATTTCACGGCCGAGGTGGAACGCTGCCTGCGCGTGTTGGACGGTGCCGTCGTGGTGTTTAGCGCCCGCGAGGGCGTGGAGGCCCAAAGCGAAACGGTCTGGCGGCAGGCGGATAAATACAAAGTCCCGCGGCTGGCGTTTATCAACAAGCTGGACCGCGAAGGGGCCGATTTCGACGCCGTTTATGCCCAGATTAGCAAGCGGCTGGCGGCGCATCCGGTGGCGATTCAAATTCCGGTGGGTCAGGGACCGGCGCATGTGAAGGATCCGTTTCGCGGCATTATCGATCTGGTGGAAATGAAGCTGCTCACGTTTCCGGCGGATAAACAAAGCCGGGAATACAAGATCGAAGAGATCCCCGAAGATCAAACGGAGCGCGCTCACGAGTGGCGTTCCGCCATGCTGGAGAAGCTGTACGACTATAGCAACGAACTGATGGAGTTGGCACTGCAGGAAAAGCCGATTCCGCCGGAACTTCTTCGGCAGGTGCTGCGCAAAGCAACCGTCCACTTGCAGGTGCAACCGGTGATGTGCGGTTCGGCTTTGCACGGCGTCGGCGTGCAGCCGGTATTGGATGCGGTGCAGTACTATTTGCCCAATCCGCTGGACGTGCCGCCGGTGGAAGGCCGCGCACTGGAGGCTAACAAAGACGGCGCCTTCGCCACACTCATTCGCAAACCGTCGAACGACGAGCCGTTTGCGTCGCTGGTGTTCAAAGTGCTGCCGGCGAAAACCGGCGATATCCACTGGATTCGTGTCTATTCCGGCTCGCTCAAGCAAAACAGCCGCGTGCTGAATCCGGGCAAGAATCTGAAGGAAAACGTTTCGCAACTGTGGATCATCCACGCCACCAAGCGCGAGGAGCAAATCGATAGCGTGCAGGCGGGCGACATTGTGGGCGTGATTGGGCCGCGAAATTCGATCACCGGCGATACGCTGTGCGATCCGAAAAGCCCGATTCTGTTGGAGACGATCCAATTTCCTGAGACGGTGATCTCGGCGGCCGTGGAACCGGAAAGCACCGCCGACCGCAAAAAGCTCGGCGAAGTGCTGGAAATGCTCAAGCGCCAAGATCCGACGTTCCGCGCCAGCGAAAACCCGGAAACCGGTCAGACGATCATCAGCGGCATGGGTGAGCTGCACCTGGAGGTGGTGCAACATCGGTTGCAACGCGATTTCAATTTGAACGTGCGGGTGCACAAGCCGCGCGTGAGCTACAAGGAAACCGTCAACGGCCCGGCGGAGGCGGTCGGCAAATGCCATCGCCAGGTCGGCGGCCAAACTCTGTTTGCGGAAGTGAAAACACGCGTCAAACCGCTGAAAGAAGATAAGCCCTGCCGCGTGTTCACGAATTGGTTTGTGGAAGATTCGGCCCGGCAGCAAGCGATTCAACTCGTGCTGTCGGCGCTGAAAGAAGCAGCCGAAGGGGGCGGATTGTTGGGCTGCCCGCTGTGGAGCTGCTCGCTGGAATTGTTGGAAATGCCGTTCCCCGATCCACTGCCAGGCGAAGTCGCCCTGCGAATCGCCGCCGCCGATGCGTTCACCAAAGCGCTGCAAGCCGCGGGGATTACGCTCTTGGAACCGATCATGCACTTGGAAGTGACCACGCCGGAAGATCACTTGGGGGACGTGATCAACGACCTGCAGCAGCGCCGCGCGATCATCAACAGCACCGAAAGCCGCGGCGGCGTGACGGTTTTAGAAACCGAAGCGCCCTTATCGGCCATGTTCGGCTATTCCGCCGCCGTGCGAGGCCTAAGCCAAGGCCGCGCCAGTTTTTCCATGGAACCACTGCGTTACGGCCCCGCCCCGCCGGAAGTACAGAAGGGCTTTATCTAAGAGCGTCGATAGGGGCCGAGTATTCGAGGAAATCGTGTAAATCGCCCCGTTGACACCCTTTAGGTCAATGTTTTAAGATCGGGGGTTTCCCATATCCTCCCGGGGGTTAATCCGGAGGATTGGAGCCCAAGTTAACGTCAGTCGCCGAAACGAGTTCGGCCGGAGAATTGCGTGGCTGGTCATTCGCACGAAATCATTCGCATCCGAATGGAGGCCTTCGACCATACGGTGTTGGATCAAAGCGCGGCGGAAATTGTTGATACCGCCAAGCGAACCAACAGCGAGGTTCATGGCCCGATCCCCCTGCCCACGCGCATCGAACGGTACACCGTGCTTTCGAGTCCGCACATCGACAAGAAGGCGCGGCAGCAATACGAAATTCGCACGCACAAGCGCATGATCGACATTGTGCAGGCGACGGCGAAAACGATTGAAGCGTTGAACAAATTGAGTTTGCCGGCCGGCGTGGATATCAAGATCAAAGCCGGCACGCGGAAGTAATTAACTAACCACATAGGTCTGAGAACACTGCATGCATCGGAAGCCGAGTAGGTAATTCGAAGCAAGGTCGGCGATGACCTTGCAGGTCATCCGACCGACTGATGTCCGCCAGCGCGGAACATTTGTCTTCGAAATCCTGACGGCGAGACGCACGGGAATACTCCAATGGCTATCGGATTACTCGGCCGCAAGGTCGGGATGACACAAGTTTTCAATGAGGCCGGAATGGCGATTCCGGTCACGGTAATCCAAGCCGGCCCGTGCCACGTGCTGCAGCTTCGCACCGCCGAGCGTGATGGATACGAAGGCGTGCAGTTGGGCTTTCTCGATAAGCCCCGCCGTCTGGCCAGCCGCGCTCAGCGCGGATTAGTGGCCAAGCTCGACAGCAAACGCTCGAAAGCCCGCGCGAAAGCCGGCGTCGAGTTGCTCGCGAAAGCCGATTGCGAGCCGCAGCGGTTCGTCGGCGAATTCCGCGGCGCCCCCGGCGAGTTGGCCGTCGGCCAGCAATTGACGGTCGAAATGTTCGAGAAAGTGAAGGCCGTCGACGTCACCGGCTCGAGCAAAGGCAAAGGCTTTCAAGGCGCGATGAAGCGCCACAATTTCAAAGGCCAGCGCGCCACGCACGGCGTGAAGAAAGTGCATCGGCACATCGGCGGCACCAGCGGAAACACCTTCCCGGGCCGCACGTTCAAGGGCAAGAAGATGGCCGGGCAGATGGGCAATGAGCGCAGCACCATGCGAAATATCAAAGTGGTGCGCGTCGACAAGGAAAACAATTTATTGCTGGTGAACGGCGCGGTGCCGGGCCCCAACGGCGGCTACGTAATCGTTCGACAAACCAACAAGTTAGTGTGAAGCGCATGGCCAAGATCGCCATCTACGACATGAAGGGGAAGGAAGTCGGCTCGTATGAAATCGAGACGACCGATCTGGCGCCGCGCATCAACAAGCAACTGTTGCACGATGCCGTAGTGATGTACGAAGCCAATCAGCGCCAAGGCACGTTCGCCACCAAAAGCCGGGCGACGGTGGCCGGCTCGACCAAGAAGATGTATCGCCAGAAGGGCACAGGCAACGCTCGGGCCGGCTCGCGGCGCAGTGGTATTCGCCGTGGCGGCGGTCACATCTTCCACAAGCAGCCGCGCGATTTCGGCTATCGCCTGCCGCGCAGGGCCCTGCAATTGGCCACCCGGATGGCCATCGCCGCGAAGATTGAAGACAACCAGATCACACTAATCGACGAGCTGAAGCTCGGGGAACCGAAGACGAAGGAAATGGCGGCCATTCTGAAGGCGCTCAAGTGCGATGGCGAAAAGACAATCATGGTCGCCACGAATGAATACGACGCCAACGTGTACAAGAGTGCCCGCAATATTCAGGGCGTGAGTGTTTTGCCGGCGGCCGAACTCAACGCACTGACGGTACTGAAGCCGCGGCGATTGGTAATTACCAAAGCGGCGCTGGAGGGGTTGAAAAATCAAAAGCAAGAAAACGGCGACGAGGAAAAGGCAGCCAAATCCCGCGCCAAGAAGCCGGCCGCCAAAGCAAAATCAACGAAGAAGGCTAAGTCATGAGCACCGGAACGACGATGCCGCAAGACGCGCCGTTTTTGCCGCCGCACCAGGTGATTGTGCGTCCGCTGGTGACTGAAAAGGGGATGCACCGCTCGACGCGGTACAACGCCTATGCCTTCGAAGTGAATCGACTGGCGACCAAACACGATGTGCGCAAGGCCATTGAAGAACTGTTCAACGTGAAAGTAACCCGGGTGCACATCCAGAACCGCAAGGGCAAGCCGCGCCGCAACAAGTTCCGCGCCGGCCGCACGCAGGATTGGAAAAAAGCGATTGTGACGCTGCACTCGGAACACAAGATCGACTTCTTCTAAACTGCTAAGCACGAAACGATAAATCATGGGTATTCGCCGATACAAACCGACTTCGCCAGGACGCCGCGGCGCCAGTGTCAGCGATTTCGCTGAGTTGACACCGGGGGCACAGGCTCCTCGCGCGCTGACGATCACCAAGAAAAAGCATGGCGGGCGCAATCACCAGGGTGTGATTACCGCCCGGCATCGTGGCGGCGGCCACAAGCGGCGGTATCGGCTGATCGATTTCCGTCGCAACAAGGATGGCGTGACTGCGAAGGTGCAGTCGATTCAATACGATCCCAACCGCAGCGCTCGCATCGCGCTGTTGTTCTATGCCGATGGCGAGAAGCGATTCATTCTGGCGCCCGAAGGTTTGAAGGTCGGCCAGGAAGTGCAAAGCGGCCCCGACGCTCCGCCGGAAGTGGGCAATTGCCTGCCGATGCGGAATATCCCTATGGGCCTGCCGATTCACAATATCGAGTTGCAGCCGGGTAAAGGCGGATGTTTGTGCCGCTCGGCCGGCTCGAGTGCCACACTTGTCGCCCGCGAGGCCGATTGGGCGCAGATTACGCTACCCAGCGGTGAAATTCGTCGCGTGCCTTCGGCGGGCCGGGCCACCATCGGCGCGATGGGAAACGCCGACCACATGAACATTCAAATCGGCAAAGCCGGCCGCAACCGCTGGAAGGGCTGGCGGCCGTTTGTGCGCGGCACGGCGATGAACCCGATCGATCATCCGCATGGCGGCGGTGAAGGCCGCACCAAAGGCGGACGGCATCCGGTCAGCCCCACGGGCAAAAGCGCCAAGGGGGGCGGCACGCGGAAGCACCGCAAGCCTTCGAATTCCGCGCTCATTCGTCGTCGTCGTTCGCGGCGGTACGGTCAAATCAAAATTCCACTTTGAACTAAATAGCCCGACCCTGTCGGTCAGAAACAATCATGGGACGTTCGAAAAAGAAAGGCCCGTTTGTCGATCCGAAGCTGTACCGCAAGGTGGAGCTGATGGATGCGATCAACAGGAAAGAACCGATCAAGACGTGGGCGCGCGCCTGCACGATCGTGCCGGAGTTTGTCGGCCACACCTTCATGGTGCACAACGGCAAGCTGCACCTGAAGGTGTTCATCACGGAAGACATGGTCGGCCACCGGCTCGGCGAATTTGCTCCTACGCGCACGTTCCGCGGCCACGGTGGACGGATCAAGAAGGAAGCCGAAGCAGCCGCCGCGGCCGCCGCAACCGGCGCTCCCGCCGCACCGGCAGGAAAAGCGTAAAGCAACGAAACAATCGAATGCCGGCGATTGGCTCGCCGGAGTAAATCACAAGGTTTACCGACATGGCGTACAAAGCTACACATCGCTTTGCCCGAATCAGCGCCCGCAAGGTGCGGCCGCTGGCGGACTTGGTGCGCGGCAAGTATGCCGACGACGCACTGGATATTTTGAAGTACATGCCGCAGCGCGGCGCGCGGCTGTTGGAAAAGGTGATCAAAAGCGCCCTGGGCAACGCCGAAGACAAGCGAGAAGCGAACCTCAGCGGGCTGATCGTTAAAGACTGCCGGATCGACGGCGGGCCGATGTTCAAGCGCATCCGGCCGATGTCGCGGGGCATGGCGTTTGTCATCCGCAAGCGGATGGCCCATATTTCCGTCGAACTGGAATAGAGAACAAATAAACCGCGGAGCTTGCTCCGCGCAAGACGAGGAATTCATGGGTCAAAAAGTCAATCCTGTCGCTTTCCGCGTCGGCATCATGGAAGGCTGGAAAAGCCGCTGGTACGCCTCCAAGCAGGAATTCCGCAATTTGATTCTAGAAGACTTCAAGGTGCGAGATTTCATCAAGAAGAAGTTCAGGTTCGCGGCCATTCCCAAGGTGGAAATCGAACGCACCCGCGACGAAGTGAAAATTTTGCTGCACACGGCGCGGCCCGGTGTGATCATCGGCCGCAAGGGGCAGGAAGTGGAAAAGCTACAAGAAGAATTGCAAAACCTGATTGGCCGCCGCGTGAATATTAAGATCGAGGAAATCAACCGCCCGGAAATCTTCGCCCAATTGGTGGCCGAAGACATCGCGGAGCAGTTGGCCAAGCGGGCCAGCTTCCGCCGCACGATGAAGCGGGCGATCGATACGTCGATGGAAGCGGGCGCAAAAGGAATCAAAGTGCAGTTGGCGGGTCGCTTGGGCGGATCGGAAATGGCCCGCCGCGAAAAAGCGATTCAAGGCTCAATGCCGCTTTCGACATTGAGAGCAAAGATCGATTACGGCTTCACCGAAGCCGCTACGCCGCAAGGCAACATAGGCGTTCAAGTTTGGATCAACCAAGGCATGTACGAGGACGCAGCAGCTCATGGCGATGATGCCCAAGAGGGTCAAGTTCCGAAAAAGCCAAAGAGGGCGTATAAAAGGTGACGCCTCGCGCGGTAACCGCGTGGTGTTCGGCGAATTCGCTCTTCAGGCCACCCAAGGCGGCTGGCTCAGCGCTGCGACGATCGAGTCGGGGCGCGTGGCGGCGCAGCAGTACATGCGCAACGAGGGGCGGCTGTACGTGCGCGTGTTCCCGCATAAATCGGTTACCTCCATCCCGCTGGAAACCCGCATGGGTAAGGGCAAAGGGGAACCGGAGTTTTGGGCGGCGGTGATCAAACCCGGCACGGTGCTATACGAGATCGGCGGCATTTCGGAAGCAGCGGCGCGGATGTGCATGGCCCGGTTGGCCCACAAAATGCCGGTGCGAGTGCGATTTTTGAAGCGGCGGGCGATGTAAACGAACATGACGATGGGATTGATGGGAAATGGCTAAAGCATCTGAACTTCGTGACATGAGCGACGAGCAAATTCAGCTCACCTGGAAAGAGGCGGCTGAAACCTTGTTCCGTTTGCGCATTCAGGCGCAAACCGAACGGTTGGATGCCCCCAGTGAATTGAAGCGGTATCGCCGATTGATCGCTCGCTGCCAAACCATTTTGAATCAACGGGCCCAAAAAGCGGGCGCCAAAACATAATCATCAAATCGAATAGCGAATAAAGACATGCCCAAGCGAGTGGAAATCGGCGTCGTGGTGAAAGACAAAGCGGTGAAGACGCGCCGCGTGGAAATTCCGCGCCTGGTGCGGCACGCTAAATACGGCAAAATTTTGCACCGTCGCACCGTTTGCCACGTCCACGATGAAAATAACGAATCGCACGAAGGCGACACGGTGGAAATCCGCGAGTGCCCTCCAAAATCCAAGCTCAAGCGTTGGGAGTTGGTGCGGATCGTGGCGAAGAGCCAGCAGGTCGACCTGGCGGCCCTGCGTGCGGCCGCCAAGCTCGATGAAGAAGCGGGAATTGAAGCCGCCGGACGACGCGAAAAGAAGGCCAGTTCGGCGCCAGAAGGTAAAAAATCATGATCCAGATGCAAACCCGACTGACCGTGGCCGATAACACCGGCGCAAGGAAGTGATGTGCTTCAAGGTGCTCGGCGGCAGCCGGCGGCGCTACGCCGGGCTGGGTGACATCGTCGTGTGCAGCGTGAAAAGCGTGATCGCCGGCAGCGACATCAAGAAGAAAGCCGTGGTGCAAGGCGTGATCGTGCGTACCAAGAAGGCGACTCGCCGCAGCGACGGCAGCTACGTGCGATTCGACAACAACGCGATCGTGCTGATCGACGCGGAAAAGAATCCGCGCGGCACTCGCATCTTCGGCGCGGTGCCCCGCGAACTGCGGGAACGAAATTTTATGAAGATCGTGAGCCTCGCCAGCGAAGTGGTGTAAAGCAGATCAAATAATGGCCATTCACATTCGATCCAATGACATTGTGGAAGTGACCTCGGGCGAAGATCGCGGCCTGCGCGGCAAGGTGCTCAAGGTCCTGCCCAGCAAAGGCAAGGTTGTGGTTGAAGGCGTCAACCGCGTATACAAGCACATGCGCCGCAGCCAGAAGAATCCGCAAGGGGGCCGGCTGTCGAAGGAAATGCCGATCGACATTTCCAACGTCACGCTGTTGGATCCGAACACCGACAAGCCGACGCGCGTCGGGGTGCGGATCGCAAAGGACGGCAACCGCGAACGCTACGCTAAAGTCAGCGGCGCAGCGATGGGCACAATTACCGCCACCAGAAAATCGAACAAAAAGTAATCGCAAAACGACTGACGACATTCCGCCATGGCCAAGAAAGACAAAAAAGCCGCCGCCGCAGAGGACGAGGGCCCGAAGGGTCCAGTGCCAAAGCCGCGCCTGCTGGAGAAATACGAAAAGGAAGTGCTGCCGGCGCTTGCCAAAAAATTCGGCCGCGAAAACCGCATGGCCCTGCCCCGACTGCAAAAGATCGTGGTGAACATGGGCGTGGGAAGCGCGGTCTTGGAAAAGAAGAATTTGGACGATGCAGTCGCCGCGCTCACGCAAATCACAGGTCAAAAGCCGCTGGTCACGAAGGCTCGCAAAGCGATCTCGGGTTTTAAGCTCCGCGAAGGTTTGCAAATCGGCTGCAAAGTCACACTGCGAGGCGCGCGGATGTGGGAATTCCTGGACCGCTTGATTTCGCTGGCCCTGCCCCGCGTGCGCGACTTCCGCGGTCTGGAACCCAACGCGTTCGACGGCAAAGGCAACTACAGCCTGGGGTTGTCGGAGCAGTTGGTGTTTCCGGAACTGAATCCTGACAAGTTCACCCGCGTGCAAGGCATGAACGTGACGATGGTGATTTCCGGTTCCAGCAACGAGGAATCTCGCGAAATGCTCCGCGGCCTGGGCCTGCCTTTCAAGGTCGAAGACAAACAGCCCAAAAAGGGCGCGGCATAGTTTCTAACCCCTCATCTCGAACACTGAATAGCAAAAACCGATGGCCAGCAGTTCCAAAATGGCGAAAGCCAAACTGAAACCCAAGTTTTCCACCAAGCTGCGACGCCGCTGCCAATTGTGCGGCCGGGCCCGCGCGGTGTATCGCAAGTTCGGCTTGTGCCGCATTTGTTTTCGTAAGTTGGCCGACCAAGGTTTGATTCCCGGAGTAAGAAAGGCGAGCTGGTAGAGGACCCACAAAGCATGACAACAGATCCTATCGCCGATATGCTGACCCGCATCCGAAACGCCATCCGCGTGGAGCGTTCCACCGTCGACATGCCTTCTTCCAAAGTGAAGCGGGGCGTCGCCGAAGTGCTCAAGCGCGAAGGCTACATCTGGGACTGGAAAGAAGTCGAAACGCAACCGGCCAATCAGTTGCGCATCGAACTGAAATACGGCCCCAATGGCGAGCGCGTCATCCGGCACTTGAAGCGCGTCAGCAAGCCCGGACACCGGATTTATTCCGGCGCGGCGAAGATGAAGCCGGTGCTCAGCGGATTGGGCATCTGCATCATCAGCACCAGCCGCGGCGTGATCAGCGACCGGGAAGCTCGGCAGCGCAAGCTTGGCGGCGAAGTGCTGTGCGAATTGTGGTAATAAGAGCAATTAGCAACTAACGACTAACAATACACAGAACCATGTCCCGAATCGGAAAAATTCCCGTACCTGTGCCCGACAAAGTGAAAGTGGCCATCACGCCCACGGAAGTGGCGGTGGAAGGCCCCCTGGGCAAGCTGAAGCAAGCGCTGTTGCCGGTGGTGAGCATCAAGCACGACGAAGCGGCCAAGAAGTTGGTGGTTTCGCGCATTGATGATTCGCGTCAGGCGAAGGCGGCCCACGGGCTCACCCGCGCCCTGTTGCGCAACATGGTCGAAGGCGTGACGAAGGGATACGAAAAGAAACTCGAGGTGGTCGGCGTGGGATATATCGCCTCGATTCAGAAGAACACGCTGCAACTTCGCGTCGGTTATGCCAACGAAGTCCAGTTGCCAATTCCCGTCGGTTTGAACGTCACTTGTCCGGACCAAACCCACATCCTGGTCAAAGGACCCGACAAGCAACTGGTAGGCGAGTTCGCTGCCGAAGTTCGCGCGGTGCGAAAGCCGGAGCCCTACAAGGGCAAGGGCATTCGATACGATGGCGAACAAGTGCGGCGCAAGGCCGGCAAGGCAGTTACCAAGTAAGCGAGAGATTTCGTCGAGGATCGATCATGAGCCGTCAAAAGAAATTCAACGTGCAACGACAGCGCCGTGCCTGGCGAGTGCGCAAGAGCGTTCGCGGCACGTCCCAGCGGCCGCGGCTGTGCATCGTTCGCAGCCTGAAGCACACGTACGCCCAGGTGATCGACGATTCCAAGGGCTGCACGCTGGCCTCGGCGGCGACGACCGAAAAATCGCTGCAGAAGCACGTCAAATTCGGAGGCAACAAGGAAGCGGCTACGGCCATCGGCAAGGCCATCGCGGAACGTGCCTTGGCGGCCGGAATCAAGCAAATCTGTTTCGATCGCGGCAGCAGCAAGTATCACGGCCGCGTGGCCGCATTGGCTCAGGCCGCGCGTGAAGCAGGTTTGAGCTTCTGAAAACAAAAACGAGAAAGCGAAAACAATGTCCTCCGACGCACCACAAGAATCATCCGAGAAACCGAGTCGCAAGTCTGGCGGCGAAGGCCGTAGACATTCGGGCGAAGGCCGGCGGCAAGGGGGCGAATCGTCGCGCAAGAGCGACTTGATTGAAAAGGTGATCAAGATTCGGCGCTGTGCCGCGGTGGTCAAAGGCGGCCGCCGCTTCAGCTTCAACGGCATGGTCGTGGTCGGCAACGGCCGCGGCAAAGTCGGCTGCGGCTATGGCCGTGCGAACGAAGTGCCTCCTGCGGTAGACAAGGCCGTCAAAGATGGCGAACGAAACATGGTCACCGTGCCGCTGGAAGGCAGCACGATCGCGCATCCCGTTAAGGGGCACTTCGGCGCCTCCGACGTGGTGCTCTTGCCGGCCAGCCCCGGCACCGGTGTCATCGCCGGCGCGGCAGTGCGAGCGGTGTGCGAAGCGGCCGGCATTCACGACGTGCTCACCAAGAATTACGGTTCCACCAATCCGATCAATGTGGTGAAAGCCACCTTAGACGCGCTAAGCCAACTGCGCACTCAGCCCGAGGTCGCGCGGCTGCGAGGAGTGCCTTTGACATGAGTCTCGATACGATCCATCGCGGCATTCACAGGAACAAGAAACGACTGCGCATCGGCCGCGGCACCGGCTCGGGGCGCGGCAAAACATCCGGCCGCGGCCACAAAGGCCAAGGGCAGCTGGCCGGCTGGAGTGCGCCGGGAGTCTTTGAAGGCGCGCGGATGCCGCTCATTCGCCGCATTCCCAAGCGCGGTTTCCATAACACGTGGGGCAAGCGCATGGCCATCGTCAACCTTGGCGAGTTGGATGCCGCGTTTCGTTCGGGCTCGGAAGTGACGCTCGAATCGCTGCGCGAAGTCGGCCTGTGCAAACGCCCCTGCGACGCGCTGAAAGTGCTCGGCGACGGCAAGTTGGGAAAGAAATTGAAAATCACCGCCCATAAGTTCAGCAAGTCGGCGCTGGAGAAGATCAAGGAAGCCGGCGGCGAGGCGATCGTCATTCCCGCCCCCAAGCCGGTCGAGCGCAAGAAAGCGAAAGCGGGCAAGTAATCCGAGGCGACGCGTTGATTGAGGCCTCAATCAGCATTCGTCTTTTTCATTGCAGCCGGGTAAAATCAGCCGCGACCAATTGAATCTGTCCCGGCGACGGAGCGAACCATGTGGGAAAAAATCCGGGTCATCTTCACCATCCCCGAGTTGCGCAGCAAAATTCTGCTGACGCTCGGTCTGTTGGCGATCTATCGGGTGGGTTGGCAGATTCCGCTGCCGATGATTGACCAGAAGGCGATGGCCTCGATCTTCAGCCAATCGCAGAGCGGACTGGGGCGCTGCTTGTCGCAGGCCGCAGTGTTCAGCGCCAGCCAGTTGAGCCAGGCGACGATTTTCGGCCTGGGAATCATGCCGTACATCTCGGCGTCGATTATTTTCCAGTTGTTGGGCAGTGTTTGGGGGCCGCTGGAACGGTTGCAGAAGGAAGGCGAGAGCGGCCGCAAAAAAATCAACGAATACACCCGTTATGCCACCGTGGTTTTGTGCCTGGGGCAAAGCTGGGCCATGATGAGTTGGCTGGCCAGTATCCGGCAGCCCAGCCTCATTAATCCTGAGTTTCTCAATGCCGCTGGACAGATCACTTTCTTCTGGAAGTTCACGGCGGTGCTGACGATGACCGCCGGCACGATCTTCTTGATGTGGCTGGGCGAACAGATCGACGAGTTCGGCATCGGCAACGGCATCAGCTTGCTGATCATGGCCGGCATTTTGGCCCGCATGCCCAGCGCCGGCTTGGAACTGATCAAGAACAGTTCGCTGGAACTGGGGGGCGGCGGCGGGAAATTCGGCCCGGAAAAATGGCTCGTGCTGATCATATTGTTCGTGGGCGTGGTGGCCGGCGTGGTGTACATGACGCAGGGCCAGCGACGCATTCCCACGCAAAGCGCCAAGCACGTGCGCGGCCGCCGCGTTTATGGCGGCAGCGCGGCAATACCTGCCGCTGCGAGTCAATCAGGCCGGCGTGATGCCGATCATCTTCGCCTCGAGCTTGTTGCTGTTCCCCTACATGCTGTTCCAGGCGATGGCCAGCCATCGGTGCCTTGTGGAGCAATTTGGCCGAGGCCTTCCACCGCGGCACCTCGTATTTCTACAACGTGCTGTATGTGCTCTTGATTTACTTCTTCTGCTATTTCTGGACGGCCATCAGCTTCAACCCGAAGGACATGGCCGACAATCTGAAGAATTTCGGCACGTTTATTCCCGGCTATCGGCCCGGCAAGCGCACCATCGATTATTTGGAAAAGGTGATGGTGCGGATTACCTACGTCGGCGCGGCATTTTTGGCCGTCGTGGCGATTACCCCCACGATCATTTCCACCGCCTTAGATATCCCGCCGAACGTGGCCAGTTTTTACGGCGGCACCGGCTTGCTGATTGCCGTCAGCGTGGCGTTCGATCTGGTGCAAAAGATCGATAGCCACCTGGTGATGCGCAATTACAAGGGCCTGCTGGAATAAGTCGGAAATGTGAGATTTGGTTTGCTCCGTGAGGTGAATCAATGACCAATGACCAAGCACCAATGACCAGTTTCGGACAATAGCAGCATTGGTCATTCGGATTTGGTCATTGGTCATTTTGATTGGTGCAGCATGCGGATTATTCTTCTCGGACCGCCCGGAGCAGGAAAAGGAACCCAGGCGCAGAAGTTGGTCGAGCGGCTGAAGGTGCCGCATCTTTCGACCGGTGACATGTTCCGCCAGGCTATCGCGGCCAACACTGCCGTCGGTCAAACCGCCAAAGGCTATATGGACGCGGGGCAATTGGTGCCCGATGAGGTGGTGCTCGCATTGGTGGAACAGCGGTTGGAACAACCCGATTGTGCCGTCGGTTGCCTGTTGGACGGGTTCCCGCGTACAGTAAAGCAGGCCGAGGCGCTGGACAAATACTTCGCCAGCCGAGGCAACTCGCTTGACGGCGTGATTGAGCTCACCGTTGACGAAGAAGAATTGATTCGCCGCCTGATGGCGCGCGGCCGTGGCGACGATCAGCCGGAGGTAATCCGCGAGCGGATGGTGGCCTATCATCGGCAAACTAAGCCGTTGTCGGATTATTATCGGCAGCGCGGAGTTTTGGTGGAAATCGACGCCCTGGGAACCGTCGACGAAGTGTTCTCGCGGCTAACCAAGGCCCTAGACAAGTTGGCGGCCGGCAAAACGCGGAAATCCTGACGCTTTAGCCGCTACGGTCGCTTCCCAGTGGCATCAAAGCCGCTCACGACGTAGGATCATTAAGGAACAGCAAGCATCATTATTGAATCCTATTCGGCTGGAAAGCCGCACATCACGTGAGTAGTTCTCCAAGGTGCATCAACCTCCGTTCCCCGCGTGAACTGGCGCAAATGCGCAAAGCCGGCCTTGCGGTCTGGGCGGCGCATCAGGCTGCGAAGTCGGTGGTGCGACCGGGGGCCATCACGGCCGATATCGACGCGGTGATCGACGAGTACTTTCAACGGCACAATGCGGTGCCGCTGTTCAAAGGCGTGCCGGGCAAGGTGCCCTTCCCCGCCGCTACGTGCATCAGCATTAACGAAGAAGTGGTGCACGGCATTCCTGGGCACCGCAAGCTGAAGGAAGGGGACGTCGTCAGCCTGGACACCGGTTGCAAACTGCACGGCTGGTGCGGCGACTCGGCCTATACGCATCCGGTCGGGCGGGTTTCCGCCGAGGTGCAAAAACTGCTCGACGTCACCCGCGCCACGCTCGATTTGGCAATCGAATTGATGGCCGTCAAAACCCGCTGGAGCGACGTGGCCCGCGAAATGGCTGCTTATGTGCGCGATAATGGATTCTCGGTGGTAGAGAATTTCGTGGGCCACGGAATCGGCCGCGAAATGCACGAAGAACCGCAGGTGCCCAACTTCGTCAGCCCGCAATTGCGCCGCAATCACGATTTCCGTCTCGAGCCGGGACTGGTGATCGCCATCGAGCCAATGGTCAACATGGGACACAAAAAAACCAAAACGCTTTCGGATCATTGGACCCAGGTCACCGCCGACGGCAGCTATAGCGCCCACTTCGAACACACGGTGGCGATGACCCCCGACGGTCCCTGGGTGCTGACGGCGCCTCCGAAGTCGGGGGAAGAATTTGATGATAGCGTGCTGCGGGAAATGCTAAATCGCGTGCCGCAGGCGGCGAGTTGAAAGCAAGCGCCATTCGATCGTCGATTCTCGCGCCCGATTTCAACTGATTTCGGGGTTGTGCCATGCGGGACGGCCTCTTAATATCGCGAATTCAAGTTCGGCACGGCCCTGGTTTTGCCGATAGAACCTCTGGAACCTCAGCCGCGTAATACGCACATGCACGTTTCTCCTGAATTTGCCGTTAGTTTTGCTTGGCGATTTTTACATCGCTTGCGGGGAGCGGTCCATTCGCTGGGCGTAGCTCTGGTGTTGTTTATGACGCTGGGCTGCGTCGACGCGAAACTGTCGCTCGCGGAGGAGGAGAATGGCGCCGAAATTGTCGCTGTGCTGATGCATAGCGCCCGGCCCGTGCAGGCTCTTCATCGGCAACCTGGCGAACTTGTTGCGACGGCGCGCGGTCATGCCAACGTAGGGCGAGCAGTGCGCTCGATGTCGCAAGTCGGCAACGCCTTCGACGACGGCCATCGCATGCCCAATGGTCTAATGGCGCCTCTAGTGACCTGATCGCCTCTCTCTGGCGAAGTGCGGACATTGTGTTTGTCCGCGGTGATTGTCCTTGAATGCTCCCGATGCGTAACTGCGCGCTTTGCGCCGCGCATCGGTCAGCCCATGGCTTTTATTACCGGAGAGATATCATGCAAATCCTCATCGATGGGGTGCATCATTTTCAAAAAATCGGTTTTGCCCAACATCGGCAGCTTTTCCAGCGCTTGGCCAAGGGCCAAAAACCCGTGGCGTGCTTTATCACCTGTTCCGATTCGCGCATCGATCCGAACCTGATTACTTCGGCGCAGCCCGGACAATTGTTCGTGGTGCGCAACGTGGGCAACATGGTCCCCTGTTACGGCACCAGCAACAACGGCGAGCTGGCGGCGGTCGAATTCGCCGTCACTGCCCTGGGAGTGAAAGACATCGTTGTTTGCGGTCACACGCAGTGCGGCGCGATGAAATCGCTGCTCAGCACCCACGGGCCGCAGTATTCTCCCGTGTTGCAAGATTGGCTGCGCCATGCCGACGCAACGACCGCAATCATGCGCAGCCATTACGGCCATTTCTCCGGCGAGGCGCTTTTGACCGCCACGGCCGAAGAAAACGTGCTGGTGCAATTAGAACATTTGCGCACCCTGCCGGCAGTTGCGGCCCGCACAAAGCGCGGACTGCTGGACCTGCACGGCTGGATGTACAAGTTCGAAACCGGCGAAGTGTTTGCGTACAGCTCGGCGGCCCGGCAGTTCGTCAAATTCGGTGCTGTCGCCGCGGATTCGCCGAGCAATCTTTCGCATGCCGACAGCGGTCAACCGGCGGGCGACGGATCGCCTTGCTTTGCGCGAACCTGATTTACTCCGACGACATTTCGAAATCACAAGGAGCATTGAAATATGGCTGCCACTTCGCACACTCAACAACCTAGCGCGGGCTCGACATCGACTCGTCCAGGCGGCACCGGCAATTTTTTCCACGATTTCATGGCGTCGGTGGTCGTGTTTTTGGTGGCTCTGCCGCTGTGCATGGGTATTGCGGTGGCATCCAATGCGCCGGTGTCCGCCGGGCTGATCAGCGGAATCGTCGGCGGCATTGTGGTGGGCATGCTCGCCGGCGCGCCGTTGCAAGTGAGCGGCCCGGCCGCGGGGCTTAGCGTGCTGGTCTATCAGCTTGTCGATGATCACGGCTTTCAGGCGTTGGGATTGGTCGTGATCATCGCCGGCGTGTTCCAGCTTGTGGCGGGAACGCTGCGATTTGGCCAATGGTTCCGCGCCATCTCGCCGGCGGTGGTGCAAGGCATGTTGGCCGGAATCGGCGTGCTGATCTTCGCCAGCCAGTTTCATGTGATGGTCGACGATTCGCCCCGCGCCGACGGCCTGGCGAATCTTCTTTCCATTCCAGCGTCCGTGTGGCGCGGGCTCGTGCCGCAGGATTCCACAAACCATCATCACGCGGCGCGAATTGGAATGCTGACCATCGCTGTGCTGGCCCTTTGGAAACTGGCGATCCCGAAACGGCTGCACTTCATTCCGCCGGCCCTGGCCGCTGTGGTCTTGGCGAGCCTGGCTGCCTACCTTCAACAACTCGACATCAAATACATCGAGTTGCCCGACAAACTTTATCAGGCCATTTCCCTGCCCAGTTGGGAAACCTGGCACGCCCTGCAAGCGCAAGGCATGACCTGGGTCAAAATCCTGCTGCTGGGCCTTTCGTTCGGGCTAGTCGCCAGCGCCGAAACTTTGCTAAGCGTGACCGCGACCGACCGCATTCATCAGGGCCCGCGCGAGGTACGACAAGGAATTGATCGCCCAGGGCGTGGGCAACGTGCTGTGCGGCGTCGCCTCGGGCCTGCCGATCACCGGCGTCATTGTGCGCAGCTCGGCCAATATCGATGCCGGTGCGCGCACCCGCTGGTCGGCGGTAATGCACGGGGTTTGGTTGCTCGTGTTCGTGTGCCTGCTGCCGCACACGCTGCAATTGATTCCTAAATCATGCCTCGGCGCGATTTTGGTCTATACCGGCTACAAGCTGGTAAATTGGCGCACGATGCGGCAACTACTGCAGTTCGGTAAGAGCGAATTGCTGATCTATCTGGCTACCATGGTAATGATTGTCTGCACCGATCTATTGACAGGCGTAGTCGTAGGTATCGCTCTGTCGGCGGCGAAGCTTCTGTACACGTTTTCGCACTTGATGATCGACGTGCGCATCGATTCGGTCAAACGGCGAGTGCAGTTGAAACTGGCAGGGTCGGCGACGTTTCTGCGGCTGCCGCGCCTGGCTCGAACTTTGGAACAATTGCCCCCCAGTTGCGAGTTGCACGTCGACATTGGGGGCGTCGATTACATAGACCACGCCTGCCTCGATCTGTTGATGAACTGGCAGCAACAGCATGAAGGATTTGGCGGCAAGCTAGTGATCGATTGGGGAGAACTGCACGCCAAATTCCGGGGCCGGCCGAATGGACGCAACGGCGGTGCAACGTCGCAGCCACAGCGCGAACTGGAGCCAATGGGCCATCATTAGAGTTCCAGCCGACGATTATTATCTAGCGACATGCCAACCGCCGCCGGCCGACGAATACGCGGGAATTTCCTATCTTTTCGGCCCTTGAACACTTTCGCCCTTAGGCCTTATACTGATGGGCTTTAAGTTCCCCTTGAATTGCCGACGGGAGTGTCGGGGTTATGAAAATCCGCGCCAGCGTAAAACGCCTGTGCGACAACTGCAAGATCGTCCGCCGCCGCGGCGTGGTCTATGTAGTTTGCAGCAACCCTCGTCACAAGCAACGGCAAGGTTGAATAGATACTAACTGACGGAGCTGTGCTGATATGCCGCGTCTCTTGGGCGTTGATATTCCGCCCGATAAACCGACCTTCATCTCGTTGCAGTATTTGTACGGGGTTGGTCCGCGAATCGCCCGCGAGTTGTGCCACAAGGCCGGCGTCGATTCGCAAACCCGCGCCCGCGATCTGCACGAAGACGAAGTCGCCCGGATGGCGGCCCTTTTGGATAAGGATTACACGGTCGAAGGTCAGCTCCGCCGGCAGGTCACACAGAACATCGCGCGGCTGAAAGATATCGGTTGCTATCGCGGCATGCGTCATCGCCGCGGGCTGCCGGTTCGAGGCCAGCGCACCCGAACGAACGCCCGCACCCGCAAGGGCCCCAAGAAAACCGTCGCCGGCAAAAAGGGCGTCAAGGACATGAAGTAAGCTCGCGGTCGCCAAAACCACGACTGCGGGTCTCAGATCACAAGGACAATCCATGGCAGAGCAAAAAGTTAAACGTAAAGCGCGCCGCACCGTCACGGTGGGCATCGCCTACATCAAAGCCACGTTCAACAATACCACGGTCACGATCACCGACACTAAGGGGGATGCCTTGTGCTGGGCCAGCGCCGGAACCACCGGCTTCAAAGGCTCGCGCAAGAGCACGCCCTTTGCCGGGCAGATGGCTGCCCAGCAAGCGGCTGAAAAGGCCGCCAAGTTTGGCGTGAAGGAAGTTGAAGTGCGGGTGAAAGGACCGGGTAGCGGCCGCGAAAGCGCCATTACGGCACTACAAGCCGCCGGGCTAACGATCAAGTCGATCGAAGACATCACGCCGCTGCCGCACAACGGTTGCCGTCCGCCGAAACGTCGCCGCGTATAAATCACAAACAGATCACAAAACCGAACACCACAAACACTAAACCTGCAGAACTATGGCCCGTACCACTGGACCCGTTTGCCGTTTGTGCCGCCGCGATGGATTGAAGCTCTTTTTGAAGGGCACGCGCTGCGATACGCCGAAGTGCGCCATCGAACGCCGCGAATCGCCCCCCGGCATGGCCACTCGCCGCGGCAAGCTGACCGACTACGGCATCCATTTGCGCGAAAAGCAAAAGGTGAAGCACTACTACGGCGTGCTGGAACGCCAGTTCCGCGGCTATTACCAGCGCGCGGTCAAAGGCAAAGGCAACACCGGCGAAGCGCTGATGAGCCTGCTGGAGCGCCGGTTGGACAACATTTTGTGCCGCCTGGGATTCGGCTTGTCGCGGGCACAGGCCCGGCAGTTGATCCGCCACGGCCACATCACGGTCAACGGCCGGCGATGCGATATTCCCAGCTATTCCGTCCATGTAGGCGATGTGATTCGCGCGAAGAATCGCGCGAAGAGTTTGCAGGCCGTACAGGCCTGCCTGGGCGAATTTCACCGCGATGTACCCGATTTTCTATCCCGCGTCGATGGTCCGATTCCCGAAGGCCGCGTCAACCGTCTGCCCACGGCGGAAGATTGCTCTTTAGGTGGCGTGCAATCGAACCTGATCGTCGAGTTGTGTTCAAAATAGCATTCGGCGGTTCAGCAGCAGAGCGATCGTTTCCACCGACGTTCGCAGAATGCTGACCGCCGACTTAGGAGGCCTGTATGCATATTCGCTGGCGTGGATTAGAGCTGCCCAGCCAGGTCGTGTGCGACCTGAAAACGCTTTCGGCCACGTATGGCAAATTCGTCGCCGAGCCGTTCGAGCGCGGTTTCGGCGTGACGATTGGCAACGCGCTGCGCCGCATCCTGCTGTCGAGCCTGGAAGGCAGCGCGGTCACCCAAATCAAAGTTCAGGGCGCCCAGCACGAATTCACCACGCTGCCCGGCGTCGTGGAAGACATGACCGATGTGGTGCTGAACGTCAAATCGCTGGTGGTGAAAAATTACACCGACCAGACGAAAGTGCTGCGAATCGAGAAGAACACCAAGGGCGTAGTCACGGGCGCCGACGTGCAAACCGACGAAACGGTGGAAGTGATCAATAAGAATCACATCCTGGCCACGCTCACCGACGACGTGCCGTTTGTCTTGGAAATGGTGGTGGAAAACGGCCGCGGTTACATTCCGGCCAGCGAACACAGCCCCAACGTCCAGGAAATCGGCATCATTCCCGTGGATGCGGTCTATAGCCCCGTGATTCGGGTTCGCTACGAGATCGAAGAAACGCGCGTCGGTCAGAAAACCAACTACGACAAGCTGACCATCGAGATTTGGACCAACGGCTCCGTTCATCCGGAAATGGCGTTGGTCGAGTCTGCCAAAGTGCTCCGCAAGCACCTCAACCCGTTTGTGCAGTACAGCGAACTGGGATCGCGGGTCAGCGGCACGGGGCGCGGCGCCAGCTTGGGAAGCTTGGACACGGCGGTCGAGCAGAAGTTGAACATGAGCCTGGCCGAATTGAAGCTTTCGGTTCGCGCCTCGAACTGTCTGGAAAGCGAAAACATCCAGACCGTACGCGATTTGGTGCAGCGGTCGGAAGATCAATTGTTGGAAGTGCGTAATTTCGGCGAAACCACGCTGCGAGAAGTGAAGGAAAAGTTGTCGGAAATGGGCCTGCGATTGGGCATGCGAGTTCCAGCCCAAAGCGGCGTTTAATTGAGTTCATCACACGGCCGAAACCGCTCGGCCAAATGAGATAAGGTGTTCGAGCTATGCGACATCGTAGACGCAGCCGTGTTCTGGGACGTTCGCCGTCGCATCGCAAGGCGCTATTGCGAAACCTGGCCAGCGCCCTGTTTTTGACGGAAATCGACAAGGACGAATACCTGGATGAAAAGCAGGCCCCCAAGGTCAAAGGACGCATCGTGACCACGCTGCCCAAGGCCAAGGAAGTGCGGCCGCTGGTGGAACGCTGCATTACCATCGCCCGAGTGGCGCTGCCGGCATTGGAAGAAGCCGAAAAGTTAGGTAGTGATGCCGATCGCAACAGCGACGCCTGGCGCAAATGGCGCAAAAGCAAGCAATGGTCGAAATGGGCCGAAGCTATCGCCCCGGCCGTCAACGCGCGTCGCCGCGTGCTGCGGCTGCTGGGCAACAAGCGAGCGACAAAAGTTTGCTTCGACGTGGTGGCGCCTCGCTTCGCTGATCGCGCCGGCGGCTACACCCGCATCATGAAGTTGGCCGCGCCGCGGCTCGGCGATGCCGGAGTCCGAGCGGTGCTGGAATTTGTGGGCGTGCGCGATCGGGTCGCGAAGAAATCGCCCGCACCGAAGTTCGAAAACGAACCGGCCGTGCCAAAGCATAGTGCCGGCCGTGTGCTAGCAGTGTTGCCTTACGGCGTCACTCGTATTGACGCAGCTTGCATCGCTCCCTAATCTACTCCGCCCCATAGTCTGCAGCTTTTCCGGGGCGATCCGCTTTTCGTACATCCCCATCAGGCAGTGCCGCGCGCGATGCTTCGTCGAATGCGCCTACTGATCGTATTGCTTGCCTCGGCCGGTTTATCGGGCTGCGGCGCGTGGCGGCAATCCTCGCCGAGCGAGAATACGCTCCTGCGACCGGTCGAAACCGTCTCGGACGGCGTGCAGTTGGAGATCGTTTCGATTCGCGTACCTTTCGGAGACGCGACCCTCAACGGCGAACTGTGGACAGGAATCGACGAGCAACAGTTGCCGCCGAATGTGCGCCGAGAACTGGCAAGTAATGGACTGCGAGCGGGAATCGTGTCCGGTCCCATGCCGGCCGAATTGACGCAACTACTCGAGGCTTCTGAGAAGCCGGCCAGCGTTTCCGAAGCGGCCGCCAGCCTGGAACAGGCGCCGGTCGTCAGCCGACAGAAAATGCAGCTTCACTCCGGATGGCGCGGGCAGATTTTCGCCTCCAACACTTATTCGGAACTGCCGCTGTTGACGAGCGACGATGGTCGCGTATGCGGTCATAGCTATATTCAGGCCCAATGCGTGCTGAACACGAGGGTGCTGTCGCAAGGCGATCGCCAGGTCAAATTGCAGTTCACGCCGGAATTGCAATACGGCGAACCGCGAAAACAATGGGTCGCCGACGACGTGGTCAGCGTCAGCCAGGCCCTGAACCGCGACGGCGTGTTCAGGCCGCAATCGGGCAAGCCCAAGCAAGTCTTCCAGCGGCTTTCGTTTGAGGCCACGCTGGCACCGGAACAAATGCTGCTGCTCACCACGCTGCCCGATCGATCCGGCTCGCTGGGACACTACTTTTTCACCGAGCAACAGCCGGATCACTTGCAACAAAAACTGCTGATTATCCGACTTTCGGATACCGGCTATAGCGACCTGTTCGCGCCGGATCCCGTCCACATGGCCGAGCAATCGCAATAAACCGCGCGGCCAAAAGTTCAATGGCGAAACTCGGCGGGCCGTTATCTCCGCGACCACGCCGTTTTGTTCGGCCGCAGCGTACAGCGTAGTAACGGCAGGCGGGTCGATCGACAGCGTAAAGCTGGCCCCGGCATGGACCGTATGGTAAGGATCGACCGCTCCGGCGACCTTTCCGCTCTCCAGAGCCAGACGAACGTTGGCTGCGTTTCCGCGGCAGCGGACGCCGATGCTTTTCACCGTGCCCAGATTCAAGGAATATTCGGTGTTGGCGGTCGTCAAAGCCAGAGCAAGAATTCTGGTGCCCAGCGGATCGACCGTTCCCAGCGGCCGGGCGACCACTTCCCATTGCGTGCCGCCGACTCGGCTGTAGGAAGCCACGACTTCCCAGATCGTGCCGTCGTCCTCGACGACGCGTTGCCGGACGGCCGGCTCGGGGTCGTAATCCGTGCGAGGGATTCTGAACTTGCAATCGGTGCGGCTGACGTTGCGGATCTTTAGCGCGTTGATATCCCCCAACGACAACTGTTTTTTGCTCGAGCGCACCCCGGCCTTCAGCCGGACGCCGTTCTCGTCCTGGATTTCCACTTCAGAGAGGCCGTCGACCACTTCTTCGAAGTCACGCTCCGGATCGAACACCATTCGTGGCTCCTTTGCATGAATGCCGACTTATAGTGTACATCGGTATACATAAGTAGGCCGGTCTTTCAATCGGCGTTTTGGGCCACTCGTGCCAAAAAATCGTCCGTCCTTTGTCGAAAACTGTGTACTGGTGCTAGCACCCGGTTTTGCGTTGTGACAATCGGGCAATCGCAGTACAATCCCCGGCCCAATCTCCACCACGTCATGGATGACGTTCGCCATGAATTCACCCAACGCGGCGCGTTCAAATACTTCTCGGCCGGCGACCACTCCCCGCCTCGCCGCTGGTACGCTCGAGGCTGTTGCGCCGGAGGACCAGCTGCGTTATGCCCGGCAGATCATTGAGATGGAATCCCGAGCCCTGGATAGCGTGTCGCAACGTTTGGATCATTCGTTCTGCCAGGCGGTGGAATTGATTTTTCACTGCGCCGGCAGCGTGATTGTCAGCGGCATGGGCAAGGCGGGGCTTGTGGGCCAAAAGATTGCCGCCACGCTGGCGTCGACCGGCACGCGAAGCCATTTTTTGCATCCGGCCGAGGCCATCCACGGGGATCTGGGACGCATACATCCCGACGACATGGTGCTGATGCTCTCGCAAAGCGGCGACACCGAGGAGGTCAGCCGTTTGCTGCCATCGATCGCGGGGCTGGGCACGCCGTTGGTAGCTATGACAAGCCGCAAGACCAGCAAGCTTGGGCGAGCGGCCAGTGTCGTGATCGATTTGGGCCCGCTGCAGGAAGCCTGTTCGCTTGGGTTGGCCCCCAGCACCAGCACCACAGCGATGTTGGCGGTGGGCGATGCGCTGGCGTTGGTAACCAGCCGGATGCGCGGATTCAGCCGAGACGATTTCGCGCGATTTCATCCCGGCGGCAGTTTGGGCCGACAATTGGCGCGGGTCGAAGATTGCATGCGCCGCTTGAACGATTGCCGCGTGGCAATATGTTCGCACACACTGCGGCAAGTGCTGGTCGAGGCGCGGCTGCCGGGACGCCGCACGGGCGCCATCATGATCGTCGATCCCGATGGCCGCTTGCGGGGAATTTTTACCGACAGCGACCTGGCCAAGTTGTTCGAAAGCCGGTGCGATTCGCTGTTGGACGACCCGATTCGCAATGTGATGACCAAAAACCCCGCCAGCGTGCCGCACGGTTCGATGATGTTCGATGCCGTGGCCATTATGGCCGAGCGGCGGATCAGCGAATTGCCCGTCATCGACGCCGATCAGCGCCCGGTGGGCATGCTGGATATCACCGACATTATGGCGCAATATCCTGAGGGTGCTTCGGCCTCCGCACCGCAAACGGCAAACTCTGCCAGCGTTCCGCGGCCGAAAAACCAGGCGCTGTTGCAATCGCCCCATGGCGAACGCTCCAATGGCGCGTAGTTTGCATTCTGCTAAGCCGCAAGCGGCTTAATACGCCATCAAACTCGGATCGTTCTTCAATCATGGATCTCACCGCACGTTGCCGACCGATCGAGCTGTTGCTCTCCGACGTCGATGGCGTGCTCACCGATGGCGGCGTGATCTTCGACAATCGTGGAATCGAGATCAAACGCTTCCATATCCGCGATGGATTGGGCATCAAGCTGTGGCAGCGCGCCGGACACCAGTTTGGCCTGGTCACTGGTCGCGCATCGCACATCGTGCAACTGCGGGCCGTCGAATTGGGCGTGGAACTGGTACGACAAGGCATCGAAGACAAACTCGCCGCCGTCAAGCAAATCGTGACTGAACGGCGATTGAAACCGGAGCAGATCGGTTTCATCGGCGACGACTTGCCCGACCTGCCCGTGCTGCGCTATGTCGGATTTGCCGCGGCAGTGGGAGATGGCTGCGAAGAGTTGCAGCGCGCAGCCCACTATGTCACCAAAGCGCATGGTGGCAAGGGAGCACTCCGCGAAGTGATCGAGTTTCTGCTCAAAGCCCAAGGTCGCTGGGAGGATTTGCTGCGAAAGTTCTAAGCAGAAGCATCCTGCCGTCCGCCTGTCGCCTATTGCAAACCGCCTACCGCCTGCCATGTTCGGCAAAATCAAACGCACCGTGCTGAGCCTCGCCGCCGTCGTGGCGGCGTTCAGCGTCTATCGGCTCGTGGCGGAACCGCTGATCGAGCCTTCCGTCGCTGAAAAGCGCGTCGCCGCCAGTCCGCCTGAAGATCGTTTGCCTGTTCCAGATCACCAGCATCGGTTGGGCGCATACGAGAGGCTGTTTCCGGAGGGGGCCTGGCAGCGCGACAACCCGATCATGCTGGAAAGCGACACCGCCAAGCTGCTGATGAAGGAATACACCAATTTGCCTGGCGGATTGGTGCAATTCAAACCCTGCACGCTTATCTTCCTGCCGGATGGCGAGGCGGCCTCGGCCAACGGACGTCACCGGGTAATCGTGCTGGAAGCGCCGCAGGCCACTATGCGGTTTGACGGCGCGGTCGATTTGAGCCGCATGAAAATCGGCAAGCTCCTGGGCGGCATTCTCGAGGGCGAAATCACTGTCACCGGCGCGGCCACGCGGCCCGACGGCGGCGATGAAATATTTGCCGTCACCCGCGACGTGCAATTGGTCGGCAATCAAATGTTTACGTCGCGCTTTGAAGACGGCCGTTGGGTCGCCTCGCCCAACGACGTGCAATTTCGCTTCGGCCCCAACCAAGGCCATGGCCGAGGCATGCAAATCGACTTGATCTCCGAGGCCGACGGCAAGCAACGCAGTTTCAACTTCAGCGGCGTGCAAAGCGTGCAATTGCTGCAAGATGTGGAAATGCACCTGCAACCGGGCTCGCCGGGCAAGCAGCCGGCCGCGTCGGCGATCAACCCTGGGCTAGCCGACAGTCGTTCGCCGATCGAAATTCGGTGCCAGGGGCCCTTTGAGTTCGACCTGGTGGCGAATTTGGCGACATTTCGTAAACAGGTCGACGTGCTGCGTCCCAATCCCAACGGCTCCAGCGATCAGATCACTTGCGAGCTTCTGTCGGTCGGTTTCGCTCCCCGAGAGCCTGGCAGCAAGCCTGCCGCTGGGGCCGACGTTCCGCAAACTCCGCCGCGCACGATCCCCTCCGGCCGGCAGCAACTGGAGGCGCGAAAAATTGAAGCCCGCGGCAACCCGGTCGTTGTCCGCACTCCTTCGTCGGGCGGTGAAGTGCGCGGCGAACATCTGCAGTACGACGTGGTTACCGGCAACTTGCTGATGGAATCGCAGACCGGCCCGGTGCAGATCGATTCGCCACAGTTACGCGGGCAGGTTTCCCGGTTGGAAGCAGAATTTCACCAAGGCCCGGCCGGCGGCGCTCCGTCATCTCCGGCGGCAGCTCCAGCGGCCGATCGCTCCGGCCAGCCCGCGGGCGCCAACAACGCGCCGCAGCAGCATTACGAAATCACCGCAGGGGTGCTGCAAGCGTCATTCGTCACGACCGGTGGCGCCAGCAAGCTAGAACAAGTGCACGCGGGGGGCAACGTCTGGTTTGCACAGGCGCCGCTTGAAGCGGGCGCACCTCGGCCGCTGGAAATTCGCGGCGAACAATTGCAAGTGCTGAACGCGGACACCCAAGCACAAGTGACCGTATCCGGGCAGCCGGCGCAAGTTTTGGCCCAAGGCCTGACGATGTTCGGTCGCTCCGTGCAAATGGATCAGGCGGCGAACCAGTTGTGGATCGACGGCGCCGGCCGCATGGTGATTGAGGAAACCACCCCGCCGCCGGGCGCAGCGACGTCCGGCGCGGCCGACAGCTCTCCGATGAACCTGTGGTCCGTGAGCGGACCGACAACCGTCGACTGGCAGAAGAGCATGAAATTCGACGGACTGCTGGCGCGCTTCGAGCGCGGCGTGGTGGGCACGCAAGGCACGCAGACGCTCCACTGCGAATTGCTCGAAGCGACGATGCAAAACCGGATCGATTTCCGCGCCGGCCGCCCGCAAGACCGCCCACAGCTTGAATTCGTCTCGTGCCCGGGCGAGGCACTCTTGGAAAACCGCGAATTCAAGGATCGTGCGGCATCCGTGGTCGATCAAATGTGGGTGCACGATCTGAAAGTGAACCGCATCAGCGGCGATCTTACCGCCCCGGGTCCAGGGCGCATGAAAAGTTGGCGACTTGGCCCGCCGCCGAACCAGGCGCTGATTCCCGGCCAGCCGGCTACTGCCGGTGGCGCCGCGGCACAGCAATCACCGCCGGCGCGCAGGACAACAAGGCCAAAGGCGATCAGATCAATTTCGTCGACGTGCAATATCAAAACGGTCTAACGGGAAACGCCCTGCGCCGCGAGTTCACGTTTCACGACCAGGTGCGCACAATATCGGGCCCCGTGCCAGCGTGGGACGGCCAGCTTGATGCCGACAATCCGATTCCAGGGGCCATGCTGCTCACGTGCAATCAACTGACGTTGTACGAAGTGGGGCCGCGCGCTGATCGGCGCTCTGCGCTGAATCTGAAAGCGGAAAACAATGCCGTCGTCGAAAGCCAACGACTCGAAGGGGATATCTTTCGGGCGTGGGCTGCGGAATTGACCTTTGCGCAGGAAAAAGACTTGATCATGCTCAAGGGAGACGGGCGCACCGACGCGAAACTGTTCCGCCAGGTGCGCGCCGGGGCGCCGCTGACGAAAACCGAAGCCCGGACCATTCTCTACTGGCCGTCCACCCGGCGAGTGGAAGTGAACGACGTGCACTATCTCGATTTCAGCCAGTTCGGTAATCCGCCGGCCGCCGCGCCGCCGCGGAAAAAGTGAGTTCTTCCCTAGTTTCTACCGGCGCGTAATAATGGCCCGCCGTTTGTACCGCGCGAAGGCTACGGAGGCCCTGCCATGACATCTCAAACCGCCGATCAATTAGTCGCCAAAAAATGCCTGCCTTGCGAAGGGGGAGTGCCCAAGTTCGCCCGCGCCGAAGCGGAGCAGCAGCTAAAGAATCTCACCGGCTGGCAACTTACCGCCAAAGGCGAGCGAATACGCAAGAATTGGACCGTCAAAGACTTCATGGCCGGCATCGAATTCTTCCAGGCGGTGGCCAAGCTTGCCGAAGAGGAACAGCACCATCCCGATTTGCATCTGGAAGGCTATCGAAATCTGTGGATAGAGATTTGGACGCACGCTATCGGCGGACTGTCGGAAAATGACTTCATCCTGGCCGCCAAAATCGACCGCTTGCCGATCAAGCTGAAGAAAACCAACTAAGCTTGTCGTTCCGCCGACGCAATAGGGAGCATTGCGAAACTCATGGCGCGTGTTTTGGTCACCGGCGCAAGCGGATTTATCGGCCGCCAGTTCGTCGATTCGCTGTGCAAGCGAGGGGAAGAAGTGATTTGCCTGGTGCGGCCGACCTCGGCGGTCGAACCGCTGGAGAGATTAGGCGCCGAATGGTGATCGGCGACGTCACCGAGCCGTCGTCGTTGCCGTCGGCAGTCGAGAATGTTGACGTCGTCTATCATCTGGCGGGGCGGACCAAAGCACACTCGCTTGCGCAGTATTGTCAGGTGAATGAAGAGGGCGTGAAAAATGTCGTCGAAGCGTGCGCTCGCCGAACGACTCCGCCGGTGGTCATCTTACTGTCGTCTTTATCTGCCGCAGGCCCGATGCAAGACGATCGACTGCGCACAGAAACCGATCTCGTTCAGCCCATTTCATCGTATGGTCGCAGCAAACGTGCCGGCGAACTGGCCGCCGAAGCGGTAGCGGGAAAAGTGCCCGTCACCGTGCTTCGGCCGCCGATTGTATTTGGCCCGGGCGACGTTGCCGGCCTGCCATTGTATCGCAGCATTCGCAAAACTGGGGTTCATGTCATGCTGGGCCTGGGAAAGCGCGTCTCGCTGGTGTATGTGGCTGATCTGGCTCAAGCGGCGATCGATGCCGCCCGGCAGGCTGAACGACTGCCTGCAACCGCAGAAACGGGGCGCGGCTACTACTATGTCGGCGCAGGAGCATCCGGCCTACGCCGAATTGGGGCGGATCGTCGGCCGCACCGTCGATCGGCCGAGCATCAAACTGATGCGCATCCCGCACATCTCCGTCTATGCTTTGGCCGCTTGGAACGAAGCCAGAGGGCGCATCACCCGTCGCCCGCAGTACTTCAACTTCGATCGGATGCGCGAGATCAAAGGGGGGCATTGGATCTGCTCGCCGGACAAAGCTCGGCGCGACTGGGGCTTTGCTCCCGCCGCACCCTTGGAGCAGCAGCTTCTGGAAACGGCGCAGTGGTACCGCCAGGCGGGCTGGTTGTGAGATTCCGCTAGACGCCGCTGGCACGCTGCAGGAATAAACCGGCGGCCGCCTTCTTGGCAACCACCGGGCCGCTACGCCAAGGTTTTGCGTGGCGGTTTTAAGACGCCTCGACGGCTCCTGTCGCGGGCAATCCGTCGGGCATGTGATCGACGAAGCTGGCCAGTGAGCGGCTTTTGCACGGCTGCTGCAGCTTACGGACGGCCTTGGCTTCGATCTGCCGAACGCGCTCCCGCGTCACGGCGAAAATTTGCCCCACCTCTTCCAACGTATATGCATAACCGTCCACTAGTCCATACCTCAATTTGAGGATTTCACGCTCCCGGTAGCTCAGCTCGTTGAGCACGTAGTTGATCCGATCCTTCAGCGCCTGCCGATTTACATCGTACAGGGGGTCGTCTTCCCGATGATCTTCGATGAACTCGCCGAAGAAACTGTCGTCGTGATCCCCCATCGGCTGATCCAGCGACAAGGGCTGGCGGGTGATTTTCATGATGCAGCGGGTGTCGTCCAACGAGAGGCCGGCCGCCGCCGCCGCTTCTTCCACCGTCGGTTCGCGGCCCGTTTCCTGGATGATGTCGCGGGTTACCGCGCGGATTTTGCCCATCGTGTCGATCATGTGCACCGGCAGACGGATGGTCCGGCTTTGGTCGGCGATGGCCCGGGTGATGGCCTGGCGAATCCACCAGGTGGCGTAGGTGGAGAATTTGTATCCCCGGGCGTGCTCAAACTTATCGACCGCCCGCATCAAGCCGGTGTTCCCTTCCTGAATCAAGTCGAGGAAGCTGAGTCCGCGATTGCGATATTTCTTGGCGATGGACACTACCAGCCGCAGATTGCCGGCCGATAGGACACGCTTGGCTTCGTCGTATTGGAACTGCAGACCAACGGTTCGCCGGCTGCGGCGTTCGAGTGTCGAGGGGCTTTCCAGGGTGATTCGCATCAATTGGCGGAGTTCACGGCGCAATTCATCGACGGAGCCGAGTTCGCCCCCTTTGCCGCTGGCCAGTTGATCGCGGAGCACAACCATTCGGCGCGAAATCTCGGCCTGTTTTTCCAATAGCGGCTGCAGGCGGCCGATCCGTAGGTTCAATTCTTCGATCAGCCGCACGGCCTTATTGCGGCGCCGCAGCAGCCGGCGCCATGCGTCCTGGCGCTTAACCAAAGCGGCGGTGCGGCTGATGGCGGTGCGGAAATCGGCCCGGTTGCGGCGCAGCAGATGCGCCAACGTGACCAGATTCGGCGTCAGTCGCAGCAGAATCTTCTTTTTCATGGCGGTGTTGGTCACCGACACTTCAATCGTGCGATCCAGTCGCAATTGGCCGTCGCGCACTCTTTCCAACAGCGCGGCTGCGCCCTGCAGCAAGTAGTCGCTGGCCAGCATGTTGTGGCGGAAACGGCGGCGGGTGATTTCGATGCGTTTGGCGGATTCGACTTCCTGATGCCGCGTAAGCAGGGGGATTTCGCCCATCTGCATCAAGTACATCCGCACCGGATCGTCGATCTGATCGTCCGATCCTTCCCCGACGGCCTCGACTTCGGGATCTAATTCGGGCGCCTCAAACGCGGCTTCGTCATCAACCGCCAGGCGGTCGATGGGGTCGGCTCCCAGCCCGGGCCTCGCTGCTCCGTTTTTACCGCCGGCGGCGGCATGACCGCTGCCGCCACGGGAAAAGCGCGATCGGCCGCGCTGAGGAGTCGGGGCACGCAAGGACGGTTTGTGGACGGAACTCTTGCGGTTTTTGGGCAAAGGAGGCTCCTGCTGGCGTCGCATCGGGGAAGCGGTCGTCAATTCCGCCTTGATGGCGGGGGAAACATCGATCGAATTAAGCACTCCAGGTGCCGTGGGTCCCGATGCGTTTGGCGACGGCGGCGGAACGTTTGGAATAGATGAGACTTGCGCGATCACATTCCGCTCCGAACTCGGTCCGACTCGAACATCAAATGTTGTCTTGCTGCTACGTTGCCCTGGTCGAACGTTGCTCGGCGGCAACAACGGTTGAGCGTCCGCCGCATGCATGCCCCTCAGAATCGTTACGTTCCGAGGGTGGCTCGCGGTTCGAACAAAGCGCGCCGATCTTTGAGCGCTGGGGTCTTTGCCGCTGTGCCGAGCGTTATTTGAATCGAATCTCGCCCAAGGATTTTATTTCGGCGGCGATCGCCGACTAGCGTGAACCTTCGCTGCGTGGCTCGAATTGCGCATCGGAGTAGACATCGGAGTTCCTCCTTCGCACGTCATGATGCTCTGCTGGCGCGCCGAACGGTACGCTGTTCAGTTTGAAGAATGCACGGCCTATTTGAATCCGCGCAGCAGCGCACGCAGCCCGATCGATCGCCATAGAAGCGCACGCGCGGATTCGTCGATCCGCCGTCGGTCGGCACGCTCGCACCGACGCCACACGCTCAGGTGGAACGTACTTGATCTATGGTCGGGAAATCGTTGATCATAAAAAATTGAGGGCGGGACCCAGCGGGCGCCGAGCCCCGCCCTCACAAACATCGGAACGAGAAGATGCTCAATGGATGTGATGACTCAAGATGCAACCTCTTCGTCGTTCCAGACAAACCTCCGCCCCAAAGCCGGGCCGTGAACCCGGCGCCCCCACATCCTCAGCCCCAAAAACTCCGGAAGAGAAAATTGCCCGATGGGCAACACCGCTACGAAATGATTTGGCTTTCGATCGAATTGAAACCCCGGCATGCAAAATGAACGTCTTCGGGCCAACGCAACTTATGTGCCAATGGCGCAAGCCAGCGTTTTTCTCGGCAAATGTCGGCTGCGGTGCAACGCGCTTGCCAGCATCGGCCGGATCTCACGCGCCATTTCGAGACGAGTAATCTCAAATCGGGAGACGTCGGATTTACCGCCGGCAGCTCACAGGCGATAAGGTGTCCGGCTTTTCGCCGCACGATTTTTTGCGATTTTTACCTACCGGCTTTCGAGACCCGGTTTTCACGGGTGTCATCTTTCTATAACCCGTCTAATCGGAACTAACTTGGAAGAATTTCTCTTTCCTCGGTTCGAAAACTGGCGCAAAATGATTGACGGAGCCGGCCATTTTTTGATACCACAGACGCCAGCGGTCATACGCGGTTCGATTCCTGTTTCTCATTTCCGACAGGAGGGCGCCATGTCGAATCCACCGGGCTGGAGTTTCTGGGAAGTTGCCACGTGAGGCATCTTCCCAGCGATTGCTCGCAACTTCCAACTTCCTTGGTTTTCCGCCGACACAGGTACGGCGACCCGCCCTGCGAATCCCCGCTGGGCGGGTTTTTTTATGCGCTCGATTCGGTAGCATTCGCCTCGAAGATGCGTCGGAAACCGCGACATCGTAATACCTTGCAAGCAGCTTGGTTGCAGGAAGGCGATGCCCGTATAATTGCAGGATGATCCAAGAGCCAGCCGGGGATATCCCTGCCACACAGCGAGTGCCGCAATTTCGCTTGCGGACCCTGTTTTTGCTGATCGCCGTGTTGGCGGTATTGTTCGCCGTGATGGGCACGATCGGCCCGATTGCATCCGCGGCGCTGCTGTTGTTTTTGTGCATGGTTGGGCTGCACGTTGCCGGCAACGCCTTGGGCACGACGCTGCGCGACGACTCTTCCGCTCGGTTCCGCTGGCAGAACGCAACGGCCATTGAATCGGAGTCAAAGCCTGCTGCGAATCGATCGACCATGACTGCCCCGCGTCTGAGCGAACATACGCCCCTGGGCTGGATTCGTTACGCAATTTTCTTCATCGGGGCGCTAGTCGGCGGAGGCGCTCGGCGGTCTGGCGTTCGGACAATTGATCAGCTCCCCCGCTCAACTAGCGGTGGGCGTGCTGTCGTTTGCGGTCCTGGGCGCTTTCTTCGGCTTCCTGGGCGGCAGCTTCCTGGCGATATTGCTGCGCGCCTGGAGCCAGGCTGCTCGCGAACCGCTTAAGGCAGATATCGAAGCCGGCTAATCACCCCCTTTGTTCGGAAAACGAAACTGTTTACCAATCACCGACCTCCGAGTTCCGCCCTGCCGAAATATCGGCGGTGGTCCGTCCAAATCGAAGAGTTGGCCTCTGCGGTTCGATCGCTGGAGCCGCAGGCGCACGATTTAGGTCTGGCGGACCCCTCCAGCGCCGCTTGGGCGGGCGCTTTATTTCAAAAGCTCCTGCCCCAGATTCAGCACGACCCGTTTCTGATCGTCGCCGTCGCCGGCGGCACAAACACCGGCAAAAGCGTGATTTTCAATCATCTGGCCGGCGGCGTGGTCAGCCGTGCGCATCCCAATGCCACTCAAACGCGGCATCCGGTCTGCCTGCTGCCGCAGAACTTCGCTCAACGAAGCGAGCTGGCCGAAGTGTTTCCCGATTTTGAACTCCGGCCGTGGACCAATGAAAACGACCCCCTGAGCGAAGGCCCCGATCAATCGCTCTTCGTGCGCGAAGATCCCCTGGGCCGCCAGCCTGCACGGCTATTGCTGCTGGATACGCCTGACATCGACGGCACGCTGAAAACCAACTGGCGTCGGGCCGACCTGGTGCGCCACGCCGCCGACGTGCTGGTCTGCGTTCTTACACAGCAAAAATACAACGACGCGGCAATCCGCGAATTCTTTCGCGCGGCCGCCGAAGCCGAAAAGACCGTGATCGTAGTGTTCAACATGGTCCATTGGCCGCGCCAGCGAGAACTGTGCTCCGGCTGGCTGGAGCAGTTCACTAGCGAAACCGGCGTTCAGCCCGCCGCAGTTTACGCCGTGCCCTGGGACCCCGAAGCGGCTGAGCAAAATCGTCTGCCCTTTTATCCGCTTTCCGAAGGAGCATCGGACCTGCGGGAAGACCTGGCCGATCTGCAATTCGACGCCATCAAAATCCGCTCTCTGGCCGGCAGCTTGCGGCGCGTGGTCAACGAGGCCGACGGCCTGCCGGCCTTCCTGGATTCGATCGACAATCGTGCGGCGGAATACGCCGGGGCCCGCGATCTATTGGATCACGACATTCGCAAGCAGGATGTGGAGCTGCCCGACTTGCCGCGCAAGCTGGTTTGGGACGAAATTTGGAAATGGCTGGAAAGCCGCCGCACCCGGTTCGATCGCTGGATTCACGGCACGTATCGCTCGCTGAGCGACATGGTCACGTCGCTGTGGCGGCGCGATCCGGCCGAGACGCTGGAGGATTTTCGGCGGGCCGAGTTCGAGCGCCTGCAAGCCGCACTGGCCGCTAAGCTCGATCAATTGGAGCGGCTGCGGCGTGGTGGAAACGCGATTCTCAGTCGAGAATTGGCCGCAGTATTGGGCGGTCTGGAGCGCTCGCAGCTATTCGCCGAACTCCAGCGCCGCCATTCCTCTGCGCCGCTGGTGACCGACGGCTATCGCCAGTTCATCCACCAGCAACTCGACGAATTCGAACGTCAGAATCCGGCACTAGTGAAAGGCATTACCGGGGCGCTGGTGGCCACGGCGGTGGTGCGGCCGGCGATCAGCGTGGGCTTGGCTGTCGTCGGTGCGCATGGCGTCGAGTTGGCCGCCGGGCATTGGGCCATTTCGTGGGTGGGCGACGTGGCCGTGGGAACTGCCACTGCTGCCGCCGGCGAAGCCGTAACCGTGCCCACCGGCCAATTGGCGCTTAAGGCCCTGCTCAGCGGTCTGTTTGCCCAGTTCTACTTGGAGCGGGTGAAGTTGCTCACCAAAACGCTCGACGATCTGGTGCTGGGACCCGTCGTGGATCGTTTGAATCGACTGGCCGCCGCCGGACATAATGCCGATCGCCAACGCGCTGCCAAGCTAATTGCGGAATTGCGTGACTCAATGGACCAGTCAACGGTCGCACAATCATGCCCTTAACAGACGACTTGCCGGCTCAGCTTCGTTTGGCCGAATTCGACCGGCTGGTGACCGGAGTGCGCTCCTGGGTCGAAAGCGCCCCTGCGTGGCCGCCGATGGATCGCGCTCGGGCGTTGTGGGCTAGGATTTCATCCCGGTTGGATCAATTACGGCTCGATCTGGATCGGGTCCTGGTGGTGGGAGTCGTCGGCGGCACTGGCACTGGCAAAAGCACGCTACTCAACGCGCTGGCTGGCCAGCGCGTGTGCGCGGCGGGCGACGTCGAGCGTCCCACCACGCGGCGGCCGGTGGTGCTGGCGCACCCGGATATCGATGTTTCGCAATTGGAATTCAATGGCGCCCAGCCGGAAGTTCATCGACTGGCGCTGCCGATGTTGGAGCACATGATTCTCATCGATTGCCCCGATCCGGATACGCAAAGCCGCAATGGATCGCGCGCGGAAGCAGCCCACACACATAACAACCAAAACCTGGAAACGCTGCGGCGAATTCTGCCGCAGTGCGACGTGCTGCTGTGCACCGGCACGGCCCAAAAGTACAAAACGCATGCCGTAGCGGATGAATTGCTTAAACATGCCCCCGGCCGCCAGGCAGTCTTCGTGCAGACCCATGCGGCGGTGGACGCCGACATCACGGCCGATTGGCAGCGGCAACTCCAAACGCAGGGTTTCGACGTGCCGCAAATGTTCCGCCTCGATACGGAAGAGGCGCTTGAGCGTATCGAACAGCGCCGCCCTCTGCCCCCCGAATTTGCACGGTTGGTAGATTTCTTGAACAGCGAGCTTGCCGGCCGGGCTCGGCATCGGATTCTGCGGGCTAATGCGCTGGATTTGCTCGCCTGGTTTCTCGACGAAGTGCAGCGCGATATCAACGGCTCATTGCCGGCTTTGGAAGAACTAGAGGCGGCGGTTCGGGCGGAACGGGCTCGCCTGTTCGACGGCGTACGCCGCCATTTGGACGAGCAATTGCGCGGCCATCAAGGAGTCTGGCGGGCACGACTATTGCGCGAAGTGACGCTCCGCTGGTGTTGGGGGCCGTTTTCCGCGTTTTTGCGGCTGCTGGGTTCGGCACGTTCGTGGCTCAATTTTGTTCCGGCGCTGCGGCCGCGGGCTGGCGCCGATGCTGGTGGCCGGCGGCATTGGGGCCGGCAAGGCGGTGGCCGACCGGGTGCGGCAAGCGTGGACTGAAGGAAACTGGTTGGCGGCGGCAGATCTGGGAATCAGCCCGGGCGATTTGGCGCAATCGCAAAGCGTTCTGGCGGGCTTCGCTCACGAAGCGGGAATTTCTACGAATCTTTCCTTGACGAGCGCAAGCGATGAAGCGTCGCTTACTTCGGCGGCGCAGCGGCTGTATCAACGGATCGACGCGGAAATTGGCGAAACCATCCAGCAGCCGCGTTGCGCAAGGCCGGTGCATTTTTTCATGGACTGCTGGAATTTTTGTTCGTCGCCCTGCCGGCAGTGCTGCTTTATCGCCTGGCGAAGAACTTTTTCTACTATCACCTGTGGATGGAGTCGTCGCAGCCGCTGTTGGGCCTCGATTTTCTGGCCCAATCAGCGTTGTGGTTGCTGGTGTGGGGATTGCTCTTGCGCGGCTGGCTGGCCTGGAGACTTCAGCTTGGGTTGAAACGAGATTTGGGTAAACTGCTCGATCAGTTAACGCCCGACGAAGTGTTGGGGCCATTGTTTGGTGACTTCGCCGGGCCGGCCGCCAGAATTCGAGAGGCCGCCGCTCAGCTTCCACCCTGGCGAATGGAACTCGAGCAACTTGGACGCGATTTGGAAGCCAAGGGCGCCTGGCAACTCGGACGTTTGCGAAGTCGAGCGCCGGCTCTATAATCAGCCGCAAATGACGCGGCGATTTCTTCCCTGCTGCCGGCCCCCTGCCCTGCTCTGGCAGTTCATCGCCACAGTTCTGCTAGCCGGAATCTTTGCTCGCTCGGCTTCGGCCGATGGGCTGGAGGAAATCCACAAGCGCGGCACGCTGCGCTGGGGCGGCGATCAAGAAGGGGGTGGCCCTTATGTGTTTCCCGACCCCAAAGATCCCAACCATCTGCTGGGATTTGAAGTCGAACTGGCCGAGCTGCTGGCCGGCGAACTCGGCTTGAAAGCAAAATTCCAACAGGGCCAGTGGGAAGAAATACCGCAGATGCTGGGCAACCAGATCGACGTGGCGCTCAACGGCTTCGAGCGCACCCCGGCGCGGCTGCGCGATTATCTTTGCACGCGCCCCTATTACGCCTTTGGCCTGCAGTTGATGGCCAAGCGCGACGGGCCGCTGAAATCGTGGAAGCAGATGAAGGCCGCCAAGCCCGACGGCAACCCTTCGCGCGTGGGCGTGCTTGGTGGATCGCAAGCGGACGAATACTTGAAAGACCTTCGCGATCATGAGGGTTATCAGGTCGAAGTCGTCTCGTACAACGGCAATACCGATCCGATGGAGCACGTGCAAACCGGCGTGCTGGATGCCACTGTGGCCGACGATTGCGCCGCCAATTACTACATCGATCGCTTCCCGGAATTGAATCTGATTGGTTGGCCGGTGGAAGGCGGTAATTACGTGGCTCTGGTGGCCCACGACGAGCCGCGGTTAGCGGAAGCGCTCAATGCAGCCCTCGGAAAGCTGATCGCCGACGGCCGATTGAAGGCGCTCTACGACCGCTGGAATCTCGACGGCCGGTATCAAATGCTGATGCTGCGCGGGGCGGCGGAAGCGCCGCCGGCCGAAACCTTTTCCTTCAGCGAGGTTCTGTCGCGCAACTTGTCCACACTACTCAAGGCCGCCGGCATGACGGTGTTTTTATCGGTCATCGCGTTTCCGCTGGCCATTGCCATCGGCATCGGCGTGGCGATCGGCCGCATGTACGGGCCGTGGATCATCGCCAAGCCATTGGGGGTTTATGTTGAAGTGCTGCGCGGCACGCCGTTGATGCTGCAACTATTCGCCATCTTCTTCCTACTGCCAAAGGTCGGCCTCGCGCTGCCGGCCATAGTCGCGGCCATCGCGGGCCTGGCGATCAACTACTCGGCCTATGAATCGGAAATCTATCGCGCCGGATTGCAGGCTGTTCCCCGCGGACAAATGGAAGCGGCGCTGGCACTTGGCATGCACCGCGGCCTGGCCATCCGCCGCATCATCCTGCCGCAGGCTTTCCGCATCGTCATTCCGCCGGTGACCAACGATTTCATCGCCCTGTTCAAAGACACCTCGGTCTGTTCGGTGATCACGATCGTGGAATTGACGAAGAGTTATTCAATCCTGGCCCTCAGCACCGGCGCTATCGTGCAACTGGCGATCATTACTTCCGTGCTGTACATGCTGATGAGCTTCCCGCTTTCGGTCTTCGCCCGCTGGAGCGAACGCCGCCTAGCCGCGGAAGGAAAGGCTATTTAAGCCATGATCGAAACCCGCGACCTACAGAAGAATTTTGGTTCGCTGAAAGTGCTGCGCGGGGTGTCGCTCAGTGTGGCCGAAGGAGAGGTGGCGGCGATCATTGGCCCGTCCGGCGGCGGCAAGAGCACTTTCCTGCGCTGCTTGAACGGCTTGGATACGTTTGATGCTGGTCAAGTGCGCGTTGGTCAGCACGCGCTCCCGCCAGGGAATCATGACCGCAATGCGCGGGAAACCGTGCACGCCGTTCGGCAGCAACTCGGCATGGTGTTCCAGCAGTTTAATCTGTTTCCGCATCTCACTGTGTTGGGCAACGTGATCGAAGCGCCCATTCGTGTGCTCAAATTGCCTCGCGAGGAAGCAGTGGTCCGGGCCAAAGCTCTGCTGGATCGCGTCGGCCTAGCCGAAAAAATCGACGTGCGGCCCGACAAGCTTTCCGGCGGCCAGCAACAGCGTGTGGCCATCGCCAGGGCGCTAGCCATGCAGCCCAAGGCGATACTTTTCGATGAGCCGACCAGCTCACTTGATCCGCGGATGACGGCCGAAGTGCTGGAAGTGATGGCCGACCTTGCCGCCAGCGGTCAAACCATGATCGTCGTCACCCACGCCATGAGCTTCGCCCGCCGGGCTGCGAAGACCGTGCATGTGTTCCACGAGGGCACGGTCGCCGAAAGCGGCCCGCCCGAGCAAATCTTCAGCGCGCCCCAACAGTCCGCCACGCGCGAATTCCTGCGGGAAGTGTCAGCCTAAGCGGCTTGCTCAAGGGGCGCTCGACACTCGCCGGCTCAAGCAAGCGGCTAAAGTGCTTCGCTTCGCGCTTTTTCCAGCCGCCTTTGTGCCAGGCGTAGCCGGCGATGAGTGGCAAGGCCAGCGTGGCTTCGCTGAACACCATTTGCTCGTAGGCGGTATCGACTTTGCCCCAACTGGAAGCTTCCTTGAGCGTGCTGCTAGAGAGGGCGCCGTCACGCACGTCGGCCACGGTGACTTGTACTGCGTACTTATGCATCGGCGGCTCCTCGCCGAGGATGTCGGCCGCCACGACGATATCTTGCGTGAAGTTCTTGGGCACGCCGCCGCCGAGCATGAAAATGCCTGTCGTCGGGTTCTTAATCTTCAACTGCGTAAGCTCGTAAAAATCTTTCACGCTGTCGATGGACACTTTGGGCTGATCGCCGCGGGCATGCTGGTGAGCCACCAGGCCGAAGCCGGCCGAGCAATCGGAAAACGCCGGGCAGAAGATCGGGACATCGTGCTCGAAGGCCGTGCGCACGATCGAGCCTTCCCCCTTGCCCTGCTCCACCAGCCAGGAGCCCATGGCCTGGATAAATTCGCGCGAACTGTGCGGGCGGGCGGGCAACTCGTCGGCGATGATTCGGGTCGTGTCGTCGCAGATGCGCAGCTCATCCTCATCGATCAGCGTGTCGTAAATACGGTCGATGTGCTGCTCGCGAAGCATGTCGTCATTGAGGCCCGCCTTCAGCCGATCGTCGGCCAGATAGTGGCGGTATCCAAGGGCTTCAAAAAAGTCCTGATCGACGATGTTCGCCCCAGTGCTGACGATGCAATCGATCATCCGGCTGCGAATCATCTCCACAAAGATGCCGCGCAGGCCGGCGCTGATCAGCGAACCGGCCAGGCACAAGATGATGCCGCATTCCTTGTCGCGGAGCATGCGGTCGTAAATGTCGGCCGCCCGGGCCAAATCGCGGGCACTGTAAGCCATCTGGCGCATGGATTCGACCAGGCCAACCACGTTGTGCTTGGTGATGTCGATGTGTTCGATGGTTTGCGACAGCAGTTCTTCCTTGCTAGGCATGGCGAAATCCTTGGGAGAGGCGGAAAAGGCTCAAAACCTGGGCGAAAACTAGTGGACATCAACTAACCCACAGACAAAGATTGTAGCAAACTTGCTCCGGCAGTTAAGTGGCGCGACGCCGAGAAGCCCGCTCGAAACGACACCATGAGTTCAAACGCACCAATCGCCGATGTGCAGCAGCGGGCCGCGCCGGCGGCGGGAAGATTCACCGCAACGTGGCTCAATTGGCTTCCACTGATCGTGCTGCCCACCGGACTGCTGGCGGCGATTCCGGCGTCGTGGCCCCGCTGGGCAGTGATGTGGCTGTTGGCGACGACTATTTTCTATTGCCTCAAGTGGCTGGTTTGGAACTCGGAAAGTCGGCCGGCAACGAAGCTCGGTCGTCAACTGGCCTGGTGGATCGCCTGGCCGGGTATGGACCCGCATCGGTTCTTGAGCCTGGAGCCGATTCCGCGGGAACATCGTCCTGGACGCAAAGAATGGCTTACGGCAGTTTCCATAACGACGTTTGGCTTCGTTTTGTTTTGTATGGCAGGGCCGCTGGTGCTGCACGGATGGGAAATACTGCGCGCTGGAGCGCGTTGTACGGAATGCTGTTCCTTTTGCACTTTGGGCTGTTCGACCTTCTAAGTTGTGCCTGGCGGTCGTCGGGGGTTGATGCACAGCCGATCATGAACAAGCCATTGTCGTCGCGGAATATCGTCGATTTCTGGGGCCGACGGTGGAATTTGGCATTTCGCGACGTGGCGCACGCGGCAGTATTTCGACCGCTGGCGCGATCCTTGGGGGCATCGTCGGGCGGTGGCGGGCGTATTTCTGTTCAGCGGCTTGTTGCACGAAGCGGCGATCTCGGTTCCAGCCCAGGGAGGCTACGGTTTGCCAACACTTTATTTCTTGGGCCAGCTCATCGCAGTGCTGATCAATGTTTCGCCGCGCAGGAATCGTCTGGCGCCAGGCCACCTCTGGCGTCGCAGCATTCTCACCATCGCAATCGTGGTAGTGCCCTCGCCAATTCTTTTTCATCCCCCTTTTTTGCAAAACGTAATCGTTCCTTTTATTCGCGCAATCTTCGCAAATTGAGGTGTTAAAGCGCCTATGCAGGAGCGATTGGCGGATGCAATTTATGCGATCGGATGGCTGCAATTGGCCGTGCTAATTGCGTCTGCGTTGGTGCCGATCCGGTTGAAATGGCGCACCGCACTAGCCGGATTGCCGCGGCTTTACCGGCAGCTTTTTTGGGTCTACGGCGGTTATGTGGTGCTGGGGATTGTGGCCCTGGGCCTGATATGCATCACCAGTTCGGCGGCATTGGCCGACGGATCGCTGCTGGCTCGTTCGGTCTGCCTGTATGGGGCGATATTCTGGGGCGTGCGCCTGTCGCTGCAAGCCGTGTTCGATGCCGGGCCGTATCTGACGACACGGTGGCTGCGGGTTCTCTACCACTCGCTGACAGTCGTCTTCGCCTGCTTCACGATCGTGTACGCACTGGCCGCGCTGTGGCCGCGATAGGGATCGCCAGAGAATATAGGCGATTACCGGTCGCCCATGTCGCAGCTCAAGCCGCCGGCGGCGGGCAGATAGCAATGCCGCACGTAGTCGATCACCATGCGGTGGGCGCTGAATCGCCAAGCCAGCGAACTGATGCGAGTTCATCATCCGCTGGATCCAGTGCCGCGGCAGGCCGTCGATGTCGCGATCGTAGTACAGCGGAATCACTTCCTGGTCCAGCACGCGGTACAAGTCTTCGCCGTCGCGGCGATCGCCAATCTCGTCGGAGACGTGCGACGTGCCGTGGCCGATGGCAAAGCCGTTGGTGCCGTCGTACGCTTCGGCCCACCAACCGTCGAGAATCGACAGGTTCAGCCCGCCGTTGAGCACGGCCTTTTGGCCGCTGGTGCCGGAGGCCTCCAGCGGGCGGCGCGGATTGTTCAGCCACACGTCGACCCCTTGGACCAGGTGGCGGCAGACGTTGATGTCGTAATCTTCGATGAAGTACCACGCGGCCGGCGAACCGCGGATCGTGCCGCAAGTTGGCGATCTTGCGAATCAACTGCTTGCCGGGCTCGTCGGCCGGATGCGCCTTGCCGGCGAAGATGATCTGGATCGGCCGCTGCGGATCGTTGACCATCGCCGCCAATCGATCCAGATCGCTCATGATCAAGTCGGCCCGCTTGTAGGTGGCAAATCGTCGGGCGAAGCCGATCGTCAGAATGTTCGGGTCGAGCAGGTTGCGGGCGACCTCCACCGCCTCGTCGCTTTCGCCGCGGCGGCGGCACTGGCGGCTCACGCGCCGGCGGACGAACGCCAGCAAGCAGGTTTTTCAGGGCGTAGTGCGTTTCCCACAATTCGCCCGGATCGAGCTGGTGGATTTCCTGCCAGACTTCCGGGCTCGCCCATCCGCTGCAGCCATTCGGCGGGAAATTGCGGTCGTAAAGCTGCTGCATCTGCCAGGCCAGCCAGCTGGGAACGTGCACGCCGTTGGTGATGTGGCCGATGGGGATTTCTTCCTCGACGCGCCACGGCCACAGATGGGCCCACATGCGGCGGGAGACGTGCCCGTGCAGGGCACTGACGGCGTTGGCCCGGCGCGAAAGCTTCAGCCCCAGCACGGTCATGCAGAAGCTTTCGCCTTCGTTGTGCGGCTCGACGCGGCCCAGGCCCATCAACTGCTCGTAGCGAAATGCCCAAGTCGTCGCGCAGTGGGGCCCAGATGCTCTTCGATCAGGCCGCCGTCGAAACGGTCGTGGCCGGCGGGCACCGGCGTGTGCGTCGTGAACACCGTGTGCTGGGCCACTTCGCGCAAGGCGTCGTCGAAGCTCAGGCCGTCGTCCTGCATCCGCTCGCGGATCGCCTCCAGCGTGGCGAACACGCTGTGCCCTTCGTTCAGGTGATACACGCCGGGCGTAGATGCCCAGGGCCGTCAGCGCCTTCACGCCGCCGACGCCCAGCACCAATTCCTGGCGAATGCGGGTGCGGATAGTCGCCGCCGTACAGCCGGCTGGTCAGTTCGCGATCTTCGGGCCTGTTGCCGTCGACGTCGCAATCCAGCAAGTACAAATCCACGCGGCCGACGCGCATCAGCCACACCTTGGCCAGCAGCTGGCCGGTGCGGGTGTCGATCCGCACGGTGATCGGCTTGCCCATCGGGGCCCACGGCGGGCTCCATCGGCACGTTTTCGACCTTCGTGTCGAGATATTCTTCGTGCTGATAGCCGTCGATGTCCAGGTGCTGCTTGAAATAGCCCTGGTCGTAGAACAGTCCGATGGCCACCAGCGGCACGCCCAGTCCGCTGGCGCTTTTGATGTGATCGCCCGAAAGCACGCCCAGGCCGCCGGAGTAAATCGGCACCGACTCGTGGATGCCGAACTCGGCGGAGAAATAGGCCACCGGCTTGGAGCCCAACACGCCGGCGTGCGTGGTGCCCCACGTGGTGCGCGGGTCCGATATATTCCTTCAGCCGGCGGTAGGCGTGGTTGATGCGGCTGTACAGCACCAATTCCGCCGCCCGCATCTCCAGCCGTTCGGGCGTGAACTCGGCCAGCAGCGCGATGGGATTGTGGTCGAGCTGCCGCCAGCGAATCGGATCGAGATCGCGAAACAGATTGACGACGTCGGGATGCCAGCTCCACCACAGATTCCGAGCGATGGCCAGACACTTTTCGTACAGTGTCTGCGGCGAGAATTCGATCAGACTGGGTTTGGCGCTCGGCGTGGCGCCTTCGACGGCCTCAAGTTCGGTTTGGCTCATGCAAAATTCTCAGCAGCTTTCCGCCAATCCGCCCGGCCGCGCGGCAATCAGGGCCGCACGGGTATAATCACTCGATTATATCGAATGATTTTGGACCATGCGACCCCGGTATGCTGTCCACAGTCAACCACGATAGAATATCAGTCGCTGCCAAAAGTATGGTGAGGAAACATGGCGAAACTCGATCAAGTCACGTCGCCCGATGACGCCGCTTTGGATCGGCTTTGCCGGGAGCTGGCCAGCCGCGCCGGCGCGCTGGATGCCGGCGGCCAGTGGCCCGACGAGCAATTGCGTCTGCTGGGCGAAGCCGGCGTTTACCGCTGGTTTTTGCCGCGCCGATGGGGCGGCTTCGAGTGGAACGAAACCGACCTGCTGCGCGGTTACATGCGGCTGGCGGCGGCCTGCCTGACCACCACCTTCATCCTCACGCAGCGCAGCGGGGCGGTGAAACGGATCGTCGATAGCGAAAACTCCGCGGCACAGGAGCGACTTACTGCCGGGGCTGGCTGATGGCTCCCATTTTGCCACTGTCGGCATCTCGCACCTTACCACCAGCCGCCGGCATTTGGCCAAGCCAGTGCTCGCGGCCACTGAAACCGCTGAGGGATTCGTGCTCGATGGTTTCAGCCCGTGGGTCACCGGCGCGGCGCATGCCGAGACGGTGGTGATGGGCGCCACGATGGACGACGGCCGGCAAATTCTTGTCGCGTTGCCGACAACATTAGAGGGTGTTACCGCACCGCCGCACGCGCAGTTAGTCGCGCTGACGGCCAGTCATACCGGTCGAATGGACTGCCGCCAGGTTCACGTCCCGCGCGAGTGGCTGCTCGATGGCCCTTCGCCCAATGTGATGATGGGGCACAGCGGGGCAAACACCGGCGGCCTGCAAACCTCCGCCTTGGCAACCGGGCTAGCCTCGGCCGCGATTGAGTACATGGAGAGCGAATGCCAGAAGCGGCCCGATCTAACAGAGCCGACCAACAGCTTGCGCAGCGAGCACGCAGTATTGGAGCAAGATCTATTCGCCCTGGCTGTGGGCATGCCAAATTGCTCGTCTGAAGATGTTCGAGCCCGCGCGAACAGCCTGGCGCTGCGCGCCGCTCAAGCCACCTTGTCCGCCGCCAAGGGCACCGGCTACGTCACCGGTCATCCCGCCGGCCGCTGGTGCCGCGAAGCGCTGTTCTTCCTGGTGTGGAGTTGCCCGCAAGGCGTAATGGCGGCGAACTTGTGCGAGTTGGCGGGTCTCACGGACTGAACTGAAACCACATAAAGCCGTGTCCGCCGGTCCCCAGGCGGCCGCCCCTTTGACCCCGCCGTCCCCGGATCGCGTAGGATTTGGGGCTGAGAGACCCCTGGCTCGGTTCCGCCCGCGGGAATTTGATGAAAGGAACACCATGAACAGTTTCATTCTGCTACTGGCGCTGACGCCCGGGGCAGTATCGGTCGACGAATTCGGGGCCAAAGGCGACGGCATCACCAACGATGCGCCTGCCATTCAGGCGGCCATCGATTTCCTGCTGAGCGACACTTTTCTGCCTCGTGAATATCGCAACGGATACAATCGCGGCGGCACGCTGTTGTTCAGCGATCATAAGCGCTATCGCTGCGAAAGCTCCGCTGGTAATTGCTCGGCACGGCCAGGCTGTCAGCATCACGCTAGCCGGCGAAACTCCCGCCTACGTCGTCGGCGGCAGCCCGCAACTCATTTTCACCTACGGCGACCGGCCGGGAATCATCTTGCAGACGGTGCGCGACGTGTACATCAAAAACCTGAATCTGCAGGGCATTAACGACTTCTCGGAAAAACTCGGCTCCGACGATGCATATGCCATTGACGAAAACTATTCGACGGGCCTGGTGCGCACCAACCGCTACAGCCCGCACTCTGCGATCTCCATCGATTCGTTCGACAACACGGTTCCGTCGGCTGATCGCTATCCGGGCCTGGATTCGCTCTACAAAGGAGGTCCCGGCAGCGGATCCAAGCAAGTGCATATCGAAGGCTGCGCCATTTCAGGATGGCATGTGGGGATCATGCTCAATTCCAGCAGCGGCAATTCCCAAGGCGACGGCTTATTTGTGCGCCACAACTTGATTACGACGTGCACATACGCGATCGCCATCGGGCAAACCCAGTCGCGCGGCGTCGATATCCGCGACAACGAATTCGCAAATCACAAGGTGGTTTTCGACACCATTACCTTTGGACAGCGCAATGGCACGCCTCCGCATGTTCAAGGGGGGCTGATCGACGGCGTGAAATACCTCTGTTTGTGCGGCACCGCGATCGGCAACCTGCATGTCACCGATTTGTACTCCGAGCAGATTTGTTCTCTCGGGTTGATCGACGCTACCGCCCATCCTAATAACCGCTCGGCGCTGTTCTCGGGTTGCCAGTTCAACTTCGTGAAAACGCAAAAGCAACCCGCAGCACACCTGACCTGTGGCTGCAACATCAAGTTTGTCGGTTGCGTATTGCAATACGTTGGGGCAATGCCTGAACTTTCAGATCCCGCAAGACAATCGGTCCGATTCGCCATCGATCGAATTCGACACGTGCGATCTGCGCGGAAGCCAGCAACGCGGAATCGTCGGTTTACATGAACGCCTTTACCCACGCTCGGTGGCGTAACTCCGCAATATTCGATACCTACTGGAATCGCCATATCGCCACCGGCGATCGGCATCCGTTGACAGAGCGTCGGCAGGTGAGCGACCTGGCGCGCGTCAGTCGAAAGATCGTTACGCCTGGCGAAACGATCATCACGCCCACGGAAACAGTCGACATCGAACTAGCCGAGAACGCGATTCCCCTCGGCACCGCGCACGACATCAAATTCAACGGCGACGGCACGGCGACATTGAAGCTGCCGGATCCCGCGCTCTTCAAAGTGGGCGACGTGGTTCGCAGCTGCGCATCCAACGGTGCTTACACCATCAACGTGGGAGGAGCGGAGGTAAACCACGTGAGCATGCCAAAGGTGGGAGTGATCTCGTCGATCGTGGAGGTCACCGCCACGTTGGTTGAGGTGCCCAGTTGCTTTGACGACGGCAACGCCAAATTTCCCTGCCTGGAAGTTGCCTGCATGAAACGTTTTCACTTGCCCACGACAGGCAAGTCCAACAGCGGATCGAATCGCATCACCAACTGTTCCACTTCGCCGGCCGCGGCTGTGGGCGACGCGTGGTTCGTCGGCAACCGAATCTATGGAACGGGAATTCCCGTAGGGGCCTATATCACGAACATTTCGGGTTCGACGATCACGATCTCGAAAGCGGCCACGGCGACCGATGCGGCGGTGGCCTTGTACGATGCGAAGTACAAAAGCCGATAGATTCGGGGCGGCAGGATCGAATGCGGCCGCGATCGCATGAACACGCAGTCGGCCGGAAGGGGTGGCTAACGGGACTTGAACCCGTGACCCCCAGATCCACAATCTGGTGCTCTAACCAACTGAGCTATAGCCACCGTGTATGTGCCGCGAACGCCGCGGCGAGGCGAATTATATCGCCGTTTTCCTGGGCCAGCAATTGGGACGCGCTCTCTAGGCGGCATCGCTTCGCGAAATCGCTTGTTTGCGCGGCGTGTGAGGCAAAAGCGGCTCCAACAGGTCCCAGGTGCGCCCCGTGGCGCCTTGCTGCTGTCGAACCACCGTGGCCGCATTGCGACCCAATAGCGAGGCGTAATTCGACTCCTCCAGGCAACGACGAACGAAGCCGCTCAGTTCGTCGCCGCGATGCACTCGCACGGCGGCGTTCAGCGCCCAACAGCATCTCCACGACATCGCGGAAGTTCTGCGTGTTCGGCCCGAAACTGAGTGCCACGCCGTAAGCGGCCGGCTCGATCATGTTTTGCCCGCCACGGCTGGAATACAAGCTGCCGCCGACGAAGCCGATCGTGGCCGTGCCCCACCAGCCGCCCAGCTCGCCGATGGTGTCGACCAGCAGCACGCGCGGTCCGCTAACAGACTTCTCCAATTGTGTTCTCCGACGCCAGGTGATTCCGCTGCGATCCAACAGTGCGGCGACTTCTTCGAAGCGGTGTGGATGCCGCGGCACTAGCACCAGCCGCAGCTGCGGATGCGTGGAGGCCAACGATTGGAACGCATCCAGCGCCAACTGTTCTTCCGGCGCCTGGGTGCTGCCGGCGAGGAACACGACGTCGTCGTCGCTGAAACCGGTGAGTTTTTTCAGACGCTGCGTAAGTAAATTGCCGCGATCGGCCGTGGCGCCGTCGAATTTGAGCGATCCCGTCGTCCAAACCCGATCGGCTGGGACGCCAAGTTGCCGGAATCGCTCTGCATATTCTTCGGTCTGGGTGGCTACTCGATCAATGTTCTCTAGCACAGGCCGCAACCAGCGGCCGAGCCGCCGGTAGCCGCGAAAGCTGCGCTCGCTGAGCCGGCCGTTGACGATCGCCACGCGCGCTGCGTGTTCCCGCGCCGCGCGCACGAAGTTTGGCCACAGCTCCAGCTCCGCCAGCACCAACACCGAGGGATTGATGCGCCGCATCGCGCGCCGCACGGCCCAGGAGAAATCCAACGGACAATAAAACACCGTGTGCCGCGGATATTTTTGTTTGGCCAGGGAATAGCCGGTCATCGTGGTTGTGGAAATCACGCACTCGACGTCAGGCCGGAGCTGGGCAGCTTCTTTGAGCAGCACGCCGAGCAAATTCACTTCGCCCACGCTGACGGCATGAAACCAGATACACGGCACATCCGAGCGCCGCAGCGGAACTGCGCCCCAGAACTTGGCCGCGAATCCTTCGCGATATTTACCGCGAAAAGCGGCCTGAAAAGCGACCCAAGGCGCTGCCAACACCAGCAGCAACACGTAAACGACGTTCAGCAGATATGCCATGATGGGATTCCATTCCCGGCGTTTCGATATTTCCGCAAGTCGCTTCGTTCAGCCTGTGTTGCCTTTACGCATGCAGCAATTCTTGAACTTTTTCCCGCTGCCGCACGGGCAAGGATCATTGCGGCCGACGCGCTCCGTGCGATTGCGGATCGGCTCCAGCTTTTGCGGCTCGCCCTGGGTATTGTCGATCGCCGATTGCTGCTGTTGAGCGATGGCCGCGGGCGACGGGGCATCCTCGTGCACCGCGGCGGTCTCTTTCCACGTGGAGCCGACGAAATTCTCGTCCAACTGTTCCATGCGGAAAATCAAATCGGTCACCCTGTCGCCGATGCTATTCCACATCGCCTCGAAGGTTTGCATCCCTTCCCGCTTGTATTCCACTTTCGGATCGACCTGGGCATATCCGCGCAGCGAAACGCTGGAGCGCAGGTGATCCATCGTCAGCAGGTGTTCTTTCCAAGCGGCGTCGAGAATTTGCAGCACCAGGTTGCGCTCCAAGCGGCGCATCTCCGGCCGGAAATGCTCGTCGACGGCCACCGCCGCACGCAATTGTAACTGTTCCTGGTTCAGTTTGCCCATTTCTTCTTCGGGCAACTGCGGATCGTACTTCTTGAGCGTATCGATCAACGAATGCAGCGCCTGTTTTTCGGCGCCGGCATGAACGAGCGCAGGTTTTTCGCTTAAATGGTTTCCATTGCCATTAGACGATGAACCGTTGAACCCATTTCCTTCGAACAACGGTTCGATCTGCCGCTGAACTTCTTCCATTGCTTCGCCCGAGCGTTTCTGGCTCGAGCGGCTGTGGTCGATCAACAAGGCGCGAATGTCGTCGCGCTGCTTGTTCTTCAAATCCTCCACGTCCAAATTCACTTGGAATCGATCGCGGGCCCAGGCCACCAGTTGATCGCGGTCGTAGCGCTTCTGACCGGAGGCATCGCGGGTGGTGAAGTGATACAAACCCGCCATCACCGGATATTCCGCTTCCTTCAGGTCGTACGCCTCGCGGGCCTTGTTGCACAACAGCTCGATCAGTTGCGCCGCTTCGTAATCTTTCACCTGCTCCAGCGGCAGCTCGATGCCGAACTTGTAATGCGCCCATCCGATCGCCGTGCGCATGCCGTAATCGTGCTCCAAGAAGCGGGCGCCCTCGCTCAAGTCGATCCTGGTCGTAGCTTCGCGAGCCTGCTCGATGAGCAGTTCGGCCACGCCGTCGCGCCCGACCTTCTTCAAATCTCGATCGCGCAGATTTGCATTCCAGCGGGCATTGGCAAGCTTGGCCAGCGATTCCCAGTTCCAATCGTCTTCCTCGCCTTCGGGCAAGTTTTCTTCCACCGCTTCGAATACCTGTGACTCCGCCATGCGCTCGGCGGCGCTTTTGGCTTGCGACTGCGCGGTTTCGAAATCGAGGCCGCGGAATTCGCGCGGGTCGAGTTCGACCGACAGCAGATTGCCCGCCCATTTGGCGAAGGTTTCGGTGCCGTAATCTTTATCGAGAAACACGGTGATATTGTGCTCGATCTGGCTGTTGATCATGTCCAGAATGAGCTGCTTGCAATTGGCGCCATCGAGAATCCGCTGGCGGTACGAGTAGACTCGCTTCCGCTGCTCATCCATCACCTCGTCGTATTCCAGCAGGTTCTTGCGGATATCGAAGTTGCGTTCCTCGACCTTCCTTTGGGCCCCTTCGATGCGGCGGCTGACCATGCGGCTTTCGATGGCTTCGCCTTCCTTCATTCCCATCCGGGTGAGCATGCTTTTGACCCACTCGCCGCCGAAGATGCGCATCAGGTCGTCTTCCAGCGATAGGTAGAATCGGCTGGAGCCGGGATCGCCTTGGCGGCCCGAACGGCCACGAAGCTGGTTGTCGATGCGGCGCGCCTCGTGCCGCTCCGTGCCCAGGATGTGCAATCCGCCCAACAGTTTTACATCCTCCCCTTCAGCTTTGGTGCGCTCTGCGCTCGGAAATTTCCCGCACGAGGTTGTCCCATTCTTCTCTCGGCACTTCCAGGCGCGTGGGGTACTTATCTTGCAACTGGGCCCAGGCCATCGAATCGGGATTGCCGCCGAGGACGATATCCGTACCGCGGCCGGCCATGTTCGTGGCAATGGTCACGGCCCCCTTGCGGCCAGCCTGAGCGACGATTTCCGCTTCTCGCTTGTGATGCTTGGCGTTCAGCACCTGATGCGGAATCCCGCGCCGCTCCAAGAGGGCCGCAAGCCGTTCGCTCTTTTCAATCGAAACGGTGCCGACCAGGATCGGCCGACTACGCTTCTGCAGGCGTCTGATCTTGGAGCGCGGCAGGGCTCGCAGTTCGCGGTTGTCCTTGTCGTCGAAATCGATTTCGTTGTCGCTCTCGCTCTTTACCGTGCCGACCAGCCAAGAGCCGTCGCTCAGTTCGACGGTATCCCATTTGTGAATCCGCTCGATTTCATTGGCCACCTGATTGAATTTATCCTTTTCGGTCAGGTAGACGATGTCGGGATGATTGACCCGCTGCAAAATTCGGTTGGGCGGAATAGCGATTACGTCGAGCTTGTAGATCTTCCAGAATTCGTTGGCCTCGGTCATGGCCGTACCGGTCATGCCGCAGATTTTCTTGTACAGCTTGAAGAAGTTTTGCAGCGTGATGGTGGCCAGCGTTTGCGTTTCTTCTTTGACGCGCACGCCCTCTTTGGCTTCCACCGCCTGGTGCAAGCCGTCGCTCCATTGGCGGCCGGGCATTTTGCGGCCCGTGAACTCGTCGACGATGATCACCTCGCCGTTTTCGACCACATAGTTCACGTCGCGCTTGTAGAGATGATGCGCCTTGAGTGAATTGTCGATCAGGTGCGGCCATTCCATGTTGCCGGCGGTGTAGAAACTTTCTACGCCTGCCAACCGCTCGGCCGCGCGCACGCCATCGTCGGTCAGCGTGACGGCGTGTTCCTTTTCCTTGACCTCGAAGTGCGCATCCTTCGTCAGTTGCCGCGCCAGCTTGTCGGCTTTGCTGTATTTCGTGACGTCGTCGTGCGCCGGGCCGGAGATGATCAGCGGCGTGCGGGCTTCGTCGACCAGGATGTTGTCCACCTCGTCGATGATGGCGTAGTGAAGCGGGCCCTGCACCTGCTGCATGTGCTTCGGGAAGTGGTGATCGCCGCGGGCCGCCGGGCGCATGTTGTCGCGCAAATAGTCGAAGCCGAACTCGTTGTTGGTGCCGTAGGTGATGTCGCAGGCATACGCTTGCTGGCGCTCGCCCCCTTCCATGCCGGACTGAATGGCGCCGACTGTCAGGCCCAGGCCCATGTACAGCGGGGCCATCCATTCCATGTCGCGGCGCGCCAGATAGTCGTTCACCGTGACGACATGAACCCCGAAGCCCTCCAGCGCGTTAAGATAGGCTGGCAGCGTGGCCACTAACGTCTTGCCTTCGCCGGTGATCATTTCGGCAATCGAGCCGCTGTGCAGCACCATTCCGCCGATAAGTTGCACATCGTAATGGCGCATTGCCAGATAGCGCTTGCCGGCCTCCCGACAAACTGCAAATGCGTCTTCCAGCAAGTCGTGCAAGGATTCGCCATTGGCCAGGCGCTCGCGAAACAGCGTGGTTTGCTGTTTCAGTTCGGCATCGTTCATCGCCTCATACTTCGGTTCCAGGGCATTGATTGCCTCGACTCGGGGCTGTAACTTCTTGATGTACCGGGCGTTAGACGAGCCAAACAGCGCAGTGATGGCGCGCTCGATCGACCCGCTGAGACCGGTGAAGAAGTTCCCGATCACTTCCCAAATCTGTTCCAAGAATTCCATTGCGAGATCGCTATGATGAGAGGACTAGGCGAGCGGTGACATAAAAGCGACGAACCTGGAGGGGCCGGCTGCTCACCTATCCATGAATTGACTCGTGATTCGACGTAACATTTTCCAACAACGAAGTTTATAGCGATGCTAGGGGTGGGTCAATAACGACTTGCTCCAGCTTTGCCGACCTAAGTCTGTGGCACGCTTCATGTTCCATGCCAATGCCTGACCGCGCGAGCCCCTAGATGCAGAAGTCTATTCTGGACGACATTGTCGCCAGCAAGCGCCGCGAAATCGACGCTGCCAAGACGGCTCGACCGGAAACGCCACTGCGCGCCGCGGCCGAAGCGGCTTCCCCGCCGCGCAATTTCTTCGAATCGCTGGCTGCGTCTGGTCCGATCAAGCTGATCGCGGAGGTGAAAAAAGCAAGCCCCAGCGCCGGCGTCATCCGAAGCGACTTCGACCCGGTGGCAATCGCCCGCACCTACCAACAGCACGGCGCCACTTGCTTGAGCGTGCTGACCGACGCGCCGTTTTTCCAGGGTGCGCTCGCGCATTTGCGAGACGTGCGCTCCGCGGTTGATCTGCCGGTGCTGCGGAAAGATTTTATTCTCGATACGTATCAGCTTTACGAAGCTCGTGAGGCCGGGGCCGATGCCGTGCTCCTGATCGCCGAATGCCTTGACGACTGCAATCTACGCGCTCTGCACAACGAGGCGGTTGCGCTGGGCATGACGCCGCTGGTGGAACTATACGAGCCTGAAAACTTGCCCCGGGTCCTCGATGCCGGCGCAACCTTGATCGGCATCAACAATCGCAACTTGCACACGTTCAAAACCGACCTGGACCATACCCTAAGACTGCGCGAAAGGGTGCCTGACACGTGCTTGCTGGTGGCCGAAAGCGGCATCCGCACACGGGCCGACGTGGAACGATTGGAGGCGGCCGGCGTCGACGCCATTTTGGTGGGCGAAACGTTGATGGCCAGCGCCGACATCGGCGCCGCGACGGATCAACTACTGAGCCGCAGGTAGCTACGCTCAAACGGCGGCAGGGTGTTCGCGCCACAATCGGACTAATTTGCGGCCGGTTGTATTCAGCGGGATGTCGTTCAGTTCGAGAGGACTTACCCAGCGCAAGCTTTCTCGCTTCGATTTCGGCCTGATCGCACTGGCGCTTTGGACGACGAAACCATCCAAGGTGATGCGAAATCGGGTGACACCGTGGCGGAGCTTCGCAAACCGTTGCGGATTGCGGACAGTAATGCCGGTCAACCGTCGCACGCCGGAAATCACCTGGCGTTCGATCGCCGTGCCATCACTTGCCAGCAAGAAGCGCGGAAAGTCCCACAGGCCGGCCCAGCGCTCCCCGTCGCCGCATTTGCGCAGCAATACTTTGTCATGCCGCTGGATCACTACAGCGGCCTCGTGCCGGTTTTCCATTTTCGGCGGACGCCGCGGAGCAGGAATCTGCTCCTGCAATCCGTGCCGCCGAGCGGCGCAAAGCGATCTCAATGGGCAGGCGTCGCAGCGTGGGTTTTGCGGCGTGCAAATCAAGCTGCCCAACTCCATCAGCGCTTGATTCATGGCGCCGATCTCGCGATCCGGCAACAGCAACTCGGCGGTATGCCACAGCAGTTTCTGCGCGGCGCCGGAGCTGGTGTCGCCACGCAGAGCAACCAGCCGACTGAGCAAGCGGATGGTGTTGGCCTCGAGAATCGGCAGCCGCGCATCGAAAGAGATCGACAGAATTGCTCCAGCCGTGTAACGGCCAATGCCCGGCAGACCGCGCACAACGTCTGGGTCGCGTGGGAATTTGCCTCGATGTTCCGCGACCATGATTTTGGCGGCTGCGTGCATCTGGCGAGCGCGACGATAATAGCCCAGCCCTTCCCACAGCCTTAGCACCTCGTCCTCCTCGGCTGCGGCGAGCGCGACCATAGTGGGAAACGCGGCCAGGAAGCGCGGAAAATATCGCCCGACCGTGGCCACTTGGGTCTGCTGCAGCATAATTTCGCTGATCCAAATGGCGTACGGATCTCGCGTGCGACGCCAGGGCAGATCGCGAGCATTCTTTTGATACCAGGCCAACAACCGCCGCTGGACCCAGCGGCGCCACGCCGCAGGTGGACGGCGCTTCATCGTTGGTTTACGCTGCTTGGACAGGGTGCTTGACATTCCGGCGTGATTCTAACGCAGCTTTTCCAACAATCCATCGGCAATAGTGGCAAAGCATAAACCAACGGCGCAAATTACCGCATTGCGTGCCGACGATGGCTCGTGGGAACTAAAGCATCCCCGCTGCGCCCGTGCCCGTGCCGACGATCTCGAAGAGGTTTTGCAAATGGTTGCCGCGGGCGAAAGGGAAATCGCCCGGGACGAGTTGCGCTGGCTGCTGTCGGAATGCCACGATTTTTTGGCTGCGCACAAATTATTGGGCGACTTGGCGCTGGCGGACAACGACGTACGGTTAGCGCGCGGCCATTTCGGCTATGCGTATCAGATTGGCCTCAAGGCAATTGAGCGCGCCGACGCCAAATTGCTGCCGTACTCGCACGACGGCAATAGGCCGTTCTTCGAGGCCGGCAAGGGATTGGCGCAGTGTTTGTTGAAGCTTGGCAAACGTGGATTAGCGCGCGACGTGCTCCGCCGGTTGTTGGAACTTGATCCGAGCGATTCATTGAAGGTGCGCAATCTCAACGATCGCCCCCGGCGTCGACGCTAAGGTGCCCTCGCAATGCTATTGCGCAATGCCCACCGGCGGCCGAGTCGCTAGTTCGCGGGTGCCCGGCAAGAAGTGTGGAAAGTTGTCGAAAAATTCGATCTTGGCCTGGCGGTGAAGGTCGTCCATTAACTTTAGAATTAGCATTCGGGAATACGCGGCGGTTAGCTCCTCGCGCGCGTCCTGCCATTTTTTCTGGCCGGGCCTTAAATCGGTCGCTTTGATCAGGTGTACGCCAAACGCATCAAATACCGGCTGGCTGATTTCACCGGGCCTTAGTGCGAATGCCGCTTCGGAGAATTGCTGTGATGCGACTCCTTGCCGCGGGATGTAGCCCAAATCACCGCCATTGAGACGGCTTGGACCGTCGGAATATTTCCTGGCGGCCGAATCAAACGACAATTCTCTCACGACGATGCGTCCTCGCAGTTGTCGCGCTTGTTGCATGAGCGAACGAATCGATGCCTCGTCGATCATTCCGATCGGCCTGAAGACAATGTGGCTGACTCGCCGCTCAGTGCCGTCGAAATCCGGCCGATGATCGTGAAAATATTGTTGCAATGCGCCGTCGGTCGTTTTCTTAGCAATGTACTTCCGCAAAGCTACGTCCTGTGCGATTTTCTTGCGCAAAGCCGTGTCCGAGATATTATTCTGCGCCATGACATCCTTAAGGTTTTGCTGTTGCTGCTGAAGCTTTTTGCCCAACTCAGCCAACTCGGCGTCAACTTCTGCCGCAGTCGCGCTGAATTCAGACGACGTCAGAAAGTTCGATAAAATCCTCTGGTCGATCAGATCCTGCAGCGCCGAAGCTTGCACATACGGCAGCTTGTCGGCGTCAATCGACTTCCCTTTGGACAACGCCGCGATGCCGCGCCGCACGTCCGCATAGTAGATCGGCGCCGTATCGACCCAGGCAACGATCGACGGAATCGGGGCGGCTGCGGAGTTTTTTTCAGGCCCCGGCGACTGCGTTGTTTGGCTGGTGGAGGGTTGCTCCGCGGCGCCCATCATGCGCCCAGAATGGCAACAAAGCCGATGATCGCCAGGATTCGTCCGATCGATTCTTTCAAGCGACGCGCGATTGACAAGTGATGCAACTCCTCCCGAGCACCGACCTGGATGATCGACGCGTCCGCCGAATCTTCCACCAGATGCATTGCTTAAGCTACATTTCCATTTTAGGTCCAAGATGGTATGATGGAACAGCTTTTGCTGCGCGATTGGGGTAAATTCCGCCTCTGCATGCTGTTTGCGTGGAGTTATCTGTGGCCGACGAGAAACAAAAAGAAGAAGCGCTGGAAGTCGATGGAGTCGTCACACAGGCGCTGGCGAACACCCGATTTCGAGTGCAGATCGAAGGTGGCCACATCGTTACAGCCCACGTCGCGGGCCGGATGCGCAAGAACTTCATCCGGATTGTTCCCGGCGATCGGGTGAAGGTGGAGCTTTCGCCCTACGATTTGACGAAGGGCCGGATCACCTTCCGCGAACGATAGTCCGCGGTGTCTCCGGCGCCAATTTCTCCCGCGACTTCTGCTAGCGGCCCTCATTTCGGAGACAGAATCTGCTAAGCATTTAGCGGGTTTCACTTTGCATCAGACGTTTGGACAGGGTCCCGCCGCGTAGGGCGATCTTGGTAAATCCAAACAGTTCACCCTGGGTCCCTGGTGAAATTCGCCAGAATCGCTAAAACCAATCCATAGGCGGTGAGGTATTCTTCCCTATCAGAATCGGGCCCGTTGAACACAAAAACGCATGTCGCGCCGGAGCAAATTGCCGGTCCCTTGCCCGAATTTGGATTTAAGCGGCCGCAGCCCGTCTGACCGCCCAAACGAACCGAACTCACTCGTTCTTTACTTCAGGAGAAAGTGACCGTGAACATCGTGAGCAAATCCACTTGTTGGTTGATCGCGTCGTTGGCACTGTTGATCGTTGCACCACTGGCGCATGCGGAAGCCGCAAAGCCGGTGGTGGTCGTCTCGCTGCCCAGCTATGAAAAGTTGATGGCCGACATCGATTTCCTCGGTCAACTGGCCGGCCAACCAAACCGCTCGCAACAAGTGGAGGCCATGGTTCAGGTCTTCACGCAGGGACAAGGCCTTAAGGGGCTCGACAAGACCAAGCCTTTGGGCGGCTGCGCTGCTTTCCGACGGGTCCGAGCTCACGCCCGTGGCTTTTGTGCCGGTCACCAATGCCAAGGATCTCGTGGACGCTTTGGCCAGCGTCATCGGCCCGGCCGAAGACGACAACGGCGTGCTGAAAGTCAATCCGCCCGGCGCTCCGCCGATGTGCATCCGCGAAAAAAATGGTTGGGCATTAGTCACTCAACAGGCCAATTCTCCCCTGCCTGACGATCCCATGAAGCTGCTTGCCGGGCTGAACACCGACTACGACGTGGCGGCTCGGGCGTACCTGCAAAACGTGCCCGAAGACAAAAAGAAATCGGCGATGGAGCAACTGAAGGGCTTTATGAACATGGCGGCCGCCATGCAGCAACACGGCTCTCAGGCTCCGGCGTTGGCCGAATTGCGTCGCAAGAACATGGAAGACCAACTGCGGGCCATCGAACAGTTCGTCAACGAAGCCGACCAGATCACTTTCGGCTGGAACATCGACACGAAGCTCAAAACGACGCATTTCGATTGCACAATCACCGCGAAGCAGGGCACCGATCTCGACAAGCAAATGCAATTGATGACCGATACGCACAGCGATTTTGCCGGCTTTCTGCTGCCCGAAGCGGCGGTCAAAGCCAACCGTGCCGGAAAGCTTTCTCCGGAACAAATTCAGCAAGGCACGGCGGCACTGGACCAATTGAAAGAGCAAGCCGAACAATCGCTGGACAACGACAAAGATCTTTCCGACGACGAGCGGGCGGCGTTGAAAGAAGAGTTGCCGCTGGCGCTCGATCTCTTTCAGCAAACGCTCAAGACGGGGAAATTCGATTCCGGCGCCGCACTGATACTGGCTCCTGAAAAATTGCAAGCCGCCCTCGGCGCCTACGTTACCGATGGTCCGGCCACCGAAGCGCTGATCACGAAGTTCGTCGAAGGCCCGGCACTCAAGGGCGTGCTCAAGAAGATTGTGCGCGAGACGGGCGGCGATGAAACGAGTTTCGACGGCGCAATCAACAATGTCGCCATCGAAGCATACAAAGGAGTGAACTTGCATCAGGTGAATATCAAGTGGCCTGAACAGGTCGATGAAAAAGTCCGCAAGATCTTTGGCGAACCGCTGGCGCTTTACTACGGCACGGGACCCAAAAGCGCGTATCTGGCTGTCGGATCCGGCAGCCTGGACCTGTTGAAAAAGACCATCGACGCTTCGGCCGCCGAACCCAATAAAGCGGTCCTGCCGATGCAAGCCTCTCTCGCATTGGGGCCAGTCATCGACTTCATCGCTTCACTGCGAGAAGATAGCTCGGACTCCTCCAGATTAGATACCTTTGCAGATGAGTTGAGAAAGGTGAAAGGCAAAGACCATATCCTGGTCAACGCCAAACCGATCAACAATGGCACCACCATCCGCCTGCAAGTGGAGGACGGCATTCTGGAAGCCATCATGCAGACGAGCAAATTGAAGATGAAAGGCTCCGCGGGCGGGGGCCCGCCGGGCCGAATGGCGCACCCGCCAAACGACCCACCGATTGATTCGCCCAAATTTAGAGAAACCGCGGCAGCCCGGCGGCTCAATTGTCCCGGGCTGCTTTCGTTTTATTGCAAGAAACTGCGCGAGGCTGACACCTTTTCAGCGCCACTTCGGCGCGCTACACTCGCATCATTGAGACTGAACCTTGCGCACTTCACAGTATCTTGATTGCTGACTCTTGACTCCTGATATTTGATCGTTGCCTACATGCCCCAAACGCCGGCCTTCTCGCCAATTCGCGCCCACATTGCCGGCCTTTCGGTCAACGAACTGGCCGTGCGGTTCGGCACGCCCACGTTTGTCTACGATGCCGCCAAGATCGTCGAGCGAATTAACGACCTGCGCTCGTTCGACATCATTCGGTACGCGCAAAAGGCCTGCTCCAATTTGGCCATTCTTGATTTGGTGCGCCGGCAAGGTGCACTCGTTGATTCGGTAAGCGCGGGCGAAATCCGCAGGGCGCTGGCCGCGGGATTCAAGCCAGGCGCTAACGATCTGAATTCGCCGCCGCCGATCGTGTACACGGCGGACATTTTCGACAACGAGGCGCTCGATTTAGTCGTCGAACTAGGCATCCACGCCAATTGCGGCTCGCCCGACATGATCGATCAGCTCGGCCAGCGGTCGCCGGGCCGCCACATTACGCTGCGCATCAATCCCGGCTTCGGCCACGGCCATAGTCAGAAGACGAACACCGGCGGCGAGCAATCGAAGCATGGCATTTGGCACGCCGACCTGGCCGATTGCCTCCGACGCGCCGATCAACATGGCCTGGCCATTTCCGGACTGCACATGCACATTGGCTCCGGCACCGACTTGGAGCACCTGCGCCACGTGTGCCAGGCGATGGAAAAATCAGCCCGCGAAGTGGGCCGCAGCATCACGAACATCAGCGCTGGCGGCGGTTTGCCCGTGCCGTATCGAACCGAGCAAACATACGTCGATCTGGCCTCGTATTTCCAGCTCTGGGATGAAACTGCGCAAGCGGTTGGAAAATGCCTTTGGCCACAAGATTACTCTGGAGATCGAGCCCGGCCGATATCTTGTCGCGGAGTCGGGTTATCTGATCACCGAGATTCGCGCTGTCAAACAGATGGGCGGTAACTCGTTTTATTTGGTCGACGCCGGCTTCAACAATTTAGCCAGGCCGATTTTGTACGGTGCGTATCATCCGATGTCGATCGTGCCTCGCACCGGCAACGGGGCCGAGAGACCAATGCACGACGTAGTCGTCGGCGGGCCGCTGTGCGAGTCTGGGGATATCTTCACTCAGGAAGAGGGCGGATTCGTCAGCACACGGCAACTTCCCGCCGCGGAAGTCGGCGAATTCCTGGTGCTCGAAGTCGCCGGCGCCTACGGCTTCGTGATGGGCAGCAACTACAACGGCAAGCCGCTGGCCGCGGAAGTCCTGGTGCGCGACGGCAAGGCGCACTTGATCCGCGCAGGCAAACTTTCGACGACTTGATCCGCGGCGAAGTGATTCCGCCGCAATAATTTCCCACTGCGATCAAGCTTCTAAACCCGGGAAATCACACTGATCTCGTCCTTGGCTTGTGGTCGATTACCATCTATGATTGGGTAGTCGGTTTGAACATCAACCCAATTATATAACCACGCAGATTTCGCGTTTTTCCGATATGGCTAAAGCCGGTCCCCGCAAAAAGCTTCCCAAAGAACTCGCGGTAATCAACGCCGATAATTGCACCGGCTGCGAGGCTTGTCTCGAAGTCTGCCCGGTCGATTGCATCTTCAAAGTGCAGCAATACGACCAATTTCAGAATCTGCAGAGCTTCTGCGAAATCGACTTGGAGCGCTGCGTCGGCTGCGAAGTATGTGTGCACATCCCGGGCAAGAAATCGAATCCGTACGATTTGAAGGTCTGCCCGTGGGACGCCATCGAAATGGTGCCGACCGAGCAAGTGGCCCAAGTGGTGGCGCAAATCGGCGGCCCGCCGGAATACATCCAGGCCAACTGGGATCGCCTGGTCGGCACGGCACAGCATCTGGCGGAATTAAAGGCCGAAGCGGGCTAGCAAAGTTCGTCCGTCTTCTTCGTGTCTTCGCGGTTCATCTTGCCGCCCGCGTCGCCCACAGCATGCCGTATTTCATGAACGTGTACTCGAACCACGATTTTTCAACTTGCACCGTGAAGCCGTGGCTCTGGAGTAAATCGATCAAAATCTGCCGATCCTGACCCGGCGCGTATTCGTGAAACTCCATCGCGATTTTGTCGATACGGGCAAATGTCTCGTCATCAAGGCCGCGAAAAATCTCGTACTCCCCTCCCTCGCAATCGCATTTCAGATAGTTCACACGATCTACCCCGGCTTCTTCGAGGATCGTTCGCAGCGATTTGGTCGCCGAACATTCTGTCACCGGCGCCGACTGGTACTTGCGATACAAAAGCCAAATGAAGAACTTGGTCCACATTTTGGGCTTCCAGCCGGCGTGATGGTTCACGATGTTGAAGCCGGGATAGGTGACGATTTCGAACGTGCCGCCATCCGGGCCGCAGGCCGCTTGAACGGGAATCACATTCGTCAGACCGTTGCGCTCAATGTTCATCCGCAGGACGTCGATGGCGCTCGTGGGCTCAATGGCCACCACTTTTCCTTGCGTGGCCCGCCGCGCAGCCCACAGCACAAAGATTCCCATGTTGGCGCCGATATCGACGACGGTATCGGTCGGTCGAATCTGAAAGCCGGGGTGGTCGTAGCGATTCTTGGCGAAGATTTCATTCACCACGAACCGCGCCGCCGCCTGTTGCTGCGGCGTGGCCAGCCACAGCGAAGAGCCGTCGCCTAAATCGATTTTGCAATCTGCTTCCGCAGTCGATGGCATCGAACACTTCCGCGCTCGAAGAGGAATTGGTCCAGCGACCGTTACTATAACCGCGCCGATCGAGGAATCGTAGGGGCGAAGCGTGGACGCCCGAGCGCCGCCGTCACCCTTGACCGGCTTGCGTTCCACTGCGATAGTGCAACGTTCCCTGCGGTGTCATCCGGTTTTCTTGAGGCGAGCGAATTTCATGGCGGAAGTGATTGTCGAGCCTGTGCGCACGTGGCGCGACCGCCGCGCTTTCATGCAGTTCGCCTGGGATCATTACCGCGATGATCCGATGTGGGTCCCGCCCCTGCGCGGTGAATTCAAGCGGCTGGTCGGCTGGAAATACCATCCCTTCCAGGAAATCGGCGAGGTGCAAACCTTTCTGGCCCGCCGCGACGGCAAGGTGGTCGGCCGCATCGCCGGCATTATGAACCACGAGCACAATCGGCATTTCCACGAAAACCGCGGCTTCTTCGGCTTCTTCGAAAGCATCAACGATCGGGCCGTGGCCCATGCCCTGTTCGACGCGGTACGCGCTTGGCTGGGGCAGCGGAACGTGCAAGCCTTGCGGGGGCCGATGAATCCGTCGCTCAATTATGAAGTCGGGCTGTTGATCGAAGGCTTCGACGACCCGCCCACCTTCATGATGACATACAACCCGCCGTATTACGCGGAGCTGATTGAATCGTACGGTTTCGTCAAAGCCCACGATCTGTTCGCCTACATCGGCTACAAGAAAGACCTCGATTACCAGGTGCCGCGGGTGGCGCAGTTGGTCGATCGCGTCGGCGAAATGTTCAACGTCAAAACGCGTCCGATGAATCCCAAAACATTCCAGAAGGATCTGGAAATCTTTTTGCAGATCTACAACGGCGCGTGCCAGCACATTTGGGGCTTCGTGTCAATTACGCAAAAGGAATTGGAGTGGATGGCCAAGGACCTTAAGCACGTGATCATTCCCGAGCTCACGTGCGTGGCCGAGGTCGAAGGCAAGCCGGTGGGCGCCGTTTTCGGCCTGCCCGACTACAATCCGCGCATCAAAGCCATCGACGGCCGATTGTTCCCCTTCGGCTTTATCAAAATGCTCAGCAAAAAACGCGACCTGAAGCGCGTCCGCCTGATCAGCACCAACGTTATGCCGGAATATCAAAAGTGGGGCATCGGCATCGTGCTCTTGATCAGTCTCATCCCGCGCGGACTGGCGATGGGCATGGAAGAAGCCGAGTTCTCCTGGGTCTCCGAAGCCAACACGCTGGCCCGCGGCAGTCTGGAAAAAGGCAACGCCAAGCTCTACAAAAAATATCGAATCTACGATTACGCCCCCACAGAGCACAAGGCGAAGGTAGAATGACCCGATGAGAAATTGACCAATGACCAAGCACGAATGACCAATCGGCATCTTCTTTGGTCATTGGGATTTGGTCATTGGTCATTCCGTTTTTGTATGTGTCGTAATCAACTCATCACCGTTCTTGTCCTGCATGTCTGCGCCTCATCAATCTAGCGACCCCCGCGAGGTCGTGATCACAGGCTTGGGGGTGGTCAGTCCCATCGGCATTGGGCGCGACGCGTTCCGCGGCGCGCTGCGCGAAGGGATCAGCGGAGTGCGGCCGATCACGCTGTTCGACGCCAGCCAATTTCCCGTGCGAATTGCGGCGGAGGTGGCGGACTTCGATCCCAAGGCCTATGTCCGCCCGCGCAAAAGCCTGAAGGTCATGTCGCGCGAGATTCAGTTCGGATTCGCCGCCGCTGATTTTGCACTTACCGATGCTGGGGTGCAGCCCGGCAGCGTCGAACCCGACCGCTTCGGCGTGGTGTTCGGCGCGGAAATGATATACTGCGATCTGGATGAGCTGATTGGCATTTACCGCCGCTGCATTGCTGAAGGTCGGTTCGATTTCTCCCGCTGGGGCGAATCGATGGCCGGCGAAATGTACCCGCTTTGGCTGCTACGCAATTTGCCCAATATGGTCGCCTGCCACGTCGCCATCGTTCACGACGCCCGCGGGCCGAACAACACAATCGGCCACAGCGATGTGTCCAGCCTGGCGGCCATAGCCGAAGCGGTCCGCGTGATCCAGCGCGGCGCGGCCGACGTGATGATCGCCGGCGGCGTGGGCGCCCGAATCAATCCCACTTCCATGTCCTATCGCGGCGATATCGATCAATCGCATCGCAATGACGATCCCGCGCGGGCCTCGCGTCCCTTCGACGCGGGCCGCGATGGCCTGGTCAACGGCGAAGGGGCCGCGGCGTTTATCCTCGAAAGTCGCGAAAACGCGCAGAAACGCGGGGTGCGCATCTTGGCCCGCATCCTCAGCGACGCCAGCGCTCACGAGCCGTTGCATGCCGGCCAACCCCTTACCGGTTCCGCTGTTCGCCAGGTGATTAGCGAATCGCTTCGCCGCGCGAATTTACAGCCGGGCCAGATCGGCCATGTGAACGCGCACGGGCTGAGCACCATCGCCGACGATCGTTATGAGGCGCAGGCCATTCATGCCGTGCTAGGCGGCGTGCCGGTGACGGCGCCCAAAAGTTTCTTTGGCCATCTGGGCACCGGCGGCGGCGCCGTCGAACTGGCGGCGAGTCTCGTCGGTCTGGCCGAAGGCGAAGTTCCCTTCACGCTGAACTACGATCGCCCCGATCCCGACTGCCCCGTGAACGTGATCCAAGGCGAACCGCTGCTGGCCGACCGCCGCACATTTCTAAAGCTAAACACCTCCCGCCTCGGCCACGCCGTGGCGCTAATCCTCAGCGGCGAGATCTAATCCGACAACAAATGCACTGAGCCGGCCATGCCAAAAGATGTGATTATCGCCGCCTCGCTGCCGGCGCCGCCGGAGCGGTTGTGGGAGATGTATCTCGATCCGAAGGAGCATGCGGCATTCACGGGGCATCCAGTAACGATCGCCGCCCAGGCTGGGGTGCCGTTTCGCGCTTTCGAGGGAATGATCAGCGGTACGATCTTGCACGTCGAGCCAAAACGAATGATCGTGCAAACATGGCGCTCAATGAATTTCGCCAAAGAGGCGATCGACTCGGTGCTGGTGTTGACCTTTTGGCCCGATCCGCAAGGAGGACGGATCGAAATGGCGCACATCAATGTCGACGACGGCGATTTCGCCGGGGTCAGCCAAGGCTGGGAGCAGCACTACTGGACGCCGTGGCGCAACTATTTGGCGCGAGATCCAAGTAACTCGACCTACTCAAAGTGCCCATCGCCGGTCGAAACGACCGGCAGCTCACCGATATCAGGAGGCCGCTTCATCCAGGCGCTGCGCTGCCAATTGTCGGCGCCGGGCTCTTGCGGATTGATCTGGGGCAGCGCGAATAAGAATCGCTGGGCCAGGGCATTCACGAACGGCTCGTACATCCCGCGCAGTTCGGCCAGCTTTGCGTCGGTGGCGCCCGCATCATGCAGGCCATATCCCGCCGCTTGCATCGCTTCGCGCAATTGCTGAGCCGCCGCGGCCGGAAGGCGATCCGTTTCGGGCACAATCGGCCGGATTTTGAACACCAACGCCAGATCGACCGCGGCGTGGCGAGAAATGGCAAATGTGAGTTGCGCTTGAAACGGACAGTGATCTTTCACCATGGCGATCAGGATCGCGCACGTGTCGAGCATCGCAGTCAACGAAGAGAGCCACGACTGATTGTCGTGCTGCGAGCGATAGTAGCTCAGCACGGGAAACGACAAATGGCTTTCCAACAATTCCGCCGACCAGCGCTCCCATTCGGCCAAAAACGGATCGATCGCCGCGATGCCTCCCGATTGGCCGGCCCGCAACAGAAGTTGGGCGGCGCTGGGCGGCGAGCCGGCGCGGGCGTCCAATAGCGCGATCATCATTTCGCGGTGCGAAAAGGTTTGATAAAAAACCGGCAAGTAGCTGATGATCAGCGCGAGAAAACCAAAACCCATGCCGGCTTCGATCACTGCCAGCGCCCGGCCGAGCATTCCGGAGGGAACAATATCACCATAGCCCAACGTGAAAAATGTACCGCCGCTCCAGTACAGGTAGGTCCCAAATGCGGGAGCCGACTCGGGCGATTGAACCTCGGTTGCTAGCGACCAGTGCAAAAGAGCGAAGCCCAAGATGAACACCACGACCCAGGTGATCAGCAAACCCAGCAGCGACAACGGTCCGAACACGCTGAGGAACGATTCGCGAACTTTGCCCGCCGGAAGTCGCACCGCTATCGAACGCCAATTCCGCCAGGCGAAAAAATAGTACAGTCTGGCAAATCGATAGCGATGGGTAACGCGGCGGGGAAGAACCGTGGTTTCGAAACTGTCGAGCATGATCTGCAAGATCATGGCGACGCCCAATAAGCCGGCGATGATTCTCATACGCGATTCCCCTCAAGCCATCGGCCCGATATTGTGCGCTGCGGCGCGCCAGAGGGGAAGCGGCGACAGATGATGCCGCGGCGAGAGATTACGCTTTCACGTAACCGTGCTGCTTGAACCAGGCCCAGGCGTCGGCCGCCGATTCGGCGACGTCGCGGGTATGATAGCCCAATTCGGCCTCAGCCCGTGCGCTGGAGTAATTCTTCGGCAACAGCGACATGCCGGTGGCGGCCGAATTCACCTCCGTTTCGTGACCGGTGACCCAGGCCACCAGATCGCCCACGGCGCCAATCGCTTTTATCGTGGGGCGAATGGCAACTCGGTTCGGCGGTTTCACTCCCGTAACGCCAGCGAAAATTCGCATCGCTTCCATGTGCGAAAGCGTCTTGCCGGCCAAAATATACCGCTGTCCGGTGCGGCCCCGCTCCAGGGCCGCCACGATCCCCGCCGCCACGTCGCGCACGTCGCAATAAGAATTCGTCCCCGGCGGAGCGATGATTCCCCAACCCGTGGCCATCTTCAACAGCACACGGCCCGACGACGGCTTCCAATCCCAGGGGCCCAACATGAATCCAGGATTAACAATCACCGCATTCAAACCCCGCGCCACGTAGTCAAGCACTACCCGTTCACCCTCGCGCTTCGTGATCACGTAGGGACACGCTAATTCGCCGTTGACCAGCGTGTTCTCATCAACAGGCGTCTCGAGCGAGCCGATTCCCAACGCATCGATGCTTGATACATGCACCATCCGCGCTCCGGCTGTGAGCGCGGCCGCGGCAACGTTTCGTGTTCCCTCGACATTCACTTCACGCTGCAACTCGCCTCGGCGCCAACCGATGTGCACGTGAGCGGCAGCGTGAATGACGCGATCGACTCCTTGAAATGCCGGCTCCAGCGAAGCGGGATCGCAAACATCACCGCGCACAACTTCTACCTGCAGTCCCTCCAGCGCGGCAGGCAAGCTTTCCTGGCGAATCAACACGCGCACTTTCTCGCCGCGATCCACGAGCAAACGCACTACGTTGTTGCCGACTAATCCGGTCGCGCCGGTAACCAGCGTGGTCATAAAGATAATTGCTTCGTAGAAAGTTCTCTGTTCGATGAGCAAATGCAGTGCCGCTGGGGCTTATCCCGCGCGGACCGTGGTCAAGCAACCCCAAACGGCCTGCTAGCTTAGAGGCAATCGCAAGCCGTCATATGCCAATTCCATACCGGAGGGCAGTTCGGCGTTGGTCGCTTCGTGTTCAAGCTCGTGTCCCATGTGCGTAAAGAATATTCGTTTGGCGCCGATTCGTTTGGCGACTTCCACAGCCTGATCGAGTCCAAAGTGCGTCACGTGCGGCCGCGGACGAAGCGCGTCGAGAATCAAAACATCCAACCCTTCCAGCAGCGGATAGCTATCCGGCGGAATGCCGTTGGTGTCGGTGCAGTAGGCCACATTGCCGAAGCGAAAGCCAAGCACCCGAAACTTGCCATGCTGCAAGCGCACGGGGATGATCTGCTGGCCGAGAAGTTTGAAAGGCTCCGTCGTGATCCGCCGAAACGCCAACTGCGGAACGCCGCCAGCGTAGCCGTGATTATCTTCGGCGAACGCGTAGTCGAACGATTTGCGGATGCGGTGCTCCACGAAGTCTTCGCAGTAAACCGGCAGCGGGTGCCCCAGAAAATGCGGAAACATCCGCACGTCGTCCAGGCCGAACACGTGATCGGCATGATCGTGCGTGTACAGCAGAGAGTGGATGATCCCCACCTTCTCACGCAGCAACTGGGTGCGCAAATCGGGGGGCGTATCGACGAGCAGATTCCCTTCCGGCAAGCCCAAAACGATCGCGCAGCGGGTGCGATTGTTCTTCGGATTGGTGCTGGTGCAGGTGGCGCAGCCGCAGCCCAGATACGGCACCCCAACCGAAGTCCCCGTTCCCAGGACAATCAGTTGGCCACGAATATCGGTGGTTTGCAATTGAGGAAACACAAAGCTGCCAAATCAATGCTTGAAATGCCGTCGGCCGGTAACGACCATCGCAATTCCATGATTATCGCAAGCGGTGATCGATTCGTCGTCGCGCTTGCTGCCGCCGGGCTGCACGACGGCGGCAACGCCGGCCCGGGCGGCTAATTCGATCGAATCGGCAAAGGGAAAGAAGGCATCGGAAGCCATCACTGCGCCTTTCGTGCGCTCGCCAGCCTTGCGAATGGCGATCTCTGTAGAGTCAACGCGGCTCATCTGCCCTGCCCCAACGCCCACCAGCATGCGATCCTTGGTGAGCACGATAGCGTTGGATTTCACATGCCGCGCCAACATCCAGGCGAATTGAAGCTCGGCCAGTTGCGCGTCGCTCGGCTTTGCCTTGGTCACGGCTTGCCACTCGCGCGGGTTATCAGGGGCAACATCAGCCTCCTGCATCAGCAGGCCGCCTTCAATTGGTCGGTATTGCCAGGCGTCCGGCTGCGAATCAATCTCGCCAACTTGAAGCAGCCGCACGTTGGCGCGCCACTTCGGCTTGGTGGTGAGAATTTCAATTGCGGCGGGTTCGAATTCCGGCGCCACAATCGCCTCAACAAACCTTTCGGGCTCGCAGAGCACTTCGACCGTGGCGGCATCCAGCGGCCGGTTCACTCCTACGATGCCACCGAAGCGCGCTCGTGGGATCGCCTTCCAACGCATTGCGCATCGCTTGCGATAATTTTGCGGCGCTAGAGGCACCGCACGGATTATTGTGCTTCACCACCACCGCTGCCGCGTCGGGCAGTGATCGCGCGATCGCCAAGGCTGAATCCAGGTCCAACAGGTTGTTGTACGACAATTCCTTGCCATGTAATTGCCGCGCGGAAACCAGATTGGCCCCCATCGTGGATGGCAGCGCATACAGCGCTCCGCGCTGGTGCGGATTCTCGCCGTATCGCAGCACCTCGCGCCGCCGTAACTGCAACGTGATCGAAGGCGGGAATCCTTCCGCGCTGCGGCCGCCGGCGAAATAATCGGCAATCGCACGATCGTAGCGGGCGATCATCTCGAAAGCTTCCGCGGCTAGGCGGCGGCGCATTTCCAGCGTGGTGCCCTTTTGCTTGGAAATTTGCTCAAGGACCTCCGCGTATTGTTCGGCCGCAGTAACTACCGTGACAAACGCATGATTTTTCGCCGCGCCGCGCACGCAGCGTCGGCCCGCCGATATCGATTTGCTCGATCGCCTCTGCGTCGGCACGTTCGGCCTGGCGATCGCCGCTTCGAACGGATAGAGATTCACGACGACCAGCTCAAACGGCACGATGCCATGCTCGCGCATCGAAGTTTGATCGCCAGCATTGTCGGTGCGGCCCAAAATGCCGCCGTGCACCTTGGGATGCAGCGTCTTGATGCGCCCATCCATCATTTCGGGAAAGCCGGTGTAGGCCGAGATTTCGCGCACCTTCAGGCCGGCCTGTTCCAAGTGCTTTTGCGTGCCGCCGGAGGCGAACAGCTCCACACCGGCAGAGGCCAATCCGCGGGCGAAATCGACCAGCCCCAGCTTGTCGCTGACGCTGATCAAAGCGTGTTTGATGGGCACAATATCCATGACTCTAGTTATAGATTCCGGCAATCGTCCATGATAGGTTGAGAGCGTCGCCAAGCACGATTGCATAGCGAACCCACCTCAAAATCCTGCCCGTGAGGAGATCTCCCATGAAGTCGTTGACCAAACTGGCTGTCGTCGCCGCCTTGTTTGCATTGATCATTCGCCCCGCCGCTGCCGAATTGAAAGTTGGCGACGAAGCCCCCGATTTCAGTCTGCAAGGTTCCGACGGCCAAACCTACAAGCTCGCCGATTACAAAGGGAAGCAGGCCGTCGTGCTGGCGTGGTTCCCTCGCGCCTTCACGGGCGGCTGCACGGAGGAATGCAAATCGATGGCCGAAAACAGCAACGCCCTTCACAAGCTCGACGTGGCGTATTTCACCGCCAGCACCGACACATTCGACGGGGAAAAAGGCAACAAAGCTTTCGCCGACTCGCTGAAGGCCGACTATCCGATTCTCAGCGATCCTGACGGCAGCACCGCCAAGGCCTACGGCATTTACAACATCGGGCACAACTTCGGCCGCCCGGGTGACGTTCTACATCGACCGCGACGGCAAGATCGCCGCCATCGACGACAAGATCGACACGAAAAACGCCGGGGCCGATATCGTCAACAAGTTGAAACAGTTGGGTGTGCCGGAAAAGCCTTAGCGATCGAGTTACTTGCCGATAAGTTTTTCGAACTCGGCTTCACCGATCACCTTCACTCCCAGCTTCTTCGCTTTGTCGAGCTTGCTGCCGGCTTCTTCGCCGGCCACCAGGTAATCGGTGTTTTTGGAGACGCTCGACGCCGCCCGGCCGCCAAGCTCTTCAATCAGCTTCTCGATCTCGTCGCGGCTGTATCTTTCCAGCGTGCCGGTGACGACCAGGGTTTTGCCCACCAGCGGTCCAGTCGGGGCGGCGCGTTTGGGCGCGGTCATCTTCACGCCCAGCGCCGCCAAGTCGTCCACAGTTTGCTTTCCAAAATCGCTGTGCAGAAAATCGTGCACGCTTTGCGCGATGATCGGTCCGATTTCGTTCACTTCCGATAGCTCCTCGACGCTGGCCTTCTGCAGCTCCTTCATCGATCCAAAGTGCTCGGCCAAGAGCACGGCCACGCGGTTGCCCACGTGGCGAATCGACAGCGCATTGAGCAGCCTTGCCAGGCCGCGCGATTTGCTGGCTTCGATTCCGTCCAGCAAATTCTCCGATGACTTTTTCCCCATCCGCTCCAGATCGGTTAGCTGCTCGAGCGTCAGTCGATAAAGATCGCCGTAGCCCGTGACCAATTGTTCTTGGACCAGTTGCTCGACGAGCTTGTCTCCCAATCCTTCAATATCCATCGCGTTGCGCGTGGCAAAGTAGCGGATCCGCTCCTGCACCTGCGCCGGGCATTTCAAATTCGGGCAGCGGATGTAAACGCCGTTCGGGTCCTTCACCAGCTTCGTCTTGCATTCCGGGCAATGGGTCGGAAAGTGAAATTTTTCCAGCCGCCTTTTCCGTTCGTGCTTCTCGGTGCGGACGATGTGCGGAATCACCTTGCCGGCTTTCTCGACCACGACGATGTCGCCCACGCGGCAATCTTTGCGCTCAATCTCGTCGGCGTTGTGCAAACTGGCGCGGCGAATCACGCTGCCGGCGATGGTGACCGGCTCCAGCTCGGCAAACGGCGTGATCGCGCCCGTTTTGCCCACGCTCACGCGGATATCGAGCAGCTTCGTCGGAGCTTCGAACTTCTCGAACTTGTAGGCGATCATCCAGCGCGGGCTTTTCGAAGTGTAGCCCAGCCGCTCGCGCTGATCGAAACTGTTGACTTTCAGCACCAGGCCATCGACTTCAAAATCCAGCTCGTGCAGCTCCTCGACCAGCTCCTCGCAATGTGCCACCGCGGCATCGAAAGCTGGAGAAGCACTTCGACGCGCGGCGTCGGCGGCAGGCCGTAGCTCGCGCATCTGCTTCGAGAAACTCCATGTGCGTGGCTGCCTTCAGCCCTTCGGCATAGCCGTAGCTGTGGCAGAAAAACCGCAGCCGCCGCTGGGCACAAATTCGCGGATCCAGCAGGCGGATGGTGCCGGCGGTCACGTTGCGCGTATTGGCGTACGGCGGGTCGACCTTGCTTCGCTTGCTCCTCGTTCAGCCGCACCAGATCCGAATTGGTCATGTAAACTTCGCCGCGCACCTCCAACACGTCGGGAAGAACCTTGCCCTGCAAGCGCAGCGGCACGTCGCGCACGGTGCGGACGTTGTGCGTGATGTCGTCCCCCACCAGCCCGTTGCCGCGCGTCGCGCCGCGCACCAGAGCGCCGTTTTCATAAAGCAGGGCCACCGCCACGCCGTCGATCTTCAATTCCACCACCCACTCGATCTTTTCGCCGGGCAATAGCTTGGCGATCCGCGCTCCGTATTGTTGCAACTCTTCGATGCTGTAAGTGTTGTCGATCGAGAGCATCGGCACGCGATGCTCGACGTGCGGAAGTTCATCCACCGGCTGCTCGCCGACCCGCTGCGTGGGGCTTTCGGGCGTGATTAGATCCGGATGGGCGGCTTCCAGCTCCTTCAGCCGCTCGATCAACCGGTCGTACTCCCGGTCGCTGATTTCCGGGCTTCGCTTCGGTGTAATATTTCCGATCGTGGTAGCGAATCTCTTCGCGAAGCTTTTCGATTTCCTTGGCGGCGGTCATGGCAACAGGCCGGAGTGATGAGCCGCGGAGCAGTCGGTCACAGCGTCAGGCCCAGCGCGGCCAGGTGGGCCTTGGTGGAATCGTATCCCGTGTGCAGCACGCCGTGAATGCCTAGCGTGCCGGCTACTTCGACCAGCATCGATCGATCGTCCACGTATGCCACCTGTTTGGGTTCCAACATCGCCACGTCCAGCGCCAGGCGGTAGATATCGGTATCGGGCTTACGCAGGTGCACAAAGCTGGAAACGATGAAGAAATCGACGAACGACTTCAAATTGAACCGCCGTACACGCTCGATTGTCAGTTCCCGGCCTTCGTTGCTGACCACGGCGATGTGCAGCTTGTGTTGGGCCTTGAGCCGCATGAACAAATCGATCATCTCTGGAAACGGCTGGGCCAATTCGAACACGAATCGCTTGACATCCTCGTGCGTAAAAGTGCGCGATTGATAAAAGATGGTCCGATCGAAGAACGTGTCGAGCGAGATCTTCCCTTCTTCGTACGTATCGAACGTCAGATGATGCCGGGCTTCAAATTCTTGCAGGTCCAGGTCGAATCGCTCAGCGACTTTTTTGCGAACAGCGTGGTCCCAGCCGTTGGTGACCAGCACGCCGCCGACGTCGAGAAACAGAGCCCGAATTGCGCTTTGAGCCACGCCAACACCGTAAGACTCTGCCAGGGGTCCGGACTGGATCAGTGCCCCCTGTAGGACTCGAACCTACAACCCATTGATTAAGAGTCAATTGCTCTGCCAATTGAGCTAAGGGGGCTTTTCGCCGCCGCGCGGTCGTCAACCGGGCAGCGGGATCACGTATCGTATCGCCAGGCGCGACGGTCGCCAAGTTGCGCGGAAATAAACAAGCGCGGAGGTCGATTTTTTCGCTCGCGCATCGGAAAATTATCGAGCAATTTAGTGTCTCGAAAGATCGCAAAACAATTTTTAAAATTCAGCGCGCGCCGCACGCGGAACGGCCAATCGCCAAAGCGCTCGAGAAACTCCGAGGCCAGAGGCGGGGCGGAGCAGGCGAACCCGCTAGCGTCGGCCTTCTGCCGGCGAGACATAACTGGCAATCAGCACACAACTTAGATCGCATTTCAAGCCGGTGTTGACGAACCGATGAAAGCGTGTAAGATGTCGCCCTGCACTGTATGTAGTGGCCGCAAGGGCATTCACCACTACATATAGTTGTGCCGACAACGCCTGCTACTATCCCCCCGCAAGGGTTAAATTCTCGCCGGATTCCGAGAAAACGCCCCTACAATTATCAGGTGAAACAGTCGAACAGTTGCTATAGTGCAGTGTACGGAAGTTCACTGCAATGGTAAGGATGCCCCGGTCCCCAAAGTGCAGAAGGAGCTCCGCTATGGCCAGCGCCGAAGTCAGCGTCACGAAAAAACGCGCCCCCAAGATGGGAAATCAAAAGCGTAGTGGAATGCGGTTGCAGGCCGGAGCTTTGGCCATCGACCCGGTGTTCTGTCCGGTCAATGTCAGCGCTCCCTTCGAAACGGTCCAATGGGATATTCGCACCGCGGCTATCAAGGACGAAAACGGCGAGGTGCTCTTCGAGCAAACCAATTGCGAAGTGCCTTCGTTCTGGAGTCAATTGGCTACGAACGTGGTCGTCAGTAAATATTTCTACGGCGAAAACGGCGAGACGGAACGGGAAAATAGTGTTCGGCAACTGATCCACCGCGTGAGCCGCACCATCGCCGATTGGGGCCTCGACGACGGCTACTTCGCCAGCCCTGAAGATGGCGAACGCTTCTACCGCGAACTCACTTGGCTGTGCTTGCATCAGCACGGCGCATTTAACTCGCCCGTCTGGTTCAACGTGGGCCTGTTCCATCAGTACGGAGTCAAAGGCGCGGCCTGCAACTGGCATTGGGATGCCGAAAGCGAACAGGTTAAGCAGCCGGAAAATCCGTACGAATATCCGCAAGGCTCGGCCTGCTTCATCCAGAGCGTGAAGGACAACATGGAAGACATCATGGAACTCGCCCGCAGCGAGGCCATGCTCTTCAAGTTCGGCTCCGGCACGGGCACCGATCTATCGACGCTCCGCTCCCATCGTGAAAAACTCTCCGGCGGCGGCAGGCCCAGCGGCCCGCTGTCGTTCATGCGGGTGTACGATCAGATTGCAGCGGTGGTGAAAAGCGGCGGCAAGACGCGCCGCGCCGCCAAGATGCAATCACTCAAGGTCGAGCATCCCGACATCATGGATTTCATCGAGTGCAAGGCCAAGGAAGAAAACAAGGCCCGCGTACTCATCGAAAAGGGCGGCTACGAAGCCAACTTCAACGGCGAGGCGTACAGTTCCATCTTATTCCAAAACGCCAACTTGTCGGTCCGCGTGAGCGACGACTTCATGCGCGCCGCGGAGAAAGATCAGCCCTGGACCACGCACTGGGTTACCAAGCCCGAACAAGAAGGGCCGACGTTCCAGGCCCGCGAAGTGATGCATCGCATGGCCCAGTGCGCCTGGCAGTGCGGCGACCCGGGCGTGCAATACGACACGACGATCAACCGCTGGAACACCTGCCCCAACAGCGGGCGGATCAACGCCAGCAATCCGTGCAGCGAGTACATGTTCCTCGACGACACGGCGTGCAACCTGGCCAGCATCAACCTGATGAAGTTCCGCCTTGAAGATGGCACATTTGACGTGCAGCGGTTCAAAGCCGCCTGCCGCATCTTCTTCATCGCGCAGGAAATTCTGGTCGATCACGCCAGTTATCCCACCAAGCGAATCGCCCACAACAGCCATTTGTTCCGCCCGTTGGGTTTGGGCTATTCCAACCTTGGCAGTTTGATCATGTCCGACGGCGTTGCTTACGACAGCGACGCCGCCCGCGGTTTGTGCGGCGCGATGACCGCGCTGCTGCACGGGACCGCCAATCTGACGAGCGTGGAATTGGCCGCCGCCGTCGGTCCGTTCGACTCGTACGAAAAGAATCGCGAGCCGATGCTGCACGTGATGCAAATGCACCGCGACGCCGTGGACGATATCAACCCGGCCTGCCCGGAATATCTCCGCGATTCGGCCCGCGAAGTTTGGGACCAGGTGCTTTCCAACGGCCGGCAGTTCGGATTCCGCAACGCTCAGGCCACGGTGCTGGCGCCCACCGGCACGATCAGCTTCCTCATGGATTGCGACACCACGGGCATCGAACCCGATATCGCCCTGGTGAAGTACAAGCAGCTTGCCGGCGGCGGCATGTTGAAGATCGTGAACAACACCGTGCCCTTGGCCCTGAAAACGCTGGGCTACGATCAGCCACAGATCGAATCGATCCTGGGCTACATCGAAAAGGAAGACACGATCGAAGGCGCGGCCGATTTGAAGCAGGAGCATCTGAGCGTGTTCGATTGTGCGTTCCAGCCGCGCGGCGGAGTGCGCAGCATCGCCTGGCATGCCCACGTGACGATGATGGCGGCCGCTCAGCCGTTTTTGAGCGGGGCGATCAGCAAGACGGTGAATATGCCGCGCGAAAGCACGCCGGACGACATTGCCAATGCCTACATGGAGGGCTGGCGGCTGGGACTGAAGGCGCTGGCCATCTACCGCGATGGTTCCAAGGAAAGCCAGCCGCTTTCCACCAGCACCGAAGGTGACAAAGCCGCCGCCAAGGCAACGCCGATGCTGCGCCGGGAGCGCTTGCCCGACACGCGCAAATCCGTCACGCACAAGTTCAGCGTGGCCGGGCACGAAGGTTACTTGACGGTCGGCTTGTACGACGACGGCCGCGCCGGCGAGCTGTTCATCAACATGGCCAAAGAAGGCAGCACGATCGGCGGTTTGATGGACGTGTTCGGCACGGCCATTTCGATGAGCCTGCAATACGGCGTGCCGCTGGAAGTGCTGGTGAATAAGTTCTCGCACACCCGCTTCGAGCCGATGGGGCACACGAAGAACCCCGACATTCGCATCGCCAAGAGCGTGGTGGATTACATCTTCCGCTGGATGGGCATCACCTTCCTGCCCGGATACCGTGAAGCAAACAAGGGTTTGCTGGGCGGCGGCGAAGAGGGGGGCACGAAGCTTGGCGACGAGTTGTCCGAGGCGTCGCCCGGCAATAAAGCCGCGGCTCCCGCTGCGAAAGCGACCAGCCCGGCCGCTGCTCCGGCAAAGCCGGTGGCCAAGTCGGGCCAATCGGGCACCAACGGCCATACCAAGAAGTCGAGCGCTGCGGAAGAGAATGCCGCCCTGTTGCATCGAGCCGGCGTAACGATGCACATCGATCAAAACAGCGGCATCGTGGCCCGTGAAGAGCAGTTCGCTAGCTTCCAGTTGGATGCTCCCAGTTGCGACAACTGCGGCGCCATCACGGTACGCAACGGCAACTGCTACCTGTGCCACAACTGCGGCAACAGCATGGGATGTTCGTGAAGAACGATGAACGAAGAACAATGAGCAATGAACTGAAAACGTGTGTTCGAAACACCGTTCATTGATCAATGTTCACGGCTCAGAGCTAAAACAAGGGTTGCTCGAAAAGGATTTTGGGGCTGGATGCCCACGAGCAACCCCGTAATGATCGAAAGTTAATCTGCTTTATACTCGCGGGCGCTGTCCACAAGGATTCGTGGCCGACGGCGCCTGCTTTTTTTGTGCGCACCTTCGCAGACGGCGCAAATCATTCGGCGCGGACCAGTGTTTCGACGTGCGCCAGCGCAGACTGGCGACCGGCTGCCGGCGCCTGGCAACTGAAGTTTTCGCAAACAAACAGCGTCGGTTCATTTGGACTGGCCGATTTCCCTGCAAAGATCGGATCGAGCGATTTGGACTGACCCGGAGCACTGGGCAGTCGCAGTGCGACCACTTTGTTGGGAATGAAATTCTGCCGCAGTTTATCGACGACTGCGACCGTGTCGGCATTTGCTAGATTACCCAGCAGCACGATTTCCGGCGTCGGCCCCAAATACATTTCCAGCGCCAGGAGCATCTGCCCGGCGGCGGTGGGAGACGCGCTCGAGCAACATGCTTGCCATACGGAAGGTCTTTTCGGCGGCCTGCAGATATTCCATTCGACCCGTCAATTTGCCCAAACGCACCAGCACTGTGGCCGCCAGCGCGTTGCCACTGGGAGCCGAGCCGTCCTGCACGTCTTTGTGCCGAGCGATCAATTGCTCCTGATCATCGGCCGTGTAGAAAAATCCGCCCGACTCACGGTCTGCAAAATGCTCAAGCATGATTTCCGCGAGCTGGACAGCGTCGTCGATGTATTGCTCGTTGAACGTCGCCTCGTACAAGCTAACGAGTGCATTCGCCAGCGCGGCATAGTCGTCCAGATAGGCGTCCACCTTGGCCTTGCCGGCGCGCCAGGTATGCAACAAGCGCCCATCGCTGCGGCGAATCTCTTTCAAAATGAATGCCGCCGCTTTCATCGCCGCGTCCAAATACTGCGGCTGATCTAGCGCGCCGGCGGCCCGCGCCAGTGCGTCGATCATCAGCCCATTCCAGGCGACCAGCACTTTGTCGTCGCGGCCGGGGCGTACTCGGCGATTGCGCACCTCCAGCAGCTTAATCCGCGCCGCCGTCAATTCGGCCCGCAATTCCTCCGGATCGCGGTGCCGCACTTTCGCGCACACCTCGATCGACTTAGTCAGGTTCAGAATATTGTGACCCTCGAAATTGCCCGGCTCCGAGACGTCGTAAACGTAGCAGAAATCTGCTGCGGCTTGCTCGCCTAGCACCGCGGCAATTTCCTGCGGGGTCCACACATAGAATTTGCCTTCTTCCCCTTCGCTGTCGGCATCTTCGGTGCTGTAGAAGCCGCCGGCCTGATCGGTCATGTCGCGCAGCATATAGTCGCAAGTTTCGCTCGCAACTCGGGCAAACTCCGCATTGCCAGTCGCCAGAAAGCCTTCGGCGTACGCATTAATCAGCAGCGCGTTGTCGTACAGCATTTTTTCGAAATGCGGCACCAGCCACCGCTCGTCCACCGAGTAGCGATGAAACCCGCCGCCCAGATGATCGTAAATCCCACCAGCGGCCATCTTCTCCAACGTCTTGGTCACCATCTCCAGCAGTCGCTCGTGCCGATGCCGCTTCCACAATCGCAGCATCACTTGCAAATCCATCGAATGCGGAAACTTCGGCGCGCCCCCGAATCCTCCGTGCACTTGATCGAAACTCATCTCCAGATGCGCCCCAGCCTGATCGATCATCTTGTGCGAAAGCTCACGCTCGCTTTGCGCCGGCGTGCTCATCGCCGCCACGTGCCGCGTCAATTCGCCGGCATGCTCGACGGCCTGCGCTCGGCGGTTGGCCCACGCATCGGCTACCGCCAGCAGCACCTGATCAAACCCCGGCATGCCCATTCGCGCCCCCGGCGGCCAGTAGGTGCCGCCGTAAAACGGCTGCAAGTCCGGCGTCAGAAACACCGACATCGGCCAGCCGCCGCGCCCCGTGAGCAATTGCACCGCGTTCATGTAGATCTGATCCAAATCGGGCCGCTCCTCGCGGTCGACTTTGATGCAGACGAAATTCTCGTTCATCAGCCGCGCGATCTGCGGATTCTCGAAGCTCTCGTGCTCCATCACGTGGCACCAGTGGCAGGCGGAATAACCGATCGATAGAAAAATCGGCTTCTGTTCCCGCTTCGATCGCGAAAGCGCTTCGGTACCCCAGGGGTACCAATCGACCGGATTATTTTGGTGCTGCAATAGATACGGCGACGATTCGTGAGCCAGCCGATTCATTATTTGAATGTCTGCTCGGAGCTGGGGAACTTGCCGCTGCGCACATCATCGCGAAACCGAGTCGCGGCCTCGCCGATCGTAGTTTTCAAATCGGCGTATGCCTTCACGAACTTGGGAACATAGCCGCTGGTGATGCCCAAAAGATCGTTCACGACCAGCACCTGGCCATCGCACTGCGCCCCGGCGCCGATGCCAATCGTCGGAATGCGCAGCGCCTTGGTAATCTTCGCCGCCAGCTCGGCCGGAATGCATTCCAACACAATCGCAAACGCGCCCGCGCCTTCAGCCGCGTGGGCGTCGGCCATTAACCGCTCTTCATCGCGCTGGACTTTGTAACCGCCCAGCACATGTACGTTCTGCGGCCGCAAGCCGACATGGGCCATCACCGGAATGCCGGCCCCCACCAATCCGCGAATTACGTCGGCCTGATCGGCGCCCCCCTCCAGCTTCACCGCCTGGCAGCGTGTTTCCTTCAAGATGCGGCCGGCGTTTTCGATCGCCTTGAGCACGCCGAGGTGATAACTCGGAAACGGCATGTCGACGACCACCAGCGCCTGCTGCACCGCGCGGCCGACCATCTCCGCGTGATAGATCATCTCGTCCAGCGTGACCGGCAAGGTGTTGGGGTGCCCCTGCACCACCATCGACATGCTGTCCCCCACCAGAATGCACTCGATGCCGGTCGCGTCCAAAAGCGACGCCATCGTATAGTCGTAGGCGGTCAGCACGGTGATTTTCTGCCCGGCCGATTTTAAGGCCGCAAACCGCGGAACGGTCATTCGCTGAGTGTCGGGCTTGTTCATGGCAGTAACATGCGGGATTTTGGGAGCCGGTCAAATCAAATTCTTATCGCCCAACTGCCTGATGGCAAATGCTGCCGGCCTTCGCCCGTCGGAATTCGCGGAAAACCGGCATTTAGTTGGCCGATATGCCGCTTTTAATGACTCGCCCATGCGCTGGCACGGGATAGATTTCCTGATCCGAAATCTCATTTCATTCGATAAATGATCTATAGCGCAGCGGCCCGCACCGCCGACGCTGCTAGCAATTACCCGCCTCATCGAAGCCCCTCATCCACCGCTCCCAAGGGTGCTCGAGTTCACGGGCCTCACCTCCGCTTCGAGGCCGCCCGTCCCGCCGAGCGCAAAATTGCATGTTCGTCTCTGTGATTGTATCCACGTACGAATCGCCCGATTGGCTCACCAAAGTGATCTGGGGATACGCTGCCCAGACCCATCGCGATTTTGAATTGGTCATTGCCGACGACGGTTCCAGCCGCAGCACCGCAGAGCGTATTGCGCAATTGCGCGATGCCACACAACTATCGATCCATCATGTGTGGCAAAACAAGCAGGGATTCGGCAAATGCCGCATCCTGAATCGTGCTATCCGCGCCGCCTCCGCCGACTATCTGGTGTTCTCCGATGGCGACTGCATCCCGCGCTCCGATTTTCTGACGCAGCACGTCCGGCTGGCCGCTCCCGGCCGTATGCTTTCCGGCGGCTTGCTCCGCTTGCCGCTCGATTTGAGCCAGCGAATTACAGCGGACGATATTTTTTCCGGACGCTTCGCCAGCCTGCGTTGGCTCGCCGCCCATCGCGAAATGCGCTCGCGAAAACTATTGATGGTTGCCTTCCGCGGGTCTTTGGCCACTTGGTTGGACATGGTCACCACGACTCGCGCCACTTTCAACGGCCACAACACCTCTGTCTGGAAACAGGACGTGCAGCGGGTAAACGGATTCGACGAACGGATGGGATATGGCGGCGAGGATCGGGAACTGGGCGAGCGCCTAGTTACCGCCGGCATCCGGCAGATGCAAATCCGCCACCGCGCGGTATGCGTGCACCTGGACCATTCACGCAACTACGTCGATCCGGCCATTGTGGCGAACAACCACAAAATTCGCGCGGAAAATCGCCGCAATCGAACTCAATGGACCCCCTACGGCATTTTCCAAGGGGCTGAATTGATGCGGGTGGTCACCGACGTCGCGCCGCACGAAGCGGCAGCTTCTGAATATCGACTTCGCCGAGCGGCCTGACTTTGCCGGCCTATTGCTGCTGTAGCGCCAAGCTTCGTAATTCGTCCAACGTCTATTCCGTCGCCGCTGCCACCTTGTCGAGCCAGCGGTTGGCCTGGGGCGGCGACAGGTAGCCGTCGGTGCGGCCTCGCAATTTCCCATCCGGTCCGAAGAACAACGTCGATGGAAAGCCTTCGATGTTGAATTTCTCAACCAGGTCCGGTTGCTCATCGGCATCGATCACCAGCGCCACAAAGCGGTCCTGAACCTTCTGGGCAATCGCCGCATTGGAAAACGTCGTATTTTCCATTTTGTGGCAGTATTTGCACCACTTCGTCGTGACGAACATCATGATCGGCCGGTTTTCTGTCTTCGCATCGCGCAGAGCGCTGGCGACATCGGTGTGCCAATTGATCGCCGAATCGGCGCCCGACACCGTGCGCGGCACCCCCGACAACACCACAGCGACAACTCCCGCAAATACGGCAGACAATGCAACTCGAATCATCACGACCCTCCCGGTTTTAGTTTGTAATTGGAGCGAACACGCTGAGCACTGCCACGGTCACATCCCATGCAGGCCCAAATGCAGAACCAATTAGTCAAGCGTAAAAAACCGAGATTTGTTACAGGCGAAATTCGCCGATTTCGAAGATTCTTATTCCCAGAGGCGTGATGAATTGCCAGCACTTGACGACAATCAAGAATCGTCGCAAACTGCCAGTGAATAAGACTTTGCCGGAGTGGCGGAATGGCAGACGCGCTGGACTCAAAATCCAGTGGCCGCAAGGCTGTGTGGGTTCAAGTCCCACCTCCGGTACTCGCAGAATCCCTCCGCACGGAATCGGAGAAAACTAATCGAAATTGACCGCGCAGAACTAGCGGCGCGAGTCGTATTGATTCTGCATCTGCCGCTGAGCCTGCTGCTGGGCTTGCTCAGGAATGTTGTTCGGCACGATCAGGTCGCTGGCGATTTCATGATGCCACAGTGGCCGCCCAGTGCGCTTGTCGCTGGCTTCCAGCGTGCGTCGCGTGAGTTGCACGCCGCCGGTCACCTTTTCTTCCCGCTCAGTGACAGATAGCCGAACGTCGCCGACGTCGGTGAAACGTCCCTTGTTGGCCTTGGTTTGCTTGGGGATGATTTCGTGATGAACTTCAACCCGGCCGCTTTCCAAATCGACCCGCGCGACGCCGGTTTCATCCTTCTTCGCCGCCGCGATCGCCGCCGCCGACTGCGCAGCGCCGCCAACCAATTGCCGCCAGGCGTGCCAGTAAAGGTTCAAAGTGTTGCCGTCGACCGTGGCGAACGAGGTGAATCCCAAACCGATGCCCCCTTCGACCGCAATCCATTCCGGAAACACGATGGGCTGTGAATTCGTCAGAATATGGCCGTTCGCGGCGTCCAGGATCGCCAAGCCCATGGTGTTGGCCGGCTCTTGCGGGCCGCGCCGTTCGACGCCCACCAGACGATTTCCGGCCAGCGCGATGGCGCGATGCACCTGCTTATTTTCCCACTGCGTGTGGCCGTTGGCCAGATCGAGCGCTTCCAGGCAATCGCTGGAGTTGGTGACATAGACGGTCTTGCTCGCCGCGTCGGCGATGCCAGTGGGTATGTTAACCCACTGATCGGCGGCGGTTTGATCCTGCGTGGCCGTTTCCGCAACTGCGGCACGAATCACTCCGACCAGCGCGACGCTGATCGACAAAACGGCGAATAATTTCCGCGAAGAAGCCTGTGCAAACACGGCGATACCCTCCGTGGTAACTGAAAAGTTCACGATATTTCGACGAGCATCCAACCCCGTCGAAGGGGTGGAATTCTAGCGGGCCGGCGAAAATCGCCAAAGATCAATCGGCCTGGAAAAAACGGCGTTTTCGCCTTAACGGCCGTTGGCAGCGTGGCGATTGGCCCATTCGCGCCAAACCAGTCGCGGAAAGTTCCAAGCGTCTCGCAGATCGCGCATCGCCAGGCGGCGCGGCTCGCTGGCCAGCCGATGCATCCATTCGATCCCCATGCGGCGCATCCAGCGCGGGGCCCGCGGCTTTTCGCCGGCCAGAAAATCGATGGCGGCACCCACGCACAATGCCACAGGAGCAGAGATCTGGTCCCGATGAGCGTGCACCCACAATTCTTGCTTCGGGGCGCCCAAGCCAACGACTAACACGTCGGGCCTCGCTGACTCAATCATCTTCACGATGGTTTGATTCTGCCGCGAATCTTTTTCGAATCCCAGCGACGGGCTGTATGCTCCGACGACGTGCACCGCGGGCCAGCGCTTCTCGATATTCTGTGCCGCGCGGTCCGCCACGCCGGGCGCCGCGCCCAACAGAAACACTCGTAGACGTTTCTCCGAAGTGGAATTCACAGTGGCAAACAGGGCCGGCACCAAATCGCTCCCCGGCACGCGCTCGGGAATTGGGCGGCCCAACATCCGCGCTGCCACAAACACCGGAAATCCGTCTGCCAACACCAAACCGGCATCGGCATAGGCTTGCCGCAACCCCGCTTGCTCTTGAAACATCACCGCGTGATCGACGTTGGGCGTCACGACGTAATGGCACTGGCCGTCAGGCTGGCGCACCCATGAGAGCAGCCGCTCGATGGCCTGCGGCATCCGCACGGCGTCGATTTCCATGCCGAACAATTGGATTGTCGTCGAATTCTCGCTGCTAATCGTGATCATGAGATTCCAAAATCCTGCGGTAGATGTCGGCAACGCTGCCGGCCATTCCGCGATCCGAAAATCGCTCGGAATGGCTGGCAATCGCTCTCTTGCGCAACTGACGCCAATCGTGCTGGCCGTTGATGACTGCGGCGATGGTTTCCGCAAGTGCGGCCGCACTGCCGGGCTCGAACAACAACCCGTTATTGCCATGCTCGATCACGTCGGTAATTCCATCCACGCGGCTGCCCAGAGGCGGCACGCCCGCGGCGAGCGCCTCCAACAACACCATCGGCATTCCTTCCGGCAATAGACTGGGCAAAACCAAAAGATCGAGCGCATCGAGTTCCGCATCGACATCCTGGCGGAAGCCACGCCACTGGATGAACGAGTCAATTCCCAATTGTTGCGACAATCGCCGCACTTCATCTTGATAGGCAGTCGCTTCGAAACCGCCGACGACACGCAACTGCACGGGGAACCGATGGCGACGCAAGATCGCAATCGCCTCCATCAACACTTCCAGCCCTTTGCGGGGCCGGAACAGTGCGACGGCGCCGATGGTCCACTGCGTGGGGGTCGGACGGCTGCTAAGTTTCTTACGCGCCGGGACGCCGTTGGGCACGAGATGAATCCGCCCGCGCGGCACGCCCCAAGCGCTGATGTATCTTGCGGCCGTCGGCGAGACGGCAATCACCGCTGACGCGTGGGCCAAGCTGTACTTCTCCACTTTGGCACTGAACCCGGCGCGCCAGCCGCGGCCAACCTCCACTGCCGTATGCCCATGCACGTGATGCACCATTGGCACGTGGGCCAAGCGTGCGGCAATCTGCCCCACCAGCGCCGCCCGCGGGGTGTGTGTATGAATGAGATCGAAGCCTTCTTGCGCGCACCATGCGAGCCAGCCGCCAGGCGGGCCGCAAATCGAAGCGCGACCGCATCGGCAGATTCACCAGCGGCGTGCTTTGCGAGCGCCGCATCGTGGCAAATCGATTGGGCTTTACGCAGACGAAAGTGGTCTGCGCATCGAATTCGCTCAGGCCGGTGACCAACAGATCCTGCACCCGTTCGGCGCCGGCGTAATGCTCGCCGTTGACGACGTGGACCACCCGCACAGTCTTGGGCGCCGGACTCGACTTCCAATGGCTGTCGGTGCAAACGACATCCAACAGCGACGATTCCAGCGGGTCGCCGATCGACATGGAAGATGAAGCCGTCATCAAGTGCCCTCTTTGCGAACTGGTCCGATTCCACCGGCGAAAGTGCGATAGGGCCTATGCAACTTTAGGCCACAACATGGCTTTAGTAGGCGCCTTTGCAGGTCACAACCGATAGCGGCGTGCGGACCAGAAGCTTCAGATCGGTCCATAGAGTCTGGTTTTGCACGTACCAAATATCCATTCGCACCCAGTCGTCGAAGCCGATGTCGCTGCGTCCGCTGACCTGCCAGAGGCAAGTCAGTCCCGGTTTCACAGCCAGCCGGCGGCGTTGCCAGGCCTTATATTTCGCCACTTCCTTGGGCACCGGCGGTCGAGGTCCGACCAGCGACATGTGCCCCAAGAGCACGCTTACCAGTTGCGGCATTTCGTCGATGCTGGTTTTTCGCAGCCAGCGGCCGAGCTTGGTGATCCGCGGATCGCTGCGATTTTTGAAAATCGGTCCGTCCTTTTCGTTTTGCACCAGATGTTGCAGCTTATTGGCATCCAAACGCATGGTGCGGAATTTGTACATCTTGAATCGACGGCCGCAGTGGCCGACGCGCTCCTGTCCAAACAGCGGTTTCCCGCGCGTGGTAATCATGAGCACCACAAGCACGGTCAGCAGAATCGGCGAAAGCGCGACTCAGCAGCGCGATCGAACCGACGATATCCAAGCACCGTTTTGCAGCCTGATAGTGAGCCGTCCGATTGCCGGCTGCGGCGACTACATGATTGACGACGTGCCGCTGTGCGCTCGGACAGGACGTTGCGCGGCTCCAAATTCGCGGAAACTCCGCGCCCTGTTCCCCTGCCTGCGGCAAACTCAGCACTGCGGCCGCGGTTCCGGTTTCATCGTCCCAAACGGCTCGCAGAATCCTGCCCAGCTTGGTCAACCGCTTCATGCCTTGTAGCTCCGTGTGCCTCGCTTGAACTCAATGGGTGGCAGAAGCAAAAGGCAAAGAACGTGCCTCGCTGGGTGGCCAATGTTGGGCGGGCAGCCGCGCCGCCATCGCTCGGCGTAAATGCTGTTGAATCTTCAGCTTGCGATTCAACAGAAAGCGCCCGCCAACATTCGCGATGCGTTACCATCGGTCACCCATGTTGATCAGCGGCAACGCCGTGTTGCGCTTCGTAAACGTGGCGTCGCTAGTGGGGCGGTTTAAGAGTGAACCGCCACAGGCACGCGTGCGCCATTGGCCGGTTCCAAGCGACAGTCGACCGCCAATCGGCGTTCAGTCTTCGCGCGGCCGTAATCGGCCGATAGACCGACCACCGTGCCCGCCAACAGGAACAGCAGCAGATTCACGCCATCGATCATATTTGTGTCGTGAAACATCGCGTTCGGAAGATACGCGCCGATAGCGGCCAACAGCAGCAGGCCGGTTTGTCGCACCCAGAGCGGCGCCGTTGGGTTGGCCCACAGCAGCCAAGCGTCGCGAATCCACAGCGCCAACATCAGCGCGAACAACCCCATGCCTAACAGACCGGTTTCCACCAGCAGTGCCAGGAAGGCATTATGCTGCGTGTAGGGATAGGTCTTCTCCAGCGGCAATTCGCTGGAACGCTCGGCCAAATAGGGCAGGCGTTCGAAATCGTATTGACCGTAGCCGCAACCCAGCAGCGGCCGGTCCAGAAACATGTTCCAGGCAACTTTGGCCAGAATGGGGCGCAGCTCGGCCGAATCGGCGGCGGCGGCGGCGTCGAGATTTTCGTCGCGCTTCAAATTCCAAATGCTGTCCCAGTTCGTCGCCACTAAAACCAAAACGGCCGCAGCGCCGGCGCTAAACACTGCTCTGCGCCATTGGCGCGGTAAGGCCAAACCCAGCACGATCGCCGTGGTCAATGCGGCGCCCATCCACACGCTGCGTGTGAGCGTGGAAAAAATGGCCGCAGAGCCGAGTGCCGACAACGCCACAAGCAACAATTGGCCTAACCGGCCGATACGCGGCCAGAACATCCATGCGGCAGCCAGGCCCGTGACCAAGTAAATTCCCATCGCGGCGGGATGCAGAAACGGTCCGCGCGCGCGGCCGAAAAACTGATGTTGTGGCAAGGCAATGTACTGGGGGAACACGGCCCACAACTGTCCGCTGCCTTCGGCCAGGGCCGTGGCAATCAGATACAGTTCCAGGATCGCCGCACCCGCAAAAAGGCCGATCACATTGCGTTTATTCAGCGGCGATTGCCGCGCGATCCAATACACCACTGCCGGGATCATCCAGTACAAAACTAAATGCGCCACCGGCAGCGAATTCAACTTCTGCCAATCGTGGCCGAGCGTACTCGCCGTCACCAATCCGAGAAAGGTGAACAACACGCAGTCTTCGCGGCCAAACGGTTTGGGATCGGCCGATCCCAGCAGTCGGCGCGTGCCGTAAGTGACGACTAACAAGACCACGAACAGCCGGTCCACCGTCAGTGGAAAGCCCCCTTGGCTGTGCCAAAAGAAATAACCAAAGCTGGCGGCAACGACGATCATCGCCATGCAGCCAGCCAATAGCGATCCGCGCAGCACGAACCACGTGGTCCACACCAGGCCGCAGGCGACGACGATCAGCAGCAGAAAATCCATCGCTTCAAACGTTTCGGCCGGCCGCTGCGGCGAATCAAGCGGTCGCAGCCGCCGGCGCATTGAATGCCATTGAGGTGCTTATTGCCGGTTGGCTCGTAGGATTGGATTTCGGAATAAAGTGCCGTTCGATCTGGCGATGGAACATGTACGCCACCGGTAGCGAGGCCGCCAAGCATAGCGGCAAAACCAACAGCAGCGTTTCTGCATTGCCGTACACGCCGGCGCGGAAAAACGCAAAGCTGATGCCCTTCGCCACTAGCGGATGGCACAAATACACGCTGTAGCTCATGCCCCCTACAAACCGCAAAGGCCGCAGCACGACGGCTTGCTTCAGCTTTTGGTCGTAGGGATACAAGAGCGAGGCCAGCAGCGCAAAACTATACGCCACAAATCGTTCCATATCGTGGTTTGGATAGAACTCCAGCAGATGGCTGGGATTGCGCAGCGAAGCGAGCACGCCCAAAATCAATAGCGCGTGAATCCAGCGAATCTGCCGCGGCGTGGCTTTGTTCACGCGGAAATAGAGCAAAATACCGGCGGCGATTTGAAACCAGCCGCCGTCCAACAGCGAGCCTTTAACATCCCAGCCCAGGAACCAGCCGATCGTCTTGCCGATAAAAACAAAAATCGTGACCACCACGGCCGCCGAAAAAATCCTGCCGCCGGCCAACAGCAGTATCAGCGCGGCGATAACGTAAAACTGCTCCTCGTAACACAGTGTCCAGGTGTTGGGCAGCAAATGTTGCGCGTGCCCGCCGAATACGCAATGCCGCCACGATTCGGTGAGCGTCAGATTTCCCAGCCATTCCCAGCGGCTCATTCCATCGGGATTGGGCACGGTGAAAATGCCGTCGTGAACGGCGCCCGGCCAACGAGCATTGATCGCCAGAATGGCGAGAGCCGAAAGCGCAATTGCGGTCCAATACGGCGGGTAAATTCGCCAGAAGCGGCGCTTAGCGAATTCGATCACGCCCCCTCTTTTCTGCCGGGCGTGCAGCGTCGCCATGATGCAGTATCCGCTGATCACGAAGAAGATCGGCACGCCGATCCAGGCTCTCGCGGCCAGCCACATCCCCAGCGAACTGACGCTATCGACTCTGCCCGATTGGTCGACGAAATAATGCCGGGCCACCTGCATCGTGGTGTGAAACACCACCAGCATCAGGCAGCACAGGCCGCGCCACATGTCGAGCGTTTCGTAGCGCAGCGATTTGGCGGGCCGGGCGGCGAGCGCCGTCGATGATTTCGGCGTGGATGTTTTCAGTTCGGCGACAGCCGGTTCAAGCAACAGCGTGTTCGACACCCTGAAAGCTCCGGGAAAATGAGCGGAAAACTAGCGGCTGGCAACCAGCTTGCCCAGCGCCTGCTTCATCGACAGACGACCGTCAAACACGGGATGTCCGTTGGATTTCCCATTGAGTGGACGCGCGGCTTCGGGCTTTCCGTTGACAATCGGCGGGGCGATTTCGTGCGCACTAATGGCGTCGATATCGAGCGACATGCCCTGCACGGGCACGGTCAGAAACACGATGCCCAGGCCCACGATCAAACCGCCAAACATCCCGCCAAACAGGATCGCCGCCTTGCCCGGACCAACCGGACGATCGCCGGCCACCGGGGAATCGACGACCGCGATCAAGCTGGCGGTACGTGCCGCAGCTTGGCTGGCGCGGGCTTCGGCCAATTGCTGTTCGGCAGTTTTAAGAATATCGGAGCGTTGATTCCGTTCATTCACCAAGTTGCCGTAATCGGCCCGCATTTCGGCCAAGCCAGTGAGTCGACGGCGGGCATCAGCCAGTTGTGTTTCCAGGGCAACGGCACGGTCTTGCGACAACCGCAATTCGACCTGCACGCCGCGCACCGCCGAATCGATTTCCGAGCGTACATGGGCGGCGATTTCCTGCTCCGAAATCTTCGCCGCCATGACTTGCGGATGTTCGTCGGTCATGTTGCCGGCCAGTTGTGCGGTCCGCAATTGGGCATCCACTAGGCCGTCTTTCAGCCGACGCAACACCGGCTGAGCCTCCAGCAGGCGATTCGGCGCGGCCGTGAGCGAACCGGTATCGCTTTTCGAGGCGGTCAGCACTTGCAACAATTCTTGATTGGCTTCAACGCTTTGGCGGGCTTCGCGAAGTTCATGCTCCATGTCGCTGATCGAGCGACGCAGCGGGCTATCGCCGCCGTTCAGATCGTTCAAGAGTCGCAATTCGCCGAGGTCCGGGCCCACACGGCCTTCGATGGCGGTGAGCCGCTGGGTGGTGGCATCGAGATCGGCCTTCGCCAGATCGGCGGTTTTTGCCAGTTCTGTTATCAAGCTTTGAGCTTTCAGATCGCGCAGGTCCTGCGAGCGGATTTGTAGTTGTTTGCAAATGGCGGCAGCCAGGGTCACGGCCCGAGTCTTGCTTTCGGCCTCCACGTTCAAATAAAAGACTTCGGTCTTGCCGAATTCGGCGCCTTTGGGCGGGGTTAGTTTCACGCGTGCTTGCAATGCGGCAACTTTGGCATTGCTGGGCCACGACGCATCACTGGAATCGGCTGAACCCGGTCCAACTTCCGCCAATGCGGCGGCACAGACCGTGCGGCTGCGGGCCAATTCCAGGATCGTTTCCTGAACGGTTTTCATGTCGTCGGGCTGCTGAAATTTTCCGGGGCGAGTGGTAGACGCGCCCATCACTTCATCGCGCACCATCAACGCCTGCGACGCTTCCCACGCGGGGCGGTGAAACACCGCGTAGCCTGCCGCCAAAATCGTGCACACCACGACCGGAATCAGCCATCGCCGCGGATTGCTCCGCAGGATCTGAACCACTTCAGCGGGATTGACGACCGAACCTTGGTGCCGCGACATGGAAAGCGTTTCCTTGAATGAGCCTGCGAAAACTGACTGGTGCGAGCCAAATGAAAGCAAAGTCGATGCCGCCTATTGCTTGGGCGAGTGCATGATGCCGGCGGATTGATCGCAAGCGAAGACGCAATCAGCACTTGCGCACCAAAGAGCGCAGGCCCGCCGTGCCGTCGCTCGCAATTCACCTCCCGGGCGAACGTTGACAACAGGCCACAACGCGTTGACAGGGCAACACAGGTGGCGAAACGGCAACATGCTGACCGCTGCAAGCCGCACGCGCCTCGAAAATCGGCCGGGAAAATCCGGCCGAAATCATTTGCATCCCAGGTGCTTACGGCGAATGTTTCAGTATTCGGTTAGTGGAACGGGCGCACCAAATGCGCGCGCATGAATTCCCATTGTCTGACCCGTGATTTCTAACCCCTGAATTTTCTCCGATGCGTGTCACGCTTCATACCGAGTTTGCTTCGCTGGCGCCTTGGTCCGCCACGTGGAACGAGCTTGCGCGCGGCGTGCCGTTCCGGCGCTGGGAATGGGTCGAAACCTGGTGGCGGCACTACGGCTGCGATGAATCCGGCCGCCCGCGCCGTGGATACCAATTGTTTTTGCTGACCGTATCCACCGACGATGGAAAGCTGGTCGGCGTCGCCCCGTGGTATCGGCTTGTGGGCACTAGCGGTGCGCTTGCCGTTCACTTCATTGGAGACGGTGAAGTGTGCAGCGATTATCTCAGCGTGTTGTGCGCGCCCGACCAGGAAGCGAGTGTCGCAGCGGCACTAGCCGATTGGCTAAGCGCGCCTGCGGCTGAGGACAGCCATCGCTGGGACCGTCTAGAGCTGGCCGGCGTCGATGCAACCGATGTCCCCATTGCCCGGCTGCTGGAAAATCTGCAAGCCCGCGGCAACGTGGTGCATCATTGTCCGACGTTCAACGGTTGGCGCGTGGCACTGCCGGCGACTTGGGATGAGTATCTGATGATTCTATCGAAGCCGCACCGCAATCGGCTGCGGTGCGCTTACCGCAATTATTTCGAAACGGGCCGCGTGGCAGTGCGCCACGCCCACTCTCCCGAGGAAATAGCTCAAGCGTTTGAGATTTTGATTCAACTGCATCAAGGCCGGTGGAAGCCGCGCGGGCAACCCGGCTGCTTTGCCTCCCGCACATTCGAAGCGTTTCATCGCGAAGCTTCGGCCCGCCTGATGGGCGTCGGCCGCGCGGCCGTCAATTGGCTGGAACTCGACGGTCGGCCATTGGCAGCGGAATACCAATTGATCGGCGACGAGATGACGTTCGCCTATCAATCGGGCATCGACACGCAGCGGCTGGACGACAAGCCGGGCCATTTGGCGAACATGGCCTCGCTGCGGCGTGCCATCGAGCAGGGACAACATGCATACGACTTTCTGCGCGGCGACGAACCGTACAAAGCTCACTGGCGCGGAGCCGCGGCCGATGATTTCGGTGCGCGTGGTGCCGGCCCGCGCCTCCGCCCGCGTACGCCACAACGCTTGGCGAGCCAAACAAAGCTTGAAACAGTGGATCAAGTACGGCATGGCGTTGGCCGGCCAATGGAATCAGCGTCAACCAACGACCACAGAATCCGATTCTTGAACTCCGAACCGTTGAACCATCCATGTCGCTTGCGCTTGCAGATCTGATTCAAGTCGAACAAATCGGCGAAGAAGCCGAATTGGAAGCGCTGCGCGACCAGTGGAACCGCCTGGCCGGCAATGTTCCGTTTCGCCGCTTTGAATGGTTAGTTACCTGGTGGCGCCATTATCGGCAGCCCGAATGGAAATTGTTTGTGATCACGGTGCGCGAGGCCGACGGCGAACTGATCGGCCTGGCCCCTTGGTACTGGAGCCGATCGCGGCGCAGCGGGCGCGTGCTGCGCTTTTTGGGAAGCGGCGAAGTATGCAGCGATCATCTCACGCTATTGGCCGTCGACAAAGCTGAAGCGGCAGTTGCGTCGCACGTAGCCGATTGGCTGACCGGCGAGGCTCGGCGCCAGTGGGATGCGCTGGAGCTCGTGGGACTCGACGCCGGCGACGCAACCATCGATTTGCTGGCCGACCATCTGGAAGTTCATGGCTACGATATTCACCGCCTGCGCGGCGTGAATTGCTGCGCGTGGAATTCCCCGACACTTGGGAAGACTACGTGGCCTCGCTTTCCAAGTCGCGCCGCGAGCGTGTGCACAAATTACTGCGCCGCAACTTCGACACCGGCCTGGTCACCACCGGCACGGTCGAACATGCCGACGAACTGGAGCATTACTTCCGCCGCCTGGTCGAACTGCACCAGAAGCGCCGAGCCAGCTTGGGCCAGCCTGGCTGCTTCGCTTCGCCGCTGTTTACCGCCTTTCACCGCGATGTGATGGCGCAATTGCTTTCGCTGGGCTTGCTGCGATTGTGGTGGACCGACTTGGACGGACGGCCGGCCGCCATCGAATATGACCTGATCGGCGGCGACACCATCTACTTTTATCAAAGCGGCATCGAGCCGGAATTGGCAGGCGATCGGCCAGGCTGGTTGGGAAGCATCGGGTCGCTGCGCGACGCGCAGCGACGCGGCTATCGAAATTTTGATTTTCTGCGCGGCGACGAGGCGTACAAATCGTCGTGGCGCGCCACAATGCAACCGGCAGAGGAAGTGCGCATCGTAGCGCCGCGTTCGATTCCGCGTTTGCGCTATGCCGCTTGGAGCACCGCGCAACTGCTGCGCCGCTGGGCAAAAATCGGCCGGCACACAGCACGGCGTCCGAAACAGGCCAAGTCACGATCGGCGGAGGTACGCCGATGACGCTGCGACGCACACTGATGGATCACGTGCTGTTGGCCGGCTATTGCGGGCTGACTTCACCGTATCGCCACTGGGCGAATCGATTGCGCAGCGCCGAAGGAGCGGCGCCGATTTTGGTGCTGTTCTATCATCGCGTCGCGGACGATGCCGCCACGCCTTGGACGCATTCGTTCCGATTGTTTCGACGGCAGATGCGTTGGCTGAAGAAGCATTGCGAGTTGATCTCGTTGGAAGAGGCCCAATGCCGAATCCGCCGCGGCAAAAACGATCGCATCGCCGCCAGCATCTCCTTCGACGACGGCTATGCCGACAACTGCGACCGGGCTTTGCCGCTGTTGATCGCCGAAAAAATACCCTGCACTTACTTTGTGAGCTTGCGGAACGTGCTGAAGGGCAAGCCGTTTCCGCACGATCTGCGGCACGGGGCATCGTGCCGGCCAAACACCGTGGCGCAACTTTGCTGGATGGCGCAACAAGGAATCGAAATCGGCGCGCACACGCGCACGCACGCCGATTTGGGGCGAATCACCGACGAATGCAAGTTGTACGACGAAGTGGTCGTCGCCGGCGAGGAACTGCAATCGGCCATCGGCTCGCCGGTCCGCTACTTCTCGTTCCCCTTCGGTCTGCCGCAGAATCTGAACCGCCGCGCTTTCCAGATGGCCTATGAGTACGGCTATGAAGCGGTTTGCTCGGCCTACGGCGATTACAACTTTCCCGGCGACGATCCGTTTCATTTGCGGCGGATCCACGTGGAAAACATGCCGCGGTTGCGGAACTGGGGCACGATCGATCCGCGCAAGATTCGTCCCTCGTACACGGTCGACGATGAATTGTCGCCGACGATTCGTGAGCTCGAAGGCGCCGCCAAAGGCCGCGAATAATGTCCACTGTTTTAGAATCTCCTGCTGAGGATGCACCTGAACTGCGCGAGGCCGCGCTGGAGGCGGTCGATGGTGGGCCTGCGCACAGGCTTCCGCACCGATACGCTGGCGCAAAGCGTGATGGTGCTATTGGTGATGGCGGCGGTGCAGCGGATCGTCGGTTTTGTGCGCGGCGTGCTGGTGTGCCGATGGCTGTCGCCCGATGAGCTGGGGCAATGGGATATGGCTTTCGGGTTTCTCACGCTGGCGGCGCCGCTGACGGTCTTGGGGTTGCCCGGCAGTTTCGGGCGATATGTGGAATACTTTCGGCAGCGCGGTCAATTGCGCACGTTGGTGCGCCGCACGGCGATTGCCTGCGCCGTTCTGACGACGCTTTCGGTCATCGCAATCAGCTTGTTGCGAACGCAATTTTCGCTGTTGGTCTTTGGCGAGACGGATAAAGCGCAGCTTGTGCTGGTGATGGTCACATCGCTGGTGGCGGTGATTGCCTACAACTTCCTTACCGAACTGCTCAATGCCCTGCGGCTAGCCCGGGTGAATGCGATTGTCCAGTTCTTCAATAGCATGGCATTTGCGGGCTTCAGCATATTGCTGCTTTTGACGTGGCAGCGCGAAGCGGCTTCGCTCGTGACCGCCTACGGACTGTCGTGCCTAGTGCTCATCGGCGGAATGCTGTGGTTTCTAGGACGGCTGTGGCAGGAATTGCCACCAGATAAAGCTCCGTCGCTGCAAGCTGCCAGCGGCGGATTCTGGTCGCGCCTGTTGCCGTTTGCGGCTTGGGTTTGGGTTACCAATTTGCTGTACAACCTGTTCGACGTGGTGGATCGATACATGATCGTGCACACGTCGCGCGTGGCGGATCCTCTGGCCGAGGTCGGCAATTATCACAGCTCGCGCATTGTGCCGCTGTTGTTGGTTTCGGTTTCCACGCTGATGGGCACGATGCTCTTGCCGCATTTGAGCCACGATTGGGAAGAGGGCGAGCGCGGTGCGGTTTCGGCACGAATGAACCTCGCGCTGAAATTACTGGGATTGCTGTTGTTCAGCGGATCAATCGTCATCCTTTTGGCGCGGCCGTGGTTGTTCGGCGTGGCCTTCAAGGGAAAATTCGCCGGCGGCTCGACCGTCTTGCCGTGGACGCTGACCTATTGCATGTGGTTCGGCATGGCCACGATGGCGCAGATGTACTTGTGGTGCGCGGAACGGGCGCGGCTGGGCTGCGCTGCCTTGCTCACAGGCCTGGTCACCAACGTCGTGCTGAACACGATACTGTTGCCGCGATATGGATTGATCGGCGCGGTTTGGGCGACCGGCGCGGCCAATGCTGTGGCGCTCGTGTTGATCTATCGCTTCAATATTTGGATGGGTATGAAGCTGCAGCGCTCGGTGCTGTTGGTTTCATTGTTGCCCTTCACGCTGGGTTTTGGTCTGTGGGCAGCGATTGCGGCGCTTGCCGCCGTTGCGCTGGCGGCGATCTTCACCGACCAATTGTTCGATGTCGAGGACAAGCAGCGAATCACTCGCGCGATTTTGGGATACAGAAACCGAACTGCATGATCGACATTCAAGACTTTCCTGCGATCTTGCCCCGTGCGGATGCCGCCGACAATCGGCCGCTGCGCGTGATGTTCGTCATCACGTCGATGCATGTCGGTGGGGCGGAGACGCTATTGTGCAATCTGATTCGCCGCATGGACCGCCAACGATTCGCACCAGAATTGTGCTGCCTGAAAGAACGGGGCGAACTGGGCGATCAGCTTGCCTGCGAGATTTTGGTGCATCACGATCTGTTGCGGCGGAAATATGACCTGAGCATTTTGCCGCGATTGGCGCGGCTCATGCGCAAGCGGCGAACCGACGTTGTGGTGACTGTCGGGGCGGGGGACAAAATGTTCTGGGGCCGCCTGGCGGCGCGAACTGCCGGCGTTCCGGTTGTCGTATCAGCGATCCATTCCACAAGCTGGCCCGATGAAATTACCTGGCTCAACCGCCGATTGACTCCGCTGACCGATTCGTTCGTGGCGGTCGCCCGGCCGCACGCTCAGCATTTGGTCGACAGCGAACGCCTGCCCGGCAAGCGAGTGCGCGTGATTCCCAACGGCGTGAACACCGAGAAGTATTGCCCGATTGAATCGAGTCAAACCTTGCGTGAAGAGTTGGGAATTCCGCGAAGCCCGCCGCTGGCCGGCATCGTGGCGGTGTTGCGGCCCGAGAAGAATCATGAGATGTTCCTACGCGTGGCCTCGCAGATACGCCAGGAAGTGCCGGACGCGCACTTTTTGGTGATAGGCGACGGGACGCGGCGCTGCGAACTGAAAACGCTGTCGGCCCAGCTTGGCCTCGCACATTGTGTGCACTTCGTAGGCAAGCGACCGGACGTGCCGGAACTGCTCAACTTGCTCGATGTATTCGTGCTCACTTCGCGAATGGAAGCCAACCCGGTTTCGATTCTCGAGGCGCTCTCCTGCGGAAAACCAGTCGTGGCCACGCGCGTGGGCTCCATTCCGGAAACGGTGATCGACGGTCAGTGCGGTTATCTGGTTGAACCCGACGACGACGCGGAAATGGTGCGCCGTGTCGCCGAACTGCTTTTAGATCCGGCGCAGGCCCGGCGCTTCGGCGCCGCGGGCCGGCAGCATGTCGTGGAGAACTGGTCGGTGGACCGAATGGTTGCCGGCTACGAGGAACTCTTGGAATCGCTCTATCGCCGGAAAACTGCCGTTCGCTAACTCTGGGCGGGCTTGGGCGCGAGCTCCACCGCGGCAAAAGCGCAGGCCTTGTGCGAACCGTCGCAAAACGGCTTGTTCTTCGACTGCCCGCAGCGGCACAACGAAACCATCGGTTTACTCGCCGGCAGCGGGAACGGATTGCCCTCGTGATCCAACAGGGTGAACTCGCCCTCGATCAACATCGGACCGTTGGGGCGCAAGCGAATGGTGACAGCCATGGAAGTGTGGATTTCGGAGTTTGGAATGCGGAGTGTAGGGACGCAACGCACCATCATTCACTTACTGGTGGTGCGCCGTCAACCATCCGGAGCGTTACTTATCAGCACCGCTCGGGGACGCAGCCATTTTGGGCTCCAGAAACTGCACGCTTTCCAATAGCGGCTTGTCCTGGTCTTTGAATTGCTCAACCAGCGGCGCTTCCAAGGTGAACACCACGCTCAGAGCCCTGCCCTGGTGATCGTGCACCAGGTAATAGCGCCATTGAATCGGCAATTCCTCGGCGGTGCCGACCGCCACGGCTTGGAGAATTCGCAAGCCGGAATCGGTTCCGCGCTCGCTGGCTTTTTCGAAACGGCCGAATAGTTTGCCCAAGCCGCTTTGCACGTCGGCCTGGAATTTTTCCAATTCCACCGGTTTGTCGATCGCTTTGCTCGCCGGAGCGATATTGCACTGGGCAATTAAATCACCCCGTTCCACCAGCCGCATGACTACCAGTTCGGGCTCCTCGCGCGTGATGTGCCAGCGACGATCGTAGAGGAGGCGGTAACCTTTGGCATCGGAGCGATACTCCAGCGGCGGCGCTTTGTCCGACTGCGGCAATTTGGCGTCCTTCATCACATCGCCTGCCAGAAGCTTGGAATCCAGCACCGGCATCATGGTCATTTTCAATTTCGCCACCACGTCGAGCCCCGGTGCAACGTGCCCGATGCCGCGCTGCTCTTTGATCGCCAACAGCAAGCTGGTGGGAGCGTGGCGGTCGATATCGACCAGCAATTTGCCCTTCAATTCCATGTCACTGGCGACGCCGTTGATCGCTCCGCCCAGCGTGCCCTCGATCGTGATCTCGGCACTGCCGTCTTTCACTTCGACCAATTGGCAGTCGACTTCGCTGTGACCGACTGCATCCAGACCCAGCAGGTGCGCCAGGGCGTCGGCGGACGGCTTCCACTTCTGGCCTTTGCCGATCGCTTCGGCGGGCAGAATCTCGTCGATGACCGACGTGTTGCCTGGGATATCAATCAGGTCCAGCTCTTCGCGAGTCAGCGGCCCGCGCGGCGAGGAAAGATTCACTGAATCCTTACCGGCGGTGGCCGCGATCAGGCGGCGATCGTTGCGCAACTGCGGTTTGGTGACTTTATCGGCGACTTTGATCGTCGCCGAGAAATCGTCGTAATAGCGGATGCCAGGCGGTGATCGACATCGCTGCCGTCGTCGATGCGGTGCTCGTCGTAGGTGAACTGAGCCACCACGCTCATGGGAATCTGCTGCGGCTTCTTATCGACTTCAGTTTTCAGATAGCCGCCGACGTCGAGATTCGCCGTCACGCGCACCGGAGCCGAAACCAGATGGCCTGCGCGAAGCGTGTACTTTTCCGCGGCTGCCAAGCCAGGGCGGCGCTGCCAAAAGCGGCAAAACACGCAGCGACCAACAAAAGGCGATAAATCCGTACTTCCATGTAACTCTCCAGTCGGTGAGCGGGGTCTAAGTCTCCAGGAAACGGTGCCCCGGTGTCCATGCGACTTGGGCTGGACACTTGGGACCTTAGGCACAGGGTTTGCACCCCTTTTTGGCCCCCTTCCAGGAAGCAGAAACGGCAGACTCGGCGGAAAGGTGTCCCCGGGAAGCCTGATATTGGGTTAAATCGACTGCTTGGTGAAGGCTGCATGACAAGCGCGTAAGCTGCCAAAGCGGCTTCGAAAAGGGTTTGGGAAGCGTTTTCTGCCGGTTTTTACACGAGCGGCGTGGAAATGGTGTAAGCTTTTAATTGCGCAAGAGATAGGGAGGCAAAACAGTACCAGCCGAACCGACTTACGGTGAACTTGTCTTAGTAGGTCGGGGCAGCGACCAATTCAGGTAGACCGTTGGACACCTTGTTTCGTAAAACAGGTAGGAACCTACGCGGCGAATTGGGGTTGGAAAAGGGAAAGGACGAATCAGGCGGGCCGAAACGGAGACTAACGCTAAACCGAAAAGCTGCAGCAATTTAGAGCAGACAGCGGGAAATTGATACAAGTTGACAAGTGTTGCGCGGCAGCCGATCGGTTTGGTCAGAAAGATAACAGACAGATAGCAGCTAGCAAATAAGGAGAAGAGGCGGCCAACGAATGGCCGCGAAAACTTGGGCGTGCCAGTCGGGCGGTGAAAGCCGCAGGGATTGCCGACGGGCAGCAAGCGAGGAGGCGCCCTCAGTATGAACAGTGCATATTCACATCCGGTGTTGCGACAATTGCGTGACCAGCAGGTGCGGTTCGCTCCGCGCGAAAAGCAGTTGGAACAGGCCAACCGTGCAGAGCGGTTGTTGTCGGAGATCGAACCTGCGCGTCTACCCGTACGACTACCTATGCTTCCGTATCACTGATTATCGGCCGACATCTTTTGCGAACATGAAACTTACCGGCGAGCAAGCCAGCCACGATTTGCGCCTGTTCGTGGAAGATTTGACGGATGCCGCGGCCGTGCCGGCGGACGCCGCGGGCGAGGAAGTGCTGACCGTGGAAGAGATGGCCAAGAGATTCAACGTATCGACCAAGACGATCTCGCGGTGGCGCCAACAGGGGTTGGTGAGCCGGCGGTTCGTGTTCGACGGCCGCAAGCGCCTGGGGTTCTTGCGAGCTCGGTCGATCGCTTCGTCGGTGAGAACACAGAGCGCGTAAATCGCGGCTCCAACTTCAGCCAGATGTCGGAGACCGAGCGCGATGAGATCATCTCTCGGGCTCGCCGGCTGGCAGCCGCCAACGGTTGCCCGTCGGAAGTGGCTCGTCGGATCGCCAAGAAAATGAATCGCAGCGTGGAAACCATTCGCTACACCTTGAAGCAATTCGAGCAGGAGCATCCCGACCTGGCGATTTTCCCGTCCAGCACGGGGCCTTTGTCGGATGAAACCAAGCAGAAGATCTACGAGCAATATCGCCGCGATGTTTCGGCAGACGAATTGGCGAAGCGCTATTGCCGCACGAAAACCAGCATTTATCGGATCATCAATGAAATGCGGGCCAACCGCATTTTGGAATTGCCGCTGGATTACATGTCGAATCCGTATTTCGGCCGCGAAGGAGCGGAAAAGACAATTTTCGGCCCGATGCCCGGCGCCAACCTGCCTGCGGCGAAAAAGGCGCGGCTACCCTCGGGTTTGCCGCCGTATTTGGCCAGCTTATACGAAGTACCGCTGTTGACCCGCGAGCAGGAAGTGTACTTGTTCCGCAAGTTCAATTACTTGAAGTTCAAGGCCAACCGGCTGCGCGAGAAGCTGGATCCGGCCCATGCCCGCTCCAGCGCGATGGAAGAAATCGAGAGTCTGTACGATCAGGCCGTCACGGTGAAGAACCAAATCGTGCGGGCCAACCTGCGTTTGGTGGTGTCGATCGCCAAGCGGCACGTCGGGCCCAGCGACAACTTCTTCGAGCTGGTGAGCGACGGCAATATGTCGCTGATCCGCGCCGTGGAAAAGTTCGACTACGCCCGTGGCAACAAGTTCAGCACGTACGCTTCGTGGGCGATCATGAAGAACTTCGCGCGCACCATTCCCGACGAACTGCGCCGCCGCGATCGTTTCCGCACCAGCCAGTCGGAGATGTTTGGCACGACCGCCGATCGGCGCAGCGACCAATATGGCCAGGAGTCGGCTCAATCACAGCGCGTGGTGCAGATTGGCCATATTCTGGAAAAGCTTGATGAGCGCGAGCAGAAGATCATCATCAGCCGCTTCGGTTTGGATCATGCCCAGGAACCGCTGACTTTGAAGGAAGTCGGCCAGGAGATGGGCGTGACGAAGGAGCGCGTGCGGCAGATCGAAGCCCGGCGCTTTGGCGAAGCTTCGTCAGGCCGCGCACGACGAGAAGATCGAAGTGCCCAGCGGCTAATCTCACCCCTTCCGGCCGCCCGTAGTGGGCTTTGCAGCAAAAGCCGGGCGATTTGGGCGGAATGAATGGGCCGGCGGCGAACTTTGGCGGTCGAAAGACCGTCTCCCCATGGGGGCAAAGTCCGGCCGGCCGCTAGAGCGTATCCCTTTTCAGGGGGCGGCTTTGGCCATGCAAAAAACGCGCCGTGGACGGGATTGCAAGGCTAGGCCAGACTGTTATATTTAGTGGTTTTCATAGCCCCCTCGCAGGCTAGCGTAGCTCAACCGGCAGAGCAGCGGTTTTGTAAACCGCAGGTTGTGGGTTCGAGTCCCTCCGCTAGCTCGTCGCCGTCAGTAAGCTGGTCCGCGAGACGGTAGATCGGAAGAAACCGAGGGGGGTTTCCCGAGCGGTCAAAGGGGCCAGACTGTAAATCTGGTGGCACTGCCTTCAAAGGTTCGAATCCTTTACCCCCCACTGTTTTTGAATCACGAATGACTAAGCACCAATGACCAAAATTGAGGGACACAATTCGAGATCATTGGTCATTGGAAAATTGGTCATTGGTCGTTCATTACATGCGGGTGTAGCTCAATGGTAGAGCAATAGCCTTCCAAGCTGAAGACGAGGGTTCGATTCCCTTCACCCGCTTTAAAGCGTTTGGGATTGAACGGGAACAATTAAACAAAACACAAGTTAACGATAACCACTAACCAACAATCAACCTTACGCACAGCAGTCTGTGACCAGTCGGAAATGTCGGCGCCGCTCCGAGGGAAGCGCACGCTGCTGTAGCTCAGCTGGTAGAGCGCGTCCTTGGTAAGGACGAGGTCATGGGTTCAAGTCCCATCAGCAGCTCTTGAGCACGACCGCTAGAAAATGGAGACGGGGCGATGGCGTACGGAACGTAATTGCGGTCAGCTCCGTTTTTGATCCGAATGAGTACTCGTTTTTCAGACATCACTTTTTAGGACGATTTGTCCGCTCGATTAAATGCAGGGAGAAAGAATGGCTAAGGACACCTTTCAACGCACGAAACCCCACGTCAATGTCGGCACTATCGGCCACATCGATCACGGCAAAACGACGCTCACCGCCGCAATTCTGGCGGTGCAAGGCGCCAAGGGTCTGGCAAGTTTAAAATCGTACGCCGATATCGCCAAGGGCGGCACGGTGCGCGACGAAACCAAAACAGTCACCATCGCCGTCAGCCACGTGGAATACGAGACGGAAAAGCGTCACTATGCCCACATCGACTGCCCAGGCCACGCCGACTTCATCAAGAACATGATCACCGGCGCGGCTCAAATGGACGGCGCCATTCTGGTCGTGTCCGCGGCCGACGGTCCCATGCCGCAAACTCGCGAACACATCTTGCTAGCTCGCCAAGTCGGCGTGCCGGCATTGGTCGTCTTCCTGAACAAGATCGACCTGGTCGACGATCCGGAATTGCTGGAACTGGTGGAGCTGGAAATTCGCGAATTGCTGACCAAGTACGGCTTCCCAGGCGATGAGATCCCCATCATTCGCGGCGCCAGCAAGCCGGCGTACGACAATCCCAAGGATCCTGCGGCGAACAAGTGCATCGGCGAATTGATGGACGCCATCGACAAGTACATTCCCGAGCCGGTCCGCCAGATCGACAAGCCCTTCCTGATGGCCGTGGAAGACGTGTTCTCGATCGAAGGCCGCGGCACGGTCGCCACCGGGCGCGTGGAGCGCGGCATCGTGAAGGTCGGCGAGGAAGTGGAAATCGTCGGCCTGAGTCCTGACAAGCGCAAGGTCGTTGTGACCGGCGTGGAAATGTTCAACAAGACGCTGGATACCGGACAAGCGGGCGACAACGTCGGTTGCCTGTTGCGCGGCATCAAGCGCGAGGAAATCGAGCGCGGCCAGGTATTGGCCAAGCCCGGTTCCATCACGCCGCACACCAAGTTCGAGTGCGAAGTGTACGTGTTGTCGAAGGAGGAAGGCGGGCGGCACACGCCGTTTTTCAGCGGCTACCGTCCGCAGTTCTACTTCCGCACGACCGACGTCACCGGATCAGCCACGTTGATGGGCAGTGTGGAAATGTGCATGCCGGGGGACAACGCCCGGTTAAGTGTTGAATTGCAAGTGCCCATCGCCATGGACGACGGCGTGCGTTTCGCCATCCGCGAGGGTGGCCGCACCGTGGGTTCAGGCGTGGTGACGAAGATTTTGGCGTAAGAAATTGCAGAATGAGAAGTGCAGAATGCAAATTGATTTTGCATTCTGCATTTTGAATTTCGCATTAGACATTTAGGGGTGTAGCTCAATTGGCAGAGCACTGGTCTCCAAAACCAGCGGTTGGGGGTTCAAGTCCCTTCGCCCCTGCCATGCATGCGGGCCAGTGGGTGAGTAAGTGAGTGCGTGAGTCGGTAAGCGAACGGTCGGCGGAAATTCATGATCCAATTTACTTACTCACCTACTCACTTACTCACCTACGATCGCAAGGATGCAATAGGTGTCAACGATGTCCAATGAGCAAAAAGCGACAGCAACGACCTTTTGGCACGAGCTGTTTCAACTGGGGTTATATAAACGCAGTCAAGGCCGCATTACCCGGCAGGTAACTTTTGCGGCATTGGCGGTGACGATTGCGATCGGTTGTTGGCGGCTAAGCGAATCGAACTTGATGGCGACGTGGGGCAAGTCGATGCAGTATGGAATTCCCTTGGCGGTGTTCGCCTTGGGAATCTGGTTTGTGTACCGGCTGGTGAACATAGCGCGGTTTGCAGATTTTCTGATCGGGGTGGAAGCGGAGATGGTGAAGGTTTCCTGGCCCTCGCGGTCGGAACTGATTCGAAGTTCGACGGTCGTCATAGTGACCATATTCGGCCTGGCATTCGTGTTGGCGCTATACGACTTTTTTTGGAATTGGCTGTTGAACAATTTGCTGAGAATCAAGGGTTGATCCTGGAGATACCGGCGTGAACGACGAGTGGGAAAATCCGACGCCCCCCGATGCTTCCGCAAGCGGCCCGGGTGAAGAGTGCGCCTCAGCAAAGCCAGCCGCTGCCGCCGGACGACACGGCCCCACCGGACGTGGTCGCCGAGGGCCAGCCTGGCGGCCCGGCCAGTCAAACTCCTGACACCACCGGCGGTCCGGAAATCGAAGCTGCCGAGTCGCACGCACCGTCGCAACCCGAAGCAGAAGTGGAGCCCGAGCACGAGCCGCAAGGCATCGCGGTGGCCGTCGAGGAATCGGATCGGCCGATCAAGAAAGATTGGTACATCCTCAAGGTCCAAAGCAACCGCGAAGATTCGATCCGCGAAGGTCTGTTGCGCCGGGTGCAAATGGCCGGATTGGACAAGTACTTTGGCGACATCATCGTGCCAATTGAAACCGTCACGGAATTCAAAGGCGGCAAGAAGAAGGTCGTCAAGCGAAAGCTGTATCCCGGTTATCTGGTCGTCCACATGGAGATCAACGACGATACGTGGTACTTGGTGCGGGAGACGCCGGGCATCGGCGATTTCACCGGCTCGATCGGCCGCCCGTCGCCGATGTCGCCGACCGATATCGCCAAGATCATCTCCAAGACGGAAGAGAAACCCGACGAAGCGCCGCGGTTGAACATCCGCGTGAAGAAAGGCGATCACGTCAAGATCAACGAAGGCACGTTCGAGAATTTCGAAGGCGAGGTGGACAGCATCAACGAGGCCAGCGGCCGCGTGATCGTGTTCATCAACATTTTCGGGCGGCCCACACAAGTCGAATTAGAACACTGGCAAATCGAACCCGTATAAAGCGATCATGGCAAAGCAGCTCGTAGGAACCGCGAAATTTCAAGTGCCCGGCGGCCAGGCCACCCCTGCCCCGCCTGTGGGCACTTCGTTGGGAAAGTTCGGCATCAACCTGGGTCAGTTCGTGCAGCAATTCAACGAACGAACCCGCGAAGCCGGCGGCATGCCCATTCCGGTGATCGTGAATGTGTACAGCGATCGCAGCTTCGACTTCGTTTGCAAAAGCCCGCCGGCGGCAGCGCTGTTGAAGCAGGCGGTCGGCATCGCCAAGGGCTCCGGCGTGCCCAACAAAGAGAAGGTCGGCAAGGTAACCAAGGCCCAGCTCGACAAGATCGTGCAGTTGAAGGGAGCCGACTTAAACGCCTCCGATCCCGACCATGCCCGCCGCCTGATTGAAGGCACCGCGCACAGCATGGGAATCGACGTAGAAGGGTAAACCAGAACAATGCCGACACTGACCAAAAAATTCAAAGCGATGCAGGAGAAGCTGCCCAAGGAAGGCACCACGCTTCCCATCGATCAGGCCGTAAAAATCCTCAAGCAATTCAACACCCGCAAGTTCGATCAAACGGTCGAGCTTTCGATCCGCTTGGGCATCGATCCGAAGCAGGCCGATCAACTGGTGCGCGGCTCGATCGTGTTGCCGCACGGCATCGGCAAGTCGAAGCGCGTAGTGGTGTTTGCAAAGGGGGATAAAGCGGAAGAAGCCAAGGCCGCCGGAGCCGACGAGGTGGGCGCGGAAGAGTTGGCCAACAAGATCAAGGGTGGCTGGGCTGATTTCGACGCCTGTATTGCCGCCCCCGATATGATGGGATTGGTGGGACCGCTAGGCAAAGTGCTGGGGCCGCGGGGACTGATGCCTTCGCCGCGTGCCGGCACGGTGACGCCCGACGTGGCCAAAACCGTCAAGGAATACAAGGCTGGCAAGGTCGAATTCCGCAACGACCCGACGGGAATTGTGCACGCGGTGGTCGGGAAGCTGGGCTTCGATGAACAAAAGCTGGCCGAAAACATTCGTTCGTTCATCGATCACATCCAGCACTTGAAGCCGACTAGCGTGAAGGGTGTGTACGTGAAAAGTATTACCGTCAGCGGCGCCATGACGCCTGGAATCAAACTCGCCATATAACCGCACAGCTCCCGGTCATTGACCCGGGGGCTAAATACACATGAGCAAATACCTGAAAGACCTGCTGACCCGCGATTTGAAAAACCAGCTTAACGGCGTGGGTGAAGCGCTGGTGGTCGATGTCATCGGACTCGACGCCATCCACACCTCCAAGCTGCGTTCGGAGCTGCGGAAGAAAAACATCAAGCTGGAAGTCGTGAAGAACAGCCTAGCCTTGCGAGCCACCGAAGGCACGCCGCTGGCCCGGGCCTTTGAAGGCGTGGAAGGCACGATGGCGATCGTTTGGGGAAGCGACGATTTTGTGTCGCTCACCAAAGAGGTTGTCCGCCTTTCGGAGGCCAAGGAGTTCGAAGGCTTCAAGGCCAAAGGCGGCGCAATGGATGGCGCCAGTCTGTCGCCGGTGGAAATCAAATCCATCAGCAAATGGCCTTCGCGCCTGGAACAATTGTCGATCCTGGTCGGTCAGATATTGGGACCGGGCTCGAAGTTGGCTGCGCAATTGGGCGGCGCAGGCGGGGCTTTGGTCAGTCAAGTAAAAACCCATGCAGAGAATTTGGAAAAGTCCGGCGGTGGCGACGCGCCTGCGGCAGGCGGGGGCGAAGCACCTGCCGCGGAAGCCGCTCCACCCACAACGTAAAAGACCCTATTTAGCCTCGGGTTAATGACCCGGGGGTGTACCGATAACGTAAGACCCCTCGAGAGAAAGGAAGTTTGTTCCCATGGCGACTGCTGAAGCCACCAAAGAGTTTTCCGCACCGACAAAAGAATTGGGCGACAAGATCGTCGCCTTGAACTTGAAACAAGCCAAGGAGCTGAGCGACTACCTGGAAGAAGTGCACGGCATCAAGGCGGCCGCCGGTGGCGCCGTGATGATGGCCGCTCCAGGCGGCGGCGGCGCCGCGCCAGCCGCTGAGGCCAAAACCGAGTTCGACGTGGTGCTCGACGGCTTCGATGCCGCCAAGAAGATTGGCGTTATCAAGGTCATCCGAGCCCTGACGAGCCTCGGCCTCAAAGAAGCCAAGGATTTGGTGGAAGGCGCGCCAGCAAGGTGAAGGAAGGCGTGTCGAAGGAAGATGCCGACAAGGCCAAAAAGGAGTTGGAGGAAGCCGGAGCGAAGGTGTCGATCAAGTAGGTTTGTGCCCGATCTGACCGGTTCGCGACGGTATCGACTGTTGCACCGGCTGCTCTGCACGCGATAGGCGGTAGCAGCGGCCGTTGCGTCTTGCAAGTTTTTGCTTGTTTGGCAATCGCTTGGGTGATCGCCGCACGACACAGCATTTGCGTGTTGCGATATTCATCCAGTTCGATTTTCAAAATTTGCCCGATCTGATCGCGGCGGTGTGAGCATCCGCTGCTTTCACGATTTTCACAGGAGTTACTCGTTTTATGGCGACTTCAGCCCAACGGCGCATCACCCCCAAAGAAATTCGTCGTTTCGGCAGCGGCCGGGAATTGTTTCCCATTCCCGACCTCACGCAAATTCAAACTCGAAGCTACGAACGCTTCCTGCAGTACGACGTGCCGGCCAGCAAGCGCAAGGATCAAGGCATCGAGGGCGTGCTGCGCGAAATTTTCCCGATCGAAAGCTACGACAAGAACCTGAAGTTGGAGTATCTGCGCTACGAGTTGGGAAAGCCGCGCTACGAACCGCATGAATGCCGCCAATTGCGGCTGACCTACGGCCGACCGTTCCGCGTTTGGCTGCGACTGACGAAGCAGGAGCCAATCGAGGAAGAAGTGTACTTGGGCGATATTCCCATCATGCTCGGCGGCGGCGAGTTCATCATTAACGGCGCCGAACGTGTGGTCGTCAGCCAGTTGCACCGCAGCCCCGGCGTTGATTTCGTCACGGACACCGATACTGCTGAGCGCAAGATGTTCAGCGCCCGAGTGATTCCCGAGCGCGGCAGTTGGATCGAATTGAACATCTCCAAGAAAGATACGCTCCAAGTGCGCATTGATCAAAGCGGCAAGTTTTCCGCGATGACGCTGTTGCGGGCGATGGACCCAAAATACAGCCAGGATGCCGATCTGCTGCGCGTGTTCTACGAAACCACGACGGAGAAAGTGGTCGATGGCCGCAGCGTTCACAAGATTGAAGGCAAAATCGCGGTCAACGACATCGTCTATCCGCACAACAGCGACAAGGCCGGTGAAATCCTGGTCGAGGCCGGGCACAAGATCACTAAGAATCTGGCGGAACTGATCTGCACCTCCGGCCTGCATTCCGTGGAAGTGACCAGCGATGCCAAAACACCGCTGGTGCTCAATAGCCTGGAAGAAGATGCCACCGGCAGCCACGAAGAGGCACTGCTGCGAATCTATCAGCGCCTTCGTCCGGGTAATCCGCCGCAGTTGGAAAAGGCCAAAGCGCTGTTCCACGAAAAGTTCTACGACACCAATCGTTATCGCTTGGGTCGAGTAGGCCGGTTTCGCATCAATCGCAAGTTGAATTTGAATGTGCCGGAAAGCGAAATGACGCTGCGGCCCGAGGATCTGATCAGCGCGATCAAGTACGTGATCAAGCTGAACGAAGGCGATCCCGCGTATGAGGTGGACGACATCGATCACTTGGGCAACCGCCGCCTGCGCACGATCGACGAGTTGGCCGCCGACGAATTGCGCAAGGGCTTCCTCAAGCTCCGCCGCACGGTGCAAGAGCGGATGAGCTTGAAAGACCTGGAAGACATGACGCCCCGCACGCTGATCAATCCCAAGAGCATTTCAGCGGCGATCGAGTATTTCTTCGGCCGCGGCGAATTGTCGCAGGTGGTCGATCAAACCAATCCGCTTTCGATGCTCACGCACGAACGGCGGCTCTCGGCATTGGGCCCCGGCGGTTTGAACCGCAAACGGGCCGGCTTCGAAGTGCGCGACGTGCACATTTCGCACTACGGCCGCATTTGTCCGATCGAAACGCCTGAAGGCACGAACATCGGATTGATTTCGAGCCTGGGCATTTTCGCCGGCGTGGACGAGTACGGCTTCCTGGTAACGCCGTATCGCAAGGTGCACAAAGGAAAATTGACCGATGACGTGCAGTGGCTTCGCGCCGATCAGGAGATGGACGCTTACCTGGCCCCGGCCGATGCTCCAGTCACGAATAGTCACCTGCAAGGCGATAACATCATCGCCCGGTACCGCAGCGATTTCGAAATGGTGCCGATCGATAAGGTGCAGTACATCGACGTAGCGCCCAGTCAGATGGTCGGCGTTTCGGCCGGTTTGATCCCCTTCCTGGAACATGACGACGCCAACCGTGCCTTGATGGGTTCCAACATGCAGCGCCAGGCCGTGCCGCTGTTGGTGACCGAGCCGCCCTTGGTGGGCACCGGCATGGAAACCGATGTGGCTGTTAACTCCAGCATGATGATGCGGGCTCCGAAGAAGGGGACTGTTACGTACCTCGATGCCGACAAGATCGTGATCGGCAACGACGTGTATCCTTTGACGAAGTTTAAAGGTTTGAACGAGCGGACTTGCCAGAATCAAAAGCCGATCGTTCAGGTCGGCGACAAGGTGGAAAAGGGCACGCCCATCGCCGACGGCGCCGCCACGTTCAACGGCGAGCTGGCCCTGGGCCGCAATGTGCTGGTCGGCTTCATGGCCTGGGATGGCTTCAACTTTGAGGATGCCATCATCATCAGCGAAGAGCTGGTGCAGAACGACGTGTACACCTCGCTGCACATCGAGGAATTCGATATCGAAATTCGCGAGACGAAGCTGGGCCGCGAGGAGTTCACTCGCGACATTCCCAACGTCAGCGAAAAAGCCCTTCGCAACCTCGATGAAACCGGCATCGTGCGAGTGGGCACCTACGTTCGACCCGGCGATATTCTGGTCGGCAAAGTTTCGCCCAAGAGCAAAACCGAGCTGACGCCGGAAGAAAAACTGTTGCATGCAATTTTCGGCCGGGCCGGCGAAGACGTGAAAAACGATTCGCTGGAAGTTCCCTCCGGCGTGGAAGGCATCGTGATTCACACCGAGAAGTTTTCGCGCCGCATGAGCCTGTCGGAAGACGAGCGCAAGAAGTTCGAAAAAGACCTGAAAACGGCCGAAACCGAAGGCAACGCGAAAATCGCCGAAGCGTTCACCGCGATGGCGGGCGAATTGGAAACGATCCTTCGCCGGCCGCTCACCGACGCTGAAGGCACGCCGCTGGTGCGCGATCAGGAGCCCAAGTTCATTGCCGAACAGGCGCGGATTTTCAAAATCGACTCGCTCGACATCCGCAGCCCGGAGCGTCGCGCCGAGGTGGAGCATGCCTACAAAGAGCATTGGGAAAATGTTGAGGTGGCCATCGACGAAAGCGATCGCAAGCTGAACAGCATGAAGCGCGGCGACGAACTGCGTAGCGGCGTGCTGCAGATGGTCAAGGTTTACATCGCCGCCAAGCGGGTCATTTCCGTGGGCGACAAGATGGCCGGCCGTCACGGTAACAAGGGCGTGATCGCCAAGATCTTGCCCCAGGAAGACATGCCCTTCTTGGCCGATGGCACGCCAGTGCAAATCTTGCTGAATCCGTTGGGCGTTCCCAGCCGTATGAATGTGGGCCAGATTTTGGAAACCCATTTAGGCTGGGCGGCCGCACAGCTAGGCTTCCGCGCCATCACGCCCGTGTTCGACGGCGCCAGCGAGGAAGAAATCAATGCCTCGCTGGAGAAAGCCGGCTTGCCGAAGCACGGCAAGACGCAACTATACGACGGCCGCACGGGCGAACCGATGGAGCAGGAAACCACGGTGGGCTACATCTACATGATGAAGCTGCACCACCTGGTCGACGACAAAGTGCACGCCCGCAGCACGGGCCCCTATTCGCTCATCACGCAGCAGCCGTTGGGCGGCAAGGCGCGCTTCGGCGGTCAGCGATTCGGCGAAATGGAAGTGTGGGCCCTCGAAGCCTACGGCGCGGCTTACATTCTGCAGGAGCTCTTGACCGTGAAGAGCGACGACGTGGAAGGCCGCACCAAGATTTACGAGGCCATGGTCAAGGGAGAGAACACACTGGAAGCCGGCACACCCGCCAGCTTCGACGTCTTGACGAACGAAATCCGCGGCCTGGCTTTGAACATGCAGTTGGAAAAACGACGCATTTAGATCGATTTGAACGTGTCCAGTTGATTTGACTCAGTTCCTAAAATTCGTATTTGCCCTAACCTTAATTCAATAAAACAAAATCGGAGGTCGCATTTCCGGCCTCCGACTTTCCTCGCGTAACAGGAGCTCCCATGAGCATCGGCGAAACCTCCTACGATCGGATTAACGATTATTCGGCGGTCAAGATCAGCCTGGCCCGCCCGCACGACATCCGCAGTTGGTCGTTTGGAGAAGTGAAGAAGCCGGAAACGATCAACTACCGTACCTATCGTCCGGAGCGCGACGGCTTGTTTTGCGAGCGCATCTTTGGACCGGAAAAGGATTGGGAATGCGCCTGCGGCAAGTACCGCGGCATGAAGTATAAGGGCATGATCTGCGATCGCTGCGGCGTGAAGGTCACGCACAGCCGCGTGCGCCGCAAGCGAATGGGGCACATTGAGCTGGCCGCGCCGGTCGTGCACATTTGGTTCTTCAAGGCCATGCCCAGCCGCCTGGGTAATTTGCTCGACATGAAAACCACCAGCCTGGAAAAGGTGATCTACTTCCAGGATTACGTGGTGACCGATCCCAAGGACACGCCGCTGAAGAAGCAGCAACTGCTCACGGAAGAAGAATTTCGCCAGGCCCGCGAACAGTACGGCGAAGGCACGTTTGACGCCGAAATGGGCGCCGAAGCGGTGCGCAAGCTATTGGTCGGCATGGATCTGGTCGAGCTCTCCAAAACACTCCGCGAAGAGTTGAACACCACCAACTCCAAGCAGAAGAAGAAGGACCTGATTAACCGGCTGAAGATCGTGGAAGCCATCCGCGATTCAGATAACAAACCGGAATGGATGGTGCTGGACGTAATTCCGGTCATCCCGCCCGATTTGCGTCCCTTGGTGCTATTGGATAGCGGCAACTTCGCCACCAGCGACCTGAACGACCTGTATCGCCGCATCATCAACCGCAATAATCGCTTGAAAAAGCTGGTCGATCTGAACGCCCCGGAAGTGATCATCCGCAACGAAAAACGGATGCTGCAGCAATCGGTCGACGCCCTGTTCGACAACAACCGCTGCAAGCGCCCCGTGCTGGGCTCCAGCAACCGGCCGCTGAAATCGCTGACCGACATGATCAAGGGCAAGCAGGGCCGGTTCCGCGAAAACCTGCTCGGCAAGCGCGTCGATTACTCGGCCCGCAGCGTGATCGTGGTGGGCCCCAACCTCAGGCTGCATCAATGCGGCCTGCCCAAGAAGATCGCACTGGAACTGTTCCAGCCGTTCATCATCCGCCGGCTCAAGGAATTGGGCCATGCCGACACGATCAAATCGGCCAAGAAGATGCTGGAGCGTAAAGACGCCGAGGTGTGGGATATCCTCGAAGAAGTGATTCGCAATCACCCCGTGCTTTTGAATCGTGCTCCCACGCTGCACCGCATGGGCATCCAGGCCTTCGAGCCGGTGCTGGTCGAAGGCAATGCCATCAAGCTGCATCCGCTGGTGTGCAAAGGCTTCAATGCCGACTTCGACGGCGATCAGATGGCCGTCCATTTGCCGCTATCGATCGAGGCACAAGTCGAAGCCCACACGCTGATGATGTCGGTGCACAACATCTTCAGCCCGGCCAACGGGAATCCGATCATCAGTCCTTCGCAAGACGTGGTGATGGGCTGCTATTACCTGACCGTTACGCTGCCGGAGCAAAAGGGCGAGGGAATGGTTTTCTCGTCGTTAAACGAAGTGGGATTCGCCTACGCTCTGCGCAAGATCGCCACCCACGCTCGCATCAAGGTTAAATTAGCGCCGAATCGCCGTCTGAAGGCCGACGAGGAAACTCCCACCCAGCCCGGCGTCATTATCGACACCACGGTAGGCCGCGTGCTGTTCAACAGCATCCTGCCCAACGGCATGCCCTTCTATAACCATCCCATGCGCTCCAGCGATCTGGCGAAAGTGATTTCCGATTGCTACCAGATTTTGGGCCGCCGCGCCACCATCGATTTGTTGGACGAACTGAACCGCCTGGGCTTCCGTGAAAGCACCCGCAGCGGTTTGTCGTTCGGCACCGACGATCTGATTACGCCTTCCGCGAAGCCCCGCATCATCGGCGAGGCCGAGAAGGAAGTTGTCAAACGCAACAAGCTGTATCAACGCGGCATCATCACCGAAGGCGAGCGCTACAACCAAGTGCTCGACGTGTGGACGCATGCCCGCGAACGCATCACCACCGAAATGATGAGTGCGTTGGAAACTGACACGCGCTGGGACGGCTACGTGAATCCAATCTTTCTCATGGCGCACTCCGGCGCCCGCGGAGGCGTCGAACAAATTCGCCAGTTGGCGGGCATGCGCGGTTTGATGGCCAAGCCCTCGGGCAAAATCATCGAAACGCCGATTAAGGCCAACTTCCGCGAAGGGCTGACGGTGCTGGAATATTTCAGCTCGACACACGGTGCCCGAAAGGGCTTGGCCGACACGGCTTTGAAAACGGCCGACTCGGGTTACCTGACGCGTAAGCTGGCCGACGTGGCTCAAAACGTGGTCATCACGATGGAAGATTGCGGCACCACGCAAGGCATCACCAAGGGAGTCATCTACCGCGGTGAAAAGGTGGAAGTCAGCCTGGCCGATTCAATTCGTGGCCGCGTCAGCCGCCAGAACATCGTCAATCCCATCACCGACGAAACGGTGGTGAAGGAAAACGAGGTAATCACTACGACCGTCGCCCGCCGTATCGAGCAACTCGGTCTGGAGCGTATCCAGGTGCGCAGTGCGCATCACCTGCGACGCCCCGCTGGGCATCTGCCGTCTGTGCTACGGCATGGATTTGTCCACCGGTTCGCTGGTGGAAGAGGGCATGGCTGTGGGCATCATCGGAGCCCAATCGATCGGCGAGCCCGGTACGCAGCTTACCATGCGGACCTTCCACATCGGCGGCGTCGGTCAGCGGGCCATCGAGGAGAAAGATTACAAATCCAAGAAGGCCGGCACGGTGCAGTTCACTCGGCTCAAAGTCGTCCGCAACGACGCCGGCGAGCAAGTGGTGCTCACACGCAACGGCGAATTGGTCATCATGGATCCCAAGGGGCGCGAGCTGGAAAAATACGAAGTTCCCGCCGGTGCGATCCTGCGCATCGAGGAGAATCAGGAAGTCAAACCTGGCCAGATCCTTTGCGAATGGGACCCGCACAGCATTCCCATTTTGGCCGAAGTCACCGGCAAAGTGCGCTACGAAGATGTGATCGAAGGCGAAACGATGCGCATCGAGAAGGACCCCAGCGGCCACGTCCGCCGCATGGTGATGGAACACAAGGGCGATTTGCACCCGCAGGTCGTGCTGGAAGACGAGAGCGGCAAGATTCTCGATTTCTATTACCTGCCCGAGAAGGCCTACATCGAAGTGAACGAAGGACAAATGTCGTCGGCCGGCACCCTGTTGGCCAAAACGCCGCGTGAAGTGTCCGGCACACAGGACATCACCGGCGGTCTGCCCCGAGTCACGGAAATTTTTGAGGCTCGCAAGCCGAAGGATCCGGCCGTGATCGCCGAAATCGACGGCACGGTGGAAATTCTCGGCGAGAAGCGGCGCGGCAAGCGCACCATCATCGTTCGCAGCGAAAGCGGGATCGAGCGCGAACACCTGGTCGGCCACGGCAAGCACTTGCGAGTGCACTCCGGCGACTTTGTGCGTGCCGGCGAAGCGCTCGTGGATGGGCCGCTCGTGCCGCACGACATTCTTCGCATCTCCGGCGAGGAAGCCGTGCAGCAATATCTGGTCCGCGAAATCCAGAACGTGTACCGCAGTCAGCGCGTGGATATCGACGACAAGCACATCGAGATCATCGTCTCGCAAATGCTGCGTAAAGTACGGATTGAAAGCGTCGGCGATACCGGCCTGCTGCCCGGCAGCGTGATGGATAAGTTCGAGTTCCGTAAGGTGAACCAGAACCTGGCCGGTTGCACGAAGATCACGGAAAAGGGCGATACGGAGTTTGAGCCCGGGGCTATCGTTCCCAAGGATGCCTTGGAGCAGGTAAACGCCCAGACCGAAGGACTCGGCGGCGCCCCGGCCAAGGGCACCAAGCCCAAGCCGGCAACCGCCAGCACGCAATTGTTGGGAATCACCAAGGCGGCGGTACAGTCGTCCAGCTTTATCTCCGCGGCCAGCTTCCAGGAAACCACGAAGGTGCTTACGGAAGCCGCGTTGGCGGGCAAGATGGACAAGCTCGTCGGCTTGAAAGAAAACGTGATCCTGGGCCACTTGATCCCCGCCGGCACTGGCTTTGGCACTTACCAGCAATCGGAAGTACGTATTCGCCGCGAGGCTTTGGAAGCCCTGGCCGCGCAGAAGGAACAGGTGCTCACCCGTGCCTTCCCGCTGTTGGAAACCGCCGACGAAGGCAACGGCGCAGCGAAAGCGGCTGCCCCAACGGCCTCGGCCACTGCCACGGCGGAACCAGCTCCTGCCGCAACGCCCGGCGGCTTGGATGCATTGCTTGGCGGCGATGGCGAAGACGAGGGCGGGGAGTCGGCATAGCAAAGTTGACGTCTGCCAGCGAGGAATCGCAGCCGCGCAAGCGTCGGGCCACGGCTGGGTTAGCGCAATTCCTTGACACCCCCTCTTGCCCTATTTATCATCGAATAATGGTTGCGCTATCGCTGCGCAAGCCCTTTTCTGGTCGCAGGATGCGCTAACTCTGCCGGAACAGAGGTCGCCAGCCGCCCATGCCTGTTCTCCCAATCGTCCTCGGATTGATTCTGCTGGGCGGAATTGTGGCCATTGTCCTCGGCCGCGAAACCTGGCGTTGGTACAACATTACGCTGGTCACGCTGATCATGCTGCTCAGCGTGGTGTGGTTCTACCTGGCCGCCCGCACGCTCAAAATGCAGCAGAACTGGCGGACTGAGGTCGCTCAGTACGAGAAAGACATCGGCGACCTGACGAAGCAGAACGAACTGTTGATTCGCGGAAATTCGGAAGCAGAGCCCCCGATTCCCAGCCTCGCTCAGCTGCAGCAGTCGGTGGATAATATGCTGCAAAACCGCGGCCGCCGGTGGGATAAGGTAGCCCGAAAATCCGTTTCGCCGACCGGGGTAATTGTCGCGACCGTGGCTCAGCCCGATCCACACGGCATCGAGGCAAAAACAATCCTGTACGTATTCGACGGCGCGTCTGCCAAGGAAAACGGTCAGTTTCTCGGCATATTCGAAGCTACTGCCGTTGCCGGCCAGCAAATTACTTTGACGCCAGTTGCCACTTTGCGGCCCACGCAGTTGCAGCGGCTAAACGCCAAACGCAATGGCGCGCTGACTTTGTACGACGTGATGCCCGCCGACAGCCATGAAGCATTCGCTGAGCTGGACGAAGCTGCTCGCACGGCGGTCTTTCCTTCCAGCTTGCCCGCCGCCGTGAAACAGGAATATGTGAAAGATCAGAATCCTCCGGCGGCCGACGAGAAGCAAACCGACGGCATCTGGCGGCGCGTGAAAGCGCTCAAGGATTTCGACGTGACGCGCGGCTCGGGAAAAGATAAGGAAACGCAGCACGTGACCCAAGGCATGGAATTGGTGCTGGACCCCAAAAGCGCTCAGGAGCGCATCGCCGCGGGAGACGTCGAACCGGTCGCCGAGAACGACAAAGTGTACATGCGGCCGCTGCGCGATTACGTGCGCCTATATCGCGATTTCAATCAGCAAATCGAAGGGCTGCTCCGGACCACCGCGGAAGTGAACGATCAGTTGGCAACCGTCGCATTAGCTCAGCAAAAGGCGGAAAAGGACATCGCCTATCGAAAAGCTGAAATTGCCGCCTTGAACCAGGATCTGGAACGATATCGCGGTGAACTCGATATGATGCGAAAGCACGTGGCGGCACTCGAAAAGCGGATCGGCGAGGTTGACCAGGCACGCCGGCAAATGTTCGCCTCCAACCAGCAGCTTGAATCGCAACTGTCGATGCTGGTACATCGCGCCGACGACGAGATCAACCGCCGAGTAAGTTCGCAGGTCAACGCGAAAGGCGCCGGCGCTGTTCCAGCGAGTCCCCCGAATTGATTTCGACTGGGTTTCTCTTACGCCGATCTCATCTGCCGCCGGCATACTGCCGGAACTCCGCCTCGCCCAGGAACACCGCCTCGCGCACCAACTGGAACATTAGCGGTGTGCGCGGCCAGCCGAAGGCCGCTAACAGGCGATCGAGCTGTTCGTTGGGACAGGCGCCCTTCAAATCGGCAAACAGCAGGCGGCCGTCGCGGTCGAACAGGTTGCCTTCGACCTGCCAGCGCGGCTCGGATTGCGTGCCTGTCCACACGAACGATCCGTCCGGCTCGAAATACATTCGCCGCAACTGCGCAAGCGCGGCGCCGGCTTCTTCAAAACTCAATCCAAAAGGCGTCGCCAAAGCCTCGTGCGGGGCGTTCAGCGTCCGAACGCGGCCCGCTGGCAGTTCAATTTCGCTGCCTTCCGACACTTCGGGCGTGCGGACATGCACGGTCGTGTGGAAGGAAAGCACGGGAGCACGCTTTCTGCGCTTACTGAGTGGAATCCGCCAGCCACTTCAGGTATTTTTCGCTGCCATTGAGCACCGGCACGGCCAGTATCTCCGGCACTTCGTAGGGATGCAACTTGTGAATGGCCTGCTCCACGGCCTTGTAAAGTGATTGCCGCGTTTTGATCCAGCATTGCCATTCCGTGGCGGTTTCGATCTTGCCTTCCCAACGATACAAGCTTTCAATGGGCCCCACGATTTGCACGCAGCCGGCCAGACGCTGCTGGACCAGCACATCGGCGATCCGCCGGGCATCGGCTTGGGAGGAAATCGTCGTAACGACCTGAATGAATTCCTGCATCATTCTGGAAAACCGCACAGAGTGATTAGTCGCGCCGACCGCTGAAACGGACAATCAAGTACAGCAGCGTCAAAATCGCCTGCAGCGTGGCCGCGACGTAAGTCCATGCCGCGGCGTTGAGCACGCTATTTACGTACGACATCTGATCCGCCGGAACAATGCCCAGCTCGACCAATTCCACTTTGGCCCGGGAACTGGCGTCGAACTCCACCGGCAGGTTTACAACTTGGAAAAACACAACAGCGCCAAACAGGAAGATGCCTGCCAGAACCAAGGGCTTCAGGGCGAATATCGCGCCAGAATGATCAGCCAGATGCTGATATTGCTGCCGAAGCCGGCCACGGGCACCACGGCATTGCGCACGACCAGCGGTGCGTAGTGCTTGGAGTCTTGTAAGGCGTGCCCTGATTCATGGGCTGCAATGCCCACTGCCGCCAGCGTTCGGCCTTGATACACCGCTGGACTAAGATGCAGCGTTTTGTCGCGCGGGTCGTAATGATCCGTAAGCTCGCCCTGCACCATGTCGATGCTCACGCTTTGCAAGCCCGCCTGATCGAGAATGTGCCGTGCCGCTGCTGCACCGCTTAAAGGCGCCGGTTGCTGCTGAGCTGCGGCGTAGGCCGATTTAACCCGAACCTGGGCCCACAGGGCCAATAAAATGGCCGGAGCGATAAATGCGAAATAAATTGGATCGAAAAACATATCAGTCCTCTCTCTAAACCGACACATCAGCCGTTGCTAATTGCTGCACAAATAGCAATGGCCGATGGTAACTGCTTTGTATTATTACGCGGCTGCAATGCCAATGGTGCGTTAAGCCGAGGGTCGCGAACTATCCGCAACTTGCGTGATGTAAAAGACTTGCGATTGTAACGGCCACCGACGATCGCGGTCACTCTCAGTTCCTAAGGAGTTATTCGGCTTGTACGCATAATTCTAGGCAGGCGCCCCGATCGCGGGAGAAATTCCGGCCGGGTCGAAACGCTTGTTACGAGTGCCGGCGACAGCCGTTTTTTTTGCGACTTTGCCCCTTTGCCCGGTCGAATGGTTGTAGAGAAACCCCTTGCGCCATAAGCTCAAAGTTCGCCATCCAAGCTGTCTCGAATCCCACCCCCTACTCCCACCACGCTTACCATGCTCGACTCGTTTTTTGCAGTCCGTTGCCGTCGTGCTCTACTGACGTTGCTCGTGGTTTCATTGGCATCGGCCGGCGGATGTTCGCACGATAGTTCCGGTTCAATGCCGGTGTTCAATGTCTCGAACGTGTCGCCCGACCAATTGCGTGATCGGATCGACGCGGTTGTAGATCACACCTTGCACAACCGCACGCTCAACACCCGGGACCACAACGCCTGGCAAATTGTGCATGGAATTCTGCCCTACGGAAAAGCCTTCAAAATCGAACACGACGGCCAGCTCGTTCCAGCGCTCGATTGGCTGCTGAACGGCAACCAACTCAACGGCTGGGAACTCCGCCCTGGCGAAAAAGGCGTGGTCGCAGTGTTAGCGCCCGGTTCAAAGGCCGCCCAGGGACATCCGGATCAGTGGATCGGATATCTATCGCAAGGCGGGCAAGACGGCATCCACGGTTTGCCGCCCGATGAAGTGTTCGTTGTCCAAGGCAAAAAGTACACGCTGGGCGATTTGCTGGCTCAAGCGGAATGGGACGTCTATCCCGGGATGGAAGCGCCTTGGACCATCATGGCCGAGGCTACGTATCGACCGCTGGACTACAAATGGAAATCCAAAGACGGCCAGGAATGGACGCTGGAACGTTTAGTGGAAATGGATGCGGGCGAACCCGTGGTGGGCGAAGGCGCCTCGTGCGGCGGCACGCATCGACTGTACGGTCTGACGGTGGCGGTGAATCGCTACATGAAAGAAACCGGTACATCGGAAGACAAACTGACCGGCGGCTGGAAGAAAGCGGACGACGTGATTCAGGATTGCATCCGCAAGGCGCGCGAGTTCCAACAGCCCGACGGCAGCTTTTCCACGAACTTCTTCTTGCGGCCGGGCAGTTCGCCAGACGTCGACGCCACGCTGCATTCCACCGGCCACACGCTGGAATGGTTGGACGTGGCCCTGACGCAGCAGCAACTGCAAGAGCCGTGGGTGACCGCAGCGGTCGATCGTCTTTGCCAACTGTTGGAAGATAACAAAGACCGCGCCTTGGACTGCGGAGCACTTTACCACGCGGCCCGAGGCTTGCGGCTGTATCGAGAGCGGCGATTTGGTCCGCACGATGTCAGCGACGCCGCCACGGTGGCGACAACCGCGGGCACCAACGGTGCTCGCATGAGCGGTGACAAGGCCAAGATGAGCCAGAAGCTCGACGATAGCCCCCCGCCGCCGCCGAAAGCGATCAGCAAGTCGAAGTAGAGCAAATCAGGTCAGATTCCGGTCGGCGGCCAAAAAATCACTGCGGCCGCACAGCCACGTTCCTGAACGTGTACCTGTCGCTCAAATAAAACGGCAGGACCTGCGGCGCCGGAGTGGGCGCGGTCGATCGTCCTGGCGCCCAGGGCACGGCATAAGCTGCGCAAATGCCGCTATTGAGTTCTGTAATGTAGATCATCGACAGCCCCGGCTGCACTTGCGACGGTCCGCGGCGCAGCGGAGCGACGCCCGTGACCATCAAGAATTTCGGACTTTTCGAGGCATCGAGTTGGAAATCCTTGAGCACGTTGTACTCATAAAACGTGGTGAACTTGCCGGTTGCCAGGCTGATCGCCGCGCCTTTCAAATTTCCAGTCAGATAATCGAGGAAGTAAACGCCTTCCAAACTGTTATCAATCGATCCGGTGCACAGCGCGAATCCATCTTGCCCCTGTGTTGCCACCGCGTGCAGCGGGCGGGCGGGCATGATCGACGTCAGCACGAATCCAACAAGTATCCCCAAGGACAACCAACCCAATCGTGTGTGGTTGTTCGTTTGTGACATAAGACGCTCCTCGCGCGAAATTGCCCCGCTTTGTCGACCGTGCGCCGATTGCTTCTCCGCTAGCACTGGGTCAATCGCGGCGCATCATATCCCCTGAGTGCGATGGCCGCCAGACGGAAGCCCGCGCCGTCTGTTCGCACGCCAACGCTAGCACGACGAGCTAGACCGTCGGCAGAATCACGCCTTGATGCCAGTACTGTTTTAGCTGCCGAACCACGCCCAGAAACTTATCGAGATCGACTGGCTTCACCAGGTAGCTTTCCACCTGCAACAACTGGCTATGGGCGATGTCGGCCTCGTCGTTGGAGCCGGTCAGCACCACGACGGGAATCTCGCTCAACTCTTCCTCCGCTCGCATCTCCGTCAACACTTCGCGGCCGTCTTTCTTGGGCAGACCTAGATCGAGGAGGATCAGATCGGGGCGCGGCGATCGAGCGAAAATTCCCCGTCGCATCAAATAATGCATCGCTTCTTCGCCGTCGACCACCAGCGTGCAACGATGCTTGAAGTTAGCCTTTTCCAAAGCGCGGATCGCGAAACGGGCATCCATGCGGTTATCCTCCACGAGGAGAATCTCCATCGGACGACCTACGGTATCGCAGCGCATGTTCGGTGCCTCATTTGTCAGAGCAACTTCCCCACGTTGGCCCGACCGCCGATTTCACTTCAATCCAGTGTAACACCGGGCGGCAACGGTTTGAACAAGCTTCGTGACGCGGTAAAATTTGGCTTATTGAAATCGGCCGGGAACGGCCTGTATCGTTGCGGGTTGGGTTAGATGTAAAGTCGGCGCAATCCATTTTTCATCGAATAGGGCGAATTATGCGATTCCACTCCGCAATGTACCGAGCCGTAGTCATGCTGCTCATCGCAACTTGGGGCGCCGTCCCCTGCCACGCTCAGACCAAAAGCGATCATAAAGTAGCCACTCTGCCGACTGCGGGCATCAAGTTATCCGTCGCCGAACGATCCGATTTGCAGCGCGATTTATCGACTCTCGATAAAAAAACAAAGCAGCTTGCCGCCAGCGATAACCCCAAAATCAAATCGCTCTTGCCCGACGTGCAGATTTATTCCAAAGCTGTGGCCACCGCGCTGGACCTGAGCGAATTCTATGCCGCCGCGGATACAGTCAAGGCGAAGGACCTGCTCAAAGAAGGCAATATCCGTGCCGATCAATTGCTCAAGGGGGAATATTCTTGGGTGGCCCCCGGCTGTGTTCCCCACGGCTACGTTTCGCGCATCGATGGCTCGGTGCAGCCCTTTGTTGTGGTCGTCCCCGAATCATATCGGTCCAATGGCGTCTACAAATACCGGCTGGAAGTCGAACTGCATGATCGTGACCAGACACTCAACGAAATGAACTTTTTAGGACAGTTCCGTAAGCAACCGGCCGAACTGGCGATCGCCGATACCATCGTGTTGCGACCTTACGGCCGAGGTTGCAATGCTTTCAAATTCGCCGGCGAAATCGACGTCCTGGAAGCAATCGAAGCCGTCAAGCGACAATATCACATCGACGACGATCGCATTTCGCTGCAAGGTTTCGGGGCCGGGGGCGCCGGCTGCTGGCAATTGGCGGTGCACTGGCCCGATCGCTGGATGGCTGCCGTGCCGGCCGCATCGTTTGTTGATACTTCGCAGTTCAGCAACTTGTCGGACGACGATCTATCGGCATGCCCGAGTGGCAGCGCAAGTTGTTCCATCTTTATGATTGTCCCGACTGGGCGGCCAATTTGTACCACTGCGCGACGATTGCTTACAGCAATGAAGAGGATTCGCAAAAGCAAGCCGCCGACATCATGGAGAAGGCGTTGCAGAGTGAAGGCCTGGCGCTGCGCCGCATCATGGGCTTTGGCGCAAATCGCAATTACGATCCGCAGTCGAAACAAACGATCGAATCGGCCATCGGCAGCATCGCCGAAGCCGGCGGCCGCGATCGAAATCCTAATACTCTCCATCTCGTCACCTACACGCTGCGCTACAATCGTCTGGGTTGCATTCAGGTCGATGGCCTGGCGGAGCATTGGCAGGAATCGCGCGTCGACGCGCAGATCGCCGCCACCGGGGATTTTGCCGTCGAGACCAAGAGCGTGACGGATCTGACGCTCTCCTTCCAACCCGGTTGGGCCCCGTTCGATCCGGCCACGGACGTGGTGATGACGGTCGATAGCGAAGATGTCGCGCCGCCGCGGGTTTTGTCCGATCGATCCTGGACCTGCCAATTGCACCGCGACGAACAGGGTGAATGGAAAATCGGCGCCCGCGAAGAAAAGGGGCTGCGAAAGTGCCCCGGCCTGCAGGGGCCCATCGACGACGCGTTCCTCGATTCGTTTATCATCGTCCGCCCCACAGGCAAATTCGCCAACGTAGCCGCCGCCAAATGGGTGCAGTCCGAAATGGACCGCGCCATCCGCCAGTGGCGCAGCCAATTCCATGGTGAAGCCCGCGTGAAGGACGATACGGCGGTGACTGACGACGATATTGCCTCGGCCAATCTGATCCTGTGGGGCGATCCGGAAAGCAACGCACTCATCAAGCGCATCGCCGAAAAGTTGCCTATCCAATGGGACGCCGAGCATGTGACCGCCGGCCAGCGGCAGTACTCCGCCGTCGATCACGTGCCGCTTTTGATCTATCCCAATCCGCTGAATCCGAAGCGCTACGTCGTTCTCAATAGCGGATTCACCTTCCGCGAAGCCGACTATGCCAATGGCGCTCGCATCGTGCCGCGGCTGCCCGATTGGGCAATCATCGACATTCGCACGCCGCCCGACGCAATCGCGCCCGGCAAGATCGAAGCCGCCGACTTCTTCAACGAAAAATGGGAACTCCACCCGGCCTCAAAAACTCCCGACCGACGGACGGCGGCGATCCCGGGAAGCTTCCGCTAACGCTTAGCCTGTGTTGGGTTCTTTGTTTTCTCGGCCGGAGGCGCCGAATAGATAGCCGGCGATCGCTCCCAGAATTCCAAAGGCGGATTTGGCCGCGTCTTGCTCGAAGATGGCTAAAAGACTGACGAAGGTTGCCACCAGAATTAACCCAACGGCACGCAGATTCTGTGGACCCCAACCGCTTCTCATCCGGCACAGCGCGCCGAAAGCGCAACGGCGCCCAGGCCGGTGATGATCCACATCGTAAACGAACCGTCGCCTGATCGCGCAATGGCAGCGGCCTGAGCAAATACAGTCATCGTTACTCCTCCAATTCGTGCCGGTGGGACGATGAAGCGCCCCAGCTTATACTCTTTTTCCGGCAGCGCGGTCAATCATCGGTTCGTGCTCGTTGACGCTCCGCGCGGCATTTGTTAGCCTCACTCGGCTGGGCATTTTTGCCCCCGGGGAATGTCGAACCATGGCACACGAAGTTACCCTGATCACCGGCGACGGCACCGGGCCGGAATTGGCCGACGCCGCGCGGAGGTGCATCGACGCCACGGGCGTCAAAATCAATTGGGACGTGCAAGAAGCGGGCGTCGACGTGATGGCCCGCACCGGCACGCCGCTGCCCGAAAGCACGATGGAAAGCGTCAGACGCACCAAGTGCGCGCTGAAAGCCCCCATCACCACGCCGGTCGGCACCGGCTTTCGCAGCATCAATGTCTACTTGCGGCAAGCCCTGGGCCTGTTCGCCTGCATGCGCCCCTGCAAGCAATATAACGGCGTGCGCAGCTTTTTCGAGAAGGTGCCGATCGACCTGGTCATCGTCCGCGAGAACACCGAAGACCTGTACGCCGGCGTCGAGTTCGAACGCGGCAAGCCGGAAACCGCCGAGCTGATCAAGTTCATCAACGAAAAATCGCCGGCGAACAAGATCAAGACCGGCCCGCAGGAAACCGGCATCTCGATCAAGCCGATCAGCGTCTCGGGCACCGAGCGGATCGTGCGCTGCGCCTTCGACTACGCCCGCAAGAACGGCCGCAAGAAGGTCACCTGCGTCCACAAAGCCAACATCATGAAGTACACCGACGGGCTGTGGCTGGAAATGTCGCGCAAGTGGCTGCGAAGTATCCCGACATCGAGTTCGAAGACCGCATCGTCGACAACATGTGCATGCAACTGGTGCAAAAGCCCGAACTGTACGACGTGCTCGTGCTGCCGAACTTGTACGGCGACATCCTCAGCGACCTGGCGGCCGGCCTGGTCGGCGGGCTGGGCGTGGCGCCCGGGGCGAACATCGGGCCGGACGGCGCCGTGTTCGAAGCCACCCACGGCAGCGCCCCGAAGTACAAGGGACAGAACAAGGTCAACCCGACCGCGCTGATCCTCTCCGGCATGCTGATGCTGCGTCATCTGGGCGAAATGGACGCCGCCGATCGCTTGGAAAAGGCCGTGGCCGACGTGATCGCCGAAGGCAAGTACGTCACCTACGACCTGAAGCCCAACCGCGACGACCCCACGGCCGTCGGCACGCGCGAAATGGCCGACGCAATTATTCGTAAGCTGGCGCGTTGAAATCGGTTGTCCTTTGTCGAGCGCAAGCGAATTTCATGATCTGGTGAGCGGCCGGCGTCGCGGCGCTGTCGCAGCGTTGCTTCGCGGCACATTGCGGCCTGGCGGAATTCCCCTATGCCTGGGTCATGCGGCGGCGCAATCAAGCCTTCGATACCGGCCGCCGCGCAAGCCATCGTGCGGGACTGCCGGTTGTCAGCGTTGGCAACCTCACACTGGGCGGAACCGGCAAAACACCGATGGTTCAGTGGCTGGCCCGTTGGTTCCAAAGTCGCGGGATCAAAGTCGCGATGGTAAGTCGCGGCTACAAAGCCTACGCCGGCGATCGCGCAACGACGAGGCTCGGGAACTGGAGCAGTCGCTGCCAGGCGTTCCGCATTTGCAGAATCCCGATCGCATCGCCGCCGCACGGCAGGCAGCCGACAAATTCCGCTGCCAATTGATTTTGCTCGACGATGGCTTTCAGCACCGGCGCTTGGCGCGCGATTTGGATATCGTGCTTTTCGACGCGCTGGAGCCGTTTGGATTTGGCCACGTTTTTCCCCGTGGCACGCTGCGCGAGCCACTCGCTGGCGTGTCGCGGGCACAGGTGGCAATTCTCACCCGGGCTGATCTGGTTGACGAAGCGGAACGCGCCTGCATTCGAGGCATCATCGAGCGCTATGCTCCAAATATTGCTTGGGCCGAATGCCGCCACGCGCCGCGCACTTTGAAATCCGCCAATGGCGAGCAATCGCCGCTATCTTCGCTGGCCGGCCAGCGCGTGGCTGCCTTTTGCGGCATTGGCAATCCGGCCGGATTTCGCCGCACACTGGAGCAAAGCGGCGGCAATCTTGTCGGCTGGCGAGAGTTTCCCGACCATCACCATTACAGTCACGCCGAATCGGAAGACCTGGCACGCTGGGGCAATGCGCAGCAGGCGGACATTTTGCTGTGCACTCAAAAGGATCTGGTCAAACTGAACGTCGCTGCCCTGGGAAACGTTCCGCTGCGGGCAGTCCAAATCGAAATGGAATTTCTCAACGGGCAGAAAGCACTCGAAGCCCGACTGGAACCGCTGGTGGCCGCATGCGGCGACCAAGCATAAAGCAGAAATGCTAGTCGCCCTATTCACGCTGCCTGCAGTTCAGCGGGCTGCGGTCGTTTGACAATGCCGTGGTCCGTCCAGACTTTGCGCGTGGCGCGCGTTTGACCGCGAATTTCCCGATTTCGTTGAATTGCCTCTTGTTGCACGTATCCGCGGGCGTGATCCAGGTGCACGCACACCGCCCGATACCGAATGCTCTTCCCGCGCAATCCGCGATTGATCAACCGTTCGCCGAGTTCCCGGTCTTCGCCGCCGTATTCCAATCGTTCATCGAAGCCATTCACACGCAGCAGATCGGACTTCCACGTTGAGGCGTTCCCGCCGTTCCAGGTGGGCCTGGTGGTGTTGATCAAGTCGATGAACGCGCCCAAACGGGCGCCGACCAAAAGCTTGAGTTGCTTTTTATTCCAGGGCAATCCTTGGACTCGCAGCCAGGCAATTTCCGTCGCGCGGCCTGCCAGAATATCGTCCTTGGAAATCCGCTGGCTGATCTCAAACGGCAGCCGCAACGCGCCGCCGGAGAGAAACCGGCGCGGTCGAGCGAATTGCGCAGTGTTGCGCCAAAAAATCGCTTCGTGGAATGCAATCGCCGTCGGTAAATACCAGATATTCAGTCGTGGCTTCCAAGATGGCACGATTCATGATTGAGCATTTGCGGAAACCGCGATCCTCTTGCCACACATGGCGAATTTCCAAGCCGGTTTCGCGTCGCAGCCGCTGGATGGTGAGGCGCGTTTCGTCTGTCGAACCATCGTCGGCAATCACCAGTTCAAAATCGCGGTGGGTCTGAACGGCATAGCCCCAAACCACGTTTTCCAGCCACTGCGGGTGGTTATAGGTGCTGATGATTACCGAAATGCGCATGATTGAATTTCGCAGGAAGGCAATTTCTGTATTCCCCGAATGCGGCGATAGTAGCGGCGACCAAAAACTCCCGCCAGATCGGCATTGCTTGCATGCTTAACAATCGGGCGGTTTTCGTCTTGCCTCGAATCAAGCCCAGGGGCTATCCTTCGCCGCTTATTCGTTTGAGCGCAACGAAGAGCGAATACTTCTCGATATCTGCGCTGTTCCGCCCAGTTTGCTAGCGTCCAATAGCCCGCCTGCCTTATGTCATCCACGCCGGAAATTGCTCTATCGGTAATCACCTACCAGCGGCCTCGCAGCCTGGCGCTGGTCTTGGAGTCGATCGCCGCGCAGCGCGACGTGGAAGGCAAAATTGAGCTCGTGGTGACCGATGATGGCTCGACCGACGACACGCTGCAGCTTGTCGAGGCGTTCCGGCGGCGGGTGAAATTCCCCGTAAAATTCGTCACGCATCCGCGGCGCGGATTTCAGGCGGCCCGCTGCCGCAATGAAGGAGCGGCGGCCACCAGCACCGCATATCTCCTGTTTCTGGACGGCGATTGCGTTTTGCCGCCGCACCACGTGGCGGCGCATCTGGCCCATCGCAAACCGGGCACGGCTCTGGTCGGCGACGTGTCCAGGCTGGACCCGGCGACGTCGTTGCGCATGACGGAAGATTCCATCCGTCGGGGTGATTTTTCCGCGGCCATTTCACACAAAGAACGCCGCCGGTTGCGCTTGCTCGATTTGAAATATCGATTTTACAATTTGATCCGTCATCCGAGAAAACCGCGCATCTTTGCGGAGCGGCGATTTCAGCATTTGGCGCGACGATTTCCGCCGCGTCAACGGATTCGACGAAAACTTCTGTGGATGGGGGGGCGAGGACGACGACCTGGGTCGCCGGTTACGCCGCGCAGGAGTCCGGCTGCAATCGTTCTTGCGCTGGACCAATTCGTACCACTTGTGGCATCCGATCGATGCTTCCGTGCCAGCGACACCAAATGCGGCCCCAAATGCCCGATATGTATCGCGAAAGGGCAGGCTGATTCGCTGCCGCAACGGCCTGACTAAACGCGGTTGGAACGACTTGGCGTGGCGAGTTGTAGGTCGTGCGGCGAAGCCGCAGGAAGTCGAGCGCTGGTTGGCCGGCCGCATTACACCGGCTTTAGCCAACGAAAACGGCAATCATTCAACCCAGGGCGCCGTTCGGCCGGAGGTCGAATTGCTATTTCTCCCCGGGGAAGGCAGCTTCAGCGGCGCCGCGGATTGCAACCTGCTGGTCGCGCTGGACGATTCACCGCAATTGCGGCAGTTGGCATCGGCCGCCCATGTCGTGGTGGCGCCGCACACGCTGCCCGAGGCGTCCGACGTGCTGCAGTTTCGCCTGGATCAGTGGGATCAGGCGCTCAATGCCGTAGCTTGACGCCGTTTGGCTGCGCAAACCATCAGCGCGGCAGCGACAGCACTTCGATCTCGTTGAGCAACTGCGCGCCGTCCGCCAGAAGGCCCATCGCCGTCTGCTGGGCAACTTGCTTGCAATAGAAATTTGAGCACTGACCGCGAAGGCGCACGCTTTCCAGGTGCATCTCTACAGTCAGCTTTTGCACGCCGCCGCTGGTATTGCGGCGAACCGCCCGCTTGATTCTCGCCAGCAACCGCTTCTGATCCTCGTTGGGCTGGTGGCTGGATTGATTGATTGACACGTGCGCGGCGGCACCCATCGGTTGCGTGGTGTTCTCCATCATCACCATTCCTCCTACGGCTAGCGTGCGGACTGGGCTTCCACACGGCGCGGCGGGCAAGGCGGCAGAGAAACGTCCCTGATTTTCCCTAACGGTTGTCGAACCGCAAACTGAAAAGAATACGATACTTCCGGCCCAAAGGTTCAATGCTCCATCTTGCGTCGCGGCGCGTCGCCACTGCGCTGACCGACCAAATTGCGCAGCGGATGAACACTGCCCGAGGACCGTTTGTTCACTCTAGGACTGCGAGTCGGCGCGTGTCAATGCCGCGATTGCGCAGTTTTCGTGAATTGTGTAGATGATGGCAAAAGCGCGCTGTTTCAATGCGCAAAATCCGCGTTTGTCGCCGCTAGCAGGTTCTGTGCCGCGTGGAAAGGCTATTTGATCTTCCCCGACTTTTTCAGGTAAGCGATTACTTCGTCGGCCAAAGTTTCGGCGTCTTTGACCGAGGCATCCAATCGCAGCTCCGGCTTTTCGGGCGCTTCGTACGGATCGTCGATCCCAGTAAATCCCTTGAGCTCTCCAGCCCGGGCTTTCTTATACAATCCCTTGGGATCTCGCTTTTCGCACACTTCGATGGGGGCATCGACGAACACTTCGATAAAGTCGCCTGGTTTCAGCCTGGCCCGCACCGCATCGCGATCGCGGCGGTAGGGGCTGATGAAGGCCGTCAGCGCGATGGCGCCCGCCGAGCAAAACAGTTCCGCGACCGCCCCGATGCGGCGAATATTCTCTTCCCGATCCTGGGCCGAAAAGCCCAGGCCAAATCGCTTGGCGAATTCCTCGCCGTGCTTTTCCTTGAGCATCGCCGGCACCGGCGTTCAGGCCGTGCCGCACGTTGTCGCCGTCCAGCACAAAGCTGTGGGCGCCCATCGCATGCAGTTTGTGATCCACGAGATTGCCAATGGTGCTTTTGCCGCAGGCGCTCAGCCCGGTGAACCACACGACGCAGCCTTTGTGCTTATTCAGGCGCTCGCGCTCGTCGCGGCCGACACTATGTTCGTGCCAATGAACGTGAACCTTTTCGTCAGACATGTTTTACTCCCTCTCCCTTTGGGAGAGGCCTGTGGCGAGCTCCGTCGAGTCGGCCGGGGAAAGGGTGTTTGTCCTGTTGTTGTCTCAGCGTCAGGCTGAGTGCGAAACCGCCGATCATATCCGCCCCTAACCGCCCCCCGCAAGGCCGTTGCGGTGTCGCTGCATGTGGCCCACTACAACGATTGCCGCCGACACCGTACATTGCGCATGACGCCGGCTGTGGCGGCCGGTGTTACAGGTACGCTCTGGACGTTGGACAAAATCTAATCCGCGAGTGGAAGGGGGTCTGACAATGGCCAAGAAAGCTCGGCAGTCGCCGCTCAAAAACGTAGCGAAGACCACCAAGGGGCAAAGCCCAAAACCGCTTCCCTTGTCCAGCCTCCTGGTGCATGCCATCGCAATTGGAATGAAGGAAATCAATACAGGCGCATCGGACCAGCAAATCACCCAAAGCTTGCGCGATTCAGGCATCGAATTAAAAAAACTGCCCGAAGACTTTCTGGCCAGGCTTCGAGCGGGAGCGTCGTTCAAGCCGAAACCAATGCGGCGAGAGTTTCGCAAGAAATCAAAGTAGGGCACTACTCAGCTGCTCACCCCTTCACTCGTTCATCCGCCCCCCATGTTCGACTTCGCCGAAAAATTCGCGCAGGGCCTCAAATACCAGGATTTTCTCACCCGACACGGCTCGGACGAGCATCGTCGCCGGTGGCAGGGGGTCTACGAGCGAGTTTCGCTGAGCCTGGAGCAACTGCAAATCCTTTCCGGGTTTGTCCGCGAGATGAAGGTGCTTTGTTTGGCCGGCGCGTGGTGCGGCGATTGCGTGAATCAGTGCCCGATCTTCGAGCGCTTCGCCGAGATCGCGCCCCCATCGAACTGCGCTTCTTCGATCGCGACGTGCACGCCGACTTCCAGGCCGCCGTGCAACTGTGCGGAGGCAATCGCGTGCCGCTTGTGGTCTTCCTCAGTGAAGACAACCAGTTTTGCGGCATGTACGGCGATCGGACGCTTTCCAAGTATCGTCAAATGGCCGTCGAGCAGCTTGGCCCCTCCTGCCCGACGGGCATTTCCGCGCCGAATCAAGAACCGCTGAACGCCGTGACGCAGGACTGGTTGGCCGAGTTTGAACGCATTCAATTGATGCTGCGGCTATCTGCCCGTTTGCGCCAGGTGCATGGCGACTGAACGGTTGATCGTTTTCGCTGCTGCTAGCATCGCCGAAATGGCATGGCATCTGCCAAGTGGCTCCGCTATCATCCCGCGGATTTTTCACGTCCACTTTTCAGGTTTCGAAAACACGATCGTGGAATCGCTCAAGCCCCTTTTACTGTTCGTGGTGCTGGGAGGAGTCGGTTACGGGGTCTACGTGGCTCTGAACCAGGCCCCGCCGCCGGAACCGCCCTCGCGCGTGGCGCCCGTTGGAACAAGCAGACGCCCGCGGCCGGCAAGACGACTCGCAGCCGCAATGCCGCGGCGATGGCACGGCCGGCTCCGACGACCACTTCGACGCCGGCGGCATCTTCGCTGGCCAGCGGCAGTTCACTGCCGTTTGGCATCGGAAAGACGGCCGCTCAGCCGAGTGCGCAGATGAGCGCTCCCCGCCGCTGGCGCATAGCGAACCGGTGCCGCCGCCAGCGCAGCCAAGCTCTCCGCCGCCTTTAGCTCAAATCGAATCGGCGCCTGCGGCTGCGGCCAGCGCGCCTGCTGACAGATATCCCGCGGCCGTTGCCCCGGAGATGACCTCCCCCGCGCAGACCGACGCTGCGGCCGCCGACGCCGAACGAGCGCGCAGCGAATTTGCATCGACGATGCGCTATGCTCAATCGTTGTTAGCAGCCGGCAAGCTGGTCGATGCGCTGCACGAACTATCGAAGTGGTACGATCATCCTGCATGTCGCCGACGGATCAAAATCAATTGGTGGATACTTTGGGGCAATTGGCGGGCACGGTGATTTATTCCCCCGATCCCTGGCTCGGCCCGCCATACGTCGTGCAGCCCGGCGACACCTTGGAAAGCATCGCCGACGGGTGCCAGGTGCCATGGCAATTGTTGGCCAAGATCAACGGCATCCAAAGTCCAACGCAACTGAATCCCGGCGAGCAATTGAAAATTGTCCGCGGTCCGTTCCACGCACAACTGAATCTGCACGAGCAATGGCTGGCGCTGTTTGTGGACGGCATGTATGCCGGCCGGTTCGCCGTGCAGGGGAGCCGCGAAACGCCGAAGCCCGAGGGCACCTATCCTGTGGCCAAGTTTGCCGCCGACAATCCGACGAACGTCGCCCGGCGGCCCTACGTGAGCTTGGGCGGCGATCTGCACCTATGCATTCCCGAAGATGCCGGGACTCCCGGCGTGGCCGCCGTCCGCATCAACGATCGCGACATGGCCGACGTATTCGACATGCTGTCGGAACGTTCGCAAGTGACGGTGCGTCGATAGTTGTGTCGACCTGCTCGGGCCTATCTTGCGTCGCTCGGGCCAAACTTGCGCACCACAATTCGCTTGCCCGCCAACAGGACGGCGGCGTATGCTGAACATATAGCCTGAGCAACGGGGCAATTAGGTGGTTCATATGCTGGGCAATCAGCCGCGCTCGCTATTCTGCCAATTCATAGGCTGTGGCGCTTTGCTTTTGGTCTTAACCGCTCTTTCCGCGCACGCCAAAGAGCCGAGCGTACGCACCGATGAAACTGCGCCAACCGCAACGGCATCGGGCCCAGCGGCCGCCGAAACGCTTCAGGCCAGGATCGCGCGGTTAATCGAGCAACTCGGCGACAATCGATATGCCGTGCGCCAACAAGCGCAAGAAGAACTTGCGCGGCTGGGGCCGGAAGCGTTCGACGCATTGAGCGAGGCGCAAAACAACGACGATGTAGAGATTGCCTCCCGCGCCGATACCTGGTGCAACGGATTCGCATCGAATGGACGCGCGACACTGATTCGCCGCTGGTGAAGCGTCTGCTGCTGAACTATGAAGCCAAAACCGACGCGGAACGAATGGCCACGCTCGAGCAATTGGTCAAACTGCCTGGCGACGTGGGCTTGGAGCCGTTGTGCCGTTTGGTGCGGTTTGAGAAATCGCCATTAGTTTCCAAACAAGGCGCAGCTTTTGATTCTGGCCAAGCCGGCATCGGAGCTTCCAGAGGGCGAGCACGGGCCCGAGCGAAAACCATCGACCATGCGTTGGGCAGCAGCGTGCGTCCGGCGTCACGCTGGCTGCGGACCGATCTGCAATTCGAAAGCAATCCGCAGGAAGCGCTGGCCCAGTGGGCCAAATTTGTGGATGACGAGCTGGCCACGTTGGACAAATCGTCGGCGGATACGGATAACGCGATCGTCCTGGCGCTGGAACGCCGTCAGGCGGAAATGCTGCTGACGCTTAACAAGCAGGATCAGGCGCTGAACGTGATGCGGAAAATGATCGTCCTGGAAACGGACGATCCGCAGGCGCTGGTGCAACTGGTCGATTGGTTCACCAAGCAAAAAGCATGGCCTCTGATCGAAGATGCGGCGGCCCGATTCGAGCGAACCTTCGCCAGCAACCCTTTGCTGCTGTACTCGGTCGCCCAGGCGCGGCGATTGCAGAACGACACCACGCAAGCAGAGATATTTGCCAAGCAGGCGTACCAGATTAACCCGCAAAATATTTCGGAACATCTACGCATTGCCAAACAGCTCCAAGAACGGTGCTTGTACGATTGGAGCGAGCGGGAATATCGGCACGTGATCGGCTGGCCTCAGGTGCAAGGTTCGGAGGAGTGGATTCGCGCACAAATATTATTGGGCGACATGTTGCACGACGAGCAACGTGATTTATCAGCAGCCAAGGTGTTGCAAAGGCTGGTGGACTCCATGGCCAGCGATGGAGCTTTATTGCAACGGGTGCAGCAGCTCGATCAGACGATGCCTCCGGTGGCGCGGATGCACTTTTACTATGCCTGCCATTACGAGGCGCAGCACGACCGCCAGCAGCAGTGGAAACACGTGGAGGAAGGGTTAGCTGAAAATCCGACCGACGTGGACCTGTTGATCGCGCTGTACCGCTCGTCGGAAGGAGATCCCCAGCGCCGCAAGAGAGCTTTGGACATGGTGCACGAGGCGGCCGACAAACTGCGCACGCAAATCAACGAAAACGCGGACGATTCGCTGTTGTGCAATTACTATAACGAATTCGCCTGGCTGATCGGCAACACGGAAGGTGATTTCGATCAAGCGATCAAATACTCCCAGAAGTCGATCGAACTGGCGCGGCAACTGCCGCCCGAGTTGGGAATTACTGAAGCCGGATATCTCGACACTCTGGCGCATTGCTATGCCGCCAAGGGAGATTACGAAAATGCCGTCAAATATCAAACCCGCGCGGTGGAACTAGACCCGTCGACACAACAAATCGTGCACGCCTTGGACGAATTCAAATCGCAATTGGAAAAGACCCGCAAGAGATAGACAGATTCGGTTCGATATCAATGTCCGAACTTTCGCAAAGTTCTCACTGATCCATGCAACACTTTTCCGTCGGCGACGCACAGTTGGCGGTCGTAAAGAGCGGGCATCGCGGTTACCCGCTGCTTCTGGTGCATGGGTTTCCGCTCAATCATTCTCAGTGGCAGCGACAGATTGATTACTTCTCGGATCATTGTCGGGTGATTGCGCCGGATTTGCGCGGATTCGGCGGCAGCGATGTAACGCCGGGCACCGTGACCATGGAGCAAATGGCCGACGATCTGAACAACCTGCTGACCGAATTGAAAATCGACGAGAAAGTGATCTTTTGCGGTTTGTCGATGGGGGGCTATGTGGGCTGGCAATTCTGGCGGAAGTACCGTGGCCGAGTGCTGGCGATGATTCTGTGCGACACGCGCGCGACAGCCGACACCACCGAAGGCGCGGCCGGTCGTCGGCAGTTGGCGGCGAAACTGCTTGCGGAAGGCTCCGAGGTCGCGGCCGACGCCATGATTCCAAAGCTTTTCTCGCCTGAAACGCGGGAGAAACATCCCTACCTGATCGAACGTGCACGGCAAATAATCATCCAAAATCAGCCGGCCGGCCTGGCGGCGGCGCTGGAGGGAATGGCCGTGCGGCCTGATGCCCAGCAGATCATGCACGGTATCGATGTCCCCAGCCTGGTGATCGTGGGCGAGCATGATGCGATTACCACCGTCGACGAAATGCGGCGGATGGCCGACGCCATGCCGAACGCCGGTTGGGTAGTGGTGCCGAACGCCGGTCATCTGGCGCCGCTGGAAAACCCTGCCGTGGTGAATGAGGCGATCGCAGAGTTCATTACTCTGTAATCACGGCACTTGAAAGAGCGATTGGCTTTTCACAATCGCGTAGTCGTCGGGAAACGTGTGGAACACCTGCACCAGCAAGCTGCGGTTGCGGGATTCCAAATTCACGTAGCTCAGGGCGCCCAGCGCCATGCGGCCGCTGGAATCGAAGCGGTGCAACATCCCCTGGCGCACGCCTTCGGCTGTCAATTCTTTCTGAAATGTCCAGAATGCGTCGGGCTGCACGGGCTCAAGCTGAAAGTCCATCTGATAGCGCGCTCCGCCACGACAATCCAGTTGGTCGGTCCGTTGGCCTTTGAGGCGGTAGTGCAGCAGGCGGCGTTTTTGCGGCAGCGGATGCTGCGCGCTACAGGCCACCTCGGTAAGAGTCAGCCCACGGTATCTCCACGAGACCACGTGGCCGGCGCTGGTAATGTGAATGGTGGCCTCGTAATCGCCCCGGGCCACTTTCCGGGTGGCAAACACCTCGAACAACTCTGGATGCAACGGCCGGCCGAAAAGTTGGAACACGAGTTCGGCGATTTTCGGTCGGACGGAAAGCACGGCTAGAAACCCTTCTGCAGGTTGGTCAACATCCGACCGGTGTGATTGATAATGTTGGGCAGCCGATAATTTGTCTACAAACCAACGCTGCTGTTCAACATTATATTTGCGATTCACAACCACTCAAAGACATATTTGAGAAGAAGAAAACGGCACCACGCGGGGTACTTGACAATTCGCCGGCGGCGGTTCTACCGGCGAGATTCCGTGGTGCTAGCAGGCTGGACCACCAGCGGATCGGGGTGCAGAAAAGGTCCCCCGAATAATTATCTTCTTTGCGAAATTGTCTTAGCGGACTATTCGTCGCGGTTAAAACAAGCCCACCAGAACGTCGTACACGGCGTGCGTGCCAGCCGCTACTCCGAATCCACGAAAGATGAACAACGTGGCAAAGAATAGGCCGGCCGTCATTCGGAACAAGAACGTGTACCACAGGAAAGGTTCGCCCATGGCGCCGACATGGTGCGCCCCGGCGAACAACAGGCTCGTTAACAGGGCGCCACCGGCCAGCGACAAGTTTGAACTACAGCCGGAAAACCGCAATATCCAGGCCACGACCGAAAACATCACCAGGCGGAAAAGCAATTCCTCATAGATGCCGGCGCCGACGAACACCACGAAGCGGCAAAATACCCCTTCTGCCACGTCGCCGATCGAGGCGTGCAAGGCCCAATTCTCCTGCCCCGGCATGACCAGCGACAGCAAAGTTCCCTGAACCCGTGCAATCACTACCAGCGCTATGGCCAGCAAAACGCACTCGGCAAGCTTGGCGTACAACACGCCGACCGAGATCCGCCACGGCTGGCGAGTAACGTAATGCCAACCGACCAATAGCCCAACGGTCAATAAAGGCAGCAAGAAGTATTGGCTGAAACCTAAGCCATCCAACAGTTGGCGCATCCAGACGTCGGCGCCGTTTCGCATGGCTTGCGGACCCAGCCACAGTTGGCCCGCTTCGTACACGGCCAGCAAGGGCGTTACAAACGCCAAACTAGACAGCGGCCGCCGCGACTGCTGCCAATAGTCGCCGGCGTAGCCGTTCTCTGCGACCGATTTGTTTTCTGGCGCCGCCTGCATGGACTTCTGATCCAGATGAAACTGTTGCGCTCTTGCCGATCGTCTGGCTTGCCAGGCAAGTCGACGGGAAAATCGACGCATTCCCTAGCCGACCGGGTGACTCGCGACGAGAATCCGCCGCCGATGGAGAGCAACACTTGCTGATTTTTTTCGGTCGGCGGCGGCGCGGGCTTGAGACATGTGCCCGCCGTCGCTGCGTTGAGAACGATCGTTGCGGCTGACTAGCGGGCCGATGCGAGCCGGTTGGCGTCGCTCGCTCGAAGCATAAATGGCCGACCAATCCCCATTCCACGCGGGCGGCCTTGGCCCCTATAATCGGACACTTCCCTTGGACGACCCGGCTACTGTCTCGCGGCAATCCGCCATGGCCAAAGCACCCGCTCTGCAGCGCAAAAGTCGGATTCTGATCGCCGACGACAATGTGCCCAACGTCGAACTGCTGGAGGCGTTTTTGGCCGACGTCGATTGCGAAATGGCGGTGGCGGTCGACGGCCGGGATACGCTCGATAAGGTCGAGTCGTTCAAGCCCGACCTGATTCTGCTGGACGTGATGATGCCCAAGCTGAGCGGTTTCGAGGTGTGCCGCACTCTCAAGCAAAACCCCAAGACGCGGGGCATTATGATCTTGATGGTTACCGCGCTGAACGAATTGGGCGATATCGAACGGGCCGTAAATGCCGGCACTGACGACTTCATCAGCAAACCCGTGAACAAGCTGGAGCTGCTGAAGCGCGTGGAGAATATGCTCAAAGTGCTCAATCTCACCGATGAGCTGGAACGGCTGCGCAGCTACATTCAGGGAATGGAAGACGATGCCGGGCCGCAGTGAGCAGCGGCGGCGCGAGAGACTCTAGACTTGCCTGGCAGGCTAAACGGTGCGATCCGCCAGTTCCGCTTCGATGAACGGCTCCGAGCCGTCGGCCTTGGCAATTACCGTGAGGCCGCGTTCAGTGACGAGAAAACCGCGCGAGCGATCTTGTTCTGGATCGTAGCCGATCTGTGTGCCGGGCGGAATTTGCACGCCCTTGTCGATGATCGCGCGGCGGATGCGCGCGTGGCGGCCGACGTCTACGCCCTCGAACACAATCGAATCGTCCACTTTGGCATAGCTGTTGATCCGCACATTGGGTCCTAAGATCGATCGCCGCACCTGCCCGCCGGAAACAATGCAGCCGGAGCAAACGACGCTGTCGAGTGCTTCTCCGCGGCGGGCATCGGGTCCTCCCTCGGCAAATACGAATTTCGGCGGCGGAAAATTCGGCTGATAGGTACGAATCGGCCATTCCATGTCGTACATATTCAGCAATGGATCGACCGACACCAGGTCCATGTTGGCGTCGTAATACGCATCCAGCGTGCCCACGTCGCGCCAATATGCGTCTTGCTTTCGATTTTCGTCGCGGAACGGAAAGGCAATCACCCGGTGGGAACCGATCACCGCCGGAATGATATTGCGGCCGAAATCGTGCTGGCTGCCGGGCCGCGTCGCGTCCAAGCACAACTGCTCGAACAAGAACCGCGCGTTGAAAATATAAATTCCCATCGAGGCCAGGCAACGATGCGGATCGCCGGGAATTGTTTTGGGATGAAGCTGCTTCTCCTCAAAACCGATCACGCGGGCCTCTTTATCGACCTGCATTACCCCGAAATGCCGCGCCTCTTCCACCGACACGCGCAGCGCGCCGACCGTCAGGTCGGCGCCACGCTCCAGGTGGAAATCGACCATCGTGCGGTAATTCATTTTGTAGATGTGGTCGCCGGCCAGGATGACCACATAATCGGGCCGTTCCTTTTCGATGGTGTAGATATTTTGGTAGACGGCGTCGGCGGTGCCTTGATACCAATGTTCGTCGATGCGCTGCTGCGGCGGCACGACGTCGATGAACTCGCCCATTTCACGGCTCATTAGGCCTTTCCAGCCCAGGCTCAGATGGCGATCCAAGCTCATCGCCTTGTATTGCGTCAGCACCAGAATCTTCCGCAACCCGCTATTCACGCAATTCGACAGCGTGAAATCGACAATACGATAGACCCCGCCGAAGGGAACCGCGGGTTTCGCGCGATCGCGGGTAAGCGGCTCCAGCCGAGTGCCCTTCCCGCCGGCCAGAACGACCGCCAAGACATTGCGATGCGGGTTATTGTTTTCCGAAAGCATCACCACTCTCCTGCGTGGCAGTCAATTGCGCCAATTCATTGTACCGGGGGCGGATAGCAGGCTAAAGGGCGCACGGTCGGGCCGGGTCAGACATCCAATAGCTCGTGATATAGCTGGCCATAGCGGGCGACCATGTCTTCCACCCGAAAATACTGTAGCACGCGCCGGCGGCCTGACGCGCCCAAGCGTCGGGCCAGCTCCGCATTTTCGACCAGCTGCAACGTACAACGGGCAAAACCGGCACGCTGACCGATCGGCACCAGAACGCCGGTTTCACCGTCGATCACCAATTCGCGGTTTCCCGGTGCATCAGCGGCCACGACGGGCACGCCGGCCGCCATGGCTTCGAGAATGGCGTTGGATTGCCCCTCGCAGCAGCCGGCTTGCCACAGCACGTCGACGTGCGGCAAGAGTCGGGCGACGTCGTCGCGCGGACCAAGAAAATGCACGCGCTCTTCGATTCGATTCAATCGCCGATAGCGTTCCAGGGCGGCGCGCAGGGGCCCATCGCCAACGATCAGCAAATGAGCCGGCGTGCCGACGGCCCGTAGTTGATCTGTCGCCCAAATCAACTCCTTCAACCGCTTGTTTACGGTCAATGGTCCTAGGTAGACGATCAGTTTGGCATCCTGTGGCAGGCCGAATTCAACCAATAGCTCGCCGCGTGAGGTGGAAGTTTGATCTAAGGCCCGCACCGCATTGGGAATGACGGATATCTGCCGCGGCTGCAAACCGGCGTGCACGTAAAAATCATGCACCGCATTGCTGTTGACGACAATGCGATCGGTGCGTCGCGCCAGTCGGCGATCCAGCGCCAATTCGTGATCCATCTTCCAGACGTCGACGCCGCGCTCCGTGGCCACCATGTGTCGAACTCCCTGCGACAGCGCCGCCGCGCGGCCGTACGTGTTGGCGTCGAACAGCCAGGTGTGAACGAGATCGGGCCGAACCCGGCGAATGTGCCGCTGCAATCGCCAGAAGGCCAGCGGATCGATTCGCCAGCGCCGGCCTATGGCGCCCGACTCGACGCCGCTTTGCCGCAAATCGGCGGCAACTGCCCCGCCGCCATTCAAGGCGACCACGTGAGTCTCGAATTCATTTTTCGGCAAGCTGGCCGCCAAGAGCGCCAATTGCTTCGCCGTTCCGCCGCGCTTCAGACTGGGAATGATGTGCAGAATTCGACGCGTCACAATCGCCATCCTGTGGCTTGATTCAATACTCAACTCTCAGTCGATGATCTTGCCGATCTCGTGCTCTTCCAGCGCGGCCAGAAACGGCAGATTGCGGTAGACGTCTTGATAATCCAACCCATAGCCGACGACGAAAGCGTTGGGGATTTCAAACGCCACGTAATCGGGCTCCATGACGACCGACTTGCGGCCATGCTTGCGCAGCAGCACCGCGGAGCGCACGCTGGCCGGTTTGTACTTGTGCAGCTCCTCAATCAAAGCCACCAATGTTTTTCCCGTGTCGAAAATATCGTCGACCAGGAGCACGTGACGGTTTTGAATATCAGGCAGTAAATTCAGATTCATTTTCAACGCTTCCGGCGAAGTCGCCGTGCCGCGATAGCTGGAGGCTTGCACCAGTCCGATTCGCAACGGCATCGTCAGCCGGCGAATCATATCCGCCATCAGCACCACGCAACCGGTAAGCACGCCGACAATCGTGAGCGGACGATCGCCATAGAATTCGGTGATCTCCCCCGCCATCCGGTCGACGCCTTCTTGCAGTTGCTGGGCGGTGAGAATCGTCTTCACGGGATCCGTCCTCGACAGCGGTGGGCCGCAGCGCCGGCTGGCAAAGCGGCCATTCTAAAGGGTAGACAGCCGGCCCGGTAGAGCTTATCAACGAGAGGCTGCTGGTTGTTCGCTATTCATCGGTTGGCTTTGACTTTATGTCGGATTCCGGAAGCTGGACCGCGATCGATGTTGCCGGGAAGCCGTGCGACGTTTTTCAACCCGCCATGCCCAGCCCGCACGGCTATTGCGTCATTTTCTTGCACGCGGTCCAGATGGATCGGCTGGTCGACAAGCCTGCGTTCACGGCGGAATTTGAGCGCCGTGGATTGCGCGTAATCGCGCCTTTGACGCGCCGCAGTTGGTGGGCCGATCGCATCAGCCCGGAATTCGATGCGCATCTGACCGCCGAGCGTCATGTGCTGGACAACATTCTTGGTTACGTTCGCGACAATTGGAGCGCTGCCCCGCCGCGAATTGCGCTGCTGGGCATCAGCATGGGCGGGCAAGGCGCATTGCGATTAGCGTTCAAGCATCCCAACACATTTCCAATCGCGGCAGCCATTTCGCCGGCGATTGATTATCAGATGCGGTGGAACGACGACGAAATGCTGCAGCGAATGTACGCCGACCCGGAGCAAGCGCGGCAAGATACCGCCACGCTACACGTCCATCCGCTCAACTGGCCGCGGAATATCTGGTTCTGTTGCGATCCGAGCGACCGCTGGCACGAAAGCTGCGACCGCCTGCGGATGAAGCTCAACGCTCTGGGGGTTCCGCACGAGTGCGATCTGGAAACCTCAGCCGGCGGCCACAGCTTCGAATACTTCAATCACATGGCCCCGCGGGCGATGGGATTCATCGCGGACCGTCTGGAGCGCGAACGGCTACGGGTAACATAGGGTTTCGAGGTTCGGATCCCGAGTTTCGAGTTGACAGTGGCCTGCTTCAATTCGAAACCCAAAACTGAGACTCTTGACACGCCCTGAATTCACGTCTAAATTGCCTAGCAGTGCGTTGGTGGTCGGCCGGAGCGGCTTTTTTCGGTCGACAAACAGGGAACTCCGGTGCAAAACCGGGACGGCCCCGCCGCTGTAACCGAGCGGTAACGCAGGTCGCTTATCTGTTGCCATTGCCGTGGGTTTTCGAATTTTCGGAAGCCGGCGGCGAGAAGGCCGGCGAACTGCGGCTCGGAAGTCAGAAGACCTACCAATGCGAGTTTGCCGCTGAGCTGCGAGGGACAGCATCGGTCAACGTTCGTTTCCTACTAAGGACCTGCTAATCGCGCCTCGGTAACCGCTTGCTCGCGAGAGCCTGCGCTGGAACTCTGCGCGGCTCTGGTGATCGATGTGTGCCGCTGCGCGCTTGGCCGTGACCATGAAAAGTCCGCGTCCCGCCTTCACGCTGATCGAACTGCTGGTGGTGATCGCCATCATCGGCACCTTGACCGCGCTTTTGCTTCCGGCCGTGCAGGCCTCGCGCGAAGCCGGCCGCCGCACGCAATGCCAAAACAATCTGCGGCAAATCGCGGCCGGCTTAAATCAGTTTCATGCGGTGAAGAAAACGTTCCCCATCGGCTGCAAAGGCTGCCAGGCAAGCCCGCACCTGCAAATTCCGTGGTCCGCGTATTTGCTTCCCTACATCGAAGAACGCGGCGTCTGGGACTTGTTCGACCAAACACAGCCATACAACAGTCAGCCCAATCACGATGCAGGCCGAGTTGTGATTTCGCTATATTTATGCCCCTCCACGGCCACTTGCCCCAAACGTTTCGGCTCCACCACAGGCGATGTGAACGGCAACGGCAGCTGGGATCCCGGCGACGATCTGGCATTCACCGACTACGGCGGCATGTTCGGCGTCGGCGATCCAAGATTGCCGCTGGGCAACGGCGCGCTGATCTATGAAAAGCCCATCAACGCGGGCCAAATCCGCGATGGCCTTTCGCAAACCGTCATCGTCGCCGAAGACACGGGCCGTGGCATCGATCTCAGCGGCAGCACTTGGATCAACGGGCAAAACATCTTCGATGTCACCGGCCCAATCAATAAAACGCAGAATAACGAAATCTGGAGCGATCATCGCGGCGGCGCCAATGTTGCATTCTGCGACGCCTCCGTTCATTTCCTTTCGCAAAACATCGACCTCAACGTTTTGTTCGCGCTGTGCACGCGCGACCAACGCGAAATTATTCCCGACGGCTCGTATTGAAAACCGGAGCTACAACCATGAGAACTTTGATTGCAGCATCGATCGCGTCCCTCGCGCTATGTCGCGGTGTCTGCACGGCGCCCGTCACCAGTGTTCCCTTGCCGGGCGGATTTCTCGACGTGCAATACGCCGCCGGCAGCGGGCCAAACACCGCTTACTTCGTCGTCGATTTCAACGATCAGGGAAACGGCGCCGGCACATATGCCTTTGCCTACAACTGGGACAGCATCATCACCCCCGCCGACGCGCTGTTCAGCATTGAAAGTGCGCCGGGCAACGCCAATAACTTGGAAATGCAAACGAGCGATTTCGGATCGAGCGTCCCCAATCTATTCGTTGATACCTTCACCTACGGTACTGAAACCGCTACCCCAACCTTTCCAGACACGTGGACTTTCTTTCTGGGAACCTACGGCAGTAGCCAAGTCACTTGGGGCAATCCCAACGATCTGACGTTCGGAATCAGCGCCGTCGATTTCAGCGGAAACCAAATCTACTCGCTTGAAAACCAGCATTTTTATGGCTTCGCCGTCGGTAGTTACGATGAAAACTTCACGCTCTTCGTCGACAATCCGCGGCTGCCGATTGCGGTGCCCGAGCCGGCGACTGTAGTTTTGACCGTCTTCGGCGGACTTTTACTGCTTGGCGCCAGAATTCGTAGCCGCCGGTTCCTGCTGCGTGATGCAATGGAAAGCGCCAAGACCCCACGCTAAATCGCACCGGCAGGCCGGTGATTTGGCGATCCGGCAGGAGCTTGGCGAGGATTTCGATCACGCGCTCGTCGGCTGGGTCGTCGAACTGCGGGACGATCGCCACGCCGTTGGCCATGTAGAAGTTGCAATAACTGGCGGGCAATCGCTGTCCTTCATAGTGCATCGGGCGCGGCATCGGCAGCGGAATTACTTCCAGCGGGCGATCCTCTTGATCGGTCATCTTTTTCAGCCGCTCGAAATTCTCTCGCAACGGTTTGTAGTTTGGATCCGCCGGGTCTTCTTCCCGCGCGGCCACGACCGTGCGCGACCCAACAAAGCGAGCCAATTCGTCGATATGCCCATCCGTGTCGTCCCCTTCAATTCCTTCGCCGAGCCAAAGCACTTTGGCGGCGCCCAGATAATCGGCCAGGTATCGCTCCATGTCGGCTCGATCCAAGTGTGGATTGCGATTCGGATTCAAGAGACATTGCTCGGTCGTGAGGATCGTGCCGCAGCCGTTGGCATCGATCGCGCCCCCTTCGAGGATGATGCCGGGCGTGAAGCGACGCCGGCCCGTCGCTTTAGCGATTCGAGCCGGCACGGCGTCGTCGAGATCGAAGGGCGGGTACTTTCCGCCCCAGGCGTTGTAGCCCCAGTCGACCAATGCCGGCGGCGAACCCGGTGGACCGGCTAAGAACGTAGGCCCATGATCTCGCGACCAAGCGTCGTTGGTGGGTATATCGTGCAGCGTGACATTCGGCACGTCTCCCACTAGCGACTTCGCCTGCGCCATCACCGCGGCGCCGCCAGCCAGCACGTTCACCTGCTCGAAGCGCGCAAGCGTGCGAATCAATCGGGCATAGAGCGGCGGAATCGGCTCGAACTTTCCCGGCCAGCTTTCCAATTTGTGCGGCCAGGCGAGCCAGGTGGCGGCGTGCCACTCCCATTCGGCCGGCATGTGATAACCAAGTGCGGCTGGTGTAGCAGACTCAGCGCGGGGCGAGGTGCGGGTCGTCAATCCACGTACCTCCGCGTGAGGTCGCCATAAGCGTCGATCCGCCGATCGCGCAAGAACGGCCAATGCGTGCGCACCACGTTGATGCAGTCCAAATCGCATTCCACGATCATGGTGTCTTCCCGATCGTGCGAGGCCCGCGCCATTATATTGCCATAGGGATCGGCCACAAACGAGGCTCCCCAAAATTCAATTCCCGCCTCAGTGCCCACACGATTGGCGGCCACGACAAACACTCCGTTGGCGATGGCGTGGCTGCGCATCATGGTTTCCCAGGCGGCATGCTGGCTGGCGCCGAATTCCGCCTTCTCGGCGTGCAACCAGCCGATGGCCGTGGGATAAAACAGAATCTGCGCCGTGCAGGGAGCACAATCTCGCCGCCTCCGGATACCACTGATCCCAGCACACCAGCGGCCCCAGCCGGCCAAACCGCGTGTCGAATGCGCCAAAACCAAGGTCGCCCGGCGTGAAATAGAACTTCTCGTAATAGTTGGGGTCGTCCGGGATGTGCATCTTGCGATACACCCCCGCCGTTTTGCCGTCGGCATCCAGAACGATCGCTGTGTTGTGATACACGCCGGCGGCGCGGCGTTCGAAGATCGATCCGACAATCGCCACGCCGTGTTCGAGCGCCGCGCCGGCAAGAGCCTCGCTCACCGGCCCGGGAATCGGCTCAGCCTCCTCGAATCTGGCATGATCTTCGCTCTGGCACGGATACAAGCCGTGGAACAACTCCTGCAGGCAGACGACGTTTGCTCCAGCCGAGGCCGCCTCGGCAATTCGCCGCAAAGCCTTCTCGACATTCTTCTGCTTGTCCGCCACGCAATTCATCTGCACCAGCGCAACATTGACGCGGCCGGCTGTTTGCGGTTGTGACGATGCACTGCGTTGAGATTGGCTTTTTGCCATGGCAATGTATTGTTCCCAAGTCGAACTCGTCATGGTAGCGTAGTTTCTGCCATGCGAAAACCCGTGGGCCTGTTCATCACCGGCAACGACACCGACGTCGGCAAGACGCACGTGGCGGCCATGATCGCCCGGGCTGTCGCCGCTTTGGGCAGCGCGTGGGAGTGTACAAGCCGGCCGGCAGCTCTTGCCGCGTGGAAGACGGCCGACTTATCTCCGACGACGCGCTCGAGCTCTGGCGTGCGGCGGGTTCGCCCGGCGAGTTAGAACAGGTTTGTCCGCAGCGCTTCGTCGCGCCGCTGGCGCCGCACCTGGCCGCACTAAAAGAAGGGAAGAAGCTCGACTCAAAGCTGCTGCGCAGCGGGCTGGATGATTGGCGCGAGCGGTCCGATTTCCTGCTGATCGAAGGGGCCGGCGGCCTGATGAGCCCGATGAGTGACACCGAATATGTGGCCGATTTGGCCCGCGATTTCGGCTATCCACTTTTGATTGTGGCACGGAATCAGATCGGCGTAATCAATCAAACGCTGCAAACGCTGATCGCGGCCCGCACGATCGGCGAAGGCTTACCCGTGGCCGGCATCGTGCTGAATCGGGCCACGCCGCCGGATAGCGATCCCAGCGTACCGGATAACCGGCGACAGTTGGAAATTCATTGCAAACCGCCCTTTCTGGCCGAAGTGGCGTTCGGGCAGACAGAATTTCGCCCGGCGGTCGATTGGCTGGCAGTCGCCGCACCGACAGCGCATCAATGAGCGGCGACCGGCGCTTTCTCGGCTAACTCGGCTTGCCGCTGCTCCGCCGCCGAAGTGTCCAGCGTCAATTGCATGGCCACGCTCCAGTGCCCATCGGCATCGCCTTGAATGTGCCAGTGCGGCTGCACGCAGACCGATTGGTGAACCAATTCGAAACCGCCTTCCGATTGACTGACGGATTCGATCGGATAGGTCCACAATTGAGTCGCGCGGCTGAATTCCAAGCCGACGTCGATGCCCAACCATTGATCGACCAGATGCAATTCCCTGGAATCGGTCAGATTCAGACGCGTTCCCAGCGAGCCCAGGTTTTGGCGCTTGGCGGTGTAGAAATAGCGATCGTCGGCTCCCGCCGGCAAGCCGGAGAAATTGAATTCCACGCTGAAGTGCAGTGGCCGATCCTGCGGCAAACCTTCCAGCAGGTAGGCGATCTCCAGCGTCGAGCTGCCGGCCTGCAGCGTTACCCCTTTTGTGATCCGCAGCGGAATGCCCCAGGCGTTTCCCAAACGTGCAAGCTGCGCTTGAACGCGGTCGGGATTACGCCGCAGCCGCGCTTCAAACGGCGCCTGAACAAAGTCGCCTCTTTCCAGGGCTTCATTTCGTGCCACGGCATCGATTGAAATTTCATTGTCGTAAAAGTGATCCAGCAGACTCTTGCGCACATATGCGTCGTATTGCAATCGCTCGGCCAGCCCCTCCTGTTTGAACTTTGCCACGGTGCCGGCGTTGATCACGCTTCCGCCCGCGCCGTCGGGCCCGGCCAGCACACGCTCGTGATACGATTCCGGCCGGCGACTGAGCGTGGCCAGCAGGTTGTGGCAGATGTTGCGCACATCGAGCTCGTAAAGCTGGCCGCCGCGGCTGGGCGAAATTAGCGCCATCAAGTGATCATTGGACAATTGCACCTCGGGGCGGCCGTCGAGATTGAAATCGTCCGAAACGGCTTCGACCCAGGTGCTATCGCGCCCCTCGGCGCGATCCAATAGATTCTCCGCCGTGATCAAATGCTGGTAAACTGCATTCCGCAAATGCGGCAGATAGATCCCGCCGAATGCGCCATGCCAATACGAGCAGTTGCATTGCGCCCGGAAGAGTTCGATGCGAGCTTCCTCGAGCAATCTTTTTGGGGATGCCGGCCCGCGCTTATTTCTCGAGGAACGCGGGGCCGATGCTTCCGCTTCGTTGTTCGACGATCGATTCTCCAGCCGCCGGCTGACCATCATCATCCGAGCGTACATTTCGTTGGCTTCGGGATAACGCGTCAGGAAATTGCGCCACGTGCCGCCGCGCACGAATCCGGCGATCGTCGGCCAAAATGGATGGCTTTTTAATTGGTTTCGCGCCTCTTCGTAGGCCACGTGCCGCTCCGGCGGGAGCACCCATTCAGACATCTCACGATAGGTGCCTTCTGGAATGTACAGCGTTCCCAGCGGCGCGACATGATCGATGGTTTCCGATGGTGTCGTGACTTGAATCCAATTGGCGTTGGCGCACACCAGGTCGAAGAATTGCCGCAGCCAGCCGTCTTCGTACACCGGCTTATTGGTGTCGGGCCAGGACCCGAATTTTTCGCCGTCGTCGGCGAACACCGCCACGGCGCCGGGCTGCCGCTCGGCGATGCCGCGCAAATAATCGATCGCAGCATTAGGAGCGGCGAAGGGTATGTCGTATCGCAGCCGCTCGCTGCCGGGGAACACCCGCAACAGCTTGCCGCCGTCTTCGGTGATGTAGTAACCGTGCAGTTGATCGTCGCCGATTCCGGCCGCCTTGAAGTGGGCGTCGTCGAGCACGACGTATTGCACGCCCGCCTCGACCAGATCGCCCGTCAGGCTTTGTTCCCAGACGCGTTCGGGCACCCACAGGCCGCGGACTTCAGCGCCGAAGCGGGTCTCTAGAAACGTTCGATAACTGCGAATCTGTCCGATCCGGTCTCGCGAGGGGATCATCGGCAAGATGGGCTCAAAGAAAGCGCCCCCGACAATCTCCACTCGACCTGCTGCCACCAATTCTGCCACTCGATCGACGTATTCCGGATGATGCGCGTCAAGCCATTCCAAGAGCGATCCGCTGGTATGCAGCGCGAGCTTCAGGTCGGGATAGCTCTGGAAGACTTCCAGAAACGGCTTGTAACTATCCTGGTAAACCTGCTCAAAGACGCCATCGAAGTTGCCGATCGGCTGATGATTGTGCAGTACGAACAGAAGGCGGATCGGATGTGGCATCGGACGAATTGAGGAATTCGAAATTTGGCCGCTAAGTTAGCTGTGGAACATGCCGCTCACGCCACGCAATAGTTGTGCCGCCCGCTCCGGCAAAACCGTGTTGATGTAGCAACCGGTGCCCAGCTCGAATCCCGCCAATGTTGCTGTGCGCGGAAGAATCTCTATATGCCAGTGATAGTGCTCAGGCGCGGTCGTGTCAAACCCGGCTGTATGGACGACGTAATTGTAGGCCGTACTCTGCAGGACTGCTTCCAATTTCACCAGCAAGCTGCGAAACAAGCCAGCCAATTCGGGCAAACTTTCCGGAACAACCTGGCCGAAATGTGGGGCGTGCTGGCGAGGCAAAACCCAAATCTCGTACGGCATCCGCGAGGCATGCGGACAGACGGCCGCGAAATGTTCGGTTTGAGCCACCAGCAGGCGGCCCTGGTCGATCGCGTCGCGTAGCATCCGGCAGGCAAGGCACCCGCCATGTTGCTGCGCATACGTCCGAAAGTTCGCTTCCCGACTCGTTAACACTCCGGCCGGACCGTTTGTGGCAATCAATTGACTGTGCAAGTGCGAAAGGCTGGCTCCACCCAAAATGCCCGAATTCTTAAACAGCGAAATATCCCGGAAAACTCGCTGGCTGTGTAACATCGCTACGCGCTCCCGATAGACATCCAGTACTTCCGCAATTTGCGCTTCGTTAAGCTGGGTGATGCTGTTGAAGTGCCGGGGCGATTCGATAATCACCTCGTGCAGGCCAATTAAAGCGTTTTCGCCGGTTTTTGCCGCGGAGCTTGCCCCGCGCTCGTCGACCGCCGGATACAAATTCGGCACCACCCGCACTCGCCAGCCTGGTCCGTCGGGCATGCTGTCTGGCGGACGGCGGGCCAGCGTTTCGCCGGGCGTGCGCTCTTGCGCCCCTCGCAGAAGGGACAGTCGAAGTGTTCGTCGACGGATTGCTGAATCGCGACTTCCTGCGGCCGCTCGCCCCGCCTTTCCGCCATGATCACCCAATGACCGGTGATCGGATTGCAGCGCAGCTCAGACATCAGATACGGCACGGGCGAGGTACGAGAGACGATGGATGAGAATTACTCCGCGCTGCCAACGCCGGCGGACTGTGTTTCTGCATTCTGCAATCTGCCTTCCGCCTTTTGCCTTCGCTCCTCCGCCATGCGGCGGTCGGCCTCGGCGTTGCCGCCCCAGAGCCAATTGATTTGCCAGATGTGGCGGTTCAAGTTGGCCTGTTGCGCCGGCAATTTGTCGCGCCATTCCAATGGCTTATAGGTGCCGAACACGCGGTCCCAGATGTCCAATGCCATGCCGAAATTGTGATGCCACTGGTTGTGCGTGTGATGGATGTAATGCACCGGCCGGGGCATCCAAAAGCACTTCGCGGGAATCTCGTGTTGCAACTGATGCGAGAAGGCGGAAAAGAATGCGAACGCATTCGAGCCCAATAGCCAGCCGATTCCAGCGGGCAGCGAGATCAAAAACGGCGGCCACATCATCCAACACGTGCCGATGAAATAATCCCAATACTCCATCAGCACTCCCTGCGCTGTTCCGCGGGCATGATGCTCCCGATGCGTTTTGCCCAACCAGCGCACCTGGTGCATCAGCCAATGCGCCCAATACTCGGCCAAGCTGGCAAAGAAAAACCCGCCGACAAACCACGCTGCCCCAATTCCCATCGCCGGCCACTCCATTGAAGTTGCCTCGCAACAAACGATGACGGTGTCTTGCCCAATGATGGACACCCCCAGTGTAGCTAGCGTCGGGCAGGGTGAAAACACCCTCAGGCTTGGATTGTTTTTGCGCTGCGCATCCGGGCCAGTGTCCGCTCGTACAAGGCCACATATTCCTTGGCGCTGCGATGCCAGGACCAATCTTGCTTCATGCCGGTCGCGACAATTCGATTCCACACGTCGCCACGTGTGAACAACGCAACTGCTCTGCGGAGCGTCTCGCTGAGCGCAAAGGAACTGTAATCGTGGAAGGTGAAGCCCGTGGCTGTGCCCGATGCCAGCGTTTCATCCGTCGTGTTCACCACGGAATCTGCCAAACCGCCGGTGGCGCGCACCACCGGTACGGTACCGTACTTTAAACTATAGAGTTGATTCAAACCGCACGGTTCAAAACGGCTGGGCATCAGAAACATGTCGGCCCCCGCCTCGTACAGATGCGCCAGGCGTTCCGAAAACTCAAATCGCACGGCCACCTTTTGCGGAAAGCGTTTGGCCAGTGTTTGCAATAGCTCCTGATACTTCGGCTCGCCCGTGCCAAGGATCGCCCATTGAACGTTGCTCGTTTGCACCCATTCTTGAATCACTGCCGCAATCAGGTCGATGCCCTTCTGGTCTGTCAGCCGGCCGATGAACGCTACCACCGGCGCACCGCCGTTGTCGCGCGGCAGTCCCAATTCCTGTTGCAACGCCGCGCGGCACTTCGCTTTTCCTTCGCGGACGCTGGTCGGGCCATAGTTCGTCGGCAGATTCGCATCGGTATCCGGATTCCACAGCGAATAATCGACGCCGTTGATAATTCCCGAAAGCACCGCCCGCCGCTGTAGCAGAACGCCTTCTAATCCGGCCCCCAAGGGCGCCGATTGGATCTCCTCGGCATAGCGCGGGCTCACGGTGTTGATAGCGTCGGCGAATACCAGCCCCGTTTTCAATAGGTTCAACTGGCCGAAAAACTCCATCTGTTGCCAGTTGAAATATTTCCAATCCAGCCCGGTCAGCAACATGTCCCAGTGCCAGAAAGTGCCCTGGTAGCTGAGATTGTGCACCGTCATCAGCGATGCCGAGCGCTCGAATCGCGGCACGTTGCGATATTCGATCTTGTGATAGGCCGGCACCAAGCCCGTTTGCCAATCGTTGGCGTGCAGGATGTCGACGTCAAATTCCAACAGCCGCACTGCTTCCATCACGGCACGGCTGAAGAACACGAATCGTTCGCAGTTGTCGGGATAATCCTTGCCCGCGACTTGATACAGTTCATCCCGGTCGAAGTAGTCCGGCTGCTCGACGAAATATACCGGCACATCGCTATTTGGAAAACGTCCTTCGAGCAATCGGCCCGGCACGGTTTTGCGGCCGATAGGGATCGTCAATTCGATGCCGGTTGGCTTGATCGGCAGGCCGGCGCGAAGCACCTCGCGGTAGGCCGGCATGATGACAGCCACGTCCTGGCCCAAGCGATCCAATTCGACCGGCAACGACGCGCTGACGTCGGCCAAGCCGCCAGTCTTGGCGAAGGGCGCCGCTTCACTTGTGGCTAGCACAATTCTCACGGCCTGAATTCCTCCAGCCCCGCGGCCCGGGCGAACGGAAAGATCGGCACTGCGATCGGCTACTTAGCTCTGATCCTACAATAGCTTAGGTCATTCGCAGCGGCGAGGGAACCGCCGGCCAAATCAGCGATTTTTACTTAGCCCCGGCGATGAATGCCGCCATGCGATCCAGGCCGGCTTCCAGGTCGGCCATCGCGGTGGCATAGGAAATGCGCGCGAAGCCTTCGGCGCCGAAGGCGGAGCCCATCACCGTGGCCACATTTTGCTGCTCCAATCAGCGCCAGGCACCACTGGGCCGATGTGTCGCACTTGGCGCTGCCGTAGGTGCGTCCCAGGTGCTGCTTGATATTGACGAAGGCGTAAAACGCGCCCCCCATATCCGCGCAACTGACGCCGGGAATTTTCGCCAATCGCGCTGACGAAATCACGCCGCTTGGCGAACTCGCGCAACATTTCGCTGACGCACTGCTGCGGCCCCTCCAGCGCCGCCACCGCGGCATATTGGCTGATGCTGCAGGGATTCGATGTCTCTTGGCTTTGCAAGTCGGCCATCGCTTTGGCGATGTTCGCCGGCGACAACGTCCAGCCGATTCGCCAGCCCGTCATGGCGTACGACTTGCTGACGCCGTTGACGACGATCGTGCGCTCCTGCAATCCCGGGCGCACGGTGGGAAAACTAGCAAAGCGGTGATTGCCGTAAATCAAATGCTCATAGATTTCATCGCTGACTACCAGCAGCTTTCGCTCCAGCACCACGTCGGCCAGCGCGGCCAGCTCCTCCGGCGAGTACACGCTGCCGGTGGGATTGCTCGGCGAGCAAAGCAGCAAGATCGTGCTGTGCGGCGTAATTGCCGAACGCAGTTGCGCGGGCGTCAGCTTGAAATCGCCTTTCTCCGGTGTTTCCACGATCACCGGTTTCGCGCCGGTCAGTTTCACAAGCTCCGCGTAGCTTACCCAGTACGGCGCCGGAATGATGATTTCGTCCCCCGGATTGCAAAGCGCCGTGAACACATTGTGCAGCGAATGCTTCGCGCCGTTGGAAACGACGATTTGAGCCGGCGTGTACTCCAAGCCGTTGCGTTTTTGGTAAGCCTTCGCAATCGCTTTCTTCAATTCCGGGATGCCGCTGGCCACGGTGTAATGCGTGTGGCCGGCTTTCATAGCTGCTAGCGCCGCTTCGCAGATGTGCTGCGGCGTGGTGAAGTCGGGCTCGCCGACGCTGAAGTCGTACACCTTCTTGCCGGCGGCTGCCAATTCTTTCGCCTTGGCGGCCATCGCCAACGTGGCGGAAGGTTCTAACGCGGAAACGATTTGTGACACCTGCATCGACATAATCAAACCCTGCAATGATGGCCGCGGCGCAACATTCGGCGCCATCGCATCTCTGAATCATGCGCGCGCCTTAGATCGACAATCATATTCGCCCGTCGGTTCACTTCCAAGCGGGCGGATGCTACTGAAAATCCGCGCCGCAGGGCGGGCCCCGGGTGTGCGAGGCGCGATTTCCTTCACCGCGCGACAAACTCGTATTGACGTTCTTTCGACAATTCTGTTTCAATGGCTGGCGTTGAGAGATCGCGCGGTGCAAGTCAGACCGATTTGCGAAGTGCATCGAACAACAAACAGATCAAGGCGGAGGCATATACTTCGTCTTCCAGCGACCCGGCGCCTGAAATGGAGCACCCCAGGCTCGGCCGCTTCAGTCCGATGCGGTGCTCATTATCAGGAGCCACCGAAAATGGCAGCTCGAAGGAAAGCCGGAAGCAGCAGCAGGAAGTCCGCCCGTCGCTCGACCAAGGGCAAAGGCGCGCGTCGCTCCCAAAAGCGACGCAGTTCCTCCTCAGGCCGGCGCTAGTCACTGCGACCCGTCGCAGTTGCTGCGTCAGTCATTTATGAACCGACGAGAAAGGCCGGTCTGCGGCGTCAGTCGCCCAGACCGGTCTAATTTTTTTCACCCTCAGCTGGAGGCGATTCACTCCCGACCGCGTTGACCAAAACTCCAGGCTGTGTTACAGTTGCAACCACTGTATTTTTGCCTGGCGCAAGAAGCCGGGCGCCCATGGTTCTCGCTGTTTCGAGAACCTCACGACCGTTACGGTGGATAGCGCGCTGGACACTTCGGCCCGATTCGACGATCTCAAACTTTCGCGCACGATGCTCGAGGCCCTGGCGGCTGCCGGGTACTCTCAGCCCACGCCCGTTCAAGCCGGTTTGATTCCGCCGCGCTGGAAGGCGTGGATGTACTCGGCCAGGCCCGCACCGGCACGGGCAAAACGGCCGCCTTCGCCATACCGATTCTCGAAAAGTTGGAATCCGGCAAGAAGCAGGGACCCCAAGCGATTGTGCTGGTGCCCACGCGCGAACTGGCCGTTCAGGTGCGCGAAGAATTTGTAAAGCTGGCGCACGGACGCAAAGTGCATGTGGTGGCCGTCTACGGCGGCAAGCCGATCCGCAGCCAAATCGAGAAACTGCATCGCGGCGCCGAAGTAGTGGTCGGCACGCCCGGTCGAGTGCTCGATCACTTGGCGCGGGGCACGTTAGATCTGCGCGACTTGCGGATTGTCGTTCTGGACGAAGCCGACCGAATGTTGGACATCGGTTTCCGGCCCGACATCGAGAAGATTCTGCGTCGCTGCCCGCAATCACGGCAGACGATGTTGTTGTCGGCCACCGTTGCGCCGCCGATCGAGCGCCTGGCGCAGCGCGTATATGCGCGATCCGGAGATGCTAGATTTTTCGCCCAAAGACATTGCCGTCGAAACCATTGAGCAATTTTATTTCACCGTCGACGCCGACCGAAAGTTTGAGTTGCTGGAGCGCCTGCTGCAGCGCGAGCAGCCGAGACAGGCCATTATCTTTTGCCGCACCAAACGTGGAACGGAAAAGATCTATCAGCGGCTGGCGAAGAAACTTCCCGATGCCGCAAGCATTCATGGCGATTTGGCGCAAAATGCCCGCGACCGCGTGATGGCCGACTTCCGGGCGGGGAAGGTGCGCTACCTGGTAGCGACCGACGTGGTGGGCCGCGGCATCGACGTGACCAACATCTCGCACATCATCAATTACGACGTCCCGCAATTCTGCGACGATTACGTGCATCGCGTGGGCCGCACCGGCCGCATGGGACGCGAAGGTGTGGCCTACACGTTCGTCACTTCTGAGGAAGGGGGCGAATTGACGCGCATCGAAATGCGCATCAATCGATTACTGAAGCGCGACGATATGCCCGGCATCTCCGTCGCCGGAAAGCAAGGGGCGGTTCCCGCTCATGCCGGGCCGGCACAATGGACTCCCGGCGGTGGTTGGGGCGGAGACGCCACCTCGACGGCCGAAGCTCCCGCAAAAGAAGAGCCACCCTCAAGCGCGCCCGCTAAGCCTGCGGGACGCCGCTATCGCCGGGCGCTGTAAGTTTCACATCGACTTCGCCGCTGCCCGAATCAACTCAATCAGTGCCGAGCGGTGGCAGAGCGATTCATCCTCGCAATAGCAACCAATTGCAATCGACGTGCGCTTGGCTAATGCCGCCAATAATTCGATCGTGTGCCGCGCGGCCGGCTGCTTCATTTCCGCCCGATACGCACGAAAAAATTGTGGACCGGTTTTTTTACCGGCGAAGTAAGCTTTGACCAATTCCCGGCTGGGCGCGACCAAGGGCATCCATACGTCGAACAAGTCGCGCTTGGAGTAGTCGGCTTTTTTTACGCCGCGAGGCAGGAAGCGCACCGTGCCGATCCGCAATCCCTCGCTCTTCTTGCGTGGCGTGCCGATTCGATAGGCGGTGATGTGCAACATGGTATTCGCTGTCGATTACAATATCCATTATATGCGACTTCAATTCACCGCAGCGATGATCTGTCTCTTGGCCGCCGGCTGTGGCTCCAACGAGCCGAATTTCGGCCCCGACGTGCAGCACGATCGTCCGGTGCAAGTGTCGCAGTCGCATCCCTTGGCGCACGCGGCAGCGGATCCGACGAAGGATCGCAGCAAAGTAGTGGTCACGCCGCACTCGTCGCCGGCGCCTTCGGTGCCCGACCAGCCGAAGCCGACCAAGCCCGAGTCCGTCGAAAGTCTCTCCAAATTGCCGCAATGGCACAAAATCGACGAAACGAAAGTTCCAATCGCCGGGATCCGCAAGCTCGAAAGCAAAAGGCTCGTCCTCTACACCGATGTGCCCAGTTCGCCCGAGATCGACGATTTTCCGCAGGTCTTTGATCAGGCGTTTGACTTGTGGTGCCAGTATTTCGGTCTAAACGCCGACGATCTTCCGGAGTGGCGCATGCGGGCGTCGTTGATCGACGACCCAGCGCGGTTCAAAGCCTGCGGGTTGTTGCCGGCCGATTTGCCTAAATTCCTGAATGGCTTCAGCCGCCAGAACGAATGCTGGCTTTACAACCAAACTAGTCCGTACTACCGCCGGCATTTGTTGCTGCACGAGGGCGTGCACGGTTTCATGTTCACATTGATCGGCCGAAACGCTCCGCCGTGGTACATGGAAGGCATGGCAGAACTGTTGGGAACTCATCGTTGGCAAGATGGCAAGCTGGAACTGCCGTACTTTCCCAAAAAGGCGGATGAAGTGCCAAAGTTGGGGCGAATCGAAATCGTGCAAAAAGATTTCGCCAATAGCCATGCGAAGCAATTCCTCAGTGTGATGGATTACGCAGGGCAAGATTATTTGAATGTCGAACCGTACGGTTGGTCGTGGGCTGCAGCCGCATACTTGGACGGCTATCCGCGCTATCGCGATCGCTTCCGGAAGCTGCCGGCGCTATTGAGCGCGCCGGGCGACTTCAACACCAAGTTTCGCGAAGCCTTCGCAGATGACTTCGCACAACTCCAGGAGGAATGGCAGGTGTTCGTCGCCGATATCGCACATGGATACGACTTCGAACATACGGCCCTCGATTTTTCTGCCGGAAAGCCGCTGACCGAGGGCGTCGCACACGCCACCGTGCAGGCCGATCGCGGCTGGCAAAACACCGGCATCCAACTAGAGGCGGGCAAGACTTTCAAGCTGACCGCCACAGGCAGCTACCAAGTCGCCGCCGATCCCAAGCCCTGGTTGAGCGAACCTGGCGGCGTTTCGATCCAGTATGTTCATGGCAAGCCGTTGGGGATCCTGCTTGCCGCCGTGCACCCAAACAACACCGAAAACCTCGGCATCATCGCACTCTTGAAACCGATCGTGGTAGGCACGGGCACATCCATCACAGCGACTGAATCGGGGACCTTGTTTCTAAAAATCAACGATTCGGCCGGCGAACTGTCAGACAATTCCGGCCATGCCGACGTAGAAATCAAGGCGGAATAGCCGGTCGATTGACGAACAAGCGCCGCCGCCGAACAATAGTTGCTTCACTTGCCTAGATAATACGCTGGCTGACATCTGCATGAAGAATTTTATCGAACTGCACGATCCCGACGTTTGGTCGGCCATCGACGACGAAGCGCGCCGCCAGCGCGATGGCTTGGAGATGATCGCCAGCGAGAACTATGTCAGCCCCGCCATCCAGCAGGCCGTGGGAAGCGTGCTCACGAACAAATACGCGGAGGGCTATCCTGGTCGGCGCTATTACGGCGGCTGCGAATATGTCGACGTCGTGGAAACGCTGGCCCGCGATCGCGCCAAGCAACTCTTCGGCGCGGAACACGCCAACGTTCAGCCGCACTCCGGCAGCCAAGCGAATTTCGCCGTGTATCTGACCGCGGTGCAGCCGGGCGATACGGTGCTGGGGCTCGATCTGGCCCATGGCGGGCATCTGACGCACGGCATGAAGCTGAACATCTCCGGCATGCTGTATCACTTCGTGGCCTACGGAGTGACGCGCGACACCAACCGCATCGACTTCGATCAGGTGGCCCGCCTTGCGCGCGAACACAAGCCAAAGCTGATCGTCGCCGGCGCCAGCGCCTATCCCCGCGAAATTCCACACCCAAAATTCGCGGAAATCGCCCGCGAGGTCGGCGCGAAACTGTTCGTCGACATGGCCCACTACGCCGGTTTGGTCGCGGCGGGACTGCATGACAATCCGCTGAAGGTCGCCGATTTCGTCACCACCACCACGCACAAAACGCTGCGTGGCCCGCGCCGGCATGGCCATGTGCAAAGCCGATTACGCCAAAGACCTGGACCGCAATGTGTTTCCCGGCATTCAGGGCGGCCCGCTGATGCACGTCATCGCCGGAAAAGCAATTTGCTTCGGCGAAGCGCTGAAGCCGGAGTTCAAACAGTACGCACAGCGAATTCTGGATAACGCCAAAGCTCTGGCCGAAGCGCTCCTGAAAGAAGGTTTGCGGCTCGTGAGCGGCGGCACCGAGAATCACCTGATGCTGGTCGACGTGACCACGCTGGGCATCGGCGGCAAGCTGGCCGAAGCCTCGCTGGACAAAGCAGGGATCACGGTAAACAAAAACATGATCCCTTACGACGAACGCAAACCGATGGACCCTTCCGGCATCCGCATCGGCACGCCGGCGCTCACGACCCGCGGCATGGGACCCGGTGAAATGCGCACCATCGCCGGCTGGATACTGCGCGCTGCGCGGCGCCAGCGACGAAAAAACACTGGCCGGCGTCCGCGAAGAAGTGCTGCAATTGTGCAAGCAATTTCCCGTGCCCGCCGCGCAACTGCCAGAAAATTAGACCGCCGCCGGCTCGGCCGCGTCGGATTCTGACTGCGGCGCTAGATTTAGATGCTGCCGCACCAACGTGGCAATCCATTCCAGTTCAGATTGATCGCGCCCCGTTAACATACTGAACTTCTCTTGCTCCGTCGGCCACACCTGCAATTCCATCACCGACTCGTCGCCGACTTTAATCGCACTGGGCCCGCAAATCACACGAGCAAGCTCGTCTCGCGTCCACTCGTGCGTGCGGTTACGAAATAAAAATCGTTCGACCACCATCATCCGCTCGCCGGCCACGGCAATTGCGGTTCGGCGGCGACCCATTCGAATCGCGCCATACAGCACCAGAATTCCGATGATCCAGAATCCCGTCAAAGCCAGAACCATGATCGGATGCGAAAAACCAGGGGCCGCGGAAAAAACCAGAATCATAACCAGCGTCACTAGCGCCAGGCAGCCATTCCAAAACAAGGCGAAGCTGAACAACCCTTTGCTTCCCGCCCAGATGCCCGAAGCAGGAATTTGCACGACGAGGCTGCCATCGACGGAACTAGTCGCCACGATGCGACTGCCCGCCGGCTGCTCGAAACGATCGACAATTTCTGCCCGCACGGGCGACGCCGCATCCGGTTGGCTGACCTCCGGACGGTCCACCTCCGGTTCGTCCGCAATTTCCGTCGGCCAGCGCCGCTGCAGGTCGTTGGCGATCGCCGTGCACAACTCCTTCGGATAGCCGGCCGCCAGGAACATGTCCCCCGCGCTGATCCGGTAACAATCGTCATTCGGCCCGGCACTGGCCGATTCGTTCGACGAACTGCTCAGCCCCAGCACGATCTGAAGAATGTGAATCTGCTCGATATTCCGACGCCACGTCCATCGCAGCAGGCCCGCCCGTTCAATCGCCAGCAGTTTGCCGCCATGCAACTTGACCTCGGCGTGTCCCCACAGCAGAAACGATGTGAATCCAATCGCCACGAATCCAATGAACACAAACGGCGCAAGTTCCATCGTGTGCTCGATGGCGCTGGCAATTCCGCCGCCGCCGGCGAAATCTTGCCAAATCAGAATTGCCCCCCACGCCGCGCAAACCAGCGTCCCCAAAATGCCCGCGATGAAAAAACCTTTAACTCGGCGGCGAACGGCATCGCCCCCCAAGGCGCACGGCGGAAGAACGTAGTGCACCCCTTCGGGCAACAGTTCGCGAACCAAAACGCTCGCTGGCAGTGTGCTCATGAGGAACCTGAATTGGCTTTGGCTTCCTTCAAACGCCGGCGAATTTGCTCCAGCCGTGTGCCAATTCTTGCTCAAATCCCCGATCCACGGGGCGGTAATACTCCCGCTCCACGCCCAAATAATCCTGAGCGGCCACGGCATCAGGCGCATTATGGGCATATTCGTAACCTTCGCCATGACCCAGACGTTGTGCCCCCGGATAATGCTTGTCACGCAGGTGCACCGGCACGGGCAAGGTGCGGCCTTCCCGCACATCGTGTTGCGCTTCGCCAATGGCCACGGTAGCGGCATTGCTTTTGGGCGCACAGGCAAAATACGCGACCGCCTGGGCCAAAGTTAATTGACACTCCGGCAAACCGACGAACTCGCACGCTTGCATCGCTGCCACGGCCAGCGGCAGTGCTTGCGGGTCGGCGTTTCCCACATCCTCGCTGGCCAAGATCACCAGCCGGCGCGTGAGGAAGCGCACGTCCTCGCCCCCCTCGAGCATCACCGCCAACCAATAGATGGCTGCGTCGGGATCGCTGCCGCGAATGCTCTTAATCAGCGCGCTGGCGGCGTCGTAATGCGCATCCCCTTGATTATCGTAATTCACGGCCTTTCGTTGCACCGACTCCACCGCCAAGGCCTTGGTGAACCGCAGCGGCCGCTCGGGCGTGGATAACACGCCGATTTCCAGCGCCCCCAGCGCCCGGCGGGCGTCGCCGTCGCTCACTTCGGCCAGGAATCCCAGGGCGTCGTCGTCGAGCTGCACTTGCTCGTTGCCCAATCCGCGCTGTTTATCGGCCAATGCGCGAAGAATGATCGATTTGATCTCGTCGATCGAAAGCGGTTTGAATTCGAAAACGCGGCTGCGGCTGACCAGGGCGCTGGTGAGCGCGAAAAATGGATTGTGCGTTGTCGCCCCGACAAGAATCACCGCTCCCTCTTCCACATCCGGCAACAAAACATCCTGCTGAGCACGATTAAAGCGATGGATTTCGTCGATAAACAAAAGCGTCCGCTGGCCGGTGGCGGCCACCAGGTCGCGCGCCTCCTCCAGCACGTCGCGCAGCTCTTTCACGCCGCTGGTGACGGCGCTCATTTGCCGGAACCGGCTGCGCGTGGCGTTGGCCAGTAGATGTGCAAGTGTCGTTTTCCCTGTCCCCGGCGGGCCATAGAAGATGACCGATCCCAACCGATCGGCCGTCAGCAAGCGGCGCAGCAGTTTCCCTTCTCCGAGGAAATGCTCCTGACCCACAAATTCGTCTAGCGAAGCCGGGCGCATCCGCGCCGCAAGCGGCTGGGCACTACGGCGATTTTCAGATTCAGTGGCGGCAAAGAGCGACATGGCTCTGCAATTCTATGCGGGTTGACCCGGCCCATAAAGCCGCGACCGGCGGTCGCGCACCGCAAATCAGAACAGCGTCTGCTGCCCGTCCGGCGAGCGCGGCGGCCGAAACTGGGTCGTATCCAACTTCGGCATCCGACGATCCAGACCAAACTTGTGGGCAAACACCTGGAACGTCTGCGAGATGCCGTCGGCATACTCCCCCTGCCTCGACATCCGCCGGCCAAACTCGAAATCGTTCATCTTTCCGCCGCGCACGGCTTGAATTCGCCCAATGACCCGCTCGCGCAGCTCGGGGCGGTTTTTCGCCAGCCAATCTTCGAAAACCGGCCGCACCGCCCAGGGCAGCCGCAACATCTGCCAGCCGGCCGTGAGTGCGCCCGCTTCGGCTGCCGCCTGCAAGATCGAGGGTACTTCACGGTCGGTTAGTCCAGGGATGATCGGCGCCACTATGACCCTTACCGGCACGCCCGCTGAGGAAAGCTCTCGGATGGCCTTCAGCCGCATCGCCGGTGGACTCGTGCGCGGCTCCAGGTCCCGCGTCAGCTCGGCATCCAACGTCGTGACCGATAAATTCACCACGCACATTCGACGGTGCGCATGCGGCGCCAACAGGTCGAGATCGCGCAGCACCAGCGCGTTCTTCGTCACAATGCCAAACACCTGCCGCGCTTCGACCAACACTTCGATGCACCCTCGCGTGATCCGCAATCGCCGCTCCGCCGGTTGGTAACAATCGGTCACGCCCGAGATGGCGATCAGTTCGCCGCGCCACGACGGTTTGCACAACTCGGCGCGCAATAGCTTGGCCGCGTCGGGCTTGTAGAACACCTTGGTTTCGAAATCGATTCCCGCGTTGAGGCCCAAGTATTCGTGCCCCGGCCGCGCGTAACAGTACGCACAGCCATGCTCGCAGCCGCGGTAGGGATTGATACTGTAGCGAAACGGAATGTCCGGGCTGTCGTTTTCGGTGATCAGGCTTTGGGTTGAGTTGGCAAAGAACTGGGTGGGAATTCGCCGGTCGTCGGCCGCGGCCGATTCGTCGTGCTCCAGTTGCTCCCAATCGTCCTCCAATCGGACCGATTCGAACCGATTGGGCGGGGCAATCTGCGCACCGCGACCTATAGCGCGATTGTGTGGCTGCTGAGACTGCATAGCGATCACCGCACATAGTGTACAAATGTACGTTCATGGCGTCAACGCCGAGCGGGGGCTCTAGCAGGCCCGCAAAGCGCGCGTTAGAATTCGCGTCGATATGCAAATCGTCGTGAACGGCCAGCCGCGCGATCTTTCCGACGGCGCCACGCTTGCGCAGCTATTGAGCGAGCTGGGCTTGGAGCCGCGCCACGTGGCCGTGGAAGTGAATCTGGAAGTTGTACCTCGCCGCGAGCATGATCAGCACCGCTTGGCCGACGGCGATCGGCTGGAAGTGGTCACCCTCGTCGGCGGCGGATAAGGAAAATGAACATGGCCAGCGATCTTCGCGAACCGGCGGCCGTCGAGGTTGCATCGGCAGATGTATTGCGGCTGGGCTGCCACACGCTCCGCAACCGGCTGATTGTCGGCACAGGCAAGTACGCCAACTACGAACTGATGGCCCGGTCGCTGGACGCATCCGGTACCGATTGCATCACGGTGGCGGTGCGGCGCGAGCGGCTGATCGATGCCCAGGGAAACAACCTGCTGGATTTCATCGACACCAAGCGATACATCCTGCTGCCCAACACGGCCGGCTGCTTCACCGCCGACGATGCCGTGCGCGTGGCGCGCCTAGGGCGCGAACTTTTGATGGGCTTGGAAAACCCCGGCGCCGACTGGGTGAAGCTGGAAGTGCTGGGCGATACCAAGACGCTCTTGCCCGATCCTGTGGCCACGCTCGAAGCCACCGAGCGCCTGGTGGCCGACGGGTTTCAGGTGCTCTGCTATACGACCGACGATCCGATCACCGCCCGGCGGCTCAAACAGGCCGGGGCCACCAGCGTGATGCCCGCCGGCAGTCCGATCGGCTCCGGCCAGGGCGTGCTGAACCCCAACAACATCCGAATCTGCCTGGAATACCTGAAAGATGGCGATCCCGATTATCCGGTCATCGTCGATGCGGGCGTCGGCACCGCCAGCGACGTGACGATCGCCATGGAACTGGGCGTGGATGGAGTGCTCTTGAACACCGGCATCGCCCACGCCAAGGATCCGCTTGTCATGGCCCGCGCCATGAACGCCGCCTGCGCCGCCGGCCGCCTGGCATATCTGGCGGGCCGCATTCCCAAAAAGCTCTACGCCACGGCCAGCAGCCCAGAAACCGGCACGATCGCGCCCAAACCGCGGTAATCGAAATTTCACCACGGAGGCACAAGGCAGAGCGATGTAGGAAGTAGGATTTATGATTTGGGCATCTACGACGGGTGATCGCCAGAGAAATCCTAATTCCTAAATCCTACCTTCCGTATCTCCGTGGTTATCTAAGACCTCATGATCGATCCCGTGGAAATCTTGGGGCCGAAGGGACGCATCGCCGCGCGGCTCGAGCAATACGAAGAGCGCCCCCAACAATTGGAGATGGCCCGGGCTGTCACGGCGGCAATCGAAGGGCGCCGGCATCTGATTGTCGAAGCGGGCACGGGAGTGGGCAAAAGCTTCGCCTATCTGGTGCCCGCCATTCTTGCGGCCACCGCCGAACCGCCGCCGTCGGATGATGACGGCGATGAAAATCGCCCGCGGCGCCGCATCGTCGTCAGCACGCACACCATCGCGCTGCAAGAACAATTGGTGCTGAAAGATATTCCGCTGTTGAAGGCGGTCATGCCCAACGAGTTCACGGCGGTGCTCGTCAAGGGGCGCGGAAACTATGTCAGCCTGCGGCGGCTGAAAGCGGCGCAAGATCGCGCAAGAAACCTGTTCATCGACGATTCGGAAATCGAACAGCTTCGCGAATTGGCGAGCTGGGCAAAGCAATCTTCCGATGGCTCGCTGGCCGATCTGCCGTTCAGCCCGCTGGACGGCGTGTGGGACGAAATTAAAAGCGACAGCGGCAACTGCATGGGGCGCAACTGCCCCACGTACGACACGTGCTTCTACTATCAGGCACGCCGCCGCGCCAGCCGGGCGCAGATTCTGGTTGTCAACCATGCGCTATTTTTTAGCGACCTGGCATTGCGCCGCGCCGCGCAAGTATTCTGCCGGACTACGACGTAGCCATCCTCGACGAAGCCCATACGGTCGAATCCGTGGCGGGCGATCACCTGGGCTTGGGCATTTCATCGGGCGCGATCGAGTACACGCTCAACAAGCTTTACAACGACCGCACCAACAAGGGTCTGTTAGTCCACTACAAACTCGGCGCTGCCCAGCAGGAAGTGGAACGCTGCCGCGTCCGGGCCGACGATTTCTTCGCCGACATCAATCGCTGGCTGGAAGATCAGACCGGCGACAACGGCCGCGTGCTCAAGCCGGAAATCGTGCCGAACCTTCTCAGCCCGGCATTGGAAAAGCTGGCCCGCATGGTCCGTCAGCATGGCGATAAGCTGAAGGAAGAGAAGGAACGCTTCGATTTTGTTTCCGCTGCCGACCGACTGCGAGGAATCGCCGCCGAAATCGACACCTGGGTCAAGCAGCAATTGTCCGAGGCAGTGTATTGGATCGAACGCATGAAATCGCGCCGCGGACACACGCGGTTTGTGCTGTGCGCCGCCCCGATCGACGTCGGCCCTGCACTGCGCGAACAACTGTTCGACAAAGTGCCCAGCGTCATCATGACCAGCGCCACGTTGGCGGTCGGGGGCAGGCAGCAGGCCGCAGGCGGCAGGCAGAATGAAGATGCCGCTTTCGAATATTTCAAAAGCCGCGTTGGACTGACGCAATCCCATTGCCTGCGCCTGGGCAGCCCGTTTGATTATCAAAGCCAGGTGGAATTGATCCTGGTCGACGGCATGCCCGATCCGACCGATAAGGCGCCTTATGAGCAAGCCTGCCTGGAAATGATTCGCCGCTACGTTGCCCGTACGGATGGCCGGGCCTTCGTGCTATTTACCAGTTACGACATGCTTCGCCGGGCTGCCAGCGCGCTTACGCCGTGGCTGACTCAGCAAAACCTGGCGCTGTTGTCGCAGGCCGACGGCGTGCCGCGCAGCCAGATGCTCGATCGCTTCCGTCAGAACCCACGGAGCGTGCTATTCGGCACCGATACTTTCTGGCAAGGCGTGGACGTGCCCGGCGACGCCCTGCAGAACGTGATCATCACCAAGCTCCCGTTCAGCGTGCCCGACCGCCCGCTGTTGGAAGCCCGGCTGGAAGCCATCCGCGCCGCCGGCGGCAATCCGTTTGCCGATTACCAGCTCCCCGAAGCGGTGCTGAAACTAAAGCAAGGTTTCGGCCGCCTGATCCGAACCAAAACCGACACTGGCATTGTCGTGATCCTGGACCCCCGCGTGCGCACCAAACGCTACGGCCAAATGTTCCTCGATTCATTGCCGCAGTGCCATCAATCGATCGAATCAGTCGCCGGCCAAGGCGTTGACCACCTTGCAAAGCGAATTTAGAGTGTCGGCATGCTCGCCAAACGTGTCATTCCCTGCCTCGACGTCAATCTCGGCCGCGTCGTCAAAGGCACGAAGTTCCTGAATCTGCGCGATGCCGGCGATCCGGTCGAAGTGGCGGCACGCTACGAAGCCGAAGGGGCCGATGAACTGGTGTTCCTCGACATTACCGCCAGCCACGAAGAGCGCGACATCATGCTCGACGTGGTGCGCCGCACGGCCGAGCAGGTGTTCATGCCGCTCACCGTCGGCGGCGGCATTCGCACGCTGGAAGATATTCGGGCTCTATTGAACGCGGGCAGCGATAAAGTTTCCATCAACTCCGCTGCTTGCCGCAATCCCGAGTTCGTGCGCGAGGCCGCCCGCAAGTTCGGCAGCCAATGCATCGTGGTGAATATCGACCCCAAGCGGGTGCGGAAAAATGGCCGCGAAGTGTGGGAGGTGCACATCAACGGTGGGCGAATTCCCACAGGCCTGGAGGCCGTCCCCTGGGCCAAGGAGGTGGAGCGGTTGGGGGCCGGCGAAATTGTGCTCACCTGCATGGATGCAGACGGCACGCAAAGTGGTTATGATTTGGAGATGACCGCCGCCGTAAGCCGCGAGGTTACAATCCCCGTGGTCGCCAGCGGCGGCGCCGGTCGGCCGGAACACCTGGCCGACGCCATCGCCATCGGCCACGCCGACGCGGCCTTGGCGGCCGGCATCTTTCACTTCGGACAGTTCACAATCCGCCAGGTGAAAGAAGAGATGGCCAGGCGTGGAATTCCCGTGCGGCTGTAGCGACACATTTTGAATGCTGAAATTGAATACGGCGACCGCCGGCTGAAATCTCCAACGATATGTCGTATTCCAATATCCACCAGCAGCCTCCTTCGTCCAAGGCGGAAGCTTCGGCGATTCGCTTCTCCGGTAAGAAGCGCGACCTGGAGGTCGACAAGCTATTTCGAGCGCTGGTCAAGCTGGAAGGCAGCGATCTGCACTTGAAGGTCGGCCGGCCCCCTTATGTGCGCGTGAAAGGGTCGCTCAAGCCGCTTAATCGGGCGCCCATCGACGATGAAGAAATGGTCCGCATGTGCTTCCCCATGCTCGACGAGCGCCTGCAGGAAATTTTCGACGACACCGGCGGGGTGGACTTCGCCCACGTGGTCGACGTGGACGGCGTGAAATGGCGGTTCCGCGTGAACATGCTGCAGCAATTGGGACACGCGGGACTGGTGGCGCGGCGCGTGAACAATTCGATTCCCGACTTCGCCGGATTGAATTTGCCGCCGATCATGGAAGACCTGTGCAAGTTCGATCAGGGAATGGTGATCTTGGTTGGCGTGACCGGTTCGGGCAAGAGCACGACGATTGCGTCGATGCTGAACTACATCAATCATCACTATCGCAAGCATATTTTGACGTTGGAAGACCCGATCGAATTCACTTTCACGGAAGACAAGTGCCTGGTCAACCAGCGCGAAATCGGCACGGACGTCAAGGATTTTGCCATCGGCATGAAGCACGCCGTGCGCGAAGATCCCGACGTGATGCTGTTGGGCGAAATGCGAGATCAGGAAACTTTCCTCACGGCCATTCAAGCCGCCGAAACGGGCCACCTGGTGTTCGGCACGCTGCACGCCTCGAGCGCCCCCAGCACGATCGGCCGCATCCTCGACCTGTTTCCCCAGGAAATGCACCCCTCCTTGCGCAGTGCCATTGCGTTCAACATGAAAGCTATTGTCGCGCAAAAACTGCTGCCCTCCATCAAGCAAGGCGTGGGCCGGGTGCCCACCGTGGAGATCATGCTCTTCAGCCCGCAAATACGAAAGCTCATCCTGGAAGAGCGCGACGACAAGCTGGCCGACGTGCTTCGCATGTCCACCAACGAAGGCATGCAGGATTTTACGATGAGCTTGAAAGATCTTGTCGAGCGGGATTATGTGGATCGTCAAGTCGCGTTGGACGTGGCGCCCAACGTGGAAGCGCTGAAAATGGCCCTCAAAGGCATCGACGTCAAGGCAGCGGGAATTCTTTGATGACGTGCGCGGCAAAGCTGATCGTCGGGGGGCTGGTGCTGGCCGCGGCGCTGCTGGCGGTGCATACCGCGCTGGCGCAAGCACCCGCCGCTGCCACCGCCAACGACGGCTGGCCCGCCTATAAATTCCAGCGCGGACCAGGCTTCTATCTGGATACCGTCAAAATTCTGCTCAGTTGGGGGCTGTTTGTGCTTTGGGTGCGAACGACCAACTGGGTCAGCCAGGATTGCATCCGGCTGCGGCTGAACTACATCGTGTGGAACCTGGTTGTATTTGTGCCGTTTGTGCTGAGCTACAACCTGCTTTGGGTGCTGCCCTCGTTCGCGGTGGGTTTTCCCCTGATGTTGCTGGCCTACTTCGGGCCCTTTAGCGCGTATGTGGTAATGCGCAACCAGACGGTGGAATCGCATCAGCGCCTTTTCACGCCTGCTCACTTTCGCCACATGTTTGCCGGCGCGGCCGGGAAAGTAGGCGTGAAAGTATCGAGCGAAAAGGTGCTCGACCATCAAAAGGGCGCGCCGGTCGACTTCAAGGGCAGCGCCGGCGGCGGACGAAATGCCGAGGCGAATCTGGCGTTGTCGCGGCAAACGCCGGGCTACGTGCCGGCGAAAGGCCTGATTGCCGACCTGTTGGACCGCGGCGGCGACAGCATTCTGCTGGAATTTGGGGCCCAAAATGTGCCCGCGCGGTATCAGATCGACGGCGTGTGGCACAACGTCGATCCGCTGCAGCGCGAGCCTGCCGAGGCGATGGTGGCCGCGCTGAAAGCTCTCGGCGGCCTGGACCCCTCCGAACGAGTCAAACGCCAGGAGGCCGCTTTCGTGGCCGAGTACCAAGGCGCAAAATACAACTGCAAGCTGCTCAGTCAGGGGCGCAAGCCGGCGAGCGATTTGCCGTCTCGTTCTATCCCATCCGGAAAAAGGCGGTCACCTTGGATGAGCTGGGAATGCGTGCCCGCACCCAGGCCCAGCTCGACACCTTGCTAACTCAGCCGCAGGGCATGGTTATTTTTTCCGCGCTCCCCGGCGGCGGCTTGAGCAGCTTGTTCGATGGCGCCCTGACGGCCTGCGATTGTTACACGCGCGATTTCGCCGCGGTCGAGGATGTAAAGAATCGAGAGCTCGAGGTGGAAAACATCCACGTTACCACGTATGATCCGGCCGCCGGCGAAAAACTTTTGCCGGTGCTGGAGAAGATGATTCGCTCGTATCCCAACGTACTGGTCGTGCGGAATCTCCCCGACGGCGAGACCGCCAAATTCCTGTGCGATCAGGTGCAGGACGAACGACTTGTGCTGACGTCGATCCGCGCCAAAGACGCCGCCGAGGCTTTGCTCCGCGTCCTGTTGCTGAAGGTCCCGTCAAAGGATTTTGCGCAGGCCGTCAGCGGGGTGGCGGCCGTGCGATTAGTTCGCAAGCTGTGCGAAGAGTGCAAAGAGGCCTACGCGCCGCCGCCGGAGGTGTTGCAGCAGTTCGGCATTCCCGCCGGAAAGATTCAAACGCTGTTCCAGCCGCCGTCGCAACCCGACCCGAAGCGGCCCTGCCCAGCGTGCGAGGGCGTCGGTTACAAGGGCCGAATCGGAATGTTCGAGTTGTTGACCGTCGACGACGGCGTGCGAGACGTCTTGGTCAAGAATCCAAAAATCGAAGCCGTTCGCGCTGCCGCCCGCAAGGCGGGGCTAAAAACGTTTCAGGAGGAAGGCCTGGTGTTGGTGGTGAAGGGCGTCACGTCGTTGGCGGAATTGCAGCGCGTGTTGAAGTTATGATTTCAATTTTCCAATAGAATCGGGCCATTTGCTCGCTGGCTATGCTTCTGACAATCGCAGTCGTCGTGATTTTCGTCTGTTGCCTGGCCTTCGTTTTTAACGAAGGACTGTGGGGCGCTTCCATCATGTTCTTCAACACGATGACCGCCGTATTGTTGGCTTCCAATTTCTTCGAGCCAGCGGCCAACTGGATTACGGGAATGTCGCCCGGCCTGGCTTATATTGCGGATTTTATTGCCCTGTGGGGCATCTTCGCCCTGTCGCTTCTGCTGATGCGCGTGGTCACCGATTTCATTTCCCGCCATCAAGTGCGGTTTCTCAAGCAAATCGACGTCGCCGGCGGCGTGTTTTTCGCCGCCTGGATCGGCTGGATCATGGTGCAGTTCACGCTGTTCTCTTTGCACACCGCGCCCATGAGCCGCAATTTTCTCGACTTCCAGGAAAAGCCCGACGCGCGCATGTTCTTCGGCCTAGGGCCCGACCGGGATTGGCTTGCCTTCCTGCACTCGATGAGCACCGACGGCTCGCTGTCCCGCGAACCACCTGCCAACCGGCCCGAGGCTTACGTCTTCGATCCGCAAGCCGATTTCATTCTTCGCTATGGCGCTCGGCGCGAACAATTGGAACATGAAAAAGGCATTCTAGCCACGAAAAAGTGACCGAGCGCCGCTCGAGCCCCGGTGTTGCCATGACCGCTCCGTTGGCCGATTCAAATTCGCTGCCTGCTGATGGCGAAGTGGCCCGATACCGTGCAGTCAGCGCCTGGGCGATCGCGGCATTCTTGCTGGGATTACTCTCTCCGTTGGCATTTGTGGGACCGCTGCTGTGGTTGCTTCCACTGTTGTGCATCGTCGTTGCACTTGTTGCCATGTGGAAGATTTCCGCATCGGCCGGCGAATTGGTGGGATGGAACCTAGCCTTGCTTGGAATGCTATTGTCGCTGTTGTTCGGCTTGGCTGCGCCGCGCACACATTGACTCGTCACTATTGGCTCGAAACCCGCGCTGAAGCGTTTGCCAATGAATACATCGAACTGCTGCGACAGGGGCGCCCATTCGCCGCGTATCAACTCATGTTGTATCCGACGCTTCGCAAACCGCTGAACGCCGAGTCGCCCGCCGATTACGACAAAGACCCCAAAGCAAAACAGAAGTACGAGAGTTTCTTGCGGGCTGAACCGGCCCTGACGTTATTGGCCCAGCGCGATCGGGCAAACATCCAGCAAGTATATAGTCAGACGCTTTCGAGCGATGATGACAGCGACCGAGTTGCGGTGCGGTATCGTATTTCGCCGCCGCAAACCGGCGCGGCGCCGGTGGTCGTCCAATTGACAGTATTGCGCTTTCTTGACGGCAAGACGGACCGGGAGCAATGGCGCATTAAATCAGCGGACGTGGTCGAGTAAGGCGCGGTGCGACGATCGAGCCTGTTTTCCCGGGCCATCGACACTCAGCGGGGCTTCCCGGGCGCTTTCTCGTCTTTCGGCGCCATGAACTGCTCCACCGGCAGAGCGTAGTGGGGCCCCCAACCCAACGGCAACGTCACACCGGTGATCCAGCGGGCGTCGTCGGAGGCCAAAAATGCCACGGCCCCGGAAACGTCGTGCGGCAAGCCGACGCCCAGCGGATGGTTTGCCTCCAGGTGAGCGTGCACCTCGGGCGTGAGATGCTCCAAGTGCTTCAGCGTCATGGGCGTGGCCACCAGCGCCGGCGCAACGGCCACGACTCGAATCTTGCGCGGCGCCAATTCCCAGGCCAGCGACTGCGTCAACCCGATCATCCCTGCTTTGGCGGCGCTGTAAATGCTGAAGCTCGGGCAGCCCCCCAGCGCCAGCGCCGAAGCCACATTGACGATGACTCCGCCGGGCGAGGGAAGATGCGGCAACACGGCGCGCATCAGCCGAATTGCGCCGTGCAAATTCACATCGAGCAGATTCTGCCATTGTTCGTCGGTGAATTCTTCAAAGGGCCTGGCATATTCCACTCCGGCGTTGTTCACCAGCACGTCGATCCGGCCGAAGCGCGCCATGGCGTCGGCGACAGATTGATGCACTTCGACGGCCACGGTTACATCGCAGCGGATCCATTGCATGTCGCGCTGCGTGCGTTGCAAGCGCTTCAGCAATCGCTTGGGTTCGCTGCGTGAAAACAAGGCGACGGCCGCCCCCTCCTGGGCCAGACGTTCGGCAATTGCTCCGCCGATGCCGCGGTCGCTGGCGCCGGTAATCAATGCCACTTTGCCGGCGAATCGCGCCAGCGCGCTTCGGGCGCCGCTTGCTGCTGGACGGCTTTACTTGGTTGATCTTGCGACATTCGGACGATATCGAATGAAAGGTCAGTTGTGCGATGCTTCGCAATCATACCCGATGTGCCGGCGCCCGGCGGTCCGGCGCATCGCACCATTTTAGATATGCCAAGCGACCGCCGCCACCGATCGGCATATTCGACAAAGTCGCCCGCCGCCGGCAGCTAGCGACGAAGCACGAACCGGTAGTCCTTCGTTTTCCAAGGTCCGGCGTAGTCGACGCCAATGCGCGGCGAGCGCTCGATTTGCGATCGCCGCACGTGCAGGCCGCGGTCTTCAATCCACAGACCCGTCGCCTGTTCGGCCGCCAACGTGTTGAGCCGCTGCGTGATTTTCAATCCCTTGGTGAGCTTTCCCGGGCCGGTGAATTCCCCAGCCCCGCGCAGCAGCACGGCGGCCGGCCAGCCTTCGCGGTCGGTCACCACATTGAGCATCCAATGAATGCCATAGCACAAATACACGTACCAATGCCCCGCCGGGCCGAACATGACTTCGGTTCGCGCCGTGCCGCCAAACCGGCCATGACAGGCCAGATCGTGCGGGCCGATGTAGGCTTCGACCTCGTGGATCATTGCCGCCTGCAGACCGGCGCGAGTTCGCCGCACAAGGTACTTTCCCAGCAGTTCGCTGGCCACGGTCAAGGTGGGCCGCGCGTAAAAGTCGCGCGTCAGAATCTCACAGGTTGTGATCGCCATCAGGTGTTGCAATCAAATAGCGCGACGCTGGCAGTAAACCCGTGTAGAAAATTCTGTCCGCCCACGGGTCCGATTTCCCCCTGTGCAAAAAAACCGGCCGTCGGAATATTTCCCAACTCGTCTTGCACGCACGTTGCATCGTGATCGGGACAAGAAAACAATCGCGTGCCGCGGCCGTTGCACGTAAACAATAAAGCACCGCGGGATTGGCTCGAACGGGTCGATTGCTGGGCGTGCAACAAACTGCGCAAGTCCTCGTCGGCCGATTGCTCATCTCTAACATGAAATTGTACGGTCTGACCGGGCCGCACGAAATCGCCGATGGCGATGGCTCCGGTGTTCGGATCGGCGCCGATCACGTTTCTTACGAGGAAGTCGCCGCGGTCGAACTTATCTCGGTATTCACTGAGAACCCTGCCGACGTGCACGCCGCTGCGAAGCATCTTTTGTTCTTGTACCGAAAGCGAATCGAACACTTCCTGCAAGCGCTTCAGCGGCGGCGTCTCCGCCGAGCTCCTGAATCACATTCGCCTCGGCCCGTGTGACGACAAATGGCTGACCGATGGGCCGGCACCCCTGCGACACCACGCTGCGAATGCGCACGGCGCCATGAATCAAGGCCGCCACCGCGCCGGTGTCGAACACCTGCCGGCCAAGGATCAGGCGATTTTCGCCCGGCGATACACCCCCGGAGGCCATGCCACCCAAAACCGCCACGCCCGCGTGATCCTCGTTCAACCGCCGCACCAGTTCGTCCGCGGGAAAGCTGAACGGTTCCCCCATCATTAGCATGGCGGCGCCGTCCGGCCACGCGTCCGGCAAGTCCGCGGGCCACCCGATGAACGTGCCGCCTTCGTGAGTCTGTTGAAAATCCAGATGCATCGGGATCACGTTCGTCGCCGGCAACGCAGCCAACCACAAGGAAAGCGCCGGCGACTGTTCGATCTCGCGCGAACCACCGATGATCGATTCCCCTGTGCAGCCCAACAACGTTTCAGTGCCGATGGCTTTGCAAATCTGATCTGCCGCATCGTCTAATTGTGATGCATGATGCACCGAGGCGAACATCAGCGCCAAATTCGGCGGCGCGCAAGTTGCGCGAGTGCCGCGCCGCAGACTTCCGAGATCGCGGCGTCCAAATCTTCGGCCGCGGAAAGCGCCGCCGCAAATCGACAAGATTGAGTCGTCTTCGATTCCATTGCTCGCACCGCCGCTCCCGTTAGACGATTTCGAAAATGGCCTCGACCTCCACGGCCATATTCGCCGGAAGCGACGTCGCGCCGACGGCGCTGCGCGCCCCAACGCCGGCGTCGGGGCCAAACACATCGGCCATCAATTCGCTGAAGCCGTTAATGACTGCCGGCTGCCCGCTAAACTCCGGCGTGCAATTCACCAGCCCCAGCGTTTTGACGATGCGTTTCACGCGGTCCAGGCTGCCCAACGTATCGCGCAGTGAAGCCAGAATCGCCAGGCCGGTTTGCCGTGCCGCCGCTTTGCCGGCATCCACGTCTAAATCCGCGCCGATCCGGCCGGTAATCAACGTCTTGTCGGTCTTCAGCGGCCCGTGCCCAGAGGTGTAAACCAGGTTTCCTACGGTCACGACGGGCTTGTACACCCCCATTGGTTTCGCGGCTGGAGGCAGTTCAAGCTTGAGTTCGGCCAAGCGGCGTTCGGCACTCATGAGTTCGCTCCCTTGCTGCGGAATCGACCAGATCATGTACCGCTCACCATATACCGGTAACCCTTTGCTGGGTAGGTGCGGCACTGAACCAGATTCCATATATTGCACACCGTTGCTCGCCCGTTCACCCTTTCACCCATTCACCCGTTCATGATCCCCTCCCGCTTGGGCTATCCGAATCTCGGCTTGGGCGTTGGCCTGCGAAGCGTGCACTTTTCGCACATCCTCGAGCACCAACCGGCGGTCGATTGGTTCGAAGTCATCTCGGAAAACTTTATCGATTCCGGCGGGCGGCCACGTCATGTGCTCCGGCAAATCGCCGAGCGCTATCCCGTGGTAATGCACGGCGTGTCGCTATCGATTGGCAGCACCGATCCGCTGGATTTCGATTATCTGGCCAAGCTCAAGCGGCTGGCCCGAGAAGTCAACGCCCGTTGGATCTCCGATCATTTGTGCTGGACAGGAGTGTTGGGCCTGAACACGCACGATTTGCTGCCCTTGCCACTGACTGACGAAACGCTCGGGCACGTGGTCGACCGCGTGCGCACGGTGCAAGATTTTTTGGAGCGACCGCTGGTGTTGGAAAACCCCAGCAGTTATGTGACGTTTGCCGGCTCGACCATGACCGAATGGGAATTTCTTTCGCAGTTGGCTGCTGAAACCGATTGCGGACTGCTGTTGGACGTGAACAACGTGTATGTCTCCAGCGTCAATCACGATTTCGATCCGGTGGAATATATCCGCAACGTGCCGCACCGGCGGATCGTGCAAGTCCACCTGGCAGGCCACACGAATTGCCGCACGCACTTGCTCGATACGCACGATGGCGAGGTCATCAATCCGGTTTGGGAACTATATCGCCTGGCCCATCAGTTGACCGCCGGCGTATCCACGTTATTGGAATGGGACGCGAAAATTCCACCGTTTCCAGTTTTGCATGCCGAGGTGCTCAAAGCGCGGCAACATATGGACGAAGATTTATCGCCCCCTAGCCCCGCCATGGAAATCCCGTTGGGCGATGCCTGGTCGCACGCCACTCCGCCACACCCCGCAACGCTGGTGACGGCCCAAGTCGAATGACCCCGCCGAAAAAACCAACTTTGGACGCCGTGCAGGGCTGGATGCAATCGGTCGTCACGCATCCGCGCGGCGTGGAAGCCGGCGTGGCGTCGGAAGCGGCCCGCGCACATCTGGAGGTTGCACCGGCCGAAGTGGAAAGCGTTATCGATCGCTCTTTGGCGCAAAGCAGCATCGAGCGACTAGGCGTCTATGCAGGCGCATACCATGCTCGGCTCATCGAATGCCTGGAGGCGGAATTTCCTGTGTTTCGCCAGGCCGTCGGCGCCGAGGCATTCGCGGAGTTCGCGGTGGAGTACCTCAAACGATATCCGTCTCACAGTTACACGTTGGCGCAGCTGGCGACAAACTTTCCCAAGTTCCTGGAAGAAACAAAATCGTCCGCCAGCTCAGATCATTCGCCAATCGATTGGCCCGAGTTCCTTGTCGACTTGGCGCTGTTGGAGCGAGCATTCAGCGAAGTGTTCGATGGCCCCGGCATTGAAGAGAAACAGACGCTTTCGGCCGCTGAACTATTGACGATTGATCCCCGGCATTGGCCGCAAGCCCGCTTAACAGTCGTACCGTGCTTGCGGCTGTTGGAGCTGCGATTTCCGCTGAACGACTACTACACGGCCGGCAAACAGGGACGCGAACCGCCGCTGCCGAAGGCGGACGAAACGTGGCTGGCCGTAACCAGGCGAGATTACATCGTGCGCCGTTACGAACTGACCCGAACGCAATTTGTGCTCTTAGACGAGCTGCGAAACGGTCAAACGTTGGCCGATGCTATGGCGGCCGCAGTGGACACGTACCCCGAATCGATCGAGTCGCTCGCCGTTGACGTGCGCCACTGGTTCGAAGTCTGGGCCGCAGCCCCGATGTTTGAATCGATTCGATTGGGCTAGCGCCAGCGGACCCGCTGCCTCTCACTTCAGCAAATCGAACAGATTGCTCCTCGCATCGGTCCACACAACCGGCGGCGGCCGATCGTCGCTGGGCTTCACCGCGCTAGCCTCCAATGCATCGATCAATTTGTTGTTTCGCGTGAGAATGATCCAATCGGAACTGTAGATCGCATTGTGCGGGTCCTTGGAATTCTTGATTCGTACCTGGCGCAAATGGAATGCTTCCGCCGCGCCCCGCACGACCGGCTCCAAATCCAGATAGCGATTGGAAATATGAACGGCAATCGCGCTGTCGTCGGCTAAATGCTCCAGGTAGATGCGAAAAGCCTCCTCCGTGAGCAGATGCACCGGAATCGCGTCGCCGCTGAAAGCGTCCAACACCAGCACCTGAAAGTGTTGCGGTTGCTGATCCTTCAATTCCCGCTCCAATGTCAGACGCGCATCGCCAAGTTCGATCTGATATTGTCCGCCGCGGTCTTTGCAATCTTCTAGATACGTAAACCATCGTCCGGACTGGGCAATATCGATTACCGCCGGATTGATCTCGTAGAAACGGATCGAGTCGCCTTTGTCGATGTATGCCGCCAAGGTGCCGGTGCCCAAACCGACCGCGCCCACGCGCAACCCGTTTGTCGAACCGTGTTGCCGAAAGTATCCGAGCGTGCGCCCGACGCCGCTGTCTTCGCTGTAATAGGTGGTTGGTTTGTAGCGGCGTTCGTCCGTGAATTGCACGCCATGCGTGATTCCGCCGTGCTTTAGCGTGTAGGCAATTGCGTCGTCCTCGTCCGATTCCTGCTGAAGCACCGACAGCGTGCCGAAAAAATTGCGCACCGCCAGTTGACGATGACTGCTGGATTCATCGAAGTAGCGTGGCAGATCCCAGAGGCCCACCCCCGCCACAAACAATAGCAATGTTCCCGCAGCCGGGGCGACCCACTGCAGACGGCCGGCGCAGCACATGGGTAAAGCGATACACCGATCGCACCAAGATCACAATTGCCAACAAATAGCCCCCCATCAGTGCCAGATCAAACTCGTAATAGGTTTTGAACACGAGCGGGGCCAGCAACGTCGCAGCCGCTCCGCCCAGTGCTCCGCCGGCGGCGATCATTAGAAAATAGGCGGTCAGCCGCCGCGGATGCGGCCGCAAGCGCACCAATTCACCGTGGCACAACATGCAAATCCCGAACATCGCCGCAAACGACAACGCCACAGATTGCAGATATCCCAAAGAGAATTGAAGCGACTTGGGAATTTGTTCCACATCCATGCCGCGAATCCAAGCCCACTTACTACTGATAACACGGATTGACCAGCCCGGAACGCCGCACTCAAACAGATCGACGGTTTGGCCGCTAAAGTACGCCACCGAAGCGAAATAAACCAACAACAGCGTCAGTCCGGCCACCCACGCCGGTCGATACCAGCGCACATGATCGAAGGCGATGATGAACGTCAGCAGATACAACGACAGCGGCGCAACCCACAAGAATGGCACGGGAGCCACATCGGTGGTCACATGATTTGTGGTCGCCAGCAGCGTCAGCGAGGCGAACGCCGGCAGCACCAGCCAAAGCACTCCCCGCGAACAGGAATCGTCGGAGGCCCCGGATGGTTCCAATGCCGCTGGCGACAATTCGAGCCCGGCAGCTTCTCCCTCCACGGACACATTCGCGGCATCGATCGTCGGATGGCGCAATAGCATCCACACGCTGATGGCCGCGTACGTGCACAGCGCCGCATACGCCACGAAACCCCAGGACCAAAAGCCGGCTTGCCGCGACACATCCCATATACGCTCGAACAAAAACGGATAGCTCAACAGCGCCAACAGCGAACCCACGTTGGATAGCGCATACAGCCGGTAAGGTATCCGGCCGGGAAAGGACGCGCAAACCAGGCCTGGATCAATGGCCCCGTCGACGAGAGCACGAAGTAGGGCACGCCGATGCTGGCGGTCAACAACAGCAAGATTTTTTGCACCGGGTGAGTGCTGTCGGTCGGCTTCCAGCTTTCCGACGGCACCACGCGCAACAGGAGCAGTGCCAAAACGATTAAGCCCAGGTGCACCAATGCCTGCGCTCTCGGCGGCAAATATCGCTGGCTCAAGTGCGCGTAGGCGTAGCCGCCAAACAACAGCGTCTGGAAGAAGAGCATGCAGGTGGTCCACACGGCCGGACTGCCGCCGAACCATGGCAAGATGTACTTGCTCACCAGCGGCTGCACCTGAAACAGCAGAAAGGCGCTAACAAAAATCGTGGCCGCGAAGTTAATCGCCAGCCAGCGATTGCGCCCTGCGATGCTCATAGGTTGCTCGAGTACGGGGCCAGCCCCGAAAAAGCGTCCACCCAACTGCCGCAACTGTCGTTGCCTATCAAACCTTTTTTCGAGAATAACAGGACGCCAAACGCCTGGCAATTCACCGCTAGATTGCCGCACCGCCGGTTGCAGCCGGAATTCGTCGTACCCTATAATGGAGGGCTATAATTCGCATGAGCCTGCATCGTTTGAGCTAGCATCCGCACCGTTCACTGTCCCGCAACTCCTCTGCATCGATAGGAGAATTCTTCGTGGCATCCGGCAAACTACTGTTCACCAGCGAATCGGTTAGCATGGGGCATCCCGACAAACTGGCCGACCAAATTTCCGACGGTATTCTCGACGCACTTCTGGCCCAAGACACTCACTGCCGCGTGGCCTGCGAAACGCTGGTCACCACCGGCCTGGCGCTGATTGCCGGCGAAATCACCAGCAAGGCGAGGATCGACTACCGCGAAGTCGTGCGCGACGTGATCCGCGACGTAGGCTACACCGACGATACCATGGGCATCTGCGGCGACACCTGCGCGGTGCTTTTGAGCATCGGCAGCCAAAGCCCCGATATCGCCCAAGGCGTGAATGAAGATTCCGCCAAGGGCAAGGAAATCGGCGCCGGCGACCAGGGCTTGATGTTCGGCTATGCCTGTAACCACACCCCTGAACTTATGCCGCTGCCGATCGCGCTGGCTCACCGCGTTTTGAATCGCTTGACGGAACTGCGCAAGCAAAACGATGTCCCCTGGCTACGTCCCGACAGCAAAAGCCAGGTAACCGTCGAGTTCGACGGCCCGCGTCCCGTGCGCGTCGACACCGTCGTTGTTTCCACGCAGCACGGTCCCGACGTTTCGCACAAGGAAATTCAAGACTACGTGATTAACCGCGTGGTGAAACCGTGCCTTCCGAAAGAGCTGGTCAAAGGCGACATCAAATATCACATCAATCCGACCGGCCGTTTCGTGGTGGGCGGACCGCAGGGTGATGCCGGCCTGACGGGTCGCAAAATCATCGTCGACACCTACGGCGGCTGGGGCCGCCACGGCGGCGGCGCCTTCAGCGGCAAGGATCCCACCAAGGTCGATCGCAGCGCGGCCTACATGGCCCGGCACGTGGCCAAAAACATCGTGGCGGCCGGCTTGGCCGATCGCTGCGAAGTGCAGTTGGCTTATGCCATCGGCGTTTCCGATCCGATCAGCGTGCACGTCGACACCGACGGCACCGGCCGCGTCGACGACGATCGCATCTGCGAAATCGTGTGCGACCTGTTCCCGCTCACGCCCGGCGGCATCATTCGCTACCTGGATTTGCGGCGGCCGATTTACCGCAAAACGGCAGCCGGCGGCCATTTCGGCCGCAGCGACAAGGATTTCACCTGGGAAAGCACGCACCGCGCGACGGAATTGGCCGAAGCGGCCGGCATTGCCGCTGCCGCCATGGCTTAAAGCGCCCGCCGCAACAACTGATGCGAAGGGATTCGCTTGATGGATGCAACTGCTTACAGCGCGGCGATCGGGCGACGCAGCAACGCGCTTTTGTCCGCAATCCGCGGATCCATCGCCGCGCTTCTTTGCGTGATGTTAGCCTTCGCCGCGGTGTTTCTGTTGGCGCGATGTTTGGCAGGCGCACTGAATCAACCGCTATCCGCCGCCACGCTAATCGGCGTCGGAATCGCGGCAGCGCTGACCGCCGAAGCAGTTCGATTGCTGGAACGGCAATCCAATCGACAATCTACCGCGAAATTATCTTTCGCCGCGCGGCAGTGGCTGCCTCGCTTGGCTCTGCCCATGATCGCGCTGTCGGTTTCGGCGCCGGGAAGCTCGAAGTTTGGGCTGGCCGTATTGTGGCTCTCCGTCGTCGGCCAGGAATATTTATCGTGGAGAAAGCGGCCGATTGCGCGACCGGCAATTGTGCCACATCGCGCGCCGTCGGTGCGGCTAGCGCGCTGGGCGATGAATCTCGCCGCTCGCCGCCTGAGTCGACGCCGCCGGCCGACTGGCTCAATCCCGCCGTCGCGCAGCAGATCGCCTATCGGCGCAGGCGCCGAGGGATGCGCAATCGTTGAGGGTTGGCTGCGCGGAACTTTGTGGCCGGCGAGCGAACCGCCATTGTGCATGTAGCATTTTGCCCGCCGTTTTATCAGACCCCGCAGGTCGAGGTGGAGCCTCTCGATGGTCCGTCGTGTGATATCCGCTCCACATTGGTGCTTCCTTGGGGCGTCCGCTGGGAAGTCCGACTTGTCGAGCCCGCGGCAGAAGCCGCCTCCGTGGTAGTGGAGTTCTTCGCCGCGGAAAAAGTTCCTGACGCCATTCGATAGATCCATGCTAGCGGCCCGGCAACGGCTCAAACTCTGCCCCAGCGCCATTGTTTTCCCACTTTGTCTAAGTTAATTTGACTTGATATGCAGAAGCAGATCGCCGGCTTAGGCCCGCCGCCGGACGCTTTCGACCGCCGCATCTTCATTGAGTCCGCATCACGGAGATTTTTTTCATGCCGCATCGCTCTGGTATTTCGCGCACTTCGCGAATCAGCAAGCGCCATTCGCGGCACGCAAGATCGCTCGATCCCCGCGTGCGCGCTCGATTGACGTTTGAGCGCCTCGAAGTCCGCCAGTTATTGACAGCCAATCTAACATTGGCCGGAACTCAGACCGTCGTTCACAACGCAAATATCGATGCCAGCAACGATCACGCTACCCAGCAGCAAAATCTGGCGGTCGACATCAATCCGACCAATCCGCTGCATGTTGCCGGCGTGAGCGAACAAAACAATCCGACGACCGGCGCCTCGCTGGGTCTGTATCGCAGCTCCAACGGCGGTCTGACCTGGACGACCACTACCATCGATGACGCCGTGGATGGCCTCGGTACCAGCGTTATCCGATCCGATCCGTCGCTGGCTTACGATGCCAATGGCAATCTTTACGTGGCCTACGTCGTATTCGATAGCTCCACCACTACCAGCACCGTGATTGTGGCCACGAGCACCAACGACGGCGCCAGCTTCGCGCACGTAATCAGCGTCGATACCGTTGCGGTGCTTGCCAACATTGTCGACACCAATCTTGGCACCGGTCCTGACGGACTGGGAAATCAAGCTGTGTACGTCGCCTATACTGAAAACACTTTTATCGGCAACGGCATTGTCGTCGCCGGCTCGAACGACGGCGGCGCCACGTTTACCACGCCGACAACTGTGAGCGATAACTTCGCAAACAGTTTCAGCAATGGCGACCCGTCCGTCGGGCCCAGCGGGCAACTGTACGTTTCCTGGTTCGACGTCACCGATAGCGCCGTGCGGTTCGACCGCGATCTGGACGGCTTGTTCTTAGGAGTGAGCAACTTCGGCGCTGACTCCACCGTGGTCGATAATAGCACCGCCCGGCCCATAGGCGGAGGCAACTTCTCTTTGTTTTTCAATCTAACGGTTGCCGCCTCGCCCAATCATGGTATCGGCACCGCTCCAGAACTCGATACCGATCGCAGCGGCGCCGCCACCGACGGCAATCTTTACATTACCTTTGTGGATTTGTTCGGCGGCAACGATACCGATGTGTTTATCGCCCGCTCTACGAACCAAGGCGCCGCTTGGACGTTGCTTCCGGTGCGAAGGTCCGCCGCAACCGAGTTCATGCCCGCACTCGACGTCGACCAATCCAGCGGCAGCGTCAACGTGTTGTACTATTCCACCATTGGCGATACGGCCACCGGCAACGACGACGTGAACGCGATGCTGGCCTCCAGCACCGATGCCGGCGCAAACTTCATTTTCGATCAGCAACTAACCACCGCCACCTCGCGCTTCGGCCATTACCGGCGGCAACGACTTCCTCGACTACATCGGCCTGGCCGTCCACGATGGAACCGTGCAAGCGTTCTGGTCCGACAATCGCGGCCTGTCCGCCGAGTCTGAAGCCTTCACCGCCAGCGCCTCGTTCTCCAGCGCCACCAACGGCAACATTCTCAACGTTTTGGGCACCTCCGGCGACGACGCCATCACCATTCGCCTCAGCGCGGCCAATCATGCGTTTATCGAAGTGGTGGTCAATGGAGACATTCAATACGCCGGGCTCGCCGCCACGTTGGATTCCATCGACGTCCAGGGACTGGCTGGCAGCGACACACTGACGATCGACAATTCCAACGGCATCGTCAATTTCCCCATCAATTACGACGGCGGCACCTCCGCCCTCGACAACGACAAGCTGGCGATCACCGGCAATCCCGGCACGCCCGTCGCCCGCGAAACGTACATTGTCGGCGCCACCGCCGATCGAGGCACCTGGGTGCTCGACCCCGATGGCAGCCAAGGCCCTGGCGTAACCGTTGCCGGCAATGGCGACGAATTAACTGTTACCTTCTTGAACCTGGAACCGGTCGATTCCGACACTCCTGCGGTGGTGTTCGACACGATCATGACCGGCGCGCCCAACGATGCCACCATCCAAAACGGCGGCTTGCTCAATGGAGTCAACTCGCTGCGCGTGCTCGACAACAACGGCACTTTCGAAACCTTCCGCTTCGCCAACAAAACCACCGTGCGCATCATGGGCCAGGCTAATGCGGACACCATCACCGTCGATTTCACCGCGGCGGCCGCCGGACTCATGGCGTTGGAAATCTACGGCCACGTGGCTCCCGACGTGCTGGGCCAGCCGGCTGACGACAATACCGCCGACAATCTAAAGGTCTTCCGCAATGTCGCGAACATCGTTTACACGCTGTTCGGCCAGGGAGGCAACGATAATTTCATCGTCGGCAATGGAGATCTTTCGTTGATCTTAGCTCCGGTGGCGATTGTCGCCGGCGACGGCACCGACGATGGCGTTACCGTCGACGATTCCTCGCGCGCTACGGCGGTCAACTACATCGTCGATCCCACGCATGTGGCCATCCGCCCAGATCTTGGCCCAGCGTCTCAAACGCTTGCCACCTACGATGGCACGCTGGAAAACGTGCAGGTCGATGGCACGCAGGGGCCCAATCAATTCGATGTCAGCCCCAGCACCACGGCCGTCTTCTTCATCAATGGCCATCTTCCCACCTTCGCCGGGCCGGGCGCCGACATCTTGGTGCTGCATCCCGCCGGCACCACCGGCCGCGTGCTCACTTACAATGCAATCACAGGCAACGGCAACTGGATGTTCGCCGCGCCGCACAAGACGATCAATTTCACCAGCATCGAGCAATTGAAGTTCGCGCCGATGTTGGTCTACTCCGCCGACGCCGCCAAAAGCGGCAAACCGACCGTCAAAGTGGTCGATGCCGACACGGGCGCACTGATCACCACGTTCCTCGCGTACGAAAGCACCTACAAGCAAGGAGTCCGCGTGGCGCTGGGTGATATCAACAACGACGGCATTCCGGAAGTCATCACCGCGCCGGGCCATAACCATACCGCGCTCATCGAAGTATGGGATATCATGAGCGCCGACCTGGTCACGCCCCCCACGCTGCTCGAATCGTTCCTCGCCTATCCGGCGGGGTTCAAGGGGGGCGCGATGATTGCCGTCGGCGACGTCAACGGCGACAACCTGAACGACCTGGTCGTGGCGCCCAGCCGGGGCCAGGCGAGAATCCACACGTATATCAACCAATTCGCGACCACGCCGGCGATGCCCCTGGACACCGTGCATCAGTTGAATTTTCTGGCCTTCCCGAAAAAGTTCATTGGAGGCGCTTCGGTGGCTGTCGGTAACGTCGAGGGAGATGCCAGCGCCGAGATTATCGTCGGTTCCGGCCCAGCGATGCGCGATAAGGTGCTCATCTTCAAGGGAGACACCAGTGTGCCGATAACGACCGTCGCGCCGCCGTTGCACACCATCCTGCCCTTTCAAAACAATGCCCGCGGCGGAGTCTTGGTGGCCACGGGCAACATCGATGCCGATGCGTACCTGGAAATCGTCATCGGCGCCGGCACCGGCGGCGGCTCGCAACTTGCCACCTACGACATCACGAACCTCACCACTCCGGTCAACTCGTTCATCCTCTACAGCGGCAACGGCGCCAACGCGCCGCTGCGCGTGGCGGCCGTTACGCAAGCCGATCCCAGCGGAAATCTGATGAGCACCATCATCACCGCCCAAGGACCGGATGGAAAAAGCCAGAAACTCCGTCATCTGGCGCCCGCCGGGCCGCCGGTCGATCTGCTGATGGAAACCGACCCTGAATTCCTCAACGGCTTCTACGTCGCCTCGGGCTTCAACTGATCTGCTAGCAAGTTCGCAACCCAAGCCCAGGGGTTGCAACCCCTGGGCTTCTGCTATTTGCCGATTGCGTATCGCTAGCATCTCCAATCGCCCTTGACCCACTTTGCGGCATCCGGTACTAAACCCGCCCCTGCGCCGGATTCCCGGCCGCGGACTTGTCATTAATTGCGCTCCTGGCGGCATTTTCTCGTCTTTATCGCCATAGCGCAACGATCGTTTCATCAATTGTGGATCACTGCGTGAACGCCCTCCTACGGTGTTTTTGCATTTCGTGCGCCGTTTTCATCACGGCCTGCGCGACCAACGTCGCCAGAGCTCAGCGCGTGCGCTTTGGCTCCGGGGTGGAGGACCCCAGTTACGACGGCGGCGCGATTGCGCTGGCCGATCGTTCTGCCACCTCGCTGGGCAATTATTCGTCGATTGCCTTGCCCGCTTCGCGAAGCTCCACGTCCGAGGCGCCGATCTACATCGTGCCCGTCAGCGATTCGTCGGCAGCATCGCTCGGCGCCAGTCTTCCTGCGCCACAGCCGACGGCCTCCAATTGGGATCCTTATCGCGTGGCCCAGCGTTCCAACGCAGTATTCACCGGCACCATCACTTCCTCGCCCGGGCAATACCTCGTGCCGCAGCCGATGCCGCGCGTGCCCTACTACACACAGCAGCCGATCTCTGGCGCTGCTCCGGTCGTCCTTCCCGCGCAGCCGGCCGCTGCGCAGCCTGTGTTCCCCACCACCGTTCAACCCGGCCCGATCGTGCCGGCCACGGTTCCGCCGCCGGTCGTCATTCCGCCGACACCGCCCCCGGTGGTAACGACGCCGCCGTTCATTGCGCCCGCTGCCGTTCCGCCGCCGGTGCTGCCGCTGATCAAAACCAGCTCCTGTTACGCCTACGCCGACGCCATCTTCTTCACCCGCGACGCCGAGATCGGCAACCAACCGCTGGTGCTTTTGGACGGCAACGCGCCGACGCAGAGCAACGTGCTGTTGAGCACCGCCGATTTGGATTTCCCCTGGCAAGTTGGACCGCGTATCACCTTGGGCCGCGATTTCGACGCTTTCCGCAGCTTTGAAGCCACCTACTGGGGCATCTTCGATTGGAAGACCACCGCCACGGTCAACGGCAACAACAATCTGAATTTGCCCGGTGACTTGGGCCTGGCCGCCGGCTTGGATTTCTTCAACGCCGATACCATGACCATTGACTACAAGTCGCAAATCAACGACGGCGAATTGACCTACCTGCAAAACTACGGCGGCCTGGCCTGGCTGATCGGCTTCCGCTACTTCGGACTGGGCGAGCAATTCAGCGTCACCTCGACCGACAACCAAACCGGCACCAGCTTCTACCAGATCAACGCCTACAACAATTTGTTCGGCGGCCAGATCGGCGCCCGCCTGACGCAAGGCTGCGGCACCTGCACCAGTTGGTCGTACGACATCACGGGCAAAGCGGGCGTGTACGACAACGTGATCAGCACCGCGCAGCGGGTCGGCGACTTCAGCGGCTTCTCGCTCCGCGACGTGAAAACAAACGCCAGCCAAGTGGCATTCATCGGCGAAATCGACTTCAACACCAACTACGCGCTCAACCCCACCTGGTCGATCCGCGGCGGATATCAGGTCTTCTGGGTAGACGGCTTGGCTCTGGCGCCGAATCAACTCGATTTCAGCGACACCGCCGGCAGCGGCACAACCGTCAACAAAACCGGCGGCCTGTTCATGCACGGCGCCCATGCCGGCCTAATGGCCCGCTGGTAATTCTTCAAACCGCGGCAGATTGCCTGCGGCATCCAGCGGCAAATCGCGCGGCGCGGTCAGCACTTCTAGATCTTCGCGCGTTTGCGCCTCGCCCAAATACGCCGCCGAGCACTCTGCCTCCGCCAGTTGCAACGTATTTTTGATCCACACGATCTTCTCGCCGCCGCCGGCAAGCGCCGCATCCAGCAATCCTCGATCCGTTTCGAAATGCGGCGGAGGCACGACGATTTCTAAATCACCGCTGGTCAGTCCATTCAGTCGGGTCGCGTCTCGATCCATTTGCTGAATGAGCTTCGTCGAGCAAAACGCCGCCATGCCGATTCCATAGGCATTTCCATGCGAAGCTTCGGTCAAGCTGCGAACCACGATTTGTCGCACCTGCGGAAGCTCATCCGCGGCCAGCTCGCGAAGATGCTGTTTGCGCCCGACAACGTTCGTATCCATGCCCGAGCCGCTGATGTCTTTTCCCATTTCATCGACCACGAGTACATCGATCCGCTCGAACGGCAACCGCGGCATCCATTGTTTCGCCAATTTCAGAAGTTCCATTTCCCGCAATTCAATTTCCTGCGGCGCGATCGCTTCGATCCGGGCCGTTTCGTCGTAACCGTTCTCCACAATGCCCAAACCGGCTACGATGCGGCACCGGCTCAGAATTTCAGCCGCCGCGCTGCGCACCACCCCAGCGAAGCCGCGACTCCGAAACGCCTCGTGATAAACCTTCGCCCCGGCGGGCTTTCCCAGCCCCAGCGTCATCATCTTCAGCAAGCCGCTTTGAATTTCGCCGCTAAATCGGGTGTGCGGCTTGATTCGCCCACACACCAACACGTGATCGGCCTCAAAGCCCAACCGATCGAAATGCACCGGCAGTCCTTGGGCCGTTTTACACACCTCGACTGTTTCCATGCTCGAGTTGATCGGGCAACCGCACATTTCTTCGCTGATGCCGTACGACTCGAGGACCTCGCGCTGCCCCTGCGCGGTGCCGCCGCCGTGGCTGCCCATCGCCGGCACAATGAAGGGCTTGGCGCCAAAGGTTTTCAAGTGATCGACAATCTCCCGCGTGATCACCGCGATATTGGCGATCCCGCGGCTGCCGGCGGTGATGGCCACGCTCTGAGCGGGCTTGATCTTCTGTCCCAGATTCAATCGCGCAAGCTGCCGCAGCACCTCGCCGGCAACATCGTCGAGGCGCGGCCGAGGCAACTTCTGGCGAACCCGGAAGAACTGGGGATACTTGCTAGCATTCACAAAACCATGATAGACGCCCTCAGCCGCCCCCGTCGATGCAGTTTGGCGACCGCTGGCGCACGACTCGCCCTAGGCTGGAACTTGAAAAGCCTTTAGAATCCCGCCCCTTTCCGATTGCCGCCATTGGCCTGCAGCCACGGCAATCGAGGGCAGTCTCATCTCATCGACGGCGTTCGAACTTCAGGCTAGGAGCCTTTCCGATGGCTACCGTTTCGCACCGGCGCTCGCGTCGCTACAGCACGTACCAACCTCAACGTGAAGCTAATTACCTTCCACCGAGAAAGGGTAAATGGCTCAAGCGCCTTGTCATCGGCTCCACGTTGCTGCTGGTCCTGGTGCTGGTCGCGCCGATGATAATTGCTAATACGTCCCTGCGCGATGCCCCGCTGCGCCTGGCGATGCAATCGCTGCATGGCACGGTGCACGCCGGCGGAGCGTCGCTCTCCTGGTTCGCGCCCATTAGCTACAGCGACATCGAAATCCGCGCCGCCAACGGCGAATTGCTCCTGGCAGTTCCCAAAATCTCCAGCGAGCGATCGCTGTTCGACATCATCACGCACTTGACCGACCTGGGCAGCTTCCGCATCGAGCGGCCGCAGGTGTCGTTGGTGCTCCGGCGCGACGGTAGCAATTTGGAAGATGTGATTTCGTCGCCGGCGAGCGCACAACAGAAGCCACCAGAGCCCGCCGCCGAGACTACCTCCAGTCAACCAGTAAAATTGCCCACGCTGTCGCTGGAAATCGTCGATGGCTCGATCAACATCTCCGACACCTCCACGAAGCAGCGCTGGCAAGTCGATAAGTTCAATTTCCTCGTGCGCACCTCGTCGGAGTGCCCCTTGCCGGTGGAAGTGAAACTGTCGGCCGAGGTGCCCTATAGCGGCAAAAAATCGCAAATCAGCATCACCAGCACGCCCGCCAGCAACGGCGTCGATCAAATCGATGCCCAGATCGACACGCTGCCGCTGGCCATGTTTCGCGCCGTGGCCGACCGCGCTTTGCCGGGCGTGCAAGTCGACGGCACGCTTTCGACCAACCTGCGCTGCGACGGCATTGCGCAGTATCCGAAAAGTCCGTTGCACGTGACGGGTCAAATGACCGTCGATTCCGCGTCGCTCTTCGGCGGCCCGCTGGGAAACGATCGCTTTGCGCTGAAGCACGTGGAACTTCCCTGCAAGCTTACGTATCAAGATCGCCGGCTCGACGTGGAACAATTGGCGCTCAACTGCGACGTGGGCAATCTTTCGGCCTCCGGCAATATCGCAATTTCGGATCAGGCTGACGTCAGCACGCTCGGCCGACTGGCGAAATCCACATTCAACGTCGAGGGCCAGCTCGATCTGGTCAAACTCGCCGCCCTGTTGCCCAAGACGCTGCACGTGCGCGACGGCACGCAAATTACCGGCGGCGAAGTCCGCCTCACCTTATCCGGCAAGCCCGACGGCGCGACCCAAGCTCTGGAAGGCCGACTCATCGCCGGCGGTTTGGCCGCCATGCATGACGGCCGCCGGATCACGTGGGACCAGCCCATCGATCTGCAAGTCGCTGCTCGCCAGCAGGCCGGTCGCTTCTCGATCGACCAATTCACTGGCAAGGCCAGCTTCATGATGCTCACAGTGCGCGGTTCGCTTGATCAGTTCGAAGCTCAGATGCAGTGCGATCTGGACCGCTTGATGGGCGAGCTTAACCAGTTCGTCGATCTGGGACAGTTGCGGCTGGCCGGGCGCGGCGATTCACGCCTCACTTGGCAACACACGGATCAAGGAGCCTTCGAGACCACGGCCGACGCCCGACTTCAAGGCCTGACCATCGCACTACCCGGCCGGCAGCCGTGGCAGGACGATTCAGTTTTGCTTTCGGCCTCCGCCTCCGGCATTGTGGATAACTTCGGTCTGGCGCAGCAGGCTCGCCATCGCTGCGACGTCTCAACGCGGCCCAATTGACTGCCACGGTCGACAACACGGCGGCGCGCAGCCACGAGCAAGTCGCCCTCCGCTTGCTGCAGCCGATCGATCAAATCACCTCGAGCACTCATCTGCCGCTTGAAGCCAAGGTGCAGGGGCAGTTGGGGCACTGGTGGCCGCGGATCGCCGCCTGGCTGAATCTCGACGGCCTCGATCTGGGCGGCGCGTGCGATATCGCCGTGCAAGCCACGTATTCCGTCTCCGGCGTGGAAATTCAGCAAGTCAAAGGCAATATCAACGGCCTGCACGCGTGGGGTTGGAATAGCGTGTTCATCGACGAGCCCGTGGTGCAAATGGAATGCTCCGGTGGCTACGATTTCGCCTCCAGCCGCCTGACGCTCAACCGCACTCAGCTACTGACCAGCACGGTGTCGCTGCAAACCGAGAGCGCCACGATCACGCTGCCCGGTAAGTATCCATTCGGTCTTACAGGATTGATTTCCTATCAGGCCGATTTGAATCGCCTGTCGCGCTGGATCAGTGATCCCGGCACGCCGCCGAAATACGCCCTGGCAGGCCGCTTGATCGGCACGGCCGACGTGGCCCGCAATGGATCCGCCACTCGCGGCAAGGTGAACGCCACCGCCGACGACTTCGCCGTGTATGCCTTCGATTCCGCCAGCTCGCAGCGCCCGGCCGTGCGCACCGCCGCCGCGCAATCGCAGCAACCGGTTTGGGTCGAAAAGAAGTTGACCATGGCGCCTGGATGGCAATTGGGATCAAATCAGCGATTCGCTGCAGTTGGCTTCGCTGCAAATCGGCTCGCAGGCTTTGGCGCTGCAGGCTGCGGGAAAAGTAGACTCGCTGGGCACCCGCCAATACGTCGATCTGTCGGGCACAATCGACTACGATTGGCAATCGCTTGGCCCGCTCTTGAAACCTTATCTCGGCAGCAAGGTGGCCATCACGGGACGGGAATCGCGAAAATTTTCCGTCCACGGTCCGCTGGGAAATGTCGCTGCGCAAACGGCGGCGACCCAAAACGCTTCGCAATCCAGCGCCGATTCGTTCGCCTCACTGCGGCCGCTGGTGGCCGATGTTTCGTTGGGCTGGACGACGGCCAATTTGTACGGCATGCAGATCGGCCCGTTGGATCTGATCACGCACCTGGAAAACGGCACCGTGACCGCCAAGCCGATCCAAACCACCATCGGCGATCCGCGCAGCCCGGGCAAACTGACGCTGACGCCGGCCGTGCGTTTGTCTCCCAATCCGTCGGAATTGGTTTTGGCTCCCGGGCCGGTGCTGACCAATGTGCAGTTCACGCAGCAATTGAATAGTTCCTGGATGCGGTTCGTCGCGCCGATCTTGGCCGAATCCGCGAAGGCCGAAGGCAACTTTTCGCTCGAGCTGGATTCCGGACGCGTGCCGCTGGAAGACCCCAACAGGGCCGAACTCAGCGGCCGGCTGATCATTAATCGCGTGAGCGTAACGCCGGGCCCGCTGCTGCGGCCGCTGGTGTTGATCTCGCAGCAGATCGAAGCGATCGTCAAGCGCCGCCCGCCGCCCTTGGATATGGGCGGCAATCCTGTGTTAGTGCAAATCAACAATCAGAAAGTCGACTTCCGAATGGTCGACGGCCGCATTTACCATCAAGGATTGCAGATGCAAATCGGCGACACCATCGTGCGCACTCGCGGCTGGGTCGGAGTCGACGAGACGCTGGGCCTGGTGGCCGAGGTGCCGCTGAAACCCGACTGGATTCAAGGCAACTCGAGGCTGGCCAGCGTCGCCGACCAAACGCTGCGGATTCCCATCACCGGCACCTTGAGCAAGCCAAAGATCGATGCCCGCGTCGTCGAGCAACTAATCGGCGCCGCCATGATCAACGTCGGCGGCAAAATCGAAAGTGAGCTGACCAATGGCTTGCAGCGCCTGATACCGCCGCCGCCACAGCGGTGAGCGAGCCACTTCCATTAATCCACTTCCGCCAGCCGGATTCCTTCGTCGACCAATAGAATTGGAATCTCGTCGATAATCGGATAGGCCACCTGGCCATCGGCGCGAACCAGCGCTCCGTCGAGCGGCTTTTCGATCTTCTGCCCCGCGCGATTCTTCAGGCTGCCCTTGCCCGCCGCGGCATTTAGTCGCGCCAACAACTCCCCTTCGGCCAATCTCAGCCGGCTATGGTCTTCCGGGCAGCGGAGCATCGCCAGTAATTCTGGGGTGATCATTTTCTTGCGGTGCGAAGCGAATTTGGCCTTACAAAGACACGCAGGCTACCGGAGACCAGAACCGTCGGCAACAGCGGCGGTCCGCAGGCAGCCTAGCGAATCTGGGAATCGTGCTGTCGTCGCCCCCGATTTTGCTTTAACGCCCCCATTGCCGCAACGGCCTAAAGTGCTGTCGCCGAGCGTGCCGATTCAGATAGAAGGGGTATCAGGGGCTGGAATTGATCGGTATCGCGTCGACGTTCTTTGTGCCATTGGGCAATTGGCGAGAGTATCCGCCACGCCGCCGCTGGGCCGATCAGAATCCCAGCATCCCGGGAGGACAAAGGAATGATCCACCGGACATTTTTCGCAGTTCTATTTGTCGCCGCCACCGGTTCGGCCTTCGCCGACGACGTCCGTTTCTACAAGGGCGATGACGGCCAGACCTATCGGGAAACCCGCCGGATTGTCAAGCAACCGGTCTCGGAAACCCAATACGTCGACCACCCCTACACGGTCTACTCCGAACGCGTCAGCACCGAGCTGCAGCCCAACTACCGCAACGTGTACACGCCGGTGACCGAGTACACGTGGGAACCGGTTTTGGCCGGCCGCTGGAACCCGTTCTCCTCGCCGCACGTTGAATATCAATACAAACCCCATACCCGCTGGGATGTGCGTACCGAGCAAACCACTGTGCCCATCACCCGCCGCGAACTGGTGCCCGTGCAGGGCGTCACTCGCACTCCGGTGACGACGCTGAAGATGGTTGACGTCGAGCAGACCGAGAAGATGGCTGTCCGCAACGATACGGCCTTGGGCTCGCTATCAGTCGGCCAATCGGTCGGCGGAGTAGCCAACCTGCAAGGCAACGACCCGCCACGCCAAGGCATGGACCGCCGCTAGAGTCGCGGAATTCGATCGCTATCAAACACAAAAGCCCAGGGGTTGCATCCCCTGGGCTTTTTTTTGTTCTCGTCTCTCACCCCTCGTCCCTCGCCTCTACCCTTCATCCGCGTTTGCACGCCGCCGGCGCCGCCCCTTCTGCACCGTGCCCCACTCTTTGGTCAACGTCTCAAACACCTCGGGCGACTCGTAACGGATCACATTCTTGCCTTCCGGCATGGGCCCGATCAGGCCGCGAAACACCGGCAGGCCGCGCAGACCCAAATCGGTGCTGCAATCGTCCACGCCAATTTGCGTATGCATCCGCAGCAGCGTGTCGGGGCCGTCGTAATCGCGGATGCGAAGCTTGCCGTCGGGACCGCGCGAAACCACACGGAACGTATCTTTGCTCATCGTCAAAGACCTTGCTGAAATCGGGTTAGGGATGGTTCGATCTCCGCCGGCCCAACAACCTTGGCCGGCAGGATCGATTGCCTTGGGTAAAACAGGCCATCCTTGAACCCAAGTAGCAAACGACGAACATGGCGATACTGTGCGGCTGCGTTCCTCAGTATGGATAGGGAATAAAACTAGACACCGACATCCTGTCCTATCGGCGGCCCGCCCTTCTCAAGCGCAAGCATTTTCCCTGCTCCCCTACGCCCCTTTCCCGCGCCACACGCGGCCCCGTACTGCCCGCACAACCCTTACTTGCGGCAAAAAATCCGCGCAAACAAAAAACCGCTGCCGGGAGAAGAGCTCCCGGCAGCGGTGTTAAAGGATCGATCAAACCAACCGCGGACTACTTGTGCTTCATGCTCTTGCAGAAGCTCTTACCGCAGTAGTTCTTGCCGCAGTAGCTCTTACCGCAGTACGAATTGCAGTACGGGTAGCAGCTGTAGGTCGAGTACCAGGTCGGCTGGCAGGTGTAAACCGGCACTTCGCAAACCGGCACTTCAATCACAGGCGTTTCGCACACCGGAGTGTAGCAAGGCTCGTAGCAGTACGTGGGGTAGCAGTAATCGTAGCAGTAGCTGTTGCAGCAGTAGTTCTTGTGGCAGCAGTAATCTTTGTGACAACTGTTGCTCTTGCAGAAACTCTTGCCACCGCCGTTGCCCTTGGCTTCGGCAGTCATCGGAACCAGAACGAAAGCGACCAACAACAAGGCGACGATCAACGCGATTTTCGTGAAGCTTTTCATGACTCAATCCTCCGTTAAGCAAAAACTCGTTTTTTTCTGTTTTGGCCGGACACACGTCCGACTCGTCTAAGGAAGCCAGCGGAGGACTGGGCAGAATGTTACACAGGGGCCAAAAAACCCGAGAAATACCGCAAAACCGGGCCAGTGCGACTGTCCCTAGAAAGGCCCCTATAACCGGGCAGGGCCAGCGAAAATCCTGCTATCAGATAGGCGGTAACCGGGGCATCGTCGCCGCCCCTCTCGCCCTAGAACTTCCAGTCGAAGCCGAAGTAGGGGGTGAAGCCCGGCGATAGAACCCGCGTGGCTGGGGCGGGGAAGCCGGCCGGGCCCAAGAGCCGCAAGTCCAGGTGCTCCTGGTAGGTGCGGTTAAAGACGTTTTCGATGCCCGCCACCAGCTTCATATCCTTCGTCCAGTTGTAATAGGTGCGGATGTAAGTGGTGGCGAAGCCCGGGGTGCGTTCTTCCACGACCTGCGGCACTCCCAGAATCAAGATTTCGCCCAGGCGGTTTTGGGCGGTCACCATCCGCTCGCCGACCTCGAATTCCCACCTTCGCTGCCGCGAATCGTCGTGCCAGCGCACCCCCACGGTGCCTTCCAAAGGCGGAATGGAGGGCAGCGGGGCGTGGATGTTTTGATCGTCCCCTTGGACGTATTTCATTTTGGCAAAGGGTGCAAATGTCGACGTCCAATCCCATTCGCCGCTGGTTTCAAAACCGGTTAGCGTGGCCAGCGGCGTGTTAAGGTAGCGCACCAGCCGGGCATCGAAGAAATCGACGACCTGGTCGCCTTCGAACGTGGCATAGTCGACGATCCAGGCGTAGAACGCGGTGGCCGACGCGCGGACATTGTCGTATTCGCACGACAAGCCCACGTCGAGCTGGAAGTCGCGCTCTGGTCGCAATTCGTCGTTGCCGATCACTCGCGTGAAGCCGCTTTGCAACAGGCCGAGGAACATGCCGTCGGCGTAGCGTTCGGTGAGCGACGGCGGACACTGGGCATAGCCGTAACCCACGTTCAACTTCCAATCGGTGTTCAATTTGAATTCGTTGGTGAGGTAATAGGCGTACAAAGCATTGTTCTGATCCAACGCATCCACGTTCAAATTGGTGTCCGCACGCACGTCGCTGAATCGCACGTTGGTGTTGATCCAATCCACGCGGCCGCCCAGCGCCACGTTCCAACCGTCGGCCATGGGGAATCCATACTCGGCAAACAAGCCTTCATCCTGCATCGCGGCAAACGGCAAATTCGTGGAAAACTTGCCCAGCGACAGGGGCGGAATGACGTTGGTCACGTCGAAGTTTTCGCGCAGCCCGTTTTGCTGGAAATGAAAGTCAGCGCCCATGCGGAAATAGGTGTCGTCCAGCTCGCCGAACTGAAACACCGCCCGCGCGCCTGCGGAAGTGTTGTCCCCCAGCGTGTCGCCTTGGACGGTATTGATGCCGCCGATCTCATTATCAAGCGCGTACTCTACGCGCTGAATCTGCGGGAAGTTCGGGTCGCGTTTGCTGTTCGTAATCGATCCGGTGAATTGCGTGCGGTTCCACCAACCTTCGTACAGGGCCTTGGTCCACGGCGACATGGGATCTTCATCGGTCGCCCGCAACGTCGTGCCCATCGTTTCCAGTGTATTGACGTCCCAGAATTGAGCGGGGTAATTCGTCAACCCTTGATCGAGGCGCAGGAAGCTGAATTCCACTTTTTGATACTTGTTCACGTCGAACCCATATTGCGCCCACACGTCGCCGCTGTCGTAGTTCGAGGGAATCTGCAAGCCGTTGCCGGCGATGTAGCTATCGCCCACCCGATGCCCATAGCTGATGCGATAGCCGTAGTCGTCGCTGCCGCCGTCGGCCGTAAAGCGTCCGTAGAGCTGTCCGCCATTGGTGCGCACGTCGCCGTTGGCCCGGTAGTCGCTGCCCGAGCCGTCGTAGCGCGGCGTATCTTGCATCACGATGTCGATGTAGCTCAAACCCGGCCCGTAACGCAATCCATAGGGACCGGGAATCACTATCACGTCTTGCACCATGCCGGGATCGACCTTGCTAAGCATCGAATCCATGTCTTCCCGCACCGGAAACCAATAGGCGCCATTGGCCTGCGAATAGATCTCGTTGAATTCATAACCCCGGACGTTAGGCGCCAAGGCCACGGGCGATCGCCGGGTGGTGTTCACGCTTTGCACGCTGGAGGCTGATTGGAGCAGGCCGCCTAAATCCGTGGGGGCAATGGCTGCCGCTTGCGCCCCGCCCACGCCTTGCACTGGGCTGCCGCCGACGGCCGCCGCCAGCTCAGCGATTGAAACGGTGCTGAGCGAGCCCAGGCCGCCCGGCGCCGTCGGCTCGGTGGGGGCCAGACTCGGCGGCTGCACGGGCTGAAGCGGCTGCAGCGGGGCCAGCGGCTGCTGATACGCCGAGCGAAACACACCGTGATCGACGATGATGTTGAAGTTATGAAACGTCGAATCGAGCCATAACTGTTCATCTGCCGTCGGCTCTGGGGGGCACGCCGGCTCACTGCTGGCCGCGCTCACTGATCTGTGCTGATCGACCGCACTGGAAACCCCAGGAACGAAGCTGCTAATCTTTTTCACGTCGCCATTGAATCGCCGCGTGGGAGAATCGGTCCGCGAATACGGGTTGTAGTCGACGGGGGTTCCGATCGGTTCGTTCCACTTCAGCGGCGCGATATCGGCCTGATCTGCAGCGGGCTTCAATTTGGACAAAAGCGGCGGAGCGGATTCGGCGATCGAATGCTGGGCCGCCGGTATTTCCTGTCGAGCCAGTTCGGCGGGTGGCGGCTGGCTCGCCGGCGACAACGGCGCATCTTCAGCCTGCGCCGTGCCTCGATAGGCCGGTGAGGCTGCTAGCACCGCAAACATCAGTGCGGCCAATGGCCAACGCATCCGATGAGTCCGCGTAGGTTCGAATCGTTTCAGCAAACGGAATAACGCGCGCAACCGTGCCCTGAGGCATAGTCGCTATCATCGTTACATTCGGACCTGGCGGTAAAAGGGCTACACTTTAACGCGCCGAGGCGTTTCGCTCCGCGCAACCGTCAAAGTTTGACATGCAAAGCGCTCGGCAATTGGCAGCTAGCAGCCGCCGCGGAGAGATTTAGCTAGCAAATCGCCGCCTACCGTCGGCTACCTTGCTCGCCCTCAGGGCACATCGCGAAACTGGCTCATCGAGTGCGTCACCATCGCGCCATTTTCCAAATACGTGGCACTTTCGATGGTGCACAGACACTTCAGCACGTCGAGCACGGTTTGCACCTGGTCGAGCACGAATTTGGCCGAGGGATCATCGTCGGCCGGCTGCAGCTCGGGTCGCGAACTATCGTCGGTCAAGAACATGCCGGCTCCAGCCGCTTCCGCGCTTTGCGCAGTGGCCTTCCGCACGGCCAGTTGAATCCAAGGAGTGAGGGCCTCGATCGTTGCGGCACTATTCAAGTAGAACGCCGCCGCCAGCGGCCGTTTGCGATCGGCCAAAGGTCCTGTGGGGGAAACGTTCAATGCCGCGTCAGCCAGCAACTGCGACGTATGCGCCGGCGCCACGGAAAGCACGGCCACCTTGGTTGCCAATCCGCCGCCCAGCGCCAATTGCGAGTCGACGCCCAAGTCCTTGGGGAACGGATACGAGAAATCCACACCTGCGGAAGTTTCGTGAATCTCCGGCTGCGGTATTTTGAACTCCGGTGGAATTGATTTTGGGTCAAACGCCCGGACTTCCTTAATGATGTCATCCACCACCGCTTGATACTCCACAAATGCCTTCCTCACCAAATCGGCATCGCTCACGCCGAACACCAATGCCGGCTCAATCATCGGCAGCAGTCGATTGTTTTGCTGCAAACCGTCGAACCACTGCCGGCTAGTGATTTTGGCGTCGAACACAACGGCCCCCTGCCCGTCGGCCAATCCCGGCAGCAACATCTGGCCGGTGGCATTATCGAGCCGCTGGACCAGCGGCGTGGCGATATCCTTGATTTTCTCGTACTGAGTCCGCTCCGTTGCCGACATCGCCGGCACCGCAAATTCCTCGAAATATCCAAACCCTTTCCGCACCCATTTGCACAGCATCTCGTACTGCCCCGGCGAGTAGGTTTCGCGAGCCACATAAGCCAACAGCGGATTGCCGCCCACATGGTCCAACAAACTCAGCGGCTTGGAACCGTCGCGACTCGAATTTCGCGTCCAGTCGTATTGATATCCCTCGATGCCATGTTCGTTCAGAAACGAAAACGTCATCTGGGCTCCCGGCTTCGAGAGCGCGGCTTTCACGTCGCCGGAGAATTCCTCGGCGTCTTTCAGAATTCGCTCGTTGGCGTCTTCCGGCAAGCCGGCTTCAGGCAATATCTGCCGCAACGTCTCGAGAAGCTGATCCAGTTGCTGATCGCTCGACGACACGACCTGCATGAATTTTTCGCTGGCGTAGCCGATGCCCGTTAATCGCGCTTCGGCGAATTTCTGCAGCGGCTGAAACTCAGGCAAATCGGCCAGGTGTTTGCCAGTGCCCAGTCTTTCCAACGGCTCCAAAGAGCTGCCTAAGGCAATCAGCAGATAGTCATCGCGCACGCCAGCACGCATATCACCAGCGTCATCTGCTCGAGCTTGGCCTTGAGCTTGTCGAACTGCCCCGGCTCTTCCGCCAATCGTTCCCACGGGATGTCATCCCACGGCACCAGGCTTCCATCGAGTTGGAGCACCAGGTAATCCACTCCGCCTGCCGTCTCATGCTTCAACCGATCCTGTAGTTTGGGTTCGTCTTCGAACGCCGCTTGCAGCACGTTCTCCAGCCGAGCCAATTGATCCTTCGCCCGCACTGCGTCGGTAAGTTTGAAACCGATCACGATGTTCGGGACAGCTAGCCGATCGCGCTCAGCGTCCAGCGCGCTCAGCACCGAGCGTCCTGTGGCATTTTCCTGATCGGGGGCCATGCCACGTGACCGACCTTTGACATCGCTTGCCATCGAACCGAACCGCGCCGCATTCATCGCGCGCTGCATCGTATCAACGAAATCGGCAAAAGATTGATCGCCATACATCATCACTTCGTGCGACAGGCCGTCGGCGATCAAGTTCCACAGTTGTTGGTTCTCGGGTTCAGCGAAGAATTGCTGGATTTGATCTCCTGGCCCGCCGGGCCGGTTGATGCCCATTTGCACAAACTGCCAGGCCATTTGCACCGAAGGCAGGCTCACGAGCTTCGCCCAGGCATTGCTGTTGGCGATGATTTCGATCTGCTCACCCAGCCGCAGCGATGCGGAATAAAAAGCGGCGTCGGCGGGCGCCCAATCGAGCGCGTTGCCATACTTCGGCGCCGCTCGAGCCGCCGGAGCCAGTAGCAAAATTGCGCTAGCGGCGACGATTACCAACCTCGAAAGATGACGACGCAGACCAAAAGCAATTCGGCTCATGACAGCATCCTTGATCGAGCGGAGAAATTTGTTGCCCTCGAGCGCAGTTCATGAAGAAATCGCACGGCGCTCAACCTTAGCGCATTGTAGAACACTGAACGCCGAGGCCACAATCGGCCGCGGGCTCAGAAAATGTCGGCGGCTCGTGACGTGGTTCGCCTCTGTTGACGTTATTCGGCCAATGCGTAACGATATTGGCCGACGTCTCGGTTTTTCTTTCGCCACGGCTGCCGTTCATCTGACCCAGCGGCTCAAGTGGGAACTCTTATGAAGCTCGTTCTGCTGGGCACCGCCGGCTATCATCCCACGGAGCGGCGGCACACCTCGTGCCTGATGCTGCCGGAAGTCGGCGTAATTCTCGACGCCGGCTCAGGCATGTTCCGCATTGGCGATCTGATTCAAACCAGCACGCTCGATATCTTTCTCTCGCACGCCCATCTCGATCACATCGTGGGCCTGACGTTTCTGCTCGACGTGCTGTCGAAAAAAAAGTTGGATCGCGTCACCGTGCACGCCATGCCGGAAAAGCTGCAGGCCATCGACGAACATCTGTTTAGCCAGCAGATTTTCCCCGTGAAAGTTCCGTTTGAGATGCGCCCGCTGGCGCCCAATGTGCCGCTGGCCGGCGGCGGCGTGTTGCGCCACTTCCCGCTGGTGCATCCGGGCGGATCGCTGGGCATGTGGCTAGATTGGCCCAACCATTCGCTGGCCTACGTCACCGACACATCGACCACCGGCGCCAAAGCAGATTATGTGCAGCAGATTCGCGGCGTCGATCTGCTGGTGCACGAGTGCTACTTCCCCGACGGCTTCGAACAAAAAGCGCTGCAAACCGGCCACTGCTGCGCCACGCCGGTGGCCGAGGTGGCCCGCGCCGCCGGCGCGAAGCGGCTGCTACTGAGCCACATCAACGCGAACTACGACGATGAAAAGGCAATCGGCTTGCCCGCCATCCGCGCGATCTTTCCCAAGGCGGAATTGGCGCACGATAAGATGGAAGTGGAATTCTAGCGGCAGCCGTTGAACAGATCGCTCGCTAATCGAGCCAGTCTTTTTCCTGCAATCGCTCCGGCACGTAAGTCTCGGTGACGTAGCTGATATCTTTCGAGATCAGCGATTCCACTTCCAGTTTGAATCCATTCTTCAGCATCCGCTCGATTTCCTTTTGCCACGGCTTCTTCGTGGCAAACCACGGGTAGCTGGCGATCTGCTTGGCGCCTTGATATCTGAATCGTTGAGAGAAATCTTCACGCTGTTCGAGAGATGGCAGCGATCGAAATCCATGCTCCTTAGCCCAATGAACTTCACGTCGGGAATTGCCATCCGCTTGCTTTCGTACGCCAAATTGATCGAGCCTTGCTTGAGCACGCTGTAGATGTAGTAGCCCCAGGGATCGTTATCCAACAAGCAATAAATCGGCAGGCCCAGCTCCTGGTGCATTCGGCACAACAGCCGCCGCACGCCGCGAGTCGGCTGGCCGGCGCCGTGCGTCAGAATGCACTTATGTTTTCGCCAGAATTTGTCTTCGTTGAAACGCTGCCAGACCGTATCTTTTTCGACGTGCAAGATGAATTTGGCGTCGCACCTTTTAAATTGAATCCGCTCCGGCTCTACGATCGAGGGAATGCCGTAACCGCCCGAGCCCATTCGTGTGCAATCGATTTCATCGCCGCTGTCGATCAGCGTGATCGCGCCGACCATATCGCCCCTTTTTTGCGCGTATAGATGCAGTTCTTCGCGCAAACTGTTCAGCGTGACTTCCAAATCTTCGATGATCGGATCGCACTCGTTCTGATCGGAAAACGTTTCTTCCTTGGTGCCTTCGATCGTGTGTTTCAGTAGATAGAACATCCCTCGCAAGCTGGTCGTCTTCGCCTGTTCGATGAGCCGCTTGCAGCCGCTAGCCACCAGCATCGATTGCATGTAACTTTTGGCCTGCGACAGATTGAACAACTGCCGGCGGTTGGTCGCCTTGCCCATTTCGATAAACCGCTTCACCCGGTTGTATTTAACGTTCGACAAATTTCGGGCGGGAATATCGAGATAGGGATCCTTCTTTTTCTCCGCGGCCTTCACCACGCCGTCGGCCAGTTCGCGCAGCGTGCTCATCGTGCGCTTGTCGCGCGGAGTCAGTTTGGCGGCTACCGTGGCGGCGCCGTTCGATTTGCCAGCTTTGCGAGAACGTCTTGCCATGATGCTATTTGGTTTTGCGGCTGGTTTTTTCCGGCGGTGCAGGTTCGGGCGTCGGCTGCGGCACGTTCAAGACGGCGCTGGCGTCGTCGACAATCAGCACGCCACCGCCATAGTCTTCGGCATCAGGGGAATCGACCGCCTTGCCGCGCTCGTCGAGCACTGTATCCGCCTCGGCAGTTTTCTTCTTGGCCACCAGCAGCAGTTTGTCGTATAGAGTTTTCGCGCTGGTTCGATTGATTTCGCTCACCGCGGTCGCCACTTCGCCCAGATATCGCAAGAAGATGTTGCGGCGTTCCCCTTCCTGCTTCACTTTGATCCGCCGTCGCAAATACATTCCCAACTTGCGTCCCACGGCCTGCAGCGCCAGACGAATTTCCTTTTGAATTTCCGGATAGCCGGCGATGGCCTCTTTCGATTCGCTGGTGAACGGCACCCACACGCTGGCCATGTGCACCATGATCGTCACCGGCCCGCTGGGCAGCGAATTGCGCGATTGCTGCAGGCCGTACGACCGCCAGTTGGTGCCCATGATGGTTTGCGTAATCGCGCAGGCGGCGTGCTGGAATTGCAGCGGTACACGATTGGCGTACCGCAGCACGCTCATCGTTTGCCCGTCTTCCAAATTCACGCTATGCATGGCGGCGTGCAGTGCGGCGATCTCGGCCTTCTTCAACCGCGCCGGCGATTGCCGCGTGCCCAGCTTCGATTCTTCCAGGATTTTGTCGGCCGCGGCACTCCCCAGCCCCGCGAACGTGCTAACCAAAAACTGCCGCAGCGTGCGGGCATCGCTCTGCGAGAGCAATTCGGCCAGCATTTCCAAACTGACACGCTGCGTAATCGGGGCCCCGCCGTAGGCGATTGCCGCTTCGATCAAAAATGGATTTCCGCGGTACACCGACGGCGGCCGTGTGGCGGCGGCATAAAACTCGCCGGGCACCACCTGGTGCAATCCCTTGAGCAGCAGGTCTTCACCGATCGGCGAAATGCAATCGGTCGATGGCGAGGAGATCTTCGTCTCCTGAATCGCCTGATAAATCGCATCCGCCTCATGCCGCCCGATGCGGTGCACATTGGACCGCGTGCTCAGCTTGGCGGTCTCGCAAATTTTTCGTGCCACGCCGGAACTGACACGCGAAAAATTCTGCGTCAAGAACTGCGAAATCGTGCTGACCGGGGCGTCCTTCATCATCGTGATCAGGCGCCCCAACTCCACGCCGTAGGGGTGCGGCTTGATCTCTTTCGGCTCCGGCGGCAAATGATGCGTCGACCGTTCGAACAATCGCTCGTTGTTTTCCGCATCCTTGTAGTGCAATCGCAAATGCGGATTGGCGATCGCCGTTTGTTCCAGATACTCTTCGACGCTGCCGCGGCCGCGCTTGTACGCCCCCTCCAATTCGATCGTGACGCGCGTGCCGTGCATCACTTCCTTGTCGCCGTCGTGCACGGCAACCCACTCGATGCCATGCTTCGCGATAATCGCCTGCCCTTTGTCGCCGGCCGGAATATCGACGCCTTCGCCGCGGCCGTTCAAAATTTCCGGCTTGTTGTTCTTCGTGTTGATCTGGATTTCGTAGTAGTGCGCCGGCGCCTTGTGCGAGATTTTGGAAATAATCTTCACCGGTTTGCCGGTGGTCAACACACCATACATGCCCGCCGCACTGATGCCGATGCCCTGCTGCCCGCGGCTCATCCGCAAACGATGAAACTTCGAACCATATAAAAGCTTGCCGAAGATCAGGGGAATTTGCTTCTTGACGATGCCCGGGCCGTTATCCTGCACCCCGACCTTATATCGGTTGGCGCCGGTTTGCTCGATGTGCACCCATAGCTCCGGCAGAATGCCCGCCTCTTCGCAGGCGTCGAGCGAATTGTCGACCGCCTCCTTCACCGCGGTCAAAAGCGCCTTGCGCGGATTGTCGAACCCAAGCAGATGGCGATTCTTGGCGAAGAATTCGCTGACCGAAATATCGCGCTGTGCGGCGGCCATCGAGTGGGCGGTGGCCCGCTTGCGGCGCGGATGCCCCGCCAGATGCCCGGCTTCATGGTCCGCAGCGTGGCTTGTCGCCGCGGCGTCGCCGTTTTGCTGGAGGCCGTTGCTGCCCGCGGAACTTTCGGCCGAATCCGAGCGCCGCAAACTCGGCGATTGGCGATCTTTCTTCGAGGCTTTGGCAGACTTCATCCGCCGTGCAGACTTAGCGCGGGCACGAATCACTGGCGAAAAACTCCGTTGAACTGGCGGGTGCTTGGGCTGGAACAGTGGGCAGCGGCAAATTGACCGCGGCACGTAAATCTAAGCCGGCCTTGGCGATCCGTCACTTAATGCAGGAAATCTAGGTAGATTATACCGCTTCCCGTCCTGCTCTCCCAGCCGGATTTCCCTCCCAGGCGCTGCGCCGTGACGATCTGGAAAATACTACGCACAAAGATTCATCCGCATCGCCGTCACAAGCCGAAGTAGGAACTGAAGGCCGCTGGGCGCTTACCTTGCCCACGCCAGACCTACCCATTAGTCCCACCGAGTTTCCCGTCACGTCTTTCGTCGCTGCCGCCGAGGCAAATTCCGGCACTCATCGCTTGGCAAGCGTTTGTGCTTTTGCTCCGTGCGCCTGACGACGTTCGTCCCACCTCACTTTTCTTTTCGTTCCCGTCTTTTCGTTCCGGTTCTGTATCTCAGGAGGAGCTGAACCATGTCTGATTATTTCACCCTGCGCTTCTTGCGCGTCGTGACGCTGGCAGCCGTCGCCGTCGTCGGATCGTTTGTGCTCACGGGCAATCGCGCCCACGCCCAGGATTATTGCGGGCCGTATTCCCGGCCCGACCTGTTCTACAACTACTACGTCCCGCCCGTGGCTTGCTGCGACACCGGCGCCGAGGGAGCCGAGCTGTATATCTCTCCCCGCCCCACGCCGCCTTTGGTCGGACACACGTACATCACTTATCAGCCGCTGATGCCGCACGAATTCCTGTACAAGCATCACCGCTGCTACTACCGCGACAACGGCCCCTATGCCGGCATCACGCGGGCCCACGTGTTCTGGTGGTAATAGCGAATTGAAATACTGATCGACCTTTTAGCCGCGGGGCTCGCCCCGCGCTTGCGGTTTAGCAGATTTTCCAGGAGGTCCCCCATGAAACGATTCCTTACCTGCGCAACAATCGCCGCGGCGACCTGCGCCTTGTGGATCGGCGCCAGCCGCGCCGAACTGCCGCAAAACTACGCCTACCGCCAGGCCAAAGTGCTGCCGTGGCACAACGGCTTTTACGATCCCTACTGGGGCGAGCCGATCGCGCTGGTCGTCCCGCCGAACGCCGAGTTCCAAGCCAACTACGGCTGGGGCGTCTGCGGCACGCGCGTGTCGCCGATCTACCACCAGTTCTCGCGCCCCTTCCCTGGCTTTGGCGCAGGCGCCGGCGGCGCGTTCATCCCGACTCCTCAACAACCGAGCGACACGCAACAATTCGGCGTCTACTACATCCGCGGCCCGTGGTAAGCGGTCGTCCGTAGCTGATATATCTCTGCTCACTGCCACCGGGCGGTTCCGATGTCACTCCTCCTGCGTCGGTCCGCCCGGTTTTTTTGCGCAGATCAGTTCTTCCGATCGCGGCTGCCGGACGTTTCGCCATATTTGGCGATGTCGACGACCACGTGCTTGCCGCGATTTTCTTCGGCCAACTTGATCAGCGCGCTATTTGGCCGCGGGGCGGCGGCGAATTGGATTACGTTGATCGAGGCTTCGCCGCTGTTGAGCCGCTCCAGGCGCTTCAAATCCTCGGGCGTGGGGTCGTCTTCCGCTTCGCCGTCGGTCAGCAAAAAGATGACGTCGGGATGCCGTCGCAAAGCGATCGTGAGTGCCGCCATATGATCGGTCCCGCCGTCGGCGCCGATGCTGGAGACGAACTGTTTGGCGCGCCCTTTATTGGCATCCGTGGCGAAAACGAGTTGGTTTTTCGCCGCGCCCGGGTCGAACAGCTTCGGTTCGTGGTTGTAGAAAATGATGTAAAACTGCTGGCGGTCGGTCAGGTCGCTCAGGCTGGCCAATAGTTCTTCCTTGGCTCGCCGCAGCGGCAGATTCTTGTGCTCCCCCATGCTGCCCGAGCGATCGAACACGTAGACGAACTTGCTGCCTTGCGCTCCAGGCCAAACAACTTTGTGGAGGCATATTCGCCGTCCGCCGCGCCACGCATCAATTCGTTGCCGCGCAGCGTGCTTTTGGGCGCTTGTTTAGCCGACGACGGTGGAGCCTGCGCCAAGGCGCCTATCGACCATGAAAGCACCAAGACGGCAACCAGCAGGCTGGTGATCCTGCTACTTGAAATCATTTTGGAGCACCGATTTCCTGGATCGAGCCCCGGCCCGCCGCACGTCGATGAATTGATATTTTCCGCGGCTCTCCTTGGCCAATTGCACCAGCGTGCTGTCCGGCCGCGGCTCTTCGGCAAATTGGATGAGATTGATCGAGGCACGGCCGTTGTTCAGTCGTTCCAAGTCTTTGATGTCCTGGGGCGTCGGATCGTCCTTCTCCTCGCCGTCGGTCAACAGGAAGATGACGTCGGGCTTCATGCGGATGGCAATTTCCAGCGCCGGCACATGATTTGTGCCACCCTGGGCCGGCATTTCGGACACAAAGTATCGGGCCGCGCGTTTGTTTTCCGTCGTGGCGAAAAATAATCTGGGGGCGGTCATCGTCGGCTTAAACAACATCGTTTGATGATTGTAGAACACGATGTGAAATTGCTGGCTGCTGTTGAGTTCGTCGATGCTCGCCAGCAGTTCCGCCTTGGCCGCGCGGATCGGCACGCCGCCGAACTCGTTGTTGCTTTCCGCACTATAAAACGCGTATCCCATGCTCTCGGAACGATCGAAGACGTAAACGAACTTGGAGCCTTCAGCTTCTAAACCATAGAAACTGGTTTTGCCGTGGCCGATGCCCGGCTTCGAGCCATCGCCGATGCCGATCGATTTTCCCTCGGCGCCGCGCGCCGGCCCCAGCCCCGTGCCGAGGAACCCAGACGGTCCGTTGCCGCCTTTTGCCGATGCCGGGTTGGGCATCTCGGGCAGTCCGATTCCAAACCCATTATCAACGGGCTGCGGATTTGAATCGGGGCCAAGGGACGTCAAATCCAGCTTGTCGAGCACCGGTGGTCCTTCGGGCACCAGCGGAGATTCGCCATGCTGCCCGCCGTCGGAAGTGCCCATATCCAGCACGCCCGCGCCGCCGGGATCCGAAAAATGGGCCTCGATCGAATCACCGTGCTTTCCGGTCGCCGCGTGGAATTGCACGAGCACCAAGAGAATCAGTGCCGTCAAATGCACCACCAACGAGGCTAACCAAGAGGGTAGCCAGCGCAAGGAAAGCCAGTGGGTCAACTGTGCGTTGGGTGCCGCCGTGGACATGAGAGAAATGCCTCTATCCTCCCATTATCACATTGCCAAAGCGGGCCATCAACAAGCCGCCGGCAATCGGCTGTCGCGAAAAGGCATCAAATCGGGAAAGCTACCTACGGCTTGAGCACGATTTTGCCGGCAAGTGCGCCGGTTTTGCCGATCGTGCTTTCCTCTTGCAGCTTGTGAGCTTCCGCCGTTTTGGAAAGCGGCAGCACGCGGTCGATGTTGGCTTTGATCTTGCCGGCCGCCAGCCACCCATTGATCTGCTGGCGCAGAACTGAAGTTCTTCCGGCGTCGACTGGAACATCGCGAAACCGAACAATGAGCACCCCTTTACATAGAAAGCGCCGACGGGAAACGGCGGCCTGGCGTCGCGCCCCGCCATTAAAATCATCCTTCCACGCGGGGCCAGCATGCCGATGGCCTTGTCGAAATCCGGCTCGCGCAACGTTTCCCAATAGACGTTCACGCCGTGCGGTGCCAGTCGTTTGGCTTCCCCGGCCACGTCTTGCGTTTTGTAATTAATCACGTGGTCGGCGCCCAACCCAAGACATTTTTGCGCTTTCTCGTCGCTGCCGGCGGTGGTGATCACCTGGGCGCCGATCGCTTTGGCCATTTGCACCACCGTCGAGCCGACGCCGCCGGAGCCGCCGTTGACGAATAACAGCTCGCCGCTTCGCAACTTCGCGTCCCGCAACAGACCCAAGCCCGCGGTGAGCGAAACCAGCGCGACGGCCGCGGCCTGCTCATCGGTCACATGCGCCGGGGTGGGATAAAGCCAACCCTCCTCGACCGCCGCGTACTCGGCGAAGGTGCCCTGCCGACCCAGCAACCCCTGGCAACTTCCCCATACGCGATCGCCGGGTTTCAACCGTTTTGCGCTGGGGCCAACCGCTTCGACCGTGCCGGCCAAATCGCAGCCCACCACAAACGGAAAGGGCAAAGACATCTGCACCATGCCGGAGCGGATGTAGGTATCGATCGGATTGACGCTCACCGCGCCAACTTTGACCAGCGCCTGCGAGCCGGTTGCCTGCGGCTTGGGCAAATCGCCGAAGAGGATGCTCTCGGCCGGTCCCGTTCGCTCAATGTAGGCAGCCTTCATGGAGTGAATGATTCCGCTTCAGGCAACTTGCCGTGCGCGCCGGCGCTGATTTGCCGATTTTCCGGATCGAACCAACAGCGACGAGCATGCAATCAAAACGCCACCGACAAAAATGCCGCCGGCGATCCAGAGCCATTGGCGGAGGTTATTTCGGATGCTCGCATTGGCGATCATTTGGGCCACGTATTTGTGGGTTTCTTTGCGGACAATCGCCATCTGCTTGGGCGCCAGCGGTCCGGGGCCGCGTCGTTCGAACTCCAAAAGCGGCTGCGCGCTGACCATCAAGAAGGGAGGCACTTCCTTCGATTGCAAGCGCTGCTCAAACGATCCGGGAGAATGTGATTGAATCAGCACAAACCGCCTCAAGGATTCCGCAGGGCTCAGTTCGGCGACTTCCTTGTCGACGGCGCTTTGGTCGATGTTGATTGTCGGCGGAATGAATTGCGCCGGCAGATTGAGCCAAAGGACCGCCGCAAACGCTGCAGAGCATACCGTGATCAGCGAGCCAAGAAACAGCAACCCTTGGCGCTTCGTCCACAGCGGCGCCAGCGGCTCGTCCTCCGCCGGCTCCAAATCGCGCAATTTCCGAATGGGCGGGATTTCGAATTGCTTCCCACACGAGCATTGGAGCATTTGGCCCGCTTGGCCGGTGGCTACCGGTGTCTTCGTGCCGCAGGCGGGACAAGGAAGAAGATATTTCATGGAATCCGAGATCAGGCGATTCGACCGTGCCGCGAACCATAGAAATATAGGTTCGGCAAATGCAAGAAACCATGCGGGCTAAATGCGATCCCCTGGCACCCGGCACGAACAAGAATGCCTCGGCCGTCGCTCTTTCGACTACGCAATTCTAGGCGTCGGTATCCAATCCCGTCACCAGTAGCGGCAACCGCAACCAAGGCCCACCGGCGGTGAAGCTTCCCTAGCTCGGACCTTGAAATTGATGGCTCGGGACGGCGGAGGCGCCGGAAAGCGGCGGTGTGGTTCATGATTTTCTTGTCCGAAACCATGCCGTTCCCAACTGTCTATTGCTGCCACAAGGCGCTTCGGCAAGGCATGTGAACTGCAAACGACCACCGCTGGCCGTAGAAGAGGGAGCCGCAGAGAGCTAAAAATGTTAATCTGGGAAGTTTGCGTAGGGGCTAAACGCCTAGTTAGAATCTGGACATCGTCATTTTTTACCAAATCAAAACTGCGCCCGAACTGATCGAGAAGCAGTGGTAGAATTTGTTGGATTTTGGCCGCTGGTTTGTCAATAATGAGTAGCTTGGAATCGGTATGGCATGCGACAACGCGGTGCAATCTTGCCGGAAGACGGGACCCCTCTTCCGCATCTGTGTTACAGACAAACCATGCTTTCTGGTCAGCCGATTTCGTAACGTTTCTCTCCACTCGTCCCTCTAGGATTTCGTAGGAGTTATCGCCTTGTACAACACACTGTTGGACGACTTGGAAGATGATGCAACACCGGGCCAGGATGAAGCTGTCGATTTGGTCGACAAAGTAGTTGTCGACGAAACCGACAGCGTGGATGTTGAAGATGATTTGCTAGTTGCCGAGCCGCTGCCGGCCGGCGAGCTGGATGCCGATTTCAAGGCCGACGAAGTGCTCACCGTCGAGGCAGATTCGGAAAGCTGGTCGGACGATCCGGTGCGGATGTATCTGACGCAGATGGGCGAGATTCCGCTGTTAACACGGCAGCAGGAAATCGCACTGGCTAAGCGGATCGAAGTTACGCGGGCTTTGTTCCGCCGCAAATTGTTGGAATGCGATTTCGTGATCCAGTATGCGGTGCGAATTCTCACCCGAGTGCACAAGGGGGAGTTGCCTTTCGATCGCACGGTCCAAGTCAGCGTGACCGACCGCTTGGAAAAGGACCAAATTCTCGGCCGTCTGCCGCACAATTTGAACACGCTCGAGGAGCTCTTGCGGCGCAACAAGCACGACTATCGAACTTCGTTCAGCAAGTCGACAAAAATGGCCGTGCGGCGGGACAACTGGCGGCGATTGAACCGCCGCCGACTGCGCAGCGTGAAGCTGGTGGAAGAACTTGGATTGCGAACCCAGCGCATCGAGACGATGATCAAGACGCTCGATGAGTTCAGCCGTCGGGCCGACGACCTGAAGTCGCAAATCGACGGCCACAAGCGGGCCAAGCTGCCAGCTTCCGAACGCGCGCCGTGGATCAAAGAGTTCCGGCAGATTTTGCGTTGCACTCAGGAGACTCCCAGAAGTTTGCGGAACCGAGTGCGCAAGATCAAAGGCATCTATGCCCACTATCAGCACGCCAAGCGTGGCCTGTCTGAAGGCAATTTGCGGCTGGTGGTATCCATCGCCAAAAAGTATCGCAACCGCGGGCTGAGCTTCTTGGATCTGATCCAAGAGGGGAACGCCGGCTTGATGCGTGCGGTCGACAAATTCGAATATCGCCGCGGCTTCAAATTCTGCACCTACGCCACCTGGTGGATTCGCCAGGCGATCACTCGGGCCGTGGCCGATCAAAGCCGCACCATTCGTATTCCAGTGCACATGGTCGAGACGATGTCGCGGGTGCGGAACGTCTCGCGCGAGTTGTTGCAGCGGCTGGGTCGCGAACCGACGATCGAAGAAACGGCGCGCGAAGCCGGCACGGCGATTGATGAAACTCGCCGCGTGTTGGCCATGAGCCGGTATCCGATCAGTCTGGACCGGCCGGTCGGCAACAGTGAAGACAGCCATTTTGGCGATCTGCTGCCCGATTGCGATGCGGAAAACCCGGCCGTCGGCGCCGCCCAGGAAATGCTAAAAAGCCGCATCAGCCGAGTGCTGAAGACGCTCAGCTACCGCGAACGAGAGATCATTAAGCTCCGTTACGGCTTGGGCGACGGTTACAGCTACACGCTGGAAGAAGTGGGCCACATCTTCAAAGTGACCCGCGAGCGGATTCGGCAGATCGAGGCCAAGGCGGTCCGCAAGCTGCAGCAGCCTAGCCGTGCCCAGGAGCTGCAGGGCTTTTTGGATTAGCAAAGTGATTTGAAAAATCCCTCGGGATTTGAAAGTATATGATGAGCCGGACGGATGCCGTCCGGCTCATCGCGTTTTCAGACCGTCCTTCACGTCACCAAGTGAGCCGGCCGATTGGCTCACATCGATCTGCACTCTCATCCATGCCTCCTTCGACCGCGTCAATGCAGGCCGTCGAGTTGGACGGAATGTTCATGGGCCGGGCCCTGGAATTGGCCGCGCGGACAGGGCTACGTGGAACCCAATCCGATGGTGGGCTGCGTGATCGTCAACGACGGCGAAGTGGTGGGCGAAGGCTGGCACAGGAAATTCGGCGGGCCGCACGCCGAAGTGGAAGCGCTACGAGTGGCGGGAGCACGCGCCAAAGGCGCCACTGCCTATGTCACGTTGGAGCCCTGTTGTCATCATGGCAAGACGGCGCCATGCACCGAGGCACTGATTGCGTCGGGCGTCCGCCGAGTGGTGTGCGCCCTGCGCGATCCGTTCGAGGCAGTTTCGGGCAAAGGAATCGCGGCGCTAGAGGCGGCAGGCATCGTCGTTGAATGTGGCTTGATAGAAGATGAGGCACGGCGGATCAACGCGCCCTACTTGAAACTAGTAACCACTGGACAGCCCTGGGTGATCGCGAAATGGGCCATGACGCTCGATGGAAAAATCGCCACCCGCACCGGCGACAGTCGCTGGATTTCGGGTGAAGTGTCGCGGGCTATCGTGCAGCAGTTGCGCGGGCGAGTGGATGCGATCATCGTGGGCCGCGGCACCGCAGAGCTCGACGACCCGCTGCTGATGGCCCGACTTAAAGGTCCGCGGGTGGCAACGCGAATCGTCGTCGATGGTAAAGCATCACTTTCGCCGGAAAGCCAATTAGTGCGCACCGTCGGAGAGGCGCCGGTATTAATCGCTGTGGGGAGCGATGCGCCCCAAGACAAGATCGAACAGCTTTCGGCAACAGGCTGTGAGGTGCTGGTATGCCGGAGGATGCAAGAGCAGAAGGACGGGCTCGACCGATCGGTTTCCATCGAGGCGCTGCTGAATGAGCTGGGCCGCAGGCGGATGACGAACGTGCTCGTCGAGGGGGGCGGCCGACTTTTGGGATCGCTTTTCGATCTGAGTGCGATCGACGAAGTTCACGTGTTCATCGCCCCGAAACTGGTTGGCGGGCGCAAAGCGCCGACGGCACTGGCTGGATCGGGAATCGAAAAGATCGCCGCTGCCCTGCCGGTTGCTGACATGGCCGTGCGCCACATCGGTGATGATTTGTATCTGAGCGGCAGGCTGGCGCGCTAAATTCGCCGACGGTCGCCGAAGAGGATTCGGCCAATAAAGACGCACAGCGTAATTAGGGCGCCGGTCAGCATCGGGTAGAGAATATCCAGTGGCATCAGGCGGTTTCCTTGCGGAGCCGGGCGTGCAAAGTGCGTCCATGCCGTATTGCAAGGCCTTCCATGCCATATCCTCTCTTCGGCCGGCAAAGCGTTTTTCTATATCTGTGAACGACGGCTCGGCATTGCCCTTTCCGTCGCACCAAGCGGACCTTGCGGCAAGCTGCCCCCATTAGGAAATGTCGCGCGGACCGGTGTGGAAATTCAAGGGTCGAACGGACGCCGCCGCAGCGACCCGCAGCCATTCGCGTGGCCCAATTCACCGTCTTGGCAGGGATAAAGTGATAGTGTACATACGTACATATCGACACGGCCAGAACAGCACTTTTTGTGCTGCCCTCCGGCTTGCGGTCGGTCAGGGCACTCGAGCTTCTCTCCCCGGCTGGGTGGCATATGCGAAGGATTGCCATGGCAGAGCGTTGCCGCACCTCTGTTGCTCTTGGCCAAAGTGCGTTTGACGTGGATCGCCAGCCCCGCGTTGCGGCGTGCCGGGGAAACGGCGAATACGGAGACGAAGATGAGCAGGATGAATGGGAAGAACTCGACGACTGCGACGGGCCGGAATTAGACGACGAACCGTTCGATCCGGAGCCGACGGATGAGGAAATTTGGGACGACTTCCAATGGGAAGATCAGCCCGACGATGACCTACCGCCTCCGGAGGAACTTTGGAGCGAAGCCGACTGGGAATAACTGGCAAATCGCATCAATACGACATAGGAGTGCAACGAATGTTGGCACCGGGCAGAGTCATGGAAATACGACGGCTGCTGGAGTCCGGGAATCATTCGCAGCGGCAAGTGGCGCCGCATGACCGGCGTGAGCCGCGGGACGGTGGGAGCCATCGCCTCGGGTCGGCGGCCGGATTATTTGCTGGAGCCGCCCGAGGAAGATGAACCTTGGAGCAATTCGCCGCCTGTGCGCTGCCCCGGATGCGGCGGTTGGGTGTATGCACCGTGCCGGCTGTGCCGTGTGCGAGTTGCCAAGTCGCAACAGCAAACGCCGACTGCAGGCCGCCATCACAGCTATCTTCGCGCGGCGGGCTAGAAAAGGATGGATGATGTTCAAGGCGGCGGTGGCGGCGGATCCATCTCATCGTCGGGCCGATCGGTGGGCGGATTATCGTGCGCCTCCGGCCTCATCTTTCCCGCCGGAAGCGCCGCGATGCCCGTCGTCCCGGGGGCGCTGGAATTCCCGTCCAGGACGCCCGCTGGGAAAATGCTGTTTTTGGTAGAGCTTCATCAGTTCCACACGCCGTTGGTCGGCCGGCAATTTCTCGAGGCGTTCTTTTTCTTCGGCCGGCAAAGAGCCTGCGAAGCGTTTGATTTCTTCTTCAATGTGCGCTCTGCGTTCGGGGCTCATGCCACCGCCCCTGCGCCAATCGCCTTGCGACGTGAACCGCGGTCGCTGTTCGGCTATTGCGGCGCGAATCCACTGGCGCAGCACTTCAACGCGCTGATCGGTGTCGGTTGCAGCTTTAAGTTCAGCTTGCTTGTCTGCGGAAAGTTGGGCCAGCAAGGGTTCCACGTCGGCTTCTGTAATTTCGGGCATCTTTACCGGCGAGTTTGGCTGCCATAATTCCCAAGCCAGGCGCCGCTGATAGAATTGCTGTCCCCATTTTTCGTTGCCGGGCCGCGGCGGTTTCTTAAAGTCCTGTTGCCGATCTTCGGGGAGCGCCTTGAGAATTTCTTTTTCGTGCTGGCCGGCGAAATCTTGCAACCATCGCACCAGATGGTCCACATCGCGCGGGGTTCCTCGACCGCCGCCCAATCGGGCGAACAGCCGCCATTCCTGCTCCTGCTTGATTTTCCTGATTTCCGCCAAATGGTCTTCCGGAGTTGTCGTATCGGACAAGTCGGCCCGTTCGGGCGGAGTCAGCGATTTCAACCAATCGTGATAGCGCTGCATGAGGCGAGTCAGATTGTCGGCCTGCTCGGGATTGGCTTGCAAATAATCGTCGATGCCAAGCAGCGCTTGTTTTTCGGAGGGGGACAGAGCGACGAACTTTTCAAGATCGCCGTTCAACTCCAACTTTCTGTCCGGGCTGAGTGCGGCGATCCATGCGCGCCGCTCCGAGATGGTCCGAGGCACATTAGTGGGTTGCGGCGCCAGTGGCGTCGCGGCGGGGGCGGCGCCGGCCGGCAAGTCCGATCTGAACAACTTGCTGGGTGAATCCGTCGAGAACAGACCGGATGCACCCAACTTTTTGAGCAGGTCGACATCGCCGACGGATCGATACAAATCCAGATTCACGACGACCGGCAGATTGCGCAGCAGCGGATCGTTCTGATCGGGCATGATCAGGCCGGCGGCGACGAATCCGACTGCCGCGGCCAACAAGGTAGCGACGCCACCGCCGAGCCATCGGCGTCGTTCTCGAGCCGGGGCTGCCGCCGAGCTTTGGGCGATTTCGTCTTCCGCCGCGACGGCCACCATTTCCACAGTAGTGCGAGTGAACAAATCGTCGACCGTGGCCCGAGGCAACTGATCCAACAGATCCCACGAAACGGCCAATTGGCTCAACCGCTGCCGAGCGCGCTCATCCGTTGCCAGCATCGTCTCTAAGCGCTGCGCAGCCTGGGACTCCAGCTCGCCGTCGAGGTAGGCGACCAATTCTTCATCGAGCTGGTCGGCGGGCGATTTTTGAGGTGTATCGGACATAGGTTTCGGCCTTATTTTTCACCGTTCTCTTTGGCCCGCAGTTCACCGCGCTCCAGGTACGGCTCCAACACCGCCCGCAAGTTGCCGCGGGCACGCGACAACAACGACTTGATGGCTTGGGGAGTCATCTGCATGGTTTCGGCGATATCCTCGTAACTCATGCTCTCAAACTTACTCAGCAAAACAGCCATGCGCTGTCGTTCGTTGAGGGTGCTGATGGCTTCGCGGACGACATCGCGCATTTCGGATTTATCCATTTGCCGCGCCGGCATGAGGCTGCTGGCGGCCTGAGCCAACTGGTCCAAGCTGTTGGCGCCGGTCGATTCGCCAGGTGGCCGCCGCCAATTGATTTCGCGCCGACGCGATTGGCTGCGCAGCGCATTGGAGGCAACGTTATTGGCGATCGTAAACAGCCAGGTGGAGAATTTCGCGCCCGGCACATACCGCTTGCGTGCCCGATAGATGCGCAGGAAAACATCTTGCGCCAGATCTTCCGCCAGATCGCGCTGCCCGACCAGGTGGTCCAACACCGTGACCAGGCGATTTTGATAGCGCAACATCAATTCTTCAAATGCGGTGGCGCTGTCGTCGCGCACCTCGAGCATGAGCCGCACGTCGGGGTCATTCAATTCGTAATTCAGAGCGGATGATTCACTGGTCGACAAAGGTTGCTCCGCCGGACGGATCATAAACCCAGTACTCGCCTATCATCCTTTAAGTCTATACGCCGCCTTCCGGTGCAACCAGTTCGTGGTTTTGCACTACCGGAGGATGGGCCGCCTGCCATAGAATGATAAACCCCGCAACGACTTGCAGGTTTTCCAATCGCGAAGGAAACCGGCGACTTTTGACCAGTTGCAGCGGCGAACCTTAAGGGCTTTTTATGGGCATCATTTCATGGATTTTCTTCGGCTTGATTGTGGGCCTGCTTGCGCGGCTATTCGTGCCGGGGCCGAGCGACGTCCGAGGGTGCCTGCCGACGATACTGCTGGGCGTTTTGGGGTCGATGATTGGCGGCTTCATCGGCCGCGGACTAGGCCTGTATCCTGCGGATGAAATTCGCGGGGGCGGAATTTTCATGTCGATTTTGGGCGCGGTGTTGGTGCTGGTGATCTATCAGGCCACCATCGGCCGGCGGCCTCCGCCGGTTTGATCAACCCCAAGCATCTATTCCCAGAGCGGCGCAGGCTGGAATTTATCGACGTCGAACAGTCCGCAGGGACCGAGTTTCAGCGCCGGGATAACCAACAGCGCCATGAATGAAAGCGTCATGTACGGCGCGCCCAGCTTCGAACCCAGCCGCTTGGCGAGCGCATCGATGCGTGAGTATTCTTCGGCGACCAGGCCGCTGTCTTCGCCCGACATCAGCCCGGCGATCGGCAGCGGCAAGACGGCTTCGACTTTCCGGCCGTCGATTTCGCCGACGGCGCTGATGCCCCCCTTGCATTCGATCAGCAGATTCATGGCCTGAGCCAGCGAGCGATCATCGACGCCGACGGCCAGCAAGTTGTGCGAATCGTGCGAGACGGTCGAGGCAATGGCGCCGCTTTTCAGGCCGAAATTCTTGATGAACCCGACGGCCGGCGGTGCGCCGTTGTAGCGGTCGACCAGGGCGATTTTGAGCACGTCGCGGGCCACGTCGGAAACGACGCAGCCGTTTTCGATTTTCGATTCGGCGCTGGTCCGCCCGGTGACGATTTGTCCGTCAATCGCTTCGATCACGCGGAGTTTTTTTCCCGCGCCGTCTGAAGCAGGAACTTCAAACTCCTTGGCGGTGCGCGCCGGCGTGCGGAACTGGTTGACCACCGGCGGAGCGACTCGCTCCAGCGGCGTGCGGCCGCGCTCGGCGACCACGCGCCCGTTGATCACGGTGCGCAGCACGTTGAAGCTTTGCAAATTGTCCACCTCGATAAAATCGCCCGCGTCGCCGGGCCGCAGCATGCCGACGTCGAGCTTGTAATGCAGCACGGGATTGATGCACGCGGTGCGCAGCACGGCAAATTGCGGCTGGCCACGCTCAAGAGCTCGCACGACAAGCTGATTGATGTGCCCCACGACCAAATCGTTGGGATGCTTATCGTCGCTGCAAAACATGCACATTTCAGGAAACTCCCCGATGAGCTTGTATAAGGCCTCGAAATTCTTGGCGGCGGAGCCTTCGCGAATGAGGCACTTGATCCCCAGGCCGATCTTCTCCAGCCCTTCCTCGTAGGTGAAACTTTCGTGGTCGGTCGTGATTCCAGCGGCGGCATATTTTTTGAGCCCATCGCCGCGCAAGCCTGGCGCGTGGCCGTCGACGGGCTTCTTTCGATCGTGAGCAGCGCGAATCTTGGCCATCACCTCGGGATCGTCGTGCAGCACCCCCGGGAAATTCATCATCTCCGAGAGATAGATGATCGCCGGGTCGTCCAGCAGCTTGGCCACCGCTTCAGCGTCGAGCACGGCGCCCGATTTGTCGAACGCGCAGGCGGGCACGCAACTGGGTGCGCCGAAATGGAACTTCAGCGGCGAGCGCTTCGCATCGTCGATCATGTACGCACGCCCGGGTGCCCATCACATTGGCGATTTCGTGGGGATCGCTGATCGTGGCCACCGTGCCATGGAGCACCGCGAGCCGCGCAAACTCGCTGGGCACCAGCATCGAGCTTTCGATGTGCACATGGGCATCGATGAAACCAGGAAGCAGAAATGTCGAAGGCGCGGCGGCGGTCTCTTCAATTTTGGTGATTCTTCCATTGGCGACATGAAGGGTGCCGGGGAAGACTCGCTGGCGCAAGATATCAACCACCTGTCCGGAAGCGGTGGAGATGATGGGGATTGACGGGGGCAACGTAGAACTCCTTAATTCGTCAAGCGCGAACGCACTACTGGGACGCTGGCCCGATTTTATCGCGAATTGGTTCGCGGCAGTAGAATGCTCAGCCGCGGCGCCAACTGGAGCGTGCCTCGGCGATTGTTCGACGAACAGCGTGCCTTGCGCAAGGCACGGCGGCAGCAGGGCTTGAAATACGGGGGAATCTACGTATCCTGTGATTCTGACAGATGTTAAACTGCAGACTGACCGTGCCACCGCGAGAATTGGTTTCGCAATTGCCTTAGATCTTCCCGCCTTGAGTCTGCATCGGCACGAAGGCTTGGCGCGAGTTTGGCCCTGGACACGAGTTCCCCAAGCAGGCCGTGCCCAGTGGTCCGACGGCATTTTCATCATGAGCGAAATCCTGGTGTATTACGAACGGGTTAGCCCCACGACGTGGGTTTACCTGTCGTCGCTATTGATCATCGCGCTGTTCTTCAAATTCAACCGGCTGTGGAGCGTGCGGAATCTGGATTTGATCGGCCTGATCCTGCTGGCCCCCGGACTGCTGTTTGTCATCTATGGACAAGAAAAGGAAATGCTGGGCTACGAGCAGGCCGGATACATTTGGCTGTTCATTATCGACGGGCTGTTCCTGGTGCGGATGCTGCTGGATCCGATGATGGTCCGCCGGCCGCTCTTGGAACCCAATCTGTCGGTGGGCGGCATGACCTTTTTGGGGCTGTCGCTGCTGGTGTTCCTGATGGCGAATGTGGTGACCGACAAAAGCGCGGTCAAGCAGCTCAAGACCGATGCGGCAAGTATGTCGGCCCCGGCCGAAGTTGCGGTCGAGTCGAAGACAGACCACCCCGTTGCCGATCAGCCGGAGAAGGCGCTGCCGGAACAACCGCTGGTGCTGTATGGCCCGGGCTATCCCTGGGTGTTTGAGATCTTCCAACTGCCGACGCGATTTTTATTTGAGAGCGACAATAAAGCACAGTTAGTTGCCAGCGACCAGGAACGTGATTCCCAAAGGCTGATCCGCCTGGCGACGGCTCGCGCGGTGGCGATCTTTTCACACCTGGCCATTGTCATCGGACTCGTGATCGTCGGTTATCGACACTTCGACAACATTCGGACCGGCATTGCGGCGGCGGTGCTATACCTGTTGCTGCCGTATACGGCCATTCTGACCGGCCAATACATGGCAATGCACGTGGGGCACGTCTATCACGTGCTGTTGGCGGCGCTTCTGGTGTGGGCGATCGTCATGTACCGACGGCCCTTGGTGTCCGGCGTTCTGTTGGGCTCGGCCATCGGAATGTTTTACTATCCGATTTTCTTGCTGCCGCTGTGGTGCAGTTTTTATTGGCAGCGGGGCGGTTTGCGGTTTGGCGCCGGCGTGATAGCGATGTTGGCTTTGTTGGTGGGAATCTTGTATTTCCATCCCTACGTCTCGTTTACCGAAGATCTGCGCCAAATGTTCGGCTGGATTTTTCCGCGGATGGAGCATCTCCAAGGTTTCTGGGGTCTGCCCTTCAATTATTCCGTTTATCGCATCCCCGTTTTGGCAACTTTCATGGCCATGTGCATTACGTTGGCCATTTGGCCGGCGCAGAAGAACCTGGGCACGTTGATGAGCTGTTCGACGGCCGTCATGCTGGGAACGCAATTTTGGCACGCGCTGGCCGGCGGTCAGTTGATGGGATGGTATTTGCCGTTGATGCTATTGACGATTTTCCGGCCGAATCTGGAAGACCGCGTGGCGCTAAGCGTGTTGGGCACCTGGTCGTTTGCCCGACGCAGAACCAAACCGCGGTTGGCGGCCATCGATCAAGCCGCGTGAGATGTCGTATGCCGACCGTTGCAATTCTTGGCGCTAGTTCCGATCGATCGAAGTTCGGCAATAAATCGGTCCGCGCATCAGCAGCAGGGTTACACGGTTTATCCGGTGAATCCCAAAGGGGGCGAGATCGAAGGGCTCGCCGCTTATCGCAGTCTGGCCGACGTGCCGCCAGGCAAATTGAATCGGATTAGCATGTATCTACCGCCCGCGATCGGGCTAGCGGCGCTGGATGAAATTGCCGCGCGTGGCTGCGACGAACTGTGGCTTAACCCGGGCAGTGATAGCCCTGAGGTTGTAGACAAAGCGCGCAAGATGGGGTTGAACGTCATTCAGGCGTGCAGCATCGTCGATCTCGGCATCCGACCGTCGTCGCTGCCGGAATGACGACGCTGGCGAAGTCGCTCTGGCGTATTTAATCGCGGCGCACGTCGATTGGCGTTTTCGTTTTCTGCGAGGCGTACCAGGTCTTCCAGGCCCTCTCGTCGAAGTTCAGATTTACGCCGCCGGTCAGAGCGACCAAGGCATCGAGCACCGGCTGGTTGTTGAAGGTGCGCTGGACTTTCCTGACGGCGCTTCCTGTGGAAAACGCCATGCCTGCCTGCGGTGAAAAGGCGGCGTTGACGGAATTTGGATTTTCGTCCCCCTCCTTAACCACGTGCGTGGTTACGAGCGAATCGATCAACGGACCGACCGCCGATCGATCGCCCAATCGCCCCAAGGCGCGTGCCGCGCGGTTGATGCGCGCGTTGCTGTCGCTTTTCAAAGCTGCCACGTAAGCGGCCACGATTTCAGGCGTCGGCTGACCGACGATTCGATCCAGACAAGCCAAGCGAATTTCCTCGTCGCCGTCATCCAGCGAATGATCGACCAACGTTCGCATTGCCGCCGGCGTGCCCACCGCGGCTAGCGCCTGAACGTACAGCATTCGCACCGCTCGATCGCGCTCCGAATGGAGCAATTGAGCCAGCGCCGGCACGGCGTGCGAATCGCGGATTGCAAGCAGCGAATCGCGGGCTTGATCGGCACGGGCGGATTCATCCAGCCAAATGCGCCAGCGCTTGAGCGTGCCGAACCATTGGCGTTCGGCCGCATCTTCTTTTTGACGACGCTCGATCAGTTCCACTTCCTGCGGCAAGCGCCATTCGCCGTTGTAGCGCACATAACCCCGCTGCTGCATGATCTGTTCTTTTTGCATCCAATGGCCGTCGACTAGTTGGTAACCCAACGCCAATCGGGCCTGGCGCATGTCGGGGTTCAGTTCGATCACGTGCTCCAGGACGTCCTGCCGCTGTTTGGTCAGAGAATTTTCGCGGCACCATTCGGCCAATTTCCATTGGTCTTCGGCTGTGTCAGCGAAGTTCGGACGGATTTTCTCGAATTCGATCTCCGCGGACGATTGCGGAATGATCTGTTTCACCTGGCTGCGATCCAGCGTGACGGTCACCCCTTCCGGCGTGAGGATGACATATTTTTGTCGCGGCGATTCTTCGGTATTTTTCAACTCGCCGCGCACCTGGCCGTCGTTGGCAAGCACATAGATGTCGGCTTGCGCGGGCAGAGACATAACCGCGCAAAAGCTTGCGGCAATTACGATTGCAAGAACAGATTGAACAACTGGACAACGCATAGGACCGGCGCCTGCTATACTGCCTTGACGTTGATATCAGGTCCACTTCTAGTATAGATGCTGGAAAAGGCAGGGCCAATTCAGCGCCCTGGAACGGCTGCCGAATGTCTACTTCCGTCGAACAACATCGCTCGCAATCGCCCCATTCGGTCTCCGCGGGGGTGATTACGATCAGCGATACGCGCGCCAAGGAAAACGACACTAGCGGCAAGGCCATCGTCGATCTGCTTGAGCATGCCGGCCACCGTGTCGTGGCTTGGGAAATTGTGACCGACGATCCCAAGAAAATCCGGGAGCAAATCGAGCGGATGCGCGGCCTGCCGCAGATCGATGCGGTGCTCTTGACCGGCGGCACCGGCGTGGGCAGCCGCGATCAAACTTTCGAAACGCTGAGCGCGATGCTGACCAAAACTTTGACCGGGTTTGGCGAGCTGTTTCGGATGCTGAGTTACCAGGAAATCGGGGCCGCGGCGATGCTCAGCCGGGCGATTGGTGGCTTGATCGATCGCACCGTGGTGCTAGCAATGCCCGGTTCGACCAACGCCGTAAAGCTGGCGATGGAAAAGCTGGTGTTGCCGGAAATCGGTCATCTTGTGCGGGAAAGCGCGCCGCTAGCAGCACAGGCCGCCAGGAGCGACTCAGTTGCCCTGGAGCGATTCAAATCGTGCGGCTATCTTACGCGGTCCAATCAGGTCGGTGTCGGGGCACAAGCGCTAGCAGGGATGCCTGCTGGGCATCGATCGCCGACCGCTGATCGCGTAAGTGCACAAGGAGGTGCAGATGCGACGTCCACGAACACTCGTGATTTTGGCCGCGCTGATCTACGGCGGCATTTATTTCTTTCAGCACTTTCAGTTGGAAGGCCTGGACAAGATTCTGGTCCGGCCCAAAACGCAGGCCTCGGCCGCCGGCTACGGCGTCGCGACCGCTACGGTGCCCGCCGGGCCGGCAACACGGTTCGCATCGCATCGTTTAACATCCAAGTGTTCGGCATATCGAAGCTGGCCAAGCGCGACGTGATGGAGGTTCTGGCTGAAACCGTGAGGAAATTCGACCTGGTGGCCATTCAAGAGGTGCGCTCCACGACTGACGACATCCTGCCGCGGTTTGTGGAACTGATTAATAGCACCGGACGGCATTACGATTTTGTGATCGGTCCGCGCAAAGGCCGCACCAACAGCAAAGAGCAGTACGCGTTCATATTCGACGCGCAGACGATCGAAGTCGATCGAGGCGCGGTGTACAGCGTGAACGATCCGGATGATCTGTTTCAGCGACCGCCGCTAGTGGCATCGTTCCGAGCCCGGGGACCGCCGCCGAACCAGGCCTTCACTTTCACCCTGATCGACATGCACACGGACCCGGATGAGGCGGAAAAGGAATGCAATTCTTTGGCGCAGGTGTATCGCGCGGTGCGCAATGACGGTCGGGGAGAAGACGACGTCATTTTGCTGGGCGACTTGAACGCCGACGAAAAGAAATTTGGGCTGTTGAAGCAACTGCCCAATATCGCCTGGGCAATTTCCGGCGTGCCGACCAATACGCGCGGCAATAAGACGTACGACAATCTGATTTTCAATCGTGCCGCCACGGTGGAATTCACGGGCCGCGCCGGCGTGTTCGACATCATCCGCGAATTCAATTTGACGCAGGCCCAGGCGCTGGAAGTGTCCGACCATTTTCCAGTGTGGGCGGAGTTCAGCGCGTATGAAGGGGGCCCGCAAGGTCAAACGGCGGCCCGCCCCGACGCTGTGCCGCAGAGATAATCGGCCGCCCTCTCACGTAATTGCCCAACGCGTTTTGCCATCGCACGAGCAAAACCGCCTCTTGCAATTGGGCCACCGGTTCGGTTAATATACTGAACATACGATCACGTTAGGTTTTCGCTAGAGCCCCCTGCCAGGGTATCTCTGCAAGCCCGTCGCCGGATGCGTTTCCGGCCGCGGGCTTTTTTCATTGATTTTTGAGCGTGAAATTGCCGCGGAACGATTTGCACGATGAAGTTCTTGCTGTGTCCGCTATTCGCCGTGGCCGCCGTGCTGGCGATAGCCGCCGATTCGCCGCTTTCGGAATTGGGAAATCTGACGGCCATGGCGATTCTCGGTTGGTAGGCGTGGCACACATCGACGAGCACGATTCCGCAGTTGGTGGACGATTTTCGCGGCGAACTGGCGACGGAGCGCGCGCTCAACTAATGCGCGTAGGAAAAATCAAATGTCCGCCGGAGTGCCACAGACACCAACAGATAAACATCAAACAAACCAGAAGAGCGAACATCGCCATGAGAAGCAACGGTAAACCACCGCGCTTCGAGCCGCAGTAAGTGCAAACTGGCGAATCGCCCAATTTTCGGCCACAAACCCTGCATCTCATGGCTATGCCTCGATCACCGCTGCCCGCTCCAACAATTCTTTCGCGCTCCAAACTTGATCGGATAGCCCACTGGCCATTGCCGGCGTTTGGCCCCGCAGCGTCTCATGCTTCCGGGCGTAATTATACCACGCCACGAAGACGGCTTGCATAGCGGCATGGTGCTTTCGACGTCTTGCGTCGTCAGTGAGGACGTGCTGGTTTCGTGTGGCCAAAAAAGGCGCTGGAATTTTATACTGTTCAAATGTACACAACAACTCATACTACTCATGCACCTGACGACCCCGCCACGATCGACGATGAGAAACTGGTGCTGGGGGGGGCGCGATGCCTCACGAATGGTTGGGCCCATTCGGCGCGTCGGGCAATAAGCTCAATGTTCCGGCCGATTCATGCTTGCTGCTGGTAAATAAGAAGTCGGGGTGGAACGTAACCGCCGGCGCCGCCGACAAATTTCGCGTGGCCAACAGCGGCACGGGAAGCATCACGTACAAGATCGCGATCATCGGCAATTCAGTGTGATCCGACGGTGGCAGCGCTAGTTGGTGCTGCAGACTTCTGCGGAACTACGACGGCGCGGCGGTGAAGAAGCTCGATCATTGATTCCAGGAACTCCGCCTCGCTGGTTTCCAAAAGCTGCGTGACCTTCGCCAATATTTCTCGGCGGCGGTTGATGGCACGAACTGCATCTAAGGTTCCTTCAGGCGTTAGCGCTCCGCCGGTGCCGAAGCGGCTGTAAAGTTCGTCAAACTCGGCCGCCGTCCAGCCGCGAAACAATTGCGGATTCGATGCAACGATCTCTTCCACCGCCGGGTTCGTGCGGCGATCGAACAAGCGATGCCGCAATAGCGCCGGATCTTGGAACAATTCTTCGACCGGCACGTTGAAGCTGGCGGCCAAGCGATGCAGCGTTTTCGACTGCGGCCGATGTCCGGCAAGGATTCGTTTCAGCGTGCGATGGTTCAATCGGCTGCGGCGCACCAAATCGGCCAGCGTGAGGCCCTCTCGAGCCATCAGCCGTCGCAAATTCGCAGCATAGTCGGTGGTCGTCGCGCGCGCCGAACTGGCAATCATAGGCTCCAGCGTATATCTTGCCATTTTTGAGTGTCAACGGTGAGAATTGGGCCACGCAAGCAGGAAATTTGTCCATGATCGACAGCGAACGTTTGCTGAACCGTTTTTTGCGATACGTGCAAATCGATTCGACCGCCCGAGAGGACGCGGGCTGCTATCCCTCCTCGCCGGGACAGTTGGAAATGGGCCGACTGCTGGTTGAGGAACTGAAGGCCATTGGTTTAAAGGACGCGGCTCAAGACCAGCATGGGATCGTGATGGCGACGATTCCCGCCACAGTGAAGCATGATGTACCGACCATCGCCCTGAATGCCCACGTCGACACGTCGCCGGAGACCACGGGCGCCGGCGTCAAACCGCAGGTGGTACGCAACTACAAGGGGCAGGATCTGGTACTGCCAGGCGACCCGACCAAAGTGATCCGCGTGGCAGACAATCCCGAGTTGCGCGAATTGGCCGGCCGCACACTGATTACCACCGACGGCACGACGCTCTTGGGCGCCGACGACAAGGCCGGCGTGGCCGTGATCATGGAGCTGGCGGCCTCGCTGCAAGCGGACCCCAGCATTCCGCACGGCGTCGTACGCGTGCTATTCACCTGCGACGAGGAGATCGGGCACGGCGTCGATCACGTCGATCTGAAGAAAGTCGGCGCGGTGGCGGCGTACACGCTCGATGGCCGCGCTGCCGACGAGATCGACGGCGAAACGTTTTCCGCCGATCTGGCGATTGTCACCGTGCGCGGCGTCAACATTCATCCGTCGATCGGCAAGGGCCGGATGGTGAATGGATTGCGCGTGGCGGCGGATTTTTTGTCGCGGCTGCCGCGCGATCAGCTTTCGCCTGAGACGACCGACGAACGCGAGGGCTTTTTGCATCCCTATGGGATCAGCGGCGGAGTGGGCGAAGCAACCGTGCGAGTTCTGCTGCGCGATTTCGATACGGCGAAACTGGCGGAGCATGCCCAGCGGCTGCGCCGCGCCGCCGATGAATCGGTCAAGCAATTCTCCGGCTCGGCGATCGACGTGCGGATCGTCAAGCAATATCGCAACATGGCCGACGGTTTGGCGCGCGAGCCTCGCGCGGTGGAATACGCCAAACGTGCGCACCAGCGCTTGGGCCGCACGCCGAAATTAACCATCATCCGCGGCGGCACCGATGGCTCGCGCTTCACCGAGCTGGGTTTGCCGACGCCGAATCTTTCCACCGGCCAACACAATCCACATTCCGTGCTGGAATGGGCCTGCTTGGAAGAGATGCAGCAGGCCGTGGCGGTGCTCGTGGAGCTGGTGCAATGTTGGGCCGAAGGCGGCTAGCGGCCGCCGATGGTCGCGACCATCAGCATACAAACCGGCTCAATCCGCGAAGTACGTCCGATTACGTAAAGCTTACGGGCTGTTGATGGGGTTTCTGTGGGGTTGGGGTAAACCTGCCATCACTTAGCGGCCGAAACTAACGGATGGGAGATAACGGATCATCCGTGCGCCCCGTGCCTTACCCCATGTAGGGCGGGTGCGTCGGAATCACAATTCCTTACCGGCAAAAACCCAGGAAGGTTTCTGTGCCGCGCCTGGCCTGCATCATTCCCGCGCTAGGGAATACGGAAAGTTTAGAAACCACGCTGGTGTCCGTGTTGGAACGCCGACCGGACGATTGCGAAGTGCTAGTGGTGCTAAACGCTCCGTACGCGGATCCCTACAATCTGCAAGGGGAAGTTCAGTTTCTGCAGGCGGGGGCGAACGCCGATTTGATCTCGTGCCTGAATCTGGGCATTGCCGAGACCAAGGCGCCGATCATCCATCTGTTGGCCAGCAGTTGCCAGGTGGACGACGCTTGGATTGAACAGGCGCTGCCGCACTTCGACGATCCTCGCGTCGCCGCCGTAACGCCGGCGATTTACGACGCGAACGATCACCAGCAATTGCTGGCCGCCGGGGTGGGATATCGTCGCGGCGGGAGAAAAACAATCTGCCGCACTTTGCCGCAAGCCGACGAGGAATCGTCGCTCCATTCGGTCGGACCGCTGTTGCAAGCCGCGTTTTATAGAAAAGCCGCGTTGAATGCGATTGGCGGGTTGCCTGCCGGCTTGGGCGAACAATTGGCCGACGTGGATTTGGCTCTCGCCCTGCGTCATGCCCGTTGGCAAATTGAGCTGGAACCAAAGTGTCGCGTCTTTGCACCGGCGATCGAAGCGCCGGAGGCAAATGGCTTTTCGACGGGCCTACACGCGGAGCGCCTGTTCTGGCGTCACGTGCCAGAAGTCGGCGGGCTCGCGGGCTTGCTCGCCCACCCTGCTGCCGTAATTAGTGAAGTCATTAAGACTTTGCAGCGCTGGAAGATCCCCGCGCATATTCTGGGCCGGCTTGTTGGGCTGATTCAGCCGCGCCACTACCGGCAGTACCGGCTAAGGGTAGCGGCTGCCGCGGTGGAGGCTGCCGCGGCCAAGTCGGCTTGGCAGGTAATGCAGAGCGCTCGGGCCAGCGAAACCGTCGCGTCGGACGACCAGCAACACATCCGAGTCGACGCATCTCATAAGACGGTAGGGCGGAACGAGAAGCATCACGCTCGCGCCTCGCGGCGGCAAAAGAGCCGGTAATCATCCCGCTCGCCTTCATCGTTTCGGCCGATTTTCTACAGCGCTGTGCTTGATCTTTCCACTCGTTCAGCAAACGATAGTCGGTGATGACTAATCTCGTTTCTGGCGACAGTGAAAAGTACTGTGTGATCGGCGCCGGCGCGTCTGGTCTGACGGTCGTCAAAAACCTGCTAGCGCACGGCATTGCGGCCGATTGCTTCGAACGTGAAGACAACGTCGGCGGCAATTGGTATTACGGGCGGCCCTCGAGCAGCGTGTATCGTTCCACGCATCTCATCAGTTCCAAGCTGCTGACCGAGTATCCCGATTTCCCCATGCCGGAGGATTGGCCGGAATATCCCAGCCATGAACAGGCGCTGGAGTATTTGCGATCTTATGCGCAACATTTCGGACTACTGCCGCACATTCGCTTCAATACGGCAGTCGCAAAAATTGAACCGGCCGATGCGCAGGCCAGCGCCTGGAAAGTAACGCTCGCTTCCGGCGAGAGTCGACATTACCGCGGCGTAGTGATCGCCAATGGACATCACTGGGATCCCATCTGGCCAAAATACCCGGGACACTTTGACGGCGTGGCGCTCCACTCCGGCCAATACAAAACGCCCGACGTGCTCGCAGGCAAGCGCGCTCGTGGTTGGGGCCGGCAATTCAGGTTGCGATATTGCCGTGGAATCGGCGCAGGTCGCCGCCCGCACGTTCCACAGTTTGCGGCGCGGATATCATTTCATCCCGAAATTCATCGAAGGCAAACCGGCCGATCGCTGCGGCGAATTCTTGCTGCGCTGGCATGTGCCGCTGTGGCTGCGGCGCTGGCTGATCGGCCGAAGCGTGCCGATGGCGCTGGGGCGGCCGGAAGATTTTGGTCTGCCCGCACCCGATCACAAGTTCCTGGAAACGCATCCGATCGTCAACTCGCAGATGCTGTATTACGTCGGGCACGGCCGAATCAAGCCGAAGCCCGACGTGGCCGAATTGTGCGGCGACCGAGTGCGGTTCGTCGACGACACAATCGAGCCGATCGACGTGATCGTTTACGCCACCGGGTTCCGCATCAGCATTCCGTTTATCGACCGTGAGCATCTCAACTGGAGCGATGGCAAGCCGAACTTATTTCTCAATGTATTCCATCCCCAGTTCGACAACCTGTTTGTGGCAGGCATGGTGCAGCTCGATAGCGGCTTGTGGGGCATCGTGCACTACCAGGCTGAATTGATCGCGCGATTCATCGTAGCGCAGCGCACGAATCCACGATTGGCGGATCGCCTGCGCCGCCAAAAGTCGCAGCCGAACGACGCGCTGGGCCGCATCCGGTATGTGCGCACGCCTCGGCACCTGTTGGAAGTCGAGCACTTCAGCTACCGCCGCCGTCTGAAGCGGTTGATTGCGCAATTTGGTTGATCGCTGGATTCACGCAACTGCCCACGTTGTTTCGCGCGGCTTTATGCCTACCGACCGACAACGTACAATTTGGCATTGAGGCTTTATCACCGCGAATGCAATTGCGATGGCTGATTTGAAAATCGTCCAGTATCCGCACCCGGCGCTGCGGCGCGTTTCCAAGGCGCTCAAGCGTGTCGATGCGGAGCTGCGCGAAACCATCGCGCAGATGTTCAAGCTGATGTACGAAGCCAAGGGCGTCGGACTGGCCGCGAACCAAGTCAATCTGCCCTACCGGTTGTTTGTCGTAAACATTGAATCCGATCCGGCCAAAGCCGAAGAGCAGGTGTTCATCAACCCCGTACTCAGCCGTCCCAAAGGTTCCGCCGAGGCCGAAGAGGGCTGTCTCAGTTTGCCTGGCCTGTATGCGCAAGTGAAGCGGTCGGAAAAAATCACCGTTGACGCCTACAACCTGGCGGGCGAGCCGGTGCATTTCGAGGCCGACGAGCTCCTGGCTCGGGTGCTACAACATGAGACCGATCATATCAACGGGAAGCTATTCATTGATCGGCTTGGAACAGCCGCAGAATTGGAAGTGCGCGACGTCGTGCGAGAATTCGAAATCCAGTTCGCCAGCCAGCAACAGCGCGGCGAATTGCCCAGCGACGCCGAAATCGCCAGCCGTCTGGAAGAATTGGAAAAGCTGCGGACCTGAAAGGAATCGCCGCCATGCGTTTGGTAATGATGGGCACGGGTCCGTTTGCGGTGCCGACACTTTGCGGCCTGATCGGTTCGTCGCACGTCGTGGCGGCCTTGGTTACTCGGCCCGATCGGCCGGCGCATTGGCGCGAGAAAGCGCCGGGCAACCCCATGCGGGAAGTCGCTCGGCAACATGGCTTGAAGGTCTTCGAACCGGAAAGTATCAATTCGCCCGAAGCGCAGGCTCAGCTTCGCGAGCTAGCGGCCGATTTGTTTGTCGTCTGCGACTACGGCCAGATTCTTGCACGCGACACGTTGACGCTGGCCCGACACGGCGGGATCAATTTGCACGCCTCGCTTTTGCCAAAATATCGTGGCGCCGCGCCGATCAATTGGGCCATTTACCACGGCGAAACCGAAACGGGTGTGACCGTCATCCACATGACGCCGCAGCTCGATGCGGGCCCCTCGTTGGTGCAACACCGCACGCCGATTGGCCCCACCGAAACAGCGCCCGAACTGGAGGTGCGACTGGCGGGAATTGGAAGCAAAGCGGTGTTGGAAGCGATCGACAAATTGGTTCGCGGCGAAAGCGGCGGAATCGAGCAAGATTCCGCGCTCGCAACAAAGGCGCCCAGACTCAAAAAGGAAGACGGGCTTGTCGATTGGTCGCGCTCCGCCACGGACATCGTCCACCAGGTGCGAGCTATGCAACCCTGGCCGAAAACGTACACGTTCTGGCAATCGGGCGGCGAGGAATCGGTCCGTCTAATACTTGAAAAAGTGCGAACCACAGATGCCAGTGGCGAAGAGGGGCGCGCTGCCGGCACGATTTTCCAAGCGCACGACGACATTCTGATCGTCGCCTGTGGCGCCGGTCTGCTTCAGATCGATGCCATTCAACCCGCCGGAAAGCGCATGATGACGGCGGGCGAGTTTTTGCGCGGCCACCATTTGAGCTCCGGCGATCGGTTAACTTCGGAATAAACGATCGAGTGAAGAAAATGCCGGGGCTCGTTTTCCCCGAGCTTTTGCGATTCCCTTGATTTGGGCCCCCCGGCTACAATACGCCGCTTCCAGAATTCGCAGGCCGGACGCGGAGGGAAATGCCATGGATGGCTTAAGTCGCTGGGATCTCGTGTTGTGGGTGGTCGTTGCGTATGGGGTGGTGGTGGCTTTAGTGCGGCTGTTGTTTCGCCGCCGCGCTCCTTTTGCCCGCAGGCTGCTTCAGCGATTGTCGATGCAATCTCGTGGCGCCGCGGTCGCGGCCACAACCGACGATCATGGCAAAGCTGCCTGACAACTTGTGCAAGCCGATTCGTCGCCAATAGAATAGCCGGTGGGTTCCATACCCTCCGGCTTTTATTTCAAACTGGCGTCAAAAATCGATTCTACGGCGAAATTGCTGAGTCGCCCGCTACCCATGTCCAAGCGTTTGTTCATCGAAACCGTCGGCTGCCAGATGAACGTGCTCGATAGCGAGCTGGTCGTGGCGGCGCTCCGCAAGCAGGGTTACGAATTGGTCGATGCGCCCGCCAAAGCCGACACCATTCTGTTCAATACCTGCAGCGTGCGGCAGCATGCCGAAGACAAAATCTACAGCGCTCTGGGGCGGCTGAAGGCACGCCAAACAGCGCCATCCGCACAAGATCATCGGCGTGCTGGGCTGCATGGCGCAAAAGGATCAACGGCTGATCTTCGAGCGGGCTCCGTATGTCGATCTCGTCGTGGGCCCAGGTCAATTGCATCAAGTGCCGCGCTGATTGGAAGAGATCGCCGTCAACCGCGAGCAACGGCTAGAAGTCAGCCTCGACCGCAAAGCCGGCAGCCGCGAGGAAATCGAACGCAGCTTCGAAAGCTACGATCCCGACCGCGACCCGCAGATGCGGCCTTCGCCTTATCAGGCGTTTGTGCGCATCCATGATTCGGCTGCGACAAATTCTGCACGTACTGCATTGTGCCCGAAGGTCCGCGGCCCGGAGCAGGGCCGGCACCCCGATCACATCGTGGCCGAAGCCAAGAAGCTGGCCGCCGAAGGTTGCCGCGAGATTACGCTTTTGGGTCAAACCGTCAACAGTTACTGCCACGATGACGGCGGCAAAACCACGCGGCTATCGGACCTGTTGTACAAGCTGCACGACGTCGAAGGCTTGGCGCGGCTGAAGTTCGTGACCAATTTTCCCAAGGACATGACCGACGATCTGCTGCAGGCGGTGCGCGACTTGCCGAAGTGTTCGCCGTATTTGCACGTGCCAGCCCAAAGCGGTTCCGATGCCGTGCTGAAGCGAATGAAGCGCGGATACACCGTGGAAGAGTATCGCGACATGCTCGACCGCATCCGCGTCACGATTCCCGACGCCGCAGTCACCAGCGATTTCATCGTTGGCTTCTGCGGCGAGACCGACGATGAGTTTCAACAGACCGTCGAGCTGGTGCGCGAGTCGCGCTTCAAAAACAGCTTCATCTTCAAGTACAGCCAGCGGCCAGGCACGAAGGCGCGGATCTCTGGCCCGACGACGTTCCGGAGGACGTGAAGCGCCGCCGAAACAACGAACTTCTGGCCGTGCAGAATGCAATTAGCGAAGAAGACAACCAGCAGTTCGTCGGCCGCACGGTGGAAGTGCTCGTCGAAGGGCCGAGCAAACGTGCGCAGCGCTTCGATCGCACGGATGAACCGGGCTCATCGGACGAAACCTCCGATACGACAGAAGTTTCGCCGGACGAAAGCCCAATCACCCAGCTCGTGGGCCGCACTCCCTGCGACCGGATTGTAGTGTTCCAAGGCAACCGCCGCCAAATCGGGCAACTGCTGGATGTAAGCATTTATGATTGCACGCCAATGACACTTTTCGGCACCGTGGTCACGCACGAAATCGGTCCGGAAGTATACAGCTTAGCTTGAAGGCCTACCGACGTGCCGAGTTTCCACAGTCGGCCGCCGGAGTTCACCTTCCGAGACTTCCCAGTTTGAAGCGTGCAGGCGGATCCATGGACGTTGCTCAACTTCGCGAATATCTCGATCGACCGAACGAAGCCGGCGGCTGGCTGGCCGCTTGGGGATTAGACGATGTCCAGCGCGCTCACGCCAGCTTGGTGCGCACCGCGCTGTCGGGCATCACGCTCGACTTGCTGGCGAACGATCTGCGAACAACTTGCCGAGCAGTTGCCGCGGCTGAGCGATGCCGACATGGCGCTCAATAATCTGGACCGCTTCGTGGCGGCCGCCGCAATCCGCTTTCGCTGGCCACGCTGTTCGAGCGCGATCGGGAAGCGCTGCCGATCCTGCTGCAGATCTTCTCGACCAGCCAGTATCTCAGCGATCTGCTGATCACCGACGCCGAAGCGTACGACCTGCTGCGGATCACCGAAGGGCAACCGGTGCCGCGGCAGGTGCTCGTCGACGAATTGTGTGCCGAAGTCATGGCGCTGCGACGACGAGCGGCGTGTAATGACCGCATTGCGCCGCTTCAAGCACCGCGAAACGCTGCGCATCGCCTACGGCGACATCATTCGCAGCCAACGCCTGGAAATCGTGGCAGCGGCAGATTTCCTATTCGGCCGACGCGATGGTCGAGGCCGCCCTGCGGTTCGCCCGGGCGGCGCTCGTGCAAAAGCGGGGTCTTCCGCGGCGGCCCGATGGACAGGCCGCGCGGTTCGTCGTCCTGGCGATGGGCAAGCTCGGCGGCAGCGAGTTGAACTATTCCAGCGACATCGACCTGATCTTCCTCTACGACGCCGACGGCGAAACGGACGGCGATCGACCGCTGGACACCGTGCGAATTCTTCGATCGCCTGGCGCGCGATCTCGTCAAGCTGCTGACGGAACCGACCGACCTGGGAGTCGCCTACCGCGTCGATTTGCGGCTGCGCCCGAAGGGCAACGCGGGCCGATGGTGCGCAGCCTGGAAAGCGGCGCTGCACTACTACGACGTGCTCGGCCGCACCTGGGAACGGCAAGCGTTTGTCAAAGCCCGTCCGGCGGCCGGCGATCTGGATCTGGGCCGCGAATTCCTGCAACAGCTCGAGCCGTGGATTTATCGCCGCTATCTGAGCCGGGCCGACATCACCGGCATCAAGGCGCTCAAGCGCCGCATCGAGCAGCGCATGAACAGCCGAAGGCGCCGATCTGCAAAACGTCAAGACCGGCCACGGCGGCATCCGCGACATCGAATTCGCCATCCAGTTTCTGCAACTGCTCAACGGCGGCGACCTGCCGGATCTGCGCACCGGCAACACGCTGGAAGCGATCGCCAAGTTGGAAATCGGCGGCTGCCTGACGCACCAGGAGCGAATCCTCCTGGAGGAAAACTACGCCTTCCTGCGCAAAATCGAGCACCGCCTGCAGATCATGTTCGATCTGCAAACGCACCTGCTGCCCACGTTCCAGCCAGGAATTGCGCAGACTGGCCATTCGCATGGGCTACGCCGACGCGCCCGATCGCACCGCGCAAGACGCATTCGAGCGTCGATTACAAGCAGAAGACCGAACTGAACCGCAAGATTCTCGACCACCTGCTGCACGACGCCTTCGGCGACGACACACAGACCGAGCCGGAAGTCGACCTGGTGCTCGATCCCGACCCGCCGCCGGACCAAATCGCCGAGGTGCTGGGACGCTATGGCTTCCACGACGTGCCCAGGCGCTATCGAATCTGATGGAGCTGTCCGAAGAGCAGATCCGCTTTCTCTCCACGCGGCGCTGCCGGCACTTTCTGGCCGCCATCGCCCCGCACCTGCTGCAGGCGATCGCCAACACGCCCGATCCCGATCAAACGCTGGTCAACCTCAGCAAGGTCAGCGACTCGCTCGGCGGCAAGGGCGTGCTGTGGGAACTGTTCAGCTTCAATCCCGCCTCTCTGCACCTGTACGTGGAGCTGTGCGCCTCCAGCCCGTACCTGTCGGGCATCTTGACCAGCAACCCGGGCATGATCGACGAGCTGATGGACAGCCTGGTGCTGGACAAGCTGCCCACGCAGGACACCTTGGAGAACAACCTGCGCGAGTTGTGCCGCGGGGCGGAAGATATCGAGCCGATTTTGCACAGCTTCAAAAACGCCCAGCAGCTGCGAGTCGGCCGTGCGCGATATTCTGGGCAAGGAAGATATCGTAGCCACGTGCCGCACTTTGGCCGATATCGCCGAGTCCTGCCTGCGGCAGATCACTCGTAACGAATATCTGAAGCTGGCGGCGAAGTTCGGCGAGCCGATGATTCCTGACGGCGAGCGCACCGGTCAGCCTTGCGAGTTCGTCGTGCTGGCGATGGGCAAATTCGGCGGCCGCGAGATGAACTATCACAGCGATCTGGACATGGTGTTTCTCTACGAGGCCGACGGCGGCACCTTCCACGCGCAGTTCACTACCGAAAGCGGCGAAACCACCACCAATCAGCATTTTTTCAGCGAACTGGGGCAGCGGATCATCAAAGTCGGCCAGCCAGCCCGGGCCGCATGGCCGGCTGTATGAGATCGATCCCCGCTTGCGCCCACCGGCCGCAGCGGCTCGCTGGCCACTTCGCTGGAGGAACTGCGGCGCTATTTCAAAGGCGGTCAGGGGCAGCTTTGGGAGCGTCAGGCGTTGTGCAAAGCACGGGTTGTGTATGGCGCGAGACAGTTGCGGCGGCGGCGCTCGAAGCCGTCATCGATTGCGCCTATCGTGTTCCTTGGCGACGAGAGTTTGCCGATGAGATTTCAAACATGCGCCATCGTTTGGAAGAAACGGCTAGGCCGAACAATCTGAAGCGCGGCCCAGGTGGCCTGGTCGACGTGGAATTTATCGCCCAGATGTTGCAGCTAAAGCATGGAGAACAGCATCTCGAAGTTCGCGTGCCTGGGACGTTAGAAGCCCTGGCGGCGCTAGAAAAACTCGGGCGCTTTTGCGCGGCGATTTCGAATTCCTCGACACCAGCTACCGTACGCTATTGGCCTTCGTCAGCTATCTGCGCTTGATGAACGCCACCGCGCGGCACGACATGCCGGAAGATCCCAACGAGCAGTTCAAGCTCGCTCGTCTGCTGGGTTACCGCAGCCAGGAAAAGATGTTGGCGGATTGCGACAAGGTAACCAAAGAGAATCGAGTCCGATTCGACCGCATTTTCGCCGCCGAAGGCAAAAAGCATTAAAAGTCGATCGTTTCCATCGGCGTCGCCGGCAGCACGAAGATTTTCCCGTCCCCCATGCGCCCGTGCGCGCCACCTCGACGATTTTACGGATGATTTCCTCGGAGCGCGCCTCATCGACCCAAAAAACAATTTCCACCTTGGGCAGAAACGCCAGCGAATATTCGCTGTCGCCGTACTGATCCAGGTAGCTCTTTTGCCGGCCGTAGCCCTTCACTTCGCGCACGCTGGCCGCCTCAAGCGACGCACTCTCTAGGCTGTCGAGCACCTTCTCCGCCAGATACGGCTTGACGATGGCGACGATTTGTTTCACGGGAGCAGACTTGGCAAAAAGCGATCGGCGATTCTAGCTAAAAAAATTCTCGCCGAATAAATCGACCTGCGGGTTGGTAAGCACCGTGATGTCGCCGCGCACTTTTACGCAGCAAGCCAATCGCATGGTGTCCTCATGGCCAATGTAGGCCAGGCACGGCAGCGGATCGGGAATCGGCGTGGGCAGCGGCGTTTTGAATTTCACTTTTTCCATGATCGTCATGGGATTGGTGTTCTCCATGCCCTTGGTGATCAGCACCCGGCACGTGCCGCAAAGTCCAAACCCATGGCAGTTAAAGATTTTGTTGAGCGATGCTCCGACGCCGTTGAATCCGTGGTACAAATTGACGCCGACTTTGATCGCCTCCTTGCGAAGATTCGCCCCTTCGGGCACCTGAATTTCCTTTTTCTCGTTAACGAAGGTGATGGTGGGCATGGCGTCGAATTTAGTGAGAAGTTGATTGTTCGCTGATGATATAAGGTCGTTACGAATCCCAATTTAGTGCTAATTCCGTCGAAAATCCAGGGTCCGCCGGTCATCTCGTCCGGCGTATTTCGCTCCATTCCGCACGACCAATCAATGCTAACACGGCGGCATAAACCGTGAAGCAGGCGGCGATCGGCACGAGCACTCGCACCAGCGCATTGACGGTTCCAGGTGCAGATGGGATCAGGTTCAGCACGATCAGGCCCGCAACTGTCATGGCGGCCACGGACACCATGGCACGCATCACCGTCATACCAAGGCGTCGCCAGTCCAAGGGCACATGTTGGCGGGAAAACAAAATCGCCAGCCCGGCGGCTTGCATGGCCGCGGCAATCGCCGTAGCGGCCGCCAAACCCGTTTCCGCCAATAGCCACACAAGCGTCAAATCGAGCGTCAAATTGAACGCCACCGCCGTCAGCGACATCCGCAGCGGCGTGACGCGATCGCCCACCGCATAAAAGCCACGAACGATCACCGGCAACGCACAATAAGCCCACACGCCGCTGCCGAACACCGCGATCATCCTGGCGGTCCGCGCCGTGTCTTCGGCCGTGAACTGGCCGCGTTCAAACAGCAGCCGAGCAATCGGCTCGGCCAGCAGCATCAGCCCCGCCGAACACGGGATGGCCGCCAACAGCACCATCCGCACGCCCAGCGTGAGATCACTGCCCACGGCCGCTCGATCGCCGCGCGCAGGCGTGATGGCTCAACAGTGGGAAGACGACCGTTGCCGCGGCGATGCCCAGTAATCCCAGCGGAAACTGGTACAGCCGCTCGCCAAAATAAAGGGCCGCCGCTGCGCCCGATTTCATTGGGTACGCAGCTCCGCCGAGCCAGGAAATCGTCGCGCCCGTCCCGGCCGGCGCCGACAAGCCCCACGCCACCAGGCTATCCATCAGCGTATTGAACTGCACCACCGCCATGCTGAGGGCAGTAGGAATCATGCCGCGGCGAATCTGCCGCAGCTCGTCCCGCGTGGCGTCGAAATCGTGATCGAACTGAAAGCCGGCTCGCCGCAGCGCGGGCCACAGCACCATCCACTGCAGCACGCCGCCGATGAGCACACACGCCGCCAAAATATATGCCTGCGCCGTGGGATCAGCCGACAGGCGAGGAGCGATTGCCACCACGCCAATAATCCAACAGACGTTCAGCACCGCCGGCGCAAATGCGGCCGCAGCAAACCGCCCCAGCGCCTGCAGCGTGGCGGAGGTGATCGCCGCCAGGCAAACCAACACCAGATACGGAAGCATCGCCGCCGACAGGCCCGCCAAAAGCAAAACTCGCGGGTTATTTCTGACAATCCACGCCCAGAGGCCCATCACGACTTCGCCTACCACGACCGCCGCCGCCAACACCCCGGCCAGCCACAGCGACGTGGCCACAAACAGCCGCCAGGCATTTCGCCGATCTCGCTCCAGCGACTGAGCAAACACCGGCATGTAACTGGCCGTGAGCGCTCCCTCGCCAAAGAGTCCCCGAAATAAATTCGGAATGCGAAACGCCACTACCAGGGCATCCATCACGCCGCCGGCCGCCAGGCCAAACAATGCCGCTGTGGCCATGTCGCGCACCAGCCCCAGCACGCGACTAGTCAGCGTGCCCAAGCTCGTGACAATCGTGGCGGACAACAGCTTGTGCCGGCGATCAGCTTTCATGCCGCACGATCGTAGAGCCCCCAGCCACAGCGGGGAAGGCGAACTTGTCGGCAATCGTATGGCGCGGTCGGGCAGCGATTTTCCGGTCAAAATCTGCCCACTTGTCGATCGCAAGCAGAATGTCTACTTTCAACGCACGTGTGAGCCAAACAAATCCGCTCTTGGGAATGGAAGCAAGACCGTGGCTGAATATTCAAAATATCAGCAGAATATCATCAAGAACTATTACCAGAATCAGGGAGCGATTCTGCTCCAGCGGCTGGGCGAGCAGGTCACCGAACTATATCTCGCCGAAGGAAAGGCGCGCGCAAAGCGCTGGAAAGATATCACTAAAATTCTTGAAAAACTGAAAGTGCCCGCCGCTCGAATCGAAAACCTGCTCAAGCGCGACGATCCCGCTTTGGTCGCCAAATTGCTGGAAGAAATGCTGGCCCAACAGAAGTGAACGAGTAGCATCGCCTAATGCCCACCAATATCGCCATCGCCGACGAGCTGCGCTGGAAGAAATTCCCAGTGTTGGACGACGGATTCGTTTGCCTCGTCGACGTGATGGGCGATGACCAGGCGGTCGTGCAAGCTGCGCAGCGTGAGCTACGGCGAAGGCACGCGCAAGGTATCCGACGACCGCGGGCTGATCCGCTACTTGATGCGGCACCGTCACACTACGCCTTTCGAAATGGCGGAGATCAAATTTCTGGTGCGCGTGCCGATGGACTGCTGGCGGCAGTGGATCCGTCACCGCACCGCCAACGTGAACGAGTACAGCACCCGCTATTCCCTGGCGATCGACGCCACTCAAACCACCCCGCCCGATCAGTGGCGCACGCAAGCGGCCGCCAACCGCCAGGGGAGCGGCGCGCCCTTGCGCGCGAAATCGGCCAAGGGCTAACCGCCGCGGAAATCGAATTTCAAGCTGGTGCGCGAAAGTTGTACGAACAGCGCATCGCCGCCGGTGTGGCCCGTGAGCAGGCCCGCAAGGACTTGCCCCTTTCGACGTATACCGAAGCGTACTGGAAGATCGATTTGCACAATCTGCTTCATTTTTTAGCGCTGCGAATGGATGCCCACGCTCAAGAAGAAATCCGCGCCTACGCCACGACGATTGGACAGCAGATTATCCGCCCGCTGTTTCCGTTGACGTGGGAAGCATTCGTCGATTATCGACTGGAAGCAATGTTTCTGACTCGCCTGGATCGCGAACTGATCACGCGATTGGCCGATCGCTTAGCATCCTCTGGCCGCGCCCGAGGCACCGAAGACGACTTTCTTGCCGTCCAAGATCCCACCTGGGCCGCGCTGACCCGCTGCCGCGAACGGGACGAATGCCGCGAGAAACTCGTGGCCCTGGGATTGCTCGAGCGCGCCGGGGTATGATAGCCCTTAGGCGGTGGGCAGCCGCTAGGTGTCCATCTTTGGTCTTTGCGTCTCGCCGAACGAGGTGCATTGTGTGGCATGTTTCGCGCGTGGTGGTCGTCTCCTGCGTGGCGGTGTTAGTAACATCGGTATGCGCCGTTCACGCCCCTGCTGCAGAAGCCAACCCACCTCCTGCAAATCAAATTCGAGTTTCGCCGGCACAGGCCCAGCAAATCGGCAAGGGAGAGGAATTTCAGCGCCAATCCCCTGCCAAGGCCCGGCAAAACGAACGCGAGCGCGCGTGGGGAATCGTTGAAGCCCTGAATCCCGAAATTGCTGCATCGTCTGCGTCGAATGCGGGCCTCGCCGAGACGAAGGCCATTGATCAGATTTCCGCGGCGGTCCGCGACGCACTGTCGCTTCGCAAAACGCTCGTCGTTTGGCTCGTCGAGCAATCCCCCGAGGCCGCTCCTCTTTCGCGCAACATGGCCGACCACATCTGCTACATGTTAAAGGAAGTTAGCGCCGGATCGACTGCTCCTCAAATGGCCGTAATCGGATATGGCGCCGAGCCGAAGTTCTTGGTCTCGGAGCCGACCAGCGAGGTGGAAAAACTTCGCAGCGCTTCAACCGAGCTCAGCGCCAAGAACCGAATTCGCTCGGAGAAAGCTGTTCCATTTACCGCGGTCAGCAAAGCGGTCGAAAAATATCTCCCCTACCGGAAACTGGGATATGAAGTGATCTTTGTTATCGCCGGTGCGTCGTCCGGGGGCGACTTGCAGGAAGCCGACGAACCCATCGCGGCGCTCAAGCGCTCGGCCGTGCCGGTCTTTGGCCTTGGTCCGGCCGTACCGTTTGACAATTCGTCGGCCGGATCCCTTCAACCCTCGAATGCGTCCGCGGAAGCAACGTCTTCGCCGAAACCGCGCTCGGAATCCCTCTATCCCGAACGAATTCAATTGGAATTGGTGGATCGCGAAGCCGCCGACACTTTGACCGACTCCGGCTACGGTCCATTTGGACTCGCGCGAATTTGCCGGCAGACGGGCGGGAAATTTTTCCGCCTTCGCAGCGGTGGCAGCGGCGGATGGGAACTCGATCCTGCCACAGGCGACGTGAAATCAGAATTGCTGGCCAAATACGCTCCCGACTACGTGAGCGAAGAACAATACAAACAGTTGCTGGCCCAAAACAAATGTCGGCTGGCCTTGCACAATGCAGCCCTGTTGCCGCCTGCGTCGGGATTGCCCCCCAACGTTCGTACTTCGTTTGCCAAAGAAAAAGACGAAGCCACGATGGCCAAGAGCATCAAGAAAGCGCAACAAGACGCGGCCGAGCGCGATCAACCTCTGCAACAGTTGTACGATGCCCTCGCGCCGGGAGAGGCCGATCGACCGAATCTCACCGGCGCCCGCTGGCAGGCCGAATACGATTTGGCCATGGGGCAGATGCTGGCCGCCAAGGCGCGGCTGGACGGCTATAACACCATCTTGGCCGTGCTAAAGCAGGGAAAGAATTTCACGAATCCGGCCAGCAAGCGTTGGGTGCTGGAGCCGGCTGACGAACTGGCCGCTTCCAGCGCGCTGGATAAAATGGTGAAAAACTCGCGGGAGTATTTGCAACGCGTCGTTACGGAGCATCCAGGCACTCCTTGGGCCGTGATCGCGGAGGGGGAGCTGCGTCATCCCGCCGGATGGAAGCTTGTCGAGAATAGCCAGGAGGATCCCACGCCTATCCGCTCGAAGAAGAACGCAAAACGCTGATGGCGGTTTCCTGTCGCCGCACGTTTTCGGCAAGCTCCGCCAATTCGCGCCGCAACTGGGCCACCTCGCGCCGCAGCGATTGCACGTCCTCGCTGCCGCCGCCAGCCGGTTGGTCCGATCTCGTCGCAGACGAAGCGCGCTCTCGCGGCGGCTCGGCCCATCCGCCTTCGGCCGAACTTTCGCCGGCAGATCGCTCTTTCAGCCGCTCCAGTTCTTCCGGCTCGTAAAGATTGTGGCTGATGATCTGTCCGCGCCCGGGGGGTGTGATGTCGATCACCAGCCGTTTGGCGCGCAGCGACTGCAAAATGCCGCGCAGCGCATTCAAGTCGGCAATCGGCTCCATGCGCGAAGCCCTGCCGCGCAGCTCGCCTTCGGTCTCAGCGCCTCGCAGCAGCAGTTCCCCCATCACGGCCAACTCCACTTTATCGACCCCCAGCCAATCATAGAGCAGGTGGCGAAATTTCGGCACTCGGCCGCTCCCCTGCACTTCGGCCACGGCCCCCGCCGATTTCAGCCGATCGAGCGACTCCATTACGTCGGCATCTTCCAGTTGCATTTGCGGATCGCGGTTGTTCTTCTGGTTGCAGCCGTTCACCAGCAAATTGACGGTAAGCGGATACTGCTCCGGCGTCGTTTTCGCCTTTTCGACCAGCACGCCGGCCACGCGGCGATCGATCTTCCCCAGCGCTCTCCATCGTGCCGCGGGCGCGGACGTCGCCACACCAGAAGTCGCCAGTTGTTCATCCATCAGGTTATCCGTCCCATTAGAATATTGGTGACTGTTGAACTGCGGGTGTTTTAGCACGATTCCGTTGGTTTGGCTATCAGCCCATGCTGCAGCGCATCCTTGAACCTGAACTGATGGATTCGCCGGAGGAGGCGCTGGCTTACGATGCGATGGACCATGGCGAAGTGAACCGGAAATTCGTCGACGACCTGCTCGAAGCGCCGGGCCAGCAATCGCGTGTTGATTCTTCGCCGCTAACGATTCTGGATCTCGGCACCGGCACGGCTCAACTTCCCATCGAACTTTGTCGCCGAGCGAAACTGGTTGACGTGGTCGCCGTCGACGCCGCGCAGCACATGCTCAATTTAGCGCGACGCAATGTCGACACCGCCGGATTGGCCGACCGCATTACGCTACGTTTGTCGGACGCCAAACAACCGATCGGCATTGAACAATCGTTCGACGCCGTCATGTCCAACAGCATCGTTCACCATCTGCCCGAGCCAATTCAGTGCCTGCGCGAAGCCGTGCGAGCCACAAAGCCGAATGGCCTGCTTTTCTTCCGCGATCTTTTTGCGCCCGACAACCAAACCCAACTGACCCGACTTGTGGAGTTGTACGCTCCGCCCTCCGGCAATTCTCCGCAAGCCGATCATCAGCGGGCGATGTTCGCCGCCTCGCTGCACGCCGCTCTCACGCTGGCTGAAATCCGCCAACTGGTCGCCAAGCTAGGCTTTCAACCGCAAACGGTTCAGGCCACCAGCGATCGCCATTGGACCTGGGCGGCCTGGAAAACCATCGGTTGACGATCCATCGAAATTCCGCCGATTCCTTTCAACGTGCGCAACGGAAGATTAGAATGACCGTGCTTTCTATTCCTTGTGAAACCACTACAGGGCGCGTACATGCAAGTTGAATTTCTCGGCCACGCGGGCATCTGCGTCGATTCGGGCAAGACTCGGCTGCTGATGGACGGCTGGTTCTCGAAGGAAGGGGGCTTCGACGCCTCCTGGTATCAATTGCCCGCCAATCAGCACCTGGGCGATCGGGATTGGTCGAACTTGGATGGCCAGATCGTGTCGCACGAACACCTCGATCATTTGGACCCCGAATTCCTTCGCAAGATGCCCAAAGAATTGCCGCTGTATGTCGTTTCCTACGGCTCGCCGATCTTCGTCAAGAAACTGCTGCGCATGACCGGCCGCACGCCAAGAGTGCTGCTGCACTGATGCGGAACATCAAATCGGCGATATCAAAATCCGCCTGTGGACCGAAGCCTCGCCGATGAATCAAGATTCGGTTTGGGTATTCCAGTCGGGCGGCCAGTCCATCGTCCACACCGTCGATAGCAGGCTGACGCAGGAACAAATGGACGAAATCCTGAACTACCTGGGCCTGCGCACCCGATCTGCTGTTGGTCCAATGTTCCGGCGCCAGTTGGTATCCACTGGTTTACGAGAACTACGACGACGACGCCAAGCATGCCCGTGGACTTCTGAAGCGCGAGCAAAAGCTATCCTACGCATTGTCGGTGGCCAAGCGGATGCAGCCGCGCACGATGGTTTGCTGTGCCGGACCGCCCGCGTTCCTCGACGAATCGCTGCGGTACGCCAACAAGGATCCATCCTTCCCCACGCCGGGCGAATCGCAAGAATGGTTCCGCGCCAAAGGCTATGCGGGCCGCGTGGAAGGCCCGCTGCCAGGCGACCGCTTGGATTTAGCCAGCGGCAAAATGACCGAAGACGCGAAGATGCACGATGCCTTCGCCTGGAAAGACACGCCGCAATACATCGAGCAATACGCCCGCCGCATGCAGCCCCACATCGACGAGGTGTATCGGCGTGCCGACGCACTGAAAGTCGCCGACATGGATACCGCCATCGCCGATCACTTCCACCGCATGTTGAAGCTCAGCCCCTATTTCAATGAACGCATCAACATGAACGTGTGCTTCGACATCGAAGGCCCCCAAGGCGGCCAATGGCTCGTGAACTTCAGCAACCAGCCCGAAGTGCGCCGGCTATCCGACAAAGACCAGGTTCATTATCGTTATCGTTTCCACAGCCGCTGGCTGAAGCGAATCCTGGTCGATCAAGTGCCGTGGGAAGATTTCTTTCTCAGTTTGCGATTCTCCGCATCTCGCGATCCCGACGTGTACAACGACCACTTGCTCGGCCTGTTGAAATTCAATGATCTGGCCTCGCTCAACGCCGTCGAACAATACGAAAAGCGCGAGTGCGACGAAAAATTTGTCGTCACGGCGCCGGATGGATCCCGCTATGAAATCGCCCGTTACTGCCCGCATGCCGGCGCCAGCCTCGATGACGCCCCGATCGAAGGCCATATCATCACCTGCCTGAACCATCATTACATGTTCAATTTAGACACCGGCGAATGCCTGACGGGCAACTGCACGCTGCGAACAAAGAAATTGAGCTAGCGGGAATTTAGCCACGCCGAAAACCGCGTCCACGCGCAGACCAATCGACCTTTCAGCGATATGATACTGCCAGTGTCAACGACGACTTGATGTAGCAAACTCCCTGCATCTGGTCTTCGAATGGATTTTATCTGGCTGCATCGCGTGGCTCATGGCCGAAGCCAAACGCTCACCACTCCCTGATCTGGTCGCTCAACTTGCCGAGCAAGAAGCCGATATCCGGCTGGGCGGCGGTCAGGCCGCCATCCAGCGGCAGCACAAGAAAAAACGACTCACGGCGCGCCAGCGCATCGAAAAGCTCCTTGACCCCGGCAGCACATTCTTCGAGCTTGGCCTATGGGCCGCGTGGCAGATGTACGCCGATTGGGGCGGTGCTCCGGCAGCCGGCGTCGTCACTGGCGTCGGCATGATTGCCGGACGCCGGCACATGATCATCGCCAACGACGCCACGGTCAAAGCCGGCGCATTCTTTCCCGCCACCGCCAAAAAAGTGCTGCGGGCTCAACGCATCGCCATGCAGAATCGCTTGCCGCTGGTGTACTTGGTAGACTCAGCCGGCATATTTCTTCCGCTGCAAGAAGATGTTTTCCCCGATGAAGACGATTTCGGCCGTATCTTTCGCAACAACGCCGTGATTTCGGCATCGGGCCTGGGGCAAATCGCCGCGATCATGGGCAATTGCGTGGCCGGCGGCGGCTACTTGCCCGTGCTGTGCGACAAATTGCTCATGACCGAAGGCTCCGGCCTGTATCTGGCCGGGCCGGCGCTGGTGAAAAGCGCCATCGGCCAGGAGGTTTCGCACGAGGAACTCGGCGGCGCCGCGATGCATGCCGAAGTCAGCGGCACGATCGACTACCGCGATCCCGACGATGAATCGTGCCTCGCGCGCTGCGCAATTTAGCCTCTGCTGTGCGACCCGACGATCCGCAGCCATCCCCACCTTTTCAGCGCGCTGAAACAAAAAAGCCGCAGCGGCCAGCGACAGATCTATACGACATCCTGACCGAAAATCCTACCGGAGATTACGAAGTGCGCGACGTGCTTTCCTGCCTGCTGGATGCCGACACTTTCGAAGAGTACAAACCGGATTATGGACAGACGGTCGTTTGCGGGACCGCGCTGCTAGGCGGATTTTCCGTCGGCGTCGTAGCCAACCAGCATCATCGAGTGCGGCCTGCCGATGGGCCCTTTCAATTTGGCGGCGTGTTGTACGTCGATAGCGCCGAAAAAGCCGCGCGCTTCGTGATGAACTGCAATCAGGATTGGCTTCCGATCGTCTTCCTCCAAGATGTGAACGGCTTTATGGTGGGGCGCGACGCCGAACGCTCTGGCATCATCAAGGCCGGGGCCAAACTGGTCAGTGCCATCAGCAACAGCCGTGTGCCAAAAATTACGGTCATTACCGGCGGCTCCTACGGCGCGGGCAATTACGCCCTATGCGGCAAAGCGTTCGATCCGCGATTCATCTTCGCCTGGCCGTCCGCCGAAATTGCCGTGATGGGGGGCGAACAGGCCTCCGACACTTTGCTGGAGGTCGCCGTGAAGAGCCTCAAGCGGCAAGGCGATCAGATCGATGCCGCCGAATTGGAAGAACTGCAAGACAATGTAAAGGCCGACTACCAGCGCCAAATGGACATCCGCTATGCCGCCGCCCGAGGCTGGGTCGATGCCATTCTCGATCCTGCGACAACTCGCGAAGCTTTGATTACGGCGCTCGAAGCAGCGACCCGTCACGCCGAACCCGAACCATTCCGCCTGGGCGTGTTTCAGGTGTAAGTTCCCATGTCCATTCGCATTGCCAACGGCGCGGGTTTCCTGGGCGACAATTTGGATGCCCCGCGGCTATTGGTCGAGAACGCCGAAGTCGATTATCTCACGCTGGAATACCTGGCCGAATTGACAATGTCGATTCTCGCCCGCCAGCGTGAGAAAGATCCGGCCGCCGGCTATGCTGCCGACTTTCTCGATGTGCTAAAAAGCCTACTGCCGGAGCTGACGTCTCAACCCGAATTGAAAATCATCACCAATGCCGGGGGGATGAATCCCCAGGCCTGCGCCGTGGCGGTTGCACAAATTCTAAATCCAGCCGGTTTGGGCGAAACCACTATCGGCGTCGTCAGCGGCGATGATTTATTGCCTCGCTTGTCCGAACTGCAGTCGGCCGGCTGCCGGTTCGAGAATCTCGATACGGAAAAACCCCTGGCGAAGCTCGGTTTCCCGGTCGTCAGCGCGAACGCGTATCTCGGAGCGCAGCCAATTACCAAAGCCCTCGCCGACGGCGCAAGGATTGTCATTACCGGCCGCGTGGCGGATGCATCGCTCACCGTCGGCCCTGCTGCTCACGAATTCGGTTGGCGTTGGGACGACTGGAATCGCCTGGCCGGCGGCAGCGTCGCGGGCCACTTAATCGAATGTGGCGCGCAAGTCACCGGCGGATTGTACCGCCATTGGCACAATCTCGACTTAAGCAACGTCGGTTATCCAATCGCCGAAATCAACGATGACGGTTCCTGCACCATCACCAAGCCCAAAGACACCGGCGGGGCGGTCAATCGAAATACGGTCATTGAACAATTGGTCTACGAAATCGGCGACCCCGCACATTACCTGACGCCCGACGTCGACGTCGAGTTCACCAACGTAGAAGTGACTGACTCCGGTCCCGATCGCGTCGAAGTGCACGGCGCAATCGGCCGACCCGCGCCAGATAGCTATAAGGTTTCGCTTTCCTACGCGGCAGGCTTCACCGCCAGCGGAACTCTCTTGGTTTACGGCGACGATTGCGTGGAGAAAGCACGCGCCTGCGGCGGCATGATCCTGAAACGAGTCGCGCAGCGGGTTTCGAACCCGAAAAGTCGCTGATCGAATGCCTCGGCGCCGGCGACGGCGTGCCTTCCCTTGTCCCCATTCCCCATTCCCCACTTCCCACTTGCCGTGAGATCGTCCTCCGCGTCTCCGTTTCGGACTCGCGCCGGGAAGCCGTCGAACGTTTCACCAAGGAATTCGCCCCGCTGATCACGAGCGGTCCGCCCGGTCTGGCAGGATACGCAACCGGCCGCCCACAGGTGCGCCAAGTATTTGCCTACTGGCCCACCTTGGTACCTAAGCAATTTGTCAAACCCGCGGTTTCCGTCAAAACTGCAACCCAATGGCCTAAGTCATAACGATGTCCACAATTCGTCTTGGCCAAATCGCTCACGCCCGCAGCGGCGACAAAGGCAATCACGCCAACATCGGCGTCGTGGCGTACACTCCGGCAGGCTATGAGTTCTTGCGGCGTGAGCTCACCGCCCCGCGCGTCGCCGAGTTTTTCGCAGGCTTAGTCGCAACGCAAACCAATCGATATGAACTCCCCAAAGTCAGCGCGTTGAACTTTGTATTGCAAAACGCTTTGGCGGGCGGGGCTAGCCAATCGCTGCGAATTGACACGCAGGGTAAACTACTGGGCACGGCCATCCTCGATTTGCCGCTTCCGGCGCCCTCCGACAACGACCTGGCCAAAATGTTGCCGAAAGAAAACCGATGAGCAAGCATTCGCCGCTGATCAAAGTGCAAGTCCACGAGCACACCGGCACGCTCACACTGAACCGCCCGGACAGGCGCAACGCGCTCACGCGCGCCATGCTGGCGGAACTTTTGCAAGCCTTGGACGACTTGCGCTGCGAGCGCCGCGTGCGCGCCATTGTGATCTCCGGCGCGGGAAAGCGCATTTTGTGCTGGTATGGATTTGCATGAAATGCAGGAAACAGCGCGACATCCCAATGCACATACGCAATGGCACGAAGATGCCGACGCCTATCGAGAGTTAGTGGTGGCGATGATGCGGCTGCCCAAGCCAATCATTTCCGCTGTCAATGGGCCCGCCTTAGCCGGCGGCGCCGGAATCGTATTGGCCAGCGATATCGTGCTGGCCGCGCCGGAGGCAACTTTCGGCTTGCCGGAACCGAAGCGCGGCATTGTCGCCGGTTTGGTCGCGCCGATCTTGGAGTTCCGCATCGGCGGCGGCGGCGCTGGTTATCTCCTCCTGAGCTCGCAAGTCGTTTCGGCCGAGGACGCCTTCCGCATGGGAATCTATCACGAGATGCACACCGGCGATAAGCTCTGGCCGCGAGCGCATCAATTGGCCGGTGAGATTTCCGGCTGCGCTCCCGAAGCAATCCTGCTCACCAAGCGTATGCTCAATGAGACCATTGGCGAGCATTTGGGAACCATGCTGGCCGCCGGCGCGGCGGTCAGCGCCACTGCCCGCACCACCGAAGCCGCTGCCGAGGGCCTGACCGCCTTCCTCGAGAAGCGCGTGCCGAAGTTTCCTTAGAGCTTGAACTCGCTTTCCCCGCCACTCCTCAATCGGCAACCTCGCGGGTTGCCTCGATTTGACATTGGTCCAACTCTCGGTCCTCCGGCAGCTTGATCCCGCGCTCGGCTAATAGAAGCGGCAACAAGTCGCCGATCCGCTGTGGCTCGGAAAACAAAGCGTTGGATTCATCCGATTCGATTCGCAATGCGGCGATCATGAGAAACTCCTTTTTGCGGGCACTGGTGATCACCCGTTCACTATATTCTAGCGATATGTGAACTTGTGTCCAGTATGCTAGCGTGCTGCGACTTTTTCCCCGCGGGGAATCGTCGTCTGGCGGAATAGCAAACCTATGCTAAAACAGAAGTTAAGGCCTCTGACCCGGACGCCAGGAACAGGGAAGGACGGTCCACGTTTCGATTATCGATTCTCGTGGCAGCCCTGTCATGTCCGGCACTACCGCCAAGCCGACGCCCGATAACGCCACCGTCGCGTGGAACGAGTTGGCCGAACGGGCTGACGCGCTCATCAACGCTTGGCAAGGCGAAAATCTGCCCCCCGATTTGGCGCAGTTTCCACCTGCCGAGCCGCTTTCGCTGCGCCGCTTGGTGCTGGTGGAGCTGATCAAGATCGATTTGGAATACCGCTGGCAACATCACGAGTTGCCCAAGCAGGTGGAAGAGTATGTCGAAGAGTTTCCCGAGCTGGCCCAAGAAGGCGAAGTGCCCTGCGACCTGATCTACGAGGAATTCCACATCCGCCGGCAGATCGAAAATCCGCCCAAACCAGAGGACTACTTTTCTCGCTTTCCCAAACAGTCGGAACAGCTTCGCCGCATGATGAAGCTGGAACCAAACCAGATGACCACCACATCGATGGTGGGCACCATCCGCACTGCCGATATCGACGTCGGCCAGCAAATCGACGACTTCGACCTTTTGGTCAAGCTTGGGAAGGGTTCCTTCGGCTCTGTGTTTCTAGCGCGTCAGCGCTCCATGCAGCGGTTGGTGGCACTAAAAATCTCCCGCGATCGCGGCGTCGAACCCCAAACGCTGGCTCAACTCGATCATCCCAACATTGTGCGCGTGTACGATCAGCGCGTATTGGCCGATCGCAAGCTGCAACTGATGTACATGCAGCACATCCCCGGCGGCACGCTGCAAGAAGTGATCGAAGCTGCCCGCCAACAAGCTCCCGCCCTGCGCAGCGGCAAAACTTTGCTGGGAGTGATCGACAAGGCCTTGGAAGGGCGCGGCGAATCGGCGCCGGTGGAATCGAACGCCCGGCGGCGATTGAACGCGGCCTCATGGCCTGAGACGGTCTGTTGGATCGGCGCGCGGTTGGCGGCTGCACTCGACTACGCGCATAACCGCGGCGTGCTGCACCGCGACATCAAACCGGCCAATGTGCTCCTGGCCGCCGAAGGCGCGCCCAAGCTCGTCGATTTCAATGTCAGCTTCAGCTCCAAGCTCGAAGGGGCCACGCCAGCGGCATATTTCGGCGGCAGCCTGGCGTACATGTCGCCGGAGCAAATCGAGGCTTACAATCCCGATCACGCGCGCAAGCCTGACGAACTCGACGGTCGCAGTGATGTTTACTCCTTGGCCGTTGTGCTATGGGAATTGCTCACCGGTTCGCGCCCGTTCGGCGATGAACATCTCGATGCTAGCTGGAACGAAACGCTGAAGAAGTTGACGGAGCGCCGCCATGCCGGCGTCACGGAAAGCGCGCTGGCGTCGCTGCCTTCTGATTTGCCGCCGGGGTTGAAGCCGCTTTTGCTCTCGTGCCTTTCGCCGAAGGCGAAAAATCGGCCCGCGACGGCCGGGATAATGGCCCGGCAGTTGGAATTGTGTTTGCAGCCGCGTGTGCAGCGGCTGTTGCGGCCCAACCCGGGTTCGTGGCGGCAGCGGTTGCGGCGCTGGCCGTTTTGGTTTTTCGTTGGAGTGGGTTTAGCGCCGAGCGTGGTGTTCAGCGTAGCGAACCTGCAATTCAATAAGGGACAATTCATTCCGGCCAGCGGTCCGCAGCATGATTTCTTTGAAAATATCCAGGTTCCAACGGTGAATGGCACCGCGTTTCCGATTGCGATTTTCTTGGTGGTTCGATTCGCCTGGCCGGTGCTGCGAGCGGTCGGTCGGATCGGGACTGGAAAGGCGGTCGATGCTGCGGATTTGGCCCGATGTCGCCGTCGAGCGCTGAGAGTCGGCGATTTTGCGGCATGGTTGGGATTGTCGTTGTGGCTAATCTCGGGCGTGGTGTTTCCGTTGTGGCAATACATCCGATTCGGCGACGACAACCATGTCGGGTTTTTGAATTTCATCGCTTCGCAAATTGCTTGTGGTTGGATTTCGTCGACGCTGACGTTTTTCTTGTTGACGTTCATGTTTGTGCGGGCATTTTATCCGGTGCTGGTGCGCCCGACGAAACGCACGGTGAGGAATTGGTTGGTTTGATGCGATTGGAACGGCGCTGCGGTATTTGTTTTGTGTTGACGTTTACCGCGCCGTTTTTTGCTTCGGGGCTATTGGCGATTTCCGGATTGCAAACGGTGTGGATGTTTTCGCTGGCCGTGATTGGGTTTGTGTGTTCGATCGTGGCGTACAACATGCTGCAATTGATTAAGGCGGATCTCGCGTCCTTGCAGGTGGTAATGGATCCGACTCGGGATGTTTCGTCGGTCACCAGCGATACGGTGGAATCGCTGTGGACGGGAACGAGGTAAGGGCTCAGGGATCGGGATTCAGGGTTCACCCTATGTTGCCAGGGGTCAGTGGGGCGATAAAATGAAAGCGGTTAGGGGCTGAGGAGATCTGTTATGAAGGGGTGGCTCTTTACATCGGTAGCGCTGGTTGGCCTGGCCAGCACCGCAGCGGCACAACAGCAGCCGACGACGGTGCAGTTGCCTGAGTTGCATCAGACTTCGGTGAATACGACGGTGAGTGTGCCGGATCGCGGGTCGGTGTTGTTGGGGGGCTCGAGTTCGGGAATGACGGGGAGAGTGAGTTCGGGTTTGGGGCAGCGGCCGTTTGGTAATTCCGCGACAAATGGCACGAGTGGCGGCGGCGGGATGTTTGTGGGGGCGCAGATTCATGACATGCAGGCGATGGATGAGGCGATTCTTGGGCAAACAGCGAACAGATCGAGCCCACCGCTTGTGTTAGCGCCGGAATTTTTGAATCAGTCGGGCGGAAGTGTGGCGGATTTGAAGGCCAGGGCCGAAGCGGAGGATGCGGCGCGGGAGCGGCAGGCGGTTGATGAACTGGCGCAGTGCGCGGCAGTTGTTGGCGGAAGGCAAGTCGGGTGTGGCCAAGATATATTTTCAGATGGCGGCCAAGCATGCTTCCGGGGATGTGAAGCAGCAGGCGCTGGCGGGGTTGGAAGCTCTGAAGCAGCCGAAAACTTCTGTGACCGTTTCTGGTCAAGCGACCGCCCGGTAAAACCGGGGGCTATGGGGCTGGCGGTATTTTCGCGGCGAGTTTTTCTTGGGGAATAAGCTATGTTTGTGGTATGTCCCCGCGGCTCTTCTATTTCTGCGTGGCGCTGGTTGTGGGTCCGCCGGTGGCGGTGGTGGCGCTGAATTACGACCTGCTGAAGCCCAAGCCGATCGATCCGCGAACGGCGGTTGGCGAGGTGCTGTTCTTCGAAGCCAATTGGTGCGGGGCGTGCAAAGCGATGAAGCCGGTGGTCGTGAAGCTGCGGAACGATGGTTTTGATATCCGCACGGTCGACGTCGATAGCCACCGGGATGAGGCGATGCGCTTTGGCATTCATGCCGTGCCCACGTTTATTTTGATGCGCGGCGGGGATGAAGTTCGGCGGGAGAGTGGGATGGTGTCGCCGGATACTCTGCGCAGCTCTGGCGCTAAGAAATGCGGATCTAACCGCGAAGTCGCGAAGGACGCGAAGCAGCACGAAGACGGTAACGGCAGATTTACCACGACTGGCGCAGGATCGGATGACGAGGGCACGCGGCTGAAAGAGTTTGATGGGACGGTGCGCGATTGTTTGGGGCGGATTGCCCCCGGTCATTGACCGGGGGCTAAATGGCAGACCCGCGACCAACGGTCGCGGACTTATGATTCGTCACACGTCGAGGTTGCGCACTTCTAGGGCGTGTTTCTCGATAAATTCGCGGCGGGGTTCGACGTGGTCGCCCATGAGGGTGCGGAACATGGTGTCGGCGCCGCTGAGGTCGTCCATGGTGATTTGCAGGAGGGTGCGGTTGGTGGGGTCGAGGGTGGTGTCGCGGAGTTCTTCGGCGTTCATTTCGCCCAGGCCTTTGAAGCGGGTGATGGAGAGGCCTTTTTCGCCAGCGGCGCGGATGGCGGCTAGTAGGCCGCGGAGATCTTCCAGGCCGACCGAGTTTTCGCCGCGGCGCATGGTGTAGCGCGGCTCTTCGGTGCCGGTGCGTTCTTGGGGGATGAGGGATTGGATGTCGAAGCCCATTTGCGCGAGGTCGCCCAGCAGGGTGTTGATGGAGCGGACTTCGTGGAGTTCGACGATGTGCAGCTTCTTCGCAGCGCTGGTGAGGCTGGGCTTGGCGTGGCCGTTGGTTTTTTCCTCGCCCGGGGCGGTGGCGGGGAGCGCGGCTTTGGGTTCGCCTTCGGGAGGGACGGCGGGTTCGCCGGGGGTGGCGGTGGGGCCGCCGCCGATGGAAACTTCCTCGCCGGTTTCTTCCTCGTGCTGGGCGACGAAATCGTCGAGCTCGTCGCGGCGGGTGAACCAGTGTTCCTGGCTGCCGAGATAGACGTGGTAGATGGGGAGCTTGAGCGTGACTGGATCCTGACGGACGGCGTGGGCGCGGAGGCTGATGCCGCGGCGCTCCAGGGCGATGAGGGAATCTTCCATGGCGGCCAGGGTGCGGGCGAGCTTGGCCATATCGGCGCCTTTGATGACGCGGCCGCCTTGATCGCCGGGAATGCCGTCGGGCTCGAACTCCCCTTCTTTGAGGCCGTTTTCCAGGAGCTGGGCTTTCATTTCCTCTTCGGTTTGGACGTAGTAGACATCCTTCTTGCTTTTGACGCGGAACAGCGGCGGCTGGGCGACGTAGACGTGGCCTTGGCGCACGAGCTCGTACATCTGGCGGTAGAAGAAGGTTAAGAGCAGCGTGCGGATGTGGGAGCCGTCGACGTCGGCATCGGTCATGATCACGATTTTGTTGTAGCGGCGCTTGGAGAGATCGACTTCTTCGCCGATGCCGATGCCGATGGCGGCGATCATGCTGCGGACTTCCTCGTTGGCCAGCACTTTATCTTCGCGCGATTTGTAGGCGTTGATGATTTTGCCGCGGAGCGGGAGGATGGCCTGGTATTCGCGGAGGCGGCCCCCTTCGGCGCTGCCGCCGGCGGAATCGCCCTCGACGAGGTAGAGTTCGCAGCGCTCCATGTCGCGGCTGGTGCAATCGCGGAGCTTGCCGGGGAGCGCCGCCGCCGGCCAGGGCGCCTTTGCGTTCGCGCAGCAGGGCCTTGGCTTTGCGGGCGGCTTCGCGGGCTTCGGCGGCGAGAATGCCTTTTTGGACGATGACCTTGGCGATTTTCGGATTTTCTTCGAGGTATTTGCCCAGGGCGTCGCCGACGACAGTGGTGACGATGCCTTCGACCTCGCCGTTGCCGAGCTTGGTTTTGGTTTGGCCTTCGAACTGCGGGTGCGGCACGCGCAGTGAGAGCACGGCGGTGAGGCCTTCGCGGACATCGTCGCCGGAGGGGACCAGGTCGCGGAGCAGGTCTTCCTTCTTGCCGTAGTTATTCAAGGTGCGCGTGAGGGCGGCGCGGAAGCCGGAGACGTGGGTGCCGCCTTCGATGGTGTTGATGTTGTTGACGTAGGAGTGGACGTTTTCGGTGTACTCGCCGCAATACTGCAGGGCGATTTCGTAGCCGACGCCATCTTGCTCGCCGGAGATGAAGATGACCTCGGGATGCAAGGGCTCGCTGGCACGGTTGAGGTGTTCGACGAATTCGACGATGCCGCGCTCGTAGTGGAATTCGTCCTGGTCGCCGGTTTGCTCGTCTTTGAGGAAGATGTGCACGCCGCGATTGAGGAAGGCGAGCTCCTGCAGGCGGCGGTACAAAATGTCGTAACTGAACTTGGTGGCCTGGAAGATTTGGGGATCGGCTTTGAAGGTGGTTTTGGTGCCGGTTTTGGTGGTGGCGCCGACGCGGCGGACGGGCCCTTGCGGGATGCCACGTTCGTATTCCTGCTGCCAGACGTGCTGGTCGCGGGAGACTTCGACTTCGCACCATTCGGCGAGGAAGTTCATGACGGTGACGCCGACGCCGTGCAGGCCGCCGGAGGTTTGGTAGGCCCCCTTCTTGAACTTGCCGCCGAATTTGAGGACCGTCATCACGCCTTCGAGCGTGGAGACTTCGCGATCCATTTCCTCGGAGAGCTGTTCGTGCTTTTCGACCGGGATGCCGCGGCCATCGTCTTCGACAGTGACGGAGCCATCGTTGTTGATGGTGACGCAGACGTTGTGGGCGAAGCCGGCCAGGGCCTCGTCGATGGAGTTGTCGACCACTTCGTACACCAGGTGGTGCAGGCCGCGGGTGGTGTTGTCGCCGATGTACATGCCGAAGCGTTCGCGGACGTGCTGGAGATCGGAGAGATGCTCCAGGTCGGCGGCGGTGTACTTTTCGGTGGCGGCGGCGGAAGATTTCGAAGGTTTAACGGGTGCGTCGGCCATGTTTATTTATGTAGAGTTGGCTAGTTTCAAGTTTCAAGTTTTACGAGGCGATGCGGCCGGTGCGGAAGCGGAGGTTGGTGATGCTTTCGTCGGGGGCGAGGCGTTGCAGTTGTTCGATCAGTTCGGATTTGCGGAAGCCCAACTCTTGGGCCAGCAGGTTGTTGGCGACGGTGATTTCCAGTGTGCCGCGGCGGAGGTTGCCGGCGCGGGTGGTGGCGGCGAATTTTTGGCCGACGGCTTGGCACCAAGCGTTTTCCAGCGATGCGGTGGAGCGCTGGCGGGCGTAGCCGCGCTTGGCAATTAGTTGCGAGAGGACGTCGGCGATGGGTTTGGGGTAGGCCAAAATGGTTTCGGGTTTCGGGGTTCAGGAATTTTTAGCGATCGCGGGCCAACGGCATGATTACGTAGCCGTAGCCGTCGTCGGTGCTGCAGACGGCGGCGCTGTCGGAATCTTTCAATTCCAGGGTGAAGGTTTTTTCGGGATCCAAAACGCGGAGGAAATCGCTGAAGAAGCGGGGATCCAACGCGATGGAAACTTTCGGGCCGCTGTAGGCCACGGGCAATTCGACGCGGGACTGGCCGACATCGGCGGCGCGGCCGGAGAGCACGAGCAGACCGTTCTCGAAGGTGAAATCGATGCCGCGGCTTTCTTCGCTGGTGGCGATGGCGGCCTGGCGGACGGCGGAATGCAGCGGGCCGACGGACAGCTCCAGTTTCACGGCATCGGTGCGGTGCGGGAACACGTCGCGCCACTTGGGGAAGCGGCCTTCGACCAGGCGCGAGTAGATGGTGAAGCGCGGGCTTTTGATCAGGATGTCGTTGGCGCGGGCGGAGAGTTGCACTTCGCCATCGCTATCGCTGACGGCGCGCTCCAGCAGGGTCATCGCGCGGCTGGGCACGATGGTGGTTTGGCCGGAGGTTTGGTGGCCGCCCACGCTCATGGCGGGGCCTTCCATTTTGGCCAGGCGGCGGCCATCGGTGCCGACGGCGGTCATTTTGTCGGCATCCATCTCCAGCAGTACGCCGCCCAGGGCGTAGCGGCTGCTTTCGTTATCGGTGGCGAAGACGGTGCGGCGGACCATTTCGCGGAAGAGCCGCGCGGCTAGCTCGTGGAATTTTTCTTCTTTGAAGACGGCGACGTTAGGAAATTCGTCGGGATTTTCCTCGGGCAGCTTCCATTGGCTGCGATCGCCACGGATTTGCGAGCTTTGGCCGTCGCTTTCCAGGTGCAATTTTTCGTCAGACGATTCGCGCAGGATGGGGCCGAAGCGGGCGATGGGGAGGACGGCGCTGCCGGGGGTTTCCACGGTCACGCCGGAAACGTTGATGCGGATGCCGACCTCGAGGTCGGTAGCCATGAGCTGGGTTCCTTCCTTGGAAACCTCGAGCTTCACATTCTGGAGGATGGGCTTGGGACTCCGGGCTGGGGCTACGGCGGCGGCCGTCTGGAAGGCGGCGTGGAATTTTTCGCGTTCGAATGTAATCTTCATGATTCGTACCCGGTGATTACTTTGCGTCAGATCGGCAAGCGATGTGTTCTATCAGTTTGGATGTTCTTTTCAATCAGCAGGAGCAGTAGTACGGCGCCAGCGGATGTCGAGAATGTTGGACGGACGCGATTAGGTGGATGGATGTGATGTGGTATTCGAAGCCGAGGCAATTTGGGCGATTGTGGAAATGATGTTGGACTCGTGTTTGGCCCGTGCGACTTCAACCTTGCTAATTTCAATGCGGCGTTGGGGTCGGTGGAGGCGCTGTTGGTTTTTGGTAAACGGGTTGAATTGAGTGACAGTGGCGCGACAGTTAATCCCCAGTTGTGATTCCGGGGGTCAACATCTTCCGTAAGTTGAGCACGGTGGAACGTAACTGGCGGTCGTGGGCCAGTCGCGCTTCCAAGGTTCGGTAACTGTGCAAAATGGTGGTATGGTCGCGGCCGCCGAAATACGTTCCCAGGGTCTGCAGGCTTTTGCCGGTGAGCTGACGGCCGAGGTAGATCGCTATGCTGCGGGCAAAGGCCACCTGTTGCCGGCGTGACGAGCCGCAGAGCTGACTGCGGCGGAGGCCGAAAAACTTGGCGACGCAGGAGGCGATTTGTTGCAGGCTGGGGCGCAGCCGGGCGCGGCGCGCGGCTAGATACTTGCGCGCTCGCTGTGTGCTGATTAGCAGGGTTTTTCCTTCCGCTGGCGGCGATTCCATTTCGAGTTCGAGCAGGATTCCGCGGAGTTCGTTTACGGTGCCGTAGAGGTTGGTTGCGAGGAGTTGAGCTGCGCCGGGGGATAGGCGGAGGCCGCGAGCCGCGGCGAGGCGCTCCAGGATGATCTTTCGTGCGGCGGCGCCCGGAAGCGAAAGCGGAACTTCCAAGCCGCCGGCCAAACGGCTACGCAGGGCGGGAGTGAGTTGGGTGATTTCGGACGGGGCCAAGCGCGAGGTGATGACGACGGGGACTTGTTGGTGTTCGAGTTCGTCGAGGGTATGCAGAAGTTCGGCCTGGGCGGCGGGGCGGTCGGCCAAATGCGTAATGTCTTCGAAGACGAGCATTTTTGCGGTGCGGTATTTGGCTCGCCAGTCGTGCACCGTGTTGTCGTCGATCGACTTGGCCAGTTCGCGGGCGAAATCGGCGGCGTGGGTGCAGGTGGCGCTGGCGCGAGATTGGGCGACGGCTTGGGCCAAGTGCGATTTGCCAGTGCCCGAAGGACCGTGCAAGACCAAGGGGCTGTAGGCGGCCTCACCGGGGTGCAGGAGCCACTGGATGGCGGTGGCGGCCAGGCGATTTTCGGGGCCGGCGATGAAGTCGGAATCCCTTGCCGGGGGCGCATTGTCGCGCGGGGCGGTCGGCGGAATGGCGAAAACTTCGTGCTCCACGCGGATCCATCCGTCAGCAAAAGAGGTCCAAAACAGGGCGAGAAAATCGGCCCGAATCGATGAGGGAATTCTATCAAATTTGCCCCCTTTTTAACACCGGGTGGAGGCGGTTTTTTAGAGGGGTTTTTGCCGAGAAAACCAGGCTTTTTTTCCACCTTCCCCAAGGCTGGAAAAAGACAGTTGGGGAACGCCGATTTTCGGCTTTCCGGGACGATCAGGCGGAGCCAATTTTTTGCACCGGTGCGGCGTGGACCACGTCGGCAATACGGCACAGAGCTCCGTCGATTTCGGCGGCGGTTGTGGTGGCGCCGAGGCTGAAGCGGAGGCTGGAGGAGACGATTTCGCGTGGCAGGTCCATGGCCACCAGCGTCAGCGAGGGCTCGCTGGAACCGCTGGAGCAGGCGGAGCCGGTGGAACAGTAAACGCCGGCGAGATCCAGCGCCATGAAGAGGGCCTGACGATCGTGGCCGACGAAGGCGATGTTTGCAGTGTTGGGCAGGCGCGGGCGCCGGCGCCATTGATGACTGCTTTAGGATAAGCGGCGCGGATGCCCGATTCGAGGCGATCGCGCAGTTGGGCCAGGCGGATTGGTCGGTCGGCATTCCACGTGCGCAGGGCGGCGAGGAAGCCGAGCGGTAGTGCGACGGATTCCGTGCCGGGGCGCAAGCCCAATTGCTGCGTAGCGCCGTGCAGCATGGGCTGCAGTTGAGCACCGTGCTTGACAAGCAGTGCACCGATGCCGCGCGGGCCGTGGAATTTGTGCGGGCTGACGGTCATGGCCGAGACGCCGAGGGCGCGGAAATTGACGGGGATCTTACCGATGGCCTGGCTGGCATCGGTGTGGACGGGGACGCTATCGGCATTTGCGCGGCGGACGATTTCGAGAATTGGTTGGAGCACGCCGGTTTCGTTGTTTGCGAGCATGACGCTGACGAGCTTTGGCGGCGGAGCGGAGGCTAGTAGTTCGTCGAGCTGGTCTAACCGCACGACGCCATTGCGGTCGACGGTTAGTTTGTCGATCCGCCAGCCGAGGCGCTTCAGTGCATCGGCGGCGGCCGTGACGCTGGGGTGTTCGATGGTGGAGATGATGATGCGGCCGTTGGCGGTTCGCTCGGCCTGGCGGCCGACGCTAACCGGTGGTGTGCCTGGCAAGCCGAACAAAGCAAGGTTGTTGGCTTCGGTGCCGCCGCTGGTGAAAAGCAACTGGTCGGACGGGTTTGCACCCAGCAGCCGAGCGATTTCTTCGCGGGTATCCTCCAACACTTGATGAGCCCGGCGACCTAGAGCGTGCTGGCTGGCCGGGTTGGCGTAGCCGGCTTCGTAAGCGTTGGCCAATGCCTGTGCCACTTTGGGCAGCATGGGGGCGGTTGAGTTGGAATCGAGATAGATCGGTTGCATGGAGTGGATTATAGGCAATACGTGCAGGCGGCAGGCAGCAGGCAGTAAGACAAGTTGGCATTGTTTGGAATCACGCTGGCCGGTATGATTCCGCCCCCCGTGGATGGACCCAGAGCGGCGCGCCCGCAGCGTGCCGTAAACGTTGGCGGGGAAACGATTTTTGGAGGGAGCCGTCGGCCGATGCAATCATCGACCGCCATCGCGTTTCGGGCGCTAGTGATGCTGATCTGCATGATCAGCATCCCGCTGTTCGCCATCTTTGGCAAAGACCTGCCCGAGGTTATTAAGAATCTGCTAGCCGGGCGGCTGGTGGTTCGTGTTACGGATCCGGACCCGGGGAGTCATACGCCCGCCGGTGTGGCCAACGGTAATCTGCCTGCGCGTCCGGATAGTCCGTTTTCAGAGCCGGCGTCTTATCGAGCGGAAGGAAGTGGGAACGGTCCTCCGGGAGCGCAGCCCACAAGCGTTCGGGCGAGCGCTGCGAATTCTGCGGTTGCGCAGCCGGCTGGTTTTCAAGCGCCGAGCGAATCGCGGCCGATTTCGAGCGATCAGGGTTCTGGGATCGGGGTTCAGGGTTCCGCAGTGGGACGCCAGGCGTCGGAAGTTAGGAATCAAGAGCCGGTCGCAAACAGCAGCGCCGCCGCTGCGGCAGGGAATTCCGATGGTGAGCAGTTTCGCAGGGCCGAGGCCCGCTTGCGTGAATTGGGCGCCACGCACTATACGCTGGAGACGTGGGGATCGGACAACAATCGGTATCGGTTTGTGTGCAAGATGGCCATTGGCGGTAATCCCGGCGTGAACCGCTATTTCCAGGCGATCGAAGACGACCCCTGGCGGGCGATGAATGCGGTGCTCCAACAGGTCGAGACCTGGCGGTCGCAGCAGCCGCAGTAACCGGGCCCCCCTACTCTTTCTGGCGGCAAATGCCCCGGGGTTGCAATCGTTGGGCTTTTTGGCATAGGTTGCGGCATAATCTAGCCAGTTTGCCGAGCTTCAAATCATCAGGAATTCCCCATTTCCATGAGTGAATCTCGCTCGATGGATTCCCCTGGCAACGAAAAAGGGCCGCGCGCCCTGTCACGGCCGGATACTGGAGCGACTCCTACGGCGCGTGAACAGCCGGAGTCTTCTCAGCGGACGGCTGAACTGGCGAATCTTGAGGCGGTGCTGTTTGTGGGTCGGGAGCCTTTAACCAGCCGGAAAATCGCGGATTTGGCTGGCTTGGCGAATGGCCCGGAAGCGCGTAAATTGATCCACCGGCTGAACGGGCTGTACGATGTCGGCGGTGCGCCGGTGCGAGTGGAAGAAGTGGCCGGCGGGCATCAGTTGCTGACGCGGCCAAAGTTCGGTCCCTGGTTGCGTCGGCTGCTGCAAAGGCCGGTGGAAACGCGGCTTTCAGCGCCGGCAATGGAAACGTTGGCGGTGGTGGCATATCGTCAACCGGTGCTGCGAACGGAGATCGAGTCTGTTCGCGGGGTGCAGTGCGGCGATATTTTGCGTCAATTGATGGAGCGTGATTTAGTGCGAATTGTGGGTCGGTCGGATGACTTGGGCCGTCCCTTGTTGTATGGTACGACCAAACGGTTTCTGGCGCTGTTCGGATTGAGGCATCTCGACGAGTTGCCCCGCGCCGCGGAGTTTCGAGTTGCGGAAGTCGGCGGGAGTGGCGGCGGGCAAGAAGCTTCACCAGATGATCGAATTCCGGAGGATGAATCAGTGACGACGCGTATCCGCCCTGCATCGGGTCCCGAAGAAGAATTGGACGAACCCATCGTGGCATTAAAAGAAGCCGCGCGCCGTCAGGCAAAGCCGAAGCCCATCGCCGCCGCCGATGAAGAAGAGGACGAAGACGATTTGGACGACGACGAGGACGACGAATGGGAAGATGATGAAGACGAAGACGAAGATGAAGATGAAGAATTAGAGGATGAAGAAGACGACGATTTCGTCGATGAAGAATGGGAAGAAGTGGACGACGAAGAGCCTGAAGAGGATGACGACGACGAAGAGGACGATGAAGAGTGGGACGAAGAGGATGAAGATGAAGAGGACTGGGACGAAGACGACGAGGAGGATGAGGACGAGGATGAAGAGTGGGAGGATGAAGCGGAGTGACGGGCGATTGGAAATGACGAATGGCCAAGTACCAATGACTAATGGCGCTTGGCTTATCGCATAACGCCTTGTGCACCGAGCTAATCGGTCAACCGGAAAAGGCGCTTTAGGGCATCGAGCAGGCTGTGCGGGACGCCTGTGCGAGATTCATCACGCAGCGATTCCAGCGGCGGATGCAAAAGCTTGTTGACGTAGCGATCGAAGGCCTGCGTAATTTCTTGTTGCGAGCGCTGGTCCAGGTTGGGCAGCTTGTTGAATAGCCGGCGAAGTTCTTCGTCGCGCATTTCGTGCCAGCCTTGGCGAAGCTGTTGGATGATCGGGCCGGTCGCCCGATGGTATAGCTCGTGCATGAACAAGCCGGTTTCTTCCTCGATGATGGCCAGCGCTTGTGGAAGCTCCTTATCGCGCTCGGCGCGATTGCGGCGGCAAACCTCTTGCAGGTCGTCGATGGAATACAGGTACACGCCCAGGCAATCGCCGATCCCGGGATCGAAATCGCGCGGGACGGCCAAATCCAGAATGAACAGCGGTCGCTGATAGCGCTGCGGTTCGATGCGGCGAAAGAGATCGAGCGTGACGACGGGTTGTGCGGCGCCGGTGGTGCTGATGACGACGTCAGCCGCTGCCAGTTCGACTTCGAGCTGTTCCCAAGGCGCGGCGGTCCCGCCATGTTGCCGGGCGAGCTTTTGGGAGTTTTCGCGGTTTCGGCCGATGACGGTGATTCCGCGGGCTCCTTCCTCGCGCAGGTACACGAGGGTTTCATCGGCCATTTCGCCGGCGCCGATGACGAGGATTCGCTTGTCGTCGAAGCGTTCGAACACGTTGCGGGCGAAATCACTGACGGCGACGCTGGGAATGCTCACGCGGCGCTCGTTGATGGATGTTTCGGTGGCCACGCGTTTGGCGACGCGCAGGGCGCGCTGGAAAATATCGTGGGTGATCGGGCCGACGCTCTGCTGCTGCTGCGCGAGTTGATACGCTTGCTTGACTTGGGCCAGAATTTGCGGCTCGCCCAGCACCATGCTGTCGATGCTGGCCGCCACGGTGAACAGGTGCCGCACCGCGCCTTCGCCGGATTGCTCGAACAGATCGTCGAACACTTGATGCAGCTCGAGGCCATGGAATTCGGCCAGGAATTGTTTGACCTCCTGATCGGAGGGGACGGCCACGGGATCGGTGGCGGCGGCGTAGACCTCGACGCGGTTGCACGTGGAAAGCAGCACTGCTTCGGTGTCGGGGAAGCGGTTGCGCCACATGTCGAGCGCCGTGGCGGCTTGCGCGGGACTAAACGCCAGGCGCTCGCGCACTTCGAGCGAGGCATTGTGATGACTGCAACCGACCATCTGGAGTTTCATGTGCGAACCTCCAGCAGGCGGCAGGCAGCAGGCGGCAAGCAGCGGGCGCGATTGTGCATTGTCGACGGCGGATTTCCGTCGTGCATCGCGCTGTGTTCGCTGGGAACGAACAGCCGGACGCCGAGCAGGACTACCAAGAAGGCGAAGCTGGCGACGGTGAGGTAGGCCACTTTTCGGCCGCTGCGGGCGGGACGATAAACGGCGCTGAACACGGCGGCCGCCAGGAGCCAAGCGAACAGGAGAGCCGAACGCCAGACCACTGGGTCGGTCCAAGGAAGCTCTTCCAATTGGCGATGCCGCAGCGCAATGTTCAGGATGATGCCGCTAATGAAACCGGCGCCGACCATCAGGACCGAAATCACAATGGCGCGGCTGTTGATGCGTTCCAGCCATTCCAAGCTTGGCAGGCCGAGTTCTTCGGCCGGTGGGAGTTTGTGTTTGAGTCGGTACGATTGAATGAGATACATCATACCGGCAACAAAACCGACCAACACGGCGACGACTCCCAGGAGGTTGAAGATGCCGTGGATCATGCCCCACACTTGGCCGGCCGTGGAGTGGGGAAATGGTTCGTGATCGGCGAAGTGGGCCAGGCCAATCAGGCCCAGCGCCAAGGGAAGCAGAAACAATTCCAGGGCGGTTTTGGGATGATACCAGGCGAGGTACAGGCAAACTGCCACCAGGGCCCAAGCGCTGAGCAGATCCCAATCGAAGGGGCTGGAAAGCGGCGTGCCGTTGGCCGCCGCGGCGCGTTGACACAAGAATAGCGTCTGTATTAAGAAGCCCGACCAGGTCAGAATTAGAATCCATGTCGCGCGCGATGGGCTGCGGGAAAATATCTGGGCAATGGCGAGCGCGACTGCCACCGCGTAGCAAAGCAGAAAAATTCGACCCAAAAGCGACATACATTCCCGTAGAATAACACCACGAAACAACGCCTAATCTAACCCCTATCATCGGTTGCCCATGACCATTGGGCAAGATGCGGACGGCCAGCGTGAGCAGGTTGAAAGAGCCGAGCAATCCGTTTTACATTTTGACCGCCGTGGTCGGGGTGGCATTTACGGTGACCGCCTGCGGATACGGGCTTTTGATGCTCCGCGCGAGCCGTGCCGCGGCATCGTCGGCCGCCGAGCCATTGGCGAATTCGCAAGCGTGGCACCCGTTGATGAACTTGCTGGACCAACACGGTATATTGATACTGGCGATCGAAGTCGGGATATTAGCCGTGGCTTCGGTTGCGGCGATTTTATTGGATCACTACCGCGGCAAACGAATCGCCGCGAAACAGCACGACAAGACCTAGAGGAATTGCATAACGCCATGAAAGTGAATCAAGCCGAAAGCGTGGCCGCCAAACCGGTCGACATGGAAGGCTCGAGCAATTGCAGTGTGCGGTGGTTGCTGAGTCAATCGGACGGCGCGCCGACATTCGCCATGCGGCAGTTCGAAGTTGCGCCGGGCGGATACACGCCGCGGCACAGTCACGACTACGAACACGAGGTGTTTGTGCTGGAAGGCAACGGCGTGGTGTTTGAAGGTGACAAGCAGCACAAATTGTCGGCCGGCGACGTGGTCTTCGTGCAGCCCAACGAAGTGCATCAGTTCCGCAACACGGGGCAGCAGCCGTTGAAGTTCTTATGCCTGATTCCCAACTCGGCCACGGGAAAGGCTGTGAAAGTAGCGCCCGAATGCGGGTGTGGATGAGAGCATTATGGCGTTGACCGGCGGGGCGATTGGGTTAGAATCGCTGGTTCGCGAATATCGGCAGTTAAGCGGCGAACAAAGTGCGCACGATATGCGTCGTTTTGTCGGACGAATGCTGTCGGTTTTCCGGGGCGTGGCTCAGCCTGGCTAGAGCGCTTGGTTCGGGACCAAGAGGTCGCTGGTTCAAATCCAGTCGCCCCGACTTACATATCCTATCGACTTTGCCATCCCTGCCGATTTGGAACGTTTAGTTCCCGCGCTTTCACCAATCGCTTGGCCGGCGACAACCATTGTGTCGCCGCACGCGACTTGTCCGTCTTAACATGCTTTCTGGACGTTGGTCCAGAGTATATTTCTATCGGCGCAGGAGCCGCTCCGAGGCAGACTACTCCGCCGGTTACTTTGCGCACGCGCCGCTTAGCCAAGGTGACGGATTTAAACCACAAAAAAATTGGTGTGGGGTGGTAACGGCGCCACGGCGGCGAATGTCCTGACAACTGGACGAGCAGGTCGCGGACGCTCGACTTGATTCGCCGTGACGCTCGCCAGGATGCTGTAGAGAACCGCCGTAGCGGTGCCACCGTGTGCGATCGCCTCCAACCACCCTGCCGCACCGTAGGGGCTGCAGGGCGGATGGAGACAGTATTTGGATCGGCTTAACCGACGACATGACCGCCACTCGCGTGATTGGCGACGCACATGGCTCGCTACGCGACGACAGTGCTGGTGCGGACCACCGCCAATTCCCCGTGAAACCGCAGCCAGTCGCGATGAAAATCCTGGCGCAATTGGCTGATGCGGGCAGCAGACAGCCGGAAGCGTCGGGCCGCCTGGCAAGTCGAGTTGCCCGCTGCCAAAAACTCCGCAATCCGTCGCTGCCGCGGAGCGAGCCGTGACAACCAAGCTGGAAAGTCGAGGCGAAAAGCCGCCTGCTTGTCGACCGGTGTGTGATGGTCTTCAACCAGTGCCTGGCTCCATTGGCCCAAGGCATCAGCCCAGTGATCGAGCTGTTTGACTTGAAATCCTTTTTGCCTCTGGGCGTAGCGGGACAGTACATCGTTCACGTTCAGCCGATTGCCGACGCGCCGCCCGGCACGGACCTGGCGGACTGCATACTGTGCAAGCGGAGTCGCGTAAGCAAAGGCCGCTTTGCCTCGGCGCACCAACTGAGCGAACGCGCTGAAGGAATTGGCCACGACTTCCTCGGTCAGTTCCTCGCGGGCTTCGGCCCGTAGGCCACGAAAGGCGAACACCGCCTGCTGCCGGATCAGGGGTAGCAGTTGCAGAAACTTCTCGCGTACGGATTCCGTATAGCAGTCCAGCGACCTCGTTCTTAACGGCGCGATCATGGGACACCTCCAAAACGATGGAGGACCGCCCCGCGGGGCGGTCCTGTTGGTAAAAACAAGACCGCCCCAGCATCGCGCCGAGGCGTTAACTTAGGTCACGCAAACGCGTAGTGGTGGCGCGGCAACAAAACACCTATAGTTACTGAATTAGCAGGTACCGGATCCGAAATAGGGCTCAGGTCAGGAACCCAGAAGACGCAGTCCATCCGGCATGGCACCTGCGCTAAGAAAAATGCGCAGCTCAGCAGCCCGGCGCCGGTAGACTAGAACGTCACTCGGCTCATGACTAGCCGGCTGCTCCCTGCCTTTTTTTATCGCGCAGAACGGGGAGAAATTTACCTCGCTGGCCAGTTCGAAACACCGCACGTGAAAGCGTTATATGACACTGGACCCGGACAAGCTTTCCCTCTGGTCAGTGGCTGAGATCGAATAATTTGCGCAGAGAAAGTTTCGACAGGCAATCGATAATTCCAATGGTCGCCGAATGCGACGAATGGGGAGGTTCTTATGAGAATCGTAGTTATCGGCGGTAGCGGACGGATTGGATCAAAGCTGGTGATCAAACTTCGGCAGCGGGGCCACGAGGTTGTGGCCGCATCACCCACATCGGGCGTCAACACCATCACCGGCGAAGGATTGAGCGACGCGCTGGCAGGCGCAGGTTGTTGTCGACGTGGCGAATGCGCCTGTGTGGGAGGACAACGCAGTATTGAAGTTCTTCGAGACATCGGGGCGAAACCTGCTTGCCGCGGAAGCGGTCGCGAGAGTGAAACATCACGTTGCCCTATCGGTTGTCGGCACCGATCGCCTTCTTGAGAGCGGTTATTTCCGCGCGAAATTGGCGCAGGAAAATCTGATCAAAGCTTCTAGCATTCCCTACACGATCGTTCGCGCCACGCAGTTCTTCGAATTCGTGGGGGCAATTGCCGATTCTGCAACCGAAGGGCAAACCGTTCGACTGCCGCCGGCCCTCATGCAACCGATCGTGTCGGACGACGTTGCGGCGGCGCTGGCCGATGTCGCAACCGCGGACCCGACGAATGGCGCCATCGAAATTGCGGGCCCCGAATTGATCCGGATGGACGAACTGGTGCGACGGTTCCTGGCCGCCAGCAACGACACCCGGCAGGTTAGCACCGATCCTCAAGCCCGGTATTATGGCATCGCGGTGAACGATCGAAGTCTGGTGCCTGGCGATCATCCGCGCCTCGGCCCGACGCGTTTTGCGGTCTGGTTGGCTTCTCAGTCGACGGCGGTGGCCCACTGAGACCCGAAAAAACGATTTACCTGATCTTGTCGGATATCCCTAGGAATCTGGCGGTGCAGCGTCAGTGCGACGATTCTGATTCGACGGCGTCGGGGAGCCACTGGGCCACATCTTGGCAGTAGAAATCGGCCAGCACGCGGTACAACTCGGGGTGTCGATCGCGCAGGGCGCGGGGGCGTTCGAAGAAGCACTCGCTGGCGACGGCGAAGAATTCGGCGCGATTGCTGGCGCCGTAGCGATCCAACACGGTGGCCTCGCCGGTGGCTCTGTCGCGCACCAGGCGTTCGAACTCGGCCTCCACGACGGTGTGCCAGGTGCGCACCTTTTCGCGGCCCACCAGCGGCGGCGTGCCTTCGACATCGCCATCCAGGCCGTCGATGTGATGCGCGAATTCGTGGAACACCAAATTGTTGCCCGGCCTGGAACGTTTCGATCCGACAATTTCCGCCCACGAGAGCACAATGGGCCCATGATGCCACGATTCACCCAGTCTCGCCCTCACGCCGTCAGGCGGTGGGTGTAAGTCGTAACGGCTGGCATGCGCTTGATATCCGCCAGGATAAACGATGATCGTTCGGAGTCGATCGAAATAGTAGGGCTCGATCATGCCCAGCGTCATCACGCCGGCGTAGCCGGCGATGGTGACTTTGATTCCGATGTTCAGTTCAAAGCCGCTGCCTCCAACCCAATCCTTTTCGGCGACGAGGACCTGCACAAAGCCTTCCAATCGCTGGCGCTGCTGGGCGCCGAGATACTGGTAGTGTCGCACGAGCGATTCGAGCACTTGACGCCACTCGGGCGGAGACGGCTGCTGCAGGATTTGTTGGCGACGGCGGTCGCGAATCCAGGCGAAGATCATAATGGTGCTGATCGATTTCGGACGTTCGGCTTAAGCATCGGCATATTGTGCTTCTTTAGAATCATGCCGTCGAGCGAAAAAACGATCCAGAGGCATCTCAAATTTGCTACGATGATAGGCGAGGCAACGTATGGGCAATCGAATCGACACTACAGCGGGAGTTCGCGACGAGGTCGTGCCGCTGCTGCTGGCATTGGAACACAGGGACCCGATCAAACGGGAGCACGCCCGCGCGGCGCTGGTGAAAGTGGGCCACGAGGCGGTGATCCCGCTGTTGCGAATGTTAAACAGTCGCAAGCTTCACGTGCGTTGGGAGGCGGCGAAGACGTTGAGCGAAATTCGCGACCCCTCGACGGCGACAGCACTGGCGGAAACGCTGGATCACGACGATCACGACGTGCGATGGATGGCGGCCGAAGCGTTGATTGCTTTGGGCAATGAGGGTTTGAAGCAGACACTGGTCGCGCTGTTGAGCAAAGGCGATTCGGCGTGTGTGCGCGAAGCAGCGCATCACGTGCTGTCGCATTTTGCAAAGCGCAAGGCGAAAGCGTTTTTAAAGCCGGTGCTGGCGGCATACCGAAGCTACGAGCCGGCGGTGGCCGTTCCACTGGCGGCGTTGAAAGCGTATCACGCGTTGCGGAGCGCCAGTTAGGTGGGGCTGCCCGAGACCTTGTTCGCTGCGTCCGAGGGCAACGATGCCAGCAGGTCCTGCAGGGTTTCCAAGCTGGCGGGCTTGACCAGATGGAAATCGAAGCCGGAATCACGTGCGCGGCGGCGATCGGTGTCCTGGCCATAGCCGGTGAGCGCCACCAGGACCACGCCTTCCATGGCCGGCATTTGGCGCAGTCGAGCGGCGAGTTCGTAGCCATCCATGTTCGGCATGGCGATGTCGGAGATCACGACGTCGGGACGCTCGTGCTGCACGATCTCCAATGCCGCGGCTCCGCTGCCGGCGGTGCGCACGTGTTGGCCCAAAGCTTCCAGCAGCCGGCCGAGGATGAAGACGGCGGCCTGCGTGTCGTCGACGACCAGGATTCGGCGGACCGGCAATATCTTTTTGTCGGGCGCGATGGGCGGCCGCGAAGGGGCGCGGGCGGGGACGGCGCCGAGCGGCAAGCGGACGATGAATTCGCTGCCTTGGCCGGGGCCTTTGCTGCGGGCGTCGATTTGGCCGCCGTGCATCTGCACCAGGTTTTTGGAAAGCGTCAGACCGATTCCCAAGCCGCTTTGTGCGCGCTTGAGGCTGGGATCGACCTGGGCGAACATGTCGAACACTCGCGGCAGCATTTCGGCGGAAATGCCCATGCCGTTATCGCGCACTGAGATTACCACTTCGCTGCCATCGCGCTGAGCGGAGATCCAAATTTGTCCACCTGTTTCGGTGTATTTGGCGGCGTTGTTCAGCAAGTTGGAGATGACCTGCACGAGCCGCACAGGATCGGCGTCCAAGATGATCACGTCTGGCGATAGAGTAATTGCCAATTGATGTCCGGCGGCTTCGATCAGCGGGCGGCTGGTATCGACGGCGCTTTCGATGACGCGGGCCAGTTCGACGGGTTCCTTTCGAAGGTCAATTTTGCCGCGCGTGACGCGGGAAACTTCCAGCAGATCTTCCACGAGTCGCACCAAGTGATTGACCTGGCGTTCCATGATGTCGCGCACGCGCTCGGCGGCCGGAGGCAGATCGCCGGAGAGCCGGAGGATGTGCAGGGCGTTGCTGATTGGCGCCAGCGGATTTCGCAGCTCATGGGCCAGCGTGGCGAGGAATTCGTCCTTGCGGCGATCGGCATCCTTGAGCGATTCCTCCATTTTCATGCGCTCAGTCACGTCGACGGCCATGCCGCCGACCAGCGCGGGGTTGCCGTCGGGGCCCGGGATCGCGAATTTGCTGACGATGGAATGATGAATGTCGCCGTTGCCATGATCCAGGGTTTCGATCGTTTGCATACCCGACTCACTTTCCAAGGCGCTACGGTCGTTTTCTTGAAATTGGGCGGCCGTTTCGGGTGGGAATATTTCGATGTCGGTTTTGCCGTACAACTCCGCCATGGTTTTTCCCCAGACCTTGAGGGCGGCTTCGTTGGCGAACACGTAACGGCCTTCTAAATCTTTGCTCCAGGCCAGACCGGGCAAGTGCTGCATGAAGCGGGCAAACCGTCGTTCGCTTTCCTCGACGGCCAGCGCGGCCTGTTTTTGCGGGCTGATGTCGCGAATGTAACTGGTGAAGATCGGCGGGCCGTCGCCGAACATCCTCGTGATGCTTAGTTCGACGGGGAATTCGATTCCGTCGGAGCGCACTGCCGGCAGTTCGATCCGTTGGTTCAGGACCGGTCCTTGCCCCGTAGCCAAGTAGTGAACCAGTCCGCGACGATGACCTTCCCGCAGACGCGGCGGAATGATCAGGTCCGCCAGCGGATGGCCGAGGGCTTGGTCGCGGGTATAGCCGAACATGTGCTCCGCTGCCGGATTGAATTCGATGACATTGCCGTGGTGGTCGATGGAAATGATTCCATCCAAGGCGGAATCGAGCATGGCAGCTTTGCGGGCGTCGCTGGCGCGCAATGCTTCTTCTGCACGTTTGCGTTTGATGAATTGGCCGAGTTTATTGCCCAGGCTGGCGATTGTTTCCAGTAAATCCTGGTCGGGCCTGCGAATTTCCTGGCTGAAGAATTCGACCACGCCGAACACCTCGCCTTCGACGACGATGGGAAATCCGAAGGCGGCGTGCAGCGAAGCTTTCTCGGCGACTTCAGCCCGGGGAAAATTGTTATCGTTAACCACGTCGGGAATCCAGGCGGGCTGGCCGGAGGACCAGATTCTGCCGGGCAGGCCGATGCCTCGCGGAAAGCAGATGCTGCGAGTCATTTGTTCGAAAGCGGAACAATTGGCGCCGGCTCGAATCCAAATATTTGCGCAGCGGAGAACGCTGGAATCGTGATCGATGAGCCACAGTCCGCCGAAGGTCCAATTTAGCGATTCGCAGGTGGCGCGAAGCACCTTGGGAACCGCGTCGCTAAGCGCAACCGAGGCCACGAGCACAGTATTCACGGCGTCTCGAATGGCCAGACGGCGGCGCGCGTCATCGCTGCGCGCCCGGGCACGATTGACCAACCACGCCATGCCGATGATCAGCAGCGACGATCCCAGGAACAGCCCCAGCCCGAAAAAATCCTCGAGCGTCGACATTTGGAAGAGGCTGATTTGTTTCGGCCAGTAGATGGGCGCTGTAGCGCTTAGGAGAGTCGTTATGAAGCCCGCCAAGACTCCGCCGAAAAGCGAGGCCGCAATGACGGCGGGAAAGAAGGTCAGCCACTGCAGGTGAACGCCGATGAGCTCGTGAACGCCGGCGCGGGCGACGACCGCCAACGCGAAAACGACGACAGCCAGCAACAACTGTCGCCACGGATCGCTAACACGGATGCGACTGTTCAAGCGGGCGCCTCGGATGACGCGGATCAGACATAGCGATGGAGCCTTGGCTTCGGTGCTGCTTTTATTATGACTTCCGCAACAACCTCCAGCTAGGCGGTCTGGATGGTGTTGGCGGTTGCGGCGCGTTGGGGCATGGTGCGGTCGCTGGCCAACTGCAACGTAGCAAGCAGTTCTTGCAGCGCGTTCAAGCTTACCGGTTTGACGAGGTGGTAATCGAACCCCGAATCACGGGCGTGCTTGCGGTCGGAATCTTGACCGTAACCAGTGAGGGCGACCAGCACGACGCCTTCCATGCCGGGCATTTGCCGCAGATGATGCGCCAATTCGTAGCCGTCCATTTTCGGCATGGCGATATCGGAGATGATGACGTCGGGCCGCTCTTGTTGAATCATGTTCAATGCGGCCGCAGCGCTGCCGGCGGTGCGAACTTCTTGGCCCAATGCTTCCAAAAGCCGGCCGAGGATGTAGACGGCTGCCCGTGTGTCGTCGACCACCAGAATACGGCGGACGGGGAGCGGTCCGGTAGTTCGCGGGGGCGAGGGGGCGGCGACGGCGGTCAGCATGGCGGACAACACGGGGAGGCGGATGACGAATTCGCTACCCTTTCCCAAGCCATCGCTACGGGCCTCGATTTGGCCGCCGTGCATTTGCACCAGGTTTTTGGCCAGCGTCAGCCCGATTCCCAAGCCGCCTTGGGAGCGTTTGAGCGTGGGATCGACTTGGGCGAACATGTCGAAAACGCGGGGGAGCATTTCAGCGGGGATTCCCATGCCGGTGTCGCGCACCGAAATCGTCACTTCGGTGCCTTCGCGCTGGGCGGAGAGCCAGATTTGTCCGCCGGGCTCGGTGTATTTGGCGGAGTTGTTCAGCAAGTTGGAGATGATCTGAGCCAGCCGCACCGGATCAGCTTCCAGGGTGATCACTTCGGGCGAAATGGAGATGGCCAATTGATGACCGGCGGCTTCGATCAGCGGGCGGCTGGTGTCGACGGCGCTTTGAATCACGCGGGCCAATTCGACGGGTTCCTTGCGGAGGTCGATTTTGCCGCGTGTGAAGCGGGAGACTTCCAAGAGATCTTCGACCAGTCGAACCAGATGATTGCACTGTTGTTCCATGATTTCGCAGACGCGCTGGGTCGCCGGCGGCATGTCGCCGGAGAGATGCAAGATGTGCAGCGCGTTGCTGATGGGCGCGAGTGGATTGCGTAGCTCGTGGGCCAGCGTCGCCAGGAATTCATCTTTGCGGCGATCGGCTTCGCGAAGTTGCGCGTACAACTGGGCATTCTCGATGAAATCGACCGCCTGACGGGCGCACAAATCGATAAGGTGGATCTCGCGATCGGAGGGCCGATGCGGCTGCCGAAAATGCGTGGAAAGCACGCCGACGAGCTTACCGGATCGAGTGATGAGCGGAGTGCTATGGACCGCGCGGGATCCGGCCTGCCGGGCGAGTTTCCGATAGGGCTCGAAGAGCGGATCAGTTTCGGTGTCTTCAACGATAATGCGCTGGCGTTGGGCGAAGCAGGTGCCGCAGCAGCCGCTGCCGGGCGGCACACTTTCGACGGCTCGCAGAAACTCATCGGAAAAGCCGCAACTGGCGCCGACACGGAGCGTGTCCTGTTCGCTATCGCATAGCGACAGTAGCCCCAAATCGGTGCCTTCCAGCGCAACCGCGGTGCCTAGCGTTTCGTTCAGAATTGGTTCGAGTTCCAAAGTTGTGGAAAGCCGGACGCACATTTCGTGCAGACGCCACAGGTCGGCAAGTTGCTGAGCCAGCGTATCCTTGAGGGCGACGAATGCTCGTTCGGCTTCCTTTTGGGCCGTGATGTCGCGGGCAATTTTGGAGATGCCCACGATTTGGCCGGAGCTGTTGAGAATGGGGGACATAGACAGCGAGATATCGACGCGGCGGCCGTCTTTGGTGAGGCGGACGGTTTCGAAATGCTCGACGCGCTCATAGAAGCAAATGCGCTCGACGATGGCGCGTTCCGGCTCCGACTTATCGGCGGGGGTGATCAGTTGGATCGGCTGGCCGATGATTTCATCGGCCTCGTAGCCATAGAGACGTTCTGCGCCTGAGTTCCAGGAGAGGATGCGCCCTTGAAGGTCGCGGCTGTAGATGGCATCGTCGGAGGATTTGACGATGGCCGCCAACAATGATTCAGCTCTGTCGGCGCGGGAGCGGTCGCTGACGTCGACCAAAACGTTGATGGCGCCGATGAGCTTTCCGGTGTCGTCCCACAGGGGATTTGCGTGCGCCAGCACTGTCAATCGGCGGCCATCGGGACGCTCCACGACAGTTTCTTGAGCTTTGTATGCCTTGCCGTTGCGCAGGGCCAAGGCCATCCAGCACTGGTCGTGAGTGACGGGAGAACCGTCTGCGGCAAATAACTTAAACGATCCGCAAAACCGATCGGCGGGGTCGTTCAAATTGGGGGTTCGCCCCCACATCCGTTCTGCGTGCTGATTGAAATAGGTGATCAGGCCATTTGGGTCGCACATGTAGGCGCCGACCGGCAGATTTTCCACCCAGCGACGAAAGTCCAGCCGTTCGTGAGTGGGAGGCCGGGCATTCAAAATGTCCAGCAACTGCTCAGTTGCCATAGCAGCGGGTATCTCCATTTGGTGAATTGATCAATGACGAGGTTAAAGCTCGCCACGGCGCTGAGCGACGTCCGATCGCTAGGCGCGGACTTCTTCGGAGAAGCGTTTCAGTTCGGCTTCGGCCTCGTCTTTGGCGATGCCGTAGCGCTCCTGCAACTTACCAACGAGTTGATCTTGCTTTCCCTCGATGGTGGTGAGGTCCTGATCGGTAAGTTTGCCCCAACGTTGTTTCACCCGGCCTTTGAATTGTTTCCAGTTTCCGGCGACTTGATCCCAGTTCATTTCGCCCTCCTCGCGCAGCTTCTAAAAACTTTATAAGTTGACTCCTCGCAGCGGCACAAGTGGCCCCTAATATCGGGGGCACGAGGCTGCTAATATCCGCTATCCGCTAATATCCGCGAGCTAGTGAAGAGCTTGCAGCTATTGTGCCGCGGTGACAAAAACTGTCGGTTTTGCCGCAAAAGCCGTGATAAGCCGTTAATTGCCGTCGGATTTGGCATCAACTTGCGATTATTGGAACAATTGCCCGCGAGCCTGGACGGCTATATGGTAACCAGAGTGAGCGCGCTTCCTCCAAACCAGGGGTCTTCGGCAAGAAGTAGGGCATTTGCAGGTAAGCGCGCTTGGGGGCCACCATTTTTGGCAGAAATCGGCCGGCGAAAAATTGATATTCGCCTGCCGGCAGGTGAAAATGGTACGGCGGTTGCTCCGGGCGGAAGCAAGAACTTAGCTTTGCCGCCGGTTCGGTGTTCCAAATGGGGATTCGCATATGGCTACCGTACTGGTGATCGACGACGATCGCTCGGTCGTACATTTGATCGAAAATGCATTTCGCGATCAGCCTGATGTGGAAGTCGTTGCAGCGTCCACCGCGAAGCAGGGCCTGGAACGGCTGAAAAGCGCCTCGGTCGACGCGGTGCTATTAGACGTCATGTTGCCAGACCTTTCGGGCTTGGATCTGTATCGCCAAATTCATGAAGTGGACGGCAAGCTGCCGGTGGTGTTCATCACCGTGGGGGGCACCAGCGACACGGCGATCGAGGCGATGAAATTAGGCGCCTACGATTATCTGCTCAAGCCGCTCGACTTGGCGCGGGTGCGTGAATTAGTCGGGCAGGCGCTGGAAGTGCGCCGCTTCATGCACGTTCCGGTGGAATTGCACGACCAAGGCGAAGTGCCGGTCAACGGGGATTCGCTGGTCGGCCGCACGCCGGAAATGCAAGAAGTGTACAAAGCGATTGGCCGCGTAGCGCCGCAAAATGTGGCGGTGCTGATCCGCGGCGAAAGCGGCACCGGCAAAGAGCTGGTGGCGCGGGCGATTTATCATCATAGTGAGCGGTCGAAGGGGCCGTTTTTGGCCGTTAACTGTGCCGCACTGACAGAAACTTTGCTGGAAAGCGAATTGTTCGGCCACGAAAAGGGTTCGTTCACCGGCGCCACCAGCCAGCGAGTGGGAAAGTTCGAACAATGCTCCGGCGGCACGTTGTTCATGGATGAAGTGGGCGACATGTCGCCTGTGATGCAGAGCAAAGTATTGCGCGTGCTGCAGGATCAGCAGTTCGAGCGCGTGGGGGGCACGCAAACCATTCGCACCGACGTGCGGATTATTACCGCTACGCATCGCGACTTGGAGGAAATGGTTGCCAAGGGACGGTTCCGCGAAGACTTGTACTATCGGCTGAACGGATTCACGATCAGAATTCCCCCGCTGCGCGAGCGGCGGCAAGATATTCTGTTGCTGTTGGAATGGTTCCTGGCGCGATTCCGCAAAGAATTGGGAAAAGACATCCACGGGTTTTCGCCCGACGTGTTGGAAACCTTGCTTAATTACGCGTGGCCGGGAAATATACGCCAGTTGCAAAGTGTTTTGAAGCAGGCGATCGTGCAGGCCACGGGGCCGGTGCTGATTTCGGATTTTCTGCCCGGTGAATTGCGATCGCAGGAGACGGCCGATGCGCATCCGGGGACACATGCCGAAGCGGGAGATTTGCCGGCGTTGATCCACCGGCGGCTGGAGGGCGGGTCACGCAATTTGTATGCGGAAGCCTTGGAATCGATGGAGCGAACGCTGCTGGCGGCCGTGCTGGATCACACGCATGGGAACCAATCGAAGGCGGCGGAGATCCTGGGAATCACCCGCGGCAGCCTGCGGAACAAGCTTCGGCAGCTCGGTATTTGCATCGATCACAAAATCAAAGTGCAAGAAAACGGAACGGTGCCGGCCGACGATACTGTGGCCAGCGAAATGTGAAGCGGCCGTCGACGGCTCGGCGGGTCTGAGGAAGCTTTTCTATTGACGGAGTATTTAACGGCTTGCCGATGCGGCGGTTCGATTGTAAGGTGCGCACTTTGGCACGCCGCTTGCTCTAGTGGTTGCTAGAGAATCGATATCTTTTTCGCCCATTGCTTTTAAGGAGACCCGCCATGCCCAATTCGTCGAACATCAAACAGCGTGCGCGCTGCAGCGCGAGAGAAGTGCGTCATGCCGCGCGATCGGTCAGGAGCTCGGCCAACAATCAGGCGCACACTGTGCTGCGAGCCGTGAATAAGGTTCGCTCTGAAGTGACGGGCGCCCTCAAGGATGGAATTGATGACCTGCGCGAAGTGGCGGCCGGCTATGTGGAACACGGGCGCGACACGGCCCGCTCGGTGGGAGAAACGTTTGAGGAAGGCGTGCAGCAGCGGCCGCTGACGTCGGTGCTGGCGGCGATTGGATTGGGATTCCTCGTCGGCTGCTTCTTTACACGGCGTTGAATTGACGCGCGCTACATGCAGGTTGCGGACAGATTTGCAGACAGGGTGATTGCGCACGGAAAACGCCATTGAAAACAGCGAACCGACTTTGCGCCGATTAGTGAATTGTGCCGGCCATTTCGGCGAGTCGCGGGTGGCGTGGTGCGCACCAGTTCCAGGGGCAGGTTTCTCGGCTTTGAGGGAATCTCGCTGCGCCGAACCTGGACATTCCGCGGCGCTTCGATTCCGACCCGGACGCGTCCCCGCGCGACGGTCAACACTTTGATGATGACGTCGTCGCCGACTACGATTTGTTCTCCGTCCCGTCGAGTTAGCACAAGCATGATTGGATCCTCCTGATGTTGCCGACTTCTCGTGTTCGCGTGGTCGTCACGCGAGGGAATTGTGAGAAGCGAGCAAATCAGGTGCCGCACAGATCCTAGCGGAACTCTCGCTGGGGCGGTTGTTGGCAGATTGCTAGCTGGATGAAGCCCGAAGAGCGGACACATTTTGGCCGGAGGAACGGTTTTGAAATTCTCTGCCAGTTTGAGAAAAGGCCCGAAAGGCGGCCGAAAATGCGGCAGCGCGTGGTCAGAAACGCACCACGATGATCTCAGGTAAAACATACTAGCAGCGCGAAAACGAGCAGTCTAACGGCGATGCGCGGCCAGTGCTTTTTGCAGCCGGGCGGATTCCTGTTGCACTTGATTCAGCAGGCTTGAGGCATCGTCCAATCGGCCTTCCATCGCGGCTTCCTCCAGGTGCAACAGCGGATCGCTGAGTGCCATGGCGCCGAAGTTAGCGGCCAGGCCCCGCAGGCTGTGTGCGGCGTGGCGGATTTCGTCGCTGCGCTGCGCCTGAACGCCTGCGGCGATGCGCGACAACAGCGCGGGGGAATCTTCCTCGTACAATTGCACGAGATCGGCCAACAACATGGTATCGCCTCCTAAACGCCTTAGCGTGCCGTCGGAATCGAAAACAGTAGTGGAGATGTGGATGCGTCTGATCGGAATGCTTTTGTCGCCTGGCATGATCGATTCCCCCGCTCCGACGTTCCGACAATCAATGAAATAGAATGATTTTAAACATTACTCGATTGTTGTCTACGGAGGACCACTTGTTTCCATCTGCCGAGAACATACCGCCGTCAGTCGGTTCCATCCAGAGGCACAGTTGTTCGTTACTTGATCTTTTTGATGGCCAAGCGGCCACTGGGTCATGAATGCAACCATCAAATATGGCGTCTGTTATGCGGTTTCTCTGCGCGGCATCAAATTGGCGGGGAAGCGACTGCAAATGCTATACCATCGCGGACGTTTGGTTGGTCCACAGTTGCAGTGGGGGCTGATTGATTCGCGCGAGGTGGCAGAACATTAGCCACTAGGTCGGCTACAAGGGCGGATTGCTTCGCTCCAGCTCACCCTCGGCATACTTGCGGACATGGCGGCGAAGTTGCAGGGCGCGGGAGTGACTTTGATTGTCTGTGGCGGATTGGGGGCATCGACCTTCCAGGCCATGCCCATGCCATGCTCGATATCGAGTAGTGCGCCGTCGAGTTTGGAAACTTCGATGCCGATCGTGGACGCGAAAGATTGCAGCGTGCCGGATGGGTTTTGTCCAACGGCCAGCACCAATTCGACGGTTTTTAGGGCATCGGGAGGCAGCAAGTGTGGATCCAAGGTGATGAAAATCGTTCGATCCAATTGATGCGGCGTGGCCAGCGCGCAGGGTTCCCACGCGGGAGGCCAGACGTGATGCGCCTCGTCGATCACGACCCAATGAGGCCGGCCCGTGCGGGCGCGAATTCGTGTAGCCGAGCGGCCAGCGAACGAAAAAAACCGGGGCGGTCCTTGAAACGGCAGACCCAACAGATTGACGCTGGCACTCTGGATGGGCGATTCGAAGACTTTTAGCGCGGCGTCCGGGGTGGGCGCCTGGTGGTCTTCGCCGATGGCGAGCACGTTGACGAGTCCTTCGTAATCTCCCTCGGGATCGACAATGCACGCTTGATATCCGTGGTCGACCAGTTGTTCGATGATGGCCGTGGCCACGGTGGATTTTCCGCCGCCGGAGCTGCCTGCGATCAACAGATTTCCGCGGAAGGGATGCAGGCGAAAGGGATTTCCTTGTGTGTCTTGCCCAAGCAGAAAGTCGTGGCGGGTCAGTTTCGGATCGAGTTCCGCAAGATCGCTGCCTACGAGTTGATCGACCAATTGCCGCACGCCGGCGCCGTGGCTCGCGGGAGTTACCCAATCGGCATGCTCTTTGAGCGTGGGCAGCGCGTTGGCGACCGCCACGCCGGCCTCGCAACTGGCCAGCAGTGCATGATCGTTTTCGGCGTCGCCGATTGCCACGGCGTTGTGCGGCGACATTCCCAACTCCAGCAACGCGGCCGCCAGCCCGGTGGCTTTGTTGATTCCCGAGGGGAGCACCATCACGGCGCCTTTATTGAAGATCACTTGCAATTCCAAACCGAGATCGCGAATGGTTTGCAAAATGATTGTTTCGTGCGGTTGCCAGGCGGCGACGATGACGCGGCCGGTGGAGCATGGGCTGACGCCGCGTTGGCGCAGCAAGCTCACGAATTCCTCGGACGGGGGCGGAGCCAGCGGTTTTTCTTCTCGGGTGGCGGGTCGATAGAGCAAAGCCCCATTTTCGGCCACCACCCATTCAAACAAGTTGAGGCCGGGGAACACCTGCTGCAGCTCGGGTAGTTCGCGGCCGGTGACGAGCACGAGCTTCCGGCCGGAATCGAGGCAGCGTTCCAAAGATTCAAGCGTGGCGTCGTCAACGGAGCCGTGCGTGGCGAGCGTCCCGTCGTAATCGCAGGCTAAGACCATGAACCGCATGAAGGATCACGCCGTATTTTTAGAGCTCGGGGTCAATCACTGGAGCGTTTGGCGGAGCGTTTGGCGATAGTGTGTTTTGCACGCGATGTGTCGCCCTGGGGAATGTGGGTGACGTCGATAGCAGATATGTGCGGTGGTCGGCCGGAGGTTAATATGAGGCCGTTCTCGATGGCACGTGAGTTGCACAAAAAAGTGGATTTGCGGCAGGGCATTCTGCTAATTTGCACAAGGCGGTGAAACATGGTGCGAAGCGAATCAGGGTCGATGCAGTTGGATCACGACCTGGAGCGTCGCGTGATCAACTATCTGGCACAGCAGCACTTTCCGCAGTTGCACACGGTCGAAGTCAGAGCCTGGCAAGGCGTTGTTACGATTCGAGGCCGCGTAAGTTCTTACTATGAACGGCAACTCTGCATCAATTGTTGTCAACGGGTGGCAGGCGTAGTGCAGCTACACGATGAGATCGAAGTCGGCCGGCGGCGGGTCGAAAGCCTTCGACCTCTGTCGATGGTCCTGGCGGTTTCTTGATTGGCAGCAGGCCAGGATGGCTTTCATTTGACCAGCGATGGCGCAAGTCCCTGTTTGCTAAACGAAATTTAACAAAGTACTTCAGCTACTTTGGGTAATAAATTCAGGAGGAAAAGCATATGAGAACGCTTGCAATTCTGGCTGTGACTGCCGCAGCTTGCATCTGGGCGATCGATCGATCAGCGCAGGCTGCAGCACCGGCAGGCGGTGGAACCTCGGGCAATAGCGGCGCGTCATCGGCCAGTTCGTCCAACGGCGCGGCGGCCAGCAGCCCCTCGCAGGGCCAGGCCGGTTCAGGAAACGCCGGATCGAGCGAGTTGAATCCGTCAGGCATCGAACCGATGCGGGAAATGAATCCGGCGGGGAGCAACCCATCGTCCAGCAACCAAAATGCGATCAGCAATCCTCCCGGCAGCAATCCGGCTTCCAGCACGCAAAATGCGAACGCCAACCCGCCGGGGAGCAACGCACCGGCGACGCAAACCAGAGCGTTTAACAATCCGGGCACAGGCGCAACCATCAACACCCCCCGCGGGCAAATCGATATTGGCGCGAATGGCAATGGCGGACTGAACGTGGATGTAAATCGCAGCGGCACCCGAACGCCAATGAGCAAATGCGGCAGGACCTGCGCGAGGATCGCCAGAATTTCCGGCAAGATTTGCGGACGCAGCGGCAAGATGAACGGCAGGAGAATCGAATGGAGCGTCAAGCGAATTCGAACGATCCCAATCGGTGGCGCTATTCTTATTCGAACGGCGAATGGTGGTACTGGTTGCCGAACAACACTTGGGTCTATTGGCGCGAAAATCGATGGATGCCGTACAATGCCGATACATTTCAGCCGTTCGGTTATCGCACCGGCTACCGCGGGGCGGAAAATAATTCGCCCGCGTTCTATTACGACGAGAGCGGCCGGCGTTACCGCCGGGATTATTCTCCTTTACGGCCGCAAAACATGGAGATGCAGACGGGTGCCTCCAACGGTTCGAAAAGCGGAATGCAAGAATCGAACGACGCTGGGGAATCGAGCCGAATGAGCCCGAGCTTTCCCAGCCCCCAAGCAAATGAAGGAGAAATGGGTCAATAGCAAGGGAGCGAACTGGGGCCGAGATTGGCGGCGCCGCCGGTAGCAACCGATAAGAACAGCTCGACCAAGAATTCCTTCATTCTCACCGCCTTTGCGCCGCGGGTCGCAAGGGCGGTTTTTTTGCGCCGCAAGCCCGGGGGTTGCAACCCCTGGGCTTGATGAATTTCCTGGCTGCGTAAAAAGGATGCCGCGCGAATCGCAGGCATTCGTACGGCATCGTTGGACTTGCGAACAGTCTTTACCAGGACTTCATTGTTCGCTGCTGTTTAGATCGTGCCGCGGGGCCGCATGCCCGTGACCAAGCTCACGATAAACAGCACGATAAAGACGAAGAACAAAATTTTGGCAATTTCAGCAGCTCCGGCCGCGAGGCCGAAAAAGCCGAAGAGGCCGGCCACCAAGGCCACGATGAAGAAAACCAGTGCCCAGTACAACATGGCGTGACTCCTCTTATGTGTGTTCCGGTAAGTGTTGAACCTGACGCCGCCAGCCGTGCTTTCCAGCGGCCAGCCTGTCCCAATGAGCAGCATGCGGCGTGCCAAACCGGATGGTTTCCGTGGCGATTGGGCCGAAGAACTGAAGAATCGGCAGGTAAGCACTATTTGAGGCCCAGCTTCCGTCGCGCTGTCGCAGTGATCGATTGACCGCTGCGCAGCATTTGCTGCCACGGATCGCGCTTACGCTTTGCCAGGACGCGAGGGACGTTTTCGACCGTGTAGTACTGTGGACCGGAGACCTTCGACAACTCGTCCCACGACAGCGGGAATGAAACCGGGGCGGCGGATTTGCGCGCGTGGAGTAGGCGACCACGGTGCTGGCGCCGCGTTGATTGCGCAGAAAGTCGATGAAGATTTTGCCGCGCCGCTTGGCTTTCGACATGGTGGCGACAAATTGGTCCGGGTGTTCGGCGTTGACGGCGTCGGCAATCGCGGTGAGAACGCGGCCGTCGCTTCCCACGATTGTTTGCGACGATGGGCGCAACAATGTGCAATCCTTTGCCGCCGCTGGTTTTCACAAAGCTTCGCAACTTCAAATCATCGAGTTTGTCGCGCAATCGAAACGCGGCATCGATCACGCACTCCAGGGCACCGAGGGGTCGGGGTCCAGGTCGAACACCAGCCGGTCGGGGCGCTGGACGTCATCGCGCAACATCCCCAGACATGCAGTTCCAGGGCTCCGAATTGAACCAGCGATATCAGGCCGCGCACGTCGTTGACAGCCAAATACGTAGCGGTTTTGTCGTTCTCGCGGATTTGGATCTGCTCGACGTCGGCCGACAGGCCTTCGGGCGGATGGCGTTGAAAGAAGCACGGCCCGCCCAGGCCTGCGGGGCAGCGGACCAGGGAGAGCGGACGTCCGGCCAGGTGCGGCAGAATCCAGTCGGCGATTTGGATGTAGTAGTTTGCCAGGTCGCGCTTGGTAATGCCCTGATCCGCGTAAAGAACGCGATCGGGATGCGTGAGCCGAACGCCGGAAAGGTCGGGCGGTTTCGCTGCTCGGCGTCGGTCGGCGGTTTTCGAGTGCGAAACGGTTCGACGCTGGCGGATCTTTGCCAGCCGGCCGGCGGCAATTTGTTCCATGCTGCGCCCGCTCTTCAGCGCTCTCCGGGGATTCTTCCAAGATATCTTCCTGGTCGCCGGGGCGCGCCCATTGGTCGCGCTCTTTGATTAACAGCCAGTTGGATTTGTTATCGCGGAGCCGCGAATTTTGCATGCGAACCAGCATCCAGCCGCCATTGAGTTTTTGACCGTGCAGCGTGATTTTTAGCTTTCCTTCGCGCAGGCGCGATCAATGATGGAGCCGGGTTCCTGAGGTTGCCACGTGCCGTAGTCCCAAATCATCACCGTGCCGGCACCATATTCACCTTCGGGAATAGTGCCTTCGAACTTGCGGTATTCCAAGGGATGATCTTCGACTTGTACCGCCAATCGCCGCTCGCGGGGATCCAAACTTGGGCCTTTGGGCACGGCCCAACTGAGCATGACGCCATTGTGCTCCAGGCGAAAATCGTAATGCAGGCGCGTGGCGGCGTGCTTTTGGACAACGAAAGCCAGTTTGGGGCTGCGGCATTTTTTCTTTCCGCGCGGTTCGGAAGTGCGGGAGAAGTTTCGCTTGGCTCGGTATTCACGCAGTGGCATGGGCTGACACCCTCACTTGCAATTTTAGCCCACAAATGGTCAGCGTCCGGCCGCCAGCTGCAGGTGATGAATTCGATGCTTGGTGAGGCGCGATGGATCCGTATTTCTTGGATCCCCTGATCGCGCATTTGCGGAGGATGAACGGTCGATGTTCGACCAATTCGGCCGGAGTTCATCGAGCCTTCGCCAGAATAATCGTCAAGAGGAGCGATGAGTTCTGCAGAGCATGTAATGAATGCGGCTCACTGGGGTTCAAATAAAGAAGGGAGCCTGGAATTAGTTCGCATGTTCGTCCCTTCGCATTGAATTCCACTTGGCCTTCAATGCATTGAAGCACGATTTCGTCGGGAGCGACGTGCGTATCGATTTTCTTGCCCTGCGGCAAAACGAGGCGGATCAATTCCAGACGGTTGGTTTTCGCCAGGGTGGTAGTTTTTTGTGCGGTCAAGGTCGAGCCTAAGGGACGGACATCGATCACTTCGCCCGCGCTTGCATGTGGTATCGCCATCAAATTGACCTCCGAAACGAATGACCTGTCTTCAGTCCCGCGACGAACAGCGCCAGCGCAACGGCGCCAGCGCGAAGATTGTGTCGCCGGGAATTCGCATCCAGCGCAGTGTTTGCATGACTGGCGTGTGGAGGAATTCGCCGCTGCGAGCATACCAGTAGCCGTGTTCCACCGAGGCCCAGGTTTGCATCAGGCCGACCGGCAACAGGCTAAGCACGCACATTGCCATCAGGCCGCCGTTCATCGCCCAGAAGGAGAAGCACAGGAGGCCTTCTTTCCATTGGACGCCGGGAATTAGTGCCCGCAGGCAGATGAGCATCAAGCCGATGCCGAGCATTCCGTACACGCCGAACAGGGCGGCGTGGCCGTGCACCGGCGTGGTGTTGAGTCCCTGCATGTAGTACAGCGCGATGGGGGGATTGATCATGAAGCCGAACAGGCCGGCGCCGACCATGTTCCAAAACGCGACGGCGACGAAGAAGTAGATCGGCCATTTGTATTGCCGGACCCATTGGGTGGCGCGGGAGCGGCGAAGGTCGTCCATGGCGTCGAAGCCAACGAGCACCAGGGGCACGACTTCCAGGGCGCTGAATACGGATCCCCAGGCGAGCGCGACGGTGGGTGTGCCGGAAAAGTACAGATGGTGGCAGGTGCCGATGATGCCTCCGGAGAGAAAAATGGTGGCCGATAACAAGGCGGCCGCAGCAGCGACGCCGGGGCGAATGAGATTCAGCCGCATGAAGAAGAAGGCGATGACGGTGGTGGCGAAGACTTCGAAGAAGCCTTCGACCCAAAGGTGGACAACCCACCAGCGCCAGTATTCGACCATCGTCAAATGGGTGTGTTGGCCCCAACCCAGGCCAGCGCCGTAAAAAAGTGCGATGGCGGTGGTGGAAACAAGCAGCAAGGAGACGAGTTGTTTCTGTCCGCCCTCTTGGGCACGCAGCGCCGGGCGCACCACGCGGACCACAAGGAAGAGCCAAAGCAGCAGACCGACGAGCAACGCAATTTGCCAGACTCGGCCGAGATCGACGTATTCGTAGCCTTGGTGGCCGAAGAGGAACGACACCGCGTCGGAGGGAAGCTTATGTTGAATGCTCAGCCATTCTCCGGCGAGCGAGCCAAAGACCACGACCAGCAGCGCCAGAAACAAGATGTTCACGCCCAGGCGCTGTCCTTTCGGTTCGGTGTTGCTGACCAACGGGCCGATGAACAGGCCGGCCGCCAGCCAGGCGGTGGCGATCCAAAAAATTCCCAGCTGCACGTGCCAGGTGCGCGTGACGCTATAGGGCAACCACTTGGAAAGCGGGAAGCCGTAGAAGGCATCTCCTTCGACGCCGTAGTGTGCCGTGACGACGCCCAGCAGCATTTGCACGAGGATCAGTGCGGCGACGACCCAAAAGTACTTGAGCGTGGCTTTTTGCGAGGGGGTGGCTTGCCAGCTGCCCAGCGGATCGACCTCGGCTGGAAGCGACGATTCCTCATCTTCCCGCTGGGACGCATACCACCAGACCATGGCTGAAATTCCGGCCAGCAACATGATGATGCTGACGCCGGTCCAAACGACGGTTTCGCCCGAGGGCCGGTTGCCCACCAGCGGCTCGAAGGGCCAGTTGTGCGTGTAGCTGATATGGTCGTCGGGCCGATCGGTGGCGGCGGACCACGCGGTCCAAAAGAAGAACGCGCAGAGGTGACGCAAGCGGTTCGTCGTCAGCGACGGTTCCAGCGGGGATCGCGTAGTCTTTTTGCCCGTCGATGAACACTTCGGAGTAGTGTTTGACGTTGGCTTCGAATGCTTCGGCGCGGATTGGATCGACGGTGATCGTGCCGGTGGCGGGGTCGTAGGTATTTTTGCGCAAGCGTTCGGTGAGGCGGCCGACGAGTTCGGCTTTTCGTTCCGCGTCGAGTTGATCGAACGGCATTTTGAAGCCGTCGGTGGCCCAGTGATCGAGGATGAACATGGCCTCGCGATGGAGCCAATCGGCGGTCCAATCGGGGCGACGTAGCTGCCGTGTCCCCAGACCGAGCCAAGTTCCATTCCACCCATCGACTGCCAGACGTTTTGGCCGGCTTCGATTTGGCCGGCGTCGACGACCGATTTGCCATCGGTGGTTTGCACCTTTTGCGGAATGGGCGGTTGTTCTTGGTAGATTCGCGTTCCGATCCAGCAGAGCACGGAAAACGAAAGAACGAGGACCGCGACGAACAACATCCACAATCGCTTCATGAGCTATCCTTCGCTGCTTATTTATCTCCACTGAGCGCCGTAAGGCGGAGTTCGAAGACGTCGGGTTCGGCTTTACGAAGTGATTCGAGAGTTTCTTCGGAGGGGGCAGATTCGAGATTGATGCGAGCGACGGCGGCCTGAGCGCCCTCGAAGATCACGTTTTCCATTTCCTGCACGTTGATGCGGGCGGCGCTGATGGCGTCGAGCACGCGGGCCAGGACGCCGGGCTTGTCGCGGTGGCGAACCACCAGCATGCAAGTGGCCGGAGTGCGGTGAGCAATGTTGACGGCATTCGGCACGCGGCCGGTTTGCTCGAAGCTCTGGATGATGCGCACGGTTTCCGCAGCGATGGCTTCCTGGGCCTGTTCGGTGCTTGCGCCGATGTGGTGGGTGCCGTAGAGATTGGCTTCACGAGCGATGACGTCGGCGAAATCGGCGACTCCGCTGGTGGGTTCGCCGGCGTACACGTCCAGACCGACTCGGATGCCGCGGTTGTGCATGGCGTCGATCAGGGCGACCTGGTCGACGATTTCACCGCGCGAGGTGTTGATGAAGTAGGCGCCTTGGCGCATCGATTTGAAAAAGTCGGCGTTGATCATGCCCTTGGTGTCTTTCGACATGGCGACGTGCACGCTGACGACGTCGGCGGCCTCGGCCACTTCTTTTGGCGAGTTCTTTCGGACGACGCCAAGCGCTTCGGATTTCTCGGGCGTGAGGCTGCGGCTCCATGCGACCACCTGCATGCCGAACGCTTGGGCCCGTCGAATCAATTCTTCGGCGATTTGTCCGACGCCGATGACGCCCAGGGTGCGGCCCAAAAGTCCGCGGGCCTTGGAGTATTCGGTTTTGTTCCATTGCCCGGCGCAGCGCGATGACGTTATCGGCGATGCGGCGGTCGAGCGCGAGGATCAGGCCGAAGGCGAGTTCGGCGACGGCCACTGAGTTTTTGCCCGGGCAGTTCGATACGAAAACACCGCGTTTGGAGGCGGCGGCGACGTCGATTGTGTTGTAACCGGCCCCTGCCCTGACGACTAATTTCAGCGGCCCGGCCTCGAGCATGGGTTCGGTGACTTGCGTGGAGCGGACGACCAAGACGTCGGGCTGTTTGTCGCGCACGGCATCGACCAAAGACTGATCCTTCAGCTTGGGCTCGTATAAAACCTCGTATCCTAACGCGGCCAAAGCGTTGCGGCCGGAAGTTTCGAATGCATCGGCAATCAGTACTCGCACGGAAGGAATCCTTGTAGCAGAGCGGCTGGAAATGACTGGAAGCAATTACTATCTCAAAGCGGTGCGCCGACTGCAAGTCAGCGGTGCGCCTATAATGGGGGCATGAGATATCTCGTGCGAGCGCGGGTAAAGCCCGGGCGCGAAGCCGATCTGCTGAAAGCGATCCAAACCGACACGTTGGGCCAAGGCTCCGTGGCCGTGGGGGAATATCTGCGCAACATGCAGGAGGCGCGGCTAATGGCCGATGGCACGGCCCGCTGGGTCGAGGTGTGCTACTGCCCTACCCCGCTGGAAGAAGAGCGGCCGTATTGGGAAGAGTATTTCGACCTGGTGAGGGTGCAGGATGCACACGGCCGGCACAAGTGCCGCGATGAAAATGGGAGCGAGCCTTGGGCGTGCGAGAATTGCGACTGCACGAGCGGCTGGAGGCGCGGCTGAGCGGCATGCGGGACGGCCATTCCTGGCGGAACTTGGTCAATCCGCAAGCTAGTTCATCTGTTCGCCGCTGATTTGGTTGTTGATCGTGTCTTTCGGATTTCCCGCCAGCTTGGCGAAGAACCAATCCAGCCCGCTGCCGCCGTTGAGCGTATTGGCGGCGGTGTCGTTCTTCACGGTCGTGGAATTCAGCTTGGGAGCGCCGATAACGGTGCCGGCACGCAAAGCCGCCACGCGAGTGTCGTAATCGAAATCGGTGCGCGACCAGTAGGCGAGCAAATTGTCGATCTGCGCGAGGTTGGCGTCGAAGGTGGTGGTACCGGCAAACTGGATGTCTTCACCGCTGGTGCTGTTGAGCGTGTCGGCGCCGAGTCCACCGAAGAGCAAGCTATGGCCGCCGCCGGCGGTGAGGATGTCGTTGCCGGCGCCGCCGATCAGGGCGTTGTTGTTATCGTCGCCGGTGAGAGTATCGGCTGCCGAGCCGCCACGCACGACGCGAATGTTGTTCACGCCGCGGGCGACGTTGGTAGCTATGCCGGTGTTCAGATTCACGGCCACCGCGGTGGTGTAAGCTTTGTAGTCGAGCATGTTGATGCCGTCGCCGCCGTCGATGTGGCCGCTCACGCCGATACCCTTACCCAGCACGAAGTTGTCGTTGGCCGATCCGCCGGTCAGGTTCTCGAAGCCGGCGAATAGGATCGCGTTTACCTTGCCTGAGTTCGCCTTGGTGACCGTCCAGGTGCTGACCGTGTTGGGACCGATCAACGTGTCGGACGTGTTGGAGCCGCCGGTGAAGCTTTCGAGATTGGCGATGCTGCCGACGCCGTCGGCAGACAGGGAGGCCAGGTTCACAGTGACCGGTGTCGTGTAGGAATACTTCAGCGTGTCGGCGCCGATGCCGCCATCGAGGCGGCCGCTTAAGCCTGCGCCGTTGAATAATGTGAAAGTATCGGCCGCGCTTCCGCCGGAGATATTGCTTACGCTGGTGAAGGTGAGCCCGGTCGTGTTGCCGGAATTTGCGCCGGTGATGTTCCAGACAGAATTCTTGTTGGCGCCGACCAGCGACGTTGTCGCTCCGCCGGCGAGGATGGTGATGCCCGCGTAGCCGCCGGTGCCGGTGGCGGTGCTGGTTTGCATGTTGACGAGACTGGCGCCGGCGTAGGCGGAGTAATCGAGCGTGTTGGCGCCGGCGGCTCCGTTGATCTTGCCCGTGACGCTGCCGCCGTTGTTGAGGCGGAAGGCATCGGTGGCGGTGCCGCCGGTGAGATTTTCAACGGCGTCGAACTCGCTGTCGTTGAGCGTGCCGGAGTTCAGGCCGGTGATATTCCAGATGTTCGCCTGATTGGCGCCGATCAGGGTGTCGATGCCATCTCCGCCGGAGAAGGAAATCGGGGCGGTGATCGTGACCACTCGGCCGCCGATGGCGGCAGTGGCCAATTTGAGCGTATCGTTGCCGCCGAGGCCGTTGATGATAATCGCGCCGGTGGGGGCGAAAGTGCCCAGGGATTTCGCGATGTTCTTGGTGCTGGCGTTGCTGATCGTCACCGTGACCGAGCCGGTGGGGTTGGCCGGCGTGATTGTAAAGATGTCGGCGGCGGCCGTGCCGTTGAAGGTTTGACCGTCAGAAGGCGGCGGCGGAGCCGACGCAGCGGTAACCGTTTCGACGAGCGTCGCTGAAACGCTTCCCAGATTTGGAGCAACTGGATTGTACGTGGCAGTGATGTTGTGCGTGCCTGCGGCGAAACTGGAATTGGTATAGGTGGCGACGCCGCTCACCAACGTGATGGTGGTCAAAGTGGTTGCGCCGTCTTTGAAGGTAACCGAGCCGGTGGGCGTGCCGGAGCCGGTAACCCTGGCGGTGAAGGTGACGCTTTGGCCGGCGGTAATCGAGGCGCTGGTGGCTGTAAGCGTTGTCGTGGTCGTCGTCGACGACGCAGTGGTAACGGTTTCGACCAATGTGGACGACACGCTTCCCAAGTTCGGCGCGATTGGATTGTAGGTGGCGGTGATGTTGTGCGTGCCCGCCGCGAACGACGAGTTGGTGTAAGTGGCGGCGCCGCTGACGAGGGTGACCGTGGTGAGCGTCGTTGCGCCGTCTTTGAAGGTGACCGAGCCGGTGGGCGTGCCGCCGGTGACCCTGGCGGTGAAGGTGACGCTTTGGCCGACCGTGATTGAGGCGCTGGTGGCGGTGAGCGTGGTGGCCGTGGCAATGCTTGTTTGAATCTGAACCTTGGTCGTAGCCTGAGCGGCGGTGGGCGTGGCCTGCACGTTGCCGCCGTTGTCGGTGGCGACACTCATGAAGCTGTACGTATGGCCGTTGACGCCGTTGTAAGTGGCGGCGGTGTTGGCGGTGTGATTTTGCCAGAGGGTGAAGCTGCCGCCGTTGTCGGACACATAGACGTCGTAGCTGGCGATGCCCGAGCCGCCGGTGTTGTCGCTGCCGCCCCAACTGACGGTGAACGAGGCCGAGGTTTGCGTGACGGCCAGAGGGCTTACGGAACTGGTGGGCGCGGTGGTGTCGGAGGCGGCAGCCGCGGAAGTGGGCGCCAGCGGCGGATCGAAGTTGCCGACGATCGGCGTGGCGAATTCGTCGAGGAAATTGGAGTAGATGTCGTGACCCAGCGGCGTGGGCGTGAAGGCGTGGTTGAGCAAGTTGAACGCCGCGGTGGGATCTATCAGGCCGGTGTGCGAAATCTGGCCAGTAACAGGGTCGAAATCGTGCGAAATGAGGAAGAACGTTTCGGCCGCATCTTGCGAGACGGTGCCGCTGTGGCCGGGGACCCAGAGACCGATATCGGTAATGCCGTCTTGGTCCATGTCGGCGGCGAGCGGGACTTCGCCGACGCCGGGGAAGCCCCAATTGATCGTGGCATCTTTCGCGCCGCTATACATGGCCGGGATGCCCGAGTTGCCGCCGGTGCCGCCGATGCCGAAGTTGAACTGGAAGACGTCGGTTTGCCAGGTGGCCAGATCGATGGTGCCGTCGCCGTTGAAATCGCCGACGATGGGGAATCCGCGCAGGGCGGTCGTGATCACTTCGTCGCCGGCATCGATCGAGAAGCTGTGGTTGGTGTCGAGGAAGAAATGGGTGCCGTCGAACAGGCCGAGTTCGTCGCCATTGGCGGCGATGCCATCGAAGTTGCCGGCGAAGGCGATGCCGGTGCCGTTGAATTTCACCGCGGCGCCGTTTTGATCGAACATTGTGAAGCCAAAGGGCTGCAGGATGAGCGTATCAGCGGTGCCGTTGTCGTCGGTATCCAACAGCCAGCGGAAGCCGATGCCGGTCGGATCGGTGCCGTACAGGCCGAGCTTGGAGAAACCATCGGCCGTGCCACGGACGCCGGCGAAGTTGCCGGCGAACACGCTGTCGTGCACACCCAGTTGGGCGCGGTTGATGAGCGTGGGATCCAACTGCATGGTGAAGGTGAGATCGCGGTTGACGAAGTCGAGGTTTTGGGGATCGTAAATCGAGTTGCCGTTGATATCGACGTACACGCGGGCGGCGGCGAAATCGCCGAGCTCGGGGCGGCTGTCAACCGTGAAGCGGGCGGTGAAATCGCCGCCGGGCAGACCGTTGCCGGTGGGGAATTGCGGTTGATTGACCGGTTCCTGGGCGTTGCTTTCGCCGTCGAGGATGTTGCCAGCAGGATCGACAATGATTGCATCGTCGATGAACAGGGTGTAGCGATCGTCGGGGATCGGCGTCGGCACGCCGTTGGCGTCGGTGAACACCAGGGTGATGGTGCCGGTGGCGGGCTGGCCCGGAGGAGTGGGCGTATCCAGATGCGCGTAGACCAGGAAGGCCATGCGGCCGTTGGCATCGCCGATAACCGTGATGCCGCCGTCGGCGTGGTTGTTGCCTTCGACCAACTCCGGCTTGAAGGCGATTTCGTTAAGGAACGGCGCGAAACGCGGCGGCAAGTCTTGCACGTGAATGACAATGGAGTACACCAGCGGCGTGGGGCCTTGCGGCGCGTTGTCGGGCTTCAGGCCGAACAAGTTGTAGTCGGCGCTCGTGAGTTCGTTCACCGTGACGTCGGTGATTTGCGGGCCGTTGGTGTCGATTTCGATTTGGAACGGCGCGGTCACCGGCGAGCGGTTGCCAGCCAGATCTTCGGCGGTGGCGACGATGTTGCGAATGCCATCGCGGAGGAAGAAGACCGGATCGTTCAAGGAGATGGTCGAGGTGAGTTGCCACTGGCCGTTGGGGAAAGCGTTGGTGCCGTCCAGCGGAATGGCGACCGTTTCGCCGATGAACACGTAACCGGCGGGGAACGGCTGGCCGAAGTTCGGGTTTGCCGGGTTGGTGATCTGGGCGTAGAGGCGAACGATGGAATTCGCTTCGGCGTATCCTTGGAACGTTGGCGCGGTGACGTTGGTGACGCCGTCGTTGAAGGTTTCCGGTTCGGTATCGACGCCGCTGTCGCTGCCCGGGGTGAGCCCGCCGCCGCCGTTGGGACCGAAGCCGAATTGGATCGGCGGAGGCACCGTGTCGATGATGATTTGCAGCGAACCGCTGCGTGGCCCGAAAGCGGTTTTGATTGGATTGGTCGAGAGCGAAGGCTCGATAATCTGGATACGAGCGGTGATATTGTGCGAGCCGTCGGAGAGCGTGTCGCTGGCCAGCGCGAGCGTGCCGCTGCCGGTGGGGCCGCCCTGGCTGCCGACGGTGAGCACGTACAAGTGCGGAACGCCGGGGACCGGTTGGGCCCAGCCAATGAACGTCGGGTCGCTGGGATCGAGCGTGTGGTTGGTGGATGGATTGACCGACGTGCCGGGCTGCATCGACATTGCGCCGCCGCCGCCGTCGTACACGGCGACGCGGAAGTTGCCGGCGCCGGTGGGAGTGAGCGTGGTGGAGGTATTGAAGTTGATCGGAATGGCGGAAGTGCCTGGCACGCCGCCGGAGGTTGGGTTGCCGGGAATGTCGTTCAGCAGGAAAGAGTCATCGACCCAGATGTAGAGCGTCGGCTTGGCGAGCGTGGAACCGGCGGGCGCAGGGAGCGTTCCGGCGGTGCCGGCGGCAGCCGCAGCGGCGGCAGTGGCAGTGCTGGTGAAGCCGCCGTTGGTGACGTTGTCGAATTGGTCGCGGCCGCTGTCGCTGGGCGGTGCGTTGGCGGGGAGTTGGCCGGTGTCGGGTGTGCCCGCGGTCACAAGCGGTGCGTTAGGCTCGCCATTGGGCACGGCGCTGGAGAGATCGATGAAGCCGGGGGCCGTAAGCGCGGTGTTGACGACGGTGAAGTTGTAGCCGTTGACGACCGAGGCGTTTTGCGTGCCGTTGGTGTTGGCGCCGAACACGCGCAGGTAGTACGTCTGGCCTTGGACGACTGGGACGCGGATGCGGGCGTTGGCCGTGGCGCCGACGGATCCGAAACTGGCTGGCGAACCGGTGGCGATGACCACGCCGTTGACGTCGAGCACCTGGATGTTCAGGTTGCCGCCGGCGGGCAGCAGTCCGGCATCGTACAGGTTGAAATAAACTTGGAAATCCAAGGTGCCGGTGTTTTGCGCCACGACGCGGTAGTAATCCTGATCGGCCGGAACGAACGGGAATTCCACGTTGTTGGGGAAGATGGTGACGTTCTGTACGTTGATCGTCGAGCCGGAGCCGAGGAACGCGGCATTGAACGGGCTGCCATTGATCGGATTCTGATTCGGTTCGTAGAGATCGGGTCCCATGATCAGCAAGTTCGGCTGGCCGAAGAACGGGCCGGCTATGGCGTCGGTGCCCACGAACGGCGAGACGGTCTGGACGTTGATGTAATTGATGTCGGGCCACTGCACGGCCGAGTTGTAGGTGCGAACTGTGCCGCTATTGGCCAGAGCACCGCGGTTGACAACGACGAATTCGGTATTAGGGAGCACGCCGCCGGCTTGGGTGGCAATGACCAGCGCGTTGTTTTCACCGATCGCGTCACCGCCGCCATCGACGTTGACGATCAAGTTGTTGACGTTGGCCACCGGGTTGGCGATGTTCACGGGGAACTGCGTTCCGGCGGCGGGGGTGACCAGGAACGTATCCTGACCGGCCAGTCCCTTCGCATTGAGCACTTGGATGTTCGCGCGAGAACAACCGCCTTGAGCACCACGCCGGCGACATTAGTGACCGAAGCGGTGCGCGCACCTTCGTCGATGGAAATCAGATCGCGGTTGGCGGTGCCCAATAGCGTGGCCTGATCGGCGGTGCTGCCGGCGGTGCCGTTAATAGTGAACGCGGCAACGGTGTTCGTGAAATTGAAAACCGTGTTGATGTTGGCTTCAGTAAAGGTGCCGGCGCTGACTCCGGTCGGCGTGTAGGTGAACGAGTTAGGCGATTGATTGCCGTTGACCGTGAGCGAGAATCCGCCGGTGTTCATGTTGGCGATTTCGACGCCGGTGATCACCACCGCGCCCGGTCCGGAGTTGTAGCCTTGGATCGAAGTGGGGGGCGTGCCGGCGGCGGGGTTGGCCATGGTGACCGTCACCGCGCCGGTGGCGCCGGTGATATTCAGACTATCGCTGGCCGAGGGATCGCCGCCATCGATCAGGACGCTCCACGGCAGCCCGCCGGTGAGATTGAACGCATCGTCGCCGTTTTGGCCGTTGAGTTCGACAATTCCGACGCCGGTCGGATGGATCGGAACGCTGATGATGTTGTTGAACGACAGGTCGGAAAGTTGAATGCTGTTGGAGGGGCCCAGCACGGTGAAGGCATCGCTGTTGGGTGTGCCGTTGACAATGAGGATGTCAAACGGCGGGCCGCCGCCGGTGTTGGCGGTGGTCACGCTGCCGTTGTTGCCCAGATGGCTGAACGAAAGCGGCACGAGCGTGTTGCCGTTGGAGCCGTTGACGCCGATCGAGCCGGTGTCGGGACCGGAGCCCGGCGGGCCGGAGTTGTAGGTGATGGTGTCGGCGCCGGCGGGCGTGGTGACGGTGAGCGCGTCGTTTCCCCCCTGGCCGTCGATCTTGAGCTGTTCAACCGTGGTGAAGAATATGGTGGGCAGCGCATTGACTTGCACGGTGCCCGAGCCGATGGTCAGCGAGGGGCTGTAGTTGATGTTGTCAGTGCCGGTGGTGCCGTTGACGATCAGCACGTCGCTGGCCGTGGGATCGCCGCCGTTGACGGTAATATCGACCAGGCCCGGGGGAGTGCCCGGATTGTTCAAATTGATTTCGTCGCTGCCGTTTTAGCGCGTTGATCACCAGGTGTGTTTTGGCCGAAAACTCGTATGTTTCCTGGTTGTCGATAGTCACCACCCCCGAGCCGTGATCGTTGAAACCGGGGCCTTGGCTGTAGTTAATGGCGTTGTCGGCGTTGTCGGCGTTGACGATCGTGGTGGTGGCCGTCACGTCGTCTTGGACCGGCTCCAGATTCAGGAAGTCGACGGTTTGCGTGCCACCGCCGCCGCTGGTGAACACAATCTGGCTTCGCCCGGAGCCGGGGATTGGGCCGGGCGTGTAAGTGTCGGTGCTGGCCATGCCGCCGGTTAGCAGGAGCGTATCGCGCCCCGTGCCGCCGTCGTACACGGTCTGGATGAGCACGGGGCCATTGGACGCATCGACAATCAGCAAGTCGTCACCGTTGCCGGAGGCAACGACCAGGCTTTCCGTGTTGGCGGTGACAGTATCAACGGCCAGCAGCGAATTTGTGCGGACCGTGGTGTTGGCGCCGTTGACGATCACCGTTTGACTATCGGCCGCGCTGGTGCCGTTGACGGTAACCGTATCCGTGCCGCCCATCGGATTTAGGACAAATCCACTGACGGCGCCTGAAACGTTGGAGACATTGAAAACTGTGCCGATGCCCGAGTCGGTGAGCGTGCCGGCATTGGCGCCGGTGGGGGTGAAGACGAGCGATTCGGGCTGGCTGGTGCCATTGACGGTGACGGTGTTCGAAGTGGCATCGAGATTCGCGGTATCGATGCCCACCAGTGTCACAATGCCGCCATAGCCGGAGATGACGGTGAGGGTCGAGAGGGCGTCGTTTCCGAGATCGACCGAGACCGGGCCGGTGGCGCCGCTGAGGTTTGCGATCGGGTCGCTGCCCTGCAGCGAGGTAATGCTGTACGGCAGTGGGCCCGACACATAGAAATAGTCGGCGCCGCCCAAGCCTTGCAGGTCTAAGTGAGCAATGCCCGGCGTGTTGAGGACGAGTGTTTCGACGGTGGCATAGGTGCCCACCTGTACGGTGCCTGCACCTGCATCGCCGCTGCCGTTGACGGTGAACGATTCGTTGGCGGCAGTTCCGTTCACGGTGAGCGTATCGACGCGCCCGCCTTGGTTGGGATTGGAACTGCTAAATGTGATTGTGTTAGTAAAGATGCCCAGGCCTTGGAAGGTGAGCGGCACAAAAGTTGTCCCGACGGCAAAGGCGGCCGCGGTGATTGTGCCGGAATCTTGCGTGGCACCAGGGGCGTATTGGATTTGGGTGTTGGTCGTCAGGTTGGGAGTGAGGTAGGTCAGATTGTCGAAGCCGCCCATGCCTTGGTAGACGAAGTGTTCGACGCCGCCGGGGGAGGAGGTATAGAAGCCGGCGATTGAGAACGAGGTGACGGCTGTGATCTTCGAGGTGTTGGTGGTGTCGTTGAACTGCGCAGTGTCGGTCGGAGAAGGGCGCCGAAGGTGACGCCGCCCAGCGCGGGGGCCGCGACGAACGGCGCGTAGGTTACGTCTTGCGTGCCGGGGGTTTCCAACACGATTTGGTCGCCGACATTGCCGGTGTTTGCCGCGGGGGTGCCGCCGGCGACCCAAATCTGCGTGTTCCATACGGCGTTGTTCGGGGCCGGTTCGCGGACGTGGATTTGATCGTTCCCGGCCAGCGCATCGACCAGCAGGTTCGGCGTGTCGATGAACAGAATATCCGGGCCGTTGTTGATGCTGACAGTGAAATCCTGCACGCCATCTGTACCCGCGTGGGTGGAACTATCGCGGGCGATGATGGTGATGACGTCGTCGCCGTTGGTGCCGGTAATGATCGCCGGGCCGCCGCCGGTGTTGATGAGGCTTTCGATGTGAATCCAACTGATGGTTTGGAAGCCGGCCGTGTTGAGGCCGCCGGAATCGCTAGTGGGACCGGGAAACAGTTGGTAGGCGGCCGCCGGGTGGATGAACTTGATGGCGTCGCCGGGGAGGACGCCAATTGGATCGCCGCCGTCGACGGTGAACGTGGTGGTCGTCGAGGGGGCGATGTTGATCGTGTCGCTGCCGGCCAGGGCATCGACTTCGACGTGTGGCATGCTGGCGTTGTAATTCACCACCAGCAGTGAATTGACCTTCACCGCGTTCGCGCCCGAGGCGGAGTCGTTCACGTCGATGGTGTCGGCGTTTTGAGTGGCGACGACAATCAATTGATCGCTGCCGCCGTTGCCGTTGACGGCGAAACCGCCCAAAGCCGTGGAGACGTTGCTGAAGTTGAAAACAGTGTTTATCTCAGCATCGGTCAGCGTGGCAGCGTTGCTGGCCGTGGGCGTGACGGTGATGCTGTCGGCGTGCGTGGTGCCGGTGGTCGTGACGGTGTTGTTTCCGGCATTGATGTTGGCGATTTCGATGCCGGTGAGCACCACCGCACCGCCGTAGCCGGTAATGGTCGTGGCTGAAGCGGTGGTGATGTCGCCGAGCGCAACGCCCACCGCGCCGGTGGCGCCGCTGAGGTTTAAAGTATCGCTGCCCGTGGGATCGCCGCCGTCTAGCAGCAAAGCCCAAGGTAATGCGCCGGAGACGACGAACAGATCGTCGCCGGTCAGGCCGTTGAGTTCCAGAATGCCGACGCCGGGTCCCTTGATCGTCGGGGTGATGGCGTTGAAGGTTGAAAGATCCGTAATCAGGATTGAATTGGTAGCGCCGGTGACGGTGAAGCGGTCGCTGTTGGCGGTGCCGTTGACGATTAGCGTGTCGGGGCTGCCGCCAGCATTGGCGAACGTCACGCTGCCCAGGTTGCCCAGATGGCTGAACGTGAGCGGGACGCGCGTATTGCCCGCCGCGCCGTTGATGGTGATGTTGCCCGAATCGGCCGTGGCCCCGGGCGTATAAATATCGGTGTCGAAACCGGCGGGCGTGGTGACGGTAAGCGCATCGCTGCCGCCTTGGCCGTCGATCTTCAGTTGCTCGATGGCGGTGAAGTTGACGGTGGGCAAAGCACTGACCGTGACTGTGCCAGCGCCGATTGTGGTCGACGGGGTGTAGTTGATCGTGTCGGTTCCGCTAGTGCCGTTGACGATCAGCGTGTCGCTGGCGGTGGGATCACCGCCGTTGACCGTGATGGCGGACAGGCTGGTGGGCGTGTTGGGATTGTTGAGGTTGATTACATCATCGCCGGCCAGTGCGTTGATGGTCAGCGAGGTTTTGTTGATGAACTCGATGGGTTCGTAACTGTCGACGCTCACCTGGCCCCAGGTCGTGGCCGGTGTGTTGCTCAGGAAATTCGCGAGATTGTTAAAGCCCACGGAATAGTTGATAGCATTGGCGGCGTTGGTGCCCAGCACGACTAGCGGGCCGGCGACCAGATCGAAGATTGGCGCCAGGTTCAGGAAGTTGATTAGCTCCGAACCGGAGGCAAATGTGAGGGCATTGGTGCCGGAACCGAGTTGCGAACCCGGCGTGTATGTGTCCGCGGTGGCTGTACCGCCGGTTAAGGTCAGAGCGTTGATGCCTGCGCCGCCGTCGTAGGTGATTGGGATCAGGAACGCAGCAGTCGCGCTGTTCACGGTTAATGCGTCGTTGCCGTTGCCCGCGGCGATCACCAGCGAATCGGTATTTGCGACGGGCAAAGTGACGGTTTGCGTGCTGCCAATTTGCACGGTCGCATTGGCCGCCCCGCCTGTGGCCGTGATGGAATCTGCGCCGCTGGTGCCGATGACGGTGACGGTATCGGTGCCGCCGAGCGAGTCGATCGTGAAGGCGCCGGCGGCGGCGGAGACGTTGGAGAAATTGAAAACAAGATTTGAGCCGGTTCGCGCGACGGTGCCCGCATGTGTGTCGGTGGGAGTATAAGAGATTGCATCGGGCTGAGCCGTGCCGTTGATTTTCAGGGTTTGGCCGTTGGCGTCCAAGTTTGCGACTTCGATGCCGTTCAAGACAATCTGGCTGCCGTAGCCATTGATGCCCGCAAGCGGCGAGGAAGAAGTGGAGTCGCCAAAATTCGCAGAGACGGCACTATTGGCGCCGCTCAAGTTCACGGCGTCGCTGGCCGATGGATCGCCGCCGTCGACGGTGATGAATTCGTAGGGCTGCGGGCCGTTGATGTTGAAGTTGTCGTCGCCATTGAGGCCTAAGAGGTTGATCTGATTAATCGTGGCGGTGTTGATGACATCGGTCACGGCAGCCACGCTGAAGTTGGAGATCCGTGCTTGGCCGGTTGAAGCGGCGAGAGTGAAGATATCGCTATTGTTGGTGCCGTACAGATTGAGGATGTCGTTGCGGTTATGATCGCCGGTGTCAAAAGTGACGTTGCCGGTGGTGCCGATGTGTTGGAACGACAGCGGAACGAGAGCTGTGTGGATGCTGGCGGAAGTGGTGACGGCAATGGTGCCGGAGTCGGGAGCGGCGCCCGGCGTGTAGGAGATGAAATTGCCGCCGGAGGGCGTGGTGACGGTGAGTGTGTCGCCGCCGCCCTGGCCGTCGATCACCAGCGACTCGATCGTATTGAAAGTCACCAGCGGCAAGGCGTTCGCTTGCACCGCGCCGCGCCGATCGTGGCGGACGGGCTGTAGTCGATCGTGTCGGCCGCGCTAGTGCCGTTGACGATCAGGGTGTCGCTGGCGGTGGGATCGCCGCCATTGACGGTGATGTCCATCAATCCGGGCGAAGTGCCGGGATTGTTGAGATTAATGACGTCGTCGCCGGCGCCGGCGTTGATCACCAGGTGCGTTTTGTTAGAGAAATAGTAGCCCTCTTGATCGTCGACTGTGACAAGTCCTTGAGGAGTATCGTTGTTGGCCCCGCGGTAATCGATGGCGTTGTTGGCGTCGGTGCCGTTAACGATGGCGGTGTCGGCGGTAACGTCGTCGTATACCGGTTCCAAGTTCTGGAAGTTGACAATCTGCACACCGCCGCCGCCACTGGTGTAATTGATGATGCTTGTGCCGCTACCGCGAATGGGGCCTGGCGAATAGGTGTCGTTGCCGGCGGCGCCGCCGGTCAAAGAGAGCGAGTCGCGCCCCGTGCCGCCGTCGTAGACGATGGGTATCAACACGGGGCCGCCGCTGGCGTCCACCCGTAGGTCATCGTCGCCGTTGCCGCCAGCGATCATCAGGCTTTCGGTATTGGCCGTGACGATGGCGACAGTTTGGAGCCCGCCGACCTGAACAAAAGTGTTGGTCCCATTGACGGACGCCGTGATATCGTCGTCGCCGCTGGTGCCGTTGACCGTGACGGTGTCGGCGCCGCCCATGGGATCGATGACAAAACCGACTGAACCATCGGAAACATCTGTGAAATTGAAAACGGTATTCAGGCCGGCCAGCGTGAAGGTGCCGGCCAACGTGCCGGTGGGCGTGTAGGTGATTGAATCGGGCTGCGCGGTGCCGATCACCGTCAGGGTTTGACCGTTGAGGTCGAGATTGACAACTTCGTCGCCGATGAGCGTGATGGGGCCGCCGTATCCGGTGATCAAGGTATTCGTGGCGAGCGTGGCATCGGCCAGATTGACCGTTACCGGGCCGTTTGCGCCGCTGAAGTTCACGATATCGCTGGCCGATGGTCCGCCACCGTCAATGACCAGGCGGGAATAGAAGAGCGGTCCGGCGAGATTAAACAGGTCGTCTCCCTCCAGGCCGTGCAAAGCCAGCGTGGAAACCGATCCGGCGTGGACCTCAATGGTCGTGGAGAGACTGGGCTGGCCGAACCTGGTAACGTTTATCGTTCCGCCGTTGAACGGATTGAGGTCGAATTTATCCGGGGCAGCGGTGCCAAAGAAATCGAGATAATCATACGGGCCTGTGTCGGCGGTGGCGAAGGTGAGCGTGGCGCCGATGCCGACGTTTTGGTAGGTCATCGGCACAAGATCTGGTCCGGCAAACCTGCGGCCGCTGACGGTGGCCGAATCTCCGGCGTTGCCGGGGGTGAAGGTCAAGACGCTTCCCAAACCGGAATTCACCGGCGTGGTATAGGTTAATTGATCGTTGCCGCCTTGGCCGTCGATCACGAGCGATTCGATGGTGGTGAAAAAGACCGTCGGCAGAGCATTTACCTGAACCGAACCTGCGCCGATGGTGGCCGACGGCTTGTAGTTGATGGTGTCGAACCCGCTGGTGCCATTGACGATTAGCTTGTCGCTGGCGGTGGGGTCGTTGCCGATGATGGTGATATCTTGCAGCGTGGCAAAACTATTTCCGGTGGGAACGTTTGGATTATTGAGATTGATGACGTCATCGCCTGCGCCGGCATCGATCACCAGGTGGTCTTTCGTACCGAAAAGAATCGGTTCGAAATTGTCGATCGTCACTCGACCGACGCCGGGGGCAAATCCGGTCGAGTAGTTAATGGCGTTGTTGCCATCGAGGATGCTGGAGGGAAAGAAGCCGCTTCTTTCGATGATCAGATTGACGGACGGAACAAAATCGAATATCGGTTCAATGTTTTGAAAATAGACGGTCTGGGTGGCGCCGCCGACGATCGTGCTGATGCCAGAACCAGCGGTAGCACCGATGTCCAGATGATCGGAGGTAATGGACGGACCGCCGGTTTGTTGCAGACTGAGGTAATCGAATCCACCGCCGCCATCAAAATTGATTCCGTCCGCCACACTGATCAAGCCATTCGAGCTGTCGACGGTCAGGTTATCGTTTCCTGCGAGACCAAAAACATTGATCTGCGAAATCGAGGCGAGCGTGTATTGAGTTGTGCTCGCATTCAGAGTTACATCCAATTTCGTCGGATCGCCGGAATTGCGCTTGAGAACAATCGTGTCGTTCTCGCCGACGTAGTCTTGATCGCCGAAAATGTTCAAGACCGTCAGCAGACGACGATCTTCCAGGCGTTCAATTAGACCGGAGAAGGAACGCGCGCCGGATCGCGATTTCCAGGATTGTTTCTCGCGGAGGGCCCGGCTGTTTTTTGCCCCAGACGATTGCGGAACCAGTTGCGTCGCATCGGTGTAGCCTCTTGTTGCGGACGATATCAGTGCAGACGATGTCCACGGCGCCTCTCCTTCTCCGTTCAACTGGTGTTCCGCCAGCGCGCAGCCCGGTTGCGTCTTCAATGGAATTAGCCGCTAGAATAGGCAGCGGAAATAGGGAAGTCAACGAAATCGTCATATCTTTCCCAAGGCGCCATTCGGGGGATGTGCACCGCTACGACACACCGTCGCGCCGGCCTTGGCACGAATAATAAGAAGACAATTCCGAGCGCGACTTGAAACGCTGAAAAGCGCTCTAAAGCACGGCGCGAAAACAGCTTTGCAGCGGCGCAAGAAGCACGCGGGATTAGCAAAGCCAAACGAAACCTCAGGCCGCGGTTAGTTCACCTGTTCGCCGGTGACCTGGTTGTTGATCGTGTCCTTTGGCGAGCCGAGCTTGGCAAAAAACCAATCCAGCCCGGTGCCGCCATTGAGCTTGTTGACCGAGGTATCGTTCTTCACGGTGGTGGAGTTCAACGCCGGTACGCCGTTGACGCTTCCGGTCTTCAAGTCGGCGACGCGTGTGTTGTAATCCAAATCAGCGCGCGACCAGTAGGAGAGCAGGTTATCGATGGTTGCGACGTTGGATTCGAAGGTGGTGGTGCCGGCGAACATGATGTTTTCCCCGGCGCCGCCGTTGATGGTGTCGGCGCCCAAGCCGCCGAACAGCAGGTTGCGCCCGCTGCCGGCGAGGATATTATCGTTGCCCCCTCCGCCGATCAGCGCATTGTTGTTGTCGTCGCCGGAGAGGGTATCGGCGGCGATGCCGCCGCGCACGACGCTAATATTGCTCACGCCGCCGCCGATGTTGGTGGCGGTTCCGGCGGCAAGATCCACTTTCACCGAGGTGGTGTAGGCAGCGTAGTTGAGCATGTTGATGCCCGCGCCGCCATCGATGTGGCCCGTGACGCCCTTGGCTCTTGCGAACACGAAGTTGTCGTTCTGATCGCCGCCGGTGAGATTTTCCATTCCGGCGAACGCAGTACCGTTCAGCTTGCCAGCGTTGGTCGCGGTGATATTCCAAGTGTTCGCCTGGTCCGCCGCCACTAGGGTGTCGCTCCCGGCGCCGCCGCCGATTTTCCCGCTGATGCTGCCGCCCGTGTTCATGTGGAACACGTCGGTTGAGCTGCCGCCGGTCAGATTCTCGATGCCGTCGAACGGATTGCCGTTCAGCGTGCCGGAATTGGCGCCGGTGATTTCCCAAACGTTCGCTACGCTGGCGGCGACCAAAGTATCGTTGCCGGCCATGCCGCTAACATAAATGTGCCCGGTCGGATTGAACGTTCCCAACGAAGTTGTCTTGCTTCCGGTCTTGATTTTCACGGAGACGCCGCCGCTGGCCGAAGCAAGTGTAATGATGTCGTTGCCGGAGGTGCCGCCGATGAACAAGGCCGTCAGAGCCGGGTTACTTGGATCGGCTTCGAGTGCCGCGCTGACGATGCGTTCGACCAACGTGGCCGACGTGCTGCCGACGCTTGGAGCGACTGCGTTGTAGGTGGCGGTAATGTTGTGGTTGCCCGCCGCGAGGTTGGAGATGGTGAGCGAAGCCACGCCGCCGGAAACGGTGACAGTCGAAAGAACCTTGGTGCCGTCTTTGAACGTGACGGTGCCCGAGGGAACCGGGTTGCTCGAATCGACCGCGCTGACCGTGGCGGTGAAGGTGACCGCTTGTCCGGGCACGACCGACGTGTTCGATGCAGCCAGCACCGTGGTGGTGAGGGAGCGAATCGAGATGTTGGTGGTGGCCTGTGCGCCGGCGGGCGTGAGTTGCACGTTGCCGGAATTGTCGGTGGCCACGCTGAAGAAGCTGTAGTTGTGACCGTTTTGGCCGGTGAACACGGCGGAGGTGCTGGTGGTGGCCGATTGCCAACGGGCGAAGGCGCCGCCGTTGTCGGAGACGTAGATGTCGTAGCCGGCGATGCCGTTTCCATCGCTGCCGCTCCAACTGACGTTGAACGACAACGACGACTGGGTGGCGGCCAAAGCGTTGACGGAACTGGTCGGAGCGACGTCGTCGGTTGCAGCGCCGGGAGTGGCGGGGACCAACGGCGGATCGAAGTTGCCGACGATCGGCGTGGCAAACTCGTCGAGGAAATTCGAATACAGGTCGTTGCCAAGCGGCGTGGGAGTGAACGCGTGGTTCAGCAGGTTGAATGCGGCGTCGGGATCGACCAGCCCGGTGTTGCGCGGCATGGCGGTGGCGGGATCGAAATCGTGCGAGATGAGGAAGAACGTTTCGGCGATATCGGCGGTGGTCGAGCCGGCGCGGCCGGGAACCCACAAACCGATGTCGGTGATGCCGTCCATGTCCATATCTGCGGCCAGCGGAACTTCGCCGACGCCGGGGAAGCCGAAATTGATGATGGCATCGACAGTTCCGGTGTATTGGGCCGGAATGCCCGAGTTGCCGCCGGTGCCCGGGATGCCGAAGTTGAATTGGAACACGTCGGTTTGCCAAGTGGCCAGATCGATGGTGCCGTCGCCGTTGAAGTCGCCGACGATCGGGAAGCCGCGCAGCGCGGAGGTGATCACGGTGTCGCCGGCATCGATGACGAAGTTGTGATTGGTGTCGAGGAAGAAGTGGGTTTGATCCCACAGGCCGATTTCGTCGCCGTTGGCCGCGTTGCCGTCGAAGTTGCCGGCAAACGCAATGCCGCTGCCTTTGAACACCACTGGGGCGCCGTTTTGGTCGAACATGGTGAAACCGGTGGCTTGCAGCGAGAGCAGATCGGCGGTGCCGTTGTCGTCGGTATCAAGCAGCCAGCGGAAACCGGGGCCTGCGACGGGATCGGTGCCGTACAAGCCCAGCTTGGAGAAGCCGTCGGCCACGCCGCGAGCGTCCGCGAAGTTGCCGGCAAAAACGCTGTCGTGTACGCCCAGTTGAGCGCGGCCCACGAGCGTGGGATCCAACTGCATGGTGAAAATCAGATCGCGGTTGGTGAAGTCGAGAGTCTGCGGATCGTAGATGCTGTTGCCGTTGATATCGATGTAAACTCTGGCCGCGGCGAAGTCGCCGAGCTCCGGCCGCGTATCGACAGTGAAGCGGGCGACGAAATCGCCGCCGGAGTGGCCGTCGCCGCTGGGGAAGAACGGTCCGTTGTTGGGCTCGGATGCGTTGCTTTCGCCGTCCAAGCGGTTTTGCGCCGGATCGCGCAGGCTGTCGTTGATCGTGAGCGTGAAGCGATCGTCCGGCAGCGGCTGCTCGAAGATGATTTGGATTTCGCCGGTGGGGACCGCATTGAGCGAAACCGGATCGTTGTGAATGCGGACTTCCTTGATGGCCACGATGCCATTGGCGTCGCCGACCACGGAGAACAGGCCGCGGGCCTGGTCGGCGGTGAGCATGTAGTCGATCGCCGGATACAAGAAGCCAGGGAAGCGTGCCGGCAGATCTTTGAAGTTGATGGTGATGGCATTGACCAGCGGTGTGGGGCCCTGCGGAGCGTTGCCCGGCTTGAGGCCGAACAGGTTGTAGTTCAGATTTTCGCCGTCGGTGCCGTTGAGCGGAGTGTTCGGATCGGAAATGCGGACGTCGGTGACTTGCGGGCCTTCGAGGTCGGCGGCAGTCACGCCCGGCAGACCGGTAATTAGCGCGGCGATATTGTCGAAGTCGTAGATGTTGATCGAGTCGGCCGTGTGGCCATGCACTCGAACGTAGATCACATTGAAGTCCGGGAATGCCGGATCGTTGGTGGCGGCAAAAATGGCGGCTTTGCCACCCGGCGCCGTCGTGCCGCTAGTGATCAGCACGCCATTGGCATCGTAGATATCCAGATCGAGATCGCCCATGCCGGGCAAACCCGGCCGGCCATTGGACAGCGTGGCCAGCGTGGCGAACAAAATCTTCACCTGGAACGTGCCGGTGGCCTGTGGACGGAACGAATACCAATCTTCGTCCCCGGGGACGGAAAAATTAAACGGCGCCGGCAAGGTAATGCCGCCGGGATCGATGTTGGGGCTGGTGGGCGAATCGCCGATGCGCTGCAATTGGGCGGAATTCGGCAGCGTGTCGTTGTATTCGAACGGATCGGTGTGGAAGACTTTGATGCGGCCGGCGCCATCGGTACCGGTGCCGCCGGTGATGGGATTGACCGGCGTGATATCGACGCGCTCCACATTGATATAGACAACCGGCGCGAAAGCCCCGACAGCGATCGAGCCGCTGTGCTGATCGTTGGCCTGACGCCAGAGAATCAGATCGCCCAGGCCGTCGTCGTTCACCACCAGCCGATCGCTGGCGTTGGGCGGGCCGCCGTCGACGTCGAAGCGGAGTGCGTCGGCGGGTGTGGTGGTTTCCAGCGCATCGGCCACGCTGATACGGATCAGGTCGTCGCCGGCCAGCGCGAAAATGTTCGCGCCGTCGATCGAGCTGAACGTGAACGCTATCGTGAAGGCATTCTGCGTGTAGCTCAATGCGGTGGCCGAGGTTTGCACGGCGTTGATGATGTCGTTGCCGGCCGTGGCGATCAGGCCCAACAAGTCAAAGCCGCTGCCGCCGTTCACGGTGATTCCCGTGGCCAGGTTGCTGTAGGTGAATTGGGGGCTGGCAGCAACCAGCGGACCGGTGGTGGTGGCGATGAAGCTGCCGGCCGTGGCCGAGCTGGGCGTGAAGTTGATGGTGTCGTCGCCAGCAGTGCCCTGCACCGATAGCGCTTGATTGTTCAAGTTGAGATTGGCCTGCTCGACTCCGTCCAGGGTAATGGTGCCGCCGTATCCGGTGATCGTCGTGAACGGATTCGCCGAGGTGTTGTCGCCTAGGCTGACCGTAACCGTGCTGGCCGCACCGCTCAGATTCACGATATCGCTGCTGGAGGGATTGCCGCCGTCGAGGATGAGGCTGCTATAGGGCACCGGGCCGGTGACGTTGAATTGATCGTCGCCATCCAATCCGCGGAGATACAAGGTAACGATGGAAGGCGTATTGACGACAACCGTCTGCGCGGAAGCGCCCGTTTTAAAGATTTGCACCGAGCCGCTTCCCGTTCCGTTCACGGTAAATCGATCTGAAACACTCGTGCCGAAGAGATCCAGCTCGTCATGCCGCCCGGTGTTGGCGGTGGCGAAGGTGACATTGCCCGTGACTCCGATGTTGGTGAAGGCAAGCGGCAGCAGATCTAATCCGCCAAAGATACGGCCCGTAATGGTGCCGGAATCCGCGACCGCGCCGGGAGTGTACACCAAATCGCTGCCGAGGTTGCTATTCGCGGGGGAGGTGTAAGTAAGCGTATCGCCTCCGTCCAAGCCATTGATCGTCACATGCTCGACCGTGTTGATATTGATCGTCACGGGACCGGCGCCGGTGATGGTGGCGCTATAGGGATCTGTGGGAGCATAGTTGATGTTGTCGGCCCCAGTCGTGCCGTTGGCAATGACAGTGTCGCTGGCGGTGGGATCGTTGCCGATGACGGTGATGCTCTTCAGGCCGCCGGCGGTAAAGCCAGTGGGCAAGTTGGGATTATTCAGGTTGATCGAATCCGAGCCGGCGCCGGCGTCGATAATCAGCGCATCTTTGTTCGTAAACTCGATCGGTTCGAAATTATCGATGGTAATCCGGCCGCCAACGGTCCCCAGCGGTGGTGGAATGAGGCTGGCAGGCTGGTAGTTGATGGCATTGCTGGACTGGAGCACGCTGGCCAAACCGGCGACGGCGGCGATCGTAAAGTTCGGCGAGGGGACGGAATCAATGATCGGTTCGAGATACTGGAAATCGATGCGCTGCACCCCGCCGGCATTGTCGGCGATCACGCTGCGGCCTTCGCCCGGGGTGGCGCCCGGCGACAAAGTGTCCGTCACAATGGTCGGCCCCCCGGTTTGGACCAGTGTCAGTTGGTCAAAGCCGCCGATTCCTGGGGAATTGAAGAAATCATCTTCTTGATCGTCGGGGCAGCCATGATCGCCGTCGTATTTGATGCCATTGGGAACACTAATCAAGCCGTTGGAGCTGTCGACAATCAGGTTGTCGTTGCCGCCGCCGGCAAACACATTGATTTGGTAGATGACGGCCAGCGGCACCTGGAAGTCGGGCACCGCAGTATTGTTGTTGATGAAAACATCCAGCAGTGAGTTGTCGATCGGGTCGCGGACGAGACGTATCGTGTCGTCTTCGTTGACAAAGTCTTCGTCGCCGCAAATGGTAAGAATGCCAGGACTGTTGATGGTCTGACTGACATTAGTTAGGGTCCATGCGCCGCGTCCGAACGTTGCGGCGGTGACGATGTCGTCCGTGGCATCGTAGCGCACATCGTGGACAACCGTGTTGGGTAGCGACAGCCCGTATTCGGTCCAGACGTTGACCGCTGTGGGCAGCATGCTGTAGACGCCGCCCAGTGCGCCAACCAGGAGGATCGCGTCGCCAATCACGGAGGCGGTATTATCGAACAGCGCGATGCTGCGAAGTTGAGTCGTGAGCAGTGCCAGGTTGTCTAGCACTCCTCCCCCGATCACGCGGAAACCATTGCCGGGCGTCGCCAGATCGGTAATGTTTGGAGTAAACCAGACCTGGTTGTTTTTGACGACGTAGACTTGCCGCCAATCGTCCGGATCGACGGCGATGTCGTTGACGTCGCCCCCGCCGCTCAACTCGCCGACGCCGCCATCGGAAACATTAGTGAACGCGCTGCCGCTTTCGCCGCGGAAGAACAATTGTCCAGCGCGAGTGCCGACGATGGCCACGTTGGCCTGCGCCATCCCGTTCCGGAAGCCGCCGTAAGCCAGGGAGAAGATGTTGTTGCTCAAACCGGTGAGATTTGCGGTAATATCGGTGATCACATCGCCGGCGAAGCCGTTTGCTCCCGAGGTATCCGCATCTTCATACAGGCCCGTATAGCCGATCAGCATCATGCGCGGATCGGTGGCGTTGAGGACATACGGAATAAAGTCGAATCCAGTGTATCCGGCATCTGCGGCATTCAAGCCGCTGAGATCGACTCCGCCAAACGTACTGCGCAGCCCGACGTTCGCCGAACTGACAAAGCTATTGCCGTTATCGAACCGCAGTCGAACGAGGAAGTTAAAGTTGTTTGCTTCAGAGTAACGGAACACATCGCCGCCCAGGGACGTGGTGTCCACCTGCGCGGTTTGCCCGTCGCCGCCGACGGCCCGGGTCCAGGTGGTGTTGTTGGGCGAGTTTTGATGCGGCGAGCCGTTGTCTTGAGCACCGCCGAATAGAATGTCGTTGGTCGAGTCGTAGGCCACGGAGTAAAACTCGTGGGCTTTCAAATTACCGTTGAACGAGTTCCACGAGTTGTTGGCGGCGTCGGTCGGATTGTTCAGGACGTAAATTCCGCCGTCGTCGGATTCCAAGATTGTGTCGTTATCCAGAAACTTCAAATCGTGAGAGTCGGCGTGCGGATCGGTGTTGTTTTGCGAAAAACCTGTGCCATGGATTTGCACCCAACTGCCGGAGCCGGATGGATCGTAACGGAAGATGCGCGCGCCTCCACCCTGACCGTCGATGTAAACCACCCCTGCCAGCGTGGGATCGGCAACGATTTGAAACTTCTCAGTAAAATTTGCCCCCGCGTTGAAGGCACCAGGCGTAGCAGCCAGCGGCGTCCAAGTGCCGCCGTTGTCGGGCGAGGTGAATACTCCGTTGAGCGTGCCGCCCGTGGAAATACCAACGAAGAGGGTCGTGCTGCCGGCAATGTTTTGGGCGGCGAGTTCCATGTCCGATGATCCGCCGACGCTCGTCAATCCTGTGTTAACCTGGGTCCAAATGGGAGTTGCGATAGTGATGTCGTCGGTCCGGTAGACACCCAGGCCGGGTATCGCTGCATAAACGCGTGTCGCGCTATTCGGATCTTGCAGGATCGAAGGAACGGCTCCTGCCGGAAGCGCGGTGGCGCCAACGCCCACAATCTGCGAGAAGGTTGATCCGCCGTCGGTGCTGCGGAACAGCCCACCGCCGAGTGCCGAGTAGTCGCGGTTGGCGCCTTGACTGATGCCGGTGCCGTCGACTGTACCGACTACGATCGTTGATCCCGTGACGACGATGCCCTTAATGCGGTGTCCGGTTAAGGTGGCCTGCCCCAGCAAAGTCCAAGTGGTTCCAGCGTCGGTCGTGTGGTACAGGCCGATGGCGGGACCGCCGGTGTCGAAGCTATTGGAGAATACGCCAGTGCCGGCGTAGAACGAGTTCCCGGTATTATCAGCCGGATCGTAGAGGACCGCTCCGATGCCCAGCGAACCGAGTTGATCCGTCAGCGGAGTCCAAGTGATGGCGCCGGGATTCCCCGAGTCGGCGTTGGTCGACCGCCATACTCCACCGTTGACCGTGCCGACAATGATTTCACTGGAGTTGTTGGGGTTGACGGCGATGGATTGAACAGCACCGGCGACTTCGTTGTTCTGAGGAGTGACGGATCCGGCCTGCACCTCCGGTCCTGGCCCTTGCTCGAGCCAGGTAGGCACGCCGGTCAGTTCGACTGTCAAGAGGACTCGTTGCTCCAGTTGCTCGATAATCCGCGACAGAGGGCGCCGGCGGGTTCCGAATAATGAAGAGCGTTTTTCGCGGCGAGAGGAGTTTGATTTGCGGCCGAAGTTGCCAAACTTTTTGTAACTCAAGTTGCGTCGCATGGTGTAGCCTCTCGGAGTCAATCGAAGTCAATCAAGATGATGCCGAACTACCGTCCCGGGTGCATGCTCTGGCAGCGTCAGCACAAAATGCAAGTAGAACCCAGAATAGTTAGGGGGCCGGGCTCGGTCAACGAAAATGCCCTATTTCAAGGCATATCGCCGCATCTAGAAGAGATGCCCGTGGACTCCCGCCGTAGGCGAGGCTGGGGCTTAGCTGAGCCCCCGAGCTCAGCGCAAACGAAAACCGGCCCGACGTTTCTCAACGGCGGGCCGGTTGAAGATTGGGTACGAACGACGAGCGACTTTCAGAAACTGCTTAGAACCGCACTTCGGCGTGGGCGGCCAGACCGGTGAAGGCGATCGTGTTGCCGACGTTGGTGAAGTTTTGATTCTGCACGGCTCGAATCCACTCCGCCGTATCAACCGCGTTGAACCAGAACGACGTCAGGTAGCCGGTGCTCAAGCGGCAGCAACCGCTGCAATTGACCCATTGCAGGCCGGCTTCGTACTCGAGAATTGGCATCACGCGGCTATCGGTCCAGTGCGAAAAGGCTTCGTCGGTATCGGTGGTCACGTTGTGTTGCAAGTATCGGCTGGTGAATTGGCCGAAGACCACGTTGATGAAGCCTTTGCCGTAGAGGGCGAAGCGGCGAATTGTGCACGCGCCACGCGCCGTCGAAACCGGTCCGCAAACCACCGCCGTCGAATCCGATGGTGGTGGTGGTCAGCTCTTCACCGGTGGCGCCGGCGAATTCACCGAGTTGCGAGAAACCCTGGTCCAGATGCGCGTAGCGTGCTCCGATCGCGTAATTCAACGCGGCCACGTCGGATCCACTCAACAGCACGGCGTATTCGACGTCGGCCAGGCGGAAGCGGATGTCATAGTGCGCCACGAGGAAATCGAAGGTATCGGCCGCGGTAATCGTGTTCGGAAACAGCACCAGCGAGGCCGTGGTTCCGCCCACGCCCGGCGGGGCATCGATGCGGTTGTCGGTGGCTGTGTCGTACTGGGTGTAGGCGGCGCGAACGCCGGAGCAACAGTCGCAGGAAAGTTCGCCGCCGATGCGGAAGCCCGAAGCGAATTGCGGTTGCAGAGTGCCGACTTCGCCGGCCGGCGCGGTGCCTAAGCCGCCGACGCCGTTTTGCTGAATTCCGTGCGCCATGTCGATATCGAAGGGCGCAGATAAAGGTATTCGCCATACACATTGCACTTGTGCTCAAACGGGTTGACGCAGGGCACAGCACAGGGAACGCACTGTTGGCAGGTGCCCGGAGGACAGCCGCCGGCGCAGGCCGAGGGCTGTTGAGCAATCGTAGGTTGGCTGACAACGCCCGCAGGATGCGGCGCGTTGGCAGACGTTGTTAAGTAGGCGACGGGTGCAAACAGGCCGACCTGGGTGTTGGCCGGAGCCGAGATCGGCGCGGACGTAGCGGCCACGCCTTGATCTGCCCTAACCGTCTGGGCAAAAGGGTCGTAGCTTTCCTGGCGCGCCAGCGGCGGAGGCGCTAACGATTCTTCGCCGTATGTCGGCAGCGCCAACGTCGAGATGGCAGCTAAACCGATCAGTACACGTCCCCAGGACCCCATAGTTGCCTCCTTGCAATCGGCAGCCCACGTATTAGCTGCATATCCCTACAGCTCTGAAAAATCGTATCGTCAGATTTTTAGCGCCCCTTCAGAACGGTCCGCGTTGTCGGCAAACTTCACCCGGCTTACCACAACCAAAGATCATCACATGGACGATCGTCAACGAACACGACGAGATTCACGGGTTTCGTCAATTGCGGCCGCGCGCTAGCAGTGCTACCGGAAAGCTACGCAGCAGGTCGGCGAGCTTTTGGCGACCTTCAGTCACGCAAGCGTCTGTCAATATATTGTGCCACTGTCCGGCGGGTAACACGAGCGACGTGTCTTCCCAATTGCCCGCCAAGCTCATCACCAGACGCGGCACGACGATCAGGGCTTGGTCCCCACGGAGGAATGCGACGACATGTTGCGATTTGGCGCCTTCGGCCGAAAATGCTTCGTAAGCTCCCCTGTCAAATACATGGGGGTGCATTTGACGAAACGCCAGCGTGCGCTCGATGAGCCACAATTTCGGCAAACCTTCGTCGGAACGAGCGAGTATTTGGTCGGGCGTCAGGCGCTTCAATTCCTCCAGCAGTTTGCCACGTGCGGCGAAATCGACCGGGCCGCGGTTGTCGGGGTCGACTAGCCGCAGATCCCACAGTTCGGAGCCTTGATAGATGTCGGGCACGCCGGGCAATGTGAGTTTCAAGAGGGTTTGCGCCAGCGAATTGACTCTGCCAAGCGTTACGAGATCGGCGACAAACTCGGTGACAGAATTCCGGAATTCGGCGTCGTTCATTGCGCCATCGACGAATGCCGCCACGGCTTTCTCGTAGGCTTCGTTGGGTGTGGTCCAGGAGGTGTTTTGCTTTGCCTCGCGCACCGACTTTTTGCAAATATCTTTGCAGGCGCTCCGTGTCGATTGGCCACGCTCCCACCAGCGTTTGATAGAACATGTATTCCAGATTTCGATCCGGCTGGAACTGCGTCCGATGGGCTGCGTTTTTAGCCGACCAGGCCCGCACTTTGGCCGCCCAGCGCTGCGGAATTTCCGACAGCAAGGCCAGCCGCATGCGCACATCTTCGGCGCGCTTGGTGTCGTGCGTGGTGGTGCCGAGCATAGAATGCGGATGCCGCGCAAGCGTGTCCTGATTGCGGCGGTGAAATTCCTCCGGGCAAAGCGCGAAACGATTCGGCTCGCCGCCGACTTCATTCAAAGCGATGAAGCGGTTGTAGCAATAGAAAAGCGTGTCTTCGACTCCCTTGGCCATCACGGAGCCGGTGCTTTGCTGGAAGCGCATGACCAATTCGGCTTCCATGGGACCGCGCGTTTCCAGCAGCAAAATACTGCGGAAGAAATCGAACAGTTCCGCGTCGAGTTCGGGGCGATTGGCTTTGGCTGCTTCGATGGCTTCTTCGATATAGCGGCGATCGACGTCGCTGATTTGGCCTTCTTCCGCCTGGACGTAAGTGCGATAGACGTTCAGGCAGGCAATGACTTCGCGAATCATCGAGTTGATTTCGCGGCGGGTGTAGTCGCGGAAGCGGCGGCGGCTTTCGCAGACGTCGGCCAATTGCGCCGCCAGCCGATTGATGTCGCTGGCGAACAGATCACGCATCACCAGATGTTTTTTGTCGCGTGCCAGCGCCACGTAGTCGGTGGATTCGCCGGTGAACTCGGCGTAGAACTCCGTGAACGGCGCCTCGCCCTTGGGATCCATGAACAAGCGCAGGGCCACATTCATGAAATCGTAGCCGGTCGTACCGGCGATGGGCCAACCTGGGCGGAGCGATTCGTCGGCGGCCAGGATTTTTTCCGCCACGATCCAGGCTTCCGGCGCGGCGGCCGCCAGGCGGTCGAAATACCGCTGCGGATCACGCAGGCCGTCGGGATGATCGATGCGCACGCCGTCCAGCACTCCGCGCTCGAGCCAAATAAGAATCAGGGCGTGAGTGTCGGCAAACACACGCTCGTCTTCGGTGCGCAGGGCGGCCAGCGTGTTGATGTCGAAAAAGCGGCGATAGTCGAGGTCCTGACTGGCGGTGCGCCAAAATGCGAGGCGATAATTCTGCCGCTCCAACAGCGTATCCATTTGATCCGGATCGTTGTTGATTTCGTTTACGACGTTATCAACCGCCTCGGCCCAATCGGCGTGTTCGCGGAATTCCTGATCCAGCATGCGCCGCAGGATTTCCTTGTCGCGGTGGCGGCGATTGACGCTGCGGCGATCGATGCGGTCGGCCGGCGGCAAATTGGCGGACAGATCGGCGGCAAACGCCAACTGGTCGGAGCCGGTGGCATCCGCGGCCTTGGACAAAATCTCGTCAAGCGTGCGCGGGGCCAGCGGCAGCACGCGATCGGCATAGCGCACCTGAAACGAACCGCCGTCGCGCTCCAAGCGAATCTTCCGCTCATCGACGAGCCGACCGTAGTGATCGCCCAGGATGGGCATCAGCACGCGATTGTGAAGTTTTCGTTCCTGCGGCGCCCAATCCACGTCGAAGTAGGAGGCATAGCGGCTGGACGGCCCGTTCTCCAGCACGTCCCACCACCAGCGATTTCCGCTGTGGGCGATGCTCATGTGATTGGGCACCACGTCGAGCACTTGCCCCAGATGAAATTGCCCGAGCGTGTTGCAGAATTGCTCGTGTCCCAGCGTGCCACCCAGTTCGGCGTTCACGCTTTGATGATCCAGCACGTCGTAGCCGTGCGTGCTGCCCGGGGCGGCTTGCAAATAGGGGGAGCAGTACACGTGGCTGATTCCCAGCGCCTGCAGGTATCCGGCGATTTCCGCGGCTTCGAGAAAGCCGAAGCTGGGCTTTAGTTGCAAGCGATAAGTGCATTGCGGCAAGTGGGCTGATGAGTCGTTCATGCGGAGAACTTTTCCTTCACCCGGCAATCCGATTCATAGCTTGATCGCCAGCAAGTACGCCACGGCCGCCAGCGGAATTTCCACCCAATCGGGCCGATTATTCAATTCGTAGCCGACCTCGTAGATCGCTTTTTGGAGCAGATAGAAATTCAATAGCAAGTCGCGGTCTTCGTGGCGCGCCGGGAAAAAATCGACGTTGCCGACCGCCGCCTGATAATCGCGCAAGAAATGCGCCGATCGTCGAAGTGGCCCAAAACGTACCGGCGCTTTTCAACGGCTCGGTGTTGTCCGGAGTTTGCAGTCCTGTGGCGGCCAATTGATTGAAGCCCTGCGCGGCGGCGTAGTGGAACGAGCGAATCATGCCTGCCACGTCCGACAGCGGTGAGCCTTTGATCCGCCGTTCGGAAAGCGAGCGGGCCGGTTCGCCTTCGAAATCGATGATCATGAAGTCCTTGCCGGTATACAGCACCTGCCCCAGGTGATAATCGCCGTGGCAGCGAATTCGAGCTGGCGCCGATCTTCCGCGAGACAATCGTTTGCAATCGTTCGAGCAGTTGCTTTTCATTTTCCAGGACCGCGCGGCCGAGCTGTTGGGCGCGGGGGGATAGATGATCCAGCCGCTTGCGCAGCCGCTGCAGATTTTGCACAGTAACTTTGCGGGCCGACTGATACAACGAGCGCTGATAGTGCTGTGAAAACGACTCGGGGGCGAAAGCGTCGGCCTTGCGATCGGACGCCAATGCGATGTGCATCTCCGCGGTGCGACGGCCCAGCAGCCCCGCGGCGGTGAGAAAGCCGCTGGCGAATTCCTTGACCTGCGGCGCGGGCGGCGTTTCGACAAACTCCCACAACGACTTGCCGGCCGCCAAGTCCACACTGGGCCAGTTCCCAATCGGCTGGGTCAAAACCTGCTCGAAATAGCGGCCGATGTTGTCCAGCGCGAAATGCCAGGCGGTTTCCGCTTGCGGAATCAGTGCGTTGGCCACGGCAAACGTGAGCGGCTCGCGGCCATTAACACGATATTCGATCGCGCCCAATAGCGGCGGCGTGGCAGTGAAGGTGGCCTGCTCGGTCAGAAAGCGTCCGATCTCCAATTCCGGGTTCACGCCCTGCTCCACGCGGCGGAACAGTTTCACGATCGCTTTGTCGCCGTAGATGATCGAGGTGTTGCTTTGCTCGCCTTTGACGGAGGAGGCGGTGAGCGAGTTGTTCTTGTCGGCCAATAGCTGCCGCAGGGCGGGCGTTTGCGTCACGACCAATTCACCCTTCAAGCCCTTGGCGCGGCGACGCCGCACCAGTGCATCCAACAAGATGCCGGCGAAAGCCGCATCGCCGGTGGCGTCGACAATCACGCCGGACTGCTTGGCGTCGCGCAGGCTGATGCGCGCGCACTACGGGGGACGATGTCTCAGCCGCCAGCCGTTCGCCTTCCTCTCCGGTGACATAGGTTAGAGGAAGCAAGTAGGTTTCCGGCTCGCCTTCCACGTATTCCACCTGAGCCAGCACCAGATATTTCGACCGGCTCGTGCGAATTGGCCAGCGAAACCGCGTCGGTGATGATTACATTTTGAATCGACCGGGCCTTGCCGCCGAACCAGCGGCGAGTTGGCAGCCAGTTGCGCAGGGCCATCTCGAGCTGGTTCTTGGGCCGCCCTTCAAATACTTCTTCCCATTCGGAATGTGCATTGATGCGTGCGTATTTATCGTCCGCTTTGCCGTCGGTGGATATTTTTTGCACCGGCTGTTCCAGCGCGAACCAATAAAACGAATGCGGACCCATCGTCAGCAAATACGTCAATTTGCCGATCCGCGGGAAATGCGTGCGGCCGAACAGCTCCACCGGCACCCAGCCTTCGTATGCAGACAGGTCGAGTTCCACATATTGCGAAAATCGCGACAGGTTGGCCACCACCAGCACGCGATCTTCTTCAAACTGGCGAATGAACGCCACCACTTTGGCATTTTCCGGCAAGAGCAACTCCAACGATCCGCGGCCAAATGCCGGATGCTGATGCCGGATGGCGATCAGCCGCTTGATCCACCACCAGTGCGATTGTGGATTGTTGCGCTGGTTTTCGACATTGACGGTCTCGTACAAATACTCAGGATCGATCACCACCGGCATGTACAGCCGCTGGGGATTGCAGCTTGAGAAACCGGCGTTGCGGTCGGCGCTCCACTGCATGGGGGTGCGGACGCCGTTGCGATCGCCTAGATAGATATTGTCGCCCATGCCGATTTCGTCGCCGTAGTAAATCACCGGCGTGCCGGGCAGCGAGAACAAGAGCCCGTGCAACAATTCGATCGTGCGGCGATTGTTGTTCAACAAAGGCGCCAATCGGCGGCGGATTCCCAAGTTGATTCGCGCCTGCGGATCATGGGCGTACACGCGATACATGTAATCGCGCTCTTCGTCGGTGACCATTTCCAGCGTCAGCTCGTCGTGGTTTCGCAGGAACACGACCCACTGGCAATTCGGCGGGATGGCCGGAGTCTGCTGCAAGATATCGATGATCGGAAAACGATCTTCCAAATGCTTGGCCATGAACAGGCGCGGCATGACGGGAAAATTGAACGCCGTGTGGCATTCGTCGCCGTCGCCGAAGTAGGCGATGGCATCTTCCGGCCATTGATTGGCCTCGGCCAGCAGCATGCGGTCGGAAAAGTTGTCGTCGACAAAACGCCGCAGCTCCTTGAGGAAGGCATGCGTCTCCGGCAGGTTTTCGCAGGTAGTGCCTTCGCGTTCGAACAGATACGGCACGGCGTCCAGCCGCATCCCATCGACCCCCATCCGCAGCCAGAACGAAACGGTTTCCAGCAATTCGCGCGCGCACCTGCGGATTGTCGAAATTCAAATCGGGCTGATGCGAATAAAACCGGTGCCAGTAATACGCCTTCGCCACCGGGTCCCACGACCAATTCGACGGCTCGAAATCCTTGAAGATGATCCGCGTGTCTTTGTATTTCTCCGGCGTGTCGCTCCACACATAAAAATCGCGATACGGGGAGCCCGGCTTGGCGCGGCGGTGCGCTGGAACCAGGGATGCTGATCGGACGTGTGATTGAGCACCAGTTCGGTGATCACGCGCAGGCCGCGCGAATGCGCTTTGCGCAGAAATGTTTTGAAATTGCGCAGCGTGCCGTAGGCCGGATGCACGTTGGTGTAATTCGCGATGTCGTAGCCGTCGTCCTTGAGCGGCGAGGGATAGAATGGCAGCAACCAAAGGCGGTCACGCCCAGGTCCTGCAGATAATCGAGCTTGCTGGTCAGCCCCAGAAAATCGCCCACGCCGTCTCCCGTGCTGTCGCAGAATGCGCGCACGTGGAGCTGATAAATCACCACGTCCTTATACCACGTCGGATTGCTCTCGGCCGCGACAAGTTGCGCAGGTTCGGCAACTTCAGGGGGTGACGTGGAAATAATGTCGATAGCCATGTCCAATGGACCCAAAACATCTTGGGCGAGTTATTATAGGGCTCGCGCAGCTTCCCAGCGAGGAGCGTGCCGCCCGCGCCGCGGGGCATTGGCAACGACGCGCCGCGTGGCGCCCGACGAAAGCATGGTCGCCGACGGGTCAGCGCGATCCGCGGCGGGCCATCGGCGGTCCCCGGTTTCGGCTACTAAAGAATAAGTCTAAGGGGCGGTTTTGCTTCAGGCGGAAGAGTGCGATTTTCGCGTTCGTGCGGCCTTTCGGGCCGAGGCGGACCGCTCCCGTTTGGGCCGATCGGTCGAAGCCGCTCCCCCCAGGCGGCCCCCTTTCTTCGCGGGTTCTTTATTCATTCTGCGCCCTTCGCCGCTTCCTCCAGGCTTTTTGCCCCCATGGGTCATCTTATTGACGGTGGCCCAGGCGCGCCGCTCGGTCACTTTTTTGGGCGTGCCGCGATCCTCGTACCCTTCTTCGATGTGCTCGGCCTGTCGTTTCTGTTTGTCGGTGTACTTCGATTTGTCGCCGCGAGGCATGGTGATTCTCCCTACAAGCATGTTTGGTGCTGTCCCTGGGGATTTACTTGGATCATTTCCCGTGCCAGCCGCGGAAAAAGCTAACTCTGCGTTTTCGAAGCATGCTTTCGAACATTCTTGAACTCGGCTTCGAGGCGATCAAGTTCCTTTTCGGAAAGATCTTCCAAATCGACCAACCCCGTTCGCGCCGCGGTTAATGCTCGCAATAATTCATCGAGCTTCAAGTGCTGTGCGCGGGCGTCGCGGTTTTGAGTGTTTTGGATCAAAAAGACCATCAGAAACGTGACGATGGTGGTGCCGGTATTGATCACGAGCTGCCAGGTATCCGAGAATCCAAACACCGGTCCTGTGATCGCCCAGACCAGGATTACCGTCAAGGCGACGACGAAAGCCCAAGCGGACCCCATCACCCGTGCCGTGCCGGTTGCAATAACATGAAAAGTATCGCCGATTGAATGCGGAAGCTCGTCGTCGTTTTGTACGGACTTTTTCGGTTTGGCAGCTTTGTGGTTGGACATAATACCTCGTGGGTTTTGCCAGGATTATTCAGTTTAAACTTGCACATTTGATGCCGAAAAAAGGCACAATCTAGGTGTCTTGGTATCTTATTCGCACCTTCGGACGAATTCCTTTATGCTTCAAACTCGCGAAAAATCGGTTGCCAGGCGACTTCCCATTGGGGCGGAAGTTGCAGCCGACGGCGCAGTTCATTTTCGAGTGTGGGCGCCCAAGCGACGGCGCGTGGAATTGGTGCTGGCCCAGGAACCAGGTAAGCCCGAGGTCCTGCCCATCGCGCTGAAGGCCGGAAGGCAACGGTTACTTTTCGGTGCGGTGCGATCGGCGCACGCCGGGATGCGGCACGGTTTCCGGCTGGATCGGGGGCAGAAGATTTTTCCCGATCCGGCATCGCGGTTTCAGCCCGAAGGTCCGGCCGGCTGGTCGCAAATTGTCGATCCGGCAAGTTTCAAATGGACCGACGGTTCGTGGCAGGGCATCGGGTTGGCAGGCCAGGTGCTTTACGAGATGCACATCGGCACGTTTACGCCCGAGGGCACGTTTGCCGCCGCGGCGCGAGAACTGCCTGAGCTGAAGCGCATCGGCATTACTACGATTGAAGTGCTGCCCGTGGCCGATTTTCCCGGCCGCTTCGGTTGGGGTTATGACGGCGTGAGCATGTTCGCGCCCACACGGCTCTATGGGCAGCCTGATGATTTTCGCCGGTTCGTCGATCAAGCGCACGCCATCGGCCTGGGCGTGATTCTCGACGTGGTCTACAACCACTTCGGCAATATCGACAATTATCTGGGCGAGTTCAGCGATAATTTCCGCTCGCACAAGTACAAGAACGAATGGGCCGATGCGATCAATTTCGATGATGACCGTTCGCGGCCGGTGCGGGAGTTTTTCACGACCAACGCTCGCTATTGGATCGAGGAATTTCATCTCGACGGTTTCCGCTTTGATGCCATCCACACGATTCATGACGAGTCGCAACAGCATATTCTGGCGGAAGTGAATCAAGCGGCGCGGAAAGCCGCGGCTGGGCGGACGATCATTACCATCGCCGAAGACGAACAGGAAAATGTGCGGCGACGTGCGGGCGGTCGATCAGGGGGGGCTGGGATTTGACGCCCTGTGGGACGACGATTTTCATCACAGCGCGCAAGTGAAGCTGACCGGGGCCAATCCGGGATACTTTTCCGATTTCACCGGCAACCTTGATGAGTTGGCGAAAACGATCAAAGAGGGGTTGGTGTTTCAGGGGCAGCAATCGAAGTGGGCGAAAAAGACACGCGGTGCGCCGACCAAAGGCGTTCCCGCCGCCGCGTTCGTCAGCTTCCTGCAGAATCACGATCAGGTATCGAATTCGCCGACCGCTGAACGCATTCATCAGCTCACCAGCCCGGGAAAATATCGGGCGATGACTGCGTTGTGGCTGTTCTTGCCGCACACACCGATGTTTTTCCAGGGTCAGGAGTTCGCAGCCTCCAGTCCGTTTTTGTTTTTCGCCGATTACAGCGGCGACTTTGCCGAGGCGGTGGCTCGCGGACGAGCAGAATTTTTATCGCAATTTCCCGCCGCGGCTACGCCGGAGGGACGAAAGCGACTGGCGCGCCCGCACGATCCGGAGACCTTCCGCCGCTGCAAACTCGATCTGAGCGAGCGTCAAAAACATCAACCGATCTACGATTTGCACATCGATCTCTTGAAACTACGGCGCGAAGACCCGGTGTTCCGCCAGCAACGGATCGATCGCCTCGAGACCGCCGTGCTTACCGCCGATTGCCTGGCCGTGCGATTTCTTAGTGACGACAACCACGACCGGCTGCTACTGATGAACCTCGGCGGCGATTTGCAGTTGGATCTCCAGCCTCATTCGCTGGCCGCCGCGCCGCCGCGCATGTCATGGCGTTTGCTCTGGGCGAGCAACGCCTTGCGATATGGAGGCACGGGAACCAGGTCCACAATTTCTAACACGAAGTGCATACTGCCTGCCGAATCCACAGCCGCGTGGGCCACAGCAGCGGATTGAAACCGCAGCGGCGATGCGGACGACGTGTGCTCCGGAAAAACCATAATAAAGCGGCCATATCTTCCTGCCCATTGCGGTGCTAAATTTAGAAAGATGCCGCTAGTTGGCCGCTATCTGCTAGAGTGTTTTCTTCGGCTCAACCTACTGATTTCCCGTGCAAATTGTTTTGTTTGAAGACGACCGGGCCGCTCAGCTCGAGCCATTGGCGGCTGCGGAACCGGCGTTTGCCATCTGTTGTGGCAGCTACCGGTTGGTTTATCTGTTGCGCAGACTTGGGGCCGATTTGTACGCTGGTGCGAAAGCATCTGCGAGCGGTCGAGGCGGCGAGTTACCCCGACCGCATGCCCCCCGAGAAACTCCCGGCTGGGCCGGTTTTGTTTGTGAACGCGCGGCTGGCGCCGTCGGTCAGCGTGCTTGGGCGATTGAAGGCCCTGGTCGAGGCCGGAAAGGACGGCGTGGTGGCATCGGGCGATAGTATTGCCGCAGCCCTGGTGACGCGGCGCCACGGTCGAATTGCCGGGCGGCGACGATGCGAACACGGCTGTCGTGTCGCTCATCAAAGCGTTGAAACTGCCGTCGCTCGCTGCCGAGCTGCCGCTCTTGGAATATCCGCACGACGTGCTGCGGCATCATCTGCAATGCTGCCGCGAGAACCTGGAACATCGTCTGAAAACCGGCTACCGAGAAGTGCGCGAAGGTCTGTTCGCTGCGGAAAACGTCACGCTGGGCGAGCAGTTGGTAACGGATACAAAGCAGGGACCCATTGTCATCGATCACGACGCTGTGGTCGGACCGCTTTGTTTCCTGCGCGGGCCGGTATATGTGGGGCCCAAGGCGCGCATCATCGAACATGCATCGATCAAGGATGCCGTATCGCTGGGTCATACCACGAAAGTCGGCGGCGAAGTGGAAGCTTCGGTGTTGGAGCCCTACAGCAACAAAGTGCATCATGGCTATCTGGGGCACAGTTACCTGGGTAGTTGGGTGAATTTTGGCGCAGGCACCACCAACAGCGATTTGAAGAACACTTACGGGCCCGTGAACATGGAGTACCGTGGCCGCAAGATTGGGACCGGCATGCAGTTCGTCGGCTGTTTTGTCGGCGACTACGTCAAGACGGCGATCAACACCAGTATTTTCACCGGCAAAACGATCGGCGTGTGCAGCATGGTGTACGGCTTTGTGACGGCCAATGTGCCGGCTTTTTGCAATTATGCGCAGTCGTTCGGACAAGTGACGGACCTGCCGCCGGGGCAGATGATTGCATTCCAGCAACGGTTCTTCGCCCGTCGCCAGGTGGATCAGCGCGAATGCGACATCCAATTGCTCCGCGATCTGCACGAAATGGCCCGCCGCGAAAAGAAACTGCCCGATAAGCCGCTGTCATTGTAAACGACGAAGGGAATCGGCAATGAAAGTTGGCGAAGCATATGGGCCGGGGAAATTCGGCTTGTCGTTCGAGCTGTTTCCGCCGAAGACGCCGGCCGGCGAAGCCGCGCTGTGGCGGAATCTGGAAGAGCTGATGACTTTCAGCCCGAGCTTTATCACCTGCACCTACGGGGCCGGCGGCAGCACGCGCGACAAGACATTGGAAATCGTGACCGAGGTGCGACGCCGCTTCGGCAGCCCCGTGGCTTCGCACCTGACGTGTGTCGGGGCTACGGTCGAACAGCTTCGGCAGTATCTAACTGCGGCACACGAGCGCGGCATCGAGAACATTGTCGCTCTGCGAGGCGATCCGCCGCGCGGCGAAACCGAGTTCAAGCAAGTTGCCGGTGGATTGCGTTACGGCAACGAGCTGGTGGCGCTGGTGCGCGGCGAATTTCCGCAGTTCGGCATCGCCGTGGCCGGCTATCCGGAAAAGCACCAAGAAGCGCCGAGCCCGGAAGTCGATCTGGCGAACTTGAAACGCAAAGTGGAAGCGGGAGGCGACGTCGTAATCACCCAGTTGTTTTACGACAACGCCGATTTTTTCAGCTTTCGCAAGCGCTGCCAGCTTTTGGGCATCCGCGTGCCGATTGTGCCCGGCATTTTGCCCGTGACGAACTTTACGCAGGTGCAGCGGATCGCTTCGATGTGCAGGGCACGCTTGCCGGACGGATTCCTGGCGAAGTTGCGCGCCGCCGGCGATGACGAGACCGGCCAGTTCGAAATCGGCGTGGCCTACGCGATTCAGCAAGTGCGCGAACTACTGGCTTCCGGCGTGCCGGGCATTCACTTCTATGTGCTCAACAAATCGCCAGCCACGATGCGCGTCTTAGAAGCGGTGCGCGGCTAGCTATCTACTACTGCCCGATCACGCTGTCATCCAGCGGCTGGTGATCGTTTCGCTCACCAAGATACCGATGGGTGAAGGGATCGATCGATACCGAGATGTTGCGCGTGGAGCCATCGCACAGGGCAAAATTCACGATCCCGCTGTGGGCACTGCCGAAGATCGTGGAATAAAAGTCGGCGGCGTCGCGTCCCGTCGCGGAATAATCATCAATCGTGTCATTCAGCATTGCCGGATACGTGGGATCCGAATTCGTGCCAGGTTCCTGGAGGCTGCTTGAAGCAGGGCTCGTTTGTACGTACGTGCAGCGATAATTATCCGGGCCGAAACCACTATACACCGAGCCGCCATTGCCGTGCGACAGTCCGTTGTCGTATTGGGTGCGATCGATGAACTTTTCGCCAAACAGATAGGTGTGGCTGGTGCCGTCTTTGATTGCGGCGTCGCTAATGGCGCTGCGCTGGAAAACAACCCCGCTCCAACTGATAGGCGTAGTACCCGACGGCGCATTATTCGCGCTCCAAACGAACTGATCGAAGAATCGCCCGTAGCGTATGTCGGCGGATAATCGCCTTTCGTCGTGTTGCCTACTTTGACCTTCGGGCCCAATGGATCTCCATACGCATAGCCTGTGGTGCTGTTTCCGCTGTAGCGAACTCCGGCATTGGCGGCATAATCACCTTTGGCAACCTGAGTCGGCAATGACGATAAGACGACTCCCGTCGAAGGATCGATCGGATTGGTCTGGTAGTTTGAACTTGAGCCGCCATCGACAAGCGGCGAAAGCCCCGGAGCGCCGCGACTGGGACAATGCATGAAAGTTCACGGGCGTGGTCAGTAGCTTCTTTAGTGCCTGGGCTTTTGTCGGAGTGCTGCTGGTGGTAGCCCCTCGTCCGTAATCGTGCAGGGCCATCTGCTCCATGTAAGGCAGCAGATTGTAGACCCAGCCGCCGGGCTGCTTGGTGTTGTTGCCGCGATCGGGATCTCCGACCCAAGTCGGGCCCCAGCCGCCGCTGGGAAACCGGCGCAACTTTTCCAGATGTTGCTGGGCAGCCAAACCCAAATTCTTCAGGTTGTTCATGCACTGCGTGCGGCGGCCGGCCTCACGGGCGTTTTGCACGGCGGGCAACAATAGCGAGACGAGAACACCGATGATTGCGATGACGACCAATAATTCCACCAGCGTGAACCCGCCACGAACTTTCCGCGATGATGACATAGACCCATCCCCTTGCGCACGCACGCGCATGATTGGATAAATAGCCCCGATAAGCTCCGGCATGATTCCAGAGGCCCTTCCCCATCCGTTTTCCTTACGGCCAATAGTGTGGCCACGGCGGGTCATTTCAATGTACCAGTTGGTCCTGGGCGTTGCAAATAGTTTTCCGCGAGCTCTAAGGCCAACAGCCAGGACGTCAAACCGTCGAAAAAGGCCGGAACATCAATGAACCCGACTGAGCTTGCCGCATCGAGTTTCCGACTTCTGGTGCTGGGGCTCGGACGCTAGGTGCAATGCTCGCAGTGGCCCTTGAGCAGGATTTCCGTGATCTTGCCGATCTGCGACTGCTTGCTGCCGGGGGCCGGCCTGATGTTTACGCTGACGCTGGGCAAACAAGCCACCTCGCCGCAATCGACGCAGACAAAATGCGGATGGTCCTGCTGGTGTTCGCTGCCGGGGCGCCGCAGCTCGAACCGCCAGACGTGGTCGCCCAGCTCAATTCGCGAGACCAAACCCGCTTCGGTTAGCTCGATCAGATTGCGATAGATGGTGGCCCGGTCGAAGCCCCGCGGTTCCAAGGCATCGGCCACTTGGGCATGCGTTTGCGGGCTGGCGGCATCGATCAATTGTTGCATTACCCACAGCCTCGCGGCGGTGCATCGCAAGCCTGCCGAGCGCAGTCGCTCGCGCACTTTTTCCAGCGCCGGTAAGTTGGCCAATGTTTTCGGCATTTTGCCGCCAATTGAGACGGAGACGATCGAAAAGTCGGAGGATCAAGACGTCGCAGCTCGACAATCGCAATTCTACTCTCCCAGCAGGGCGTGCAGAATGGCTTGTCCGAGCGATAATGTTCGTGTTCCTAGACAGTATGCAGTTGACTGAAGCAGAGATCTAAAGCTCCAGAACTACGACATCGGTCTTGTCGTTTTGCCTATGAAGCTTAGGAAACTGCAGCCATCATTACGGATAAGAAACCAGTGAACGGACCGGTAAAGACGGGCATTGCCTAGAACCGTCTGAGAGGCGCGATGATTGCATAACAGGTTCGTCAGGGTTAGGCTGATCTCAAATCGAGACCGCCAAACTGGCAGATTGGGTTCCCTTCTGCGGGCGGGCCGAGAAAAGTGTCACCCACCCAATCTGGGCGACCATTACGACCGCCTTGGAACTTTGTCTGCTGCAACCGCATCTACTTCAACGCCTTAATCAGCTTAGGCGCAGTTTGTTTTGGTCTTACAATCTGGCAGGCATGTCAATTGCAAGGGTGTTTTCCACAGTTGGGTGCGACCGCAGCTAACCCCCCTCAAAGGCTAGTGTTTGCCAAAAACCCAGCTATTTCAATGCGGTCGGACAGAACGAAAGGGCCATGTATAATTTCTTCCTTGGTCTCAAGGGCTTTGGGGAACCTTGGGATTTGGCCGTTTCGGGCGAACTTCCTTCCCCTTGGCCCGTATTAAGATGAGTAGTGCCATCGACGCACGGTCTGAATCCAACCTGGCCGAGGGCACCTGGTCGCAACGCAGCGATGAACAGCTCTTGCTGGAGCATCGCGTGCACGGAAGCCGCCGGGCGTTCGAGGAGTTGGTGCATCGCTACGAGCAGGAGCTGTACAGCTATTTGCGGCGTTATTTGAACGACGCCACGATGGCTGAAGACGTGTTCCAAGCGACGTTTCTCCAACTGCATTTGAAAGCCGACCAGTTTGAGGAAGGCCGCAAGGTGCGTCCGTGGCTGTACACGATCGCGACGAACCAGGCGATCGATGCCCAGCGACGCAACCGCAGGCACAAGATGGTTAGTCTTGATCGTCGCGGCCACCATGAGGCCGGTCGCGACGACGTGGGTTCACTGGTAGAGCTGCTCACTAGCAGGGAACCAGGCGTCGCGGCGAACCTCGAAGGCGAGGAGCGTCGGGCGTGGGTACGTAAAGCGATCGAACAATTGCCGGAAGCACTGCGAGAAGCGGTGTTGCTGGTGTACTATCAGGGACTGAAATACCGCGAGGCCGCCGACGTGCTGGGCATTCCGGTGGGTACCGTGAAGAGCCGAATGCACGCCGCGATTTTGAAACTGAATCAATCCTGGACCGATACGCACCCCGCTGGCCATGAGTAACCCAATGCGCGAACATCTGATCGGCTACTTGCTCAACGCCGTTGAGCCCGAGGAACGGGCGATGGTTGAAGAGCAATTAAAGCACGACGAAGCTCTGCGCCGGGAAATGGAGTTGCTGCGCAGCGGCTTGCATCCGCTGGCTTGCGACGCCAGCCGTCATCCAGCGCCCCGGGCCTGGCCCAGCGCTGCTGCCAGTACGTTTTCTCTCGGGTGGAGCTGATGCCGGCCGCATTATCGCCGGCCGCGGGCGAATACGGTTCGCGTCGCCGGTGGTCGTGGCTCGATCTATCGGTGGCCGGGGCCATTGCTGCAGCCGCGGCGTTTCTGCTGGTGCCGGCAATTTATCAAAGCCATCTCTATTCTCAGCGAATCCAGTGCCAGGACAATCTGCAACATGTGGGGGCAGCATTGGCGAACTACAGCGATCGCCACGACGGCTATTACCCAACCACATCGCCCCACCTGCCCCTGAGTGCCGCCACGCTGGTGAGCCAAGGCTACGTTCCCGACAGCGCCGTGGTATGCCCGTCCACGCCGCACGATGGTGTGGATGAGCCGTCGCCGATTGCATTGCCCGAAAGCTTGAAAGCGTTGCAATGGGAACAGCTCAACAAGTTAGTCTCTAAATGGAATAGCTACGGATATACGCTTGGTTTCCGCGATGGCGACAGACTACTTCCGCAACGGAACCAGCATCGGAAAAATTTCGCTCTTTCTTCCGACATGCCTGGCAAAAGCCCCTCCGACAAGCCCTCCAATAGTCCCAACCACGGCGGCAATGGCCAGAATGTGCTGTTTGAGGATGGCCATGTGTCGTATCTCAATTCTTCGAAAACGGATGGCGGCGAGGACATCTTCCGCAACGCCGACGGAGAGGTTGGCCCGGGCGTCGATCGGGACGATGCTGTCATCGTTCCCAACGAAGAGCCGGCCAATTAAGCGGCTGCTGTCGTCCATCTGATCGAGCCGCCGCAGTTGCAGGTTGCGTTTTTCCGTTGGCGTTTGGCAACCGTGTTGCGGTCAGGCAACATCCAGAGTTTGATTCACAAGCGATTGGCCGGGCGCCGGCATTTCTGGAACACCTGTGGGCGACGCTACTTCTGTCGCAGCGCGGCACAATCCGCGCATGGCCGCGCCGAGTTGGCATCGCTCGTGCAATAGGTTACGGCCACTCCTCTTGGATCTTACGATCCGCTTCACCCACCGCGGTTGGAAGAGTCTTAGTCCCCTCAGGCTCTTTCGACCGTCGGGGTGAAGGCAAGCTCAAGAGCGGCACGCCTGCAACAGGCGGCGATTCGGATATGCATGCTCGCGATCTAATCGAACTAGCCAGCTTTGTCGCCGCCGAAGGATCGACGCTGTTGGGCAGCGTGCGGCGGATTTCGCCCGACGCCATGGCGCAATATTGGATGGGTTCCAAGTGCCGGCTGGATCGCTGGGGCCGGGCCTTGCGCGAATTTCGCAGGCAGCAGGTAATCGGCGCGGGCCACGCGGAAACCGCCTGGAGCGGCATGCGTGGTGTCTGTGAGGAAGTGCTGGCCAGCGAGATGTTGGTGCGCAGTTTGGTCCTGCGTCATGCTTTCGTTGGAAGCGAAACTCGGCGGCAGCGAGGCGCAGCCTTTGATTCATAGCGTGCTGGACGGCCATTTGGAGGCCACGAATCGAGTGCTGAATTTGCTTTCCGTGCCAGCCCTGGTTTCTTCCCGCTCGGCGGCCGAATTGAACCGTTTGCGCCGGCTGGTTGAGCGCTGGACTGATTTGATTCTGGGTCGCTTGGGCCCGCCGTTCGACTTTACCGCGTTGGCGTACGATGCCGCGCGGGCGCAGGACTTTGCCGATGATTTTTCGCTGGGTTTTCAAAAAGGAAAAACGAGCCGAGAGGCTTGGGCGCTGCTGAGCGCATCCATGCGGACCACATTCGCCAGGCGGCTGCAGGACGATACGGACAATGCAGATTTGAATGGCCGCATCGCCGGGGCCATCCTGGCGTGTTTTCCGGCGGAGATGTTCGACTCGGTGGGCGTGTATCACTCGCTGTGGCAATCGCGGCTTTCTGCGATGACCAGCGATACGCAGGTGATGGTCGAGGAACTTCTGGCCGACGAACGTCCTAGGCGGATTCGTTAGATTTCTTATCCGCCATCTGATCGCGGATGATCTGGCTGATCTGCACCACGTCGGTTTTACCGTCCTGCATCGCTTGCTCCACGGCGTGGCAGCGCACGCTGTGCTGGCCAAGTTTCAATTCTTTCGGCGGCGTGGTTCTGCACACGTCCATCGCCAACGGGCAGCGCGGGTGAAAGCGGCAGCCGGAGGGTGGATTGATCGGGCTGGGCACGTCGCCTTCCAGGATGATGCGCTTGCGACGCCGCGCCGGATCCATCGACGGCACGCTCGATAGCAGCGCATGCGTGTAGGGATGCAATGGATGGCGGTATAGCTCGTGGCTGTCGGCCAGTTCGACGATTTCCCCCAGATACATTACGGCTACACGGTCGCTGATGTATTCCACGACCGACAGATCGTGCGAAATGAACAGGTACGTGAGCTTCAATTCCTCGCGCAACTGCACCAGCAGATTGATGATTTGTGACTGAATGGACACATCCAGCGCTGATATCGGCTCGTCGAGCACCACGAACCGCGGCTTTAGCACCAAGGCCCGGGCGATGCTGATGCGTTGGCGCTGGCCGCCGGAGAATTCGTGCGGATAGCGGTTCACGTAGCGCGGATCCAGCCCGGTTTGCTGGAGCACTTCGATCACGCGGTCCAGTCGCTGTCGGCGGTTGCCCATGCGGTGGACGATCAGCCCTTCTTCGACGATGCTTCGCACGGTCATGCGCGGGTTGAGCGAGCCGTAGGGATCCTGAAAGACGATTTGCATGTGGCGGCGCATGGGCGCAGGCGCTGCACCGCGCATGTTGGTGATGTCGCGGCCTTCGAAAACAATCGTTCCTTTGGTCGGCTCGAGCAGTTTAAGCAGCGTGCGCCCGGCGGTGGTTTTGCCGCATCCGCTTTCGCCGACCAGGCCGAGAGTTTCGCCTTCGGCAATATTGAAAGAGATGCCATCGACCGCCCGCACGTAGCCCGCCGTGCGGCGAAAGACTCCACGCCGCACGGGGAAGTGCTGCTGGAGGTTAGCGACTTGGAGCAGATTGGTTGTCATCAATTACCTTTTGCCGCGGGAAAAATCCAATTGGCCGGCGTAGTGGCAGCGGGCCCAGTGGCCGGGGGTGATTTCGCGCAGCTCCGGTTCTTCGGTCACGCACTTTTTGGCGTCGTTGTACGGACAGCGCGGGTGGAATTTGCAGCCGCTGGGGAAGTGCAGCGGGCTGGGGACCATGCCGGGGATGGTGTTTAGTTTTTCTGCTTTGGGCTGATCGGGGTTTGGCCGCGAGTGGAACAGGCCGACGGTGTAGGGGTGCAGCGGGTTGGCGAAGAGTTCTTTTACCGGGGCGTATTCGACGACTTTGCTGGCATACATTACGGCCACTTCGTCGGCGGTTTCGGCCACGATGCCCAGGTCATGGGTGATGATCAGTAGCGACATGCCGAATTCGTCTTTCAGCCCGCGCAGCAGGTCGAGGATTTGGGCTTGAATGGTCACGTCCAGCGCGGTGGTGGGCTCGTCGGCGATCAGCAACTGGGGATTGCACGACAGGGCCATGGCGATCATCGCGCGCTGCCGCATGCCGCCGGAGAATTGGTGCGGGTATTCGTCGATCCGTTTTTCCGGCACCGGGATGCGCACTTTGTGGAGCATTTCGATCGCGCGGCGGCGGGCTTCGGCCCTGTCGACCTTTTGATGCAGGCGGATGGCTTCCATGATTTGCGCGCCGATGGTGAACACCGGGTTGAGCGAAGTCATCGGCTCTTGAAAGATCATCGAGATGCGGGCACCGCGGATGCGACGCATTTGGGCGTCGGGCAGTTGCGCCAGATCGACCGCCTTGCCATTGTCGTGCATGATGATGCGGCCGCCGGCGATGCGGCCGGGCGGGGAGACGAGGCGCATGATCGACAGGGCGGTGACGCTTTTGCCGCAGCCGCTTTCGCCGACGATGCCCAGTGTTTTACCGCGGGGGATGGTGAGCGAGACATCGTTGACGGCGCGGACGATGCCCTCGTCGGTGTGGAAGTGGGTGCTGAGGTTTTGGATTTCGAGCAGAGCGTCGGGCATGCAGAAGGGTTCAGGGTTCGGGGTTCAGGATTCAGAAATCATTTATTTTCCTGCTTCCCGCAGGCGAGGGTCGGTGGCTTCTTGGAGGCCTTCGCCGATTAGATTGTAAGCCAGCACGGTGAGGAAGATCGCCATGCCAGGGAACAAAATCAGCCACCACATTTGCATGTTGGCGCGGCCTTGGGAGAGTAGATCGCCCCAACTGGGATTCGGTGGCGGCGGGCCGAAGCCCAAGTAGCTCAAGCCGCTTTCGATCAGGATCGCGCCGGCGATGCCGAAGGTGAGCGGCACCAGCACCGGGGCAAGCGCATTGGGCAAAATGTGGCGGAAAATAATGCGCCGCGGCGAGACGCCCAGCGCGCGGGCGGACATCACGAATTCGGATTCGCGGAGTTTCAGGAATTCCGCGCGGGCCAGGCGGGCGATGCCGGTCCACTGTGTGCAGCCGATGATGGCCATCGTGTGCCAGATTTTCGGTTTTTCCAACAGGCTCACGAGCGCCAGGATGAGCACCAGCGTGGGAATGCACAAGACAACTTCAATCAGGCGGCTGATGGCGCTGTCGATCGGGCCGCGGAAGTATCCGGACAGCGACCCGAGAACGATGCCGATGAAGCCGGCGATGCCCATCGAAACGAAACCCACCAATAGCGCGGTGCGCGTGCCGTGGATCATGATGGCGAAGACGTCGTAGCCGGTGGCGGTGGTGCCGAACAGATTGGCGCGGCTGGGCGCGCCGGCATCGCCGGAGGGATTGCCGGGTCGATTGTCCCACTCGTCGTCGCGCACGCGGCGAAATGGATCCTGGTAGATCAGCGGCCAGATGGCCCAGCTTTCGGGATCTTTCTCCTTAAGGTTCTTGGGATAGATCAAGCGCACGGCGCGGCGAAGGCCGGGATTCTCCCAGTCGCTGTTGAAATAGCCGAGCGCGGGAAAATAAATTTCGCCTTTGAATCTGCAGACCAGTGGCTTGGTGCCGACGATCGCCGGGGCGAAGACGGCGATCACGCACAAGACCGTCACGAAGATCAGCGCCGAGAGGGCCAGCTTGCGGCAGCGGAAGCGCCGCCAGGCTTCGGACCAGAAGCCGCGCGAATACTCGACTGGCTCGACGGGCTGCAGGACGTCTTCGGGGATGACGGGAACGGTGGACATCTAAGAATGACCAATGACCAATGACCAAAAAGCTTGTGTCGTGAAATTTTGCTTTGGGATCATGAATAGGTAACGCGGGGGTCGACGACGGCGTATAAAATGTCGGCCAGCAGTTGGCCGGCCAGCGTGAGCACGGAGAACAACAGCACCAGGCCCATGATCGTCGGATAATCGAATTCGCGGATGGCTTCGAAGAACAAGCGGCCCATGCCGGGCCAGGTGAAAATCTGCTCGAGAATGATCGCGCCGCTGAGCACCAGTGGCAGCGACAGGCCGAGCATCGTGACGAATGGAATCAGCGTGTTGCGGAAGGCATGATGCATGATCACGCGGGCCCGCGAGACGCCTTTGGCGCGCGCGGTGCGGATGTAATCTTGCCGCAGCACTTCCTGCATGTTGGCTTGGATGAAGCGAGTGTCGTAAGCCAGCGTGCCGTAAGTCATGCAGATGGTGGGCAGGAGCGCATGGCGGAACAGGTCCCAGGCTTTGCCGATCGTCGATAGATCGTCGAAGTTGCGGCCGGTCATGCCATCCAGCGGCAATTCGAGCCAGGTGCCTTGCAGCTTGACGGCGAAGATCATCTGCAGGAACAGCGCCGCGACGAAGGCCGGCAGCGAATAGAGCATGTACAAGCCGACGCTGAGGCTGCGCTCGTCAAGCTTGCCGCCGCGCACCGTGGCGTACAGACCGAAGGGCACCGCCAGCAGGTAGCCGAGCAACAGCGACGTGCCGGACAAAAGGAGCGTGGGGCCGACGCGCTCGCCGATCACTTGCGTCACCGGTTGATAGCGCGAGAAGCTGTTGCCGAGGTTGAATTGCAGCACGTTGGCGAGCCAGCCGACGTAGGCCACGGGCCAGGGTTTGTCGAGGCCGTAGATTTTGCGAATCTGCTCGAGGTCTTGTGGGCGGAATTTTTTCGATGGGTCCATCCGCTCCAGCCGCGCCAATAGCGGATCGCCCGGCATGCTGCGCACCAATCCATACACCAGGAACGTGACCAGCCAGAGCGTTAACACGCCCAAGAGCAAGCGGCGGGCAAGGTAGTTCCACATGGGCGGGCAAGACCGATAGCGATTTTGTACTTGCGGACGAAGTCAACCTCACCCCAGCCCTCTCCCTCGAAGGAGAGGGACCTTTTATTCCGCAACTTTCCAAAAGCTGCCGAAGCCGGGGCCGTAATCGAACGGTCCTCGGGGGCTGAACTTGTAACCGCGCAGGTGCTTGTTGAAGCCGAAGAAGCTATCGCGCAGAACAGAAACGTGCAAGGCTGATCGTGGTGAATGATTTCGTCGATTTTTCCGTAGATGGCGGCGCGTTTTTCGCGATCCAGCTCCTTACGCCCCTCCACGTAGAGCTTGTCGACTTCGGGATTGGAGTACTGCAAGAAGTTGCGGCCGTCGGTAATGGCGTGCGTGGTCCAGATGTTCTCCGAGGTATCGGGATCGGCGCCGACGCCCCAGCCGCCGCATTCGGCCTGGAATTCTTTCTTCAACAGACGCTCCAACATGCGCGTCGATTCCATGGGCTTGATGTTGCACACCACGCCGATTTGCTCGAGATTGAACTTCAGCAGCTCGCACCAATGGATGCGTTCGGGATCTTGCCGGACGAGGATGTCGAATTCGAATTTGACTTTTCGACCGTCGATTTCTTTGTCGCGCACGCCGTCGCCGTCGCTGTCGGTCCAGCCGGCTTCGTCGAGCAATTGAGAGGCTTTATCGAGGTTTTGATGATAGGCGGGCAGCGGCGTTTTCGGCGCATACCAGGCGGCCGGGTGGGTTTCGCCCGTGCACTGCTCGCACAAGCCGTGCAGAAGTTTGTCCAAGAATTCGCGGTAGTCGAAGGCGTACGACATGGCCTCGCGGACTTTGCGATCTTTGAAGAACGGCGCCGCGGGGGAATTGTTGTTCCAGCCAAAATAAAAATAGGTCCATTCCACGCCGAAGACTTTGGTGTTTTTGTCGTAGAAATCGCTGCCATCGGTTTGGCTGGCCCATTGCTCCTGGTGAATTTCGTATTCGTCGAGTCGGCCCGATTTCAACGCCAACAGCGCGGTATTGGGGTCTTCGACGACGCGGAACTGAACCTCCTCGAAGTACGGTTTTTGGCGCACTTGCTTGCCGCCCTGCATGTACCAATCGTCGCGGCGCTTGAAAATAATTTCTTGATTGCGTGTGCGGCTGGTCATGTTGTACGCGTTGCCGGAGACGGGGTTGAGCTCGGTCTCCTGATACTCGGGCGTTTGCAGCAATTCCTCGAAGCTCATCTTGTCGAGCTTCTCATACAGCGGCTTGTAAATGTGCTCCGGGATGATCGGGAAGTTGACATTCCAAACGTTGGTGGCGAGTGATTCCTTATGAAAGAACACGACCGTGTAGTCGTCGTACGCCACCACGCCGCGCAGCTTGTCGGTGCCCGAGCGGACCGCCGGCACGGGGATTTTGGAATTCATAATCGCGTGATAGGAAAACTCCACGTCGTGGGCGGTGATGGGCTTGCCGTCGGACCAGGTCAGGTCGTGCCGCAGGGTCACTTTGTCATACAGACGATCTTTGCTGGTTTGCCAGCGAAGCGCGGAATCGCTGTCGGCGAACGGTTCCAAATTCCAATCGAAACTGAACAAGCCAAAGTTGTACAGCGTGCCGACCCGAGCTTCCTCCATCGTGTCGGACATGATCGGATTGGGGCTTTTGATGTCGCCGGGTAGATAGCGCGTGATGCTGGCGTTCCAAGCGGGGTCTTGGTCCGTTTCGGGAAGACGGCCGAGCACGCTAAGAATTTTGGCGTTGTCTTCCGGGCCGTTGTTTTTCAGCGCCAGCGCGTCAGCGACGCTGACCAAGGGTTTCGTCTTGGCTAAATCTTCGCGGAGCCGCTTCAGTGCATCGATCACCGGGCGATCTTCCCACTCGGCAGTCTTATCCAGGTCCGCCAGGGTGGGAGGATTGAAAGGTTCGGCTGGCGTTTGCTCTACGGCAGCAGGCTGAGACGGTTGAGTGGCGGAGGGGCCGGATTCGGGAGGTGTGGCGGAGCTAGCATCCGCGGCCGGCGCAGCAGGCGTTTGTTTTGCGGCTGGCGGAGGCGCTTCGGCACCTTGATGCGACCAACAGCCCGGCGCTGCCAGCAAGAATATTGCGAAAGCAAGGCAGCAAAGTTGGCGTCGATCCATCATCGCGCGATTTCCTCCCTGCAAGAAGGGGCGTCTGGAGGTCGTTGACCTCCGGCTATTGCCCCGCTGAATGACTGCAATCCGATTGGCAGCAAGCCCATGCTAAACCTTGGGTTTGCGACTGGTCAAGCGCGGCTAGCTAGCAGTCCAATCCGTGTTGCCTGGCTTGGCGAAAGCCGGTACCCTTGCTCGGTTTGCACGATTTGAGGGCGACCGCTGGGACGCGGACAAGGAATTGCTATGCACGGGACGCGCGCACGGATGCGTAGTGTTGGGCAGCGGCATATCTGGCTGCGACTGCTCGCGCCGCTAGCTATTGGAATTCTCGGGACCATTCGATGCGCCTCCGCGCAAGACATGCAATGGATTTGGTCGCCGGCGCAGCCGCAAGAGAAAAAAGTTCCCGCCGGCGCCGTCTATTTCCGCAAGTCGTTCCCGATGAATCAGGTCGAAAGCGGCGAGGTGCAGATTAGCTGCGACAACGCTTACGAGTTGTATGTGAATGGCCGCAAGGCAGGCGAAGGCAGCGATTGGCACACGCTCGATTCGCACGACATCACCAAGTATCTCACGCCGGGGCGCAACACGGTGGCCATCAAAGCCATCGTCAAGCAGGAAGGCAAAGCGGGGCTGGTGGCGCGCGTGGTGGTAAAGGAAATCGGCGGCACTTATGTGGCCTACGAAAGCGACAACACCTGGCGCACAAGCCTGCAGGAATTTCCGCAGTGGACCAAACACTTTTTCAATGACGCTCAGTGGCTGCCGGCGCGAACGATCGGTCCGTTTGGAAACACTCCACCGTGGTTAGATGAAGTGCACGCCGCGGGCGGGGCGCCGGCGGGGCGATTCGAGACGCTACCGGAATTCCGCGTCGAGACGGTCGTGCCGCCCAAAGAAACCGGCTCGCTGTTGGCGATGACGTTCAATGAATTCGGCGAAATTCTGGCCGCGCGCGAAGGGGGCGGCATTTTGCGCATCTACGATTCGCAACACGACGGCAAGTACGACAAAACCGAACCCTTTGCCGATCAGATCACTAACGTGCAAGGCATCTTGAGTTTGAATGGGCGTGTGTTCGCCACTGGTAAAGGCCCCGACGGGCTGGGGCTGTATTGTTTGGAAGCGACCTCGTCGGAAACACGCGCCGACAAGGTGACTACGCTCTTGAAATTCACCGGCGAGGCGGCCGAGCACGGTTGCCACGCGGTGACGCTTGGCCCCGACGGGCTCGTGTACGTGGTGCTGGGCAATCACACGCAATTGGCCAAAGAGCCGGCGGCGACCAGTCCGTATCATCACCCCTACGAAGGGGATTTGGTGAAGAAGTATGAAGATCCGCACGGCGAGGCGGTGGGGATCAAATCGCCTTGCGGCACGATCGTGCGCACCGACGTAAACGGCAGCTTTGCCGAAATTTTTGCCGGCGGATTGCGCAACTGTTACGACATGGCGTTCAACCGCGCCGGCGAGTTGTTCACGTGGGATTCCGACATGGAGTGGGACGTGGGACTGCCTTGGTATCGACCCACGCGGCTGGTGCATGCGACGCCGGGCGCCGAGTTCGGATCGCGCAGCGGCTGGAGCGTTTGGCCCGACTATTATTTCGACGGCATGCCGACGCTATTGGATACCGGTCGCGGTTCGCCCACCGGCATGGTGGCGTACAACCACGTGATGTTTCCCAAGCGGTATCACGACGCCTTGTTCATGGGAGATTGGTCGCGCGGTCGCATTCTGGCGATCCGAATGAAGCAGCAAGGCGGCGCCTACAAGGCTGAGACGGAAACGTTCGCCACCGGCAAACCGTTGAACGTGACCAATCTGACCGTGGGTCCCGACGGCGCGCTGTACTTCTGCACGGGCGGGCGCGATTCGGAGGGAGGAATCTACCGCATCGTGTGGCAGGGCAAGGTGCCGCCGGAATACACGGACTTTGGCGAAGGCATCAAGCAGGCGATTCGGCAGCCGCAGCTCAATAGCGCTTTTGCTCGACAGAAGGTTGCCGCGGTGAAGCAGCAGTTGGGCGATTCGTGGGACAAAGAGATTGTGAAATGGGCGGACAACCCGGCGTCGGACAGTGTGGATCGCTGCCGGGCGCTGGATTTGATGCAATTGTTTGGTCCGTTTCCGAGCGGAGCTCAGTTGGCGCGGCTGGGAGGCGATCCGGATGCGCAGGTCCGCGCGAAAGCGGCCTACTTGATGGGGCTGCATCCTGAGGATGTGACGCGCCGCACGTTGGTTAAGATGCTGCAGGATCCCGATCTGCGCGTGCAGCGAGTGGTGTGCGAATCGCTGGTGCGTGCCGGTGGGAAGCCGACGTTTCAAGAGCTCTCGCCGCTGGTGGCCAGCGACAGCCGGTCGGTGTCGTATGCGGCCACGCGATTGCTGGAAACATTGCCGCGGGAGGAATATCGCGCGGCGATTCTAAAGACCAAGAACACTCGGTTGTTTTTGCAGGGTTCGCTGGCGCTGGTGCAGATGGATCCCGACCACGAAACGTGCAAGTTGATTGTGGAGCGCAGCGGGGCCGTGATGAAGGGGTTTGTCTCCGATCCGGATTTCATCGACTTGCTGCGTTTGATGCAGCTGGCGCTGGGGCGCGGTGGAGTCGAGCGAAAGGATATTCCCGAGTTGGCGGAGAAGATCGTGTTGGAGTATCCGACGCGCAACCCGGAGATGAATCGCGAATTGGTGCGCTTGGTGGCGTATCTGCAGGGCATCTCGGCCGGCCCACGGCTGATGGAACAACTGACGACCGACATTCCCTCGGCCGACAAGCTGCAGGCGGCGCTGTACGCGCGGTATTTGGAAGGTTGGACGACGCAGCAAAAACTGGCGCTTTTGAAGTACTACGAATCGGCGCGGACGCTGACCGGCGGGCACAGCTTTGCGGGCTACATCGACAACGTGTCGCGAGATTTCTTCGCGGGGCTTACTGCGGACGAGCGCAAATTGGTTTTGGCCGACGGCAACAAGTGGCCCAGCTCCGCATTGGCCGTGTTGGCCGGGCTGCCGGCCGAATTGCCGGAGGAAACGATCGAGCAGATCATCACGCTGGATAAGGACATCGCGGAGAACGATTCCGAAGCGGCGCGGCGGCTGGCCATCGGCGTAATCGCGGTGCTGGGGCGCAGCAAAGACGCCAAAGCCGGCGCCTACCTGCGCGAAATCTACGAAAAGTTTCCAGAACGGCGTGGGCAGATCGCCATGGCGCTAACGCAGAATCCCGACGGCGACAATTGGCCGGTGCTCGTGCAATCGCTATCGATCGTCGACGGGGTGTTTGCGCAGCAGGTGCTGGTCGCGCTGGCCGGAGTGGATCAAAAGCCCGAGAAGCCGGAGCCGTATCGGCAAGTGATTCTCCGCGGTCTGAAACTCGGCGAATCCGGCGGCAAGAATGCCGTGAAGGTGTTGGAGAAATGGACGGGCAAGCGGCTTGGCGAGCCAACGGACAAGATGAGCGACACCTTGGCAGCGTGGCAGAAGTGGTTCAGCGAAACGTATCCCGATCAACCTGAAGCGAAGCTGCCGGTGGAGTCGGCCGAGAATAAATGGACCTACGACGAATTGATCGCATATCTGAACAGCGCCGACGGCACGCACGGCAGCGTGGAATCGGGGGCCGCCATCTTCACCAAGGCCCAGTGCGTGAGCTGCCATCGTTACGGCGAACGCGGCGACAGCGTCGGGCCGGATTTGACTACCGTGAGAAACCGGTTCCAGAAGAAAGAGATTTTGGAATCGATATTGTATCCGTCGCTGGTGATCTCGGATCAGTACATCAGCAAAACGATCATGACGACCGATGGCCGCAATATAACCGGCTTGGCGGCGCCGCAAAGCGATGGGTCGATGGTCGTGATGCAATCCAACGGACAGAAAATCACGATCGAGAAAGACAAAATCGATCAGATCGTGCCGAGCAAAGTTTCAGCCATGCCCGAAGGATTGCTGAATACGCTCTCGCTGGAAGACATCGCCAATTTGTTTGCGTTCTTGAACCAGCCGCCGCAGACGATGAGCATCGGCAGCAAGCCGGCAGAGAGCGGCAAGCAGTAGGCGGCGGGCGGCGGGGCTAATTCTTCTTATCGCCTAGCAACGTTGCCAATTGCGATTGCAGTTGCTCGCCGCGGGCGGCGATCGACACGATTTTCCCCTTCTGATCGACCAGGAATGTGGCGGGAATGGCGTCGATGCCGAATTCCTGCGCCAGCTTCACGCCTTCGAAGCCGTGCCTGCCGGGATCGTCATCGTAGAGGGTATCCCAGGGGAGTTTTTCTTTGTCGAGGAATTGCGTCAGCGCATCCTTGTCTTCGTCGAGACTGATGCCCACCACGTCGAAGCCTTTATCGTGATATTTCTCGTAGGCTTTTTTCACGTTAGGTAGTTCGCGCATACAGGGGCCGCACCAGGTGGCCCAAAAGTCGATGAGCACCACTTTGCCTTTGTACCTGGCCCAGTCGAACTTGCCACCGCCGAACACGGTGCCTTGAATTTTGGGAGAGGAGCCCATCAGGCCGACGCGCTTGAGTCCGGCCGAGGCAGTTTCTTTGGCGACCATCACGAGTTGCGGCGGCTGGGCGGAGTCGGCCGACTTTTTCATGGCGTTGTAGATCAGCTTGGCGGCATCGACGGCGCCGGCCATTTCGAACACGCGAGCTGCATTCTCGGCAAGCTGGAACGCTTCGACGTCGAATTTGGTGGCCAGCGACTTGGCGATTTGATCGGCGACGGGGCGGAAATCAACGTTCTTGCCAGATTCGCGGGCGTTGAACAGCTCTTCCAACTGGGTGTAGATGGCGCGAGAAGCGTCGTCGGTGGCGCCGGCTTCGCCGGGCGCCTCGGTCTCGTGTTGCGCCGGCACCACGTCGCGTGCAGTGGCAACGCCTGTCTTACCACCGCCAGAGTTTTTACTTTGATCGTCCGCCGCGTGGAGCGTGGCAAGCGTAAAAGCAGCGAAGCCGATCCACAGTAAGAGGGCGGCAGCTTGTTTTTTGAACATGGAATTTCTCGCAATCGATGAAGCGTTGATCCAATTGATAATTGTAGGAGGAAGGTCCAGAAAAGTGTTAGAGCGAATGCCGAGCCGTGGTTTCACGGGTGAACGCTGCGGCCTCCGTCGACCGGCAAGCAAACGCCGGTGATGAAATCGTTCGCTAGCAGAAACATTACGGCATCGGCCACGTGCTGCGGCGTGCCTTTGCGCTTCACCAGCGTGGCGGCGATGGCGGCCGCCTGCTCCGGGGCCGGCAGATCGTCGGGCAATAGCACCGGGCCCGGCAAAATTGCGTTGACGCGCACCCGCGGATTGCGCGACGACAACTCCACGGCGAACATGCGCGTGAGCGTGGGAATCGCGCCTTTGGAGGGAAAATACGCGGCGTAGCCGGTATAAGGGCGCGCGATCGACCAATCGCCGATGTTCACAATGGCCCCGCCCTGCGGCTGCGCGACCATGATCTTTCCCACCTGCTGGCAGAACAAAAACGTACCCAGCGTGTTCACGTCGAAATGTTCTCGAACGTCGCTGGCGGTGACCGTCTCCAGCGGTTTGGCTTTCCAGATGGCCGCGCAGTTGACCAAGGCATCGATGCGGCCGAAGTGGCGATGCACGTCGGCGACGATTTTTTTCACGGCCTCTTCGTTGCTCACGTCGGCCGCCACGGCGATTGCGGGCTTGCCTGCGGCGCTCAATTCGTCGGCCAGCGTTTGAGCATCGGTCAGCGAATGATTCGCGTGGATGGCAAGACGATAGCCGGCCGCGGATAAAGAGCGTGCAATGACGGCTCCCACGCGCCGCCCGCCGCCGGTGACCAGCGCTACACGATCTTCCGCCGGATTGGATGTGTCAGATGGCATGACATGCGCGGTTGTAACACGGCAATTGGGCCTGGGCAACGCTGCTTCTAGAGCGAACAGCGACATTGCCGCGCAACTGGGTTGAACGATACTATACCTGAGGGCCGGAAATTGCCGCTGCCCAACATTTACCGAGGATTCCGCCGACGATGGGACTTTACGACCGCGAATATTATCGAGACGAACCCCGCGGCACGATGCTCGGCGGCGACTGGTCGGCCGTCACCACGCTGATTGTGATCAACGTGCTGGTGTTTCTGGCAGAGCTGTTTACCACGCAGCGGGGCGGCGCCAGCGGCATCGTGGAATGGTTGGCGCTGAAGCCGGGCCTGTTTCAATCGAACTGGAGTGTCTGGGAATTGCTGACCTACGGCTTCGTCCACGATCCCAGAGACATCTGGCACATCGTGTTCAATATGTTCGGGCTGTGGATGTTCGGCACCGACGTGGAGGCGATCTACGGACGGCGGGAATTCTACAAGCTGTACATCAGCCTGATCATTCTGGCAGGGCTATTTAACAGCGTCTTGCAGATGGCCGGCGGCCCGCAGGCCTCTTTGATCGGCGCGTCAGGGGGCGTGGTGGGCGTGGCGGTGATTTTTGCCTGCCATTTCCCGAATCGCTTGATTTACATTTACGGCATCATTCCGGTGCCGGCATTGGTGATGGTGGTGCTGTTCGTGGTGTTTGAATTTCTGGCCACCCGCGATCGATCGAGCAACGTGGCGCACTGGGCGCACCTGGGCGGAGCGGCGTTTGGATTTCTTTACTATCGCACGGGGTGGAGTTTGTTCCGGATCGTGCCGCGCAGTTGGTCAATGCGCCTGCCGCGATGGAACAAACGTCTGCGGGTCCATGATGAAGAGGAAGATCGAGATGAGCCGCCCGACGACTATCTAACGACGGGGAAAATTCAGCAGCGCGTGGATCAGTTGCTGGAAAAAATCAGCCGCGAAGGGGAAGCCAGCCTGACCAGCGAAGAGCGGCAGTTTCTGGCCGACGCGAGCCGGCGATACCAGCAGCAGCGGCGACGATAGTTTCGCGGCCGCGTGCAGGAAGCGGGGTATTTCTCGCGAAAACGGCCCTGTCGGCAGTTTGACCGTGCCGGGAAGCGGCAACTATACTGAAAAGAGGCCGAAAACCGGCTTTTCACGGTCTCTTTCCTCCCTGGGGCTTGGACGTCATGTCGAGGCGATTGTCGCGCTATTTTTGTGGCCGCTCGGCGGCATTCGTGTCGCTCATTTCGGCCGCTGCGTTGGTGATTGTGAGCTTGTCTGGCGACGCGCTGGGTCAGCAGCCCAACCGGCAGGCGCCGCCCAAGGGATTTCGCAAATTGGCGCCCGGGGTGCTCACGACGATTCCGCCGAAACTCGATCCGCAAGATACCGTCACCGATCACGACGTGGTCGAAATCCAAACGCTCGGGAAGCAGTTGGATTGGAAGCCGCAAACGCAGTCGAGCAGCACCACGCTGAGGGTGCTCACCAAAGATATCCCATTCCGCCGCGATGTTTGGAACCTGGAATTCTCGTTCAAGCCGCTGCGCATGATGTACGTCGATTTGCCGCAGGAAGGCGGGAACATGCAGCGCACATTGGTGTGGTATTTAGTGTACCGGGTGAAGAACCTGGGGGGCCATTTGCAGCCGGAGCCGACGGCCAACAGCAAGGACTTTGCGAATCATCAGGTTGATTATCCCGTGCGATTCTTCCCGCAGTTTGTGTTGGAAACCGACAAGTACAAGAAGGCGTATCTCGACCGTGTGTTGCCGCTGGCTGTGGAGGCGATTCAAAAGCGGGAAGATCCCAATCGAAAGCTGCTGGATAGCGTGGAGATGAGCAACCAGGATATTCCCGTGGGCAAACCGGGCGAGGATCATAGCGTGTGGGGCGTAGCCACCTGGACCGACATCGATCCGCGGATCGATTATTTCTCGATTTATGTCGGCGGGCTGTCGAACGCTTACCGGTTTGCGGACCCGCCGGGCGCGTATAAGCAGGGCGAACCGCCGGGCAGCGGCCGCCTTTATGCTCAGAAAACGTTGAAGCTGAATTTCTGGCGACCCGGCGACGAACACGATATCAATGAAGGGGAAATCTACTATGGCGGCCCCGACAAGGTTGACCACGAGTGGGTTTTCCGGTAAATAAAAGGATTACCTGAAAGCGACCGCATGACGGTGGGCCGTCAACGTTGGGCAAATTCTGCCTTGGTCGCTGGCTCCAGTCTCTAACCCGTTGTTTGTTTCCATGGCACATAAAAAAGGTCAAGGCTCCAGCCGCAATGGACGTGATTCGGCCGGGCAGCGCCGCGGCGTGAAGCGGTTCGCCGGCGAAAACGTAGTGGCTGGCAATATTTTGGTTCGGCAGGTCGGTAATTCGTTTCACCCCGGACGCGGCGTGGGTCAGGGGAAGGATTTCACGCTGTTTGCATTGATCGACGGCATCGTGCAGTTCGATCGCGGCGGGCGGCGCGTGAACGTTTTGACGGCGGCGAATTGAGCGATCCGATTCGCTTGCGGATTAGCAGATTGCATAATAGGGATGTCCAAGCGACATCCCTTTTTCTTGCGCCCATGAAAATCACCAGCGTCACCAATCCGCGAGTCAAAGCCGCCGCCAAGCTGCGCGAGGCCCGCAGTCGGGTTTGTGAGGGACAGATCATTATCGACGGCGTGCGGGAAATTGGCCGGGCGATTGATGCCGGAGTGAAAGTCCGCGAAGTGTTTTTGTGTGCCAAGCCTTGCCAGGAATTCGGTTGCGATGGGTTGCTGTCGCGGCTGGGGGATGAGGTGTTGCGGTTCGACGTGACTTCCGCCGTGTTTTCCAAATTGGCCTATGGCGAGCGAACCGACGGAATGGTGGCTGTGGCCGAAATGCCGCAAAGGACGCTGGATCATCTCGCGTTGTCGGAGCGTCCATTGGTCGCCGTGCTGGAGGGGATCGAGAAGCCGGGCAATATTGGCGCGGTGCTCCGCAGTGCGGACGCCGCTGGAGTTTCGGCGGTGATTATCGCCGACGGCAGCGCCGACTTGTACAACCCCAATGCCATCCGCGCCAGCCTGGGGACGATTTTCACGGTGCCCTATTGCGGCGCGACGACGGCCGAAACGATCGCCTGGCTGCGGCGACACAATCTGGCAATGTTTGCCGCTCGAGTGGATGCTTCTGTCGATTACACCGCTGGCGATTTCAATCGGTCGTGTGCAATCTTGCTAGGAAGCGAGGCCGAGGGGCTTTCCGACGCCTGGCGGGGCAAAGATATCACGCCGATCCGCTTGCCGATGCATGGCGCCGCCGACAGTCTGAATGTTTCGGCCACGGCCGCCGTGTTGTTCTACGAAGCGCTACGGCAGCGTCGATAAACGGTCATCTACGTTTTGAATGGGTGCTGCAAATTAGCAGCGGCCAGCGTGTTTTCCAGCAGCATGGTGATGGTCAGCGGGCCCACGCCGCCGGGGACTGGGGTGATCGCGCCGGCCACTTGTCGAACGCCTTCGAAATCGACGTCGCCACATAGCTTGCCGCTTTCGCGATTCATACCCACGTCGACGACGACGTTGCCAGGGCGCACCATGTCGGCCGTGATGAATTTGGGCTGGCCGATGGCGACGATCAGAATTTCGGCTTGCCGCGTGATTTCCGGGAGGTTCCGCGTGCGACTGTGGCATACGGTCACGGTGGCATTGGCGTCGGGTCTGCGCTGCATGAGCATGAGCGCGAGCGGTTTGCCGACGATTTCACTGCGGCCGACGATTACCACGTGCTTTCCGGCGATTTCGATTTGGTTGTGCAGGAGCAGCTTCTGAATGCCATGCGGGGTGCAGGGGAAGAAACGTGGGCGGCCTTGCGCGAGAAGTCCGACGTTCTCCGGGTGAAGGGCGTCGACGTCTTTCAGCGGGGATAATGCGGCCAGGCTGGCCATCGGGTCGATTTGTTTTGGCAAGGGAAGCTGGATCAAGATGCCATGAATTTTGGAATCCGCGCTGAGTTGGGCCACCAGATCGAGCAACTGTTTTGACGTTGCATTGGCTGGCAAACGATGCAATTGGCTAGTCATGCCTGCGCGCTCGCACGATTGCTGCTTGTTGCGGACGTAGACTTCGCTGGCCGGGTCGTCGCCTGCCAAAACAGCGGCCAGGCAGGGAGTGATGCCGGTGGCGAATTTGAACTTCGCGGCGCGGGCGGCGATCTCGCTTTGCAGCTGGTCGGCCAACGCTTTGCCGTCTAATAGTTTGGCCGTCATCGGACGAGACCCCTGGGCTGCTGAACTGGCTTGAATGCATCACAATAAGCGGCACGCGGCACAACGAAAAGCGGAACGCAGAGGACGCCTCAAAATGGCCTCGCCGCACCGTTTATTGCAGGCTATGATCCTTGACGGTCGAGGCCGAATGGTAATAATGATACTAATGTTAGTAATCATTCCAACCGGCCGGGCCGATCTAGGGAAATAGCCGCCAAGCCCATGTACGGGACCGTTGATGTCAGCCCCCTTGGTCCCGAAAAGGTAGAATCTACGCATCCGCTACTGTTTGCCAGCCCTTCCGATCGACATGGCTGAAACCGAACCAAAACCTGAAAAGCTCTCCTCGGTCGAGGGCATCAAGACGAACAGCAATTACCTGCGCGGGACGATCGTGCAGGAACTGTCCAACGGCAGCGACAATTTCGGCAAGGACAACGTCCAACTGCTGAAGTTCCACGGCACCTATCAGCAGGACGACCGCGAACATCGCACGAAGCGCGAAGGGGGCAAAAGCCTCCGGCAATACATCTTCATGGTGCGCTCCGCCGTGCCTGGCGGGAAGATGACAACCGACCAGTTGCTCGGCGAACTGGATCTGTGCGACGAGTTGGGCAACGGCACGCTGCGCATCACCAGTCGCCAAGGGTTGCAGTTGCACGGGATTCCTAAGCGAAGTTTGCAAGAGACCATTCGGCGCATCAACGAGATCAAGCTTTCCACGCTGGCGGCCTGCGGTGACGTGAAGCGCAACATGATGTGCTGCCCGGCGCCGCACTACAACGATCCGGTGCATGACCAGATGCAGCGGCTGGCCGATCAGTTCGCCGAACATCTGGCGCCGCGCAGCCGGGCCTATTCAGAAATTTGGCTGCGCGATCCGTCCAGTGGAGAGGAACAATACCTAGGCGGCATCGGTGAAAGTTCCAACGGGCATGCCGGCAACGGACAGGACGACGTGGAGCCGATTTATGGTCCGACGTATCTGCCCCGAAAATTCAAAATCGCGATTGGATTGCCCGGCGACAACTGCGTGGACATGTATGCCAACGACCTGGCGTTCATGGCGATTTGCCGCGATTGGAAAATCGTCGGCTACAACGTTTTGGTCGGCGGCGGTATGGGAGTGGTTCCCAGCGCGGCCAAGACTTTCCCCGCCGTAGCCAAGCGGATGGCATTCGTTCGCCCTGAAGAAGCTATCGACGTGGGCACGGCGATTGTGAAAGTGCAGCGCGACTACGGCAACCGCGCGGATCGCAAAGTGGCGCGGCTTAAGTATTTGATCGGCAATCGCGGGCTGGATTGGTTCAAATCGAAGGTCGAGGAATATTACGGCAAGCCGTTGGCGCCGCCCGATCCGGAGGACGTTTGGGGCTTCGACGATCACCTGGGATGGCACGAACAAGGGGACGGCCGGCTGTTCTACGGATTGAACGTGGAGAATGGCCGCATCGTCGATAACGATCATCTGCAATTGAAGTCGGCGCTGCGCGAAGTGTGCCATTCGCTGCGGCCAGGCATCCGGCTGACGGCGCACCAGAGCATTCTGTTCACGGACTTGCAGCCGGGCGCAGGGACAACTGGAAGAGATTCTACGTCGGCACAACATCAAGCTGTCGCACGAAATCTCCAATGTGCGGCGCTGGTCGATGGCCTGCGTCGCCTTTCCGACTTGCGGCCTGGCAATCACCGAAAGCGAACGCGCACTGCCGGGCATGCTCGACCAATTGGAAGTTGAGCTGGCCAAACTCGGATTAGCAAAAGAGGAGTTCACGCTGCGCATGACCGGCTGCCCCAACGGTTGCGCGCGGCCCTACAATTGCGACGTCGGTCTGGTGGGCAAGGCGGCCGGCAAGTACACCGTGCTGGTGGGCGGCCGACTGTTGGGCGACCGGCTGAACTTTATCTACAAGGACATGGTGCCCGCGGAAGCCGTTGTGCCGACATTGGCGCCGCTTTTCGTGTATTTCAAAAGCGCGCGGCAAAGCGGCGAAACGTTCGGGGATTTCTGCCATCGCAAAGGGCAGGCCGATCTGCTGGCGTGGACCGAACAGTATGCCGCCCAAGCGGCCACGGTGTGAGCAAAACTGTTTGGCGGTCCTCGAGGGATCCGACGTCGAAGCGAACTCACTCTTTCTTCGCGTCCGAGGAATGATGGGCTGATTTGGGCGAGTCCTCGGCATCTTTCGTTTCTTGCTTTTCGCGCCAAGGTTTTTTCTCGCCGTAGCTGGCCAATTCGCGCTTGAGCTGTTCGTTGGTCTCCGGGTCGTCGCTGCCCAACTGCACCGCTTTTTTGGACCATTCGGCGGCCTTGTCGAAATCGCCCGCTTCCGCGTAGGCGGCCGCCAACGTGCTCAGGATATGGGCCTGTTTGTTTTCGGTCACCTTGGCGGCTTCGGTGGCAAGTTCGACGGCCCGTTTGCCGTCGCGCACAGAATCGTCGGGCGACGTGGCCAGCACCCAGGCCAGATTGTTCAGGACGCCCGGATCTTTGGGTTTTTGTTTGAGCGCCTGCATTGTAGTCGGCGACCGCGTCGGCATGCTTACCGATGCTGAGGTACGAATCGGCGCGTCCCCGCAAAGCTAAGAACAACTGCGGATCTTCCTCGAGTGCCGCGGAATATTTATCGATGGCTTTGTGCGGTTGTTTGCGCAGCGCGTAGAGCATGCCCAACTCGGTCGACAGTTGCGGATTCTTCCGACTGATTTCCAAAAGCGCTTCCAGGTCGGCAGCGGTTTGCTTTAATCCGCCGGAACCGGCCGAGATCAAGATCCGCATGGCGGGAGACAGCTCACCCGCGTCCTTGAAGATTTCCGCGACGTCAGCCTCGGCCGCTTTCGTGTCGCCTTGCTTCTGGTGAATCATCGCCCGCAGCGCGACGGCCGCCACATTTTTCGGGTCGAGCTTGAGCGCTTCGTTCACGTCCGCAATGGCGTCGTCGAGCTGGCCCGCCTGCAGATGCACTCGGGCCTTGTAGACGCAGGGGCTGGCCGCATCGGGATTGAGCTTGATGGCTTCGTCATACGCCTTGAGGGCTTCATCATTATGGCCCAGCGCGAACTGGACCTGGCCGAGGGCTTCTTGTGCTTCGAAGTTTTCAGGGTTGGCTTTTGCGGCGGCGGTGAGATCGGTCAAAGCCTCGTCGGCTTTGCCTTGCTCCAAAAATAGCCGGCCGCGGTAGACCAGCACTTCGTCGTTATGGGGGGCGATTTTGAGCGCTTGATTGAGCAGTTCTTCGATTTTTTCCGGCTCAGGAACGATCTTTGCCTGCAGCACCAGGGCTTCGACTTGCACCGCCGGATCGTCCTTTGCCAGCTCGGCAGCCTGTTGCGCGGCCTTCACGGCTGCGGCACGATCGCCGCCGGGCAACATTTGCAGCCGGGCGACCAGCAATTGTCCGGCGGGAAGATCGGGATGAATTTTGAGCGCCTTGTCCAGGTCGTCCAGGGCCATTTGACGGAGGTTTGGCCAGTTTTGTGGGATGCGCTCGACGATCACCTTGGCAATAAAATTGGCCCGCTGCATCAGCGTGCTAGTCAGCAGGTTGTTGGCGAATTGGGTGTTGGCGTCATCGAGCCCTTTTTTCAGCGCGCTGTCGCACAGGTCGATCACTTGCGTAAGATCGTCGAGACTGTTGGCGGACAACTTCTTCTCAGTGGCCTGATCGAGATCTTCCTGCCCTTCGTTTTCTGCGCGGACGACGGCCGCCGACAGTACGACGGCAGTGGCAAGAACCAGCAAAAGCCAAGGAAATCGACGCATTGAATGCTCTCCGAGCAATTAAGTCCAAGATTGCAGATGACACTCGGATTATGACAGGCTGAAGCCGTTGACGCTATGGCAGGAAAGTTAGGCGGTAAGGTGTATGCTGCTTGCAAATGCGCTGATTTATCCGCATACCGCGTACTGCATACCACACGTTCATGCTCGATCAATCGGAAACGCCATGACATCGGCCAGCGATTTTGCGCCGGCGGCGAGCATCACGATGCGATCGAAACCAAGCGCCACGCCGGTGCACGCCGGCAGGCCCGCGTCCATGGCCTGAAGCAGGCGGCTTTGCTCCGGCAACTGCGGTTTGTCCTCGGCCCGGCGGGCCTTGTTGGCAACGGTGTTGCGGCGGCGCAATTCAGCGGCATCCAGCAGCTCGTGATAACCGTTGGCGAGTTCTACGCCACGCACGAACAGTTCGAATCGTTCCGCGACGGGGGGCGTGCCGCAGCGGACTTTCGCCAACGCAGCTTGCGAAACGGGATAGTCGTACAGGATGGTCGGCGCCGATTGACCCAAACGAGGCTGGAGGCATTCGGCCACGAGCGCATTCAGCCAACCGTCGCGATCGCTGCCTAGGCTGGCAGGAACAGCGACATGGAGTCGTTGCGCCGCGGCGCTCAATTGCTCGATGCTGGCAGAGTGAGGATCGACGCCGGCGAAGCGCTGGAATGCGGCGGCATAGCTCAGCCGTTCAGCTGCCGGCGTGCCCAACAGCACGGCGCACAAATCGGAGAGCAACTCCATTCCCGCAGCCATGTCGTCACCGACTCGATACCACTCGACCATCGTGAATTCCGGATTGTGCAGCGGACCGACTTCCCCGGCGCGAAAGGCGTGCGTGATTTGAAAGATGGCCGTCGCGCCGGCGGCTAGCAGTCGCTTCATGCCGAACTCGGGCGAGGTTTGCAGCCAGAGTCGCCGTCCCACCTCCGGGCGGCGAGCATCGTCGGGAAGAATTGTCGACAAAGGATCGAGATGTCGATCGACCGTGACATCGGTGGAAAGGATCGGCGTTTCGACTTCGAGAAAGTCACGCTGCGTGAAAAACGTGCGCACCCGGGCCAGCAGTTCGGCCCGCAATCGAAGGTGCGCGAGCGAAGCCGAGGGAAGAAACGACATGCAAATCAGGCGGCGGAGCTTAACGCGCCGCGCAAGGGAGTTTACTTTGGCCGAGCGCACGCCGCGCACATACTTATGGCAATTGATGCACTTCATGGTCAGTTCGACATAAGCCAGGGCGGCGCCGTCGAGATTCTTTTTCTTGGCGGCTTCGGTCAGCGCCTCGGTCGCACGCTGAAAATCCTGGCTCTGCCGCAGATACTCCGGCGTTTGCAGCACCTGCCAATTCGTGGCTTTGCTCAGCAAATTCATTTCTTGCGAATTCTTGGCGATCAGATCGAAATCTTCCAGCGTCAGTCCTTCCAACACTTTTTGCGAATGCGCCAGCTTGGCGCGCATGAACTCCTTCACGTCGTTGACCTGCGGCGGCGCGGTCCGGGCCAATCCGACCCACAGCAAAGCGACGATCGAAGCGGTCGCCAGAACGAACAATCCGTGTTTCATGGTTTTGATCCTAAAGGCCTGCGGTCAATTGGAAAGCATTCGATGAGATTCACTTCGCCGGCTGCTTGAAGGTGAGCACCGGGCATTGGGCGCGACGCACGACCAACTCCGCCACGCTGCCCATCAGCACGCGGGTCAGCCCGCTGCGGCCATGAGTGCTCATGACGATCAGGTCGACGCCTTCGTCCTGAGCAACGCGGACAATTTCGGTGGCCGGGTCGCCGGTGACCATGCGATGCACATACTGCACCTTGGGATCGGCGGGCTTGACGTTCTCGAGCATTTTCTTGAGGGCGTCGGTGTTGGGCTCTGGAATGCCGTAATACAATTCGCCGCCGCCGTAGGCCAAAGGCGGTTCCTCGACGTGCAAGATGATGAGCGTGGCGCCGGTGTCGTGCGCCAAGGAAGTGGCATGGGGCAACACTTCGTCGCTGGCGTGCGAAAAATCGGTGGGAAAGAGGATTTTCTTGGCTTTCATAATCGCCGCCTCCAATTACGGTTGGCCCGATTATACTGCAGCGCACCTGAATGTGGACAGCAAGCGAAGCTTTGCCGCCCGCCGCAGCGAGGGTTCTGTTGTCAGCAGCCGCTTGATAGGATACGCTTTTCGCACGGTCATCAAAAGACATCCGCACGCCACGCTCACGGAGGGATGATACACGTGGATTTGCCGCGGGACGCCATCCTGAATGAAGATTGCGTCGAGGGATTAGGCGCCTTCCCGAGAACGCCGTCGAACTTGCTTTTGCCGATCCGCCGTTCAACATCGGCTACGAGTACGACGTCTACGAAGACCGGCAGGCGGCCGATGCCTATCTCGATTGGTGCCGGCAGTGGATCGGCGGCCTGCATCGGGTGCTGAAGCCCGATGGCACGTTTTGGCTGGCCATCGGCGACGAATTCGCCGCCGAATTGAAGCTGATCGCGCAGCGCGAAATTGGATTCACCTGCCGTAGTTGGGTCGTGTGGTATTATACGTTCGGCGTGAACTGCACCAAAAAGTTCAGCCGCTCGCACGCCCATTTGTTTCATTTCGTGAAGAATCCGCGGCAGTTCACGTTCAACGCGGGCGAGATTCGAGTGCCCTCGGCGCGGCAGCTGGTATACGGCGATTCGCGCAGCAACCCTGCCGGCCGTTTGCCCGACGACACGTGGATGGTTCCGCCGCGCGACGGCGAGATGTCAGCCGATAAGACCTTCGCGCTGCGCCCGCAGGACTTGCCCGGCAGCTTTCAAGCCGAAGAGGATACGTGGTATTTCCCGCGCGTGGCCGGCACCTTCAAGCAGCGGGCCGGCTGGCACGGCTGCCAGATGCCGGAGCAGTTGTTGGGACGGATTATTCGCGCGTGCAGCAATCGCGGCAAAACGGTGATGGACCCGTTTGCCGGCAGCGGCACGACCTTGGCGGTGGCCAAGAAGCTGGGGCGTCATTTTTTGGGGTTTGAGATTTCGCCGAAGTACGCCAGGAATGTGGAAAAGCGATTGAGTTCGATTCGCTCCGGCGATCCGTTGGAGGGCGCGCCGGAGCCGCTAGTGAGCGCGCCAGCACGGCCAATGGCATCACGCTAAAAGAGCGGCAGCAAAACCGGCGTCGAGGGGTTCGCAAGAAACAAGCGGCGGGCCGGCAAAAATAAATGCCAAACTGCGTCATTCCGGCAGCCAGAGGGCGGATTTCTTTTCGCCGCCGGCTTGCGGCTGGTCAGGAGTCCAAAGTTTGCCGGATTCCGCGGCCGCGCCGGGCACGACCAACGGTGAGGCCGGGGCCGCGGCGGCTGCGCCGCCAATCGCCAGCCGGCCGTCGGGACCAACCAGTCCGGTTTGCATCAGCAGTTGCACCAGCGCCTGGGCCACGCCCGGTTCGCGGCCGTGCTGAGTTTGAATGTGTTGGATCAATTGCAACACGGCCTGGCCTTCGCTGCGCTGGATGCGATAGGCCAATTCCATCAGGTCCCAAGGCGCCGACGATTGCTTGTGGTTTTCGGCCAGGCGTCGCGCCTCTTCAATCAGCCGCAGCGATTCCTCGGCGTTGTCCGCCGAGCGCACCAGCGCTCGATAGGCCGAGAGCTTGTATTCCGCCGCGGGCAAGTTGGGCCGCTTGAGCACTTCCGGCGCCAGCCGCCTTAAGGCCAGCGCAAAATTCGCGACCACCGCGCGATTGAATGCCTGTTTCAGTTGCTCGTCGGTGAGCGATTCGACGCGCAGCCGGGCGATGCGCCCCAGTGGAATGCGGTTCAGATCCAGGCCCGATGGATCGATGTCCGTCAGTTCCGGCAATCCCAGCTTGCAGCGCAGTTCGTTGTAAGTGTCGGGGCCCGTGTCTGCGTCGGCCAATTGCAGGAGCCAGATGGCGGCCAATAGGCGATTGCGGTATTGCGGCTCTGTGGCGGCTTGCTCGGCCGTGCGGCCGCCAAAGAGCGGTTGCGGCAATTTCGGCCATTGCTCCAACACCATCTTGCGGCGCTGTTGGATCGACAGGCTGTGCCGTAGATCCTCCGGCGTGTCGTCGGGCAATCGCCAGTGCCAGCTCAAGGCATGCTCGATTTGGCCCATGTGGCCGACGACGACTTCCGTAGTGGGCACCTTGAGATCATCGCCCAACACGTCCTGCAGCAGTTTTTTGGCGGCATCCAGGTCCGGTCGAAACACGGCCAATTCCAATCGCGCCGGGCGATCGGTCTGCTTGCCGAACAGCAACATTTGCCCCAACTGCTTCGGGATTTGGTCCAGCGTAATGCCGAGGCCGCTGGCAGCAACGGCCCGGTCCAACAGCGAATAGGCGGCCCGCGGCGGCGGCTCGTTCTGCGCACTCCAGGCGCTGGTATCCAGCGGCAAGCGTTCGATGCGGCGATCGGCCGCCAGTTTTTCCTGGACCGCTTCGGCATTGTTGATCAGATAAGTGATCGAGAGTTCGTCGATCTGCAGTTGGCTGTCGGCGGCGAGCAATTGCGCCAATGCTTCGGCCTCGACGGCGTCGTCGGGCGATACTTTCAAGGCGGCAAACTTTCGAAGCGCTTCGACGGCGGCCGTATAATTGCCAAGAAAGCTTTGGATGGTGCCGAGGTTTCGCCACAAGACTGGCGAATCGGCGGCAGTCGACGCCATTGCCGTCCAAGCGTCGGCGGCGCGCTTCCAATGTCCCAACTGTGCCGATTCAAGCGCCTTTTTGAACGCCGGGCGCCACGGGGCATCGGCCGGCGCGTCCTCTAACGGCGGCATCTCCTTCAATGGCACCGGAACGGTGGGAGCCGCCTCAAGCTGCAAAAGCGCCGACATCGCCCGTTCGTCTTTGGCTTGCGAGATGCCTAACTGCAATTGCAGATGCGCCGCGCCGGAGCGATGTGCCGCGCGGACAGCAACATGATGGCCAGGGTGCCGATGGCATCGTAAACTCGTACCGGCATCTCAGTGCCACAGGCTTCGATGGCCTGCTGCAGCCAGCCGATCCCCTTGATCGGGTCTTCATGACTGGCGACAAACAGCGCCTTTTCCGCCAATGCGACTGGATTGCCCGGATGCGCCGACAGAAACTTGCTGAGCGTGGTTTCAGCCGCGGCATGATCTCCCACGGCGTTTTCCAACGACAAACGAATGCTTTGCAAGCAGGCCCGCCCCGGATATTGCTCGTCAAGCTTGCGAACGTGATCCAGGCCTGCCAGCGGCTGCTCCCCCTCGAGCATCCGCTGCACTTTATCCAGCTCCTGCACCAGATCGGCGCAGCAGAATTTCACCTTCTTGCCGGTGCCGCCGGGACACGGGGAATAGGGATCGATAGGCACGGGAACCGCCAGATTTCGAGGAATTGCTCGCTACAAGGAACCAATTCGGCAGGAGCAAATGCGGCTGCTATCAGAGGAAAACTTGCTAGCTCGGCCGCATCGCCGCATCGTAGCAGACACTGGCGTCATCGACTACCGCCCAACTCGTTGCTGCAATGACAGTTGCAGAACTCGTGGCTTGGCAAATCTGGGTAAGGGCGTGTGATCTTGCCGATTTCGTGGATTATTCCTGTGGCATAAGGCGTACCGTGTCCGATCTTTGGGAGAGAAATACCCGGAATCGTTGCGCTTGGAGATCGTTTGCTAGCTGCGGCCTAGATGTAAGACGCCACTTCGGAGGTTGGACAGTGAAACGAGCGGGTTGGCAACTGCTGCTGGCCGGTGCGGTGCTAATTTTGGCAGCGCACGCACTGCGCGCTCAGACATCCGAACAACTTCCCGAGCCCACTTCGGTGATGAACCATGCCCCGGCCGCGGCGCCGGCCGCAGCGCAGCCCAGCACGCCTGCGACCATGCGACCCTCTGCGGCGTCGACACCTCCAGGCACGAGCCCCATCATGTCGCGCGATCGAGCATGGGATCAGCAGCCCGATCTGCGAAACGGCGAGGACCAACCCGATCTTTACGCAGATGATATGGGCGATCCGTATGATGAGACCTGCGACGACGGCCCTGCGTATCCATTCACCAGCAGTCAGTGGTGGCGCGACGGGTGTTGGTACAGCGAATTCGAGTTCGTGGTTTGGCATCGTTCCCGCGCGCACGATGGACGGCTAGGCCTCGACACCTCGGGAATTTTGCCCGGCCAGCGACAGGATTTGAACCGGCATGGCACGCAATTGGGTTTGGCGCCGGGCGGCTCGGGAACATTGGGCTATATCTTGGATCGAGATCTAGACAACCGCGACCACAGCATTGAGTTCACCTATCTGGGATTCAATAACTGGCAGGCCTATGACAGTTTGCGGTCTGAAAATCCACAAAGTCTGCGCACGCCGATCGCGCCAAACTACGGCGGCTTCAACTTCGCGGACACCTACAGCACGGTCTATCGTTCGTCGCTGCAAACGATGGAGATAAATTACCGCATTCGCAACCGGCCAGGCCGTGACCAAATGATCATGGGGCCCGACGGCTTCTGGTCGCGGCAGTTGACGCCCGGTCGCACCCAATCGCTGATCATTGGTCTTTCCGGGCTGCAGATTAATGAAGATTTTCGCTGGGTCAGCTTGCAAGATAATGTCAGCCCGGCGGTGTTCTCGGGGAATTTCCACACGCACACCGATAACACGCTTCTGGGTCCGCAGATCGGCGGCGATTGTTTCGACGTCCATGATAGGTGGTATTGGGGGGTGCGCGGCACAGTGGGCATTTACGCGAACTTTTCGCGCGGGTCGTCCGACATTATCGTCAATGATCCCAACACGCCGGAGGCCCCAGTTCATGGCCAATCGACTTCGCAAACTCCCAGCGGCTTCGGCAAGCTGAGCGTGTTGACCGGAATCAACGTGAACGATCACATCATGATCTTTAGCAGTTACGACGTCGCCGCGGTGGGCGGTCTGGCGATGGCGCCCGACCAGGTGTCGTTCTTTGGCCTGATGTCCGCCACACCGCCGACGATGAACACCGGCGGGCATATTTTCTACAATGGCTTCGCCTTCGGTTTGGAAGCGTACTGGTAAGGTACTGTTTCCGTGGGGGACGAAATCTGCCGCTAAAGCGAGCCGGCCGTCGCATTTTCCAGCGGTATGATTGGCGGCGACTCCTTCATAGAATTGCGACGTCGAGGAACGCATCGATCGTCGCCGCAAACCGGAAAACCATCATGACACGCCCGTGGGCCGAGCAGATTGTCGCCAGGCGGTATCCGATGATTGCCGCGCTGTCGATCGCGGCCATCGTCACTTATCTGATATTGCACTTCGGCACGGGCGTTTCGGAGGAGGTCGCGAATTGGCCGCTGTTCGTTGCCCTGGCCCTGGGCGGCGTGCCGATTGTCACCGAGCTGTTGTTCAAGATTCTTAAGCGCAATTTCGGCTCCGATCTGTTGGCTGGCATTTCGATCGTTGCTTCCATATTGCTGGGCCAGTATTTGGCGGGAACGCTCGTGGTGCTGATGCTCTCAGGTGGCGAAGCGATTGAAGGCTACGCCGTGCGCAGCGCGGCTTCGGTGCTGCACGCCTTGGCGCGGCGCATGCCCTTGGTGGCGCATCGCCGACACAACTCGCACATGGAGGATGTGCCGCTGGAACAAATCGCCGTGGACGACGCGCTGGTGGTGTTCCCGCACGAAATCTGCCCGGTGGACGGCGAAGTCTTGGAAGGGCACAGCGTGATGGACGAATCGTATTTGACCGGCGAGCCGTATCGCATGTCGAAGACGCCCGGGGCCACGGTGCTGTCGGGTTCCATCAATGGCGAAGCGGCGCTGGTGATCCGCGCCACGCGGCGGGCGGTGGATTCGCGCTATGCGCAGATCATGCGCGTGATGCAGGAATCGGAGCAAAGGCGCCCGCGCATTCGCCGATTGGCCGATCAATTGGGCGCTTTATACACGCCGCTGGCGGTGGCGATTGCGGTCGCGGCGTGGATCGCGACGGGGCAGGCGTTGCGGTTCTTGGCGGTGCTGGTCGTCGCCACGCCGTGTCCGCTGTTGATCGCCATACCGGTGGCGATCATCGGCAGCATTTCGCTTTCGGCGCGGCGCGGCATCATCGTCCGCGATCCGGCCGTGCTGGAACAGGTGGACACGTGCCGCACAGTGATCTTCGACAAGACGGGCACGCTAACCTATGGCGAGCCGCGGCTGGAGGAGCAGTTGGTAGCGCCGGGGTTCGAGGCGCATGACGTGTTGATGCTCGCGGCCAGCTTGGAGCGATATTCGAAACATCCCTTGTCGGAGGCGATAATGCTGGCGGCGCAGCAGGAGCGATTGGCCCCCTGCGAGGCGGCGGAAATTCGCGAACGCCCGGGCGAAGGTCTGCGCGGCACGGTGGCCGATCGAAAAGTGCAAATCACCAGCCGCACGAAGTTGGCCTCTGCGCGACCCGAGCTGGCCGCGCAGCTTCCACCGCTGGCCGGGGGCTTGGAATGCGTGATCGTGGTGGACGATCGGTACGCGGCCACGTATCGATTCCGCGATCAGCCACGCCATGAGGGTTTGTCGTTCGTGCATCATTTGGCTCCCAAGCATCATTTCGATCGCGTGCTGCTGGTGTCCGGCGATCGCGAAAGCGAGGTGCGATACCTGGCGGACCAGGTGGGAATCAAGGAGGTGTATGCGGAGCAAAGTCCGGAAGACAAAGTGAACATCGTTCGCCGGGAGACGCAGCGAGCCAAAACGCTATTCCTCGGCGACGGCATTAACGATGCGCCGGCGCTATTGGCGGCAACGGTTGGTCTCGCGTTTGGCACCGGAAACGAGATTACCGGCGATGCCAGTGGCGCGGTCGTGATGGACACGTCGTTGGAGCGCGTGGACGAGTTCATGCACATCAGCCGGCGGATGCGCATGATCGCGCTGCAAAGCGCGGTGGGCGGGATGGCTGCCAGCATGCTGGGAATGTTGTTTGCCGCGTGGGGCTATTTGCCGCCGGTGGCAGGCGCCATTCTGCAAGAACTGATCGACATCGTGGTGGTTATGAACGCCCTGCGCACAGCGTGGCCGCCGAGATCGCTGAGCGATTTTTAATCGACCGGCATCGCCAACCAGCCGCCAAATATCGCAAAGGGCAAAATCAGCGCCGTAGCTGTGGCGGTCAGCCAGAATGGCCCGGAGTCGCCGAATAAGGCGATCAAGCCGACGTTGAGTAGCGCGGCCAGCACCCCGGCCCAAAGGGCATGCGCCAGCGGGGCATGGGGAGCCGTTCTGCCCGCCGCGTAGCCGCCTGCCAGGCTCATGACGATTCCACCTGCGGCGCTGAACAGCACCAGAGCGAACGAGTGGGGTAGCACTTCGACGATGGTTTGAGCGGAGGCGCCGCCGACCAGCATGGCGGTTACCGCCGTGAGGCCGATCACCGTGGTCGCCATGAGTGAGCCGGCGATATCGACCACCGCCCCCAGCCAGATCGCTCGCAGGCTGAGCGTCAAAGTTCGTTCCGACGCCGTGCTACTCATCGAGGAGAAACCAAGAAATGCGATGGCTGGTTGGGAAAGCTCCAGTATGATTACCGGCGAAGAGTGATTCAAATCCTTCCATGTTTGATCCCAACCAATACGAACTGCTGGATTTCGGCTCTGGCCGCAAGTTGGAGCGGTTTGGGCAGTATGTGCTGGACCGCCCTGCCCCGGCCGCGGCGGACGCCATGCCTGCGCGGCCTGAGTTGTGGACAAAAATCGACGCGCGATTTGAGACGGATGCCGAGCAGAAGACAGACACCGTGCGCGGCAAATGGACTGCGACGAGCGACCTGCCTGCCAACCGGACGATCCGACATGGGGAGCTGGTGTTCGAGATCAAGCCGACTGAGTTCGGGCATCTGGGTCTGTTCCCCGAACAAGCGATTTGCTGGGATTGGATCGATCAGCAATTGCGCTCAGTTCCGGCGGCCAAGGTGCTGAACTTGTTTGCGTACACGGGCGGGAGCACATTGGCGGCCGCGGCGGCGGGTGCGGCGGTCACGCACGTCGATGCCGCGGCGAATACGGTCGCATGGGCGCGGCGAAATGCGGACTTATCGGGGCTGGCGGCGGCGCCGGTGCGCTGGATTGTGGACGACGCTTTGAAATTCGCGCGACGAGAGGCGCGCGCGGGCGACGTTACGAGGCCGTGATTTTGGACCCACCCAGTTACGGCCACGGCCCCGCGGGCGAGGTTTGGAAAATTGAAGAGCATTTGTCGGAGCTGTTGTCGATCTGCCAGGAGCTGATGGGGCCGGAGCCGCAGTTTGCGCTGCTTACGTGCCATGCCGTGGGATTTGATCCGGGGAGGTTGGCTGAATGTTTGGGAACTGATGGCGCTGAAGCGGGAGATCTTTGGCTGACGACTGCAGACGGGCGGAAATTGCACAGCGGCGTGTTTGCTCGCGTCGGCCGCTAGCTCATCCGCAGCGCACCGTCCAGGCGGATCAGCGTGCCGTTGAGGTAGGGGTTGGAAATGACCGACTGCACGAGTTGGGCGAACTCGTCGGGCCGACCCAGCCGCTTGGGAAATGGAATTTGTGCTTCCAGCGACTGGCGCACTTCGTCGTTGGTGTCGGCCATCATGGCGGTGTCGAACGTGCCTGGGGCGATCGCCACGACACGAATGCCGAACCGCGCCAGTTCGCGTGCCGCCGGCAACGTGAGGCTGGCGACTCCGCCTTTGCTGGCGGCGTATGCGGCCTGGCCGATTTGTCCTTCGAGAGCCGCAACGGACGAGGTGTTGATGATGACGCCGCGCTCGCCGGCCGCATTGGGCGCGTTGATCATCATTGCCGCCGTTGCCAATCGCAGCATGTTGAACGTGCCGACCAGGTTTACATGGACCACACGCTCGAATAGTTTCAAGTCGTGCGGACCTTCCTTGGCAGCGATCCGAGCGGCGCCCAGGATTCCAGCGCATTGCACCAGGCAATGCAGCTCGCCGAAATCTCGCACCGCGGTGTCAATCGCTCGTTGAGCATCATCGGGGCGAGTGACGTCGACGCGCACGAAGCGGGCCGACGGGCCCAACTCGTTTGCCAGCGATTGGCCGGCGGCTTCGTTCAAGTCAGCAACGATGATTTGGGCGCCAGTTTCAGCCAGCCGCCGGTGCGCATGCTGCGCCTAATCCACTGGCGCCGCCGGTGATCAGGCATGTGCTCGAGTTGATTTCCATGAATGCCCCGAAATCCACGTAGCGAATTGTAAGCGGCCGGGCACCGACATTGGCGGCAGCAATTACGCAGCGCGCTTGGCGACCATGTTGCGGCGATGCTCGTCGAACTTGGAGACGATGAGCGCCACGTTCTGGCCGCCGAAACCGAAACTGTTGCTGAGCACGTGGCGGCAAGCGATTTCGCGGGCCACGTTGGGCACGTAGTCCAAATCGCAATCGGGATCGGCGGTTTCGTAGTTGATCGTTGGCGGGAGCACACCGCTGCGAATGGCCATGATTCCGACGACCAATTCGATTGCCCCGCCCGCAGTGGTGAAGTGCCCCAGCATGCTCTTGGTGCTGGAGATGGGCACATGATAAGCATCGTCGCCGAAGACGCGCTTCATCGCCAGCGTTTCCATTTTGTCGTTCAGCACGGTGCCGGTGCCGTGGGCGTTGACGTAGCTGATATCGCCCGGCGCGATGTCGGCGTCTTCCAGCGCGCGGGCCATGCAACTGGCGGCGCCTCGCCCTTCGGGATGCACATCGGTAATGCGGTAAGCGTCTTGAGCGGAACCCCAACCGGATAGCTCGGCCCAGATTTCCGCGCCGTGGCGCTGGGCGTGTTCTAGAGATTCTAAAATCACGATCGCCGCGCCTTCGCCGACGACGAAACCATCGCGATCGCGGTCGAATGGCCGTACCGCATGGGCTGGATCGTCGTTGTGCAGCGAGAGCGCGCTCAGCCGGTGGAAGCCGCTGATGCCGAAGGGGTGGATCATGCTATGGGCGCCGCCGGCCATCATCAAATCGACTTCGCCGGCGCGAATCATCTCGGCGGCTTCGCCGATGGCCTGGCTGCTGGAAGCGCAAGCCGCGATGCAGTTGGCGTTGGGTCCTTGGGCATTGAATCGGGCCGCCAGATGCGCGGCAGGCATGTTCAGTTCCAGCTCCAGTTCGTCGTTGCTGCTCCACAGTTTCAAAGCTTGCTGAGTGAATTTTTCCGGCTTGAATTCCTCGCCTTCCATCGATTGGGCCATGATTTGCGCGAATTGGTTCCAATCTTGATACGTTTCGCCGCAGCCCAAATAAACGCCGAACCGCAACGGATCGAATGCGTGGCCGTTTTGATGGTAATTTGGGCCGCCGTCCAGCCCGGCGCTGCGCATGGCTTTGATACCTGAGGCGATGGCGAACAGCGTTTGTCGCGGATGATGCCGCCAGCGCGGGATCCTCGCCGACTTCGGCGATGCTCCAATCTTTTACTTCGGCGGCGATTTGAACGGGAAATCGGCTGGCGTCAAACAGCGTCAGCCGTCCCACGCCGGAGCGCCCATGGGTGAGCCGATTCCAAACGTCGTGAACGTCGGACCCCAAGGGGGTGACACATCCCATGCCGGTGATCACTACACGTCTGCGAGTCATCGTCGCTCTCTGGTTTGCGCCGACCGGCAGCCGTCCTGGTCTGCTGGAGAACGTGCAACAGGGGCTGGATAAAAGTTGGGGGAGAGTACCTAAATCGGCCTGCCCAACAAAGGTCGACCGCCTTTGGCCACAGTCCCGCAATCTTATCACAATTGTGGGTGTTTAAGTAAGCTGCGAGACGTCTATGGATCGTGACGTTTGGGTCGAATGGGTAGCAAATACCGGCCCGCTGGCGCGACATTTGACCCGGCGGGCGCTAGGTTTGCGCTAGAAGAAGTTGCCAATCAAAGGCGGCTGACCCTTATTGAGGGCTAACCGGCAGTTTACCGACGCAATGGTAGGTGAAGCCGAGCCCTTTGAGTTGCTGCGGGTTGTAGAGATTGCGGCCGTCGAAGACGACCGGGGTCTTCATGCGGTCGCGCATTTCCTCGAATTCCGGATTGCGGAACTCGCCCCACTCCGTGACGATCGCTAGCGCATCGGCGCCGTCGAGCGCCTCCATCGGCAGATCGCAATACGTGACTTTGTCGCCGTAGATAGCCCGCACATTTTCCATGGCCTCGGGATCGTGAACCTTTAGCGTGGCACCGAGCTTCAGCAAGCGGTCGATCAGCACCAGCGCGGGTGCATCGCGGATGTCGTCGGTGCGGGGTTTGAAGGCCAGTCCCCAGATAGCGATTGTTTTTCCTTGCAGCTTGCCGCCAAAGTGCTGCTCGATTTTTTCGGGGAGGACCAGCTTTTGGCGCTGGTTCACCTGCTCCACCGCGTCGAGAATTCGCGGCGCCACGTCGTGCTGCCGCGCCATCGACGACAAGGCTTGCACATCCTTCGGAAAGCAACTGCCGCCGTACCCGGCGCCCGGAAACAAAAATGAGAAACCGATACGGCCGTCGTGCCCGATGCCGCGGCGCACGTCGTCGATGTCGGCCTGCATTCGTTCGCAGAGGTTGGCCATTTCGTTGATGAAGCTGATCTTGGTGGCCAACAGAGCGTTGGCGACATATTTGGTCATTTCGGAGCTTTCGGGCGTCATCACCAAAAACGGTTTCTCGGTTCGCAGGAAGGGGGCGTACAGGTTGCGCAGCATTTCCGCGACCTCCGGCCGGCGCACCCCCACCACCACGCGGTCGGGCTTTTGAAAATCGTCCAAGGCCGCGCCTTCCTTGAGGAATTCGGGATTGCTGGCGACGTCGCATTCGCGGCCGGTGAGTTCATTCAGCCGCTTGGCGATGCGGGCGGCGGTGCCCACCGGGACCGTGCTTTTCGTGACGACAATCGCGTCGGGGCGCAATGCGGCGCGAGGGAATCGACGACTTTCCACAGGATCGACAAGTCGGCGGAGCCGTCGGTTGAAGGAGGCGTGCCCACCGCCAAGAACACCATGCGCGCGGTCTTTACGGCAGCATCCAGGTCGGTAGTGAAGTGCAATCGCGCGGCTTCCGAATTGCGCGACACCAATTCCGAGAGCCCCGGTTCGTAAATGGGGACGTCACCCCGACGGAGCCGTTCGATCTTGGCCTGATCGATATCAACGCAAGTGACTTCGTTGCCGCTTTCAGCGAAACACGTGCCGGTGACCAGGCCCACATAGCCAGTACCAATGATGGCGATGCGCATGGAACGTTTTCAGGTGACGAGTTTCAGGTTTCGTTCGGGCGATTGATAGCCCTACATTATAATTGAAATCGCGATTCGATTCTGCAACTTGAAGCTCGAAACCTGAGACGAGAAAACTCGGATTATCCGGCAGTTTCTTCCCGTTCCTCCGGCGGCACCCGGGCGATGGCGGCCAGCGTATCGCCTTCTTCCAGGCTCATGATCCGCACGCCGTGCGTGTTGCGCCCGGTGGTGCGAATTTCCTTGACGGCCACGCGCTGGATTTTGCCGCGGGCGGTCATCATCAGCACTTCGTCGTCTTCATAGACGCTGGCGATTCCCACTACCGGGCCGTTGCGTTCGGTGCGGATATCGCGGACGCCCAGCCCGCCCCGGCCCTTGGTGGGATAGCGGGCGGCGGACGATTCGGTTTCTTCCCCCTCGGACGATTCAGATTCCTGGCCGGCGTCGGTTTCGGTTTCGTCGGTCGCATGTTCGTCGACGGCGGTTTCCTGTTCTTCCGTCGGGCTATTGGGCCCAAAGGTGGTGCGTTTGCCGAAGCCGAGTTCGCAGGCGGTAAGCAGCGAGGCGGCGGGATCGGCCACCACCATGCCGACCACGCGGTCTTCGCCACGCAAACGGATGCCGCGGACGCCGGTGGAATTGCGACCCATGGGGCGTGCGTCGGACTGTCGGAAGCGGATGGCCTGGCCGCGGGCGGAGGAGATTACCAATTCGTCGCCGGGCTTGGTGAGCACGACGTCGACCAATTCGTCGTTTTCGCGCAGGTTGATGGCGATGATGCCGATGCGCTTGGGACGGCTGTAAGCATCGAGCGCGGTTTTCTTCACCAGGCCGTTGCGCGTGACCATCGCCAGGTAGTGGTCGGGCAAGGAGAAATCGCGGATGCTCAGGCAACTGGCGATTTTTTCTCCCTCGGCAAGGTTCAGCAAATTGACGACGGCCCGGCCGCGGCTTTCGCGGCTGAGCTGCGGCAAATCGTAAACTTTTTGCCAATAAACTTTGCCGTAGTTGGTGAAAAACAGCAGATAATCGTGCGTGCTGGCGACGAACAGGAGTTGGATGGGATCTTCCTCCTCGGTTCGCGAGCCGATAATTCCCTTGCCGCCGCGGCGCTGGGCGCGGTACGTGCTGGAAGGCGTGCGCTTGATGTAGCCGTTGTGGGTCAGAGAGACGACCATCGTTTCTTCAGCGATCAAGTCTTCCATGTTGATATCGCCGATTTCCTCGCCGCTGATTTCGGTGATCCGCTTGTCGCCGTACTTTCGCTTCAGCTCCTGGCAATCGCTGCGGATGATGGCCAAGATGTTCTTCTCGTCGGACAGGATGTGCTGATGCTCGGCGATTTCGTCCAGCAGCTTTTTATGCTCGGCGGCCAGTTTTTCTTGCTCGAGATTGACTAATTGGCCGAGCGTCATTTTCAAGATGGCATCGGCCTGGACCGCGGTGAGGGTGTAGGTTTCGCGCATGCCGCGATCTTGCTGGAAGGCGGCGAAACCCGCATCGCCCAGCGCGCGCTTCATTAAGGCCGCCGGAGTTTCCACGCCCATCAAGCGGGCTTTGGCCTCGGGCTGCGTGGCCGAGGAACGAATGATGCGGATCACTTCGTCGATGTTGGCGTAGGCCAAGAGCAGGCCTTCGACCGTGTGTTTGCGCTGGCGCGCTTTGGCCAACAAAAACTGCGTGCGGCGGCGGATGACATTGGCCCGATGTCGGATGAACTCTTCCAACAGGCTCTTGAAAGACAACACGCGCGGCTTGCCGTCGACCAGCGCCAGGAAGATGATCGAGAACGTATCTTGCAGCGGCGAGAACTGGTAAAGCTGGTTGAGCACCACCTCCGGATCGGCGTCGCGCTTCAGTTCGTACACCAAGCGGACCGGCTCGTTCAAATCGCTTTCGTTGCGGCCGGCCGAGATGCCGATGATTTTATCTTCCGCGATTTGCTCGGCGATTTTCTCTTCGACCGTATCGCGGGCCGCCTGATAGGGCACTTCGCTGACGACGATGCGGAAGCGGCCTTTGCCGTGCTCTTCGATCTTGGCGCGGGCCCGCAGCGTGATGGTGCTGCGGCCGGTATGGTAGGCGCGGCGGACGCCGGTGCGGCCCATGATGATGCCGCCGGTGGGGAAATCGGGGCCCGGGCAAATTTCCATCAGTTGATCGATCGACACGCCTGGCTCGTCGATCACGCGCACGACGCAATCGCAGATTTCGCCCAAGTTGTGCGGCGGAATGCTGGTGGCCATGCCGACCGCGATGCCGCCGGAGCCGTTGACCAATAGATTTGGTAGCTTCGACGGAAGGACCGTCGGTTCGCTGTGCCGCTCGTCGTACGTAGGGATGAAATCGACAGTGTCGAGCTTCAAATCGTCGAGCAATAGCGCCGCATAGGGCGACATCCGCGCTTCGGTATATCGCATGGCGGCCGGCGGCAAACCGGCGATCGAGCCGAAGTTTCCCTGCTTGTCGACCAGCACGTAGCGCATGTTCCATTCCTGTGCCATGCGCACGAGCGTGGGATAGATCACGCTTTCGCCGTGCGGATGATAGTTACCGCTGGTGTCGCCGGAGATTTTGGCGCACTTCACACGGCTGGCGCCGGGCGTGAGATTCAGGTCGTTCATGGCGACCAAGATGCGGCGCTGTGAGGGCTTCAAACCATCGCGCACATCGGGCAGCGCGGCTGACGATCACGCTCATGGCGTATGTCAGATAACTTTCCTTCAGTTCCTGCTCGATCGAAAGCTCGATCAGTTTTCCCTGAGGCGGCAATTCGGCGCCGGCGCCATTGCCAGCAGTTCCATTTTCATCGGGCGGAAGATCGTCGGGTCCGCCGGGTCCGTTGGCATCCGTTGACAAAGTTCAAATCCTTTTTTGCGTTATAGAAGCCGGGCGAAAGGTGAGGCAGAAATCCCTTGCCAAAAGCGGCGTTTTTCACGCGCCCGGCGATCCCCAAAATATACCCGTTTTTGGGCTCTTTCACAATTACCGAACGCGGCAAATGCGGCGACGTAAGGCAAGAAGCGGCAAGGCCTTGCAAAGACGATTCCGACGGGCTGGATTCGTGCAAGAAGGACACTGTGGCCGAGGTGAAAACCGGCCAAGACGAGCGAGGCTATTTCTCGTTTTGCAGGCTGCCGGTGAGGAGCAGGCCGTCGATTTCAACGGCGCTGGTGCGGAGTTGCCGTAGGGCGTCGAGGTACGCCAGATTGGTTTGAAAATAGGTGCGCTGGGCGGTGAGCAACAGCAGATAGCCGAATTCACCTTGCTTGTAGGCGGAGTTCACCAGATCGAGCGACGATTGGGCGTCTTTCAGAATTTCCGATTCGTAACGATCGACCTGCTGGCGGGCGTTGCTATAGCGCTCGAACGCCACGGCCAGGCGCTGCTGCAGGGCCAGCTCCAAACGAGCCGCGTCGGCTTGCGCAGCCGCTAGTTCCGCTTCGGCCTTGGCGATGCCGCCTTGATTGCGGTTCCACAGCGGCACGGGCAAGATCGCGTTGACGCCGGCAATGTCGGAGGTAGTCGAGTTGTCGTGCTGCACAGTGACTTGCAAATCGACGTTCGGAATCGGTTCGACCTTAGCGCGTTTTAGGGCGTTGCGGGCTTTGTCGATGCCGGCGCGGGCGGCGGCCAACTCTGGACTGGCCGTCATGATGTGCTGATACGCGTCGGCCCATTGAATGTCGTTCAAGTCCGCGCGGGCATCACCGCTCAAAATGACGGACTGCATTTCCGGATGGCCGACCACGGCCGCCAAAGAGCGCCAGGCGGCCAGATGTGCATTGTGTGCGTTTTGAGCGATGATCCGCGCAGTGTTGGCTTCGATGCGGGACTGCAGCACGTCGACATTGCTGACTTCTTTGGCTTTGAAGAGCTGTTCGGAGGCGGTGACGCCTTGCTGGCCGATGCCCACCAGGCGTTCGGCCAACTCAACTTTACGCTGCGCGATGAGCACTTCGTAAAACTGGATCTGCACGTCGTTCATCACGCGCCATTGCTGCGATTGGAGTTCCTGCTCCGCCCGGCGAATTTCCTGGGCGGCCACGGCGCGGTTGAGGCGGAGCTTGCCGCCCAGCACAATTTCTTGTCCGATCATGCCACCTTCCTGGCCGGCGGTGTTCTCTTCGCCGATTTCGGCAGTGGAATATCCGCCGACGGGATTGGGCATCAGGCCGACTTGCAGCCACTCGCCTTTGGCGGCTTGCACTTTGGCGCTGGCGCGGGCCAGCGATGGATTCTGCGCACAGCGCCATCGATTCCAAATCGGCAAGCGTCATTGCGCTCGGGCAGCCTTGCGCTTCGCCTGGCGGAACCGTTTCGGTCGCAGTTGACTGCGGCGCGGCGTCCGTTACCAACGGCAGCAGTGTGACCGATTCGACGTCGGCGCGCACTTCAAGCGGCGGCGGAGCGAAGGTCTGGCGGCAAAGTGCGCAAGGCAACAATGCCAGGGTTATCGAGAGTATTGCAGTCCGCACAGCGCACTCCATTGCGCAAGGGATCAGCTAGCTATTAGGTTATTCGGGTTTGGGGGGCTGTTTGCCGTACTTGGCTTCGTAAAGAGCGGCAAACTTTGCCTGATATTCCGGATGGCAGACGAAGCATTGCGAGTCGGGGCGGTCGTGTTTTTCGCACCAATCGCCTTTGGCCTTGAAATCGGCGGCGATTTTGGGGTGGCACAGGGCGCAAACTTCCTCCGGCACGCCGTGCTCGCTGCACCACCATTCTTCGTGGCTGTGCGTGGCGGAAACCGGGGTGGCGCCGCCTTCGGTGGCCGGTTGATCGGAGGGTTTGTTGCAGCCGACGAACACCAATCCGGCGATGGCGAGAGCGGCTACCGACAGCAGATTCTTGGTAATCATCGTGAGATCCTTTCAGAGAAGATATTAGACAGTGCTGACCGTAAGCGATTCCGCTTCTTCTGTGTCCGGATGTTCCGTGTAGCGCTTTACTGGGGCGTCGAACAGGATGTAAAGCACGCGCAGGACCAACAGCGACATGATCATGGCGCTGATCACGCCGCCGATGACGACCGTGGCCAGCGGGCGTTGGACTTCGGCGCCCATGCCGGTGCTGAACGCCATCGGCAAGAAGCCGAGGCTGGCGACCAGCGTGGTCATCAGCACGGGGCGCAGCGCGTGGTTGCCGCGTCTTCGACGGCTTTCTCCAGGGACATGCCTTTGCGGCGCAATTGGCGGATGTAGCTGACCAGAATCATGTCGTCCAACACGGCCACGCCCGATAGCGCGATGAAGCCGATGGCGGCAGAGATCGAAAATGGCATGTCGCGCAGCCACAGGGCAAAGATGCCGCCGATCCAGCCGAACGGCACTCCGGTGAACACGCGCAGGACGTCGATCCAGTTTTGATAAGTGATGTACAGCAAGGCGAAGATGAGCAACAGCGCCGCCGGGACCACGATCAACAGCCGGGTGCGGGCGCGCTGCAGATGTTCGAACTGGCCGCCGAATTCGTAGAAATAGCGGCCCGGCGGCTGCTTGAATTGCTCCTTCATTTTGGCTTGTGCCTCGGCCACGAAGCTGCCGATGTCGCGGCCGCGCACATTGGCGGCCACGTTGATGCGCCGCTGGCCCCCTTCGCGGGTAATGGTGGCCGGGCCTTCGATCACGCGGATATCCGCCAGGCGCGACAGTGGCAACCGCTCGCCGGTTGCGGTCGGCACGGTGATGGAGCCGATGCCGCGGGTGCCGCCGCGCATTTCTTCGGGCAGGCGCACGACCAGCGGAAATCGCAATTGCCCTTCGATCACTTCACCCAGCGGTTTGGAGCCGATGGATTCGATGATGTCGGTCACCACCTTAGCGGGCACGCCGTAGCGGGCGAGTTGTTCCTGGTTCAGCTTGATTTGCAGCACGGGTTGTCCGGTGATTTGCTCGCTGGCCACGTCGGCGGCGCCGGGGATTTGCTCCAAGATCGCCTCGATTTCCTTGCCTTTGGCGGCCAGCACGTCGAGATCATCGCCGTAGAGCTTCACCGCTAGATCGGCACGCACGCCGGAAACCATTTCGTTCATCCGCATTTCGATCGGTTGCAGGAATTCCAGGCGCTGGCCCGGCAGGTCGCGCAGTTGAGCCTCGACCAGCGTGGTTAGCTCGGCCTGCGTGTGGGCCTTGGTCCATTGGTCGCGCGGTTTCAGGGTGATGAACATGTCGGTCAGCTCGATGCCCATCGGGTCGGTGGCGATTTCGGCCGTGCCGATTCGGCTCCAGACGTGCTCGATTTCGTCGGGGAAAGTGGCCAATAGCGTACGTTCCATCTGCGTGTTGTATTCGATCGAATCTTCCATCGTGGTGCCGGTCAAACGGACCACGCTGATGGCCATCGCGCCTTCGGACAAGCCGCGGCACGAATTCCGAGCCCAAATTAGGCGCCACGATGGCGAACGCCACAAACGCCACGCTAACGGCGAAACCGACCACAAACGCCTTGTTCCGCATGGCCAGATGCAGCACGGGAACGTAAACGGATTTGATCGCCCGCATGATCCACGGTTCTTCTTCTTCGATGCGGCGCGGCAAAAACAGGCTGGCCAGCACCGGCATCAGCGTGAGCGACATGATCATCGAGCCGATCAGGGCGAAGATGACGGTGAGCGCCATGGGGCGGAAAAGTTTGCCTTCGGTCCCTTCCAGCGTGAGGATCGGCAGGTACACGATCATGATGATCAGCTCGCCGAACATGGTGGGCTTGCGCACCTCGACGGCCGCTTCGCGGACCACGTCGACCATGCGGCGGCGCTGGTTGGCGGCATGGCCGATGTGGCGAACGCAGTTTTCCATCATCACCACGGAACTATCGACGATCATGCCGAAGTCGATGGCGCCCAGGCTGAGCAAGCTGGCGGAGATGCCGAATTTCAGCATCCCGCAGAAGGCAAACAGCATGGAAAGCGGAATGGCCAGGGCGACAATCGCCGCCGCCGCAGGTTGCCCAGGAAAGCGAACAGCACCGCGATGACGAACAGGCCGCCTTCGAACAGGTTTTTCTTCACGGTGTTGATCACGTGATCGACCAACTGGGTGCGGTCGTACACGGGGGTTACGCTGACATTGGCCGGCAGCATGTCCTTGATTTCGTCCAGTCGCTGCTTCATGTGGGAGGTGACTTCGTGCGTGTTTTCCCCCATCAGCATGAAGCCCAGTCCCATGACGACTTCGCCCTGTCCGTCGGCGGTGACGGCGCCGCGGCGGATTTCGGAGCCGATGGTGACGTCGGCCACGTCTCCCACGCGGACCGGCACGCCATGCTGCGATTCGATTACAATGCCTTTGATCTGGTCGATGTTGCCGGTGCGCCCGAGACCCTGCACCAGCACGGCTTGCGTGCCTTGGTGCACCATGCCGCCCCCCACGTTTTGATTGTTCTGCTCGATGGCTTGCATGACCTGATCGAAGGTGAGGCCGTACTTAATGAGCAGCGTGGGGTTGATGCGCACCTGATATTGTTTTTCGTAGCCGCCCCAGCCGTTAATTTCCGCCACGCCTTTCACGGTGCGCATTTTGGGCTTGATGACCCAGTCGTGAATGGTGCGTGCGGCGGTCACGTCTTTTCCCGCTGCGCGGACGACGTAGTGAAAAACTTCGCCCAGGCCGGTGGCCACCGGGCCCATCTTCGGGCGCTCGATGCCCTGGGCCAGCTCGACCGTGGCCAGGCGTTCGGTGATGAGTTGGCGGCCGAAATAGATATCGGTGCCGTCTTTGAACGTGACGACGACTTGCGAGAGTCCGAACTTCGAGATGGAGCGCATCATCTCTAGGTCCGGCAGGCCGCCCAGCGCCTGCTCGATGGGGAAGGTGATGCGTTGTTCGACTTCTTCCGGGCCCAGCGCCGGGGCGACGGTGTTGATTTGCACCTGCACGGGCGTGGTGTCGGGGAAGGCGTCGATGTCGAGATAGCGCAGCGACATCCCGCCGGCAACCGCGAACAGGGCGGCTGCCGCGATCACCAGAAAGCGGTGCCGCAGCGAGAAATCGATAATTCCGTTGAGCATGTGTTTTTCCGCGACGCTATTTTTTGTCGTCCTTGGACCGTTTCACCGGCGCAGCAAGCGCAGCCTTCGCCGAGATTGCTCTTGAGCAACTGCGCTTCCAGCACCACGCTGTTTTTGCTGGCGATCACTTCGCCGGGCAGGGCGCCGGCGATGATCTCGGTGACATCGCCGCGGCGAGCGCCTAGCGCACTTCGCGAATGTGGAAGAATTTCGGCGCGCCCTCTTTCAGGTAGTTCTTGTCGCGCACGAAGATGATGTTGCAATCGCCATCGCTGTGGATGGCTTCGCTGGGCACGACGATGGCTTGCGGCTCGTCGCGCAGCACAATTTCGCCGGTGCCGAACACGTTGGCCCGCAGGCGCAGATCGGGATTTGGCAGATCGACTCGCACTTTCACGGTGCGGGTGCGGTCGTCGGCCGCGGTGCTGATCCAGGCGATGGCGCCTTCGATTTGCGATGCATCGCGGCTATCGGTTGCCTTGAACAACACACGCTGGCCGAGCGAAAGATATCGGGCATCATCCTGCCGCACGTCGAGCGTGAGCCACATCTTTTGCAAGTCGGTCACCACGAACAGCAGGTTGCTGGGCTCGACGCTTTCGCCGGAAACGATTTTGCGATCGACCACCACGCCCTCCAGCGGCGAGCGCACCGGATACAAATTCGAGCTGATCGCTTCGCCGTCGAAGCTGTCCGTGAGCGAGGCGGGCAGGCCCAGGTATTGAATCTGTTGGGAAATCTGCTCGGGGGTAAGCTGCGCCAATGCTTCGAGCCTCACCCGCAGACCGAGGTTGATGAGTGCTTGTTGGGCACTGAGCACTTTGAGGCGGGCTTCCTGCAAGGCGGCTTCGGCTTCGATAAGTTGCTTGCCGGGCACGGCGCCGCTGGAAGAAAGCGGCTCGAGGCGATCGACGTTGGCTTGCTTCAAGCGGAGTTGGGCGATGTCTTGCAGCAGGTCGGCTTTGGCGTGGCCGACGTCGGCCGAATCGATGAGCGCCAGAATTTCGCCTTTATGCACTTTGTCGCCGGGTTGCTTTTCGACGCGCCAGACGGATCCTGCTATGCGGCTAGCCAGCCGGGCGGTGCGCGTTTCGTCGTATACGATTTCGCCGTTGGCGGTGACGGCTTCAAGGATGGGCTGGCGATCAACGACGGCGATATCGATGCCGGCCTTGTCGACGGCTTCCTGCGAGGCGAACTGGATGCGTTTTTGATATTTCTTGCAATGGCTGTTGTTTTCCGCGCGGGGCAAGAGGGCCAGGGCTCGATGGGCGCGATCGAAATCGGCGTCGCTGATCGTGGCGGACGTTTTCAGTTGGGCCACGTCGGGATGATGAAGCGGGCATTGGGCAATGCCGTGCTCGGTGCACCAGCCATAGTCTTTCAGCGGCGCGACGATGTTCGAATTGCACTCGATGCAGATCGATTCGGGAACGTTGTGTTCTTTGCACCAGTCGGCGCTCTCGCCGCTCGCCGAGCCGCCTCCTAAAATCGTGGAGAACTTGGGCAGCGTCCAATCGGTGGCGTGTCCCCAGACGGCGATGCCGATGAGCCCTGCAAACACGGCGATGGTGGGCGCGCTGCGCGCAGGCGGCTGCGGGGCGAATGCTCGGTTTGGGCCGGCGCGATACTGTTTTGTGTAAATGATGCTTGCGACATGGCGAAACTCCAAAAGCGTGTCTATCGCGCAAGGCGATGAGACTTTTGACCGTCACGAGGCTGGGGAAACTGCCGACCGAGAGAAACCGCACGAGAAAGCGGCTTAGCAGCGCAAAACGACCGACGAAATCAGAGTTGTCGGCGAGCGCAAGATATAGCTGTCGGGCGAATTCGGCTGAGGTCCGGCCGTCGGGCAGTTGAGTTGAGCATCGAGCGACAGTATCGCGGGGGCGATCGCCAGCGATTTGACCAGGTGCTGATCGCCGTTGCGCTCGGATCGAACGACGATCGGAAGATTCGGCTGCGAAAGCTGGAAGTGCTTGCAACCGCAGGCGTGGACGATCATCGAGCGATGCGCAACTTGAACCTGCTTCGCGTGACGATGACCGGCGTGATTGCAGCACACCGCGGCGGAACGCTTGGCATGTTTGCAGTGTTTGCAGCCAGTGGGACCGAAATCGAGCGCGACGGAACCGTCGCAACCCAGGCACAAATACAACGGCGCACCGCTCCAGCTAAGAAGCTGCGTGAATGCTAGCACGGCGATGAGGAGCAATCGTGGCATGCTGCAGGTATAGCCTGGGCGGTACACTTCCCTCCATCATCATCATCGGCATCCTGCGAAGCAATCCGTTGCGGAATTCCTGCTCGGTGGCCGGGGTCGAGGCCGCCGAGCTCCCGGGTTATCAACCACTGGGGGCTCACTTCGTTCGACCCCAGGCACCCTTCAAAAGTTCCACCGATCAGGTACTATTTTTGGTGCTCGGTCTTTTCTTTGTGTTCTTTGTGGCCGTGAATCGCGCTGATCTTTACTTGGGTATAGAGCTGCCGGTGGCCGGTGCGGCGCTTGGAGTTCTTGCGGCGGCGGAATTTTTGGACGAACAATTTCGGGCCCTGGGTGGGACCAAGCACCTCGGCCACGACGCTAGCACCGCTGACGGCCGGTACGCCGATTTGCGGCTCGCCTTTGCCGCCGCCCAGGACCAGGATGCGATCAAACGTGATCTTTTCGCCCACGGGAACGTTGCGGTAATCGATGTTCAGGACCTGATCTTTTTCAACGCGCAACTGTCGTTTGCCGTCGGCAATAATGGCGTACATGTTTCGCTCGCTGGCTGGATTCCGCAATAAATGTGAAGCCGCAATTCTAACCGACTTTTCCCCGGCGGTCGAGGGCCGGGGATTGGTATCCGGCCCTAAGCAGACTCTTTTGTTCGCTATCGGACGGAACGGAATTCGCCCGAATGGTAGCGTAGTGACAGCTGTACCGACTCTTGGAATTATCTTGGTCGCCACGAAAACGAGAGCGGGCGATGACCGACGTTACCTTTGTAACTTTCAGCGAATTTTCTCTGGATGGCATTGGATACACAATTAATGTGTATCGTCGCTCCGATGCCTTCCACGCTGTTTGGGAATGCAAGCAATGCGCCAACCAAGACAGCCTGCCGGCGCCGGCGCAACACCGCGATGCCGCGATCGCAAAATGCAATCAGCTCATTGAGCTGCACCACGCGCGGTGGCACGTGCACGCGCGGATTTCGTAGTTTCACAGGTAGGGCATGCTCGCCCACCAATGGACTAATCAACTGCCGTGGTGCTCGGGCTTCTCTCTACCGGAGTGGCCGCCCGGCTGACCGGCGCCCGGGGCGGGGAGTTTGATTTCGCGGCCAGTGGAATCAAAGCAATCCACCACCAGGTGTTCCGGCGCGGCTTCTTCTTTGCCGAACACTTGGATGTCCATCTGGCCTTCGTCTTCGAGCCTGGCGATTTCGCGGCGCTTTTTGTTGTGCAGGTAGTTGGCCACTTCTTCATGCACGGTGACCGACACGCGGACTACGCCTTCGCGGTGGGCGGCGAACATCAGCATGCGGACCACTTCGATGGCCATGCTCTCGGCGGTTTTCACCACGCCGGTGCCGGTGCAGCAGGGGCAATCCTGGTAGACGCTGCGCTTCAGGCTGGGGCGGATGCGCTGCCGCGTCATTTCGATCAGGCCGAACGGGCTGGTGCGGAGGATCTTTGTGCGGGCCCGATCGCGCTTCATGGCGTCGCGCAGGCAGCGTTCCACGTTGCGGCGGTGGCGTCTCCTTGCGCATGTCGATGAAGTCGTTCACGATCACGCCGCCCAGGTCGCGCAGGCGCAGTTGCCGGGCGATTTCCTTGGCGGCCAACTGGTTCATCTGGTAGGCGGTTTCCTCGGCGCTGTCGTCGGCGCGGAAGCTGCCGCTGTTGACGTCGATGGCCACCAGGGCCTCGGTCTGATCGATGACGATCGAGCCGCCTTGTCGCAGCGGCACTTTGCGCTGGTGGATTTTGGCGATTTCGTCTTCGATGCTGTACTTGTGGAACAGCGGTTCCTTGCCTTCGTACAATTGCAGGCGGCTGACGTACCGCGGCATGACGATTTGCAGGAATTCCTTGGCCCGTTCGTAGGCTTGGGGCTCGTCGATGTAGATGGCGTCGACCTCGCCGGTGAAGATGTCGCGGATCGTGCGGATGATCATGTCGCTTTCTTCGTAGATCGTCGACCGGCGCGGCGCTTTTCTTGATCCGCCGGACGATCACCTTCCACAGCCGCAACAGATACGCCAGGTCGCGCGAGATTTCCTTCTTGGTGCGATCGGTGCCGGCGGTGCGGACGATGAAGCCCAGGCCGCGCGGCGGATTGAGCTCGTGCATGATGTCGCGCAGTGTGCGGCGGGCTTCTTCGTCTTCGATCTTGCGCGAGACGCCGACGCGGCCCAGCGCCGGCATCAGCACCAGGTAGCGGCCGGGAATGCTGATGTACGTGGAGAGCGTGGGGCCCTTGGTGCCGATGCCTTCCTTGATCACTTGCACCAGCACTTCGTCGCCGCGGCGCAGAATATCCTGGATGGGCGGCTTGATGCGGGGACGGGCGCCGGGGCGGAAGCCGCGGGGGCCGCGGCCGCGCGGCGGCGCGGGCCGTCTTCATCGAAATCCTCGGGTTCTTCAACGGCGGTGCCGGTTTCTTCGCCCACCGGCGCCATTTCTTCGTGGCGAGGGGGCTGGTCGCGGCGCGGGCCGCGGCCGCCGTTGAATTCGATCGGCTTGTCGGGATCGTAGCCGCCTTGGCGGAAGTATTGCGACTCGACGTCGCTGATGTGCAGAAATCCGTTGCGGCCGACGCCGAAGTCGACGAACGCGGCCTGGATGCTGGGTTCGATGTTGACCACGCGGCCTTTGTAGATGTTGCCGACGTAGTTGTCCTGGCTGGACCGTTCGATGTAGAGCTCTTCCAGCACTCCGTCTTCGACGATGGCGATGCGGCATTCTTCCGGCTGCGAGACGTTGATCAGCATTTCTTGTTTCATTGCGATGCTTTCTATGTTGCTTTCTATTTTTCGCGGAAGCGTGGAACGGCGATTGGGCCGTTACTCCAATTCGACGCGGGTACGGGTCAAGAAAAATCCTTCGTGTTCTAAATTGTCGACTTGGAGCGCTTGCAGAACTTCGCGGGGTCGGGCGCTGCCTTCCGATTCCACGCGCAGCCGCATACGAAGAGTGCCGCCGTCGAGCGACAGATCGGCGACCAGCGGGCGAAGATCGAGCGGTTTGGTGCGGCCTTCGCGCTCGATAGGTAGCGACGTTTGCCCCAAGAGCCACGTGACGCGATCGGCCAGTGCCGCCTGTCGCTCCGGCGGAACGTCGATTTCGAACGTAACGTATTGCACGCGGGCCTTGTGATCGGGCGCGGGGAGCACCTCGATCTCGCCCAACGTCATCCCCGGCGGTAGTTGGCCGGCGATGTTCGCACGCAGCGAATCGGCGGTGTACTCTTCGGCAAAATCCACTTCCAGCACCTCGTCCAATCCGGCGATGCCAACCGCCAGGGCCGAAGGAAAATTCATCCGCGGCTTGGGATGAAAGCCTTCGGTCATGCTCAGCGCCACGCCGGCGCGGCGAAACAAACGTTCCCACAGGCGGATCAGATCGCGGTGGCTGATCCAGCGCAGATCGTCCAGCTTCGTGAAGCGGATTCGCACTCGTTGGCGGATCACAGGGGGGATCAGGGTTTGGGGTTCTGTGCTCGGTGTCGGCATATCAGCGAAGTTCGAGTTCGGGGGCGATCTTTTCGCGCTCTTCACGCAACAGCATTTTGATTTCGCGGGCGTTTTCCATGGCCATCACTTTTTTCGCGATCGCTTCGCACTGCGGAAGCGTGGTGGCGCGGATGATCCGCTTGATCTCCGGCGCGGCGCTCGGAGGCACGCTGAATTGCCGCAGCCCCATGCCCAGCAACAACTGCGTGTAGGTGGTGCTGCTGCTCATGCGGCCGCACAAGTTGCAGGAAATGCCGCGGCGCTTGGCGGCTTTAATCGTCATGTCGATCAGCCGCAGCACGGCCGGATCACAGGAATTATACAGGCCCGCCACGTCCTTGTTGCCGCGGTCGACGGCCAGGGCATACTGCACCAGGTCGTTGGTGCCGATCGAGACGAAATCGACCTCTTCGACAAAGCGATCGATCATCAGCACCGCGGCGGGCACCTCGACCATCATTCCCACCGGCAATTTGCGATTGAACGGGATGTTGTGCTCCTCCAGATCTTCCATCACGTCGGTCAGCACCATTCGCGCCTGACGCAGTTCCAACAGCGTGGTGATCAACGGGAACATCACGCGCACGTCGCCCAAGGCGCTTACGCGGAGGATGGCCCGCAACTGGGTGCGGAACATCGGCAGGTTGCGCAGCGACATGCGAATGCTGCGCAGACCGAGCACGGGATTGCGTTCCTCTTCGGGCGTGGGCAATTGAGCGAGCTTGTCGGCCCCGAGGTCCAGAGTGCGGATGACCACTGGCTTGTCGCCCATCGCCCGCACGACGTGCGAATAGGCTTCGAAATGGGCTTCTTCGGTCGGCTCGGTTTCCGCGGCGAGGTAGAGGAACTCCGTGCGATAAAGGCCGATGCCGGTGGTGCCGCGTTCCAGGCAGTGTTCGACTTCGTGCGGGAATTCGATGTTGCCCCAAAGTTCGACCGGGACGCCGTCGGCGGTTTCAGCGGGCAGGTCGCGCAGCGATTCCAGCCGCTGGGCCACGGAATGTTCTTGTTCGACCTCATGGCGGTAGCGGGCGATGGTTTCTTCGTCCGGCTGGAGAATCACGACGCCGTGGCGGCCGTCGATGATCACCATGTCGCCGCCGGATACATCGGTCAAAAACGGACCGACGCCGACGACCGCGGGAATTTCCAGCGCCTCGGCCACGATGGCGGTGTGGCTGCCGGGGCCGCCCATTTCGGTGACGAAGCCGCGGACATGCTTGCGGTCGAGGTTCGCGGTTTCGCTGGGCGTGAGATCGTGGGCCAGCACGATCACCGCCGAGGCAAGGCGCGAAAGCTCTTGCCGCCGGCGGCCCAATAGATTTCGCAGCACACGCTTTTCGACGTCGATGATGTCGCTGGAGCGTTCCGCCAGACTGCCGCCGGGCAGGCCTTGGAACACTTTGGCGTAGCGGCGCAGGGTACGGCTGACGGCGTATTCCGGCGCGAAATGCCGATTGCGAATCATCTCCTCCAATTCGGCGCGCAGCTTCGGATCGTGGAGAATTTGCAGGTGCGCGTCGAAGATGGCGGCGTACTGCTCGCCCAATTCCTTGGCGACCGCCTGGCGATTGTGCTGCACTTCGGCGCCGGCGGCCTGAATGGCCTGATCGAGGCGCTCCATCTCGTCGTCGACCGCGTCGCGCACGACGAAGCGTCGCGGGATACGGAATCCCTCGGCGCCCATCACCAAGGCTTCGCTGATGGCGACGCCGGGTGATACGGCAATCCCCTGTAGTCGTTGCATGGGGTCCGTGGTCGGTTAGCTCGGCGGCGCTAGGACGACAAGCAGCGAACTGCTTGCGCCGGGCGTGTGCCTGCGCCGTGAGCCTGTTTGGGCAGAGGGCGGGGCAACTTCGCGCCGAGTGAGCTAAAGGCCGGCGGTGCGAGAATATTCGCTAGCGCGCCGGTGGTTTCAGCTCGGGTTGGTTTGGTTCTTGTTTTGGTCGGTTTCCGCAAAATTGGCGGCGAACAATTCGGCCAAGGCTTCCAGCGCCGCTAGGGCGTCGGGTCCTTCGGCCTCGATCACCAACTGCGTGCCCTGTTCGGCGGCCAGCGTCATCAAGTTGAGGATGCTTTTGCCGTCGACGCGGTAATTGTCTTTGACAAATTCAATATTGGCCTGAAATTGTTTCGCCAGTCGGACGATCAAGTCGGCCGGACGAGCGTGGATGCCCTGCGGGTTGTTTACCACGACTATCCGACTCACCTTCACGTCGCTCATTTCCTCGTGTTAGCTGTACTTTCTCGTTCGGGGAATGTTTTGTGCTTATGTCTACGTCGCAAACTGATTGTTGTCAGCTTCTTCCAGCAGTAGCTTGACGTCGTTGGCCGATTTGGCTTGCTTCAGAAATCGGCAGAACGTGTCGTTGCGCAACTGGCGGGAGATATTTTCCAAGGCCCGCAAGTGATCGCCGGGGCGATCGGGGGGCGAGATCAGCAGAAAGAATAATTGTACCTTTTCGCCGTCGAGGCTGTCGAAATCGACCCCTTCGGGGCTGACCGCCACCGTGCCTACCAGGCGGTTGACGCTAGGATGCTTGGTGTGGGGCACGGCTACGCCGCGGCCGATGCCGGTGGAGCCCAGCTCCTCGCGCTTCATGATGGCGCGGACGATGCTTTCCAATTCGCCGGATGGGATTTTACCGGCATCCAATAGGGCCTGGGCCATTTCGCGAATGACCCCTTCCTTGTTATCCGCGTCGAGTTTTGCACGAATCGCCTCGGTACTGACAAAGTCGGCAAACTTCATGAAGCTGTTGTCCTTTCTAACCATCGCCCGCCCGAACGGCGGTTCATTCACCGGCAGAAGCCCGTTGTTCTCGGGCACCGGTTTTGCGATGGCGGCCTTGAACTTTCTCTTTGTACTTTCGGATTTGTTGTTCGAGTTTTTGCACGGCCCCGTCGATCGAGCGCCAGAGATCTCCGGATTGCTCGGTGGCGACGAAATCGTGTTTGTGTTCGGCATCGACGCGGATGTCGACTTCCGGCGTCGTTTCGTGCTGCAAATTGATCGTGACCGTGATGGACGTGAGCCGCTCAAAATAGCGCGACAGGCGCCCCACTTTGGCGGTGATTTTGGCCTGGGTGGCGGCGCTTAAATGGCCGTGCCTGGTGGCGATGTTGATCTGCACCGAGCGAACTCCTTCGAGGGCCTTTTCTGGCCGCTGATAGCGTTCCTATCCGATTAAGCTCGCCATTCTAACGCCCCGATGCCTCGCTTACCAAGGGGTGATTGAAGCAGGAGACGACTCTAGTTCGCCGCGGATTTGCACGAGTTTCTCACACCAGCCCCCAGCGTTTGCGGAGGTACCATTCGCAAATCAGCAGCCCGACCACCAGCAGAAAGAACGGCGAAGTGTCCCAGGGGGTGTACTTGGTTTCGGTCTCCACTTCGCGGGCCCGCGGTTGATTTTTGATTTCTTGAAGCAGTTCGGGCAATTGCTCGGGGGCCACGACCTTCCCGCCGCTGGCGGCGGTCATTTTCGCCAGGCTGGCCATCAGTTCGGGGCGGGCGGCGGCGTTTTCCATTTCTAAATCTTGCTCGAACACGGTAAACCGTGCTTTAGCCTCGCCCAGCGGTGCACCGTCTTTGGTGGCGGTCACCACGATGGAATAATCGCCCGGTTCGACCACGTCGTGGAGCATGCCAGACATTTCCTGCGATTGGCGAGCCAGCGGAATCGGACGGCGCGTGCCGTCGGCGCTCACCAAGGCTGCCTCGAATTTGGCGCCGGCAATTGCCTCCCCTTCCGTGTTTTGCGCGCCGCAGGCGAAATCGATCTTGGCCGCCGGCGGGTAGCGGCGCTGGACTAGGTGCAGCCAGACGCTTTGCTCGCTGGACTCTTCTTTCTTCGCCAGCCACAAGACCACTTGCCGCCAGAAGCGCTTATGTTCCCGATCAAATCCTTGCATCCACCAGCGCCACGTCGAGTCTCCAGCGAACGCCAGCACGCGGCCATTGCCCAATTGGCCGGCGACCAGCAGCGGTTTGCCGTCGGGTGTGACAGCTAGCGGCCTCGCCGCGGGTTTGAGCGATTCGAACTTGTTGGCCCCTTCCAGCGCCGGCAGTTTCGACCAGGCCTGCCGATTGGAATCGCGAGTCGCCAAACGCATCGGCGGTTCGTAGCCGAAACGTTGATCGGGCACCATGATGATGCCCGTCTTGCCGGGCTGTCCCGGCAGCGGTTCCGGCTTCAGGTGCAAGTCTTCGCGAATTTTGGCGTCGAAATCTTGGCGCGCGTATTTGTCTTCCACGGCCCGCGCCTCCAGCGGCAGAACCTCCGCCAGCGGCGTGTTTTGATAACCGCCGGCCCAGAAGCTGTGGAAGCCGCCGAGCATGATCAAGCCGGCCCCTTGATTCACGGCGTCGCGCAGGCGCTCGAGGTCTTCTTTGCGAAACGCCGACGAATCCAAATCGCCGATGATGTATACGTTGTATTTTCCAGGACGGAGTTTATCCGCCATATCAATCGGCCAATGCTGGCGATCGCGCTTGTCGAACCAGAGGAAATCGACCTTGATGTCGGGCGATGCGGCCAGCGCCCTTCGGATAAAGCGCTGCTCCACGCGCGGCTCCCCTTCCAAATACAACACGTTCAGCCCGCCGTCGAGCACGTTGACGAACGTGCTCAGCTCGTTATTGGTGGTAATCCGCTCGCCGGGTTGCGGCGCGGCGCGCACCACGAGTTTGCGTTCGCCGGGCGTTTGCGGGATATAGTTCAGCTCGAAACGCAGTTGTTCGCCGTTTTGCTTCGCGCGCACCTCCGTGGAGGCCACCGGCGTGAGCTTGCCAGGCTCGGTTTCGAACAGCAATTGGATGGGAATCGGCTGGTTCACCAGGCCGTTGATGCGCGCCGTGCCGGCCACGCTCAGTTCGTTTTTGATGAATACCGCCGGGCTGCAGACCAGATCGCTCAGGGCCACGTCGCGCGATTGCGTAGCGGAGCGGTCCTGGCCGAAGGTGACCGTAAACAGCGGGGCCGGCAGATCGTTCAGCCGTCGAGCTGGAACCTGCGGCTGCATATCGCGGGGAGCGTACGCTTGCTGGGCCCCGTCGGACAGTAGCACGACGCCGGCCAGCCGCTTGCCCGATTCGCGCCGAAACACATCTTCCAGCGCCGCGCCGATGGCGGTTTCCTTTCCATTGGCCGATTTGCCCAAATCAAGCTTGCCGCCGGCGAATTCGATCGGCGCGAGTTCGCGATCGAAGTCGTAAACCTTCACCTCGAGATTCTCGCCCATGTTCGACAACAGCGATTGCGATTGATTGACGGTGTCGCGCAGAGCGTCCCAGCGGGAACGGTCGCCAAAGGCGTCGCCGGTTTGCATGCTCTTGGAGCGATCAGCCAAGACAACCAGCGTGGCCGGCTGCTGGCGAATTTCGGTGTACACGCGCGTGGGCGCAACAGCGCCGCGATCACCAAAAGAAACACCGCCAGGCGCAATCCTACAAGCGTCCAGCGGCGCGGCGGACGCAGTCGCCGCAAGTCGCGGTTGGTGAGCAGCATGGCGACCAACAGCGCCGCCGCACACAACACGACGACCCCATAACCCTCCACCGGATTGAAATACCAACCGCTCATGTTTTCATTCTAACACCGAGCGGACGGACGGCACGACGGCGGTTAAGTGCCCGGTTGCTGCAGTTCCGGAAACACATCCGGCGAAAGATGCTGCTGCTGGAGCGATGTGCGCAGGCGGGCCAGGAAATCAAATTTCTGATTGGCAACTTGTTGTTCGGTTAGGTTGAGTTTGACGGCGATATCTTTGTTGGCCCAGCCGCGCACGAATAATAATTCAGCGCACTGGATTTTCCACCACTCGCCGCGCGAGCGCCAGCGGTCGATTTGATCGCGGATGGCGGCGGCCAGGGCGGTGGCTTCCAAATCGCGCCGCTCGCCGCTGCGCAGCATGGTGCTGGCGCGGCGATCCTTGGCCGGCAAATTCCAATCGCCGCTGCTGGAATCGCCCGTCGAAAGCGGAATCGCCGGCCGCCGCCCTTCGCGGCGCAAATGATCGGTCAGCTTGTGGGCGGCGATCGAAAACAGATAGCTTTCCAGCGATCGGGACGGATCGTAATTGGGCAGGCTGGTCAGAAAACCGATCAACGATTCCTGCACCACGTCTTCGGCGGCGTCGCGACGTCCCAGCCGGCTTTCCACAAACGCCAAAAGCCGCCCTTCGAACCGGGCGATCAATTCGTTCCAAGCCGCTTCGTTGCCGGCGCGAATCTGCTCGATCAGCGAAGTGTCGGCGCTAGTCATGCGGCGGCTTCGGCGGACGAATTCGCTGGAGTCGAAGGGGTTCGCGGTTGGGTGGCTCGCAGGTAGCAGTATAACCCGCCAAGCAACACGATCGCCCCCGCGGCAATACCGCCGAGTTGTTCCAAACGGCCTAGCGATAGGAACGACTTGTAGCGGCGATCGACTTCGTCGCGGAACCGCTTGTTGAACTCGAGCTGAACGAAAATCTCATCTTTCGCCGGCGAAATGCTGTGCTCGCGCACGAAGTTCTGCAGATAGTCGGCGTCGAGCGTGACCACATCCGCGACGCCGCCCTGCCGATACATGAGTTCGTCGATGTAGCGATTCGCAGCGGCCACCATTTTGGCTTCCAGCATCTGGTCGCGGATTGATGGATCGGCATAAACGCCCGACTCCACAGACACAACGTAGACGTCGCCGTGCTTGGATGGCGGCTCGTTCATCCAATCGGGTCGTTTGGCGTGCTCGATGGGGGAAAATGCGGTTGCATCGCCAGAGGAAGATTTGCCAGTCGTCACCGGCACCTCGCTGGCTGCCAGGCTGGAAACATCGCCGGCTTGACCGCCCCGACTTGCCTGCGAGGCAGGTTTTGGAGGCGGCAGCACATTGGGCTCAACCGAAATGGGGACATGCCAGGCATCGAAGTGTTGTTGATCTTGAGAGGCGTTGTTCCGCGGCATGCGCAGGATATGGGGAAAGCCGACGCTCCACCACAGAATCCACAAAATCGCGAATACGAAGATACCGCCCGTGCGGCGGCCCGGATCAGCATGCGACCAATTCGCGGCAAACGCGAAACTGCCAACGATCAGTGCGATCAGTAATAGGGAACCGATGGCCATGGCGTTACGCTTCTCCGGGACGGACGAGCGTGCTCTGCCGCTGATCCTTCGGGACCCACGGGCTGGCCAATTGCACGGCGATGGCCATGATGGCCGCCAGCATCAGGCCCCACGGCTGCGGGAAGGGCCAGAAGAACACCGCCGGCACCCACGCCCAGAACACTGCGACTGCGGTGTACCAGATGCTCAACCGCGTGCCGCGCACCGGATTGGCCTGTAGCCACCAGCGTGGCAGCACAAACAAGAAACCAAAATAAGCCAAATAGGCTGGCAACAAGGGTGATCCATCGGCGGCAAAAAAGGTGTGTTGCAGATCCCAGCGCGTGGCCATGGTTAGCCGCTCGTCGTACGGAAGCGAAACGATCAACCAATTCACTAATCCATAAGCCGCGGCGCCAAACAGCATGCCCGTCACCAACATAACAAATCGCCGCCAGGCAGCGTCGCCGACGCGTCCTTCCCAGAACTTGGCCGGAATCAGCACGGCCCAGGTTCCGAGAACTGAAGTTGTGGCCAACCAGGCGAATTGATTTGGTTCCAAGGGTTGTGCGCGCAGAATCAATACCACCAGCGCCAGCACAGGACAAACAATGGCCGACAACAGCAGCGAGCCAACCAATTGCATCAATCGCCGCCGCGGCGGTCCGGGCTGATAGAGCTGCGTGGTCTGAAAGCGCCACCGGCGTCGTGTAGGACTTTCGCGGAGCGGAGCGGCAGGTGATCCCGCGGGTAGCCCTTCCGGCGCAGTGCGCGGTTGCTGTGCCGCCGATTCAGAACCCGAAGCGCCGCGCGAACGCCTGCGCAAAATCAACAAAACGATCAGGCATGCGATGGCAACTCCCTTCAGCGAAAATCGGGAGTTCGTGCCGACCATGTATTGCGAATGATCCAGAAAAAGCGCGCCGATTCCTACGAACATGACCGCTGCCAGAATCGCCGATCTAGGAATTTCGCTGCCCAGCACTACGGCGCGAACCACTCGATAAATGCCATAGGCAACGGCGCCTACGACCAAGGTAGGCAGCCAGAGCGGAGTGAGATTCAAAGCGCCAAAAATTCCAGCGAATACGATCAGCAGCTTTTGCCAAGGTTGAAAATTCTTGCGCTCCCACCACGCGCTTAGATCGTTCCAGGTGGCGCGAAGCCACTGGGCAATCGGTTCGTCGTCGCTGGCCGGTTGCTTCGCGCGGGCAACCTCGGGCGCCAGCGAAAAGCCGTGCGGGTCGGCTCGCTCCGCCTCCGGCGCGCTGCGGGTTGCGCCAGTCGCATTGGCGATCGCCGCATTCGGGCCGGCGAATCGGACTGCGGCACCGACGGGCGGCGGCGGCAACATCGCGATCAGTTCGTTTACTGACGCGAGGCGCTGAGCAGGATCCTTGGCCAGCGCGCGAGCGACGATCGTGCGATACGGCTCCGCCACGCGGCTGACGTCGGGTTCCGCGGTCAGGTGCTTCATCAAAATCTCGCCGACGCTTTCCCCTTCAAACGGCACGTGGCCGGTGAGCATCTCGTACAGGATGATGCCCAGGGCGTAGATGTCGATTTCCTTGCCGTAGCGGCCGTTGGCGATTTCCGGCGCCATGTAGTGCACCGTGCCCACGCTGCCGGTTTGCCCGCTGCGGCGGCTGCAGGAGATGAATTTCGACAGCCCGTAGTCGCCGATTTTCACGATCCCTTCATCGACGAAAATGTTGCCGGGTTTCAAATCGCGGTGCACGATGCCGTGATCGTGCAGATAAGCCACGCCGGCGGCGATGCCGTGCATCCAGGCCAGCGCTTCGTCGACCGGCAGCCCGTCGGGATTTCGGGCCAAACACTTCTTCGAGCGACTGGCCCGTCATCAATTCCATCACGACCCAGGTGTCGCCCTGGTTATCCTGCCGCACGTCGTACAGCGACAGCAGATTGGGATGCTTCAGATTCAAGCATTGCGTGACGCCGCGCAGCTCGATATCCAGATTGCGGCGGATCAGCTTCAACGCCACCTCTTTGCCGGCGTCGCTGGTCGCGAAATACACCTCGCCGAAACCGCCGTGGCCGATGCCGCGCTTGATGGTGTAGCCCGGCAGGGGCTGCGCTCCGCTGGCATACGCGAAGCGCGACGTGGCGGCGGCCGGTGAGCCAGCAGGCGGGTCGGCGTCGGAGGTTTGTGTGGCGTGGGGACTCATTGAATTTGCCTGTTTAATCGTAGCCTATGGCAGTTTGCCTAGCCATCAGCGACCGGTTCCAGCGAAAACGCAAACTCTTTTCCTTCGACACGGCAGCGCGGCCGCAGCGTTGAGCGACCATGGCGCTTTTCGCCATCGACCAATAATTTCGCGTCCGTACGGCATCCCAATTCGCTTCCCTGTCGGAATAGCACTACTTGATCTGGCCAGTCGGGCGTGACGATATGGCTGGAGGTTGCGGGTCCCAAAATGCACGACTCAGCCATCAACAGCACGGCATCGGTCGAGGGTTGCGTGCGGTGACAGCTGACGAATTCCAGCCGCGCCGTGGCGCTCAGCGGATGCGGTCGGCGGAACCGCAATCGCACCGCTTCGCCCAACTCAATCATGCTGCCATCCCACAGCGGCGCAGTGCGCGAAATGGATTTGCCATCCAGGCGCACCTCGCGCACCGCTTCGATCGAGTAGCCTTCGCCTTGCCGGCGGATGATCGCTTGGCGGCGAGACAGATCGCCCATGATCGGCACGTCGGGCGATGTGCCGCCGGCCGGTTGGCCCAGCGTCACTTCGTCGCGCAGGCAGACGAGATAGCCGCCGACCGAGTCGACCCACAACATCAACCGATCGGGCAATTCGGACGAGCCGCTCACGGCAATTCTCCATCGCGCCACGCACGATTTCCACGTGGGTAGCCAGCCGGGCCAATCGTTGTGGATGGGGCGTATCATGTCAGGTTAGTCCGGAAAGAGACGAGGGACGAGGGGCAAGAGGCGAGGAAACTGGCGTTACTTTGTCGCCTCGGCCACTTTCGGACCTTCGCTCGTCGAACCACCGAAGTACTCGCTCACCCGATCGACGATGTTCTCCGTGGCAGGTTGCTCCATGGGAATTTCGCCTTGCAGCGAGCCTTCGGCGTGTAGCATCTTTTCTTCGACCGACAAGCGGCTGCGCAAATCGCCAATCAGCTCCTTCACGCGCCCTAGCTGGCTATCGTCGAACTGATAGTTGCTGGCGGTTTGAGCCACTTCGACCATCTTTAGCCGGGCTTCGAGGTTCTCGACGTCCACTTCCAGTTGCCGCTTGCAAGCCAACATGCCGTCGAGCTTCTGCCGCGCGGCCTCTAGGCTTTGCTGCCGGGCGGTGAGAATTTCGCACAGGCTGGCCAGCGTGGCATCAGAAGTTTTGAACCGCTCGAAGCGATTCGCCAAATCACACTTCACCTGATCGATGCTGTACGAGCGGCCGGCGAAGTGAAACGTGCTTTTGCCGCTGGCGGCATCGGCCTTCAGCGACATCAAATCGGTCCGGTCCTTATCCTGCTTGCGTTCCAGCGCCCCGATTTCCTGCTGCAGGCGATCGACCTCCACTTCCTCCTTGGCGATGGTCTGCATGTTTTTGCGGATTTCAGGCATGATGTTCTTCACTTCGTTGCGGGCCCGAGTGATTTCGAAATCCAAGGGCACGGCTTGCTTGACCGAGTCCGTCACCAAGTGGATCGAAGTGCGGATGTAACTCGACAAACTGCGCCCAAACACCAACGTGCCCACGACGGCAAGCCCGGCGCCCAAGAAAACAATACGGCGAATCATGGCAAGGTCCTCCAGCTAAGCGGAATGCAAAATGCGAAAAGCAGAACGCACCGCGCCGGTTTTTCAGGTGGGCGGCAGTTGCGCCTGTGACGAGGCATTTCTCGCTACGGGGTTGTTCGCAACCGCCGCGGAAATATTGGAACCACCCGAAAAGTTTTTTTCGTGCGATTGGCGGTGTTAGAATTCGTAGGGAGACATAAATGCCGGAAGTTTCGTCAACACAAGAACTTGTCAGCCAAATTCACGCTGCGCCGGGGCAGATTGTCCTGGCTGTCACCGGCGGCGGCAGCCGGGCCATTGCCGATTTGCTGGAGGTGCCCGGCGGTTCCCGGACCTTGTTGGAAGCGGTGGTCCCCTATTCCGCCGCAGCGCTGGCGGAATTCTTCGGCGCAGCGCCGAGCAGTCTTGTTCCGCTCGCACCGCTCGGGCGATGGCAATGGCGGCGTTTCAGCGCGGCAGGCGCTATTTAGCCCCGGGTGGGCATAGCCGGGGCAATGCGGCGCCCACTTCAATCGATTCGCCGATCGGCGTCGGATGCACCGCCAGCCTGGCGAGCGATCGGCCCAAGCGCAGGGCGCATCGAATCCACGTGGCCGTGCAAACCCGGGAAGCGACCGTGACATTTTCGTTGGAGCTGATCAAACGCCGGCGCGATCGGGTGCAGGAGGAAGAGCTGGCCGCGACGATGGTGCTAAACACCGCGGCCGAAGCCTTGAAGATCGAGAGCCGGCTGGCGCTGCCGACGTTGGAAAATGAACAGGTCGAAATCAACCGAACCACCGCGCCAACTGAATGGCAGGACTTGTTGCTGGGCCGCATTGAAGCGGTACGGCAACCGGCTTCAATATCCCAGCCGCGAGCCGTTTTTCCTGGCGCATTCAACCCGTTGCATCAAGGGCATCTGCGAATGGCGGAGATTGCCGCCAAACTGCTCGGCGCACCGGTGGAATATGAATTGTCGATCGAAAACGTTGACAAGCCGCCGTTGGATTACACCGAGATGCAAGAACGCCTGGCGCAGTTTGCCGAAAAGTCGTTGCCGCTGTGGTTTACCCGCGCACGACGTTCGAGGAAAAATCGCGGCTCTTTCTGGGCGCCACCTTCCTTGTGGGGGCGGATACGCTGGTGCGCATCGGTCAGCCGAAATATTACGGCAACGATCCGGCGGCGGCCGAAGCGGCGTTTGCCAAGATTGACAAGCGGGGCTGCCGATTCCTGCTGTTTGGCCGGGTATTAACCGAGCAGTTCAAGACGCTTTCCGATCTGGCGCTAGCAGATTCGCTGCGCAAATTGTGCGATGAAGTGCCGGAAGATCAATTTCGCGAAGACTTGTCGTCAACGGAGTTGCGACAACAAGCAATCGGCGAGTGATCTTACATCCGCTCGACGACTTGGATACCCAATAGCGACAGGCCTTGGCGTAGCACTTTGGCGGTCAGGTCGCACAGCGCTAATCGGCTTTGCAGTAGCTCCGGCGTTTCGGCCCGTAGCACGGGGCAGTTTTCGTAGAAAGTGCTGAAGCGATTGGCCAACTCAAACAGATAGTTGGTCAATTGATTGGGGCGGTAATCGGCCAGCACTTGGTCGAGGGCTTCCGCGAGCTGCAGGGTGGCGATCGCCAAGCTTCGCTCGGCCGGATGCGACACGATAATCTTGCCGCCCGCTTGCCGTGCCGCATCACCGAGCCGTTCTTGTCCCTTAATAAAAATGCCGCGCACCCGGGCGTGGGCGTACTGCATGTAGGTGGCGGTGTTGCCGTTCATCGCCAGCATTTTGTCGTAGTCGAAGACGTAATCGCTGGTGCGGTTCTGCGCAAGGTCGGCGTATTTGAGGGCGCCGATGCCGACGGCCTCGGCGATCTGCATGCGCTCGTCGTCGGAAAGTTCTCGTCCCCCCGGCTTGGCATCGTCGTTGGCGCTGACGATCGCCAAGGCCCGGCTCACGCCTTCATCGAGCAAGCCTTCGAGTCCGACGGTTTCGCCGGAGCGTGTTTTGAACGGCTTGCCGTCTTTTCCCAGCACAGTGCCAAAGCTGATGTGCTCCAGTTCGACGTTGGCGCACCGGGGCATCCACAATCGCGCGGCAGCAAACAATTGCTTGAAGTGCAGGCTTTGCCGGTGATCGACCACATACAAGATGGCGTCGGGATGCCACGTTTCCATGCGATATGCGATTGTGGCCAGGTCGCTCGTGGCATAGAGAAATGCGCCGTCTTGCTTGCGCACTAAAAAAGGCGTTTCGTGGCCCTCCAAAAACACGCCGATGGCCCCTTCGCTTTCACGGGCGATCTTTTTCTTGAGCAGATCGTCAACGACGCCTGCTAGGCGGTCGTGATAAAAACTTTCGCCGTGCTGTTCGTCGAACGTTACGCCGAGTCGCTTGTAGATTCGTTCGATGTCGCCTTCGCACTGCTGGCGAATTTCTTTCCACAAGCGAATATTCTCGGCATCGCCTTCGTGCAGCTTGGCGGTTTCATTCAGCACTGCGGCACGAATCGCCGGATCATCTTCCGCCAGGCGATTTACATGCGCGTACAACGCTCCGAACTCGCCAAGCTTTTCCGCCATGCAGCTGTCTTGAACGGCTTTGCGGATTTCGGGATTCCTATACCCATAAATGATCATCCCGAACTGCGTGCCCCAGTCGCCGAGGTGGTTGTCGCCGATTGCCTTGTGGCCCACGAATTTGAGCGTGCGATAAAGGCAATCGCCGATCACGGTGCTGCGGATGTGGCCCACGTGCATCGGCTTGGCGACGTTGGGGGCGCTGTAGTCGACGATATGCGTGCGAGGCTTCTCGACCTTTGGCACGCCGAGACGCTTGTCGGCAAGCGCCGCGGCCGCCTGCTGGGCGAGCCCATCATCGCGCAATCGCAGATTAATGAAGCCCGGGCCGGCGATTTCGGGTGGCTGGCATAAATCATCGATTTTCAAGCGGCCGACGATTTCCCGGGCCACCTCGCGCGGCGGCTTGCCCAGTCGCTTGCCCAATGGCATGGCGCAGTTGGCCTGATAGTCGCCAAATTTGGGATCTTGGCTGGCGCGCACCTGAGCCAATAGCTCGGCCGGATTGTCGGTCAGTCCGGCCAAAGCGTCGGCAAATCGGCGTTGGATTTCGCGGAGGATGTTCACGGGTGAAGGTAAAATAAAAGTGCGGGCGATGACGAGGAAAGCGCCAGTTTGACACGGCCCGCAAAATTTGCCAATGCCGAGAACTGCTTCCGCCGTCGGTTGCTTAGCAACCCGTAGCACGCCAGAATTACACGACACCTAATGCCCACCTTGGGTTCTTATTCATGATCGTCGCTGAACCGATCCAGAAACGCGCGGAAGAGTTTCGCTCACGCTATCAATCCGTGCGCGAGCAGATCGGCCGCGTGATCGTGGGGCACGATGAAGTGGTGCACGGCGTGCTCACCTGCCTGTTCGTCGGCGGGCATTGCCTGCTGGAAGGTGTGCCGGGCTTGGGAAAGACGCTATTGGTGCGCACCCTGGCCAAAGTGCTCGACCTGCACTTCTCGCGCATCCAGTTCACGCCCGATCTGATGCCCGCCGATATCTTGGGCACGAACATGGTGATGGAGACGCCCGATGGTCGGCGATTTTTCGAATTCCAGCGCGGACCGATCTTCACGCAAATCTGCCTGGCGGACGAAATCAATCGCGCCACTCCAAAAACGCAATCCGCGATGTTGGAAACTATGCAAGAGGGTTCGGTCACCATTGCCGGCCATGTGCATCAATTGCACCAGCCATTTTTCGTGCTAGCGACGCAGAACCCAATCGAGCAGGAAGGCACCTATCCATTGCCGGAGGCGCAATTGGATCGGTTTTTCTTCAAGCTCGTGGTGGGCTATTCGTCGCGGGACGAATTGGCCACGATCATCGAGCGCACCACGCAGAGCGAAACCGACGAGCCAGAAAAAATAATGGACGGGCCCGAAATTCTTCGTTGGCAGCAGTTGGTGCGGGAAGTGATTCTGGCCAAGCACGTGCAGGATTACATCATTCGGCTCACGCTGGCCACGCATCCCGAGGGGCCGCTCGCGCTGCCGATCACAAATAAATATCTCCGCTGGGGCGCGCAGCCCGCGGGCGGCACAAACGGTGGCATTGGCGGCCAAGGTGCGGGCGCTGTTGGACGGGCGTTACAACGTCAGCTTTGAAGATGTGCGGCGCGTTTATCTGCCTGCGCTGCGCCACCGGGTGATCATGAATTTCGAAGCCCAGGCCGAATCGATCGACATCGACCAGGTGCTCTTGGAAATTCTGCAATCGCTGCCGGAAAAAGGCGAATAGCGAAGCGACTAATGCGGCTGGTTGGTCACCAGCGCTGGCAGTAGCGTGTAAAGCAAGTAGGCTCGCGGCGTGGCCAAATCGAGCAAGGCCGCGGGACTGAACGATTGGCTTCGACTGTCGTTTCCAAATAGGGCCGCGCCCAGCAAACCTTCCGGCTTGGTGTATTTCACGACGCGCACGTTCTGCTTGTCGAGGCTGGCCAACTCGATCGCACGATCGACGGCGTCTTCCTGGAAGCCAAGCTTATCGACCAGGCCCAACTCCAGCGCCTGTTTGGCGGTGAACACCTGCCCGGTGGTGGCTTTGGCGAAGGCGTCTTTATTTTGGGCCAACTGGGGCCGGGCGTCGGCCACCACTTCCTTGAACTGATCGAACGTTTGATCGACCAAAGTTTGCAGAATCTTGCGTTCCTGCTCGGCCAGCGCGGGCGAGAGTTTGCGAGTGGGGCTGCCCAGCTCTTTGAAGGGTCCGCTAGCGATGGAATCGTCTTTAATCTTCCAGCTTTCCAGAAGGTCGGCGATGTTGAAATGCGGAATGATCACACCGATGGAGCCGGTCCAGGTGGTGCGCTCGGCGAAAATGGAATCGGGAGTGTTTCCCGCCGCCATAGCCAGGTAATAGCCGCCGCTGGCCGCGATGCCCCCCATGCTGATCACCAGGGGAATATGCCGCTCTTCGCGAAGCATCCGCAGATGATGGTACAGATAGTCGCTGCCGGTGACGGTGCCGCCGGGGGAATCGACCCGCACCACCACGGCCTTAACATCCTGGTCTTTGCGGGCCTGCTCGATCTGCCACTTGGCAAAACCATCGGTGTGCATGATCGCCCCTTCGATGGTGATGATCGCCACTTTTTGCGAGGCGGTTTCCGAGTGAGAAACATATCGTTCCTCCAGGCGCGGATTCGTCTGGATGTAACTTTCATAGGCCCCGCGGTAGCTCAGCGCGAAAACGACGGCGATCAGAAACAAAATCCAAGGGATCCGCCTTCCCCAGCGGCCAAACATGCCCTGCTCTTGCAGCAGCACGCGTAGCGGTTTGTCGGATGGCGCAGACTGTTGGGGATAAGGCGGGTTGGGAATCGACGACATGGCTGGCTCCTTTCACTCGTGGGCTGACGGCTTGATTGTTACCGCTCTGCGGAAATCTATCCAGGGCTTCGCCGTGCCAGCGTTTTGCAGCGCGAAGCTTCCATGGCGGAATTGTGCGGGGCGGCGGGCAACGAAGTGACGGCGATCTGTCGGCAAAACAGTGGTATAATGGTTGGCGAAATTGTTTACCGCCCAACTTACCGTTTCCTGCCCCCAATCGGCATGAAACCCGGATCGATCATTCTTGCGTTCGCGATCACCTTGGCCGCGCTGGCGGCGCGGGGAGCAGATCCCGGCGCTGTCCCTTCCGCGGATCGCGCACCTTCTCGCCCCGCGATTTCTTCGGCCGAAATCGCGCGCCTGATCGCTGAACTTGGATCGGACGATTACCGCGCGGGAAGCTGCCGTGCAGAAACTGATTGCGGCTGGCCCTCAGGTGATCGAGCCCGTGGCCAAAGCGGCGCAAACGGAGGATCTGGAGGTTGCGTACCGCTGCATTAGCGTGTTGCAATCGATCTTGGAATCCAGCGATCCGGCGGTGCAACAGCAGGCCGACGTCGCGCTGGAATCGCTGGCAGCCAAAAAGACCACCGTGGTTGCCGGTTTGGCGACCGACGCCCTCGCGGTTTACCTGTCGATTCGGCAAGACCGCGCGATCAAACAGTTGCGCCGATTGGGAGCCGTCATATCGAACGGGCCTTTCGAGGCGGACAACCGCATGCTTAGCGTGAGGATCTCCAAGGATTGGAAAGGGCATTCGGCCGATTTCGATCTGTTGGCGCAACTGCCCGACCTGCAGCGGCTGAGCTTTTATGGCGTGTCGCTCGACGACGCGGCGGTGAAGACGATCGGGCAGCTTTCGCAGCTATCGGCGCTGGATCTGTACGGCACTGGTGTTTCGGCCGAGGCGGCACAAAAGCTCAATGCTGCCCTGCCGGGAGCCAAAATCGAACGCCGCAACGGCGCCTTGTTGGGGATCGGAGGCCATGCGGACGACAGCCCCTGCCGGGTCGGTGAAGTTCAGCCCCATTCGGCGGCCGAGGCGGCTGATATTCGGCAGGACGACGAAATTGTGAGCTTTGAAGGAAAGCCGATCCACAGCTTCAAGGAATTCACCGACCTGGTTGCGGAAAAGTACGGCGGCGATCGAGTGAAACTGCAAATTCGCCGCGGCGACGAACTGCTGACCAAGCAGGTGACGCTGGGACAGTGGCAGTAGTCAAGGCAGGAAGCAGAACCGGCGTCGACGTGGTTCATTCTGCCTTCTGCGGTTTGCCTTCTGCCTTTTCTGGAACACTTCCGCCGACCATGAAGGCCGTCACTTTGTCCAGCGCGTCGCTGATATAAAGCATCGCGGAGAAATGACCGGCGTCGTACCAATAGATCGGCGGACGGCCGATCGCCTCCCACAAACTTTCGGTGCACTTGCGGGATGACCTCGTCGTGGCTGGCGTTGAGCATCAGCACTTGGCGGCCTTGTAAGGCAGCCCCGTAGTTGACCGGGTCGATGGTCTTCATCAGGTCCAGCAGTTCGGACAAAGAATGCCCATCCGCGGTCCAGCGGCGCTTTGCTTCGACGATGTGCTTTTCTTGCGAATCGGCCAGGATCAGGCCCAAATCGCCTCCAGCCAACACTGGGCAACATCGGGCGAAGCGCGGCTCGGCTTCGGCCGCCAACGCCGAGTGATGCCGCCCAAACTGATGCCAAAAATGCCGATCTGTTGAGAGTCGACTTCGTCTTGTGCTCGCAGCCAGGCCGCGGCATAGCGAATGTCCTTGACCGCCTTGAGTCAGTCCGTCGACGGTCTCGGGGGCATTGGTCGAAACCATGCGAATGTTCACGCCGGGCTGACGCCGTTCGCCGTAGTAGGGCATTTTCACGAACAGGCCGCGACGCCTTGCTGAGCCAAATGGTAGGCGAACACGCGGGCCAGGGGAAAATCGCCTCCTAAAATATGCAGCACCACGCAGGCCGGATACTTCCCCGGTTTGGCGGGGCGGAAGTATTCGCAATGCACGGTGTTGTTGTTGGCGTACGGCGTTTTCACCGGCGAGGGAAAGGTAATTAACGAGACTGTCACGTCGCCTGCCCAGCGCGGCTGAGGCTGCTGGTCGAAGGAAAACATCGCCGCCGGAAGGCGGAAGGGTTGCGGCACGACGTGAGCCTCGTCCGTCACGGGCTCGAATTGCACTTCGCCGTGACGAATTTGCGGTTCGACGGCAAAGATGGCTGGCGAGCAAAGCGCGCAGCTCAACGCGCAGATTGCAATAGCTCTAGCTTTGGAAAGCATCAGTGCATTGTTGGCGATGAGGTGCATTGCGGACAAGCCAAGGTCGGTGCGGATTGCCTTGCTAGCAGTCGTTTGGCCTGGACCATGGTTTATAGCCCGCCTAAAATCGCGCCCCCAGTCGACATTTCTTTCCTGGAGAAGCCGCAGTGTTCCCCTCCAAAGCGCCCCGCGTGCTGATCTGCCGCATGAGCGCCATTGGCGACACGGTGCTCACGCTGCCGGTGGCGTGCTCCATCCGTCAGCACTATCCCCAAGCATACGTCGCCTGGGCAGTGGAGCGCACCGCTTCATCCATGGTGATGGGGCACCCGTGCGTGGATGAAGTGATCGTGCTTGAGCGACGTTGGTTTGTGTCGCCGCGCCAGTGGTGGCAGTTGCGCCGGCGATTGCGTGCGCTTAGGATTGACGTGGCGATCGATTGCCAAGGCATGACCAAGACGTCGCTAGCCGGCCGGCTTTCCGGCGCGAAACTTCGCATTGGCTTTCGCGGCGCGCATGGCCGCGAATTGAGCCCCTTTTTCAATAATTGCCTCATCGAGCCGCGCGCCACGCACATTACCGATCGTTCGTTGGAATTGCTCGCTCCGCTGGATATTCGCCCGGAGCGGGTGGAATTCAAGTTGCCGATTGATGCGGCCGCGGCGGCGACCATCGAAAAGTATCTCCAAGAGCTGGGTTTCCAGCGCGGCTTCGCCTTGATCAATCCAGGCGCCACTTGGGATTCCAAGCTCTGGGTGATGGAGCGCTTTGGCCAGGTGGCTCGGCATCTAGGCGAGCGGCATGGGCTGCCGTCGCTGGTGGTTTGGGCCGGCGAGCGCGAATTGGGATGGGCCAACGAAATCGTGGCTCATTCCGCCGGCCATGCCATTTTGCGCGGGCGACATCACTGCGCGAGCTGGTGGCCGTTGCGCGGGCGGCGCGAGTCTTTATCGGATCCGACACAGGACCATTGCACATGGCGGTGGCGACGGGAACTCCGGCGGTCGCGCTGTATGGCCCCACGCGGGTGGAAGATTGCGGCCCTTACGGTCCGCAGAATATTGCGTTGCAGGAGCAGTACCAGGATGGCGGGCGAAAAGAGCGCCGGGCGGCGGAAAACACCGCCATGCAACTGATCCAGGTCGATCGAGTGTGCCAGGCCTGCGACACGATCTTGTTGCGCGACAAAGCCAATCAGCCGTGCGCGGCATAGCGACGGCGCTACCCCGCTTTGCGCATGCCGCTTTGATAGAGATACGGATTCAGCGTGGGATCGTTGTACATCTTGAATTGGCGGTAGAGTTTCAATTGCTTGCGGCCGGCAAAAATGTCGGCCAGCAGCTCGGCCAGCGCCGCACAAAGATCGGCGTGCTGCGTGTCGAGGATTTCCAGCTTGCCGCGCACCTTGGAGCGATGCTCGGCATCGACGTCCGCCCGCTCCAATTGTTCCTGCATGTGGTAAATTCGCAGGGCCAAGATCGACAGGCGATCGATCGCCTGGCCGGGCGTTTCCGTATTCCATTTCGCGCCGGGCAGCGCCGCAATGCCGCGCGATTCCAACTGGCGCTTGAGATAATCGTCGACCTGCTCAATGGCGTCGTTGCGCTGCTGGTTGTACTTGTCGATTGCCCGCTTCACGGCCGCCACGCGCTGGTCGCCGACGTCCGGGCTGCGGGCGATATCTTCCTCGTGCCACAGCAGATAGTTGTACCGGTGTTGCTCGCAAACCAGCCGCAACAGATCGCTATACGGATTGTCGATTTCCTGCTGATGCCACAACGTCGTCGCGTGGCGATGCAATTCAGTAATTTGCTGAACGTCGATCATAGGCGCCGTGATGCAGGACGGGTTCGAGGGGGGCGGCGATTGTAGATTTCGATGGCAATTTGTCAAATACCAATGCGTTGATAGCGGCAACTTCTCTTTCGGCAGGTTCGGCCGCTTCGTAAAATGCAGGTATGTCGCTTTCCACTGCTTCCAGCGTATTGGCTGCGGCTTCGATGTCGCGAAGCTTGAATGCTTCCAAGCGGCCCTCGGTCAAATGGATATTAGCTTTGGCCGCGGTTGTGATTGCGCTGGGGATCGGCGGGTACGTCGTGCTGGGCGGATTTGGCCAAGGTTCCGCAGCCAGCGGCGGCAGTTTGAAGCTGAGCGATATTCCGTTCAACGGCACGCAGGCGTACGAATATTTGAAGCAGCTCTGTGCGATCGGGCCGCGGGTTAGTGGAACCGCCGGCATGGCGGCCCAGCAGAAACTGCTGATCGATCATTTCAAGCAACTGGGCGCGACCGTCACGCGACAAGGATTCACCGCCAGGCACCCGCTCACCGGCGAAGCGGTTCCCATGACGAATCTGCTGATTCAGTGGCACCCCGACCGCAAAGAGCGTGTGCTGTTGGTGGCGCATTACGACACGCGGCCGTTTCCCGATCGCGACCCGCACAATCCGCGAGGCACGTTTTTGGGCGCGAACGACGGGGCCAGCGGCGTCGCGATCCTGATGGAATTGGGTAAATCGATGCCGCAGTTTAAAAGCCACGTCGGCGTCGATTTTCTCCTGGTGGATGGCGAAGAACTGGTGTACCGCGATAGTACTCCGACAAGCCCGGGCGATCCGTATTGCCTGGGGTCCGAGGAGTTTGCGCGGCAGTATTTCGCCGAGCCGCCGCCGTTTAAATATCGCTGGGGAGTGCTCTTGGACATGGTCGGCGGCGCGGAAATGCATTTGCCGCAGGATCGCAACAGCTTGGAATGGAAAGACACCAAGCCGCTGGTCGATGCCATTTGGGGCACGGCCGCCCGGCTGGGCGTGAAAGAATTCATCCCGCATTCCAGCGGCATTCAAATCACCGACGACCACGTCAAGCTGCGCAACATCGGCGGAATTCCAACCTGTGATCTGATCGACATGAATTATCCGCAGTGGCACACCCAGGCCGACGATCCGGCGCATTGCTCGGCCCTGTCATTGGCCAAGGTGGGCTGGGTGATTCAGGAATGGCTGAACTCGCTCAAGTAGCGCACTGAAATGATCCACGCCGCCGCGTTGGCGATCGCCTGCATTCCGTTGGGGCTGTATTTGCTGGCGCTGGGGGCGATCAATCTGCGGCGGCGACCGCTGATTGTTCGCGGCGCATTCGATGCGATTTCGCTGGCCGCGGCCGTCAGCGGAATGGTGATTGTCGGACCGCTGAATCTGTTTATGCCCGACGCGGCGGCGGCCCGCTTTGGTCCCTCGGTTTGGACACTGCTGGTGACTTTCTACGTTCTTTGCGTCGTGCTGTATGTTTTGACGGCGCGGCCGCGGCTGGTGATCTTCAATCTCACGCGGAAGCAGCTTTGGCCCGTTTTGGAGCTAGTGGTGCGACGAATGGACGGCGATGCAAAACTGGCCGGCGACGCGGTGCAACTCCCGCAACTGGGCGTGCAATTCCATCTGGAATCGGCCGCCGCAATGCGCAGCTTGTCGCTGGTGGCCACCGGCGACCTGCAAAGCCATTCCCACTGGAAGCGGCTGCACGCCGAATTGGCCGCGGCACTATCGGGCCTGGAGGTGCCGCCCAATCCACGAGGTTTCACCCTGCTGGCCGCAGGTTTGTTCCTGCTCGGCTGGCCGCTGGTGCAGCTCTTGCAGATGTCTCCCAAGGCGATCGCGCGGCAACTGCTGTACATGCTGCGGCGGTGAATCGGCCTGCCGGACGCAGTTGCAGAAACTTTCCAGCCGGGATTTTGCATTTCTTTTTGCCAGCCGCTACATTGTCGGCACGGATTGCCTGATTCCAGGCGGCCACGGAACGGTCGGCGGCGGCGCTTCTCTTTACTCGTTCCGACACGATTTCTTGAAGGGAATTCTCCATGCCCAATCTCCAAATCGACACCGGCAACACGGCGTTCATGCTTCTCTGCTCCAGCCTCGTGATGCTGATGACGCCGGGGCTGGCGTTCTTCTATGGCGGATTGGTGAGCCGCAAAAACGTGCTGGCCATTATGATTCAAAGCTTCGTGTCGATGGGCTGGACCACCGTGATCTGGTGGCTTTTTGGATTCTCGCTATGCTTCAGCGGTGACATGAAAAGCGGCACCGATTACGCCGGCATCATTGGAAATTTCGACTGGGCGTTTTTGCGCGGCATTACGCTGACGACCCCGTCGCTCATTAATCCCACGATTCCGATGATTGTGTTCTGCGCGTATCAGATGATGTTTGCCATCATCACGCCGGCCTTGATCACCGGCGCGTTCACGAATCGCGTAACCTTCAAGGCCTACATGTTGTTTCTGACCGGCTGGCTGATTTTTGTGTACTTCCCGTTTGTGCACATGGTGTGGGGCGGCGGGATCCTGGCGAGCTGGGGCGTGCTGGATTTCGCCGGTGGCATCGTCGTACACAACATTGCCGGAATCGCGGCGTTGGCGTCGGTCATTTATGTGGGCCGGCGCAAGGTTCCCGATACGGGACCACATTCCGTTCCCTTGGTGGCGCTGGGCACCGGATTGTTGTGGTTCGGCTGGTATGGGTTCAACGCCGGCAGCGAGTTCCGCGTCGATTCGGTCACGGCGGTGGCGTTTTTGAATACCGACATCGCCGCCAGTTTTGCAGCGATGGCCTGGCTGAGCATGGACTGGATGACTTCGAAACGGCCGAAATTTATAGGCTTGCTAACCGGGGCCGTGGCCGGCCTGGCCACCATCACCCCTGCAGCCGGTTATGTTTCTCCCGCGACCGCCTGTTTGATCGGCATTATCGCCGGAGTCGTTTGCTTTTACGCGGTGGCGCTGAAGAACATGCTTCGCTGGGACGATGCCCTGGATGTATGGGGCGTGCACGGCGTCGGCGGTTTCTTGGGCATTGTGCTGTGCGGGATTTTCGCCACGACGGAATTCAATCCCGGCGGCGTCGATGGCCTGCTGCGCGGCAACACGCATTTCTTTCTGGTTCAACTTGCCGCGGTGGCGATTTCGTCAGCCTGGGCGTTTATTTTCACCTACGTGATGCTCTGGCTGATCGACTGGATCACCGTGGTGAACGTCGACGAAGCGGGAGAAACGATGGGCTTGGACCAATCGCTGCACGGCGAAGTGGCCTACCCCGAAGGCATCTAAACTCAAATGCCCACTGTCCTTCGTGTTGGCCGTTTCCGATTCCATTTTTATTCGGATGAAAGAAACGAGCCGCCTCATATTCACGTGCGCGCGCCCGATGGCGAATGCAAATTCTGGCTGGTGCCGATTTCACTGGCGAAAAATCGCGGGTTAGCGCCGCATGTTTTGAGGGAAATCGAGAGTATAATTCATGAGCGTCATGCCTTCTTGAAGGAAAAGTATCATGAGTTCCACGGCTCCTAAGACCGGTTTAGAAGTCGAACCGACCGCCATTCGCGTCTGGGTCGAGAAGCGGACGGTCTATTTGGAACTCGTTGACGGTCGGATCCTGGGTTTTCCCGCCGACGGGTTCAAAATTCTCAAGGCGGCCAGCGACGAGGCCCTCAAAGAGGTTCGGCTGGAATTGAACGGCTATGCCTTGCGATGGGAAAAACTGGACGAGGATATCACCGTCCCGGGGCTATTGGCGGGACATTTTCAGTTGCCGTCGAGCCCGGCGCAGAAGAGCGGATAGCACTGTTGTCCGCTCGATCTCATCGTGCGCGAATCTTGCTTTCTTGCTTGGCCAAGTGCATTTGGCGTTGCACTTCCGGCGGCGCCAGGGTGAAGCGGATGCGGAAAGCGCGGTATCCCGCCGCCAATTGTTTAGGATAAAGCCGCTGGATTTCGTGCCGCAATGCGGCGGCGGATTCGAAGCCGTCGAGAACGGCGTCGTCGTCGGTCAGTTGGTCGAGCGCGACCTCGTCAACGGTAGCGATCTGGATGTAGCCCGCGCCGGGGATGTAGCTGCGCTGCCCCGGCTTCATTTTGCGCCATTTCCACAAGCGAACCGTTTGCGTTTTCTGGCCGCTGCGAATGGCGTCGAGAAATTTCTTTTTGAACAGCAGCATGGGATGAAGCGTGAGTAAGTGAGTAAGTAAGAAACTACCGCATTCCCCGAAGCTCACCAACGTACTTACTCACTTACTCACCTACTCACTTTTGCCCTAGTTCAGCTTGTGCGAATAATCGCTCGGGCGATCGGCGGGTCGCACGGAAACGGGCGAAGTTTCATCGATCGCCACCGTTTCGATTCCTTCTGCTTCGGTCGGATCGCTGCGCTCGGGGGCCAGCCGAGCTTCGTTGCCGTACAGTGCGCGGAAGGTGATGCCGCCGACGGTGAGCAGATCGCCGGAGGGGAGCGGCGCGGTTTCCACTCGCTGCCCGCCGATGAAGGTGCCATTGCGCGAACCTAAGTCGCGGACCATCATCTGGCCGTTGTCTTCGTACAGTTCGCAGTGATGGCGGCTGATCAGGTGATGATCCAATTGCACTTGGGCTTCGCCGCCGCGGCCGATCGTCACCGGCAGGTCGAGTTGATATTCGTGCGGCTGAAGTTTGGGTTCGACAACGATGAGTCGGGCGTGCATGAGATGTATCTCCGCCTGGAATGGTCGATAAGACAGCACGACGGGTCCATGCAAGTTTACCATGAGAGCGAACCGAGAGGGTAGCAATTGGCGGGCCGGAAGGTTCGCGGCGGGCGGCAAGCCGCAGGGAGAAAACAGAAGGCAAACGGACGGTGCCGATCCGCCCCGGCCCCTTGACGGGATATCCCGCTCGCCGTAGCTTAACAGCCAGCGCCAGTTGACCTTGCTGCCGGCGGTGGTTTGACCTTGCTCCAGCATCCGGCGAACCTATAATCGCTTGGTTTGCTCTGCTGGAGCCGATGCTATCACTTCGTTGCCGGCGGCAATGCGGCAGTGTGCGGGTGTAGCTCAGTTGGTAGAGCATCACGTTGCCAACGTGGTTGTCGTGGGTTCGAATCCCATCACCCGCTCTTGGCTGTTGTTGGGGGGACAGGCCCCGTAAGCTGCTGTGCCCTGCTGGTCAGTCGGCACGCAGTTCGGCGCCGGTCCCTTTTTTTGCCGACGCAGCCCGGTGCAGTTTCGGCTCCGCATAAGCAACAACCCTTTTCACTTGCGGCCAAATCATGGCAGATACTCAAATCAAAGACGTGCCGGAATCTGAGGAGACGCAGGAAGAACGACAGCCGCTGAAGCTGGACGTGAAAATCTCCAGCCCCAGCGCCTGCCAGCGGCATATTACGGTCAAGATTCCGCACGAAGACGTGGAGCGTTATTTCGACCAGGCGTTCGGCGAGTTGATGCCCGATGCGCAGGTGCCGGGTTTTCGTGCCGGCCGCGCGCCGCGGAAGCTGGTCGAGCATCGCTTCCGCAAAGACGTAAAGGATCAGGTGAAGAGCAGTTTGCTGATGGACGCCATGGCGCAGATTTCCGAAGACCACAAGCTCGCCGCCATTAGCGAGCCCGATTTGAATCTGGCCGCCGTCGAGATTCCCGACGAAGGGCCGATGACGTTTGAATTCGACATCGAGGTGCGTCCCGAATTCGATCTGCCGCAATGGAAAGGACTCACGATTGAACGCCCTGGCCGCGAATTCACGCAAAAGGACGTCGACCAACAGATGCAGCGATTGTTGGCCCGCCGCGGCAAGTTGGTGCCGCACGATGGCAAGGCCGAGATGGGCGATTACATCTCGGTCAATATCACGTTCAAGGACGGCGACGAAGTGATTTCGCAGCTCCGAGGAGCAGGTTCTTTGCATCCGGCCCACGCTCAGCTTCCGCGACGGCAACATCGAAAAGTTCGACAAGCTGATGGTGGGCGCGAAGGCGGGCGACACCCGCGAGGGCAAGGCCAAGATCTCCGCCGACGCACCGAACGAAAACCTGCGCGGCAAGACGATTACCGCCGTGTTCGAAGTGCTGGAAGTGAAGAAGCTCGAACTGCCCGAATTGACGCCGGCGTTTTTGGAAGAGCTGGGCGGGATGAAATCGGAGGCGGAACTGCGCGATGCGTTGAAGGATGAACTCGAGCGGCAGTTGGAATATCATCGGCAACAGCGCGCCCGGCAGCAGATCACGCAGGCGCTGGTGGCTAGCGCCAATTGGGAGCTGCCTCCGGCGCTGCTCAAACGGCAAGGCCGGCGCGAATTGGAACGGGCCGTCTTGGAATTGCGCCGCAGCGGGTTCAGCGACGATCAAATCCAGGCGCATGAAAACGAACTGCGGCAGAACAGCGCCATCAACACGGCGCGGGCGCTGAAGGAGCATTTTATTCTGGAGCGGATCGCCGAGGCGGAAAACATTACCGACGAACCGGCCGATTACGACGCCGAGATTAAGCTGATCGCCGCCCAAAGCGGCGAAAGCGCTCGCCGGGTTCGCGCCAATTGGAAAAGCGTAACCTGATGGACGTTTTGCGAAATCAGATCATTGAGCGCAAGACGATCGAGCTCGTGTTGAAACACGCCAAGTTCAAGGATGTGCCATTCAAATTGGATTCATTGGAAACGGAAGCGGTCGACGAGTCGGCCGCCGGTGGGGAAGCCGAGGAAGCCATTCCCGAGGCCCAGAGCGCCGGCGAGGCCCAGCCCCTACGCGAACCGCAGGAGCGCCAGTAGAATTGGCTCGCCAGACGGTTGGATTTGTCACGCTTTGCATTGCAAGGACGGAAGCATGAACCAGTTGCCACCAGCGCCGCTCTCGCCTTCAGGGCCGATCGATCCGCGCCTGTCGTACCGCGATTATCAGCGGCAGCGGATGTTGACGCTGGGCGATCTGCTGCTGGAGAACCGCATCATTCTGCTGCAAGGCGAAATTTACGACGGCAATGCCAGCGAAGTGGTGATGAAGCTGCTGTATCTGCAAAGCGAGAATCGCCGCAAGGAAGTGCACTTTTACATCAACTCGCCCGGCGGCAGCGTGACGGCCACGATGGCGATTTACGATACGATGCAAATTCTTTCGTGCCCGGTTGCCACTTATTGCGTGGGTTTGGCGGCCAGCGGCGGCGCGGTGCTTTTGGCCGGCGGCACCAAAGGGAAGCGGTACGCGCTTTCGCACGCCAAGGTGATGATCCATCAGCCGTATGGACAGGTCGGCGGACAGGTATCCGACATTGAAATTCAAGCGGACGAAATTCTGAAAACCCGCGAATCGCTGAATCAAATTTTGTCGACGCACACCGGTCAACCGATCGAGCGGATCGCCAAGGATACCGACCGCGATCGTTACCTGACGGCTGTGGAAGCCAAAGAATATGGCCTGGTGGATGAAGTGCTCAGCAAGCCGCCGGTGCAAACGGACGAGGATGAGGAAACCAAATGACGCTAGTCCCCTTCGTCATCGAGAAGACCGGCCGCGAAGAGCGGGCGATGGATATTTACAGTCGCCTGCTGAAGGACCGCATTGTGTTTTTGGGCACGGCGATCAACGACGAAGTTGCCAACACGGTGGTGGCCCAGTTGTTGTTTCTGCAATCGGAGGATCCCAAGGCGGATATTCACCTGTATTTGAATTCGCCCGGTGGAAGCGTATCGGCTGGATTGGCAATTTACGACACGATGCAATTTGTGACCTGCGACGTGGCGACCTATTGCATCGGGCAAGCGGCATCGATGGGCGCGGTGCTGCTCACCGCGGGTGCGTCGGGAAAACGCAAAGCTCTGCCGAACGCCCGAATTATGATTCACCAGCCGCTGGCCGGAGCCGAAGGCACGGCCGAAGAGATCATGATTCACGCCAAAGAATTCAAGAAGGTGAAGCAGCGGCTGAATGCGATTTTGCTCAAGCATACGGGGCACCCGCTGGAAAAGATCGAACAGGATACGGATCGCGATCGGTTCATGTCGGCGCAGGAAGCAATGGAATATAAGTTGATCGATCAGGTGATCGAACACATGGAAGTAAAGGGGCAATGACCAATGACCAAATCCCAATGACCAATGGGGTGACGTGAAGGTTGTTTGGTCATTGGTGCTTGGTCATTAGTCATTCGACGAATGTTTGCACGCCGCGGCATGATGCTGCGGCCGTCCGTTTGAACGCATGAGGCGAAATATGAAAACGGGCCTGCTTGCCATTCTGCTGCCGGCTGCGCTGTCGGCCGGGTGCATGTATCAATCGCGCGTGAATCAGCAACTTCTGCAGCGCGAGCTGCGCCTGGAAGAAGACTGCATTTATCGCTTGAAATGGCAATTGGAAGATACGGAGCGCGAGCTCGAAGCCGCGAAGGCTCAAGTGGATTCGTTGCAGCGGCAGGCCGACGTATTGCGCGAGCGACCAGGCGGAGCGCCGGACCTTAGTTCCCCATCGGGCGGTGCTGGCGGAAGCGCGCCGCGCTTGCCGGGAATACCACCCTTGCCGAGCGTGGAACCTGGAATTGAAGCACCACCGGCCGCGCCGGATCGGCAACTCCCGCGCCTCGATCGTCCGCCCTGCCTCACAAATACGACGTTGCCCAAACTGCGGCGGCGGCGGACAAGAGTGAACTGCGCCCCGCGGAACGATTGAATCCCGATGCCAACGTCGATCATATCGTGCTTGATCCAGGTCTCAACGGTGGAATCGACGCCGAGGGCCAACCCGGCAACGAACAGCTCAGCGTCGTGATCCAACAACTCGACGCCCGGAATGCTCGCGTGCTGGCGCCTGGCGACGTGACGATCGTGGTGGTTGATCCGAAATTGCCGAAGAGCGAAGCGCGGATTGCCCGCTGGAAGTTCGAAGGCGAGGAAGTGGCGCAGCACGTGCGCCGCAACCGCGACGGCGGATCGCTACACTTCGAATTGCCCTGGCCGACGCCGCCGGAGCATAGCGACCTGCGACTGTTCGTGCGGTTTGTCACGTACGACGGCCGGCGATTGGACGCTAGTTTGCCGATCGAAGTTCAGTTGGCCGGCGACGGACCGGGCAAATGGCGAAAGTCGAAAGCGCCGGTGGCGGAGAACGAAGAGGATCACCCAAACACTCGCCGCAGTGTGTATGAGCCCAGTCGCGCGGATGATCCGACCGAGACGGCATCGGCTTCGTCGCAACGGTCGGAGCGTGGTGCGCCCAGTTGGTCGCCGACGCGATAATTGAGCCGCCAATTGGGCTGCTCTTACAGCATTTTTCCGACCCGTGCGATCAGGTCGACGGTGCGGCAGCTATAGCCCCATTCGTTGTCGTACCAACTGATCACCTTGATCAAGTTGCCACCGATGACTTCGGTCAGATCGGCGGCGAAGATGGAGCTATAGGGGTTGCCGATGATGTCGGTGGAGACGATCGGGTCTTCAGTATATTCGAGAATGCCTTGCAGTCCGCCTTTGTCGAGCGGCGTTTCGGCGGCCTCTTTCATGGCGGCGTTGATGTCCTGCTTGGTGACATCCCGCTTTAGCAAGGCCGTCAGATCGGTCACGCTGCCGTCGGCGGTGGGCACGCGCAGGGCGATACCGGTGAGCTTGCCTTTGAGCGACGGGATGACTTCACCGACGGCTTTGGCGGCGCCGGTGGTGGTGGGGACGATGTTCACCGCGGCTGCGCGGGCACGATAGAGGTTGTCGTGCGGCAGATCGAGCAGGCGCTGGTCGTTGGTGTAGCTGTGGCAGGTAGTCATCAGACCTTTTTCGATGCCGAACTTGTCGTGCAGCACTTTCGCCAGCGGGGCCAGGCAGTTCGTGGTGCAACTGGCGTTGGACACGAACTTCATCTGCGGCGTCAGGTCTTGGTGATTGACGCCGATCACGCAGGTCAGGTCGGGCTTGTCTTTGGCCGGGGCGCTGAGGACCACCCGCTTGGCGCCGGCCTGGATGTGCGAGTCGTAGCCGGGCTTTCCTTTGGCGGCATCGGCGCGGGCGGTAAAGATGCCTGTGCTTTCCAACACGACATCGGCGCCGATTTTTCCCCAGGGGAGCTTGGCGGGATCGCGCTCCTTGAGCACTTCGATTCGCTTGCCGTTGACGACCAGGGCGTTGTCGTCATGCTTCACGGTGCCGTTGAAGCGGCGGTGCGTGCTGTCGTACTTGAGCAGCATGGCCAGCGTTTTGGTGTCGGTCAGATCGTTGATGGCCAGCACTTCGAATTCATCGTTGCGAGCGGCCAGAATGCGAAACACGAGGCGACCGATGCGCCCGAATCCATTAATTCCCACGCGAATTGCCACGACAGCTCTCCTTCTGGCGAACCACGCCAACAGATCCTATTTTGATGTAAACGGGAAATTATACCGGTCGTAATCCGCAGCAGCAATTGGCCCAATGCTGGCGCTCAAGCAAGTTCGCCGAGAGCCGCGAGAAGTTTGCGGATCATTTCCGGCGTGTGGGCGGAGCTGAGGCTGATGCGCAGGAGAGATTCGCCCGGCGGCACTGTAGGCGGGCGGATGCCGGGGATGAAGAAGCCGCGCTCACGCAAGGATTGCGCTAATTTCATCGTGCGCTCGGGATCGCCAATGTAGATGGGGGTAATCTGGCTGGACGAGCGGCCGATGTTCCAACCGCTGGCGCGTAAGATCGCGCCGCAAATTTGCGGCGCGATTGAGCACGTCGCGGCGGCGGTGTGGTTCGTCGCGGACGATGTCGAGCGCTGCAATTGCGGCGGCGGCGGCGGCGGGGGGAAAAGCGGTGGAGAAGACGTAGGAGCGGGCGCGGTTCACGAGCCAGTCGATCAGGCTGCGGCTGCCAGCGACGAAACCGCCGGCGCAGCCGAGGGCTTTACTCAGAGTGCCCATACGGACGTGGATGCCGGATTCGACGCCGAGATGTTCGGCGACTCCGCGGCCGTGTGCGCCGAAGACGCCGGTGGCGTGGGCTTCGTCGACCATCAGCATGGCGGAATGTTTTTCGGCGAGTTCCGCGATTTTATCCAGTGGGGCTATGTCGCCGTCCATGCTGAACAGTGAATCGGTAACGATCAAGCGGCGGCGGTAGCGCGATGAATCGCGCAGGAGTTCGGCCAGGTGATCGATGTCGGTGTGGCAGTAAATGTGCGTTTCGGCGCAGAAAGGCGGCAGCCGTCGATCAGGCTGGCGTGGTTTTTGGCGTCGGCGTAGATGGCATCTTCTCGATCCACTAGCGCGGCGACCGTGCCGAGGTTGGCGGCGAAGCCGGAAGTGAACACCAGTGCGGCTTCGGCGCCTTCGAACTCGGCCAAGCGCCGTTCCAACTCGGCGTGAGATGCCGAATGGCCGGTGACGAGAGGGCTGGCGCCGGCGCCAAAGCCTTCTTGTTGGGCGGTTTTGATGGCTGCGGCGGCCAGAGCGCGGATCGGCGGCCAGAGCGAGGTAATCGTTGGAGCCGAAGTTGATGAGCGATCGCCCATCGATTTCGATGGTGGCAGCTTGCGAACCGGCGCGGGTCACCAGGCGGCGGAGCAAATGGCGCTCGTCGAGGGCGCTTAGTTCATCGTCGAGCCAGGCGAGCGGATCGGGCATGCGAATGGGGAATGGGGAGTGTGGAATGGGGAATAAGCGACGGGATTCCCAGTCTTCAGCCGTTCCGTATACTGGGAGCGGTGTCAATGTGCAAGGAGCCAACGATGAGTAAAGCCGCGGCTGATCCGAGGAAAAAGGTCGAGCGCGCTGTACTACAGCAACTGGAAAGCTTGGAGCAGGCGGGGGTGATGCAGTTGCCGAAGGTGAAACTGGCAGCACGAACCGCGCCCTGCGCCACGAAAGCGCGTCGCAAGCGACGCGGCTAAATGAGGACAAGAAGTCGGAGGCGGTGGTGGCGCGGTCGTTGTTTGATACGCCGATCACGGAAAACACCGTGGCGCCGGAGCAGCGAGTGGCCGCCCTGGAAGTGGTGCGCAGTGAAGTGGCGGCTTGCACGCGCTGCAAGGTATTGGCCAATAGCCGGACGCAAACGGTGTTTGGCGTGGGGAATCCCAAAGCGAAGATTTGCTTCTTTGGCGAGGCGCCGGGGGCGGATGAAGACCGGCTGGGGGAACCGTTTGTCGGGCGGGGCGGACAGTTGTTGAACAAAATGCTGGTGGCCTGCAAGCTCAAGCGGGAAGACGTGTACATTCTGAACGTGCTCAAGTGCCGACCGCCGGAGAATCGCAACCCGCTGCCGGACGAGGTGGCCAATTGCCGCGGTTATTTCGAGCGGCAGTTGGAGATCATCCATCCAGAGATCATCTGCTGCTTGGGCAGCGTGGCATCGAAGGCCCTACTGAATACCGAGCAAGGCATCGGGAAGCTGCGCGGGAAAGTGCATCAGTATCGGGGCATCCCGGTGGTGTGCTCGTATCATCCTGCGTATCTGCTTCGCAATCCGGCCGCGAAGGTGGATGCTTGGGAAGATCTGAAGTTGCTGATGCGGCAACAGGGAGTCGAGCTGTAAAGCAGAAGGCAGAAAGCAGAAAGCGCTAGCGCTTTTCGGCCGGCAATAGAGATTCGATCATCTCCATCAATTTTTTCATCTTGATGGGCGTGGTCGCCGTGGTGTGGCACTCGTTGGTTTGAGCACGGGCCACCCAATCTTTGTGCTTGGCAGCCAGCAGCAAGATGGCGGGCACGGTTTTGGTGGCCGGCAGTCCGCCGAAATTGTTGAAGGCCTCGAGGGCTTCTTGTCCCAGGCCGGCGGTGCTGAAAATGACGCAATCGGCCGGCGCCTTGTTCTCGCCTGAAAGGCTCGCCGGGCGCTGCGGATCGGTGGTGACCAGCACGCGGTAGCCTTCCTCCTTAAAATGGTTGCGCAGCGTTTCTTGGATGTTGGGGTTCGGCTCGACGATCATGATGGTGCGGCGCTTGCGGGCTTCCGTTAGTTCGCGCTGATCGCCGTCGCCTCCGCTGGACAACCGCTCGTGGACGATCTGCAGATCGGTAACCATTTCGCCCGGCGTTTGATAGCGCAAGTTCGGATCGAGCTGCATGGCCTTGTGCACTACCGAAATCACGTCTTTGGGCAGATCAGGCAGTAGTTGCGTGATCGGCACGATCGCTTCCAGGCGGTTGCGGCTGAGGCGGGCGATGCGATCGCGGGTTTCTTCCATCGCCGGTTTGCCGGTCAGCATGTGGTAATACATGCAGCCCATGAAGAAGATATCGCTGCGGTTATCGTCCTTGCGGACGCCTGTGGCGCGCTCCAGCGCGGCGTAGTCGATGGTGCGGGGGTTTTCGATTTTGGCAAGTTCTGCGTCGCTGAGCTCAGGATCGGCGCCGGCCAGGCCGAAATCCACGAGCTTGGCCTGACCAAGGCTCGATACCAGCACGTTGGACGATTTCAAATCGCGGTGCGAAATGCCGCGCTGAAAGGCGTAATCCAGCCCGCGGCAGACATCCAGCGCCAGGCGAGTGGCGTCGGGGGCCTCGAACTTGCGCACCTTGAGGAACTCGCGCAAGTTGTGCCCTTCGATGAAATCCATCACCAGGTAGCACTGGTTAGGTTCGGAGGCGACTTCGTAGATCGGCACGATGTTGGGATGGCGCAGCGTAAGGCCCATTTCGCCTTCGCGGACGAATTGCTCGCGCTTTTCCTTTTCGTTTAGAAAGCGGTTGCGCAGCACCTTCACGGCGCGCACGTCGCGAGTTTCCTTGTGCATGGCGCGGAACACGCGGGCGAATGTGCCGGTGCCCACCAGGTACAGGATTTTGTAGGGGCCGTAGAAGAAGCCGGAGCGTTCGCCTTTGAGCAGCCGTTCGAGCTGGTAGTTAGTGACGAACTCGCGGCGCACCAGGAGCTGCTTGAGCTTATCGGGATCGATTTCACCGGTCCCCAACTCGCCCCAGATATCGCGCAGATCACGCTCGGTGATTAAATCCCGATCGAGCGCGCTTTGAGCAATTTGTTCCGCATCCCATTCAACCATGGTGATAAAAGGATAAAGATGATGATATCAAGGCAGCCCTCTGTTGCTGGGTGCGATCGCCAGCGGATTATCTCGCCGACGCCGTCGCCAGAAACACCTAAAGCCGATCAGTCCGCGCGTGATGATGATGGATTACGGATCGATCGCCATTGGCTTGATTATTGGGACGGCCGGCACAGTTGCCCGCCGACAAAATCTTCTTAACCCCCGATTTAGCAGATCGGATGGAACGGCTTGCAGGGGAGAACTCTCGCTTCGCGAAGCGTACCTAACATCGTAGCCCGGCACGACTAGCGCCGCAATGAGCCGGGTACGCAAGGGAGATCGCGGGGGACGTCTAGATTTCCTCGGCTTGGCGGCGGAAATCGTCACGTTCGCGGCGGGTGGCTTCCAGATCGAACATGAGATACTTCATGTCCAGCCGCAGTTGGGACAGGGCGTCTTGCACCAGCGCGAGGATGCGGCGGCGGCGGCGGGTGCTTTCAATTACCCGGGAAAATGCCTGCTCGACCGATTGTCGATGGGAGGGGGGCAGTTTCTCGATGGCGGCGATCAACTCGACGACATCGGCGGGCAATTCATCGTGCTGAAGTTTCACGGTGCGGTCGGCGGTGCTCATGGTGTTTTCCTCGATAGGTGACATAAGCAGGCGGTGTGCCGGGACGGGCGGCTAGAGGTTGGCCTCGACGTAAAAGGCTGGCGGAAAATGACTTACGGGTTGCGGCTTGGAGGTCCAACGAATTTCAGAGTGTTGCCTGCAGGCCACAGCCGATCTGGCTCGTACACGTAAATCTTGATACAAGCCCATGTTGCGCCTCGAGCGAGATACGAAGCAACGTTGGCTTTTGGCCACGCACGTGAGGCTCTTCCCACCGCAATAGCACGGATGCAAGTGCGGCCACGCATGGATTGCGCGAGGTCTTGGAGATTTGTGCTGTTTTTTTCGGCCGTTTTTTTTGAGGCGGCCGTCTGGGGGAAGTGCGCGCCGGCGGCGTGGCGCGACGATTTCGAAGGGCCACAACCAAGCTGGCAGCAAGGTGAAGCGGATTTGGAATTCCGCTTGGAACGCAAAGAGCGAATCGCCGGCGATGCGCACGCCGGTCGCAGTGCTGAATTGATTCAGGTTTCCGGATTGCTGGGCACGTACGTGTACTTTGCTCACGACGTGCCCGCCGCGCGCGTTGTCGCCGAGCTGACGCCCAGCGTGTGGGTCAAGGCCAATCGGCCGGGCGTTCAGATTCTGGCGCGCGTGGTGTTGCCGCAGTCGATCGATCCGCGCACCGGCCGGCCGATCGCCACGCTGGTGCGGGGCACCACGTATTCAGCGGTTGGGTCGTGGCAGCAACTGCGGATTGTGGACGTTCCGCAATTGCTCAGCCGACAAGTGCGGGTGTTGCGGGCGCAGATCGGGCCGCAAATCGAGCCGCGCGAGGCGTATATCGATCAGGTGCTGTTGAACGTTTACGGCGGACCGGGGCAAACTGCGGTGTTGATCGACGATCTGGAAATGGCCGGACTGGTGCCGCGCGGCGGTGAGGTGGAAACCGTGTCGGCGACGGCGCCGGTCGAGGAACAGACTGCGGCTGCAGGAACGCCGCGACAGGTCACGGTGAACGGATCGCTGCTTTTGGTTGATGGCAAGCCGATGCTGCCGCGGGTGATTCGTTCCCAGGGGGAGCCGCTGGCTTGGCTTAAGCAACAGGGATTCAACACGGTGCGCACCAACACGGCGCTGACGCCGGAGCTGTTGGCCGAAGCGCAGCAATCGGGGATGTGGTTGATCGGACCTCCGCCGGTGGGTGGCGCAGCAAGCGTCGGACGAAGCCGCTCCGCTTGGCGAAATTACCGCCGCATATGAACCTGTGCTCGCCTGGAATTTGGGAAGCGGCTTGGCGAGCCACGAACTGCCCGGCACGATCGCGCTAATGAAGCAATTGTGCGCGGCCGATCGGCAACTGCGGCGGCCGCTGTTGGGGAGCGTCGAAGAGCGATCGCTGGCCTACAGCCGGCAGCTGGATGTGTTGTCGTCGTCGCGCAGGCCGCTGGGCACGAGCTTGGAGCTGAAAGATTACGGGGCGTGGCTGCGCGAGCGGCCTCGATTGGCTCGGCCAGGCACGCCGCTATGGACCGTGGTGCAGACCGAAGTGGCGCCCGAGTTGATCGCTCAATGCGCGGCGCTCGCGGGCAAACAAGCGCCGGAGCCGACGATCGATCCCGACGCGCTGCGGTTGCTGACGTATCAGGCGTTTGCGGCGGGGCGCGGGGCATCGAATTCGCCTCGAGTTCGCGGCTGGATGCCACCGACAATGCCACACGCATCCGGGCGCTGTCGTTGGCGCTTTTGAACTTGGAACTGGAGTTGATGGAGCCGTGGGGGGCGGCGGGCAACTATGTGGCCAGCGCCACGTCGACCGATCCGAATATCCGCGGCGTGGTGCTGAGCGCGGATAATGCCCGGCTGCTATTGGCCATTCGGTGTCCCAAGGGATCGCAGTATGTGGCGGCGCCGCAAGACCAGGGCGCGACGCTGATCGTGCCGGGGGTGCCTGATGCTCACAGTGTTTACGAACTGACGCCGGGGGGGTTGCGGCCGTTGCCGCATAAGCGCGTGGCCGGGGGAGTTTCGGTGAATGTGGAAGATTTCTTGTTGACCTCCGCGGTGCTGATTACGCCCGATCCGGTGGTGATCAATACGATGACGCATCGCACGGCCCAATTGGCGCCGCGTGCCGCGCAACTGCAGCGAGAATTGTCGGCGGCGCAATTGGCGGAAGCGGAGATGCTGATTCGGCGGTTGGGGAACCAGCCCCAACTGCCGCCGTCGACCACGAAACTGGCCGAGGCACGCACGGCGCTGGCGCGGGCTGACGAATTGCTGAAGGCAGGGGATTACAGCCGCGCATACCTGGCGGCGCGCAATGTGACGCTGCCGCTGGGGCGTTGGGAGCGCGAAGCATGGGAGCGAACGGTGAAGCCGATTACTTCGCCGGCCGAAAGTCCGCTGGCGGCGAGCATCGCTACGTTGCCGGAGCAAATTGGCGTGATGTCTTCACTGACGCTTTCGGTTCCGGGGGAGAATCTGCTGGCCGGCGGGGACTTTGAAGACCTGCAGGCGATGCTGCGGGCCGGGTGGCAGCATTTCGAGCATGCGCAGCCGGAGGTGCAATCGAGCGTCGAGCTTTCGCCGGCGGCGCCGTATGCGGGACGATTTAGCTTGCGGTTACAAGCTCGGGCCACCAAGCCGGACGCGATTCCCACGCTGGTGGAGTCGACGCCGATGTGGATTACCAGTGCGCCGATTCATTTGGAGGTGGGGGACGTGGTGTGCATTCGCGGGCAGGTGCGCGTGAAAGGGCCGGTCAGCGGAAGCATCGACGGGCTGATGATTATCGACTCGCTGGGAGGGGAACCGCTGGCTGAGCGGATCGGCGAAACGAGCGGCTGGAAGCAGTTTGCGCTTTACCGCGCGGCCCCGTCGGCGATGAACCTGACGGTGACGTTTGCACTGACCGGCTTAGGCGAAGCGTGCATCGACGACGTGTCGGTGCGGGTGGTGCGGCGCGGTGGGCCGGAGGCGACGCCGAACTTTTCGGCAGTCGCATCGCCGGGCCCAATGGCAGCGCGGCCGCTGTTCACGGCGCCGCCCTTGCGATGATCGAAGGCAGCCACCGCAATATGCCGAGCTACTTCGGCACGATCAGGCCTTTGCGCTGTTGGTCTTGCCAGCGCTGGATGGGGCCTTCGCGGCTGGCGGGTTGGGCGTCGGGGCGGTAGTTGAAGGTCAGGTGGCAGATATCTTGCAGATCGGCGAAGGCCAGCACACGCATATCCAGATTGTCGTTGCCCAGGAAGGCGACGAGCTTGGCCGCATCGCCCCCTTGCAGTTGGTCGCGGGTGTATCCCCACAGCATGCGGTATAGTTCGCGGCCGTCGTCTTCGCCGCGCTGTTTTTGGAAGGCCTCGCGCACCCTGGCGGCCGTGGCGGGCCCGCGGGCCAGGGCCGATCGGACGCTGCCGATGTGCACCGACCAGACGGAGCGCTCGTCGGCATCGCCCAACGCCGCGATTGACGGCTCGAACTGATCGAGGAGCGCCAGGCACTGCACCGCCAGCGAACGGCATTCGATGCGGCGGCCTCGGGGATTCGCGCTGTCGGCCATTTCTTGCAGTTCCAAAATCAGCGGCCGCTTATCGTCGGAAATGGTTTTCACCAAATCATCGGCCGCCAAAGCATTCAGCGGAATCAATTGCTCCGAGGCGATCCATTTGGGGATTAGCTTGCCCGCATCGGCGCTGGCAGAATCGGACGGATGTGCGGCGACAACGACACGCTGCGGGGCCGTGAGCGTGGCGGCGGCGCCGTCGGCGGGGGTCCATTCGACGCGTCCGCTGACGGCATACAGATCGGCGGCGACCTGGGCATCCTGAGATTCCGGATCGATGCCCGGCGGATGGAATCGTCGCACCTCGGCCGCCAGCGTGGCTTCGGAATCGGTAAACAGCACCACTCCATTTGCCGCGCCTAGATCGAGCCGCAGCTTGGCGCCCGATTGGCCGGTGGTCATCATCACCAGGCGGCCGAAATGCAAGCGCACTCCCGGCACTCCGTTGGCATCGGGGAGGAGCAGTTCGATCAATGTTTCAGAGGGAACCTGCAGCGTAATTCCCGAGGAAAGCGCAAGCGTGGGGCGGAAAGTCGGCAACACCAATAGCTGGTCGCCGGCGTTTAACGGACTGCCGCTCGCCAGGCGATTCAATTGGCCCGACGCGCGATCGAGCTTGAGCAGAAAGGAGCCTTTGCCCGGCAGGAGTCGGCCCAGCAAAATGTCGGCTGGTTGAGCCGGCTCCGCGGGAACCGCACCGGGCGCCGGTTCGGTTTGCGGCGGCAGCGGCGAGCTGCGGCCAGGATCGGCCGGCACCGGTGGCGGAGTTGTGGTGTCGGAAGGCATCGCTGAGCCCTCGGCGCCGGTTTCTGCAGTGGAGGCGACGCCGGTGGACGACGGCGCCGGTGATTCAGAGTCGGATGCAGTTGCCGTCGCCGGCGGCTCGGCCGGCGGTTTGGCGGTGGATTCTTCTGCCGGCGCAGCGGAACTGGGTTGCGCCTGGCAGCGGCCGTGTCGGGAGATGGAGATTTTTCGCCAGTCTCGGCCGAGCTGCTGGGCGCGCTGGTTGCACCAGTTTCTGCGGAGCTTGGGGCCGGCGAGTTCTCCGGCTGCGCAGTTCCTGCGGCGGGCTTACTCTCGGCAGCGTTGTTTTGGGCGACTCGCAGTTCGGCTGGTTGGCCAAATCCTAGCCAGCGCGCCACGGGATTGGTGCGGTCCAATGGGCCCAAAGCCATCGTGATCGCGCCGCACAAAAGCAGCATCAGCGCGAAAGCCGCTACGATCGTGCGCCATCGGGAATGGCCGGTGCGCTCGCGCAGATAGTCCGGGACTTCGACGGGCTGGCGGCCGGGAATAATTCCCTCGTCGGAGCCGGGCGCAAACCGTGCCGCGCCGGAGACGCCAACCGGCTCGATGGATCTGGGCATTTCTTCGGCGCGAACCAGTCCGTAAACGCGGCGTTTCATGGCCGGATCGACGTCGACGGGCTGGCCGAGCACCAGAGTCAGAATTTGATGCGAGGCGGCGACTTCGGCCAGATGCGTATCGGATTCGAGGCAGACCTTTTCGAAATCGGGAACGCGCTCGCCCGCTAGTGTGTTGTCGAGATATTCCGCCACGGTATTGGGATCCATGCCGGGGCCCTTGCCGGAAAGCTTCGGCGCGCCCAGCCGCATTTTGTGGGTGCTCTCTCGGATGCGGTTGACGAGCTGCTTGGCGAAATCGCTTTCCTCGATTTTTCGGCCGATTTCGTCTCGATCGGCCGGCTCGAGGATGTCGTCGAGATAAGCCAGCATGGTGCGCAAGGTTAATCGCATGGCGGTGCTCCGAGTCTGGTCGCTAAAGAGAGCTTCCCTACAGGTAATAGTGGGGAGCGCCGGGAGCGGGCGTACAAAAAACGCGAAAGAATTTGCCCGCAAAGAGGGCAAGCAGCGACAGCGTTGGCCGCAATGGCCGTAGGGCGAACTGGTTAAGGCGGAAACTCAGGGTGGCGATGACAAATGAAGTTTGTCAGTGCCACCCGTCCATCCCTTAAGGCGAATTGGCCTGCTCGTACCAGGCGCGGCTGCGGAGCTCGAGCTGGCCGCGGTGGGGATTCAATCCGTGAAGCTCATCCGCCTGAGAAGATTGCTCTGAGATCTTATAGGTTTTCAGCACCGGTTTTTTGGCGGGGTTGAAAGCGATCAAGGCCATCAACGACAGCATCGCCACCAAGGAGGCGATGATCACGGGATGGGGATGCGTGTTCCAGACGTCGGTCACGGCGCTGGGCTGGAGCTGCAGGCCGGACAGCGCCGTAACCCGTTCCCATCCAGTGGCGGTATGCCGCCAGACGGTGTGAACGACGTGATTGTCGCTGATCACCTCCGAAATGTTGACCTGGCACGCCACCCAACCCACGACGATCGCCACGGCGATAATTCCGATGATCCAACGCACGGCGAAAACCCTCGAATTTTGAAATTCCCGGCGATGGTGAGAAGCTGACGAGTGCTGCGGCCGGGTGTTGGAAGGCAAATGCAAGCGCCGCGCCATAGTAATTGGCATCCGCGAGCCGGGAGTGCGAAAGCGCTTGCAGAACCGGCACTTGCGGCCGGCGGGAGCGGCCGGCACGCCGCGCGGCTTGCTGCATCGCGGCAACAGCGCGGTTGCGTCCCGGCGACACGTTGTTTCGCCGCAACATCAATCGTGGTTTCATCCAACAGCGATTGGGCGGCGTTATCTCTTCTCCTTTCGTTCGCCCTTGCGCCGGTGTTTCGTTGCGCAGCAAGTTTGGAAAATTTATGGTTCGAAGGGGCGCGGAAGTTATGGATTGAGCCAATTGCTGTGTAATATTGAATTGTCGGGTAGCGGTGTGGTGAAATAGCCACGCCGATGAAATGGCGCCGCCTGAGAGCGAGCCAATCGTTCCGCTTGCGGCAGGTGGCGCCGGCCCTAAATCCAATCCACGAGGGGTCGATTCTTGGAGCTTGCCGGCCGTGTCTTCGATCGATCGGTTGCGACGTCAGCAGCTTGTGCGCGAGGCCGAGGGATATCTCGACCTGGCCGCGCTGTTTAGCGAGCAATGGCCCCTGCCCATCGAAGTGCGCGATTGCTTGGCGCACCGGGCGCTGGCGGTGATCGAACACTTCAACGGCACGGCGACCCACAGCCCGCAGTTGCAGTTGATCAAAGGTCAGGCGCTGCGGATGCTCGAGCGCTACAAAGAGGCGCTGACCCCGTTGATGCAGGCGGCCAAGGACGACCCGCAAAATATCGACGCTTGGCTGGCGCTGGGCTGGTGCTACAAGCGCACGGGGCGGATCGATTTAGCGATTGAATCGCTGGAGGAGGCACTCGACCTGGAGCCGGGTAGCGCTTTGGTGAACTACAATCTGGCCTGCTACTGGAGTCTGGCGCGGAACAAGCGGCAGGCGCTGGCATATCTATCGCAGGCGCTATCGCTGGACAGCGGATTCCGGAATTTGATCGACGCGGAGCACGATTTCGATTCGTTCCGCGGGGATCCGGAATTTCAGGCGATTACAAGCATCGCGGTGTGAGATCTGCTCCACGCCGTTGGCGGAGGGCGTGGCACTGGAGCGCGCGATTTAAAGCCGTGCGACCCACCTTGTGCGGTGCGGCTCGGCGGGAGCCTCGCCCTCCCGGTTGGATGGGCAGAATGCTTAGGCTGCTTTGGCGAAGCGCTGTTTCGATTCCAGGTGCAGCAGTTCTTTAGCCAGCAAGCCGTAATCTTCGGCGCCGGGACAGGTGGGGGCGTATTGGAAGATCGATTGTCCAAAGCTGGGGGCTTCCGCCAAGCGGATGTTGCGGCGGATGCGCGATTGGAAAATCCGGGCGGCCGACCAGGGACGGGTTTTGCTCCGCTCGCCGGCGAAGAATTCCTCGATATTTTGGGCGACTTCGGCCGCCAGACGGGTAGAGGCTTCATACTGGCAGAGCACGACGCCGGCCAATTTTAGCCGCGGATTGAGCCGGCGGGAGACGAGCTCAATGGTCTGCAGCAATTTGCTCAAGCCGTGCAGGGCCAGGAAGTGTGGCTGCAGCGGGAGCAGCACTTCGTCGACGGCCGCCAGCGCGTTGAGCGAGAGGATGCCAAGCGAGGGTGGGCAGTCGATCAGCAGATAATCAAAGCAATCTGCTCCGGGTTTCGACGTCACGAGCTCATTGAGCTTGTCGCGCAGAATTACTTCTCGGCCGAGGACGCCGGCCAATTCCACTTCTGCGGCAGCCAGGTCGATGTGCGAACCGATGACCGATAGATTGTCGGCCACTTGGTGGAGGGCGTCGGCCAACGTGACATTGCCGAGCAAGACTTCGTAGATCGATGGGTGTCCTTCGCCGGGAGTCACACCCAGATGCAACGTGGCGTGGGCTTGCGGATCGATGTCCACGAGGCACACGCGGCGGTTGGCGGCGGCCAGCGCAGCGCCGAGATTGACGGCGGTGGTGGTTTTACCCACCCCGCCCTTCTGATTCAAAACGGCGATCGAACGCATTGGGGGAGTCCGTTTCCGCGGTATGGGCCCGGCTAAAACCAGCCGGGGCTTCCCTTCGGTCCAGCCCCGGCCACCCCATAAAAGGTTCCAAAACCGGCGCTGAGATAGTTGAGGGGCGGATTATAGGTGCGCCGGCGTAAACGGTCCTAGGCCGATTCCACCCGCATTTCCCAGCGAAAAAACGAAAATCACTGCGGTGGAAGCTGTTCGTGGAAGAACTGTTCGGCTCCGTTGGCGATGGGGCGGATGGAGACGGTTTTGCCCCCTTCGAGCTTCATCATGCAGGGGCGCTGAAGTCGAAGGCGAACAGATAGTGCGAGGGGCCGTCGCCGAAATCCAAAATATATTGCCAATCGCGTTGGGCGCCTTCGACGGGTTGGTCCCACTCGTAACTGGCATCGTTCAACAGGGCCGTCCGCAGATAGGTGAACCCGTTGGTGGTTTCGACTCTCTTTCTTTCGGCCACTTGATAGGTCTTGTCGCCAATTCCCATCAGTTCCGCGTGTTCGGCGGCGGGGGTGATGTCGGGAACCAGCCGCAGCAGCTCGACCTGCGGTGCGTGGGCGATCATTTCGGCCGTCGCGGGGGTGAAGGCTTCGAGCACGCGCTGCATTTGATTATGGCGCACAAAAATGGCCCAGGCGCCGGCGGCGAGTCCGAGAACGACGATGAGCACGGCAACGAACTTACCGCGATTCATGAAGAGCCTCGCATTGTTGGCTGATTGTGAGGCAGTTAGTATACTGGGCTCGCTTTTGGATGGGAGCGTATTGGCGCGCCTCCGGAGGGAGTTGCCGTCCGGCTGTTGTTGTAAATAACGGGCATCGGTTTCGATGGCCAACGAATTTGATCCTTATCGCGAAGCTTTGGTTATGGAGCAAGCCACGCTCTGGCCGGAGGAGTTTGACGATTGGGAGTTGACGGATCGGCGCCGCGTGGAGGCGGCACTGCATGCCGATCCGAAGAATGCCGCCGAACTCAGCTATTTGCGGCAGCATACGGGATTCTGCCGGCAGATTACCGTCACGCAAGCCGATCTGGAACGTCTGGCGGCGCGGTAGAATTGTATAGTTATTTCGTTCTCACGCACCCGGCAATTCCCGTGGTTGACCCTAATTTATCCGTTCGCGTCGAGCTCACGCAGCGGAGCTACGAAATTCGCATCGGCAGCGGCTGCCTGTCGGAGGCAGGGCAATTTTTTGGCCGCATCGGCAGCGCGGTGATCATCACCGATAGCAGTGTGGCGCCGCTGTATGCGCCGGTGGTTGCTCAGAGTCTGGCGGCAATCGGTGCGAAGGTTGACACACTGGCTGTCGCAGCGGGCGAGCAGAGCAAATGCGTGACCGAGGCGGATGGGCTGTGGCGGAAGCTGCTCGAGCTGGGGGCTGATCGCAAGACGTTGATCGTGGCCGTCGGCGGCGGAGTGGTAGGCGACCTGGCTGGCTTTGTCGCTGCCACCTACGCCCGGGGTTTGCCGTTTGCGCAGGTGCCGACAACCCTCTTGGCGCAAGTGGATAGCGCGGTCGGCGGCAAAGTGGGCATCAATCTGCCAGACTCGAAAAACATGGTCGGGGCATTCTGGCAGCCGGTGGGAGTGCTGGCCGATACGCAGACACTGGAAACACTGCCCGAGCGGGAGTATCGCGCAGGGCTGGCGGAAGTGGTGAAGTACGGCGTGATTCTGGACGCCGATTTTTTCGCTCGGCTGGAGCGCGATGCCGCGGCATTGGTGGCGCGCCAACCGGACGTTTTGGCGCCGGTGATCCAGCGCCGCTGCCAGTTGAAGGCGGACGTGGTTCAAGCCGACGAGCGCGAAGAAACGGGGCACCGCGCCGTGTTGAATTATGGGCACACGTTCTGTCATGCGCTGGAGGCCGCCACCGGCTATGGTCAGCTATTGCATGGCGAAGGCGTTTCGATTGGCATGATGTGCGCGGCGCGTCTGGCGCACCGCCTGGGGCGAGTGGATGATGAATTCGTCGATCAGCAACAAGCGTTACTGATAGCATTGGGTTTGCCCGTCAAGCTTCCCGCCGTCGATCCCGATCGTTTGCTAGGCATCATGCAGCACGACAAGAAAGCGCAAAGCGGGCAACTGCGCTTTATCTTGCCCACACAAGTGGGGCACGCGGAACTGGTCGGCGACGTTGCTGTTGCCGACGTTCAAGCCGCGCTGTGTGGCTAATGGGAACCGGTCCTCGGCTTCCTTCTCCAAGCGGCGTTTGCGGGCAACCGCAACGGCAATCCGCCAATGATTAGCCGACTTTACGAATAAGTGCTGCGCTTCTCTCGCTGGCGTCCATCCGATTCGCTAGACTTTGTGCAGTACTTCTGATGGTCATGCGGCAATCCGCCGTTGTCGGTGGCAGAAGCTTGATCGCAAAGGCAGGAAGTATGGGCAGGAAGTTGCAACGCAGTTGGTTGCCGTTGGTCACGCTGGTCGTGGCCATTGTGGCGGTGTTTGCGATGGACATTGTCACACCCTTGGGCGTGCCAGTCTACATTTTGTGCTTTCCGATCTTGGCCGTTGCGGCATTATGGCTGTCGCCGCGCGCCGCTTGGGGCCTGTTCGGCCTGTGCACAGTCCTAATCACTCTGGGTTCCGTCGTTACTCCCGAGGTATTGCGCCGGGATCAGATCTGGTTGGCCATCGAAATGCAACTTGCCGTTATTCCTGTAGCGGCCGTAACTCTGTGGCTTACTGTGAAGGCGGTTCGATCGCAAACCGCGCTGCGCGAAGCGGCCGAATCTCTTCAGCACAGCGCGGAGCAGTTTCGGCAGTTCATTGAGCAGGCTCCGGCGGCGGTGGCGATGTTCGACCGCGATATGCGATACCTGGCCCATAGCCGCCGCTGGTTGAGTGGCAGCGTCGGCCACCACGAATTGACGCACAGTTTGGTGGGGACGCTGCATTATTCCGAATTGCCCAACTTTCCTGAGCACTGGAAAGACGCGCATCGCCGTGCCTTGGCGGGCGAAACGGTGCGCTGCGAGCCGACGACGGTGGATGCGGTGATTTCCGATGCCGGTTTGCCGCCGCCGCAAGTGCTGGCAACGCTGAGCGTGCTGGAAATGCGGCCCTTGATTCGCCGGCTCAGCGGTAATTTGCTGATGCGGATTTGAATGCCGCAGCTTATCCCGGCGGCCATTGCATGGGGCGGCCGCCGAGCAGGTGGATGTGCAAGTGGTCGACGGTTTGGCCGCCGTTGGGGCCGTTGTTGACGACCACGCGGTAGCCTTCTTTCAAGCCCAATTGCTTTGCGAGATTGCGCGCGGTGATCATCAAATGCGTTAAGATCGGTGAATCGCTTTCGCTGAGCGTATCGAGATTGGCGATTTCTTTTTTGGGAATCACGAGCACGTGGGTCGGCGCTTGGGGCGAGACATCGTGGAAGGCCAGGCACCGGTCGTCTTCGTAAATGATCTTGGCGGGAATTTCGCGGTCGATGATTTTTTTGAAGATTGTTTTCGCCATTGTCGAGCTCCATTAGTCTTCCATTCCCAGTTGCTTCATCTTGCGATACAGATTCGAGCGGTGCAATCCTAAGAGATCGGCGGCGTCGGTCATTCTCTCGCCGGCGCGCTGGATGGCTTTGCGGATGTACTCGGATTGGAAGCGATCGGTGGCGGACGCCAGCGGTTGATCGACGACCAATAGGCCGGAGGATTCCTGGGTGGGGGACATGATGAACGCCAGGTCGCCAGGTTCGACGGTGTCGCCGGGCACGAGAAACGCCAGGCGTTCCATTAAATTGCGCAGTTCGCGCACGTTGCCGGGCCATGGGTGCTGGACCAGGCGTTTTTTGGCTTCGGCCGAAAATTTCGGCGGTTTGCGGCGAGCGCGATGCGAGAATTCCGCGAGAAAATGCTCGGCCAACAGCAGGATGTCGTCGCCGCGATCCGCCAGCGGCGGTAGTTCCAGCACGACAACATTCAGGCGGAAATATAAGTCTTGGCGGAACTTTTTCGTGCGCACCAGATCGGCGAGATTCTGATTCGTGGCGGCGATCACGCGCACGTCGACGGGAATGGGCGCGAGCCGCCAACGCGCACCACCACTTTTTCTTCCAGCACGCGCAGCAATTTAGCTTGCCCGCCGGGGCTCAGGTCGCCGATTTCATCCAACAGGAGCGTTCCACCGTTGGCCAATTCAAATTTTCCGGCGCGCGACTCATGCGCATCGGTGAAGGCGCCTTTTTCGTGGCCGAACAGTTCGCTTTCCAAAAGTGTTTCGGCAATGGCGGCGCAGTTGACGGCGACAAACGGTCGATTGCGCCGCGGGCCGAGAAAGTGGATCAACTGGCTGATGACCTCCTTGCCGGTGCCGTTGGCGCCGAGCACGAGCACCGCGAGATCGGTCTCGGCGACCCGCTGCACGGTGGAGCGCAGCGCTTGGATCGCGGGACTATTGCCGATGAGCCGCACGTGTTCAGCGGCCAGGTCGACCATTTGGCGGTGCGAGGCCAACAGATTCTGGCGATCCTGAGTGTTTTCCAAGGCTACGGCTGCGTGGGCGGCCAATTCGACCAGCGCCGATTCGTCCTCGGAGCTGAAATCGCCGTCCTTTTTGTTGATCACCTCAAACACTCCGAGCATTTCGCCGATGGCGCTGCGCAGTGGCACGGCCACCAGCGTGCGAGTCTGGTATTTGGTTTGGGCATCGATGCGACGGTTGACTGCATCGATCTTGTCTTGGTGCGAAACACGGCGTGGTTCTTCCGTTCGCAGCACTTCGCCGACGACTCCGGCGTCATCGGGCACGCGCAGCTCGTTGCCCTTGACGCCCAACGCCGGGCGGCCGATCAGCAAATGATTAGTGCGATCCCAGAGGAAAATGCTGGCCCGGTCGGCTTCCAGCAATTTGGTAGAGGCGGTGGCCATTTGCTCCAGCAATGGTTCCATCTCTTGGGTGCGGCCCCATTGCTGAACGATCGAGAGAATGGTTTCGGCTTGCGCGGCGCGCTTGCGCAACCGCCCGCGAACACGCACCATTCTGAGGCCGGCGCCCAATGCGCCGACGATTGTTTCGAATTCCTGCGGGAGAGTTCGGTCGGCAGCGGCCGCGCTGGTTTGGTGCAGCAGCAGCACTTCGCCGCCAGGTTCGCGCGGAGCAAGCGGCGCCGCCAACCATGCCCCGGAGGTTTGTGGAGCTTCACGATCGAGGCACTCGGAAACGATTTCGGTGGGCCAGGTTTGGTGAGTGCCGGTTTCGGCAAGCGTGCGGAACGATTGGCCGACGGGCCGAACCACGGCGGCGAAATCGGCGCCCAGCGCGGGCAAAAGTGCGGAGAGAGTATCTTTGAAGTACTCGGTCGTCCCCGTCGGTCCCTCAGCGGCGAGCAATAGATCAACGGCTAAGCCGTCGGACGCAGTGGAGGCTGGGGAATTTCGGGTCGTCATATCGTGCGACAGATGTCAACAGTTTGATACTCAAGTATATGCCAGATGTAGTCAAGGTGACAACGTGCGGTGTATCTCATTGTTTGATCGCGGAGGAAGCGGTATCTTCACGCCAAACGAATTCACCAGCAGTGGTAAGGAGGCGGTTATGGGCCTGTTCGACGGCAAAAAAGGGCTCATTTTGGGCGTGGCGAACGATAATTCCATCGCATGGGCCATTGCCCAGCAGATCTTGGCCGAGGGTGGGCAGTGCGGATTTTCTCATTTGCCAGATCGGGCGGACGACGAACGGCAGCGCAACCGCCGGCGCGTTTCGCAACTGACGGACAAGCAGCCGAATGCGAAGTTCCTGGCGCCGGTAGACGTTAGCAAGGACGCTGACATCAAAGCGTTCATGGACCAGGCGGCCAAGGAGTTTGGCAAGATCGACTTTCTGTTGCACTCGATCGCTTTTGCCAACACCGACGATTTGGCGAAGCCGACGATCGCCGCCAGCCGCGAGGGTTTTAAATTGGCGATCGACATCAGCGCTTACAGTCTGCTCGCGCTTTGCAACGCGGCAAAGCCGATTTTCAATTCCGGCGCTGCAGTGCTGGCGATGACGTACTACGGTGGCGAGAAGGTGGTGCCCGGCTACAACATGATGGGCGTTTGCAAGGCGGCGCTCGATGCGTGCGTGAAATACGCGGCGTTTGATTTGGGTTCCCAGGCCGTGCGCGTAAATGCTATCAGCGCCGGCCCGCTGCGAACTTTAGCCGCCCGTGCCGTCGGCGCGGAAGGGATGGAAGATCTGTATCACGAGATGGCGCCCTTGTGCCGCAACATCACGCACGAAGAGGTCGGGCGCAGCGCGGCATTTCTTTTGTCCCCAATGTCGGACGGCATCACTGGCGAGATTCTGCACGTCGATGCGGGCTACAACATCATGGGTTCGCCGGGCCGGTTACTCGATAAGCTCAAGCCCGGCAGCTAACTCGAATGAAACCGATTTGCGTGGCGATTGCCGTCGTGAAGGATGCGGGGCGATTTCTTGTCGGCACGCGGCCTGAAGGTGTTCCCTTAGCAGGAATGGCGGAATTTCCCGGTGGGAAAGTGCATGCTGGGGAAACGCCGGCTGAGGCCGCGGCACGCGAATGTTTGGAGGAAAGTGGACTGGAGGTCGAAGTTGGCGGCGAGTATCTGAGCACGCTCCAGCAGTACGATCATGGATTGTTGGAAGTGCATTTCTTTCGCTGCCGGCCGAGGGATGCGGCGGTCGCGCCGCGTTCACCATTTCGGTGGGTCGATGCGGCGGAGCTTGCTAGCTTGGAGTTTCCCGCGGCCAACGGCCCATTGACGGAAACCTTGCTTCGCGATTCGGGGATCACTGCTAACGGTTAAGCAGAGTGTGCTGGCACTGGGGCCATTCGGCCGCGGTCGGATTGCGAATTCTCTCTAGGTGAATTCCGGCGGGGGCGGGTAAACTTTGCAACCCTTACAACGGAACGGACGCTCTCGCACAGCCGCGAATGATTCCTGGGCTGAACAATTTATCGCGGCGGCCAAACGATTTAGCGGCGAATGACTGCCGCGCGTCAATCGTGTGGCACAGAAGATGCGAGTGGACTGAAATTCCGTTGCAGTGATTCCCGCCCGGTCGCATGGATAGCGGCCGAGTTGATTGACCTACCCGCCTCTACGTTTTGCGGAGACCCAGAGCATGGAAGCTCGCCTCTTTCCGGCTGCGGCGTTGTTGGCCGTAGCTGTGTCGCTTGGCGCCGGTTATCGCACGGCAAATTTCATCGTCGAAGCTCCCACGCCGCAGTTGGCCGAGGAAATCGGCAAAGCGGCGGAGCAGTATCGCCACGATCTGGCCATCGAATGGCTCGGGCAGGCAATGCCCAATTGGTCGCGGCCTTGTCCGATTCGCGCCGAAGTGGCGCCAACGTTGGGCGCCGGCGGGGCCACAAGCTTCGTGTTCGATCGGGGGGAAGTGTTCGGCTGGGACATGAAAATCCAAGGTTCGCGGGAGCGCGTTTTGGATAGCGTGCTGCCGCACGAGGTGACGCACACCATTTTTGCCAGCCATTTCCGCCAGCCGTTGCCGCGGTGGGCCGACGAAGGCGCATGCACGACGGTCGAACATTCTTCGGAGAAGAACAAGCAGCAAGTGATGCTGATCAACTTCTTGCGCAGCGGCCGAGGCATTGCCTTCGACGACATGTTCGCGATGAAGGAATATCCCAACGACGTATTGCCCTTGTATTCGCAGGGATACTCGTTGGCGCGGTTTTTGATCGAGCAGAAGGGGCGGCACGAATTCTTGAATTTCGTCGGCGAGGGCATGAAAACCGACAACTGGTCGGCCGATCTGAAGAAGCATTACGGCTATGCCAACCTGAAAGATCTTCAGGAGCAGTGGCTGGGGTGGGTGAAGCAAGGCAGCCCGAACATGGCTCCGCAGCGACCGGCAACGCAACTGGCGTCGAACAGTCGTCCGCAAGGCGGCGCGGAAGCGCCGGTTTATCGTGCCGAGAACAACGATGGCGATGGCGCGAGTGCGGCGTCGAAAACTCCGGCGCCGACGCGGCGTGATGCGGCGCTGGCCGCCAGTGCGTCCGGCGAACGGACCGACGATAACGGCTGGCAAAACGTCGCATCGTCGAATGCAGGCCAGCGGGGGACCAGGCGCCGGCCAATACTGGATGGAGTGCCGCGCCACATGCAAGCGTGTACGACCGGCATGTCAGCGCTTTCGGCAGCCGCCGGAAGCGGATTCATCTGCGAATGCCGCTCCGAGCAGGCAGCCGGAATATGTGGCGCAGCGGGATACGAACCCTGCGACGTCGCCAGATCATCGCGTGCTTTTGGATTGGACCCGAACGCAGTAGAGCGGACGCCAATCCGCAGAAGGCAGAAGAAGCCGGGCTACCACGGTAGAAAGATCGACCGGGTGACGTGGTAGAACACCGGGGCGGCGAAGCAGAGCGAGTCGATACGGTCCAAGATGCCGCCGTGCCCTTCGACCAGCGTGCCGTAATCTTTCACGCCGCGGTCGCGCTTGATGGCCGACATGGTCAGCCCTCCGCAGAAGCCCAGGACGCTGACCAAGAGCGTCATTCCGGCGGCTTGCCAGGGGCGCAGCGGAGGAATGGCCCACCACAGGGCTGCGCCCAAGAGCGTGTTGCTGCCGACGCCGCCCAAAAAGCCCTCCCAAGTGCGATTGGGGCTGATCGTGGGAACGATAATGTGCTGGCCGATGAGCTTGCCCCAGATGTACTGCAAGGCGTCGCCCATCTGGACCATCAGGATGAAGAAGAACAGCAGCCGGTAGTTGGAGCCTTCGTAAACCTTCATCTCGGCCTGCCTCGGCGGAGCGATCGAACGAGCCTCTGTTGCAGTCGCGCCGCCGGGCTCTTCGCTGTTCGACGCAACAGCGACGTTCTGATTGTGTGAATTGGCCGGCGCTTTGTTTTCCAGATACAACAGCGCCGGGGCGAAGCTCAAGCAGTAGACGCAGATCATCAGGCCGGTTTGAATCTTGGCCACCCGTTCCAGGTAGCGCTTGTAATCGCCCGAAAGCGCGATCCGCGCCGGCACAAACAAAAACGCATAGACTGGAATCAACACATTGAAAAGCTCGTACTGGTTGAACCCCACCAGCACGTATTGCAACGGCGTGAAGAGGACAAAGGCCCAGAATAAAGCCCGGTGATCGCCCAGCCGCGTCGGCGTGATCGTAATAAATTCGCGCAGCGCCACGAACGAAATAAAGCCGAACATGGCGACGGTGAGGCCTTTTCCCAGGAAGAAGGCCGTGGCCAGAATGGCGCACATGGTCCACCAGGCGCGGACGCGCAGATTGAAGGTGCGCACGGCCGCGGCATTCAGCCCCGTGTCGGGGTGCCGCTTAAGAAATTGGCCGACAATGGTGGCAATGGTCAGCACGCCGAGCACGCCGCCGACCAGAGATAACGTTCTCCAATCTTCCATGTCTGGGGTAAGCGACGCAGAAAGCGGGGGACGGCCGGTTATTCACCACGACTTACAGTATCGACGTGAGACGACAGACTACCATAACGAAGGCAGGAATCCAGTAATTTGAAACCTCGGTGGCGGCCGCGACTGCCGGTCTGCTTACGTTTCTTTGAGTCGCCGCACGGCTTCGCGAGCCCGGCTGAGGAACGAGTTTTTGGGCTCGCCCTTTTCCAGATAGATCGGCCGACCGAAGGTAATGCAACTTAACAGCGGGACCGGCAAAAATTCACCCCGCGGCAGCACGCGATTGAGATTGTCAATATACACCGGGACCAGCTCTAGATCGGGGCGTTTCTTGCCCAGGTAAAACAGACCGCTTTTGAACTCGCCGATTTCGCCGGTGGTGCTGCGGCCCCCTTCGGGGAATACGATCAGTGATTTCTTATCGCCCATTTCGCGGATCATCAAATCGACCGGGCTGTTGTGCACCTTGATTTGCGTGCGATCAATCAGCAAGGCGTCGAATACTTGCGTGGCCAGATAGCGGCGCACGGCGCCGGCGTCCCAGTAGTCTTTCGCCGCGACCGGGCGGGTGATGTTGCGCAATTCCATAGGCAGCGAAGCCCACACGACCAGGGCATCGAGATGGCTGGTGTGATTGGCGAAGTAGATGCGCTGGCAGGTGTCGGGCTGGCACTCGACCCAGCGCGTGCTGGCGCCGCTGAGGAACTTGGCGAGCGCGGCCAGAAAGGTTCGGGTCATGAAGGCAACCGGACCGCCGGGAAGTGGAAACAGCCCGTAGAGCCGCACAGGGGCCACGGGTCGAGCGACTCGGGGAAGTGTAACAGTAAGTTGCATTATGGGTCAGAGCGAGGTGAGCTTGAAAGTGCCCGCCAGACGGCGGTAGGCCATGACAAAAAGCACGATGGTTCCGGCAGTCAACATGGGGGTAATCCTTCCTGGAAGTGCCTGATCGAAATCGGTTTCGACGGGCTCGGCGCGAACGGCGACCGCCCCCATTCGTTGCCGGAGGGCCGCGGCGGGTCACAACCAAATTCCGCGGAATGGCGGCGGTTTTTGCCTGAAAGAAGTAATTCCCGCCATGCTAAGAGATTGCGCGAGCGGAAGGGTCGCAAAGTCCGGCGCCCCACCGCGCCTAAGGACCGATCACACGGCAACTTGCAGCTTGGGGAACTTCCACCTGAGTTTCGTGCGGGCGAACCAACCGACTCGGGTATTGCGCAGGCCGAGCCAGGCCAACGTAGGCAGACGGTTCAGGACATAGAGGCCGGCGCCGGTGATCCGGGTCTCCGAGAGATCGAGCTTGTGCAAGTTGGAAAAGGCGGCAATGAATTGCAGTCCGGCATCGGTGACGGCGCTGCCAGAGAGATTCAGCGACTTAAGCGACGTGAGCGCCGAGCGGTGCAAGCCCAGCCAGGAAAGCATGCTGTCGTCGACGGTGGGGCCCGTCAAATCGATGGCGGTAACTTTTTCGGCGACGATGGAAAAATCATCGCCGAAAGATCGGCGCAGCCAGTCGACGCCTTCGGTGTGCACCTTGCCACCGCGCTTTTGGATTTCGGCCACGAGGGCGTCTTGCTCCACATATTTTTCCACCCAGTTGCTGAGCCATTGGATGCGGCTGGCGCGGAATTTGGCCCACTCGGTGGCGCGTTCGTAAGCATCTTGCAGTTTGCGGAATTCAGCCGGATCGCCGCCGACGTCGGGATGCGCCGTTTTGACTTTCGATAGATACGCCTGATGCACGTCCTCGACGGTGCACGGCGGAATCAGCCCCAGCGTGTGCAAGAATTCCGGCCGACTGTCCTGAGCTTTTGGATCCGCATGCTGGCCGACGCGTGGACTGTCGCCTGACATGAGAATTAATGTCCGCCGTTGTGCGCCAGTTGCTTCACCAATTCGCCCACGACGGCCTTGGCATCGCCGAAGAGCATGAAGGTATTGTCTTTGAAGTACAACTCGTTGTCGATGCCCGCGAAGCCTGGGTTCTTGCTGCGCTTGATGGCGAAGACGGTTTTTGCTTTGTCGGCGTCGATGATGGGCATGCCGTAGATGGGGGTGGATTTGTCGTAGCGGGCCGCCGGGTTCACCACGTCGTTGGCGCCCACGACCAGGGCTACGTCGCACTGAGGCATTTCGGGATTGATTTCGTCCATCTCCACCAAATCACCGTAGGGGATGTCGGCCTCGGCCAAGAGCACGTTCATGTGGCCGGGCATGCGGCCGGCGACGGGATGGATGGCGAACTTCACGCTGATGCCGCGCTTGGTGAGCTGATCGTAAAGTTCGCGGATGCGGTGCTGGGCCTGCGCCACCGCCATGCCATAGCCGGGAATGATGACTACCAGCGAAGCCTGCTCTAGAATCTGGGCTGCGCCTTCGATGGTTTCTTCCTTGTAGGCTTTGTCGGAGATTTGCGCAGTGCTGGCCTGCACCTGGCCGAAGGCGCCGAACAGCACGTTCAAGAACGATCGGTTCATGGCGCGGCACATGATGATCGAGAGGATCAAGCCGCTGGAGCCATCCAGCGCGCCGGCGGTGATCAGCAGTTTGTTGCCTAAAACGAAACCCATCGCCACGGCGGACAGTCCGGCGTAGGCGTTCAAGATCGAAATCACAGTGGGCATATCGGCGCCGCCGATGGGAATAATCAATAGCACGCCGAAGGCCAACGACATCAGCACGATCAGATGGAAGGCCACTGCGGCCCAGAAACCCGTGGGATGCAGCACTACTAGTACTCCCAGCAATAGCGCGGTGAGCAACAAGCCGACGTTGCTGACGTTTTGATAGGCGTACGTGACGGGGCGCTGCGGAATCCAGGAAACGCCTTGCAGTTTGCCGGTGGCCATCAAGCTGCCGGTGAAAGTGAGGAAGCCGAGGATCACTTCGGCGACCAGGGCGATGATCGTCAGTTTGGGCACGTCGGCCGAAACGCTGGGCAGCATGTAGTACTCGGCCAAGCCGACAAGCCCCGCCGCCAAACCGCCGAAGGCGTGGGATAGCGCGGTTCGCTGCGGCACCGCGGTCAGCGGCACTCGCGACAGCGGATATCCGACGACGCACCCGGCGATGATGGCGCCGATGATCCAGACGTGGTACGAAAGGCCGCTGAAGAACCAGGTGGCCAAAACGGCCAATAGCATGCCTGCGGCGCCGGCGAACACGGCGCGGCGGGCAGTCTTCGGGTTGTTCATCCAATGCAACGAGAAGATGAACAGCCCGGTGGCCACCAGATAAGACAGTTGCTTGATAGCTTCCATCAGCGTTGCCCTCCCTGGCCGGGCGACTTGAACATCTTCAGCATGCGATCGGTGATCAAAAAGCCGCTGACGATGTTGGTCATCGAAGCGAACAGCGCCACGGCGCCCAGGATGCGAATGCCCAGCGGATGATGCGGGTCGCCGGTCACGATGATCGAACCGACCACGGCGATGGCCGAGATGGCGTTGGTCAGCGACATCAGCGGCGTGTGCAAGAGCCTCGACACACGCAGGATTACGCCCAGGCCGATGAACGTGGCCAGCATGAACACATACAACAATGAGGTGTAGTCGATCAGCGGTTCATTTGCACCCGGGGCGATTTCGCCGGCCGCTGGGACCAGCTCCGGCTGCGCGGTGGTGGCGGTCGGCGTCGGCTCGGCCGCCGGTTCCAGCGCGGATGTCGATGGCGTCGTAGTGGTCGCAGGCTCTTGGGTTTCCGCCTGCGCAATTCCGCCGAGGAACCACAGGATCGAGCAGCTCAGTATGGTGATGACCATTCGTCGGAACATCAATGAATTCCTTGAAGCGATTGATTCGATCATGTTGCCGCCGGAAGTCCCAGCAGTTCGCGAACACGCGGCTGCAACACTTCGCCGTCGCGGCAGAGCAAAGTCTCTCGGGTGATCTCGTCGTTGGTATCCACTTTGTTCGGCAGGCCCAAATCGACCAGATGCTGCAGGAATGTCACGACGTTTTTGCCGAACATCTGGCTGGCGTGATAGGGCACTTCGGCGGGCAAGTTGGCCGGGCCGAGGATGGTGACGCCGCCATCGGTTACGACTGTTTCGCCGGGCTTAGTGAGTTCGCAATTGCCGCCGCGCTCCGCGGCCAAATCGACGATGACCGAACCGGGCAGCATGCCATGGACCATGTCGGCGGTGACGAGGATCGGCGCTTTTTTGCCGGGGATAGCAGCAGTGGTGATGACGGCGTCGCTTTCGCCGACGACTTTCGTCAAGGCTTCGCGCTGCTTCTGGTAAGCCTCTTCATCGAGCGCTTTGGCATAGCCACCTGCGCCTTCGGCTTTGGCGGATTCGACCGCCGATTCGACGAACTTCGCACCCAGGCTCTGCACTTGTTCCTTGACGGCCGAGCGGACGTCGGTGGCCGAGACTTGCGCCCCCAGGCGGCGAGCGCTGGCGATGGCCTGCAATCCGGCGACACCGGCGCCCATCACGAACACCTTGGCCGGAGTGATCGTGCCGGCGGCCGTGGTCATCATGGGAAACATTTTTGGCAGCGAGGTAGCGGCCAGGAGCACGGCGCGGTAGCCGGCTACGGTGGCCATGCTCGAAAGCACATCCATGCTTTGGGCGCGGGTGATGCGGGGCATCAACTCCAACGAGAAGGCCGTTGCGCCGCGGTCCGCGAACTCGCGCACCAAATTCGGCTGCGAAAGGGGCTCGCAGAGCGCGATCAGTATTTTCGATTGATCGAACTTTTCCAGTTCGGCGCGCCCGGCCTCAGGATTGGCCCCCAGGGCGCGGATGTGCAATAGAAGATCGGAGTTGAACACTTCGTCGCGAGGGGCGACGGTTGCCCCTTTGTCGATGTATTGGGAGTCAGGAAATCCCGCATCCTGCCCGGCGCCCGTTTCGACGACGATGACGTGGCTAGCCTTGAGCAGCGTAGGAATCAGACTAGGCACCAGTGCCACGCGGCGTTCGCCGGGAAAGGTTTCTTTGAGAACGCCGATTTTCATGGAGCGATATGCGGTAGGCGGTAAGGAGCAAGCGGTCGGTACAAATGCGGGTCAAAAAAAGATACTATTTTTTTGCCGCAACAGCGCCAGAATGGCACGCGGATTGTGCCATATTCGCGGCTCTTTCGAAAGCGTCTGGATGCCTGAAATTGCCGGTTTTTTGGGCGCCGGGGCTCGCTAATTGACTTTTGCGCAGCGGTCGCCACACACTATGGCGTAATCGCTTCGCCGCGGGGCAGATGTTTCTGGTAACTCTTTCGGTAATGGAGGCCGCAACATGTTACGCAAAACACTGGCTGCTTGTTTTGCAGTTGTTTGTTTGGCTTGCCTGGCGGCGCTCGCTGCCGATCCGTCGGATGCTCCTGCCACGAAGGGTGGCCGTCCGGCGCCCACGCCGCAACCCGCTCCGCCAAAACCGACACCGCCGCCACAACCTGTGCCCCGGCCGACACCGCCCGAGAGGCCGCCGGCGCAGCCATTGGATCCGTATGTGCAGGCCAACATGAAGCGCACCCAGGCGAGCAATCATCTGAAACAAATTGCGATGGCGATCATGATGGACGAGTCGACGAACAATCACCTGACGCAGCGAGCCATTTTCGACAAAGACGGCAAGCCGCTGTTGAGTTGGCGCGTGCGGATATTGCCCTATCTGGAAGGGGCGTCGCTGCACGATCAATTTCATCTCGATGAGCCCTGGGACAGCGAGAACAACAAAAAGCTGATCGAAAAAATGCCGGATGTGTTTAGGGACCCGCAAATCGAAACGAAAGCGGGAATGACCGTCTTTCAAGCGGCGGTTGGGCCTGGCGCGGCCTTCGAGGCAGACAAGGTGCTGACGTTCCCCGACTTCACCGACGGCACGAGCAATACGATTGCGGTCGTGGAAACGGTGGCCGACAGAGCGGTGCCGTGGACCAAGCCGGCGGATTGGGATTTCGATCCGAAAAATCCCACGAGAGGTCTGGCCGCACTCGAGCCCGGCAGCCGGTTCCTGGCGCTGTACATGGATGGGCACGTGGACGCCGTGCCCACCATTGGAAACACGAATTTACTGAAGGCCTGGTTTACGCGCGCCGGCGGCGACAATGCCGATCCCGGAAAGCTGCGGGACAAACTCGACGCCACGAAATCAAAGTAGGAGATTCCATCATGCGCCACCGATTTCCTTCGGTTCTTTGGATTCTAACGTTGATCTTCGCGCCTGCGCTCGCCGTCGGCGACGATGCGTCAACCGGCAAGAAGCTCGATCTCAGTTTCGTTCCAGACGACGCAGTGGCGGCTGTTGTGGCCCGTCCGCAGCGGATGCTGACTGGTCCGCAGGCTGAAATGTATCCGACCGAGGTGATCTCGGCGGCGACGGAAAAACAGGTGGGCTTCGATCCGCTGGAGATCGAACAGGGGATGATGGTGATCGGTTTGCCGGATCCCACCGTCACGACCGGCTCTCGCGACCCGCGGGGCGGATTTGTGCTGTGGTTCTCCAAACCGATTGAGATGGCCGACGTGGCTGCGAAAATTGTGCCCCGTGGTTCGGACGCTGATCTGGAAGGACGAAAGGCGCGCATCAGCGAGAATTCCGGCCAGTTTTCCTGCGCTTTCGCCGACGATCACACGCTGGTGATCGCGCCGGAGAGTGGCTTGCGTTGGATGCTTTCGGCCAAGCAAGGAGACGGCGATTTGCGGAAGCTGCTGTCCGCGGCCGACGATTCGCCCGACGTGGCGGCCTATTTGGTCATGGCGCCACTGCGACCGCTGCTGGCGCCGGCATTGGCCCAGGCGGCCGGTCAACTGCCGCCGCCGCTGGCAGGACTGACCAAAGTTCCCGATCTGATGGACACTCTAACGGCTGAAGCGAGCCAGAACGAACAGGGTTTGCTCCATTTGCAGGTGACCGCCACTTCGCCGGATGAAAAGGCGGCCCAGGAATTGGAGGGTCTGCTGAAGCAATCGCTGGAAATTGCCAGGAACATGTTCCTGGCACAAATGAGCAATTCCCTGGCGCAGCGCACCGAATCAAGATCCGGAGGTGTCTGGCGCGATGATGCACTATCTGAAGCGATTGAGCGAAAAAGTGGCGGCCACACTGAAGCCGGTGCGGCAGGGGAATCAGGTGATCATGAAGGTGGAAACAACGGCCGGGCCGGCGGCCGTCGCCGTGCTGACGAGCTTGTTGTTGCCCGCCGTGCAAGCGGCGCGCGAGGCGGCGGGCCGGAGTATGTCGCAAAACAACTTGAAACAAACTGGCCTGGCGATCTTGAACTATGAATCCGCCAACAAGCAATTGCCGGCGCAAGCCAAATACGATGCGGAGGGGAAACCGCTGTTGAGTTGGCGCGTGCTTGTTTTGCCTTATCAGGAAGAAATGGAGCTGTACAAGCAATTCCATCTCGATGAGCCTTGGGACAGCGAACACAACAAGGCGCTCATCGACAAAATGCCGGCGGTCTACAGGCATCCCAAATTGAATGATCCGAGCAAAACGGTGTACCAGGCGGTGGTGGGCAAGGGGTGTGCCTTTGATGGGAAAAAGGGCCTAAAGCTTAGCAGTTTCACCGACGGAACATCGAATACGATTCTGGTCGTGGAGGTCGCGCCGGATAAAGCCGTGCCTTGGACCAAGCCGGAAGATTGGGAGATGAATCCGAAAGACCCGCTGGCCGGGCTGGGCGGCGCTTTCGGCGGCGGCATTTTCAATGCATTGTTCTGCGACGGTCACGTGCAGGCGTTTACCAATGCGATCGACCCCACGGTGTTCAAGGCTATGTGTACGCGGAACGGAGGCGAGAGGATTCATCCGTAATTCAGCGTGCGGTACATGCTTCGACGCAAAACGGGGCCGCTTTCCCGCCCTTGAAGGGGCGGCGAAAAGCGGATAAACTCGTGGTTTGCGCTTTTTGAAAACCATCCCTTTGGGGACGTGAACGTGCCGGCAACGAAGATCAAATCCACACGAAGCTACATGGCCAAACCTGGCGAGGTGCAGGCGAAGTGGTTGCTGGTGGATGCCACCGACAAGGTGGTCGGCCGGCTCGCCAGCCAGATTGCCATGGTGCTGATGGGCAAACATCGGCCCACATACACTCCGCACGTCGTTTGCGGCGATTTCGTGGTGGTCGTGAACGCCGAAAAGATCAAGTACACCGGTAAGAAATGGGACCAGAAAGAATACCGCTGGTACACCGGATATCACGGGTTGATGACTGAAACTGCCGGCCATCGGCGCGATCGGCGGCCGGAGCTGATCATCACCGAAGCGGTGCGGCGGATGCTTCCCAAGAACAAACTCGGAGTGCGGATGTTGGAACGGCTGAAAGTGTACGCCGGTGACAAGCATCCGCATCGGGCACAGCCGGTGGAACCCGCGGAGTTGGGAGCACGACAACCATCCACCGCATCGGCGGCCAAACCACCCAAGGCCAAGGCGAGCAAGCCGGCCAAGTCAGAGAAAAAAGAGAGTTAAGAAAATATGTCCACAGCCGCCCCAGCCAAAACCGGCGATTACACACTGGCCACCGGACGCCGCAAGACCGCCGTCGCGCGGGTTCGCATCAAGGCCGGCAGCGGCAAGATCACGATCAACGGCCGCACTGCGGAAGATTATTTCCCGGCAGAGAAGGATCGTTTCCACGTGTTCGACGCCCTGAATCAAACGGGCAAGCTCGCCACGGTGGATGTGACAATCGCCGTCAAAGGTGGCGGACCTGCCGGACAGGCCGGCGCTTGCAAGTTGGGCATCGCCCGGGCTGAAAGCGTTCGACACCGAGCTGGACGACATGCTGCGGCACTCGGGGCTATTAACCCGCGACGGCCGCATGAAAGAGCGCAAGAAATACGGCTTGCGTGGCGCCCGGCGTGGCACGCAGTTCTCCAAGCGATAATCTCTAAGTATTCGCTTACGTCTCGCCGCATTGCCGTGCGCAGAGCATAATGAGGGGATGCCTCGCCGTAATCTAATCGTGATTCTAGGGGTTGCCGCGATTTCGCTGGCCTGCTATCAGGCGGCGGATCACAATCGGCTGGGGCGGTCGTTCTCGGAAATTGCCGATCTCATTGAGCGGCGCTACGTGGGGCACGTCGATCGCGATGCACTGTGGACGGCGGCGGTGCACGGCATGATCGACGCGCTGAAGGATCCGTATTCGGAGTACATCGAACCGAAGGAAGCCGCGGAACTGGAGGGACAACTCGATCAGCAGTTTGGCGGCATCGGCGTGGAAGTGGCGCTGGATCCCGAGAGCAAAAAACTGACGGTGATCAGTCCGATTGCCGGTTCGCCGGCATACAAGGCCGGCATCCTGGCCGGCGACGTGATCACGACGATCGACGGCGTGGAGACGTTGGACATGAAGTTTCCCGAGTTGGCTCAGCGACTGCGCGGCAGGCCGGGTACGTCCGTTGAATTAACCATCCTGCGGGCTGGGCAGAGCGAACCGATTAAGCTGCTGCCGATCCATCGGGAATTAATCAAAGTCGATTCGGTGCTGGGGGATTTGCGTGGCGGCGATGATCGCTGGAACTACCTGATTCAGCGCAATCCAAATATTGGATATCTGCGGATTGTGAATTTTGGAGAGCGAACGCCCCGCGAGTTGAAAGCGGCGCTTGAGCAGTTGCGCGCGCAAGACGTGCAAGGCGTGATTCTCGATCTGCGCGACAATCCGGGCGGATTGCTTTCCGCGGCGGTGGGCGTGTGCGATTTGTTCTTGCCGGCTGGCGAGCAAATTGTGACCGTGCGAGGGCGCGACGATCAGATCAAAGCGGAACACAAAGCCGGCAACGGAGAAAAATTCCTCGACCTGCCGCTGGCGGCGATTGTAAACAGTTACGCGGCCAGCGCCAGCGAAATCGTGGCGGCATGCCTGCAGGATCATGGCCGCGCGGCGATCATCGGCGAGCGCACCTGGGGCAAGGGGACCGTGCAAAACATGATTCCGCTTGGCGACGGACGCGGAATTCTGAAACTCACGACCGCCGATTACTGGCGCCCCAGCGGAAAGAACATCCAGCGCCCGCGCGACGAGAAGGAAGGGGATGAATGGGGCGTTTCGCCGGCGGCCTCGGACCAGGTGAAGATGCGCAACGAAGACTGGAAAAAGTGGCGGCTGTGGCGGCGAGATCGTGACATCGTCCGACCGCACGGCGGCACGCAGCCTGCCGAGTCGGCCGCCGAGGATTTGCAGCACGATCCGCCGCTGGAGCGGGCAATCGAGTATCTCAAATCTCGGATTAGCGGGAACAAGCGGGAGATGGCGTTGAGCGGCTGGTAGCTGAAAAGGGAAGGCGAGCGATCTCTCGGCGCATTTCCGCGGCCAGGAAGAACGAACCCGTCACGCAGATCAGATGGTCCGGGGAGGCCAACTGCCGGGCGAACTGCCAGGCTGTCGCCGGATCGGGGGAAACATGCCGCCGTGTCGGCGCAGTCTCGGCCGCCAACGAATCGAGTTCTGTCGCATCGACGGCGCACGGATTGTTCAAGTCAGCGCGTGAATATCACGGCGTCGAACCGCGGCAGCAGCAATCGCAGCATGCCGCGCATCTTTTTCCTGCGTCGTGCCGAAAATCAGCAGCCGACGCTGTTCTTTAAAGCTTTCGTCGAGCGTTTCCCAAAGTGCTTCGATCGAGGCGACATTGTGAGCGGCGTCGATCACGATTGTCGGATGGCGCGAGACAACTTCGACTCGAGCGGGAAATCGCACTTCGGCCAATCCGCGGCGAACGTCGGCGTCGGGGATTTGCCATCCCTGAGAGCGCAGTTCTGCAAGAACCCCAAGCGCCACGGCGGCATTGGCAGCTTGATGCCGGCCCAGCAGGCCCAGCTCGACGTGCTCCAAATGTTGCTGGCGACCGGCGATTCGATAGTCGAAATCCATCCTTCCATGCTCACCGCTGTGCGGCGGGGCATATTTGAAATCGAGGTCCACGCCCAGTTGCGCCAGCGTGCAATTGAATTCACGAGCCTTTTGCTCGATCACGCGGCGGGGTTCATCGTCGGTCACGCCGCTGACGACCGGCACGCCGGGCTTAATGATGCCTGCCTTCTCGCCGGCGATCGCGGTCAGAGTGTTGCCCAATTGCTGCGTGTGATCGAAGCTGATGCTGGTGATGGCGGAAATCAATGGGTGGCACACGTTCGTACTGTCGAATCGGCCCCCCATGCCGACCTCGACAACCGCGACATCGGTCGAAGCCTGAGCGAAGTGCAAGAACGCCATCACGGTAATGATTTCAAAATAGGTCGGTCCGGCGTCTGCCGGTGATTGATGCGAAGATTCGGCATCCATCTGCTCGACGATGGGCCGCACCTGTTCCACCAGCGCGGTCAGGTCCGCGGAAGAGCAAGGTTGGCCATCGATCATGATCCGCTCTTCCAGGCGGTCCAAATGCGGCGACGTGAACAGGCCGGTGCGATGGCCGGATGCGGACATTGCGGCGGCGATCATGGCCGAGGTGGAGCCCTTCCCTTTCGTGCCGGCCACGTGGACGATTTTCAGCTTGACTTGCGGGTTGCCCAGGCGTGCCAGCAGGTCGCGCATGCGCTGGAGGCGGAATTCCCAGCCGCTGTACGAAGTAATTGCGGCCCGTTCGTAATCGATGCGGCTGAGGAGGAAATCTAGCGCCTGATCTGATGAACGGTCTGTGGTTCGTAGCGACATGTTGCCAGTTTATCGCTGGCATTGACGTTTGTCGCAGGGCGGGTAGCCGAAGTCTTTTGCGGATAGGATTTTAGGCGGATTCTTCGAGGATTTCCCAGCGGGGAGCTTTGACCCTCTCCACGCAGCGTCGTGGATGGGGCGACGCTTCCTTGAAAGGCTCCGCAAGTGCATCGTATAGTGCATCTTTCGCCACGATGCCGCTCCCGCAGACGGCGAACCTTCGCCGAGCGCCCGCCGTAAGAAAATCGGGTGCTTTTCTGACGACCGCGGCGCTCGCTGTTGCGCCGCGAACTCGGTCCTGGGGTTCGAAGCGAAGCGATTGATTCGACGCCGAGCCTCTATCAAGCAACGCCCAAGGAACATATCTCATGTCGACCGAGACGGCCCCCATACCCTCCAAGCCCGCGGCTTCGCTGGCCGGCACCGAGCCGGTGATCGAAACGCGGAATCTATCCAAGACCTATCGCGATTTTTGGGGGCGGCAGAAAGTTCGAGCCCTGAAAGCGTTGGACCTGACGATCCATCGCGGTGAAATTTTTGGCTTGTTGGGGCCCAACGGTTCGGGCAAGTCGACCACCATCAAGCTTTTGTTGGGATTGTTGTTTCCCACGACGGGCCGGGCGATCGTGCTGGGCAAAGACGCTACTGAAGTGAAGAAGAACGAGCGGATCGGCTACCTTCCGGAAGAGACGTATTTGTACAAGTTTCTGAATGCGGAAGAGACGCTCGATTTTTACGGCCGGCTGTTCGACATGCCGCCCAAGGTGCGGCGCCAGCGCGCCGAAGCGCTCATCGACATGGTAGGGCTCGCTTGGGCCAGGCGCCGGCAGATGCGCGAGTATTCCAAAGGCATGGCGCGCCGCCTGGGTTTGGCGCAGGCGCTGATCAACAATCCGGAATTGATCCTGCTTGACGAACCGACCAGCGGCTTGGACCCGATCGGCACGCGGGAAATGAAAGACTTGATTTTGAAGCTGAAGGCCGAGGGAAAAACCGTCGTGATGTGCAGCCATTTGTTGGCCGACGTGCAGGACGTTTGCGACCGCATCGCCATTTTGCACCAGGGCGAGTTGAAGGAATTGGGCCGCGTCGACAGCCTGCTGAAATTGCGCGACGTGACGCAGATTCGCGCCACGAATTTGAGCCAGCAGTGCCAGGATGAAATTCGTGCCACCATCGAGCGCCACAACGGGCAGGTGCAGAGCATGGAAAACCCGACGACGACCCTGGAAGAACTGTTCCTTTCGATTGTGCGCGACAGCGAGGCTCGGCCTGGGCGGCGCACGAACGTTGAATCACGATGATTGACTCACAGGAACATCAACGCGCCAAACTTGGGTGGCATGGCTAAGCATGGTTCTGGAACAGGCAATTCAACCGTACTGGGTCTGGTTTCCCGAGACACTGCGGCACTTCGGGGAAGCGGCCTTTTTCGTGCTGCTGGCGGCCGCGATCATCGGATTTTTGATCGCCGCGTTTCGCCATGGGCCGCTGCCCGCGGGCGATTTGATCTACCGCACCGTCGTAGGCTCGGTGCTGGACCTGGTTCAGATGTCGCCACGACGCATTTGGGCGCTCACACGGTTGGCGGTGCAGGAGGCAATGCGGCGCCGCGTTTGGGTGGCGCTGGTGGCCTTCGGTGTGATCCTGATGTTCGCCGGGTGGTTTCTTGATCCGCGCACGCCCGCGCCGGGCCCGTTGTACCTGACGTTTGTGCTGTCGTGGACGACGTACCTCATCGTGCTCTTGGCGCTGTTTATCAGCACGTTCAGCCTGCCGGCTGATATCAAGAATCGCACGATCCACACCGTGGTGACCAAGCCGGTGCGGGCGGGGGAAATCATTCTGGGCCGCATCCTGGGTTTCACGTTGATCGGCACCGGCTTGTTGGTGGTGATGGCCGCGTGCAGCTACGTGTTCGTGGTGCGTTCGCTGGACCACACTCACGAGGTGCGCGTTGAAGATATCAACGAACTCGCGTTCAATTCGGGCAAGCCCGGAAAGATCGGCGTCACGCGCATGGGGCAAAATCATCAGCACGACATCATCTTGAACGCCGACGGCACGTTGGAAACCGATTTCAAGAACGGGCATCGGCATCGGATCACGGCCGATAAGGCTCCCGACGGGAAGTTGCGATTCACCGTGGGCGAGCCGGAAGAGATGCTTGTGGCGCGGGTGCCGATCTACGGCGATTTGCGATTTCTGGACCGCGACGGCCAGCCCAGCCAGCGAGGCGAACGCCAAGGGCGCGGAAAATTGGGGGGCATCAATGTCGGCAAGGAATCGACCTATCGAGAGTTTGTCGAAGGCGGCTCGTTGGGGGCCGCGATTTGGACGTTCGACAACATCGACGAAAACGCGATGTTTCCCGACCAAGCGCCCGAGCGGCGCGGCCTGCCGCTGGAAATGACAATCCGGGTGTTTCGCACATACAAAGGCGACATCGAGCGGTTAATTACCGGAAGCTTGGTGCTACGCAACCCAGAGACGAAGCTGGAAAGCGCGCCGATCATCTTTCCGATCAAAGATGCGTCGATCGACACGCAATTCGTGAAGCGCAAGCTGGACAAAAAAGGAGCGGCCGAGGGGGATGCGAAGATCGACCTGTTCAACGATCTGGTGCACGACGGAAAAATTGAAGTGCTGCTGACCTGCCTCGAGCCGGCGCAATATTTGGGGATGGCGCAGGCCGACATGTATATCCGCTCGGGCGATGCGCCGTTTTTGCTGAATTTTGCCAAAGGCTATTTGGGCATTTGGTTTCAGATGGTGTTGGTGATCGCGGTGGGAGTGATGTTCAGCACGTTTCTCTCCGGCGCGGTGGCCATGTTGGCGACCTTGGGCTCGATGGTGATGGGCTATTTCACCGGCTTCGTGAGCGATTTGTTCCAGGGAGTGATCGAAAACAATCGCCGTTTGATGCCCGGCGGAGGGCCCATCGAAGCGTTCATTCGCCTGGTCACGCAGAAAACGATTACCGTGCCGTACGAAGACAGCATGGGGATTCAAGTGGTGTATTTCTTCGACAAGATTGCGCTGCGGATGATCGACGCTTGGACCAACTTGCTGCCGGACTTCGGCACGTTCAGCAACGTCAATTTTGTTTCCAGCGGCTTCAACGTGCCGGGCATCTGGTGTGGGAGCAAGCCACGCGGATGGCGGGCTATTTGTTGGCCGCGTTTCTGGCTGGATTCATGTTTTTGCGCATGCGGGAGGTGGCCAAGTGAGCGAGCGCCGCAATTTTTATCGCAAAATAGCGTACCTGGCGGCGATTGCCGTGTTGTGGATACCGCTGTCGCTTTTGAGCCAGCCGGCGTCGATCGATGCCGAGGGCAGCCGATCGCCCGGCGGCAAACTGGCTCAGTTGCGCGATAAATATCAACTCAGCCAGGCCACCTTGGGGCAGATCGATCCCACCAGCGAAACGATTAAGCTGGCCACGCTGGGCATGCGGGGCGTGGCCGTGCAATTGCTATGGAACAGCGCGCATCAGTATCAAAAGGAAGAGGATTGGACGAGCCTTTCGGCGGTGCTGGAGCAAATCATCCGCTTGCAGCCCAATTTCTTTTCGGTGTGGGATTTTCAGGCGCACAATCTGTCGTACAACATTTCGGTGGAGTTCGACGATTACCGCGATCGCTTTTACTGGGTGATGAAGGGAATCGAATTTTTCAAGGACGGGGCGCGGTTTAATGCCACCGATCCTCGTTTTCTGGCGCGTATTGGCTGGTTTTACAGCAACAAGATCGGCCGCTCCGACGAGCACGTGCAATATCGGCGATTATTCAAGAAGCTGCAGGAAGAGAAAGGCGAGAAGCACACCGACAATTGGCTGGTGGGTTACGATTGGTATGTCGAGGCGCAGAAGTTGGTTGAATCGGGCAAGCCCTTGCGGGTGTATCTGGAAGGTCAATCGGCTCGCAAAACCAAGCCCGGCGAGCGGGCGCCCAGCCCGCTGTTGTTTCATTCCGAGCCGGCGATGGCGCTGATTTACTACGCCGACACCTTGGAAGAGGAAGGCACATTTGGAGAAACCGCCAAGGCGGAATGGGAGAATGCCGCCCGAGAATGGGACAATTACACCAAGCGCGATTTACTTTCTTCGTATGGCTACACGGTCCGATTGGTCGATTTGGAGGATTTTCGCAAGCAAATAGAAGACGTCCAGCAGCGGATCGACCAATTAGCTCCCGGCGAGATGGAAAAGATCAAGCAGGAGAAGCGCGACAAGCTTACCAGCGAAGAGCGCGCGGCACTGGACAAGCCGGCAGACAAGCGAACGCCCGAGGAACGCGAGCTCGCGGATAAGGCCGGCGCAAAGATCGAAGTGAGCTGGCAGGAGGTAGCGCTTCGCGCACGGCGGAACACCGCGCCGAAGCCCGGAAATTGGCCGACGATTTGGCCGATCTGAAAGAGAAAACCAACACGATCGATACGTACCGCGACATCGTGAATTACTACTACTGGACGGCCCGCTGCAAAGCTGAGCCGACCGATGCCTGCGTTGCGGCGCACGAGGATCTTTATAAAGCGGGCAAGGCCTACGCCAACGGCGAGTTGTTTGAGGCCCGCGATTTGTACGACAAATCCTTTGCGCAGTGGCGAAAGGTGTTGGACGCCTCGCCGATTCTGTCCGACAGCACCGTGATGGCCGGCGACCTGGCGGATGACATCGATCAGTACAGGAAATTGCTGGGGAAGATCGGGCAGAAGTTTCCCGAGAAGTTTGTGCTGCAAGATGTGCTCGATTTGAAATATAAGGTCGAGCGCTTTGGGTACGAATCGAAAGGGGCGCCGCAGCCGGGTGCTGTCGAAAAGAAGAAGAGTGCGGCGGAAAAGCAAAAAGCGGGGAAATAGAAAAGGGGTAGATGAGAACGGCAGAACGAGGATGCGACTTCGGAGCACTATTCATCCGCTCCTCTTCTCATTTTCTGCTCTTCTCATTTTTCTAAGCCAGGTGGATCACGACCGTCTTGAGCTCGGTCATTTCCTGGATCGCGTACTTGGGTCCTTCTTTGCCGAGGCCGCTGTCTTTCAGGCCGCCGTAGGGCATGAGGTCGGCGCGCCACTGCGGGCCCCAATTGACGTGCAAGTTGCCGCTATCGACTTCGCGGCAGAAGCGTAAGGCGCGGTCGATATCTTGGGTGAAGACGGCGGCGCTGAGTCCGTACTTGGTGTCGTTGGCCAGGCGAATGGCTTCGTCGACGTCGCGGCAGGCGGTGACGGCGACGGCGGGGCCAAACAGTTCGTCGCGACTGACGCGCATGTTGGGATCGACATCGGCCAAGAGCGTGGCTTCGTGGTGCGTGCCGCGGCGCTGGCCGCCGGCAACGAGCTTTGCACCGCCGCGAACGGCTTCGTCGATCCACTCGTTCACGCGCTGGGCGTCACTTTCACGTATCATCGGGCCCAACTTTGTTGATTCCTTGAGTTGGTCGCCGACTTTCAGTGCTTCAACTTTTGGTTTCAAAGCATCGAGAAGATCGCCGTAGATTGCACGATCGGCCAGCACGCGCTGCGTGGAGATGCACACCTGGCCGGCGTTGGCGTAGCCAGTTGCGGCGATGGCCGCGGCGGCCTTTTCCGGATCAGCGTCGTCGAGCACGACCAGCGGGCTGTTGGAGCCGAGTTCCAAAGTGACGCGTTTGATCCCCGCCATTTTGATTATTTTCTCGCCGACGTCGCGGCTGCCGGTGAAGCTGATTTTGCGCACGCGCGGATCGGTGCAAAGTTTTTCGCCCAGTCCGCCGCCGGCGCCGGTGAGGCAATTGATTGCCTGCGCGGGCAGGCCGGCTTCGAGCAGGATTTCGACGAGCTTCAAACCGGTGAGTGGCGTATCGCTGGCCGGTTTGAACACGACGGCGTTGCCGGCGGCCAACGCAGGACCGATCTTGTGGCATGGCAGGTTCAAGGGAAAGTTGAACGGCGTGATGGCCACAACCACACCGCAGGGCACACGCAGCGTGAAGCCGAATTTGCCAGCGCCGTTGGAGGCGCCGTCCAGCGGCAGCACTTCGCCGCTGATCCGCTTGGCTTCCTCCGACGAAAGTTCGATCGTTTCGATTGCCCGGGCGGTTTCGGCGGTGGCTTCGCGGATGGTCTTGCCTTCTTCGAGGCTGACGGTGCGCGCCAGATCTGCGCTGCGCTCGTGCATTAGCTCGGCGGCGTTTCTTAAGATTTGAAACCGCTCGTAACCGGGCATGGCGCGCATGAGGCGCGCACCTTCGACGGCCGTAGCCAACGCCTTATCGACATCCGCGGCATCGGCCTTGGGCACGGTATCGACGACCGAGCCGTCGTACGGATTGTGAACTTCCGATTTCTCGGATTTATCGAGCCACTGGCCAGCCACGAACATCTTCATCGCCGCGCTCCTGGAAGAAGGCTGCGGCAATTATTGAGTGGCTGACCGAGTACGACTAGGGGCCTTGGAAAATGCCGGCGTCTTCATCGCCACCGTCGCCGCCGGTGCCGCCGGGGGAGCCGCCTCCGCCGCCACCGCCTCCGCCGGCAGAAGCGGTGTTGCCGAACACATTGTTGCCAAAAGCGGTGAGCGTTGTGAGGTAGTACGCTGCGCCGCCGAATCCGTCGCCGCCGTCATCACCCCCTCCGCCCCCGCCTCCACCACCACCGGCGTTAGCAAAGTTCTTGGAGACGTTGGACCTGACGATCGACACGACCTGCATCGCATAGATGCCGCCCCCCAGCGCGTCGCCGCCATCGCCGCCGTCGTCACCGCCGCCCCCTCCGCCCCCGCCTCCACCACCTCCACCGGCAGTAGTGCCACTTCCGCTGGAGCCGCCGTTACCGCCGCGCCATCACCACCACCACCTCCTCCACCACCTCCTCCACCACCTCCGCCGCCATTGGCGACGTTCGACAGCACGGTGCAATGGGTGACGGTGACGCTGGCTACCGACTCAATGCCGCCGCCGAATGCGTCGCCGCCGTCTCCCCTCCCACCGTTGTTGCCGCTTCCGCCGCCTCCGCCTCCGCCGCTGCCGGCGGTGAGTTGATTGCACGAAACGTCACAATTGGTGAGATTAACTTCGCGGGAAGCGCCGAGGCCGCCGCCGTCGGCTTGTCCGCCGTTGCCACCCTTTCCACCGTCGGTCGATCCGCTGCCGCCGCCGCCGTTGCCGGCAGTCAATGTATTCTTGGAGAAGATTGAATTGGTGGCCGTGAATGTAGTGTCGCCGCCGGCGCCACCGACGCCGACCGAGCCGCCATCGCCTCCTGCCCCGCCGGCCCCGTCGGAACCGCTTCCGCCATCGCCGCCCTGGGCAGTGTTATTGCAAAGGACGACATTTGTCAGCGTCACACGACCGCTGCTGACGATGCCGCCGCCAAAGGAATCGGTGTCGCCGGGCAAGGCCCCGGCGCTGCCGTCGTCTTGTGCCAGCCCGCCGGTGATGGTGAGGTCTTTGAAGGTGACGGTGACGCCGGAAAAGATTTGGAACACGCGATCGATCGTAGCGGCGTCGATCTTAGTTTTGTTGGCGCCTTTTCCGACGATGGTGATGCTATGGCCGGCTTCGGTCAGATCGAGATCGCCTTCGATGGCATCGTTTTCTTGGCCGGCAGAATTCGTGGCGGCCAGCGTGTATGTGGCGGCTTGAAGTTGGATGGTGTCGTATTGGTTATTGCCGTTGGCGGCAACGATCGCGGCGCGCAGGCTGTTAGGATCGCCGCCGGCGACGTCGGCCACAGAGGCGAGCGGATGAAACACGGTCAGCAGGCGGCGCGATTCGAGGGCTTCGAAATAGTGCACCAGCGGAATGCGCGCGCGAGATTTGCAATTGGCAGCTTTGCGCAAAGAAGTGGAACGATATGCTAAACTGCGGCGCGACATGGCAGGCTCCTGGTGGGCGTGAGCTGAGGTGGGATCCGCATGGCAACTTGGCTCGGTGGCCGAACTCCCCGCGATGGTGGGGATTATAAATAGCCTGCGAAAGATAAAGTAAATAGCGAAGCTGTGGCGTATCCCCCCTTTTGGAAAACACTTAGATGCGAGTTGCTTCTCTGATCTCTGCGGGAACGGAGATGTTGTTCGCCCTGGGTTTGGGCAAACAGGTTGTGGCCGTCAGCCACGAGTGCGATTGGCCGCCGGAGTGCCGAGACTTGCCGCGTGCGAACTGGTCGAATGTGGATTCATTGGCCGCCAGCGGTGAGATCGATCGACAGGTGCGGTCTCTGATTTCGTCCGGCGGGCTGCTGTACGAGATCGATCGAGAATTGCTGGCCAGCCTGCAGCCTGACCTGATTGTCACGCAGGCTCAGTGCGACGTGTGCGCGGTGCCGTATGCGGACGTCGTTCAGACGGTCCAGCGCGATCCGCGATTGCACGCCACGCAAGTCATCGCGCTGAACCCCTGCTCGATCGGAGAGGTGCTTGACGACATCCTGCGAATCGGCACGGCGGCCGGCGTCAGTCAACGCGCGGAAAAAGTCGTCACGGAACTGCGAGCGCGGATCGAACAGGTGCGGTGCGCGAATCGATCCAACATACTGGTGCGCACGGCCATTATCGAATGGACCGATCCGCTGATGTTGGCCGGCAACTGGGTGCCGGAGATGGTCGAGATAGCCGGTGGCACATGCGAGCTAACACCGCGCGGCGAGCATAGCCGCGCATTCGAATGGGGCGAGCTCGTGCAATTCGACCCAGAGGTAATCGTGGTGTGCTTGTGCGGATTCGATCTTCAGCGGGCCGTCGAAGAAGCGGAGCTACTGCAGCACCATCGGGCCTGGGACGAATTCTCTGCGGTGCAATCGGGGCGCGTGTTCGCGGTCGACGGCAATGCCTGTTTCAATCGCCCCGGGCCAAGATTGGTCGACAGCTTGGAACTGCTGGCTGGTTTGCTGCATTCGGAGCGATGCCAGATCCCCGCTCAGGCATCAAACCTCTACCGACCGCTTTGCTACGCCACGGCGCCCAAGGAGGGCGTGGGGCCTTCGCCGAAATAATATTTGCGGGCTTCGGGATTATTGAGCACTTCGTCGGCGGTGCCGTGGCAGAGCACCTTGCCGCTGCGGATCACGTAGCTGCGGTCGGTGATGGCCAGCGTTTCGCGCTCGCGGTGGTCGGTCATCAAAATGGCGATGCCTTCGTTACGCAGCCGGCGGATGATTTTTTGGATGCTGTTGATCGTGACCGGATCGATGCCGGTGAACGGCTCGTCGAGCAAAATGATTTTGGGATTGGAAATCAGGCAGCGGGCGATTTCCAAGCGACGTTTTTCGCCGCCGGAGATGTAGAGCGCTTTCGATTTGCGGATGTGTTTGATGTCGAATTGCTCCAGAAGTTGTTCGCAGCGCTTGCGCCGCGCCGTGCGGTTCATGCCCACCATTTCCATCACCGCCAATAGATTGTTTTCGACCGAAAGCTTGCGAAATACGCTTTGCTCCTGGGCCAGATAGCCCATGCCGCCATCGCGGGCCCGCAGAAACATCGGCCAAGTGGTCACATCTTTGCCGTCCAAGACAACGCGGCCGGCTTCGGGCTCGATCATGCCGCAAGTCATGCGGAAGCTGGTGGTCTTGCCGGCGCCGTTGGGTCCCAAGCAGGCCGACGATTTCGCCCTTGTCGACTTCGAAATCGACTCCATCGACCACGCGGCGGCGGCCGTAGGTTTTCACCAGCCCGGTGACTTGCAGTAGCGGCATCTAGCGAATCCTCCGTGACAATCCAGGGGCGAGAGCGACGCCTCCTAATGCACGAACCTCATGCGTTCGAAATTCGGCCAAAACGGGAAGGGAATTTTCTTGGAGCCCAATTCAACGTAGTTGAACGAATGGGGCCAGTAAACGAACAGTGCTTTGCCGATCAGCAGGCGGCGATCGACGTAGTTTTCCGGTCTCCAGTAGCGGCCGTCTTTGCTGCGCGGGCTGTTGTCGCCGAGCATGAAGAATTGGTCGTCCTGCAAATCGAGGATTCTGCTGCGGTCGGTTTCCAGGGCGAAATCGACGCCGCCTGGCCCAGGATCGGCAGTGTAGTAAATGTCGCGACGGATCTTCAAATGGCTGACGTTGACGCTGGCGCCATCTTCCACCGCGATGCCGACCGGCGAAAGATCGGTCGCGACGTTCGAACCGACCTCCGGCATCGTGCTCACAGGGCGCTTGTTCGAAAGAGGCTGGTAGGTCGTGGGACCATCGAACGAGATCATCTGACCGTTGACCGACAGCAGCAATCGTTCATCGACATTCGAGAAAGAGACATCGTACTTGCCGGGAGCCCGAATGGAAGTTTGGCCGACCGGCGCGAAATCGCGCAGGCTGGAAATCGACAACGTGGCCTCGCCGGTGGCCAAATCGATGTGGCAGCGAAATTGCACCCCGCCCTTCACCAGTTCCAACGTCACGGCTCCGCGGTCGCTTTTCGCCTCAAGCTGACAGTCGAGCGATAGATCGCCGACCCAGTGCTGGATTTCTTGCGGGCCGCGCGAACAGCCGGGGGGCGTGAAGTCGGCATCGTTGTACGCATAGAAATCGTCGATCAGCGATGGACCCGGAGCTGCGAACGGCTTGCCATCCAAGTAGTTTTGCCACACGTCGTACTGCCCGCCGTTGGCGGCGCACCGACCGGCAAAATGTGTTGATAACGCAGCCAGGCCCGCCCGGGCAATGGATTTTCGGCGGAGAACGATTTGTAGTCGGCGCTGGTTTTCCAAACGGCGCTCCAGGGTTGCCAGCGCAGGCAGGCCGGCCTTGATGAGCTCGGGCACGACGTAATCGTTGTCGTAGACCGGCTGTAGCATCGCCCGCAGTTTCTCAGGCGGCTTGCGTGCGATTTGGAACGCGTCGGACCCCAATGGGGCCGTGTAAATATCGCCGCTGAGAATGCGAATGCGCTCGCTAGGCGTGCCGACGAGACGCTTGATGTAGTTGGTTTTGGCGTCTTCGGGATACTTAAACACCACGACATCCCAGCGCTGCGGGTCCGACACATCGTAGGCAAACTTATTGACGATGATTCGATCGCCGTTGTACGAGGGATAATCGGAGCGGTTGGCCGCATCCACCGGGTCGACGTTTTGCGTGTAGCGGCACATCGGGCAGGTGACATTTTCCACGCTGCACGGCTGGCGGTTGCCCGAGTCGTCGACTTCTTCGCTGGCGCCGACTCGATATTCGTAGCCGCACTTCGGACAGCGAATGTCTTTATGCCGCCCTTGCAGCGTGGGGGCCATCGAGCCGGTGGGGATGACGAACGCTTCGGCCTCGAAGGTGCGGAACAGGAAGGCCAGAATCAGAGCCAGCACGATCGATTCGACCGTTTCGCGAATGGTGGCGGTCCAGGTGGAACCGACCTGCGCGGTGGCGGTTCGCCGGGCCTTCGTCGCTGTGGATTTAGGGTTGGCCATAATGCACTTATTCGGTCTACGAGGCGAAATATAGCCGATTCCGCCTGTGTGCGGAACTTGAACCGGTGATAGCACCGCCTCTAAGTAGCTTTCGCAGCAGGGCGTTACGTGCCAGAATTAGATGCGGGACAGCGGAGGATTAGTTTGCTTACCTCCGGGCGGCAATTGAGCCGTAGCGGCGTCTCGGCCGCGAGGCCGCGGCTGACGTGCATTACCGTGGGGGATTCATAGTACGTGCCCGCGGCATATTTCACTCCGTGCCAGCTTGGACAAGCAATGGCCCCAATCAACGGCAAGCGGAACTGTCCGCCGTGAGTGTGGCCGGCCATTACAAAATCGAAATCCCAGCGGCGGGCCCAGGGAAGTTGATCGGGTGAGTGCGAAAGCAGCACGCGCAATTGCGGGCGCTCGGCCATGCGCGACGGGCAAGTTTGCATGTCGGCCGCGGGTTTGAGCCAGGGCAATTCGTTGCCGGCCAGGATCACTTCCGCATTGTCGATCTTCAGCGACACCCAACGGCCTCCCAGGTTGGTCAGCCCGGCATCGACGAGCGATTGTCGGACGCGAGGCGCTTCGTGGGTGAACATATCGTGATTGCCCAGCACGAAGTAAATACCCCTCGGGGCGGACAAACAAGCCAGCGTGTCGGGAATCCACGCGAGGAATTTCACATCGTCCACGATATCGCCGCAGACGGCGATCATATCGCCGCCCAGGGTATTAGCCTGGTGCATCACGGCCTGGTAATATTCGATGCCGATGTGGCCGGTGTAGTGCAGATCGGAGATCAACGTAATCGAAAAGCCGTCCAAGGTTGGCGGCAAACGGGGCAGCTCGATTTCAAGCCGCTGCACCGCGATTTGCAGGGCCTGGTTGGTCGGCACGAGCGAAGCCAGCCGCCCGTGGAACCCGGCCACGGGTTTGTATCCCAACTGTGCCGCCACGTCGACGATGGTAGTCTGGTTTACTCGCACCACGCCACGGCCCAGATTCATGCCGTGCCGCACGAGCCACAAAGCGATGGTAATGCCTGCGATCGTCCAGCAAGGCATCAGGTAGCACAATACTGCGTGATGGTGAACCAGTTGATCGAGCCAAACTTCGACCGGCAATCCGGAGCGCCACCACCAAACCAATGCGGCGGCCGGAATCAGCACAAACAGCGTGGGACACGGCGCGGAGAGCAGGCGCACAATTCGGCGCGGGATGCCGACTGAATGAACCCGGTTAATCAGGCCAACCCACAGCGCGGTGTGACCGATGAGGGTCAGGAGAATCAGCGCTACGGTAACGGCGGGCATGAAGAGCCAGTCGGCGCCTTGGATTACGTGCCGACAGGCAGCCGTTACGAGGTTTGTTTGACCAGTTTTTGCCGCTTGGCGACGGCCTTTTCCACCGTGTCGAGCAGTTGATCCAGACGGAACGGCTTGTAGAGCACCAACTCCAAGCCCGCCTGGCGGGCCTTGACGATCGAATGGCCCGGATCGTAGCCGAAGCCGGTCATCAGCACCAGCGGCACCGGATCGAGAATCTCCTGCAGCTTGCTGCAGCAAGTTCGTAGCCGTTCATGTCGGGCAGGCGGATGTCGGCGATGATCACGTCGTAGCCGCTCGGCGTCGACCATGTTGCGGACCATGACAGATGGCCTCGCCGCCGTCGTGGGCCGTTTCCACGATGCAGCCGTAGCGCTCCAGCAGGTTGTGGGCGGCGCTGCGGACGCGTTCGTCGGCATCGGCCACCAGCACGCGGCGGCCTTCGAGCGTGGGCCGCTTTTCCGATCTGCTTGCCGGCCGGCAGGGCTTGCACGGGAGCCATCGTCTGGCCCACCTTCTGGATCACCTGCTTGATGTCGCGGGCGTTGCGGAGGATGCGTTGCAACCGCTCGACCACTTCGGGCTCGTGGCCGATGTAGCGCTCCATGACGTTGACGGCGTCGTTGAGGATGTCGTCCACCGGCAGGGCGACGGCGCTGTGAATCGCCTCGACGCTTTCCTGGGCGGTGCTGGCCTTTTCGGCCGCCAGCAGCTCCAGCGTGTTGAGCGCCACGGCCACGTCGCGGCTGAAGATTTCCAGGAACTGCAGGTCGCTTTCGCTGAAGGCCCGCGGCTCGGGGCTTTCGACGTTGAACGTGCCGATCACCTCGTCGTGCAAGATCAGCGGCACGGTCAACGAGCTCTTGGCAGCCTTTACACCCTTCAAGGTACAGCGGGTCTTCGGTCGTGTCCTCGCAGAGATAGCTTTTGCCGGTGGCGGCGACGAAGCCGGTCACGCCGTTGTTTTGCGGCTGGGCGAACAGGTCGCGTCTGTCGGCTTCAGGTTCCATGCCCACGGCCAACAGCGGCTCGAGCTTGCCGGTCTTGTCGATCCAGCAGGCGGATCTCGACGACGTCGAAGTGCAGCAGGTCCTTGGTGTAGTGCAGAATGTTCGACTTCAACAGTTCGATGCGCTCCTCGACCGACATCTGCGAGAGTTCTTCGGGCAGTCAGGTCGGCCAGCTCCATGCCGGCCTGATGAATGGCGGCCAGCTTCTGCTGCTGCAGCACTTCGCTTGGTGACGTCGCGCACGGTGACGATCAAGTGCTCCGGCGGCTTGTTTGCCTTCGCTGACCGGCGCGGCGTGCACGTGGAAATAACGGTTGTCGCCGGAGCGCAACGTGCTGCTGCTGGGCTTGCCGGCGGTGCCAGCGCCGTGTGGAACGGGCAGAAATCGGGGCCCAGAATTTCGGGGCTGCCCAGCACGGCGTAGAAGTTTTCACCCGATCACCTCGTCGCGCCCGGTCCATTCCCGCAACCGGCCGTTGCCCCAGATGATCGTGTTGTCGGCAGTCCAGCAGCACGATGCCGTCGGGCATGCCTTCCAGAATGCGCTCGTTCTGCAGGAGCTTGCCCATGCGGAACGCTTCGCCGATTTGGCCGGCGGCGACGTAGACGCCCGCATAGTTATCGCGGGCCATCCGTGAAGTCGCACGGATAGGGCTGCGCACCTCTTCGATTTCGAATCCGGCGGGTAGGGTGGGAAACGGGGCGTTTCTATCCGCTGGGTCGCGGACGACCAAAATTTTCGGCTTTGCCGTCAAAGCTCCTAACCCCCTAGTTGCTATTGTTGCAAGGTATTATAGGAGCGGCGCATCGGGCGAACAACCGCACGCCGCGATAGTGCGCTAGTGCCCCAAATGTCCATCGGACGTCGGCTTTGCAAGAGTTCACTGGGCGGCAAAGTTTGCCGAGATTTCGTGAACAGACTGTCGTAAAGTCATGCGGTATAGCCGTTACCGACAGACTTCCCGGCACAAGCGAACTTCGCATCGAGCGATTCAACGGTACAGCGGGCTAGTTGTGATAGCCGCCCTCAACTCCGCTCCGTGGCACAAACGAGCCGTTGTTAGCCCCTCTTTTGTGCCATCTATCTTCTTACGCAGTGAGGCGCGCGGCGGATCGAATCAGCTTGATTTTGTGCAACTTCGAACAACCCGGCGCAATTTGCGACAATACTTTGAGCCGCTCCGCAACAGGATGAGGGGCGAATGCGTGGCCGCGACTCGCTGCGCGTGCGAGCTAGCTGTGCTCGGGCCAACCGTACACTCGGCGGAAAACCTGATCGACGGTCGAAGTGAGATCTCGCTGACTCACCGGTTTGGAGAGCACGCAGAACGCGTCGATCGACCGGGCCTGCTGGGCGATGGCCTCGTCCAACGCTGCCGACAAAAGCACAAACGGCAAGACGGAATTGAGTTGGCGAATGCGTCGCATCGTTTCCAAGCCGCTCAGCCGCGGCATGTGCATGTCCAGCAGCAACAGGTGCACCGGCTGTGAATTGACGATCCGCAGCGTTTCTTCGCCATCCGCGGCGGTCAGCATGCGGAAGCCGCGCGGCTGGAGGATCTCACGTACGGTGTCGCGAAACGCGGTATCGTCGTCGGTGATCAGGATGGAAGGAGTGCCGACTAACATCGGACGCTGAAGATCGGCGGGTGGATTCAGGCAGAAGTACACCACTTTAGAAAGCAAGTTCGATGCCAACAGCGATCGCCTGCGCGGGGGCGCCTGAAGCCTGTCGCCACAAGCCGCTGGTGGGCCGCGACTTGTATCATAATTCGACCGGCGCCTACAGCCAAAATGGGTAAATCCATAACCGAAAATGGCATCTCGCGGGCTGAATCTCCCTGCCAAGGCTGCAGGGTGTCGGCCGGTTAATTGCCGTGTAATTTTCACGGCGCGATGGGCCCAATAACATTTCGCTGGCATGGGCTGACCAGGCGTTTGTTGAGTATCGGCGGCGGCAATTGCTCGTAATCGGGTCTGCTCAGCGATGCGGCTAATCTTGTAAGCCCATCGGCAATTCCTATACTAGCGACAGACAAATCACGGATTCTTGATCGTCAAACTGAGTTGGGCCGCCGATCCAATTGCCGGACGATTCGACCCAGGGAACCGCACCGTGGAAGCCGTCCAATCCGCCGCCGGAACCGACACCGCCGATAGCACGCTGCTTGGACGGCATCAGTTTCTAATCTACCGGTTGTTTTCGCTCGCGGGGTTGATCCCGATAGGAGCGTATGTCGTTGTGCATTTGGCGGTGAACGCTTCGATTTTGGCCGGCCCGGCGGCTTACCAGGCGCAGGTCGATCGCATTCATTCGCTGGGTCCGTTTTTGGTGATGGTGGCGGAATGGGTGTTCATTTTCATTCCGCTGTTGTTTCATGCTGCCGTCGGCTTGTGGATCATTGCCGGAGGACTGCCCAATGTGGCCGCCTACCCGTACGGCAGCAACGTGCGATACACGCTGCAGCGTGCCACGGGGATGATCGCCGTGGCTTTCATTTTGTTTCACTTGTGGCAGATGCATCACTTGGGCAAGCCATTGGGTGGCGGCGCGTTTGATGCCGAGCGCGCGGCATCTTCCGCCGGACTGGTGCTGCATTCGGTGTTGATGCAAATCATTTACGCCGTCGGCACGCTGGCGGCGGTTTATCACTTGGCCAATGGGCTGTGGACCTTCGGCATCACTTGGGGCATCTGGACCAGCGATGCCGCCCAGCGCCGGGTTGGCTATGTTTGTGCGGCGTTTGGCATTTTGCTCGGCGCGATCGGGCTGGGCGCGATTTATGGAATGGCCACGGTCGATGTGGCACGGGCACAGGTCGTGGAGGAGCGGATTGAACATGTGCGCGAGTTGCTCGGGGGACAAATCTCCGAAACTGGTGGCAGCGAGCCCGACGCCGCCGCCCCGAAATCCATGAGCAAATTGCAGGAAGAGTAAACAGCATGGCAAAGCAACGGGTACTCGTAGTTGGCGGCGGGCTCGCTGGGCTGGCAGCGACGATGAAGCTGGCCGAGCTGGGCATCGACGTCGATCTGATGAGCCTGGTGCCGGTGAAGCGCTCGCACAGCGTGTGCGCCCAAGGAGGCATCAACAGCGTCAACGACCTGACGCGGCAGCAAGGCGACAACGAGTGGCTGCACTTCGACGACACCGTATACGGCGGCGATTTTCTGCAACATCAGCCGCCCGTGAATGAAATGTGCGATTGGGCGCCGCGGATCATCGATTTGATGGATCGCCTGGGTGTCACGTTCAACCGCACGCCGGAGGGTTACCGCGATCAGCGCCGCTTCGGAGGCACGCTGTTCAAGCGCACGGCATTCGCCGGCGCGACCACGGGCCAACAGTTGCTGTACGCCCTCGACGAACAAGTGCGCCGTTGGGAAGTGGAAGGCAAAGTTACCAAGCACGAATTCTGGGATTTCCTGGAGCCCATTCACGATGCCAATGGCCGTTGCCGCGGCGCGGTGGCGCAGGACATGGTCACCATGGAGATCCGCGCATTTCCTGCCGATGCGGTGATCATTGCGTCTGGCGGTTGCGGATTGATTTTCGGGCGCTCGACGATGTCGATGGTTTGCACCGGCAGCGCCGCTAGCCGCTGTTATCAAGCCGGGGCGATCTATGCCAACGCCGAGTTTGTCCAAGTGCATCCCACCGCGGTGCCGGGGGCCGACAAGTTGCGGCTGATGAGCGAAAGCGCCCGCGGCGAAGGGGGCCGCGTGTGGGTGCCGCGCAAGCCGCAGGATCCGCGCGATCCGCGCACGATTCCCGAAAGCGAGCGCTACTATTTCCTCGAGGAGCGTTATCCGAAATATGGCAATCTGGTGCCGCGAGACATCGCCACGCGCGAAATCTTCAACGTCTGCACCAACGAGGGGCTGAGCGTGGAGAAAGGTCGGCTGTGCGTGTATCTGGACCTGACGCACATTCCGCGGGAGGTGTTGGACAAAAAGCTGGAGGGTATCTTAAGCATCTACGAGAAGTTCACGGGAGTCGATCCGCGCGATGTGCCGATGAAAATCTTCCCCGCCGTGCACTACTTCATGGGCGGCCTGTGGGCTGATTATGAGCGCACGGCCGAGGGCGGCCTGAAGATCGGCTCGCCACGCAACCAGCAGACGAATATTCCGGGCTTGTACGCTATCGGAGAATGCGATTATCAGTATCACGGAGCCAATCGCCTGGGGGCCAATTCGCTGTTGAGTTGCATCTTCAGCGGGTTGATTGTGGCGCCGAGCGTGGAGACGCAATTGAGTTCGCTGAAAGGCGCAACCGCGGCCGATCAGCCGAGTTCCTTGTACGAACAAGCCCTGCGTCGCCAGCAGAAGATCCACGACGATTTGCTGCACCGCTCCTCCGGCGGCGAGAATCCGTATTTGATCCACGACGAACTGGGCCTGGTGATGACCAAGGCCGCCACCGTGGTGCGCTACAACAAGCAACTGGCCGAGGCCTATGACAAAGTTTGCGAGCTGGAACAACGGGCCCGCCGCTGCTCTTTGTCGGACACCGGCAATTGGACCAATCAGAACGTGGTGTTTACCAAGGCCCTGCGTGACATGTTTCCGGTGGCGAAGACGATTTTGCGCGGCGCTCTGCAGCGCGACGAATGCCGGGGTGCACACTACAAGCCAGATTTTTCGATGCCGGGGCTGGCAGCGACAGAGCCCGCTGCGCGTCGCCGCGAGGCAGAGCAGTGGTGCGATCGATTTGAGGAAAATACCGGCAAGTGGTTGAAGACCACGATCGCCAAGTTATCGGCCGAAGGCGAGCCGCAACTGACCTATGAAGAAGTGGATACGTCGCTGATCCCGCCGCGGCCGCGGTTGTACGGTTTGGTCGGGGCCGACGCAATCGAACAAGTGTGGAAGGAACGTCAGGCGGCCAAGAATCCGTCTGCCAGCACCGATGGAAACGGACAGCGTGCCGCTGCGGCTTCGAAAGCAAAGGCCTAGGAACTGATGACATCGCACACGACACATTCTCACGACGGCAACGGCCACTCGCACAATGGCGACGGTGCGCAGCCGCGATCGTTCGAAGTGCGGGTGCTCCGGCAAGATGCGCCGGGCGAATCGAGCTATTGGCAGCGGTTCAGCGTGCCCTATGAGCGCGACATGAATGTGATCAGCGTGCTGCAGCGCATCGCCGCTATGGCGAAGACGATCGACGGGCAGCATGTGGCGCCGGTCGCCTGGGATTGCAATTGCCTGGAGGAAGTGTGCGGCGCGTGCACGATGGTGATCAACGGCCGCGTGCGTCAAGCGTGCTCGGCGCTGGTCGATCGATTGCTGGAGGATAATCCTGCGGAAATCGAACTGCGGCCTTGCTCCAAGTTTCCCGTAGTGCGTGACCTAATGGTTGATCGTTCGAGGATGTTTCAGGCACTCAAGCGCATCAAGGGTTGGATTCCAGTCGATGGCTACATCGATCACGGCCCCGGCCCGCTGGTTTCGCCCGAGGTGCAGCAACAAGCCTACCCGCTCAGCGAATGCATGACCTGCGGTTGTTGCTTGGAAGCGTGTCCGCAATACTTGAAGATCGAAGTTGACCAGCACGGCGGCGAAACGGACGAACATTTCGAAGCTCGCAGGAAAGCGGCGTACAATCGGGGCTTTATCGGCGCGGCGGCGATCAGCCAGGCGATGCTGTTTAACATGCATCCGACCGGGCAAATGAACGCCAATGAGCGTTTGGACACTCTGATGGCCGAAGGGGGACTGCAGATGTGCGGCAACGCACAGAACTGCGTGGCGGTGTGCCCCAAGAACATTCCACTGACGCGTTCGATTGCCCGAGCCGGGCGGGCGCTGACGGTGTATGCGATAAAAAAGCTGTTCGACTTCTGATTTTCTTTGTAAGATACGCCACACCTGGCACGGAAATTGAAGTATCAAGGGCCGAGCGTTAACTACTCACTTAGGAGCCTTTCTCATGGCGAAAACCAAACGACGTCGACCGCTGAAGAAACTTGTCGAAAGAATTCGAACAGCGCGAGTGAATTCGTTGGAACGGCGTGCCGGTCGTTTAAAGAAACGTGCAGACCGGGTTCGCAAAAGGGGTTCGAGCAGCTAGTCGAGAGAGGCAGCGGGGTGGTATTTCGACGCGATTTCGCCCCGGCGTGCGCAAAAGTTGTTTGTTGCCGTTGCAGGCCCAGGGTATGCGTCTGCGCGTGCATTGCGGCGGCGTCGTAACCTAATGGGCCGGCCTGGCATCTAAGCCGATTCTCGGCGGGCAGAATTCCTACAAGAAAAGCAGGCCCTTGCTCATTGACGGGCAGGCGGCTCTCTGTAAAATCGTTCGCATTGAGACTGAGTCTCAATCGCAATCTACACCGGGAGTGACAAGTTTCGCCGCACTGACAGGAGGGTCAGCCATGAGATTCGTCGTGAGATTTTCCATCCGCAGGGCCGCCTTTACGTTAGTCGAATTGTTGGTAGTGATTGCCATCATCGCCACGCTAATTGCGATTTTGTTGCCGGCGGTGCAGGCGGCGCGCGAAGCCGCGCGGCGGACGCAATGCGAGAACAATCTCAAGCGATGGGGCCTGGCGATGCACAGCTACCAAAGCTCGGTGGGTTATTTTCCGCCGAGCGTGATGCTGGCTACAAGTTCGACTTCTTCGGTCGGCCCGTGGTCGGTGTTTGCGCGGCTATTGCCTTTCACGGAGGAAGGGACGCTTTATCGAAACATTGACTTCACGCTTTCGTACAGGCGCAGACGACGGTCGAGGGGCAGAACGTCAAATCGACAAGAATTCCCTTGCTCTTTTGCCCCTCGGAAATGAACGACAAACCGAAATTGAGCTCGAGTACCGGATTGCCGGATAACTGGTACGTGAACTACGCGTCGAATGTGGGCGTGTGGTTGGAATGGGATCCGGCGAAGCAGCAAGGGGGCGACGGGGCATTCTATCCGAACAGCAAATTGCGCCCGGCGAGCTTCAGCGACGGCATGAGCAAGACGGTTTGCTTTTCAGAGGTAAAGGCGTTCAATCCCGGCTTTCAAAACGCTGCGCTGATGAATCCCACGAAGCCGGCGACTCCCGCGTACGTGTGCACGCTGGGGGGCACGTTCAAGGCAGAATACGCGCACCAGGAATGGACCGACGGCCAGTTGAAGGAGACTTGTTACACCGCGCTGTTTCCGCCGAACACCAAAGTGTTGTGCACCAGCGGCGGCAAGGAATACGACGTCGATTGGCAGAACGCGAAAGAGGTGATCACGTCCATGTCGCCGCCGACATACGCCGTGATGACCTCGCGCAGTTGGCACAGCGGCCTGGTGAATGTGAACATGATGGACGGCTCAGTTCAAAGCGTGTCGGACAACATCGATGCGGCAGTGTGGCAAGCCATGGCCACGCGCAGCAGCCGCGAATCGGTGAACGCGCCGTAGGGCGGCGGCGCACGTTTCGCCGGTATTATTGTGCACGTTCGACAAATAGAATCTTGATCGGCCGCTCCTCTTGACTAAAGGTTATTCCTGTCTGTGCGGCCACGTGCTCAAGCACCAGTTTCGAATCGTGATCCTCATTATGCATTATCTCCGTACAAGGAGATCGCGCATGTTGCCACCAACTCAGTTCGCGGGAGGGTGGGTTTTTCACTTCCGATACTATCGGAGTCCCGATCCACTGTCCGACCCAGTCTAAGAATTCGCTAAACGAACCCCTGCCGCCTCCGGCGCCGCTGTCCGGCACCAGTTCCTTGCCGAAGATTTCGATCGCATCGGTATTGGGGTCTTTGAACTTGGACGTCCAGTTCGGTAGCGGCGTAAAATGGTATTCGCCGTGAGCCACATACTCAGGTCGCTCCACGTCTCGGAATTTTATTGTGACGGGCAACGAAAGTTCGTTCCGCAAAATAGCAGTTAGCTGGGCAAGCAACTGGTCTTTGGACGCGCCGGAGCGCACGACCCAATCGCCAGGAATTCGCATTTCGAGCAATTCCTCTGATCCGTCGATTTGCTGAGTTTTCATGCCGATCAAACGATCGATCAGACTCGTTAGTATATATCCATCGTTTTTATCCGCCTGGCCTCCGAAGGTCATGCCCCAGTGTTTTAAGCGGTCGTTCTGCCAGTAAAAAAGCATTGCCGCCGGGCCACGGGGATCTTGCTGGGCCTGAGTCGGATGGCCAGTTCGGTAATACTGCATTCGGATGTCCGCAAATGGGCGAGGCACACGAAGCAGCACTTTATCGGCTGCTAGGCCATAGCCGTGCTCTTTGGCCATCGATTCCAAAATCGGTGTGCTCTCGCGACGTGCATTCTTCTCAAGTACGGCCAGCTCTTCCTTGCTGAGCGGCGCAGGCTTTAATTCAGACGATTTGCCGGCCGCTTCCTCGATTGGCGTTCCGCTGAGCGCCGCTTCGATGCGGTCTTCCAGCGTTTTGCCCCCCTCGTTGCTCATGGGGTGGCCGCGCCAGAGAATCTTTCCTTTGGCGTCGATGAGGAATGACGTGGGCACGCCGTTGATGACGTAGGCCTTCATGGCCGGAGCGTCGAAACTGATTTTGCCCTCCGCGCCGGTCCAGTACGGATTCAGGTGCGTCCAGCCACGGGCGGCTAGATGTTCCTTCGCTTTCTCGGCTTCGTCGTCAATGCTTACCGGCACGACCACGACGCGATCTTTCCAGGCGTCGGCCTTTTCGGCTGCCACGGTGTCGAGCTTCTCGAGTGCCGGCTGGCACGGGCCGCACCAAGTGGCCCAAAAATCCAGCACCACCAGTTTGCCGCGCAGGTCGCTGAGCTTGATGGTTTTGCCGTCGGCCACGTTTAATAGTTCCACGTCCGGGGCCATGTCGCCGGCAATCGGCGGGCAGCGGAAGTTGAAGTTCTCGGACGGATCGCTCGTCTTGAAACTGAAGCCTCCCAGTTGATCTTTTCCGACGCGCACCGAATATGGTTCCCGGCCGTTCGGCGAGGCCAGCTTGGCATCACTAAGATCTTTCAAAGTGATCTCGCCCGATTCGGGCACCTTGCCGGAGTAAATCGGCAGCAGCCCGTAGTGATCGGCGTAGTAACTGATCACGACGCTGCGTCCGGCGGCCGGATTGCCGTCGGCCGTTTCGAAGTGCAAGACTGCCGTGCGAGCACCTTTGAATACATCGGGCGTGAGGGGCGCGTACTGGAAATCGACTTTTTCAGTTTGACCGGCGTGCAGCGTAAATTGCTTGATGTCGGAGAACCTGGCCGGATCGGCTTCTTCGCTGAAAACCTGGGCAGCATTGGGTGTGGCGAGCGTGAAGACCATGACCCAGTAGTTCCCCGACGGAATATCGCGGAGCTCCAGGGGCTTTGCATCGGGTGCGACATTCTCGCCGACAATTTCCGACATGTTCCTTTGACCTGGACGTTGATAAAGCACTTGATACCGAACGATTTTGAACGGCAGTTTATCGAGCGGCATCGAGCCCAGGTTGAGTTGCACTTCCAGGTTGCCCGGCTGGGGAACTTCGATTTTCAGCAAGCCATTTTTGAAGCTCGAGGTGATAAACGGCCCGGCCTCGAATTGCTGCAAGAAACCGGGGATGTTGATCGCGACTAAAAAACCCGAAGGGTTGGGTGCAAGGCGAAACACGAAATCGCCGGCTTCGTCCGGGCGAATATTGAGCATATTCCAATCGACGGGCTTGCCGCCGTTTCTGGATTCGTACCATTGGCGACCTTCGACCGAGCGAGATGATTGAACCGTTTGCCCCCACGAGGCGAAATAGACCTCGGGCAGGGCATCTTTGGGCCAGTTCATTCCCGAAAGGAAATGAAGCTGCAACTTTACCTCCTCGCCGCGAGGAAGCGTGATGGAGTGTTCGCTCTGCAGCAGTTTTGCACGCTCGTTGCCGGCGAATTGTTGAGCAGTGGAAGCAAACCCTTCGGCACGCACAACCACCCGTACCGTGGGCGGGAGCTGATCGGCCGTGAGCGATACCGTCCCGTTAGCTCCGGAGGCCCAATGCAGGCCGGCGCCGCTGTAGATCATCGCTTCGAATTTCGCCACGGGCTGGCCTTGTTCGTCGACGACTTTGAGGTTGAAATCCTTAGCGTCGGCGGGTTGCGCAAGGCTTGAAATCAAGAGTGCCGCGAGAATCGAAGCGCAGGAGAGTGCTCGCATGTTCTGTTCCTTGGCTAGAGAGCCCGCTGTGCGTGACGAGCGCATTTTAGAGCCCGCATTTCAAACGCCGCAAGGCAGAATGCGTGCGGGATGCTAGCGCGAAAAAAGCCCAGGGTTGCAACCCCTGGGCTTGGGTTTTGGTAGATCTCACGCTCGATCGTGTGCTGCTTACTTCGCGCCGACGAGTTGCTTCTTCTTGTCTTCGATGATCTCTTCCTGAATCGAACCGGCACGCGGCGGTATTTGGCGAACTCCATCGTGAAGGTGCCCTGCCCTTGCGTCATGCTGCGCAGGTCGGTCGAGTAGCCGAACGTTTCGGCCAGCGGCACCTCGCCCTCGATCGTGGCGATGTTGCCGTGCACTTCGGTCGAGACTGATCATGCCGCGGCGGCTGGTCAGATTCGCCGACCACCGGGCCCTGGAACTGCGTGGGCACTTCGATTTCGACCTTCATCACCGGCTCCAGCAGCACGGGCTTGGTCTTCAGGAACGTTTCGCGGAAGCAATTGCTGGCGCAAATCTGGAACGCCATGTCCGAGCTATCGACTTCGTGATACGAGCCGTCTTCCAGCATGGCTTTGACGCCGACGATGGGGAAGCCGGCGATCGGACCCTTGTTCAGCGACCGCGCGGAAGCCCTTCTCGACCGACGGAATGTATTCCTTGGGAATGCGTCCGCCGACGACGTCGTTTTCGAATTCGAACATTCTTCTTCCGAATCTTCCGGCAGCGGTTCCAGCTTGCCGACGATGTGGGCGTACTGGCCGGAGCCGCCGGTTTGCTTTTTGTGCTTGTAGTTGAATTCGGCCGCTTGCGTCGGCGCTTCGCGGTAGCTGACCTTCGGCGCGCCGACTTCGACTTCGACCTTGTATTCGCGGCGGATGCGCTCGACGTAAATATCCAAGTGCAGCTCGCCCATGCCGGCGATCACCGTTTCGGAGGTTTCTTCGTCGGTGCTGACGCGGAACGTGGGATCTTCGCGGCGGAATCGCTGCAAGGCCTTGCCCAACTTGTCGGAGCCTTCGCGATTGGGAGCGTTGATGGCCATCTTGATGACCGGCTCGGGCACGAACATGCTTTCCAGCGTGCAGTATTTGTGGTCGTTGGAATAGGTGTCGCCGCTGGCGGCATCGACGCCCATGATGGCCACGATGTCGCCGGCAGTGGCGCTATCGACTTCCTCGCGCTTGTCGGCGTGCATCCGCACGATGCGGCTGAAGCGCTGCTTCTGGCTGGTGCGCTGGTTGACCATCTGGTCGCCCTTTTTCACCGTGCCTTGGTAGATGCGCATGAACGTCAACTGGCCGTACGGATCGTCGACCAGCTTGAACGCCATGCCGACGAACGGCTTGGTCGGGATCGGGCTCGAGCGGAAATTTTTCCTCGGGATTGTCCCACTTCTTGGCTTGCACCTCGTGCACCAGCGGCGAAGGCAAGTAGCGCACGATGGCGTCCAACAGCGGCTGCACGCCCTTGTTCCTGTAGGCCGAGCCCATGAACACGGCTGTGGCGTCCTGGTTCTGCACGGCATCTTTCACCGTGGCGTGAATCAGCTCTTCGGGCACATCCTCCTCGGCCAGCAGCAATTCCATCAACTGGTCGCTGTACATCGACAGCGCCTCCAGCATGTGCTGCCGGTGCGTCTTGGCCTCTTCCATTAACTCAGCGGGAATCGCTTCGCGGCGCACCTTCTCGCCGTTGGTCGCCGTCGAAATAGACGGCCTTCATGGTGATCAGGTCGATGATGCCGGCGAAATCGTCTTCCTTGCCGATGGGCAACTGCATCAGCACGGCGTCGCAGTCGAGCTTTTCGCGCACCTGTTGCACCACGCGCTGCGGATTGGCGCCGGTGCGGTCCATCTTGTTGATGAACGCCAACCGCGGCACATGATAGCGCTTCATCTGGCGGTCGACGGTCATCGATTGGCTTTGCACGCCAGCCACTGCGCAGAGCACGAGGATGGCGCCATCGAACACGCGCAGGCTACGTTCCACCTCGACGGTGAAATCGACGTGGCCGGGCGTGTCGATGAGATTGATTTGGTGGTCGGTCCCGTTATCGTCATCCCAATCGACCGTGGTGGCGGCGCTGGTGATGGTGATTCCGCGTTCGCGCTCCAGGTCCATGTAGTCCATGGTGGCGCCTCCCTCACCCTTGACCTCCTGGATGCGGTGGATGCGGCCGGCATAGAACAAAATCCGCTCGCTCAGGGTGGTTTTACCCGAGTCGATGTGGGCCGAAATGCCGATGTTTCGCAGATTCGCTAGTTCCATAAAACAACCTCAACCAACACCAAAATCGCCAGGAATCGTCAAGCGCTTGAATCTATTTGAGCCACGGGTGCAAAACCGGGGCCAATTGATACGCTCGATTTAATCGTGGAACGGCAACCGCCGGAGGTGCCCGACGCAACCGCAGCAGCGCCGAAACGCGATCGGCCAGACCATGGCCGGATTCGCGAAACCCAGGCTGAGAATTATCCCCTCGGCCTGGCGTATGGAGGGACCGCTTCCTCTTATGTTATCCGGGATTCTTCTGGAGAAAAGGCCAATTCGGGCCGCCCCATGTCATTTTTGCCGCGTTTTTTGCTGGCAGTCCGTCCCAATTGGCGTAGCGTTGAGAGGTATTGTGCTGTCAAATTACGCGGTCATTCGGACGGACATTCGCACATTTTCAGAAAGGCGGCGAGCGATGGAACCGGGCAAACGATGTTTCGGTGACGATTTGGGCAAGCTGATCCTACGCTTGTCCATCGGCGGGCTGCTGCTGTTTCATGGCGTGGAAAAGATCATGCACGGCATCGATCCGATCGTGGCAGGGGTCCAGGGAAATGGCATGCCGTCGTTCGTGGCGTACGGCGTTTACCTGGGCGAAGTGCTCGGTCCGATCCTCGTCATTATTGGATTGTTCACGCGATTGGGGGCATTGATGATCGTGGTGAACATGATCATGGCGATCACCATCGCGCATCGAGCGGATTTGGGCAATTTGACTCCCATGAGCGGCGGCTGGGCGGTTGAGACGCCGGCCGTTTTCCTCCTGGGTGCGCTGGCAATCCTCTGCATGGGGGCGGGGTGCCTCAGTATTGATGGTGCCCGGCGACGCCGGGCTGCGGCGCCACAAAAAGCCGCGGACGAATAAGACGAGAACCGGCGGCGCCGGTTGACGGCGAGAGATAATGACCTACCGCACCGATTCCAACGGGCGTTGGCGCATCGCCGATAGGGCGGGGAAAAATCCACCCAGCGCGCCCATCAGCAAGGCGACCGCCATTCCGGCGGCCAGTGTGTCGAAGCCGACTACGAGCCTTAGCGCCACGAATTTTCCGCCGGCGCCGCCACCGCCGCTGACGATGCTGTTGGCGGTCCAGCCGTCGGTGAGCGACGCCAAAACGCAGCCCAAAGCGCCGCCCACCAGTGCGATGAACAGCGATTCGGCCAGGAACACGGCCAGCACCTGCCACCGGGCGAACCCCACGATGCGCAGCACGCCGATGTCGCGCTTCCGCGCGCTGACGGCGGCGAACATGGTGTTCATCACGCCGAAAATGCCGCCGATCGACATCACGCCGGTGACGAACAGAATCGCCACCATGAACTGCTTGCTGGTGTCGTTAAGCCGCTCGAAGTATTCAGTCTCGGGAGTTGCCTGCAATGCGGCTTTCTTGAAGTTCGTGGTCAGGTCATCCGCCAATGCTTTTGCCGAGGCCTGGTCGGCGGTGCGCACCACCATCGAAGTGTAACGCTCTTTGCCGAACAGGTGCGAAACCAGGCTCCACTTGGCCCAGACTTCGGAGCCGAACGTAGAGCCTTCGGATTTCGTGATGCCGACCACAATCCAGGTGCGGCCGCCCAGTTCGAACAGATCGCCAACCTTCAGCGATTCCTGGCCGCGATCGCGCCCCATTTCGCGGGCGATCCCCTCGCCCAGCACTGCTTGAATGGCCTCTGATTCTTTGCCGGTTTTGCCGGGAAGCGACTGCACACCGGCCTCGGAAAACCACTGGCCGCTGGGATACAGACCGATTCCGTGGATTCGGGCGGCCATCTCCGGATCTTCGATCGCGCGAAGCTGAACGAATCGCCGCTGCGGACGGTTATCTTTCTCGGTGCCGGTATCTTGAATCGCGACCAGGTAGGTTTCCCGACTGCACATGGGTCGATTGCTTTCATCGCGCAAAACGCTGGGCTGGCGTTCCACGTCGCTGGTTTCGGTGTACTTGAAATTGCTGAACAGCTCATCGATCGCGCCATCGGACAAGACAATCACGTTGCCCGGCTGGCCGCTTTGTTCGGTCAATCGGCTCATGCCGTTCACAAACGCCAGCATCACGATCATCAGCCCGATCACCAGCGTAAACGCCAACGACGTGAGCAAGGTGGTCCGCCAGCGCACAATCAGGTTGCGCAAGCTGTATTGCAGCGGCACACGGCCCAAGATCGCCAGCACCACCAGGCCGATCAGGCCTGCGACAAGCGAGCCGTATAGTGTGGGCGAAAATGTGGGCAGCGCGAAGGCGAGCATCGACATTGTTAATCCACTTTGGCAAACACTTCAGACACTTTGACCGAGCAGGCGGACCAGGCGGGCAGGATGCTGCCGACCAGCGACGTGCCGGCGCCGACGCAGAAGCCCCACCACAGTGCGTCGATCGGAATTAAGAACGTTGGGAAAAACGCAATCGGAAATTTGAAGCCGCCGAACACGCCGTTGATCAGCAGGTATGCGCAGGCCGCGCTGCCAAAGCCCGCGATGGCCCCAATCGCCAGCGCCTCGCCCAGCACGAGGACCAAGATGTGCACGGGCCGAAATCCCAGCACTTTCAAGATGGCGATTTCCGTGCCGCGCTCGCGCACGCTGATGCTGATGGCATTGGCCAGCACCAACACCAACGTGAACAGCACCGCCGGCGTGAGCACCCAGCGCACGCCCCAAAAAATATCGCGGTACGCTTCCATGAATCGAGCAATGGCGTTCGATTGGCTTTCGACCTTCACCGCCGGCAGCGACAGCAGCGGGCTGTTCATGATCTGGTCTGAAACTTTGTTGAACGCGGCCTGGTCGGGCACACGCAGCCACATTAAGTTGAGCGTTCTCTGTGCCAGCGGATGGGCCTGGCCGTTGTGCTTGCGCTGATAATCCTCCAGCGCCGCCTTCAGATATTCCTCGTTGAATGCCGCCGATTGATCGTAGCGCGGCAGCGGAAACACGCCCACGATGTCGAATTCCAGATCAATGTCTTTGAAGTTCAGCCCGTAGAGCTTGATCCGCTCGCCGACGCGCTTGTTGATGGCTTTGAGCCGGTCGCGCCCCAGCACGATGGCGTGGGGGTTCTTAACGGTTTCCGCCACCAGCCGATCGAGTTCCGCTTTTTCCTCGCCAGTCAGTTCTTCCAGGTCGTCCATCATTGTGCCGATTTTGTTGGGGTCCATGGCGATGGCGAACACCAGGTTTTCGCGGGTCATGTTCTTGGGGTCGAGCGTGCCGCCGTAGAACTGCCAGGCCATCGAATCGGTCGGCCGGACATCGTCAGGCGTGCGCGCCGCCCCTTCCGCCAATGTGCCGGCGTAGGTGTAGGGCATTTGACTGGGAACTTGCCACCGCTCCGTGACGATAGCTTTGAAGTTTCGACTCTTGGAGGCCGTGATGCGATCGAAAAACGCCAGGAATGCCCAGGCCATCGTAACCACGACGACCAACACGACCGTGCCCAGCGCGGTGAGCGTGGTCCGCAGCAGACTGCGGCGAAGGTTGCGAAGGATGAGCAGCAGGAGCTTCATATTAGTTCGCTCCCGTCGTGGGCGACGGGGCTAAACGAGAAATCTATTTGGCGTGGAACACGCGCGGGCTGCGTTCGATGGGAATCGCGGTCGGGGCCGCGGTGCTTTGCGCGGAAATGGAACCCTGTTCCACAAGCTGGCCTTTGTCCAAATGCAGTTCACGATGGGCCCGATCCGCGGCGCGCTGGTCGTGCGTGACCAGGATGATGGTCTTTTCGAGCGTCTGCTGCAGTTCGCCCAGCAGGTCAAGAATCTCCACCGCGCTCTTTGCGTCCAGATCGCCCGTTGGTTCGTCGGCCACGATCAGGGTGGGATCGGTCACGATCGCCCGGGCGATGCCGACCCTTTGCTGTTGACCGCCGGAAAGTTGGCCCGGACGATGCCACAAGCGGTCGCTCAGGCCGACTAACTCCAAAGCAGTGAGCACTTGTCGTTTGCGCTGCGCGGCGGAAAGGGGCAACAGCAACAGCGGCAGTTCGACGTTCTCGTAAGCGCTGAGCACCGGCAGCAGATGATAGAACTGAAAGATGAAGCCAATGTGCCGCGTGCGCCAGCGGGCCAACTGCGCTCGGACATGGAGGAGATCAGCTTTCCGCCGACCCACACTTCACCGGCGCTGGGTCGGTCCAGGCCGGCGATCAAATTCAGAAGGGTCGTCTTGCCGGAACCGCTGGGGCCCATCAGGGCCAGAAATTCACCGGCGGGCACATCGAGCGACAGGTCGTTCAATACATCGACCTGCTCGCTGCCGCGGGTAAAGAACTTGTGCACGTTGCGCACTTGCACAATTAGGGCGGTGTCTGTGCCGTGTTCCGACATGAGTATCTGTGGGATAAATGACTGAATGTCTTAATGGCTGAATGACTAAACGGAAGACAATTTATTTCTTCCATTCAGTCATTTAGTCATTCCGTCAATTAGTCATTTCATTCCTCGATCACTTCTTTGAGCAACTGGACGAAGTGAGGCGATTTGCCGCCGGAGGTCAGTTCGGCCGCTTTTTTGTCGGCGTATTTGCGTTCGTTGTATTCAAACTTGGTGACGCACTTCATCGACTGATTGAACACACCCCAGAAGGCTTTGAGCCGCACTTCCTTGGCGGCCTTTTTGGAGCGGCTTTTGCGCTTGGCAGGGGCTTTTTTGGCCGGCTTGGTTTCTTCGGCCGTCGCTGCGGCGCTGTCGCTTTGAGCGCGTAACTCCTTGCGGTTCAAGATTTTTTTCGCCATGGGCTTCGCCTGGATCGGGTCAAGTTGGGATTGCGGGGAGCGGGGGATGGCTAGCAATGAGGGATTCTAGCGAAATGAAGCTCCGGCGGCTAGAAGGGACATGCTCATTGCTCGATCGGCGTCGCGCCCGGCGGCGGCGTTCCTTTGCCAGCTTTCACATAAGTAGTTCGACCAGCGGCGTACTGGGAAGCGTCGGGCAGCTCTGTCGCAGCTTCCGCTCCTTCGCGGCTGGCTTCGAAAAGTTTCTTCAAGTAAGGGCGGCACCAGCCGCAGCCGGTCCCGGCGCCGAAGCATTCGCTCATCTGGCTGGCGCGCTGCGGTTTGTTCACGCGCAAAAAGGCGAGCACCTTTCGTTTGGTGACGTGAAAGCAGAGGCAAAGTTCGTCGTCAAGATTCATAGGCAATTGTCTCCTGCCCAGTGGCTAGCCGCAGCGCGGTTCGACAAGCCTGATGGAAATCGGCGATGTCCAGCCGTTCGGAGACTGTATGGGGATCGATCTGTCCGCAGCCCAGCGTGACGGTGGGAATGCCGCGCGCGCTCATCCAGTTGGCGTCCAAGCCGCCGTCGGAGATGGCGCGAAATGGCTTGAGGCCAAAACTGTTTAGGGCCGTTTCGGCCGCCACGATGCAAGCTTCGTCGTCTGCCAGCTGGAATGACTCGTAATCGAGCCGGCCGTCGATCGTCGCGGCTCCACGTTGGCCGGTGGCGGATCGCACTTGCCTGACGGCATCTCGGAAAGCGCGCTCGATGGCTGCGACAATCTGCTTGCGAAACTTCGGATCGTGGCTACGGGCTTCAGCCTTCAATTGTACGCGGTCGGTGACGACGTTGGTCGCTCCGCCGCCGTGGATGAAGCCCACGTTGCTGGTGCCGCGCCGTTTTCCCTTAGTGATTTGTCCGTGCCAACCCTCTTTGTGTAATTGGGCGACGGCCAGCGAGGCGATAGCGATGGCGCTCACGCCTTCTTCCGGGGCAACGCCGGCGTGGCTGGCCAAACCTTGCACTTCCATTTCCATCCGATAGCCGCCGGTCGCGCCGATGGTGATTCTTTCCGCCGTGCCGCCGTCCCAGTTGAACGCCAAATTCGGATTGCCTAGCAAATCCAAATCGGCGTGGCGCGCGCCGTATAGGCCGACCTCTTCCTGGATAGGCCAGAAGAATGTCAGCGGCGGGTGCGGCAGCTTGTGTCGCAGAATAGCCAGCGCCGCGCTGAGCACCACCGTCGCTCCAGCGCGATCGTCGGCTCCCAAGCCGGTGCGCGAATCGGCCGATCGCACAAACTCGCCATCGATCACCGGTTTGCTGCCTAAGCAAATCGGCACGGTGTCCATGTGGGCCATCAGTAGTCTGCGCGGGCCGCGAAGCGTGCCGGGCAATTTGAAAATCAGATTGCCGACTTCGCCTTGGATCGGCGTGAATTGATGAGCCGTATCGAGCACGATGTCGGCCTCCGCCGCGCCGGCCCCGCGCAATTGCTCCATGATGAACTGGGCCACGATCCCTTCTTTTCCGCTGGCGCCCGGCAGGGCCATCATCTGCATCGAGAGCCGCAGTGCTTCGTCGAGATCGAGCCCCGGCACAGAAATATTTCCCGCGGCCGCAGCTTTTTTCCGACCGCTTCGCGCGACCGTCTTGCCGACAGCCCTTCGATTTTTGGCTCTTCGTTTTGGCACTTTGGTGGACATAATCAGATAGAATACCTTAAGTCGTGGAGCCTCGGAATCAAAGCCGTCGGCGGCAAATTGCCGGCAATTCCCATGAATCATCTCTTGGATCCCGCTGTATTCGCCACGTTGCCCGACTGGCTCGCCCAGCGCGGGCATCCGGCCTATCGCGCCAAGCAGGTGCGCGGGTGGCAATTCGCCACGCGTGTGGAATCGTTTGAAGAGATGACCGATTTGCCCAGCGAGTTGCGGGGGCAATTGGCGGCCGATTTTCAGCTTTGGACGACATCCATTCAGAAGCGTCACCACGCCGCCGATGGCACCGAAAAGCTTCTGCTGCGGCTGGCCGACGGAAACACGATTGAATGCGTCCTGCTGCGCGACGGCTCGCGGCGGACGATCTGCATCAGTTCGCAAGTCGGCTGCGCGATGGGGTGCGTGTTTTGCGCCAGCGGGCTGGACGGCGTGGTGCGAAACCTGACGGCCGGCGAAATCGTGGAGCAGATGCTGCGGCTTTCGCGCCTGCTGCCGCCGGAGGAACGGCTCAGCCATATCGTGGTGATGGGCATGGGGGAACCGCTGGCGAATCTTGATCGACTGTTGCCCGCGCTGGCCGATGCCACAAGTTCCACAGGATTGGGCATCAGCCATCGGCGGATCACCATTTCCACGGTTGGCCTGCCGCCGGCGATCGATCGGCTTTCAGAGCTCGATTCGCGATTTCAATTGGCGGTGTCGCTGCATGCGCCCGACGACGAGCTGCGCAATCAACTCGTGCCGGTGAACAAGAATATCGGGCTGGAAGCGATCGTCGCCGCGGCGGATCGATATTTCGAAGTCTCCGGGCGACGGCTGACGTTTGAATATGTGTTGTTGGGCGGTCTGAACGATCAGCCTGTGCACGCCAAGAAGCTGGCGGCGCTGCTGCGAGGCCGGCTGGCGCTCGTGAATCTAATTCCCTACAACCCCGTGGCCGGTTTGCCGTATCAAACGCCCAGCAAAAACTCGGTGCGGCACTTTGTGCAGATTTTGGAAGATGCCGGACTGAACGTGCAAATTCGCGAGCGCAAGGGTGACGAAATCAACGCCGCCTGCGGCCAGCTGCGGCGTCGCGCAAATCTTGCCCCGAGCGCATAGCTCGCAGCAACGGCATCGTTGGGGCTTTGGCAATCGAGCTCAGGCCGCTCGAACCGGCATTGTCCGCAAAGCTTAACACGCCAAAGGGCCATTAGCGGGCGATCCGCCTTCGCTGTTCGGTACATCTTTCCCAGGACCAACTGCCGGGAAAACTCATTCCACTGGCGCGGTGCGACTTTCCGATCTAACGATAGGCGGAAAGCGTTTCCACGGTGGGAGAGCATCTATGCGGCGGGAGAGCCAGTTGATGTTGCCGAATCAGCGTCCGTGGTGGCCCTATCTGTTGCTACTGGCGGGGCTGTTCATTCTCAGCGTGGCCGTGCCGCGCGGATGGCAACGGTCATCGATGCCGCCGCGGAACGATGAGCGTTGGAGTCGCACTCAAAGTCAGAAGGTTTTCGCCCCGCCGGCCGCGTCGGCTCCGATCGCCGTCGTGCGCCCGTCGTCGGTTGTGGCCAGTGCTCCGCCGCCGGCAGCTTCGCCGACTGTCGCTCCCGCGGCCGCCGCCCCGCCCGTCGCCGCGCTGGCGCCGCAGAACAACGGGTCCGACAAGCAAAAATCAGCCGCGGCATTGCCCGTCTGGAATGCTGTGATGGGCGTGTACACCGTCGAAGGTCCGATGGTCGAAGCCGTGGCGAAGAAGATCGCCAGTTTTCGTAGTTTCAATATTCCGAATTCGCCCGCGATCAGCGGTGCTGCGGCCACCGCCGGAATTCATCCAACGGACGTCAAATCCACCGGCTGGCCAAAACCGCAGAGCTTGCTGGCCCAATTGGATCGTGTGGCCCAACATCCCGAATATCATTCGTGGGCCAACCAGGCCCGCGACTTGTGCATCGAGGTCTGCGAAAACGCCAGCGACAACACGCAGTGGGCCAATTCGTGCCTCGATAAGCTGGATGCAATTTGTGGGCGGGCCGACTCTGTGGCCGCCACGCTGGACGATCCGCATGCATCGGCGGAATTGCGCCGGGCAAAGTTTGCCGTCGAACGGCGCGTGCTTATTTGGGGCCCGGCCCTGTTGATTCCGCAGAAAACATCGACGCCGGAAGTCTTCGTGGATGTCAACACCGTGCTGGCCGGCATCGAGCGCTACGAAAACAGCGGTCTGACGCGCGACGCCGCTCGGCTTGTGGAATTCGAAGGCGGCTTGAACGTTTCGACCGACAAAAATGCACAACAGCTCGCCCAAAATTTGGAACAGGTGTACCGCAACGCCAACGTCCGAGTGGCGATCAGCAACGATTTGTTGGAGCGGCTCGGTTCGCAAGGCATCGACAGCGCCGTGCGCCAGCAGTCCATCGTCTTGCTTAGAAGAATCGGTATCGACCCGACCACCATGAGCGCCGATACCACGCCCGAGCGCCATACCGTGCGGTTGCGAGTGGGAGGAGCCAATCAACTGGGCGGTCATACCGCTCGCCCGCAAGCGCCCAGCGACAGCTTGGGAAGCATCCAGGTGCACGAGTCGGCGATCAACAACGCGCTGGATCAATTGCACGTGGCCGGCCGCACTTTTACGCTGTTGGAACTGTTTCAGCATCTGACCAAAATCACCGACTCGCCCGGAATCACTGTTCCCGTCGAGTATCCGCAGGGAATATCGATTACGTTCGCCAAGCGCGATCCGGTGCAAGTGCGCTGCGAAAACGGCATGGTGCGGCTGACCTTGGCCATCGATGAGCTGCGCAACGGGCAGCAGCCAGTGGCGCAATTTTTCGATCGTCGCCGCGTACGTCCCCGAAATTACGCGATTGCACGTACGGCTGGCGCGACATGGGTCGATCGAACTGGCGGGCAACGCCTACCACAACCAGCCCGAGCCGGCGTTGCGTGGCATTTGCAATCAGATTTTCGCGGCCGATCGGAAATTGGAATTGGTGCCGGCGGCTTTGGCCGACGGCGCCCGCCTGGCCGGTTTGAGCGTCACGCAGTGCGTGTTGGAGGATGGCTGGTTCGGCCTGGCGTTGGGTCCGTTCCGCGGCGGCGAGCAAGTGGCACAGCGCGTCGGCGCTGAGTATTAATCTTCCGCTTCAGCGCGTATCTTCCGGCCCAAAACGTCCGCGATATTTATCGGCGGGATATTTCTGGGCGTTCTTCTCCATCTTGGCCCGGATCGCAGCGGCCAGGTCGATTTGCAATTCGTTGGCTAAGGCCAGGGCGTAGCACAAGACGTCGGCCAATTCATCGGCCACTTCGGCCAGCTTTTGCGGCTGGTCGGCGATGGCGCGCGACTCGTCGAGCGTCAGCCATTGAAAATGCTCCATCAATTCGGCCGCCTCGATCGCCAGCGACATCGACAGATTCTTCGGCGAATGGAACTGATTCCAATCGCGCTTTTCGACGAAATCTGCGACCAGCTTGCGCAATTCGGCCAGCGTAGTGGTGGAATCGGCCATACGTGAATTCGATCCTTTCGTGCCTCATAGCATAGCGGAAAATCAAATCATATACTCTTCATTGTCCTGATCCCTGACTCCTGATCCCTGACTCCTGATCCCTGACTCCTGCGGCCATGCGTCTTGCCTTTCTCGATTGTTCCAGTGGAATTTCCGGCGACATGACGCTGGCGGCGCTGGTCGATGCCGGGGCGGATTTGGCGGCGATTCAGGCCGGCGTGGCGTCGTTGGGGTTGCCGGGCATGCGGTTGGTTTCCACGGAAGTACAGCGGAAGGGTTTTCGTGGTCTGAAGATCGACGTCGAGCATGAGCCGGAGCACAAACATCGGCATCTGCATCACATTATCGAGATGATCGATGCCGGCCGTTTGACGCCGCGCGCCAAGGAACTGGCCAAAAAGATTTTCACTCGGCTGGGCGAGGCCGAAGCACAAGTTCACGGTGTGGACATTCGCAAAGTGCATTTCCATGAAGTGGGGGCCGTTGATTCGATTGCCGACATCGTGGGCACGGCGATCGGAATGGATTTGCTGGGCATCGAGCGGATTGAAGCGTCGCCCGTGCCCACGGGAACTGGGTTCATCACGATCGCGCATGGTCGCTGCAGCGTGCCGGCGCCGGCCACGGGCGAATTGCTCAAAGGAATTCCGATTTCGTCCAGCAACGTGGAGGCGGAATTGACCACGCCGACGGGCGCAGCCATTTTGGCGGCATTGGGCGCGGCTTTCGGGCCCCCGCCGGCGATGACGGTGCAGGCGATCGGCTATGGCGCGGGTTCGCGCGATTTCGAAAGTCATCCAAATCTATTGCGAATTCTCGTCGGTGAGGCGGCAGGCGGCGCAACTGAAGCGGAAGCGCTCTGCCTGCTGGAAACCAATCTCGACGACGTCAGCGGCGAAGTGATCGGATATTGTTCCACGAAGCTCTTGGAATCCGGCGCACTGGATGTTTTCACCACGAGCATCCAGATGAAAAAAAACCGGCCCGGCGTATTGCTGGGCGTGCTGTGTCAGCCCGGTGATGCAGATCGTCTGGAAACCATCGTCTTCCGTGAAACCGGAACCCTGGGCGTTCGCCGATCCACGTTGTCGCGGCGCAAGCTTCCACGGCAACCGCACCAGGTAAACACGCAGTGGGGCACGATCGATGGCAAGCTGGCCACGCTGCCCGACGGCGAAAAAACGTTCTCGCCGGAATACGAATCGTGCCGAAAAATCGCCGCCGAAAGGAACGTCCCGGTCCGCGAAGTTTACGATGCGGCGAAGAAAGCGTTCACTTCGTCAGCAGCCAAATCCGGTGGATGAACACGATCGCGCCGACCACGGCCGCGCCGATCGAGGCGAATAGCACGGCCGCACTGCCGGTATCGAGCGCGTCGGCTAGATGCGGATCCTGATCCTTGTTTACCGCTTTGGCGGTGTGTTCCAGTGCCGAGTTGATCATTTCGGCCGTGAGCACTCCGGCCATACACAACAGTAGCAGGCACCACTCCCAAAGCTCGGCGTGCAAAATTCCTGCCGCAACGATTACGGCAACCGCCACGAACACATGCACGCGGAAACTGCTCTGCCCGCGCATGCCGCAGCCGATGCCGCGGAAAGCATCGCGGAATTTTTGGCGCCAGGTGCGGGGGATCGGCGCCGGTGCGTTGGGCATTGGTTCCATCGAGGGCGGCAGAGCGAAAAGGTGAAGAGGTGAGAAGATGAAGCGCAAGCGGATGTCGGTCTTTTGCTACTATACCTCACCTTTTCACCTCTTCACCTTCTCACCTCTTCATTCCCGGTTTTCAGCCGCTCAAAAGCGCCAACGGATCTGCGGCCATCGAGGTCATTCCAAACCATACAAGCCCGCCGGGGGCAGGTCGATGGTGCCGCGGGTGACGGATTGGTTGCGGCCCAGGAACCGCGGGATGAGATTGATGTTGAAGCCCACGTTGTTGCGGCTGGCGTCGACGTTCAAGCCGATGGTGAATAAGAACGAATCGCCGACGCGAGTGAGCCGGACGTTTTCGCCAATGTTGCCTTGCTTCCCGAGATCGTACGACAAGCCCAGCGTCGAAAGCCACTTGGGCGTCATGCGGTAGGTATAGCTGGTGGTGATCACGTTGGCATCGACCGGGCCGCCTTCGAAGGTGTTGAAGCCCAGGTACAGGCTGCCGCGCGGCGGGCGCGTGAGAAACCCGCCGACGGTGGCCCACTTCTGGCCGTCGCCGCCGGGCGCGGTGAAGAAATCGAAGCCGCCGTAGCTCAACAGCGTCAGGCGATCGCCCACAAACCAATTGAAATTATAGTCGAACAGGCCGGCCGCCGAGCCGAAGTTCTGGTCGGTATCGGGGAAGATTTCCATTGCGGTGTCGAGCGTAATCCAATCGATCACATGCTGCTGACCGGGGATGCCGCGCTTGGTTTGCCAACGCTGATCGATATCGAACTTCAGCTCGGTCACATTGCCGGCGATTTCGGTGGGGCCGGTCACCCAGCCCATGATGTCGCGCCGCACGGCGTAGAACCGCTCATCAAATTGCAGCGGCACCTGGAACACATTGGCCGGGCCGGGGAAGGCCGGATTGGGGAACAGGTTGCCGTAATCCTCAAAATCCAGGCGACGGCGGATGGCCTGCACGTTGTTGTCATCGATGGCGTCGTAAATCGGCAGATTCAGCAGGTCGTTGCTGTTGGCGTTGGAGTGCAGGAATTCACTCTGGAACACAACCTTGTGCGCTATGCCGTGCACGTTCCACAGGATGCTTTGCACTGTGGGATCGACGGCCCACACTGGCACGCTCGCGCAAGCCGAACTGGCCATACGCACGATCGAGATTATCGCCCGACAGATCGTCGCTCCAATGGGCGTATTCGCCGAGGGCGTAGGGCACCACTTTGACCGGGCCTACTTGGAACGGCCAATCGATTTCGTTGCGCGAAGCGGCGCGGAAGCTGGCGGTCGAAACGTCGTACGGCAGGAAATGGAATTGATTGTAATCTGTGGGATCGGTCGGCTGATTGAGCTGATCCTGCCGCAAATAGCCGATGTTGCTGTGGTCGTACAGCGTGAGCGTGTCGTTCAACAGCGGCTGGCCGAGCCAGAAGAAGTCGAGCTTCGGCAAATCCTGCGTTTGCATGAAGAACGGATTCACTAGCCCCGAGCCGGCCAGCTCCAGCGACATGTTGTCCCACACGCGCCGCAGGCCCAGGCGGGTAACCTGGTCTTTTTGCTCATCCCATTCCTGTTGGTAGTATTCCTGCAGGAAGTTGCGATCGGTGGTTTCGCCCACTTCCAATTGCAGTTGGAGATCGTAGGGCAGTTCCTGTTGATGGCGCAAAAGCGTGCGGCCGCGGAACGCATCGGGGAAGGTGATTGTGCGACGATCGAGGCCGAGGTTATCCACGCCGTGGTCGTTGATGTACCAGGCGTCGATGAAACCACTGTATCGGCCGGGCCAATCGAACAATCCTTCGCGGTCGTACTTAAACATCGTGCCGCCGCCGAAGCCGCGCAGGCTGAGGTAGTCGAGGCTAACGTCCCACTCCGTCCCCTTGGGCGGATGGCGGATGCCCAAGATCGCGTAGGGGTTCAGGTCGATCAGCGCCTGATGGCCGAACACGCTGTCGTGGCGATACACCACGCTGTGGAAGTACAGCGGCGGGCGCTGCAAGTCGGCGGCGAAGAACGGCCAGTAGAACACCGGCACGCCGTCCACGATCACGACGTTGTTTTCGCCGGTCACCAACTGCTGGTGCTCGGTGATCGGCTGGCCGGTGTGCTGATCGATTTCCGGCAGGCCGGTGAATGGATTGATCACCGGCACCTGGTCGTCTTCGAGCGTGAGATTGCCGGCTTTGAATTCATACGTGGGGATGCCGATGCGGCTGGTGGTTATGCTGCCGCGCTCGGCGACATAGCGATCGGGGCTGACCTGGCGCAGCACGTCGGCACGCAGGCGCACCAAACCCTGGTAGCGCGGCACGGGCGTGAGCACTTCGCCGTCGAGAATCATGCCCACGCGCAGCGGCACGTTGTAGTACATCGCCTGGGCCTGCACCACGCGATCCCCCTCGCGGACCACGACGTTGCCTTCGAGATACAACTCCAGCGGCGTGCTGTTTTGCTGCTCGATCTGTCCGCCCGCATCGGCCGGCTGCAGCCCGCTGGTCCAAACCACCATGCGATCCGCGGAGACATCGAGCGAGCCGGAAAACGCCGGGGCGCGCGGGCTTTGCAAGCCGTCGATCACGGCGTTCACGCCGGCGCTGAACACGGCGATGGTTTCGTTAGGCGTTGCGCCGGGATAGCTTTGAATTTGCAGCGGCACGTTGGAGCGCGGGAAGAAGCGGATGCGGCGCGTGCCCGGCAGCACCATTTCCTCGCCGGGAATGGTGGTTTCGAACTGCGTGCGCTGCAGGGCGTCGACTTTGAGCGTCCGCCGCGCGACCGCATGGTTGTAAACGGCCGGCTTTTCCTCGGGCTCGCCTTCAGGATTAGCGACCCGCACTTCTGGCTGCGTATCGGAGGCAAAACGGCCGAACCAATCGGTATCGGCGAGCCTGGCTTGTGCGGTAAGTGCCTCGGTCGCCGCGGCCGATGCTGAGAGCGCGCCGGCCGGAGTGCTGGAATTTGCGGCGTGTGAACCGGGGCGCGAATGGTTGTGCGCCACGCCGCCGGCGCCGGGTTTCGACTCCGTGTGTCGTTCGATCACCACCTCGCCTTCGAGATAGGCGATCACGCGGTGTGAACTCTGCGTTTCGGCTTGCGAATCAGGCCGTTCGATCCACAGCAAGGCCTCTTTCGATTTGGCGTGCGAAGGGCCCTGATCCACGCGGCAATCGCCTTCCAGCCACCACACGTCGTACAGCCCTTCGACCCAGTGATGCGCATGTTTCGCGTTGACTACGATCGGATAGCGCGGATCGGTTTGCGGCAATTCAACTTGCGCCATTGCGGCGCTACCGAAAAACATGAGCGAGAATGCCAGCAGGAGCGCCGTGCGCAGAGCAAGAGCGGGCCGGCGCAGCCTAAGCCTGCGCGCGGCCAAACCGCCGCACGATGAGAGCGGTAAAACGCACGATCAGAAAACCATCCTTCAGGAGGCGCGAGCGCACACGGAAAGACAAGCGCGCGCAATATCTGCAAACAATGCGCCGCAGGCCGTCCGCTAGCGAACTACGCACCGATGGACCAACACGAAAAGACAACGAACAGAAAAGACGAAACTCGTTGAGGGATGAGACTTTACCCCAACAAAATCGGGGCGGATTATAGGTGCGTTTCGGGGCGGGGGTCAAGGCAGCTTGCCTGAATTGCCAAGCGACAGAAAATCTTGCTCGCACGCACTTTACGAATGCGTTACTGCACCGCTAGCACGCCGCGCACGCCGCGTCGAAGTTACAAGATGGCAATTTCCATTTTTCCAGTGCGCAAGTGCAGCGCCGCCGGCGACCGTCAAATTCAAAATTCGAACGTCGCGTACAGCAGCAGATTCAGCCCGATGCGCATGGCATCTTCGCGGGTGTAGCCCTCGCACTCCAGCGTGTCGTGCTTCTCCAAGGCGCAACTCAGATCGTACGGGGAGAAAATCAACGCATAGCGATCGCCGATTTTCAGACCCTCCAGCTCCGGCGCACCTTTGCGCACTTTGGCATGCAGCGGTTCCTCATTGCCGGCACGTACTCGGGGTTCGCGGCGGCTGACTTGCGTCAGGTCGTAGCCGCCGAACTTGGTAGTGAAAATCGGACTGTCGGCCGGAATCGGCTCCAGCTTGGCGCCTTGATCTTCAAACAGCGAATTGATTTCGCGACGGAAGGCGGCCGTAAAATCGCGGCTGGCGCAAATCGAATCGGCCAGCAGCGTGCCCCGCTCCAGGTATTTGCGCAATTGTTTCCGCTCAGCGTCGGTCAGGCGAAAATTGTGCCGGCCATGCATGAACACGACATCGTAATTGAACAAATCCGGATCGGTCATCGAAACTTGCCGCTGCTGGGTGCTGAACCGAGCCTGCAATTCGCTGGAGGCGGCGCGGAGCAAGGCTGGCAACGCGCCCGGCGCCGCGTCGCAACCACCCGGATGCCGCAAATTGGCGACGTACCGCTTACCCCGATCGAAGGTGTCGGCGTCGTGGGCCACTTCCGTCGGCCGGAAATTTTCGTCCTTGCTTTTCAATTCGCGATTGGTGGCGTACGCCATAATGTTGATGCCCATCGACAGGGCGGCATCGAGCTGTTCTTTCAAAGTTGGCGGCAACTGCCGATCGCGCCCCGAAGCGATATCCCAATAGCACGACAACCCGTGCGGCAGATCCTGTTTCTCCGGCGGGGCGCAGTAGATCACGCTGGTGCGGCAACCGTAATCAATGCTCCACAAGTTGGGGCGCAACGACGGGCGCACCGGCTCTTCGGCATTCCACAGCGGATGCTCCGGCGGCAACGGCTTCAAGCGAAACTCCGGTTCCTCGAACACTCGTTCCATCAATTCGCGAAACGCCGGATCGAACCCGGCATCGTAGGGGCATTCGGCTTCGGCCAAGATGAAACCGCCGCGATCGACGTAGTCGCGCAACTTGCGCGCATGCTCCATCAATTGCTGCGGCGCCTGGCTCCCACTGATATAAAGCACCGGCATTTGCAGCAGATCATCGACCGACGCGCCGGACAGATCGATGACTTGCCAGGACAGCCCGATGGGAAAGTCGCGCTTCCATTTCGTTTCCACGTAGGTGGTCAGGTTTGCCAGATCGTTGCGGTGGCGGTCCCAATCGTCGCCGGCGCCGTAGCGCGCCTTGGAGACCAACACCGGCCGACGCCCCTTGGCCAAAAACAAAAGCGCAAAGCTGGTGCTGATTTGCGGATTGGCCTCGATGTGGTCGTCCCCTTTCCAGAAGTGCTCCAATTGATCTTGGCGGGCCAGCAGCACTTCGCAGCCCATCCGGTACCAGTCGTAACGCTGCCCGTCGCGGCGGTAAAAAAAGCGGTGCGAGGTCATCCGCCCTACTCGTTCCAGGCCGTAGAGGTAATACATCATCCAGGCCGAGGGGCTACCGGGATTGGATTGCACCGAGAAATTGTTGCCCAGCCAGGTCAGCCCGCGTTCGATGGCGGCCGCCGCGGCATCTTCCTTGTGATCGCTGCAGCATTGCAGTGCGCCGTCGACGATTTCCGCATCGCCGGCATTCAACCGATCTTCGGCCATCACCAGCGAAGTGATGCCGGCGCAGGTCATGCTGCCGGTGCTATGCAGCGGAAAATAATCCCAGGAGCCGTCGCCGTTTTGCACCCCCAACCAATATTGCTTGGCCAATTTCCAGGTGCGTTCCGAGACCGGTACTCCCACGCGCTCCGCTTCGTGCAGGGCGAGCATCGCGAACTGGGAGTTGGAATTGTCGCCGCCGCGGATTTCAGGGCTGTATGACCAGGAACCCTTTTTTGGCCCCTCCTGATTCTGCGAATCCTCCAACCACTTCACGTTGCGGCGGATGATCAGCAGATCCTTCTGCGGCTCGGCCATGCACAGCACCATCGTCTGCAGCGCGACGACGTAGGTCTTTTCGGCCGCCAAACCGCGAACGTACGAGATGGCCCGCGCCATGGCATCGCTATCCGGCGGCTCGCCGGCCGTCAGCAGCGCCAAGGTGCACAGCGCGGTCACTCCGCCGGGATTATTGACGTAATCCGGCCAGGTGCCGTTGGCGGCTTGCGCGTGCTTCAGATAGTCGACGCCCCCTTTGATGGCGCTGCGCACTTGCTCGGGGGTGAGTTCGCCGCCGGCCTCAGCGGCAAGAGAAGCGGCAGCCGGCCCGATAATCACCAGAATCGCTACCGCCGGAAACAGCCACCGCGCCGGGCATCCCTTCATGACCGAGGCATCCTATGCGACAAGAAAAGCGTCTACACAATCATCTTACCCTGCTGAACTTACGGCCGCAATTCGCGTGGCTTTCTGCGTTGCCGAGGCGCGGCTGCGGTTATAGGATGGATAGATGATGATCGTCGCACGCGGCCATTGCTGTGCGCCAACGTCGCCAGGCAGGAGTGCCTTAGTTCATGCCGCCAGAACCTTCCGTAGCCACGAAGCCGCGCAGCCTCGGCGACATTCTGCAGGAGTTCAGCCATCACCGCCGCGTGATGCAGGAAGAATTGCAGAAGGTGATCGTCGGGCAAACCGAAGTGATTGAGCAGATATTCGCCGCCATCTTCACGCGCGGCCATTGCCTGCTGGAAGGCGTGCCGGGCTTGGCGAAAACGTTGATGGTCAGCAGCCTGGCGCGCATTCTCGACGTCGGATTCAAACGCATCCAATTCACTCCCGACCTGATGCCCAGCGACATCACCGGCACCAACGTGCTGGAGGAAGACGAAGGCGGCCGGCGCAATTTCCGTTTCGTCGATGGGCCGGTTTTCACCAACGTACTGTTGGCCGACGAAATTAATCGCACGCCGCCGAAGACGCAGGCGGCATTGTTGCAGGCGATGCAGGAGCGCGAGGTTTCGATCGGCCAGACGACTCATCCCCTGCCCGACCCGTTCTTTGTGATCGCCACGCAAAATCCGATCGAGCAGGAAGGCACGTATCCATTGCCCGAAGCGCAGTTGGATCGGTTCATGTTCAATATCAAAGTCGATTACCCGTCGGCCGAGGAAGAAGAACAAATCCTCAGCTTCACCACGCGCAACGAGAAGCCCGAGGTGCGCAAAGTGCTGTCTGGCCGGGCGATCGTCAACCTGCAAAAACTGGTGGGCAGCGTCGCGGTCAGCGAGTACATCGTGAAATATGTCTCGCGGCTGGTGCGGGCCACTCGGCCGCGCGACACTTCCGCCCCGCAGTTTGTGCGTGAACTGGTCGATTGGGGCGCGGGCCCTCGGGCCGGGCAGTTTTTGATCCACGGCGGCAAGGCCTTGGCGGCGATGGATGGGCGCTTCAGCGTGGCCATCGACGACGTGAAGAAAATCGCCGTGCCCGTGCTGCGGCATCGCATCAGCACCAATTTCCAGGCGCAGGCGGAAGGCATGTCGAGCGAAACCGTCGTGCTGCGGCTACTCAAAGAAATTCCCGAGCCGGAAATTCCGAAGTTCGAAAAAAGGTGAACGACGAACGATAAACGCTAAACGGTAAATGCTAAATGAAAGACAGTGATGTCCGCACCGCGTTTATCATTTATCGTTTAGCATTTATCGTTTATGTCGACGTCCGTCGAAAAATATCTGAAGCCGGAGGTAATTCGCCAAATCTCGCGGCTCGATCTGCGCGCCCAATTTATCGTGCAGCGGTTTTCTGCAGGGCTTGCACTCCAGCCCATACCAAGGCTTCTCGGTCGAATTCAGCGAGCATCGCAAATACACTCCCGGCGACGATCCCGCTGACATCGATTGGCTGGTGTACGCCAAAACCGACAAGTACTACGTCAAGAAATTCGAGGCGGAAACCAACATCACCGGCTACCTGGTGATGGATCTGTGCCAGCTCGATGGCGCTACACGTATCGGCAGGAACTCACCAAGTTCGAGTATGGCATCTGCCTGGCCGCCGCGTTGTGCTAGCTGATGGTGCACCAGCAAGATCCGGTGGGGCTGATCACTTTCGACGAGAAGATTCGCCAAAGCTTGCCCGCCAAAAGCAAGCGATCGCAGATCGGTCACGTGTTGTCGCTGTTGGCGAACCTGAAGCCCTCCGGCAAAACGAACATCGCCCACAGCCTGATTCAAATTGCCGCCATGCTCCGGCATCGCAGCCTGGTGATGTTGTTCAGCGATCTGCTGACCGACCCGGAGCCGGTCATGCAATCGCTGCGCAGGCTGCGGCATCGGGGGCACGATGTCATTCTGTTCCACATTCTCGACGAGGCCGAAGTCACTTTCCCCTTTGGCGGCGTGGTCGATTTTGAAGAGCCGGAAACCGCCGACCACGTGGATATCAACGCCGACAGTTTTCGGGCCGATTACCTAAGCGAAATCCGCGGCTTTCGCGATTATTATCGCCGCCACTGTTTTCAAGCCGGTATCGACTACGTGCCGCTGGACACCAGCATGCAATTCGACCGCGCGCTGACGGAATACTTGGTGAGCCGCCGAGCCCGGTACTGAAATGAGCCTGACTTTTCTCACGCCGCTGATGCTTGCTGGGGCCGTGCTAGTGGCGGCGCCGATTGTGCTGCACTTGATCATGCGGCAGCAGCCGAAGCATTTGATCTTCCCTGCGCTGCGGTTCATCCAACGGCGGCAAGAGACCAACAAGCGCCGGCTGAAGCTGCAACATCTATTGCTGCTGGCGCTGCGGTGCGCGGCGATCGTGTTTTTGGCGCTGGCATTGGCGCGGCCGAGTTTGCAGTCGGCCGGGTTCCTGGGAGATCGAGAAGCGCCGGTGGCCGCGGCGTTAGTATTCGACACCTCGCCGCGGATGCAGTATCGCAATCAAAATCAAACCCGACTGGAAGCGGCGCAAGAATCAGCCGACAGAGTGCTGGCGCAGTTGCCAAAAGATAGCGACGTGGCCGTGCTCGATATCGCGCAGCCTCTCGGCTGCTTTCGCCGTGGATGCGGCGGTGGCGCGGCAACGCTTGGACAGATTAAAAATCTCCGCCGCCGCACAGCCGCTGCCGGACGTATGTGAGGAGGCGTTGCGTCTGGTGGGTGGCAGCACCAAAGCTCGCAAGGAAATCTACGTCTTTACCGATTTGGGTCGCCCCGCCTGGCCGGCTGACGCCGCCGCACGGCTGCGCGACAAGCTGGCCGCGAAATCCGATGTGGCCCTGTACATGATCGACGTGGGCTTGGAAAGCCCGCAAGACTTCGCACTGGGCAATTTGCATTTGTCGGCCGATGTGCTGGCCCGCAACACGCCGCTGAATTTGGAGACGGAACTGGTTCGCCTCGGTCCGGAAGAAGAAATCGCGGTTTCAGCGTGGATAGTCGATGCGGAGGGCCAACCGCAAAAGCGAGCCCAAACCACCGCCCGTCCGCAGCCAGATCAATCGCAGGTGATCGATTTCCAAATCGACGGTCTGGACCAGGGGACGCATCAAGGCTACGTGCGGATCGCCGGGGAAGATAGTTTGCCGGCCGACGATGCACGGTATTTCACTGTCGACGTTCGGCCGCCGTGGAAGGTGCTGGTGGCCGCGCACAAGCCGGCGCAGCGTCGGGCGATTTTTCTCACCGAGGCTTTGGCCCCCGCCGCATTCCGCCGTACCAGTCAGGCGCGCTTCGAATGCGACGTGGTGCCGCTGGACGATCTGACCACAAAACCTTTAGATGATTATGCCGCCGTGTGTTTGCTCGATCCGCCGCCGATGTCCGATCCCGTCTGGCTAACGCTGACGAACTATGTCGATCACGGAGGCGGGCTGGCGATTTGGCTGGGGCGCAACGCGCAGCCCAAAGGACACTCGGTCGATGATTTCAATACGCCGGCGGCGCTCAAAGTGATGCCCGGCCGCTTGGCGCAGCAGTGGCATCGGCAAGATGCATTCCTGGCGCCGCAAGATTATCAGCATCCGCTTTTGGCCAAATTCCGCGGCATCGCCGGCAGTGTGCCGTGGGACGCGTTCACCGTCTGGTCGCATTGGAAGCTCGCGGATCTGGCCGACGGCGTGAACACCGTCATCCCGTATAGCAATGGGCAACCCGCGCTGTTGGAGGCGCAGCGTCGGCAAGGGCCGCGTGCTCGTGTTCACCACTCCGATTTCCGACGAAGCCACCGATTCCGATCTGTGGAACCTGCTGGCCGTCGGCGCCGAGCCGTGGCCGTTTGTGATGCTCTCCAACGAAATGCTGTTCTATCTGGTCGGCAGCGGCGAGGAACGGCTGAATTATCTCGCCGGCGAAGCCGTCGTGATTCGCCTGCCAGAGGACGAACGGCAATTGATCTTCTCGACTGCGCACGCCGGAGGGAGAAGAATATCCGCAGTCGGTCGATCAAAAGACCGGCAACCTCACCATTACCACAACCGCCACCCCGGGCAACTATCAACTGCGCGCGGGGGGCACGCAGGGGGGCGTGCGCCGCGGCTTCAGCGTGAACGTGCCCGCCGCCGCCACCGACTTGGCGCGACTGAACCACGATGAATTAGCCACGCTGTTCGGCAAAGATCGCTTTCGCCTCTCGCGAAGCAAGGATGAAATCGAGCGCGACGTGAGCCTCGGCCGCACAGGCCACGAGCTGTATCCGCTATTGATCGTGCTGGTGGCGCTCATCTTGGGAGGGGAACATCTGTTGGCTAACAAGTTCTACCGCCGCGATCCACACGGCGAACCTCCGCCCCGCACCGATATCGCCGCCCTGGTCGCCGAAACTCAACAGAAGCCGGAACCGGTCGAAGCGGCGTGAATCTAAGGCGCGATGCAGTTAGAATGATTCCATGTTTTCGCAGTCGGAACTATCCGCGTATCTCGACGAAGCGCTGCCTGCCGAGGCGATGGCGGCAATCGAATCGGCGCTGCGCGGCGATCCACAGTTGACCGCACAGCTTGTTGAGATCATCGCCCAGCGCGACGCCGGGCAACATTCGCTGGGCGATATTTGGCGGCGCAACCGGCTGAGTTGCCCCACCCGTGAGCAGCTTGGCAGTTTCGTGCTGGGAATTCTGAGCGATGAGGAATCGAAATTCATCAGCTTCCACATCGAAACGACCGGTTGCCGCTACTGCCGGGCGAATCTGGAAGATCTGAGGAATCAGCAAACCGCGGCCGCCGATCGCGGCGCGGCCGAGGGCACTTCGAGCCGTCGCCGAAAATATTTTCAATCCAGCGCCGGCCATCTTCGGCGCAGCCAGCGGTAAATCTTCCGCCGGAAAGGCCCCAATAACCTATGTTTGTGCGGCAATTGACGCTGCGCACAGCCCCCTAAACTCAACGTTTTCGCCGGAAATTCTTAGGCTTCATGCTCAGCGCCGCGCCAAGCCCGGCGGCGAACTGACCACCGACCACTGACCACCGACTACTTCCCATGGCCACGACCACCGAAACACGTTCCGCCACCAACGTCGAACTGCTGACCATCAACACCATCCGCACCCTGTCGATGGACGCGGTGCAAAAGGCCAATAGCGGGCACCCCGGCACGCCAATGGCGCTGGCGCCGGTGGCATACAGCCTGTGGCACAACATTCTGCGGTACGATCCGGAAAATCCCGATTGGCCGAATCGCGATCGGTTCGTGCTTTCCTGCGGCCACGCCTGCATGCTGTTGTATTCCGTGTTGCACCTGGCGGGCGTGCAGCAATTGGATCACGAGGGAAATCCCACGGGCGAACTGGCCGTGACGCTCGATCAGATCAAGCAGTTCCGCCAACTGCACAGCCGCACGCCGGGTCATCCGGAGGCAATGGACACCAGCGGCGTCGAAACCACCACGGGGCCGCTGGGTCAGGGTTGCGGCAACAGCGTCGGCATGGCCATCGCCTCTAAGTGGCTGGCCGCGCATTTCAATCGGCCGGGGCACGACTTGTTCGATTTCAACGTGTTCGCGCTGTGCAGCGACGGCGATTTTATGGAAGGCGTCTCGAACGAGGCCGCTTCGCTGGCCGGGCACCTGCAGTTGGACAACCTCTGCTGGATTTACGACAATAACCACATCACCATCGAAGGCGAAACCAATCTGGCCTACAGCGACGACGTGCCGGTGCGCTTCAAGGGGCTGGGATGGAACGTGATCAAGTGCGACGACGCCAACGACACGGTGGAGCTGACCAAGGCCTACAAGAAATTCCTCCGTACCAAGGGAAAGCCGACCATCATCATCGTGCGCAGCCACATCGGCTATGGCGCGCCGCACAAGCAAGACACCGCTGCGGCCCACGGCGAGCCGCTGGGGGCCGATGAAATTCGCGCGGCGAAAGAGTTTTACGGCTGGCCGCCGGACGAACAATTCCTGGTGCCCGAGGAAGCGCGGCAGCATTTTCAGGAAGGCGTGGCCGTTCGCGGTGCGCAAACTGCACAAGCGTTGGCAAACAAAGTTCCGCAAATATGCCAAGGAATTTCCGGAACTGGCGCACCAGTGGCAACTGATGGATCGCCGCGAGCTGCCCCCCGGCTGGGACGCCGACTTGCCGGTGTTCCCCGCCGATGCCAAAGGAATGGCCACGCGAGTCTCCGACGGCAAGGCGCTCAATGCCGTGGCGCAGCGCGTGCCCTGGCTGTTGGGCGGATCGGGCGATTTAGCTCCTTCCACCAAAACGCTGCAAACGTTCGAGGGCTCGTCCAGCTTCTCCCCTGAAGATCGACACGGCCGAAACTTTCATTTTGGCATTCGCGAGCACGGCATGGCCGCGGCCGCCAATGGCATGGCGCTGTGCAAGCTGCGTTCCTACGCGGCCACGTTCTTTTCGTTCTTCGATTACCTGAAGCCGGCATTCCGATTGAGTTCTATCGGCCATTTGCCGGTGATTTACGTGTTCACGCACGATTCGATCGGCCTGGGGGAAGATGGCCCGACGCATCAGGCGATCGAACACCTGGCCGCCATGCGGGCCGTGCCGCGGATCGTGTTGATTCGCCCCGCCGACGCCAACGAAGCCTCCGAAGCCTGGCGGGCGACGATGCCGATCAACGATCGACCGGTGGCCTTAATTCTTACCCGGCAGAATTTGCCCACGTTGGACCGCAACAAATATGCTTCGGCCACCGGTCTGGCCAAAGGCGCGTACGTGTTGATCGATTCGCTGGCCGTGAAGCCGCAGGTAATTCTTATCGGCACCGGCAGCGAAGTTTCGATCTGCGTGGCGGCCCATGAGCAACTCACGCAACAAGGCATTGCCGCCCGCGTGGTCAGCATGCCTTCGTGGGAACTGTTTGAAATGCAAGATCAGGCCTACCGCGTCAGCGTGCTGCCGCCGGATGTGAAAGCCCGCGTGGCTTGCGAGGCGGGAGTGCGGCTGGGCTGGGATCGCTATATTGGCGACGGCGGCCGATTTGTAGGCATGAGCACGTTTGGCGCCAGCGCCGGCCGCAGCCTGCTACAAGTTCTTCAACATCACGCCGGAGCACGTAGTGCAAGAAGCAAAAGCGGCGCTGGGCAAGTGATCTCGATTCACGAATCGATTTACGGCCGGCTCGCTACTTCTTGCTTTTCTTCTTGGGCTTCTTGGGCACCTTGGCGCCCTTCTTGCGGGCTTCCGACAATCCGATAGCGATCGCCTGCTTGCGGCTTTTGGCTTTTCGCTTGCCGCCCGGCCCGCTGTGTTGCTGGCCGCGTTTGAATTTATGCACCGCCCGTTTCACCGAGCGGCCTGCTGATTTGCCGTACTTGGCCATGATCGTTCTCCCTTAAGTTCGCACGAACGGGTGAACCCGCATCAGGCAAGTGCTGCAAGATTTGTACCAATCCTCCGTCGTTCCGCGGTTCCGCTAGACGTTCGGCGTGAACTGCGAGAGCTCGTAGATGCCAAGTTGCTTCTCGAGGCGGGCCACCTGGTCGACCATCTTCTCGAAACCGTCGTCGCCAAACAGTTCGTTCTCCTTCTTTTCGAAGTCTTCGCCCAGCGAATCGTATTCGTTTGCCGAAACGATGCCGCGGAACGCCGGAAACAGCACTGTGTCTTCGCGGGCTTCGTGCGGGGCGTACATGCGGTTGAACTCGCGGATGGCTTGGGCCACTTTCGCCCGCTGGGCTGAGTCCTTTAACGATTGCGAATTTGCCCGCTGCAGAATGACGTCGGTAACCTTGCGCCCCGCCTGGTGCTGATCTTTGAGCGTTTTCACCAGGTCGGTCAGTTTGTTGGCCTTTTCGAATCGCGGGAACAGATAATCTTCTTCCAGCTTCTCGTGATAATCCTCGACGAAGTGGCGAATGATTCCGGCCGCCTCGGCCAGGATTTCCGGCGGGACATCCTGCCTGGCGTCCCAGCGCCGCAGCATTTCGTCGTAGACCAGCATCACGCGCTTGAGCACGCCGTGCTCGCGCATCAAATCCTCGGCCGGCGAAACATCTTCTTCGGCGACTTTGCTTAGCGTTTTCGTCCGCCCAGGCCGGCGTCGCTACGGCTACAAGCAATCCGCTGCCGGCGATCGCCGACACGCGAAAAAACTGGCGACGACTGTTCGCATCAGATTGATGACCACGCATATGCACGCTCCTTATGAAACGAATAATCGAGCGCGTGGCTATTTTTGCCAAAACATCGCGCTAATTCGACATCGCGCACGACTGCACATTTTATGCGCAAGCTGCGATTAAAAATCGCCTTAGGGCGCGAATTCGTCCCATTCGCCGCGCACCAAGGGGAGGCGCGGGAACAGGATTTCGGCTATGTCGAGCGCCGTTTGCGTGGAGGCTTTGATGCGGCCGGTTTCGGCGGTTTCGCGCACGCTGCCGTGGCCCAGGACCAGACGAGTGAATTCCACGCGGCTGAGCGTCAAATAGCTGCGGCCCAGCTTGCCGGGGCGAGCGCGGAAGCCGCGGCGGGTGAAAATCAACCGCCATTTCGCGCCATCGACCTCCAAGCCCAGCTCGGTTTCAGCCGACAAATTGGCCGATTTTGCTCGCCTGTCGAGCTCCGGCCCCAGCAGCGTCAAGAACTTCAGCGGATCGACGATTTTGACCATGAACACTTCGTCGTGATCGGCCTCGTGGTTGTGATAATGCCCCCCCGAGGCAGAAACCACTTCATGCAGTGGATTGCCGGGCGGGGCGTTCACGATGATGTCTTGGCGATCGTGCTCGATGGCGTCGCCGCAGGCGCGGGCCAATAGTTGGTAATCGGCGGTGGGATGACCGGGCGCCGTGCATAGTTCGACCAGTTGCTCTTGCCGCAACACGCCGAAGCCGACGATCGGCGCGGTCGTTTCTTCCAGTTCGAGCTTGTCGAGCCCGTCGAGCGCCACCAGCAGCGAGTCGTAAGCCTGCCGCCCCACCAGCCAGCACCAATACGCATCGGTGCGCTCAAACGGTCCATAGGCATGTTGTGAATTTTGCTGATACAAACGCACGAGCGCCGGCATTTCAACGTGACGCCAGCGGCGGATGCTCAGCGGCCGCGCCAAAAGCGCGCTGTGTTCGCCGTGCAACCGGCCGAGCACTTCGCGCGCTTTGGCCTGCGAGAAGCAATGCCGTCCGCAGACGGCCCAGCCGGCGCGGCGGAAAAATTTTGGAATGCGCAGTGCGCACCAGGCCGAGGGCTGCTCTCTCGCCGGCGATGCGGCGCTCGCCTTCGTGGAGCAGCCGCGTGGCAAACCCCTGCCCACGAAATTCCGGCAAGGTGCCCAGCCCGTGAAAGCCGGCCACCGGAAATGCGACGCTGCCGAAGTACATGGTGCGGTGCGTCAGGTGCAGGTGCGAAAGCACTCGGAAGCCGCGCTTGACCAGCAGCCGATCGGTCGGCTCGTAGAAGGGATCTTCCGTCTGCGCCTGGAACTCATCGCGCGATGGAGCCTGAAACACGGCCAGCAGCATGTGATACACCGCGGCATGATCTCCGCTGCGTCCCCACACCAGGCGGATTTCGTCCGAAGGGGGCGAATCGGCGAAGGCATCTTGTTGCACTGGGCCAACCAGCGCGTCGGCGAGTTTTGGACGCGGAGGAACGGCCGGCGGATGAAGCGAGCGCGTTTTTTGCGGCGAGCCGATCTTTAGTTCTCCAGCCGCCAGCCGGCCGCCCATGCAACGATCGCTTGGAGATGCTCTTTGCCGCTGACTTCGCAATACGCAGTCGGCCGGTCGCGGCTTTGGCAGATTTCGCTCGCCGGCCAGCATTGCCGTGACGAGGTGGCCTGTGGCCCAAAGATGGGGCGATCCGTTTCCCGCTCGCATGCCGCCGTGCAGTCGCTCGCCTTCCTGCGGTTCCTGCCGCCGCTCCTCCCTGAGATCCAACCCGCGGTGATGCCGGGTTCATAGCGAATCCCTTCTGCTAGTGGAACGATCCATCGCCGGCGATAACTTACACGGCCCGCCAGAAAATTTCCAGGAGCTACCCGGAAAATTTTGTCAAGAGCAGCTCGGGAAAGAGCACGAAGCCGTAGGCGCACCGACGATAAAACCGCTTCTCCATGCAGTTTTTCCGCGAGTTGGCCGCCCTCGGCGGTCCATTGCTTCCGCAATGGGCCGACGGTCCCTTGCAATGCTTCGTTGGCCTGGCGAATGGCGCGGCAGCGGGTGCGGGCGATTTCCGGCGTTTGCTCCGTGGCGATCCAGCGACGTTTTTCGGCGATCCAATGGTCGGCATCGCCGGCAGCGGCGGCGTTCGCCTGATTCTGTTCGACGAAGCGCTCCGGATGGAACTCCAATTCGCGAATGCGCTGCCGCAGTTGCAGCAGATCAGCCGAGCGCGCGGGCTCGTGCGAAATCGGCAGATGCAACGTGCCCGACACGACCATGTAGCCCAAGGGCTCCAGACCGAAGAAGTCGGCGATCAAGCGGTCGGTCACCTGGTCGTATTTCGCCCCGCCGATGCCGTGCAGGAACAAATCGCCCAACAACAACCGCGCCGCCAGCGTGGTGATGAGCGCCCGAGTGCGAATCCGAATGCCGCGCTCGGCCAGCGCCAACAACTGTTCGACCGTCGTCTGGGCATCGCCGTCGGGAGTGATCGTGAGCGAAGCTTCGATGCCGGCGTGGGTAGTTAGCACCAATTCATCGCCGCGCTGGCGCACAAACAAACGGTGGCGGCGCGAGTCGTCGGTCGACCAAATCCAGAAGGGCGCTTCTAATGCGTCGCCCTCGGCAATCAGATCGGGGGCAGGGTGCGCAACGGATCGGGTTTTGTGTTGGCGTCGATATGCCGCCAGCGCCTGGTTGTACGCCTCCCACAACCGCGGGAGGTGCGACAACAAGTGGGCGATGAACCAGTGCATGGCCGGCAAATCGCACACGCGGCTCTGGGGGATCTCCAGCGTTTGCAAACCCCAATTCGCGGCCTCCAGTTGGTGCCGCGCCTGCGACAGGCATGCGCCCAAATTGTTGGTGACGCGGGAGCGCGATGCCGCCAGAGGCCAATACTTCGACAGGATCGGATTGGCGACCAGCGGCCGCAATTCCTTTTCCACCCGCGCCGAATGACGCAAACAGATCGCGGTCGAGAATTTCCCGCTGTTCAAACGGCGCCGCCCCGGCGGATCGATCGAAGGGAATCGATTCCACGCGCGGTTCTTGAATCGATCCGCCCGGCACCCGCAGCGCAACGCTTTTCACGGCGTCGCTGTCGATGACCAGATTGACGGCCACGGCGCGATGTTTCTCGGCCAATCGCGCCAGTACAAAATTCTTGTACCACACGCCGGGATGAAACATCTCCGGCTGATGACCGGCCAGGAACACCGACGTGACCTGGGCGGGCATCGTAAAATCGCGATAACTGCGGGTGTATTGCAAGGCTTCGGCTAGCAACTGCTCGCGCGCTTCGGCGGCCAGTTGCGGCAGCCGACGCCCCTGCAGATCGTAGTTGCTGGCCGCTATCTGCCGCTGATTGGCGCTGGCCATATCGCCGGCCAGCGGAGGCGGGGGCTCGACCAGTTTCGCGCCGTCTTCCCGCGGCGCAGCCAGCCGCGAGATTTTGCTCGACCAATCGGACCAATGGAATGGCGCGGCGTTTTGATCCACGTCGACTCGTGATGGTTCGTTGCCGTGGGACGAGACGGTTGAACAGGGTTCGGTGCTGGTTGAGCAGGCAGTCCCGCAGTTCATAGGGGCACATCCCAGATGCTACCAGAAGTTTACTTCGCCCCCGGCCCACAAACAGAGGGTTCGCGAAACTGCCGCGGCGCCCCTGGGTGCAGCGCCGCCACGCTGCGATCCAGCACCTCGCGGTAATAGCGCAGCCGAGTTTCGGCGTTATCCAGAGAGCCGCCGAACGATCGGGCTTCTTCCAGATAGATCAGCGGCACGGGAAGCTCGATGATTTTGAGGTTCTGGTGAGCCGCCTGCACCCACAACTCCAACGGCATGGCGTAACCGGTCTCCGTGATCTTCAGATTCGCCAGCGCACTTGCGCGATATGCTTTGAAGCCGCAAAAGGCATCGGTCAGTTTCAGCCCGAGCCGACAATTGATTTCAGCGGTGATTTGTTCGTTGATTTTTCGGCGAGCGGCCGGCGGCGCGCTGTCGCCCGCAAACTTCTTCAAGTAGCGGCTGCCCGACACGATATCGACACCCCCGCAAGCCGCTACGAATTCGGGAATCATTCGCGGTTGATGTTGCCCGTCGCAATCGATCGTCACCAGCACCTCGTAGCCGTTGCACAGCGCATATTGAAAGGCGCTTCTAAGCCGGCGCCGTAGCCGCGGTTGATGGGGTGCCGCACGAGATGAATATCGTTGCGCAACTTCAATAGCTCCGAAGTGCCGTCAACCGATCCGTCGTCGACCATCAGGACGTCGCTGCCAAAGCGCAGCACTTCATCCAGCACCTGCGTAACGTGCTGCGCTTCGTTGTAAACGGGCAAAGCGGTAAGAGAGCGAAGCGGCATTTTTGTGTTCCGGTTTGACAAATACTAAATGGCAGTCGAATTCCCCACCGATCTTATACCGCAACACTGATGCCGCGAATTGGAACATTAAATCCGCTGGAACTTGCAGCGGCAAACGGCTGGCCGCGCGGGAACCCGCCCGATTTTAGAGGCCTCTTCTCCTCAGCCGCGAGTCCATTTTAGACCAGTGCCAAGGGGAGTCAATGCAGCGGCGGAAGCGATGAAACCGGCACATCCCGCCCATACCGGACAGTTTTAAATCCGGCCGCGCTTTACACCCAACGCAGCGGATCACGTTCGCGGCGGCTGGGCCAGACGGTTACGCCAGGGAAGTGTGCGGCCAACAGTTCGGCCAGGCGTTCGACGCCGAATCGTTCACTGGCAAAATGCCCAGCCAAGATTAAACTCACTCCCGTGGCTTCCGCCTCCAAGAGCGTATGGAAACGCGCCTCACCGGTGACAAAACAATTGCAGCCTGCAATTCGGGCCGCTTCCAAAAATTCGGCGCCGCTGCCGCACGCCACGGCGACAGCGCGCACCGGCATCTCCGCGTTTCCTACCACGTGCACGCCTGGCACATTGAGAAACGCTTTCACTTTCGCCGCAATGCCGGCCAGCGTGGAGCCCGTTTGCGGAAAACCGAAACGGCCTGTCCCCAAAGCGGGATCGGCAGCGTCGGGCACAAGCGGCTCGACGTCGATTAGTCCAAGCCCTTCCGCCAAACGTTGATTGATTCCTGAGCCCGCCGAGTCGAATGCCGTATGCGGGCTGTATACCGCGATGCCGGCGGCGATTAAGTCCAAAAGCATCCGGCCTTCCGGCGTGTTGGTCGTAATGCGACGCAACTCGCGGAACGGCAGTGGATGATGTGTCACGATCAAGTCGCCCTTTTCGGCTACCGCTTCCGCCGCGCTCTCGGGAGTGATGGTCAGGCAGGTCATCACGCGCTGAACGCTGCGCTGGTCGTCCCCCACCAGTAGTCCGACGTTATCCCAATCGGCCGCCAGGCGCGGAGGGGCGAATTCTTCCAAGAATGCGGCGATGGTAGAGACAGTTGTCATGGTCAATTGACGGCTCCACAATTGTACCATTAGAAATCAACGATCGAGCGGCCGGTTATTTTTGTAGAAGCGGCGGCCGCGATTGGCAAAACTTATTCAGGAAATCCACGTGCTGCAACTGAAAATCGGCATCCACCTGCCAAGCTTGCGTGCTGGGTTGCGGGATGCGTTGCCGTTGGCGGCGAAGCTGGGAGTCGATGCCGTGGAGATCGACGCCCATTTGAATCTGCGCCCGGGGGAATTATCGCAAACGGCGCTGCGGCAGTTGCGAAAGACACTCGACGATTTCCGGCTGCGCGTGTGCGCCATCTCGTTCCGCACGCGCCGCGGCTTCGGCGATTTAGAGCAGTTGGACGCCCGTGTGCTCAGAACCAAGGAAGTGATGCGGATGGCGCACGCCTTGGGCACTGCGATCGTCGTCGTTCACGTGGGATCCATCCCGCCGAAGCCGGAAGGACCACAGTGGCATTTGCTGGTGGAGGTGCTGGCCGATTTGGGCCGCCACGGCCAGCACGTGGGGGCCATGTTAGCGGCGCAAACTGTCGCAACCAGCGGTGCGGACCTGGCCCGGCTGATCGCCGCCCTGCCGGACGGATCGCTCGGCGTCGATTTCGATCCCGGCCAATTGGTAGTCAGTGGAGCTGACCCGCAGGAGGTCGCCGAGTTGCTCGGGCCGCACGTCTTGCACGTGCATGCCACCGACGCGGTGCGCGATTTGGGTCGCGGCCGAAACGTCGAAGTGCCGCTGGGCCGCGGATCGGTCGATTGGCCGGCGCTGTTGGGCAAGCTGGAACAGCGAGGCTATCGCGGCTACTTCACCATCCAGCGCGATTCGGCGAATCCCGAGGTGGAAATCGGCCAGGCCGTACATTACTTGCGATCTTTGTAAGATATACTGACGGCTCTCATCGCTCACGGAAGCAACACCATGCGCTTGCTCGTGGCCTGCCCTCAGTGCAACCGTCAATACGACGCATCCCGGCTGTCGATCGGCCAGCGCTTTCGCTGCCACTGCGGTTCGGTGCTCACGGTGCAACAGCCGCGGGGTCACGATGCGGCCGTCGTCTGTTGCTCGCATTGCGGCGCGCCGCGTAGCGAAGGATCGCTGAAGTGCGAGTACTGTGGCGCCGATTTCACGCTGCACGAACGCGATTTGGATACCGTTTGTCCGCACTGTCTGACACGAGTGAGCAATCACGCCCGATTCTGTCATTTCTGCGGCAAGCCGATTCATCCGGAAATGGTGGCCGGCATCAAGTCGACGCTCGTGTGTCCGGAGTGCGGCGAAGGGCACATGCTCGTGAGCCGTGCCTGGGGCGATGTTTCGGCGTTGGAATGCGGCCGCTGCGCCGGTTTGTGGTTAAGCGATGTCTCGTTCCAGCGTCTGACCGATCAAGCGGCGGAGGAAGGAATGCACATCGAAAGCCGCGACCGCATGCCGCAGGCGCGCTTGCCGGAAACTGATGTTCCCGCTTCCGAGGGCGCGGCGAGATATCGCCCCTGCGCCGTGTGCGGACAATTGATGGTCCGGCAGCACTTCGGCCGGCAAAGCGGCGTGATCATCGACGTGTGCAAATATCATGGCGTGTGGTTCGATGCCGACGAACTGCCGCGCATCCTCGATTGGATTCGCTCCGGCGGCCTGGCCCGAGCCAACGAAGAAGAGTCGGCCAGGCAAAAGCAGGAGCAAGCGGCCGAAGCGAGAAAGCCCCCGATGGGCAATATCCTGACGCGCGAGGTGCATGAATCGTATTTCAACTCGTCGACGGCTTCGCTCATGGCCCTGGCGATCGGCGCCTTGCTCCGGTTGCTGCTCCGGCGATGATTTCGTCGCCGACGCGCCCCAGACGGCCCGAGTAGATCGCCGCCAGAATAGATCGCCTGCCCGATTACAGCATCGTGCACGGCTGCACCAGCGCCTGATTGATGACCGCTTGAATATTCGCGCTGTTGGGTCTCAGGAACCGGGCCTTCAGCCAGTCGACCACAGTAATGTGCAGGCCCAAACCGACGATGGTGTCGCCGATTTGACCGCCGGCGCTGATCGTGTCGCTGCCGATGGCGACGATCCTATCGACGCCCGGACTCGTGGCGAAAGGATCGCCCACGAACAAGCCCTGATCGCCGTAGATTTTGTCGCCGGCGACGGCATGCTTCACTCGTGGGTGGCGGTTGTTGAACTCGTGGTCGCCGAAGAGGAAATCGTTGCCGCTGCGGCCGTAGATGAAGTCGATGCCATCGCCGCCGAAAATCACATCCGTGGCGCTGCCGCCCACCAGCGTGTCGGCGCCGTCGCCGCCGTCGATAAGCGATGAAACCGCCGTATCATTCTCCAGGTTGTCGGCGCCGGCGTTGCCGAACATCTGCAGACATTCGACATTCTGTATCTGGAATGGGAGACCGGAGACGAACGTGCCGACTTTCATCGTGTCGTTGCCGGCGGTGCCGTTTATCCGCAGCGTATCCATGCCGCCGACGGGCTGACTGCCGCCGTCGAATTTGACCGTTAGCACGGGGCTAACCGGATAGGCGGAGAAATTGACGATCAGCTTGTCGTTGCCCGCGCCGCTGTCCACCTCAAGCGTTTCCACGGTGCCGAAGGTGATCGGGTTCGGCAGACCGCTGCGGGTAAGCGTGGTGTCGGTCAGCGTGTAAGTATTGCTGGCCGCTTGACCGCCATCATTGAAGAACAATGTGTCTCCCGGTGGGGATGCCGCATGAACGCCGCCGCTGATCGTGAGATTGCCTTGGATATCGTCCAGCTTATTGGAGGTGTTGCCGACATTGAATGTATCGTTGTCGGCGTCGCCGAAAGCCTGCACCGTGCTGCCGGAGGCCACGCTGCGAATATTCAGCGTGTCGTCGTTGGCGTCGCCGTGCAAAATAACACTGCTGCCCGTGGCGTTGGAGACGAGTGTGATAATGTCGTCGCCAGCCCCGGCGTTGACTGTGGTCGTGACGCCGCTTGCCGTGCCGGTGATGTTGATCGTGTCGCCGGCCGTGCCGGCATCGAGGTTCACCGTTTCCACGGTGTCGAAGTTGATCGTCGCCAAACCGGTACGGGTGAAGCTGGCCGCATTGAGCGTGTAGGTCTTGGCGCTGGCCTGGGCGCTGTCGTCGAAGTGGAGCGTATCGGCGGTCGTGTGGGCCTGGCCATGAATGGTGAGCGTGCCCAAGATCCCGTCCAGCAATCCGGCATACCCACCGTGATAATGTCGTCGCCAGCCCCGGCGTTGACTGTGGTCGTGACGCCGCTTGCCGTGCCGGTGATGTTGATCGTGTCGCCGGCCGTGCCGGCATCGAGGTTCACCGTTTCCACGGTGTCGAAGTTGATCGTCGCCAAACCGGTACGGGTGAAGCTGGCCGCATTGAGCGTGTAGGTCTTGGCGCTGGCCTGGGCGCTGTCGTCGAAGTGGAGCGTATCGGCGGTCGTGTGGGCCTGGCCATGAATGGTGAGCGTGCCCAAGATCCCGTCCAGCAATCCGGCATACCCACCGTGATAATGTCGTCGCCAGCCCCGGCGTTGACTGTGGTCGTGACGCCGCTTGCCGTGCCGGTGATGTTGATCGTGTCGCCGGCCGTGCCGGCATCGAGGTTCACCGTTTCCACGGTGTCGAAGTTGATCGTCGCCAAACCGGTACGGGTGAAGCTGGCCGCATTGAGCGTGTAGGTCTTGGCGCTGGCCTGGGCGCTGTCGTCGAAGTGGAGCGTATCGGCGGTCGTGTGGGCCTGGCCATGAATGGTGAGCGTGCCCAAGATCCCGTCCAGCAATCCGGCACTACCCACCGTGATAATGTCGTCGCCAGCCCCGGCGTTGACTGTGGTCGTGACGCCGCTTGCCGTGCCGGTGATGTTGATCGTGTCGCCGGCCGTGCCGGCATCGAGGTTCACCGTTTCCACGGTGTCGAAGTTGATCGTCGCCAAACCGGTACGGGTGAAGCTGGCCGCATTGAGCGTGTAGGTCTTGGCGCTGGCCTGGGCGCTGTCGTCGAAGTGGAGCGTATCGGCGGTCGTGTGGGCCTGGCCATGAATGGTGAGCGTGCCCAAGATCCCGTCCAGCAATCCGGCGCTACCCACCGTGATAATGTCGTCGCCAGCCCCGGCGTTGACTGTGGTCGTGACGCCGCTTGCCGTGCCGGTGATGTTGATCGTGTCGCCGGCCGTGCCGGCATCGAGGTTCACCGTTTCCACGGTGTCGAAGTTGATCGTCGCCAAACCGGTACGGGTGAAGCTGGCCGCATTGAGCGTGTAGGTCTTGGCGCTGGCCTGGGCGCTGTCGTCGAAGTGGAGCGTATCGGCGGTCGTGTGGGCCTGGCCATGAATGGTGAGCGTGCCCAAGATCCCGTCCAGCAATCCGGCATACCCACCGTGATAATGTCGTCGCCAGCCCCGGCGTTGACTGTGGTCGTGACGCCGCTTGCCGTGCCGGTGATGTTGATCGTGTCGCCGGCCGTGCCGGCATCGAGGTTCACCGTTTCCACGGTGTCGAAGTTGATCGTCGCCAAACCGGTACGGGTGAAGCTGGCCGCATTGAGCGTGTAGGTCTTGGCGCTGGCCTGGGCGCTGTCGTCGAAGTGGAGCGTATCGGCGGTCGTGTGGGCCTGGCCATGAATGGTGAGCGTGCCCAAGATCCCGTCCAGCAATCCGGCATACCCACCGTGATAATGTCGTCGCCAGCCCCGGCGTTGACTGTGGTCGTGACGCCGCTTGCCGTGCCGGTGATGTTGATCGTGTCGCCGGCCGTGCCGGCATCGAGGTTCACCGTTTCCACGGTGTCGAAGTTGATCGTCGCCAAACCGGTACGGGTGAAGCTGGCCGCATTGAGCGTGTAGGTCTTGGCGCTGGCCTGGGCGCTGTCGTCGAAGTGGAGCGTATCGGCGGTCGTGTGGGCCTGGCCATGAATGGTGAGCGTGCCCAAGATCCCGTCCAGCAATCCGGCATACCCACCGTGATAATGTCGTCGCCAGCCCCGGCGTTGACTGTGGTCGTGACGCCGCTTGCCGTGCCGGTGATGTTGATCGTGTCGCCGGCCGCTGTGCCTTCGACCATGAGGTTATCGATGGCGCTAATCGTGAGGCTGGCTTCTCCGCCGGAACGGGTTACTTGCAAGCCGTCCACAGTGATCGTCTCACCGCCAAGCGATGCGGTGGTGTATGTCAGCGTATCACCGCTGCCGGTGCCGCTGACATTCAAGGCCTCGATGCCGGAGTAGTCAATCGTCGGTTCGCCGCCGTCGCGAGTAATCTGCGTGTCGCTCACGCCGATTTGCTCGGGGCCGGCGGCAGTCGTCGAACTATCAAGTTCATCGGACCCACTACCACCGCTGTCGGTCACGCTCACCGTGGCTGCCGCCAAGAAACTGTTTTGATCAAGAATGTACTGATCGTTTCCATCTCCAGCGTCGAGGGAGACAGACATCAGCGCCGAATAGTCGGCTTGAGTGATGGCGGTCAGATCGATGATGTTGTCGAAGTTGCCGGTGGCCGTGAGAATGATGCTGGTCACCGAAGAGGTTGCTACCGGGCCGGCGATGGCGCTGCCATTGATGGCCACATTGCCGGCATCAGTGCTGATCGCAACGTTGTCAGCGGCATCGATCGCAATCGTCAACACTCCCAACGAGAACGTGGGAGTGATGGTCAGCACGCGCCGGGCTTCAAGGTTTTCGAAGGCGAACGCTCGCCGTGACTGGGCGCGAAGCGATCGCTCCATCCGTTGCGCGCACGGGGCCGAAAACGCGCTGCGCCCACCGAGTCCAAATCGACATGCCGCGCCTTCTCCACTGCCCACCGGCGCCCGGATGCCTGTGGGATCGCGTGAACTCCGGCGCTGCCGCTGTGGCGCCCCTGAACGCCGGGGAGTGTGACCCAGGTTTCCTCCCTGGTTGCCACCCCAGCCACCAGCACCTGCGGCACTTCGCCGCGCGACGCTAAATTCCCGTGGTGTCAATCTTTAGATGGGTTAGGAAACCTAACCCGTTGAGCCTAATTGACCCGGCAAAGGATTGCAAGAGTTTGGAGCGCGCAGCTCCGTCGAGGGCCAATTCTTTGACTCGATCGAGGCGAAATGTACTGGCCCGCTGGCAGCCAGTCGAGCTCAGGCGGCGCTGGCGCGTTGCGGACGGATTTCGTCAGACCCCACAGTTGGGGGCGGTTGCGATTCCGGCGACGCCTGGTTTCGCTATTGAAGCGCTTGCAACAATGCGCTCGCCAGCTTGTCGTCCGGCTGTGCTTTCACCACGCGGTCCAATTGCTTGGCGGCCTGATTGGGATAGCCCATCACCAGGTAGTGATATGCCAGCAGGAAGCTTGCATACGTGTCGTCGGGATGGACTTTCTGAAATTGCTCCAGCGCCCGCAGCTGGGTCGTGTAAGTGTTCGCGTCGGGATACAGCGCTCGCATGGTATCCCAATCCCAACCGGGCCCGCCCGCCAAGACGGCGTAGACTCCCGCCGCGGCTTCCTTGTACTGCTTCAAGGCAAACAAGCACAGCGCGCGGAATTCGTGCAACGTGGCGTCGCTGGGCAATAGTTGAATCGCTTGATCTACCTTGTCCAGTGCGCCTTTGTAGTTGCCCGTCTTAAACAGCTCGCGTCCCTGATCGAAAATCGCGACAGCTTTTTGCGCATTGGGATCTTCATCGGCTGCGGCGCCACCTTGGTCTGCAGCGATATCGCCCGGTTCCGGCTCGCCCGCCAGGGGCGCTTCCTCAGCCGGTGGCGGAATCGGTTGCGAATAGTCGGGATAGTAAGCGGTCGCATCAACCGGCGCCACGTAGTACGGATTCTCGTAGACGTAAGTCGTGCCGGCTGAATTCCACCATCCCAGCGCCGCTCCCGCGCCCAACCAGGCCCAGGGATAATAGCCCGCGCCCCAATAGTTCCAGTAGCCGTGGTGCCATCCGTAGTGCCAGTGATCGTAGTGGTTGTACCAGGGACGATTCCAGCCGTTGTTTGGCCGATTGTTCGCCCAGCGATTGATATTGTTGTTCCAGTTGCGATTGACGTTGATGTTGTTGAAGTTGTTGTCGCCGATGTTTGGCCGATTGTTGATTCCCCAATCCGGGCGATTGCCATTCCAATCGGGCCGATTGCCGGCCCAGTCGGGACGATTCCCTTGTTGGCCGCCGCCGCCAGCGCCGGGGCGATCGAAGTCGGGGCGGTTGGCGATCGTCGGCCGCGAAGTATTCGGTCGATTATTCGCAGCCCAGTTTGGCCGATTGCTCGGATTGACGTTCGGTCGATTCGCAGGTCGCGATGCGGCCGTAGCCGGCCGGCTTTGCGGAATGTAAGAAGGCCGATTCGAAGGGCGCGCTTACGACATCGAGGGCCGGCTTCCGCCGCCGCCGAACGAGGGCGTGTGCGCGAGCCTCCGCCGCCGCCGAGGCTGCGTCCGCCGCCGCCACCCCCGCTAAATCCACGGCTGCCACCCCCGCCGCCACGTCCACCACCACCGCCGCCAGGGCCGCGCCCATGGTGTCGCCGGCAATCGCCAGCGCCGAAACCAGGGCGATTAGGATAAAAAGCCGTTTCATGATTTGCTCCTTAGGATTTGTTGCTAGGAGCGGTTTCAGTCTTTGCCGTCGATTCCGCTTTCCGCACGAACTTCCCGTCGCTGCCGGGCATCGGAATGCCATCGAGCTGGCGATCCTTGGATTGCCACACGGCGGTGTTGTCGTCCACGTATTTCCAGATGTTCGTCATGCTGCCGTGCCGGCCGTCGGCCACCGTGCCATTGGCGGAAATCGTCCAGCTATTGCCGTCGCGCTTCCAATCGCCGTCGCCGAATCCGCCGCGCGAATCAAAGAACCACGAGCGGAGTTCCCCTTGCGCCGGATCCCACGTGATCATGGCCACGACGGTGAATTCGTTCCCGTCCTTCCCTTTCACGTCGTATCTCAATTTCAGGAATTTGTTGTCCAGCGCGTAGCCGCACGACATATCGACGTCGGCTTCGCTGTCGGTCGAGTGCCAATTACCGACCAGCCAGGCGAGTTGCTTTAGTGGCGAGGCCGCCTCACCGGTGGCGGCAACATCGCCCAAATCTCGCAGGCTGCTAATCAGCCACTTGTCGCCCGACTTCACTCAGATGGCGCTATAGCGCGAGGCAACCTTTTGCTCATCCTGATCGCCGCTTGAGTATCTGCCGATTCCGTCTTCCAATACCACGCCCGGTGCGATCTGCCGCATGGATTGCGTGTCGTAATTGAAGGTGCGCCCTTTGGCGGAAGCGAGACTATCCTTAAACAGCTTTTCCAAGGCTGCATGACCTTTGAATCGGTCGCCGTTGTCGTTCATGTAATCGGCGTCGTCGGCCCAAAGTTTCATGACTCCGGCCAGGTCGCCGGCATTCACGGCCTTCACATAAGCGGCGCTGGCGGCGCGCAGGGCCTGCTCGTCGGCCTTGGAAAGCGCATCCTGCTTTTCGGCTCCCATCAGATTTCCAACCACGCCGAGAATCATCACGGCGGCAAACAAATCCGGAATGAGTTTACGCATGGAAACAACTCCTCAAGCGAGAACGACAGAAGTGCGGAAAGAAAACAGGGCTTGGAACACCCTGAAGAGCATCAATAAAAACGGCTAGTAGCCGGCCCCGGCGAACACTCCCAATCATAGCCTTTTCCCGGGGCGCGGCCAGCTTTCGGATCAACGACTTGCGCGAACCCGAAACAAGCCTGGAAGCTGGGTCAAGCGGGCAAACCATGCTGCCGCACCGAGCGTAATCTGCCGCCTGATATTCATTGCGGTGCAGCGACGGCGCTAGTCACCAGCGGCTCTTCCCGCAGTGCGTCGAGTTTGCCGGCCATCAGATTGGCCACGGGCTTGGTGAGCGGATGGCGACCGCAAGCGATACGGATGATCGAAGTGATCGGCACGGCGAGAAACGCTCCCACGAAGCCCCACAGCATGCCCCAAAAGATCAACGAAATCAGAATTACCACTGGATGCAACTTCATCGAGTCGCCCATCACCATCGGCTGAATGAAAGTGCCGATCACGAACTGAATCGCCGCGGGAATGCCAATGGCCATGATCGCCCACGGCCAGGTGAAATTCGGCGTCAGCAGAATGATGGGTATCGGCAGCACTGCAGAAATGAACGATCCTACGTTCGGAATGAAATTGAGCAGAAACGTGAGCAATCCAAATAGCAGTGCCGCTTGCACGCCAAAAACTGCCAGCAAGGCTCCCACGAGTCCCCCCGTGACGGCCGAAAGCGCGGTCATGGTGACCAGGTATTTGCGGATTTGCGCTTCCATCTCACCCCAAGCGCCGCCGATGGGACGTTCGCGCTTCACGCTGCTTAGGAGCAGAAAAAATAGAAATATCAACACAACGAGGCTTTGCTTCACAATGCCCAAGACGGCATTGGTGGTTCCCAGCAGAAAGGTTTGCACCGCGCTTTCCGGGATCAACGAGAACGGATTCGGCTTGCCGGCGGCAATGCCGTTGGGCTTGTTGGGAGTAGTTTGGTTGAGCGGCCCTTCATTGGCGCGGCGCAGCGCCTTTGGGCGATTCAGTTGGCGCTGGTGGCGTACCGCCCTCGACATCCACCGGTGCCGCCTGCTTCAGCCCTATCCATTGCAAGGGAATCCACTGGGTGGCATCGTTGAACAAATCGGCTAGTTTTCTTTCGTACTGACTTGCGTTGTTATAGACTTGCACGACCGCGGAGGAAGTTACTCCTCCGGCGGCGACCAACACCAATAGCGCCAACAGCAACGCCACGCAGACGGCAAGCGTCCGCGGCAATCGCACTCGCACTTCCAATGAATCCACCAGGGGCATTAAGGCGAACGCGAGAAACGCCGCGACCACAAGCGGAATCATCACCGGCTGCAGCCACCATAAGGCAAAGCCTGCCGCCACTGCAGTGAGCATTGCCAGGCACACGGTCTGCACGTGCAGCTCGGCCCGAATCGGCGGTTCCACGGGGACTGGCATACTTAATCGCGGCAGGAACGAAAAACCAAACCACCGGCGATGGGACAGCATCGATCGGACGCCGTCGATAACGCCGAAAAGAGTGTACCGCGAACCCACAGCAACGACTAGCTGGGGCCGCGTGACCTGCCGATCGAACCGGGAGGACGGCTACTGCGCCGGAACAACGTTCCCAGGCGAATCCGGAATTGCCGCGGGAGTCGCTGCGGCGCCCGGCGTTTTCGGCTTCGGCTTCGGCGGAGCGTAGATTAAGGGCGCCTCGCGCTGGGCCTCGTGCAGACACTGGATCAGGCCGTCGTCGGTGTATAACACCAGCCGATCGGTTTGATCGTTGGCCAGCGACTTCAATTCGCGCGGAATCTGCATCGCGCCGAGCCGCGCCGGTCTTGGCGTCGTTAATCACCAACCAGCCGTATCGATCAAAACTGTAAACCCGATCCGGAGTGGCGGACACAAAGCGTGTCGGGTCGGGCGCGAACCATTGCTGCTGACCGGTATCAGGCCGAAGCGAAAACATGCCGCCGTCCATGGGCAAGACGTAGACCGCGGCGCCGTTGGTGATCGGCCTGCGTCGAATGGGAGAGCCGGCGGCGAATTCCCACGCATCGCGGCCGCGCAGTGCATCGTAGGCGAACACAAATCCCGACTCCGTCCCGACGTACAAATAAGGCGGGAACACCTCCACGCCCGTGCTTGTGCCCCCCGGCACACGCACGCTGAAGTCAATTCCGGTCTCCGCGAATTGATGCCCGCGCAATCGGCTGGTATCGGTGGCCCAGACAAAAGTTTCGCCGTAGGCCACCGGATATCCAATCACTCTTCCGCCAGAGGCCATGTATTGCGGGTACGGAACTTTTTCAGCGGGAATATTCAGCGGATAGACTTCAATCGGACCCAGCACCAAGGGCACCGCGACGCGATCTTCACTCAACACCGCGCCGCGCTCCGGCACGCCCGTCAGTTCGCGTCGAAACACCATTGCCCCCGACGCTCGATCGAGAACGGAAAGCGTGGCCCCATTCACGACGGCAACTTGCTTAGCGTTGGCGCCGGCGGCCAAAGTCAAAAATCGCCGATCGCCCGTTTGATACGACCATTGGATCAGCCCGCTTTCCGCATCGATCACGTGCAGCATCGCATCTTCGGTGACGACCAGCAGCAAGCCCGATTGCTGCATGATGGACGAGATCTTCGACCGCGAACGATCCAGCGGAATCTGAGTGAACCAGGCCCTCTTCAGGCCGTGCTGTTCAGCCTGCCAGCGCGGAATCAGCGGAACGCTGTACCATTGAGCCGGGGCCGCCGCGGCGCCGAAGATCTGCAGCATGCCGGCAAGCGCAAAAATCACAATCGCGCGCATGAGATTGCTCAGATCGGAGGATGAAACACCCGCCAGTCCTGGCGAGCGTGCTTCAATGATACCCAGCCCGTTGTGGCGGTAACAATATTCCAGACCACGGTTTTGTGGACGATTTTGGCGGCTAGACCAACCCGGCGGCACTTCCTAAGCTTGGGACTGCAAGCCCTTTGCGTGACTGCGTCGATCGCCGTCCAGCGACTTACATCGCACTGTCTCGAGCCAATATGACGATGCCCGCGGACATTTCTGTGCAGGTTCCGTTGCAGGAAATCCTGGGCTATTTGAATTTTTCGTCCGGTGCGACGGACCCCAAATTCCTGCGCAATCTGAACGAATTCTGGCAGGCGCTGGAGTCGGCCGACATTCCGCCGGACCAGGAATGGCGAGCAGCGCAGCAGATTCTCGGCGAAAAGCTTGAATCGCTATCTCGCGATAGTCCTACGTTTCGCGACGCGGCACAGGCCCGGGCAGTCTTACGCCTTGGATTCGACGAACTTTTGCCGGCCTATCGCAAGCATCATCACGATTTATTGTTTCATCAAACCGACTCTGAACTGTGGCGGCCGCTGTTCATCGGCCGGGCCGCTGAAGCCGTGCTCGCCGAAGGCGCACCTTGGGATAAATCGCCGACGATCGTCCCGGGCGCGCTGGCGCGATTGAACGACTATCTCGGCTATCGGCCGGTCGCCGTGCTGGAAACGCACAAGCACGAGCCTTATCCGCACGAGCGAGTGCGCCCGGTGCCCCTCTACATCGCCGGCGCCGGCGTGGCGACGGGAAAATACCATGAGCTGATCGAGCAAACGCTGGAGATTCTCCGCGCCACCGATGCCGACCTGCTGACGGCCGCCTGGTTCGATCCCAATCTGCTCGAAGAATTGGCGTTCGATCCCCGCGCCTATGATTTCAACCATCCGGTCAATCGCCGTCCGAACTATCATTTCGGCCAATGGGATCCGCACCACATCGACAATCAAGGCCGCTATCGCCGATTCGTCATCCAGCAATGCACGCTGGACGCGGTGCTGGCCCGCATTGAAAAAAGTTCCAACCTGCCGCACGATCAATTGTTGTTCGAAGCCGGCGCCGTATTGGCCGGCACGATCCTGATGGCTTCCGGCACGACGGGCAGCGGTCCCGACACGCACGACTCATCCGTATCGCTAGCCACGTTATTGCCGCACATTGCCGGCTATCGAGATCAATTCTACGATCGTCTGATCGCCAGGCTCTCCAGCGAGCATCGGCAACGCTTGCAAGCCGAGGCAAACGCTGGGCGGCAGCCATTTGCCAGCGCACGGCAACATTTGAACGCGCAACTATCGCGCTTGCGTGCATTGCAACTGCAGCACGTGGATTTGGCGCTATTGTTCGCGCGATTGGGCTTCAGCGACGCCGCGGAGCGCCAGGCGCAGATCGTGCCTGCCGCGTCTGCGCGGATGATCTGCCAAATGCAATGCCTGCTCACTTCGGGCCATCACGCGGCCGACTGTGGCCGACTGGCCGACGGTCTCACCGCGCTGGTGCAAGTCGAAGACTTGTTGCGACGGGCCATCAATTGCGGCGCCGTGATCGATCCGTGGAACATCCTCGGTTTTGGCGGGCAGTTCAGTTTGTTCCCAGCGGTGGAGAACAGCATTCCCGACCCGCGCGTGGACGAGTTGCTCGATTTGATCGAGCAAATCTTCGCGCTCTACTCTCGCGTGTGGCACGAGGCGGCGACGGCCGAAGACAAGCCGCTCTTGGAGCAATTGCCAGGCGCATTCCGCAAGTTCGCCTTGTGGTGGGACAAATTTGCCACCACCACGGTCGAAGGCATTCCGCATATTTCCGGCGCCGACGCGCACGTGGCTGCCGGCCGTGTTGCAGATGCCCTGGCTGCCTGGCAGAAAGCGGGCGAGGCCGCCGGAAAGCTCTCGTTCTGGAAATCCCACGCCGACAAATTCGAATCGCCGCAAGCCTACAGCCGCGTGGTCGAAGTCTTGCTGGACAAGCCCGATCTTCAGGCTGCCATGGCGCTGTTGATGCACTGGCTTAGTCAGGCTGAAACGATCGGCCTGGACGAAGCGCGGCAAAGCTTCTACATGCTGACGATGCGCTGGTTGCAGACTGCGTTGGGCGAGATCAGGCAAGGTTCCCCCGCCGCCGATCCGGCGCTGGTGCTCAAGTTTTTCGACTATCTGGAGGCGAACGCCGATGTGTTTTGGGAAGTGCCCCAGTGGCAGGCCGGCGAATTCGCCGGCGGCAACGAGCGCGCACCGCCGCCTGACTCGATGTCCGTTGGCAACCCCGCCGCCGACGATCTCGAAGCAGATGATGACGACGACGAAGGTCTGTTCGGCGCCGCCTACGAAAACATGGTCTACCGAGACAGCACCGCCGACGGCACCGACGCCGACATGCTTGAAGGCCCCGGCTACGGCGCCGAGCAACGACGAGTTGGATCGCGCCCAGCGGCGGCTTTCCGGACGGCTGGCGTTTCTGATGATGTTGGCCAACATGTGGAAATCCGTCGCGCTGGCTCGCACCAAGAATTGGGATTTGCCCGCGATCCAAATTCCCGGCCCATGGCTGGCTCGGGCGGCCGAAAATCGTAGGCGGCTGCTGGATTTGGCCGTCGCCGTTCAGCGGCATCCTGTTAAGGCAACCTCGGCCAGTTACGAATCGCTGTTGGAATACGACCGCCTGCGAATCACGCGAGAAGCGTTGCTGGAAAAGGCGATTGCCACGATCGTCAGTACTGCCGAGGCCGAGTCGTTGTTGAACGCCTTGCAAACGAAAGATGCCAAGGAGGTGATGCCACATGCGGCGCTTTGGCTCGCCCTGCTGGCCGGCAATGCAGGCGCCATCCGTTCGCAATGGCCTGCCTTTCTGGCCAGCGTGGCCCAACAGCCCTTGCTGTATGTGCCGCTGGCGCGCGGGGGAGATGCCGCCAAAATCGCCGCCGCCCGCAGCGTGCAGCAAACGTTCCGCGAACTGCTCGCTCGTTTGCCGCGCCTGGGACTCCTGCGCGAAACCTGCCAACTGTTACGCACCGCGCGCGCGATGGAAAGAAATCATCCGCAAGGCGCGGCGCCGTCACCGAGTTTGATCGCTTGTTCGAAATCGGCTACAAGTCGATTGTCGAAGCCCTGGTGGAAACGTCGCTCTGCTCGAGCGCCTGCGCACTCGGCAATGATCCTGCCAGCGCGCACGCCATCACCGGCGCAGGCAGAGCCCATGGCCGACGCCCAATTGATCGATTGCCTGCAGCAAGTGACCGAATCGCTGTTGTCCGATTGGCTCTCGCACAGCAACACGCTGCGGATCTCCGTGCTGGAACGGATCAACACGCCCAAGGCCTGGCAGGAACTGGTCAAATTCATCGAGCGCTACGGACACGATTTGTTCACGCAACAATTCTTCCACTTGGGCAACCTGCGGGCCATCCTGCATCAAGGCGTCGACAATTGGCTCGAGCGATTGTCGGAAGACGAAGAGGCAGCCGAACAGTTTCGACTAATCCGAGAGCTCGATAACGGATTGTCGCGTTCGGAAGCGAAGAAACATCTCTCGCTGATCATCGAAGCCGTCGTGGAAAGTTACGGTGAGTACCGCGACTACAACGCCACCACCACGCAATCCGATCGCGGCGAGATGTTGTATACGCTCTTGGATTTCTTGCGCGTGAAAGTGGGCTACGAGCGGGTGCATTGGAATTTGCGCCCGGCAATTATGGCCCACGAAGTGCTGGTTCGCCGCGGCTGCCACGGCGCCGCTGAAATCTGGCGGTGCGCCATGGCGCAGCGCACCGCCGACGCGGCCGATCAACAACTGGCGCGGCTGGCGGAACTGCAAACCAAATACGGGATGCGATTGCCGACGATCGCCGATCGCCTCTCGGAGCGTTTCGTGCGGCCGCTGGTCATCGATCGAGTGCGGGCGCTGGTCGCTCCTTCGGCCGACGAAGCCCGGCGCGATCTGCGCCCAGCGCCTTCGCGCTGCTGGAGCAGGAAGCCGGCGAATTGGCCGAGGAGCCCTGCGGCGCGGGCCTCGATCTGCCCGACTGGCTGGAATTGCTGGAAGACGAAGTGGAAAAGGTGACCGACTCCGCGCACGGATGGGATGTGTCCACCGCAAACGACGCGCTGCGAGATTTGCCCTGGCGTGCGCTGGACTGGGACGAGATTCAATCGCAGCTTACCGATTGGGACCTGCCGCCGGAGGGTAAATGATCGGACTTTGGGGCAGATTTTGGCCGCAGCTTGCAGACCTTACGGGCCTGTGGCATATTACGCGGTGATGAACTGCTGTACATGAAAGTTGCAGCGGCGGATGTTGGATGTGTCCTGATCAGGATTCGAGCAAGCGAGTGCTCTTATGGATGGATTGCTGTTGTTTGGCGCGTTTGTGGTGGGTGGAACGGCGGGTGCTTTTGCCATCTGGTCGTTGATGCGGACGAAAACCGCGGTGCTCGACGCCGCGTTGCAGCAAGAACGCCAGCAGGATCAAAACCTTAAAGATGCCTTCAAATCCCTCGCGGCGGAGGCGCTGAGCTCCAACAACCAATCGTTTCTTGATTTGGCAAAAACCGCCTTCAAGGCGGAGCAGGAAACCGCCAAGGGCAGCTTCGGCGAACTTGTCACGCCCGTCAAAACGGCGCTTACCAGCGTCGAAAAGAAAATTCAAGATCTGGAAGTCGCCCGCCAGGGCGCCTATACCGGCTTGCTCACCGAAGTGAAAACGCTGCAGGAATCGGAGCGCCTCCTGCGCACCGAAACCGCCAACTTGGTCAGCGCGCTGCGGTCGCCCACCGTCCGCGGCCGTTGGGGCGAGATGCAGCTCCGGCGCGTTGTGGAAATCGCCGGCATGCTCGATCATTGCGATTTCTTCGAGCAAGTCAGCACCGAAACCGAAAACGGCCGCGTGCAGCCCGACATGGTGGTTTGTCTACCGGGCAATCGCAGAATCGTGGTGGACGCCAAGGTGCCGCTGTCGGCGTTTTTGCAAGCGATCGATGCGCCAGACGACGAAGCGCGCCGCGCGCGCATGAAGGATCATGCCCGTTTACTCATGGACCACGTCAAGCGATTGGAGGGAAAGGAGTATTGGAATCAGTTCGATCAATCGCCGGATTTCGTCGTGATGTTTTTGCCCGGCGAAGCGTTCTTCAGCGCGGCCCAGGAACAAGAGCCGCAACTTATTGAAATGGGATGGGAACATCGAGTGGTCATCGCTACTCCTTCCACCCTGATCACCTTACTGCGAACCGTGGCACTCGGTTGGCGGCAGGAAAAGCTGGCGCAAAACGCGCAAGAAATCAGCGAATTAGGAAAACAGCTTTACGATCGGCTGTTCAACTTAACCGATCACATTCGCCGCTTGGGAAAGAGTTTGCAAACGTCGGTGAAGACTTATAACGAGGCGGTCGGCACGCTCGAATCCAGAGTCCTGGTGAGCGCCAGAAAGTTCCGTGAGCTCGGGGCGGCGTCCGGCGACGACCTCGATCAGGCCGAGCCGCTGGAAATCATGGCCCGCGAATTCCAACGGCTGGATTACGCTCCGGCTGCCGTGGACGACGCGGAATCTGCCGTACCAAGCCGCCCTTGACCCGCTCCGGCGCGATCTTTACCCTCTCGCGGTTTGTCGCCGGGCACGGATGCACCGGCAGCAATGCTAGCACGCCGCGCATCGGCGGCTCACGATCTTAGCACATCGTCCCCGGATGAAAGGATTCGTCCATGGATCGTCCCAATAATGCGTCGCAGGGTTCCGCCGCTTCTTCCAATTCCAGCCAGTCGCCGGGCGTTCCACTATTGGACGTAAAGCGGCAGTACGAGCCGCTGCGCGAAAAGCTGATCGCCGCCGTTACTAAGGTATGCGATTCGGGCCGCTATATTCTGGGGCCTGAATGTGAAGAGCTGGAGCGCGCTGTGGCGCACTACACCGTGCGCGGCACGCCATCGCTTGCGCTTCCGGCAGCGACGCATTGCTTCTGGCGCTGATGGCCCTGGAAGTCGGCCGCGGCGATGAAGTCATTTGCCCCAGCTACACGTTCTTCGCCACCGCCAGCGCCATTTGGCGCTGGGCGCGAAACCGGTCTTCGTCGATATCGAACCGGGTACGTTTAACCTCGATCCGGATAAAATCGAACCGCTGATCTGGCAGCGCACCAAAGCCATTCTCCCCGTGCATCTGTTCGGCCAATGCGCCGCTATGGATGAAATCGGTCGCATCGCCGCCAAGCACAATCTGCCGATCATCGAAGACGCCTGCCAATCGATCGGCGCCGAATACGCTGGCCGTAGCGCCGGCACGCTGGGCGATATTGGCACCTTCAGTTTTTATCCCACCAAGAACCTCGGCTGTATGGGCGATGGCGGATTATTGACGACCGATCGCGACGACCTGGCTGCGAAATTCAAATTGCTGCGCGTGCATGGTATGGAGCCGCGCTACTATCATCAGGTGGTCGGCCTGAACAGCCGGCTCGACACTATTCAAGCCGCCGTGCTCAACGTCAAATTGCCCTATCTCATCGGCTGGGCCCGCCAGCGGCAAGCCAACGCCCAGCGCTACCACACGCTGTTCGTGCAGTGCGGACTGGACAAAATCCTGACGCTGCCGAAAACCACCCGCGCCGCCACCCACGTGTGGAATCAGTACGTGATCCGCGTTCCCGACGGCCAGCGCGATGCCCTGCGAAAACACTTGACCGCGCAGCGCATCGGCACCGAAATCTATTACCCCGTGCCGCTGCACGAGCAGCAATGCTTCGCGACGTTGGGCTATCAGCTTGGCAGTTTGCCGGAAACCGAACGCGCCGCTCGCGAAACCCTGGCCCTGCCGATCTTCCCCGAGCTTACCGCCGCCGAGCAGCAAACCGTCGTCAGCGCGATCGCTGAGTTCTTCAGCGCGGCGACAACGAGCACATCTGCCACGTCGGCTATCGCCCGGCCGAAATTCCTGCAGGCCAAGCAGTCCGGCGTTAAGAATTAATGCCCAGCAGCGGCGTGAGTAAGCGCCCGGTGTGATTATCCGCTAGCGCCGCCACATCTTCCGGCGTGCCTTCGGCGACGATCCGCCCGCCTCCTTCGCCCCCTTCCGGGCCCAGGTCGATGATCCAATCGGCCGTTTTGATCACGTCCAGATTGTGCTCGATCACCATCACCGTGTTGCCTAATTCGACCAGTCGCGACAAGCACTTCCAACAGCTTCCGGACGTCGTCGAAGTGCAGGCCCGTGGTCGGCTCGTCGAGCATGTACAGCGTGCTGCCGGTTTCCACGCGGCTCAGCTCGGCGGCCAGCTTCACGCGCTGGGCTTCGCCGCCGGAAAGCGTGGTCGCCGATTGGCCGAGCGTCAGATAGCCGAGCCCAACCTCTTGCAAGCTCTTGAGCGAGCCGCGCGATGAGCGGGAAATTCTCGAACACCGCCGCGGCATCGTCGATTCGCAGATCCAGCACGTCGGCGATCGATAGTCCCTTGTAGCGCACCTCCAGCGTCTGCCGATTGAACCGCTTGCCTTCGCACACCGGGCAAGTGACGTACAGGTCGGGCAGGAACTTCATTTCGATTTTCTTCACGCCGTGCCCCTGGCATTCCTCGCAGCGGCCGCCTTTGACGTTGAAGCTGAAGCGGCCCGATTTGTAACCGCGTTGCTTGCGCCTCGCGTGTGCCGGCGAACACTTTGCGAACTTCGTCGAAAATGCCCATGTATGTGGCCGGATTGCTGCGCGGCGAGCGGCCGATCGGCGATTGATCGATCACGACGATCTTGTCGATCTGATTCACGCCGCGCAGACTGTTGTGCGGCCCCGGCTTGGGTCCCGCGCCGTTCAGCCGCCGCACCAGTGCCCGGGCCAGCGTTTCGTTCACCAGCGAGCTTTTGCCCGAGCCGCTGACGCCGGTGATGCACGTGAACACGCCCAGCGGAAAACGGGCATCGACGTTTTGCAGGTTGTTCGTCGTCACCCCTTCGAGCGTGATCGAGCGAGTCTTGGCGATTTTGCGCCGCTCGCGCGGCACGGGAATCGACTGCGCGCCGGAAAGATATCGGCCGGTGATCGAATTCGGATCGGCGCACACCGCCGCTGGCGGGCCTTGCGACACGATCCGCCCGCCGTGCGGCCCGGCGCCGGGGCCCATGTCGACCAGATGGTCGGCCTGGCGCATCATGGCGTCGTCGTGCTCGACCACCAGCACGGTGTTGCCCAGCGACTGCAAATCGCGCAGCGCGTCGATCAGCCGCTGGTTGTCGCGCGGATGCAGTCCGATCGAAGGCTCGTCGAGCACGTAGCAGACGCCGACCAGGCCCGAGCCGATGCCGGTGGCCAGCCGCACGCGCTGCAGTTCGCCGCCGCTGAGCGTGTCGGCCGGCCGATCGAGCGTCAGATAGTTCGAGCCCGACTTTGTCGAGGAATTCCAGCCGGCTGGTGATTTCCGCAGCCAGCGGGTCGTAAATCGGTCGATCTTCTTTGGCCACCTTCAATCCGGCGAAGAAGGCTCGCGCCTTGCCGACCGTCAAGCGCCGCGATTTCGTGGATCGCCTTGTCGCCAAACTGTACATTGCGCGGCTTCGGGCCGAACCGCGCGCCGCCGCAGGCCGTGCACACAATTTGGCTACGATAGGCCGCCAACCGTTCCAGGTCCGCCGGCTTGATGGCCGTGGCGAATTGCTTCTCCAAAATCGTCAGCAGCCCCAGGAATTGCTTGCCGTCGCCGCGCAAGAATTTTTCCCGCACCGCCAGCTTCCATTGGGCATGCGGTGTGTCCCATTGCAATTCATTGGCCGCGAGAAACGCTTCCAGTGCCTCACGATGTGCTTTCACTTGAGCGGCCGTATCCGTCTTCCATGGCGCCACAAGTCCGTCGGCCAGCGAGAGATTTTCATCGCCCAGAATCAATTCCGGATCGAATTCTTCTCGCGAGCCCAACCCTTCGCACGCCGGGCAAGCCCCGTACGGACTGTTGAAGCTGAACGTTCGCGGCTCCAGCTCCTCGTAACTGATTTTGCAATTCGGGCAGGCATACAGCGTGCTGAACACCCGATCGCGCCACTCGCCGGCGCCCGGCTGCTCCGGGTCGCGCACTTGATCCGCCACCAGCACCGCCCCTTCGCCGTGCGTGATGGCCAAATTGAGCGATTCGGCCAGCCGCTCCTCGATCCCCTCGCGGATCACAATCCGATCGACCACCGCCTCGATGGTGTGGTTCTTCCGCGGCGCCAGCTGCCGGCGGTTCGCCGCCGACGTCGATCACTTCGCCATCGACCCGGCCCCGTTGAAAGCCCGCCTTGCGGATCGTCTCGAACACATCTTTGTGCTGTCCTTTGCGGCCGCGCACCATGGGGGCCAGGATCATCGCTTTCGTGCCCGAGGGCAGCTGCATCAGTTCAGTTTGAATTTCCTCGGGCGATTGCTGCCGGATGGGCGTGCCGCACTCGTAGCAATAAGCCTGTGCCCAGCCGCGCCATCAACAGCCGCAGGTAATCGTAAATCTCCGTGACGGTGGCCACGGTGCTGCGCGGGTTCTGCGCTGCCGCTGCGCTGATCGATCGAGATGGTCGGCTGCAGCCCCTCGATCAAATCGACGTCGGGCCGCTCCATCTGATGCAGGAACTGCCGGGCGTAGACCGACAGACTTTCGATGTACTGCCGCTGTCCCTCGGCAAAAATCGTGTCCAGCGCCAGCGAGCTTTTGCCCGATCCGCTGGGCCCGGTGATCACCACCAGCTTGTCGCGGGGAATATCGACGTCGATGTTCTGCAGATTGTGGACCCGCGCCCCCCGCACGTGGATAAACTCGCCGTTGGCGGCCGCCTTGCTCGGCGAACCGTTTCCCTTGGATTTTCCACGCTGGCCAGCGCCAGTTGTACGCTCGATATCCACAGGCTGCTCCAGAGAGCAATTTCGGCAATATCCCAAACTATTTAGCCTACTTCCCAAATGCCCAGACGTACAGGCCGAGCTACGCGGGATGCCGATTGACCGGCGTGCGACATTCGTCACAATGACAAACTAAAGTAGTTCGCCATTGCGAGGTTACGATGTCCAAGTTCGCTGTAATTCTAGCTGCCGCGGGCAAGAGCAGCCGGTTCAAGGACAAGAACTTCAAAAAGCCCTTTGCGCCGCTGGAAGGGCGCGGAGTGTGGCTCCACTCGGCCGAGAAGTTTTTGGCGCGTGACGACGTGGCGCAACTGATCTTGGTCATTGCGGCGGACGATAAAGAATATTTTCAAAATAAATTCGCCGGCAACGCGGCGATCCTGGGAGTAGAGGTGGTCGAAGGTGGCGCCGAGCGCGCCGACTCGGTGCAAAAGGCGTTGGAAAAAGTGAAACCGGAGATCGATTTCATCGCCGTGCACGACGCGGCTCGGCCCTGCATCGCCAATCCCTGGATCACCGAAATTTTTGAAGCCGCCGAAAAATCGGGCGCAGCAATCCCGGCCATTCCGGTTGGCAACACTTTGAAGCGCATTGCCGGCGGGGTGATCACCGAAACTGTTCCCCGCGACGGCCTGTGGGAAGCCCAAACACCACAAGTCTTTCGCAAGGACGTGCTGCTGAAAGCCTACGCCCAGCGCGGCGGATTCAACGCCACCGACGATGCCCAACTCGTCGAGCGCTCCGGCCACAAGGTAACCATGGTCCCCGGCTCTTCGATGAATATCAAAATCACCACCCGCGAAGATCTGCGGCTCGCTGAGCAGGCCATGAAAGCGCTGCCTAAGCCCAAGCTCGGCGGTTTCGCGCATCCGTTCGCCGACGACGACATGTGGCGATAACTCGAACGAAGAAGTCCTCATGCAAGACATAATTCACGAGCTCACCTGGCGCGGGCTGATCCACCAGACAACTGAGCCAGCGCCGCAACTGGCCGCCCGGCTGAACGAAAAGCCGCGCACGGTCTACGCCGGTTTCGATCCCACGGCCGACAGCCTGCATGTGGGCCACCTGATGCCGCTATTGATGTTGCGCCGCTTCCAGCGCCCGGGCATAAGCCGATCGCGCTGGTGGGCGGGGCCACCGGTATGATCGGCGATCCCAGCGGCAAAAGCGAGGAGCGTAACCTGCTTTCGCCGGAGCAACTGCAGCAGAACATTCTCGGCGTGTTGCCGCAAATGCGACAGTTCTTGGATTTCGACGCCTCCGCCAACCCCGCGATTCTCGTCAACAACATGGATTGGATCGGGCCGTTCAGCTATCTCGAATTTCTGCGCGACGTCGGCAAGCATTTTCCCGTGAACGTGATGCTGGCGAAGGATTCCGTGAAGGGCCGGCTCGATCGCGAAAGCGGCATCAGCTACACCGAATTCAGCTACATGCTGGTGATGGCCTACGATTTTGCCCATTTGCACAAACATCACGCCTGCGAAATGCAGATCGGCGGCAGCGATCAATGGGGCAACATCACCGCCGGCATCGATCTCGCGCGCCGCATGAACGGCGCGCATCTTTACGGCCTCACCAATCCGCTGCTGCTGAAAAGCGACGGCAGCAAGATGGGCAAAACGGAAAGCGGCGCCTTGTGGCTCTCGCCCGAGCGCACCAGCCCGTATCAGTTTTATCAATATTGGATCAACGTCGATGATGCCGATGCCGGAAAGTGTTTGCGGTACCTGACCGAGGTTCCGCAAGAAGAAATCGAAGCATTGGATGCCGCCCGCGCCGCCGATCCCGGCGAGCGCGAAAGCCAGCGCCGCATGGCAGAAGAACTTACACGGGTCGTCCACGGCGAGGAGGGATTGTCGGCTGCTCGACGGGCCACGGAGATCTTTTTCGGCGCGGAGATCAGTGAGCTTAACGACAAACAACTCGGACAAATCTTCGCCGACGTGTCGAGCAAAGAACTTCCGCGCGCCCGGCTGTCGGACGGATTGCCCCTCATCGATGCCTTGGTGGAAAGCGGGCTATCGAAAAGCAAAGGCGACGCCCGCCGCACGATCCAACAAGGCGGCGCGTACGTGAACAACCGCCGCATCGGCGATCTGGAAGCGAAACTCACCGCCAAGGATCTGGCCAGCGAAACCGTGCTGGTGCTGCGCAGCGGCAAAAAATCCTACGCCCTGCTGCGATTTGTGGGCTGAGATTTGCACTGGGAGGGCGAGGCTCCCGCCGAGCCATTTTCCCTAATACCCCGTGCGTACCCGATGAACAAAGCCTTTGTGCGCGAGCCGGACGATGATGGGCGAGCGTTTTGCCCGCGGTGCGGAGCGTTGGGCACGCCCGTCGACACCGGTCCGCTCGATACGCACATTCGCCCTGAATCGCGCGGCAAGCTGCAGGATTCGGCATGGTTTTGCCCCTTCCCGCGCTGCGAAGTGGCGTATTTCAATCAGCTTGAATCGATCGTGAAGGTTGATGAGTTAAACGCGCCGATCTATCCGAAAGATCCCAACGCCCCGATTTGCGCCTGCTTCGGTCTCACTTACGACGACGTGGAAGCCGACGTACGCGAAGGCGCCCCCACGCGCACGCGCGATTTGCTGGCTAAATCAAAAACCAACCAGGCGCGCTGCGCGACATTGGCTGCCGATGGGCATTCGTGCGTCGCCGCCGTCCAGCAACTCTACATGAAATTGCTGAATAAAAAAGAGTAGCGCGAAGCGCCCGCCATGGAATTCTTGTGGTTTACGTTGCTCTTAGTCGCTCTGGTCGTTGCGTGGACCACGAATCTCGTCGGCCTGCCGGGAAATTGGCTGATGCTGGCCTGCGCCGTTTTGTATTGGATTGTCATTCCCGCCGGCGAACCGATGACGCTCGGTTCAAAGTCGCTTTTGATCATGTCCGGTCTGGCGATGGTGGGCGAGCTCGTGGAATTCGCCGCCGGTTCGACAGGAGTGAAAAAGGCGGGAGGCAGCCGCCGTAGTGCGCTTTACGCGATTTTCGGCTCCGTGGCAGGGGGCCTCGTTGGGTTCGCGATCGGCTTTCCGATTCCAATCATCGGTACGCTTATCGGCTCGCTTCTGTTTGCCAGTCTGGGCGCCATGGCCGGGGCGATGCACGGCGAGCGGCTGGCCGGGCGCGATTGGAGCCATATGCTGAATGTCGGCAGAGCGGCGTTCGTGGGCCTGCGCTGGGAACACTGGCAAAAATGCTCATCGGCCTGGCGATGATACTCGTGGCGTTGGTCGGATTGCTCGTCTGATCGGACCGCGGCAATTCGGTCCTATTCCTTGGGAGATTCCAGGTTCAAGCAGACGATCTCCTCGCTGCCGCGCACAAAAAGATGCTTGCCGATCAGTGCAGGATGCGAATAGACGCCGGGGTCGTCATCAAATACTTTGAGGCGCGAGATGAGTTTGTAATGATCGGCCTTGGCATCGACCAGCAGCAGTTCACCGTGTTTGCTGAGGATCAGCACCCGATTGCCGCAGGCGATGATGCTCGCATAATCGTCGAACGCTTTATCATCCGCTTTCCAAAGCGGCTTTAGCCCGTTAGCTAAATCCAAGCAGTGCAACCCCCGCCACACCCCAAACAGGCGCGTTTCCACTGCGACGGGCGTCTGCGTTTCGGGCGCCAGGTCTTCGTCGATCGCCGCCGGTTGCGGAATAATGATTCCATCCTTATCGAATCGGAACATCCGCGTGCCATTGTTCTCGGTTGACACGAGAAGCATTTCGCCGGCGGCGATCGGCGTGGCCACATTGAAGTCGTTCGAGCGTGGCGGCTCAACGCGCCACAAGCGTTTTCCCGTGGCGATGTCCCAGCCGCACAGGGCGTGCTTGTCGAGCCCGACGATTTGCCGCCGTCCGCCGAACGTGCCGACGATCAACGAACCAAACGCCGCCTTGTCGCCGGGCGTTTTCCACAGCACGGCGCCTGTTTTTGGATTTAGCGCCACCAGCGACGCTTTCGCTGCGCCAGGATTGACAATCACCTTGTCATCGACCACCAGCGGCGATGACGTCGTTCCCCACGCATTTTGGTCGTCGCGGCCGCCAAATTCCTCCAGCAGATTCTTCTTCCACTGCAGCTGACCATTTTCCAAGCGTGCGCACACCAGCGTGCCGAAGGCGTTGTAGAAGAACACTAGATCGCCAAAGATCTGCGGCGTGGCCCGCGGCGCGTTGCCGAAATCTAGTTGGCCGGAGGCTGGCTCGGTCAGCGACCACAATTCGTCCCCCGTATCGCTCCGCAACGCGCGAAAAATATCTTGCGTATCCAGCGCATCGCGGTCGACCACCAACGCACAGCGCTCCGTCGCCGCCAAACCGGCCATCGATTGACCGGCAAGCCGCCTCCGCCAGACCACTTGCAGATGCTCGGGCAGCCGCTCGGGCAGCCACGGCGCAAGACCATCGCGCCCCGGTCCTCGCCAGCCGGGCCAAAGGACGCCGTCACTTACTTTTTTTTTGCGTCGGCGGGCGCAGTGGCCGGATCAGAGGTCTCGGCGGGGGAATTCATATCGTCGCCGATCGCCAGGAAACCGTCGCGGGTTTCCAGCGCCAGACACAAAGCTGCATCCGCCGTCGATTCAAGCACGGCTTTCGATAGTGCCGCACGGTCGGCCACCGGAAGTTGCTCGCTGACAAACGCCTCGATGAACGGCACCGGAACAGTTTCGCCCACCACGCGCAGCGATCCCTTCTCGACCGTTCCGCAACCCTCCAACAGCGGCTTGGCATAGCTGGATATCAATGCCGCTCCGCGCCTGCTGCTGTCTTTCTTGACATCGTCGAGAACCAGGCATGCCCCATCACTGCACGCCGCCGAAGTTTCCATCGCCGTCGGGGGCGTCACGCCATTTTGCTTCAACAGCGCGATCGCCGCGGAATGCTTCTCGTCGCACTCTTCGGGTCCAAACACGATGCGGTACCCGTTCAGATCGGAAACCGATTGCGCGGGATCGTCCTTGGGCACCACAATCAGACCGGTCATGGTCGTAGCGCCGTCTTTTCCAGAGAGTCGCGCGACGGGCGTCAACTTGACGTTGGAGCGCTTGGCATCGAACTGCACGACGGAATGTTTTCCGATCACCAAATCAGCGTGCCCTTTAGCATCCCCTTTTAGCGCCGTAGTGAGCGATTCGTTGTACACCACGCGCACTTTGCGCCCAGGTCTTTTTCGAGTGCTTCCGCCAGCTTGTCGTAGTTGCGCTGCGCATAGCCTTGCACGCAGGGGCAGGATAGCGGCAAGGCCAAGGGATCCATCACGACCATCGTCAGTTGGTTGGCGTCGTCAGCCGGAGTCGTTGCCGCATCCGGCGATCCTTCTGCAGCGCCCGCGACTCGCGCTGCCAGTGCAAATAGCAGTAATATCAAACCAATGAAGCCGGCCATTAGGATGCCGTGACCCCAGGTCGACCGTCGCATGAATTGCGAAGACATGGCTTGCTCCATAATAGCGTTTAGCGGGAGGCTTGCGCGTCGGCCGAGATTCGATCCAACACGCAGATCGTCGAATTATTCGCGTCGATGTAATACACGCGGTTTCCATCGGGCGACACGTCAACAATCGAACTCTTGCAGCCTGGGCTCACGCTGGCTTTGCCCACTTCGCTCTCATATTTTCCGTCGAGGGTAAACAACCGGACTCGGCCGTCGGAGTCGGACACGTACAGCTTGTCGCCGACCGCGCGCGTATTCATCGGGTTGCAACAACTTCCAAACGTATCGCCTTCACCGTCGCGGCTGCCCTTGCCCCAAGCGGAAATCTGTTTGCCTTCGCTGTCGTAGCGCACCACCCGTTTGCGCGAATTCTCGGCCACCACGACTTCATTGCCGCAGCATTGGATATCCATCTGCCCGCAACAGCCGCTGAGGCCGTCGGCAATGCGCTGCGGATTGCCAAAATCCAAATCCATGCGCCACACGCTGTAACCGTATCCCTTGCTGGCCGGCGCGGTGCAGAAGATGTATTTCTCATTGGCGGCCACCGCATTGATCTTGCGGCCTTGGGCAGCCAATGCCTTGACCATCTGATCCACTTCCTGGTTGGTGACGGGCTTGTCGCCGGTCTGCTCGGCCCTCAGTTTGTAGCTCTTAATGATCTGGTCGAGGCGCGGTTTCAATTGCCGTTCATTATCGGTAAGCGCCGAATCCTCTTTCTTGTCCAATTTCTCCTTCTGCTCTTCCAAACTCTTCACCATCTGCTTGATTCCCGAGCGTTGTTGTTCCAAAGTCTCTTTCGCGAGGCGTTTCAGCCCCTCAGGATCCTTGCGTGCGTCGGCGAGGTGGGGCGATTCGGCCCGCGATAGTTCCTTGCTGTTCAGGTCGTACCGTGCCAGCACTCCGTCGCCCCCCAGCACCAGCGTGTCGCCGGGGCCAAGGTTTACGGCCTCGGCTTTGAAATCCAGCGGGAACTGGCTCAGCAGTTTGCCGTTGGCATCGAGAATTCGCAATTGTGCGATAGAAGCCAGCGGCGCGCTGCCCGACGCCTTGGATTTGTCTTGAGTCGCGCCGCTGAACATCGATGCCAGCGCCGACACAATTCCCGGACTGCTGCTATGAAACATGTTCGACGATTGGCTGCTTAGCACGGCGACGATTCTGCTATCCTTTGTCAGGCAGAATGAGGCGAGTTTCGAATTCGACACGCCTTCTGTGGGATGGATGATCGTTGACTGCCGATGCGTAGCCTCCGATGTCTTGGGTGCAACATCGACCGCGATTTCCCCAGTTATTTTCAGCACTCCTGTCGCCTGTGGGAGTGTTTGCGCCGCGCTATTTGCAGGGCTGACACTGATGTACGGCGTGCGCGTTGCCCCGACGTTCCCTTGCGCTGCGGTATTCTTCGCCCGCGCACTGGATTGCTGACCCAAGGCCCGCAGCTTCTCGCGCAACTGCGCTTCCCGATCCAGCCCGTTATCGAAGTGGTACAAGGCGTAGTCCCAATGCCCGTACATCGGGTTGGGCACGATAAACCACTTCAGGCCCCAATTGTCTGCGTACTTGGCAGCCATCTCACGTCGGACCGCGGGCTCTTGGGCGGTGTCGTGCATGAAGTCGCCCAGATAGTCGCTCACGATCAGCAGAATGCGATGCTTCTGCGCCACTTCTTCGCGCTTGTTGTGGTTCGTCCACTCCTCGCCCAGCAGCAATTGATCTTTGTCGGGATCGTAAGGAAACTCCAGCCGGCGAAGGTTGCGCAGCGTGCCGTCGCGCATGTTCTCGCCGCGCGGCGACAAATAAATAATCGCCACGTTCTCCTGTCTGGCATGATCCAGAAACTGCTTGGCGCCGGGCACTGCAGGACAGTTTGCTTCATTGGCCCACTGGGAATACTTGCCGTAATCAAACCGTCCGTCGCGCTCGATCAATTGCGTTTCATACGGCGTGTTGTTCCATACGCCTTCGTCCAAGTTGACCATGATGGCTGGCGGCAGATTCTGGTAACCGCCTTTTTGGAATTGCTCGGTGGAGGCCGTCCAAGTTTTGTCGCACGCGCCAGATCAAGTTTCTCACCGGCCGTGTTGAATGTTTGCCGGGCGCAGGCCACGTATTCGGCGGAGGTGGCCACCCACAGCGCCGAATCGACTTTTTCCGGCGCGACGACAGTCGGCGCCGCATCTTCGGCGTGCACCGGGCTAAAGATCGCGCAGGCGAGGACAAACGCCGACCAACGCCATGGATTCTTCAACATGATCCACTCTCCCTCTTGATTGCGGCGAGAATGCCGACTTCCCTGCAACGCCAAAGATTCGACCTCCCAACTCGGAAGTCCGCCTCCCTAGTTGCGCGCGGAAAAGACTCTGCTCCCAACCACTGACAATATCCGCTGGCGCTGTGGGCCGTCAAGTTTCTCGTCGCAGAAGGTCGCCGCTGCCCCTATCGACGCATGCGGCCGGCAGAAAGTTGCACACAAAATAGAAAAGCCCGGCGATCCCTAAGGGAATCGCCGGGCTTAATGCTGTCTAAGATTACTGCATCCTGCGCTCCGCATCCTGCTCAATACATGTCTTCATCGTAACCGCCACCCGGGGGTCCCTTCTTCCCCTTCTCTTCCTTCGGCTTCTCGGCGATCAGGGCATCGCTCGTTAAAAGCAGCGTCGCCACGCTGGCGGCGTTCTGCAGCGCCGTGCGAGTGACTTTGGTCGGATCGATCACGCCCGCCTTCACCAGGTCTTCATATTCGCCGGTGGCGGCGTTATAGCCCGTGTTGCCTTTGGCTTCGATCACCTTCTCGCACACCACCGAGCCATCCTGGCCGGCGTTGGCGGCAATCATCGTCAGCGGCGCACGGCACGCCCGCAGCACGATGTTGTAGCCGACCTCCTCGTCGTGCTCCAAACCTTCCGGCTTGAGCGATGCGCTGGTTCGCAAGAGCGCCACGCCGCCGCCGGGCAGAATGCCTTCTTCCACGGCCGCGCGGGTCGCGTGCAAGGCATCTTCGACGCGGGCCTTCTTTTCCTTCATTTCGCTTTCGGTGGCCGCGCCGACGTTCACTTTGGCCACGCCGCCGGCCAGCTTCGCCAGCCGCTCTTCCAGCTTTTCCTTGTCGTAGTCGCTCGTCGAGATTTCGATCTCCTTGCGAATCTGCTCGATGCGGGCCTTGATGTCGGCCGCCTTGCCGGCGCCTTCGATGATCGTGGTGTTATCCTTGTCGATAATCACCTTCTTGGCACGGCCCAAATCGGCCAGCGTCAGATTGTCCAGTTTCAATCCTTTGCTTTCGAACACCGCGTTGGCGCCGGTCAGCGTGGCGATATCTTCCAGCATGGCCGTGCGACGATCGCCGTAACCCGGCGCCTTCACTGCACACACTTGGAACGTGCCTCGCAAGCGGTTAATTACCAACGTGGCCAGCGCTTCGCCTTCCACGTCTTCGGCCACGATCAACAGCGGTTTGCTGGAATTGACAACTTGCTCCAGCACCGGCACCAATTCCTTGACGTTGGCGATTTTCTTTTCGAACACCAGCACGTAGCAATCCTCCAGCACGCACTGCATCTGCTGCGGATTCGTGACAAAGTACGGCGACAAATAGCCGCGGTCGAACTGCATGCCTTCGACCCATTCGGTTTCGGTCTTCAGGCTTTTGCCTTCGTCGACGGTGATGACGCCGTCTTTGCCCACTTTTTCCATCGCGTCGGCTAAAATGTTGCCGATTTCGCTGTCGTTGTTCGCGGCCACCGTGGCCACCTGGGCCATTTCGGTTTTGCCTTTGACCTTGATCGACATCTTGTGCAGCTTGTCGGTGATGTCGGCCACGGCCTTTTCAATGCCGCGCTTCATCTGCACCGGATTGACGCCGGAGACGACGGCCTTCAGGCCTTCATTAAAAATCGCTTCCGCCAATACGGTGGCGGTGGTCGTGCCGTCGCCGGCCACGTCGCTGGTTTTGGAAGCCACTTCGCGCACCATGCGGGCGCCCATGTTCTCGTACACGTCTTCCAGATCGATTTCCTTGGCCACTGTCACGCCGTCTTTGGTCACGGTCGGCGAGCCGAAACTTTTCTGCAGAATTACGTTGCGCCCTTTGGGGCCCAGCGTGACTTTCACCGCCCGGGCCAATTTGGAAACGCCGCGCCGCATCGCATCGCGGGCTTCCTGATCGAATGCAATCATCTTTGCCATAGGAACGATACTCCTCGTGTATTTGTTAGTTGGTTCAGATTCTGATTTTGGAGCTAGTCGAGCACTGCGAGGATGTCTTCCTCATGCATCAGCAGCAATTCTTCGTCGCCGATTTTGAATTGCTCGCCGGCGTAACTGGTGAACAGCACGCGATCGCCCGGCTTCACTTGCAGCGGCTGGCGCTTGCCGTCGTCGGTCAGCTTGCCGTCGCCGACGCTAATGACCGTGCCGCGCGAGGGCTTGTTCTTGGCATTGTCGGGCAGCAAGATGCCGCCGGCGGTGTGCGTTTCCGATTCGTCGCGCTCGACGACCACCCGGTCGCCCAACGGTTGCAAGCGAACTTTACTGCCGCTCTTCTTCTTTTCCTGCTTCGTTGCAGTGGCACTCATACTTCCGGCTCCAGAATTGATAGGTGATTGTTGGCGGCTTGATTCCTAGGCACCGATGACAGACCCCGGTTTTAGCGGGGGTGGCGCCCGGCTTAAATACCCCGACCGCCTGCCAATCGGCGCAGACCGTCGCCGGGTCAGACGCTGATAAAGCAACCCGCGCGCCGCAACCCAATCTGGCTACGGAAGTCTAAATGGACTAGAAAGTTATCGTTCAATCCTGCTCCCGCTGGGCCGTAATTGGGTTCCAGCTTATTCTGCCAAATTGACAGCACGAATATCGATGATCGACGTTGATCGATTACTTGCCGAAACCTTCCTTGCCCATGCAGAGTGCCACACCCAACTCGATAGCACGCAATTTCGCGCCCGGGCTCTGGCGGAAGCGGGCAGGGTATCCGCTCCGGCTCTGGTCGTCGCCGATCGCCAAACCGCCGGGCGTGGGCGCGGCAGCAATCGCTGGTGGACCGGCGAGGGAAGTCTGGCGTTTAGTCTGCTGGTCGATCCGCAGCAATTTGGCTTTCCGCCGCGAGTTGTGCCGCGCTTGTCACTGGCCGCCGGCGTCGCGGTGATCGATGCCATCGCGCCCCGGCTGTCAGGGCAAACGCTGGGTTTACACTGGCCTAACGACGTGAATGTCGGCCGCGGCAAGCTGGCGGGCATTTTGGTGGAGGTACTTCCCGACGGCCGTCACATTATCGGCGTCGGTCTGAACAGCAACAATACGGCAGCCGACGCACCGCGGGAAATTCGTGAATCGATCGCCACGCTGGCCGACCTGACCGGCCGTGCGCACGATCACACCGACTTGCTCGTGGCGCTCGTGGAAAATCTCGAAGCCACGCTCGTCCAGTTGGGCGAGCCCGTCGAAAGGCTCGGCGAGCGATTCGATCTGCTGTGCCTGCAGCGCGGCGAGGTGCTGACGGTGCATCAAGGAGAGCAAAAAATCACCGGCCGGTGCACCGGCATCGCGCCGGATGGGGCGCTGTTGCTGGAAACTCCGGCGGGGCGTCAGGCAGTTCTAAGCGGCACGTTGAAACCAGAAGGATGGTAAGCGCTACCGTTTATCATTCCTCTTCGCCGCCACGCAAATCTCCTGGCGGTTGTGATGCAATTGCCGCGCGCGCACGTGGCCATAGCCCCACAAGCGGATGCGATCGAGATAGGCGGGGATTTCGTCCGCCAGCTTCCAGTCCAGTAGCTTGAGCGTCAGTATCAACCCTTTAATTTGCACCTCGGGATGCGTGACGATCGCTTCGACGGTATCGAGTGTGTACTGCGGCGCCACGTTAATGTCGGCCGTCAGATAGCGCACGCCGCGGAATTCGCGGCGCTTTACGTCGGCCCCGCGTTTTCGAATATGCGTGAAATTCGGATTTGCCAAGGCCAGCGGATCCATATTGGCCGGGTCGATGCCGATCACTTTCAATCCGTGACTCAACAATGCCTGGCTTGCCCCGCCCGGCGCACTGCCGATTTCGACCCACACCTCGCCGGCGTGCAGCGGCGTGCGCGACCACGCCAGCGATTCTTCCATTTTCAGATATGCCCGCGAAACCGCATCGGCCGGCAGCTCCAGCGGGAACATGCCGCCGGGCCAGCGCGACGAAATGGACGCGGCGCGATGATATCCGATCCACCACTCGTGCGGCTCGACCACCACGCAGTCGAGCACCAATTGCCCAGCCAGCGCGGAATTGGGCGGCTCAAAGCGGCGAGGTTTCTTGATTGCCACCGCTAATCCGCCGACGGATGCGGCATTTAACTCGACATCGCTAACCGTCAACTGACCACTCCCCGCTGCCCGCACCGCCGATTCCGCCTCCACCGCCAATTCCGTCGGGCCCGGTTCGCAACTGCGATATCCCGGTTCGTGCAAATCGCGCTGCCACACGTGCAGGCAATCGAACTTGCGCTCGCCGGCCAGTTGCCAAACATTGGCGGCGCGCTCTTGAAGCGTCGCGCCGGTCGCTTTGCCCAATGAATATCCGTACGACCGGGCGAACACGCTGTGCAGATCGAAGTCGTCCGGCAGCGCGGGGCCTGCCGGCAGTTTGAACGTCAGGAAACCCGGCCGCGAAAAAGCAAAGCGAAACGCCGGCCAGCGGAGCGCAAGCTCGCTTTTGAGCGCCGCCTCCGCGCCGACCTGGCAAGTCACGAAAATGAAACCCGGCGTACTCATAGCTACGATTCTACCCGAACCACCGGCGCAAGGAAAAACCCGCGGAGAGTGCCTCCGCGGGTTGCCTTTCCTCTCTTCCGCGTCCGCCGCGAAACAGACCGACTACTTGGTTTTGACGTCGATCTTGCGGGGCTTGGCCTCTTCGGTCTTGGGGACCTTCACGGTCAGCACGCCTTCCTTGTATTCCGCCGTGATTTTCTCCGCGTCGACCGCGGTCGGCAGCGGAATCACGCGGAAGAACTCGCCGTGATGTCGCTCCATCCGATGATAGGTCTTCTCTTTCTCTTCGTGCTCTTCTTTCTTCTCGCCCGAAATCCGCAGCTCGCTGCCTTCCATCTCGACGCGGAAATCTTCAGGCTTCATGCCGGGCAGTTCGACCGTCACTTCGTAATCCGTCTGGGTTTCGGCCAGATTGATCCGCGGAGCGAACACCTCGCGCCCGACCGGCCATTCTTCGCGATTTCCGAAGAACCTGTTCATCAGGTCCCCCATTTCGCTTTCAAAACTTGTGAGTGGCCAAGTAGAGTTCACTCGAGGAATTAGTGTTCTTACCATGACGCACCTCCAACAAACGTTGACAAATGCCTCGCAGGCAATTTTCCGGGCCACGCGCCCAACGTGCCTGCTCGATGTTTTCCCATAACTTCCCACTTATATTACGAGTGGGAGGGGCGCTCGGTTTTCCGCGAAGACTCGGCCGGGAAAACCGGAGATTTTGCAATGGCTGAAACCATTGCGCCTGCCGCAACGGCAGTTGCTATGCCCCTGCAGATCTATGAAGCAAACAGAATGCCAAGCCGGTGTTTTTTGGACCCTGCCGGATAGCGACTTTATGGCGAACTTGGTTTGCAGTTGCTGAGGGCCAGCAGGCAATATGCGCTAACCAGGTTAGGGTCCCCTTCCATGAATCGTTTGTCGGTGTTGACCCAACTGCCATCTTGCTGTTGTCGCTTGGCGAGTTCGGCAACCAGGTCCGCCCGCCAATCGTGCTCGGTGCCTTTGGAGTCCTCAATCGTTTTTTCGCCCAAAGCACTTACGCGCCTTTGCAAAGGTGTTGTACCCGTAATACACACCGGCCTGGCCCAAGCCTGGGTTGGCGGTTAGATCGTAATTCTTGCGAATCCAATCGACCGCGGCCTTCACGCGCTCGTCGTCCAGCGTCAGGCCGCAATAAATCATGCTTTTCAAGCCGGCATAGGTCATCGAGCCATAGCTGCGCAAGCCGCCATTCTCGGTTTTTCCGCCCGGTGCACTGGCGCCGTTGTCTGCCGGCGTGTAATAGAAGCCGCCATCGGGATTCTTGTCGGCAAATTGCGTGGTGTTGTATTGGCTGGGCAAATTCTGGCAGCGCGACACAAACACCAGCGCTCGTTCGAGCGCTTCATGATTCGTTTCGGTGCTTGCCGAGTGCAGCGCATCGACCAAGAATGAAGTATTGGAAAGATCGGGCCGAGTGCCGCTTTTGCCGTAGCCGGCGCCGCCGTATTGGACGTCGGCGGGCTTGGTCTTCCCGTTGCCGCCCCACTGAATGTTTTTCACGTAGTTGTTCGCCCGGTCGATCAAATCGTTGTAGCGTCCGTCTTTGTTGGCATCCACAAAGCACATCAAGCCGATGCTCGTTTCATAATTCTGAATGCTGGAGTCCGGCTGATAAATGCCGCCATCTTTTTGCACGAATCCTTCCAGGTATTTCAAGCCCTTGGCCACGGCCGGATCGTCGGGCGACATGCCGTTGCGCAACAAGGCGCTCGTGCACAGCGCGGTAATCGCCGGGCTGATCTTGGCGCTGTACGAGCCGTCGGCCGCTTGTCCCTTGCTGGTGAGATAGGCGATGCCGCGCTGGACGGTTTGTTGATACAAATGCGGATCGGCCTTCGCCGGGGCATTGTCGGCCGCCGGTGCGGCCGTCAACAGGATCGCGAACACGCTTGAAACTGCCGCCGCGAAAACACAAAGCTTGGTGCGCATGAATCACCTCGTGCGGTTAATACTACAAGCCAAAATGGCCGATGTCGCGGCGGCTAATCGGCACTTAATCGATCACTGCCAGCAGGTCCTGTTCGCTCATAATCAACAGCTTCTCGCCGTCGACTTCGAATTCCATTCCCGAATATGGGCTGAACAACACGCGATCTCCTTCGCTTACCTGGCTGCCGATGCGGCGGCCGTCTTTGAGTTGCCGGCCGTCGCCCACCGACAACACGCGCCCTTGATGCGGCTTTTCCTGCACGGCGTCCGGCAGCAAAATTCCGCCGGCCGTTTTTTGCTCCGCCTCCAGCCGCTTCACAACCACGTGATCGCCCAAGGGTACCACGTTCGTTCCGCGAGCGCTCTTTGGCATCGTGATATTCCGCCGTCGGCCTGGTAATGAATTGTAGGTCGCCAGATATTTCAGAGAACTGGCAATTACTGCCGAGGATTTTCGCACTTCGCCGAGCGCCCTGCAAGCACCGGCCGGTTGCCTGGCCGGCGAATCCTAACTTATTGCCAGCACAGCCAGAACGATCAGCCAACTCACCAGCATCAGCGCAGCTATTGCCAGCAGAATCTTTTGCCATCGTGCCGGAGCGGGACGCAATTTCTCGGGGGGCGACGGCGCACGATTCGAGTCCGGCTTGCGCGACTTGCTCATGCGCTTGAATCGATTACTCAGACGGTTTCTCGGTCGGCTTCGGCGGCGTGATGTGTACGTTGCGCACCAGCGCCTCGTCGAAGTCGTACACATTCTCGAAATCTTCGCGGCGGTCTTGCTTGGTTTTTCGCATCTGGCCGGCTTCGATCAGATTGAACACGATGTTGCCGATATCGCCCGTGCTGCGCACGCCCCAACTATTCAGCACGGCTTTGGCCATCAGGCCGTATTGCTCCAGGGCATACTGGCGCACCGCTTCGCACAGTTGCTGGCCGGTCAGATGGCGTTCCGCTTTTTTGCTTCCGCCTTTGCGAGCCGGTTCCGGCGGAGCCTCTTCTTCCGGCGGATGCTCCTGACCCATTCCCAGCTTCTCGTGCGCAAAGTTAAGCGCTTCGAACACAAACACGTAGGCTTCGAACTTATAGCGCTTGTCATTCTCCAGCAGCTTGGCCAGCGGATGCGATGGATCGAGGATGGGCATGGTGCGTGTGTTCTAGCAGGTCAAATGCAAATGACCAATGACCAAATCCAAATGACCAATGTGACATCCGCGCAGCGTTTGGTCATTGGGGAATTGGTCATCGGTCATTCTAGTGAGCAATCTCATCCGTCCCGCGCCCGCCATCCGCATCCGCTCCCTCTACCTGCCCGCGCTTTAAGACCGTCAGCACGTCGGTCGCCGGAATCAACAGCCGCCGATGGTCTTCCATTTCCACCAACAGTTGTTGCGCCAGAATCTCATGGGCCAGCACTCGGCTGCGGCCGCGCTGGGTGAGCACGTCGGAACCTACCGGCGGCAGTTCCTTTTGCAGCGCTTCATACGTGTCGTATTCGTATCGCAGGCAGCATTTCAGCCGGCCGCAGCGCCCGGAGATCTTTGTCGGATCCAGCGTCGCTTTTTGCAGCTTGGCCATTTTCATCGACACCGGCGGCATTTCGCTCAGGTGCGTGTTGCAGCACACCGGCTTGCCGCAGTCGCCGTAGTCGGCCAACAATTTGGCTTCGTCGCGCACGCCGATCTGCCGCATTTCGATCCGCGTCTGAAATTCCCCAGCCAACTGTTTTACTAAATCGCGAAAATCGACGCGATTCTCGGCTAGATAGTACACCACAATCCGTTCACCGCCGAAAATATGCTCCACGTCCACTAGTTCCATCTGTAATCCGGAGCCGCCGATCAGATCGCGGCATTTCAGAAACTCGTCGCGCTGCTGGGCCAAAATGCGCGATTGCTCCATCGAATCGGCCGGCGTCATTACCCGCAGAATCTGTCCCTGGGTCGGGTTCTTCAATTCCTTCGTCGATGCTTCCGTCGCCTCGCACATCACGATGGAGCATTCCAAGCCGCGATCGGTCCGGGCAATTACCTGCGTGCCGCGCACATACGTGTCGTCGCCGCGCGGAGACATGATCCCCAAAAATCGCATCGCGCCATACCGCACAACGTATTTGGACATCGGAAGCGGAGCTCAACTTGCTGCGAATTCGAAAGGCGGGATGCGACACTCTCTGCCCGATAAACTTAGCCCAATATATCGCCCAGCATCGCGCCGGAGAAGTCGACGGATTGCGCGCTAGGACCCGGCGTCGAACTTGACTTTTGGCCCACCATCAACCACCATGGAGCCATCGTGGGGATGGGGTCCCCCGAAACCGCCCACCCGGGCTGATGACTCCTACCGACGCACCGAAGTGCGGTGGGAGGCTATCGATACAGCTAGCAGCCTTGCCGCACGGCAAGGCTTTTTTTGTTGATTCGCCGCGACGATACCGACTGAACCATGTTGAAATACTCGCTGATTGCGATTGGCGGCGCCTTTGGTTCGCTCTTGCGTTACGCCTTCCAAGGGTGGGCGCAACGCCTCAGCGATAGCGCCTTTCCGATCGGCACCATGGCGGTCAATATCACGGCCTGCTTCGCCATCGGATTTTTAAGCGGCCTGTTTGCCGGTCCGCAATTGATCCGCGAAGAGTATCGCATCGGACTGACCGTGGGCGTTTTGGGCGGCTATTCCACGTTTTCCACCTTCGGGCTGGAATCGTTTAATCTGGCCAACGACGGCGAATTCGCTCTGGCGACAGTCAACCTTGTGCTAAGCTGCGCCGCTGGATTGGCGGCGGTGTGGATCGGATATCGCTTGGCCGAACACTGGTTTGGAGTGTAAACCATGAAAATTCCGCAAGACGGATATCTGCTGCGCATCTTCATTGGCGAAGGCGATCACTGGCACGGCAAGCCGCTGTACGAAGCGATTGTGATGAAGGCCCGCGAATTGCACTTGGCCGGCGCCACCGTGCTGCGAGGCCCGATGGGCTTTGGCGCCAAAAGCCGCATGCATACTGCCAAAATCTTACGGCTGTCGGAGGATTTGCCGATCATCATCGAAATCGTCGACGGCAAAGAAAAGATCGACGAACTGATGCCGCACATCGACGAAATGGTGCAAGAAGGCCTGGTCACTTTGGAGCGCGTGCAGGTAATCAAATACCGCGCCGGCAACGCAAGCGAAGCGAAGAGCTAGGCAGGTGAGTAGGTGAGTACGTGAGTAAGTATGTTAGAACGTTGCATCTTACTTACTCATCTACTCACCTTTTCTCCCGGATGATAGGCCGCCACCGCGCCCGCCTTGACCTCATCCCAATAAAACAATTCCGGCTTCATTTTTCCCTGCGACATGAGCACGGCCTGATCGAAATAGTGCGGCGATTTGGGGTCGCCGCTTTCGCCGAAATTGACGACCGACGAACCGCGCATCCGATCGCCGAATTCATACACCGCCATGTACGTCGCTCCCAGCACTCCGTAATGTTTCTTTGGCGTTTGCACAAACGGCACGTTTAGCACCGGCGTGTAGTATTCCGTGAAGATCACGCCCATCGGTCCGTAGCCTCCCAAGCACGACAAGCTGGTCAATGTGTCGTCGAGCGACAATTCCGAAATGTCGCCCATCTCTGCCTGGCGGCGCACGCGATAAATATCTCCCCACGCCACGCGCCAATCGCCGAATGTCTTTTGCAATTCTTGCGCGGCAGCCAACAGCGCTTCTAATTGCGCCGTGGGATTGTTGGCGTATTGCGGCTTGAGCGTTTCGGCCGGATACACCGTGCCGTAGAGTTCCTCGTACCACGCCGTCGCCAGCGGTGCGGCGGTGCTGTCGGCGGTAATGCGGCCGTCCCACGCCTTTAAGTGCGCCAACAGCGGTTCCACCTGTTGGGCCGACTGCGGATTTTGCTGCCTTAGGTCCCCCAGCGCCGCGGCGATCTTCGGCATGTCGTGTTTGACCCAATACAGCGTGGTGTCGAATGCCGCCTGCTTGAGCGCCTCGAATGTCCAATCGTCGCGCGCCTCGAGCATTTCACGCGAGCGCTTGGCCCGCCGCTTGTCGTCGTCACGGTCCTCGATCATGTACTCCGGAAATCGGCTGCGATCCGGGTTGTCCAAATGCGTGGTGGTGAAGGGACTGGAATTGCAATTCTGCACGTAACCGGCACGGGGATTCAGCAATTGCGGCAACTCGTCGAGCTTAAAAAAACTCTGCCATTCGCGCGCGGATCGGCGCCGTCGACCGGTTTGCTCCATTGAAATTGCGGGTCGCGCTTCGGAATCACGCCGTCATACAAATAGAAAATATTTCCTTCGCGATCCGCATAGATCACGTTCATGAAGGGCAACTGCATCAGACCCAGCGCCTGGCGGAATTCGGCCAGATTGCGCGCTTTGCCCATTTGCAGCGCTTGTTGCATGGGCCGCAGCTCGTACAAGTTGCCGACGCGCACTGCCAGGTAGTGGTGCTCATCTTCTTTTTTCACCAGCGGCCCATGATGGGTTTTCTTGAACGTGTAATCCTGCGCCACCACGCCGTTGGATCCGCGCACCTTGATCGTTTCTTTCCACTGGGTTGCCGCGCGGTAGCCATCGCCGTAGCGATACCGCAGCGGCTGCTTGGGATCGTCGAATGTCACCCGCCACACGTCGGCAATGTCGGGCTCGTTAGTCGTCAAGGCCCAGCCCAGATTTTCATTGTGGCCCAGCGTCGGCAGCGGATTCCCAAAAAACATTCCGCCCGCCAGGTTCATCCCTTCGCCGCTGTGCAAGTGCGCTTCGTACAACTGGGCGAAGCCAAAATTCGGCAAATGCGGATTAACCAACAACAGCGCCTTGCCGTCGCGGGTTTTCTGCGGAGCTATGGCCCAGGCATTGGAACCTCGAGCCGCCCAAATTCGCTCGTTGGTGCGCGGCAGATAATTGTTGTGCAGCCGCGTGTACCGAAAGCAGAGCTCCAGCGTCACGTGCCGAAAAAAAGCCAGCACCTGCCACGGCTCGAAATGCTCGATCAGCCGCGGTTTCACTTGCGGATTCTTGGTCAGGTAGTAATTCAACCCGGCCACAAACGCTTCGGTCAGCACTCGATCCGCCGGATCGCAATTCGGATAATCTTCGCGCGAGCGAGGCACGATTTCAAAGGCCCGATTCAGCAGATCGGAATTCAGCCCTTCGGCCCCGTGCACTTCGCTGTACGCGCCCGTGGCCAGAATGTAATTGTCTTCCACTTGCCAGAAATTATCTTCCGCCTGCGCATAGGCCAAACCAAACAATACGGCGGCATCAGTCGGACCATCGATGTGCGGCGTACCGTAGGCATCGCGATAGATGGTGATGCTATTGGCAAGCTCCTTCGCCGTTGGCGCCGCCGTCGAAGCAGCGGCCGTTTCAGTCGTCGAACGTGTTGCCCTTTCGTCGGCCCGGCACGCACATCGGAGGTCGCCCAGAGAAATAAAGCCGGCAGTTATCGCAATCGAAAGGAGGCCACCGACCCACGAAACACGCATGATTCCACCTGTTCCGCCGGAAATCGCTCCCCACGCGTTACCCGGCCTCCGCCGCGGTGTTCCGTACGCAGACGGCATCAGATGGCCGGGCTGTCGAGCACCTTCGCATCGTAACGCCGGGCCTCTGCTCCCGCAACCTGTGCGCAACCGCGCACTCCACACATCCCCTACAAACGATCCGTTATGTCACGATCGTTTTGACCACAGGAAGCCCATGGCGTATATGCACAATAGGATCGCGTCCGGTTGCAGCTCGTCGTTCGACGAGTGTGTTCAGCCGGGGTGGTTATTGCACCGGGGCAGTCGTGTTCTTGCGCCCGCTGCCGAACCTCAAAAACATCGTTGGTGCCATGGAAGAGCAAGCATCTCAAACCGCCGACGAAGAGCAGTTTGAACTCCGTATCGCCAAGCTCGAGGAGTTGTCCGCTGAACTGAAGCAGCTCGAGCAGTCGCTCGGCTCAGGCCAGGAAGGCCATCAGTTGGACACCCCGCCATTGGCCCGCCGCCGGGCGCAACTGGTGGCCAAGGAAGCACGGCTGGAAGAGGAGATGGAACGCTTCGAAGCGCGCCGCCAACTCACCCGCATCCAGCGCCGCCGCATCGCCGGCTGGCTGAAAACCCAGGCGCAACGAGTTGATCCAAGACCGCGATGCCTTCCAGCGAGAATCGAAGCATGCCCAGCAGCAATTGCGCCGCGAACGAGCCCGCTGGGATAAGGAGCGCGAAGAATTTGAGGAGCTCCGACGCACGTTGGAAGCCAACTCCGAAAACGGCTCCGCCGTCAACATTGAAGAACTAAGCCAGTTGCAATCCGACCGATCGGCCCTGAACATGCGGGTGCAGCAATTGGAGCACCAGTTGGCCGAGGCAGAGCATCGGCTGGCTGCTCAGTCTGAGGGGCAAAATACGACTGAAATCGACGACCTGCAGCGCCGCTTTGAACTGGCCATCGACGACGTTCGCGAACTCAAACACCGCAACGCCGAACTCGAGGAAGCGCTGGCTGAAATTCAATCGCTCGGCGGCGACGCGGGTTCCGCCGTCAACGGCCGCGATTGGAACGCCACGAAATCCAGATTGACCGCGCTGTTGGATCAGAGAGAACAGGACGAATCCATCGACGCCAACGATCGGCTGACGGTCGAAGGCGCCATCCGCATCACCGACGACATCGTCGCCCAACGAGACGAAGAAATTGTCGCCCTCAAGGAACAACTGGCGCAGCAATTCGGCGAACCCGCCGAACCGGGCGCCGCCGCTGCGTCCAACGATCAACTCTTCAATCAAGATGACATCATTCGCCAAGAGCGCGAACGACTGGCCGCGCTGAATCAAGAACTCCGCGAAAAGCTCCGACAAGCCGAAGTCGATCTGTCCGTTCAACGAGCCGGCCTCGCCCGCGAACGTGCACAGCTGCAGGAAAAGCTGCGAATCGTCGAAACCGAACGGGAAGAATTGGCGGCGCAGCAGCCGGTTAATCCGGCCGCCTCCGGGGGCAAGCCAAAAAAGCCTGCCCGCCGTTGGATGGAGCGGATGGGCCTGAAAGAACAGGACCAGGAATAGCAGTTCCAAGCTGCCGGCCAACTGCTAACCGCTCTCGTGCGCTGCAGCGCACCTTGTCCGCCTCCAGATGATACACCGCCATGCAGCGGTCTTCAGGGCTTCGCAGCTCGTGAATCGTAAAGACCCCCTCCACCGCCACGGGGTGAGTAGTGAAGTCGGTCGATTTGCCCGGCGCCATCTCCACGACGATGCAGTCGTATAGCGCCGCTCCAGGTCCGAAGCAGCACTCCATGTTGTCGCGCACCAAAACAAATTGCGTCAGCCCGGATTGCTGAAAGCTGGGCAGAATGTAGCCCCGAATCCGAATCGGCGTGTCGTGCAGCTTTTCGATCGCCGGCGTGAGCATCGAGCGCACAAACGGCTGGTCCTTCTTGATGTCGAACTTCACCGTATCGAAGGTAATATCGCGCACCGCTTGCGGTTGCGCATTGTGCGGCGGATTGGCAACACTTCCCAATTCTGGCGGAAGATTGCTTCCTGCCGCCGCCGGCGCAGATCGATCCGAACACCCCGCGCTTTGAAGAGCGGCAGCTATGACCACCATGGCGGCAATCGCATACCACAGTTTTGCTTCTGCCTTCTGCATTCGGCCTTCTGCCTTTCGCAGCCTCACCGCACTTGAGCATCGTCCATGTGATAAAACACGACCCCTTTCGCATCCGGCGCGTCGTGAGGATCGGTCACGTGAAACGTTCCGGCCAACTTGAACAGCTTGTTGGAAAACGCAACACCCGCCGGATCCGCAAGCTGTACCAAAATACGATCCGTGAGCTTCGGATTGCCCCCGAAACAGCAACTGCCTTGATCGCGCACCAGCAGAAACTGCGTGATGCCATATTGCCGCTGACCCGGGTAGACATATCCCTTGATGAACACCTTCTTGCCGTCCAGCGACTTCGCGTCGGGCGGAATTCTGTCCGGCGGCTCGTCTGGCAATGGCTGCAGAATCGAATAATCGATCCGCTCGTAACCGTCCGGCACCTCAGTGGCATAGATGTACCCCAGCCGTGCGAAGCCGCCAGCCCAAAACAACACAGCCAGCACCGTCCCAGCAATCGCCAGTCCGGCGCCAGTGTACTCGCCAGGATGAGTGCGAATGGTTCGCAAGGCCACGATGCCCAGAATCACGGCCGTCATCGGAATCAGACCAAGCCACCAGTCGAACATCGCCAATGGCGACAAAATGCCCAGCGCCAGCGCCGCCACCGCCGCTGACGATAGTGCGCGATATTCCTCGGCGGGATCGAAATCGTCATCCTGTTCGTTCGCCGCGAGAACAACGCCGCCCGCGACAGCGTTTCATCGCGCGGAGGCTCGGCGGCTAGTTCGGCAGGTGTTTGTTCGATACTCATGGTGCCCTAATTATTACTAGCCGGCGTCTTCTCGGCCGGAGCTTTCGCCCCCACTGCCCCGCCGAACAGCGGAAACGCCGTGGCGCGCTTGGCGGCATCCGGATCAAGCTTTTCCAATTCAGCCAGTTTTTCTTTGGCCTCCGGCAGTGGGCAAACCTGCAGATAACGCAGCACAGGCAGCCGCACGAAAGAGTCTTGCGGATCGGCCTGTTTGAACAGCTCCACCAGACGATTCATCACCGACCAATCTTGCCAGCGAGCCAAATCGGGAATCACCAAATCGGCCATCTTCGGGTTGTCCAAAACATGCCGCAGCGCCGCTGCCGCCTTGTCTTTGGGCACAATGCCCGCGTCTTCGCTGATGCGCACTGCGCGGATCGCGGAATTCGTGTCCACAAATTCCGCATTCTTGTTTTTCAGGAACAAGTCTTCGATCGTTGCCATCCCCTCCATGCCTTTAATTGCCAGATAGCTGCCGATCAGCACATCCAATCCTTCGGCCAGCTTGCGATCCTTGGAATTTAACAGCGACTCCAGCATCGGCAAGTCTTTTTCCGTCCCGCAGACGCCCAGCATCGTGTAATACAGCCGCCGGTGGCTCGGCAGATTGTTCGGGTTCTTCAGCCACGCGATCAACTGATCGTGGTCCATCTTTGGCGCCAGAGCCTTCAAATCGGCATAGGGCGCCAGCGCAAATTCATCGTGCGCATCGCGGCACAGAACCTGGTCCTCGTCCTCCAAGTGCTTTTGGAAAAACACCAGGCGATCGGGCCCAGTGTCCGGCAGCTTCATGATGTCCTGGATGTACTGCCGGCCTTCCTTTGAAAGCGGAACCGGCGTCGACCAGGCGATCGACTTGGAGCCTGTGCCTGTGATGAGAAACTGCGCCCGACGGACGCATCGCCGAGGTAGTTCGCCTCGATCTCTTTGATATCTTTTACTAAGTCCGCCCCTTTAACGGACTCCACAATCTTGAATTGTGATTTCGCCAGCGGCTCGCTCAGTCCCGGGGCAAAACCTCCGTCGCTGCCTGACCGACTGGGCGGAAGTTCGACTAATTCGGCAATCACTGCCACGTCGGCCCCTTGAATCTCCTGCGAAAACGTGCGGGAAACGGCGCTGCAAAACGGACAGGCCATCGCCGCGCCCGCCACGAGCATCGCAAACAGCCCCAGAATCCCCAGCACGCCAACGCGGCATCTCATCTCTTGCTCCTTAATTCTGCCTTCTGATTTCTGCCTTTCCTCACGGTGTCGCCGTCAACGCCCGCGCCACGTCCGTGCGATAGGCTGACAGCGCCGGCAAAAATCCGACCAGCGACGCCAGCACAATCAATCCCGGTATCAAAATTAACTCATATTGCGGCGCAAACTGCAAGAAACCCACGCTGACGCCTGTCGTGCCTTCAATCCAGGGACTCAGCGCCCCCAGCAAAGCATGGCCCAATAGCCAGCCGCACAGGCCGCCCGAGAGCGCCAGCAAAATTGACTCCGCCAGCACGATGGCCATGATTTTGCCGCGATGCGCGCCCAGGGCCCGCATCACCGCAATTTCATGCCGCCTTTCGGACATCGAATTATAGATGCTGACCATGATGCCGATGCCCGAAACGACGACGATCAGCACGGCCAGGCCGAACAGCAAGTAGGTCAACGGTCCCACCAACGTGTCGAACAGCCGTGTGATTTCGCCGATCGGCGCCACGGCTTGAGCCACAAAATCCTTATTGATGTCTTTGATCAGCCCCTGCACAAACAGCTCCCGCAGCGCGCGGCGACGGGACTCTTGGTGAGCACCAACAGCGCCGTCACTTCGCGCATGTCTTCCGGCAGCGGCTTCAAGCCGTGCGTGTGTTTGTCCACGTGCGGATCGTTTTCAATGGGGGCGGCCGACGATGCGGTGGCAGCGCCGCCGGCAGGTGCGGCGTCCGGCTCCGGCGAAACCTTGCGCGAATGCCCCCCCATCAAGTAGAAGCCTTCCATGTTCACGTACACGGCCCGGTCGGCCGGCGTGCCGGTGCGCTTCAGAATGCCGACCACTTCGAACGGATCGTGCTTGTGTCCTTCCGGTGCGCCATGCGACGGTTGAATGTCGTCGCCCAGCTTTATGCCCATGTCGCGGACCACCTGCGCGCCGACGACCGCCGTAAAGAACTCATCCTGTTTGAAATTCCGCCCCTGAGCGAATTCATACTTTTTGTCGGGAGCGTACTCCATTTCGTCGAACATTTCGGTGTTGGTGGCCACCACGCGGAACTCACCGAAGTAATCACCCATCAGCACGGGTATCACTTTGTCGGTTGCCGAAGCGAACTTACCGTCCTTGCCGTCGTGCCGTTTCGCCGCCGGCAGAAATTCCTGGTAGTACCAATACGGAATGTTCTCCACCGGCTTGCTGAGGTGATACACGGTATTGAGCACCAACTGCAGCGAGCCCCCTTTGGCCCCCACGATCATGTTGTAGCCCAGCCCGGCGCCGGAGCGGAACGAAGCGCCCACCACGCCGCTGGCCACCAGCACCGCTACGACCAGCGACACGCCCAGCGCCATCGACAGGCCCGTGAGAAACGAGGCCAGCGACCGCTGCTGAATGCTGCGCCAAGCTATTTTCCAAAGCGTCATTGAACCGCCGAGGCTGAGGCCGACGTCACTTCGTTAATGTGTTCCAAATTCTCCACTCGCTGAAATTGCCCGGAGACTTCCGGCGTATGCGTTACAAGGACCAGTGCCACGTTTTCTTCGCGGCACGTTTCGCAAATCAGATCGACAACCTGCTGCTGATGCCGCGTGTCGATGTTTGCCGTCGGCTCGTCGGCCAACAGCAGCTTCGGCTTGTTCGCCAGCGCCCGCGCCACCGCTACGCGCTGCTGCTCGCCGACGGATAGCTGCGTGGGCTTATGATGGAATCGATGCCCCAATCCCACACGTTCCAGCAGGTGCTTCGCCCGATCGGGCCTCACGCGTCCCGTGGCGAACGACATTCCCAGCAGCACATTTTCCAACGCCGAAAACGCCGGCAATAAATTGAAAGTCTGAAATACATAGCCGATTTTATCGGCACGGAACCGGTCGCGCCCCGCCTCGGGCAAGCGCGTAATTTCCACGCCGTCGATGCGAATCGAGCCTTCATCAGGCCGGCTAATGCCGGCGATCAAATGCAGTAATGTTGTCTTGCCCGATCCGCTGCGGCCGATCAGCACCATCTGCTCGCCTGCGGCGACGTGAAACTTTCGCACGTTGAGAATCGGCAGCCGCGAACCCCCCGGCTCGATGAACGACTTTTTAACGTTTTCCAGCGTAAGCATCGCAGGCCAGAGTGGATCGAAGGTGGGATCGGCGGGCGAGAACCAACGGCAAGCCGCAGCGGGGGCGACAGGCAAGATCGCTATCTGTTGGTATATCCGGCGGCGGTTCTTCATGCAATCCAATTGCATGACGGGCCCGGCCCCGCGCTGTCTGCTTGTCGCTTAACAAGTCGCCCGATCCGCCTCAAGTCTTGCGATGATAACTTGTTACAATACCAAGACAAAGATCAACCTGACGCGCAATTCCATCCCCTGAGAATACGCGGCCGACGCCGTCGTGGTTCAACTTACGTCGCTAACCCAAGTTCCAGACAGATGTCCACTGACGGATTTCAAAACCCACCGTACAATGCGACACCTTAAACGCTGACCAATCGGCGCCGGCTCGTTGCGGAGTTCACAGCATGGCCCAAATGCTCGATCTGTCACGGCATGAAATCGACGCCGAGTTCGCCGTGCTCAATGCGCCCCCGCGCCGCTGTACGAAGATGCCGTTATCCTCGAGCACGCTGCCATCTCCGACAGCGGCGCGCTGATCATCCGCTCCGGCAAGAAAACCGGCCGCAGTCCGCTCGATAAACGCATCGTCGATAATCCCGAAAGCGCCGCCAGCGTCTGGTGGGGACCGGTCAATATCAAGCTCGACGAGCAAGTGTTCGTCATCAATCGTCAGCGCGCCATCGACTACCTGAACACGCGCGAACAGCTTTACGTGGTCGACGGATTCGCCGGTTGGGATCCTCAATACCGCATCAAGGTGCGCGTGATCTGCGCGGGCGTACCACGCCCTGTTCATGCGCAACATGCTCATTCGTCCCACACCGGAGGAAACGGCTAATTTCGGCGACGCCGATTACGTGATCTACAACGCCGGACAGTTTCCCGCCAATCCGCACACGCAGCAGATGACCTCGCGCACCAGCATCGACATCAGCCTGGAACGCCGCGAGATGGTCATCCTGGGCACTGAATATGCGGGCGAAATGAAAAAGGGCGTGTTCACGCTGATGCACTACGTGATGCCCGGCCGCGGCGTGCTCTCGATGCATTGCAGCGCCAACGAGGGGGATGCCGGCGATGTGTCGCTTTTCTTCGGGCTTTCCGGCACCGGCAAAACCACGCTCTCCGCCGACCCGCGCCGCAAGCTGATCGGCGACGACGAACACTGTTGGAGCGACCAGGGCATCTTCAACATCGAAGGCGGCTGTTACGCGAAGTGCATCAATCTCTCGCGCAATAGCGAACCCGAGATCTACGACGCCATCCGCTTCGGCACCGTGCTGGAGAATGTGGTGTACGACGAGGAATCGCGCGCAGTCGATTTCAAAAGCGCCGCCATCACGGAAAACACCCGCGCAGCCTACCCGATCGAATACATTGCCAACGCCAAAGTGCCCTGCGTCGGCGATCACCCCTCGAACATCATTTTTCTCACTTGCGATGCCTCCGGCGTGATTCCGCCGGTCAGCCGCCTATCGCCCGAGCAGGCGATGTATCATTTCCTCAGCGGCTACACGGCGCGCGTGGCCGGAACCGAAATGGGCGTGAAGGAGCCGCAAGCGGCTTTTTCGGCCTGTTACAGTGCGGCGTTTTTGGTGCGCCATCCGGCGGTTTATGCCAAGATGCTGGCCGATCGGCTGCGCAAGCACAAATCGCACGCCTGGTTAGTGAACACCGGTTGGACGGGCGGAGCGTTCGGCGTCGGTTCGCGGATCAAGCTAAGCCACACGCGCGCGATTATCGACGCCATCCATTGCGGGGCGCTGGCCAACGTGCCCACCGAGCGCGATTCGTATTTCAAGCTCGACTACTGCACCTGTTGCCCGGGCGTGCCGGATTCCATTTTGCGGCCGGCGACCGCCTGGAAAGATCGCGCCGCCTACGAAGCCACGGCGCAAAAGCTGGCCGGCCAGTTCCGTGAAAACTTCTCCAAATACGCCGACGCCGCCGGCCAGCAAACCCAGTCCGCCGGACCGTGATTGGCGGTAGTTGCGTCAAGTCGCCGTCGTCGTCATCCCCGCCACGCTGTATTTGCCCCAGCGCCAGTCGCGCACCTCGGGTATGTCGTCGCCATGGATGCGGATGTAATTCTCGTGATCCACCAGCTTGTCGCGCAGCGATTGCTTTAAATACGCGGTGCGGGGACCGAGCTTCGGCACTCGATCGATCACGTCGCCGACCAAGTGAAATCGATCCAGATCGTTGCGCACCGTCATGTCGAACGGCGTGGTCGTGGTTCCCTCCTCCTTATAACCGCGCACGTGCAGGTGGTTGTGGTTGTGGCGGCGATACGCCAGCACGTGAATCAGCGATGGATAACCGTGGAAGGCGAACACGGTCGGCGTGTCGGGCGGAAACAAAGCGTCGAATTCCGCGTCCGGCAGCCCATGCGGATGTTCGCTAGGCGGCTGCAAACGCATCAAGTCCACCACGTTGATCACCCGCACTTTCAATTCCGGCAATTCGCGCCGCATCAAATCCACCGCCGCCAGCGTTTCCAACGTGGGCACGTCGCCGCAGCAGGCCATCACCACGTCAGGCTCCCCGTGCTGATCATTCGACGCCCAATTCCAAATGCCGATCCCCTCGGTGCAATGCTTCACGGCCTGATCCATCGAGAGCCACTGCGGCGAAGGCTGCTTGCCCGCCACGATCACGTTCACATAGTTGCGGCTGCGCAGGCAATGGTCGGTCACGCTTAACAGACAGTTCGCATCGGGGGGCAAATACATACGAATCACGTCCGCCTTCTTGTTCACGACGTGATCGATGAAGCCGGGGTCCTGATGGCTGAAGCCGTTGTGATCTTGCCGCCACACGTGCGACGACAGCAGATAATTCAGCGAAGCAATCGGCCGGCGCCAAGGAATATCGCGCGTCACTTTCAACCACTTGGCGTGTTGGTTGAACATCGAATCAATGATGTGAATGAACGCCTCATAGCAGGAGAAGAAACCGTGCCGCCCGGTGAGCAAATACCCTTCCAGCCAGCCTTCGCACTGATGCTCGCTGAGCATTTCCATTACGCGGCCGTCGGAGGCCACGTGGTCGTCGCCCGGCAAAATCTCCGCCGTCGAACATCGACTGGTCTCTTCAAACACCGCGCTCCAGCGATTCGAATTCGTTTCATCGGGGCTGAATACGCGGAAATTGCGATTGTCACGATTGGCCCGCAGAACGTCGCGAATCAGTTCTCCCTGTACCCGCGTGGCTTCGGCGTCCACCGCGCCGGGTCGCGGCACTTCGACCGCGTAATTTTGAAACTCGGGCATGCGCAAATTGCGCAGCAAAATACCGCCGTTGGCATATGGATTGGCCCCCATCCGCCGCTCGCCGTCCGGTGCTAGCGCCGCCAACTCCGGCCGCAGCCGCCCACGGTCGTCGAACAATTCCTCCGGCTTGTAGCTGCGCATCCATTGTTCCAACATTTTCACGTGCTCCGGCTTATTCATCTCGGCCAGCGGCACCTGATGGCGCGGAAAGTTCCCTCGATCTGTTTGCCGTCGACTTCTTTCGGCCCCGTCCAGCCCTTGGGCGAGACAAGCACGATCATCGGCCAGCGTGGCCGCTTTTGAAATCCGCCCGAGCGCGCCTGCTTTTGGATGTGCCGAATTTCAGCCAGCACTTTATCCAGTGTCGCCGCCATCTGCTGATGCATCACCAGCGGATCGTCCCCCTCCACAATGTGCGGTTCATAACCGTAGCCGCGCAGCAACTCCTTCAGCTCTTCGCGGCTAATTCTGGCCAGCACCGTTGGCCCGGCGATTTTGTAGCCGTTCAAGTGCAAAATCGGCAGCACCGCGCCGTCGGTTGCCGGGTTCAGAAACTTGTTCGAGTGCCACGACGTGGCCAAGGGACCGGTTTCCGCTTCGCCGTCGCCGATCACGCAGGCCGCGATCAAATCGGGATGATCGAACACGGCGCCGTGCGCGTGCGAAAGCGAATATCCCAGCTCACCCCCTTCGTGAATCGATCCCGGCGTTTCCGCTGCCGTGTGGCTGGGAATGCCACCGGGAAACGAAAACTGCGTGAACAGCCGCTTCATGCCGGCTTCATCTTGCGAAACGTTCGGATAGTACTCGCTGTAGGTCCCTTCCAGATACACATTGGCCACGATCGCCGGCGCTCCGTGCCCCGGCCCGGTCACGTAGATCATGTTCAAATTGTGCTCTTTGATCGCGCGATTCAAATGCACGTAGATGAACGCCAATCCCGGCGAAGTGCCCCAGTGTCCCAGCAAGCGCGGCTTGATGTGCTTGCGCTCCAGCGGCTTCTTCAACAGGGGATTATCCATCAAATAAATCTGCCCGACCGCCAGATAATTGGTCGCCCGCCAGTAGGCGTTCATTTTTGTCAGCAAATCAGGCGCTAGGGGCGATTCCATAATCTCACCTTGTCTTAATGCCCAGAAGATCGATCACCGACTGCGCGATCACTTGTTCTTCATCCGTCGGAATGACCCACGCGGTCACGCCGGCCTCGGCGCGGGAAATCGTTTGCGCCGACTTATTGTTCTGTTCATCATCCAAACTGATGCCTAGGAACTGCAAGCCCGTGCAAATCCGATGCCTTATCTCGGGCGCGTGTTCGCCGATGCCGCCGCTGAAGACCAGCATATCAATTCCGTTCATTGCGGCTGCCAATTCACCGATCGCCTTGCGAACCTGATAACAATAAAGATCAATGGCTTCCGCCGCCCGCGGGTCGCTTGCCTGGCGCGCCATTAGGTCGCGCATGTCGGAACTGGTTTCCGAAATGCCCAATAGTCCCGATTCATGGTTCACCATCTGCTGGAAGCGTGCCGGCGTCATCTTTTCGCTGCGCCAGATAATCCACCAGACCCGGATCCAGATCGCCGCTGCGCGTGCCCATTGGCACACCGGAGGCTGGCGTGAAGCCCATGGTGGTGTCGACGCATTTGCCCCCTTGCACTGCCGCCAAGCTGGAACCGTTGCCCAAGTGCGCAAGCACCACGCGTTTCTGCGCCGCTTTCGCGCCGGCGAGCCGCGACAACTCTTGAACCAAGTATGTGTACGACAAACCGTGAAAACCGTACCGCCTCACCCCCTGAGCATAGTATCGCCGCGGAATCGCCAACCATTGTGCCACCAGCGGCATATGTTCGTGGAAAGCGGTATCGAAACAGACGGCTTGTTGCCACTGCGATTCAAGCTGCTGTACGGCGGCTATCAATTCGATTTCCCGCGGCAAATGATCCGGATCGAGCAAAGCAAGCTGTCGCAGCTCGGCCAAGAGTTCATCGGTGACCATCGTCGGCGCAAAGTGGCGCGGACCGCCATGAACTAGCCGATGCCCGACGGCGGTGATATTTTCAACTCCAGATTTGTCACGCACCGCCTGCAAAATGCGTTTTAACGCATCGACAGAGGTGGCTGCCGCAACCGGCTGCTTTTCGCGCTTCCCGTCGCCGGTTTTCAAGATCAGGGCGGATTCATCCGACCCGATGCGCTCGATTTCACCCGACAACAATCGAGTCAGCCCGGAGGAACACTCGAATACGGCGAATTTGATGCTCGAAGAGCCGGCGTTGAGCGTTAGAATTCGTTTCGTCGCATCGCTCATGTGCGCAATGTATCAGACTTCGATTCGCCGTCACAAGAACCTGTCCCAATGCCTCGCTCGCCCATCGACCTTCGTGCCGACGCCCTCCGCATCTGGCAAGCGGGACTGGACGGTGTCCATTCCGAGCGGTTGATGCGAGATCATCTCCGCGTGGATGCCGGAAAGTTGATCACTGGAAAAAACTCGCCGGAAATCGTCGATTTGAAGGTCTTTCGGCGGATTGCCGTTGTCGGAGCCGGCAAAGCTGGGGCCGGAATGGCTGCGGCGCTCGAGGGCATCTTCGGCCAGCAGTTCCTGACGGAGAAGCAACTAACCGGCTGGGTGAACGTGCCGGCCGATTGTATGCGAAAACTGCAGCGAATTCACCTGCACGCAGCGCCGCCGACCGATCGCCAATGAACCCACGGCCGAAGGCATCGCCGGCGCCGAAGAAATCTTGCGCATTGTTTCCTCGCTGGGCCCGGACGATTTGTGTGTTGCACTCGTTTCCGGCGGCGGCACCGTCCTGCTACCCGCGCCGATCGAAGGCATCGCACTGTCCGACCTCGCCGCTGTCACGCGATTCCTCAGCGCCGCCGGCGCCGACATCCGCCAACTCAACACAGTGCGCAAGCAGCTCAGTCGAATCACAGGCGGCGGATTGGCCCGAGCATGCGCGGCCGGCCGCCTGGTGACCCTGGTCATTTCCGACGTGCTGGGCGACCCGCTGGATTTGATCGGCTCCGGACCGACCGTGCCCGATTCGTCCACGCCACAACAAGCGCTCGACATCCTCGAACAAGTTCGCGCAGGGGACGGCGGCGTGCCGCAGTCGGTCTTCGATGTGTTGCACCGAAAGATTCAGGCAGCCGCGCCGCCGACCATTGCATGCCGGATCAGCCACCATATGATCGGCAACAACGCCACCGCGGTGGAAGCCGCTGCCCACGAAGCCGAACGATTGGGTTATCAAGCCACCACCGTCTGCGCTCAAAAGTTGGAGGGCGCCGTTGAACCAATCGGCCGCCATCTGGCCGACCTGGCCGCGCACTTGCGCTGCACGCCCGGCGCCAAATGCTTCATCAGCGGCGGCGAAGGCACGGTGAAACTAGCACCCGAGCACGAACGTGGGCTGGGCGGCCGGAATCAGCAGACGATCCTGGCGGCCCTGGGGCGCCTGGTTGAAATTGACCCGCGCGGAATCGCGATTCTATCCGGCGGCACCGATGGCGAAGACGGCCCAACCGACGCCGCCGGCGCATTTGTCGATGCCGAAGTGATTCAGCGTGCGCAGCAGTTGAAGTTAGATCCCGCTGATTTCCTCCGCCGCAACGACGCTTACCATTTCTTCGAGCCGCTGGCGCGCTGATCAAAACCGGCCTCACCAATACGAATGTCTGCGACGTGCGAGTGGTGGTCACCGACAGCGCATAAAAAAACCGGCGATTGCATCGCCGGCTTTGTAGTTGCTGAACCCCGAACCCCGAACCCTTGCCTAGTCCCACCACCACTGATCTTTCTGCAGGTTCTTCAGATCGACGTCTTCGCGCGCCTTTTCGACTTTCCCATCCTCGTCGCGCAACAGGTTCGATTCCCGCAGCGCCATTCTCGGCTCGATGTGCACGCCGCCGCCGATCGGCGTCATAAGCGTGCTCCCCTTGAATACGCTGGTCACGGCCGATTCCACTTGCTGCGGCGCCGTGAGCGTTTTCACCGAGTACACATCCTCGTCGCCGAAGGGCATCTTCCAACCGGCTTTGTCGTAATAATCTTTTTCTTGAATGAATGCGGCGACCACCGCCAGATCGATGCAATTCCGCAACTGCGAATACACCGGAATCACATTGGCCAGTTCCGAATACTTTTTCGTGAACGCTTCGGTGAAAGCGCGGCTGGCGGCGTCGATGGCGCTCGATTTCACGCGCGAGCCGTCGGCCGAAACGATTTCGTCGGCATTCACCAGCTTCACGCCGTTGCCGACCATCTCCATTGCCAGGCCGTCGGCCGTTTCGCGCACGCACTCATAGTCGGGCACAAAGTACCAGCGCTGCAGCGCGTTGCGGCTGACCATTCGCGGATTCGCCCGATCGACGTAGCTGGCCAATTGCTTGACCGGCGGACGTTCCAAACCGATGCCGATCAGCTTCATGCGATAGTCGGCTTCCACCAGCACTTGCGCGAAATGCGTGGTGGCCGGCACGCCGGTAATGCGCACCGTTTGCAGCCCCAAACTTTCCTTCAAGCCGGTAACAATTTCTTGAGTTTGACTTTGCGCGGTGGCGGCCGACAGGCGCGAGCCCGTTTGCTTCAGAAAATCCTGCATCCGCTGCAAGCCTTCCTTGGTCGGGTCGATCGAGCAACTGATCACCGGCGTATCGTTTTTGCCCCCCGGGGGAAACGCGCGCAGGGCGGTCACCAAATCGTCCAATTGAACGACCGGTTTTCCACTCGTCAGTCCGCGCACTCGGCCCGACAAATCCGCCGCCCAGCCTTCGGCCGGTCCGGCAATCACAATGTCTTTGGTCTCGGGATAATAAAACACGTATTGCACCCGGGTCAGCCCGGCCAGGTTTTTCATCTCGTCGGTCGGTTTATCGCCGGCTTGCAATTTCTCGCGCAGCGCCGCATCCAGCCGGGTGAGCGAAATCTTTCGCATCGGGCTGGGCTTAGCGAGCTTCGGGTTGAGTTGCGCTTTGGCGGCCTGCATCCGCTGCCACATCAACTGGCCGGTCTGATCCATGTAGATCTGCGTGCGCAGAACGCCGTTGGGATCGACCAGCACGCCGGCGATCGGCGTGGTGGAAGTTACGACCGTTGTGACCGTAGAGGCGGTGGCCTGAGCCTGGGCCAGACCCGCGCCCAGCGCCATGAACGTCACAACAAGCCACGAACGAACGCCATAAACAAACAAGCGGTGCGGAGCCATGAACCGGTTTCTCCTGGTGCCTTCCCGCGTTGGTGTCCGGCACGCCCCCACCTTGTTGTCCGCAAGATGCGCATCACTGCGGTGGGAGCGCGGGTTTGACTGTGTTAAAGGATAGGTTTTGTAGCGCCCTATCCCGGAAGATTTCAGTCTAATAACGGCAAATTGCTAAAGCAAGAAATGTGGGGGATTTGCCGCCTTTTTTGAGCTGGCTTGGCCGGTAACCCCAGTGGTTTTGGCTCTGGAGCTATGATTGAGAAATGGCCAATTTCGCCGCCAGGTTTCTGAGATCAGTCCCTCTGCCCCGCGGGCCCCAGCGCACCCTGATTCTGTACCGCTGGCTGCTGGTGGCGGTCGGCATCTATACCGTCGTCGTCACCTGGAACGTGTGGCAGGTGCGGTCGGCGCCCGACTGGCATCCTTGGAAATACGCCACGCCGGATTCGCACATGATCTGGAACCATCGGCCCAGCGATGCGCAATTGGCTCCCATGCTGCCGGCCTGGGATTGGCTGCCGCAATTCGATGTGGGCGCATTGTTGATCGCGGGATTCGTGCTGGTTCTGTTTCTGCCCCGAGCCGGCCTGACCGCGCTAGCTGCGATCTGGATAATCGCGGTATTGATGGATCGCATGCGCCTACAGCCGCACTATCAAATCGGACTGTTGATATTGGCCACGCTCCCCAGCTCCGGCGCGAAGCTTGTCGGCCGCGCGAACTTGATCGCGCTCTGGTTTTGGGCCGGCTTTCACAAGCTGATCATCGATTTCATCAAACCCGAAGGTTTGCCCGGCTTCAGAAACGACATCATTCCATTGGACTTGGCCCGCATGTTTCCTCCGGAACATTATGCCTGGAGCACGCACACGGTCGCCGTGGCGGTGGGCTGGACCGTCGCCGTCAGCGAATTGCTGCTGGGCATCATGTGCCTGTTTCCGCCGCTGCGCTGGGCGGTCGCCATTCTTGCTTTCGTGCTGCACGGCGGCATTTTGCTTTGGAACTGTCGGATGCCCGGCTGCAATCTGACCGGATGGAACGTAGCGTTGATGCTCGCCGGTTTGGTGCTCATCGCTCCGTGGCGCGAGTGGCCTCGAACCGCGTTAAAACAATGCCGCCCGCTGACCCGGGTACTGGCGATCGCCTTGCTCGTCTATCCGGCTGCGTTCTACGTCGACGCGGTGAATGGTTACCTGGCACACTGCATTTACGTGCCCAACTCGGCATACGGCGAACTGCGCCGCACGGGCGAATCTCCAAAACCGACCCCCTTCATACCGTTTGAAGTCATCAATTTTCCGTTGCCGCCCGGCCAAAGCGTTGCCGAAGCATATTTCAACAAGGTCAAACAGCCCGGCGACGAAATGATCATCTACGATCCACGCCCCTGGGCCCGTCACAACGGCATGCACGGTCGGCGACTCACCTACGACGGCGAATTGCGCAACGACCTGCCCTACGGCCACTGGATCCGCCGCGACGATAAGGGGAACAAGCTGAGCGAAGGCGATTTCAAAGACGGCGTTGAAACCGGCCACTGGATCTTCTGGTATGCCGACGGCCGCAAGGCGATGGAAGGCGATTTTGTTAACGGCCAGGCGGAAGGACCGTGGATGATGTGGTCGCTCAACGGCGAAGAAGAGCTTGTCGAATTCCACGACGGCAAGCCTGTGATGTCGCCACCGCCAGGCCGCGAGTGACTTTCGGCTTCACTCGACATCCACTGAATCGATCACTCCCACGACCACCGATCGCACCGGCGCTTCCTTATTGTTGAGAATTTGCCGAGCGCCATTTCCCTCGTCGAGCACTAGCACGTCGTCGCCTACCCCGGCATCAACGGCCGCCATTGCAATCAGATAGCCACCGGACGGTTTGCCCTTCGGATCGAGGCGATCGACCACGAGCAACCGCCGATTGTCGTAATCGGGATGGTTGATGGTGGAATGAATTTCACCGGTGACTCGGCCAATGAACACGGTTTACTTCTCCTCGCGCATCAAATTGACGCCGTCCACGATGCCAATAATCGTGTGATCCACAGGCACAAACGGCACTCGCAGCGCCATCGCCGCTTCGCGGCCGCCTTCGTAATACACCAATTCATCGGGACCGGCCATTCCGGTCGAATCGCAGCACACGATCGGATCGCCTTTGGGCTTCTGCTCTTTTGTCAGCGGTTGCACCACGAGCATCGGCACCCCTTCGAGGCCTTGGTAGACCACGCTCGCGACCAGTGTTCCGACGACTCGTCCCAGTAACATGAAAACCGTTCCTATTTGCGGAAGAAGCGGCTCGAATCTTTCATCCGCTCGGCAAATTGTTCGTGTACGTTGGAAATGATCGAATGGCACAGCGTACCGCTCCGCCCGGCAAGACTCTGCATGGCAATCGCGGCGGCCGCTTCGACGTCGGTGCGATTGCCGGTCAGGATCGATAGCCCCCGCCCGCCCAAACCGTTGCCCAGCCGCATTTCGCCGACTTCGACCAGCGCACCTTTCACCGCGGCGTCGGTCGCTCGCACTATCGCGGCAACGGTCGATGTTTCCAGCGTGACCATCGATTCAAATCCCTTCATCGTCCGACCGCCTTCGAGGCACTCAACCACGCGCGGATGCACCTGCGGCAAGAAAACTTCATCGAGGATTTCCGCCGGTGCAACGTGCATGCCTTCGCGGTAACTCTCCTCGACTTCGGCCGTGCCGCCGCCGATCAGGATTAGAAACTTTCCCGAGTGCACTGTGCCCGCGTGCATCAGTTCCACCGGCGAGCGCTTCACCATTCGATCCGCAGCGTACGTGCCGGCGGCGATACTGGAGAGCTCAATAAGTGCGATAGCCGGGAACGTTGTCATACAATGCGGAAATTATCCACCATCACACAGCGGCGCAACCGCGAAAACGTGCGGGCGTCGGTCATGCCTTCGCCGGTGGGCGAGGCGATCGTGAACGAGGTGCTCCCCTCGCCTCCTTCGCCCAGGCCGGAATAGCATGGGCCGTTCTTCACAAAAATGCTGCAGTTGATCAGCCGGGCCATGCGCGACAGGTTATCGATATTTTTCGAGTGCATCACGGCCGTATGCCGGCGGCCCCCCTCGCACGCCACCGCCCGGTCGATCGCTTCGTCGGCAGTTTTCACGCGCGCCACCGGCATGATGGGCATCATTTGCTCGGTCCACATCAGCGGATGGTCCACGGGCACGTCGATCACGCCCAAGCGCAGATCGTCGGGCACGTTCATGCCAATTCTTTGCAGAATCAAGCCGGCGTTCTTGCCGATGTAGTCGCGATTGATTTTGCCCGACTGCCGCGGCCCGCGAATTTCGGTGAAGATCAGGTTTTCCAATTGTTTGGTTTGCGATCCGGTGAGGACCACCGCACTTTGCTGTTTGATCACGGCGAATAGTTTGTCGGCGACGCTGCCGACGACAAAGGTTTCCTTCTCGTCGGTGCAGATCACGTTGTTATCGAATGAGGCGCCCAGCACAATGTCGCGCCCCGCTTGTTCGATGTCGGCCGTTTCATCGACGACGATGGGCGGATTGCCCGGCCCGGCGCAAATGGCCCGTTTGCCGCTTTTCATCGCCGCTTCGACCACGCCGGCGCCGCCGGTCACAACCACCAAGCGAATGCCTTTGTGCACCATTAGCGCTTGGGCCGATTCCTGGGTGGGCTCGGCCATGGTGACGATCAGATTCAGCGGGCCGCCGACTTCAAGGATGGCCCGGTTGATGACGTCGACGCAGCGAATCGAGCATTCTTTGGCCGACGGGTGGACGTTGAACACCACGGCATTTCCGGCCGCCACCATCGAGATTGTATTGTTGATGACCGTCGCCGTCGGATTCGTGGAAGGCGTGATCGAGCCGATCACACCGAACGGGGCGTGCTCGAAGAGCGACAGCCCTCGGTCGCCGGTTTGACATTCGGCCCTGAGCACCTCGGTGCCGGGCGTTTTGGTGGCGACCAGGCGATTTTTGATGATTTTGTCTTCGTAACGGCCGAAACCTGTTTCGCGATGGGCGGCGAATGCCAGCGATTCGCTTTCGCGCACCGCCGCTTTGCGAATACTGGCGATGATCTCGTCGCGCTTGGCCAGCGGCATACCGTCGAGCGCTTTAAACGCATCCTGTGCCGCTTTCACGGCGGTGTCCATGTCGTTGAATGCGCCCAGACGCTTTTCACCGGCGGTGCCGCCGCCGCCGCTGGGTGCATGCGAAACCGCGCCGCCCGCTAGTCGTTGCAAAACTTGCTGGGCGATCGCATCGACTTGTTGATCAGAGAGTTGAGCCACGTTGTTAATCCTCAATCGTCGCTTTTGCGGTACTTGAACTCGCCGCCAACTTCCCAATTATCGACGATGGCCATCACGACGGCATCCACCGGCCGATTTTGTGTGGCGGTGGTTTGCCGAGCGGAGCTGCCGGTGGCGTAAAGGATGGTCTCCCCCACGCCGGCTCCCACCGCGTCGGCCGCGACCACCGGGGCGCCTGCCTTTTCGCCATCGGCATTCACCGGCTGGCAGACCAGTAGGCGCAGCCCTTCGATCGTCGGCTCTTTGCGAGTCGAAACCAGGGTGCCGATCACGCGGCGCGATCATCATGGCGAGAAGTCTCCTGTAGCTTGTTGGGATGTGCGACCTCGCGAGAGCTCGACTCCCGGCAAGCCAATTGAATTCTTGCGAATTCAGTTAGTCTTTCTTCTTGCTGTGACCTTCGCCGCGGCCCAACGGAACGACGCTATCCACATTCGCATGCGGACGGGCAATCACGTGCGTTACGACCACTTCGCCGATTCGGGAAGCAGCGGCCTGGCCGGCATCGCAAGCGGCCTTGACCGCGGCCACGTCGCCACGGATCACGGCCGTTACGTAACCGCCGCCGGTCTTCTCGTACGACACGAGCTCGACCTTGGCCGCCTTGACCATCGCATCGGCCGCTTCCACCATCGTGGGAAAGCTGCGGCATTCAATCATTCCAAGCGCTTCGGACATGGTGCTTAAACTCCTGCTGAACTTAAGTGACTGGGAAGTGAGTTAGGTAAGTAGTTATTAGTTATTACTTGTGTTTTTTTGGCGCTTCCTTGCCCTTGATGCCTTCGATCGCCGCCATCGCCGCGCGATAACCGACGTCGATATCGCGCTCTTCGCCGCCTAAATAGATGCGGCCGTTTGCCCCGACCGCGCGAACTTCCAAAATGTTGATGTTCGCCGCCTTTTCAGCTTCGTTGGCCGCGAGAGCCGCATAACCGGCCGGCTCGACTTCCATAATGTACAGCGTCTGGCCGGCCAGAATCATGTTGCCGTGCCGCATGCGGTTAATGAGCTGCGTTTGATGATCGTCGAGACACCGAACCACCTGGCTGGAGGCGATCACCGGCTTGATCCGCTCTTCTTCGTGCAGTTCGAGCGCCTCCAAAATCGCGGCGCCGGCCTGGCGGACTTCGGCCTGAGACTCGCTGTGAATCTCCAACATGCCGAACTGCCGCTCGACGATTTGCATGCCTGGATACACATGGTTGCTTTTCAGTGCGATATCCGTAATGCGATTGATCTCGATGCCCGGCGCGATCTCGACATACAGGGCGGCCATCCCCTGCCGCGGCAAGAAGCCTTGTGCGATCGTCGCAATGAACGACGCAAACTGCGGCTGCATGGTGTCCAGAAAACAGTACGTTCGTAGTTCGACTGCCACGGTTAGTTCTCGCTAGTTGATGTTAGTATTTGCCGGCAGGTTGTTCTGAAACCGAAACGCCTTGCGACTCCTTCACGATCCGCACTCCAGCGCTGGCGCCGATGCGTGTGGCCCCCGCGCGAATCATTTGCTGCGCATCTTGCAAATTGCGAATGCCCCCCGACGCTTTCACGCCCATCTTGGTTCCTGAAACCGCGCGGCTCATCAAGGCCACGTCGTCGGCCGTCGCGCCGCCGGGACCAAAGCCCGTGGCGGTCTTCACGAAATCTGCTCGTGCCCGCCGGGCGGCCTGACAACCGCGCACTTTTTCGTCGTCGTTGAGTAGCGAGGTTTCCAAGATGACCTTGCAGATCGCTCCGCCATCCTGTGCCGCTTCGACGACTGCTCGAATATCCTTGTAAACAATTTCATCTTTGCCGCTTTTTAGCGCGCCGATGTTAATCACCATATCGACTTCGGTCGCACCCTCGCGAATCGCCCGCCGCGCTTCCAGGGCTTTGGTTTCAATGTCGTTGGCGCCCAGCGGGAAGCCGATCACGGTGCAAACCTTCACCGGGCATCCGCGCAGCAAATTGGCACAATGCCGCACGTAGAAGGGGTTCACGCACACCGACGCAAACCCATACTCCCGCGCCTCGTTGCACAGTTTAGTGACCTGATCGAACGTGGCATCGGGCTTCAAAAGCGTGTGATCGATGTATTTGGCCACATCCTTGGGAACGGTCTCGCCGCCACCGCGATGCGTGATGCGGTCGGCCCCGGCATTGATGATGTCGCGCACCGCGTCGGGGTTCATCTCGCTGCAGCTTTTGCAAAAGCCGCAAGCTTCGGTGCAGGCGTGTCCGCCGCCACCGGTGCCCAGCAACTGAGAAATGCGGTCGGCTACCCGCCGCAAATCGGCTTCAGACAAATCAGTCAAGGCTGTCTCCGTCGTCGATGTGCGTGGTCGGGCCGTCGGGGCTGGGGAAGGTGCTGCGGGGGCTATTGATAGTCTAGGCTGCGCCGGCGCTGGCGCCGGCAAATTGGCTGCCGATATCGTCAATCATTGCCGCCCGGCGAAGGTGCCGTTCGGCCGTGCACTCGGTATCTAAAAACGTGTCAACAATCTGCTTCGCCAGCCCGGCGCCGATCAGCGACGCCCCCAGCGTCAGTACGTTGGCATTGTTGTGCTCGCGGCTATTGCGTGCGCTCGATAAGTCGTAGCACAGGGCAGCCCGCACGCCGGGGAACTTGTTGGCCGTCATCGAAGAGCCGATGCCCGCGCCATCCACGATCACGCCGACCTGGGCCCGTCCGTCGGCCACCCGCTGAGCCACTTCCGCCGCAATCTTCGGATAGTCAACCGCTTCGGTGCTGTGCGTACCGCAATCTTCGACGGTGAAACCACGTGATCGGAGGTGTGCGACAAGCTGCTGCTTGAGCTCAAATCCGCCGTGATCAGCACCTATTGCTACGGTTTGCATCAGAAAGGAGAGACGAGCCGCCAGCCGAAAACACGAACGGCTCTATACTAATTGCCGTGGAAAAGACTGTCAAAGGGGCAAGCGGGGTGGAATAGGATGACAAATCGGGCAGCCGCCTGTACTTACGATGGGCAACTCAAGCGCGCTTCGCCACGGAAACGCACGCCACTTTTGACCCGCATCACCGCCTTAAAAGCATACCTTTTCCACCTGCTGCGGTTGATGCCCCCGCGCAGCATACAACAATTGATTATGTTACTCTCGCCCCTTCGCTATACGCCTGCCGCATACTGTCCGTCCTGAGTTTGTCCAACGGCCCACCGCCTCCTCTGCCGCCAATGCCCGATAATCGCCAGATCCGCAATTTCTGCATCATCGCCCATATCGACCATGGCAAAAGCACGCTGGCCGATCGGCTGATCGAGCTGACTGGCACGGTCCAAAAGCGCGAAATGCAAGGCGCAATTGCTCGACGACATGGAATTGGAACGCGAGCGCGGCATTACGATCAAAGCCCGCGCCGTCTCGATGCAATACCAACATGGTGGTGAAGAGTACGAATTGAACCTGGTCGACACCCCCGGCCACGTCGATTTTCACTACGAAGTTTCGCGCACCCTGGCCTGCTGCGAGGGGGCAATTCTGTTGGTCGATGCCTTTCAAGGGGTCGAAGCCCAAACGGTGGCCAACGCCTTGGCCGCCATGGAGCACAACCTGACCATTGTGCCGGTGCTCAACAAAGTCGATCTGAAGCACGCCCGGCCCGACGAAGTGATGCTGAAATGGAGCAGGTGCTCGGCATCAAGCCGGAAGAAGTGCTCAAGTGCAGCGGCAAAACCGGCGAAGGAGTAGCCGAGTTGCTGGAAGCGATCGTCGAGCGCATTCCGCCGCCGACGGGCGACCCCGCCGCTCCGCTGCAAGCGATGGTGTTCGATTCGCACTACGACGATTACCGCGGCGCAATCACCTACGTGCGCCTGATGCAGGGCACCGTCGAAAAGGGGCAAAAAATTCGCTTTCTCAAGTCGAAGCCACCTACGAAGTTTTGGAGCTGGGCCAGTTCGTGCCCGAGCGCAAAGCCTGCGAACGTCTGGTGGCCGGCGAAGTGGGTTACCTGATCTGCAACATCAAGGAACTGAAAGATATTCACATCGGCGACACCGTCACCGTGCCCGGCGACAACGCCGCCCCTGCCCTGCCCGGCTATCGCCCGCCGCAGCGGATGGTGTATTGCGGGCTGTACCCGTCCGACGGCCAGAACTTCGAAGAGCTGCGCGATTCGCTCACCAAGCTTTCCATCAACGATCCCAGCTTCGAGTTCACGCCCGAAACCAGCGAAGCCCTCGGCTTCGGCTTCCGCTGCGGCTTCCTGGGCCTGCTGCACATGGAAATCATTCAGCAGCGGCTGGAGCAGGAAGCCAATTTGGACCTGGTGCAAACCGCACCCAACGTGACGTATCAAATTCTCACCCGCAACGGCGAAACGCTCGAAATCCACAACCCGCAGGACGTTCCCGATACCGGCGACATCGAAGAATTCCGCCAGCCGATCGTGCGGGTGAACTTCGTGCTGCCCGTGGAATACATCGGTCCGGTGATGCAACTGTGCACCGACCGCCGCGGCACCTACAAGCGCACCGAATACCTGGGCCCCACGCGCGCCATGATCACCTTCGATCTGCCGCTGGCCGACGTGATTTACGACCTGCACGACAAGCTGAAAAGCGTCACCCGCGGCTACGGCACGATGGATTACGAAGTGATCGGCTACGTCCCGGCCGATCTGGTGCGAATGGATATTCTGGTCGGCGGCAAAAAGGTGGATGCATTGTCGATCATTTGCGACCAGCGCGATGCCGATCGCCGCGGCCGAGCCATCGTGAAAAAGCTGCGCACCGAAATCGACCGCCACATGTTCGAAATCGCCATCCAGGCCGCCATCGGCAGCCGCATCATCGCCCGCGAAACCATTTCCGCGATGCGCAAGAACGTCACCGCCAAATGCTACGGCGGCGACATCACCCGCAAGCGCAAACTCTGGGCCAAGCAGCGCGAAGGCAAAAAGCGGATGAAATCGATCGGCTCCGTCGATATTCCGCAGAAAGCCTTTCTGGCTGTGCTCGAATCCGGCGCGGATCAGTAGTTCTCCGGCGAGCCGTGAGCGTCAGCGACCGGAGGAAGTCGGCGATTTCGCTAATCGTCGCCCCTCGTATCGGTCTTGTGAATACCGCTCAAAACCCGTAATTTACGGGTCTCCCCGCATCCTGCGCCCTGAATGGCCTACGCTCCTCCTCAAAATCTGCGATCGCCGCTGCGGCGGCTGACCGGTGTGCAGTGTATCGCCACCGGCAGCTATGTGCCGGATACCGTCGTGCGCAACGAAGATCTTGCCAAGTACGGTTGCGATCCGCAGTGGATTTTCGAGCGCAGCGGCATCCGCGAACGACGACAAGTTGCGCCCGACCAATGCACCAGCGACCTGGCCGTGGCCGCCGCGCGCGCGCCATGGATCGCGCTGGCGTCTCGCCCGGCGATGTCGATCTCTTGGTGTTGGGTACGTTCAGCCCCGACTTGCCGATTCCCTCCACCGCAACGCAAGTGCAAACCAAGCTCGGCCTGCACTGCGGAGCCTTCGACGTGTCGGCGGCCTGCGCTGGCTTCATGTATGCCCTCGCCACCGGCGCACAGTTCGTCGCCACCGGCGGCAGCAAACTGGCACTCATCATCGGCGCCGACGCCAACTCGCGCATCGTCGAACCCACCGACAATAAAACCTACCCGCTGTTCGGCGACGGCGCCGGCGCCGTGTTGTTGGCCTCCGGCGACGACAACCAGGGCTTGATCTCCTACACCCTTGGCGCCGACGGCTCTGCCGAAGAAATTCTGTGCATGAAGGCCGGCGGCTCGCGCAAGCCCGCCTCGTGCGAAACCGTCAAGGCCGGCGAGCACTTCATGCGAATGGATGGCCGCGCCGTCTTCAAATGGGCCATCCGCTTGATCGATCAATCCGTGCGCGACGTGTTAGAATTCGCCAAAATTACCACCGACGAGGTCGATTTGGTTGTGCTGCATCAAGCCAACATCCGCATCCTTGACGCCGCCGCTGACGAACTCGGCTTCGACCGCCGCAAAATGTTCGTCAACCTCGAGCAATACGGCAACACCTCTGCCGGCAGCATTCCGCTGGCGCTCGATGAAGCGATCCAAAAAGGCCTGGTGAAGCGCGGCGGCAACATCGTGCTGTGCGGCTTCGGCGCCGGCCTCTGCTGGGGCACCGCCCTGTGGCGCTGGTAGGCTTCGCAAGAGTGAGTAAGTGAGTAGGTGAGTAAGTATGACATAATCCGTCGCCAGAATTCGTGCCTACTCACTTACTCACCTACTCACTCTTTCAACATGTCCAAAGTCAAGCAACTCCCGCCGCGCAGCAAAGTCAAATCCGCCGACTGCTGGAATCTGGCCAGTCTGTACAAATCCGACGCCGCCTGGGAAGCCGCCTTCAAAAAATGGGAAAGCGAAATCAAGGGCTATGAAAAATTTGCCGGCCATCTCGGCGAGAGCGCCAAGAAACTGGCCGATTGCCTGGAATTCGATATCGCTTTCGACCGCACCGGCGAGCGCCTGGGCACCTACGCCTTTTTGAAAACGACCGAAGACCAGGCCAACAGCACCTATCAGCGGATGATCGGTCGGTACCAGAACGCCGCCAGCCGCGCCGGCCAAGCCGCCAGTTACATCCGCCCGGAAATCATGGCGATTCCCGAGGCGACGATGAAACAATTCCTGGCCGCGAAGGAACTGGCCCCACATCGCATTTCCTTGGAACGCCTACTCCGCTACAAGCCGCACACGCTGGCGAAATCGGAAGAAAAACTGCTGGCGATGCAGGCCGAGATGGCGGAAACCGCCAATCACGCCTTCCGGCAATTGACCGACGCCGATCTGAAATTCGGCCTGGTGAAAAACGAGAAAGGCGAGCGGAGCGAACTCTCTAACGCCACATTCTCATTATTCTTGCATTCGCCGAAGCGAGCCGTCCGCAAAGCGGCGTTCCACCAGTATTACGCGCAGTTCAAGGGGCACGAAAACACGCTGGCCGCCACGCTTTCCGGCACGATGCAGCGCGACGTTTATTACGCCAAGGCTCGGAATTACAAGAGTACTCTGGCCGGCGCTTTGTTCGCCGACAACGTGCCGCTAAGTGTTTACGACAACCTGATCGCCGCGGTGCACAAGAATCTGCCGGCGCTGTATCGGTATTACGATCTGCGCAAGCGCAAGATGAAACTGCCCGACATCCATCACTACGACACCTACGTGCCAATCCTCAGCCAGTTGGAATCGCGCCACACCTGGGATCAAGGCGTCAAGGAAGTCGTCACGTCTCTGGAGCCACTGGGCAGCGAATACTGCGGCGTGTTGGAACGCGGCCTGAACAACGGCTGGTGCGACCGCTACCCGAACCTGGGCAAGCAAAGCGGCGCCTTCTCGGCCGGCACCTTCGACGGCGATCCGTACATCCTGATGAACTACCAGAGCGAGGTGCTGGATCACGTCTTCACGCTGGCCCACGAGGCCGGCCACTCGATGCACAGCTACTACTCGGCCAGGCATCAGCCGTATCAGTATTACAACTACACGATTTTCGTGGCCGAAGTGGCCAGCACGTTCAACGAACAACTGCTCAGCCGCCACCTACGGCAAAAGGCGCGCAGCCATAAGGAACGCGCCTACCTGATCAACCGCGACATCGACGCCATCCGCGGCACCATCATCCGTCAAACCATGTTCGCCGAATTCGAAAAGATCACCCACGAAACGGTCGAAACCGGTGAACCGCTGACGGTCGAAAAGTTCAAAGAAATCTACCGCGCTTTGCTCGACCGCTATTTCGGCAAAGATTTCGTCATCGACGACGAACTAGCCCTGGAATGTTTCCGCATTCCGCATTTCTATCGGGCCTTCTACGTCTATAAATACGCCACCGGTTTGTCGGCCGCCATTGCGCTCTCGGAGCGAGTCATCAATGGCGGCAAGCGCGAGCTAAACGACTATCTCGGCTTCCTCAAAGGCGGCTGCTCGAAGTTCCCGCTGGATCTTTTGCGCGACGCCGGCGTGGATATGGAAAAGCCGGCCCCCGTTGAAACCGCCCTGAAACACTTCGCCCGCCTCGTCGAAGAACTGGACGAACTCTTATGAACCACAGAGACGCGCAGACACAGAGAAAATAATAAGGAAGCCAGGAAACCAGGAAATTGAACTAGCTGCCGTTCCTGCATTCCTGGCTTCCTTATAATTTATAAAACTGCCTTCCCCGCCGGCTCCGTGTCTCCATGCCTTCGTGGTTAGTCACGGCTTCAGCGTCGTGATCCACACCACCGGCTTGCCGGCATCGTCCAGCCGCACTTCGCACTTCAGCCCAGCCTGAAACAACACCTGATCCAGGATTTTTTTGTAGAACGTTTTGCCGGCCGGCACTTTCACTTTCTTCGCCAGATCGATCCGATCCCGCGCCATGTTGTTGTGATCGTACAAGAATGGCGTTTTCAGCCGCTGCTGAATCGCGGCAAGCGCCTCCGCAGCCGGCGTATTGTCGATTTCCACCTTGATGAACTCGAATAGCGGCGGAATGATTTTGCCTTCGTCTTTTTCGCCCGGCGGCCAACCGATCGGCCACGATTGAATTCCCTCTTTGGCCGCCGTTAATTGCAGCTCAAGGTTCCCATTCACAAACCGCGGGACCAGTGCTCCGCCTGCCGGCCGCGCAATCGCCGCCAGCGCCGTCCCGCTCGCCACCCCTTCCAATTCATCGCGCACCGATTCGTCGGCCGCAATCGCCTGTTCGATCGCCGGATCGACGGTCACCTTTGCCTTCAGGCCGGTGCGAATCTGTTCCAATGCCTTAGCCGCGGGCATTGACTTGGTGGCAAATCCGACCGGCGCCGCCAGGCTTTGCCGCGCTTGATCGAGCTGCTCACGAGTAAACCCAAACGCGGTTCTCGGTTGCCCTACGCCTTCGACCCCGCCGGATTGCAAATCCGCCAACCATTTTCTTAACTTCGCGCTATCGGAAATCGCAAATTGCCCGCCGGGCGTAACCAGCATTCCACGCTCATCCAGTTGCGCGGTGACGTGAATCGCCGCCGCCGTTGCACCGCCTTGCACGTCGATTCGATCTCCGTCCTGCGCCGGGCGACATTGCACATTGCTGAATCCGATATCCGCCAGCGTCTTCATCCATTTCTGCGAAGCCATGGCGGCATTCACGCTGGGTCGAGTCAGCACTTCGATCTCGACGCGCGGCTGCGCCGCCAAAGCCACCTCGGCGCACAGCACCGCTAACCACGCCGCCGATTGAAGAAGTAAACGTGTCGCAGGCATATCGCCAATTCTATCGCACATTCACTTCCACGCCCAAAAAGCAAAAGGGCCCGGCGACTCCTGCAGATCGCCGGGCCGCCTAAATGAGCAACCCGTAACAGACAGTTTTCAGCACGCATTAATCCGCAGGCGGCGGCTCGATCTGCGATTTCAATTCGTCAGGCAGCGTTTTCTCCTGGGCCGCCTTGAGCATCTCTTTGACCGTATCATCTCCCTGTCCCGAATCGACGATTTTCTTGGCCCATTTCGCCGCGTCGTCCCACTTGCCTTCCAGCAAATACAGCCGCGCCAGGCCGAACCAGGCCGCCGGAGCCTTGGGCGCAGCTTTCGTCAAAAACTTTTCCGCTTCATCGAATTTGCACTTCATCAAAAAGATTTGCCCCAGGCCGTTCAGCGCCGCCGGATGCGTGGGCTCCAGTTCCAATACTTTCCGGAACGAATCGATGGCTTTATCAGGATCGCCCGAATTGAACAGCGACCAACCCAATCCGTTCCAAGCATTGGTATTTTTGGGATTGAGCTTCACCGCTTCTTCGAACCTCGGAACTGCTTCGTCAAACTGTTGCCTTTGCCACACAAGCCACCCTTCCCGCGCCAGTTGCGCCGATTTTGCGGCATCGGCTTTCGTGGCTTCTTGTTGTCCCAACCACCCAAGCAAAATCGCACAAATTATCGCTAACATGGCTACCCCTCCCAAAGAAAAGAACAAAATGCGGCGCCGGTTTCTCTGGCGCTCCTCCGACTTCAGCGAAGTGACCAGCAGCTCATCGGCGCGTCGCATGGCGGCGTCAAGTCGCGCTTGCTCCTCCGGCGAACTGCCGGCCATCGGTTCTCGCGAAGAATCAGTCGCCAAATCGTCTTGGAACATGGATCGCTCCCGCGCCTAAATGCGCTTGATAAGCCGCGCGGCCTCCTCGGCCGTGGTTTTACTGGGTTCAACGGCGTCCAACACGTTGCCGCGCACTCGCTGCGTTTTGGAAATCTCGCCCCGCAGCACTTCAATCACCTTGTCTAGGCGCGAACGAATCGTCGGGTACGAAACCCCCACCTGCTCGGCGATCTCCTTCAAATTACCGCTGGCCAGCACGAACATTTCAATAAACCGCTGATGTTCGACCGGCAGTCCGGCCAGCCGCGACATCGGAAACGCCGCCGAAACCGCCACGCGGCAATGCTCGCACGACATCTGCGTAACGGTCATCACCGTACGGCAGTAGGGACATTCATTGCCGACGGGTTGTTGCTCAGGCATCGGATTATTCACTTTCTCAACATTTTATATAAACATTGTTGACAAAATCAATAAGTTATCTAAAATTAGTTCACTTTTCGTAAGTTCCGCAGCCACGGTTTCGGCTTCCGGCGAGGTACACTGGAGAAATGCCACGTGTATTTCTCCGACTGCGCGCTGTGCTGTTGATAGCGCCGCTTCTCTACGCCGGACGCCTCAGCGCCGCCGACGATTTGGCGTTGGCTCGCCAGCAGCTCGATGGCGTATACGCCGCCCAATTGGGCGAACTAGCCGCTTGGTGCGACGCGAATTCGCTGGCAATCCAAGCCGACTTCACGCGGAAGTGGTTGCCCAAGCGCGATCCGACGATGATCTATGTCTTCGTGCTGCCGGACTCTGGCGCACCGCCGGCGAAGCTTGTCGATTCGGAAGCCACGCAGCAGTGGTGGACCAAATTCATTGAGCTGCGCACCGGCCAGGCCGACAAGCTCTTCGAACTGGCGCAGTCGGCCGCCACAGCCAAACAACCCGCGGCGGCTTTCGAACTGGTGCGCGAAACCGTGCGCGAGAATCCGGATCACGCGGCGGCCCGAAAAATCCTCGGATTTGAAAAATATCAAGATGGCTGGAAGACACTCGAAAGTGTCCGGCGGCTGAAAGATGGCCAGGTGTGGAGCGATTCGTTCGGCTGGCTGCCGGCCGATCAATTGCCACGCTATGAAAAAGGCATGCGCTACTATCGCGGCAACTGGATCGACAAGGAGGAAGATGCCCGGCTGCACAGCAACATCAAAAATGGCTGGCATGTGGAGACTGATCATTACGCGGTGACGACCAATCACAGCCTGGAAGAAGGAGCGCGTTTGGCCGGCCGGCTGGAAACGCTGCACGACGTATGGCGGCAAGTGTTTCTGCCCTATTACGCCACCGCCGCCGACGTGGAGCGTTGGTTCGCCGACGCAGCCATCCCCGCCGCTCCCCACAAACTGCACCAAGTGGTGTATTTCCGCGACAAAGAGCAATACGTCGATGCCCTGAAGCAGGCGCATCCGCAAATCGCCATGTCGCTGGGCATCTACATTGACACTGCCAACACGGCGTACTTTTTTTACGATGCCGAGCGTCACGATTCGACGCTGAACCATGAAGGCGCCCATCAGTTGTTCCAGGAAGTGCGCCCCGGCACGATCAAAGCTGGAATGAAGAACAACTTTTGGATCGTCGAGGCCGTGGCGTGCTACATGGAATCGCTTGCCGAGCATCGGCTGCTAGCCGACGATCCTTACGGCAGTTACATCACGGTCGGCGGGGAAAATGAAGGGCGTGTGCCGGCGGCGCGGAAGCGGCTGATCGACGACAACTTCTACGTGCCGCTGCGAGAACTAGCCGCCTTTGGCCGCGATTCGATGCAGCACGATCCGCGCCTGCCGATGCTCTACAGCGAAAGTTCCGGTTTGGCGCTGTTCTTGATGGCCGCCGATAACGGCCGATATCGTCCGGCGCTGATGGATTATCTAATCGCCGTCTACACCGGCCATGCCGCGCCGGATACGCTGGAAAAGCTTACCGGCCGGCGCTTCGAAGAACTCGACCGCCAGTACCGCGAGTTCATGAAGTAAGTGATGCTTCTCGGTCGGCCTGTTCCGGCGTGCCGGAACCGCTCGCAGCTTGCCACAGTTCTTTGCCAGCGAAGGCGTCGGGCGTGTGTACGTGTTCCGGCCGGGCGCCCATGCCAACCATGTGCGCTGGCAAGCGGCGCAATCGCGGCCAACGCTGCAGCCAGCGTACGATTCGCGGCGGCTTGATTTGCTGCGTCGCCGTGATGGCGCGATTGATCACTCGATCTTGAATAAATACTTGCACGCGCTGGGTCACTCGTGTGGGAAATTGGCGGCGGCGCTGCACGCGGTGCAAATCGGTCAGCGTGAGGGATTTGTTTTTTAGCGGCGCGGCCAGCAGGTTGGCAGTGGCCACGGCGTCTTGAATTGCCAGGTTGATGCCCACGCCGCCGACCGGCGACATCGCGTGCGCCGCATCTCCGATGCACAGTAGCCCCGGCTTGTACCAGCGCTCCAACCGATCGATTTTCACCGTCAAGAGGCGAATGTCGTCCCAGGTGCGCAGCTCGTTCACGCGGTCGCCTAACCAGGGCGAGATTTCCAGGATTCGCGCCGGAATGCTTCCAGGCCGCGCGATCGCAATTCATCGTAGCCTCCTTTGGGAATCACGTACGCGCACTGCCAATATTTACTGCGGTAGATCATCACCAGAATGCTGCCGGCCGATACCTGGCCCAGCGGAATCAACGGGTCGCTCTCTTTGCGGGTGATCCGCATCCACAGGACGTCGATCGGCGAGCCGAAATCGCGCACCTTAAACCCGGCGCGGTCGCGGAGCGTTGAGTGGCGCCCATCGCTGGCCACGGTCAAGTCGGCCCGCACTTCCAGCGGTCCATTGGGCGTTTCGGCGTGCACGCCGACGACGCGGTCATCCTCTTCGATCAAATTGGTGACGTTCGCCTGCATCCGCAGGTGGAACGTCGGGAATTTTTTCGCCTGCTCGGCCAGGAAATTCAGGAAATCCCATTGCGGCATCAAAGCGATAAACTTGCAGTGCGTGGGCAGATAGCGGAAATCGGCGATTATGGTTTCGAACTCGCCGATCTTGCCGGCCAACTGCTGCACTTCCTGATGTTCGCGCTTCAGAAAGTCGTCGAGCAGGCCCAATTCGTACATCACTTCCAGGGTCGATGGATGCACCGTGTCGCCGCGGAAATCGCGCAAAAAATCGCCGTGCTTCTCCAGCACCGTCACGTCGACGCCGCCTCGGGCCAGCAGATAGCCGAGCATCATTCCGGCCGGTCCGCCGCCGGTGATGCAACAGGTGGATTTGATTGTCGGTACTGCCGCGGTTTGGTCGGTCATGGGAATTACGTTGTTTCAGGTTTCAAGTTCACTACGTAACCATAGCACTTGAAATCTCTAGCCTGAAACTTGAAACCTCATTCACCGATGATTTTCACCAGCACTCGTTTTCGCCGGCGGCCGTCGAATTCGTAGTAGAAGATGTGCTCCCACGGGCCCAAATGCAGTTGGCCCTTGGTAATGGCCACGACCACTTCGCGCCCCATCACCTGGCGTTTCAGGTGCGCGTCGGCGTTATCCTCGCCGGTGCGGTTGTGGTGATAGGTTTTCGACGAAGCATCGAACGGCGCCAGCTTCTCCAGCCACAATTCGTAATCGTGATGCAGACCCGCTTCGTTATCGTTGATGAACACGGAAGCGGTAATGTGCATGGCGTTGACCAGCACCAGGCCTTCCTTCACGCCGCTGTCGCTGACCGCCTTTTCCACTTCGCGGTGGATCGAAACAATCGCCCGTCGCTGGGGCACTTCCATCCACAGTTCTTTGGTGAAGGTTTTCATTGGGCTGCCACAAAATCCCGCTTGATTTGACGGCATTATAGCAGCAGACGGCTCAGATTGGCCCGGAAGTTGCATCATTTTTACCCACACCGTATGGACTGCCAGAGGAGGCAAATATGCATTCGGCATTGATCGACACCAGATCGCGCACCAGAACGCACCGACAGGCTTGGGCAAACGAGACCAGCGAAGAGCGCGAAGTCGATCGACTGGAGCAGATTGCGTATTGGCTGGATAGCGCGTTCCGCCTGCCGGGCATCGGCTTGCGGTTCGGTTTCGACGCCATCCTGGACTTAATCCCGGGCGTTGGCGACGCGCTGGGCGCGCTCTTGTCGATGTACATCTTCCAGGCGGCTCGCCGGTTTGGTGTATCGCGCGTCACGCTGGCGCACATGGCAATGAATATCGGCATCGACTACATCGGCGGTTTGGTGCCGTTCTTGGGCGCGATCTTCGACGCCTATTGGAAAGCGAACATTTGGAACGTCGGTCTATTGAAGCGGCATATCAAGGCAACGCCGCAAGAAGCCCGGCGAGCCCGTCGCGGCGACGGCGTGTTTGTGGCGCTGTGCATTGTCGGGCTGGTGCTGTTCATGGTCGCCACGTTTGCTCTGTTTGCGCTGGCGATCGCCTTGGTTGCCCAATTCTTCGCCCACATCGGCGGCCCGCGCATTTCGATCATCTAATTTGCAGAGGGCATTCGATGAATCGATTGCTATTCGATTGGCGGTGGATGATAATCTCGGGCGCTTTCGCTTCTCTCGTCATGCGATCCAGATCACGATGATCCATGGCCGATCGACTAGTCACCGTCGCCAGTTTCCTCGGTCTCATCGAGGCGCATTTGGCGAAGAATCAGTTCGCTGAATCAGGCATCGAATCATTCTTATCGGACGAGGCGACAGTATACATGGCCTGGCATCTGACCAACGCTATCCACGGGATCAAGTTGCAGGTTAAGGGCGAAGATGTCGACGCCGTGCGCGAACTGTTGGCTGCCGACAGCGGTGCGCCCCTACAGCCGCTGCGGAAGAATTGCAGGCAATGATGGCGGAAGAAATGCCGGCGGCGGACGCCGGATTCGATGCGCAGTCGGATGAGCCGGATCCCCTGACGCGGCGGGAAGACATGGCAGAGCGTGCATTCCGAGGCGCGGTGATCGGAATTTTGTTCGTGCCTTGGCAGTTGTGCGTGGCGTGGTTGCTTTTGAAAATCTATTTTTCAGATGAGCGGCTGGAACCGGCCCATTGCCGGAAAGCGTTTGTCGCGGCGACGATCAATTTCCTGTACGTGCTGATCGTTTGCATTTTCCTGAAGTGGAAGCTGGGCGTGCTCGTTTTTGTGGCGTAGGCCGCATGCCCGATTAGTAGGTGGCCGTACGCGGGGTCTACCTGTACGATTCGTTTAGAGGGTTTGGTTTCGGCAATGAGGTCTGCGACGAAAGGAGACGGATCATGGAACCGCGAATCGATCTAAAGAAAGCGCCGCCTGAAGCGATGAAGGCGATGTACGGCCTGGAAAAATATCTGCGCTCAAGCGGCTTGGAAGAATCGCTGCTGCACCTGGTCAAGATGCGCGCCTCACAGATCAACGGCTGCGGCTACTGTCTGGACATGCATTCGAAAGATGCCCGCGCGAACGGCGAAACCGAGCAGCGGCTGTACGTGCTGCCCGACTGGCGCGAAGCGCCGTTTTACACCGATCGCGAACGGGCGGCGCTGGCCTGGACGGAAGCGCTGACGCTGATTGCGGATACGCATGCGCCCGACGAAGTTTACGAACAGGTGCGCGAGCAGTTCGACGAAAACGAACTGGTGGCGCTGACGTTGGCGATCACAACGATCAACGCCTGGAATCGCATTGCCATCGGCTTCCGCGCCCGATCGGCCAATACCAGCCGCAGCAGCATCAGATGGCCGCGGCGCACTAAGCTCACATTATGCAGGGCAGCCGTTGAATTTGGAAAGCGGGCGACGCCGGCGGAAGACAAATCCACCGGCCACCAGTGCCATTGCCGCCAAAACGATGCCCGACGGCTCGGGCACTAGCGTGTAGCCGATCAGGTCCAAAGCCAGAATGTCGAGCGGCGTCACGACCCCGACTTCGCCATCGTCGATGTTCGGATCCATGATCCCAAACGGCGGGCCGGGAAACGTGTAGCTGCTGTCCTTCCAGTGTTGCGCCTGGTAGCCGTCGCCGAAATTGATGCCGGTGGAAAACAATCCGGACGACGTCGCGCCGCCGTCGTACGACAAATACGGATTGTCGCCAAGAATATCGCTCGTGCCGGCGGCCCAATCGAGCACCGCCCCGCTAAGCGGCTGGTCGACCAAGCCCGTGCTGTCGGCCGAGTATCGGAACAGGTCGAGCACGGTGAAGATGGCTTCGTCCGAGTAGCCGTGGCCGACGTCGGGCCCGTCGTGACCGGCGCCGTCGGAACTGGCATAGTCGATGTGGTCCACACCGCTAATGAATCCCATCCCGTGAGCCAGCTCGTGCGTCAGGACGGCGGTCATGTCGATTTTTCCGGAGTCGATTCCGTCGCCGGGATCGAAATCCATGATGGGGAAGTAGATGGAGTTAAGGACGATCGTGCCGTCGGCCCCCACCAGGCCGCCGTCGAGGCCCGGCAGCAGGCCCAAGGCCTTCTGGTTGGCGCGCGTCAACCGCAACATCGAGTTGTAAACCAGCGGGGCGGTCACGTGCATCCGCAGTGACGGATCGTCAGGGCCGGCGGTCGTGTCGTTGGTGATCATGCTCAGCGCCGGCCCGGGCTGCAGTGAACTGACAGCCGAAGCGTCGTGCGCAGAAGTGCTATCCAGGGCCAGCGCCGCGGCCACCGAACTGTAAGTGAATGGGCTGGTCGTCGGGTCGACATCGAAGAATCCCAGCGGTCCGCCGGGGATCTCAGTGGCCACCATTTTGAATTTCAGCACGATCGGATCGCTAAACGCGCTTTCCCACGTGCCGGTGGCGATGCTAACCGAGGTCGCTAGGCCGCTCATGACCGGTGGAGGAAGCGGTGAGCCGACATAGGGTAGCTCGATCAGCATCGCCGCGGCCGGCGCCGCGGCCCAGAGCGCGACAGCGACCGACAATGCGAGCACGCAGGCGCGGTGCGCGGTCGGCGAAGACTTGGCGCACATGGGCGGATGCAGTCGGCCGATGAATGCCGGCATGAAGGGACTCTCCTGTGGGTAGCGCCTCTCGAATGCGGGGATCTTGCGATGCAGTTAACTCGGCGAGGCTGGCAACGAGAAAAGCAGATAAGGGGATTAAGCCTCGCGCTGGCGGCAGGGTAACATGCGGCGAATTCCGCGGCCAGCGTTTGGCAAGTTAGTGGAGGAGTTTTGCACCACCTTAAGGGGATTCCCTACACTGTTTTCGTAGCGCCCGCCGGGGGCGACGGAAAGCTGGCATGCCATCTGGCGTGGAGATTAGGCAGTTCGGGCAGAAGCTCTTACGAGGAAGCCATGAAGCCTGGAAGGAAAATGCACTTTCCTGCGTTCCTGGATTCCTTATTGATTTTGCTGATTCTCAGTGCCTTCGTGCCTCCGCGGCGAGTTGTTCAACGTCCACGCGCACTTTACACGAAGTGGTGGCCCAATTTCAAGGAGAAATCTGCGCTTACCGCTGCGCAAGCACGTTGGACTATCTAGTTTCTAACTCTTGCATAGCAAGGCGTTGCTTCAAAACGTCGTTGCTTACATTCTGGTCGAGACCAAACTTTTGAGCAGCGAGAACCTCTAGCTCGCGCACAGACCGCGAGAACAGACCCACTCCGTCTACAATTTCCTCGTTTTTGAGGCTAATCCTCTGGCCAAGTTCTGCAGCATATTGTGGCAGCCGCTCAATAAACACCCGATCGACCTTCCCTCGGTTGTGTGTCAGTAAATTCCGAATTTCAACGAAGGCACGTGCCCGTTGCATTTCGGCAGTATCCGAAAACATAGGAAAGCCAAGTCCTGTAGTCATGTATGCGGAAAGGTCAGGTAAACCTTTATACGACAGTCTATGGACGGTCTTTTCCGCTTGGGCATGCACAAGCTCATCGATGGATGAGAATTCCAGAACTTCTTCCATTGTGATCTGCTCATTGCTCTTTAAAGTCTCACGCCGATGTCGAAAGATAGAAGTAAGCAAATCTGACACATATGCAAGATAGTTGTCGATCTGTCGAATAAGCCAGGATTCCATCAAGAACTGCTCGAAGAAAGTAAAAGTACGAGTAGCAGATCCCAAATCTCGAGCCGAAGCGAGGAGTCTGTCGCGTTCTTGTTCATCGCGGCAGGTTTCAATTGACGTCTTAATCGCGGCCTCGTGGTTTGCATCATGTTTCCTGGCAAGGGCGAGTACAAAACGGAGGAACATGTGTAGTGTCGTGCGTGTTCTTCGAAATACGTTGCGCACGCTTCCGACATGCGTTCAGGCGGCGTACCGAAATCAAGATTTCCAGAAAGGTTCATCTAATATGCCTGAAAATTTCATGACCTATCCCGATTTTTCACCGATTTGCGTGCCGGGCGGTAACCGACAGATTTCGGTTTGCTGCGGATATGGTCCCCTTCGGTTTCGTTTAGGGATTCGTTCGCTTTTCGGCGGCGGCGGGAGAGGGCTTCTTTGGGCGGGCGGTCCGGAATCAGGCAGTCGCAGCCCGATCCAATCAGATCTTGGCGGCCGGCTTGTTCCAGAGCCTTGCGCACTTCGAAATAGTTTTCGGGTTTGAAGAATTGCAGCAGGGCACGTTGCAGGCGGCGGTCGCGGAGGTGTTTGGCGATGTACACCGGACGCATCGTGAATGGGTCGTAGCCCGTGTGGTACATGCAGGCGGCGATGTCGAAGGGGCTGGGGATGAAATCTTGGACCTGGTCGGGGCGGTAGTGGTTGCGCTTGAGGAACAAGGCCAGGTCGATCATCGCGTTCAGGTCGCTGCCGGGATGGCTCGCGATGTAGTACGGGATGAGGTACTGCTTCTTGCCGGCGGCTTTCGATTGCTTCTGGAACGCGCCGGCGAAGCGCTCGAAATCGTCGTTGCACGGTTTTTTCATCATGTGCAGCACGCCGGGGTCGGTGTGTTCGGGGGCGACTTTCAGATGGCCGCCGACGTGGTGCTGGGCGAGTTCGCGCATGTAGACCGGGTCGCGACGGGCCAGGTCCATGCGGATGCCGGAGGCGACCAGCACTTTTTTGACGCCGGGCAGCTCGCGCGATTTTTTCATTAAGTCGATCAATGGGCCGTGGTCGGTGCCCAGCAGTTTGCAGATGGTGGGATGGACGCAACTGAGGCGGCGGCAGACGGCTTCGACTTCGGGGCGGGAGCAGCGCATCTGGTACATGTTGGCCGTCGGGCCGCCGATATCGCTGACCACGCCGGTGAAATCGGGCTGGGTTTCGCGCATGCGCTCGATTTCCGCGAGCACGGACTTTTGGCTGCGGCTTTGGATGATGCGCCCTTCATGAGCGGTGATGCTGCAGAAGGTGCAGCCGCCGAAGCAGCCGCGCATGATTTGCACGGAGTGCTTGACGACTTCGTAGGCGGGGATTTTTTCCCGGCCGTAGCTGGGGTGCGGCCTGCGCGTGAAGGGCAGCCCGTAGACGCGATCCATTTCGGCTTGCGTGAGGGGCAGTGCGCCGGGGTTGACGACGATTGTCTCATTGCCGTGGCGCTGCAGGAGGCGCTTGGCGTTGTAGGGGTTGGTTTCCTGGTGCGAGATTTTGGTCATCAGGCAGAAGGTGCGCTTGCTGTCGGCATCGTCGCCGGAGATTTTTTCGTAGGGGGGCAGCTCAATGGTGGGAAGATTCAAGGCGGAATTCGGAAGGCGGAAGGCGGAAGTTTCTTTGGCGCCCAGGCGGTAGGCGATGCCGCGGAGGTTGCGCAGATCGCGGACCGTTGCGCCGGCGGCCAGGCGGTGGGCGATTTCCACGATGGGGCGCTCCCCCATGCCGTACACCAGCAGATCGCACTTGGCGTCCATCAGGATGCTGCGGCGGACCTTGTCGCTCCAGTAGTCATAGTGGGCGATGCGGCGGAGGCTGGCTTCGACGCCGCCGGCGATGATGGGCACGCCCTTGTACGCCTCGCGGGCGCGCTGGCAGTACGCCAGCGTGCAGCGGTCGGGGCGGCGGCCGATTGCGCCGCCGGGGCTGTACGCGTCGTCGTTGCGCACTTTGCGGTTGGCGGTGTAGTGGTTGATCATCGAGTCCATGTTGCCGGCGCTGATGGCGAAGAACAGCCGCGGCTTGCCGAAGGTGCGCCACGCGTCGCAGCTTTTCCAATCGGGCTGGCTGAGGATGGCCACACGAAACCCTTCGTCCTCCAGCAATCGGCCCAACAGCGCCATGGCGAAACTGGGGTGATCGACGTAGGCGTCGCCGGTGACAAAAACGATGTCGGGGGCGCCCAGCCGCGCGAATCCATTTCGGCGCGGGACATTGGCAGCGGCGAAGAGTGCGGAGTGCGGAGTTCGGAGTGCGGAGTGGATGGAGTGCGGTGCGCGGCCAGGGAGCCGACGTGGTCGATGTAGGGGCCCAGGCGCGGCCGAATTCGTCGGCTCGCGGGGCGTCGATAATCGGCAGCGGATTGAATGTGGGCGCGGACATGGTATCGCTCAGTGAAAGCGGCACCATTGATTGTAGGGGAGAACGGGTGAGTAAGTGAGTAGGTGAGTGAGTAAGAAGCAGCGTCAACTGTACTTACTCACATCCTGGCCGCCGTCTACCAGCCGCCGCTGGCGCCGCCGCCGCCGGAACCGCCGCCACCGCCGGAGAAACCGCCGCCTCCGCCGGAAAATTCACCGCTGAACATTCCGCCGCTGGAAGAGCTGCCGGAGGTGGAGATCCAATACGGGCCGATCCAATGGTTGCGGTAACGGCGGAACCGCAGGTGCGAGATGAGAATGACGAACAGCACGATCATCCAAAAGATGATGATCCCAGGATCGATGCGCGATTGCGGTTTACGAGGAGCGGCCTTGTACTCACCGCGAGTGGCTTTGTCGATGGCGGTGACGCCGGCCAACAGTCCGCCGCCGTAATCGCTGGCGCGGAAGCGTGGCGTCATTTCGTTGCGGATGATTTGAGAGGAAACGGCGTCGGTGAGCGCGCCTTCCAGTCCGTAGCCGACTTCGATGCGCATTTTGCGATCGTTGATAGCGGCGACGACCAGCACGTCGTTGTCGCGCCCTTTCTGGCCGAGCTTCCAGGCTTTGAATACGCGGACGGCGTAATCTTCGATCGTGTCCCCCTCGAGCGATGGCACCGTGAGGATGACGATTTGATTGCTAGTGCGATCCTCGACGCCTTTGAGGAACGATTCAAGCTGCGCTTTTTGTTGCGGCGAAAGCACGTGCGCGTAATCGTTCACGCGGCCTTCGAGCTTGGGAATGGTCGGCGTGGCAGCCTGCGCGCTGGCGACCAGCGGCGCGCATCGCGCGACTGCGGGAAGCAGCAAGCACAGCGTGAAGGCCGGAATTCGGCGCATGGCAGGTACCGCCATCAATCGAACTTCACTTGCGGGACTTTTTCCGCTTCGGCGGTCTTCTTGAAATACTCGGCGGCGTGGAAGCCGCTGCCGGCGGCGACGAAGCGGGCGAAGAAGCCGTTGACCAGGGTGTTGTACGACTGCACCTGCTCGTTGTAGCGCTCGCGGGCGACGTTGATGCGGTTTTCAGTGCCTTCCAATTGCGATTGGAGATCGAGGAAGTTTTGGTTGGCTTTGAGGTCGGGATAACGCTCCGCCACGGCGATCAAGTGCGACAATGCGCCCAACATCGCGCCTTGCGCTTGCTGCAGCTCTTGCATCGCCGCGGGACTGTTGGGGGCGGCTTCGATCTTGATCTGGCCCATCTTCGAGCGGGCTTCGGCCACTTCGTCGAACACTTTTTCTTCGTGCGTGGCATAGCCCTTGACCGTGGCGACGAGGTTGGGAATCAGATCGCTTCTGCGCTGCAGCGTGGAATCGACATTGGCCCAAGCGCTTTGCACGGCCTGGTTGCCGGAGTTCAATTTGCCGTAGACGGAAATCCAGCCGCCGGCAAGGACGACGATCAGGAATACGATGACGAGGACGACGACAAGCAAAGCCTTCATCGAACGAATCTCCTGGGGGACCGGTGCAGGTTGGTTGCGGCGGCTGACGCGGTGCGGTCAAGCCCGCTGAATCATACCGTGCGGTTGCATCAGAGCGAATGCAACAGATGATTGCCGATGATATTGGCGGTCGTCCAGACCAACACGGCCCAGGGGACGAGCTTGCCGACATAGCGGCGGAAATGCTGCGTCGTGGCGGGAAAACTTTGCGCAGTGCGCCCGTAACCGGAGCGGACCTCAATCCAGCGCCCGATGACCATCGCGGCCAAGGTGAAGTAGAAAGCCAGATCGTAACCGGTGAACCAGCCGCTGCCGGTAATGACAATCATCACTGTCAGCAAAACCAACACAATCGGCCCGATGACAAACCAGAGCAAGCGCCCGAACAGCGCCCAGAACGGTTCGCGCTCTGACGACTCGACGAAATACCGATCGGTGTTGTCCAACGCCGCTTCTCCTGGCCCGGAGCAAAGCGCCTAAGGCGTTCGCCTACCGAATTTTAACACAATAGCGAAGTATTTTGATTCAGCAAGTGAACGGGTTTCTTGGGCGACGCTCTGAGTTATTGAGCCAGAGGGGCAGGCGAGCGGACCGGGGGATATTGCGATGAGGAATCCCTTATGAATTGGTTTGGGGCGGTGTAGGAGGTGCGGAGCGGGTTTGACGGTTTGTCGTAAGCCGTTTAGGCTAAATGTGTTGTCCTCTTTTCGCGGCTACGAGGCCGGCGCGCTCCCAGGAGTGATTGTGAAGCAGAAAGCCTGGTCGGGAGTATTCAGCGAGGCGACGGATCGCCGGGTCGAGCAGTTCACCGAAAGCATCAGCTTTGACCGGCGATTGTACGCGCATGATGTCATTGCATCGATCGCGCATGCCCAAATGTTGGTCACTGTGGGCCTTATCACCGCCGAGGAGTGCCGACAGATTGAGCAAGGTTTGGCGGCCATTCGCCAAGAGATTGAGCAAGGTAAATTCGAGTTTAGAACTGAACTCGAAGACATTCATCTGCACATTGAGCGGGCGCTGGTGGAGCGCATCGGCGACGTAGGGCGCAAGCTGCATACGGCGCGAAGTCGCAACGATCAGGTGTCGACGGATCTGCGGCTGTGGTGCCGGGAGGCGATTGACCGAGTTGATGCGGCGCTGGTTGCGGTGCAGCGGGCGTTTGTCAAGCGATGCGACGGCGATCGGGACGTGATTGTGCCGGGCTACACGCACATGCAGCGCGCGCAGCCGGTGCTGGCGCCGCACTACTGGTTGGCTTACTGCGAAAAATTCGAGCGCGATCGGGAGCGATTGGCGGATTGCCGGCGGCGAGTGAATGTGTTGCCGTTGGGGGCGGCGGCGCTGGCGGGGACCAGTTTGCCGATCGATCGCGAAGATGTTGCGCGGCGGTTGGGCTTTGTCAACGAGCGCGGCCAACCGCAGGTGATGGGCAACAGCATCGATAGCTCCAGCGATCGCGATTTTGTGATCGAGCTGGCGTTTGCGCTCTCCGTTGTGTCGGAGCATTTGAGCACCTGGGCCGAGGAATGGATTTTGTGGAGCACGGTGGAGTTTGGGTTTTTGAAATTGCCGCAGGCGTTTTGCACGGGCAGCTCGATCATGCCGCAGAAGATCAATCCCGACGTGCTGGAATTGGTGCGCGGCAAGACGGCGCGGGTGATCGGCAATTTGCAGGCGCTATTGGTTTTGGTGAAGGGGTTGCCGTTGGCCTATAACCGCGATCTGCAGGAGGACAAGCAACGGATTTTTGATTCGGTCGATACGGTGTTGGGGTGTTTGGAGATTGCCGCGCCATTGGTGGCGGGCGTGGAATTGAATCGTGCAGCAATTGCGGAAAAGCTGGATCGTGGATATTTGGATGCCACGACGTTGATGGAGGAATTAATTCGGGGCGGCACGCCGCAGCGGACGGCGCATGAGATTGTGGGCAAGTTGGTGCGGACGGCGATGGACAAGGGTGTGCGATTGGCGGATTTGCCGGCGGACGAATTCAAGGCGGCGCATGCGTCGCTGGATGGCAGTGTGAAGAAGGCGCTGGGCGTGGAGAATGCCGTGGCGCGATTTGTCAGTTATGGCTCCACTGGGCCGAAGGAAGTAGAGCGGCAGATCGAGTTGTGGCAGAAGAGGCTGCAGGCAGCAGGCGGCGGGCAGCAGGAGGAACAGAAGACAGAAGGCAAACGTCAGAAGGCGAAAAAATCATGATCAGGCATCTTCGATTGGCTTTGGGCACGGCCGGCTTGGCGATTTTCATCACCGCGGCGGTTGACGCGCAACAGAATCAACCAGCGCCGCCAAAACCGGCGGCCGGCGATGTCATGCCGGTGATCGTGAAGCACGATCCGGCAGTGGATACGATTGTGGAGTCGAATCCAAACACGCCGCGGGAATTGTTGCGGGCGGCGGCAATCCTGGCCGATTTGGATCGCGCGGATTTGGCGAAAAAATATTTGCAAAGGGTGCTTTCCGCGAAATTGAACGACGAGGCGCTAGCCGATTTGGCGACGCACGTCGATGCCGATCTGCTGCTGCGAATGTCGACGAACGAGGCGCTGGCGCCAGAGGGGCGGCAGATTGCGGATGCAGTGCTAGGCGCCGCGGCGAAGCAGGCGCGATCCCAAACGGCTGGCGGCGGCGATCGATAAGCTGAATGATCCATCGCGGGCCGTGCAATTGCATGCGATCGGCACGATTCTGGCGGCACATGAAGATGCCGTGCCGAGTCTCGTGTTGGCCTTGGCGGATGAAAAGCGCGCCGCGGTGCGGCCGCTGGTCAAAGATACCTTGGTGCACATTGGGCCGGCGGCGATTGCGCCGCTCTCGGCGGCTTTGCAAAGCGGCAATGCGGCGCTCAAGCTGCAGATTATCGACGTGCTGTCGCAGATTGGGTTGCGCGAAGCGGTGCCGTATTTGGCGGTGCCGGCGACGGCGGAAAAGAGCCCGCCGGAGGTGCGCGAGGCGGCGCGGTCGGCCCTATTGGAAATTCAGAATATCACGCGTCCGACCACAGAAGCCGCTGCGAAGCTGTCGATGACGGAGATCGACAAATATCTGAAACATGAGGAGTTGCTGAAGCCCGACGCGCAGGGGAATGTCGATGTGTGGCGATGGGATGCTGCCGCGGGCGTTCCGGTTCATGAAAAGATGACGCCGGATCAGGCGCATGTGGCGCTGGCGGCGCGGTTGGCGGATGATTTGATGTTGGTGGCGCCGGACGATCCTGCGCGAAGCGGCTGTTTTTGGTGAGCGTGCTGGAGGCGGCGGGCAGCGGGCAGCAGACGGAACCCAGGCTGCAGCAGGCTGCGAAGATGGGTGCGCCGGCGATCGAAGATGCGCTCACATATGCGATGTTAACTGGGCATGTGCCAGCGGCGATCGGGGCGGTGCAGGTTTTGGGGACGATCGGCGATCGGTCGTTGATCGATGCGAAGGGCGCTGCGCCGCGGCCGTTGGTGTTGGCGCTTGAGCAGCGGGATCGGCGGCTGCGATTTGCGGCGGCGGAAGCGATTATGAAGCTCGATCCGAGGTCAGGCTTCAACGGTTCAAGCAACTTGGTCAATGCGTTGGCGTTTTTTGCAGGCACATCGAATACGAAGCGGGCGCTGGTGGCGTTTCCCAACGATGCGGTGGCGACGCAATTGGGCGCGATGCTGGCCACGATGGGCTACGACGCGGACATTGCCACCAACGGCCGCAATGCGTTTCTCAAGGCGCTGGCGTCGGGGGACTACGAATTGGTGCTTTTGAGCAGCCGGATCGATCGGCCGCCTGTGTGGGTGGTGCTGCAGGAAATGCGGCACGATCCGCGGAGCGCGCGGCTGCCGGTGATTCTGTTGGGCGAGGACGGTCAGGCTGAGTTGGATCGTTTGGAAACATTGACGTTGTACGATCCGTGGACCAAGGTGTTTGCCAGGCCTGTGACGACCGACGGGATGAAGTTTTTTGTCGATCGATTGAACCAACAAGCCGGCAGCTTTGTGGTGCCGCTGGAAGAGCGCGAGTTGCAGGCGGCGAAATCTTTGGTGTGGTTGAAGAAGCTGAACGAGACTTCACCGCGCGAATTTGAAATTCAGACGCATGAGGCGGAGATCGCCCGGGCGCTGTACGTACCGAAACTCAGCGCGGCGGCGGCGGAATTGCTGGGGATGATTGGCACGCACACGGCGCAGCGGGCGCTGGTGGACGTGGCGAATCGGCCAGGCACGCCGATCGAACTGCGGCAAGCGGCGGCTGCGGCGTTCAGCCAGAGCGTGCGGAAACATGGCATTCAATTGACGAGTCGCGAAATTCAACATCAGTACGACCGGTACAACGAAAGCGCCACGGAAGACGCGGCGTCGCAGCAATTGTTGGGGCTGGTTCTGGATGCGATCGAACTGCCGCGATCGTTGTCGCAAGTATCTCGGCCCTCGACCCTCGTTCCTCGTCCCTAGGCTGTTCTTCCCATGCCGCCGCACGAATCACAAAATGGTCCGCCGATTGATGGGATCATTGGGTCCGGCGCGGCAATGCAGGAAGTTTATCGGCTGACGCGGCAGGTGGCTTCATCGCGGGCATCGGTGCTATTGCTGGGAGAGACGGGCACCGGCAAGGAGCTGATTGCCAAGGCCATTCATGAATTGAGTCCGCGCGGAAGCGGGCCGTTTGTGCGTGTGAACTGCGGGGCGCTCTCCGAGAGTTTGCTCGAGAGCGAATTGTTCGGGCATGTGCGCGGATCGTTCACCGGGGCGATCAATAATCGGACCGGGCGGTTTGAGGCGGCGCATACCGGGACGATCTTTTTGGATGAGATCAGTTCGACGACGCAGAAGTTGCAGGTCAAATTGCTGCGCGTGCTGCAGGAGCGGGAATTTGAGCGCGTCGGCGATACGCAGACCATTCGCGTGGATGTGCGCGTGATCGCGGCGAGCAATCATGATTTGCACGACCTGGTCGATAAGCACGAGTTCCGCGAAGATTTGTATTATCGGCTGAATGTGGTGCCGATTCGGTTGCCGCCACTGCGGCAGCGGCGCGAAGATATTGCCGAATTGGTGAGCCATTTTCTCGGGTTGTACAACGAGGAAAACGGTCGGAAGGTGAAAGAAGTCGAGAAGAAAGCGAAAGAGGCGCTGGAAGGATATCACTGGCCGGGCAATGTGCGCGAATTGCAAAACGTGATCGAGCGGGCGGTGGTGATGGCGACCGGCGATGCGCTGACGTGCGATTTGTTGCCGCCGGCGTTGATGGGAGAGGGTAAGGGTCGCGGACATTCGCGGCGCGCTGGAGCGGCGGTCGATTTGGAGACGCTCGCTTCGGAATTAGTGCATCAGGGAGTGGGCGCGGCCGGCGCCAACGAAGACAGTTTGCACACGAAGATCGTCAACCGGGTGGAGCGGGAGTTGATCGCTCAAGTGATGGCGGCGTGCGATAACGTGCAGACGAAGGCGGCCAGCCGGTTGGGGATCAACCGCAACACGCTGCACAAGAAGCTCAAAGAATATGGGTTGGAAGAAGCCGGCGAATAGTGCCCGATGCTTTGAGACTTGACCCGCATTGCCCCGGGTCAATGACCCGGGGCTAAATATTATTCGTATCCGTAGCGGGTGAAATATTCGGACCAGCGGCGGCGGATTTCGCTGCGGAGTTCGGGCTCCAGGTCGTGGCGGTTGACTTTGTAGTCTTTTTGCTGGCCCGCGTACGCTTCTAGTTGCGGGCGGACTTGCTCGAAGTCGCCCAGTTCGAGCTTCTCGTAAATGGTGCGGACCTGGCCGACGGGATCGCGCACCAGGTCTTCGTAGCGAATTTCGCACAGTTGCGAGGGGACGATTTTCTCGCGCTGGCGGTTGAAGCCGCGGTACATGCGCTCGAAGGAGGCGAACACATATTCGTCCAGGTTTCGATCGTGCGGGTGCTGCAGGCCTTGGGGCCAGTCCAAGGAGACCCACAAGCGCCGGGTGCTGGGGAAAATGGTGTACGGATCGCGGACGATATGGACGAACTTGGCGCCGGGGAAGAGGCGCGAGAGTTCTTCGATGCGGCCGGTGTGGGGCGGCGACTTCATGATGAGCCGCTTCTGTTTTTTCATCGTGAGGGCTTGGACGAAGTACTTGATGTCGTGCCGCCAGCGGTCGAGGTCTTCCGGCTGGCAGCCGTCCATATCCAAGAATTCGTTGAACGGCGGCGGGTCGTTGGGGTAGGCCATGCGGCAGTAGGGCGTGGGGGCGCCCATGGTCAAGAGCGCAAACTCATCTTCCTGCGGACGGTGCCAGCCGGTGGGCATGTTGTCCATCGGCCGTTTGCCGGGCAACAGCGGCCAAAGCAGCGTGGGAGCGAACCAGCCGGTGACCAGAAAATGGTTCGGCTCGAAGCATTCGTAGTAGGTGGGATAGGCGAAGCGGTCGTCGCGAACCATCAATTCATGCAGGTAGGTGGTGCCGCTGCGCCAATGGCCGATGATGAAAATCGGCGGTTCGGTGATTTGAGTGGCGGCGATGCGGCGGTCGTAAATCAACCGCTGCAAAAACGCCCAGCACGAATTGATGATGGCGCACAGCGTGATCAAAAACGCCATGCAGATGCGCAGCGGATGAATGCGGAAGCGGCCGCGCGCGATCACCTTCCACCAATCGCCCAGGCGCATGCCGCTCCAGAAGCGCGGGGCGTAGAAGGGGTAGGCGTTGAGCTTCAGCTTTTTCTTGAGCGCGGGCTTGGGAGGTTGGAGAGTCGTGGACATGGATGGCGATCGGCGGCAAAAAGTTAGCGGTCCATTGTAGCAATGGGCAATGGAGAATGAGAGTGTCGGGGCTTGATGGGGTGTGAGGGCTCTGCCAAACTATGGGGCCCGGAACGCGCTCCGCTTCGAGGACTGCGCGTCGCGGCTAAACGCGGGACTCATATTTCGATGAAGTTTTTCACTTTTCATTTGATGCCGTGGGATCGGTTGCCGGCCGATTTTGAGACGAAGTATGAATCGGCTTGGACTTGGTTGCCCAACAGCATCTACGAGCCGAAGCATGGGCAGGAGTTGTACAACCGGTATCTCGATGAGCTGATTCTGGCCGATGAGTTGGGGTTCGACGGCGTGTGCGTGAATGAGCATCATCAGAATGCTTACGGCACGATGCCCAGCCCGAACCTAATGGGCGCCATTCTCGCGCGCAAACAAAGCGCGTGAAGATTGCGGTGATCGGCAACGCCCTGCCCTTGTACAATCCGCCGACGCGCGTGGCGGAAGAGTTTGCGATGATCGACGTGATCAGCGGCGGGCGGTTGATCGCGGGGTTGGTGGTCGGCGGCGGGCCGGAGTATTACAGTTTCACGATCAATCCGACGTTTGCCCGCAGCATGTATCAGGAGGCGGTGGATTTGATCATTCGCGCGTGGACGGAGACGGGGCCGTTTGAGCATTACGGGAAGCATTGGAAGTTGAAGTATGTGAACCCTTGGCCAAGGCCGCTGCAGCAGCCGCATCCGCCGATTTGGATCCCGGGGGCAGGGAGCAAGGAGACCATCGAATACGTGGCGGCCAAGCGGTGGTCGTACATGGGGATTCCGTATTTCCACATCGATTTCTTTCAGCGCAATTTCGATCTGTTCCGCAAGAGCGCGGAGAAGGCCGGGTACACGAGCGATCCGGAGCAGTTGGGTTGGCTGTTGCCGATTTACGTGGCCGAGAACGACGAGAAAGCGTGGGCGGAGTACGAGCAGCACCTGTGGTATTTTGCGCGGAAGCTATTGAAGGGGTTGGCGGTGCTGCCGCCGGGATACACCAGCGTGCAATCGATCGCGGTGATCAACAAGGCGAAGGACAAATTCCTGACCAACGTGACGACGCGCAAGCAAGTAGAAGAAGGCGGCTACGCCATTGTGGGCAGCCCCGCGACGGTGCGCGATTGATTGATCGAAAATGTGAAAAAGCTAGGCGTCGGGAATCTGCTGGGGCTGTTTCAGTTGGGGAGCCTGCCGGCGGATTTGACCAAGAAGAATATGACGATGTTTGCCCAGGAAGTTTTACCGGCGCTGCGGAAAGAACTGCAGCCGGCGGCCGCGGCAGTTTAATGACTTTCATTATGACGCAAGTTGAGAATACGACTGAGTTCGTCACCATTGCCGGCAAAAAGACGCAGGTGATGCGCGGGGGCAAGGGCCCGCCCTTGGTTTATTTGCACAGCGCCGGCGGGGAGATGGAGTGGACGGCGTTTCACGACGGGCTGGCGCGGAGTTTTTCCGTGATTGCGCCGGCGCATCCGGGGTTTTCGCTGTCGGAAGGGCTGGATCAGGTCGAGAACATCCACGATTATGCTTGGCACTACGTCGATCTGTTTGAGCAATTCGATTTGCGCAAGGTGCCAGTGGTCGGTTTTTCGCTCGGCGGCTGGTTGGGAGTGGAGCTGGCGATTCTGCGGCCGGAGCTGGTGAGCAAGCTGGTGATCGCGAATTCCGCGGGGCTGCACGTGCAAGGTGCGCCGATGGCGGAGTGGTTTATTGATGACTTGATGAAATTGCGGAACATGCTGTTCTTCGATCCCATGGGCCCAGTCGCCCTGGAAGTTGCGCCGCTGGAGCCCACGGAACTTCAACTGCTGATGTTTTTGCGGGCGCGAGGCGACGGCGCGAGTAGGTTGGAACCCGTATTTGCACAATCCGAAATTGCCGCGGCATTTGCGGCGGGTGCGGTGTCCGACGTTGGTGATCAGTGCGCGCGATGACAAGCTGATTCCGGCGGCGCATAGCCGGTATTATGCCGAGCACATTCCCGGCGCGCGACTGGAAACCCTTGAGAACTGCGGGCACATGCTGCCGTATGAGAAATGCGATGAATTTGTGCGGCTGACGACGCAGTTTGCCGGAGGTGGCAGGCAGTAGGCAGCAGGCGACAGGCAGGAACTTAGCGGTGGATCGTGGCGGGGTGCTTGTCGGCGGACGTGTCGAACTTGGCGGCCATATCGGAGAAGTTGCGGGCCTCCTGGGTATGTCCCAGCGCCTGATGCATGGCGGCGAGGTTATTGTAGGGCACGGTTAACGATTTGGGCTCGATTAGACTTTGGTGCACAGCCTCTTCGATGTGCTGCATTCCGGCATCGGTGAGATCCAGCGCCACTTTGCGTTGGCCCACTTCCCAGTAGCTGATGCCCATGCTCACGAGCCATTCGCCGTAGTGCCCCTGCTGAGCGTGTTGCGTGGGCGGGATGGGCCGATCCAAGAGTGGGAATGCTTTTTCGTACCAGCTGACGGCGGTTTTGTGATCGCCGCGGCGCACGGCGTGCATGGCGCCGACGCGGTAATAAATGGAGCCGAGGCGGAAAACATCTTCCGGATTTTCGCGTCGGCCTTTGGCGCCTTCTTCGAGATAGGTGGCCGTAAGCGTGGCATTGTCGAGCGCATGGGCGCGGGGCCGCGGAGCTGGTCGGCGGTCAGGCCGTCGGAAAGCGCGAGGCCTAATTCCCACTCCAGGCGGTGTTTTCGCCAAGGATCGTTGGCCGCGGCGATCAACTGCTTGCCTTGCTGCAGTGCCTGGCGAGTCCAGGGGAGCGGATCGATTTTGCCCTCGGCGGCAGCGCAGGCGGCCAGCGCGCCGTGCGCCACGCGCAGGCGGAGCGCGGGATCGGCCGATTCGTTGTTGATCAAGTCTTCGGCAAAGGCGGTGGCGCGGTCGATCCACTTGGGAACGATTTGCGGTTTTTGGCCGTAAACGCCGCAGGCGATGTCGTTGGCGGCGCCCAGGTGCGCGTCGATCAGCACCAGTTTGGCGGCGCGGCGCACGGTGGCGCGCTTGTCGTGCGCCAGTTGATCGGCCGCTTTGATGGCGGCCAGATGCTGGTCCAGCGCGAGCTTGTAATCGTGTGCAGGGCTGTCGGCGATGAGTTGTGCCAGTTGGCACAGAGACTTCGACTTGAGCTCCAGGTCGTCTTGATTGGCGGAGGTTAGCACCTCTTTCGTCTCTTGGGCAGCCTGATCATATTTTCCAAGGCAGCCAAGAATTTCGCAGCGGAGCAAGCGGTAAGTCGGTTGATTTTCGTCTGCGGCGAGGGCGGATTGGCAAGCGGTGAGCGCCTCGTCGTAACGCGCCAGGGATAACAGCAGCTTTGCCCGCAGGTAGTGTGCGCGGGCGTGCTGGGGCTGCTGTTGCAGGACGTATTCCAGATCGGCCTGGCTGCGGCGGCACTGCGTGTCGAGGTTCATCTCGGCCCGCAGCACGAACGATTCGTAATCGATTTTCTCCAATGAGACGTGCGAGACGAGCTTGCCGCCGGGGGCGTACGTGAGCAGCACGCCGCGCTCGGGATAGGCCTGGCCCAGCGGCTGGCCGGTTTCGTCGGGAATGTTGACCGGCCGGACGTCGGCGATTTGCAGTTGCTTGGCCAAGACGGCGATGCTGAGTGGTTTGGCCAACTGCACGACGATCGATTTCACGACGTTGTCGTTCAGCGTGACGTCGATGCGCGGAAACGATTCCAGCTTATAACTGCGGACATTTTCGGCGCCGGGTTCGGAGGCGACTTTGCCTTCGCCCCAGAGTTGGATTAATTCTTCTGTGGTCGTTTTGCCCGGCTGCACGCCGTTGAAGGCGGCGGCATCGATCTTCACGCCGGCCGGCGGCGGCAGATCGTCGAAAGTGGCGGCGAATGGACCGGAATTGGTGATGTCGCCGCCGCCGACAGTATCGTTTTCGTCGGGAGTGCTTTCAGGCGGAGTTTCAGGAATTGCCTCGTGCGATCGATCATGGTGGGAAGAATTGACTTTGACAGACTTCGGGACGGAGGGCCCCTCGTCGGCCAATTCAGGCGACGGGGCGTGCGTCGGCATGGGGGCGGATTCTTCAACTGCGCGATGGTCTTCAGCGGCTTCTGAGTGATGCGGCGCTTCGCTGGATTGGTCGATGCTGGCCCGGGGCAACGGAATATCGCGGGGCGCTTGGGCATCGGAATCGGCGGAATCCAGTTCGTCCGCGGCCGGCATCGGGGCGGATTCGCGGGCCAAAAGCGGCAATCCGCAACAGCAGAAGTGCAGCGACGCGGCCATGAAGACGACGCGTAGCGCGGGCCATAATAGCCGACGCGAGACTGTGGTTAACCCCATCGCGTGTTCCTCCTTGAACACCGTCGATGAACGCTCGACAATAATTTCGACTGACGTGCGAGTGCGCGAAAGCTGCGCGTGACTGCGCAGGAGGCAGAGAATAGCGGCACAAGCGGGGAGGGTCTAGAGCAGATGCGCTACTAGCGACTAGCGATTGGCTTTTCGCTGTTAGCCAGCAGTGACAGCAAGGCCGAACGTGCTGAGGAAATGTCGCCGGATGTCGATGCATCGTGGGCAAGGTGCAATTGCTCGACTTGCCGTTGGGTGAATGGCACGGCGTCGCCCGGACGCAATTCAAGCGGAACCAGTCGGGCACTAATCTGCTTCAGCAAGTTTTCGATGCCGTCGCCCGTCAGCGCGCTGGTGAATACGGTCGCGGGGGTGGTTGGCGAAGCGATCAGATCGCGTTTGTTGCCGACGACAATTGCGCGCGGAAAGGTATCGACGAGTTGAGCGTGCGCGCCAGTCCAAGGTTGCGAGACGTCGAACACCAACAGCAAGCAGTCGGCGGTGTCAGCCTGCTGGGCGGCGCGGTCTGCGCCGGCGGCTTCCAGCGGATCGTCGGAATCGCGCAGTCCGGCGGTGTCGGAAAGCTGTATGTGCCAGCCGTCGATGGCGGTATTCGCTGTGACAACATCACGGGTGGTGCCGGGCTGGTCGAAGACGATTGCCCGCTGGTAGCCGAGTATCGCGTTGAGCAAGCTGCTTTTGCCGACATTGGGCGGCCCGGCGATGACAATATGCCAGGGATGCGCGAGACGCATGCCCAAGGGCGCGCGGGCCAGCAATGGCTCGAGTTCCTTGGCGGCCGATTGCGCATCAGCGGAATCGAGATGAGCGACGATTTGACGAAGCGCGGCTTCGAAGGCGCCATGAAATTGATCGAGCAAGATCGAGGCGGCGCGGTGGGTTGTGGCGTGCGCAAGCGCTGCGCGAGCCGCGCCGCGCAGCGGAGAGGTTTCGTGTTGCGCGATCCAATCCGTCCAGGTTTGCGCCGCCGCGCCAGCGGAGGTGAGGTCGTTCAGAATTCGCTGGGCTGCAACTGCGCCGCCGTGGCAATGGATTTCGATCTGGCTTTCGGTGCGGCGACAGGCGATGACGTCTTCGGCGAGTTCTATCCCCCAGCGGCCGTAGTTGATTCGCCCGAGGGGGCGATCAGCAAACGCTTTTTCGCCGCGCGGGCGAAAGAATTTTTCGACAAGTTGCGCGGCATTGGGACCCTCGACGGCGACGACCGCGATGGCGCCGCGGCCGGATGGAGTGAGAATCGCGGCGGTGGTCGCTAGTGCGTGAGTTGGTTCGGTGGTGCTCACTCTTTTGCCAGGGCGAGGCCGCTAAGGACGAGATGCTCTACGTGCTGGGCGGCGGGGTCGAACACGGCGGCGACCGATGGGGCGGCGCCGCCGGTGAGGAAGATTTCGGGTTTGGCGGGCAGCGTTTCGGACAGGCGCGCCACCAGCTCGCGCATCGCGCCGACGGCGCCCCAGTACAGGCCGCTGCGGATGGCTTCGGTGGTGGAGGTGCCCAATGGCGGCGGCGGTTCGTCGAGTTCTTCCATCGGGATGCGCGGCAAGAGGTCGGTGAATTCGTCCAGTGCGCGAGCCGACATGCCGATGCCCGGCAGGATCGCTCCGCCGCGGAAGACGCCGTTGGCGGAGACGACGTCGACGGTGATGGCGCTGCCGGCATCGATGATGATGGCCGGTCGCGAGGGATTGCGCAGGCGGTTGGCGACGACTGCGCCGGCGAGTCGATCGATGCCGACATGATCGGGATGGTCAACGCCGACGACGATGGGAATGTCGCTATGCGAGAGCAATCGCGGGGGCGGAGCGGCCATCGCAGGCAGCGATTGCTCGATGCGCAGGCGGTGCAGCCATTCCATCATTTTTTTGGCGCCGGGACGATTGACACTGGCCAGCCACCAGGTGCTTTCGGCCGGGACGGGCTCAAGCCACTTTCGGAGTTCCGATTCGGGCCAATCCACGGCGGGGAGCGAAAGCGTGCTGCGCGGCCAGGGCAGTTTGCGCCCGGATATTGGGGCATCGAAGAGCCCAAACTTGATGCGGGAGTTGCCAATGTCGACGGCGATGAGTGGCATGGCGGTAGGAGTCAGGGTTCAGGAGTCAAGAAGCAAGTGTCAGCGGTTTGATTCGCGGGTTTAGATTCGGTCAGGATATGGTCGATTTTCCAGAGGAGTTTGTCGAGGCCTTCGCCGGTGACGGCGCTGATGGCGAGGACTTCGGCGCCGGTGGCTGCGGCGAGCTGTTTCTGAACTTCGGCGGCGCCGGGCAATTCGCATTTGGTGAGGGCGACAATTTCCGGGCGACGGCTCAGATCCGCCGAGTGCAAATTCAACTCGTTGCGGATCACGCGGTAGTTTTGCACAGGATCGGATCCATCGACCGGCGTTGGCTCCACGAGATGGACCAGGATGCCGGCGCGTTCGATGTGCCGCAGGAATTCGTGGCCGAGGCCCACGCCGGCGTGCGCGCCTTCAATCAGCCCCGGCAAATCGGCCAGGACGAAGGAGCGGTCGGGAGTGATTTCGACCAGACCGAGATTGGGATATTTGGTGGTGAAGGGGTAGTCGGCGATTTGCGGACGGGCGCGCGACAGGCGGGCCAGCAAGGTGCTTTTTCCGGCGTTGGGTTTTCCGATGAGACCGACGTCGGCAATTACTTTCAGTTCCAAGAGCAACAGGCGCTGTTCGCCTTCGCCGCCGGGGGTGCTTTCGCGGGGCGCACGATTGGTGGAGGTTTTGAACGCGGCGTTTCCTTTGCCCCCTTTTCCGCCGCGGGCGGCGACAACCTGGTCGCCCTGGCGCGACCAGATCTTTAAGCGCGATGGCGTTGACGGCGTCGATCACGACAGTGCCGGGGGGGACCAGCAGCAGCAGGTCCTCGGCGCTGCGGCCGTGGCAATCGCTGGAGCCCCCGGGCTGGCCGGGCTCCGCGCCAATGTTTGCGGTGGGCAAGCGCAGACAAACTGTCGACGCCGGCTTCGGCGCGAAGGATCACGCTGCCGCCGTCACCGCCGTCGCCGCCATCGGGTCCGCCGAGCGGGATGTACTTTTCGCGGCGGAAGCTGACGCAACCGTTTCCGCCGTTGCCGGCATTGACCTGGATTTCCACGCGATCGACGAACATGGAAAGGGAGGGGTGAGAGACGAGAAGCGAGAGACGAGGGACGATTCGGTGGCAATCTTTCAGGAACACACCAACGCAGTTATAGTTGAGAGAGCACTTCTGCTCTACGCCCCGCGTTGGAATTCTGTTTTGATGCTTCGCGCACCGTTTCTTCTTATTGCCGGGGCGGTGGTTGGGCTGTTCGGCTTGCGCCTGCTGTTTTCGGCGCCCACGAGCGCCGTTGCGATGCGCCAACTGCAGGCGGAGGCGGTCCGTCAGGATTACGCCGACTGGGGCTATTGGGGCGCGCGGCCATCGAAGTACACAGGCTGGGGCAATCATTCCAACCGGCTGATACCGGTTTACACGTTCGGCATCGATCTGGCGAGCGTGCGCGGCGAGCACAGCCCTTATCGGAGCCGTGAGCGCCTGGTGCACTTGTACGGATATTTGCCCACCGAGACGCTGAATCCGCAGGCGGAATACTTCGACGAGACGGACATTTATCGAATTCAGCAGGCAGCCGTGGCTCAGGGAAAGAAACGAATTATCCTGGTGATCTTTGACGGAATGGACTGGCAAACGACGCAGGCGGCGGCCGTCTTCAAAAGCGGCTCGGTGAAATACCGCGAAGGTCGCGGGAGCGGACTGCATTTTCTGGACTATCGCGGTGCGCCCACGGATTTTGGCTACTTTGTGACCAGCCCGCGAAACGTCGGCACGGAAGTGGACGTCGATGCGCAGGCGTTGATCAATCCCGGCGGCAAGAAGCGGGGCGGATATAGTTGGCGGCGCGGCGGGGATACGCCCTGGGCAGCGGAAACCGATCCGCGATATGTGATCTCCAAAAGCCGAGATTGTCCGCATGCGTATGCCGATTCGGCGTCGGCCGGCACGTCGCTCACGACGGGCGTGAAGACTTACGACGATGCGATCAATGTGGACTCTGAGGGGCGCCAATTAGAGACCATCGGACGGCAGTTGCAGCGGCGCGGTTTCGCAGTCGGCGCGGTGACCAGCGTGCCAATCAGTCATGCCACGCCGGCCACGGCGTATGCTAACAATGTTTTTCGAGACGATTACCAGGATCTTGCGCGATTTGCTCGGGTTGCGGAGTGTGTCGCATCGAGAACAGCCGCTGCCGGGGCTCGACGTGTTGATCGGCGCCGGGTGGCATGAGTTCGACGAGTCGGGAGGCAAGCAGGGAACGAATTTTGTGCCGGGGCTGAAATACATTGCCACGGACGATTTGCAGAGAGTCGATGTTCGCAATGGCGGACGTTATCGAGTGGTGCAGCGCACGGCCGGAGTGGATGGCAGGGAGGCGTTGGAGTCGGCCGCCGGCGAGGCCGCCGCCCACGGTTGGCGGCTATTGGGTTTGTTTGGAACCGCCGGCGATCATAGTCATCTGCCGTATCGCACGGCGGACGGGAAATACGATCCGACGGTGGGCAGAAAATTCACCGCGGAACGATACTCTGCCGCCGATCTGCAGGAAAATCCACGCCTGAGCGACTTTGTCAACGCGGCGCTGGTAGTGTTATCGAAAAACCCCAACGGCTTCTGGTTGATGATTGAGGCCGGCGACGTGGATTGGGCCAATCACGACAACAATCTCGACAACTCGATCGGCACGGTGCTAGACGGCGATGAGGCGGTGCGCGCGGTAACTGATTGGATCGAAGTGCACGGCGGCTGGAAAGATACCGTGCTGATTGTGACGTCCGACCACGGGCACGATCTGCATTTGACGAAGCCCGAGGTGATTGCGGCGACGGGGCGGCAGGAAACGAACGAACCGGCGGTCGTCGGAGATCGAAAGCGGGAGGTCGGCGTTCCGGCCCGCTAGCTTTTCGGCTTTGTTTTGGGTTCGTAGGGGTGATTTCGTTTGCGGATCACTTCGGCGGAGATGATGGTGTCGGGCTGGATGCTGGACGGGCGGTTTTTTTGCTCTTCAGGATCGATGCGTTGAAGTTTGGGCAGCACGTCCATGCCTTCGATCACGCGGCCAAACACGGTGTGCTTGCCGTCTAAGAAGGGCGTGGGAGCGAAGGTGAGGAAGAACTGCGATCCGCCAGTGTCGCGCCCGGCGTGAGCCATGCTCAGCGAGCCCTGGAAATGGGTGCGGCGGTTGGGCTGGTAGCATTCGCAGGCGATGGTGTAGCCGGGGCCGCCGCTGCCGATGCGGCCTTTATTCTTGGCAGGATCTTTGCTCAGCGGATCGCCCCCTTGGGCCATGAAGTTGGGCAGCACGCGATGGAATTGCGTGCCGTTGTAGAAACCCTTTTCCACCAGGCTGATGAAATTGGCCACCGTGTTGGGCGCTTCGTTTTCGAACAGCTCCAGCACAATGTCGCCCTGGCTGGTGTGCAACTTGACGCGCGGCAGATCGTCCGCCTTGGCTTCGGCGGCGCGCAGTTTTTGTTCTTTTTCCCAGAGCGATTGATAGCGGTTAATTTCGTCGAGCAGTTGTTTGGAAGCTGCATCGTCGGGGGGTTTGCCTTCGCCCAGCGCCTCCAGATATTTTTTTGCTTCGTCCAAATGCATGGTGGCAAAGGCTGCGCTGGCGGCGATGCGATCGATTTCTTTGTTGGGATATTTGTGGGCGACGAGGAACTTGGCAACTTGCAGGGTGTCGTCGTATCGATCGCTGCGCAGATGCGCGACCGCGATTTTGAACAACAGATCGCCGATTTCGCGATTGCTGGGATCGACGGCGTAGGCTCCCTCGGCGGCCGATTGCAAGCCGGGCATCATCGCGGCGACTTCGTTGACCAGCTTGGTGTATTGATCTTGCAAAGCGGGCTGATCGGCCGGCGACGCCGCGGCAAGTTTTGTCTGCAGCTCGGCAACTTGCGTGATTTTGGCGTCCCATTGTTCTTTGGCCTTTTGGTAGTCGGCCAAGGCCTTGGGATCGTTGGCGTCTGCGGCCGCTAAGCGAGATGGGCCGCCGGCAAGCAGCACGATCAACGACAGACATGCAACGCAAATGCTAGATCGACGGAAGCGCATAAGAAAAAAGATTCCTAGGAAATTCTTTGGCTGGGGGGGAAGATTTCCGCAATTTTCGCCGACCCCAAAATGCCGCCGATTGTGCATTCCGGCGGCAACAACGTACTATATCAGCAATACGCTGCAAGGGAGGATATGGATTTGTGCGCCCGACGGCAGAAACCGGCGACAGCCGCGGAAGATCGAGCGGAGACGTCGCTGCGGATTATCGGCGGTATGCATCGCGGGCGGAAGCTGGCGTACACCGGAGACGCGCGCACCCGGCCGATGAAAGATCGGCTGCGCGAGGCGGTGTTCAATTTGGTAGGACCGGCGGTGCGCGGCAAGCATGCCATCGATCTGTTCGCCGGCACAGGGGCCCTGGGTTTGGAGGCGATCAGCCGGGGCGCCGCGGGCGCGACATTGGTGGAGCGCCATTTTCCCACCGCGGAGGTGATTCGACAGAATGCGGCCGCCTTGGGTGTGGAAAACGTGTGCACGGTTCTGCCGGCCAACACGCTCTTGTGGTCGAAGCGATTGCCGAAGCTGCCCGAGGGCGCGTGGGTCGTGTTTTGCTCGCCGCCGTATGACTATTATGTGGAACATCAGGCGGAGATATTGTCGTTGCTGGCGACGCTGATCGAACACGCCGCGCCCGCGAGCATTTTTTGCGTGGAAGCGGACAACAGATTTGATTTCGGATTGTTTCCGCAGGCGCAGGAGTGGGACGTGCGAAAGTATCCGCCGGCGGTGCTGGGAGTGTGGACGAAGGAAGATGCGAAGAGGTGATAAGGCGAAAAACGGCGGGGAATGGTGGACTGGCCGGGGGCGGTATAATTCATCGCTTCATAAAAATCTTTTCTATCTGACGAGGTTTTCATGCCGACACAATTGGCCACGTTTGGGGCGGGTTGTTTTTGGGGCGTGGAGCAGACGTTCCGGCAAGTTCCAGGGGTCGTGAACGCGGCGGCGGGTTACTGCGGCGGCACGGTTGAGAAACCGACTTATGAGCAAGTGTGCACCGACCGCACCGGCCATGCCGAAGTGGTGCAAGTAGAATTCGATCCGGCGCGGGCGAGCTATGATCAATTGCTGGACGTGTTTTGGAATTCGCACGATCCGACGCAACTGAATCGCCAGGGTCCCGATCACGGCAAGCAATATCGCTCGGTGATTTTTTATCACGACGATGCGCAGCGCCAGGCAGCCGAGGCGTCCAAGAGCGCTCAGGAACAAAGCGGCAAATTCCGGCGGCCGATTGTCACGCTAATTGAGCCCGCCAAGCCGTTCTATCGGGCCGAGGAATATCATCAGCAGTATCTGGCGAAGCATGGGCTGGGAAGTTGCCACGTGTAGCAGCGCTCTGGCGGCTAGATCAGCCGAGCAATCGATCGCTCGAAGACGCACCACACTAGCGCCGCAATGAAGACGACCGCCGTGGGGTGCAGTCGGCCCAGGGATTTTTGCAGGGCGCCGGATTGCGTTAGCGACCAGAGCACGGCGATTAGACCGATGGCCACGGCGGCCTGCCAGCCGAGGAACGCTCCGACGGCGTACAGCGCCAGGGTTGCGCCGAGCAATCCGATTTCTCGCGGTCGTTGATAGCCGATGAAGTGGAACATTATCAAGCGGATGAAGACGGCGGCGACAAGGCCGATCAGCGAGTTGACCAGGGCCCACAAGCTGGCCAGGTCCGAACTGGTGTGATCGGCGAAGTTGATCGAAAGCGCTTGGGCTGTCGGAAAACCGAACGCTAACAGGATTCCCGTAGCGGCGGGCCAGGTGATCAACTGGCGCGGCACGTGGTGGCCGTCGGCATCAATCAGGGCGGCGGCCAACAGTGGGCAGAGAATCAACAAATGATACAGCAACTGCGCCAGGTGTTGCTGGGTATGCGGATCGGGTTCGGGCTGGTTGTTGAACATCGCGGCGAGCACTGCGTTGAATGTGGCCTGCATGGGCGCGACGAGGTCGATCCAGCAAAAGGCGACGAAGATCAAACCGGTTAGAAGTTCGACGAGCGGATAGCGCGCGGAGAAGGGTGCGCGGCAATCGCGGCATCGTCCCCGAAGTATGAGCCAGCCGAGAATGGGGATGTTGTCGTGCCAGCGTATGGCGTGGCCGCAATTTGGGCAGCGCGAGCCGGGATGGATCAGATTCATGCCCAAGGGCAGCCGGTAGACGACCACGTTGAGAAAGCTGCCGACGACGGCGCCCACTGCGAACGTGAGCGCCAGAAAGATATATGGCTGATGGTAAGTGAAGGCGGTGAGCTGTTCCATGCTTTCACTCGATTCCCGAGAGCGGACCGCCGCTGGCGAACAGGCGATCGACACGGCGGGCCACTTCCGCATCAGCTTCCAACGGCGGGGCGTGATGGGGCTTCATGCGGGCGTCGATCACCAGCGAGCCTGCGCAGCCCCAGTGCTTATCTTCGATGAAGCTGCCGATTCCGTCGATATCGACTGCCGGATTGCTGCGGGTGAAAGTGACCCACAGGAAATTCCGCAGCGATTCGGCAGTGAATTGGCTGTCGTCGACGATCACTAGCAACGGGAATTGGCTGATGGAATCTTCCGGAGACATGGCGGCGCAGAATTCCGGCAGCCCTTGCTTGCGCTGCGGGCTCGCGGAATTGTATTTGGGTCCTTCGATCGCCAGCACGCCCGGCAGGCAAATGCGCGGATTTCGGAAACCATCGGGCAGTCGCAAGTCTGGCGGCAATTCCGTGGGAAGTTGGCGTTGCGCCGGGCCGGCGGCGGCAGTGACGACTTTCGAGCCTTCATTCAGGCGGTTGCCGGAATAATCCAACGTGTCGATCGTGGTGCAGGTTTGGAAGTGGAGGTCGCGCCGCCAATCGACGCGCTTCAGCAGATGAGCGAAGAATTGCTCAATATTGTGAATATCAAGCTGCGGATCGTCGGCGCCGTTGACGATCAACAGATACTTGGCCAACGAAAGTTGACCCTGCCCCAAGATGGCGTTGGCTTGGGTGAGTAATTCTTGGGGTCGGGCGGGTTCGTCGTAGGGCGTGTAGCGCTCGCTGCCGATGGCCAAGAGCAGCGGGTGCACGCCGGCGTCGTCGACAGCGTGCACTGCGCACGCCGGCGATCACAGTTGGAATGATCGGGCCGGTCAGTTCGTGAATCAGTTGACCGAAGATCGTGTCTTCTTGCGGCGGGCGGCCGACGACGGTGAAGGGCCAAATCGGATCGGGTCGGTGGTAGACCGTTTCCACGCGGAGCACCGGGAAGGGGTGTGCAAGGCTGTAATATCCCAAATGGTCGCCAAAAGGTCCTTCGGGCAACGTGCGGCCGGGTTCGACCGTGCCGGTGATGCAGAAATCGGCTTCGGCGTAGATGGGCAGATGACCGAAGCGCGCGTCGGAGTGATAGATGAGCGGGATACGGTGTCGCGCCAGGCGCCGGCGAAGGATAGTTCGCTCATTCCTTCGGGAAGCGGCATGACGGCGGCGAGCATCATGGCGGGCGTGCCACCGACGAAGATATTCACGCGCAGTGGTTCGGCGCGCCGCACCGCTGCCGTATGATGCACGCCGATGCCGCGGTGAATTTGGTAGTGCATGCCGACTTCTTCGTTTTGCCGGTACTGCCCGCCGGAAAGCTGGATGCGGTACATGCCGAGATTGGAATGCCGCCAGCCGGGCTGATCAAGATTTTCGGTGTACACGGCGGGAAGCGTGATGAACGCGCCGCCGTCGTTGGGCCAGCATTTGAGTTGGGGGAGTTTGTCGATAGTGGTTTCGTGAGCCATGACCGGTCCGCTGGTGACGCGCTTTGGGAGCATCGTCAAAGCGGTGCGGCCGGTGTCGAGCCAGCGAACGGGGCTTTTCAGCGTGGGGCGCGGATCGATTTTCATCTCGATCAAGCGGCGCACGCTATCGAGCGAATCGCGGAAGATGTAGCGCGCTCGGCCCAGCGTGCCGAAAAGGTTACTGACCATTGGGAAGGCGCAGCCCTTGACGCGGGCAAAGTGCAATGCGGGTCCACCGGCGCGATTCACGCGGCGATGGATTTCGGCAGCTTCGAGATTGGCGTCGATTTCCTCGTCGATGCGCACCAATTGCCGCGTGGCGGCTAGGTCGTCGACGCATTGACGAAGAGTGCGGTACATCGAATGGGCGCTAGGTGGATGGGGCCTTCAAGTGTAGCGGGCGGGGGTTGATCGTGTAAAATGACTTGATTACAGGCTTGCCCACCGAACCGCGCCCGCGGTCGTTCACTAGGAACTCAAGGGAGAATGGTGATGAGAGTTGCGCTGGCAGCGATCGCCGTGTTCGCAGTGCTCGCTGGTATTGCGCGTGCAGAAAACAAGTGGGAAAAGCAAAGCGCCGACTTGCAGCAGTTGCTGGGCGAGGTTCAAAAGGTGCTGCCCAACGGATGGCATGCGGCGATCACGCCGGATGTGCCGGAAAAAGTTGCCTGTGAGTTTCGCCAATCCGATGCGACGGGCTTGATGATTTGGCGAGATGACAAGGCGGCTGGCAAATATGTTGGATTGCGACTGCCGCCGGGATCGCTGGATGCGGAAGATCAACCCCAGCGGGTGTTTTTTCAGATGGTGTTGATGGAGTGTTTAACCCCCGAACAATATCAACATGCGGCGGAAAAGAATGTTCAAAATGATCGCCAGCGTCGCGAGTATCAAGACAAGTTGATTGACGCCGGCATCAAGAATTCGGTGGCGTTTCGCGTGAAAGCGGCCGAAGCTCCTCTGCCGCCGTGGACCTATAAGCCGCAGTCGCCGGAGCAGCGCGAACTCGTGCGGGAATACGCCTTGCTGTGGGCTGAGACGGAACCGCGGCCACTGCCGACGCATTTTTACCGAGCGATGGGGTTCAACATCGACTTCGACGACCACTTCAAGCTGCAGGACGATCAGATCGCCTCGGAACGGGACGAGCTGCGCCAGGCGATTTTGAAGATTGTCACCGCGTACGGAAGTGGCGCGGCGAAAAATCCGCAGTAATCTCGCCAAGCGCCCCGCTAACCGGCCACCGCTTTTCGCAGCGCGGCGATGTTGTCGGCCACGGTGGCGGAATTGTTGAACACTGCCGATCCGGCGACGGCGATGGTGGCGCCGGCTTTGGCGACCGCGGCGATGGTGCCGGGGTGGATGCCGCCGTCGACTTCGATGTGTACGCCAGACAGTTTGCGGTCGGCGAGCATCTTTTTCAGCCGAGCGATTTTTTCATCGCTTTCGGGGATGAATTCCTGTCCGCCGAAGCCGGGGTTGACCGTCATGATTAGCACGTGATCGACGTCGCCCAGCACTTCTTCCAGCGTCACCAGCGGCGTGGCGGGGTTCAGCGTGACGCCGACTTTGACGCCCAACTCGCGGATTTGCTGCAGCGTGCGGTGCAGATGCGGGCAGGTTTCGACGTGGACGATGATCAAGTCGGAGCCGGCGCGGGCGAAATCAGCCAGGTAGCGCTCCGGCTGTTCGATCATCAGGTGGGTTTCGATGATCGCGCCGGCTTTGGCGACGACGGGCTTGATGCACTGCACCACGTGCGGACCCATCGAGATGTTCGGAACGAAGTGGCCGTCCATCACGTCGACGTGGATGCGCTTGACGCCGCAGGCCAGGGCTTCGGAAACCTGCTGGCCCAGGCGGGCGAAATCGGCGGAAAGGATGGAGGGAGCGAGTTCGATCACTTCGATTGTTTGTAGCGGGTGATGAGCGTGTTGGTGGAGCTATCGTGTTTCAACGGGGCGCCGGCCGGGGATTCCAGTTCGGGGATGATTCGTTGGGCCAACAGCTTTCCTAATTCTACCCCCCATTGATCGAACGAGTTGATGTGCCAGATGGTTCCTTGGGTGAAAACTTTGTGTTCGTACAGGGCGACGATCTTGCCCAGCGCTTCCGGGGTCAGCTCATCCAGCATAATCGTGTTGGTCGGATGGTTGCCTTCGAACACCCGGTGGGGCACCTGGTAGTCGGGCACGCCGTCGGCGACGACTTGCTCGCGGGTTTTGCCGAAGGCGAGCGCCTCGGTTTGGGCAAACAGGTTGGCCATCAGCAGATCGTGATGATTGCCGAGCGGATTGAGCGTTTGGCGGAAACCGATGAAATCGCACGGGATGAGCTTCGTGCCCTGGTGGATGAGCTGATAGTAGGCGTGCTGGCCGTTGGTGCCGGGAGTGCCCCAGATGATCGGGCCGGTTTGGTAATTGACGCGGCGGCCGTCGAGATCGACGCTTTTGCCGTCGCTTTCCATGTCGAGCTGTTGCAGGTAGCTCGACAGGCGGCCGAGGTAATGGTCGTAGGGGAGAATGGCGACGGTCTGCGCGCGAGAAAATTGTTGTACCAGATGCCTATCAGGCCCAAGAGCACGGGCAGATTTTTTTCGAACGGCGTGGTGCGGAAATGTTCGTCCATGGCGTGGAAGCCGGCGAGCATTTCGCGGAAGTGCTCCGGTCCGATGGCGATCATCAGCGACAAGCCGATCGCGGAATCGTAGGAATAGCGGCCGCCGACCCAATCCCAGAATTCGAACATGTTGGCGGTGTCGATGCCGAACTTGGCCACTTCCTTGGCGTTGGTCGAGACGGCCACGAAGTGCTTGGCCACGGCCTTTTCGTCGCCGAGTTTTTTCAGAGCCCAGTCGCGGGCGGTGTGGGCGTTGGTCATCGTCTCCAGCGTGGTGAAGGTTTTGGAGGAGATGATAAACAGGGTTTCTTCGGCGTCGAGATCGCGGGTGGTTTCGGCGAAATCGGTGCCGTCGATGTTGGAAACGAAGCGGAAGGTGCGGGTGCGGTCGCTGTAGAATCGCAGGGCCTCGTAGGCCATTACGGGGCCCAAGTCGCTGCCACCGATGCCGATGTTGATGATGTTTTTGATCGGCTTGCCGGTGTGGCCGCGCCATTGGCCGCTTCGCACGCGGTTGGCGAAGGCGGCCATCTTGTCGAGCACAGCGTGCACTTCGGGGACGACGTCCTGTCCGTCGACCAGGATTTTTTCTCCCTTGGGGGCCCGCAGAGCGACGTGCAACACGGCGCGGCGTTCGGTGAGGTTGATCTTCTCGCCGCGAAACATGGCGTCGATGCGCTCGCGCAGTCCGCTTTCGGCGGCCAGTTGCAAAAGCAGCCGCAGCGTTTCGTCGGTGATGAGATTCTTTGAATAATCGAAGTACACCCCCAGCGCTTCGGCGGTGAGGCGTGTGCCGCGCCCGGGATCGTCGGCAAACAATTTGCGCAAATGCGTGGCGCGGATTTGGTCGGCGTGGAGCTGGAGCGCTTTCCAAGCGGGGCGCTGGGTGAAGGGCAATATTGGCGAGGGCATGGGAACCTCCGGGCGGCTGTGGCAACTCAGCATAGCGATTGGGCAGCGGGATTGCCCAGGGGAAGCGGCGGTTGATTCCCTGTGCGGCACACCCTTACAGGGCCAGTCACCCAGCGCGTATAATCGAGGCGCGCAGGAAGCGGAGTAGAGTGTGCAAGCGCGCTGGAAATTCACATTCACCCCAGCCCTCTCCCTCAAGGGAGAGGGAGATTCTTATGTCGGCCGATCCGGAACGATTGCAAGCGGTGCTGGATGAACTGCATCGGCAACTGGCCGAGGTGGGACCGCTGGACGTGGAATCGAGAAATCGGCTCACCGCCGCGCTACACGAAATCCAAATGACGCTGCGCACCAGCGCGCAGCCCCCGAAGTCGCTGCTGCCCCGGCTGCGCGAGGCGGCGATCGGGTTTGAAGAGAGCCATCCGGCGCTATCGAGCACGATCGGTAGCTTGATCGACGTGCTGGCGCGGATGGGAATCTAGGGCAGACAGCGCGAGATCAATTGGTCGCCGCGGCCGGCTTTTCGCCCGGCTTGGGGCCTGCGTTCTTATCGCCCGAACCGGCCAACGTGATCCGGATCGCCTGAGCGGCGACCACATTCGGCGCTTTGACGACGTATCCTTGCACTTCGACCTTCGCGCCGACTTGGGCCAACTTCGGATCGCTGGAATCGATTTTGACCGAGACCTTCGGGCTGAGATCGGCTTTCACTGATCCGCCGGGTGCTTCGACGGTGATTTCATTTCCGGAGATCGATTTGATTGTGCCGACGACGGCGGCAGGTCCGGTTGCTGCCGCGGGAACGGGTTTTTTCAGCGCGGTATGCGATCCGGCCGCTTGGCCGCGAGGGTGCTCGGCTGCCATGACATTCTGCGGAGAGGTGACCTCCACTTCGCTGACGGGGGCCGAGGCTTTGCCGGTTTTCTTGTCGACGTCGGCCGAGAAGCGCACGAGCATGCCGGGCTTGAGCAGGCTGGCATCACCGCTGCCGGTGACCTCGATTTTGCACTGCTTGTCGGGCGCGACGTTCCATTTTGCGCCCATGGCGTCGACCACCATGCCATGCGAGCCGATGTCTTCGATGGTGCCTGATAATGTCTGCTGTTGGTGCTGTGGTTGCTGCAGTTGCGCGGGATTGTTGGGGTTTTGATAGTTCGGGTTGGGGTAATTCGGTTGCCCTTGGGGATTCATCCGGTAGGGCTGTTTCATCATGCCCTTTTGCAACGGGTAGGTTTGCCCCCACACCGTTGGTGTGCTCAACACAAAGACAAGCGAGGCCGTCCAAACGACTCTGCTGCGCACGAAAATTAACATGATCGCACCGTGAAAGAAGTTGCCTCTGGTCCGGTTCCACTGAATTCAATGTACGTCCGGCGGAAAGGGGGTGTCAATCTGGCGGGATTTGCGGGGAGAATCCTCGACGCGGGGACAGGCCGGCTCGGGCAGCTTTGTTACACGAACAGCATGCTCACCGATTCGTTGCGGTGGATGTTTTTGATGGCCTGGCCCAACAGGGGCGGCCACGGAAAGCTGTTTGATTTTCGGCAGCGTCTGCTCGGGCGTCAGGGGAATCGTGTCGGTGACAGCGACGGTGTCGATGGCGGCGCTGCTCAGCCGTTCGATGGCCGGGCCGACGAGGACGCCGTGCGTGGCGGCGACGTGGATCTGCTCGAGCGCCGTTTTCCTTGAGCACTTTGGCGGCACCGGCGATCGAGCTGGCGGTGCTGATCATGTCGTCGAACATGAGCACGATTTTATCTTTGACCGAGGCGCCGATGATGTTTTCCTGGCGGGTGGTGTCGGCGCTGATGCGGCGCTTGTCGACGACGGCCAGCGGGGCTCCCAGGCGAGTGCCGTGGCCGAAGGCGCGCTTGATGCCCCCTTCGTCGGCGCTGGCCACAACCAAATCTTCCCGCTTGAAACCTTGGGCGTTGAAATGCTGGTTGAGCACCGGGGCGGCGTACAGGTGATCGACCGGCACGTCGAAAAAGCCCTGCAACTGCGCGGCGTGCAGGTCCATCGCCAGGACGCGGTCGGTGCCGGCCCGCGCGATCATGTTGGCCACAAGCTTGGCGGTGATAGGCACGCGGCCGGCATCTTTGCGATCTTGGCGGGCGTAGCCGAAATACGGCAACACGGCGGTGATGCGGTAGGCGCTGGCGCGGAGGAAGCTGTCGATCATGATCAACAGCTCCATCAGGTTTTCGTTCACGGGCGGGCAAGTGGGCTGGACGATGAACACGTCGCGGCCGCGCACATCTTCATCGATCTTGCAGGAGATTTCGCCGTCGGGAAAATTGCCGATGGAGATTTTTCCCAGCGCGATGCCCAGGTATTCGGAGATTTTTCGGGCGAGATCTGGATTGGCCCGGCCGCTGAAGATTTTCAGATCGTTCATAGAGCGGCACGAATCAGGGGTCAGGAGTCAGGAATCAAAAAACAACGACTGCGGTTGGGTCACACTTTTGATTTCGCTAATTCCGCTTCGACTTCGGCCAGTTCGTCGACGGTATTGATGCTGAGCGTCTCGCCGTGGGTGAGCACGCACAAGGCACGCACGTCTTTGCCTTCTGTCTTTAGGATACCAGGACAATCGGTGATGTAATACTCCCCTTGCTTGTTGTCGCTGCGCACCTGTGCCAGCGCGTGCCATAACTCGCGGCTGTCGAACAGGTAATAACTCATGTTCACTTCGGTGACGGCTTTTTGCTCGGGCGTGGCGTCTTTTTCCTCGACGATCGCCTGGAAGTTGCCTTGTTTATCTCGCACGACACGCCCCAGGCCGGCCGAGTTCTGCTTGCGGGCGGTGCCCATCAGGCAAGCCGGTTTCGTGCGCTGGAATTCGTCGAACATGGCCCGCAAGGTGGCCACCTGCACCAGGGGCGTGTCGCCGGTGAGGATGAGGATGGGACCGACGTGATCGGCCAGCGCCGGTTGGCAGACCATGATGGCGTGGCCGGTTCCCAGTTGCGGCGATTGCTCGACGAATTGAAGGCCGGGTCGGTTGGCCAATGTTTGGCGCACCGGGTCGGCGCGGTAGCCAACCACGAC
>CAVRAW010000002.1:212500-311010 GCA_963719205.1 Pirellulales bacterium | reverse complement strand
CACAATGCGACGGATGCCGACATCGTGCAGTGCATCGATGACGTATTCCACCATCGGCCGTCCGCCGACGGGGAACAAGACCTTAGGCAGGTCGGATTTCATCCGCGTGCCCTTGCCGGCGGCCATCACGATGGCGACAGGAGATGACAAAATGTGCTCCGGTATTACTGCTGATTGACGGGGCGCCGCCTTGGAGCGGCGGCCCGAGGAATTCGATGCCAACTCGTTGGAACACCGCGGCGATCTGCTCCAGGCCGGCTGCGCCTTTGCGTGCCAACTGATCGGTCTCGCGAAAAGCTTCTTCGATGCCCCCCGGGCAGCAAACGATGATCATGCGGCTGGGTCGGCTGCCGACGTTTGCAAACGTGTGAATGCTTCCGCAGGGGGCATGCACATCGCCGCCCGCCGACACGGCGGAATCGCGTCCGTCGATTTGGAATTTCACCTCGCCATCGACGACGAAGAAGAACTCGTCGTCGCGGCTGTGCCGGTGCAGGGGCGGACCGCCCTTCGGGGGCGAAGTTTCCTCGAACACCACGTATTTGCCATCGGTCACCCTGGAATCGGCCAAGATTCGAATGTCCTCGCCTACAACGCTCAGGCGCTGGCCCTCGTTCGACTGACAGATGACAGTTTGAGACATGCAAACCTTCGAATATTTTCAGTTGAGCCCGAACTGCGACTGCCATGATATCGAGCGCGGAGGAAAGCGGGAGGGCCGTTCGGTGCCTGAAGACCGTCGTCAATCTGGACGGCCGGATTATTTGCCGCGTTGGCCGCGCAGCAAACGCGTCAACTGCTGGCCGGCTTCGGTCCAATGGCTTTGCCGAGCATCCGCGATGATCGGTTGGAGCGATTGGAATTCGTCGTCGCTGAGCTTGCCGGCGCGATGCTGTTTGTCGATTTGTTGGGCGGCCAGCTCCAGCCAATCCGATCGTTTGGCGGCGATAGCGGTTTGGAATTTTTCGACGAGGCGGATATTTCCTTTGGAGATTTGCGGCTGTCCGCCGCAGCCGGCAAGGGCGATGCACGCCAGCAAGGCTGCCGGCCAATGCCAACGGATGGCTGTGCGAGTCATGGGGCTGGTTCCTCAGTCTCGCCGCCGGCGCGTGGCCATGGCGGCCCAGAGCAGTGGGTTGATCGTGTCCGACGCCCAGCGGACGCTGCCATCGCCCATCAGCACGTGGCAGCCGCCGGGATGCTCGGAATGCGGCTCGTCGACGTAGCCAGGATATTCGTCATTGGGCGGCTTGATCACGGGCGGCACTTCGTCGGGTCCCGGTCCGCTGTGGTAAAGCGCTTGCGGCGCGGCGGCGTCGCAGCCGGCCAGCGCATAACGCTGGGTTGGGCAAGTTGCCGCGCCGGGCACGATGCCCACCCACGTGGAATCGCTGTGCGCGGGGGTTTGCTCCGAGACGAACATGGTGTGGCTAGTGCCGTCGGTGATGTCGCTGATGCGGATGTGGCTGTTGCGGAAGAACACGCCATCGGCCAGTTTGGGAATTTGCGTGCCGTCGGGGTCTTCCCAAACGTCGGGCCGGCCGGAGCAGGCGACGTAATGAGAGCGTTAAAATTCGGCGAGAACTGAGCCGTTGTCGTCTTTGACGGCATAGGTGAGCGAGCCGTCGCTGACGGTGGGACAGCGGTATACCGAGAGCGGTGTGGCTGCAGCCGTCGCGTTCTTGGTGTGCCAGGACGGCAGCGTCAGGTCGAATGCTTGCTGCGCGGAGCGTTCTTCCAGAAACGGCATGATCTGGAAAAAGCAGGTCCAGCCGGGGCCGGCATCGCCGGTATCGGGATTGGCCGATCCCATGGCGCCGCCGGGTTGAGATACGTATCCCGCAGGAAAATCGCGCTTGGCGCGTGAAAGTTTTGCAGCGCCAGGCCGATTTGTTTCAGGTTGTTGATGCATCCGGTGCGGCGAGCGGCTTCGCGCGCCGATTGGACCGCCGGCATCAGCAGCGCGACCAGCACGCCCATGATAGCAATTACGACGAGCAGTTCGACAAGCGTGAAGGCGCGTGGCGCGGTCATCGTGGAACACTGCTCGCGGCGTAAAGTGGATTTGCTACCCATAGTCACTTGCAATTTAGTTGCATGTAGGATACCGCTTGGGCGTAAGAGCGTCAATCCATTTGCAGCGACCTGGCAGTTCGCGCGCGGATTGCGCTGCGGCGTGCGGGGCAAAATCAGGCCGTTGACGACCGGCGGCGCGATCATAGAATGACCTGTTTGCCCCCAAGTTCCAGTCGCCGTTAGGGTTGCACTCAGCCCGCGACGGTCGGATTTGCCGCGATTGAAGTGCCGGAGGCGCCGCCTAAGTGAGCGTTGAAATCCACCATCAACACGCCATCGAAAAGGCCGACGTGCTGATTGAGGCGCTGGGCTGGATTCGGCGGTTCCGCGACAAAGTGACGGTCATCAAGCTCGGCGGCAGCGTCATGGAAGACGAGAACGACGCTGCCGCATCTGCTGCTCGACATCGTGTTCATGGAAACGGTCGGCATGCGGCCGGTCGTCGTCCACGGCGGCGGCGCGGCGATCAGTCGGGCGATGGACTCCGCCGGTCTAGCCGCGGTTCATTCAGGGGCGCCGCTACACCGACGACGCCACGCTGGCGATCGTTGAACAAATCATTGGCCTACGAAACCAACGAACACATCGCCAAGCGGATCGAAGAGTTCGGCGGCCGGGCGATGCCGCTCAACTTTCGCACGACCAACGTGCTGTTCGGCGAGCGAATCACGCTGACGGATGATGCCGGTAAGGACGTGGATTTGGGGCACGTGGGCACGGTGACCCGGGTGGATCGCACGACGATCGAAAACCTCTGCTACGCGGGGCAGGTGCCGGTGATTCCCTCGATGTGCCTGGGGCCCGACGGCGAGAAGCTGAACGTGAATGCCGATACGGCGGCCACCGCGGTGGCGACGGCCCTGGGAGCGGAAAAGCTGATTTTCTTGAGTGACGTGAACGGCGTGCGGAAGCAGAAGGATGACCCAAAGACGCTGCTGAACTCGCTGACGGCGGCCCAGGCCCGAAAGCTAATTAGCGACGGGGCCATTGAAAGCGGGATGATTCCCAAGGTCGAAGGCTGCCTGGAGACGCTGGATAAAGGGGTGCGGAAGATTCACATCATCGATGGGCGGCTGCGGCACTCGCTGCTGTTGGAGATTTACACGAACAAAGGCGTCGGCACGGAAATGATGCGCGACGATTGAAGGCAGAATGCAGAAAGCACAAGTCAGAATGAGCTGGTGAACCTCGTTCGACAGATCATGTCGTTTTGCAACGGACCACGGACCACTGACTAGTAATTCCATGCCTGCCACTGACACGATGAACTCCGCCGAAACGATCGAACTGTTCAAGAAGTACGTGGTGCCGAACTACGCGCGGTTTCCGGTGTCGCTGGTGCGCGGCGAAGGGTCGCACGTGTGGGATGCCGAGGGGAACAAGTATCTCGATTTCTTTCCCGGCTGGGGCTGCAATCTGTTGGGGCACTGTCCGCCGGCGGTGGTCGAGGCAGTGCAGGAACAAATCGCCACGCTGATTCATGTGCCCAACACGTGGCACACGCCGTGGCAAGGGTTGTGGGCCCAGGCGCTTTCGGAGCGGAGCTTTGGCGGGCAGGCGTTCTTTTGCAATTCGGGGACCGAGGCGAACGAGGCGGCGATCAAGCTGGCGCGGCTGCACACGCCGAAGGAACGGTACAAAATCATCACCTTCACCGGCGGGTTTCATGGACGCACGCTGGGGGCTACGGCGGCCACCGCCCAGCCGAAATATCACGAAGGTCTAGGGCCGTTGATGGCCGGGCTTCGTCTACGCGCCGTTCGGCGATCTAGCGACGGTGAAGGGGCTTGTGGATCGCGAGACGGCGGCGATCATGGTCGAGCCGGTGCAGGGTGAAGGGGGCATCAATATTCCGCCTGCCGATTTTCTGCCGGGCCTGCGGCAACTGTGCGACGAAAACAAATTGCTGTTGATCTTCGACGAAGTGCAAAGCGGCTGCGGGCGGACCGGAGAGTGGTTCGCTTATCAGCACTTTGACGTCACGCCGGATGTGATGACGCTGGCCAAAGCGCTGTGCGGCGGCGTGGCGGGGGGGGCGATGATGGCCAAGCCGGAGATTGCCCCCAGCTTGCGGCCGGGCATGCATGCGGCGACGTTCGGCGGCAATCCGATCGCGGCCCGGGCGGGCATGGCGTACATCGAAGCGGTCGAAAACGAGAATCTGCTGGAGCACGCCAAGCAAATGAGCAAGGTGTTCCGCACGCGGCTGGAGGCGCTTAAGCAGCAGTGCAATCTGATTCGCGAAGTGCGCGTGCTGGGGATGATGATCGGCGTGGAACTTACGACTGACGGAGCGCCGATTGTGAAAGGTTGCCTCGATCGGCGATTACTGATCAACTGCACGCACGGCGTGGTGATCCGACTGCTGCCGGCATTGAACATCAGCGAAGACCAAGTGCATGAAGGATGCGATATACTCGGTCAGGTTCTTAAACAGCAAACGGAGGCAAAATGAGCACTACAGCAGCCATACCGCGTCGTTCCATTGCGACTCCCACCTCTCAACCAACCCCTACCATGCGACATCTCATTACGATTACCGATCTAACGACGGCGGAAATCGAACGGATCTTCGCCATTACCAGTGACATCAAAACCAAGTACCTGCAAGGCGCTGCGCGAAACGCTCTTGCCAGGGCGCGTGTTGGCGTTGGTGTTCGAAAAGCAATCGCTGCGGACGCGGGTAAGCTTCGAAGCCGGCATGACACAGCTCGGCGGCGGCAGCATGTTCCTGGGGAGCGACGTGGGCTTCGGCACGCGCGAAAGTGTGCCCGATTTTGCCCGCACGCTGAGCCAGTATGTGGATGGGATTGTGATTCGGGCCAATAAACATCCGATGGTCGTGGAACTAGCGCAGCACAGCACGTGTCCGGTGATAAATGGGCTGACGGACTATTCGCATCCCTGCCAGGCACTGGCCGATTTGTACACGGTGCGTGAATTGGTCGGGCGGCTGAATGGGCTAACGCTGGCGTGGGTTGGCGATGCGAACAACGTGTGCCGCAGTTTGGTCGAAGCTTGCGGGCTGTTGGGGATGAAGATTGTGGTCGCCTCGCCGCCGAAATACAGCTTTAGCAAGGAAGAAATCGCGCGGATCAAGAAAGCTATTCCGCAGATTGATTTGACGACGACTGATGATCCGGCGAAAGCGGTGAAAGGGGCCGTGGCGGTATATACCGACGTGTGGGCTAGCATGGGACAGGAATCCGAAATTGGGCAGCGGCGTAAGGAATTCGGACCGTATCAAGTGGATGCGGCGCTGATGAAGCATGCTCCCGATGCATATTTCATGCACTGCTTGCCGGCGCACCGCGGCGAGGAAGTGACCGATGAAGTGATCGACAGCAAGAACAGCGTGGTCGTGCAGCAAGCTGGCAATCGCATGCACGTGCAAAAAGGAATCATCGCCTGGTTGCTGGGGCGGGGAAATTGATGATGCGGTGTGACGGCCGGAAACCCGACGACTTGCGGCCGATCACGATTCGGCGGCATTTCACGCGCACGGCGCCGGGGAGCGTGCTGATTCAGGCCGGCGGCACCACCGTGCTTTGCACCGCTTCGGTCGATCCCAAGGTGCCGGAGTGGATGGCTGGCAAGGGGCGCGGATGGCTCACAGCGGAGTACAACATGTTGCCGGGCAGCACAAGCCCGCGGAAAAAGCGCGATCGGGACGGCAAAACTGACGGCCGCACCACCGAGATTCAGCGGTTGATTGGCCGCAGCTTGCGGGCGATTATCGATCTGGATGCGATCGGTGAAAGAACCATCGCCATCGATTGCGAAGTGTTGGAGGCCGACGGCAGCACACGCACGCTGAGCATCACGGGGGCATACGTGGCGCTGGTCGATGCCTTGGAAACGATCGGCAGTTCGTTGGATCCGGATCGCTTGCCTCTTTCCACCAGCGTGGCGGCGGTGAGCGTGGGAATTGTTCTGGGGCAGGCGCTATTGGATCTCGATTATTCCGAGGATGTGGAAGCTGCCGTCGATATGAACGTGGTGATGACGGGCGAAGGGCGGTTTGTCGAAGTGCAGGGGACCGGCGAGGAAGCGACGTTTAGCGAGGATGAATTGAAGGCACTACTGGCGCTGCGCGGCGCGGAATCGGGCAGTTGGCCGCGATTCAGCAGCAGGCGCTGAAGTGATGTCCATGCCCACGCAGACGTGGGCATGGCACGCAATCAGGTGAACATACCCACGGGGCCTTGCGCTTCGAAGGCGCTTTAGATGTGTTCGATCGTCGGCCGTTTTTGGCCGTGCGGCCAGGTGACCGCCATCACGTCGAAGCGGCAGTTGTATTCCAACAGGCCGTGACGTTTGAGAAACATCAAAGCGGCGCGGGTCACGCGCCACTGCTTGCGAAAATCGACGGCCTCGGCGGGATGGCCGAAGTGCGCAGTGCGGCGAGTTTTCACTTCGACGAAGACGATCGTGCGGCCGTCGGCGGCGATCAGGTCCAGCTCGCCACCGCGCAGGCGCAGGCCACGGGCGAGGATTTTGAGTCCGCGGCGTTTGAGAAATTTTTCGGCGGCGCGTTCGCCGAGATAGCCCAACGATCTGGGTCGCCAGAAATTCTCCCAGTGCGTTTTGACGGCAACGGGCCAGTGCATGTTCCACACCGGACAAGCACGCAGTCAGCGCGACCAGCGGTCGCGGCTTTATGATTAGGCGGTGGTCGCCGGCTCCAAGGCGGTTTCTTCGCCGGGGACCAGCGGGACTGCTTTGCCGCTGCGTTTCTGACGCAGGCGGACTGCCTTGCCGACGCGGTCGCGGAGGAAGTACAGCTTGGCGCGGCGGACGATGCCGCTGGATTTGACTTCGACCTTGGCGATTTTCGGCGAGTGCAACGGGAACTTGCGCTCCACGCCTTCGCCTTGCACGATTCGGCGGACTGTGAACATTTCGCGGCTGCCCGAGCCGCTGCGAGCGATCACTACGCCGTTGAAGATCTGGATGCGTTCCTTTTCACCTTCCAGGATGCGGGTGTGGACGTCGACCGTGTCGCCGATTTTGAATTCGGGCACTTCGGTTTTCAGCGAGCTTTTTTCGACGAGGTCCAAAGTTTTCTGGCTCATGACCGCACCTTCTGCTATCTGCATATTTCGCTTGCGATTTGCGTCAAGCAAGAGTTTAACGTGTTTGGGGGTGGTTTCGCAATGGAGCGATGTTCGCAGAAATTCTGGGGTTTTTGATAGCGTGGCGATTTCGGGCTACAATCGGTTCGCCGCCGCAAAGCCGCATAAATTGAGACTTGAGGAATCTGCCATGGCTGCCATGGAAACTGCCAAGGATTACCACACCGTGACACCGTATCTGATTGTGGAGAACGTGCCGCGGCTGCTGGAATTTTTGAAGGAGGCGTTTGGCGCCAGCGAGCGGGTGCGGGTGCCGCGGCCGGATGGATCGGTGATGCACGCCGAAGTGCAGATCGGCGATTCGATCGTGATGATGGGGGAGCCGACGGGCACGGTCAAAGCGATGCCGGCGTCGATTTTTCTGCGGGTGCAGGATGCCGATGCGGCCTATCAAAAGGCGATTCAGGCGGGGGGTACTTCGGTGAGCGAGCCGAAGGATCAACCGCACGCCGGCGAGCGGTATGGGGGCGTGAAAGACCCCTGCGGCAATCTGTGGTGGCCCGCGGCGGCCATCGACGGACGCTAAGGCGGCGCTGCCCGACTGACACAGTCGGGCTATGTGAATGCGATTTTGATTGCACCGCAATGTCCAGCTACAATCAGCATAACTGCTGTACATCGCCACTGTTCACGTTGGGAGCCCATCCATGAGATCCACTCGAGTTTTCATCGTTTTCGCCATCATTGCTTGTTTTGCGGCCGGCGGGTTGCTTGTCTATGTTGCCGACGCGCAGGTCCGGCCCGATCCAAAGGATACGGCGGCGGCCAAGCAGATCGAGGAAGCGTATCAGTTGATTAACGATGCGACTCGGAAGCAGCGCGAGGCGTATCAAAAGAAATTGGACGAGGATTCCGATCGCGGCAAGCGGGTCGATGCACTATTGACGCGCTGGGAAGAGCAGACGGCGAAGTCGCAAAAAGTTGCCGAGCGCTACACCAAAATCTTGGATACTTGGGAGAAGCAGCAGCAGCAGATGCAGAAGCTGCTGGATTCGATGGGGAAGAAGTAAACGGCTCGAAACAGAAAGCGGTTGCCATGCCATTGATGGTTCGAGTCATGTTGACCGTGCTACTGCTTGGGATCGCAGGATATTGCGTCTTTGGATTTCTGGCCACGCTCGAGCCTCTGAACGACAGCGAGCTGGCCTGGCGGATCGGGTACGGCGCCGTTGGAATTGCGTCGCTGGCGGGCGCAGTCTGGATTGTTTGAACTGCGAGAAGCTCCGGAGCCAAACTGAAAGATAATTAGCCAGGCGCGGGCGGCAGCAGATCTTCGCGGCGGGATTTGGTGATTTTCAGACTTTCGTCCCGGCGCCAGCGGGCGATTTCTTCATGGTCGCCGCTGATCAGAACTTCAGGAACGGTCAGGCCGCGGTATTCACGGGGGCGAGTGAAATGGCCCGATTCCAACAGGCGCCCTCCGGCGGTGTCGGAAAACGAATCGTGGCGGGCGCTTTGTTCATCCCCTAACACGCCGGGCACGAGACGAATCACCGCGTCCACGAGCACCATGGCGGGCACTTCGCCGCCCCCCAAGATGTAATCGCCGATTGAGATTTCGTCGGGGTTTAATAGTTGCCGCACGCGATCGTCGAAGCCTTCGTAGCGGCCGCACAGCAGTAGCAAGCGCGGATGGGCGGCGAGTTCTTCGACCACTTGCTGCGTGAGTTTGCGGCCGGTCGGGGAAAGCATGATCAGGTGGCCCGGCTTGTCGGTGAGTTTTTGCACGGCTTCCACGCAATCGACCACCGGTTCGACTTTGAGCAGCATGCCGGGGCCACCGCCGTAGGGGCGATCGTCGACGGTTTTGTGCTTATCTTTGGACCAATCGCGGATGTTGTGCAGATTGACCTGCACCAGGCCATTCTCGATGGCCAGCTTCAGCAGGCTTTGGCCCAGGTAGCCGGAGAGGAGTTCCGGGAAGAGGGTGAGGATGTCGAAACGCATGGGGGGCAAAGGCAGAATGCAAAAAGCAGAAGGCAGAAAGTCGGCAAGGTGCATTCTACATGATGCGACGTGTGGCCGGGGTCGAGGCTGCCGAGCCCCCGGAATGCAGAAAAGCTGGGGGCTCACTTCGTTCGACCCCAGGCACCCAAACAACAGCCTCGCAGCCGAAACCCCGGGGACCTTCTGACAACCGGGGCTTCCCTTCGGTCCAGCCCAGGCCACCCTTCTAAGATTCGGAAGGCGGCGTGGCTTCGACGCCGGGTTCGGCGGCGGCTTCGGGGCGCTTTCCGCGGCGGCTTCGGTCGGCGCTTCTTCGGTGGCCTTTTTCTTCTTGGTGACGGCGGCGGCGGGTGGACCCGGGTCGGGGACGACCTTGGGGGCCTTGAGTTGGGCCAAGGCCTCTTCGTGCTGTTTCAGGTGCGTCCCTTCGGGGCCGTACTTTTTAATAAGGATGCTGACGCGGTCGGATGGCTTGGCGCCGACGCCGAGCCAGTATTTCACCCGCTCATGATCGAGCTTGCAGCGGGCGTCGGTCAGCGGGATGGTGGGGTCGTAGCTGCCGATTTCTTCAATCACGCGGCCATCGCGCGGGCGCGGATATCGGTGGCGCAGATGCGGAAGTAGGAGCGATGCTTCCGCCCCAAGCGTTTCATGCGAATTTTGACTGCCACGGCTAACTCCGGATAGGGATGAATTTGAACTCATTAATAGAATCGATTTTGGGGGGTTTTTCAACTGGGGGTTAGGAAAGGGTTTTGGACCAACGATTTGCATCCGCATGCATTTCTTCCTAGATTTTAGCGATAGTGGTGCAAGATTCCGTTCATTGGGGCGAATAGCCGATAGAACGAACGCCATCCTTTGCGAAAGTGGCTCCCGATGCTAATGATCTTTGCCGAAGGCGTGACATCAATCCTGGAAAAGCCATCTGACAATCTGATTTTCTTGGTGTTGATCGGAGGCCTTGTTCTTGGCTTTCTTGCCTGCATCGCGGGCCTCATATGGCATGAGTTTCGCAAGTCTGAGATTGAAGGCGCTTTAAAGCACGAAATGATCGCGCGCGGAATGTCGGCCGACGAAATCGAGCGTGTTTTGGCCGCGAAAATGAACCGCGCCTCGACGAAGGTTCCTGCGGCCGATCAGCAGACTGCTCCGTATCTTGAAAAACGCTTAGGGTAGCCGCGACCCAGAGCGGCGCTGCGACTGGCCTGGGCTGGCGTAGGTTGCGCCTTTGGGCGCAGCGAGTTAGTCACCCGTCAGGGCCGAACGAACGGCGGTTGGCGATTCTCGCCGGGCGAGCTCGGCGGCTAAATGGGTAATTGCTATTCGCTAGTTGCTAGCCGCGTGATTCGCGCCTTTTTTTGCGCAGCTCTTTTTCGCGCTGTTTTTTGAGTTTGCGTTTTTCGTCGGGGCTGAGGCGTTTGCCGGTGCCGACTTTGGTGCGGCCGAAGCGGCTGCCGGGGTCCATGAAGCCGCCGCGTTGCAGCTCGTTCATTTTTTTCATGCGGTCGCGCATGCCCAGGCTCGACATTTCCTTCATCATCGAGGCCATGCCGTCGAACGATTTGACCAGTTCGTTGATTTGATGCGGTTCGACGCCTGAGCCGGCGGCGATGCGGCGGCGGCGGCTTTGGTCGATGAGGTTGGGGTTGCGGCGTTCGTCGGGGGTCATGGAGTCGATCATGCCGAAGAAGCGCTGCATCTCGCTTTCGTCGAACTGGTCCATCATGCCCGACATTCCGCCCATGCCGGGGATCATGCCCATCACTTTTTGCAGGGGGCCGAGCTTTTTGATCTGGCGGAGCATGTCGCGGAAGGTGTCCAGGGTGATCTCGCCCTTGCGGAGCGATTCCTCCTGCTTCTTCATTTCTTCCTGATCGAACTTTTCATGCGCCTGTTCGACCAGCGTGAGCACGTCGCCCATGCCGAGGATGCGTCCGGCCATGCGGTCGGGATGGAATTCCTCGAGGTTATCCAGATGCTCGCCGGTGCCGATGAATTTGATCGGCACGCCGGTGACTTGCTTGACGCTGAGGGCCGCGCCGCCGCGGGCGTCGCCGTCGAGCTTGGTCATGATCACGCCGTCGAGCTCCAGCGCCTCGTTGAACGCTTTGGCGCTGTTGACGGCGTCCTGGCCGGTCATGGCGTCGACCACGAGCATGACCTGATCGGGCTCGACGCGCTGGTCGATGCGCTTGAGCTGCTGCATCAGTTCGTCGTCGATGTGCAGGCGGCCGGCGGTGTCGAGGATGACGACCGGGATGCCTTCTTCCCGGGCCTTTTTGACGGCGTTGTGGCAGACGACGACGGGGTCGGGGGCGCCGCGTTCGGAATAGATCGTCAGTCCAAGCTGTTCGCCGATGACGTGTAACTGGTCGATGGCGGCGGGGCGCTGCAAGTCGGCGGCCACCAGCATCACGCGGCGGCCCTGCTGCTGGATCATGCGGCCCAGCTTACCGCAGGTGGTGGTTTTGCCGGAGCCCTGCAGGCCGCAAAGCATCAGGATGCTGGTATCGCCGGTTTTCAGGTGGAGCGAGTGATCGACCGGGCCCATCAGGTTGACGAGTTCGCGGTTGACGATGCCGACCAGTTGCTGCGAGGGATCGAGGGAGCGGAGCACGCGCTCGCCGACGGCATCGACGCTAACCCGATCGATGAACTCCTTGGCGACGTCGTAGCTGACGTCGGCTTCCAGCAGGGCCTGGCGGACCAGTTCCAGGCCGTCGCGCATGTTCGCTTCGGTCAGTTTGCCCTTGCCGCGCAGGCTGCGAAGCGCACCGGAAAGGCCTTGCTGGATGGTTTCGAACATGGGCGTGTTTCGAGTGGATTTTGGGGGCGAACGAACGGATTAAGCCGCAAACTCCAGTGCGACTGTTGCGGCAGCGCCAACCGCGCCGCCGGTAATAAAGGTTCGAATTTTACTGCAAAATTGCCGCGTGTGACAGTCGCTGAGAATGTAGCGTGGCAAAGTTGGCCGGTCGAATCGCACAGCGCGGGAGTTCCGGAAATCTGAAACTTTCCACGAAATCGGGTAGATACAAGAAGTAGGAAAAGTTCCACCCACGGGTGGCCACGTCAGACTGCGGGTGCGGCAGGTTCGAAATCGGGAAAGGAGTCCTACGATGTCAGCTCGGCGAGCAGCGGTAGTGCTATGCACTGGGGCGCATGCTGGTGGATAGGGCGATTGGCGGTCGGCCAAGAGCAACCGTTGGCGAACGGCCAGGAACAGCCAGTCGTCCTGTGTGCGGCCCCCGGCTGGGACGTGGTCGACGTCAGCTACAGCGCTCCGGAAAAAGCCGCTGCTCCAGGCGGGGATGCCGCAAAGGGGGACTCTTGCTCCAGCGGCAATTGCGCCTATGGGTGCTGTTGCCAGCCGGTTTGGCGCTGGACCGCCGGGGTGGAAGCCACGTACATGGATGTTGTGCTGCGCGGCGTGCAGAATATCGGTATGGATGCCGCCCCGCGCATTTGGCTGGGCGTAGAAAACTGCAACGGCTGGGGCGGGCGCATGCGGTACTGGCAAATTTCCGCCAGCGAATTCTTCGTCAACGCTGCGCTGACGAGCAGTCCCTCGCCGACGGACGTGTTCGATCAGCTATTCGATCTGAATCTGTATACGATCGACTTGGAAGCGACCAAGCGCGGCGAATTCGGCGATTGGGATTGGCTAGCCTTCCTTGGCGGGCGATATGTCGGATACAAGAATGAAATTGTGACCGACATTTCCGACACCACCTTCTCCAACGTGTTTGTCGACGACATCCACGCCCAAGCCGGCGGCATCACGACAGGCATCGAGGCCAGTCGGTCGATCGGGTGGGGGCCGCTGGCGGTTTATGGCGGAGTGCGAGTTTCGCCGTTGTGGGGCAATTCCGACAACTTCCACGTGGCGCGGTTCAATTCAACCGGCTCGCCCACGACGCAGATCACCGGCACGGCGACCGATTTGGATTTGACGATCTGGGAAGTGCAAGTTGGTTTGCAGTGCTCGAAGTACATCGCCTGCTGCAACGGCACGGTCTTCGGCCGCGTCGGGTTTGAATACCAGGCTTGGGACTTCTACAACAACACGAATCAAGCGGCGGTGCCGCTGCACGATTTGGATTTGTACGGTGTAGCGGTTTCGCTGGGGATTACGCGGTAAGCGAACCCCCCCTCATTCAATCATCACGCTTCACAAGCCCAGGGGTCGCGAGCCCCTGGGCTTTTTTTGCGCCCTTGTTGCTGGCGACTGCGATGGCTGCGCGCACGCCATTAAAATCCGCGCTGCGGGGCGCGAATCGCCCGTTTCTTTTGCCGCGTGGTTGACTGCTATCCGCTGTGCTGGCACTGGCGGCAATCGCGAATTGCCGGCACTTTTTGGCATTCCGAGGCGGCGCGGCAAAATTTTCCGGTTCCGAAAACTGTGCGGCTAATTCCGCGGATACTGCATATGCCGTCTATGCGATGGCGATAAATCGACCGGGGAAGATTCTCGTCAGTTTGCGGCAATCTCAATCAAGTTGCCGCTATTGGGGCGGAAAGGATTTCGTTGATGTCAGTTCGACAACTGGCGGTGGGGGTATGTATTTCACTGTGCGCAATCGCATTTAGCAGCTTAACAGAGGCGCAGGAACACTCGATTGAACTAACATCCGCCGGGGCCGCCGAGATCAGCGACGGCGGCTATCTGCACCGCGACGAGAGCACAAGCCAAACCGCCGGCGAGAGCCACGATTGTTGCGCTACTGGAAATTGCGAATGTAGCCACGCTTGTAACAGCGAGGAATGCTGTTGCGGGCACGATTGCGGGCCCTATTGGCACTGGACCGGCGGCGTCGAGGCCACATATTTGGATCCGCGGTTTCATGCCAGCGGCAATCCGCAGGCCGACACCACGCTGCGCACGATCGACCCCGGTTGGACCGCCGCGCCGCGGATTTGGCTGGGCGTGGAGAACGGCGATTGCTGGGCGCGCAAGTGCGCTACTGGCAGCTCGGGGACCAGCGGCATCGATTCGACATTACCGACGTCCAGCCCGACACCGTGTTCGACGGTACGCAAAGCCTGACGATGTACGACATCGACGCGGAGCTTACCAAGCGATGGAACTCGGAATGTTGGGGTTTGGCGGGCAGTTTCGGCGGCCGGTATGGGTCGTTGGAGCGATTGGTTACAGCGACGGGTTTTGGGACGACGGCGCCGGCCGACTCGTTCGCTTTTATTTTCGATAATCGAACGAGCGCCGGCGGCATTACCGGCTCGATTGAACTGAGCCGGCGGCTCGGCGATAGTTCGTGGGAAGTATTTGGTTGCTTCCGGGCGTCGGAACTATGGGGCGAGACGAGCGCGCTCTTCGATTCGCGCGACAATACCGGCGGCACTCCCAGTATTCAAAACCAGTCGGCGCAATTTGATTCCAATCTGACGATCTGGGAGGCGCAAACGGGCTTGCAGTGTTCGAAGCACGTGGACTGCTGCAATGCGACGGTGCTGGCGCGCTGCGCGTTTGAATATCAATCGTGGAACTGGTCGGTGCCCGGGGGAACCCTGCGGGCGGCGCGATATTCAATCCCGGCGTCGAACTGTACGGCGTGGCGTTTGCCGTCGGATTTACGCGCGTAGTGCTGGGCGGCCGGCGGTGTGAGGCCGGTGATTTCCAGCGTGGTAACACCGGGCGTTGCGGCACTTTTGTCGGACAGATCGATCACGCGGATGCGGTGATTGTTCGTGTCGGCCACGTACAGCTTGCCGGCGGCGTAGCTGATTCCGGCGGGTTCGAAGAAATCGTCGTGCTTGCCGCTGCCGGCCAGTGATTTGCACTCGCCGGCTTTCAGATCGATCATTTTGATTTTGTTGTTATAGGTGTCGGCCACGTACATGCGGCCATCGTGATACGTAATGCCGAGGCAATGTTGCAGCCGGGATTTGCCGATGGGGCCGTCGATATCGCCGAAGGTGAACAAGCGGCCCTCCTCCAAGCCGGCGGTGCCGACGATGGTGCGCACCTCTTGGGCCGGGTCGAGCGGGACAGCGCGAATGGAGCTGCCTTCGCTGTCGGCCACAAACAGATTTTGCTGGTCAGAGGTCAGACCGCTTGGTTGGGCGAACGAGGCGGAATCAAGCGGATTATCGACGATGTCTTCGCGGCCATTGCCGGCGTAGGGGCCGATTGTCGATTCATCCAGGGGCATCTTCCAGATTTGATGCGCGCCGGCCATGGCGATGAACAAATCGCTGCCGTGGATGCACAGTGCCCAGGGGCTGTTGAGTTCGGTTTTCAATGGCGCGCCCGGCGACTGTTGCGGCGAGTGGGCCTCGAGGCCGGTGCCGGCGATCGTGGATACGTGCTGTGCTTTCAGATCGATTTTCCGCAGCAGATGGTTTTCGGTGTCGGCCAGATAGAGCGTGTCGCCGCGCAGGGCCATGCCTTGCGGATGATTGAAAGTGGCGGCGGCGAAATCGCCATCGGCGGCGGCGGTTTTGCCAGAGCCGATGACGGTTTGCAGTTTTCCATCGAGCCCTGCGACCACGATGCGATTGTGATTGCTGTCGGCGATGAACAGGCGGCCGCCGGTTTCGTCAGCCAGAATTTTGCCGGGGTAGCGCAGCGGCGTTTGCGCGGCTTTGTTCTGCTCCAAAGCAAAATGAATCGGCTTTTCGTTCAGCTCGCCCTTCTGACGATAGTAGGGGAGCGCTTTTTTGAAAAAGGCATCCAGCGTGGCGAAATCGATTTCGCCGCCACCAGCGGCCACGAGATTGCCTTCGGGATCGATCACGCGCAGGCTGGGCCAACTATTACAGTTATATGCATTCCAGATTTTGTAGTCGGCGTCGTTGACGACGGGGTGCTCGATTTCGTAGCGCATAATCGCCTGGCGAATGCTTTCGGAGTCGTGCTCGGTGTCGAACTTGCCGGAATGGACGCCGATCACCACGACGTTGTTCGGATAAGCCCGTTCCAGTTTTTTTAATTCCGGCAGCACGTGCATGCAGTTGATGCAGCAGTAGGTCCAGAAATCGAGGATCACGAATTTGCCGCGCAGGGCGCTCAGATCGACCGGCTTGTCGGTATTGAGCCACCCGATTCCGCCTTTCAACGCCGGGGCCGGCACATGGCGCGGGAAGGGATGCTCGGTAGCGGATCCAGCGACGGAATCGGCCGCGAGATCGCCAGAGGCCGCCGGACGGTCGCAGCCTGCGATGGCCAGCAGCGAGGCTGCGATCAAAAGTAGCGCGAACGAGGTTTTTGGCATGAGGTTGGCCGTTGTGATGAGCTTGTTTTCGTGGAGCATCCTATCGTAAAACTCCTGGTTTTCTGATCCCCAGAGGGAGGCAAGGCGCACGGGGACGATGGCCCTCTTATTACGCAGCCTGGGCAGAGTTGGCGGACACGCTGTCACGCCGGCAGAGGGGGCCGCCGGGGCGAAATACGCTGAACCAACCGAAGCGTGCTAAAATGGCTTTTGCTGAAGGGGCTTATGATCCGAATATTCCGAATATCCGCGCTTCTATGGGGCAAGGTACAAGTTGACTTATCAAAAATGTAACCATAGATTTTCACAGCATTTAGGGCCGACGCCGTGGTTTCGCGGGGGCGTCGAAAGGGGCGACACGGCTGAGCGTCGCCTGGCTGCTGAAAGCCGTGAGAGATAGCTGCACTAAGAGTCGCCGCTGGGGTTTTTTGACTTTGGAGACATTGTTCGTGCGACGTCATGTTCTGGTTGCCTGGCTGGTCTTGCTGGCGTGCGCTACGACTGCGCCGGCCCAGGAATGGGCGCGCAAAATGTTCAGCGACACCAACCACGACTTCGGCGCGGTCGCCCGCGGCGCCAAGGCCCAGTATCACTTCAAGTTCAAGAACATTTACGAGGAAACCGTGCACGTGCTGGCGATCCGCAGTAGTTGCGGGTGCACGACGCCGGAAGTCACTCGCTCGGAATTGAAGACCTGGGAAACCAGCGACGTAATCGCCACGTTCAACACCTCGGCATTTCTAGGACAGCACTCCGCCACGATCACCGTGGAGTTTGATAAGCCGTTCCACGCCGAAGTGCAATTGCAGGTGTACGGCAACATTCGCAGCGACGTCGTGCTGCAGCCGGGGCAGGTGGAATTGGGCTCGATCGACGCCGGGCAGCCGGTGGAAAAAATCATCACGGTAACGCACACGGGACGCCAGGATTGGAAGATTACCGACGTGCGCAGCGCCAACACCAACTTTGAGGTGGAGGTGAACGAAACTCGCCGCGCTCAAGGCAGCGTGACGTACGACCTGTCGGTGCGGCTGAAGCCGACGTCCCCGGTCGGCTACATCAACGATCAATTGTTCTTGATGACCAACGATCCGCAGACCGCCCAAATCCCGATCGACGTGGAAGGGCGACGTGGTGGCCGGGGTCGAAGTCAATCCGCCGTCGCTATCGCTGGGAGCGCTGATGCCGGGGCAGAAAGTGACCAAGAACATCGTCGTGCGCAGCAAACGGCCGTTCCGCGTGCTCGACGTGCAGTGCGCGGACGGATTCACCTGCAAAGTTCCCGATGCGGCCCGCGAGGTGCAGTTGATCCCCATTACGTTCAAAGCCGGGGATCAGCCGGGGAAACTGGTGAAGAAGATTCACATCAAGACGGATCTCGGCGAAAACGCGGTTCCCGATGTCACGTGCCAGGCGACGATTCTGGATTCGTCGGACTCGGCGGAAACCGCCAGCCACGAATCGCCGGCAGAGGCGGGCGAGAAGGCTCCCGTCACGACCGGTTTCCGCGGCCATCAAGGCGACTAAGCAGAGCTGAGTCTGCCGATATCGGCGTACTCTCAGTTGCCGATCTTCTGGCCTGATTTCAACGGCGCGATGGTCACCAGCGGCTTTTGCGCCGGCAACCCATGGTCTTCGCTTGCCGGGCAACTACCGCAAGCGCTGCCGCAGCCGGCGCTCCTGCGACCGGCCACGAATTTCCAAGAGCGCCAGCCGAGATAAGCGGCGGCCAGGGCGACGATGAATAGCGCCACGTAGGTTTGCATGCGGTTAGCTGATTAGCCAGGTGCCGATTTGGTACGTCGCCATTGCGCCGAGGTAGGCCAGGACGGTCATGTAAGTGAAGGTGAAAAGGGGCCAGCGCCAGGAGTTTGTTTCGCGCTTGATCACGACCAGCGTGGCGGCGCACTGGCGCACAGGGCGAAGAAGACCATCAGGCTTAGCGCCACTGGCACAGTGAATACGGGGCGTTGGCTGCCGTCCCACGTGGCGTTGCGCAATTGAGTTTGCAATTGCAGCTTGCCTTCATTCTTTTCCAGATCGACGTCGCCCAAGTTATAAATCACGCCGAGCGTGCCCAGCACGACTTCGGCGCGGGGAAAGAGGCGATCGCCGCGCAACCGACGCGCCAATCCCAGCCCAGCGGCTTGACGGCCGGCTCGATGAATTTTCCCATGTGCCCCAGGATGCTGTAGCGCTGATAGGCGCCTTTGAGCAATTGGTCGTGCTCGTCGGGATTGTTGTAGCGGGCAATTTCGGACTGGAGGAATTGGCGGTGCGGGCTATCGGCAGGCAGTTCGCGAAGTTGCGATTGGATCGCGGATTTTTCTCGGGCCAAGTTTTGCTCGGCGGTGGCCGGGTTGTGTGGATAGTAAAGTAGCGCCCAGACGACGATCGCCACGGCAACGATCAGGGTGCCGGCGCGGCGGATGAACGACCAGCCGCGCTCCAACATGCGATGCAGCACCAAGGCTGGCGAGGGGAATTTGTACGGAGGCAGTTCCATCACAAACGGCGGCGTGGTGCCGCGGAGAATGGTGCGCTTCAGCACCAGCGCCACGATCACCGCCGCCACAATGCCTACCAGGTACATTCCAAACAGCGTCAGGCCGCGGGCCAGCGCGCCGCCGGGAATGAACGCAGCGATCAACAGCGTGTACACCGGCAGGCGCGCGGAGCAGCTCATCAGGGGTGCCACCAGCACGGTGGTCAGACGATCACGGCGATTCTCGATCACTCGGGCGGCCATGATGCCGGGAATCGCGCAGGCGAACGACGACAACAGTGGGATGAACGATTTTCCGCTAAGGCCCACGCGGACCATCAGCTTATCCATCAGATACGCCGCCCGGGCCATGTAACCGCAATCTTCAAGGATGGCGATGAACATGAACAGAATCAGGATTTGCGGCAGAAAGACGATGACGCTGCCGACGCCGCCGATCAAGCCATCGACTAAGAGCGATCGCAAGGCCCCTTCGGGCATGGCGGCCTTGGTCCAGTTTTGAACGAGTTGCGCTCCCGTGGCGATCCAATCCATCAGCGGCTTGGCGAAGACAAAGATCGACGAAAACAACATGAACATCACCGCCGCGAAAATCACAGTGCCCAACAGGCGGTGCGTGAGGACGCGGTCGATTTTATCGGTGAGCGTTTCGGGATGTTTCCACTGACGTGCGCAGACGCCCTCCAGCATGCGGCCGGCCCAGGCGTAGCGAGCAATGGCTTCGACGGCCGGCACGGGGCAATCGCATTGCGCCAATCGCAGCCGGGCGGAAACAAGTTCATCGGCCAGTTGGCCATTGAGATTGGGTCCACTTTTGATCGCGCCCGATTGTTGCAAATAGCTACTGGTGTCCAGCAGCAAGCGCTCGACGAGGTAGCGTGGAACGACGTGGCCATTGCTGGAATCAGCGTTGAGCAGCGATTCCAATTGCGAAACTTCGGCGCGAAAGGGATCGGGGAACGGGCTTTCCGAGGGCAGACGGCGGCGGCCGATTTCACCGGCCAATGCGGTTTTCAATTCGGCCAAGCCGCGACGCTTGTTGGCCTGCAGCGCGACAACGGGGATGCCCAGGTGCTGTTGGAGCCGTTGGGTGTCGATCTTCATGCCTCGCGCCTTGGCGATGTCGACCATGTTCAGCGCCAGCACGGTCGGCAGGCCCAGTTCCAACACCTGGCTGACCAAATACAAATTGCGCTCCAGATTGCTGGCATCGACGATGCAGATGACGGCGTCGCAGGGGGGCGTGTCGCCGCGGCGGCCCAGCAGCACGTCGACCACAACCATTTCGTCGGGCGAGTGCGGCGCCAGGCTGTAGGTGCCGGGCAGATCCACCAGCGCCCAACGCTTGTGTGCATGTTGCAGATGGCCGATTTTCTTTTCGACCGTGACACCGGGATAGTTGCCGATGCGTTGCCGCACGCCGGCCAGCGCCGTAAAGAGCGTCGATTTGCCGGTGTTGGGATTACCGACGAGCGCGACCGAAATCGTGCCTTGTTCCGCGGCAACAGACATGGTTTTCGACGGACGCCTAGGAGGGGGTCGTGGGAGCGGTGGAGTTGGAATTTTCCAGTTCGACGCGCTGGGCTTCGCTTTTGCGCACGCTGAGTCGATATCCGCGCAGTTCAAGTTCGATCGGATCGCCCAAGGGGGCGGCGCCCAGCACGTGCACCGCGACGCCGGGGGTGAGTCCCATTTCCATCAGGCGCGTGCTGATTTCGTCGCGCCCTGTGACCCGCGCCACTCGGCCGTGTGCGCCGATCGACAAGTGCGCGAGCGTGGTCACGGCTATTCTCCCGGACGCACCAGCACGTTGAGCAACTCGCAGCCGCGGATGCACAAAGTGTGACCCAGCAAGCGTACGATGCAGGGGCTGCCGGAGCGGACCATTTCGAGGCAGGCGCCCTTTTGCAGGCCGAGTTCCTTGAGACGATGCACCTGGTCGGGGTTGCCGACCAGTTCAGTGATGGTCGCGCGGTGACCGCCTTCGAGCTGGCTGAGAGGAATAGCGTGAGTTTCGTGGACGAGCATGGCGGTAGGCGAATTGAGACTCAGTCTCATATTGGAAGTCTTGATTCTAGAGCGCAGCATAGTGGAATGCAAGCGGCCGGCAGTCATTGGCCGGTTGAGCTCGGCGTTTTTCCGCTATTCCGCCGGCGGATTCAGGTTCGAGGGCACGAGGCCGGTGGGGAGAAACTTGGCGAAATGGAACGGATCGACGCGGAATCCCCAGAACAAAATGGCATAGCCCAGCATCAGACCGGCGATGCCGCCCAGAATGATTTTCACCAGTTCCACTAGCAGGTGCTTTTGGTTGGGTGACAGACGTTGGGCCACCGACTCGGGAGCATGCGGAATGGAGGCAAAGTGCGTGGCCAGATGCGGGACTTCTTGCAGTGTTGGAAATTCGGGAGCGTGTGTTTCGGAACTCGCATTGGTGTGGGCCGGCGGTTGATCTTCCGGTTGAGCGACGACTTCCAACGATGGCGGTACGATTTCCAGCGCGGTTTGCAATTGGTACTGAGCCCCGCACGTTGGACAGCGGACCGACGATTGCGGATCGGTCCCTTCGCTAACTGCGACAGCGCCGCGACATTTTGGGCAAGCGGCGATGGTTGCCATGCGGAGTTAGTGGTTAGTGGCCAGACCGTACAGCGGCCCGAATTTTCCGCGCAGGTGTTGCATGAGCGCCTGGTGCGATAATGGCTTTCCGGTGACGCGCTGGATCAGTTCGTCGGCGGTGTAGCATTGGCCGGGGCGATGAATTTTTTCGCGGAGCCAATTGCGAATGGGTTCGAACTGGCCGGCGGCGAATTGCTTGTCCAGCCCGCCGAGTTCTTTGTCGGCGGCTTGGAAGAACTGCGCGGCGTACAAGTTGCCCAGCGAGTACGTGGGGAAATAGCCGATCAGGCCGTGACTCCAGTGGATGTCTTGCATCACGCCCTCCGAATCGTTGGGCGGCGTCAGGCCCAGATAGTGCTGATATTTTTCGTTCCAGGCGGCGGGCAGATCGGCGACTTTCAAGTCGTCGTTGATCAAGGCCTGTTCCAGCTCGAACCGCGCCAGGATGTGCAAGTTGTAGGTGGCTTCGTCGGCCTCGACGCGAATCAACGACGGGCGGACGTCGTTGATGGCCCAATAAAAATCCTCCAGGGGCACTTTGCCGAGGGCTTGGGGAAACGCCTTTTGTGCCGCGGGATAGAAATGTTTCCAGAACGATCGGCTGCGCCCGACCAGGTTTTCCCACATTCGCGATTGCGATTCGTGAATGCCCAGCGACACCGCGTCGCCCGGCGGCAGGCCGTACCACTCGGTGCGCAGCCCTTGATCGTAAATGCCGTGGCCGGCTTCGTGCAGCGCGCCGAAGAAGGCGCCGGGGAAGTGCCGCTGATCGTAGCGGGTGGTTATGCGGCAGTCGTGCGGACCTTGGGTGGAACAGAATGGATGGTTGGTAACATCGAGGCGCCCGCGGTGAAAATCGAATCCGATGTCCGCGCAGACGTCGCGGGCAAATTGTGCTTGCGAATCGATCGGATAGCTCCGGGTGATGATTTCGACATTCGGCGAGCGGCCGCTATCGCGGATTTCCGCCACCAGCGGCACCAGTTGATCGCGCAGCCCGGCGAGCACTTTAGCGATGTCCGAGGTGAGCGCGCCCGGCTCGAAATCGTCCAACAGCGCGTCGTACGGACACTCCGGGTACCCGATCGCCTGGGCCTGCTCGCGCTTCAACTGGAACGTTTTTTCCAGCAGCGATTGGAGGGCCTTGAAGTCGTTGTTGACCCGGGCAGTGCTCCAAGCCTGCTGACCGAGGATCGACAGGCGGGCCAACTCTTCGACCAGCTTTTGGGGCAGTTGCACGCGGCGATCGTATTGGCGTTTCAATTCGCGGGCCGTCGCGCCGCGGTCGCTGTGCGGATCGGGCTTGGATGCCAGCAGGGTATTGAGCCATTCACCCAAGCGTGGATCGGTGCGGCGGCGGTGGATCATGCCGGCCATGAGCGCGATTTGGTCGGCCCGATATTCGCCCGCCGCCTGCGGCATGATCGTGCGCTCGTCCCAACCCAAAAGCGCTTCGATGGAGTTCCACATCGCCGTTTCACGGCAGTGGTCGGCGAGCTGGGTGAAGATGGATTCGAGGTCGGGCATGGGAGGAGGCGGAAGGAGTGAGTAAGTGAGTCGGTGAGTAAGTAAGAAGGAGAATCTTATGGCACGTTGCGTTTTACCCACTTACTTACTCACCTACTCACGCGGTCGCATCATACTAGTTGCCGACGTACTTTGCATACACCGTGCGGGCTTCGGCGACGTCGCTGGTGCCGGAGATGATGGCGCGGCCGTCGGGGAACAGCGTCAGCACGTAATTTTTCACGGCGCACCGCAGCAGGTATTTGTTTTGCGTTACGTCGCCGACGGCGGCGAGTTTTTTTGCTAGCGATTCCAATGAGGTCGCTTGGCCGTCGCTGGCGTAGCTAAGTTGCACGGAGTTGCGGCCGCACAGGACGGCGGTGTGGCTGCCGCGGCCGCCGGAGAGCCAGGGGAATTCTTCGCCGCGGCAGGTGGGGCAGCCGCCGGCGGTGCGTAGCCGATCGAGATTGAGCTGCCGCATTTGGTTGTCCCACAGGTCGATCACCGTGAGCGATTTGCTCACCGCTTCGGCGTGGCCGGACAGAATCTTAAATGCTTCGTTGGCTTGGATTGAGGCGATCAAGTTCACGATCGGCCCCAGGATGCCGGCGGTGTCGCAGGTCGGCGAAGTGCCCGGCGGCGGCGGCTCAGAGATCAGGCAGCGGAAGCAGGGAGGCTGGCCGGGCAAAATGGTGAGCGTTTGCCCTTCGGCGCCGATGCAGCCGCCGTAGATCCAGGGGAGCTCTTGTTTGACGGCGGCTTCGTTCAAGAGGAAGCGGGTTTCGAAATTGTCGGTGCCGTCGAGGATGACGTCGCAACCCTGGCAAAGCGCCAGCACGTTGCCGGCATCGACATCGGCGACGATCGGTTCCATCTCGATTTCGGAATTGATGCGGCGCAGCTTTTCCGCGGCGGCGACCGATTTCGGCAGCGCGGCGGCCACATCGGCTTCGTCGAACAGCACCTGGCGCTGCAGATTATTGAGTTCCAGAAAATCGCGATCCACAATTCGCAGCTTGCCGACGCCGGCGCGGGCGAGTGTATTGGCGATCATGCTCCCCAGGGCGCCGCAGCCGCAAATCAGAGCGCGGCTGGCGAGCAAACGGTGCTGCCCGTCCTTGCCAATCGGCGGATAGATGATTTGCCGGGCGTAGCGATCCAGCGAACTGTCGTTGCTTTCGATCATACGGCGTAGCCGGCGAAATCGCCGTGACTTGCTAGTTCGGATTGAAGTGCGTCGCAGGCGGCGCGGGATTGTTCGATGGATACCGGTTGAGACAATTGTCGAACCGCAATGATTGGAATTGTGAGCTGCGCGAATTTTGAGAGATCGGTGGATTCGACGAATGCGAGTTGGGCCCAGGGAGAAATTGGATCATTCTCGGAGAGGTTTTGGGCCAGCAGCAGATTTGGAACGAGCGATCGAATGTCGGCCGGAAGTTTCGCGCTGTTGCTTAACAGCGCGATTGCAACGGCAGGCCACCGGGCGAGGCGGCGGAGTTCAATTTCGGAATCGAAGGTCATATCGGCGACGACTAGCACGCCTTGGCGGCTGGCGTATTCACGCAATTCGTCGCTGGGATTTTCGACAATGAGGGCCGTCCACGTTTCGTGTGCGTACTTCGACGCAATTTCGAACTGGTGCGTTCTTACTGCGCGGAGAACGAAACGCTTGCCGTCGAAGTGCAGTTGGCGATTTCGCACGCCGAGGCGGCGGATGCCGATGATTCGCTCGGTGAGATCGCCGCTAACATCTAGCTGGGCCCGATACAAAAATGGTAGTTCGGGCGTCCAGAAGCAGGGATCGGGGATGACGGCTTCGGAAATACCGCGATTGCCGGCCAGGGGCGAAAACGGAATGCGTGCCGGCAGCGTTTTGGCGAATTCGCATTCGGGACCAGTCAGTTGGCCAGTGATTGATTTTTCGTTGGCAGTGCGAGCATAGACACGGGCCTCCGCAGGATTCGCATCACCGAAGAACACTTCGAGCGCGTCGAGGCTCATGCGGAGGCCTCTTGGAGTTGTTTGGCCAGCGCCTCGGCCAAAAATCGGCCGGTGGCCGAGCCCTTGGCGCGGGCGATGAATTCTGGGGTGCCTTGGGCGACGATCTGGCCCCCTTCATCGGCGGCGCCGGGGCCGAGGTCGATGATGTAGTCGGCGGCTTTCATGACTTGCAGGTTGTGTTCCACGACGATCAGTGAGTGCCCGACGGCCAAGCAGCGCATCGAAGCAATCCAACAGTTGCACCACATCGGCAAAGTGCAGCCCCGTCGTCGGTTCGTCGAGGATGAACAGCGTGCGGTTGCGCTTGGCGGCCGACATGTAGCCGGCCAGTTTCAGGCGCTGGGCCTCGCCGCCGGAAAGCGTGTTGGCGGGCTGGCCGAGGCGCAGGTAATCCAATCCGACGTCGATCAGCAGTTTCAACCGCGCCTGCACTTTGGGGCAACCGCGGAAGAACGTGAACGCTTCGCGGACAGTCATCTCGAGCACTTCGGCGATGTTGCGGCCGCGGTAAGTGATCTTCAGAATTTCGGGCCGGTAGCGGCGACCGTGGCATTGGCTGCACTTCATGAACACGTCGGCCATGAATTGCATGTCGATTTCGATATAGCCGTCGCCGTGGCAGGCGGTGCAGCGCCCCCCTTCCACGTTGAAGCTGAAGTGGCTGGCCGTGTAATTGCGGGTGCGGGCTTCGAGCGTTTCGGCAAACACGTTGCGAATTTCGTCGAAGGCTTTGATGTAGGTCACCGGATTGGAGCGTGGCGAGCGGCCGATGGGGCTTTGATCGACGAGGATGACTTCGTTCAGTTGGCCGTCGCCGTAAACATCGTCGTGCTCCGCCGGGCTCGGGAGCTTCTTTGCGCATGCGGCGCTTGAGGGCCGGATACAGCGTGTCTTCCACCAGCGTGCTTTTGCCCGAGCCGCTGACGCCGGTGACCAGGCACAGCACGCCCAGCGGAAATTCGACGGTGATATTTTTCAGATTGTTGCCGCGGGCGCCGCGGCAGCTTGATCCAGCCGTGATCGGTGCGGCGTCGCTGTCCGGGCGGGCTGATGCCGCGGCGGCCGGCCAGATAATCGCCCGTGAGGCTCTTGGGATTGGCGAGCATTTCTTGCGGGCGTGCCTTGGAACACGACTTCGCCGCCGCGCTCGCCGGCGCCGGGGCCGATTTCGATCACCTGATCGGCGGCGCGGATCAGCGATTCTTCATGCTCCACCACGCACACGCTGTTGCCCCGGTCGCGCAGCGATTTCACGGCTTTCACCAAGCGATCGACGTCGGCCGGATGCAGCCCGATCGAGGGTTCGTCGAGCACGTAGAGCATGTTCACGAGGCTGGAGCCCAGCGCGGTGGTCAGCGCCACACGCTGGGCTTCGCCGCCGCTGAGCGTGCGCAACGCGCGATCGAGCGTAAGATAACCAAGCCCAACCGATTCCAGGTAGCCCAGACGGGATTGAACTTGTTCCAACATGGTGCGGCCGACGGTGCGCTCCCATTCGGGCAGGGAAATCGCGCGAAAGAAGGCCAGGGCATCGCGGATTTTCAGGGAGCAGATTTCCGCGATGTTGCGGCCGCCGACTTGGGCGGCCAACGCCTCGGGACGCAGGCGCGAGCCATTGCACACCGGGCAAGTGCGGTAACTACGCCAACGGCTGAGGAACACACGTAAGTGCATCTTGTACTTGCGCCGCTCGAGCCAGGCGAAGAAACCGCGCAAGCCGCCGAAATTGCGCTCGGGCACTCCATCTCGAATGAGCTTGAGATGCTCTTCGGTGAGGCTCTTGAAGGGAATGTCGAGCGGAATGTTGTACTCGCCGGCCAGCGCGACCAGTTCTTCCAGCTCATGAGCATAAGCGGGCGTATTCCAGGGGGCGATCGCGCCTTCGCGCAGCGATTTGCGCGGATCGGGCACCACCAAATCCATGTCGATGTCGATCACGTTGCCGAAGCCTTCGCACTCGGGGCAAACGCCCAGCGGACTGTTGAAGCTGTACAGGCGCGGCTCCGGCGCCGGGTAGATTCGGCCGCAATGGTCGCAGATCATCTGATTGCTGAAAGCCAGGCGGTGCCAGGCGCCGCCGTCGAGTTGGTACGGCGTGCCGCGGGCGGCGCCTGACAGTTGCGGTTGTTCCGCAAGTTCGACGAATACGATCGCGCGGCCGTTGCCGTTGCGCGAATGCCCCTTCGAGGGCTTCGCGTACTCGCTGCATCGCAGCGCCCGTGGTGAGACGATCGATGATGACGTACATGCCGCCGGTTGCGGTTTCGGAGTGGTCCACCAAATTCACGAGTTGATTGCCAATCACAGCGCGGACGAAGCCATCGGCTTGCAACTCGGCGATTGCCGCGGGTGTCGGCGCTGGATGCTCGAAGGTGACCAGAAAGCGCGTGCCTTCGGGCAACTGGGCGAGCATTTCGGCGGCGGACTGCGGGGATTCGCGGCGCACTTCGTGGCCGCAGGTCTGACAGATCACATGGCCGATTTTTGCGAACAAGAGCCGCAGGTAGTCGTTGGCTTCCGTGACGGTGCCGACGGTGCTGCGGCTGGAGCGGCTGGACGCTTTGTGAGTGATGCCGACCGCCGGCGGCAGGCCGGTGATCCTTTCGGCGGCGGGTCGCTCCGAGCGCTCGAGAAATTGGCGCGTGTAGGCGGAGAAGGTTTCGATGTAGCGGCGTTGGCCCTCGGCGTAGAGCGTGTCCAGCGCGAGGCTGGTTTTGCCGCTGCCGCTGAGCCCGCAGAAGACAACCAGTTGGCGGTGCGGGATGTCGAGATCGACCCCCTTGAGGTTATGCACCTCGACGCCTCGCAGCGAAATGCAGCCCTTGGCCACTGTTGTCGTTCTCAATTGCCTTCGGACACAACAACCCAACTTGTTATGATAGCCCGGCGGAACACAATGGGCCAGTTGTGGCGGCCGCAAGTGGTTTTGAGTTACGGGTTTTGAGTTTCGAGCCGACAATGGAACTTTTGGGTCGCAGAGTGACGATTCTTGGTTTGGGCCGGCACGGCGGCGGCGTGGCCTCTGCGCGGCACTGGCGCTGGCCGGGGCAGAAGTTACGGTGACCGATTTGGCGGACGAGCCAGCGTTAGCCGAGTCGATCGCGCAGCTTCGCGACGTGCGCATCGCGAAATACGAATTGGGCAGGCATCATGAACAAGATTTCCGAACAGCGGAAATCGTGGTGGTGAATCCGGCGGTCAAGCCGGAAAATCGATTCGTGCACGCTGCACGGCAGGCTGGAGCGAAGATCACTTCGGAAACGGAATTGTCTTTGGAAGTGTGCCCCGCGACGGTGATCGGCGTGACGGGCACGGTGGGAAAATCGACGACTGCGGCCATGACGGCGGCGATACTGCAAGCGGGCGGGCGGCGGACGTGGCTGGGAGGAAATATCGGGCACAGTTTGCTGGCCGACTTGCCCGAGATTGGCCGCGAAGATTTCGTGGTGCTGGAAATGAGCAGCTTTCAGTTGCACTGGCTGAGCGACCAGGCGCGGTGGCCGGGCATGGCTGTGGTGACGAACTGTGCGGCGAATCATCTCGATTGGCACGGCACACGAGAACATTATCTGGCCGCAAAACAACGATTAATCCGGCGCATGCCGGCGCACGGCGTGGCGGTGCTGAGTATTCACGACGCCGAAGTGAGCACCTGGCGGCGGATTTGTGGTTGGGCCGCCCGGCCGCGGCGATTGGAAACGGTGCCGCCGCTGAAGGTGCCGGGGCATCACAATCGCATCAATGCGGCTTGTGCGGCGCGCGTGGCCAAAGAGTTGGGCATTGACGATGCGACGATTTCCGAGGTGCTGGAACACTTCACGGGGTTGCCGCACCGGCTGCATCTGGCCGGCGAAGTCGCCGGCCGGCGGTTCTATAACGATTCCAAAGCCACCACGCCGGCCGCCACGATCGCGGCATTGAACACGATGGATCGTTCGACATGGCTTGTGCTCGGCGGAGCGGACCAGGAATGCGACCTGGTGGAATTGGCCAACGAAGTCGCTCGAAGCGCCAAGGGGGCGGCGGTGTTTGGCGCGGTTGCCGAGAAGTTGGATGAAATGTTGCGTTCCGTAGATCCGACGTTTCCGTGCCTCCGCGCGGAAACGTTGGAAGAAGCGTTGGCGTGGACATGGGAGCAATCGAAACAGGGGGAAGCGATTTTGCTTTCACCGGCTGCGGCGAGCACCGATCAGTTTCGCGATTTCGCCCACCGCGGCGAATGGTTTGAACAGTTGGTGCGGGAGCTGTCGAAATCGAGCCAAGCTCGAAAGGCTTAAATGGGGCATTTTCGCGGGAGATTTTTTGCCCGTTGCCCGATCTTCAGCGAAGGCGTAAGGTAGTTTTTGGTGGGAGCAAATTGCTGCGAATCGTATCGGCATGTTCGCGCTGAAGTTGAAGGAGAAATCATGGACACCGCTGCGGATCAACAAACCAAATCTCGGAAAACATCGTTCATCGAACGGCTAGCCGAGAAGGTGGGCGTGAATGCCAGTGCGAAGACCATCTATTCCGAACCGATGCAGTGCGATGGCGTGACGGTTATTCCGGTGGCCAAGGTGCGCTGGGGTTTTGGCGGCGGCAGCGGCACCAAGTCAGGCAAGCGCGGCCGAGGCGGCGGCGGGGGCGTGCAAGTGTCCCCGCTGGGCTACATCGAGATGAAGAACGGCCGCAGCGAGTATCGACCCATCAGCGATCCCGCCAGTCTGGGACCGCTGATGATCATCGGCGGCGTAGTTGGCTGGGTGCTGCTGCGCGGATTGAGGAAGTTGATCCGCGGGAAGTAGGCATCCTGAGCTGCGCAGGTTAAATCTTGCGGAGTTCCAGGCCGATGCCGCCGGCGCGAAGCACGCGGTGGACGCCGGAGAGCCATAATTCTTGCACCGGTTCCAGGCCTACGTCGTGGCAAGTTCGCAGCAGCTCTTGGCGATTATAGGTGCGGCAGAGGAACATGCGGCTGGTCCAAGCGCCGCCGAAGCTGTCTTCGGTGGTGAGCAGCAGCATTCGGCCGCCAGTCGAGAGGACGCGGGCCAATTCGGCCAACCCCGGCTTGGCTTCGGGAAGATGCTCCAACACGTAGCCGCAGGTGACACAGTCAAATGTGCCCGAAGCAAACGGCAGGTGCGTAATGTCGGCAGAGATGAATCGAGCACGGTTGCTGTTCAGCCGGCCGCGGGCGCGGCGAAGCATTTCCAGGGAGAGATCCAGACCAGAAAGGTGGGCGTCGTGGTCGGCGTATTTCAGCAGGTGGCGCACGATTTGGCCGGCGCCGCTGCCGACGTCGAGAATGCTTTTGGCCCCGCGCAGATCGAAGCGGCGGTGGCGGAACAGACGGTCGCCCAGCGGAGCATGCAACGACAACAAGCTGCAGGCCCAGAGTGCGGCGCCTTTGGGGCCATCGTACACGCGGCGCACGTGTTCGCGGTATTCTGAATAGCTGACCTTCTCCCACAGCTTGGTTTCCACCAGGCGGTTGAAGGTCTTGCGGCGTTTAGGCGGTCGGACGGCGGTGGAACTATGCGGCATGGCGAGGTTTTCCATTACCCGAAACTACGGTGTAGAGCGATTCTACACGTACACGCGGCGATTGTAGATATACCACTCCGCCAGCAAAACGACCAGTGCAGCGGCGAGAAGCCATTTCCAGGTTTCGCGCCGGGCGGATGCATAGCCGGACGTTGCCGGGACGGGAACTTGTCCGATCTGGAGTGAGTTTCCCTGCGGCGGGCGAAGATCGCTTTCCGCGGAATTGAAGAGATTGATGGTGAAGCGATCCGCAGTTTTTCCCTGATCAGGAATCTCATATGGGCCAAGTTCATCTGTGGCGCTGAAATGAAACGATCCAGACGTGCTCCGAGGAACAGCAACTGTGGTGCCCGAGGGGGTGCGGACTTGGAGTTGGTCGGACGCGGTATTGCTTTTCAAAGCGATTGTCTGGCCGAGCTTTGGCATTTCGGCGGCCAGCGCGGTTCGGTTGCCGCCAAGATATTTAAGCACCGCGTACACAAACGTGGGAAAACTGTGTCGGATCGGCCAATTGGTGTTGGCCAGCGGCTGGCCCTGTTTGTCGGCGCCATAGATTTCGAACCCCAAGACAACATCCTCAAATTCATCGCGCGGGGCGATTGCCAACAGCGTGCCTTTGTTGGAATCCAGTAAGCGCGTGCCGCCGGCGGGCGGAGTGACAGCCTGGGCTTCGGCTATTTCGACATTTGCCATGTCGAGCCACTGCATCAGCGGATGATTGCGGGCTGAGTCGATAATCTGTGGTGATGTGATTAGTTCGCCCAGCGACCACCATCGGGGGCCGGCTTCGGCGCTGCTGGATTTGTCGGCAGATGGTTCGGGAAGCGGCGGCAAGGCGGCGATGAACAGCGTATTGGACTGCGGCATTTGCTCTGCCCGGCAGCGATCGTAGATGATCAGGTCGTATGTCCCGGTGGCTGCGGAATGTTGGAAATCTTTGGATGCCAGGATGTCGGGCGCGGCGATCGTCACATCGGCCAGTTCTTGGGCGCACGGCGTGGAAATCGCCAATTCCAACGGTTTATCTCCCGGGGTGATCAGCAGGACCTTGGGCCTGCGTGACGAGTTGACTGCTACCCAAGCGCGGTCGTCTTGCGGCAGTGCATCGCTGTCGGTCAGTCGCAGCTCCAAGATTCCGGCTCCGAGCGGGCCGAGATCGAACGTTACGCCGGCAGAATTGTTCGCGGGAATCGTCAGCGTGGCCGCGTCGACTGGGTTGTTGTTCCAATGCAAATCGACCGGCACTGTCTTTTCGTGGTCGCCGAAATTTTCGATTCGGCCGTAGGCTTGGAGTTTGTTCGCGGCCCCTTCGCCGCGATCGACGCTGAAGGCAACAATTCCGACGTTGGCCGCATGCGCGGCGATCGGGAGGAACACCGGCTCCAGATTGCCCAATGAGATTCCCGGCACAGGCGGGAACTTACCGTCGCTGAGAATGAACAGTCTGGTGCGCTCCGGTTGCGGGACGGACTTGTCTTCGGCGCCAGTGGCGCCAGCGGCATTTGCCAATCCCGCTGCAATCCGCAAGGCGTCGCCGATGTCCGTGGGGCGGTTTGTGGGGTGAATATTTTGCACTGCTGCGCGAAGATCGGCGCGATTGCCGGTAAAACCCTGTTCGATGTGAGCAGTGTCGGAAAAGCTGATGACCATCGCCTCGGCACCATCTTGCATTTCATTGATCAAGCCAGTGGCCCGGCGCTTTGCTTCCTCGAGGCGCGAAGGAAAAACGTCGGTGGCGCTCATGCTGGCGGAGTTATCAATCAGGAAAATGGATCGCCCGCCGAGAAGTTCACTGCTGCGCCAGCCCGGCGCAAAATCGAGATCAGAAAGAATGCGACGATCAGCAATTGCAGATACAAAAGCAAGCTTTGGCGGATGCGTTGCCAGGGGCTGTTGACGTGCAGATCATCGATCGACTTGCGCCACAACAATGTGCTGGGTACTTCCATCGGCTGGCGGCGCAGCTTGAGGAAGTAGAGCGCGATGATGCCCAGCGGCACGGAAAGCAGTATTATCCATTGCCAATCGGTGAGCGTGTTGAGGAACGACATGGTCTACTTCACCAAGCCGCGCTGGCGGAGATAGCTGGTGACCAACTGTTCGACCGGCAGATCGTTGCGCACCAGCAAATAGGTCATGCCGCGGCGGGTGCAGAAGGCGCGGGCGGAATCGATAAAAGAGTTCAACGTTTGCTGATAGCGAGCAAGCAGTGGACTGCTGGCGGTGATCTCGGCGGAGTCGGCGTCTTCGCAATCGATTAGTTTCAGATCACCTTCGATTCCCGGATCGAGCTCTTCCGCGCTGAGCAGATGGATGAGATAGACGTCCATTTGTTGCGAGACGAGATAGCGCAGGGCCGCTTCGTAGCCGCTTTTATCCATCAGGTCGGTAATCAGCAACAAAATGCCTTTGCCTGTGCTGCGCAGCGCGAAGTTTTTCACGCCATTGGCCAACGATGTGGTTTGGCCGGGCTCGATGGCCGACAAATGATCGAGCATGCGCCACAGATTGCGGCGGCAGCGGAGGACCGGACCGGGAGAGCGAAGCGGTTGGCCGAGCGTTTCGATTCGCACACGATCGCCGCGCACCAGCCCGACGAAGCCCAGGGCGGCGGCCAACTGCTTGGCGTATTCCAACTTCGTGGGTGTGCCGAAATTCATCGAAGCGCTGGCGTCGATCAGCGCGTAGAAGTGCAGATCCTCTTCTTCGAGGAACATTTTCAGAAACAGTCGATCGAGCCGCGCGTAAGTGTTCCAATCGATGAACCGCAGATCATCACCGGGCACATAGCTGCGGAAATCGGCGAATTCGACGCTGTGCCCTTTGCGCTTGCTGCGGCGCTCGCCTTTCAGCCGGCCGCGGAAGATTTTGCGGCTGACCAGTTCAAGGCGTTCCAGCCGCGCCAACAATTGCGGCGAAAGCAGCGGTGCTTGAGTGGTGGCCATTGGCAAGGGGCAAGGGGCGAGAGACGAGGGACGAGCTATCAAGCTCTGTTCCAAGTGTACCCGCGATGCAAATGAGCCGGCCAGATGCGCAGATGGCTGGAAATCAGCTCGCCCCGCCCCTCGTCCCTCGCCTCTCATCCCTTTTTCTTACCGTTTGGCTTGCTCGATGGGGCGGAGGTATTGGTCGAGCGAGACTTCGGGGAAGTTGACCAGGTATTCGCCGACTTCCTGGATGCGGCGGCGATCGGAGCCGGTGAGACGCGGTTCCAGTGCATGCTCGCTGCGCATGACGCTGGGTTTTTTGCCCAGCCGGCTCTGCGGCGCGACGGTGCGCTCGACTTCGTCGGCGAATAAGCTTTCGCGCTCCATGGCCGCGTTGATCGCCAGGGTTGGAAACGGCGGGAGCGAGCCGGGGTGGACCATCGTGATCAAGCGGGCCGTCCAATCGGAATATTCGCGGCACGCGCGAGTGATTGCCGGGTTGGACGATTTGGTCGTGTGCACGCGATAGGTGAGTTGCGGGCTGGCGAAGATCATATAGCCGGCGTCGTCGCGGCTTTCATCGAATTTCGGTTCCGCGGCGAATTTTATTAAGGGATCGCTTTGCTGGGAGGCCCTGACACGAAGCTGTTCGACGAAGTTGGCCAGCTTTTCGGTGGTGAGCTCGGTGCGCACCTTGCGCGAAGGATCGATCAGCACGATGCGATTGCGTGGGATGTCCAGCAGCGTGATTTCGCGCGGCGAGTTCAGAAAGACATAAACTCGCGAATCGGCGAACAGCGTGGTGCTCTCGCTGGCGGCCGCCGGGTTGTTATCAACAAAAACTTTCGATTCGATGCGGAACTCTTCGGCGGCGGCGGTTTGCTCGACGCCGATCGCGATCGCAATGAGTGTGGCGGCAAGGATTGATAATCGCTTCATGGCATTCCCCTCGATTCGAAGTGCTAGCAGTCGCAAAGGATGTGCGCGCGGAGAGAGTACCCAAAACGGCAAATTGGGTAAAGATTGTTTACCGCTGTAATAGCAGAGAGAATTGCGACAGGCCGCGTCACAAATTCAGCGTGCGGTTGTCGACGGCCAGGGCGGCTTCTTTGACGGCTTCGGCGAGCGTGGGATGGGCGTGGCAAGTGCGGGCGATGTCTTCGCTTGATGCGCCGAAAGCCATGGCGGCGGCGGCTTCGGCGATCAGGTCGCCGGCGCGCGAGCCCAGGATGTGCACGCCCAATACGCGGTCGGTATCTTTGTGCGCGAGGATCTTCACCTTGCCTTCGACGTCAGCGAGCGTCCGGGCACGCCCGTTGGCGCGGAAGGGGAACGAGCCTTTGCGGAATGGCGTGCCGTCGGCGGTGAGTTGATCTTCAGTCTTGCCGACGGCGGCGATTTCGGGATGCGTGAATATAACGGAGGGGACCAGATTGTAATCGACGTGGGCGTAGCCGGTGACGATGCCTTCGACGCAGGCGACGCCGTCTTCCTCGGCCTTGTGCGCAAGCATTGGGCCGTGAATGCAGTCGCCGATGGCGTAAATGCCCTGGAGCGAGGGACGAGGGGCGAGAGACGAGGGTTGGGCGATGACGTGAAAATGATCGTCAACGGGAATGCGGCCTTTGGCGTCGAGTTTGATATCGACGGATTCCAGGCCGAGATCCTGAGTGGCGGGGGTGCGGCCGACGGCGACCAGCACACGGTCGCATTGGATCGGTTCGGCGCCGGCGCATTCGACTACGCATGCGTTGTAGCTCTTGTCGAATTTGGCCGAGATGACGCGGGTGCCCAGGCGGAACTCAATGCCCTGTTTTTGGAATAGTTTGAAGGCTTCGGCGGCCAGTTCGCTATCGGTGCCGGGGAGGATGCGGTCGAGGAATTCCAACACGGTGACTTTCGAGCCGAGGCGATTCCACACCGAGCCGAGTTCCATGCCGATGTAGCCGCCGCCGACTACGACTAAGCGCTGGGGCACTTCGGCGAAGGACAGCGCTTCGGTGCTGGTGCCGATGCGGTCGCCGTCGAATTCGATGCCAGGCAGTGAGGCGGGTTTGCTGCCCGGCGCGAGAAGGATGTGTTGGGCAGTGAGTTGCTGCGTTTTGCAATCTTCGGCGGTGACGGATACCTGGCCCGGCCCAGTTAGGCGGCCGTAACCGAGGTAGCGGGTAATTTTATGTTTGTGGAACAGGCCGTCGACGCCTTTGCACAGGGTTTCGACGACTTGCTCTTTGCGACGCAGCATCGTTGCCAAATCGAGCTCGACATCGCCGACTTTCACGCCGTGTTGGGACAAATCGTGGCTGGTTTCGGCGAATTTTTGGCTCGATTCAAGCAGAGCCTTGCTGGGAATGCAGCCGATGCGCAGACACGTGCCGCCGAGGCGCGATTCCCGTTCCACGCAAGCGGTGTTCAGGCCCAACTGCGCGGCGCGGATGGCGGCGGTGTATCCGCCGGGTCCGCCGCCGATGACGATCAGGTCGTGTTGCATTTCGATGAACCGCAGAGACGCGGAGACGCAGAGAGGAACGCGGAACTAAATTTCCAGGAGCATGCGGCGGGATCTTCGATGACTTCCTTGATGCGCTTGAGGAAAGTGACGGCTTCGCGGCCGTCGACGATGCGGTGGTCGTAGGTGAGGGCGACGTACATCATCGGGCGCATCACGACCTGGCCGTCGCGCACGGCCGGGCGGTCCTGGATGGCGTGCAGGCCGAGGATGCCGCTTTGCGGCGGGTTGATGATCGGCGTGGAAAGCATCGAGCCGTACACGCCGCCGTTGGAGATGGTGAACGTGCCGCCTTGCAGTTCTTCCAGCTTGAGTTTGTTGTCGGCGGCGCGGCGGGCGAAGTCGGCGATCTTCTGCTCGATCTCGGCGAAGCTCATGCGTTCGGCGTTGCGCAGCACGGGCACGACCAGGCCCTTGCCGCCGCCGACGGCCACGCCGATGTCGTAATAGTTGCGGTACACGATGTGCGGTTCGCGGACTTCGGCGTTGAGTTGCGGCACGATCTTCAGCGCATCGACGGCGGCTTTGACGAAGAACGACATGAAGCCGAGCTTCACGCCGTAGCGATCGGTGTATTGCTCGCGGTGCTTGGAGCGCAGGGCGATGACCGCGGTCATGTCGATTTCGTTGAACGTGGTGAGCAGGGCGGCGTTGTGCTGCGCTTCGACCAGCCGCTGCGCGATGCGCTGGCGAATGGGGCTCATCACCACGTATTCTTCCTCGCGCGGATAGCCGGTCGAGATGAGATCGGCGGGCGCTTGCGGGCGGGCCAGATCGGCTTCGACGAGTTCGGCTTTGGCTTGCTGAACGGGTTGCATCGCTACCGGCGCGGCGCTGCGGGAACGCTCGTCGACGGCGCGCTCGACGTCTTCCTTGAGTGTGCGGCCGCCCGGGCCGGTCGGTTTCACCGATTCAGCTCGAATTCCTTCTTGCGCCGCCAACCGCTCGGCAGCGGGCATCACGCGGGGCGCGGCGGGCTGCGGCTGCTGTACCGTCGCCTGGCTGGCGGCGGTGGGAGGCGACGAGGACTTTGGAGAGGATGTGGCGGCTTCGCTGCCCGCGGCCATATAGCCGATCACTTCGCCAACACGGGCCATATCACCGGTTTTTTTCAGAATCTGTGTGACCGTGCCGGAGACGGGCGCGGGCAGATCGACGGTGGCCTTGTCGCTTTCGAGTTCGACGAGGTTTTCGTCTTTCGCGGCCTGTTCGCCCACGCGCTTGCGCCACTGGGCGATGCGCACTTCGGTGATCGACTCGCCAACTTCCGGCACTTTGACTTCAACGGTCATCGGATTTCAGTTTTATGAGGACGATTTTCCTCGAAGGTAACAGAAGGTGGTATGGCTGCAAGAGGCAGCGGGACAATGACCGACGACCAAATCCCAATGCCCAATGATTTTCGCGCATGAGCGTATTGGTCATTGGTGCTTGGTCATTGGTCATTCTTTCTCTATTCGCCCAGCGCGGCCAGCAGAATCTTTTCCTGCTCCAATTTGTGGCTGCTGGCGCTGCCGGTGGCGGGGCTGGCGGCGCTCTGGCGATAGATGCCAGAGAAGGGGAAGCGCTCGAAAAGTTTTTCGCCCAGTTGGATCTTCACGAATCGCCAAGCGCCCATGTTTTCAGGTTCTTCTTGGACCCAGAATGCCGGCGTGCCGTCGGCATAGCCGGCCAGAGCTTCTTTCAGCGGCTCGCGCGGCATGGGATAGAGCTGCTCGAGGCGCACGATGGCGACGTTGTGCTTTTTCAGCTCGTCGCGCTTTTGTGCCAGTTCATAGTAGATCTTTCCGGAGCACAACACGATGCGATTCACCGCGGTGCGGCCATCCGGCGGGACGTCGGGCAGCACGCGCTGGAACCGGCCATCGGCCAGTTCGTCCAGCGCGCTCACGCAGCTTGGATGGCGCAGCAGGCTTTTGGGCGTCATCAGCACCAGCGGCTTGCGCCAGACGCGCAGCACCTGCCGGCGCAGGATGTGAAAGTATTGCGCCGGCGTGGTGACATTGGCCACCTGGATGTTGTCCTTGGCGGCCAACATCAGAAAGCGCTCCAACCGGGCGCTGGAGTGTTCGGGTCCCATCCCTTCGAAGGCGTGCGGCAAGAGCAGGACGACGCCGCTTAGGCGGCGCCATTTATCTTCGGCGCTGACGATGAACTGATCGATGATTACTTGCGCGGCGTTGACGAAGTCGCCGAACTGCGCTTCCCACATGCACCAGGCCGTCGGGGCAATCGAGGCTGTAGCCGTATTCGAAGCCCAGCACGCCGGCTTCGGAGAGCGGGCTGTTGATAGATTTCGACCGGCGCTTGATCGGACGCCAGATGCGCCAGCGGCATAAATGTGCGGCCGTTGGTCACGTCGTGCAGCACGGCATGGCGATGGCTGAACGTGCCGCGCTCGCGTGTCCTGGCCGCTCATGCGGACGCGCAGCCGCTGCACCGCCAGGCTGCCGATGGCCAGCGCCTCGGCGGCGGACCAATCGATCGGGCGTTTGCCGTCGGCCATTTCGCGGCGACTTTCCAGGAAGCGCAAGATTTTCGGATGCGGATGGAAATCGGCGGGCACGTCGGCCAGCTTGCGCAACAGACCCTGCAATTGGTCCAGCGGCATGTTGGTTTCGACTTCGGCTGCTTCGCGTTCGCGGCCGCCGATGTAGAACGCCCAAAAGCCGGCCATGTCCGGCCGATGCACGTAGTCTTCGCTCTTGGCGACGGAAAGTTCCTGCTCCAGTTGATTTCTCAGCTCGGCGACGATGTGGTCGGCCGCGTCCTGATCGATGCCGCCCAGCTTTAGCAGATGGTCGAGATATCCTTCGCGCACGTTTTTTCGCTGTTCGATGGCCTGATACAAAAGCGGCTGGGTGAATGGGGGCTCGTCGGCTTCGTTGTGGCCGCGGCGGCGGTAGCAGTACATGTCGATCACCACGTCGCGCTGGAACTGGCGGCGGAAATCCATCGCCAGGCGAATTACTTGCGCCACCGCTTCGGGATCCTCGCCGTTGACGTGGAAGATGGGGATTTGCAGCATCTTGGCCACGTCGGTGGCGTAGGTGGTGCTGCGCCCCTCGCTGGGGCCGGTGGTGAAGCCGATTTGGTTGTTCACCACCACGTGCAGCGTGCCGCCGATCGTGTAGGCCTCGAGCTGGCTCATGTTGAGCGTTTCTTGCACGATGCCCTCGCCGGCGAAAGCGGCGTCGCCGTGGATCAGCACGGTCATGCCGCGGCGGCGCTGCACGTCGTCCACACGATCCTGCTTGGCGCGCATGCGGCCCACGGCCACGGGATTCACGAATTCCAGATGGCTGGGATTGAAGCACAGCGAGAGGTGAATACGGTGGCCGCTGGCGGTTTTGATGTCGGTCGAGTGGCCCAGGTGATATTTCACGTCGCCGCGGCCGAAGTGCAGCTCGGGATCGATGTCGGCGAACTCGCGGAAGATGCGCTGAGGACTTTTGCCCATCATGTTGGCCAGCACGTTCAGGCGGCCGCGGTGGGCCATGGCCAGCACGATTTCGTCGATTTTGTGTTCGCCGGCTTTTTCGATGGCCAGTTCCAACAGCGGAATCAGCGTTTCGGCCCCTTCCAGCGAAAAGCTTTTGGCGCCCAGGAAGCGGCGCTGGATGAATTCCTCGAACACGGCGGCGTTGGTCAGGCCGTGCAGAATGCGCAACTGTTCGCGGCGCGATAGCGTGCAGCGGTTCTCAGTTCCCTCCATTCGCTCTTGCAGCCACTGGCGCACCTTCAGATCGTCCATGTGCATGAATTGCACGCCGATCGAGCGGCAGTAGGTGTTGCGCAAACGCTCCAGGATGCGGCGCAGGGTCATCGCTTGCGGGCCTTGGATGGTGTCGGTCGAAAATTCACGATCCATGTCGGCTTCGGTGAAGCCATAAAATTCGGGATCGAGCTCCGGCAGTTCGGGGCGCGGCAGGCCCAAGGGATCGATCTCCGCGACCAAGTGGCCGCGCACTCGGTAGGCCCGGACCAATTGGTCGAGGCGATCTTGCAGCACGGCGATGTGCCATGGTTCGCCGGCGAGTGCTGGGGCGGAAGCGCCGGCCGGCGCGGGGATGCGCGGCGCTGCGGCCCGCGCAGTTCGCGGGGGCGCGAACAGGCTGTTGGGTTTGAACGACGGGCCGATTTGAGTTACCGCAGGTCCATGGCCGTTGCCCCGGCCCTGGTTATGGCCATTGCCGTTGCCGCCTGATGAGCGAGTGATCTCGTCAAAGTAGCTGCGCCAATCGGGGGAGACGCTGTCGGGATCGCGCAGGTAGTCGGCCAAGAGCCCCTCGACGAATTCCACGCTGAGGCTGCCGACGCGCTGTTCAATATGTTCCAGAGGGTCCATTGGCTAGGGGCGGGAGGCGAGGGACGAGAGGCGGGGTTCAATTCTGCTGAATTTTAGCGGCCCGGCCGCGAAGGAGTAATGCGAGTTATCGCGGGCATCAAGTGGCTTTCGGCGGGCCAAATTTGCCTGCCAATGCGTCGGCTTCGATTTGCTTCACCTTGCCCAGGCGGCGCTGGTGGCGCTCGGCGCCGACGGAGAACTTCGCGCCCAGATACGCCTTGATGACATCGGTGGCCAATTCGGGTCCGATCACGCGGGCGCCCAGGCAGAGCACGTTCATCGAATCGTCTTCGACTCCCTGCCGGCCGGAAAAAGTATCGTGGCACATGCAGGCGCGGATGCCGGGCACTTTATTGGCGGCCACGGTCACGCCCACGCCGCTGCCGCAGATGATGATGCCGCGCTCGGCACGACCATCATGGACGGCCTTGGCCACTGCGAGGGCGAAATCGGGGTAGTCGTCGGCGGGGTCCAGGGTCTTCGCGCCGCAATCGACGATCTCGTGGCCGGCGGATTGGACCACTTTCACCACGTGGTCTTTCAGCGGGAAACCGGCGTGATCGCAACCGATGGCGATGAGCATGTGGTCGCAGGGGGTCAGGAGTCAGGGGTCAGGAGTCGAAAGAACAGGGCAGCAGGTCAGGCGCCGCATTCTTGCCCGATTATCCGTCATAAGCGGCACCTGCGGAACTCCCCCTGTCGAAACACCGCCCCAGCGTTGACCTTCGGCACGTATGACGTAGATAAACTTCGACGGACATTCAAGTTGCTGAACCAAAAAGCCGCCTAGCTGAATCCCCGCCGCATACTGCCTACCGCCTCCCTGAGAAGCGCATCGGTGAAGAACATGAAAAAAGGGACCCTGCTGCTGGTCGACGACGATCGCCATGTGCTTACGTCCATGGCCGATTGGCTCCGCGAACAAGGCTATAAAGTCGACGTGGCTGGCGATTACGACTCGGCTGTGGCCGCGATCGATCGCAAGACGTACGACCTGCTGTTGGTCGATATTCGCCTGCCGGTAAGGGACGGGTTCGAGATACTGGCCTATTCGCGTCAAAAGAACAACGCCACGCCGGTGATTTTGCTAACCGGTTACGGCACGGTGGAAACGGCCATCGAGGCGATTCGCGCCGGCGCTTTCGATTTGCTTACCAAACCGCTGATCGATGAAGAGCTGGAAATCGCCATTCGCCGGGCGTTGAATCAAAGCGAAGTGCTTGAGGAAAACAAGAATCTGAAGGCGCAGTTGGATCTGCGGTTCGGCATCGGAAACATCGTGGGGCACGATCACCGGATGCGACGCGTGTTCGACATGATCGAAAGCGTCGCCGACACCAAGGCCACGGTGCTGATCAGCGGCGAAAGCGGCACCGGCAAATCGCTGGTGGCCCGCGCCATTCACCGCCAAAGCACACGGCGCGACAAGCCGTTTGTGGAAGTGGCCTGCGGGGCGCTGCCGGAAACGCTGTTGGAAAGCGAACTGTTTGGCCACGTGGCCGGCTCATTCACCGGCGCCACCGGCGATAAGATCGGCAAGTTCAAGCTGGCCGAAGGGGGCACGATTTTCCTGGACGAAATCGGCACCGCCAGCCCCGCCATGCAGGTGAAGCTGTTGCGCGTGTTGCAGGAGTTGGAATTCGAACCGGTCGGCGGCAACAAAACTTACAAGACCGACTGCCGCGTGATTTTGGCCACCAACGAAGACCTGGCGAAAGCCGTGGCAGAGGGGCGCTTCCGCCAGGATTTGTATTACCGCATCAACGTGATCAACGTCGAGCTGCCGCCGCTGCGGGAACGGCTGTCGGACATTCCGCTGCTGGCCAAGCATTTCCTCGAGGAAGTGTGCCAGGAGTCGGGCCGCAAGGTGACCGGCTTCAGCGAAGATGCTCAGACAGCCCTGCAACGCTACCGTTGGCCGGGCAATGTGCGCGAGCTGCAAAACGTCGTCGAGCGGGCCGTGCTGTTGAGCAAGACGGACGTGATTCAAGTTGAAGACTTGCCGCCGCAGTTGGCCGCCGAGGCGCCGATTTCGGCTCATGCCGACCCGGGCCGCAACTTGAAGCAAGCGATGCAGTCGCCCGAGAAGCAAATCATTCTGGAAGTGCTGGAGCGGCACAATTGGAACCGCCAGGCGACTTCAGCCGAGCTGGGCATCAACCGCACGACGCTGTACAAGAAGATGAAACGGTTGGGCCTGGAAGACGAACGCTTTGCGCGGCGGTAGCGATCAGCGTTCAGCAGTCAGCGATCAGAAGTCAGCGATCAGAAGTCTCAAAAGCCCTGGCATAACGCCGGGGTTTTTTTATGCGCTTTGCATAGTTTGGCAGCACTGGCCAATTCACACGTCGTTTGTTACTTTTGTGCCATGAAACAAGCCATTGCGGGTGTGGTGCCGAGTCAGTCGCAGGAGGTGACGGTCACGATTGAGTGGCCGACGATTGCGGCCACGGGATTGGGGCGATTGTTGGGGCGGCTGTATGGCATCAAGGCGGGGTTTTGGATTTTTACGTTTGGGCGGCTGTTCTTGTTGCTCACGTTGCCGCTGGGGTTGGCGATGTACTTCGGTATGCTGGCCCCTTGGAGTTTGCGGTGCTACCGGTTGACCAATCGGCGGCTGATTATTGAGAAGGGGCCGAAGTTCAAGGTCGATCAGTACGTCGATTTGGATCGGTTCGATGCGATCGACATTGACATGCGGCCCGGGCAGGCGTGGTATCCGGCCGGCGACATGGTGTTTCGGCTGGGACAGATTCAAACGCTGCGGATCACCGGCGTGGGATATCCGGAGACGTTTCGGGCGGTGTGCCTCAAGGCACACCAGGCGTATGTCGGGGTGCGTAATGCGGTGGGGGCGGCGTAGGCGCATCACCCCCGGGCTGAGCGCGGGGCTAAGGGGGCGTTACTTTGCGGCGGCCAGCAGGTCGGCTTCCAGCGCGGCCAGATGCGCGGCGAGGTGATTCTTTGTGGCCGCCAAATCTTGGGAGCGCTCCGGCGTCTCGGAAGCGAAGAGATAGAACTTGATCTTGGGTTCGGTGCCTGAGGGGCGCACGGCGGCGCGGTTGCCAGGCGGATCGAGATCGAAGATCATCAGATCGCTGGGGGGCACCTTGGCGGCCAGGCTGCTCCATTTCCCGGCATTCAGCACACGCTGTTTCAAGTAATCGCGCACTTGGGCGACGATCAGGCCGCCCAAGGATTGCGGCGGCGAGTTGCGCAGCTTTTCCATGATGGCCTTCATCTGGGCCACACCGCTGGCGCCGGGGAGCGTGATGTTGATGGTTTTTTCCAGATGACAACCGTAGCGCAGGAACACTTTGTCGAGATGCTCGTGCAGCGTCATGCCTTGGGCTTTGCACTCGGCGGCCAGTTCCGCCATTAAAATCGCGGCGACCGCGCCATCTTTATCACGGGCGTACGTGCCGGCCAGATAGCCGTGAGCTTCCTCGAAGCCGAAGACGAACTTTTCGGGGCCGACTTCGTCGATTACGTTGCCGATCCATTTGAAACCGGTGAGCACGTCGCCGTAATAGCGGCAGCCGAACTTTTCGGCCACGCGGCAGATCATGTCGCTGGTGACCAGGTTTTGATGACGTAATGATCGGGCGTGAGCGTGCCGGCCGCTTGCCGCCGTCGCAGCAGCAACTCGCCGATGAGCACGCCGATCTGATTGCCGCTGAGGGTGCGCCATTCCTTGCCGCCGACGGTGAGCGGGGCGGCGCAGCCGATGCGGTCGGCGTCGGGGTCGCTGGCCAGGATGATTTCGGCGCCGCTGGTGCCGGCGTGCTCGATCAGCTTGTCGAAGACCGCGGGGTTTTCGGGATTGGCGATGTTGTTGGGCACGTTGGGGAAATCGCCGTCGGGCTTGGAGTGCGGTTCGTAGACTTCGACGTTTTTGAAACCATCGGTTTGCAGAATCGGCAACACGGACGTGAGGCCGACGCCGTGCAGCGGGGAGTAAAGGATTTTCAGATCGCGCGGGCCCTTTTGTCCTTGAGCCAGCACCGCGGCGCGATAGCGCGGATCGATTTGCTCCTGGCAGAATTTAACGCGGCCAGATGTGACGGCCTCGGCGAAGGGGACGCGCTTGATGGCGGTCACTTTTTCAACGCAGCGGATCGTGGCTTCATCGTGGGGCATTTTGAGTTGCCCGCCGGTGCTCCAGAACGGTTTGATAGCGTTGTCGCTGGGCGGATTGTGGCTGGCGCTGATCATCATTCCGCCGGCACAGCCCAGGTCGCGCACGGCGAACGAGAGTTCCGGCGTAGGGCGAATCTGATCGAAGAAGAAAACTTCGAAGCCGTTGCCGACCATGATGCTGGCGGCGAGCTCGGCGAATTCGCGGGAGCGATGCCGGGTGTCGTAGGCCACCACCGTGCGCAGCGGAGACGAGGGGCGAGAGGCGAGGGACGAGTTGTACTGCAACACATAATCGGCCAGTCCCTGCACGCTTTCGGCCATGGTACGGTCGTTGATCGCATTGCAGCCGATGGGATACATCTTGCCGCGGCGGCCGGCAGTGCCGAAGGGGATAATGGTCCAGAAGGCGTCGTCGAGCTCCTTCCACCTGCCGGCGGCGATGTGGTCGGCGACCTGCCCCGCGTAGTCGGCATAGTGCGGCTCGCTGAGCCAGATGCGGATGTTTGCCGCGGCGGAAGCGGAAATCTTGTTGCCTGCTTCTGCCGATTCGAGGGCGGCCAAAGTTTTGTCGAGATTCAATGTGGCGGTAGTCATGTCGACATTGTAAGCGCGAGGAAAGCGGCGCGAAAGATGCGGGAATTGAGAATCGCGCCTGAAGGCTCCGGCCTTGCGGCCGGCGCGGACTGGCGCCGAGATTGGGGGCTACTTGCCGCAGTAGTCGATGGCGCGGGCGATTTCGGGCTTCAGGTCGGGGCGGTGGACGATGCGGTCGATGAAGCCGTGCTCCAGCAAGAACTCGCTGGTTTGGAACCCCTTGGGCAATTCGATGCGGATGGTGGCCTTGATGGTGCGCGGGCCGGCGAAGCCGATCAGGGCCTTGGGTTCGGCGAACACCAGATCGCCCAGCGAGGCGAAGCTGGCGGCCACGCCGCCCATCGTGGGATTGGTGAGCACCGAGATGAACAGCCCGCCGGATTCGTGGTAGCGGGCCAAGGCGGCCGAAACTTTGGCCATTTGCATTAGCGACAGGATGCCTTCGTGCATGCGGGCGCCGCCGCCGGAGCCGCTGATGATGATCAGCGGCAGTTTTTCTTCGGTGGCGCGCTCGATCAGGCGCGTAAGCTTTTCGCCGACCACGGAGCCCATGCTGCCCATGATGAAGGCCGAATCGGTGACGCCGAAGGCGACGCGGCGGGCGCGAATCATGCCGGTGCCCACCAGCGCCGCTTCGCGCAGGCCGGTGCGCTTTCTGTTCCGCTTTGAGGCGTTCCAGGTACGGCTTCTTATCAGCGAATTTCAGCGGATCGGTGGGCTGCAGGTCGTCGAACCATTCTTCGAACGTGCCTTCGTCGAGCACTTGCCGGACGCGCTCCTGGGCCGGCACGTACAAATGAAAATCGCACTCGGGGCAGATGTTCAGCATCCGCTGAGCTTCCTTCTTATAGATGGTGGCCTGGCACCCGGGGCACTGCTGCCAGAGACCTTCAGGCACGCCACGCTTCGGACGGCGGGCAGTCGGGGGATCGCTGGCGGAGGTTCCGACGTTTCCTGCGGCCATTTCCGATTCCCTGGGAGTTGCGATTGGTTCCCTAAAATCTCGAATTTTTAGAAGCCGCGGCGGGCGCTCCGGTCACGACGAAACGAATATCGGGTTAATGGCTGTCGGCAATAGTGCGCTTCGAAACCGCAGTGTCAAGGTCAGAAGTGTTGTTGTGAGGCTGACTTGGGGCGGTTCCAGAGGCCGCCAAAGCGGGTTGGACATTCAAAACCTCGAAATGCCCGCAACCATTGGCGGCTTTCCACAGATCGCCCACAGGAGTGCCTTCAACGACGTGGCGGATGACGCTGGCCAGCGGTTCGGGGGAGACCAGCACGACGGTTTCAGTGCGATGCTTCCGGGCGAGCTTTTCCAAGCCCTCTCTGACCCGGTCGGCGGCCTCGGAAATAGTTTCGCCCTCCGGGGGGCTGACCGATTCGGGATGTTCCTGCCACTGCTTGTAGACCTTGGGCTGCTTGTGGCGGACCTCCTCGACCAGCATTCCCTGCCAAAGGCCGAGTTTCACGTTGTGCAGGTTCTTGAGGACTTTGGGTTTGAGGTCGAACGCCGCGGCGATGATGCCGGCCGTTTCCTTGGACGATCGGCGGGGCGAATAGTAAATGGCTGCAGGAAGGTAAGCGCGAAGCTTCTCGGCGGCTAGTTCGGCGTCCTTGCGGCCAGGTTCTGTGAGCGGGATATCGAGCGTTCCTTCGATCCGGTCTTGTTGGTCGTAATCGGTGGTACCCGGACGAAGCAAAATGAGCTGGAGCATATTACAGTTGAAAAGCTAACCCATTTGCGCGGCGGACCACCCGTCGGCGCCTAAGGGTTGGAGATCTTTCGACGCGGGCAGCTGGCTGGGAGCCCGAGCCGGGCCAGTGACCGCGGTTGGCATGATGCTATGCGTGACCTGAGAAATAATGATCACGAAAGTTACAAATCCAGAGGAGCGGCGTTCGAAGATGTGGCTGATTTTACCACGGTTTGGGATACGGGTACACGCTGGATCGTGTGAAATGTCGCAACCGCATGCGGCGATTGCTGTTGTGCTTGAATGCGGTCAGTGGATGCATTCCAGCGGCACCCACCAAAAGAGGAGGCGCGCTAGCTCGGCTCCAACTCCTCACTGCGCGGCAAGTCGCTGAGGTTGCGCAGATGGAACACGTCCAGGAACCGCTGCGTGGTGAAGTACCTGGCTTTGCGCGGCTTGGTTTCGGGGCGTTCGACTGCGCAGCAGGCGGCGGCGGACCAGGTGGCGCAGCACGTTGCCGCTGGCGGTGCCGCGCAGCCGGGCGACCTGGTCGGAAGTGACCGGTTCGTTGTAAGCCACCAGGGCCAGCACTTCGATGGCGGCTTGCGACAGGCGGACGCGGCGCATCCGGCCGTAGTATTTCTCTCGTAGCGGCGCATATTGGCTGCGCAGCGTCATGCGGTAGCCGAATCCCTGGCGGATGATTTCATACGGCCGGCCCTCGGCTGTGTAGCGAACATTCAGGTCGGCGATGATCTGCTCGATTTCGTCGGCCGTGACGCCGCGCATCAAACCGGCCAGCTGCTCGCTGGTCAGGGGCTGATTGTCGGGGCGGCCGACGAAGAGCATGGATTCGACGATAGTGCTGGGAGTCACTTCACAGTCGGCCGCTGGTTCGGCATCGACGGCCGAGGGAGGTGTGTCCGAGCCAGCGGTTGCCAGGGTGGGATCGTCGTGACCCAGCATGGAGGCGAAGGCTTGCGTCAGCCGGTCGAGGTTCATCTCGCCAACATGGAAAGGTTCGGGCGGCGGTTGTTTGGACGGCTCTTCCATACAAGCGCACTATAGCGCCGGCGAGGGGTGGGGACAATATGAGGCGGCGTGTGCCGCAGCGAGTTTCACTGTTCCGAGTGTGGTGGATGAACTAGGATTGATGGCGCAAGCCCAGGGATTGCAACCCCTGGGATTGATTCGATGTCATCGCATAAAAATCGCCCCCGTAGCTCAATCGGATAGAGCACCTGCCTTCTAAGCAGGGGGTTGCAAGTTCGAGTCTTGCCGGGGGTACTTAAATACAGGTGCGGCAAGTGTGATACGGCCCTTTCGCGGGGCGTTTTGGGGAATTAGACTACTGCGTTCGGCAAATGTCTATTTCTGTGGGCCGTCGTGGAACAGAGTCGTTTATGAGTACCGATCCGACGCCGATTCCTCCGGATCCGGAAGCAGTGCCGCCGCCAGAGACTCCAACGGCTGAGTCGACCGGTGCAGCGGCGGATCAGGGCGCCGGCGAAGAAGCGAAGACGCCGCGCATCAAAATCGGCACGCAGCGGCCGGGGGTGGCGGTGCCGCGAGTTGAGCCGCGGGCCAAAGTGGCCTTTCGCACCCAGGAGTCGAAGCCACCGGCGGCCGGGGCATCAAGCGAAACGGAGTCGCCAGCGAAAACTGAACGTCCGCCGGAGCCCAAGCCCTATTCCTTCAAGCCCAAGCCGGCGAAATCCAAATTCGAGATTCCCGCCACGCCGCGCGCAAAGTGGAACCGCCGAGTTTGCGCGCCGGGCTGTCGCCGGAACTGGAGGCGGAGCTGAAGGAGGCGCTGGGGGATCAATCGATGGAAGAGTTGATCTCGGCGGTCGGGACAGCAGGCGCGATGGCGGCCAGCCAGATCTTGGAGCCGGAGACGCGGCTGCAAGCGCGCGTAGCGCGGATCTTTCGCGACGATGTGTTTGTCGATCTCGGCGGGCGCAATCAAGGCGTGTTGCCGCTGCACTCGTTCGCTAAAGAGCCTGAAGTCGGGGCGATGTTGGATGTGATCGTCACGAAGTTCAATTCCGACGAAGGGCTATATGAATTGACCGCGCCGGGGATGAGCGTTGACGTCGGCGATTGGTCGGACATCACTGAGGGGATTGTGGTCGAAGCGCATGTGACCGGCCACAACAAGGGCGGACTGGAATGCGAAGTGAACAAGCTGCGCGGGTTTATTCCAGCGGGGCAAGTTTCGATTTATCGCGTGGAGAACTTGGAAGAATTTGTGGGGCAGCGCTGGCCGTGCGTGGTGATCGAAGCCAACCCGCAGCGGAAGAATTTGGTGCTGAGCCGGCGGGCGATGCTGGAGCGCGAACAGGCGGCCGCGAAAGAGCAATTGCTTTCACAATTGGAAGTGGGCCAGACGCGCGACGGAACCGTGCGCACGATCCGCGATTTCGGCGCGTTTGTCGATTTGGGAGGCATCGACGGGTTGATTCACGTGAGCCAGATGAGCTGGGAGCGAGTCAAGCATCCCAGCGAAGTGCTGACGGTGGGGCAAAAAGTGAAGGTGAAGATTCAGAAGATCGATCCGCAGACGCATAAGATCAGCCTCGCGTATCGCGATTTGTTCGAAAGCCCGTGGACGAACGTGTCCTCGAAGTATCCTGTGACCAGCAAGGTGACAGGCAAAGTCTCGAAGATCATGGATTTCGGCGCGTTTGTGAAATTGGAGCCGGGGGTGGAAGGCCTGGTGCACATTTCCGAGCTATCGCACAAGCGCGTGTTCAAGGCGACCGAAGTGGTGAAGGAAGGGCAGGAAGTAGAAGCGAAGGTGCTATCGGTCGACGTGGAGAATCAGCGGATCAGTCTTTCGATGAAGGCGCTCGAAGCGCGGCCGGAGCCCACGAGAAAAGCGGGGCAAGCGGAACCTGCCGTAGAAGAAACGGCACCTACGGCGCCGAAAAAGCAACGCAAGGTGCCGCTCAAAGGCGGGCTGGGCAAATCGGAATTTGGCGACAAATTCGGCCTGAAGTGGTAGCGCTCAGCGCTGGGATTGTGCTTCATGGGCAGCCGAAAAATCTTGGCTTTGGTGGCGGAGCATGCGTTGTTGTTGGCTGCGCTACTCTTCTTGATTCCAGCCGTTCCGTCAGAAAGGGGTCAGGTCTATACTTTTTGGCCGGGGCCATTTGTTGCCGTGGCACTCTTTATGGCCGCCTCGAGGTACGTTGCAATTCGCGCTGATTCAGAGACTTCGCTAGGTGGGGTCCTAAAAATCTTGATTTTTATCATCTTTGGTTTTGTCATCTTCTTTCGAGTCTTTCATTACTGAGCATATCGGTCTTGACCCAGCTTGGCGATTTGTGGTCCGATTCCGCGTGGATTGCCGGGGCTGCGCATCTTCTTCAGCCGCCGCTGTTTGCGTTTCACCCTCGCCGCGCAATTGATGTGACGCCCACGGATCGGGCCGGCTACTAACGCTTTAACCATGGTGTAGGGATGCACTTGCGGCGGGACCCTATGCCACAGGGTTCGTCGTAGGATTGCATGTGAGCACCATTCAGCAATTTACCGACGAACAGTTGGCGGCGGGTGCAGCGCGGGAGGGGTCTGACGGTCCCGCCTTCGTGGCGCTCGTGGAGCGTTTCCGCCAGCGGGTGTGGCGCATTTGCTACCGGCTGTTGGGCAACGAGCATGACGCCAACGATGCCGCGCAAGAAGTGTTCGTGCGGTTGTTCTTGCACCGTGGGAAATTTGAGGGGCGGTCGAAGTACAGCACCTGGGTTCACGGCATCGCGGTGCGCACGTGTTTGACGATACGGCGCGGACGAGGCCGGCGCCAGAAGCACGAAAGCACGGTGAGCGATGAGACAATGGAAGCTCAATCGCCGGGCACGCGGGAGGTGGCCGAAGGATTGTCGATGGATTTGCTGCAGATGCTCGACATTCTGGACGAGGAAGACCGGGCACTTTTGATTTTGAAATACGCGGAAAACTATAGCCACGAAGAGTTGGCGGAGATTTTTGATTTGAGCGTGAGCGCCTGCAAGATGCGGATCAGCCGAGCGCGGGAAAAGATCCAGGCACGGTTTGGAGATGAGCAGGCAGCAGGCGGCAGGCAGCAGGCAGAAAAAGAAAGCGAAGGAAGCTAATGGCGATCGATCTATTGGAAAAACTTGCCGAACTGCCGGTTCCGCCGCCGCCGGCGCAGGAGCCATTCGATCGGGCCGTGCACCAACGGATCAATCAGCGGCTGCTGGTCGAGCAGATTGCCGACTTCTTTCTGCAGGGGTGCGGATTTGCGGCCGCAAATTTTGCCAAAGCGGTTGTAGGTTGTTTGAGATTAACGATTACGGGCAAGTTTGAGGCGCCAAAAAATCGCGGAAACCGCCGGCCGGAGGAGTGACGCTGCTTCACTTTGAGGCAACGAAGTAGTTGGGGGAGGTTTTCACCCGCACCAAGAGTTCTGCGCGGCAGGAGGCTGCGACAAGAAATTGGTTTCCAATCTTTTCCAGGGGGTCGCTCAGGCGGCCACACTTAGTCAGTCTTCGGGACTGAAAGGAGCGCAACGTATGTTTTCGATTTTTGCTGAAGGCACGACGCTGACCACGCCGGATTTCACCGGCACGGTAAAAACGTCGCAGGAAGCATTACAAACGAGCTTCGCCGATGCATGGCACAAGATTGTTTCGTTCACGCCGAACTTGCTGGCCGCGATCGTCGTGTTGGTCGTCGGTTATTTCGTTTCCAAGTTCGTTGCTCGGGCGATTACCGTGTTGTGCGAACGGGCCGGCCTGCAACGCGCCGCTGAACGGAGCGGACTGTGGGAATCGATGACGCACATGAATATCCGCCGGAATGTGCCGGCGATTGTAGGCACGATCGTCTTCTGGGGCCTGATGCTGGTCTTCTTGATGGCCGGCTTCAGCATTCTGAACATCTCGCAGGTTTCTGGCGCGATTGACCGCGTGGTCGAGTACATTCCCAACGTGCTGGTTGCCACCGTGATGGTGGTGATCGGGTTGTTGGTGGCTGGTTTCTTGCGTGGCGTGATTGCCACCAGCACCGATCGGATGGGCATCAGCTATGCCGAAACGTTGGCCAATGGCTGCTACTACATCATGACGTTGATGGTGTTCATGGCCGCGTTCGACCAGTTGAAGATTCAATTCGCCCTGCTGAACTACGCGATTTTGATCGTGTTCGGCGGAGTAGCGCTGGGCTTCGGCTTGGCGTTCGGCTTGGGCGGCCGCGACGTGATGGCTGGCATTCTGGCCGGATATTATGTTCGCCAGCGGCTGCAAGCTGGTGATCACGTGACCGTAGGCACTCTGGAAGGCACGGTCCGTGAAGTTGGTCCGGTGGCCACGATCATCGAGACGGATGAAGACGGCCTGCTGAATCGCCACAGCGTACCGAATCACAAGGTGCTGAACGAAGCAGTTCGGTAAGTGGCGCGGTAGAGATTGATTGAGATTGATGCGGCTCTGGAAAGGCACGGGCCTTTCCAGAGCCGATTTTTTTGCGCAGTAGTCAATGGTTCGTTGTCAGTGGTCCGTTGCAGGGAAGAACTGGTGGTAGAAGTAGTAGGCCGCCAGGGTGAAGCCGATGACGACCACGATTTTGCGCACCAGGCTGCGGTCGATTTTTCGCGCCGAGGCGGCGCCAAGATAACCGCCGACAATGGCGGCGCCGATCATCGGCCAGGCATCGGGCCAATCGACTTGTCCGCGAGTGGCGAACACGACGACCGACATCACGTTGATCACGGCCGCCAGCAGTGTTTTCAGCGCGTTCATGGAGTGAATGTCCGAAAGGCCCATCAGCGCCAGCGCGCTGAGCATTAGTATGCCGATGCCGGCGCCGAAGTATCCGCCGTAAACGGCCACGAGAAATTGGAAGGCCATGATGGCCGCGATCCGCCGACCCGACGGATTCTCATGCGGCAGGCCGATGCCGGTCCAACGAGCGATTTGCGGCTGCAGCGCGAAGAGCAACGCCGCCGTGAAAATCAGCCAGGGCACGAGCGAATCGAACGCTTTGGGAAACCAGATCACCAGGAGGCTGCCGAGCCATCCGCCCAACAGGCTCGGCCAAACCAGCCATTTCAACCAGCGCACTGAGTGCGCAAGTTCCCGGCGATAGGCCCAGGCGGAGGCGAACGAGCCGGGCATCAGCGCGACGCAAGTGGTTTGATTGGCGACCACCGTGGCCCACTGGCTGAACTCCGGTTTGCGCTTGAGCACCGCCACCATTACCGGAAAAGTGAGCAGCGTGCCGCCGCCGGCGATCGAATTGATCGCTCCCGACACGGCCGAAGCCAGACAGAGGAAAACCAGATCCCAATTCATCGCGGGAGTTTAGCGGTTCGCCCGCGGAGGGGCCAGCGCGAGATTTCCGCCACTGCGCAGCAAGCTGAGGGCGATATACTTTGGCGCACACCTCCTCGAAACGGCGCGACGGATTATGCCTTTTGTGATTGCCACGGACGAAGCCGGTTATGGCCCGAATTTGGGGCCGTTGGTGGTCTCGGCCACCGTGTGGGAACTGGCCGAGGGGGTCGAAATCGGCGAGCTCTATCATCACTTGCGGCGCGTGGTGACGAAGTCGGTCGAAAAGGCGAACAAGAAGCGCGTGGTGTGGGCCGATTCGAAGGTGGTCTACAAAGGGGGCGACGGCATCGATCATCTGGAGCGCGGCGTGTTGGCGGCGCTGGCGCTATTGAATCAGTTGCCGAGCCAGTGGGCGGAGCTGTGGTGTCTGTTGGATCCATTCTGCGGGCCGCGATTGGAGCAAATTCCCTGGCACGCCGGGTACTCGGCGACGTTACCGATGTGGCTGGAAGAGGACGGACTGTCCGAGTTGGTGGAGTCGGTACGCGGCGGACTGGAAGCCGCGGGCGTGCGGCTGGCGGCGCTGTTGAGCCGGGCGATTTTTCCGGACGAGTTCAATGCGACGGTGCGCGCTCGGCGAATAAGGCCGATGCGCTTTCGAGAATCACCTTGTCACTGGTGGCCGATGCGTTGAAGCTGATCGAAAGTGGTCCGGTGCACGTACTCTGCGACAAGCATGGCGGTCGGAATCGTTATGGACCGCTGGTGCAGTCGCAGTTTCCTGATGACTGGGTTCAGCGGCATTACGAGTCGAGCGCGCAAAGCACGTATCGCTTCGGGCCGGAAGAGAAGCGAGTGGAAATTGAGTTTTGGGTGGAAGGAGAGCGGTTCTTGCCGGTGGCGTTGTCGTCGATGGTGTCGAAATATCTGCGCGAGGCGGCGATGCGGCCGTTCAACGAATTCTGGCGGCGGCATATTCCCGACCTGGCCCCGACAGCGGGATATCCGGTCGATTCGCATCGCTTCCGGAAGCAGATCGCCGGCGTGCAACGCGAATTGGGAATCGAAGACGCAGTGTTGTGGCGGGAACGCTAAATCATGCTGCTTTACATCGTGCGACATGCTTGGGCTGAGGAGCGCGATGATTCGATTTGGCCGGGCGATCTGGAGCGGCCGCTGACGGATAAAGGGCGGAAGCGCTTCGTCCAGGTGGTGAAGAGATTGGTTGAGGCAGGATTTGCGCCTGCGGTCATCGCCACCAGCCCATTGGCGCGGTGCCGGCAGACGGCGGAGCTGATTCGCGAGCATATGGCCGGCAAGCCCAAGATCGTGCCGCTGGACGCTCTGGCGTGCGGCGCCGATTTGTCGGACATGGTGAAGTGGACGGCGCAGCAAGCCGATGGGGACGTGGCTTGGGTGGGGCATGCGCCGGACGTGGAAATCATGGTGGCCCGGCTGGTCGGCGACGGCGATTGCTCGCTCCGCTTTGCCAAAGGGGCCGTGGCTGCGATCGAGTTCGAGGGGCCGGTCGAACCGCGCGGCGGGCAACTGCAATGGCTGGCCACCGCGAAGCTGCTGGGAGTGTAAGGCACGGCGGCGAAGCGCTTGTTATCAATAATCGTTATTGATAGATTGTTCGGCGACGCGGGGTTTACATTCTTGCAGCAAAACGATGAAGGCATCGAAAAGAAAACAATAAGTAGCGCGCCGGTGGGCGATTGGAGAATCATCATGCGATCCAGAATTACGATTTGCAGCTTCCTGGCAATTGTTGTCGCGGCCGGATGGATTGTGGCATCGACCCAGCGCATTGGTTCGGCGGCCGATCCCAACGATAAGAAAACACCCACCAGCTACATGCCCGTGGTGGTCGGGGAAAGCTTCGACGCCCTTCGCAAGCGGATGGAGGCCGACAAGCCGAAGATCGAACAAGCGCACAACGATTTGTTGAAGGAGCGCTACGATCTGAGCGATCATTCGATCAAGACCGTGACCATGGCTCGCGGCAAGCCGATTCAGGAAGGTGTGCGTGTGAAGTTACCCAGCGGCGTATCGTGGGATTCGCTGGCGTTGATGCTGCCGGAGGAGATCAAGAAGAAGAATGTTTGGCCGCAGGGATTTTTGCCACTGCCGCATCCGAATCATGCCGAAGGGGGCATGGTGTTCCCAAAATTTCACATCGAGGAGATCAAGAAGCAGGAAGGCGACCGCGATTTGACGCGGTTCGATCTGGATTATGACCTGCCCGATCACATGCTGCCGGAGTTTCCGCCGCCGATTTTTTTGACGACGCGGCCCGATTTGGGCGATGTTTCCCAGGGCAAGCTGGTAACGCTCCAGAATTACTACGAGTTGTTCAACGGCATTTTGAATCCCAAACAACTGGAAGGGCTGCGGCTGTTGGTCACGCCATTTAACCAACAGCAATTCAATGCCACGAAAGATCGCCGCACCGTGAAACCCAGTCGGGGCGTCACATGTTTCGATTGTCACGTGAACGGCCACACGAATGCGGCGACGCACCTGGTGGGAGACATGCGCCCGCAGGAATTCCGGCACCGGATCGATACGCCTTCGCTGCGGGGCGTGAACATTCAGCGATTGTTTGGCTCGCAACGGGCATTGAAGACCGTGGAAGATTTCACGGAATTCGAGCAGCGGGCGGCGTACTTCGACGGCGATCCGGTGATTGCCACGAAAAAAGGGGTGAACATTCTGGAGCGCGGCAGCCAGGTGCACGACATGGCGGAAGTCCAAGAGCTGTTCGATTTCCCGCCGGCGCCGAAGCTGGACGTGATGGGGCGGTTGGATGCTGAGAAGGCCAGCGAAGCTGAAATGCGCGGGGAACGAGTTTTCTTCGGCAAAGGGAAGTGCTCGGTTTGCCACGTGCCGCCATACTACACCGACAACTTGATGCACAACCTGTGCGCGGAACGGTTTTTTGAGCCGCGCATGGCGAACGGCTTGATGGAATCAGCCGATGGACCGATCAAGACCTTCCCGCTGCGAGGCATCAAGGGTTCGCCGCCGTACCTGCACGATGGGCGGCTGATGACGCTGGACGACACCGTCGAGTTCTTCAATCTGATCTTGGGCACCAAACTGACCAAGCAGGAGAAGAGCGACTTGGTGGCGTTCATGCGGTGCTTGTAAGGGCAGAATGGACCGCAGAGACGCCAAGACGCGGAGAGGATAGAATTGCAGGAGCGAAAGCATTTGATCGGCTCAGCGTCTCATCGCCTCAGCGGTTAGTTAATGTCCAACGACGACGAACTTTATCAGGATCGAATTCTCGACCATTACGAGCAGCCGTATCATCGAGGCCAATGCTCGGGGTGCACGCACGCACATCAGGATGATAATCCGCTGTGCGGCGACGTGGTGCGCGTGGAACTGCAGGTGCAGGACGGCCGCATTCAGCAAGCCTGGTTTGGTGGCGAAGGATGCTGCATCAGCCAGGCCGCGGCCTCGATGCTGATGCAAAAAGTCGAAGGCAAATCGCTGGCCGAAGTGCAGTCGTTTACCGGAGAGGACATGCTGCAAATGTTCGGCGCGCGGTTGACGCCGAATCGTCAGAAGTGCTGCTTACTGGTCTGGCGGGTTTTGCAGAGCGCCATGTTTTCGCCGACGTCGAAAGTGGAATTCGGCCTGAAAGAACGTTCATGTCAATGATTACCGAGACTTCCGACAATTTCGACACCTTCGACGTAGAGCGCGTGCGCGCCGATTTTCCGATTCTCAGTTCGGTGCGGCCCGACGGCAAGTCGTTGGTCTATCTGGATAATGCCGCCACTACGCAGCGGCCGCGGCAAGTGATCGATTCGGTGGTGGATGTATACGCCAGCCGATATGCCAACGTGCATCGCGGCATCCATTGGCTGAGCGATCAGACGACCGATCTGTTCGAAGAAGCGCGGGAGAAGATTCGCGACTTCATCAATGCCGAAGCGCGCGAGGAAGTCATCTTCACGCACGGCACGACCGAGAGCATCAATCTGGTGGCGCACAGTTGGGGCCAGGCGAACGTCAAGGCCGGAGATGAAATCCTGCTCACCGAGATGGAGCACCATTCGAACATCGTGCCCTGGCAACAGTTGGCCGAGCGCACCGGAGCATCGATTCGCTGGGCGCCGATCACCGACGACGGGCTGCTGGATTTTAAGGAGTTCGATCGGCTGCTGACGAAACGCACCAAGCTGGTCGCTGTGGCGGCGGTATCCAACGTGTTGGGCACGATCAATCCAATCGAAGAGATCTGCGCGGCGGGCACACGAGGTCGGCGCTGTGGTGTTGGCCGATGCCGCCCAGCATGCGCCGCATTTGCAGATCGACGTGCGCTCGATGGGCGCGGATTTTGTGGCGTTCAGCGGGCACAAGATGCTCGGGCCGACCGGGGTGGGGATTTTGTGGGGCCGGCGCGAACTGTTGGATGCGATGCCGCCGTTTCTGGGGGGCGGCAGCATGATTCGGCGAGTGCGCACCGAAGGCTTTGAGTCGGCCGAATTGCCGGCGAAGTTCGAGGCCGGCACGCCGCCGATCGTGTCGGCCATCGGTTTGGGCGCGGCGGTTGAATATTTGCGGCGCATCGGTTGGGAAGCGATCGAGCGGCACGAGAAGATGTTGACCGAGCGCGCTCACGGCGTGCTGTCGGATGTCGGCGGGGTGCGAATTTTGGGGCCGGCGCCGGAGCACAAGTCGGGCATCGTCAGTTTCGTCGTGGACGGCATTCATGCGCATGATGTGGCCCAACTCCTGGATCGTCACGGGGTAGCCGTTCGTGCCGGGCATCATTGCGCGATGCCGCTGCATCAGCGTTTGGGTGTGACTGCCAGCGCCCGGGCGAGCTTCTACTTCTACAACACGCCGCTGGAAATCGACATGTTAGGAATCGCTCTCCAGGACGCGAAACGAGTGTTTCGCCGGTAGCTCGATTTCCCTAGACCTACCTAAATGGAATTTTATCCGGTTTGCTGGCGCCAAATCGTTGTGTTTGCCGTAGCTGGAGTTTATATTTAGGCCACTTCTAGCGTTGCGGAACGAAGGGGCTATTGCAGCTATCGGGCAGTCAAAACTGGACCGCTAATGAGCTACACTCATCGACGTTGGCTTGCCCGCGCGGCAATTCTGGCCGCCTGCGCTGTGGCAGCGATTTGCTGCCCAGCTTCTACCTTTGCCGACAGTGTCGGCGACGTGTTTGTGATTGCGATGGAGAATCACAACTTCACGCAGCCGGGCAGTTACACCACCACCCAGGCCATTTTCGGGAATGCCAACGCGCCTTATATCAATAGCCTGATTACGGCGAACAATCCCAATGCGGCGCAAACTTCTTGGGCGTCGAATTACACCAGCGTTGGCTCGAGCGTCCATCCGTCGGAACCCAACTATCTTTGGGTGGAAGCGGGCACGAATTTCGGCATCACTAACGACAACAACCCGTTTCCCAGCAATGAGCAGAATACAAATCAGCACCTCACGGGGCTGTTGCAGTCGGCCGGCATCAGTTGGAAGTCGTATCAAGAAGATATCGATTTAAACCTCAGCACTGGGGCGGTCCTGCCGCAGAGTTCTTGGACGGTTCCGCTAAGCAGTTTCAGCGGCACGATGCCCGGCGGCGCCACGCCCAATCCGTACAACAGCAGCCTGAAATACGACTATGCCGCCAAGCACAATCCGATGGTGTACTTCAGCGACACCAGCGGCGGCAACAACTCCACCACCTCGAACACCCAGCGTTTGAAATACGCACCGTTGCAACAGTTGCAGACGGACTTGAGCAACGACACGGTCAGCCGGTTCAACTGGATCACGCCGAACCAGTTCAACGACATGCACACGGCACTGAGCGGCTCCAGCGACTCGACGAAGATCGCGCAGGGGGACCATTTTTTGTCGCTCATCATTCCGCAGATCATGGCTTCGCAGGCGTATCAGAACAACGGCGCGATCTTAATCTGGTTCGATGAGACGGAAGGCGGCGACACGTCAAGCTTCACGATCCCCTACATTCTCATCTCGCCACTGGCCAAGGGGAATGCGTACCAAAGCACGATCAACTATACGCACTCGTCGACATTGCGAACGTTGCAGGAGGTTTTTCAAGTGGCAGGCACTTCGCCATCGGGATATCTTGGCGCTGCCGCAAATGTGGTGGACCAGTCGGACATGTTCCTGTCGGGCACCATTCCCTCCGTGGTGCCCGAGCCCGGCTCGATTGTGCTGGCGCTGGTCGGATTTGGCTTGCTGGTGCGGTTTCGTCCGCTGCGCCACTTGATGTCTTTGCACGCAATTGCTCAATGCGCAGCTACCTGCTTACGTGCCTGTGAATCAGTGCGTCAGCAGCGCAATGCGCTGGAAATCTACATGTTCGCGGTGCAGGATGCGAAATGAGAATTTCGACACCAGATACATCTAGACGCTGGGTATCTTTCCGCGATGGACGTTGCCATCTGGATCAATAAATACCTTTCCAGAGTTGTCCACAGGGATCTTGTTGAACCATTCATAAATTGCGCAGTCTGGAAGACTATTCCAACGGTTCTGAAGGATTTCGCAATAGAATTGCAGGAAAAGCCCAGTCTCAATTCCCACAAGATCGTTAGCGCACTCCGTTCTCATTTTTGTCAGGTCCACTGCGAATAGATATGGCGGTGGGTCAACTACAAAATGAAGCGGACGAATTGACACGTAGTGCTGGTTTTCAACCGCGATGCAGACGGGCGCATTCATTAGTTTCGACGCTGCAGTTTCTCCGCAGATGGCGTTTTGGCGAATTGCATCTGACAGGTGCTTAACAAATGTCTCGAAGCTTGCGCCGTCCAAAGCGTATCCAAACGTTGGTATAAAAGCGCCGGAATCAAGTTCGATTTGTGCGACACTCGAATGCAATCGGATAAGCCGCTCAATCCCATTTTTATCCAGCTGTGACTTAACTTCAATTGCTGCTTTCGCTTGAATAGGCGCAACAACCACAAAGTCTTCCCATCGATAAAGCGGAGCCGACTGTTGAGAGTCATGAACAAGTAAGTCTATCTGAGCGGATGTTGTGGGCTTTTTATTATCGTGGATGAATCCAGTGCCTAGTTGAAACCGATCTGGCGTTTCGCCTCTTATAAAAGTGCGAACCATTCGTTCGCGCAGGACTCCAAGAGATTGACCATGCGTCACGTAACAACTGGCCTTCATGTTTTCACCTCGAAGCACCATCGCCACACCCTTGGCAAAATCTAAATTGTCAGTTCCCATACCAGCGCTCCCAAGTATCGCAGCACTAACTAAGTGCAGAAGCAATCCGCGATGAGGTAGTAGGTTGTATGAATCAGAAGTGGAAACCGGCACAACGGAAACGTTGGGCGCTCTTTGTGAAGGGAGCCGTCGCTGCCACGAAGGTATTTGGAACAGTCGGTCTCTACAAGTGCCCGCTCTGCTTTCGAGATTTTGATATGCAGCATGCAATTTTGGGAAAGGAGTTGACTCTCGAGCATGTGCCGCCGCGGGTGGCCGGGGGTCGCCCTTACGTGCTCACTTGCCACGATTGCAACAATATCGCTGGGACGCTCGTCGACAGTCAGGTGAAAAGGCGGTATGAATTTGCTGCATTTTTAGAGGTACTCGCAGGGCTTAGAATTGGCGAGTCAATTCGTGCAACGTTTGAATTTGAAGGCATAGATTTGAATGTCGAAGTTATTCGCCACACGGCCTCAAAAGCTGAGATTAGTGTGCTTGGTGAGCAAAACGATCCAAAAATTGCGACGAAGCTGCAAAAATTGATGAAGCATAAAGTTGACAATGGAACGTTCGTTGGCTCCGAAATGCACATCACGTCGAAGGTGGGCTATGACAAACGATTGGCTGATATCAGCGATTTACGCGCCGCATACTTGGGCGCTTTTGCGACGTTCGGTTATTCGCTGATTCTTCGTAAGAGCTATCAGACAATTAAAAATCAGCTGCAACGGCACGGGATACGCTAATCAAATCCTGGACAGTGAAGCCGAATGGGCTCAAGCACAAAGGCTTTGTGGTCGTAGATAGCATCCCCTGTATTCTGTTCTGCTACGATCCAATATTCGTGATGTTGCCACATTTTGAAGAAGAAGGAAATCTGTACGAGCGGCTCGCCATGGATTGGACAAAAGGCCAGACGGTCAGCGTTACCGGAGGATGTGTAAACTGGCCATTGAAAATGCGACTCGCGCTCGACCTAGAAATGCAATAGCGGCTGTTTATGAAAACAGTTCGTGCACCGGTTTGCCGCCGTCGACGACTTTGATCGGTCGGCCGATGGAACTCATGTTTTCCTTCTCGGCCTTGATTCCCAAGCTTTTGCAGAAGGTTTGGAACAGATCGGTGACGGCCACGGGGCGGTCTTTGATTTCTACGCCGTTTGAATCCGTGTCGCCGACGACCTGGCCGCCGCGGATGCCGCCGCCGGCCAGCGCCACATTGAACGCCTTGGGATAGTGGTCGCGGCCGCTGCGAGCGTTGATCGTGGGAGTGCGGCCGAATTCGCCCATCCAAATCACGAGCGTCTTATCGAGCATGCCGCGATGTTTCAGATCGGCGATCAAGGTGGCAAAGGGCTTGTCGACTTCTTCGCCTAGCTTTTTCACGCGGGCAAAGTTGTCGTCGTGCGTGTCCCAGCCGTCTTGCACCACTTCGACGAACGTGACGCCCGATTCCACCAGGCGGCGAGCCAGCAGGCAGCCGGCGCCGAAATTATGGCGGCCGTAGGCGTCGCGCATTTGATCGCTTTCCTTGGAAAGATCAAACGCCTTCATTTCGGGGCTGAGAATCATCTTCACGGCGCGATCGTAGAGCTTTTTTGCTCGATGGCTTCTGGTGATAGCTGCGAAGGGCTGTCGGCCGCGCTGGTTTCCAAGCGACCGAGCAACGCCAGCCGGCGCTGGAACCGAACCGCGTCGGTGGCGGGCGTCGTGTTGGTCGGTGGCGCAGTGGGGTTGCTGATGTCGAAGGGATCGTAATCGACGCCGAGGAATCCGGAACTGCCGCCGCCACGAGCGCCTCCGATGCGCACGAAGGAGGGGAGCTCGCCGCCGGTGCCCGCGATCTCGTGGCACACCAGCGAGCCCAGCGTCGGATACTTCACCGCGGCCATCGGCAGGTAGCCGGTGTGCATCAGCAACTGGGCGCGGGGATGAGCGCCTTCGCGGCTGGTGACTGCGCGGAGAAACGCCACATCGCGGGCTTGCTTGGCCAGTTCGGGAAAATTATCGGAAATCTGGATGCCTGGCACAGCGGTTTTGATGGCCTTGGTTTCACCGCCATTGGCGGTGCCGGGCTTGGGGCTGAAGGTTTCGAACTGGCTGGGGCCGCCTTGCATCCACAACAAAATGCAGGCCATGCCGCGCCGCGCAACTGCGCGGCCTGCGCGGTCACAAGATCGGTCCAATTGAGCACGCTGCCGGCCAACGCCGCGGTCGAGATGGTTTTCAGAAAATCGCGGCGGCTGGCGACGCCGTCGCGGGTGACGTTCAGACCGAGGCAGTGGTGAAGTTCGAGCGACATTGGGCACCTCAACGTCTATTGCGGCGCTTCCGGCCTGGCGGCCTGCGCTAATGCGGTTTATTTGCGGTGGAGGAATTCGGTGGAGTTAATCAAAGCCCATTGGATATCTTCAAACGCTTCCGTGCGGTTTTTGGATTGCTTCACCTGGTTGAGGCAAGTCAGCAGTTCGTCCTTGCTCGGCTCGCGCCCAGACAGCGCAGATACAGCTCGACCGTGATCGCTTCGTTGTCGGCCGTGGACGACAGTAGCTTGCCGAGTTCGGAGTTCGGGCGGTTGCCGTTGATAGCACGGTTGATTTGCGGGCCATTCATCAACAGCAGTGCTTGAGGAATGGTGCCGGAGATTTCGTCGCGCGGCAGGCTGGGATCGTAGCCGAACACTTGGTCGAACTGGCCGCGCGGCGAGCGCAAAATCGCCTGACGACCGGAACCGAAGGCACCGTCGGGAATGCCCAGCGCGGCGATCAGCGCATCGAACAATTCGTCGCCGCGCAGCCGCTGCGGACAGTTGCAAGCAAACGATGAGTCGCTGGATTGACGATGCGAGCGGCTTTCGCGCTGATAAGCCTCCGTGGCGGCAATGATGCGATAAAGCTGCTTGATGTCGTATTTCGTGCCGATGAATTCGTGCATCAGGTAGTCCAATGTTTTTGGCGCGGTGCAGGTGTGATCGGGTCCGAGGTCGTCGACGGGATCGTAAAATCCCGTGCCGACGAGTTCCGCCCAAATGCGATTGATAAATGCCTTGGCAAACCACTCGTCACTGGGAGCCGTGATCCATTTCGCGAGCGTCTGGCGCCGCTGCGCGTCCGTTTCGCCGTCGGGTAGCCGTTGGCCCGTGAGGAAGAACACCGGCTCCATCTTCGTGCCTGGCGACTCGGGATGCTTCAGGTCGGGCATGTAGTGTTCCAGGTCGCCGACAGGGCGGTTGGCTTGTTTCAGCGCCTGAGGCCGCTTGCGATCGAGGCCGACGACTTGGAAGCTGCGCTTATCGTCGGTGTTCACCGGCCGAACGGCGATGCGCGGAAAGAACGCCGCCAGTTGGTGGAACTGAGTGCGCTTCCAGCGATCGGTCTTGTGATCGTGGCAATTGGCACATTGGATTTGGATGCCCAAGAAGATGCGGGCCACTTCGGAAGTGATGTCGGCCGTGTTGCCGAACTGGGCCATGATCAGGCCGGTGGCGCCGTTTTCGCGCACGTCGCCCGTGGCGGTGATGAACGAGCGGGCGATTTCGTCCCACGGCTTGTTCTTGTTGAATTGATCGCTCAGATATTCGACCAACGCCGGACCGGCGATCTGACCGCGATCATCGGTGCGGCGGTACATCATCACGTCGCGCCAGTAGCGGGCCCAGTTTTCGCCGAAGCGTGGATCGTCCAGCAGGCGATTTACCACCTCCACGCGCTTGTCGCTGGAGGGATCGAGCGCGAACGCGGTAATTTCCTCGGGCGTGGGATTGTGGCCCACCAGGTCGAGATACACGCGGCGCAGGAAGACTTCGTCGTTGGCCGGAGCACCAGATTGCGCGGGGGTGAGTTCTTCGCTCAGCAGCGTGTCGACTTGTTTGGCCGCCGCGATGGCCCGCTTCGTTTGCACGGCGGGCTCGGCGGCGCGTGCGGCAGGCAGCAGACACATCACAACACTTGCGGCTAGGCAGAACGTCGACGTCCGGAGCATATTAAGCAATCTCGAATGCGGCACGCTTGCTGAAGCTGTCTGAGTATATGAACCCCGGGGTGGCTTGCGGGGTGTCGCAAGCCCCACGGAAAGTATCTGGTACGCAGGGGGGCTGGTGCGATTTCTGCGGTCTCATTTCGGTGTCGGCGGGCATCGGAATGTCGATATTTCGCCACATCACCCGGCCCACGACTGCGTGCGATGAGTAACTTACCGGTAGCGCAAGTTGTTTGCCAGAAAGCTCCCTGAGCGGCTGCAGCGGGCTGTCGGCGGGGTATGGTTTCCAAGAGGTGGCGAGGCATGGACGTTGCTCGCTCTTGGGATACCGCCGATGTTGAAAGTCGCAGAAATCAACTCGATTCAAGAATTGGCCGCATTACGGACGGCATGGAATGCGCTTCTGGAGCAAACGGCGCAGGCCACGTTTTTTCAGTCGCTGGATTGGCTGGAAACGTATTGGCAGTTCTACGGACAAGATCAGCGGTTGCGGGCGCTGGTCGTCGAATCGGACGGTCAGCCGATCGGCATCCTGCCGCTGACGGTTGCTACAGAATCAAGCCGTGTTGGACCGGTGCGCATGCTGGGATATCCGCTGGCCGGTTGGGGATGCTTTTATGGTCCCATTGGTCCGCGGCCGGCTGAGACTTTGCAGGCCGGGTTGTGGCACATTCGCCGCTCGCCGCAGGATTGGGATTTGTTGGATTTGCGGTGGACCGACCCGGATCAAGTCGACGCACCCGTGGCGCTGAAGCGCTCGGGATTCGAATTTGAGTCGCGCGTTTGGCACACGGCGGCCCAAGTGGAGTTGGCTGGCGGGTGGGATTCCTATTGGGCAAATCGAACATCGCGTTGGCGAAACAATGTGCGGCGCAGCGAGAGAAAGCTGCTGGAGCGCGGCCCGCTTGAGCATCTGCGCTATCGGCCGCGGGGGGCCGAGTTTGGCGAGAGCAATCCACGGTGGGATTTGTACGATGCCTGCGTGGAAATTGCCCGGCGCAGTTGGCAGGGCTCTTCGACGACAGGCACGACGTTATCGCACCTGGCGGTGCGCGATTATCTGCGGGCGGCGCACGCATCGGCGACCAAGGCGGGGGCGGTCGATTTGAATTTGCTGATGCTCGATGGCCGACCGGTTGCGTTTGCCTACAACTATCACTTCCGCGGTTGGGTCTACGGCGTGCGCAGCGGATTCGATGAGACCGCGGTGCAAGACGGGGCGGGAAGCGTGCTGATGGCCAAGATGATCGAAGATAGTTGCCGGCGCGGCGACCGGCTAATCGACTTGGGGCCGGAATACCTGGAGTGCAAGCGGTATTGGATTACGCGACTGCGGCCGGCCCATCACTACACACATTTCCGGCCGCTGGGTTGGCGGGCGCAAGCGATCCGGCTGAAGCGCATCGTGTCGCGGTGGCTGGGCAAAGGGAAGCGCGAGCCGGCAGCCAAGGAAAGATCGGCCTGAAAAGGCCTTCTTAGTCGTCGTACGTGGCGCTGCGGCGGCCCCAGCGGCGGTAGGTCGGCATGCGAGATCCAGGGGGCGGCGGCATCGCGTTTTCTCTGAAAATGTAGCCACCCAGCAGTCGGTAGAAGAACAACAGCAGAAACGCTCCGCCGGTGCCGACGGCAAAGCCGAGCGGACTGATCGGCGAAATGCGTTTTCCTTCGTAGAAGTACGAGAGGATGCCGCAGCCGATCACCGTGCCGCCGATGCCCATCATCAGCGTGGCCACCGCGCCGCCGGGATCGCGCCCTGGCATGATTGCCTTGGCCAACAGACCGACCAACGTGCCGAAACCGACCCACACCAACACATCGTTGGCGGCGGATTGGACCGCTTGGGAGAATTCGAGGTCGGCGATATCGGCGAACAGCAGCATGGTAGGCGGTCGGCGTTAGGCGGAACCTTCTTCGGGGTTCCCTCCGAGCGACTGGCGTCTGAGCCGGCGCCGCCTTTGGGAGCGGCACGACTCAGACGCCAGCGCGAAGGGGTCGTCCCCCCCGCCGCCGGTTGATCACCGGCGTGCGACAAACTTATGCGGCCCGAGCGATGCGAATCGCACCGAGCCGTGGCTCGCGGCGGTTGACCGCGAACTGCAATGATTCCTTGGTGTGATCAGGGGTCGACCGGGTCCGCGTTAGTGCTGAGGCGGCGTACGCTCCGCTTCGGTGTCGCGGTAGGCCTTTTGGGCGGCGGCTTCCTGACTCAACTTGAATTCCGGACCAGCCGGGTAGTACTGCACCTGTTGGCTCAGGTAGTAACCGCTGGGAAGATTCTGGCCGCCGTATTCGCCAGTGCAGCCGGTAAGGCCGAGGCTGACAGCCAGCAGAGCCCATCCCAGGGCTATCCAGAGTCGAGCGGCTTGCGTCCCATGTCTCATCGGCCACCTCCATGCGGCAAGCGCACCGGATCGCCCGGGCGCGCTACGGACGCCAGCAGCGAGGGCGCAGTGCTGGCGGCGAATTCGATATAATCGTCAAAGTCGTTATCGGTTGCCAAGCGTGGGGGACTTGCGTCCGTTTTGGGGAAATTGGGGAAAGACGGACGGCTGGCGACGTTCGTATCCGCACTGGATAGGCTCCATTTGCGATGCATGCATTGCCAGGTCGCTCCGGGCGAGTAACTGGGGTATCATGAAGTTTTGAGGCTCTCGAGCGTGCCCGGAACCGCGCAGGAGGCCGCATTCGATGAATTCATTGCTAACTGCATGCGCGCCACCGCGCGGGGCGGTCATTCTGGCCAGGCGCCGCGGCCGCGTTCGCATCGTGGCCCTCTCTGCCGCGTTGGGCGTGGCGGCTTTGCTGGCGCCGATTCCAAGTTCGGGGCAAACGCCGGGCACAATTCCGCTTGGATCGCAAATACCGGGGGTGACATCGAGAAGGGCCCCGTCGGCCAGTTACTTCGCCACGTTTTCGGCGCTTTACGACGGCGATTACAAAACCGCACTGGAAGGATTCCAGGCGGCATTGCGGATGGGCATCAAGACAGTTCAAGCCCGATGGCTCGATTCGATCTGCTATTACACGATGGTCGGCGAGACATACTATCGCTTGGGAAAATATCCCGAGGCGATGGAGAACTACAATGCCGCGCTGCGGCTGTATATCCGGTACGCCGATTTCATGCTGCGCGTGCAGTTTGAAGCGATTCAATCCGCGGGGGTGTCTCGTGGAACGCCGTGGGGCAAAAGCACTCGCGGCGCGCAGTTGGGGAAATTTCCCGACACGATCGGGATGCTGGTGGGAACAACTCAGGCGGAGCTCAACGCCAACGGCATACGCAATGGCCAGATTCTTCAGAAGGCCGAGTTCTTTCCCATCAACGTGCAAGAGATCATTCGCTGCGCATGCCTGTCGATGATGCGCCGGCAGCAATTGCTGGGACCCTTGGCGACGTACGATCCGTTCAGCGACGAGCTGATTAGCGCCACCAGCCGCCGCCAGGGGCCGCCGAATCATTGGTCGGAGGCGTGGCTCGACGAGCTGCAAGGCTTTGCTTACGCCGCAGGTGGAAAGACGGGGCAGGCGCTGGCCATGCTCAACCGCTCCTTGTTGGTGCAGGGACAGTTCGATCATCCGCTTTCGAGCCTGGCGCAGCTTGAGTTGGGAAATCTGGCGTTGCAAGCCGGCGATTTGAAAACCGCGGCGGCGCACTTTGAAGAGGCCACGTATTCGGCCGTCGATTTTCCCGACCCCGGCGTGCTGGAGGAGGCGTTTAACGGTTGGTTTCAAACTCAGTTGCTGGGCGGAGCGTCGGAACCGTTCGAGCAATCGCTAACGGCTGCGGCAGCCTGGGCCGGGCATGGCAAACTGCTTGAACTTCAGGCGTCGGTGGCCTTGTCGATGGCGGAAAGTCTGGCGCTGCGCGGCAAGACGCAGCCGGCCGTGGCCGTGCTGGATGAGCTGAAGCCGGTTCTGGCGCGGCACTTGATGGCCCAATGTGGAATTGGCTCGCGATATCAATACCTGAACGCCATGACGCAGTTTCAGCGCGGGCAGGTTTCCAGCGGCGACACGGCATTGACCTCGGCGCTCGCCTGGCAGAAGGACGGCTCCAAGTGGCTGTACCAGATTTCCGTGGCCGACAATCTGTGCAAAACGAATCCTGGGGGCCGATTTCAGCCGCGCACGGCGATGACGCTGTACGAACTTCTGTTGCACGATCCGACGGCGGCAGATTGGTCGACGCGCCCGTTGGAATCGCTGGCCGTCATGTCGACTCCGCAGCCGACGGTGTACGAGCGCTGGTTTGAATTTGCGGCGCAACTTTCCAACGCGCACGCGGCGGCAGCGGCGCTGGACGTCGCCGATCTGGCGAGGCGGCAGCGGTTTTTGACCACGCTGCCCTTGGGCGGCAGGCTGTTGGCGCTGCGGTGGCTATTGGAATCGCCGGAAGAATCGCTGAGCAACGCGACAAAGGTGCAACGTCAGGAGCTGCTGACACGGTTTCCCAAATACGCCGAAACCGCGCAGAAGGTACAGCAGCTCAAGGCCGACGTGGCCCAGGCGGCGACGGCGGAGAAGCCGGAGAACCAGCGTGACTTGGCGGCGAAGTTCAGCGAACTCGCGTCGCTTTCCAACGCCCAGGAGACTGTATTGCACGAGATGGCCGTGAGCCGCGAGCCGGCCGACATTTTGTTCCCGCCGATCCGCAAAGCCAAAGACGTGCAGCAGGGCCTGGCGCAAGGGCACGTGCTCTTGGCGTTTTATGCCACCAACCACGGCACGTACGCCTGGCTGTTTTCCAACGAGAAAAGTCAGCATTGGAAAATCAACAATCCTGCGCAACTCGATCGACGCATTCGCGCGCTGTTGCGTGCCATCGGAAATGTCGATGCGTCGCGCGAAGTGACCGAAGCGCAACTGGCCGACACGGCATGGAAGCAAGCTGCGCGCGACGTGCTGGATGCGTTGCTGCAGGGATCGAAGATCAGCTTCAGCGAGGATTCCGCGGAAGTGACGATCGTGCCCGACGGCACGCTCTGGTATCTGCCGTTCGAATTGTTGCCGATGGGGAGCGACTCGAAGGAATTTCGGCCGCTTTTGATGCGCAGCCAGGTGCGCTACGCGCCGACCGTGGGACTGACCGTGCCGGATCGCCAGGGACGAAAATCGACGGCCGAGTACGGAATTGTGGCGGGCAAGCTCTATCCGACCGATACGCCGGACGTGAGCGAAGCGGCGGTGGCGGAACTTCGCCGCGTGGCGACGCACTCGATGGTGCTGCGCAGTCCCCTGCCGACTGCTTCACCCTTGATGGGAACGACGATCGACGGGTTGATCGTGCTGGACGAGATCGGCGAAGTGCAAGGTCCGTACGACTGGTCCCCCATTCCACTGGATAAACCGCGCACGAACGGCGCGCTGGCGCGTGGTTCACGCTGCCTTGGAAGAACGTCGATCAATTTATTTTGCCGGGCTTTCATACCGCGGCGGAAAACAGTTTGAAATCAACCAACTCGGCGCCCGGCAACGAACTGTTTTTGACCGCGACGGGGCTGATGGCCAGCGGCGCGCGGACGATCCTCATCAGCCGCTGGCGGACAGGCGGGCAGACGGCGATCGGTTTGATCCGCGAATTCTTGCAAGAGCTTCCCTTTGAAACCGCCGCGGAAGCCTGGCAGCGAGCGGTTCAGGTGACAAGCCAAATGCCGCTGGAAACGGAGCGAGAACCGCGCGTGGGCGGGAAGAAAGGCGTGGTGGCTGAGGGCCAGGCGCCGAAGACCGATCATCCGTTTTTCTGGGCCGGCTACATGCTGATCGACACCGGCGCTAGCGCTCGTCAGGCGGAGAAATCGACGGACAAGCCGATCCTGAAGTTCGAAGGCAAGAAGGCCGGCGACGATCGGCCACAGGGGAATTGAGGCGTTCTAATTCTTGCCCAAGGGGATCATGCGGCCCTTGATCTGTTTATCCAGACGTTCGCGCGCCACAGCAGCCCACGGGCTTTCGGGCGCCAACCGCAAGAATTCCTGCCAGTGCAGAGCCGCTTCGTCCGCACGCTTCGATTCGTCCAAAGTGCGGGCCAAATGAAAATGAGCGTCGGCGTAATCGGCGTGCAGCGTCAAAGCGCCTTCGAATGCCGCCACGGCCAATTCACGTTCGCCTAGTTCCGCCAGCACGCAGCCGAGATTGGCGCGGGCTTCCACATAATTTTCGTCCAGCTCGATGGCCGCGTAGTATCGCTCTCTCGAGGCGGAGACATCGCCGAGGCAGTACAACAGCTCGGCCATGGCGAAGCAGACTGGCGCGGAGGGACCGGCCGCGGCGGCGTGGGCGCGATACGCTTCGACGGCCGCAGCGAGATTCCCTTCGTCTTCCAGATCGGCTGCCAGGCGCAGCATTTCCTCGGGCGCCAGCGGCGAGGCGGCGGATCGGAGCGAATCGGCCAGCGAGATGGTTTCGCGGGTGGAAGACGAAGCGTCACTTTCCGCTGCGCCTTGTTCGGCGGCATTAAAATCGAAAAACAATTGTCCGCCGGGCGCGACCAAACCGTCCCCTTGGCGTAGCAGCAGGCGGCTGCCGCGCACGATCACCGCCAGTTGCGCCAGCGGCCGTTCGACGCCGGGTACGTAACGGCGCAGCTCGGCGAGCTTGCGTTCGATGGCAGCGGGAGATGCGCCGGCGGCCAGCAATTCGGCCAATCGCCTCGCTGTGGCCACTTCTTGAAAATCGAAATACGGCAGGCGACGGACTTCGCGGGCGGGGTGAATCAGGCCTCGCCGATGCCAACGTCGCACCACCGATACGGGAATGTGAAGCAACTCGGCCAGCATTGCCGGCGTGTACAGCCGACGCACGTCGTGCTCTTCGTCGACCAGCCCCAACCGCTGCCAGAAGCTGCTTTCGCCGATTAGCTCAACGTCGCCGGATTCGATCGCGGCCTGCGTGGCGGCGTCGAACAGATCGGGCGAAGTCGAGTCAGTCGGCAGAGGAAATTCTTCGCCCACCACAATCAATTGGGGCAAGCCGACGCTGGGTTCCGGCCCGCTTGCAGAGACGCCAACTTCCACCGGAGTTCCGCCGGCTCGGCGGATGAGCTGCTGCGCGTTGCGCTTCGACATGCCGGCCAGACGGCCAACCAGGGCGACGCGCACGCCGGCCAGCCGCACAGCGGGAGAAGCTTCGAGATCGGTGGACATGCTGCGCGCCTCCTGGCAAACTCCTCTTCCCTTGAAAGGAGAGGTTGGCACGAGGGGTGAATTGTAATGCGATAAGTCGATTTACAATTCCACCCTCACCCTGCCCTCTCCCTCCAAGGGAGAGGGGTAATCTCTGGGCAGTTTCGGGCACGATGGCCGACCTGTCAACGAGGCTTACCGACGAATTGGGGAAAACGTGTCGGGAACCAGGCGTTCATGTATCGCTGACAATTTCGCGCGGAATCACCGGATGCGAGGCCAAGAACACACTGCAGGGCGAATTGTGCAGCACGTGGTTCACCCACGCGCCGGCGGGTGTTTCGGAAAATGCCCGCGATTCCTCCGACCAGGGCAACACGATGACGTTGTAATCGCCATCGCGCGCCAATTGCACCAGTTCCGGGCCAGCGGGTTTGTTTTGGGGCAGCATGGTCGTCTGGCGGCCGAGTTGCTCGGCGCGGCTTTGGTCTTTTTGCAGCACGTCTTCCGGGACGTTGCCGGGCGGCCCCATTGGCGCGACGGCGACAATATCGAGCGCGATTTCCGGCGCGAGCATGGTCAGGAGCCATTCGAACACGTCGCTCGAGGCCGATGTGCCGTCGTGCGCAAGAGCACGCGGCGGACGCCGATGCCGGCGGTGCGCAGCTCTTCGACACTGCGGGCTTCGCGCTGGGCTTCCTTGGGAATGCGGTTGCCCCCTTCCAGGTCGAAGGTAATGTCGCGATCGTTGCTGACCAGGTGCACGGTCAGGCCGTGCGGTTGGCCGCGGTGCAGGTTGATCCAGTACAGGGAGATTTGATCGAGCTGTTCTTCAGCGGTGTATTTGTTCGAGGCGCCGAGCATGACCTCTTGGGCTCCCAGGTCTTGGGCGGTTTTCAAAACGGCGTTGAGCGGATTGTTGGTGGGCACGATCAGTGGGATCACTTTTTTCCCCAATTTTTCTGCGCGATCGACCACGGCGGTCATCAGGCGCCGGTCGAAGGTGTCCAAGCCGAGTTCGTCGCCGCCGGCGGTGCCGCCGGGAGGTTCAATCTTAGCAGTCATCACGACGACATCGGTGGTTTGGGGATCGGTGTCGGCCAGCGCCTTTTCCAGCATGAACAGGTTGTACGGCGAGCGGATGGCCACCAGCTTGCGGTAGGGCTTTTCCAAGCCCAGCGATTCGGCGGTGATGGCCTGCACGCTGGCGCGATTGAATTGTTCTTTGTGCTCGTGCTTTTCGCCGCGGCGTTGGCGGCGATGGTAGGCTTCCGTCGCCGTGAAAACTGCCAGAAAGGCGCCGGAGAAGCAAAGTCCGCTGACGGTGGCAATCGGTTTGGTCACCAAGTTGGCCAATGCCGATGCCAGCACTACCAGAAAGATCAGGGTTAAACCGATGGGGATTTGGATATCGCCCCAGCGGATGTTGAATGGCACGGCGTATTCGCGCGGTTCGCGGTTTTTGAAGCGCAGCACCACCATCGACATGGTGTTGAACACGAAGCTCCATACGACGCCGAAGGCATACGCTTCGCCGAGCAAGATAATGTCGCCGCGGCTGGCGACGATGGTGCAAAGCTGCAGCACGGTAATCATCAGCAAGATGCGCGAATTGGTGCCGTAGCGCTTGTGCGGCTTGAGGAACCAGTCGGGCAAAACGCCGTCTTCGGCCACACGGCTGAGAACCCCGTTGGAGCCGACGATCGACGTGTTCACCGCGCCGGAGAGAATCAGGAAGCCGACCACCACGACAAAGCCGTTGAGCAACAGCGTCAGCCATACGGGTCCGACCATTTGCATCGCCAGGCCGCCGATCCAGTTGTCATAGTATTCGTTGAGCCGCTGGCCACGCGGGATGAGCAACACCGCCAGGAAATTCGTGCCGCCGGTGAGCAGCAGACTGTAGGCAAACACGATGAACCCGACTTTTTTGAAGTTGGGCAGTTTCGGCGATTCCACCTCGCGATAGATCTGCGCTAATGTTTCCAATCCGCTCATACCCAAAATTGAATGTCCAAAAGCGATCACAACGCCGATGACGCCGATCAGGCTCAACCAGCTCGGCGGATTCCGCAACGGCTGGGCGATGGACGGGTAGTTGCCCAACCAGCCCAACGGGTCTTCCTGTTGGCCGGTGATCGGGTTCAGTTGCGGGACGGGCTGGCCGCTTGCGTCGAGTTGCACGTTGCCTTGATTGTCGATGACCACTTTCTTGTGCAAATCGGGCTGCGGTGAAGGCAACGAGTTGGCCGGGCCCTTGGTGGCCAGCGTGATGCCGCACCAGACGAGCATGACCACGCCCATCACGGTGGTGGCGACCATGATGCGCAGCGCTTTGCGGCTGGATTCATGAATTCCCACCAAATTCTGCCGGAAGAAATACAGTGTGACGACACAGGCGATGGCCACGGAACCCGAGTCTTTGATCGCCTGGCGGGCGGCTTCGCCGATCGGCAAATTGAAAATGCGAGTGATCGTTTCCAGAATCAGCCCGACGATGTACTGGCCAGCGGAAACGCCGCTGATAGGGCCGGTCAGCACGTAATCGAACAGCAGCGCCGAAACGGCCGCCTTGGCGAAGAATCCACCCAGGGCCTCCTTCACAATCCGATAGACACCGCCGCGCACGAACAGGCTGCAGCTTTCGATGTACACCCCGCGCATCGCGTAACTGAACAGCAGCACAGCCAGAATGAACCAGGGGGCGGCCTGCCCGATGAAGCTTTCAACGATCGCCCCGATGTAGTAGGCCGTGCTCGACATGTCGCACAGCACGATGGCGGCCGTGCGCCAGTACGAGATGAACGAGAACATCACGCTGCTGACGACCACCACCTGCGCAGCGCGAGCTGAATTGCGGGCTGACCGAGAGAGGCCACTCGAATCGAGCGACGATGGCATGAAGTCCGCTATCGGATTTCTTGGGGGCCCCGCGCTATTGCGCTTCAGCACAAGATAAACTGCACGCGGATACTATACGATTCGGAAACTTCGCCTACAAGCGGCGGGCGCGAACTTCAAGTGCACTATTAACTTGCGCCTGATTGGTTCGCTGAGCGGGGGCACGGACAAGCGCGGCGAATGTCCGCGGAACCTTTAGCGAACTGACTCTACCGAATTAAGTTGTCGGCGTCGCGTCCGGGCCGGGAACCGGCTGGCTCGGCTCCAGCTCGGGCTTCGACGGCTTTTCAGTCGGGGTCGATTCGGTGCTGGGCTTCGATTCGCCGGACGATTTCTGTTCATTCGCCGACGGCGCCGGTTTGAGGACCGACGGAGCCGAGCTCGACGGCGCTGAATCCGACGGTTTTTCAATCGGCTTCAACGATGGCGCCGGGCCGGGCATCTTGTTTTCCTTCGACGAGTCAGGCGCGAACGTCGAGGACGGCGCCGACGTGGCGGAAGGCGTGGAATAGTATGGCGTGGTCGAAGTCGACGGCGTAGTGATCGCGGCAGGCATCGCCAGCGGCATGCCGGTGCACGGATCGACCGGCACCTTCATCACCACGGTGCGCGGCACACGGTAGGTGTACGTGACCGGCACGCGCTTTTGCACGCAAATCGGCTGGCGGACCGTTTGTTCTTCGGCCACCATCCGGCAAACTTGCACCGGAACTTGTTCGACGCGCTCTTCGGCCACCATGCGGCAGGTTTGCACCGGCACTTTGCGCACCTGTTCTTCGGCCACCATGCGGCAGGTTTGCACCGGCACTTTGTTTTCCACGCGCTCGCAAACCTTTCGGCAGATCGTGACGGGCACCATCCGCACCTGTTCCTCCTGAACCATGCGGCAGGTGGTAATCGGCACCTTGCGAACCTGTTCTTCGGTGACCATGCGGCACACCTGCACCGGCACCTTCTGGACCACGACTTTTTGCACGTAGCAGGTTTGCGGAATCTGCTGGGCCACGATGTTCGGCTTATACACGCGGTTGACCGTGACCGTCGGCGGAGCTTGAACTTGCTGATAGCCGGTGGTCGGCGCGATATAGGTGGCCAGTCCCGTGCAGGGATCGGTGGTGCATCCGCCGGGGACGCAAACTTTTTGGCAATAGACCGGACCCGGTCGCACGATTTGTTGATCTTCAAAGCCGCCCTGATCGACGTAGCGGGTGACGTAGGTCGTTTGCGGTTCGACCACGGTGCTGTATTGATCGCGCTCGGCGGTTTCCATCACGGGCGCTGCACGAGGTAGCGCTCTTCGCGTTCGGCGGTTTCATAGACCGGGCGAGCGACCAGATAGCGTTCTTCGCGCTGGCTGGTTTCCATCACGTCGCGCACGCGGTTGTAGCTGCAATCGACCATCGTGGTTTCGTAAACCGGCCGCATTACGGTGTAATGCTCCTCGCGCTCGGACGTTTCCATGACCGGCTTCAGCACGCTATAGCGCCGCTCGCGCATTTCCGTCTCATACACGGGGCGATTCACGGTGATTTTGTGCTCTTCGTAGGCGGTCTCGTTTTCGATCCGATAGGCCGTGACTTGTTGCTGGTCGTAAAACGTTTGATACATCATGCGGTAAGCCTGCGGCGGGGCGCAGCAGGCGGGTCCGCAAGCGTGGCAACGATCGACGCGCTCCGTTGATGCGCAAACGAGCGCGGCTACGGAAAGCAGTGAAAGACGGGCAAACGTTTTCATGGCGGGTCTCAACAGTTTGTTAAGGCACGAATTTTGGCGATTTTGTGCGCCGAAGCGCTTAAAGCACAGCACTTTGTGCCTCGCGCGCACGCGCACACCATACACACGAATGTGGCGGACAGTTGTGCGCCACGCAAATTTGAAAATTGAAAGTCGCATCCGAAGATCAGATCGGATAACGACTTGGGTGCGAGGGAAATTTTTGAAGTTTTGCGCAGGCCCCGCCGAGCAAGAATTCGTGGTCCGTCGCGCAAGTTAAGGCCGGTAGAACCGTTGCGATCGCAACTTTAGCTAACCGGCAAGGTTTACCAATTTCGGGAGTGTACAAACGTATCAAAGGCCGCCGCTTACTTCAGCACTTCTGGATTCACGACGTTCTCTGGACGGCCGCCTTGCAGCATGGTGGCTACTTGTTGCGCGGTCCGCGAGCGCAGATTTTCCAATGCCTCGACTGAGACGAAGGCCACGTGCGGCGTGACGATCACGCGCGGATCGGAAAACGGCGGCTGCGAAAGATTTGGAGGTTCGACATCTTGCACGTCCAGCGCCGCGCCGGCGATTTTTTTGGCGGCCAGTGCGGCGGCCAGCGCAGCGTGATCGATCAGTCCGCCGCGAGCCGTGTTAATCAGAAAGGCGCTGGGCTTCATCTTCGCAAGTTGTTTGGCCCCAATCAGATGTTTGGTCTCCGGCGTAAGCGGAACGTGCAGGCTGACGTAATCACTGCGGGCGAGCAGTTCATCGAGCTCGCACCAGGTGATGCCAGCGGGCAAATCGCCAGGATTTCGCCGTATGCGGTTGCAAGCCAATACTTTCAAGCCCAGCGGCACGGCGCGTTCGGCCAGTTTGCGGCCGATGTTGCCAAAGCCGATGACGCCCAGCGTTTGCCCCTCGATGCGCCGGATCGGCAGGCCGGCTTGCAGGTTGTAACTGCCCCATTTTGTCTCGTGGTGATAAAACGCGACCTTGCGGGCCAAGGCGAACAGGAGCGCCAAAGCATGGTCGGCCACTTCCTGCACACAATAATCGGGCACATTGGTCACCATGATGCCCCGGCGCGTCGCGGCTGCCACGTCGATGTTGTCCAGACCGATGCCCAAGCGGGCGATAATTTTGCATTTGGGCGCGGCGGCAATCACCAATTCAGGCACGTCGACCCAGTTGGTCATGATCGCGTCGCAATCGGCGGCTAGTTGGGCCAAAGAAGAGGCGTCGGTTTTTTCGGCCACGACCAATTCGGCGCCGGCTTTTTGCAGGATCGAGCGCTCGATTTCCAGATCGGGCCAGGCGTAATCGGTAAGCAAAACGCGGTGCATTGAGAGAAAGGGGCGAGGGGCGACGGATGAGAGACGAGGGACAAGGAGGACGACTGGACCAAATAACTACAGCATCATAACCAGCGAGAAGATTGTTGACACCTGCGCTGGCCAGTCGCCACGACTTTGGGTAAGCTGATACTCCGTAGTCGGGGCCGAATCTGATCTCACAGGGCGGAGGTTGCCATGCCGGTTGAACTACAGACTCCGCAGCCAAGAACGCGGGAAAGGACTCAGCGTATGTCGGGCATTTTCGAGGTCCAGCATCCGCTGATTGCGCATCATTTGTCGCAACTGCGCGACAAGCATACCGAGCCGGCGGAATTCCGTCGGCTGGTGCAGCGGTTGGCTGTGCTTTTGGCTTACGAGGCGACGAAGGATTTGGAAGTCGATGCGACGCGCGTGCAAACGCCCTTGGCCACCACGCCCGGGCAAAAGCTGCGGCAACGCATCGGGTTGATTCCGATTTTGCGTGCCGGCTTGGGGATGGTTGATCCGGTGCTGAATCTAATTCCCGATTCCGAAGTGTGGCATCTGGGCGTATATCGAGACGAGGCCACCGCGACGCCGGTCGAATACTACAAGAAATTCCAGCAAACCAGCCCGGTGGACGTGGCGCTGGTGCTAGATCCGATGTTGGCCACCGGCGGATCCGCAGTCGCGGCCTTGGCGACGTTGAAAGAATGGGGCGTGCCGCAGGTGAAAGTTCTGGCAGTGATCGCGGCCCGCGAAGGAATCGACGAAGTGTTCTCGCAATTTCCCGACACGCAAATTTACGTGTGCGCGATCGATCCGGAACTGAACGCCAAGAAGTACATTGTGCCCGGGTTGGGCGATGCGGGCGATCGGATCTTCAATACGCCGCCGGCAGGGTGAATCTCAAATCACCAACACGCCCGGCAGGCCTTGGAGGCGTCGCCAGGCGGAAAGCTGCCCCAAGTGCGAGGCGGGGTGCGTGGTCATCAGGTGCGCCAATAGCTCGCCGGTGGTGTCGATCCGCGATTTCAAAAAGGCGATCTTCACCGGATGTGGTTTGGCCATTCGCTTCGGGTCTGCGTTTGGGGCGGCGGCAGAAATCCGTTCGTGTCCGGCGGCCAGCGCGTTCATTAATTCAGCTTTACTCGGATAGTCGGCGCGGTTGGTCGTGAGCGTCGAGCCGGGGCCGAATTGCTTGTGCCAGGATTCGGGGCAAGTTTTTTCCAAGCCCAGCATCATGGCGGCGTAGTCGGTGCAGATGGCCAGATGCCCGATGATCCACGCGGGATGATTCATTCCCGGGGCGGGCTGCTCGGCCCACCGCGCGTCGTCGATGTCGGCCGTCAATTGGCGTGCGTAGTACAGCACGAATGCGTAGAGCTTGCATTCATGTTCGAACATGGGCGACTCCGTTCAACAAGGCTGCATCAAGCGTGGGCCGGGGCGCGGGTGCGCTGAGCTAAATACTTTTCCAGCTTCACCAGGTCGGCGCTGAAGTTGCGGATGCCTTCGGAGAGCTTTTCCGTGGCCATCTGATCCTCGTTGAGCATCCAGCGGAAGGTTTTTTCGTCGAGCGAGATTTTCTTGAGGTCGCTCTTCTTGGCGACTTCCGGGTCGAGCTTGCGCACCAACTTGCCGTCGCCGTTTTTCAATTCTTCCAGCAAATGCGGCGAAATGGTGAGCAAATCGCAGCCGGCCAGTTCGATGATTTCGCCGGTATTGCGGAAGCTGGCGCCCATGATCTGCGTCTTGTAGCCGAACTTCTTGAAGTAGTTGTAAATGTGCGTGACGGATTGCACGCCTGGATCTTCCGGGGCGGGAATGGAATCGACGCCGCGCGCTTTTTTGTACCAGTCCAAAATGCGGCCCACGAACGGCGAGACCAACGTTACGCCCGCTTCGGCACAGGCCACCGCTTGGGGAAAGCTGAACAATAGCGTCAGGTTGCAGTGGATGCCTTCTTTTTCCAGCTTTTCCGCGGCGCGGATGCCTTCCCAGGTGGAGGCGATCTTGATGAGGATTCGCTTACGTTCGATGCCGGCTTCCTCGTAGAGCTTGATCAGCCCGCGTGCGCGAGCCATGGTGGCATCGCCATCGAACGACAATCGCGCATCGACTTCGGTGGACACACGGCCGGGCACGATTTTGAGAATTTCCTGGCCGAAATCGACAAACAAGCGATCGATGAGGGCTGCAGTTTGTTGCTCCTTCGTGCCCTTAACCGACGAGGTGGATTCGATTGCCTCGTCGATCAGGTTTTGATACGCCGGCATCTGCGCCGCCTGGTAGATCAGCGACGGGTTCGTGGTCGAATCCTGCGGCTTGTACTGGGCCAGGGTTTCGAAGTCGCCGGTGTCGGCGACGACGGTGGTCACGATTTTCAGTTGGTCGAGCAATGACATGGTTGAGTATCCAAAAGTGAGGTCTTGTTAGGAGTTCTGTCGGCCTCGGGGCCGACGTTAAACCTGCGTTATGCCACGGTGATACTGTCGTCCAAGTACACATCCTGAATGGCGTGCAACAGCGTCACGCCTTCGTTCATTGGTTTTTGGAATGCCTTGCGGCCGGAGATCAGACCGAAGCCGCCGGCGCGTTTGTTGATGACGGCGGTTTTCACGGCCTCGGCCAGGTCGCTGGCACCTTTGCTTTCGCCGCCGGAATTGATCAGCGGCGAACGGCCCATGAAACAGTTGGCCACCTGGTAGCGGGTCATTTCGATCGGATTGTTGTCCGGCGTGAGTTGGCTATAGACGCGCGGGTCGGTCTTGCCAAATTTTAGCGCGGTAAAGCCGCCGTTTACGGTCGGCAGTTTTTGCTTGATGACGTCGGCTTGGATCGTCACTCCCAGATGGTTGGCCTGGCCGGTGAGATCGGCGGCGGTGTGATAGTCGACTCCATCGTGCTTGAAGGCGGCGTTGCGCAAGTAGCACCACAGCACGGTGACCAGGCCTAGATCATGGGCATGCTCGAACATCCTGCTTACTTCTTGAATTTGGCGATGGCTTTCTTCGCTGCCGAAATAGATCGTGGCGCCGACGGCGACCGCGCCCATTTCGAACGCCTGCTTCACGTGGCCAAAAATGATCTGATCGTACGTATTCGGATAGCTGAGGAATTCGTTGTGGTTCAGCTTCACCAGGAAGGGAATTTTGTGGGCGTATTTGCGGCTCACTGCGCCGAGCACGCCGAGCGTGCTGGCGACAGCGTTGCAGCCGCCTTCGATGGCCAGTTCGACGATCGCGGCCGGATCGAAATACTCCGGATTGGGCGCGAAGCTGGCGCCGGCGGAATGTTCAATGCCTTGATCGACCGGCAGGATCGAGGCGTAACCAGTGCCGGCGAGCCGGCCAGTGTCCAGAATCAACTGGAAATTCCGCTGCACGGCGGCGGAGCGATCGGATTGCGAGACCACGCGATCGATAAAATCAGGGCCCGGCAGATGCAGGCTGCTGCTGGGAAAGCCGCGGCACTTATAGCTCAATAGCGCGTCGGCTTCTTTGCCGAGCAATTCGGCGGTTCGGCTTTGAATGGTGGCCATGAAAAGCCTCGGGGTTAGCGAACTTCCTCGGTCACGAGAGAGGCAAATTAGGGCCGATGTATTCTACCGAATCGCGGGCCAAGCGACACCCGGGGCGGGCGAGTCGGAATCGAAACAATCGGTCTTGGGCCAGCTAGGAAAGTTTAGCTCGTGCTACGCCCGAATTTAGAGAGCCAGGCGATAGAAACGCCGGGAGCCGCGATGTCAGCCGTTTATTTGAACGGGTTTTCGTCGGCAGCAGGCTGAGTCGGCTTGGGTTTTGAATCTGCAGCGGGCTTTTCCGCCGGACCGGAACCGGGCGGGGTTACGAATAGTCCGGAAATCTTGTCGGAAGCGTCGAGGGTGATTTTGAAATCCCACGCTCCGCGCTCGGCGGACACTTTCACGATGGCGGTGGAGCCGTCGACTTTGGGCGCTCCGGCGTTTTTCAACTTGCCGCCAGCGGCCACAAGTCCCTGGAAAAAGGGAGTGGCCTTGTCGGGCGGCAAGGCCTGCTGCATCTGAGTGTCGAGGCTTGTCTGGATGGCCGCCGAATCGCTTTTATTGATCGCCTCAATGAGTTTGTTGGCTACTTTGGTGAATCGCTGGGCAGCAGCGGGCACGGCGGCTTCAGCAGCGGCCGGCGCGGGCTTGGATTTCGTTGCCGGTTCGCCGAAGGGATTGGCGTCGGTCGGAGCAGGTTTGTTGGTTTCGGGAGCTTTTGCCGGCGCTGCGCCGAATGGATCGTCGGACTTGGGGGTCTCGTCCGTCTTGGGTGTTGCGGCCGGTTGTTGCGGCGAGGGCACCGGCTTGGGTTCAGCAAACGGATCGTTGGCAGCGCCGGCCGCCGGCGCTTCCGCGGTAGTTTCGGGGGGCGTCAGTTCGGTTGGTTGCACTTTACGTAGCACCGTTTTTTCAGCTTCGACGCGCTGTTCATAACGCGCTTGGCGAGCCGCCTCTTGCCGCTGATGGGCTGTCACTCGGGCGGCTTCGCGGTAGCGTTCCAACATATCGCGATCAGGGCCTTGCACGCGGGCCAGCGAATTGCTGACGGGAAACACGTCGTTCGAGTCGCCGGTTTCCATCTCTGCCCCTTTTTGGAAATCAGCGATTGCTTCCTGCTGGCGGCCCAGGCGGAGATAGGTCAGACCACGGAAGTAATAAGCTCGGGGATCGATCGTGCCGCCCTGGATGGCGGCAGTCAACTCACGGTAAGCGGTGTTGTAGTCGCCGCCGTTGTAGGCGTGCACTCCGCTGCCGTAGAGCTGGGCCAGCAGGAAATCGTCAGCGCGGGACGTGGCGGCCCCGCAGATGGTGAGAACCGCGAAGAAGAAGGCGACCTTCCTGCACATCACGAACTGCTCCGGTTTGCCCGACGGGCGCAAAATGCCGCCACTGCGCCCCATCTTTCGCATAGTAACCGGAGGTTCAGGCCAGTTCAAGCAAACTGGCGAAATGCCCGAGAAAAAACGCGGATTTTGAGCATTCGGCACTCCGGTCGTAACGGCCCTGAGCGCATGAAAAAGGCCCGAACCGGACAGCCTGTTTGCACGCCCTTTGAATCCGCCGCCGCCGACCCCAGTGGTTTGCGAGGGAAGCGCCGCCTCGTGGCGACAAGCGGAAAGGTGCACGCCAAGCTGTCGAGTATTCGGGCCTTAAAAGGCTGGGTACTGCAGGCCGCATCACCCCATGCGCTCCCGCAGATTCAACCGCAGCGGAGCCGAACGTCCTGTTTGACTTCCGCTATTTATTCATCGCAATCCGCAAGCGCGAGTTTGAACGGGAAACTCGCGCCAGCCGGATTTTCTTGTGCTTCCTTCGTGCGCTGTGACGAGTGTAGCGGCGGTGCGGGCTATGTGGGCGGAAGAGCTGCGAGAGGCGAGCAAGGCGAACGATTCGCGCATTCAGTTCGCGCTGGAAACCGAGGCTTCCCCCTCGGGGACAAAGCGGTAGCCTGCCCCGCGGACGCTGAGGAAGTATCTGGGCTGCGCGGGGTCAGGCTCGAAGTACTTGCGGAGGTTGACGATGAAGTTGTCGACCGTGCGCGTGGAGGGGATTCTGGCCATGCCCCAGACGTTTTCCAAAAGCTCGGCCCGGGTGACGACGGAGCCTTCGTGCTTGATGAAATAACGCAGGAGCTTCATTTCCAGGGCGGTAAGCCGAACGCTGCGTCCTTCGACGTTGACCTGGTAGGTGTCGAAGTTCACTTCCACGCGCCCGCCAGCGAAGCGGTAGTTTTCCTCTGCTTTGTGTCCTGCGCCCTCTTCGGCGGGGGTCGCCGCGGCCGGGCGGCGCGCTTGCCGAGAAAGCAGGTTGCGGACGATGCTGAGCAGTTCCTCCAGATCGAACGGCTTTTGCAGGTAAATATCGGTGCCGGCGTCGAAGCCGCGGATGCGGTCTTCCGTCAGGGTGCGCGCGGTGAGCATGAGCACGGGCAGGTCACCTCCTTGCTGACGGATCGCTTCGCACACGGCATAGCCGCTCATGCCGGGGAGCATGAGGTCAAGGATAATCAGATCGACTGTGCCGGGATTCTCATTGTAGAAGCTGATCGCCTGGGGGCCGTCGCCCACGACGGTAGCTAGGTATCCTTCGGCCTCGAGATTGTATTTGATCCCGATGGCCAGATGCTCTTCGTCTTCGACGATCAGGATATGCTTCATGGCGAGGTGCTCGGTGTCGCCGCGGGGAGATCGACTTCGAAGATGGTGCCGTGTCCGGTGGGCTGGTTCCAGACCTGAATTTTTCCGCCGAGCTTCCGCACCAAAGTGCGCACCAGGTACAAGCCCAAGCCGGTGCCGGCGGTTTTGCGTTCCAGCTCACTGCCCAAGCGCACGAAGCGGCCGAATATCTTGCGGCGCAATTTCAGCGGGATGCCGGGCCCATTATCGCCGATGCGGGCGATCGCACGGCCGTTGCCGTTGGATTGGGTATCGACGTTGACGTGCGGATGGTCGCCGGAATACTTGATCGCATTGTCGAGCAAGTTGCGAAACACGATTTCCAAATCGGCCGCCCGGGCATGGACGCGGACGGGCTGCAGGTGCAAATCGATGGTGCTTTCCGGCAAGTTGTACCGCTGACAGATCAGCTGGGAGCAACGGGCCAGCAGTTCGTCGAGCGCTACATCCTCTTCGCCGTCGACCAGGTCGGAATGTTCCAGCCGGGCGGCGTCGAGCAGGTGATCGATCAACTCGTCGAGCCGCTGCACGTCGGCGAGCATGAACCGCTGGAAATCGGCCTGCTCCTGGGCGGTCACCTGATGGCGGGTAAGTGTTTGCAAATAGAGCTTCAGCGAGGCGATCGGACTTTTGAGCTCATGGGTCACGGCGTCGATGAAATTCGATTGCCGCTGGTTGAGGCGAATGGCTTTAACGGCCAGCGCCAGGTACAACACCACACCCACCAGCAATAGCAGAAAGAACGTCGCTCCGACGGCCAGCAACGTCCAATAAACCGCGGAGTGCTCTGATCCCAACGCCGCCGAAATACTGACGATCACCCAGCCCACGGTGAGCGCAACCACTAATATGATGAGCACCACGCCCAGCGTAACCGGAAAGCGGATGGAGCGTCGGGGGAGCATAGTTAGGCACCGGAATAGCGCAACGGATCAGCCCCATTGTACCGCGCCTGCTGGCCCTGAAAACAAAACGGGCCGCGGAGACCTGTTCGGTCGGCCGCGGCCCGTGTGAGAATCAAACCTCTCCCCGATTGCGACGGTGGAGTCGCTTCGAGAACAGCGCGGATCGGGCCGTGCTAAGCACTGGCTCCGATGTTGATCCGGGCTGACGAACTAAATGGGTCCTCCGACGGAATGGCGGAAAGAGGCTTGTACGGTATGAGGAAGTCAATCGTGAGTCAGCGAGCAATTCTGTTGGATGAGCGATTTATCGAGCTTCAAGCGGCCCAGGTTTCATCGGCTAATTCGGGCGTCTGCTGCAGGCAAACCGACTGCAAGCGAGAAGATGCTAACAGCAACTTCCGCCGATGCAAGCCCGATCGGTCTCGTCAAGCAATCGGCACTCTCTATTTTAACTTGTGGATCACCGTGGGCGAGCAAAAAAGAGGACCGGGCCAAATGATTTCGGCGATTTTCGACGGGCACATGATTTGCTGTGCAGATCAAATTCGCAACCGGTGATCGCAGAATCAATCTTGCCAGCGACTTGATTTTTGACTACAAGCCGCTCCTCTTCTTTTTTTGCTGGCAATCTGATTCTGCGTTTTCCAATCTCTGTCGAGGCGTGCCGTGCTGTCGAAAAAGTTGCGCAGTTTCCTGCTGGTGGCAACGCTGAGCGTGTTGGCGATCGGCTTGGTGCATGCGCAGGTGATGACCTCCGGCGGCGTCACGGTGCCCACGTTGAAACAGCAGCTTCAGGCCGGACTGCTGGCCCGTACGCCGCATGAGCGGGAATTCATCGACCAGGTTGTTCAAAAGGTCCATGACGGCGATCTGCCGCGGAGCCTGGTAGATAGCACATTTCTGTGGGCTCGCCGCAAACAGCCCTACCCTATGCCATACTTTGAACAGGCACTGAGAGTACGTGCCAAGCTAGCCGGCATAGACCTCTAATTGGGCCAAGGCGATGGCAGCATTTGCCTTCGCCCCAACTGCGTTCATGTTGCAAGACCTGGCCGATGTGCGCCGTAACTTCGGGACTGCAGCGATGCTGCGAACGGTGGTCTCGCGCGCCTCGAAAAAACTGTTGCGGCTGGAAGCGAGCGAGACGGTCTGGCTGGACGCCGATCGTTTGCCGCCGTCGATAGTTGCCGATCCCAATTTCACTTTCCGGTTTCTGACGATTGACGAAATCGACCAGTTGGCCGGCGAGGAGGCCTACGAACTCGCGCCGGAATTCGTCTCCCGCGTGGCGGAGGGAATGGACGTGTGCTTTGCGGCGCTTACGCCCGATGGGCGGGTGGCGCACTACGGTTGGTACGCGCTGGGCTCGATCGAAGGGGAGCACCACATGGGCGTGCCGATGTCGTTTCCCGACGACGTGGCGTACATGTACAACGCCTTCACGCACCCGGAGTTTCGCGGACGTCGGCTGCACGGAACCGCCATGGCTTTGGCGCTAAAGAGTTTGGCCGATCGCGGAATCACGAAGCTTTTGTCGACTGTCGAGTGGACCAACTACGCTTCGCTGCGGAGTTTCGAGCGGCTGGGCTTTGAGCGATTTGGGCGGCGCTGGACATTGGGGGGCGGAAACTGCCGCTGGGGCACGAACTCCAAGGCGGCGCGATTGCGGGGAATTCGCTTTGGCCGTGAGGCACTCGTTACGCCGCGCTCGCGCGAGGGAATTCATGCGGCCGCCGCTGCCGGGGTCTGAGAACAGTCAATATCGCAGGCCGTTTTTGCGAATGTGGACGTATGGTTCGCCGCCATCGGCCATGTGTCCCAGCGTCACCTCGGCCAGAAACACGCGGTGATCGCCGGAATCGACGTGCCCCTTGGGGCGGCATTCCAAGTAGCCCAGCGCCTCGCCCAGGGCCGGCATTCCATCGGCGGTGCGGACGATTTTCAAGCCGGCTAGCGCCTCTTCGCCGCGCTGAAATCCGCGGCCGAAGTGGCTGACCAACGCTTTATGGTTCTCCGCCAGCAGGTTCAGCACGAACGGCGCGCCTTCTCCGATCCAATCGGCCACGTGGCGGCCTTGTTTGATGGCCACGGTGACCATCGGCGGCTCGAACCCGGCCTGCATCACCCAACTGGTCAGCATGCCGGTTTCTTCGCCGTTGTGCCGCAGCGTAAGCACGAACAGGCCGCTGGGCACTTGACCCAACACAGTTGCCAGTTGCGATTGGCTCATGCGGTTTCATTTCCTGGAATGGTTTTCAATCGGTGGCCGAGCAGCCGCTGGACGCTGGCGACTTTGGATGTCAGACGGCCGGCGTGTCCGCGCCGCAGGTCGAGCTTCGCGGAGCAGGTGACGCGGTTGTGATCGCTAGCGACAGCTTCAACGCACTGGCGCAGTAGATCGAACACCTGATCCAGCTCGCCTTCCACCAGCGTGCCCATGGCGTGCAGTTGATAATCGAGTCCCGATTGCTCGACGATTTCCAAGCAGCGCGCGACAGCCGGGCTGACGCTTTCGCCGGCGCCCAGCGGAGACACGCTGAATTCGAGGAGGACCATTTCGGAAACCTTTGCCTGCTAGCACGCAAAGGGATTGTAGGCGCTCGATACGAGCGATGTAAGTGGTTCTGCCCAAGCCGGTTGCAACGAGGCAAATCGGTCTGTTTGATACTCCGCCCAGCCGTTACACTACCGCCGCTTTTCATTGGCCGTTCCGGCCGGACCGGTTTGCATGCTCGCGCTGAGCGACGGCATGCGGCCGGAGTAGTCACATCCTAGGAATCGGAAGTGCGTTCGATTTTTTTCGCCACCATCCTGACTGCGCTATTGTCGTGTGCGCTGGCCGCTGCGCAAAGTTACGGCGGCAATCCGGCGAGCACTTTTGGCGGCGCCGCGCCAGCGGGCATCGGCGCGATCGCCGCGCCCTCGCGGGCCGAGTATGATGATCAGCGCCAATCGGTCTACATTTTGGATGGCGCGGCGCGGCGCAGCCGCAAACCGCACTGCAACTTGCTTATCAGCCCGGGCAGCAATTCCAACTTTATGATGCTCCTCGGCCGCTGGCCGCTGCGCCGGTAGCGTATAGCACGATCGAAACTCCGGCGCTTGCGCCAGGCACCATTGTGCCCGACTATATCGACTACTCGCAGGAGCCGTGGCGTTGGCAGTTGATGCCGCCGGGATTGATTTGGCATTCGTATCTGGCCAGTCCCAAGGAGCCGCGAATCAGCGGCGTGTTATCCAGCGATGTTGGAGTCGATACCAAGCTGGACGGCACGCTAGGCGGCCGCGTGGGACTGTTGCGCTACGGCAATAGTGCCAGCTTCCGGCCGCAAGGATGGCAATTGGATGTGGAAGCGGCGGCGTTCATTCGCGAAGATCTGACGCAACGCAGCGACGTGGATGGCTACGACTTCCGCATCGGATTTCCAATCACTTACGGCTGGGACCAGTGGCTCTTCAAATTCTCGTGGTATCACACCAGCGCACACTTGGGGGACGAGTTTCAACTGAAGCACCCCACAATTACGCGCATCAACTACAGCCGCAACGCGCTGGTGGCGGGCGTGTCGTACTATCTGACCGACGACATCCGCCTGTACGGCGAAGTGGATTACGGCTACTGGACCGACGGCGGAAACGAACCATGGGCGTTTCAATTCGGCTGGGAATACAGCCCGGTCGTGCGCGGCTGGTGCGGCGCCCCGTTTGCCGCTATGAACGTGTACATGCGGCAGGAAAACGATTTCGGCGGACCGTTCACCGTCGAGGCCGGCTGGCAATGGCGGCCCGACCGAGGTGGGCAGTTGATTCGCACCGGATTCTACTACCAGACCGGGCCGAGTTTCCTGGATCAATTCTTCAAGGATAGCGAGCAGCTCATCGGCTACGGGCTGTGGTACGACTATTGATTCACGGTAGAATCTGATTCTGGTTCCGGCGCCCGCATTCTGAATCCTGCACCTCTGCCGCCATGCTCCGCGACTATCGGGTTTTCCTCAAGCAGTTCTTTGAGCACTACCACACGACGGGGTCAGTGCTGCCCAGCAGCGGGTCGCTGGCGAAGGCGCTGTGCCGCTATGTGAAAGACGACAAGGGGGCGTCTTCCAACGGCCGAGCGATGTGCGTTCCGCGCGAAGTGCTGGAAGTGGGGCCGGGCACTGGAGCGGTGACGAAACGATTGGTGCGCAGCCTGCGCGCGGAAGATCGCTTGACGCTCGTGGAGCTGAACGTCGACTTCGTACAACATTTGCGCCAACGATTCGACCATGAGCCCGCGTTTCAGACCGCCGCCGGCCGGACGCAAATCATTCATGGCCGACTTGAAGACCTGCCGCCGGAGGGGCGCTACGATTTGATCATCTCCGGCCTGCCGCTGAACAATTTCACGGTGGGCGAAGTGGAACAGATTCTGGAACTTTTCCAACGCTTGCTGAAGCCTGCCGGCACGCTGTCGTTTTTCGAGTACATCGCCATTCGCCGCTTGAAGTCGCTGGTCAGCGGCAGCCAGGGGCGGGCGAGGCTCCGCGGCATCGGGCGGGCGCTAGGCCGCGTGCTGAAAGATCAGGAGATCAAGCGTGACTGGGTGTGGCCGAATGTACCGCCGGCGTGGGTGCATCACGTGCGGTTTAAGGGCACACCGGCCGTCACCAAGTGACTATTCGCCCAGCGTGAATTCCTTGAGCCGGCTGAGAAATGTCGGCGGCTTTAGGCCGTCGGCGCTGTGGCGGCGCGTGTGTCGCGGATTGGCCGGCCAGCCGGGATTGTGCATCAATGCCAGCGACCGCTTGAGCTGGCCGACTTGCTGGCGATGCACCATCAGCAAGTTGGACCGCGGCGCGCGGGCGTGAATTCCCAACGCCGATGAATGGGCGCCGCGCGATTTCGGATCGTCGTGCGGTCTGTTGTCGGGGAACGAGTGCAGATCGATGCGCCACGATTTGCCCGATTGCACTGCGCGCGCCTTGGCAATCGCGGCGGCGGCAACGCCTTGGCGCAGCGCCACAGGCCGACCAGATCGTCGGTTTCCAACGATCCGCCGCCGTGAATCATGATGAATTCACCGCGCGCTAGCGCGGCTTGGCGCGTGACGGCCGTGGCCCAGCCCAGCGCGACCGCATGCCGCGTGACCTGGATTTGCGGGTAGTCGCGGGCCAACTCGTAGGCCACTTCGCAGGTGGCGTCGGTTGAACCATCGTCGACGATGAGCAATTCAAACTGCTGCGTCAGCTCGGGCAATATGTCGATCAATTTGTGAACGATCGAGTGCAGCGTCGTTTGGACGTTGCGCACAGGCAGCAGGATGCTTAGCGGCAGATTCACAGGGCTCTCTATTGTGCGCGCGACTGGACCGTGGACCTAATGTGGCGGCGCTCGTAAACATCGGTAGGAGTTGGGCAAGACTGAAGTGAGGTGAACAGTAAAGCAATTGCGCATGGGATGCCGATGGTCGCGATCGTTCGAGGCGTGCCAAGAGAATCGCTTGTTTCGGCAACCCCGCGGGGCGTATACTTCAAAGCGGTAAGGCTGCGGCGGCAATACGTTGTTGCCGAAATTTCGCGACGGCAGTGGATCGAGGCTGGCAAAATGGTTTGCAGTTGCAAATGGCGGTTAGTGATTGCCTGCTGCTGGCTGTTGCCATTGGCCGCGCCCGTCGCTGAGGCAGCGGCAGATCCGGCGAAGATTCCCGCTGCGGCGGCCGATTCCAAATCCACCGACGACGAGGCGAAGCCGGCAGCAGGCCAGCCGGGCAACGAATCAACCGGGGATTCGAGGCCGGATTCGCTCGGCAGCGAGACCACCGCGCAGGATCGCAAAGCCGACGAAGAATATTACGAGCTCTATAAGGCTTTGGCGGATACGATCGATCAGGTCGAGCGGAACTACGTGAAGCCTGTCGACCGCCGTGAGCTGATGGAAGCGGCGATCAAAGGCATCATCAGCAAGCTCGATCCGTACTCCGCCTATATCGGTCCCGACGAATTCACTCGATTCCATGACTCCGTGGAAAGCCAGTTCGGCGGCATCGGCATTCAAGTCACCGTCGAAGACGGGCAATTGAAGATCATCAGCCCGCTGGTGGGCACGCCCGCGTATCGCGCCGGCGTGGAAGCTGGCGACAGGATCGTCTCGATCGATGGAAAGCCGGCGGACGACATTACGCTGGATGAAGCCACGCGGCGGCTGAAAGGGGAAGTGGGCACCAGCGTCACGCTCTCGGTGCAGCATCCCAACAGCAAGCTGGAAACGTTCACCATCCAGCGCGAATTGATTCACGTCGGCACAGTGTTGGGTAATTCGCGCAAGCCCGATGGTTTGTGGGATTTCATGCTCGATCCTGAACGCCGGATCGGTTACATCCGCGTCACGAGCTTTAGCCGCGAAACCGCCGCCGACCTGCGAAAGGCGCTGGAAGATTTAAAACGCGAAAAGGTGCGGGCGTTGGTGCTCGATTTGCGATTCAATCCGGGCGGACTGCTGAGTTCGGCGGTCGAAGTTTCGAACTTGTTTATCAGCAAGGGGCGGATTGTCAGCACCAAGGGACGCAACACGGCGGAGCGCGTGTGGGAGGCAACGCCGGGCGAAGTCTTTGAAGGCTTTCCCATGGTGGTGCTGGTGAATCACTATAGCGCCAGCGCCAGCGAAGTGGTGGCGGCTTGCCTGCAGGACAACGGCCGGGCCGTCGTCGCCGGCGATCGCACCTGGGGCAAGGGCAGCGTGCAAAACGTCGTGGAATTGGAATCCGGAAAGAGCTGCGCTGAAGCTCACCACCTCCAGCTACGCGCGGCCCAACGGTCACAAAATCCATCGCTTTCCCGACGACAAGGACACAGACGAATGGGGAGTGAAACCCGACAACGGACTGGAACTGAAGCTGAGCCCCATCGAAATAGCGGAACTGCTGGCTAGCCGCCGCATCCGCGACGTGGTGGAAGGCGATCATCGCGAAGGCAAACAGCATTCGTCGCAAACGACGCCGCCCGTGGCTAAAACCAACTCGAACACCGAGAAATCGAAACCAAGCGATCTGAAACCGGCCGCGACCAGATCGGACAAATCGCCGACCGCGGGGGCGAACGGAAACAATGGACGCGAGAAACAGACCGCCGCCGGCGCCGCCGTGCCCAAGTTTGTCGATCGCCAATTGCAAAAGGCGGTTGAATATCTGACGACCGAGTTGGTCCGGGCGCAGTGATCCCCTGACGCAGTGAGTTCTCTATCGCTGTGAAACTTCTGGCCTTGGAAACAACGTGCGACGAAACAGCGGCGGCGGTGGTCGCGGACCCGCTGGTCGTGCTTTCGTCGGTGGTCGCGTCGCAAGACGAATTGCATCAAATGTATGGCGGGGTGGTGCCCGAAATTGCCTCGCGCGCCCACGTCGAGCGGATTCTGCCGGTGGTCGATGAGGCGTTGCATCGCGCGGGCGTGACGCTGGACGAGTTGGACGCGATTGCGGTGGTGCGCACGCCAGGCCTGGCCGGTTCGTTATTGGTCGGGCTGTCCGCCGCCAAATCGTTGTGCGTTGCCACGGGAAAGCCCCTGGTGGCGGTCGATCATCTGCAAGCGCACATCTACGCTTGCAAGGTGGCCGGCGCGGCCGATTTGTTTCCTTGCGTCGGGCTGGTGATCAGCGGCGGACATACCAGCCTGTATCGCTGCGCCAGTGCGCTGGATTTCACCTTGCTCGGAGGCACCATCGATGATGCCGCCGGGGAAGCATTTGACAAAGTGGCCAGCCTGATGGGCCTGCCGTATCCCGGCGGTCCGGCGATCGAGCAGGCAGCGGCCGGGGGAAATCCAAAGGCCTATGCTTTTCCGCGGCATTTTGGCACGATGCCAGCCGGTTGGCGTTCAGCTTTAGCGGGCTGAAGACGGCTGTGCGATATCAAATTGCGCCGCCTGGCGAAACGCCGCGTGCGGAAACCTTGTCGCCGCAAAGGATTGCGGACTTGGCCGCCAGCTTTCAAGCGGCGGTGATCGATTGCTTGATTGACAAATCGCTGCTGGCGCTGGAACGAACCGGACTGAAAACGTTGGCCGTTGGCGGCGGCGTAGCCTCGAATCAGGAGCTACGACGGCTTATCGAAGCGGCGTGCGGTGAGCGAGGCATCAAGCTGCACGTCGCGCCGCGCAATTTGTGCACCGACAATGCCGTGATGGGTGCAATTGCGCTGGAGCGCTTGAAAGCCGGGCTCATTGAGCCACTCACCCTGGATATCCAACCGGGATTAGTACGATAATCGTTACTTTACGGGGTGGTGCCGCCGCCGGAACCACCCGATCCGGTGACCGTATTGAACGTGTCGACCTGTGGAATCGTGGTGAAATTCGGCTGCACGTTGATGCGCACATAGCGGCGGTCGGCGGACACAACCGCGAACGCCTGCAACTGGGTACCTTCCGGCAGAATGGTGGGCTTCACGGTGAAACCCACCGCGCCCTTCAGCACGAACGGGAAAAATGGATTCGCGCTGCCGGCGCCCAAGCCCGACGACGTGACATCGGTCGCCGCGGAAGCCGAAGCGGTATTCAAGGCGTTCATTTGCTGCGCGAGCACGGCGCTATTCACCGTGGTTTGATCGGCCACGGCTTGTGCCAATTGTGCTTGTTCGAGCGGTTCGGTGCGGCGGCCGTCGGCGACTTCAAACTTCACCACAGCATCGCGCTCGCCCAGGGGAATTTGCTCTCGGACATGGGTCATGTGGGGCGAGCCGTAATGGGTATAAATGTCAACGGTAACTTTGCCCGTGGCAACCTGGCCCCAGATTCGGCGCAGTCGCATTTTATAATGGCCGCTAAAGCCCTGCGGCAACACGTAGCTTTCGGAAGACCCTTCCGTGCTTGACGCATTGGATTTGGCATAGGCATCGCCCAGCATGACGCCGCCGCCGACGGTGCGGGGATGCTGAAACGAGGCCACGGCGCCGGTCGGTTCTTCGATCATCAAATCGACGTCGGCTTCGCCGGTCCAGGTAACCTTCACCAGGCAATCGCGCACCTGGGCTTCGTCGAGCGCCTTACGGAAATCGTCGGCTTCGGCTGTCTTGCCTTCCTTCCGGAGTTTCTCCACGAGCGCGGCGGAGGCATATCGGGCCGAATCCTCCACGCTCTTTTTATTCTTGGGCCACGCTTGCCGCAGGATTCCCAGGCAAGCCCAGCGAATAGCGTCGTCATCACCCAATCGCTGCGCGATTTGCAAGCCATGCATGTACGGTTCGTGGCGGAACGGCTGCAACGCGGACGCCTGACGCAACAGCTTCAGAGCGCGCTCGTCCAAGCCGATGCGAGCCATGTACAAGGCGACTTGCATCATATCGCTGGGCGAATTTGCGAAATCCACCGCCGACATCAGTGCGCGTTCCACGTCGTCCTTAGGCTTTCCGGCGGCTTGCAAGGCCAGGGCCAGGGCTTCGTACATCCAGGGGCGGGCATAGCCGTTGCGCAGCGCCGTTGATGAGCGCCGCGACGTGATCGAATTTTTGTTGATCCATCAATTCCTTTGCAACATCGCGGATGGCGGCGTCGCGCTTGGCTGCAATTTCGGCCGCATGATTTTCGTCCGGTTCCGGCAACGAGGTGAAATAATCGTTCCAGAACTTGTCCGGGTCGACGTCGGTATTGACGACGATGGTTTCGTGGCTTTCGGCCGCGGGTTTATCAGGCTTGGCGTCCGCGGCTGGTTTTGTCGAACCGGCCACGACCGGCGCGGATATGGACTTGGGCGTCGCCGCGGCAGACGAGGTTTGCGATGCCGCCTGAGTCTTGGCCGCTTTTTGCGCCGGACAGTTTCAGATCGTCAGGCACGTCCAGTGCGCCGCCGTCATTGGAGGAAGGCACGACGACGTTGAGATCGTCGGGTACATCGAAGATACCGCCGCCGCCACCGCCGCCGAAGCCGCCACCGCCGCCGCCGATGCCGCCGCCGCCGCCCAGCCCGCCACCACCCCCACCGCCAAAGCCGCCGCTGCTTGCGCCACCGTTGCTGCCGCCGTTACCCAACACGTCGATGGGCATGACCAGATCGCCGACAGGATACACCTTGGTTACCAACACCTTATCGGCCTCGTCTTTGGAGGTGATCATCAACACTTCGTCTTTGATGACATAGGTGAGATTGTATTCGGACAGGATGAGCTTTAATGCCGAGCGCAGCGTCACGCCCTTGAGGCTGCGGCTGATCAGCGTTTGGCTGGGGTCAATCGGAGGATTAGCATTTTTTAGCGCGTTCTGGTCGAACTGCACTTCGATGTGATGTCGTTCCTTGATGTAATCCATCACGTCTTTGAGCGGCGTTTCCGCAAAGTCAAGTTCTGTCTTTTCATCCAGCGAGCTCAGGATGCGTTGCTCCACGGGACTGGTGTTCGACAGATCGACCGATTTGTATTTCTTGCGCCGTTCTGTAAGTTGCCGCCAGAAGTCAGCCGGGGGATAAACGATCGGCGGGTCGTCGGGGGTGGGAATGGCCGCAACGTCGACCAAATGCATCTGGTCCAGCCAATTTCGCTGCTTGGCCTCGCGGATTGCCAGGTAATTCGAAGTGTTGCCCGCCAGATCCGCGAACAACGGCGCGGAAACGGCGATCGGATCTTGCCGACCGTACGGATCGGAAAGGACACGAGCGGCTTCGTCGCCGGCTTTGGTTTTGGCATCCATGTAATACTGATTGGTGAACGAGTCGAAATGCAGATAACCCTGCTCCATCAACGCATCGAACCGATCGATCAGTCCTTTGACTTGCATGTCTTTGCGGGCCAGGTTGTCCAGCAGGCGTTGGCGTTCGCGGGCCATCGCCATGTTTTGCTCGCGCTCGACGTCAGCCACTTCCTTTTCCTGACGACGGCGAGCGGCTTGTTCGATCAAGGCAGTTAGCTGGCTGCGAAGACTGATCCGCTGGTCGCTGGTTAATTCCGGCACCTGCAGCACGCGCTCCAGCAAGAGTTTCATATCTTGTTGCACGCCGGCCGGATCGATGGCCATGCGGTCGCGGGCGCGGTTCATCTCCACATTGGCGTCCGTGATCACCTTTTGCTGGATCACGCGCTGCATCTCTTCCGTGGAACTCAACAAATCGCCGGGCTGGGGTGCGGCATCGGCAGGCTCCGGCGGCGGCGGAATTTCCGCCGCGGCGGCAACCACTTTGCCATGGTCGATCGCGTGCTTCAGCACCAAGGCGTTGGAATTGTTTGGATCCATGCGCACCGCAGCTTCGACAAACTGTTTTGCTTGCGACACGTTGCCCGACGAGGCGGCCTGGCGGCCGAGCTTCGCCAAGTTCTGGGCGCCGACATTGATCACACGGTGCGCTTCCGAAAGACCTTCGGAGCCGAGAGTCGGCAGGCTGTAGCCGCCGTCGGCTTTCGCGCCGTCGACGAGCTGCGCGAGATAGGCGTTGTCGTCGTCGGCCTTATTGGGCTGGACCATCCAGTGCAGATCGATCGGCTTGCCGGCGACTTCGCCCTTGATGTCCACTTCAAATTGCTGATCGGCGCTGCCTTTGCCCACCAGGACAAAGTCGCGGTCGGCGCGAAGCGGCGGCGTTTTCACCGGATAAACCTCGGCCAAGGAAGCCGGAATTTTCCGATCCACCGGCCAGATGATTGGTTCGTGCAGGGCGCGGTGAAGTTGGGCGCCGAGTTCGCGGCCGGCGACCTTCTCGCCATCCAGCGCCACCACGCCGCCGGTTTGATTCGCCAGTGCCGCTAGGTTGGCGACGTTCTGGCTCGCGCCCACTGCAAAGCTGCTGACGGAAATGTGTTGATTGGCCAGTCGGTCGATGAGCTTGGGCATATCGGGCGCAGTTGCGTTGGCGCTGCTGCGGCCGTTGCCGATGTAGACGACAGCCCGCGGTGCGCCGGAGGCGCCCTTGTAGCTGTCGAGCACGGCCTTCATTGCCGCTTCCATGTCGGTCGCGCCCAGCGGCGTGCGGTGCTTGAGTTGTTCGATGGCGGCGGTCATTTCGGCGCCGTGCGGAGCCACGAAATTCTGCGTCATGGGCACCGCTTTGAGATCGACGGCCATCAGCCTGACGTGATCTTTTTCGCCGAGCGTGGCCAACAGGCCGTGCAAAACCTCCATCCCTTTATCGCGAAACTGTCCGACTTCGCTGGCCGAGGTGTCGAACAGCACGACGACGTCACTGGCCTCCTGTTGCGGCAGCGCAGCCTGAGGCGTCAGGCAAAGCGCGAAGTATGTTGCGCCATCGGGCTTGACATACGCATCGAAGTGAGCGATCGGGGAGTTTGTTTTTTCAGGCGCTGCGGCTGCGATGAATTTCGGCGCGGCCACGACGAGTGCCAGCGCCAGCCAAAAACAACTGCCAGAGGTGCGCGACATGGAGATTGCTCCAACCACGAAGAGTCAGGGTGCGCTTCCCGCGTCGTGTTCCGGCGCGACGTAGGGCGGGAGCACGCCTTTAAGGGCTGCTCGGATAATTCTTTGCTCAAACAGGGATTCAGCGAACAGGCATAGGCCTGGGTTCGCATCACTATCAACCTATTGTATTCGCAGCCCAGGACACATGCTACGTAAATAGCCTATTTTTCGCGTATTCTGGCCGGTAATGAGCGGTTTATGCGGACCGCTCGTCCGCCTCAGCTTTTGGCCGGTTTTTGAGGTTTTTTGACGAGGCAGCGGCACTTGACTTTGCTATCCACCGGTGGCCGATAATCGTTTATCGTTCGCGACGCAAGTTGTACTCTGAGCCACGGCATTGCTCATGCAAAGTCTTGACCGCGCAAGAATTTCGTTCAACTGGGCGGCTTTGGCGGGGCTTACCCTGCTGTGCGTCGGTCGCCCAGTGGCCCACGCCCAGCAGCGATACGCCGATCCCGGCCCGGACGACTCGACCTTTCGGCTGGCTGAACCGGTGCATCCTGCCATCTCCGGCCGGCAGCCGCTGCCGATTGCCCCTTCGCAGCTTGTCGACTCGGCCGAGGAATTGACTCCCGAAGAGCGCGTGAATGTGTCCGTGTACGAGGCGTGCAATCGCAGCGTGGTAAACATCAACACGAAGGTCGAAACCCCCACGCTGTTTTTGATCGACGTGATTCAAGAAGGCAGCGGTTCCGGCTCGGTGCTCGATAAGCAGGGGCACGTTCTTACCAACTACCACGTCGTTGAGGGCGCCCGCGAAGTGCAAGCCACGCTGTTCGACGGGCACAGCTACGATGCAAAGGTCGTCGGGCGCGATCCTTCGACCGACGTATGCGTTTTGAAAATCGACTCCCCGAAAGATTCGCTCTTCCCCGTTCACTTCGGCGATTCCACGCGACTTAAAGTGGGGCAGAAAGTGTATGCCTTGGGCAACCCGTTCGGCTTGGAGCGCACGCTGACCACCGGAATTGTCTCGAGCTTGAATCGATCGCTGCCGTCGCGCAGCAATCGCACCATCAAGTCGATCATTCAAATCGACGCGGCGATCAATCCGGGCAACTCGGGTGGCCCGCTGTTGGACACGCACGGCCGAGTGATTGGCATGAATACGGCGATTGCCAGCAAAACCGGGCAGAATGCCGGCGTCGGATTTGCTATTCCAGCCAGCGCTATTACCCGCGTGGTGCCGGAATTGATTGCCACAGGTCACGTCGTGCGGCCCGAAACCGGCATCTCCCGCGTCTACGAAACCGAGAAAGGTCTGCTCATTGCGACTTTGATCCCTGGCGGCCCGGCCGAACAAGCCGGCATGCGCGGTTTCAAAGTGGTGAAAGAACGAAAGCGGCAAGGTCCGTTCACCTATGAAACGCAAACGATCGATCGCAGCGCGGCGGATTTGATCGTGGCCGTGAGCGGCCAGCCCACGCTGACGGCCGACGATTTTCTGTCGGCGATCGACGCCTTTCATCCGGGCGACGAAGTGACGATCACCGTCCGCCGCGAAGGGCACGACGTGCCGCTGCGCGTGCGGCTGAGCGCCGGCGAACCATGAAACTGCGATTTATCGTCGCCGTCGTGGTAACGCTGATCATCGCGATTCGATCGCCCGCGGACGAACCAAAGACACTGGAGGATCTGATTCGCCGGCGGGCGGAAACATTTGTCGGGAAATCGCTGTTTCTGGGTATCGCGGTCGGCGTGGTCGATGGCGACGAGGTGCACGCTGT
>CAVRAW010000002.1:0-207500 GCA_963719205.1 Pirellulales bacterium | reverse complement strand
TCGAGCTGATGCTAACTGCATACTCGATGGAATTAGAAACCGTGCTGAGCTATCTGGCGCATAGCACGAACCTCGACGGCGTGCGAGCCGAGGAAATCAAAAAATCGCTGGCCGCCGATATCACCGCCGAACTCGGCCACGCCACGCAATTGGCGCATCGCATTAAGCAACTGGGCGGAATAACCCCCGGTTCCACCGGCGTGAAATTTGGGAATCAAAAGCAGCCCGTTGCCGACACCACCGACGTGATCGGCGTGATCGAGGCGGTGATCGAAGCCGAGGAAGCGGCTTGTCGGCAATATAAGAAAATCATCAAAGCCACCGACGGCGAAGATTATGTGACGCAAGATATGTGCATCACGCTGTTGGGCGACGAGGAAGAGCACCTGGTGCTGTTCAAGGGCTTCTTGAAGGAATACAAGAAGTCGTGAGGAGGAGTGAGTGGTGAGTAGTGAGTGGTAGTGTGAGTTGCCGTGCTTATAACGCACCCCTCACTTCAACTCTTCGAGTATCAGCCGCACCGCATGCGCCGAAACATTCACCGGCAGAGAGGCCGTGCCGTGCGGCTCGTTGACGACTTGCGAGATGTCCAGCGGCAAATGGATAAACGCCGCCTGCGTTTTCACGCTGCTTTGCTGGATCAGGTAGTGCGTCAGATACAGCGTCGCATTGCACAAGTACGTTCCGGCGTGAAATGACACTTGCGCCGGAATGTTTGCGCGACGCAGTTTCACTGCCCAATCGGAGACCGGCAGCGACGTGCGATACGCCACCGGCCCGTCGTCGACCAATGTGCGAAACTGATCGGGCGATTGGCTGCTGGAGCCGCCGATGTTCAGGCCGATCGCTTCCAACTGAATTCGCGAGCTGCCCGGCGCCTGGCCCAGATGTAGGGCGTAGTCGAAGTTGCCGGCCAGGTCTTCGGCCAGGCGGGCCTGCAGCGTGGCGAAATTGACCGGATAGAGCCGCGTTGTGATCTGTGGTTCTTTCGGCAAATCGTGCGTTAACTGGACCAGCGTCAACCAACTGGCATTCGCCTTCCAGCGATCGTAGGGTTCGAAAGCAGTCAGCAGGACGCGGGACATGGAAAAGGGGCGAGGGATGAGAGGCGAGGGGCGAGACAGAATAAAGAAGGATCCGTTGCCTCGTTGTGGCAAGCAATTTTAGACCGTATAACATGCGGTGCCCAGTCGTTGCTTGCTCGACTCTCGTCACTCGCCCCTTGCCCCGCCATGAACCGTCCCGTCCATTTTGAATTTCATTCCGCCGATCCGGCACGACATGAAATTCTTCAGCGACGTGTTCGGCTGGAAATTCGAGAAGTTCGAAGATGAGGGAGGCGGGCCCGAATACTGGCTGGCGACCACCGGGCCGGATTGCACGCCGGGCATCAACGGCGGAATGATGAAATCGCCCGACGGCAAGCCGCGGACGATCAACACGCTGTCGGTTTCGAATGTGGACGAAGCCGCTGCCAAAGTAACCGCCCATGGCGGCAAGATCGAAAAGCCCAAGATGGCGATTCCCGGCGTCGGCTATCTGATTTTCTGCAGCGACCCTGGCGGCCAAATGTTCGGCCTCCACCAGCACGACCCGGATGCGAAGTGAGCAATTGGGGCTACTCCCGGCAACCGTAGGCCAATGCCACGATCTGCGGCGCGCCATGGAGGAACCAAATTCCGACGATGAACAGAGGCACTGCGTAGATAAACATTCCAAGAGGGTGCCCTACGCCGCCACTGAGCAAGGTTAACGCTGCAAGCAGGAATGCCCACAACGACGTCATGACTAGGGATAAGCCGATCGTTCTAACAACAACGCCAAATAATTCTTGCGGTTTCATTTCACAACTCCTGAGCGGGTGTGGGTAAGAATTACAGCTTGAACGGCCCTTCGCAGATGGTTTGGGCCAGGTTGCGGCGGTCGCTGGGGGCTTCCCGTTTTTGCTGTTCTTCGGGGAGCGATTCTTTCTTGCCCGGCTTGCCAATGGCAATCATCGCTTCCACGCGGTAGCCGGCGGGGATATTTAGCGATGCGCGGGCGCGGTCGTAGTCGAAGCCCTGCATGCCGTGGATGACGTAGCCTTTCAGCCAGCCTTGCAGGGCCAGGTTTTCCCAAGCCGCGCCACAATCGAAGGAATGCGTGACGCTTGGCTTGCCGTTGTAGTCAAACGTTTCTTTCGAAATGAATAGCACCAGCGCCGCGGCATCCTTGCACCAGGTTTTGTTGGCATCGACCAATAGATCGAAGAATCTTTGCCAGTGTTCGGTGCCGCGGCGGGCGTAGAGCATCCGCCACGGTTGATTGTTGTACGACGATGGCGCCCAGCGCGCAGCCTCGAATAGCACCATCAGTTCTTGCGGGCTGATTTCCTCGTCCGACATTGCCCGAGGAGACCAGCGGTCGATGAACAACTTGTCGATCGGATGATCCGCTTTGCGTGTTTCACTTCCTTTGATCATGGTTAGGCCTCTGTTAGCTGATTCTTCCAGTCAGGATTCTTCCACGTTCGGGTGGCCGGGGTTGGAGGCATAGCCGAAGCCCCGGTGACCAACCACCAGGGCTTCCCTTCGGTCCAGCCCCGGCCACCCAAAAAATACGCGTCAAAATCATTTGTCATGCGATTTTTCCGGTGAGGATTCTTCCGCGGTCGGCGATGGCCAGGTTGATGCGGCGCATTTGGTCGTCCGCGAGCTTCCATTTCATCGCGGCGGCGGTGTCGCGGATTTGGACCGGCCGCTTGGCGCCGCAAAGGGCAACCGTGATGCCGGGCTGGTGGATGGTCCAGTTGATGACCACCTGGGCGACGCTGCGCTGGGCTTCGGCGGCGATGGTGCGCAGTTCGTCGAGGAAATCCTGGTTCTTTTGCCACTCTTCGCCTTGGTACATGGTATACTTCTTCCGGCCGTCGCGGGGATCGAACTGGTGGCTGCGGCCGAACTTGCCGGTGAGCAGCCCTTTCATCAGCGGCCAATAGACGCACACGGCGATGTTGCGCCTCGCGGCACCAGGGCAAAATGTCGGCTTCGATTTCGCGCTGCAGCATGTTGTAGCGCGGCTGATAGGCGGTCAGCGGGCAAGCATCTGCGAATTGCTTTAACTGCTCAAAGCTGCAGTTTGACGCGCCGACCGTGCGGGTTTTGCCTTCGTCCATCAGGCGCTTTAGTTCCCCGGCCGATTCGGCGACCGGCGTGATGCGATCGGGCGAATGTAGATAGAGCAGATCGACTCGGTCGGTATTCAATCGCTGCAGGCTTTCTTCGCATTCACGGCGAAGCGTTTCCGGGCGAGCGTCGTCGGCTCGACTGCCGTCGGGATTCCAGTGCACCCCGGCTTTCGCGGCGATCACCGCTTTGTCGCGCTTGCCGGCGAGCGATTTGCCCAACAGCACATCGCATTCGCCGTGTGCGCCATAGCAGTAAGCGGTATCGAAGAAATTCACGCCGGAATCTAAAGCGGCGGCGATTGTGGCCCGGCTATCGGCATCGTTCACCTCCAAGCTGGTCATGCCCGCCATCGGCCACGTGCCCAGGGCGACGGCGGAGACGCGGAGATCGGATTTGTCCAGTTGGCGTAATTCCATACTGATGGTCAGCAGTTTGGCGAAGTGTCGTATAATTCTCACGGATCAAATGCAGGCTGACAAGTTGCGGAGATTTCATGGCCAGTTCGTACATTATCGCCGGATGTCGTACGCCGATTGGGAAATTCCAGGGCGGGTTGGCGGGAATTCCTGCGCCGAAGCTCGGGGCGATTGCCTTGGCTGAAGCGATCCGTCGCGCGGGCGTCAAACTGGATGAGGTCGATGAAGTGATCATGGGCAACGTGCTTTCGGCCGGTTTGGGCCAGCGCCGGCGCGACAAGCGGCCCTTGGCGCTGGGCTGCCACCGACGATTGCTGCGGTGACTGTGAACAAAGTGTGCGGTTCCGGATTGAAGGCCGTGATGCTGGCGGATCAGGCAATTCGCGCCGGCGATGCCAATCTGATTGTGGCCGGCGGAATGGAGAGCATGAGCCGTGCGCCGTATCTGTTGGAAGGTGCGCGAGAGGGATTGACGTTTGGCGACAAGCAGGTGATCGACTCGATGCAGCACGACGGGCTGTGGTGCGCCTTCGAGGATTCGCCTATGGGGAGCGAAGCCGATTTCATTGCCGCCAAGTGCGGCGTGAACCGCGCCGATCAAGATGCGTTTGCGCTGGAAAGCCATCGACGCGCCGTGACAGCCACGGAAAGCGGCGATTTTGGAGATGAAACCGTGGCGGTGAACGTGCCCGACAAGAAGCGGGGACAGATCGTCGTGAACCGCGACGAAGGCCCGCGCGCCGACAGCTCGGCGTGGGCGCTGGCGAAGTTGCGGCCGTCGTTTGCGGCTGATGGTACGGTGACGGCGGGCAATTCATCACAAATTAGCGACGGCGCGGCGGCGGTGGTCGTGGCAAGCGAGGCGATTGCGAAGCAGCATGAAAGCCCAATCAAGGCGCGGATTGTTGCCAGTGCCACCAGTGGCGTGGCGCCGAAGGAATTGTTCATTGCGCCGGTGAGTGCCATCGAAAAAGTGCTGGCCAAGGCCAAGCTGAAATTGGCGGACATCGATTTGGTCGAATTGAACGAAGCGTTTGCGGCGCAGTGTCTGGCCTGCATGCGGCCGCTAGGATTGGATCCGGCCAAGACGAACATCCACGGCGGGGCGATTGCGCTGGGGCATCCCATCGGCGCCAGCGGAGCGCGGGTGCTGGTCACGCTGCTGTATGCATTGCAGAAAAAGAATCTGCGGCGCGGCCTGGCCGCGCTGTGCTTGGGCGGTGGCAATGCCGTGGCGGTGATCGTCGAGCGTGATTAGCCCCGGGCTTGGCCCGGGGGTTGCGCCGGCGGCCTGCAGCAATCCGGTGGACAAATGTCGGGAGCCGGGCCGAGTTTGCCGAGTGTCGGCCGCTCAGAACTGCCGCTGATTCGCTCTTCGATCAACTCGCGGATCATTCGGACGAAACGCGGGTGCTTTCCGACCGTGGCGGCGCGGATCATGCTCAGGCCGAGCCCATCGGCCGTTTGCTTGGCTTCAGTGTCGAGGTCGTAGATCACCTCGATGTGATCGGAGATGAAGCCGACGGGCACCACGACGACATCTCGCGCCCCCTGCCCTGCTAGTTCACGCAACACGTCGTTAATGTCGGGCTCTAGCCACGGCTGTGACGGCGGCCCGCTGCGGCTTTGCCAGGCCAATTGCCACTCGGATTTGTTCACGCCCGCGGCGACTAGTTGGCAGGCGTCACGAAGCTGCGATTCATACTTGCTGCTGGCGGCCATCGCTTGCGGGATGCTGTGGGCGGTGAAAATCAATTTGACGGCGGGACTGCGCGATTCGGGAATTTGACTCAGCGCCGCCGCCGTGCGCTCGATCATTGGCTCGATGAAGCCGGGATGATTGAAGTAGGCGCGGAGCTTATCGACCTGCGGCGCGCCTTCCCCGACCTCGGCTTGCGCGGCGGCGATGTTTTCCAAATACTGCCGGCAGCCGGAGTAGGAGCTGTATGCGGAGGTGAAGAAACCGAGGGCACGCTTGATTCCATCGGCCTTCATTTGCCGCAGTGTGTCGGCCAGCATCGGCCGCCAATTGCGGTTTCCCAAATAGACGGGCAACCGCAATCCGTGCTGATTCAATTCGGCCCGGAGTGCACCGGCCAGAGCCCGATTTTGAGCGTTCAATGGGCTCACGCCGCCGAAGTGCTGGTAGTGTTCGGCCACCTCCAGCAACCGCTCGCGGGGAACATTGCGGCCGCGCAGCACGGTTTCCAGAAATGGGATCACATCGTCCGGCCCTTCCGGCCCGCCAAACGAGACGATCAGCACGGCATCATAAGTGCGCGTAAATACACCCTCGCCACCAAAGCGAACGTCAAAGCGATACTATTGAAAGTGACCCCGACGGGACTCGAACCCGTGTTACCGGCGTGAAAGGCCGGTGTCCTAGACCGCTAGACGACGGGGCCAGGTGCGCGCGTCCAAGCTTGTTGCACCGCAAGGGTTTGTAGTGAATGGCACGCGTAATCGTCAAGTGGACGACACGCGGCGTGTGGAAATGACGAACTGCGCGGAGATTATGCGAAAAAATATTTCAGCACTGGCCAGCCGCACCCGAGATAGAACGTCGCAACCTTGCGAACGTGTTACGGGTTTCCGGCGCTGGAAGGCGGCTCGCTGCCGCCGTTGGCGCTCGCTCGCGATTGAGCGGCTGCCGCGTCGTTGCGGCGAATGGCATCGTAGACTTCGCGGCGATGAACGGGCACTTCCTTGGGAGCTTCGACTCCCAGGCGTACCTTATCCCCCCGGATTTCTACAACGACGATCGTAATGTCATTGTTGATGACAATACTCTCGTTCTTTTTACGGGAGAGAACCAGCATTTTAGGCATCCCTCATGGTTTCGCGCCGGCATGCGATTCGCTACACGACCCACCATGGTCGACGGCGGCTCGGCACACGGTCCGAACCACCGGCGAAAGCCGCCGGCGAGGTGCTTGCACAACGCCGTCAAGTGGCGTTGCCACAGGCACTTCCTTCAATTCACTCTACGTGCTGAGATTGTAGAGTCAAGCAAACCGGATGGGCCAAAACGGGCTTTTTGGGACGTTTTTTTGGCGATTGGCATGCGATTGTAGTGCCCCGAACTTGACCTTGAATATCGCACTATTCTGCAACTAATAGCTGGAAAAGGGGTTAGGGTCGTCCGATAGGCGCGAACTGAAGCCTACCCCAGACGGTCGGTGATCCAACGCCTTGCGGGCTAGCAAGCAGCGCCGAACGATGGCAAGTCGGCCGCGGCAGTGTCCTCTCAGTTCGAGACAGTTTGCGGTGGTTGTCGACCGCCGGTCCCGAATGCGCATCCTCCTTGCATCGAATGGCGCGCTTTTAGCTGGCCGGCGTTCGACAGGCGAGCAGTCGAAGATGCCGCGGTGGCGAGGTCGCAATGACTGAATTCCTCGACGACGCGAGACTATCTTGCGGCGAAAGAAGAAATCCTAATACAACGTGTGATATGCACTCGCACCCTACGCGCAGCGTGTTCGCAGTCAGCGCTTGAATGGCACGTTTGCTTGCGGAGTTGGAGGGTGTGTCTATAATTCCAGTGCGGGATGATTGTTGCGCGATCCAAAACCAATTGAGAACCACGCCATGCGACAATGGCTGCGCGATATTTGGGATGCGATATCGACAGTGGCCCAAGGCATGCGGGTCACGCTGCGATATTGGATCAAGACGTACGAGCCCGGGCGCAGCACGTTTACCCACAAGTTCGAATATCCAGAACGGCCTGTGCCCGTGGCGGCTCGATATCGTGGCTTTCACCGCTACGATTTGACCACGTGCATTGCCTGCGACCAATGTGCCAAGGCCTGTCCGGTCGATTGCATCTATATCGGCAAGGAGCGCGTGACAACCGGCAAGGGGTTCAAGATCACGGGCTTCACGATCGATTACTCGAAGTGCATGTTTTGCGCGTTGTGCGTGGAGCCCTGCCCCGTGGATTGCATTTTCATGGGGGCTTCGCATGATCTAAGTTGCTATAGTCGCGACGGATGCATTGTCGATTTTGCGCGGCTGCCGCTGGATGTGGCGTGGGGCCGGGCGACGTTGAATCCAACTGCTGTTGCAGAATCCAAAGTTATTGTTGAACCTGTGCACGGAGGACCGAATCAATAGCAAGAGGCGAGGGACGAGGGGCGAGGGACGAGAAAACAAGGCGAGAGATTAGAGGCGCCCGCCATGGCCGACAATCGAACATCTGAATCGCGCAAGAATTTCACCGTTGAGCAGGCCAACGCCATGCTGCCGCTGGTGCGGGCGATCGTGAAGGACCTGGCCGATTTGTCACGCGAAGTAATTGATCGGCGCGAACGGCTGTCCCATTTGCTTTCGCAACGCAATGGTCAACCGACCGATGTGTATCGGGAAGAGCTCGTGCAGATCGAGGAAGAGCTCGAGAAAGACGGACAGCGGCTGCGCGATTACGTGGAAGAACTGAAGCGGCTGGGAATCGAGCCGAAGAACGGTCCGGAAGGACTGGTCGATTTTCCCACGCTGGTGGATGGGCGCGAGGCGTATTTGTGCTGGAAGCTGGGCGAGCCGGAAGTGCTGTTCTGGCACGATCTGGAGGCGGGCTTCGCGGGCCGGCAATCGCTGACGGCGGATGCCGGCGCCGGGCCGGGGCCGAACCCTGCCGGCGGTTCGGGTTCGACATCTTCGGGCCATTGATTGTGCCAGCCGTGACGGCTCGTCAATCCGCCAACTTGCAATTGCGCCGAAATTCTCGGACATTAAGTGGCCTCTTGATCCCTAGTTAGGAGGCCAACATGCGCGCGGGACTTACGTTAGCTGCCCTTCTGGCTGCGATAATGCCTGGCAGCGTGATGGCAGCCGCCGCTGCCGACGACGCCAGCGGACAGTCGCGATATTTCGCCATCGAAGTCGTTGACGATCAAACAGGGCGCGGCGTGCCGCTGGTGGAGCTTTCGACGGTCAGTCACGTTAGCTATTGGACGGATAGCGCCGGGTTGGTGGCGATCGACGATCCGGCGCTGGTGAATCGAAAGGTGTTCTTCAACATAGCCGGTCACGGATACGAATACCCGGCAGATGGATTTGGCATTCGCGGCGTCGCGCTAGAGGTCAAGCCCGGCGAAACCGCGCAGATCAAAGTCAAACGCCGGAACATTGCCGAGCGGTTGTATCGAGTGACCGGCGAAGGAATTTATGAAGACAGTGTGCGGTTGGGACGCAAAGTTCCCATTCGAGAGCCGCTTTTGAACGGGCAGGTGGTTGGGCAGGACAGCTCACAAAGCGTGGTGTATCGCGGGAAAATTTATTGGTTTTGGGGGGATACATCGCGGCAGTCGTATCCCTTGGGGAATTTTGGAACATCGGGAGCAAACTCGGAGTTGCCAGGCAAAGGCGGGCTGGATCCTTCAGTCGGCATCGATTTGACCTACTTTGTCGATTCCGAAGGCTTCAGCCGGCCAATGCTGCCAAAACCAGAAGAGGGAAATGTGATGTCGTGGTTCGATGCCGTAATGATCCTTCCCGACCCGACCGGGGCGGAGCGGATGGTAGGGCGAAATTCTCAAATGACAAGTTTGGACGAATGCGTCGGTGAGTCGCTGGTTGTATTCAACGAAGAGAAAAAGGTGTTCGAGGCGCTGGCGCGGTTGCCCATCCGTGCGCCATTGAGGCCGCACGGCAATGCATTTCGTGTGTCGGTGGACGGAGTCGATTATTTCTACTTTCCCGACCCCTATCCCAACATGCGGCGTGAAGGCCGATTGGGAAAGCATTCAAAATCTCGGCGCTTATGAAGGATTTACGTGTTTGAAGGCGGGATCGCACTACGATCCGAAGACGGATGAGAAAGTTCCGTTTGATCGCGCTGCCGACGGAAAACTCGTATGGGCTTGGAAGAAAGGAACGCCTTCGCTGTCCAGCGAACAACTCGAGAAGCTGGTGCAGTCGGGCAAGTTGAAGGCCGACGAGCTGTGGTTTCGCCCCGTCGATGTGGAGACCAAAGAGCCGATCCGGTTGGCCGACGCTTCGGTGAGATATAACGACTATCGGAAACGGTGGGTGATGATCGCTGGTCAGGTGTGGGGATCGAGTTCGTTTTTGGGAGAGATTTGGTACTCGGAGGCCGACAAGCCGGAGGGTCCATGGTCGGCGGCGCGGAAGGTTGTGACCCACGATCGCTACTCGCTTTATAACCCCAAACATCATGTTTTCTTCGACGAGCAAGGCGGGCGCATCATTTATTTCGACGGCACTTATGCCACTACGTTTTCCCGGGAAGGCGAAGCCACGCCGCGCTACGATTACAACCCGATCATGTACCGCTTGGATTTGGCCGATCCGCGGCTGAAGCTTTCGGATCGGTGACGCGCCGCCTTGCAAACGCAGGGCCGAATCTTAAAATGCGGGTTCGTTCGGCTCGCGCAACAGGCTGATTTTCTATGACCACACCCACGATGATTGCCGGGTATTTGGCGCTGTTTATCGGCTTTGGGTTTTTCTTTTTGTGGGTGAACCTGTTGGTGGGCAAGTTTCTGCGGCCGAAGAATCCCAACTTCGAGAAGCTGGAGATTTACGAGTGCGGCGAGCCGACGATCGGCTCGAGCTTCGTGCAGTTCGACATCCGGTTTTACGTGGTGGCACTGTTGTTCATTATCTTCGACGTGGAAATCGCGTTTTTCTTTCCGTGGGCCACCGTGTTTGGAAAAGCGACGCATTTGATGGACGATCGCTTGCGCCCGCAGATGGTGACGCAATCGTATCGGCAGTTGGGAGTGCCGCCGGCCGCGCAGCCCAAGATGCCGGAGACGCCGGAGGCCCGGGCGGCGGGTGCCGAAACCGCCATGCAATTGGCGGGCTTGTCGATCATCGACATTTTGGTCTTCTTCGCCGTGCTGATGGTCGGTTTTGCCTACGTTTGGAAGCGCGGCGATTTGGATTGGGTGCGCTCGACCAGCGCGGAAGAGGCAACTGGCCCGCCGCTGCGCGAGCCGCCATCGTTGACTATTGAACCGGAGCGGGCACTTTCGGCGTGAACGGCGCGCTCCGCTGCCGCGTCGCGGCTAAACGGAAAACTCACGGAAAATCACTATGCGTGGACAACAGTTTCTCGAGCGGTTGAAGCAGAAGTTCGGCCAGCGGGTCACAGGCGCGAATTTGGAGGCAATCGATCCGTGGGTCGAGGTCGCGCCGGAGGCGCTGGTGGATGTGTGCACTTATCTGCGCGATGAGCCGGATTTGCGGTTCAACATGCTGCAGTTGATCACCGCGGTCGATTACTTCGAGCCGGATCAAAAGAAAGCGGCGAAGGTGACCTGGCAGCCGCATCTGGAACTGGTGTATCACCTGTGGAGCGTGCCGAATCGGGTGACGCTCGTGCTAAAAGTGATGCTGCCGCGATGGAAGAACAACGTGCCGGGCGAGCTGCCGGAGGTGCCCACGGTGAGCCATATCTGGCGCACGGCCGATTGGCACGAGCGCGAGGTGTTCGATCTCAGCGGCGTGAGGTTCGTGGGTCACCCCGGGCTGCGTCGGATTCTGTGCCCTGAAGATTGGGTCGGGCATCCGCTGCGCAAGGACTACGAAATGCCCTTGGAATACCACGGAATTCGGGGGAGATAAACGCTTGATCGGGCGGGTGCCACCGCAACAATTACACTGGTACTTTTCATCCTGCAACTGAGGATTTACCCATGATTAAGCGTGTGACGACGAAGTTTGAACACAAGGTTCGGATCGGTCAGATGCCGGCGCTGGAGATCGTGCACAAGGATTTGGTGATTTCGGTGAAGTCCCGCTCCAAGGGGAAATTGGGAGATTTGACGATCAGCCGCGGTGGCGTGGGTTGGTTTCCCAGCGGACCATCGAAGGAACGCCATTTTAGCTGGGAGCAATTTGTGCGGTGCGTGAAAGAGTGGAAGGGTTAGTGCCGCCGGGCGGCTGATCGAGGTTCACGGAATACGGACGACAGACATGCCACTAGCAGTCGAAGATCCGCGGATTATTGAGTTCGATGTTCGCACCGACGAAATGTTGGTGAACATGGGGCCGCAGCATCCCAGCACGCACGGCGTGTTGCGCTTGGTTTTGCGCACGGACGGCGAAGTAGTTTCGGAAACGACGCCTCACATCGGCTACTTGCATCGGTGCGCCGAGAAGATCGGCGAGAACCTCACGCCGCGGCAGTGGATTCCCTACACCGACCGAATGGATTACCTGGCCGGGATGAACATGAATTTGGGCTGGTCGCTGGCGGTTGAGAAGCTGCTGAAGTACCAGATGCCCGAGAAGGGGAAGCATCTGCGGGTGATCATCGCGGAAATGGGGCGGATCGCCAGCCATTTAGTAGGCATGGGGGCGTATGGGCTCGACTTGGGCACGTTCAGTCCGTTTTTGTACGCCTTCCGCGAGCGCGAAAAAATTCTAGATCTGTTCGAAGAGGCCTGTGGGGCGCGGCTGACTTACAGCTACATCACGGTCGGCGGGGCGACGGCAGATTTGCCGCCCGGCTGGTTGCAGCGCTGCGAGAAGTTTCTCGATGAGCTCGATCCGGTGATCGCGGAATATCACGCGCTACTGACGACGAATGCAATTTTTGTGCGGCGCACGGCCAATATCGGCACGATGTCGGCCGAGACGGCGATCAGCTACGGCTGTACGGGGCCGGTGCTGCGCGGCAGCGGCGTCGATCAAGACTTGCGACGCGATGGCGAGGAGCGCTATACCGAAATGTACGATGGCTACGCTTTCGAAGTCGTCGTGCAAAAAAACGGGCACTATCCGAAGGATCACAAGTATCCACCTGTTCCGTCGCAGGCGGTGTTGGGCGACAGTTGGCATCGGTTTTATGTGCGGATGTTGGAAGTGGTGCAGTCGATGGATTTGGTGCGGCAGGCAATCGACCGCTACAGCCGGGCCACGGGTTCGTGGGGCGAGCCGGTGAAGCTGATGGAAAAACTGCCAAAGGGAGAGGCGTATTTGGAAACGGAATGCCCGCGCGGGCAGATGGGCTTTTACGTGGTGAGCGACGGCACTTCGATTCCGTGGCGCGTGCGGGCCCGTAGCAGTTCGTTTTGCAATCTTTCTGTGACGCACGAGCTGTGCAGAGGCTGCTTGATTGCGGATGTGCCGGCGATTGTGGGTTCGCTGGACGTGGTGATGGGGGAGATTGATCGGTAAATTGCCGATCTTTTCAGTTTTCTGCGATCCTCAGCATTCTCGCGCGTCTGAGGCTTAAAAACCGGCCGTGGGGCTTGTCGATTTGGGTGACTTTGTGCCATATTTCACAAACTTTGGTCGCCTGACTTCCTCGCCCGAGAACGATCATTTGCGGTGGCCCAATTTCTTATCAATCAGGGTTTGTGGTCCTGGCTCGCCTATCTGGTAGCCGGCCTGATTCAGTGTGCGCTGTTGCTATTGGTGCCATTTCTAGGCGCCATGTTTTTCGTCTGGGTGGAGCGCAAGGTTTCGGCGCGCATTCAGGATCGCCTGGGTCCCACGCGCACCGGCGGAAAATTCGGCTGGCTGCAATTACTGGCCGATGGGCTGAAGCTGATCACCAAGGAAGACCTGATGCCCAAGGGGGCTGATGGGATGCTGTTCAAGTTGGCCCCGTACGTCAGCTTCGTGACGTCGTTTGCCGCCTTGATGGCCCTGCCGTTTTCCGACGGGTGGGTGGCGCTGCCGATGAACGTCGGAGTGTTTTTTATCATCGCCGTACTGGGGCTGGAAATTTTCGGCGTGATTCTGGCCGGCTATGCGTCGGCTTCGAAGTGGTCGCTGTTCGGGGCGATGCGCGAAGCAGCTCAAGTCGTCAGCTACGAAGTGCCGCTGGGGTTATGCATCGTTACGCCGTGTTTGATCGCCGGTTCGCTGGATTTGGTTACGATCGCCAATCAGCAGGGCTCTATCGCCGGGTTGCAAAGCGGGTGGATTACGGATTGGTATATTCTCCACGATCCTTTCACGTTCATCGTGTTCTGGGTCTATTTCACGTGCGCTACGGCGAGCGTGAACCGTGCGCCGTTCGATCTGGCAGAGGCGGAAAGCGAACTGGTCGCCGGTTTTCACACCGAATATTCCGGTTTTCGCTGGTTGGCGTTTTACATGGCGGAATACGGCTCGATGTTCACCGTCAGCGGGCTGGGCGCGATTTTATTCTTCGGCGGTTGGAACGGGCCGATTCCGATCACGCACCTGTTGGGTTGGCACTATCCGGCGGGCGCGGTCGATTGGCACTTATCCGGCTACGTGGCGAATTTGCTCGGCTGCTTGAATTTCATCACCAAGTGCATTCTCGGCGTGACCGTGATGATTTGGGTGCGTTGGACGCTGCCGCGATTGCGGATCGACCAGGTGATGAAGACCTGCTTGAAATTCTGCACGCCGATTGCGGCGGTGATGTTCGTCGGCGCGGTGCTGTGGACGTACGAGTTTCCCGCGGGCGTGTTTCACAAGCTGTCGGCCCCGGCCGCGGCTGAATCGAAAGAAGCGACGGCGTCAATGGCTGCACCAACGAACTTGGCTGCCGAAACTCCATGAACTGGCATTCCATCTTTTTCCTGATGTTCTCGATCATGGCCTGCGGCTTTGCGCTGGCCGTGGTGTTGTCGGCCAACATTGTGCGGATGGCGTTTTATCTGGTGTTGTCGCTGGGGGCCACGGCGGGGCTGTTCTTTCTGGCCGGGAGCGATTTCATCGGCGCCATGCAGCTTTTGATCTACGTCGGCGGCACGTTGGTGCTGCTGATTTTCGGCGTGATGCTTACGGCTCAATCGCCGTTTATTTCGATGAAGACCCGCAGCGGCGATTGGGTGCTGGCGGCCATCGTGGGCGGGTCGCTATTGGCTGTTCTGGTGCAGTCGGCGTTCAGCGTGCCCGATTGGCAGGCCGGCACCACGACCGCGGCGCAAGGGGTGACGGCGGCGCCGACGACCGCCCTGGTCGGTGAAGCCTTGTTGGGAGTGCGCGTGGATGCATTGCAGAAGCCCGATCCGGCGCAGCGCGCCGGCATGTCGGGCTATCTGTTGCCGTTTGAAATCGTCTCGGTGCATTTGTTGGTGGTGTTGATCGGGGCGGCGTATCTGGCCCGGGCCAAGCGCCGGGCGCGGCCTTCGATCGTGACGGAGTAATACGATGAATTTGTTCGTCGAACCGGTGGGCGTGGCGCATTACCTGGTGGTAGGCGCAGTGCTGTTTGTGTGCGGCGCCGTGTGCATGGCCACGAAGCGCAACGCACTGGGCGTGCTGATGGGCATCGAATTGGTGCTCAACGGGGCGAACTTGAATTTCATTGCGTTCGGGAGCCAGTTTTTACGGAAAGATGCCGCCTGGTCCATCGGATTGGACGGCCAGTTGATCGCGCTGTTTGTGATTGTGCTGGCGGCGGCCGAGGCGGCAGTGGCGCTAGCCATCACTTTGAATTTTTACAACAACCATGCCACGGTGGACGTGGATCGGGCGGATGAGCTGAAAGGTTGACGGATTTACTTCGGCCTGGCGGCCGACGCTAACGATGGATCTCGCTCAATCACTTCCGACGCTATTGGGCATCGCCTGGCTGTTGCCGTTGGCGTCGTTTGTGGTGATTGTGTTTTTGGGTCCGCGCTTGGGCAAGCATGGTAAGGGGGCAGCATATGTAGCCTGCGGCGCAATCATCGCAGCTTTTGTGTTGTCGGCGATCGCCATGGTCGGCTGGCTCGGGCAACATCCGCTGGCCCCGCCGCATCACGGCACGATCGAGGGGATTCCGATGCCGACTGCGACCGAAGGCGTGGCCCCCGTAGAGCACGGCCCGGCTGCGCCCTCGGCGTATTTCGGCGATTGGTACTCACTGTTTGCGGTCGGCAAACTGAAGATCACCATCGGTTGGTACATCGACGCCTTGACCGTGGCGATGTTTTGCATGGTCACGCTGATTGCCTCGTGCATTCACGTGTACTCCATCGGCTACATGCACGACGAGTTGCATGAGGTTCACGATCACGAAATCACACTTTCCAATGGCCACGAGCTGCATCGCCGCGGCCGGTATCACCGCTTTTTTCAATACTTGTCGCTGTTCAGCTTCAGCATGCTGGGGCTGGTGATTTCGGGCAATGCGGCCATGGTGTTCGTGTTTTGGGAATTGGTGGGCATTTGCTCGTACTTTTTGATTGGCTTCTATTTCGAACGCAAAAGCGCATCGAACGCGGCGAATAAGGCATTCATCGTCAACCGCGTCGGCGATTTTGGATTCATCATCGGGCTGATGGCGCTGTTTGGGCGCTGGGTACGTTCACGTTCGGTGGCGACGGCGGACTTTTCGAGTTGGTGCGGCCTGGCCCGCAGCATCACATCGCGGTGCCTGCGGGAATGACCTACAACCTGTTGGTCGTGGCGGGGCTGGGGATTTTCTGCGGCTGCGTGGGAAAAGCGCGCAGTTTCCACTGCACGTGTGGTTGCCGGATGCGATGGAAGGCCCGACGCCGGTTTCGGCCTTGGTGCACTCGGCGACGATGGTGGCGGCCGGCGTGTATCTGGTAGGCCGCTGCTTCCCGCTGTTCACGCAGGAAGTGCTGCTGGTGATCGCCTATGTCGGCTGCATCACGCTGTTCATTGCCGCGACGATTGCGCTGGTGGCGGTGGATATCAAGCGCGTGTTGGCGTATTCCACGGTTAGTCAGCTTGGATACATGATGTTGGCGCTGGGCGTCGGGGGCTGGATTGCCGGGCTATTTCATCTGCTGACGCACGCCTTCTTCAAAAGCTTGCTGTTCATGTGCTCCGGCTCGGTGATTCACGCCTGCCACACCAACGACATGCGCCGCATGGGCGGACTATTGCGCAAGATGCCTTACACCGCCTACACGATGCTGGTGGGCTGTCTGGCGATCATCGGCACGGGCATTCCGTTCGTGGCCGGCTTCAGCGGCTACTACTCCAAGGACTCGATCATTGCCCAGGCGCTGTTGTTCACGAATCACAATCCGATGCACCGCGTGCTGTTTTACGTGGCGGCGGGCGGCGCTTCGCTGACGGCGTTTTACATGTTCCGCCTTTGGTATCTGACGTTTATCGGCAAGCCGCGCGATCATCATGTTTACGAGCACGCCCATGAGTCGCCCAAAGTGATGTACATGCCGCTGATCGTGTTGGCGATTTTCGCCTTCGGCATCGGCTGGCCGTTGTGGGGGCTGACGACGCTCTTGGAGCAGGCCCGGCCGGCAGGCACCGTGGAAACTGCCAACGGCGCGGTGCTATGGCCCGGCGTAGTGCATCCGGCGGAGCATCTGAGCCACGAGGTGGCCATTCACGTGCCGGCGTCGATTGTCGCTTTTTCCACGGCCTTGGCAGGATTTTTGTTTGCCACGATTTGCTATGCGTGGCCGCTGTTGAGTGCGGAAGCGCTCCGGCGGCGGTTCAGCCCGATCTACACGTTTCTGTGGCACAAATGGTATTTCGACGAGATCTATAACGCCTTCATCGTGCAGCCGGTGCTCTTCATTTCGCGGCGAATTGCGGATTTCGATCGCAAAGTGATCGACGGCCTGGTGGATGGAAGCTGCGCTGGCCGTGCGCGGCGTTTCGACGATCGATGACACGATCGACCGGCTGTTCGTGGATGGAATTGTGAATTGGCTGGCCGGAATTACGTATTCGATCGGCCTCTCGATGCGGCGGATGCAAACCGGCAATCTGCGGCAGTACGTGATGTTTGTGGTGGTGGGCACGGTGGGGCTGTTCATCCTGGTGAGTTTTTTTTGGAACTACACGTGGGCGCGGTAATCGATTTCTGAACCCTGAACCCTGAACCCTGCGTCATGGAAAATCCTTATATTGTGCCGCTGAGTCTGGTCACTTTCCTGCCGGCAATCGGCGCGCTCTTGGTGGCGTTCTTTCCGCGAGGCAATAAAGGCGCGATTCGCTGGTTCACGCTGGCTATTACTGTGGCGGTGTTTTTGATTACCGCCTGGATGGCGATTCCGCGACCGCAAGGGGAAGCCACGGCACAGTTCAGCTTGATGGAGCCGGCGGTGAAGCAGATGCAGGATCTGTTTTCGGTCCCCTGGATCAAGTCGTTTAACATTCACTATTTGATGGGTACTGACGGCATCAGCTTTCCATTGGTGATTCTCACCTCGTTCATTTGCATGCTGGCGATGGGCGCGAGCTGGAACATCGACAAGCATGTGAAGGCCTATTGCATTTTGTTCCTGTTGCTGGAAACCGGGATGATCGGCGTATTTTTGGCGCTCGATTTCTTCCTGTTCTACGTGTTCTGGGAAGTGATGCTCTTGCCGATGTACTTTTTGATCGGCGTGTGGGGCGGGCCGCGCAAGGAATACGCGGCGATCAAGTTTTTCCTGTACACGTTGGTGGGCAGCGTGCTGATGCTGATCGCCATCTTGATGCTGTATTTCAGCAGTGATTTGCGGCTGCTGAGCGAGCAGCAGCTGCGCGGCACGGGAGTCGTCGATTCGCAACTGCCGGCGGAACAGCAGACGGCGGTCATCGGCCAGATCAAGCAGCGCCCGAAGCGCAGCATACGTTCAATATCTTGGCGCTGTCGGCCATGGGGCAGATGCCCAATTCACCGTTTAGCCGCGATGCCGATCAAGTGATGGGAAAAACGCTGCAGTGGTGGTCGTTTTTGCTGTTGTTCATCGGCTTCGCGATCAAAGTGCCCGCCGTGCCGCTGCACACGTGGCTGCCCGATGCGCACGTCGAGGCGCCGACGCCTATCTCGATGATCCTGGCTGGAATCCTGTTGAAGATGGGGGGCTACGGCATCATTCGCATTTGTTATCCGATCTGTCCCGATGCAGGTTACGACCTGGCGTATTTTGTTTGCGGCGTGGGCGTACTCAGCATGGTCTATGGGGCGTTTGCCGCCATGGCGCAGAAAGATTTCAAACGACTGGTGGCTTACAGCTCGGTGAGCCATATGGGCTACGTGGTGCTGGGCTTGGGCGTGTGGAGCGCCACGGCGAACTGGAAATACAATCCCGATTATTGGGCGATGGGCATGAACGGGGCGATGTTTCAAATGATCGCCCACGGGATAAGCTCGGCCGGCATGTTCTTTATGGTGGGCGTGGTGTACGACCGCGTGCATCACCGCAACCTGGACGAGTTTGGTGGACTGTTCCATAAGATGCCGGTGTACAGCGGTTTGGCGATCGGCATTTTCTTCGCCGGTTTGGGGCTGCCGGGTCTATGCGGGTTTATCGGCGAAGTGCTGGTGACGCTGTCGGCGTGGAATTTCAGCCACACGTTGGCGGTGATCTCCGCGGCCACGGTGATTCTGACAGCCGGGTACATTCTCTGGACCATCCAGCGCGTGTATCTGGGCGCCGAATATAAAGGTCCGCATGGCGACCATTTGTATCCGATCACCGGCCGCGAATTGGCGATTGCCGCGCCGCTGTTGGCGTTTGCGATTATGTTCGGCGTATATCCGCAGGCGCTATTTAATTACATGACACCGACGATCAAGCAGCAGGCGGATACGCTGGCCGAGTGGACAAAGGACGTGAAGAAGCCCGCAGCCGACGAAACGGCGGCCTTGGCGCCGCACGCCCAGGGGTTGCAACCCCTGGGCTTCGCTGACGCACCGCGGCCTACACCAAACGGAATCGCACCGTGAATTTATCCGACTTGGTGAACTCGCTGTTGCACGACACGACCGGCAGCCTGGCGCTGTATCGGCCGGAGCTGACGCTATGCGCGACGATTGTGCTAATGCTGTTGGTGCGTGTGTTTCGCGCCACGGAGAAGATCAACGCCTTTTACATCGCACTGATCGGCGCGGCGGTGGGGCTGTGGTTCTCCGCCCCGTGGCAGCAGCTCAATTCAATTGCATCCGTCTCGCGACAAGAAATGTTCACCGGCATGCTGGTATACGATTCGTTCGCGATTTATTTCCGCACGATCTTGTTGTTTTTCGCGGTGCTGTTTGTGCTGTTCACGAGGCTTTCCGGCTTTCCCGACCAGGAGGACGCCGCCGATTTCTACACGTTGGTGCTGGGCGGAACAGTGGGCATGTGCCTGATGGTCACGGCCAACCATCTGGTGATCATTTTCCTGGGGGTGGAAATGGCCAGCGTGCCGTCTTACGCCTTGGCGGGAATGTTGAAAACGCGGCCCCGCTCTAGTGAAGCGGCGCTGAAGTATTCGGTCTATGGCGCGGGAGCGGCAGGAATCATGCTGTACGGCATCAGCCTTCTGGCCGGCGTGTTGGGCTCGTGTCATTTGCCCACCATGACCGAGCGCCTGGCGGATGGAATTGCCACTGGCGCCTTGAACAACCGATATATGGTGATGGCGCTGGGCGGATTGATGGTCGGCGTCGGCCTGGCATTCAAACTCTCCGCTTTCCCATTCCACTTTTGGTGCCCCGATGTGTTCGAAGGGGCCACGGCTGAGGTGAACGCCTTTCTGAGCGTGGCCTCGAAAGCAGCGGCCTTGGCACTGTTGGTGCGCGTGGCGGTGGGCTTTACGACCTTGCCGGCCAAACCAGTCTCGGCGCCGTTGCCCGGAGGAATTGCTGCCACCAGCGCGAATGAACATCCGCCGGATACTTTTCGATTGGTGAGCATGGAAACGGCGTGCGCGGACGGGAAAGATTTGCTGGCCCCGGTGCGCCGCTACATCGCTTTGCTGGTCGCGCTGATCGCCGCGGTGACTTGCACGTTCGGCAATTTGGCGGCTTATGGGCAGACCAACATCAAGCGGTTGATGGCGTATTCCACCATTGCGCATGCAGGCTACATCATGATGCCCATCGCGGCCGCCGTGGCGTTATCGGGCAGCAATCCCGCGGCAGCTCGGTATGCCTATTGCGCCGTGCCGTTTTACGTCGGGCTGTATCTATTCATGAATTTGGGAGCATTCGCGATCATCGCGTTTTTGCGAAACAGCACACGCAGCGAAGAAATTGCCGACTGGGCCGGGCTGGTGCGGCTGTCGCCGGGTGTCGTCGTGTGCCTGGGCGTCGTGTTGTTCAGCCTGGTGGGGATGCCGCCGCTGGCGGGGTTTTCGGCCAAGTACGTGGCCTTTGCCTCGTTGGTGAAGGCGATGGAAGCGCCGGGGTATCGCGGCTTGATGATCACGCTGCTGGTGGTCGGCGGAATGAACACCGCGTTGAGCCTGTTCTATTATCTGCGCGTGGTGAAGACGATGGCCATCGATCCGGAGCCTGCGCATCGTCCGACCACTGGATTTTCCTTGGTGTCGCTGCCGGGAGCGTTCGTCGTGGCCCTGACGTTGCCGATACTCATCCTCGGGATTTTTTGGGACCAGTTTTACACATGGCTCACGACGGGCGCGGGAAGTTTGCTGTAACCGAGAACCGGATCGCATGGCCAGAAGCAATTCCAATGCCGCGCTCAATCGATTATTGACGATCGTCTATAGATCGTTCCCGGTGTACCTGGCCGACGCTTGTCCCTGGATTCACGACGGCGACGCGCGGGCCAAGCAATTGCTTGATCACATCGTGGCCGACTATCGGATGTACTCGCAGCGGCTTTCGGATCTGCTGATGGAGCGCAGGGCGCTCACCGGATTCGGCGAATTTCCCATGGCGTTTACCGATACGCACGACCTGTCGTTGGACTATTTGCTCAACGAAATGGCCTATTATCAAAAGCAGGACATCGCGGCCATTCAGCAGTGCGGTGCGGATTTGTCGGGCGATCCCGAAGCTCGCGCCCTGGCCGAAGAAGTGCGGGGCAACGCCCGGGGACACCTAGCATCGTTGGAAGAGCTGCTGGCGACGAAAGCAAGGCAAACGCTAAACGATAAATGAGGAGTGACGGCAGTTCTGCGTTTATCGTTTAGCGTTTATCAGTTATCGTTTCGCTCGCTATGCTCATCGATACCCACACGCATCTGGATCAGGAAGAGTTCGATTCCGATCGGGCGGACATGATTGCGCGGGCCGTGGCGGCGGGTGTCGAAAAAATCGTCGCCATCGGAGTGACGGCCGATTCGAGCGCGGCGGTCGTGCGACTTGCGGCCGACCATCCGCAGGTTTATGCCGCAGTCGGCATTCAGCCGAACTATTGTCGGCAAGCCAAACCGGGCGACTGGGAACGAATTGTCGAACTGGTCGATTCGCCGAAAGTTGTGGCGATCGGCGAAACGGGCTTGGATCGCCATTGGGATTACAGCCCCTTTGACGTTCAGCAGGATTATTTTGATCGGCATTTACGGTTGGCGCAGCAGCGCGATTTGCCGTTTGTGGTGCATACTCGCGAAAGTGATGCCGACGTGCTGGCGATGCTGCGCGAGGCGCGAAAGCGGGGCCTGCTCCAAGGCGTGATGCATTCCTTTACCGGCACGGCTGCCACCGCCGCCGAATGTGTGCAGTTGGGGCTGTACATCAGCTTCGCAGGGATGGTCACGTTCAAAAAATCGGGGGATTTGCGGGAGGTGGCAATAACGGTGCCGGACGATCGCATTTTGATCGAGACCGACAGTCCTTATCTTTCCCCTGATCCTTTGCGTGGCAAACGGAACGAGCCGGCCAATCTGATTCATACCGCTCGAATGCTGTCTGAAGTGCGGAAAACGAGTTTTGAAGAGTTCGCCCGACAGACGACCAGCAACGCTCGAGCATTTTTTCGGATGGCCTGACGGCGGACTGCGCCGGGCCGCCGCTACCCACTTGCCCGCCGTGAATGGCCGTGGTACAAAGTGCGCGGCGGGCTGTAAGGGGAGCATGGCGGCATCTTGGATGAGCTACCCGACTCTTGGAGGAGGCATTTCGCCCTCTAGCGATGAACGAACTGAATGACGGTTCGCACCTGGCTTCGCCCGTGGGCGGCATCGTGACGGGCGAGACTGAAGAACCTCCTGGTGTGGCGCACCATTCTCGTGGCGTGCGCCATCCACGTTGGCACGATGTGCCCGATCAGCTTTGGGAAGATTGGCGCTGGCAGCGCCAACATGCAGTTCGGACCACGGCGGAACTGGCCGAGCTGTTGCCCATGTCGCCGCAGCACATCGGTGCGCTGGAGGCGTTGGAAACCAAGTATCGGATGGCGATTCCGCCGTACTATTTTTCTTTGATCGATCCGGCGGACCCGCTGGATCCGATTCGCTTGCAAGCGGTGCCATCGCCGCAGGAAGCAATGAATGGCTCCAGCGTTGAGTTGAATGATCCGCTGGAGGAAGACCGCGATTCACCGGTGCCGGGCATCACCCATCGCTACCCGGACCGGGTGCTGGTGATCACGACGCCGGTGTGCAGCATGTACTGCCGCTTTTGCACGCGCAAGCGCGTGACGATGGATCGCGACGGCTGGGATGCGCCCAGCCACGACGAGTGGCAGATGATCGAATATATCCGCCGCACCACCGCCATTCGCGATGTGATTCTTTCCGGCGGCGATCCGCTGACGCTGCCCATCGCCAAGCTCCGCTGGTTCGTGGAGCAGTTGGCAGCGATCGATCATTTGGACGTCATTCGCGTCGGCACGCGCGTGCCAGTCACATTGCCGCAGCGGTTGTTCGACGCCGAAGTGGTCGATTTGCTGGCCGAGGCTGAGAAAGTCTGGATTCAGACGCACTTCAATCATCCCCGGGAGATTACGCCCGAGGCGACGCGGGCCTGCCGCCTGTTGGTGAATGCCGGCATGCCAGTGCACAATCATTCGGTGCTGCTGAAGGGCGTGAACGATTCGGTCGAGGTCATGCGAGAGTTGGTGTGCGGGTTGTTGCGCATCAAAGTGCGGCCGTATTATCTGTTCCATTGCGATCCGGTGACCGGGGCGGGGCATTTCCGCACGTCGGCCTGGAAGGGGATTGAAATCATCGAGGCGCTTCGCGGCCATGTTTCCGGACTGGCGGTGCCGACGTATGTGATCGATGGCTTGCACGGCGCCGGCAAGATTCCGCTTTCGCCGAATTATCTGATTTCGGCTTCCGATAACGCGCTGGTGCTGCGGAATTATGAGGGAATGATTTTCCGCTACACGCCGGGCGATCGGCCGGCGAACGATGCGGCGGAAATTGTGCGGCACGATTCGCTGCCGCCGGAAGGGGTGGCCGCGGTGCTCAGCGGCGATGGGCAACCGCTGGTTCCACCCAGCGCAAGGCAATCGCGCCGCCGAAAACCGAGGTCGCCACGGTAGATCGTCGTAGCAGGAATGCAATCGTGAAGATCGGTTTGACATTTACCGCTCGTTCCCATGCCGGCCCGCACGAAAGCGATGGCGAGGAAGAGTTCGATTCGCCGGAAACGATTTCGGCGATTGCCGACGCAATTGGCTCGCTGGGGCATGACGTGGAACTGATGGGGGACGGCGTGCCGCTGGTGGAGCGCTTGTTGGCCGGGCCGCCGCCGGATTTGGTCTTCAATCTTGCCGAAGGGCGCGGCATCGGGCGGTGCCGCGAAGCTTGGGTCCCGGCGGTGCTGGAAATGTTCGGCATTGTGTACACGGGATCGGATCCGTTGACATTGGCAGCCACGCTGGACAAGGACTGTGCCCGGCGGCTGGTGAGCGAGGCGGGGGTGGCGGTGCCGGCCGGTGTGTTGGTCCGCGGATCGGCAGCGGATTCTGCGGAACAACTCGCCGCCCTGCCGATGCCGGTGATCGTCAAGCCGGCATTCGAAGGATCGAGCAAGGGAATTTCTCGCAGCAGCCTTGTGAGCAAACGCGCCGACTTAATCGAGGCGGTGGTAAGATGTCAGGAAACATATCGTCAGCCTGTCTTGGTGGAAGAGTACGTCGACGGCGATGAACTGACGGTGGGATTGGTTGGGAATGCTCCGCCGCAGATTCTCGGCGTGATGCGCGTGATACCGCTGAAGCCAGACGGGCCGTTCGTGTACGGCTTGGATGTGAAGCGCGATTGGCGTCGGCAGGTGCATTACGAAATTCCGGCGCGGCTGAGCCCGGCCGACAACGCCGCGGTGCGCGAGGCCGCACTGGCGGCGTTTGGCGCACTGGGTTGCCGCGACGTGGCCCGCATTGACTTCCGGCTACGTGGGGGTGTGCCGTATTTCCTCGAAGCCAATCCGCTGCCTGGCCTGGTGCCGGGCGCGAGCGATCTGGTGCTATTGGCCGAGGGAGTCGCCATTGGTTATCAGGATTTGATTGGCCGCCTCGTCGCCGCGGCACTGGCGCGGCTGTCAATGGCCGAAGCCGCTAACCATACGTCTTCACAACTTGTCCCCACTTAGCCGTGGCACAATCGCTGCACGTATGCGTGCTGTACAACGCGCCGGTGCTGGCGGCGGAGCACCCCGACGCCGCTTCTGAGGCCGGCGTGATGCAGTCGGTGGCCGCGCTGGGTGAGTCGTTACGGGCGGCGGGGCATCGGGTCGTCGATTTGCCAATCTGCGAGTCGGCCGCATTGTTGGCGCGTCAACTCGAAGACATGCAGCCGGACGTCGTTTTGAATCTGTGTGAAAGTTTCGCGGGCGATTCGGCCGGCGAGGCGCATATTTCGGCGCTGTTGGAAACGCTTGGGCTGGCGTATACCGGTGCGCCTGCGGAATGTTTGGCGCTGACCAGAAATAAAGCGCAAACCAAGCGGTTGCTGGCCGGCGCCGCGGTGCCGACGGCTGCATTCATCGAAGCACCGGCGAATCAGCCGCCTCCGGAATCGCCGCTGCGATCTTGGGTGGAGCAAGGGCCGCTGTTCGTCAAACCGGCGTGCGAGGATGCGAGCCTTGGAATTGGGCAGGAATCCGTCGTTACTGATTGGCCAGGACTCGTTCGACATGTGGCCAACATTCAGGAGCGCTACGGCAGCGTGGTTGTGGAGCGTTACATTGCCGGCCGGGAATTCAACGTTGGGATCATCGAATTGCCCGAGCTTCAGGCATTGCCCGTGGCGGAAATTGAATTTCGTGCGTCACCCAAAATGAAGTGGCCGATTGTGACCTATGCGGGCAAATGGAATTCAGGAAGCGCCGACGATCGAGCGACGCCCGTGCGGTGCCCAGCGAAGGTTGAATCGAGCTTAGAGCGGCAATTGATCGCTGCGGCGACCGAGGCGTACCGCTTGACCGGCTGCCGGGATTACGCCCGGGTCGATCTGCGCGTCGACGAGCAGGGAAGCATCTTTGTGCTCGAGGTGAACGCCAACCCGGATCTGGGGCCTGGCGCGGGTTTGGCAAGAATGCTTACGGCGGGCGGCATCGAGTATTGTCAGTTCGCCCAGCGATTGGTCTTGGCGGCCGCCCAGCGGCGAGGAGTCGAACACAAAATGCAGAAGGCAGAACGCAGAAAGGAGGCATCGGCCGTTGGCGTGGCGCAATGCGAAAGGGGGAACGGGCTGCGCTAGTGGAAATGACTCGCGTCTGTGGAATCTTTCGTCCGGACGAAATCGAAGTGGCGGATGAGCTACTGCAGGAATCGGAGCGTCACGGCGCCGGCGGGCAGTATCTAGCGATTGTGGCGGAGCAGGCAGGCAAAACGGTGGGATGGGCTTGCTACGGTCTGGCGCCGATGACCGATGCCACGTTCGATTTGTATTGGATCGTAGTCGCGCCTGCGGAGCAAAATCGGGGCATTGGCCGGCAACTGTTGAATGACGTGGAACAGCGGGTTCGCGCGGCCGGCGGCAGGTGGATTTTGGCGGATACGTCTTCGACCGTCGCTTACGAGCCGACCCGCGCGTTTTACCACGGCCGAGGCTATCGAATGTTCAGCGAAATCGGCGACTTCTATCGAATCGGGGATGGAAAAATCACGATCGGCAAACGGCTGGATCGGCCGTAATCGATGCTAGCAGTGCCAGATGGAGTTGGCCTGCGGGGCGTCGCTGGATAACCTATTTGCGCATATTCTGAGTGCGGAATTCTGTTGCTAGCGCGAAGGGAGTCGCCATGCGGCAATCGGTTCGACATCAGCTCTTAATCGCTGCAGCGGCGGCGATCGTGTTCTTCACGAACTTAGGCGCCACGCGGCTGTGGGATCAGGACGAAGCTTTCTTTGCCCGGTCGGCCGTGGAGATGCACCAGCGGCACGAATGGGTAGTTCCGTACTTCAATGACGAGCTGTTCGCGCACAAACCGCCGCTGATGTTTTGGATGATGCGGACCGGATTTTTTCTGTTCGGCGTGACGGAGTTCGCCGCGCGGTTCTGGTCGGCGGTGTTTGGCGTGGGCACGGCGCTTCTGACATATCGATTGGGCCGCCGATTGTTCAACGCCAATGTCGGCCTGTGGGCGGGACTGGCGATGACGACGGCGATCATGTTCGACGTGGTGGCGCGGGCAGCGACGCCGGATAGCTTTCTGGTGTTCTTTTGCACGCTGGCACTGTACCTTTTTGCGCGGCGCGAGAATTGGCAGAACAAATCCGCCGGTTCTGACGTGGCCCCCCTGCCTTGGCTCGCTTGGGCCACGATCTACGCGGCGATGGGCGTGGCGGTGCTGGTGAAAGGCCCGATCGGGGTTGTGCTGCCGGGTGCTGCGCTGGGGTTGTACTTGCTGGTGCGCGATCCGATTGGACAACTGCCGGCCGACGCCACTTGGGGCGATCGGGTGGTTTTGTTCTTGCGCCGCTTCACGCCGGGGCGAATTGTGCGCGCTGCCTGGTCGATGCGGCCCATCACAGCCATCGTGACAGTATTAGTGGTCGCCGGGCCGTGGTTTGCCTTGGTCGGCTGGCAAACGCACGGAGAATTTTTGAAAGAATTCTTCGGCCGGCAAAATTTCGGACGCTTTACCAACGCCATGGATAATCACAGCGGCGGAATCTGGTATTACGTGCCGGCGATATTGGCCGGAGCTTTTCCATGGTCGATTTTCGGAATTCCTACGACAATCGATCTGGTGCGCCGCTGCAGTGGCCGCGAAGAGATGCAGCGCGGAGCGAAATTTCTGGTCTGCTGGATCATCGTGTTTGTAGGTTTCTTTTCGCTGGCCAGCACCAAGTTGCCCAATTACGTGCTGCCGGCGTATCCGGCGTTGGCGTTGGCGACGGCATGCTTTTTGGATCGCTGGCTCGTGCGCCCGGCAAGTGTGCACCGCTGGTGGCCGCGCCTGTCGTTCGGATCGCTGCTGCTGGTGGGTATGACGACGGCGGTCGCGGCGCCGCTGGTCGCCTATGGAACAGTCGGTGGCCGATCCATCCTGGAGCGACTTGGCGTTGCGCCTGAATTGCGGAACGATTTGGCCCTGATCGGACTGCTTGGCGCGATCCTAATAACTGGCGGCGCTGCCTGCATCCTATTGGCGGAGTTGCAAAAGCGTCGCGCCGCAGCGATCGGGTTGGCAATTACCTCCGCCGCATTTTGTTTGGCGCTGTTTGCCGGCATGGCGGTGCGGTTCGATCGGTTTCAACCGAGCCCGGGCGTGGCCGAGGCGATACGTCGCCACGCCGAGGGGACGCCGCACGTGGCGCAGTTCGGATATTTTCGCCCTAGCCTAGTGTATTACACGAGCGGGCACGTGGAAGCGTGCAAAAACTTGCAGCGCGTCGTGGAGTTTCTGAATGAATCCGGCGATTCATTTGTGGTGACCACGGAGGAGCACTTCGCGCGATTGAAGGCGCAATTGCCGGCGGAGATTGTGATCGTCGATCGACGCGGGGAATTTCCACGCAGCGGAGCGGTGTTGGTGTTGGGGCGAAAAACCGCGCTTGCGCAGCGGGGCGCCGATTCCAAGCAGTGAATCATGCTGCACGGCGAGTTGTCTGGGCCGGAGCGACTGAATTTTGACCGGCCAACGCGGCCGGAATCGCCAATGGCGGTGCGCCGGGCCGCAAATAGTGCCACCAGATGGCGGTCAATTCCACGAACGCTTTGACGAAATCGGTGGATTTCAGCTTCGAGCCGGCGACGTCTTGCCAGCTATCCAGCGGAAGTTCATAGACGATTTCATCCAGAATCGTGGGCGATTCGTGGCCGCGCAGAGAAACCAGCCGCGCAGGATTTCCACGTCGAAGATCCAACGGGAGTGGAACGGCTGTGCGAACGCCGCCATCATTTCCGGAGTTGCGCGGAACAGTTTTGCGCCGCACTGAGTATCGCGAAATGCGGCGCCTAAGATCAGCGAGGCCGCATAACAAAACATTTGTCCCAGTCTGCGCCGCAACGGATGGCGCTGGATGCGGTGGCCCAAGAGTGGCAAGCGCACGCCGATGGCCAGCGAGACTTCCCGACGGCGGTCCAGCGCGCTTGTGAACTGCGGAATCGCTTCCAGCGGCGTCGCCAGGTCGGCATCCCAAAAGCCGATGTATTCGGGATGGGCGCTGGTGGCATGCAGCACCCCCTGGCGCACCGCTTCTGCCTTGCCGCAGTTGTGCGGCAAATTCAGCACCTCGAAACCCGACGGATTGGCTGCGCGAAGTTGCTCCAGCAATAGCAACGTATGATCGCGGCTGCCGTCGTTCACGAGCAGGAAGCGAACGTCGGGATTGGTTGTGGCAAACTCCCGGAATCGCAACGTGTACAGTCGCTGAGCTTCGTTGAAACAAGGGACGACGATGGTTGTTGACATTGCTTTTATCCGTTAGCGATTAGTTACCATCTGCTTCTCAGCCAATCGATGGGACCGCTGGGTTTGGTGGCTTGTTTCAACGGCGGCTGAGTTGCGGAGGGCGGTTGCGGCTGCTGATTGGCGACGGGACTCGGCGGCAACGGCACATAGGCGGCCAAATATCTGGGCCAATATCCGTCCAGCTCGCGCAGGCAATCGCCCAGCTTTCCCGATTGCAATTGGAAGTCCGCCAGGGCGACGATCTTTTTCAGTTGCGCCGATTCGTTTTCGGAATTGAAATACAGGTCGAACAATTGCACGTCGTCGATCCACACGCGCCCCGGCCCCATCAGATCGAATCGCACGCGCAGCTTGTCCATGCCGGTGACAGGAAGATCGTCCACCTGCAGCAAGAATTGCGACCATTCCTGTTGAATCTGCTGTGGCGGCGGCTGGCCCAGCCCGACGGGGGCGAAAACGTAGTACGCCTTTTCCTCGTGCTCGCCTTCAATCGCCAAGCGCAGCGAGGGTTGTTTCGCGAGATCGTCGGTTCGCAGCCACATCGATACGCTCAAACGGCCTGTGGCGGGCGGCGCGAACGGATCGCTGTGCAGTGAAAGCACCGGGCCCTTGCTAGTGATGCGCACCGATTGCTTATCCGCGGGCTTACCGGGCGGCACAGGCGAATCATCGGCCTCGAGCGTCGCTTCGCCCGCCGCGGGATTCACCAGCGACCAGCCCGGAATTTGCCCGCCGCGTGCCGGCAGCTCGAAATTCGGGTTCACCAGCACCTTCAGCGGTTGCTGGTTTGAAAGCAACGTGACCAATCGCTGGCGGAGATGTTGCACGTGATGCTCGAGCGCCGTTTTCAACTTTTCATCGGTCACCAGTTGCGGTTCCGAGACGTGGACGTCCGGAGATGAAAATCGCACCGCCACCAGGTCGAACGGATCGAGCGATACCGTCCAAGCCTCGCCACTGGGCGCCGGTAGCCGGCGCCGCCCGCTGAGTTCTTGCACGCGGCAACCCGGTGGCATATCAAGATGCATTTGCACGGTCACGGGCCAATCGGAATCGTTGACCAAGTAGGCGTAGGTGCTGCTGCGGGTAGCGAGTTGACGGATGGTGACCAGGGAGGCCGGTTCGGTGAGCGTTTCAAATTTCCCCGTCGGCAGGCGGCGATAGGCCGCCACGATATCGGCCAGCGATTCTTCTTCGCCCAGCGGCATCAGCCAACCGCCGTCGAACATGGCCACAGGATCGAGCGAGACCAGCGCATGCACAAACCGCTGGCGATTTCGGCGATCGGCGGGTGAGAATTCCGACATTAGTGAGAGGTTGGTTTTCTCCTTGCCCGTGGGGCCTTTCGTATCGAACGAGGCCAGGCGAATTCGCTGCGGCTCATGCAAGAACAGCACGCCGGGAGAATTTTGCGTGCGGAGCGCGGCATCGAAATCGGAGGCGTGATTGAGTTCAATGTCGACGGCATGCACCGTCACCGGGCCCGGCGGCTGAAGCCGTTGCGGCCGCAATAGGGTAAGCCCCTGCTCTTCGCGCAACAGATCCTGGCGAATGCCCAGCGAAAGGAGCACGTCGTCGACGCGCGAAGCGGGGGGCAAAGTCGGGCGCAACCGCCGCTGCGCATCGGGGCTGTCGAATAAATTTGTGGCAGCCAGATACAACGTGGCGTCGCGGCGAGCGGAGATCAATTCGTTGCGCACCTGGCGGTAGAAATGCGCGAGCACCTCGCCGCGCCAATTGAGCCAGGCGTCGCGCGCTTTGGCTTGCGAAGGATCGGAAAGGAATTGCGCCCGTTGAGCAAACCGCGCTTCGCCGGCGCCGGGCAGCTCGACGCCGGTTTCCTTTTGGAAGCGGGCGATCGTGGCATCGTCTAATCCCCAAAGTTCGCCGGGAAGCTGCGTGAAGCTGTCGGCCGACATCTCGATTGCCAAACCGGCAAACGACGGATGTTCTTTGTAGCGCTGCACCAATTCGCGCACCACGGCCAGCATGGCTTCCTGCACCAGGGGGTTGAGCGGGTTGTAATGCGGGGCCACGCCGGGCAACGGCGAGTGCTTGTCGACATAGGGCGTTCCGTCCGGGCCGATCAATTGGATTCCGACCGTCTCGTCGCCGCCAACTCGCAGGCGCGTTTCCAATTCAGGCAGTGGGGCGGCGAACTGCAGCGCGGGAATGAGTTTCAGTCCCTCGCGATCAAACAGTCGCAGCATCAACTCCAAGCCGTCCTTGCGCATCGGATCCTGCGCCGCTTCGAAGTGGATACCGTTGTCGTATCGTGGCGTCGGCTCGACCAAAGCGCTGGGATAGATCGTGCTGCCGTCGGCCATGACTGTCAGCATCTGGCCGCCGTAACCGACATAGTTCAAGTATTCCACCAATCGCGAGGCGCCTTGGTAGAACGTTTGCCAGTCTTTCAAACTGCGGCCGCTGGCGGGATCGAGCGTTTCGGAAGCGCCGAAATTTTCGGGCACTAAGGGCCGGCTGAAATATCCGGCCAGCAGCCGCTCCGGCAGATCGCCGACGGGGAACGAGCGCGGCAGTTTTGCCGGCCCGGCCAACACGCGGATTTTGCTGAACACGGCGCCGGCTGCCGTCGCGGCGATTGCTCAACAGGACCAGCGGGGTCTTGGTGCGCGGCCAGAAAATGATTCGATGCCGCAACATCTTTGGGCCCGAGGGGGACGCCTCGTCCATCGTATAGATGCCGGAATCCAGCCCGATCGACATCATCGCGCCGGCGGCGTTGGGCTCCAAAATGCTGATGCCCAATGTTTGCGGCACGTCGCTGGGATACTCGACTTCGAGGATGTGCGGCGCGGCCGGGCGGTTGGTCGACAGCGGATATGCCTCCCAGTGCGGCTCGGCGCCCGCGGTGTTGGCGGATAGCTGCACGGCGGGGCCCAGCGACGGATGTTGCCAGATTTGCAAATCGCCGACGCCAAAGGGGCCTTGCACCACGCCCGGCAGAATCGACCAGGATTTGACTCGATCGTACCAACTGGTGCTGGCCGGATCGATTTCCATCACGCGCGTCCAGGCGGCGTTCGTCTCCGGCGGGTTTGACGGCGGCTGATCGTCCACGACGATCACTTGCACGTGCCGTTCGGCAATGAGCTTTGGCTTGTTCCAGCGCAGGGAAGCCGGTTCCAGGGCCTCGATGATCACGTCGTACACGCCTTCCTTTTTCGGGCAGCTTGAACCGCCAGGCGGTGTTGGGGGGAGAAGTTTCCTGGGCGGTGGTTTTGACGATTTGCTCTTGAACGCCCAGTTCGTTGCCAGCTCCCGCGGCGATTAGCCTGGCCTTCAGTTGCAACGACGTGCCGGCGGCGACGGGCAACAGCCGCGGCTCAAGATCGAACTCGAACGTTTCGCCCGGCGAAAAGACAAGCTGCTCGCGATGAGGAATCACTCGCAGTAGATCGCCGGGCGTGCGGCGCACCGTCAGGCGGTTGCCTTGCTTGTCGAGGACCTTGGTCGATGGCTTATCGAGCAATTCGCTGAGAATGAATTTGCTGGTGGTAGTTGTGTCGCGCTTCTGGGCCTCGCTCAATTCGACGGTCAGCGTGGCATCCAAAGGGGCAGTTGTCAGAATGTCGACTCCATCGGTCGATCGCGCGCTCCGGGGCCGAATTTCGATGCGGTTACCGTCGAGCCACATCGAGCCGGGCTCGTCGGCCTCCGTTCCCAACGGGCGCACCAGTCCGAGCGTGCCGCGGTCGAGCGAGATGGTGCCATGCCACTGGCGTTCGCTGTTTGGCTCGGAACCGCCGCCCCAGACGATACGCAATTGAATCGTCGGCTCGGCGGCGGCGGCAATCGATGGACGCAAAAATGCGGTGGCCAGGACGAGAATCCACCACGGCGCAGCGGTACAGCCGACTGCGACAGGCGCAGATCGGTTGTTTACGCGCGGCGCAGGCGCAAAGCGAATGCCCGGACTTCCTTGTCCGACCATGATGCTTCCAGCGTTGGTTTTCGTCCTTGAAATCTTGCCGGGGAAATCCCGGAGAAAAAGGAGGCGGATTATAGGTGCCAGCGGCGCTGGCGACCCAGGCCGGTTTCGTCTCCCAAGCTCAAGCCGCCATGGAATTTAGGGTGCGACGATGCAGAGCGCCGGATTACTGGAATGAGTCCTCGCGCCAAGACGCAAAGACACAAAGAGAAATATGGGAAATCACGCAACTTGGAGAACGATAGCATGATCACTCATCTCGCCGATCTCTTCTAGTTGCGGCGCGGCTATTCGATGCCGTGAATCAGCTCTCCCGGCAGCTTTGATAGCGTGGCCGGTACGCCGGTTTGGCAGGCGGATTCGAATTCCGCCAGCGCGGACCGTAGCTGCTCCACGACTTCCGGAGCGCGGTTGGAAACTTCGTTCACTTCGAACCAATCGTCGGGCTTGGCGAACAGCTCGGTGCGCGATGCGGATTCGCCCGCTGCGGAACTTGCCGTGGTGTCTCTTCGAGATGCGAAGCGACCAGGCGGGCGTAACGATGGCCGTTTGATCCGGCGCTGTGACGCAAGCGCGATCAAAATCCGCCGATGCGCGGCCGGCAATGAGCGGCAGCAGCGATCGGCCGCAGCCGGCATTTACAGGTGCGTCTACGGAAGCGTTGAGTCCGGCCCAATCGAGAATCGTCGCCGAGAAATCGGCGGGCTGCACGAGCCCTGCAGAACGATCAGCCGCGCCGAGGCCGTCGGGGAAACGCAGCATAGCCGGCACGTGGGCCAGTTCGGCGTACAGGGCGTCGTCGCAAGGTCCGACGCGGCGATGCTCGCCCAGCGGAAAACCGCGCGGCGAAAGCAGGACCAAAAGCGTGTTGCGCGTGATTTCGGCGTCGTCGATTGAGGCCAGCAGCGAGGGGAGCAGTTGATCCAATAGCGACACTTGGCCGGCGTAGGTGTGCGAAACGGCAAGCAACTGGTCGGGATCGAATTTCTCAGGCAAGAATCTGTTTGGAACCTCGTACCAACTTTCGGCGGTGGGATCGTCTTCGTCGCGGTATTGTTCTCGAAATTCCAAGGGCGCATCCCAGATGCTGCCCAGCGCGGCGGTATGCAGCCACCAGAAGAACGGCGGCTTCAGTTGCTGAAGTTGCCCGACTGCCGCGGCAAAGAATTCGGCAGTTTGCGTTTCTTCCGCGGCATGCGCGACGGAGCGATGGTGGGAAGCTGGTTTCAGAAGCACGCGATCTGAGAATGGCGTCGCCAACGGATGCTCGGCGACGGCCGCATCGTCGGCCAACAAAACCGTTTGCCAACCGGCCTGCGCGAATTGCTTCGGCAACGATTTCCGCCCTTCGGCTCCTGTCGGCACCAAGGCATGCACGCCCTGCCACATTGATCGATAAAGTGCCTCCAGACGCGGCGAGTCGATGATGGCGCGATCGAGGACGAACGACCCGGCCGCCAGCCGATCGAGCGCCGGCGTGTTGATCCACGTGTTGCCGTACGCCCCCAAATAACCAGCATGCAGCCGATCGACGGCCAGGCAGATGATGTTGTTTTGAAGCTGGGCGGCCACTTTTGTCCTCTACCACTCGCACTGGTACAAGCACTGGATTTCAGTGCCAGTATAGGTGCCAGTGGCGAGGAAGCAAAAGTGAATTCAAATGTTCTCTACCGGTGAGACAACCACCAATCCGATGTGTGATGGAACGGATGATGGCCGACCGGTGGCCTGGGATTGGGAGTCGGCGTGATTCCCGACGGCAGGATGAAATCGATGCCGTCGAAGAACTGATCTCCACGCGTCACGTTGATGGTCTTCGTCAGCGGGACATTCAGCGAGGTGTTCCCGCCCGACAGCACCAGTTGCACCTGGTACTGGGCAGTTTCGTTAATGTCGAAACTGTAATTCCCGCGGCCGTCGGTGGTGGTGCTGGCCACAACTTCATTGTCGGCCAGATTGACCAAATTCACGGCAATGCCGGCGAGTCCTTTTAATTGGTTAATGACGCCGAACCTCGACACAGTGAACACGAGGGTTGAAATCGTGCCGGAAATGCTCGCCCTGAATTGGAAAACGTTGTCTTGCACGTTGAACGTGTTGGTGTTGGCGCGAATGATGTCGGCCAGCGTGGTGTTCTGAATGGCCCGCAGTTGCGCGCCGCTGAAAATGTTCTGGTACCACAGCCGATCTCCATCGCGGATGCGTTCGAACTGATTGGCGATGATGGCCTGGAAGGTGGCGCCCAGGCTGCTTCCCCTCACGTGATCTTCGACGATACCGCCCACGAACAGCTCGACGTTATCGACACTGCCGTACAACTGTTTCAGTTGGGCTTGGACGGCGGGATCGCTGGAGATCTGGCTGAATTTGGTCACGGCCGGCAAGCCGTAGGCCACCCGCGCCTCGTTGAAGGTCGGCAGACCGACATCGCGGCCGCGCTGCACATCCAGCGCGAACAGATCCATGCCGCCGGCGCCGGTGCCCGGCGCCACGAACAGAATGTTGCGCACGGAATCGACCATCTGGCCATCGACGGCCTGGGCGACCGTGGAGGACAGATACTTGAGGATCGCGCCTTCGACATCCGATGGCCCGGTGCTCAAGATGTAAGGGTTGAAAAACGCTTCGGCCAGCTGGACTTCGCCATCAATGTCCACGGACCCAAAGCCGGGCAGATTGATGGAGAAGGCAAGTGCGCTGCCGTTGTTCTTGAAGAACTCGACGTCGTCGTCGAGCTGCGTGTGGCCAACTCGGAACGCCGCCTCCGAGAATTCGGGAGCGATGCCGGGATTCACGGTCGGATCATAGCCGGTGTAGGGTGTAATCGCGCCGCGGTCGAGCAAGGCGGGCAAGTACTGATTGAACGTGATCGACTGAATTTCCGCGATCACAATTTGGCGTGCGCCTTGGTAAAGTTGCTCGTCGGTCCAATCGGGATGCAGTTTGGCCAGGATGCCCGCTTGGCGGTTGTGCTCCCGCATGAACAGAGTTTGAATGGCCGTAAGTTCGATATTCTCGTTGCCGCGAATGTCGCCGGTCATGAACATGTCGGTGCTAGGGAAAGGGCTGTTGTTGGCCATGGCCAGCGTGCCATTGGAATTCAAGGGCAGCAGGTTGCCGGGGCTGGTTTTCAGCAGGCCGCCTACGCCGGTGCGCAAGGCCGCCGCCGTGGCTGCACTGGAGCCGTAAACTTGCGAACCATCCAGGAACGAAGTGATGACGGTAAGCTGATTCAGCGGATTGTCGGCGCCGGTGCCAGTTCCGGCAGCGGTCAGCGAGCGCGTGAATGGCAAGTTCGAGCCGGCAAATTGAGGATCGTCGGCTGGCGTCGTGATCGGCGCCGACGTGCCGCCGTCGGGCGTCAGATCCAAGTCGTGATCGATGAACTGTCCCCAGGCATAGATGAACGCCGACAGATCGCGGTCATCTTGAATGCTGTCGGTTTGCGTGCCCAGCAGATTGCTGATATCGCGGGCGCTGGGGAGCGTAACCGTGGGGTCGGTGGCGGCTTTATCGTTGAGGGCTGAAATGCCGTCGGCGTAATTTGCCGTGACAATATCGCGATACAGCGGCTGGTTGGCCGCGCCCCAGTTGGGATTGGCCTGATTGTTTCCGGTGCCGTCGATTGAATAGAGCAAATTGAGCAAGGCGGATGTCGCTGTGGAAGTGCTGGCGGACATTACCACTCGTGGTTCGAGCGGCTCAAAGGATATGGTTCGGGGTTGGTTGGCGTGCTTTCTCATGGTGGCGCTCCCGTGCGAAGGGTGATTGGGACGGAGCCTGCGCACACAGCGAACGATTGAGATTTAGTCTGCGTGAGAGCGCGAAGAGCGCGGGTTAATGCTCACGAAGATGCATCAAGGATTGGGCAGTGTGCGGGCTCAGGATTCTGTTCCGGTTTGCCCCACGTACATTGTCACGACGGGTTCCGGATCCGGCGTGCAATTCAAACAATAGAGTGTTTGGCCCGAGACAAAGGCCTTTTTCGCACACTATGGCTGGGTTGTAAACCCCCCCGCGCCGGAATCTATGAAAATTCTTTTACTCAACTCGCGGCGCGCGGACCGCGATTAAGAATGGTCGCAGCGCGGCGAACCGCCGACGCATGCGGCGGGGCGCAGAAAGAATCCACTAGCGCGGCGGCGGACGTTCGATGTTCGCTTGCTCCACCACGCCCCGGTACGCGCCCAAAATGTATGGGTACTTCGCAGTTACGTGATAGTGATAGCCACGCTGGCTGTCGCTGTGGCCGTTGCACTCGTCCAAATCTTGCGGCGGTTTTCCTTCTTCGCCGTTGGGGCCAAATATTGCATATCCATCAAAAGCGTAGCCGATCAGCGGCGAGTGCTGGCCAGCTTTCTCTTGGTCTTTGAAGGGGTTGTGCACGCAGACTGGATACTTGTGATAGTGATAGCGGCCCATCGGATCGGGATGTCCGCAGCAGGAATCGAACACTTCGGCCGTGGGACCTTCGACGGCATTTTGCATTTGGGCGTTGTACTGGTTGTAAAAGGGGACGCCATTGATCGCCACGCCGATCGGACCCATCGGAGTGGGCGTGGTGCTTTCGGCGCGCTGCGGGTGGAGCGGGATTAGAAACCGATAATTCTGCGGCTTGATCGTGTTTGGGTTGTGCTCGTTGGGGAACTTGCCCGTTTCATGATCGGGGATTCCGTTGCTTTCGACAACCATGTCGGAGCTGGTGAATGAGACTTTGACGTTCTTGTGAAATTGCTTGGCGCACTCTTGCATGTCGCTGGTCAGTTCGCCTGGCGGCAGAACGTGCAAGTCGGTCGAAGATTTTGAGCGACTGCTGCGGTTTTGTCCGTTCGGCGGACCTTTTCCTTCCGGCGGGCCGTTGCGATTGCCGTCCATTCCCGGCGGACCGCGGTGCATGGCTTCCTCGAAGGTCTTTATCTGATCGTCAGTCAGAATCTTCTTGAGCTTGCCTTTGACGTCGCTCTCCAAGTCGGCAATTTTCTTTTTTTGATCGTCGGTGAGTTGAAGTTGGTCGCGCACAAAGGGCGGAATGACCGTTCCCGGCTCCGGACGAGCGCCCTCTCCGCCGCCTGGCGGGCCGTCGTTGGGTCGGGCGCCCATGTTGCGCGGGCCCATGCCGCGTTGCATCGGGCCTCCGGAATTTCGCTGAGGCGGTTGGGCCCAGGCGGTGATCGCCAGCGCCACAGCTGTGACGCAGACAATCGAGAGGGCACTCAACGCACCTTGTGATTTCCTCATGCTGCGCACCTTTGTCGTTTGAAACGTGTGGGCGGGTTGGCAAAGCGTATGGTAGCCGGGGCGCGGCTTACGGGGAAGCAGTTTTCGACTGCTGGGCACGGTAGGACTTCAACCACGTTTCGATCTGTTTGGCTTCTTCCGTTTGCCCCTGGGAACGGGCCATGTCCAGGGCCTTTTCACCGGGGGCAATCGCTTGGGCGGACTTGTGCAATTGGTCGTAGGCCAGCGCCATGTTGGCGCACAGCTTCCGTATCAGGCCGCAGGCGCCGCCTTTTTGCAATGGCCGAGCACTTCTTGCCGGACGGCCCCTGTTCAGACTGGCGAACGCCAGTTGCCGACGATCATTCGTCCTTTGCCAACGAACTGCTCGACCGCGTCGGATTGCAAAAGGACAATCCGACGCGAGGGACTCGTAAAGCAGGGCGCTTTAGCGACGTCGAGCAGCCAAAACGCCGATCAGCATACCCATTCCTGCGGCGGCCAACAACGTGGACAGCGGTCGCTGCTCAATGCGTCGTTCGACCTTGCGCTCCAGCGAGCGAGCCTTCTTCCGACCTTGGGTTAGACAGTCCTCGGCCTTTTCCCGCAGTCCGGCGGCGCGTTTTTTCATCGATTGGCTTACTTCGGAGCCAAATTGACGGACGGTCCGCAGCACGTCATTTTCGATCTCTCTCCTGGAGGGTTTTCCATTGCGCGAGCCATGACACGACGGTTTATTCTTCGATCGAGTGCGATATTGTTGCACGGCACTTCGAGACATGATGTACCTCCGATGCGCGAACGTAGAAGTTCAGTCCTTAGCGGCCGGTTAACAGGCCGGCCTCCTTGCGATGGCGCGATGACGCAGCGCAAGGTTCTCAATAAATGTAGGATGCGATCGAGGAAGCGCCGCAATAAAGGCAAGATGCTGCTTGCAACGATCGAAATGCCACAAAGGCAAAATCCCTGAGAAGCAACAATTCGCCGGGCGCGACGGTTGCAAAATGGCAACTGCGGTTGACTTTCCGAAGCGCTTGAAATTCCGCTTGGCCTATCGCCACTTTCGGCGAATTCGAATGGCCGCCACTCCGGCCAGACCCAGTGCGGCCAAGAGCAACGTGCTGGGCTCGGGGACCGGCTGCACGCCGCCGCCACCGCCCAACGGGTTGCCGGCGCTGACCGACTTGCCGTACAGCCAGAGGTCGTAGTCGTTGGCGCCGGTAATCGATCCGTCGTAGTCGAAGTCGCCGAATTCCCAGCCCGTACCGCCGCCGCTCTTGCCGAACAGCCACAAGTCGTAGTCCTGACCGGAGGTCACCACGCCGTCCAAGTCGGCATCGCCGTAGTAGGTGTACTTGATCAGGACGTCGGTTTGGCTGACGCTTACGGCGCCACCGGAATCGGCCCCGGCGGGCCAGCTGCTGTAGAAGGCGCCGCCACCGCCATCGTCGTTCTGGATCACACCCACGGCGGTGGCGAAATTGGAATCGTCACGTGCCGTGGTGCTGGTGAGGCCAGTGCCATTCCAGTCGAAACCGCCGCTGAGCCCGGCCTTGGCCTGTGCGGTTAAGGCGGACAGATCGCCGTTGTGGACGATCATGTTGTTGTCCGTGATGTCCAATGTGGCGGTCGGACTGGAGCCGCCGGCGATCGACAAGGTGGGCAATTGCACCGGCCCGCTCAAGCCGGCCTGCAACTGCGTGGTGGCGGTGCTGTTAATCGCCAGGCCGCCGGTGCCCAAGGCGTTTACGTGACCGACCACCAGCGTGCCATCGTTCACCGTGGTGCCGCCGCTGTAGGTGTTGTTGCTGGAGAGAGCTTGCGTACCAGCGCCGATCTTAATTAGAGAAACAGTCCCGGAACCATCTGCCACCGAACCGGCATACGAACCGCTTGCTCCGCCGCTGCCGACGGAGAATGCGCCGCCGCCGCCGCCGTTACTTTGGATAGTGCCGCCGGAGCCGTTCAGCGCGCCCACCGTGGGGCTGAATCCATGGAGATCGATCGTTCCCCCGTTGACCGTGAGTCCGCCGCTTGTGGAACCCAATGCGTTCGTATGGCCCAACTGTAGCGTACCGCCGCCGAGGGTCGTACCGCCGCTATAGCTGTTGTTGCCGGATAGCGTTAGCGTGCCTACGCCGTTTTTCGCCAGAGCGACCGCTCCAGAGCCATTCTGGATCTGTCCCGCATAAGAACCAGCGGCATTGGTGCCAGTAGTCAAAGTGGCGGTGCCCGCCACATTGGTTTGGATAGCGCCGCCGGTACCGTTGAGCGGACCGATATTGGGGCTAAAGCCATGAAGGTCGAATGTGCCACCGGTATTGACCGTCAGCGGAGCCGTGGTCGATCCCAAGCCTTTGACATTGCCCAGTTGCGCCGTCCCACCGCTGATGGTATTGCCGCCGGAGTAACTATTGCTGCCGTTGAGAATGAGTGTACCGGCCCCGGTTTTTGCCAGTCCGCCGGTTCCCGAGACGGTGGTGCCCAAAGTTGTCGTCGAGGAACCGGTGATGGTCAGCAAATTGCCCGAGTTGGCGATCGTTCCGCCGACTGTGAGATTGCCGTTGGCGGCATTGAATGTCTGCGCTGCGCCCAAGGTCTGGTTGAGATTGACGGTTTGCAAATTGCTGGAATTGTTGGTAATTCCGCCCAGGTTTGTCACGGCGTTGCCCGAGAGGGTAAAGGCCCCGGCGCCGCTGTTAAACGTAATCGCGCCCACGACGCTCAAAGAGTTGTTCGAATTCGAGAGTCGGGTCGTTCCGGCGAATTGCAGGCTGTCGCCGTCGATCGGGGCGCTGTCCCAATCCTGGCTCGTGTTCCAGTTGAAAGTGCTGCCGCTGCCATTCCAAATGGAAATTCCTGGTCCCAGCGAAAAATCGGCCATCACGGGCAAATGGTCACTGGCCCATTGAAGATCGTTTTTCAGAGTCGACGCCGTGATAAATGTGCCGCCGTTTTGCACCACACCATCGAGCGAGTGATTCGCCGAGGTATCCGTGCCCGTGTGCCAAGCTGTGGTGCCGTTGTTGCCAAAGGTTTGATACGTATTGGGGATTAACTGCAGACCGGTCGAGGTTGCATTGAAACTTGAAGGTGTCAAAGCGTCAGAAGGATTCAAGGCGCTCGTCATGAGCATTAAGTCGTAGCGATTCCCCAGAGAATTGGTGTTCGAAGTCTTCTGATTGTTGTTGGAGTTCGTGGTCCAATCGACCGTGGTTGAACCCGTCAAGTTGAATGGATCAATGCCCGCATTGATCTGGGAAGTACTGAGAATATTTTTATACGAACCCTCGTTGCTGGTTTTTATGTTGTAGTCGCCTGCGTAAATGATTCGAGAATTGGCGGGCAACGTGGCCGCGTTGGTGCGAATGAGGTTCGCTTCCGCGGCCCGGTCGGCCAGATCGTCCGAGTTCGAACCCGCTTTGTAGTGGCTCACGTAGATGTAAAAATCGTCCGCCGAAGTGCCGCCGATAGGGCGGAACTGATAGCGCATCACTCCGCGGTACACGCCATTCGAGCTTCCGTGCGCCGTGACCGCTGGCACGGAGGCAACCAGCGTCAGCTTCTGCGTGTTATAAACCAGCGCATTAGGGCCGTTTCCATGGTCGTTCCCGCCGTTTTGCGAGCCTTGAACAGGGCTGGGGGCATACTTGCCGGGTGTGCCATAGTATGTATTCAATGCGCTGACGATGGGATCGACCGTGACAGTGTTGCTGGTGGTTTCCTGCAACAACAGAATGTCGAAAGCCTGGAAGTTGTTGCTGGCCCCCATCGGCAATTCGCCGAAGCCTGCCAGGACGCCTCCATCGGACGTGGTTCCCGTGGCATTGCCGGAGGAATCCGCGGGTTGAATCAGCCCGGGGCGCGGCGTCGTCCAACCGGGAGTTTCGAAACCGGGAGTATCGTCTTCAATGTTGTACGTGACGATGCGCACCGTATTGTCGCGCGCGATAGCACTTGCCGCGACGATGCTGGCCGCCAAGAAGGCGATCCAGGCGAGAATGCCGTGGGTCTTGATGTACTTCATCCGCGGTAGCCTCGTCTCCGTTGTCCCGTTTTCAAGCCGCCATTCCGACCCAACCAGCATATACGAATCCTCGTTCGCTGTCACGCTTTACGACGATGTGCAACCCCTGCGATCCATTTCCAGGAATTTCCTGACATCCGGGGAATTGGCCCCGATTTCGAGCATTCTGATGTCGTCAAGTACTGGGGGGTGGGCCGACGGGGGGCGGTGGTGCGAAAGCAGCTGCAGCATGCAACTTGCGAGGTCCGCAGCACGTGCACTTTGCCTAACTCCTTATCCGATTGGGTCTTACTCAAGTCCAAGCTGGTTTTTCTCGATGAAAATAAGGGCGCGAGTCTGCCGATTAAAGCGGATTTTCTGTTTGGGCAGACTTTGCCGAAGGCCGTCCGGCCATCGTGACGTTCATAAAGTTGCGCGCGTTTCCTCCCAGTCGAGCGTCAATGCACGATCCGACAAATATTTTCGCGACCGAACACCGAAAAATCGGTGCCTGTGCATCGCGCTGCCGAGGCATTTTGCGCTACGCGCTTTTGGTGGTTTTGCTCGCGGCGGCCGGCTGCACAACAAGCCTGCGCGATTGGGCTCATAACGGGTTCAAACTCGGGCCGAACTATGCGCCGCCGCCGGCGGCCACGGCCGCGCAGTGGATCGACGCGGCCGACAACCGCGTAAAATGCGTGCCTGCCACGGATTGCGATTGGTGGTCGGTATTCAACGACCCGACGCTGAATGATCTGATCGAAACAGCCTATCAGCAAAATCTCGATCTCAAGACGGCGGGCACGCGCATTTTGCAAGCCCGCGCGCAACGCGCCGTTGCCGCTGGAAATTTATTTCCACAAAGTCAGGACGTAATGGCTGCGTACGCTCATGCACAAGTTCCCGGCGACATTCTGTTGCCGCTGCCAGGCTCGTTGGATATTTGGGCCACCGGCTTGAATGGCTCCTGGGAACTGGATTTCTGGGGCCGCTACCGCCGCACGGTCGAAGCGGCGGATGCGCAAGTGGGTGTGGCGGTCGAAGACTATCACGATGCCCTGGTCATGTTGCTTTCGGAGGTGGCCACAAGCTACGTGCAACTGCGCACGTATCAAGAGCGATTGGAATTCGCGCAGCAGAACGTGGAGATTCAAAAGAAATCGACCCAACTGGCAGTGGACCGATTCAATGCGGGCACTGCGACGGAACTCGACGTGCGGCAGGCGCGCTCAAACTTGCGTCAAACGGAATCGACGATTTCGCCGCTGGTGATCGGCGCCCGGCAGGCGAGCGATCAGTTGTGCGCCTTGCTGGGCCTGGCGCCGCTGGATCTGGCCGGCCAACTGCAGCCGGCGCCGATTCCAAAGGCGCCGCCGGAGGCCGCGGTGGGAATTCCGGCCGACCTGTTGCGGCGGCGTCCTGACATTCGCCGCGCCGAGCGCGAGGTCGCCGATCAATGTGCGCGAATCGGCGTCGCCGAGTCCGATTTGTACCCGAGATTTAGCATCAACGGCTTTCTCGGTTACGCCGCGAACGATTTCAGCGATCTGTTCGCCTCAAAAAGCGCGACAGGGTTTGTCATCCCGAATTTACAGTGGAACGTGCTGAACTATGGGCGGCTGATCAACAATGTTCGGTCTCAAGATGCGCAATATCAGCAAGCGGTGTATCAGTACCAACAAAAGGTGCTGAACGCAGGGCGCGACGTGGAAGACGGCTTGGTCAGTTTCCTGCAATCGCAACAACAGGCGCTGAGCTTGGATCAAGGCGTGGCGGAAACGGCGCGCGCCGTGGAGCTGGTGAACGAGCAATTCCAAGTAGGCATTACCGATTTCAACCGGGTGTACAATACCGAATCGCTGTTGGTGACGCAGCAAGACAGCCTGGCTCAGGCGCACGGCAAAATCGCGACCAGCTTGATCGCCGTTTATCGAGCGCTGGGCGGCGGGTGGCAAAAGTTTGATCCCTGCTGCGCCGCAGCGACGAAGTCGGAGTCGACGGCCAGCGCGAGCAGTTCCGCGGCGGAGGAAGTCGCTCCGCCAAAACCTGCCGGCGAGCCCGCCTTGGCGCCGCCTTCGTCCGCCGGCGACAGCGGCGCTAAACTGCCGCCGTTTGCGCCGTTAAATCTGCGGCCAGGAGCGACTGAATCGGCCGAACCTTTGCCGGCGGTGAACCCCAGCGGCCCTTAAGGCGAGTCGGCGAAGCCCGGGTTGTCTAGACTAGTCTACTGGCGCGCGCCGCTGTGTTTTGACCAGCGGAACAGGTGTATGGGATTGAAAGCCCGGTCGCAGTGGGCGCAGGACACACGCGCTCGCCGATTGCGACGAATGGTTCGCCGGCAGGTGGGACAAGTGCCCACATATTTGTGCGGCGGCATCACGACCTCGTCGCCATAGCACCGCTGACCATTGGCACCGATCGATTGGGCGATCCGCTGCCACTTCGGCCCGTGACCGGCCCGAGGCGAGGTCAATGCGTGAGCGATTTCGTGCAAGATCGTGTCGCGCACCGCCGCCTGTTCGTTCATTTCCACGAGTTTTGCGGAAAGCGTGATCTTGCGTTCGCGCCAGTTGCAGCAGCCGAAGCGCACCACGGCGCGGTCGAAGGAGAATTGCCACTTGGGCAACAGCCCATGCTTGTGCATCAGCTCATTTGCCAGGCGTGCGGCGGCGGCCAGTTGCATCGTTTGAATCCGTTAACGACCCTTGTCTATCCGATCCGCCAAATTACGGATCGACGGCGAAATATCAACCCGAAATTCTGGGGACGCCTCCAGCGACTTCCATGGCGCCGGCAGATTTGCAATTTGGGCCGCGACACCGCTGCGAATTTGCTCGAGCGTGGGCAAGGGACCAAGCGGTCGGCCGCCACGGATCATCTGCGTCAACAGCGGCTCGCCGTGGTCGGCTTCGCCCTCGAGCGCGATCACGTCGTGATCGAATTTCCCGTCGGCGCTTAAGTGGCGATAGACTTGCTTGCGGCCGGGCCAGATGGCTTTTCCTTCGGAGCGCTTGCGGCGCGGCTGGCCGGCGTATTCCACGAGCTTGTAGGCGCAGTCGAGATAGGGCGCGTCGGACGAGACATCGAGCCGGGTGCCGACACCAAAGCCGTCGATCGGCGACTTTTGGCGCACAAGGTCGGCGAGCTGATATTCATCCAAGCCGCCGCTGGCGATGATGCGCACGTCGTTCAGGCCGGACTCGTCGAGGATCGCGCGCACACGCTGGGCATGCGCGCCCAAATCGCCGCTATCCAGCCGCACCGCACGGACTTGAATGCCTCTTTCGGCAAGTTTTTTTGCCAGCGATACGACTTTTTGCGCCGCGGCTTCGGTGTCATACGTGTCGAGAATGAAAGCGGCCTCATTTGGGTTTGCCGTGGCGAAGTGCTCAAACGCTGTTAGCTCGTCGTCATGAGCTTCGACAAACGAATGAGCCATGGTGCCGTAGATCGGAATGCCGAAGCGCTGACCGGCCAATACCGTCGAAGTGCCGGCAAATCCGACTGCGTAGCAGGCCCGCGCCGCCAGCAATCCGGCCTCAGCACCGTGCGCACGGCGAAGGCCGAAATCAACCAGTTGCTTGCCCGGCGCGGCCAACACCATCCGCGCCGCCTTGGAAGCAATCACGCTCTGAAAGTGCAATAAATTGATCGCCCGAGTTTCCAGCAGTTGCGCTTGCGGCAAGGGCGCGGTGACGCGCAGGATGGGTTCGTCGGGAAAGAAAATGGTTCCTTCCGGCATGGCATGCACGTCGCCGGTGAAGCGGAAGTTGCTGAGGAAGTTCAACAGCTTCGCGCCGAAACCGCGTTGGGCCAACCATTCAATGTCCGATTGTGAGAATTGGATATCGGCCAGGAACTCCAAGAACTGCTCCAGGCCGGCGGCGATCAGAAAATTTCGCGATTTCGGCAAATTGCGGACGAAGAATTCAAACGTGGCGGGCTCCTGCAGATCGTGCTCCAGGTAGCCCTGGACCATCGTGAATTGGTACAGGTCGGTGAGCAAGCCGCTAGTGGATATGTCGGGCATTGTCATATTGCAGTAAGCGCCAAGTCTTTTCCTTTCCAGGCCGCGAGGATTGCCCCGCGTTGGACCATGTCTTGCAGGGCGCAACGGCCGTCGTCGGGCTGCACGTTGATCGCGCGGATGGCATCGGTCAACAGCACGACGCCGTAGTTGCGCTCGAGTGCGTCGCGCACGGTCGCCAGCACGCAGTATTCGGTGGCCAGGCCGCCGACGAACAGTCGCCGGATGTGCAGGTCTTTCAGTTGCGAATCCAAACCGCCTTCGAAATCGGAATATGCCTCGAGATCGGCTTGGGTGGCCTTGGAGATGACGTGTATATGCGACGGCAGTATCAGGTCGGGGGAAAATTCCGCCCCTGCTGTATTCGTCACGCAGTGCGCCGGCCACGGCCCGCCTTGTTCTACAAACGAACAATGATTCGCGGGATGCCAATCGCGGGTGGCAAAGATGGGCAGTCCCCGCAATTCGAACATCGCGATGTATCGATTCAGCGGCGGAATCACTTCGTCGCCGTGCGGCACCGCCAGCGCGCCGCCGGGGAGAAAATCGCACTGGACGTCGATCACGACCAGTGCATCGCCTGGTGCGGGCGAGATTGAGTTTCCCGATGTGCCGTCGGCCATGGCCTGTTTATAGCGTCTTACGGTCGTCGATTGCCAAGGCCACTGCCGGCGGCGCAAGAAAACCCGGCCACTTGGCCGGGCAAAACAAACTTAATTAAAACGAGGGAGGACCATTCCTACGTAGCCTGCGACGCCCAAACCGCGTCACCGACAGGCCGGGATGTTCCGAATTGGAAGACCAGAGATGCACCCGTTGGTGCTGTTGCGTCATGCAGGCGTCTATGGCGGTTTCTGCGCCGCTACCGCGCTTGCACGCTTCCAATTCGGAGGTCCTCCCTGATCTATTATACGCATGGGCAAGCGAGTGGTTTCCTTCCAACGAAAACTCAGCCGTGGAAAACAAAGAGTCGGCGACAGCACGATTCGTGCCAGATAAACCGTTTCCGGCGTATTCGTACGTGACCGGGCGATTCCCGCATCCTACGCGCGATCCGGCGGGCCATAGCTTTGGCGCGGAACTGCCGCCCTGCCCTGCGCCGGATCCGAAGAATTGGCGCACGTGCCGCGCATTTTTATTCGGGCTGGACCTTTTGAATCACGGCTATTACTGGGAAGCGCACGAAATTTGGGAAGCAATTTGGCACGCTTGCGGGCGGCGCGGCGCCGCGGCGAATTTCATCAAGGGGCTGATCAAGTTGGCCGCAGCGGGCGTGAAGGCGCGCGAGGGCCGGCCGAAAGGAATTGTTTCGCATGCTCGGCGTGCGGCAGAATTGTTTCAATTGACCGCTGGGCAACTTCCGCCAGAGCAAGCGATTTACTTTGGTTTCTCGCTAGCGCGGCTGGTGGATTTGGCAAATGGCGTGGCGGATGGATCGATTCCGTTGCGCTCCCCGTCGGGCGAACCGGTGGAAATCATTTTTCCGTTTGTGCTTGTGCCGGACGAATGGCGGTTGAGCGAATCGGATTTGCACGAACCAAAGGCCTGACTTACCCGACCTTTTCTGCGGGGGACTCTTGGGATAAAGTGTTCCTCGGAGGGTAAGCGAATGGCTAGCGGTCTGACTCGAAATCAGATGCCCCGAAAGGGGTTGCGGGTTCGAATCCCGTGCCCTCCGCTTGAGAAGGTCGCAGCGCCGGCGCCGTCAGCTAACGACTGAAAGCGTATCGATGGGGCCGTCGAAGGCTTCCGGGCCGCTTTGAACGAATCCGTGTGTGGAGTCGCGCGCGGCCGGCGCGATCGGAGGCGAGGCGCCTTGCGAGTCCAGGTGTTGCAAGGCCGCATTCAAATCGTCGACCAGGCCGTGCCAATACTCTCCAGCGTGCAGTTGCACCGGTTCAACCTTGTTGCCACGGGCCACACCGCGTAGGATGCCTCGGATCCGGAAGATGGGTCCGGCGAATCGCCTGCTGAAGAACAGCATGTCCCAGACGATTGGCACCAGCACCAGTGTGGCCAACAGGAGTCGCCCACCGACGGTGCGCCAGTCGTAATTCATAATGTAAGCGGCAAACGACGGCTCGTCTGGCCCGGTGGCAATCGTCCACGCAAGGCTAAAGAATTCCATGGTGGCGATACACGCCAGCCAGTAGATCACCACGCGCAGCAGCAGCGTGCCTTGGAGCTTGGGGTTGACGACCAACTTATCGCGCAGCTTGTATTGTGCCATTTTGGTTGCTCCCAGTTTGCCTGAAGTAACTGCCGCTTCCTCTGGCGCCGATCAAACTCAAAAGCACGGCATATTTGCGAGTTTCAGACGGTTTCTGTCCCATGCTAAATCCTATATCAATCGAGTCGACGACGACGATCAGTTGGACCGATCATGCCAATTATCCGACGTCGATTTTTTGCGTCATAGCGCGACCAAGCTTGTAATCCGTGTCATCTGGTTGCTGGTCGGAAACGATGAACGATGAACCGTGAGCGATGAACGGTGGGATAGGCGCAGGGAACTAGATTGACGCGGAAAAACGCGCTTTATGAAAATTTGGCGCTCGTCCGCCGTGGCGGGTCGGGCCCCAAAAAAATAACGACGGGGCGCGAGGATCGCCTGCCCACACAAGGCTGTGGGCATGGCACCCAACCGTCGGCGACAAGCTTGTGACAGGAACGGAGTCCACGCTCACGCTGCTTGCCTGCCCGAGCCGCCACATTGGCGGACGAGCACCTGGGTTAGTGCCTGATGGTGACCGCCCCGAGTTGGTTCTCCATGCACGCTAACCCCGTGGCACGGCAATCCCAGGCGGCGAAAGGTTTCCCGATGTCGGCACGCCAGTGGCGCGACTTCCTTTGTCGGCCCTGCTACTTTGGCTGAGCTCGATGGCCGCATCGTCTGAGATTTGTTTAGCACGAAAGTGGCTCAATTGGCTAGAGACTTTTAGGCCACACGATGTTGGAAAAGCTAATGGCCACAGAAGAATGTAAATTCGTGGCGAACTGCGCCGAATCGCCTGGCAGAACTTGCATGAAAGCAAAAAGTTGGGAAAATGGGTGGGACGAGCGGGTGATATCTGCGAAGTCCGCCGGTTCACCGCTTTTTCTGAGAAGCATTATGCGATCAACGACGGGGGCCATCGCGCTTTGTGCGGGAATGGCCGTATGTGCGGCTTCGTTGCCCGGTTGCGGCGGGGATGCGTATGAGGATCAATTTCAGAAGACGCTGCAGCAAACGTTGCATCCGCCGGCGCCGCCGCCGGTAGAGAAGCCGGCTGAAAAGGCGGCGCCCGCCAAAAAAAAGTCTGCGGCAGCAGCGAAACCGGCTGCGCCTGTGGAAAAGCCTGCTGAACCGGTTGCAAATCCGCCGGCGGCCGAGAATCCAGCGCCGGTTGACAATCCGGCTGTCGCGCCCGCTGGGGGCGATGCGGGCAAGAATGGCGCGGCCGAAGAGCCGCCGGCTGCTAATGAGCCGACGGTGAAGGCCGATGAGCCGGCGCCGAAATCGGAAGAGCCGGCGAAGACGGAGTAATGGCGTCAAACGTCTGACGTTTCGCGCGGAGCGCAGTTTCAATTGCCCTTGCTTGCGCGGCGGGCTCGGAAGCGATTCTCCGCGCGGGCGCGGCGTCGAAGGTCTCGCATCCGGCATATAACCGGCACGTCCGTCAGTTTGCCAAAACCGGCGAATTTTCTCTCGCCGGCGCAATCTACCATCCGATGAAGCAGATGTGCATTCGGGAACTGCGGAGGAAGCCGCGGACGAGTGCACCGAGAATTGCCACGGCAGTTTCTCGACAGGTGTCTTTAGTAACGACAGGAGGTCGGGCCATGAAAATCGACACCACTCGGTTCGGCAAGGTGGAGATCGAACCGGAGCATTTGCTTCATTTTCCATCGGGCATGTTGGGATTGGAGGACTGCCGCCACTGGGTGTTATTGGCCGACGCTGAAAACGAAGGGCTCGGCTGGCTGCAGTGCACCTCGCGGGCCGAAATTGCCCTGGCCGTGGTCAGTCCGCGGCGGTATGTGCCCGATTATCAGGTGCGGATTTCGCGCGGCGAGCTGGCAGCGTTGGAGCTGACCGAACTGCGCGATGCCCACGTGCTGGCGATTTTGGGGAAAAATGAGAGCGGAATAACGCTGAACCTGAAAGCGCCGGTCGTGATTAATTTGCAGCGTCGACTAGGCCGGCAAGTGATAACCAACGGCGAATTGCCGATTCAATATCCGTTAACGAGTGAACGTGCGACCTTGCGGAAGAGTGCGTGACGTAGCCGCCAGAATTGCGGAAACGTTCGAAGTGAAATAATCGTAGTTAAGAATCCCCTGCCCAGATTAGCGCCGGCGAAACGAACGGCCGACCCAGTCCCATCGGCCAGCAATGAAGGAAGGAGTCCTCGATGCTCGTGTTGTCGAGACAGCGCGACGAAAGCATCATGATCGGTGACAACATTGTGGTCACGATCGTTGATATCCGCGGCGACAAAGTCCGCTTGGGCATTAACGCCCCGACGGAAATCCCCGTCCACCGCCAAGAAGTGTACGAAGCCATCCAGCGCGAGAACCTCCGCGCCGCCCGCGTCGATCCGAAAGATGCGCAAGCCATCGGGCGTGGCTTGCCGAAGCAGTCGTTGCCCCGGCCAGGCAACGGCAACGGCCCCAAGGGCTAGCTCAGGATCCGCGGGCAGTCAGCCGGCGGAGGCCAGTCGGGGACGATGGCCTCCGCCTTCGCAATGCGCGTCGGCAAATGCAGACAGGCGTTCCGCCGATTTGCGGTATCGCCGCAGCCTATTCGCCCCTCGGCGTCTGGCATATCATGAGCGAGTCCAAAGGAGACTCGCCGTGACGGCCACTTCGACCAAACAGCTCATCCGCGTCGGGCATAGTCCGGACCCGGACGATGCGTTCATGTTCCACGCGCTGGCCAACGGCAAGATCGATACCGGGCCATATGAGTTTCGGCATGAGTTGGTGGATATTGAAACGCTCAATCGCAGGGCGTTTGCCGGCGAACTGGAACTGACGGCCGTCAGCATCCATGCCTACGCCCATCTGACAGATAAATACGTGCTTTGCCCGTGCGGGGCGAGCATGGGGGACAAATATGGGCCGATGGTCGTGGCGCCGCGGCAGTACACGATTGCGGAATTGTGCCCGCTAACGATTGCGGTGCCCGGCACATTGACGACCGCGTATTTGGCGCTGCGGCTTTGTTTGCGGAAGGATTTCAAGCACGTGATGGTGCCGTTCGATCAGATCATCGAAGCCGCCGCCTCGGGGCATTACAAAAATCAGCCGATTGATGCCGGGCTGATCATTCACGAAGGGCAGCTTACGTATGGCGATTCAGGGCTGAAGTTGTCGGTCGATTTGGGCCAATGGTGGTACGAGCAGACCGGGCTGCCGCTGCCGCTGGGGGGCAACGTATTGCGGCGCGATCTGGGGCCAAAAGCGATTCGCGAGGTCAGCCGACTGCTAAAGCAAAGCATCCGATACGGGCTGGAGCACCGCGCCGAGGCGCTTGATTTCGCCCTGCAATTTGGGCGCGATTTGGATCGCGCCAAGGCCGACCGGTTCGTGGGCATGTACGTCAACGATTGGACGCTGGATTTCGGCGAGCGCGGCCGCGAAGCGGTGCGCAGGCTGTTGGCCGAGGGGCACAAGGCGGGAGTGATTCCCCAGCGCGTGGAGCCGGAGTTTGTGGACGCAGAATAACCGCGGAGACGCAGAGACGCGGAGGATGTTTAGAAGAGGAGAAAATGAGAAGAGCAGAAGAGGGGATTTTTTCAGAGCGCAGGTTCTGCTGGGTGGTAGATAGTTCTTTGCGGCTCTGCGTGAATTATGGAACCGGAAAATCAGCCGCAACGCCCGACGTTTGAACCGAAGCCGCGCGGATCATCGTGGTCGATCGTGATGGCCGGCGTCGCTGGGCTGATTTGCTTTGCCGGGGTAACTCTATTGGCCGCCCCATTGGTCGGCGTCGCGCTGGGGGTGGCCATGGTCGTCGGCGGCATCTGCGTGGTCGCCTTTCTGCACTACATCGTGTGGGGCTACTGGCTGGGGGATTCCATCCGCCGCGAAGTGGAAGAAGAAGAGCGTGAAGAGGCCGGCGGCGGCGGGCCGCAGTGAGCGGCGATAGGCGAATCTATCCGCCGGCGCTTAATGCTTCTCAACGTAGCCGAGTTTGACGGCCTCGTCATAATCCGCTTGCGCTAGGGCCGGGTTGCCCTGTGCCTCGTATACCCGCCCACGCAGTTGGTAGGCAAACGAGTCCTTGGGATCCAATCGAATGGCTTGCGTGCAATCTTGGATGGCCGGTTCGAAGTCGCCTTTTTTGTGGCGCACGAAAGCGCGGAAACTGTAGGCGTTGGCAAACTCGGGCGAAATGCGGATGGCCTCCGTGGCATCGTCAATCGCTTTGTCGAGATCTCCTCTTTGTTCGTAGGCACATGCGCGGGAATAGTAATAGGCGCTATGGCCACTGGCACGAATCGCGGCGGTAAGCTCGTCGATGGCACGGTCGAGATCGCCTTTGTCTTCATAAGCCCAAGCACGGGTCTCATACGCCTCGGCGCACTTGGGTTCAAGCTCGATGGCCTTGGTGCAATCGGCAATGGCTTTATCAGGATTGCCTTTGAACCGGTAAGCGGCGCCACGTTCGACGTAGGGATGAGGGCTGTTTGGTTCGAGGCGCGAAGCCTCGGTAAACGCGGAGACGGCAGAATCGTAGTCTCCACTTTGGAATTGCGCTTTGCCCTGCTGCATGAGAATGGCGTACGAGTTCAACGTCTTGCTGCCGGCTCGCGACAACAGGAAGACAAGTCCGACGAGCAGTGCGATCGCCGGAATTCCCAGTAACACTGGCGAAACGAATTTCCCGATTCTTGTCATCGATCGAACCGGCGATTTTCGAACCAGGCCATTTGGACGCCCCGAGTCATCGTCAAAGTTGAGGGGGACGCCGACTGGCTAAGATCAAGCTGGCAATCATTATGGGCGGAAGCAACACGTCGGTCCAGAACCAGCTTCCGGCGTTTCCGGGGGCGAAATTTTGGGCCACGATCATCTGCCGCACATGCCCCACGGCATCGCCCCAAAACCACACGGTGGCGGCGATCGTGGCCGCCCAGCGAAATCCAACGCTGCCCCAGAAGGCGAGAACCCCGAGCACACCGACGGTAAGATCGGCCATGCCCACTTCATATTGAAAGGGACTAGTTTGCCAGCCGATGTGTGCGGCCGTCGATTCGGCGAAAAACACATGGCACACGAAGGTGTAGATGCCGGTGACGCCGACCGGCAAGAGCGCGGTCCAGCGAAACAATTGCTCGCTGAAGGCGCCGGAGGGGCGCCGCGCTTGGCGGCGCTGACGATGAGGGCCAGCACGACGGCCGCGATCAGCATCGCCAGACTGAAATTGCCCAGAAACAGCCGGATTGCGTCTTCCATTGTGGCCTCCTTGCCAATGTATCGTAGTTAACGTGCTCCGGCTTTCGCATGGCCGAAGTAGGCCGGTTCGCGGCCGTGCTTCCACTTGATGTTGCAGCCGATGCTGGGCTTCTGCTTTTTCGGCACTGGTTGCTCCGAAAGCACGGCGTCCAGCGCGGCCCGCAGATCGTGGCCGGTCACCGGGATGCCGGAATCGGGACGGCTATCATCCATTTGCCCGCGGTACACGAGCTTGCGATTCTTATCGAACACGTAGAAATCGGGCGTGCAGGCGGCGTGGTACGACTTGGCGACTTCCTGCGATTCGTCGAACAGATAGGGAAAGGTGTAGCCGCGATTGTGGGCCTCGTGCACCATCTGCTCGGGCGAGTCGTCGGGATGCGTGGCTGGGTTGTTCGAGTTGATCCCGACCACTGCGACGCCTTTGGTCTGATAGTCGCGGGCTAACTGGGCCAGGGCCGGGGCGACGTGCTTGACGTAGGGGCAATGGTTGCAGATGAAGGCCACCAGCAGCGCCGGAGCGGCTTTGAATTCGTCCAGCGACACCATGCGGCCATCGACGTTGGGCAGATGAAAATAAGGCGCCTTGGTGCCCAGGGACAGCATGGTGCTGGGGGTTAAAGCCATGGGTCGTAAACTCCTTGAAATGATCGGTGAGGGCGACTGAAAGCGACTGGCAGAACAGTCCGGCGGGCAGTCGCCAAATGTTGGGTGAATTGTACCAAATGGGGCACGCCAAACCCACCCCCTGGCGTCGGCGAAACGCCGCTTCATGTGCCGTTCTTTTTTCGAAAATCGCCGGTGGCGCATGTAATATCAAGGATCAATCTGCGACTAGAAGTGTGCAGGTGGGGACAACCGCAATTCCGGTGGCTTGATGATCGACTGGGACGACCTGATGCGCCGCGAAGGCTCCGCTGTGTGGCGGACGGTCTACCGGATCGTGCGGAATCTGGCCGACCCGGAGGAGTGTTTTCAGGAAACGTTTTTAGCGGCGCTGGAGGTTAACCTACGACAGCGTGTGCAAAATTGGCCGGGGTTGTTGCAACGCCTGGCCACAGCGCGGGCGATCGATCGACTGCGCAAGCGGCGGCGGCGAAGGCGACAGGAGGAGATCGCCGACTTGGCGTTGGCCGAATGCGATGGGCCGGGACCGGCGCAGCGAGCCGAACTGGCGGAGCTTGCCACGGCGTTGCGGTGGGCCCTGGCAAAGCTTCCTGCGTGCCAGGCCGAAATGTTTTGCCTGCACGAACTGAGCGATTGGAACTACCAGGATTTGGCCGAGCAGTATGCGATGACGACCAATGCCGTCGGAGTCGCGCTGCACCGCACGCGCCACAAACTCCAGAAACTGCTGCAGAAGCACAATCGAATGTCCGTCGTTTCGCTGAAGCGGCGGGAGCTAAGGAGCGATACCGATGTCAGAGCATGAATGTCATCAAGATGGCGATTTGGTTACCAAGGCCGTTGACGCCGCGCGGCGGTTGCCGATACCCGAGCGGCCGCCGGCGCTTGCCGCTGCGACGTTGGCCGCGATTCGTGAATCTGCCGCCCGGCGAAGTCCAAATCTATTCCGCCGTATCGATCAACTTCCTTGGAAATCGAAAGCCGCGGCGGTGTTTGGCCTGGCCGCTAGCGCACTGGTGGCTTACGTGATCCTTTCGGCTTCCAGCGGCAGCGCCATCGTGCTGGCTCAGGTGATCGACAAAATCGTTTCCGCCAAAACGCTGTCGTACGACCTGGCGATTCAGGCGGGGGGCGACAATGGATTTGTGGCCAAGGGAAGACTTTTGTTCGACGAATCGTACAACACCCGCGCCGACATGCACGTCCAGTACCAAAACCAGGAGGATGACGCGACGCTGATCATCAACGTGAAAACCGGGAAGAGCCTGCTTGCGATTCAAAAGCAGAAAGTGGCTGTTGTCGATCCGGCAAAATTCGGCGACCGAAACTTTTTGAAGGATGCCATGATCGACCGGTTTCGCGCTGGCGAAGGAAAGTTCCCGTTCGCTTGGGAAAAAGCAGATTGACGGAATCGAGGCGGAGGGTTTCGATATCAGGCGCGCCGGTACGACACGTTTTTGGGTGAATGCAAAAACGGGCGACCCGCTGCGGTTGGAGATCGACGGTGTTCCGCTCCCCCAGCCGATCTCTCGCGCCAACTTCGTTATCAACAATTTCAAGCTCGACGGTGAAGTTGATTCGCCGTTATTCAATGCCGACCCACCGGAAGGCTACACGGTCATCAAATCGCCGATCACGATCGATCTTACCGGCAAACCGGCGAATGATGTCTCCACGATCTTGCGGCTTTACGCCAAGCAATCCGGCGGGCGGTTTCCCGAACGCCTCGAGGATCCCAATGATCCCATCTTCAAGAAGTTCGATACTTCGGGCGATCCCAGCGAGAAGCCGAGCGCGGACAACGTCGAGTTGTCACTCGTGCAGGGCACGACGACTCGCCTGCGGATCTACCTAGAGGGACACAAACAGGGGACCGACTACCAGTACTACCCGGGCGTTAAGCTCGGCGAGAAAGATCGCATGGTGTTCTGGTACAAGGACAAAAGCGGCGAATACACGGCCGTCTACGGCGATTTGCGAATTGAGAAGATCGAAAAAGAAAGACTGCCGCCTGCGCCGGAAATGAGCGAGAAATCGCAGTGATTCGCGCTTAATCACTGCTGCAACACTTTGCCGCACAATTCGCTGCCGTTGACGTAGTTTATCTGAGTTGCCAGAATCGACAGTTGAGGGGGCTCGATTCGTTGCACTTGTCTCGTCGCTAGCGGATCTGGCTGGCGAAGGATTCCGCCACCATGGCAATGCGTGTCGCTGGTTCTACCTTGCGACGCCGGTTCGCATGGACGTTCGTGTCCGCGGCGGCCATTGTGTCGGTATCGCTGGTGTGGATCGGCGTCTACAGCGCTACAAAAAAACAGGTGCTGGGTCCCGACGCCAATGTCGCGCAGGCCAACGCCGCCAAGGCCGGCGGCACCGAGGCCACATCCACAGCTTCGGCGGACGAAAATCACCGATCGGAAATCGAGCTGGCGGAATATCGGGCTGAGCAGCCCCCCGGTCCGAAGCCGGCGGGCAACTTCCATTCGCCGCGGTACGGCTACACAGTGAAGTTGGCCAAGACACCGTGGGTGCGTTGGGAGAATTTGTCGGAGGTAGTGCCGGAGGCGGAATGGGGCGCTCTGCTGAATGACTATGGCCGGTTTTTGGTGATCCCGCTGGCGCTGGGCGGGCTCGATCCGCGGCAAGAAGCGATCGATCAGGCGCTATTGGCGCGTCTGGGAATTGCGTTTCCCAGCGATCAATTGGCGGATTTTCAGCCTTTGCAGCACGACGGCGCCACGGGTCACAGCTTTCGACTGAGCCGCGAGGTGGCCGGCGCCGAGAATGTGTATCGCCTGTGGGTGTTGCGGCGCGGCGCGTATGCGTATTTGGCGGCCGTGTGGTTCGATCGCGCTGCTGCCAAGAACGGTGGAAAGAAAGATCCGAAGATCGACATGGCGGAACTCGACGACATGCTGTTGCGGATCTCGTTCGATGAAACGCCGCCGGCGAGCCTCGCAATCGCGGAACTCAATCCGCGCCAGCGGCAGTCGCAAGGATTGCTGTTCAACGACCTGGGCATGTTCGCTTACAACAGCCGCGATTTCGGCGGCGCGATCGATTGCTTTCGCCGGGGCTTCGAACTGCAGCCGAATGATCCGGCGATTTTGACGAACCTGGTCAACTCGCACGTCGAGTTGCAGCAATATCGTGAGGCGCTGGGCGAGCTGGAACAGCACCTCCCTCGCTTCGCGAATTATTCGGACCTGTGGGCCGCGCGCGCTTTTCTTTTGGCGAAACTGGGCGAAACTGATGCGGCATTGGGCGCCTACGCATCGCTTTTTGCCAGCGGTTATCGCGCCGAAGCGCCGTTTACTCAGTACGTGGCCTTGCTGGCCGAGAACGACCGAACGAGCGAAGCACTAGCCGCGGTGGAAGACTATTTGCAGACGAAAGACTCGTTCGCCGTGCGCCGGTTGCAGGCATCGCTGCACCGCCAACGGGGCGAGCATCCGCAGGCCATCGCAATTTTGACCGAGCTGGGGAAGAACCGGCCGTTCAATGCCGAGCTGTCGTACGACCTGGCCGATAGTTTGTGGGCAACGGACCGCTTTCAGGAGGCGCTTGCGGTGTGCGGCGAACTTTTGGAGCATCATTACGACACCGCACACACTTATCTTCTGCAAGCGCGGAGCCAGTACGCATTGAAATGGTACGTCGATGCGCGTTCGTCGCTGGAGGCGGCGTTGAAGCGCGAGCCAGCGAATAAGGAGTCGCAGCAACTCCTGGCTTTGGTTACGGCCACCTTGGGCGAGGGCAACAATCAGGTCATCCAGGACAAAATCGAGCCTGTGCCGCTGCCAGAGTCGTTGACGAAGGGCAAGCTGCCGACGGCGGACGAAGCGGAGATGCACCGGTACGGCGCCTACCTGGTGCAGCGGCAAATGGCGATTCGATTTGTGCCGGCGGGGGAATTTATCCAGACCGATCGGCGCACGATCCGCGTGCTCGATTCCAGCGGCGTGGCCCGATACAGCACGATTCAAGTGCCATTTGATCCGGTGGGCGAGCAGATTTATGTCAACAGCTTGCGCGTGACCGACGCCAACGGCAACGAAGTGGCGGCGGGCAAGACGTCGGATTATTACGTGATCGACGGCGCGGGCGCCCAGCGAACTTCGCAGGCCAAGACGCTGAACATTCCGGTGCCGGGACTGCAGGCCGGCGACACGATCGAGCTGGTGTTCACGCGGCGCGACTTGTCGCCGCCGGCAGAGTTTCCATTCACATCGTTTTTGTTCTCGTCGGACGTGCCGGTGCTCTCGGCCGTTTTGTATTTGGACGCCGACGAAGCGGCGATCCATTACCGGGCGTCCGAGGGCGTGCGGATGGTTCGCGCGGAAAATGGCTTCGTCTGGTCGGTCGAGCAACCGTTGGTTTATCGCCAGGAGCCGCTTCAGCAGCCGCGGAATTCGTTCCTGCCGCGGGCGGCCATCGGCTCGTCGAAGGCGAAATGGGAAGTGTTGGCCGGGGAATATCTCGCGCTGATCGCCGATCGCTTGGCGCCGGACGAGGCGGTGCAGTCGGTGGCCGATCAGATTACCGCCGGCGCAACAGACGACGATGCCCGCACGGTCGCGCTGATTCGCTACGTGCAAGATTATTTGACATACAAACCGATTGAATTTGGCCGGCGAGCCCGGGTTCCCAGCCATCCGGCCGAGGTGCTGCAAAACAAGTACGGCGATTGCAAAGACCATGCGTTGCTGTTGGTGCAATTGCTTCGGGCGAGCCATATTCCGGCCGACTTGGCGCTGGCGAACTTGGACGAGCCGATCGATCCGCAGCTACCGGCGCTGGAGCAATTCAATCACGTGCTGGTGTATGTGCCGGGCTTCCGCGGAGGCCGCGTGGTGGACTGCACCGACAAGAATTCCGACTTGCCGGCTTTGTGCGCCCCAATGGATTTGGGCAACGGCAAGGTGTTAGTGCTCAATGACAAGCAGCCGCGGTTTATCGATCTGCCCGATTACAGCCCGGCCAGCAGCCGGATCCACGTGGCGCGTCGCATCCGGCTTTCGGGACAGACCGACGCGGCAGTGGAAGAAACCGTGACCTTGGAGGGTTATCAAGCGGCGTTTCTGCGGGAGGTTTTCAGGAATGTTCCAGCAGCCAACCGGGCGGCGATGCTGCAGGAAGAGCTGGCGCCCACCGGCGGGGCGATGCAGATGAAGAGCGTGGAAATTGAAAACCTTTCCCAGCGCGACAAGCCGCTGGTGTTCAAGGCGGCTTATCTGGTGCGGAACAATTTCAAAGCGGCCGAAGATGGATTGCTGGGCCAGTTGCCGGCACTCTGGGAGCGGATGTATCTGGGAGTGCAATCGGTGCCGCAGCGTCGCACGCCATTCGTCATCGAATATCCGCTACAGTTTTCCAGCGACGTCGAGTTGGCGGCTCCTGAGGGGTATCGACTGCAGTCGCTGGCCGCCCGCGATGAACAGGCCAAAACGCGATTTGTGACCTGGAAAGTGCGCATCAAGCCGGTCGACAGCGGCGAGAATATTCAGTACGAATTGCAGCTTCCCGCCGGACGTTATTCGGCAGCCGATTACGCGGTCTACGACAACGATCTGGATCGGGCGCTGGCCGTGCTATCTCCCAGCGTGGCGTTGAAAAAAACGCGATAGGCCAAAACCGGCCCAATTCTGCGGGAAGTGCCGTGCCGGAAGGGCTTTGCGTTTCTTGAATCGGGGGCCATGGGCCGTTAGGCTAAAAGGACCGTAGAAATTAGCGATCCGATTGGAGACTTCGCCGATCGCTAATCGTCTTAGAACCTGTCGTGCCTGGCAGGCTGCTCTCGCGCTGTAGGCCAATTCATGTCGCATACGTTCCATCGGTATAAGATCGGCGATGAACCGGTGCCGGGCTATCGGCTGATGGATCATTTGGGGGCGGGCGGATTTGGCGAAGTGTGGAAAGCCACGGCGCCGGGCGGCACCGAAGTGGCGCTGAAGATCATCGATCTCACCGGCCAGCAGGGCGTGCAGGAATTCGCTTCGCTGCGCGTGGTCAAGAAAGTGCGGCATCCGAATCTGATCTCGCTGCAAGCCTTCTGGATGAAAGATGAGGAGGGGCAGATTGTCGACGAAGCCGGCGGCACAGGCGCTGCCAAGCCTGTCGACTTGACGGTAACCGCTCCGCTGCCCAACGCCGGCCAGCAAGCGGAAGAATCGAACATTGCGATGACCACCCGCTTTGCGCGGCCGGTGGAGCTGATCATCGCCATGCAATTGGGCTCGATGAGCTTGCACAAGCGACTGGAGGAATGCCGCGCACAGAGCATGCCCGGCGTGCCCGTGGCTGAGCTGCTTGAATATCTGGAGCAGGCGGCGCGGGGCATCGACTTTTTGAACAAGCCGATTCACGACCTGGGCAAAGGCCCGATGCCGATCGTCCACGGCGACATCAAGCCGCACAATATATTAGTAGTCGGCGACGCGGCGGTGGTGTGCGATTTTGGCCTGGCCCGAGCGGTCGAAACGCTGCGGAAAACTTCGATGGCGCCGGTCACCGTGGCCTATGCCGCGCCGGAAAGCTTTAAAGGCAAAGTCACACCGACCAGCGATCAGTATTCGCTGGCCATCACCTACGCGGAGCTGCGCACGGGGCGGCTGCCATTTGACGAAACGCTGACGCCCTACCAGGTGATGGAGGCGCACGTCACGCGGAATCTCGATTTTTCCCGTTTGCCGGAGCCGGAACAGGCGGTCATCTATCGGGGGACGGAAGCAAATCCGGATGATCGCTGGCCATCTTCGCGCGATCTGATTCTGGCATTGCGTCAAGCCGTGGCGCTAACCGGCGAACTGCCGCTGCGCCCCGGGGAATTCGCGTTCACCGGCGGCCCCACGCCCAGCCATGCGCTCACCGGCCGGCCGATGCCGCGCGAGACGGGCCGCCCGACACTGATGCCGATCGATCCGCACAAGGAGACGATGCATCCCGGTGGGCGGACGCCATCGCACATGCCGTCGCGGCTCACGGCGGCATCGCCCGGCGATTATCAGACCGCCGGCCCGTTGGCGGAAACCGCGATTGTCGGGCCCGACGGCACGGTGATCATTCCCACGCCAAAAAGATCGTACGGGCTGTGGATTGCGATGGCCGTGCTGACACTGGCTGTCGCGAGCCTGGCGGCCGTAGTGATGATGCCGAAGCTGAACGAAAAGCCTGTCGCCAATCTGCCGCGCGCGCCGGTGGATCAGCCTGCCGTCGTAACCCCAGGCGGCGATAAGGCGGTCGAGGCGGCGCCCGTCGACGCCAATGGCCAGTATATCAAGCTGGTGCGCGACAAGATCAACGCCAGTGAATTTGCCGCCGCGGTAGACCTGCTGGACAAAGCGCCCAGCAAGCTGCCGGAATTCGAAAAGGAAGCGCTGCAGAAGCGGCTGCGCACGGCGTTCCTCGGATCCTTGGATTCGCTCGCACAGCGGCGATCGTACGGCCTGGCGCTGGTGCAACTGGAGGATGCATCCAGCGGCATCGGGCTCACGGACGACGACAAGCAGAAACAGCGGGAAAAAATTCGGGCGGCCTGGCTTGGAAACGCCCGCGAGGAATTGAAGAACGAAGGGTTCTCCAAAGCGATCGAATCCGCAGGCAATATGCTCAAGCGGTTTCCGGGGGATCGCGACGCTCAACTGGTGATTGCGCGGGGCGACGTGCGGCTGGGAGATAATGCGGCGGCGATCGCAGCGATAAATGAAATGAGCAAGGCCGGGCCGGCGCCGCCGGAATATCAACTGCTTCAAGCGGGATTGATGTTGTTGGCCACCGGAGCGGAGAGCACGCAGCCGGCCGATCAAATGAAGATGTTGGATGCGTTGATTAGTCTGGCGACGATGGAAAAAGCGTCGCCTCCGCCGGCAGCGCTGGCGATCAACAACTGGGAGCGCGACCGCTTGGCTGCGCTGCGCACGCGCGTGGTGGAAGGCGTCAAGCAATCGCTCGACACATTGCCGGCCGACCAGCGCAAGACCGCGTTGGCGAAGTTGGAGCAGCTTGGCTCCAGCGCCGATTTGCAGATGTATAAGGTGAAGTCACTCGTCGACGACAAACAATTCGCCGAGGCGCAAAGCCCTGGCGGACCTGGCGGCCAAAGCGCCCAAAGATAATGCCGATTTGAAGGGTGAAATCAGCGCGACGGGTTGGTTGATCGATCTAGCGGACCCCGCGGCCAAGCCGGCCGACGCTGGCAAGGCCATGACGGATGCCGCGGCGGCGGTCAACAAGATTTCGCCGGCATTGCGCAATGAATTGTGCGCCGCGGCCGAGGCGTTGGCCTTGGGCCCACAACCTTCCTTGCTGGACGCGGCGGTCAAGCTGACTTTGAAAACGCACGACTTGGATCCGGGCGATAAGGAATCTGCCACGCGACTGGCCAAGCTTTTGTCGGCGCAACTAGTGAAGCGGGCCGCACAGCCTGCCGCGCCGAAAGGCGACGAATTGCCGCGGCTGGTGCAACAATGCGAACAAGTCGAAGAAGCGAAGCTCGACAACGGCACGATCGATGCGATGCACGCTGAATGCCTGCTGGCCCAGGATTCGCGCGATCGGCAGCAGATGCTCGACCTGGTCCAGCGCGCCCAGCCGGTGGATGCGTACACGCAGTTCGTGCAAGCGAAGGTTTTGCGGGCGATGCCGCAACCCAACTGGCCGCAAATCACCGAGCTGTTGAGTGCGGCCTATTCCGACCCGAGCAAACCATCCGCTATCGTCGCAGCACCATTCCGCCGATCGGCGGCGGCGAAGCTCTTGGTCGAAGCAGCCGCCAAAGGGCGTGCCGCGCCGCCGACCACGCCGGCTGCGGTGCTGGGCAATGCCTATGTCGACGCGGCGGCTGCGGAGCAAGCGTACAAGCAATTGCAACTGGCGCGAGCGTTGTCGACCGATTTCGACACCGCAGATTTGAAATTGAATGACGCACAGCAGCGCGAATTGTTATTGAATCTCGCGCTGGCGGCCGGATCCAAATCGAAACCCGACGACACTGTAGCGAAATTGCTGAGCGAGCCGCTGGCGAAGCTGAGCGACGCGGAGCTGGGCCCCAACGCATTTCCCGCATTGCTGCTGGTGTTCCGCAGCAACCAAGAGCAGGCGGCGGATCAGCCGCTGGCGATTCAAGCCGCGAAGCGCCTGACGGAACTGTTCCAAAAGCAATTTCCCGTCGCCGATCCGGAGGCAGTGACGCTATTCAAAGAAGTAACACAGCCGGCACTGGCCGATGCCGATGCGCAAGCGGCTTCGAAAACGCCGCCGGCCGATTTGGACAAACTGTACGCGACGGCCGCCGATTTCATCAGCCATTATCAGCGCGCCACCTGGCCCTTTGCGGACAAGCAAATCGAGCTGGAGAAGCTGCTGACCAAGGCCATCGCGCGAAATCCGAAAGTGGCGAAGTATTACACCACGCGCGGCGTGGCCCGCGTGTCGCAGACGCCGCCGAACATCGACGCCGCGCTGGCGGATGCCGCGGAGGCCAGCAAGATCGATCCGAATTTGCCGGCCGCATTTGCTCTGCAAGGGCACGCGCTGATCTATCGATCTCGCCAGGAAGCTACGCGGCAAGCCCGGCTGACCGATCTCGATCAGGCGTTGGCGATGTCGACCAAGTCAGTCGAGAAGTCGAAGGCCGAGGACAAAGAGCGTTCGATGCACCTGCTGTACGTGAGCATGGCGCATCTGGAAATGGCGAATTTTGAGACCGATCCCAAGGTTAAAAAAGAGCATCTCGAACAGGCAGTACAGGCGGCCCGCCAGGCCATCGATTTGGAAAAAGCGTATCCCGATTACGCCTATGTGGCATTGGGCAACGCTTTGGAAGATTTGGCGTGGCTGGTGGGGGATGAGCCGGAGAAAAATTTTACCGCCGCGATCGACGCCTTTTCGCATGCGATCGACAGCAATTTGGCGGCGGCGGGTCCGTGGATCGGGCGGGGGCGGTGCTTTTACAAAGCGGTGGCCGACGTAAAGCTCGATCCCAAATTCCTGGGCCGCACGACGGAGGAAGCGCTGCAAGCCGCGATCGCGGATTTCGAACAAGCCAAACAGTTGCAGCCCAATATGGTGGAACCCAATTTGTGGCTGGGCAAGGCGAATCAGCAATTAGGCAAATTCGCCGAGGCCGACGCGGCGCTGGGCGACGCCGTCCGCATGGCCGAGGAACAAAAGCTTCGGGAGCGGGGGATGTATCTCATCGAATGGGCGCGGAATCCGATGCTTAATCCGGCGCTTTCGGCCGACGAACGGAGCAAGATGGTGCGGGAGAGGGCGGAGAAATTGAAAGCCGCGCCGGACGTGGGAGGCACATCTTCCGCCAAGCAAGCAACGTTGCTCGTCGGCGAAGTGTTGATGGGCGAAAAGAAATTTCCCGAGGCCATCCAAGAGTACGATGTTGCGCTGGCCGACTTCGACAAGCTTCCCGCAGACACGCCATTGGATGTCAATAAAACAGATGGGGCCGACGTCAGCCTGCTTTTGGCCCGGGCGTATGGCCGGCTGAATCTGTCGGAAACGCAGTGGAATCTGCCCGCGGCGGAGAGAGTTTTCAAAGATGCGGCGCGGATTGCCCAGCTGAAACCGGGCCCGCACTTCGAGGCGCTGGCGAGCTGGTATGCCGCCAATGCAAAATCGCGCAGTTTGAAATCGACGTCGCCGACGATCACTGCGGACAAGAAAAAGGAATTTTTCGAATCGGCGCTAACGGACGTAAAAAAGGCGATCGACTTGGCGCCGAACGATCCGGGCAGTTACGAGTGGCGCGCGTTCGGCGCGAAACTGTTAGCCGCCAAATTGCAGGTGGCGCCGGCGAATACGCCGCCGGAAACCATCAAGGGCCTGGGCACACAGGCCCGCCAATGGATCGACGAGGCGATTTCGCAAGTGGCCAAGCGCCCCGATCTGGCCGATCAATTGGCCGGCCTGCAGCGCGTGCGGCAACAGCTCGATACGCTGTTAACCGCTAAAGGCGTGCCGCGAAGTTAGTCCGTTGCAACGACTTTTTCACGGAATGATGAGATTTTCACGATATTGGCTGTTAAGCATATTGGCGGTTTGTGCGATCGCAGAGGCCGGCGAATCAGTGCAGCGACCGACCGCCGTCGCGAATCAAAAGACAACTGCGAGTTAGGGCAAAGCAAAGAACACGAAGGCGGCGTTGGACGACTTCTTTGCGTTCTTTGATGAACAGATATCTGACATAAAAGGGCAACCGACGGCATTGAAGCAAGATGAAATGCTGCGCATTGCCGAAGAAACTCGACGATAAGTTGCGCGTGCAAAGTTGGGAGTTGCATTGCCGTATTAACGATATCAAAGATGCCGAAAACAACCGCTATAAAATTTTGCACGACCCGCCGGAAGAAATGGGAGATTCGCGAGATTGGAAATGCTCTAAAGAGGCTCCTTCAATGTTTCTTTCCCGACAGGAGGCGATGGGACGGAAGCCGGGTGATTGGATCATTTACACGGGTACACCGCGCGTTTCGCCAGGGAGCGAGCTTTCCGGCATTGCCTTCTTCAAACGGCCTGTGCTTCATCACACTGCCGTAAACACCCACGTCGTGCAACTGACGAGCGTGAAGGTCGGAATTCAAAAGGCGAGTGATCGCAAGGAAGCTGCCGAAGAGAAGGCAGAATAAAGCATCACAGAAACTATTGCACTGGCGGGAGCGCTTGCAGATCGGACGTCGATTGCGGCGTCGAAGTCGCCGGATAGGTGGCGCTGGTCTGCTGGGCGAAATAGTGATTGCCCGACATATAACCGGGAACCGCGGTCATGCGGGCCAAAGCCGGGTCGTCCATTGCACCGGTGGAAGTCGCTTGAGCTCGCTGGGAAACTCTCGTCGACCAGTTTTGAGCGGCGACAAACGACGGATCCATCTGCGCTGCCCGACTGAAATAGCCGGCAGCGAGTTGGTCTTGCCCATGTTGCTGGAGCAGGTAGCCCACGTTGTAATGAGCGACGGCGTCGGCTTGCACGGCCTGCAATTGCTTGAGAGCTTCGTCGGCGCGGTTTTGTTCGACCAGCACGGTCGCCAAATTATTGCGATACAACTCTCGTTCAGGCTGCAGTCGCACGGCGTCCGAAAGAGCCGTGATCGATTCGTTCAGCATCCGGCGGCGGGCGTAGCACAAGCCCAAATCGTTGAAGGCGGCGGCTTCGTGCGGATGCGCTCGGCGGCGCGCTGATAAAGCATCGTCGCCTGGTCGAGCTTGTTTTGTCGATCCAGCATGTGGGCGTAGGAAAGCAGCGCCACGAGATTGTCGGGCGAAACTTTCAAAGCCTTCTCGTATTGGTCGGCGGCGCCGATGAAGTTGCCGTTCTTCTCGTACAATCGGGCGCTGGCCACGTAGAGTTCGGGGCCGATTTTGGGATTGTCCGACGACGCGGCGGAAACCGCGGGCGCCGCCAATTGACCGGTCCTGGCCGGTTGCGAGCCCGGCACCATCCAATGCCCGACAGTCCGTGCGCCATTGGCGACCGAGTTGCCAATGGCTCGCGGCACGGCCGCCACGGAATCATTGAATTGTTCGAAGGTGCTGGGTCCGGTCTTCACGGCCGGCAGCGGCGTGGGCTTCGATGCCGCCGTGGAGGTGGCAAACGGATTGGAGGCCTTAGAGAACCAGCTCGACGAGCCGCCTGTGGGAGAACTCGTGCAACCGGCCAACGCCAAGGCGCAGCAGGCTGCCGGCAAAAAGAATCCCGAAAGGCGACGCACTGGATTTCTCCTACGCTAATGGACCCGCGATCGCTTTTTGGCGGCGGGGCTACGTGGAACGCCCATGGGGCTCATCTGCTAGCTGCGAATCGCTAGCAGCAGATGCATGACCAATGGGTGGTCTCGTTGTGTTGATCGTCACGCTGTGCAGTACAGCTAAAGCCGATTTTATCGCGGACAGCGTTTTGAATGGTTTTGCAGCTGGGATGAAAAATGCGCTCGACGCAAAAGCACTCCAGCTCACTGCGCGGATTACGGTCCGCTGGCAGTTCCTTGAGTTGAAGAGTTCTGGAAGGCTTGAATCTGCGGATCAGGTATCGTCTTCATGAAGTTGCTAAACCAGGAGTGCACTCCCGTCACGTAATCCGAGGGAGTGGTGAACATTCGCATGTCGGATATGGCGACGTTGACCGGCATACTGGGCACCAGGTCGATGGCGGCCTGTTGTGCGGCAGCCAGGCGGCGGGCGGTGAGCTCGTCGCTGGCGGTACGCTCGACAAACGGCTGGCGGAATTCCGGCGGATTCTGCGTCAGAATCCAACGCAGCTTGAGTAAGCCCGCCGGCGACATCTTGTATCCATTCGACTCAAAATGCGGATCGCCCAGCAGGTTCTGCTGCTCCCAGCCTTTAATGATGTCGACCTTGAAGGCGGTATATACGCTTTCGGCATCGGGTCCGACAAACGGCTCCGGCCAACAGTTGTTGCGATGCCAGTCGACCCAATAGTTGTGCCACGGATCGCCGGTGTGATAGCTGCCATCGCCCGCGACAGCCACGAAGGCCAGGGACGACACAGCGGCCGCTACAAGGACGATCGTCATCGCCAGCGTGAATCGACGGATCGACATGCGAACATCTCCTGAGGCGCCTGGACGCGTGGATCGGCGTCGCGGCTCGAATGCGACACAGTTAAAGGCGGCACAAACCGAGAGCGGCCTATATACCGTATCGACAGGCGCAGACGGCACGCTCAGCCCTGCGAAGTGCAATCACTACCGGCGGAATAACCGGGAGAATTTAACAAGACATTAGCGATTGGCTCGAGTTTCGGACTGTCCGACAGGCACAAGAAGAGCAGTGCGCAACTGTAGCTTCGGTATCGCGGTGCTAGCTTACTTCCCGCCTTGCATGACCGGGAACATTTCGCGGACCATGGTGATGGCCGCCGGCCCGACGAGCACCACGAAGATGCCCGGGAAGATGAAGATCACCAGCGGGAAGATCAGCTTCACCGCGGTTTTGGCGGCCTTTTCTTCGGCCAGTTGGCGGCGGCGGGTGCGCATCGAATCGCTTTGCACGCGCAGCGCCTGGGCGATGCTGGAGCCGAACTTGTCGGCCTGAATCAGGATGGCGGCCAGACTGCGCAGGTCGTCGACGCCGGTGCGCTGTCCCAGGTCGTGCAGCACTTCATTGCGGGCTTTGCCCATTTGCAGCTGGAAATTGCACAAGCTGAATTCCTCGGAGATCACGCGGGCCGAGCGTTTCATTTCCTCGGCCACCTTGCGCATCGCCTGGTCCAAACCCAAGCCGGCCTCGACGCACACGACCAGCAGGTCGAGCGCGTCGGGCAAGCCGAGAAAGATTTGTTGCTTGCGGCTGCGGCCGATCAAGGCCACGACAAGATCGGGCAGGTAGAACAAGGCGGCGGCGACCACGACGACGTACATCATCGAGGTCTGCGAGGTGCCAGACAATGCGACAATCAAGCCGCCGCCGAAGAACAAGCCGACCATCAGGCCGATGAACTTCAGCCCCAGGAAGACGCTGGCGGCAGCCATCGCCGCGGAAGCCGGCCTCGACAGCCGCGACTTCAGCTTGCTGGTTTCGACTTCGGTTTTCGGCTTGCAAGGGCTTGGAGAGCATGGGCGAGGCTTTTTCCAGCACCTTCGCCATCGCGTCCGCCTTTTTTGCCTTTGACGACCTGTTCGCGGCGTCGGAGCATGCGGATTGCGCAGCTCTTCCAACCGCTCGTGAGTGCGCGTGCTGCGGCCGGCGACGTAGTCCAAAATGCAACCACGCCACGACGGCAAACAGGCCGAACACGGCGAAGGGCACCAGATTTGTCGAAGCCAATTAAGACGGCGTAAAGCGATATTGAGCCGCTTTGGATAGCCTTACACTTTGATGTTCACAATCTTCCGAATCACCAATGCACCCAGGACCTGCATGATGACGCCGCCGGCGAGCATCTTTTTGCCCATCGGATCGGTGAACAGGACGCATGACGTAGTCGGGATTCAAATCGATACACAGCCAGCGAACAGCACCGGCGGCAAGGCCAACAGCACGATGCCCGACAGCCGGCCTTCGCCGGTCAGCGCTTGCACCTGGCCCCAAATTTGGAACCGTTCGCGGATCAGGTCGCCGATCTTGTCGAGGATTTCGGCCAGATCGCCGCCCGTCTGCCGCTGCAGAATCACGGCGGTGACGAAGAACCTCAGATCGAGGTTCGGGACGCGGTCGGTTAATGCATTCAGCGCGTCGTCCATGGGGATGCCGAGATTCTGCTCTTCGAACACGCGTTGGAACTCGTCGCCGATCGGCGCCGGCATTTCTTCCGCCACCAGGTGAAAACCCGATGCCAGGCTGTGGCCGGCCGCAGGGCGCGGGCAATCAGCTCCAAAGCGTCGGGCAATTGCTTGGCGAACTTTCGCAGCCGTCTGCGGCGGCGAAGCATGAGCCACATCAGCGGCAGAATGCCAGTCAGGATCGTGAATATCGGCACCATCGCGGGACTGATGCCCAGCCACCGCCGTGCCAGCGAGCCTGCCAACAGCCATGCCGGCACTGATGACGAAAAATTTCGACGGCGTCAGCGTGGTATCGGCTTGTTCGAACAACAGGCGTCAGGTTGCGGAAGCGAGCCAAAAACAGCGCCGAGCACGCTTTGCGTGGCGTCCAGCGGCTGCGTAAGCACGCCGCTTTCTTTCAGCGAGTCGCTTGGCTGATCGGCTTGCTGCCGGTCAGCACGGCAGGCGGTCTTCGACGTCCGGCCTTCGGCCGTCGCCGCGAAGCATCATCGCCACCGCGCCGACCAGGGCGGCCACAGCAAAAAACACGGCGAATGAGATGACAAGCGTGCGACATGAGCTGCTCAGTGTCAGCTGATTGCTACTTCTTAGTCTGGCTCTAGTCCTGCAACATGATCCGTTGGCGGAAGGCGCTGGCGGGCAGCCGCACGCCGGCCGATTCCAGTCGATCCATGAACGTCGGCCGGATGCCGGTGGCTTCGAATCGGCCGACGGCGCGGCCGTTTTCGTCGATGCCGTCTTGGACGTAATGGTAAATGTCTTGCATCACGATCGTGTCCTGCTCCATGCCCGACGATTTCGGTGATGTGCGTGATCTTTCGCGCGCCCCCTTGCAGGCGGTTGGCCTGGATGATCAGGTCGACGGCGCTGGCGATCTGTTGCCGCATGGCCTTCAGCGGCAGGTCGAAGCCGGCCATCGTGATCATGGTTTCCATACGGGCGATGGCGTCGCGCGGCGTGTTGGCGTGGAGCGTGGTCATCGAGCCTTCGTGGCCGGTGTTCATGGCCTGCAGCATGTCGAGCGTTTCCGGCACCGCGGCACTCGCCGATGATGATCCGTTCGGGCCGCATACGCAGGGCATTTTTCACCAGGTCGGTGGCGGTGATCGGCGCCCTTGCCTTCGATGTTCGGCGGGCGGGTTTCCAGCCGCACGACGTGCTCCTGCTGCAGCTGCAATTCGGCCGCGTCTTCGATCGTCACGATACGGTCGTGCGTCGGAATGAAGCTCGACAGCGTGTTGAGCAGCGTCGTTTTACCGGAGCCGGTACCGCCGGAGATGATGATGTTCAGTCGGGCCTTGATGGCGCCTTCCAGCAGCATCACCATTTCCGGCGTGAAGGCCTTGTAGTTCAGCAGGTCTTCCAGCTTCAGCGGATTGGCGCCGAAGCGGCGAATGGAAACCGCCGGCGCCGTCCAGCGCCAGCGGCGGAATGATCGCGTTCACGCGGCAGCCGTCGGGCAAGCGGGCGTCGACCATCGGGCAGACTTCGTCCACGCGCCGGCCGACTTGCGAGACGATGCGGTCGATGATTTGCATCAGGTGGCTGTTGTCGCGGAACTTGACGCTGGTCTTTTCCATCTTGCCGCGGCGTTCGACGTAGACGTGCTTGGGACCGTTGATCAGAATATCGCTGATCGTCGGGTCTTTGAGCAGCAATTCCAGCGGGCCGAGGCCGAACGTCTCGTCGAGCACTTCTTCGATCAGCCGATCGCGCTCGCTGCGATTGAGCAGCGTGTCTTCGGTGTCGCACAAGTGCTCGACGACCAGGCGAATTTCGCGGCGGAGCACGTCGCCTTCCAGCTCGCCGACGCGCGACAGATCGAGCTTGTCGACCAGCTTGGTGTGAATGCGGCGCTTGAGCGCTTCGAATTCCTGGGCAGACGTTTTTTCGCCCGGTCGTTGGGGCGACGGCATGGGCTTCTGCGGAGGCATCGCGGGGCCTTTGCTAAAGTGACTTAAATCGCAGTCCGGACGCACCTTGGGCCAACGGCCCAGATGTGTCCTAGGAACCATAGCTTATGGCGAGGCACATCGGGCGGCCGCGAATAGAAAGCAGCGGGCGAGCGCAGAAGCCAGAGGAGGGCCGGCGGGGAGCAAAGTCGCATCACGGCCGGTAAATTTGCCCGGTGCCAATATTACCGGTTTCAAAGACGCCTGGCCTACTTCTTTGTATTAAAGAAGCTCATCAATTTGTTTTTGATGGAATTCTCTGCCTCGGCTTCGTTAGCAGCCGCTTTTTCGGCGCCGCCGGGCGTAAACGTTTCGGCCAGTTCGACGATGGCCTGCGTGATGGGCGCTTTCTTGGCCTGTTCGATCAGCGGCACGCCGTTGTTGCGCACTTCCGACATCGTGCGGTAATCGTTCGGCAACTGCCAGAAGATTTCGCAGCCGATCGTCTCCTGCGCTTTCTTCAGGCTGATTTGCGCCGAGTCGAGCCCGACGCGGTTGACGATCACCTTGATTTTCTCCTTCAATCCGGAGATTTCGCCGAACGACATCATCAGGCGCACGACGTTGCGCAAGCAAGGCAGATCGAGCTGCGTGACCAGCAGCACCTGCGTGGCCATTTGCAAGGCGACCATGTCGACGGGGCTGTAGGATTTCGACAGGTCGAGTATTAAATGCGTGAAGGTGGCCTTGAGCAGACCGATCACGCGTTGCATATCTTCAGCCGTCACCAGGGCGGCTTCCGAAAGTTGCACGGGGCGCGGCAACAGAAACAGCCCGGACGAATGCTTCGTGAGCGAACGTTTCAAAAGCGTGAAGTCGAGCCGCGTGACGTTTTGCGCGACGTCGACCAGGGTGTAGTCGGGGATCGCATCGAGAAAGACGTCGGCATCGCCGAGTCCCAAATCAAGGTCGACCAGGCAGACGGAGTTCTTCGGATCCGCCGCCAGGGCGCATCCGAGATTGACCGCCAGGCTGGTCGTGCCCACGCCGCCGGTGGCGCCGCAGATGGCGATCACCTGGCTGCCGCGGACCTTGCCTTCGCCTTTGCCGAATTGGCGTTCGCTCAATCGTTCCAGCGCGCCGACGAGATCTTCGATCTTCACCGGCTTGGGGAGGAACTCCTTGGCGCCTGCGCGCATGGCCCGCAGGATTAACGAACCGTCCGTGGAACCACTAACCACCAGGATGCTGCAACGGGGGGAGGTGGCAGCGAGCTGTTCGACCAATTTGAGTGCTTTGTCGGGGTCGGCGTCGAGCGCAACGATGCCGATGTCGGGATGAGTTTGAGCTACGACGTCAGAGAAAAACTCGTAGCGAGAGCACTCGGCCTCGAGCCAGACCATCTCCAAGCCCAGCAGCATGCTTTTCAGCGCATCACGCGCCGCATCGCTTGGATCGACGATCGCTAGTCGAAGCACGTTGGTCATAGTTGCCTGTCGTACGACGTACGGCGTTGTGAAGCACGAAAGGCCAGAGTGCAAATGCACTAGGAGAACGAGGATGGTCGCTCCGCGCGTCCGCGGAGGGCCTCTATCTCTTCTGTCTTTTGCGCCTTACTTTTCGCCCTTAATTTAATACGTCATAACCAACGGGACCTACGTATCCAGGCGTTTTTCCTTCCATTTCCGGGCTGCCTGCGGCGCGCGGGTCCTGTCGACGAGGCTGGTTGTACCGGTTAGACGAATTGCCGGGCGTGGCGGGCCTAGTGATAAGATTCGCATTGCCGGGGGCGCGTGCGGTGCGCATCGTGGGGAGCCTGTTGGATGCGCTGCTGCCGTCGTACGAAGTTCCGTCGGTGCGGGGCAGTCCAGGCACGGCCGGCGTCGGCGATCCCGAGGGAATTTGTTCGTAGGAACCGCCGGGATACATCGTTTGCGGCGGACTGCCCTCCTCATAGCCGGCCGGACCGGCACCGGGCCCCGGGCAACCGTACGGACCACAAGGGCCCTTGGAAGGCACTTCGAAATATCCCTTCAAATACATTTCGCAGTCGTTGGGCACGTCGGTGTGCATACCGGGCATGCAGGGAGGAGTTTCGCAGCAATCTGTGGCGGCGACCAATTGCGGCGTCACCATGATCAGCAATTCGACGTCTTCCACCGTGTTTTTGGTGCGGCGGAACGGCACGCCGAAATACGGCAAATCGCTGATCCAGGGGAAACCCGTTTTGTTGGCAATGACGCGTTGCGAGACCAGGCCGGCCAGGGCCAACGTTTGACCCGGCTTCATTTCCACGCCGGTATCGACTTTGCGTTCGGTGAAGCCAGGGGCGAACACGCCCGGCGCAACTGGATGCTTACGGCTTCATCCAGTTCGCGAACCACCGGCCGCACTTCCAGGCGGATGTTGCCGTTGCCCAGCACGATCGGCAGGAAATCGACCGTCACGCCGGTGTCCATGTACGAAACGCTGACGCCGTTGATGCTGGTGGAGCTGGGGTACGGGACCTGTCCACCGGCGCGGAATTGGGCCGGGCGGCCGCTGACGGTGGCGACATCGGGTTCGGCCAGAATCTTGACCATGTCTTGCTGCTGAAGCACTTCGATGAAACCGAAAAAGCTGGAACTGCCGTTCACCACACCGAAGCGGATAGTGTCGTTCCCGATCCCAGCCGATCCGGCAATGGCTTGGGTACTGGCGATCACGTCGCCGATGCTAGACACGACGAAGCTGGAGCCGTGAATATTGGCCCAGTCCATGCCCAACTGGCGTAGCTTGGTGCGGGAAATTTCGGCCACTTTCACTTTCAGCAGAATCTGCTGGACGCCCACCACTTCGATGTTCGAAATGACTCGATCGTCCCCTGCGCTGCCGCTGGCGGCTGGAAAGAAAGTGTGAGCCAATTGCACGATTTGCGCGATGTGATCCGATCGATCGACGTAGCCCGTCAGCAGCACGTGGCCTTCGGCAATCGCTTTGACGGAAATGTTGGCGGTCGGGAATTCAACGCGCAGAAGGTCGGTCAGTTGCCGAACGTCGCCGTAAATAATGCAGTCGACGGAAAAGACTTGCCCCTTTTCGGTGAACAAGTTCACCTGCGTGGCGCCAACTTTCTTGGCGAAGATTTGCACCTCGGTGGGCGAAAGCGGGGTGGCCTGCACGAGATCGGGATTGCCGACCACCAAACGCGGAATCGGCTGGTCCATCGTGAGAATTCGGCTGGAATTCACCGTCATTTCGAGCCGTTCGCTGGCGGCCTGAACTTTATGTACCAGTTGTTCACCGGTGCCAGCGGTGGCGCCCAGTGCGGGCGGCGTGGCAGGCATGGTGACAGCCGTCGCCGGTGGTTGCGATGGCGCCGGCAGTTGCTGCGTGGCCGCAGGCGCCGGCACATTAGGCAGAGCCGGTGTTTGCACTGGCGTGGCAGGGCCTTGCACCACCGGCGTAGCAGGCGTTTGCGTGACAGGAGCTGCGGGCTCCTGCGCAGACGCTGAAACAGCTACGCAACCCACAATTAGCGAAAGCGCCGCACGGCGCGCGACGGGCATCCGCCCGATGATATGCGAGAACATCCTTGTCCTCTCTTGTCTCTACGAAATGTGGCGTTATCCGGAAGGTCGAACAACGCAATTGAGTTACGGAACTCGGAAGGCTCCAATCGAATTTGCTTACTTCGTCAAGGAAACGGGGGTTGGCACTACGGGTGCAGACGGTGGGGCCGGCGCCGGACCTGTCGTCGTGGTCGTAGACGGCGAGGCACTGACAGGATCAGCGGGCACCAAGATTCTGGGTTCGCCCGGCGTCCAATTGGTGCCTTCGCCATGACGACTCATGTCGACTTGAATTAGCTCTCCGCCGCGGACTACGTTCATCACGAAATGCTCTGCGTTATCCGGCGCAGCTTCTTGATTGCCGGCGCTGGAGCCTTCGCCTGCTTGTTTTTTCTTCACGCCCCATTCCTTATTGCGATCAGCGCTGCTCATGCCGCTGAGCAATTCGGAGGCGTCGGTGCCATTGGTTTCGGCCACTTGGGGATCGTCAGGATTGCGGAGCACGAGGCGGATTTTGCCCATCTCCGTGGCTTGCATCATCTTTTCGGCTTGATCCGGCGTCACCAGCAGTGAAACTGTTTTGGCGGTAATCGATTCGTTCGACTTGTCTTCAGCGGGCCGCCACTGCTCGTTCACCGCAAACACGCGCACGTCTTGCAAGATGGTCTTGGTGATGCTTTGCTGCACGCCCGACCTGGGATTCGTGGCGTCGACATACATCAGCACGTCCACCCGATCGCCCGGCTGCAGCAGGTAGCCCGCGGCGCTGACGGCGTCGGCCGGCACGGCGACCACGCGGTATCCGGCGGGAATCTCGTCGATTCGCTTATCCATGGCGAACTTGGCTTTGCGCAGCGGCTCGCCGGCCAGGATGGTCGTGCCGGAGGCGCTGGCCTTGAATTTCCTTCAAATCACGAATAGCGTCGGCGGGAATTCTTTCCTTCGGCCATTCTTCCTGCGTCACGATTTGCGGCGTGAGGGGTTGGTTGACCTTGATGTCCTGCGTGGCGACGTAAATCGGTTCTTTCTCCATGGCCGGCGCCGCAGCGCGATTGCGGCTTTCAATCACCTGGCTGATGCCGATGGAGGCCACCAGACCGCAGCCCAGCGCCAGGAGCAACAACATTAATGATTTGGGACGCATGATAACTCCCGCGCAAGGGTGCGCGGATGATGTTCAATTGGTGGAGACTGCTTCGCACCGCATGATGCTGGTGGCAGTCAGCGTAATGGAGCCCAGGTATTTGGGAACGGGAACCCAGCTAACTTTGGTGTATGGAACCGACACCGTCACGGTGGCGGAATTGTTGTATCGAACGGCGGGAATGGTAACGCTGATGGTGGCGGCCGATGCGGGGATGTTGGCCGCGGTAAGGTAGGCCTGCACTGCGGCAGTGACGGTTGACGATGTGGAGCTCTCGACCACGGCGGCCCGGGCTCCCTCTCGCGCGGCGTTGGTGATCACTTCCTGGACCATCAAACCACGCGCAACTTCAATCATTCCCATCACAAACAGCACAAACACGGGGGCGACAATCGCGAACTCAACGACAGCAACCCCGCTTCGGTTACTTCGGCACGACCGGCGGAACTGCTCCAATTGGAAACGGTTGCCCGCTGGAATTATCGAGTGTAGGGCCTGCCGGCAAAGTTTGCCTAACCGTGCAACACATCGATCGTTGGTGATTTGGCCGTTCATATCAACATTCCTGCCCACGCGAAGTAGGCGATGGTGCCAATGGCAATCGGAATGCCGTAAGGCAAGAGGAGCATGGAGCTTTTGCGCTCAGCGGCGATCGCTGATAGCTCCTGGGGATTGCCGATGGTGACGATTTCATGGGCGATGGCAAAAAACTGATCCTTGTGTTTGCGCCAGCCGCGCCGGATCACGACCATGGCCAGGGCGATCACTCCGCCGACCACTGCCGACACGCAAAAAGCATAAAAGGTGGTTTGAGCACCGACCCAGGCGCCGACGCCTGCTAGCAGCTTGACATCGCCGGCCCCCATGCCGCCGATGGCATACGCCGGCAGCAGCAATGCCAGTCCCACGGCAGTTCCCAACAGGCTGTCGCCGAATCCGGCCCAGCCGCCGGTGACTGCGCCGTAAGCCCAACCGCTTAGCACCAGCGGAAAGGTGAGCCAGTTGGGCACTTTCAGTTTGTAGCCGTCGATCACCGCGGCCACCACCAAGGTGATGGTCACCAGCCAGACGGGCCAATGCGTTAGCGGAGCAGTGAACAAATTTTGCTCGGGCATGCGAGATTTCCTGCTGCTACTTGCCCCTTGCGAATTTCGTTTGAAACCGTGCTTCGCACGCTGACGCGTGCGTCAGGTGCGCATGGTCAGCAACAATCCGACCAGCGCGGCTACCACTGTCAAAAAGTAGCTTACTAGCTCGACGCTGCCGGCAAATGTTTGTACGGGGATAAGTGGATACATAGGTGTTTCGCTCGAATGACGAATGACCAAATCTCATTGACCAATGCGACCGCCGACACCCCCCAAGGGCCATTGGGGAATTGGTCAGTTGGTCCTTTTGTTCTTTCCTATCCAAACATACGTCAAAAACCTCCTCGGCGCGGCGGGTCAACCCGAGCACCGAGGAGGTTTTGTGTTTCTGCCGGAATCCTGGTCTTCCAGAACCAGGTTACCGGCCCACGGGTAAAGCCGTTGCCCCGTGGGCCTGCCACTTCGGAAGTGCCTGCCCCAACTCTAACTGGCCAGTGAATCCGCCACGCTTTGGAAGGTCGTTTTGGCATTGGTGCCAATCGACCCAATCGCGGCCAGACACACGACCACAATCAGAGCCAACATCACGGCGTATTCGACCGCAGTGGGCCCATCTTCCGAAACCAGCAACCTGCACATCGCCTTCACGACCTGCGCCATGACAGCCTCCTCCGCTAAGCGCGAAATGGGCCATCGTGTGCTTGCCGCAAGGAATGCCGACCATCATCGACTAGCTAGCCAACGAGTTGGCCACGTTGGTGAACGTAGTCTTGGCGTTGGTGCCGATCGAACCGATGGCAGCCAAGCACACAATGACGATCAGAGCCAACATCACGGCGTATTCCACCGCGGTGGGCCCATCTTCCGAAACCAGGAACCGGCGGACTTGCAATGCAAAGCTCTTCATGGAAAACCTCCAAGTCGGCCAATGCACGTCCTCTTTTCAGAGTTCAAACGCCTGGCCGATGTAACAAGGGAAAGTGATTTAGCTGCAATGAAACGCCGGACGGAATTCGTCCAACGCCGCCTGCTGTGCATTTCAGCTAAACCTTAATTACCGACATGGGCTTCGCACTCGAAACGCCTAAGAGAATGCGTTCGCTTTTGCCGCATGGCGGTTTTGAGCGACCATCATCCCTTCGGTAGCTTGGCGATCCCGAAATTTCGGGACCCATTGCTTTGCGTCGCGGCCTTACGACCGGTTTGCTTTTCTCGAGGATGCAATTGCCCGCAGGCCTGAACTGCTGCATGTCGTCCTTTCCAGCCGGATAAAAAAAATCGAAATGGATCCGGCGGCCGACGGCCACGCTTTACCACAACCCGAAAGTCGTGTCACACGCCAGGTGAGCGTTCGATTGCTCGAAACGCTCGCTGCCTGTGCAAACAACCCTATGTCAGAACCGCCGGGTGTCAAATCGAGAAGTTTAAGAAATTTGTAACGGACAGCGAAAATTTTTCGGCCGTCGTGCGTAACCATTGGTTTCTTCGAAATATTGGCGTGGCAAAATCGTTGTGTTTCGATTTCACTGCACTGTCGCCAAACGGCAACTGTTGAAGACTGCCTGCCGATACCGACCGCTTATTAGGAACAAGCCGTTCGTGAGGAAAGCTATGTTTTTGATGAACGCGTGTCGTTGCTGCCGCTTCACAATTTATCCGCGTGGGCTTGCCCCGCGCTGAGCTGGCCCGATGCCCTGGATCTCCGAAGCCCTGGATCGCCTGGCCGCTTCGCATTGCGGCTACCACGACGACCTGCCGCAGGCTGCCGAGCCGACGGCTCTGGCGGCGTTGGCGTTTGCGGGCGCCGGCCGGATTAAAGAGGCCCAGACTGCACTTGGGTGGCTAGGTTCCAAGCAAGTCAGCGACGGCAGCGTGCCTCCCCTGCCCTCACTAAATAGTCCCGGCTGGCCGACCCCACAGGCGATGCTTGCCTGGGCGGCGGTTTCCAAATTGGCCGGCGAGTCGCGCGATTTCGATCGTGCGGCCGCGCAAAAATGGTTGCTGAGCATCGCTGGTCTGACCGGACCGCGAATTCCGGAAATCGGTCACGACACCAATTTGGCCGGTTGGCCCTGGGTTGTGGGAACGCACTCGTGGCAGGAACCGACCGCCTGGTCCGTGCTGGCGCTAAAAGCCGTCGGCTTGAACGATCATCCGCGAACTCGCGAGGGAGTGCGAATGCTCGTCGATCGCTTCTTGGAAAACGGCGGCTGCAATTACGGCAACACGACGGCGCTGAGGCAGGTGTTGCGCCCGCACGTTGAACCGACTGGATTAACGCTGGTGACGCTGGCGGGCGAGAATATCCAAGACGCACGCTTGGAGAAGTCGCTTAAATTCTTGGAAGACTCGATCTCCGCGCAGACCACGCCGATTTCGCTGAGCTACGGCCTGCTCGGTTTGACCGCGCACGATCGGCGGCCCTCGGCAACAGCGACCTGGTTGGAAACCGTCTACCGCCGCAGCATGCGACGCCAGACGAGTTCTCCATTATCTCTGGCGCTTTTGGTCTTGGCGGCCCAAGGAAAGAATTGTCCGCTGATTCAAGGAAATCGTGTGAGCCAGGTGGCCAGCCCCGCTTAATATAATGTCCACTGCTGAAATCCATCTCGACGAGCAAGATCAGCCGGCGACCGAACCGCGCGGGCCGCAAGGCATCGATCGGCGCACGATGTTGATCGCCAGCGGGGCGGCGGCGGCTGGATTGATCGCCTATCCGCTGGCGCGCCGATTTATCGGCGCCCGCCAACCAGTATTCATCGCCAAAAATCAGCGTTACGACGGCCCGCTGGCGAAGACCATCCGCGATGGATTGCTGGCCACCGGCATCGAGCCTGAGCAAGTGCGCGGCAAACGCGTGCTGCTGAAGCCGAACATGGTGGAACCGACGCGGCTGTCGCCGCAGTTGACCACGAACCCCGCAATGGTGCTGGCTGCCGCCGAAGTGTTTCGCAATTGGGGCGCTTACGTGACTGTCGGCGAAGCTCCCGGCCATGTACGCGATACGGAAATGGCGCTGGTTGAAAGCGGTTTGCAAACGGCGCTGGACGACGGCGGCCTACATTTTGCCGATCTCAACTACGAAGAGGTCGGCTGGACCGACAATCGCGGCGGCGACACCAAGCTCAAGGGATTTTATTTCCCCAGCACGGTGCAACAGGCCGATTTGATCGTTTCCATGCCGAAGATGAAAACGCACCACTGGGTGGGCGTCACGGCCGCCATGAAAAACATGTACGGCGTGATTCCCGGCATTGTGTACGGTTGGCCGAAAAATGTGCTGCACTACGCCGGCATTCCGCAATCGGTATACGACATCAATGCTTCGTTGCCGCGCACGATCGCCATCGTCGACGGCATTTTGTGCATGGAAGGGGACGGCCCGATCATGGGCAGTCCCAAGCAGATGGGTTTGGTGATTGTCGGTCCGAATTGTCCGGCGGTCGATGCCACCGTGGCGCGGCTCATGAATCTTCGGCCGGAAAATGTCAGCTATTTGGCGCTAGCCGCCGGCCGGCTGGGACCGATCGACGATGCGCACATCGAACAGCGCGGCGAAGCATGGCAACCGTTGGCCCAGCCGTTCAAGATTCTCAATGCACCGCATCTGCGCGATCTGCCGCTGGATCCCGGCGTGCTGATCTCGAAAAACTCCCGCCCTGCCACCGCCGCCGTGTGACGCACTGAGTTCCGCATGAACACCGCATCGAACAGCGCGCTGCTGGAGCCGGAAACTTCATCCGGGTTCCGTGAAGAGTATTCCCCATTCCCCATTCCCCATTTCCCATTTAAGACCACCCTATTTTGTTGCGTCGCTGTATTGATTGCCCTCGCCTGGCCCTTCATCGCCGGCCGAGTATACGTGGCCGACGATTTGGGGGCGATGCATTTGCCGATGCGAATGTTTTATTCGCAACAACTAGCCGCCGGGGAACCATTTGATTGGAATCCCGAATTGTTTGCCGGTTTCTATCTGACTGGTGAAGGCCAGGCGGGCACGTATCATCCGCTGCATTGGCTGCTCTATCGATTCTTGCCGCTGCCGGCGGCCTTCGATTTGGAGTGCGTGCTCAGCTACCCGTTCATGTTGGCGGGGATGTATTTGTTTTTGCGTCGCTGGCCAATGCGGTGCGCCTCAGCGCTATTTGGCGCAATGACGTTCACTTTCGGCGGGTTCAACTTGTTGCATTTCGTGCATCCCAACGTGGTGGCGATTGTCGCTCATTTGCCGTGGCTGCTGATTTCGATCGATGTCATGATGCATGGCATCAAGCCGCGCGATCGGCGATTGGCGTTTGTCGCCGTCGCTTTGCTTACCGGGTCGCAACTATTGTTGGGGTCGCCCCAGTTTGTGTTGTTCTCGCAGATGTTGGAAGCGGGATACGTCCTGTGGCTGGGCGGAGCGGGCGGAACATTTCGCTGGGCTGCGGCAATATTGATTGGCTGTTTGATCGGCGGCGTCCAATTACTGCCGTCGATTGATGCACTCAGACATTCGGTGCGGCATACGGCCGGGACCGACCTGGCCGCCTACGGGTCGCTCGATCCATTGAATCTGATTCAACTGGTTGCGCCGTATATGTTCGACACGCGAGTCGTGGGGCAAAACACTCACGAGCTCGGCTTGTATTTGGGCGCCATGCCGCTGGTGCTCGCGGTGTGGTGGCTGTTTGATGGACGTCGCGGGAATTGGCGTCGGCTGGCCACCTTCGCCGCCGCGGCCGCCGCATTGGCAATCCTCTGGGCACTGGGAGCAATGGGTCCGCTGGGATGGCTCGAAGCGCATTTGCCGCTTGTGAACCGGTTCCGCTTCCCCAGCCGCGCGATCGTGCTATTTCAATTCGCGCTGGCGGCGCTGGCCGCGCTGGGTTTGACCGCCTTGGTGCGGCAATCGAAGTTTCCTGTACGCAGTATTTCGACTGCCTGGCTGTGGATTCTCCCGGCATTCAGCGCGGCGGCGGCGATCATCGCCAGAATCCGCTGGCCCGAACATGTTTCCGCCTGGCCGTTGATACTTGTTGGCCCGGCGTTGGTCACGCTTGCGGTGTGGCTGGTGATCCGTGCTGCCCATGGATCGCGCTGGGCAATCGGAGCAATTATCGTCTTCACGGCGGCCGATTTGGGCGCCTACGGGCTGAGCTACTCGGTCATTGGTCAAAGCGAGTCGATGTCAGATTATGTTCGCGCGACAAGTGTGCCGCCCGGAGGCATCAACGGCCGTGTAGTGCTCGATTTGATGAGCGGCACGGAAACCGCCAACGGCGAGCAAGGCCCACGGATTGGTGATCGCATTCTGCTATCGGGTTGGAAATGCATCGACGGCTATACCGGCTTGGAACCTGCTCGACGATTGGATTACCGACAGCCGGATGCATTGCGTGCCGCAGGGGTGACGTGGGTTTCGCAATCCGCCGCGGCGAATTTGGATTCAGACAAAAATGAATTCACAAATCGGCAAGATTGGTATGCCGTGGCCAATCCGCGGCCTCGCGCCTGGCTGGTTACGCCGCGCTTTAGTCAGCAGCGATCCGGTGAAGGACATCGCGCGCATCTCGCTGCTGGACGAGGCGCTGGTCGATCAATCGCTGCCGTCGCCGCTGCCTGCGGGCAGCCCGGGAACTGCCAAGATTGTTGTCGATCGCCCTGGGCGAATTGAATTGAAAGTCGAGTGCCCCACCACCCAATTGGTGGTGGTCAACGAAAGCTTTCACGACGGCTGGCGTGCGACTTTGGACGGCAAGACTGTCGAGGCCTTGCGAATTAATGGCGACTTTTTGGGGCTGATCGTACCGGCGGGCGAACACGAAATAGGCCTGGAATTTCGGCCAAAAAGCCTGGTTTTCGGCCGCGTGACGAGCGGTTTTGGCCTAGGCTTAATCGTGGCAATCGTGTTCTGGCCGCGCCGCCGAATTGTCGCCGACTAAGCATCAAGATTCGACCCACTCCGCGATGACCGCCGAATTCACGCCTACTTCGCGCCCGCCGGTTTCCGACGCGCTGGTTAGCGTCGTGCTGCCGGTTTACAACGAGTTGCCCCTTTTGGTCGAGTTGTGTCAGCGGCTGCGCATGACGCTAACGGCGTGCCGCACCACGTTTGAAATTATCTTTGTGAACGATGGCTCTCGCGACGGAGGCGCGGCGCTATTGGATCGACTGGCGCGCCAATTCGAAGAAGTTCGCGTGGTGCACCTTTCGCGCAACTTCGGACAGCAAGCGGCCATTCACGCCGGGCTGGCGCGCGCCCGCGGGGATGCCGTGGTGATCATGGACGCCAACTTGCGCGATCCGCCCGAAGCGATCGGCGAGCTGCTGGATGCCTGGCAAGAAGGATACGACGTGGTGCACGCCACTCGCGTCGAGCGTGATCGATCGCTTTGGAGACAAGGTTTGTCGGCCGTCGTCGATCGACTGACATCGAATGCCGAGGCTGGCGTGCCCACGAATGTGGGAAATTTCGGGCTGATCGATGCGAGGCTTGCCGAGCTAATCGCCTCGCTGGGGGAGCAAGAGCGGTATTTGCCGGCGCTGCGACGTTGGGTGGGCTTCAAGCAAATTGGCGTCCCGGTGGTTCGAGCCAGGCGGCGCGACAATGGATTGCGGCGGTCGCTACGCGGCTTAGCGCGCTCGATGAAGGTGGCCCTCTACTCCGCGGCGCCGTTGGCGATGTTCACGTGGCTGGGGTGGATGGCGTTTTCCGTGTTTTTGTATGTCGGCGGATTTGCGGCCTATTGCAAGGTGTTCACGGAGACGGCCGTGCCGGGCTGGGCGTTGCAAGTGATCCTGGTCAGTTTCTTTGCCGGCCTCAACGCGCTGGGCATCGGCATGCTGGGCCATTATTTGCTGCGGATTTACGATCAAGTGCGCGGCAGGCCGCTGTATTTCGTCGATCGGACCGTCAATTTTGCCGCGGCGGAAATCCGCGATGCGGAATTGGCTGCGGCGGCGGCGCGAAACCATGAAACAACGCCCGGCCAGCCCAATAGGCTCAATTTGGAGCAGCTCGATCCGCTGGAAATCGAAGACGCTTGGGACGACGCCTATCAGCATCTCTTGAATGACGCTCAAGGGCTGATGGAATTGGGCGCCTTGGCCCGATCGGAGGCCGACGATCTGGCGGATCGCCAGTGCCGTCACTCGAGAAGCACTGCGGGGATTTCCGACATCGTAGCGCCGGGCGCCGAGGCGGACGCGGCTGCAGAAGAGCCGCACGTAATCAAGCTCTCCGATCCGTCGGAGCGGCGTTAGGCACTTCTGCAAGACCGCAAGCGGATTTTCTCTGGTTCGTGGCGTCTCGCCTCTCATGCTTCGCGGTTGCCCCCAAAAACACACAAACGGCCCTGTCCGCCGTGGCGGGGAGCCGTTTGCGTGATTGAGATAAGAAGGCCGGCCGCTTGGGCGGGCCCAGTTGTTAGTAACCGAACTCGGCACCAAAGAGGATCGGAGTAACCGGATACGGCCGGCATGACCTGGCCGGCGATTGCTCGCCTGGGCGTGGGTGCTGTGCCCGCCGCTAGTTTGCGATTGACTCGACCGCAACGACTACGTGAATCGTTCTTGGGTCCGCTGTGGGGCCGGCTCGCTCGGGGCGAGTCCGGGCTTACGCCCTGTTGCGGCGGACCGCGGTGCGGCAATCTATTGGTTACGTGATTCCTATTGGATGGGGTTGGTGTTTAGTGACCGCAACCGCACGACGGAGCGCAACCGCAGCTGGCTTCGCAGCAGCTATTGCAGCAACCGCAGCAGCGGTGGTGGTGGTGGCAGCGGTGACGGCAGCAGCAGTCATCGCAGCAGCTGTTGCAGCACGAATTGCAACCGCAGCTGGCTTCGCAGCCACAGCTCTTTTCGCAGCCACAGCTCTTTTCGCAGCCGCAAGTATTGCAGCAGCTATTGCAGCAGCAGCTTTCGCAGCACGGATTGCAGCAGCGATGCAGCCAGCCAAACAAATGGCAATGGTGATGGCAGCAATCGTCGCAGCACGAATCGCAGCAGCAGCTAGGAGCGGCACAACAAGATTGTTCACAGCAGCAAGACGGCTCACAGCCGCAGCCGCCACCATGATGGAACGCCTTGGCATCGGCGGCGTTCAGCATCAAAAAGGCGCCGGCCAGCAAAGCCGCCGCCAACACAATACGACGTTTCATTTCAAAGACTCCTGGACGAACGAGGGAGGATCGGCACGCAAAAACATTCGCCAACTGTGTCGGCATCCACAATCGCCCGCCTTCGCATTCCGCGTTTGTTTGGCAAGGAACGATGGGACACGCCGGACTTCCGTGGCATGACCTATGCCGTGATATCGACCCGCCGGCACTTACCAATTAGCCAGATCACCCATTTACGGCACGCGGCAACCATTCCGTGTTCCGCAAACTCCGCCGGTGCGTGAAGTGCCGCGAACGACAAGAATTGCCGCTTAGAACAAAAGCGCGGCCGCCGGTTGCGGACTGTTCGATATGATCCATCCAGGCCGTACAAGTCCGACGCCGAACGTAGCGCGAAATGCTTGGTTATCCGGCATATTCGCCTTGTGCTATGGGTTCGTTGCCGACGGCATCTTGGAAGCGGAGGCTTGCTTTTCGGCCGCAGCTTCCGGCTCGTTGATGAGCGATTCCGCCTCGCGGCGGAACAGCTCCAGTGTGGCGCGGCGGTTCCACAGCGCGCTGGTTTTGATTTCCTGGTCCATCCCGGCCTGCGCTTCCGCAAGCAGCCGCCTGGCCTCAGCTTTGTCCCCCGACTTCCACTTGGTCATGGCCAGGAAAAACTGAGGATAAACCACCGAGGTATTTTCAGATTCTCCTTTGCCGGCCGCGACAACCGATTCCGTCAACTGTTTATCCGCCTCGGCATAATCTCCGTTGCGGTACAGCATGATCCCCAGTGTGTCGAGGAACACGGCATTGTCGGGCGCTTTAGCGGCCAAATCTCTCGCGGCCTGAAGCGGCACGCTCATGTCGTCGACCGCCGCCGGCGCAAGACAGCAGGTCCACGAGAACCATCGCCGGTCGAGGTTGTTTTTCGAAGATGCGGCTAGTTTCGCCATTTCGGCGCACATGGCGCGATATCCGACCACATCGCGGTTGCGCAATCGCAACAGCGCACTGTAATACATCGCTTCCGCAATGTCCGGTCGCAGTGCCAGTAGCTGGGCGAATTTCTGCTGCGCCGCTTGGTAATCGCCTTTTGCCGCCAACGCTTTGGCCACATCCACAAGGAGAGCCGCGTTTTGATTTGCACTTAATTCGCAGCCTTTGGTGGCCAATTCCACAGCCCGATCGAGATTCTTCAGCTCCGGCTGCGGCGAATCGGCGTAAACTTGGATCAGTCTTCGCAGACGCATCAAATTGATCTTCGGGAAGTCGGTCGGGTTCAATTTGGTCTGGTACATCTGATAAACGACGTCGCGGACGTCCGCGGCTCGATCGTATTTTCCCAGCTGCACATACTGGTCGGCGATGTTCTGCAAGGGATCGCTGCGTCGAATGCTTTCCGTGGCCGTGAACAAATTCAGCTCGGAATGCGCGATGTCCAGCGCCGCAAGCGCTGCGGCGTCGTCGCCGGCGTTGCGCCACGAATCACCGACCCGCCACAGCGTATACAAAGTATCCACATGCGTTGGACCGAGTATTCGCGTCCTCAATTCGAGCAGCGGCTGAAATGCTTCAGCGGCCTCTTTATACCGATGAACTTCGAACAAACACGAGGCATAGTTGTAGGCGGCGAACATGCGCGCGGGTCCGCATCTCCCTTCAATTGGCGCAGGCGGATCGCTGAGGGCTCGGCGAACTCTAGCGCTTTTTCAAACTGGTCGCGCCAGCGTAATACCCATGAGTAGTTCGTTTCCGCGTCCAAGGTCAAAGGATGGCGCGGACCCAGAGTTGCCAATGCCGTTTTGTAGATTTTCTCGCTGAAGGCTACATCATCCGGGTCGTGTAACTCCATGAGCACCAGGCCCAAATGGATCCCAGTTTCGAGCGTGTCGTGATGGCTTTCGCCCAAGACCTTCGTTTGGTCGTCGATTACGGATTTCAGCACCTTTGCCGCATCCTCATACCGATTGGCAATGTACAGAGCATGCCCCAGTTGAGAACGGCTCCTGAGCGTTTCGGGATCCAACTTGCCTTCCAATTGCTCGTGCAGTGCGACCGCCCTTTCGAGTTGCTCGAAGCCTTTTTTTGGCTCGTCGACGTTAACGTAGACTTCTCCGAAATGGTCGCGAATGACGGCCTGAAGCTCCAGATCGTCATGGAATCGATCGTCGATCTTGCCGGCCGCAGCGTCGAGCGCTTCGATCAACCCGATGCCCGCTCGCCCGCCGCGATTCGGATCGGCCATTCCGAACACCGCTTCGGTGAAGAAGGCATTCACGCTTTCGGCTCGTTTTCGCTGTTGATCGGCCTTGGCCAGGGAACTTTTGGCAGCCGCGGCTTCGCGCGAGGCGGAGGCTGCGAAATACGTTGAAGTGACAATGCCCACGGTAAGAATTGCAAAGACTGCGACGGCCAATCCGGCAATGGCCGGATTGCGCCGGCACCGCGCCAGGCGCGTGCTGCGCGAGAGATGGGTCGGGCTTGGATCGGTTCGCCTTTGAGGAAGCTGTTCAAGTCATCGGCCAGGTCCTGGGCCGTTTGGTATCGTTTTGCCGGGTCTTTTTGCAGGCATTTGAGCGTGATGGTTTCCAGATCGCGCGAGACGGTGGCTTTTAATTTTCGGGGACTCGGCGGTTCTTCGTTCAAGATTTGCACAATCAGCATCCGCGCATCGCCGCGGAAAGGAAGCTCGCCGGTTAGCAACTCGAACAAGATCACGCCCAGCGAGTAGACATCGCTGCGCCGATCGGCCTGATGCCCTTCGCCGCGTGCCTGTTCGGGCGACATATACGCCGGCGTACCCAGAACTTGCCCTTCGACGGTCATGGCGATCTCGCCGCTCTCGCGCCGCGCCAGGCCGAAATCGATCACGTGCGGTTGGCCATCCTGATCGAGCATGATGTTGCTGGGCTTCAAATCGCGGTGGATCACGCCAGCTTCATGCGCATGGTGCAGCGCTTCAGCAAGCTTGATCACTAGCTCGGCCGCTTCGCGGGAAGTGAGCCGCTGCCCGGTGAGCCATTCGCTGAGATTGGCCCCATCGATGTAATCGGTGACGATGTAGACGGTGTCCGACTCGCGCCCGACTTCATGCACGCCGGCAATGCTGGGATGATTCAATTGGGCGGCGGCGCGAGCATCACGCAGAAAGACTTCCGTTTCCTTTGGATCAAGGTCCTTCTGCCGCGGAATCTTAATGGCCACGATGCGCTGCAACTGCGTATCGCGGGCCTTCCACACGGTGCCGAAGCGGCCCGCGCCCACCTGCTGCAGAAGTTCGAAGTGACCCAGCACCTGCACGCCCGGTCGGAACGAGCACGTAGCATCCGTCCCCGATAGGCTGAAGCTGCTACCGCATGCCGGACAGAGCATATCGGCCCAAGAGGCCTGCTCGACCGAATCGAACGGCACATGGCAATGCGGACAGCGGATTTGCATGCGAGTCCCTTGGAGACTGCGACAGAGAAGAGAATCTGGCTACGGTGATTATCCGCTGCCACGGATGGCTTGTAAATCAAGCGAGGCGCGCTGCAGCGATCAACGCTTGCCGGCCATGGAAAGGACCAACAGATACGGCACCGGGTTGCTGCCCAGAGCGTTGAGCACGGTGCCGCCGGCGGTGAAACAGTGCGTGACCCAATTGGGCTGGCCGTACTCTTCCAGCGCTGCGCCCCCTTCACCGCCTCCCACGTACACTTCCACGCCGGCGTCCTTCATGCGTTTGAGCTGGGCGATGAACTCGCGCGTGCCGGTTTCGAAGCGAGGATCCTCGAACATGCCGAACACGCCGTTGTGGAAAGCGACCGGTTTGCCGCCGGATTTTTTAGCCGCCGCGATGAATTCGCCGACTTTGTGGGCAAAGTATTCGCTGGTCTTTGGGCCCACGTCGAATTGCTGATCCGTCGGGCCGATGGTTTCAGAATCGCGGCCATCTTGCAAAATGAAATCGACAGGCAAAATGAATTGGATACCCTTGCCGCGTCCTTCGCTAATCATTCGCTTGGCCTGCTCGATGCGCTGGGGCGGAATGAAAAACGGTTTGTCGGTGTTTTTTGGATCTTCGGCCACACCGAGGGAGAATTGATTGCCGTCGAGTTCGGCGGCCGCTTTTTTCAATGCCATCGCCAACGAGCCGGCCGTAATCACCCAGCGGATCGTGCCGCGGTCGATCATCGCTTGCAAGTCGTCGAGCTTGTCGATCTTCAATCCGCTGAACACGACCAATTGCGCTTGCAGACAGCGCTGCATCGGGCCGTCGAACTCGCCGGCCACACAACTGCCCAAGGCCACGCGATCCATCGAAGCCGGGACAATCGTCGACGAAGCGTCGAGGCTGCCCGCCGAGAGCGCCTCGTTCACGTAAACCGTGGCCACCTTGTCGGCAAACTCATTTGCCAGTCTTGACAGCTTCGGCGCCAGCGCCGGCAAATCGCCGGCCGTGGCATCCCATAACACCCGCTCGATGGCGTAGCGCCGCGTGTTTTCCAACACCAGCACGTCGCCAGCTTTTGCGTTACGTATCGCTTCGGCCGCGGGGGGCGTGATCGACAGCGACGTTTCGTCGAGCCAGTCGCTGATCAGCGGCACTTTTTTGTTCAGCAATTCGCCCAGCCGCGCCGCCACTTTGGCCAGCGACCCTTCCGGCTTGCGGCCGATGTGCCCGAAGATCACCTGCTTCCAGCCGTGCTCGATGCCAAATTTCAACGTGTCGAGCATCGAGCGCAATCGCTCGTCCCCTTCGCCGATCATCGCGCCCGGCTTGGCATCGACGTCGCCGCGCACAAGCACAGCAGTACCGCTGGGGACATCCGCCAGCGATTTCAATCGCGGAATGGCGGCCAGATATTCGCCCAGAGACTTGTGCGGCGCAGCGCGGCGCCCAGCAAGATGCGACACCACTGGAGCATTTTTTCATCGGTCACGCGCATGACCGACAAGATAGCAAAATTTTTTTGCCTGCGTCAGGAGGCGCGAGGTACGCAATACCAGCTACTTGCTAATCGGCTCGACCTGCCAGGCTTCCAGCACGCCTTTTTTATCGCCGTCCGGTTTATCCAATAAGCTGGCGATAAGCAGCACGTGCTTGTCGCCGAAATTGGCCGCCCCCAGGCCGGTCAGGCCCGCGCCGGTGTTGAACTTGTCGAGCGGCTTGCCGTCGCTGCCCAGGATATGCACCGATCCATCGGCCCCGGCCAGCAGCCATCGTTTCGATCCATCTCCGGCGATGTCTCCGGTAGTGACGGTTTCCACGGGCCGGCCCGACACGCCGTTGGGCAGCGCGTAGTTCCACAGTTGCTGGCCATCGAGCGTAATTCCGACGGCCTCGTTCGCGCTTTCCGGAGTGATGGCCAGCGCGCAGTAGCTGTTTTTATTGTCGCCCTTTAGATCGGCCCCATACACAACGGCGACGAAGCGATTGGGAATTACGACTTCGCCTTGCGGCTTGCCTTCGGCGTTGAAGGCCACGATCGTGCCGCGGCTGTGCGTGCACAAGAGCTTGCGTTTGCCGTCGGCGTCGGGCTCCGTCGTTGTGCACGGCAGGGCGAATCCGAGCGTGCGTTCGCGCCACAGGCGGTTGCCATCCAAAGAAACCCCCTGCAAACCGACGTCACCCCAATAACCGACGTATAGATTCTGCGTTCCGTCCCCTTGCAGATCGGCAAGCTGCACGCCGCCGATCTTCGCACCGGCGGAATCTTCCGGCTTGGGGAAACTCAGCGTTTGTTTCCAAGCGTCGTCGAACACGTAAAGCTGCGATTGCCCACTGGCACAAGCGACGAACACCCGATTGCCTTTGCCATCGACCGCGGTGCGCAGATAGCTGGCCATCGCCTCGGGAGGTATATCCAACTCATGCCGGGCGACGGTTTTGCCCTCCTGATCGACCTCCGCCACAACTCGGGCGCCATCGAACACGAAAATGCGCGGGGATTTATCCTTTTCTTCCACCACCAGGACGTTGCCGGGGTCCTTCAGATCGCCGGCGGTCCACAGCTTGGTCAGCTTGAACGCGTTCGGCTCGCTGTGCGGCGCGATTTCGGCCGGCTTCAATTCCTCGACCAACTGCGTGCTGACCTTGGCTCCCTCGGGCACCTCGAATTTGAACGCAATTTCCTCGACCGGCTGATCGATTTGAGCTTTGTTGCAATTGACCACCAGCGAAGTGGTTTTCTCTTGCGCTGATCCAGCGCCGTGGCGGCATTCGACGGTGGCAGTTCCAACCGGCGCAGCAGGTTCGATTGCTGATCGATCCACATCACCAACCGGCCGGACGCCAACTCTAATTCCACGCGGTTGCAGGCGCGGCCGTCGATGGCTTCCGGGGGCAACAGCTTTGGTGCTGTCTTAGCCTCTTGCAGCAGATGTGCCACTGTGCCTTCGGCCGTCAGCAGCGGAAGTTGCGGAGGCGGCCCGGCCGGGCCTTGCAGCAACGTCGCGCCAAGCTGCAAATCGTTGATCACGTCGTCGGGCGTGATTTTTTCCGGCGCGGCGATCTTCATCACCGTGTTGGCGACTTGCGGCACCGAGGCGTAGAAATCTTTGCCGTCGATCACCACCCGGGCCCCGTAGCAATCCAACCGCAGCTTGTTGGGGCGTACAAAAGCCATCGAAAAATCGAACGCCTGCTCCATCGGCTCGCCGTTCGCGCTCGAAGCGCCGCAGCACCTGACCGTTGTCGGCGTAACTATTCGCCTTGGCGTACACCGCCTCCATATCTTTAAGCACCTGTTCCGCGGAGCGCGATTCCGTGGCGGCCGGCGCATCGGCGCCGGCCGCGGATCCGGAAGTCGCATTGTTCTCAGGCGATGAGGCCGTTGCTGCATTGGTGGTTGTCGAGGGATGCGAAGCATTGGCATTGCCGTCGTGGCCGCAGCCGCTGGAAACAGCAAGTAGCGGCAGCATCAACAAGCCGAAACAAAACGTCGTGAGGCATTTCATAGACAAATTTCAATTTGAGAATATTGGCGGTTCCTAGCTCGATTTAGGTGCAAGCTAGCGCGGCGAATTATCGACATCCACGCCGGCCCGGTAAAGCTCGAATTCTTGACCCTAGGCGAGCCGCAGGACTAAGATCGCGGTGTTGCTAGCACTCTTTACGCGCCGGCCGCAGGGCCGATCGATGATGGATGTTTGGTGATGCCTGGTCTCTCGGCTGAATTCGACACGCAATACAAAGCGCTGACCGGCGGTGTGGGGCTGGTGGATTTCAGCGATCGCACGCAAATCGAACTCACTGGCGCCGACCGCGCGAGTTTCTTGCACAATCTCTGCACCAATGCGGTGCGCGAGTTGTCGCCCGGCCAAGGCTGCGAAGCCTTCCTGCTGAACGTTAAAGGCCACGTGATCGGCCACGTGTCCGTTTTCGTGAGCCCCAATTCCATCGTGCTGGAGACCGTGCCGGATCAGGCGGAAAGTCTACTCGCGCACCTCGAGCGCTATCTGATCCGCGAAGACGTGCAGATTCACGACCGGTCGCAAGAGTGGGGCGAACTATTGGTCGCCGGCGCACAAGTGGACGTGCTGTTTGCCGACCACGGTTGGCTGATCCTTGACGAGCGATTGTTGCACACTGAGGCACAGTTAGCGGCACATTCCGTCTGGCTGCGGCGCGTGGATTTCGTCGGTCCGCGCGGATATCTGGTGGCCTGCTCTCGCGAAGCATTGGACGACGTGCTCCGCTTGTTGGTCGGCGCCGGCGCTGTGCGGTGCGGCGACGAAGCCTGCGAATCCGCGCGGATTGAACAGGGCACTCCTTGGTTCGGCCGTGATATCACCGAAGAAAATCTACCGCAAGAAATCGATCGCAACCAGTTGGCAATTAGTTTCACCAAGGGCTGCTATTTGGGTCAGGAGACGGTGGCCCGAATCGACGCGCTGGGTCACGTGAATCGGGTGTTGCGCGGGGTGAGGTTCTCCGGCGAATCAATTCCCGAGCCGGGGGCGGAACTGTGCGCTGCCTGCAAGGTGGTGGGACATGTGACATCGGCGTGCTGGTCGCCGCGGCTGGAGGCGCCGTTGGCCCTGGCGCTGGTGCGCCGAGAATTTGTTCAACCAGACATGCAACTGGTTTCTAGTGCCGGTTTGGCCGAAGTGGTTGCGCTGCCGGTGGGCGACCGAATGCAATCAGGATAATCGGGGCGAATCCGCCAGCGAGATCGACTCCGGCAAGCAGGCCAGCCAATTGCGCACGCGATCAACCACATCGCCGTCCGCTGGCACCTGGCCCACGATGCGGAATTTGCCCCCACTGAGAATTTGCTGCAGCAATTGGAGTCGTTTCCCGGCTTCCCCCAGGAACTGCGCTCTTCGAGCGGCGTAAGTTCGTGGCGAACCAGGTTCACGGATTCGGCGGTCCGTTGGCGGGTTAGCTGAATCAGCCGGCCGCGCTCGGCTTTCAGCAGCTTGCCTTCAAAAAAACCTCGCCGCAGCTCGCACGCCGTATTGAATTGATACACCACGTCCTGACCGAAAAAGAAGCTGGCAGCGCTGTCACGGCGAAAGCCGGCGACGACCGATTCGAGAAGACCGTAGATCTGCAATTCCACGCGCTCCACCAGTGCCGTGGCTTCGCGGAGCAGGTCTTCCCGATCTTCTTCGTCGCGCGCCATGTCCGATACCCCTCGCCTCTCGCCCCTCGTCCCTTCACCACGTACATTAACGGCAAATGACTGCATCTTCCACGGGTCTGATCTTTGGCGTTTACCCCTTCGGCTTGGCGGGAATGGCCGACGGCGTGGCGACAGGAGTGCCCGACGATATCCAGCGATTGCCTGAAATCATCGAACGCTTGCGCGGCGGGCGCGATTTCTTGCTCCGCACCTATGTGCCACATTCCGGTCCGGCATCGGTGGCCGGCATTTTTGCGCTGTTAGATTTTTGCGCAATCTCGAAGATGCCGTGGGATGTCGCACTCTGCTATCGCAACCAGAATGGCGATGTGAAATGCTGGATCGACGTGATTCGCGAGATCGTCAACCGCCACGGCAAAACGCTGAATACACTGCAAATCACCAATGAACCCAATCTCACGCATGTGCCGGAGGCCGGCGATGGATCGCAGCCGAATGTGCGCCGGCGCTGGTTCAGGGCGTGATCGCCGCCAAGACGGCGGGGCGCGCGAGCGGAGCGACTGTGAACATTGGCTTCAACGCCGTGCCGACGTTTCAGCTCGGCGACGACTTTTGGTCCAGCCTGCCGCAAATCGATCCCACGTTTAGCGCGGCACTCGATTACGTCGGCCTGGATTTCTATCCCGATGTTTTCGGATCGCCGATTGCACTGGAGCATTTACCTGCGGCGGTGGAAAAAATCCTGCGAGACGTTCGCATCCAAGATTTGGTCGCCGCCGGCATTTCGGGCGACGTGCCGCTGCGGATTTGCGAGAACGGCTGGCCTACCGGCCCGCAGCGTTCCTATGAACGCCAGGCGCTGGTGCTGGAATCAATCATCCGCACCGTCCACCGGTTGCGTAGCGAATTGAACATCACGCATTACGAGCTGTTTGGTCTGCGCGACGCCGATAGTTCGAATGAGAATTTGTTCTTTCAATTCGGCATCCTGCGAGACGATTACACGCCGAAGCCGGCCTTCGAGGTTTACCGGAAACTAGTCGCCGAACTGAGCGGCTGAATTCGCCGCGCGGCAGCAGCCAGCTTGAAGATGGCTTAGGATCGTGGCACCGGTGCGATTTGCCCCAGCAGATTCGTGTCGCTGGGAACGACCACATCGTGGACCAGTTTGATCGATCGTGGCTGCGGCTCCAACTGCATGATCTGCCGGATTTCGTCGCGGATGGAGAAGAAAGTTTCGACAACCTGGGCATCCCATTGGTTGCCCGCCCCTTCGCGCAGAATCGCATCGAGCTGCTCATCGGGAATGCCTTTACGGTAGGGGCGATCGCTCGACATGGCGTCGAACGCGTCGGCCACCGACACGATGCGGGCGAAAAACGGAATCTCTTCCCCCGATAGCCCAAACGGATAACCCTTGCCGTTCCACGCTTCGTGATGGTGCCGCACCACGGGCAACACGTCGTCGAGCTGCTTGATGTCTTTGAGAATGCGATAGCCGATTTCCGCATGCAGCTTGATGTGCTCATATTCGGCTTCGGTCAGCTTGCCCGGTTTGCGGAGCACCTGATCATCGATGCCGATCTTTCCGATGTCGTGCAAAAGTCCGGAGAGATAGATCGTTTCTAAATCATGAGCGCGGCAGCCCAAACGTTTGGCCAATTGCACCGCGACTCGCGCCACGCGATCGCTATGCCCGCAAGTGTAGGGATCCTTGGCGTCGATCGCCGAGGTCAGCGCCCGCACCACGCCTGCCAGAAACTCGCCTTGCTGGCGATAGAGTTCGATGTTGCCGGCGTGGATGCCCAAGATGGCGGCCACCGACGAAAGCAAGTTCGCTTCGGTCGAACCGAACTCGCCATCGGCGCTGTGATTAAACGCGCCCAGCCAGCCGAACAAGCGGTCGCTCTCGATCAACGGCACGATGACGGCTTGGCGCACTTCGGGCAGCGGCCACTGCAGATCCTTGCGTCGCTGTAAATTAATGACGACCGGCCGCGGTTGATCACTCAGGTCCAGAATTTCGATTAAGCGGACGAAGTCAGTGGCGTCGACCAGCGGACGGCCGTTTTGCAAGAAAATGGGGGCGGCAGCGTCGTCGTCGGTTTCCTTGCCGGCCTCAATCTTCGGCAATAGCAGCAGTGCGAAGCTTTGCGCCGGAACCGCTTCCGAAAGCCAATCCATCGCCATCCGGCCAAGTTCTTCATTCGAGCCGGAGAGCTTTAGGTTTTGCGTCAGCCGGTACAGCAGACTGATTTCTTCGTACGTGGCCAGCAGATGCCCCGACAGCGCGTCGATCTCTCCTTGCATCGCCATCAGCTGGTCTTGATTGGCCCACCGGGCCACGGCTAATTCCGCCAATACCAGCAAGCGTTCCGGATTCCAGGCGTGTTGTCGAGCTGCCCACTGATTGGCCGTTTGCGAATCGCAGCCGAGCTTTTCGGCGGCCCGCGCGATCACCGAGGTTTCTGCCTGCCGCAGGACGAATGGGGCCAGCGCCGCCAGTTGCCGCGGACCATCGCTGGGGATGGGCAGCGCCAAAAGGGCGACGGGATCTTCCTCGGCGATGAAGGCGGCACGGTTCCGGGCAATTACTTCGCGGCACACTTCGGCGCAGCGCCTGCATCACCGCCGAGAGCCAAATCGCCCTGTCGCACATATTCCGCCGCGACCGTATCGAGCACGGCGAACTCCGCGCCGAACCAGCGCTTGAGCAAAGCGCACAGCGCCACCACGTCGCCGTGGCGAGCTTCGCCGTTTTGTTGCGGCGTATTGGTCAGCGTGCGTTCGGACAATGCCATATCATCAGCCCCGAAATGGTGACGAAATATCACCCTTCCGCAAGGAAACAACGGCGTCTGTCAGACTCTAGGTCACGCTAAAGATGCCGGCAAAAACGCCGGAAAGACCGGCAGTCGCACCGGCCTGGAAGTCACGGCGGGAATCCGCAATTTGGCCCGAAGATTGGCCCTGCTGGACGGTTTGAGGGGCTTGGACGACTCAGCCGCTAGGCAGCGATTCTGGCGCTCGTTCCGGCTGTGACGATCGTGCCGCGCGGACGCTCGATGATTCGAGCCGATTCGAAAGTAGCTCAACGCAAAAGGATCCGAAACCGCGCCGCTTACGATTGCAGCCGGTCTCGATAGCGCGCGCTGACGCGCTGGAGCAGGGCCCGCTCCTCGGGCGAAATGGCGTCGATTCCCAGATCCTTGACGCGAATTAGAATGCTGTCGACGCGACGTTCTTCTTCCCGTTCCAACTGCCGCAGCCGCCGCTGCTTGACTTCGCGCCGCTCGCGCAGCCAGCGCCGCACCGGACCCACTCGGCCCCAGCGTGGTGCGCTGGCGCTGCGTTCCAAGCTGGTATAGCCCTCGGAGAAATCGTACCCGAACAGCTCTTCGCCATCGTCTTGCTCCTCGACTCGCCGAGTTTCTTGCCGCGCACTGAAATGCAGATAGATGGCCATCAACACCAGCGGCGTCCAGGCAGGCACCAGCCGATAATCGCGCGGCTGATAAACCCACCAAGCCAGCAGGCACAACCCAACGGCAATCACCGTGCCGCTGCGGCTAACCACGCGGACCGCCACGCGGTAACCGGTGACCGGCCAGAGCACGCTGCGCAGTGCGCAGGCCGCCGTCCAAGGGCGCGGCCGGCAGCAGGTTCACCAGCAACAAGAGCCAATTGATCCAAAACACCATCCGCAGCGCCACCAGCCAATTCGGCCCTTCCAACAGACCGGAAGGATACAGCGGCTGCAGGAACAAGTCGTAGAGTCTCGCGCCGCTGACGACCAGCGCCGTCCCGGCGACCATCGCCAAGAACAGGTTCGCCAATGGCCCGGCGAGCGACACCAGCACTTCGCGATGCGATTCGTGGGGCACATTCGGCGGATTCATGCCGCCCAGCGGGCCGAGCACAATCAAATCGAAGCCGCCGCCCATTCGCCAGGCCATCAGGGCGTGGCCCAATTCGTGCATCACCACGCTGACCACCAAGATGCCGACCCACATGGACCCATGCACGACCGACAGCCAGGGATCCTCGGCGGTGCTCGTACGGCCGGTGAGATACAGTGCCAAGACGGCGACTACGATCAGAGAAACATGGGCCCGCACGCGCACGTTCCCCCACCAGCCGCAATTCATTGCCCAGACGTTAAAGTCGCGCATGAAAAAGTGTCCACACGATAGTTCCAGCCCATGGAACGCGCGACCCTTGGTGCGCAGGCGCCGCAAGTCGTATCTTAACAACCGGTCTGGCCGCGGGTCAATTAACCGGCAGCCAATCCAATTTGGGGCTTGATTGCTTTAGCTTTCACGCGGTTTTTTATGGCTGAAGAGCCGGAAATATTGCTTGAGGCCGGACGGTTTCGCGTGGTCCGCATTTCTCGGCGCCTGGCCGACGGCACGTTGCATTCTCGCGAGATCGTTCAGCATCCCGGGGCGGTGGTCATCTTGCCGCTGTTGGCCGATGGCCGCGTGTGCCTGATCCGCAATTACCGCATGACCGTGGGTGAAACGCTGCTGGAGTTGCCCGCGGGCACGCTGGATGCCGGCGAAGACCCTGCCGAAACCGCCCGCCGCGAATTGGTTGAGGAAACCGGCTATCGCGCCGGCCGCCTGGAAAAACTACACGAGTTCTACACGTCGCCGGGAGTCATGACCGAGCGAATGCACCTGTTTTTGGCGACCGATCTGACAGCCGGCCCCGCGGCGCTGGAGCCGGAAGAGGAGATCCAAACGCAACTGGTCGCTTGGGAAGAAGCGATGCGATTGGTCGACAGCCGTCAGGTGCGCGACGCCAAGTCGCTGGTGGCCCTGTTGTTTTATGACCGACTGAGGATGAAACTAGAAGAGGAGAAGAGGAGAAAATGAGAAGAGGAGAAAACCGTCGTTCTCCTCTTCTGCTCTTCTGGCCTAGCTCCGCCGCATCGCGCGCTGGATATCGCGCTGGGCCGACTTGCGCTTGAGCACTTCGCGCTTGTCGTGCAGTTGGCGCCCCTTGCACAGACCAATGAGCACCTTGGCGCGCCCTTCAGTGAAATACATTTTCAAGGGAATCAAGGTGAGTCCCCTTTCCTTGGCCCTGGCCGCGAACTTTTTCATCTCTCGTCGATGCATCAGCAATTTGCGCGGCCGCTTGGGGACATGGTTCAATCGATTGGCCTGCACGTACTCCGGAATCTCGCAGCCGATCAGCCAAACTTCGCCGTCTTTGATTCGCCCGTAGGCCTCTTCCAGCGATAGGTGTCCCGTGCGCAGACTTTTCACCTCGCTGCCGACCAGCACAATGCCGCATTCCAGCGTGTCGAGCACTTCGTACTCGTGCCGGGCCTTGCGGTTTTGCGCGATGAGCCGCTCGTTGTCGTGCTCGCGATCGGCGGCGGTTTTTTTCTTGCCGCCTTTTCCAGAAGGTTTCTTAGCCGTGGCAGCGCTCCGCTTTCGGATTCATTAGGTGCAGGGGTTGCAACCCCTGGGCTTGCGTACAGTAAACTATCTTAAGAGATTTGTAATCATGCAATTGGTCCAGCTCGAACCGTCGCTTCATTCTACCCCGGGCCCGCGCTTGCCGCGGTGGCTGAAGAAGAATTTGCCGACCGGCGGCGGTCTGCAGTTCACCTCGAAGCTGATCGACGATCTGCATCTGGAAACTGTGTGCGAAAGCGCCAAGTGCCCCAACCGCCTGGAGTGCTGGTCGCAAAAGACCGCCACGTTCATGATCCTGGGGAACGTGTGCACGCGCCCCTGCGGTTTTTGCTCCGTGCCGAAGGGGAAGACCGAAGCCATCGAGCTCGATGAACCCGAACGTGTCGCCGAAGCCGCCGCTCGCTTGGGCCTGCGCCACGTGGTGATAACCTCCGTGACCCGCGATGACCTGACCGACGGCGGGGCGGATCATTTTTATCAATGCGTTCTAGCCGTGCGGGCTAAAACCGGCGCGGCCGTGGAAGTGCTGACTCCCGATTTCCTCGGCAAGGCCGGCGCTCTGGAGCGGGTCATCGAAGCCGCCCCCGAAGTGTTCAATCACAACACGGAAACCGTGCCGCGGCTTTACCGCACCGTGCGCGGCCGCAAAAGCGAGTATCGCTGGACCTTGGAATTGCTGCGCCGCGCGAAGGAGCTCGATCCTGCCATCAAAACCAAAAGCGGCTTGATGCTCGGTCTGGGCGAAACGCGCGACGAACTGTTCGACGTGCTGAGCGATCTGCTCGACGTCGGCTGCGATATGCTCACGCTGGGGCAATATCTGCAACCTTCGCCGCTGCATTTGCCGGTGGTGCGCTACGTGCCTCCGGAAGAATTCGACGACCTCGGCCGCGCAGCTAGAGCGATCGGATTCCGCCGTGTGGCCAGCGGTCCGTTCGTGCGCTCGAGCTACCATGCGGGCGAAATGGCAGAGGACGAAACGATAAACGCTAAACGCTAAATGATAAACTCAGACACATCAGCTTATCGTTTATCGTTTAGTATTCATCGTTTCAACTCCAGCGTTCCCCACGTGCTCGGATCTTCCCGATACGGCAGCTCCGGCGGGCAGCAAAAGGTGTGCTCGCCGATTTCACGATCGATTACGGCCCAGTGGAAACCAAGCTTGGGATGTTCGCTTGGATCGAAGCCTGTTAGCGCGGCGGCCGGAATGTGCACGTCCAATCGATAGCCGCCGGCCAGTTTATGGTGCACGACGCGCAGCACTCCCGGGCGCACGGGTTTTGAATTTTCGCGTGCGCGATTGATCAATATCTGTTCCGCCACGGGTTCGTCCTGCCGGGCGCCGCCGCCGGTCGGCAAAAAGGCGAACTGATGACAAAATCGGCTGGCCCGGTGAATATTGTGCGTATCGCGAGTGTCGATCCACACGTAAAAACCGTCGCTGTCCTCGACTCGATTCTCGCGGCACCAGGGCGGTTGTTTTTTTCCGCCGACGGTTACTGAGAATGTCAGCCCCTCTTCGCTCCACGCGGCTTTCACGGCGGCGCGTTGCGGGGCGTCGTCCAATTCACCGAAGCTCGGCAGCAGGAATTCGTCACTGAGTTCCACGCCGCGCACGACCAAAGCGCCGCCGAATGCCGGCACGGCACGGCGAAGCGGAACAGAAAACTCGCCGGTAGAAGTTGATTCGACATATTAATTGCTTGCCGCTAGTTGTTTCTTTCGAAACAACGGCCGGTCATCATCTCCGTTTTGAATTGCCGCCGCATGCTCGCGCAAGAATGCCGCCAAATCTCCGCGGTGCAAATCGTCCTCGGCGATAAACCGCAGCTTGATGATGTCGATCTCCGCGCGCGAGCCGTCGAATTCCGGCTCGACCCCCAAGTCCGCCACGCGTCCCATCGTGAACCGCCCCTTGGGTCCCGACAAAATCAGTTCCACGCACGACAACTTCTTCGTCCACACTCGAATCCACGGATCGCGCTGCCCCTGGGCCATCGCCGACACGGTCAGATGGTTGTTCCACAAGAACTGCGCTTTCGGGCGCCGCCGATTGCAGCATCTCCAGCAGCTCTTCCAACACTCCCGTTTCCCAGGCGATGCGCTTGCCCGGCGGGAAGCCCTTGCGCGCCAGATGCCACTTGCGCCCCAGCACCGTCCAGGGCATCACGGATTCGGGATCTTGCCGAGTGCGCTGCGTGATCTTTTTGAAACCGGCCGCCGCTTGTTCCAGAAATTGCCAGAAATGCTTATGGTCGATCTCCTCCAGCGAGTGCACTTTTAACTCCACTTCCTGCCACGGTCCGCGCAGGCTCTCGCACTTTAACCCGGCGATCGGTGCCATACACCGGCAACTCGTGCATGTCGTTCAGCGGCTTCATGCCGAGCCGGTTGATTAATTGTTCCCGATTGAACGTTGCTTTTGCCATGCGGAACTTCAGCTTGATGATCCATTGCTCGCCGGTGAGGGCGTGCATGAACCAGCCGTCGGTCTTTTTCTCGGGTGCGATTTCGACGACGCTGCGATCGTTCCAATTCGTCGGGCTGAATTGCCCCAACTGTTCGATGCGATCGACAATGCGTTCCAGGATTCGGCCGTCCCACTGGCAAGGCTCGCCCGTGCGCCCGACGCGATCGACGGTGTGCCACCGCCGGCCATCGGTTTCCCAGGGCATTTTGGCCGCGCCGCCGACGTCGGAAATTTCGAGATCGCTGAGGCGTTTTTTCGCCGCCGCTTCGAAATCAAACGGCTTTCGCTCTTCGTGCGGGCCGGCGGCAAGCACCGGCTTGAGTGCTACGGCCGTGTGGGACACGCTCCGCTGCCGCGTCGCAGCTAAACTGGCGACGTCTTCCGGCGTGCCGTCGGCGACGATGTGTCCGCCGCCTTCGCCGGCTTCGGGACCCATGTCGATCATCCAGTCGGCCGTCTTGATCACGTCCAGGTTGTGCTCGATCACGACCACCGTGTTGCCCAAATCGACCAGCCGATTCAGCACGTCGAGCAGCTTGGCCATGTCGTCGAAGTGCAGTCCGGTGGTCGGCTCGTCGAGCAGATACAGCGTGCGACCCGTGTCGGGCCGGGCCAGCTCGGCGGCCAGCTTGACGCGCTGCGCTTCGCCGCCGGAGAGCGTGTGGGCCGGCTGGCCGAGCGTCAGATAATCGAGCCCCACGTCGCACAGCGTTTGCAAAATGCGGCGAATCTTGGGAATGTTTTCGAACAGCTTCAGCGCCCGGCCGCAGGACATTTCCAGCACGTCGGCGATCGACTGGCCGTGATACGTGACCGCCAGCGTTTCGGGATTGTAGCGCCGCCCGCGGCAGGTGTCGCACTCGACCCACACGTCGGGCAGGAAGTGCATCTCGATGCGCTTCTGGCCGTTGCCCTCGCACGCTTCGCACCGCCCGCCGGGCACGTTGAAGCTGAACCGCCGCGGCGTGTAGCCGCGCAGCTTTGGCCTCGGGCAATTGCGAGAACAACTGGCGAATCAGGTCGAACACGCCGGTGTACGTGGCCGGATTCGACGTGGGCGTGTTGCCCAGCGGCTGCTGGTCGACGCGGATCACCTTGTTGATTTGCTCGACGCCGCGGATCATCGTCGCACGCCCGGGAATTGTCGCCCGCGCGGTGCAGCGTTGTCGGCCAGCGCTTTGTAGAGCACGTCTTCGACCAGCGAGCTTTTGCCGCTGCCGCTGACGCCGGTGACTGACGGTCAACGTGCCCAGCGGAATTCGCACGGTGACGTTGCGCAGATTGTTGTGCCGCGCACCGACGATTTCGAGCCATACGAGTTCGGCAGCTGCGCGACGTTCGGAGCTGCGGACGTCGCGATTTCTTGTCGCTTTCCGTTGCGCGGTCGACTTGCCCACTTGCGCACTCCGCCACTCCGCACTCTCGCTCTGTTCTGCCGGTTCGTCGGCACCGGGATCGCCTTCTTGCCCGACAAGAAACGGCCCTGTGACCGAGTTGCGCGTTTCGCCACTTTTGCCGGCGTGCCGCGGGCGACGATCTGCCCGCCGAATTCGCCGGCCGCCGGGCCGAAATCGAGCAGTTGATCGGCGCTGCTGACCACTTCGCGGTCGTGCTCGACCACCAACAGCGTGTTGCCCAGATCGCGAAGTTTTGCAAGCGCGCCGAGCAGCCGGCGATTGTCGCGCGGGTGCAGGCCGATCGTCGGCTCGTCGAGCACGTACAGCACGCCGCACAGTCCGCTGCCGACCTGGCTGGCCAGCCGAATGCGCTGCGGCTTCGCCGCCGGAAAGCGTCGGCGCCGGCCGGGCCAAGCGTGAGATACTCCAGACCGACGTCGACCAGGAACTGCAGGCGGTTGTGACTTCGCGCAGCAGTTCGCCGGCGATTTTTTGCTCGTTGCCTGTCGAGCTTCCAGGCTTGCAACTCGTCCAGCAGCTCGCCCAGCGGCAGGCGGCAAATCTCGTCGATCGTGCGATCGCGGAGCCGCACGGCCGCCGGCATCGTCGCGCAGCCGGCTGCCGCCGCAGGTCGAGCATTCGACTTCGTCGACCAGATGCTCCAATTGTCCGCGCAACGCAGGCGACAATCGCGCCGCCTCGTCCAGCGCCGGGTAGAGTCCCTTGTATTGGAAGCGGAACAGCGGGTGGCATCGCCACGGGCCGTTTCTTGGCCGGCCAGACGTCGATCCATTCGTCGCCTGCCCCGTGCATCACGATCCGCCGCTGCTGGGCGACGTGAGTTGATCGAACGGCACGTCGAGCGGCAATGCCGGCTGCGGCGACAGCGCCGCGAGCATCGCGCTCGAACAGCGGGTCGAGCGGCTTGCGGCCACAGCGCGACCGCTCCTTCGGCCAGCGTCAGCTTCGGATCGCGGACCAGCGCCGCCGGATTGGCGCCGGTTGCGTGCCCAGCCCTTCGCACGCCGGGCACCAGCCCAGCGGACTGTTGAACGAAAAGCTGTGCGGCGTGAGCGGCTCGAAGCTGCGCCCGCATTTGTCGCAGGCGAAATGCTGGCTGTGCATCTTCGACTCGCCACTGTTGCTCCGGCACGTCGTCCACCGGATAGGCGACGTGCAGCACGCCCTTGCCCAGCGACAGGGCGGTTTCCACGCTGTCGGCGATCCGCGACTGCGGCGTCGGGCCGCACGTGACGCGATCGATCGACCACCTCGACCAGGTGCTTGCGGCGGCGATCGATCGTCGGCGGCTGGTCGACGGTGTGCGTCTGGCCGTCGATGCGCATGCGCACGTAGCCGCGGCGCGAATCTCGTCCCACAGCGTCTCGTACTTTCTCGCCGACGCGAATTTCCAGCGGCGCCATCAGGTACAGCTTCGTGCCCGCCGGCTCGCCCATGATCTTGTCGATGATCTCGTCGGCCGTCTGCGTGCCGATCGGCACGTCGCAGGCCGGGCAATACGGCTGTGCCCAGCCGGGCCATCAGAATCCGCAGGTAATCGTAAATCTCGGTCACCGTGCCGACGGTCGAGCGCGGCGTGTGGCCCAGGTTCTTCTGCTCGATGGCGATGGCCGGCGACAGGCCCTCGATGTGGTCCAGCTTCGGCTTTTGCATCTGGCCGACGAACTGCCGGGCGTAGGCGCTCAGGCTTTCGACGTAGCGCCGCTGCCCTTCGGCATAGATCGTGTCCATCGCCAGCGAGCTCTTGCCCGACCGCTCAGGCCGCAGCAGACCGTCATCTGGTCGCGCGGAATCTCGACGTCGATGCCCTTGAGATTGTGCTGCCGCGCCCCGCGCACTCGAATCGCTTGGCTCGCCGAAACGGCGCCGTTGGATTTGCGGTCGTTGGTGCGTGCTGGTCGTTGACGTTGCGAGCTCGCTTGACCAGTTCAGCACGGCGCGCAGCGCCACGGCCCGTGTGACGAGTCTGTCGGTTTGCGATGCCGCCATGTCTTCCGGCGTGCCGGCGGCGACGATCTCGCCGCCGCCGGCGCCCCCTTCGGGCCCAAGGTCGATGATCCAATCGGCCGTCTTGATCACGTCCAGATTGTGCTCGACCACCAGCACCGTGTTGCCGGCGTCGACGAAATCGTGCAGCACCTTCAGCAGCATCTGGATGTCGGCGAAGTGCAGCCCGGTCGTCGGCTCGTCGAGCAGATACAGCGTTCGCCCGGTGCTCTTCTTGACCAGTTCGCGGGCCAGCTTGATGCGCTGGGCCTCGCCGCCGGAGAGCGTCGGCGATGGCTGGCCGAGCTTCAAATAGTCGAGCCCCACGTCGTGCAGCGTTTGCAGCTTGTGGCGGATATCGGGAATGTTTTCGAAGTGCGCGAGCGCTTGCTGCACGTCCATCTCCAGCACGTCGGCGATCGATCTTGCCCTTGAAGCGCACTTGCAGCGTCTCGCGATTGAAGCGATGCCCTTCGCACACGGGGCAGGTGACCCAGACGTCGGCCAGGAAATCCATCTCCAGCCGGTTCGAGCCGTTGCCTTCGCAGGCCTCGCAGCGGCCGCCGGCGACGTTGAAGCTGAACCGGCCCGGCTTGTAGCCGCGGGCCTTTGACTCGGGCAGCTGCGTGTACAGATCGCGAATGTCGTCGAACACCTTGATGTACGTGGCGGGGTTCGAGCGCGGCGTGCGGCCGATCGGCGATTGGTCGATGGCGATCAGCTTGTCGAGATGCTCGAGCCCTTCGATGCGATCGTGGTCGCCGGGCTTCGCCGATGCCGCCGTTCAGGTCGCGGCATCAGCGCTTCGACCAGAATGTCGTTGACCAGCGAGCTTTTGCCCGAGCCGCAGACGCCGGTGACGCAGACGAACGTGCCCAGCGGAATCTCGACGTCGATGTTTTTCAGATTGTTGTGCCGGCGCCGACGATTTTCAGACTGTTCTCATTCGGCCGCTGTTTACCGTTGATGCGCCGTTGCGCGGGAATTTCGATCTTCCGCTTGCCGGACAAGAACTGGCCGGTCACGCTGCCGCTCGGTTCTGACGATCTTGTCGCAGCGGACCAGCGGCCACCACCTCGCCGCCGCGCACGCCGGGGCCGGGGCCGAAATCGACGATCGTGGTCGGCCGCGCGCATCGTGTCTTCGTCGTGCTCGACGACGACCACCGTGTTGCCCATGTCGCGCAACTGGCGGAGCGTGTCCAGCAGCCGGTCGTTGTCGCGCGGATGCAGGCCGATCGACGGCTCGTCGAGAATGTAGAGCACGCCGACCAGCCCGCAGCCGATCTGCCCGGCCAGCCGAATGCGCTGCGATTCGCCGCCGGAGAGCGTCGGCGCGGTGCGGTCGAGCGTCAGATAGTCGAGCCCGACGTTGACTAAGAATCCCAGCCGGCCGCGAATCTCCTTCAGCACTTCGGCGGCGATCTTGCGGCCGGTGGCATCCAGCTCCAACTCGCTGAAGAACTCGGCGGCGTCGGTCACCGACAGGCGCAGACTTCGGGCAATGAGCGACTGGGCTGCTCGGCGAACTTGCGATGCGTCGTGGTCAGCGTCACGCGCGGGCTTGCGGATTCAGCCGTGCGCCGTTGCAGCCGTCGCAGCTTACGATCCGCATGTATTTTTCGAGCTGCCGCCGCTGCATCCTGCTCTTGGTGTTGCGATAGCTCGAAAGCAGCTCGGGAATGATGCCCTCGAACTTGCCGCCGTACTTCTGCCCGTGCGGCCCGCCTGCGCCAGGTGAACGTGATGTGCTCGTCGCCGGTGCCGCACAGCCATAGCCGTTGCAGTTCTGGATCCAGACTTGTGCCACGGCGTTTCCAGCATCGTGCCTGCGGGATTCCGTCGGCGCTGTTCGATCGTGTCGGCCACGCCGTGGTAGATGTGCCGCCGCCAGCGCCCCATTCGCTCCATGCGTCCGACCAGTTCGATGCAGCCTTGATTGAACGACAGATCCGGATCGGGCACCAACCGCTCGGGATCGAAACTGTAGATCTCGCCCAGTCCGTCGCACTGCGGGCACATGCCCTGCGGACTGTTGAAGCTGAACAATTGCGGGCTGGGCGGCTCGAAGCTGAGGCCGCAATGCGTGCAGGCGTAGTGGGCCGAGAGTGCGCAGATCGTTTGTGGCCGATCCGTTTTCTGCCTTCTGCGTTTCTGCCTTCTCGCCCTTCTCGCTCGCTGTCCATTGCCACGATCAGTCTCGCCGCTGCCCATCCGCAGCGCCAGTTCGACCGCTTCGGCCAGCCGCGGCCGGATGTCGGGCCCGACGGTCAAGCCGATCGATCACCACTTCGATGTTGTGCCGCATCTGGCGGTCGAGCTGCAGATCGTCGGTCAGTTGAACGACCTGCCCATCGACCCGGGCCCGCGCAAAGCCCTGCTTGAGCAGGTCGTCGAACAGATCGCGGTATTCGCCCTTTTGCGCGCGAATCGAGCGGCGCCAGCACCAGCAACGGCGTGCCGCTGCGGCAGCTCCATGATCCGCTGCGATGATCTGCTCGCGGGTCTGGGCGGTGATCGGCCGGGCACACTGCGGACAATGCCCCTGCCCGACCCGGGCGTACAGCACCCGCAGGTAGTCGTAAATCTCGGTGATCGTGCCGACCGTGGAGCGCGGATTCTGCCCCGACGACTTCTGCGAGATCGAAATCGACGGGCTCAGCCCGGAAATATGGTCGACGTCGGGCTTGGGCATCTGCCCCAGAAACTGCCGGGCGAAGCTCGACAGGCTTTCGACGTACCGCCGCTGCCCCTCGGCATACAGCGTGTCGAAGGCCAGCGAGCTTTTGCCCGAGCCGCTGACGCCGGTCAGGCAGATCAATTGATTCCGCGGCAGCACCAGATCGACGTCGCGCAGGTTGTGCTCGCGTGCGCCGCGGATGACGATATCGGAGGCGGGCATGTATCAATTGAACCCCGCCGGCAGCCAGCGAGGATTTGATTCGGGTTCGTCCGTGACAAACACCTCATTCTAGCGGCACGGTCGACAGGTGGACACCCCTACACTTCCTAAATTCAACTCCACGATGTCCTGTCCCTCGCACTCTCGCCAAAAATCGCTTATTTTGGCGTGTTATAATGGATTCACTTGTCTTCCGATCAAGGCGGGTAGCGACGCATGAAAAAAGCTCTGATCACGGGTTCTTCCGGGCTGATTGGCTCGGAGGTATGCGTCTATTTCGACCGCCGGGGATTTGAAGTTCACGGATTGGACAACAACTCGCGCGCCGTCTTCCTCGGCCCGTCGGGCGACACGCGCTGGAATCAAAAGCGGCTGGAATCGATGCTGCCGCGCTTCCACCATCATGAACTCGACGTGCGCGATCGCGAGGGCGTGCTGGCCCTGGTCGCGAAATTGAAGCCCGACGTGATTATCCATGCGGCTTCCCAGCCGTCGCACGATAAGGCGGCGGCCATTCCATTTGATGATTTTGAGACCAATGCCACCGGCACGTTGAATTTGCTGGAAGCCGCGCGGCGAAGTTGTCCCGAGTCGCCGTTCATCCACATGTCGACGAACAAAGTGTACGGTGATCGGCCCAATTTCATCAAACTCAAGGAATTAGAAACCCGTTGGGATTACGACGATCCGGCCTTCGAGCGCGGCATTCCTGAGGATTTTTCGATCGACCAATCGAAGCATTCGCTATTTGGCGCATCCAAAGCGGCGTCCGACCTTTTGGTGCAGGAATACGGGCGATACTTCAACATGCCCAGTTGCTGCCTGCGCGGCGGTTGCCTGACGGGGCCCAATCACAGCGGCGTCGAGCTGCACGGCTTTTTAAGCTATCTGGTGAAGTGCAACTTGGAGGAGCGGGAATACAAAATCTACGGCTACAAGGGCAAGCAGGTGCGCGACAACATCCATTCGGAAGACGTGGCCGCCTTCATGTTTGCTTTTTACGAAAAGCCGCGCGTGGCGGAGGTGTATAACCTGGGGGGCGGCAAAGACAACTCCTGCTCCATTCGCGAAGCGTTCACGATGACCGAGGAATTGACCGGCAAGAAAATGAAAAGCACCTATATCGATGAGAATCGCATCGGCGATCACATCGTGTACTACAGCGACCTGCGGAAGTTGAAATCGCACTATCCGAATTGGGACATCACCAAATCGCTCGAGCAAACCCTGCGCGAGATCGTCGAAGCGTGGCAGCAAAGATTGTCCTGATATCGAAATGAAAATTCTGATCACCGGCATTTGTGGTTTCGTCGGTAGTTCAGTCGCGCTGCGGCTGCGCGAAACCCTCGCTGATGCGCAAGTTTTGGGCGTCGACAATTTCAGCCGGCCCGGCAGCGAGACCAATCGGCAGCGGCTGTTGTCGGCCGGAGTGCGGGTGACGCACGGCGATGTGCGCTGCGCCAGCGATTTTGAAACGCTTGGACCATGCGAATGGATCATCGATGCCGCCGCCATTCCCACCGTGCTGGCCGGGGTCGACGGTCAAACCAGCAGCCGCCAGCTCGTGGAGCACAATCTGTTTGGCACGGTGAATTTGCTGGAGCACGCGCGGCGGCACAAGGCCGGCTTCATCCTGCTTTCCAGCAGCCGGGTGTACAACATACCTGCGCTGGCCGGTTTGCCGCTGAAGGTGAAGGACGAAGCGTTGGTGCTGGACGCCGCGGCCAAACTTCCCCTTGGATGTTCCGAGCATGGCATCGCGGAAGTATTTGCCACCGCCGCCCCGGTTTCTTTGTATGGCGCCACCAAATTGGCCTCTGAAGCGCTGGCGTTGGAATACGGCCAGGCGTTCGGTTTTCCGGTGATCGTGAACCGCTGCGGCGTGCTGGCCGGCGGGACGCAATTTGGGCTGGCTGTGCAGGGGATTTTTTCCTTTTGGATTCGATCGTATGCGTTGCGCCGGCGATTAAAGTACATTGGTTTCGGCGGCGCAGGCCACCAGGTGCGCGACGCCTTTCACCCCGACGATCTGACTGATCTCATGATTCGGCAAATGCAGCAGCCCCGGGCCGGCGGAAACGCGATTTGGAACGTCGGGGGCGGCGCGGCGAACTCGATGTCGTTGGCCCAATTAAGCCGCTGGTGTGCGCAAAAATTCGGCGCGCACGCCATCGAATCCGATTCGCAACCGCGCCCGTTCGACATCCCCTGGGTGGTCATCGATAGCCGCGCCGTAGCGGCCGCATACGGCTGGCGCCCGCGAATCGAACTGACGGCGATTTTGGATGAAATCGCCGCTCATCATCGCGAGCATCCCGATTGGCTTGAAATCTCGCAGCCGTCATGAGCAAGACACACGACCCCAATCCCAACGCTCCACCGCTGCGGCTGATGTCGGTGGTCATTCCGGCCCACGACGAGGAAGGTTGCATCGGCGTGACGGTCGAGCACGTGCACGTCGAGTTGCGGCAGCGCGGCATCCCGCATGAGATTGTGGCGGTGGACGACGGCAGCCACGACCGCACGTGGGAAATCCTGCAGCAATTGAAAACTACCATTCGCGAACTGCGGCCGGTGCAAAACCTGGGGCAGCACGGCTTTGGTCGGGCCGTCATTTGCGGCCTCGACGCGGCAGAAGGCGATGCCGTGGTGGTGATGATGGCCGACGAATCCGACGATTGCCGCGATCTGGTCGCCTATTGGCAGAAGCTTACCGAAGGCTATGATGCCGTCTTCGGCAGTCGCTTTATCAAAGGGGGCGGGGTGATCGATTACCCCTGGATCAAGTACGTCCTGAATCGCCTCGCCAATCTGTTCATCAAGCTTTTGTTTCGCATCCGGCTGAACGACACCACCAATGCGTTCAAAGCCTATCGTCGTACAACCTTGGAGGGCTTGCGGCCATTCCTCTCGCCCCATTTTAATCTGACGGTGGAACTGCCTCTGAAAACGATCGTCCGAGGTTATAGTTGGACGGTCATCCCCATCACGTGGCGCAACCGCCGCAGCGGCGTAGCAAAGCTCAAAATGCGAGAAATGGGCAGCCGTTATCTGTTCATCGTGTGGTATTGCTGGTTGGAAAAATACTTCAGCCGCGGCGATTATCGAAAGCCGCAAGAGTAATCCGCCCTTCGCAACGTTTATCGGAGCAGTCGTGCAGCACGTCCCGGTAGAACTCGAGCGAATCTATCAGCGTCGTTTTACGGCGCGAGAACTTGATCAGAGACCGAATCTGGTCGGTACTGGTGCGCAATTTTTTCCAGCGCTGGGTCAAGACCGACGACGTTGCGTTGGACCTCGGTTGTGGATTCGGCGAATTTTTGCGACACGTAAATTGTGGCCGCAAGATCGGCGTAGATCTCAATCCGGAAAGCAGCAAGATTTTATCGCAGGCAGGAATCGAATACCTGCAGCAGAGCGTCTGTGAAGAACTCCCGCTGGCCGACGACTCGGTCGATTTCGTTTTTACCAGCAACCTGATGGAGCATCTGCTCGGAAAACCGCAAGTCGAGCAAATGATTCGCGAAGCGCACCGCGTGCTCAAGCCGGGCGGACACTTCGTGATGATGGGGCCCAACGTTCGGGTGATACCCGGCACCTACTGGGATTTTTGGGATCACATCGTGCCGATTTCCGATCTGTCGCTGGTGGAAGCGTTGGAATGTCTGGGATTTCGCATTGTCGATTGCTGGTCAAGATTCTTGCCCTACACGACCAAGTCTTCGCTTCCCAAAGCCCCCTGGATGGTCCGGTTTTATCTTGACTGCCCTTGGATTTGGCGAATCTTTGGACAACAGTTTCTGGTTCGTGCGATGAAGTGATGCCAACCCGACGCAGTCATAGCCACTCCAATGTCGGTCGTTGGTAGGCGTCCATTCACTTTCAATCAAGCAATGCTCTTCCTTCAGACGCTGGCGACGATTGCCCTGTTGCTGATCGGCTCGTTGACTCCCGGGCTGTGGCTGGTTCGCTATCTGCGCTGGAGGCCGCTGGAAACGCTTTGCGCGTCCGTGGCGATGTCGTTCTTTTTGCTGTATCTGGCGGCGTTCCTGATCTATGGTCTGGCGGCGCCGCCGGGTTGGTCGTATGCGCCCACCGCGTTCAGTTTTTTGGCGGCGATTGTTTGCAGGAATGATCTGCGCCGCTTGTGGAATCACCGCGAAACGCGCACCACCATATTGGCATTCTTGGCGGTTTTCTTCTGGCTGCTGTTGTTTGTTCTGTTGGTGCGGAATTTTACCGGTGGACGCTGGTTTGGCGATTGGTATGAACATTACCAGCGCGATCTGTTCTTTTCCGAGCACTTTCCGCTGGGCACCAAGTTATTGGACATTTACTTGCTGCCCGCTCGTCCTCCGATGATGAATCTGCTGACGGCGGAGCTGTTTTGGCAAATCTCGCCGCGGTTTGAACTGTATCAGATTGTGTTTGCGTTTCTAAACGCCCTGGTGCTTCTTCCCTGTTCGCTGATCGCGCCTTCACTGGTTGCCCGGACCCGAAACCGAGCGTGGTTGATCGCCGGGTTTTTGGCGCTCAACCCGATGTTCGTGCAGAATTGCGTTTACACCTGGACGAAGCTGTTTGCCGCTTTTTACGCATTGACCGCGTTGGGCCTTTACGTTTCCGCATGGCGTAAGAGCGACTTGCCGCGAATGGTTGCAGCTTTTGCCTGCTTGGCGATCGCGATGCTGGTCCACTATTCAGCAGCGCCGTTGGTGTTGTTCCTGGGGCTGCATTACTTGATCGTCCTTTTTCGCCGGCGTCGAAACCGTTGGCGCGAACTCATCCTATCTGTGGCCGTCGGCACGGCGATCCTGTTCACCTGGCTGGGATGGTCGCTTCGTACGTATGGTTGGGAAGACACATTCGGATCCAATACCACCGTGACGGGCTCGCAGAAATATTCGCTGATCGGCAATTTGGGAAAAGTCGCGCTAAACACTTTGAACACGATCGTCCCATTTCCGCTGCGCGGCTCCTACGAGAACGACTCCAGCTATGATCCGCAGTTGCCTCAAAGAGGACTGGCGTATTTGCGCGATTGGTTCTTCTGCATCTACCAGACTTCCTTTCCGGCAATGATTGGATTGGGAGGCCTGATCTTGGTGATTTGGCTGCTCGCGCAGGCTTTGGATTCATCCGCCGACCGATCCCTGGCAGCACCGTTACGGCTTTTGGGTGTGGTGTGTGGTTGTCGTCACGATCATTGGAATTGCATTGGTCGGCAGCGTGGAGTTCTTCGGAATTGCGCAGCATTTGTTTGCAACCAATCGTCTTAATTGGATTGACTTTTGCCGCAGTTGGCCTGCCGCACGTGCCGAATTCCGTGCGCGCGCTGGCATTGCTAGGGCTGCTGTTCGACGCCATTTGCGGGATTTTGCTGCATATTTATGTGATGCACAGCGACCTTAGTGTCTCGCTGGAGGGAAGTCATCTCGAAATCAACTCCACCTTTGACATTGGCATGACGGCGGTTCGCGGCGGCATCATGAAATTCAAATACCAAGTGACCTTTCTTGGCGATCATCTGGGGGCCGTAGCGGGTGGTTTCATTGAGTTGGCCGTGACGCTCGGCGCGATTGCGATGTGCATTGGACTTTGGCTGCTTGCAACGCGCAGTCGAGCACGCCATATTGCCTAACCACAGCTATCGTTCACGACTTCCTGGCGCAGAAAAACGATCCGATGATCTTTGTGCAAGTCGTTTATACGATTGCGTTATTGATCGTTTCTTCGCTTGCGCCGGGGCTCCTCTGCATTCGGTATCTCCGCTGGCGGCCGCTGGAAACGCTGTGCGCAGTCGGTGGCACTTTCGTTTCTGCTGTTGTACCTTGCCACGCTGATGATCTACGCCCTCGCCCTGCCGCCAGCCTGGGCCTATTTTCCGGCGGTTTCCGGCGCTTTGGCAACGGTCGTGTGCCGGCGCGACATCGGCCGCCTGTGGCGTCACCGTGAAGCGCGTGCCGCCATGCTGGCGTTCCTGGCACTATTCTTTTGGCTGCTGCTGTTTCTTCTGCTGGTGCGAAATTATTCCGGCGGGCGGTGGTTCGGCGACTGGTACGAGCATTACGAACGGGCGCTGTTCTTTTCCGAACACAAGCCGGCCGAAACGACATTCCTGGGTTCGTTCAAATATGCTCTGCCGGCGCGGCCGCCGATGATGAACCTGCTGACCGCCCTATTGTTTTGGCAAGTGTCGCCCGCGTTCGAGCTGTTCCAGGTGGTGTTCGCTTATCTGAATGCATTATCTATTCTGCCCTGCGCGCTGATCGCTCCATCGTTGGTTTCCAAAACGCGAGATCGAGCGTGGTTGATCGCCGGGTTTCTGGCGCTTAGTCCGATGTTTGTCGAGAACGGAACGTATACCTGGACGAAAGCATTCGCGGCGTTTTACGAATTGACGGCGTTGGGCTTGTATCTATCGGCCTGGCGGCGCAACGATTTTGCACGCATGGTTGCCGCCGTCGCCTGTTTATCGATCGCCTTGCTGGTCCACTACTCGGCGGCGGTGATGGTCTTGTTTTTAGCAGGGCACTACCTGTGCTGCCTGTTTCGCCAGCGAAAGCACAAGTGGCGGGAGATTGTCGTTGCGGGGGCCGTCGGCATCGCCATCTTCATGACGTGGCTAGGATGGTCTTTATTCGAATACGGCGCGAAAGTTGCGTTTGGCTCGAATACCTCCGTTACGGCCTCGCAACAGTTCACCTTCGCGGGAAATTTGCAAAAGATGGCCAAAAACATCTTCAATACGATCGTGCCGTTTCCGCTGCGCGGACGATATCAAAACGATACTGCATACGACCCTCAGCTTCCGCCGCAAGGACTGCCCTATTATCGAGATTGCCTTTTCGCCATTTATCAAACGGAATTTCCCGCGATACTGGGCGTCGGTGCGCTGATCGTGGTGGCCTGGCAACTGGTGTCGCTAATTCTGCGCACCGCCGCGTGACCGCCGGAAACATCACTACGCCTTCTGGTTTTGGTTTGTTGTCGTCGTCACTTTGCTCAGTATCATGGTGCACGGCGAGTACGATTACCTGGGCGTCGGGCACATTTGCCTGCAGCCGATGGTGCTGTTGGGACTGACGTTCGCGGCGGTCGGTTTGCCGCATGTGCCCAAGATGGTGCGAGCGTTCGCGCTGGGCGGGCTATTGGTCGACGCCGTCTTGGGAATTCTGCTGCACTTCCATTTTGAAAAACTCGAATTCGGGTGGGTGGTTCAAGGCACTGGTTTTGCGCCGACGGTCAATTTAGATTTGGGCCTCGGCGCGGTCAGCAATAGCTTTCTCAAATTCTCGCATCAACTAACCTTTTTGGGCGATCACGTGACGGATGCCGCCGGTGCTATCGAGCTGGTCATCGGTGTCGGAGCCGTCGCAATTTGCGTCGGACTGTGGTATCTGGCGGCCGGCAGAGCCGGCCGGATCCAAGTTCCTGCCGTTGCCGCGAAGCGAGTCCCGGCTGCAAAACGGCGTCGGCGCCGCAGATGAAAGCGCGTACGCCCTCACTTGCCGGCATCCGATCGCTCTCGTATATTAACGTCTGTTGCCCGTCCCATATTTGCGATTGCCGACAGAAAAGCTCGCCGACGACGGCGATTTGAGGAATATCCATGACACTCGACAAAAGCCTGCAGATCCGCCGTGGCAGCGTGAAGAACCGCAACGTGTTGCGCCGTTCCGAACGCATTACGAAATTGAAAGAGTCGGAGCGCTGGGACGAAACGATGAGCGTGCTGGGTTTGCCGAAAGTGCGCGTGATCAAGCTCACGATCAAGAAGAAAAAGAAGAAGAAGGAAGAGGAAGGGGCCGAGGGCGCAGTGGCAGCCGAAGGCGCTGCCGCTCCAGCGGCCGGGGCCGCCGCCCCAGCCGGCGCCAAACCTGCCGCGGGCGCCAAGCCGGCCGCCGCTGCGGCAAAAACTGCTGCACCTGCCAAAGGCGCCGCCAAGAAGTAAATTCCTTCAGCCCCCGGTTCCACCGTGGGACGGGGCCGCGGCCGACGTTATTTCATTGAGCACTCGCTCCGCCGCTTGCTCTCCGCTTTGGATGCAATGCGGAATCCCCACGCCCTGGTATGCATTGCCGGCCAACGCCAAGCCGGGCAATTGAGCCATCCGCTGGCTAATACGCTTGAGCCGCTCGATGTGCCCGACGTGATATTGCGGCATCGCGTGTGGCCAGCGGAATACGTGCGACAAGCATGGCCTTCCCGGGATGCCTAACAAGTCTCGCAGTTCTTCTTCCGCGACGACGCGCAATTGATCGTCGTCCAGCGCGAGCATTTCCACTTGCAGCGCGCCGCCGAGAAACACTCGAATCAGCACTTTCCCTGGAGGCGCACGGCCTGGAAACTTCACGCTGGAAAAACTGGCTGACAGTATCCGTCGCCGTTCAATCGCCGGTACAACGAAGCCAAAGCTTTCTAGCGGCTGCGCAATTTGCGACCGCTCATACCCCAGCGCCACAATTGCGCAGCCGGCATATTCGATGGCAGCCAATTCTTCGGCCAGCGTTGAGTCCACGTTGCTTAGTAGCCGGCCCGCTGCCGTTGCCGGGGTAGCGATGATGACGCAATCCACGAGGAATTCCTCAGCTTTTCCGACCGCGCTGTTGGGGTGACATGATATGCGCCATTTGTCACCGACCCGTTCGATCCGACTCACCGTCGTATTCAATCGCGCGCTGGCTGGCGGCAACCGCGCGCCAATCGCTTCCACAAAACCGGTAAGGCCCTCGCGCGGAGCCACAAACATGCTGTACCGCGCCCGGCATCTTCGGGCAGCCCCGTAGCAACGGCCTCGCCGCTTTGGCGATCGGCCCGCCCGGCGCGGATCAGGCTTCCATGCCGCCGCTCCATTTCCGCAAAGCGTGGCATCGTCGCCGCCAGGCTCAGTTTTTCCGGATTGGCGGTGTAGATGCCTCCCACCAGCGGTTGCACCAGCCGCTCGTAGGCTTCGCGGCCCAGCCGCCGCCGCGCAAACGCGGCCACGCTTTCGTCGGTCTCGTCGCGCCGCGTTGGCACAAAGCGCTCGCAAACCAGCCGCAACTTGCCGCGCAGGCTCAAAATCGGCGACCGAATGACCGGCCAGAGCCGCTGCGGGCTCATTAGCAAAAAGCCGTCCGGAACGCGCATCAACTTCCCGTGCGACATAACCATTGCCCCGCGATGGACCGCTTCGGTGGGAATCAACTGATCGGCAAACCCGATTCGCCGGCACAGGTCGATCGCCCAAGGCACGTTGGTGATAAAGCTGTCGGCGCTGCGTTCGATCAAGAATCCGCCTTCTCGAATCGTGCCGATGATGCCTCCCAGCCGAGCGCCCGCCTCCAGCAGTGTCACGTTAGCGCCGGGCGCGAGCTCCGTGAATCGATGCGCCGCCGCCAGGCCGGCCATGCCGCTGCCGATCACGACAATTCGCGCCGACTTGTTCGATGGGTCAATCATCGCCTTACGCCTCGGTACATCCGGCGTAGATGGTACGTTCCGAATCTGCCGAAAACTTTTTGCATCCAACGCAACTCCACAGCATCGATTTTTCCAGCCAAATTGTGATGGAAAGCTCGCCGGCGGGGAAGCCGCCGATGGTTGACGACGCTCGGGCACCCTGACGACAATGGAGCTAACGCCTCGGCATCCAATCGGTATGTTTAACAGCACGGACGGTCCCCCGCCCGACCTCAGATAACGGAAAGGAATAGCCATGAAACGCCCCGGCCTGGTGCTATTTGCGATTTCGCTCATCGTCGCCGCCTTCCCCTCAAAAAACGTCCTGGCCGCCGATGAGTCCGGCGACATGACGGGAATGAAGTACGACGACGACACAGCCGAGGGCCGGATGAGCTTAGGCTATGGTGAGATGGTCCATTTCGTTTTGCCCAAGGCGGGAGAGAAAATCGCGGGCATACGCATCCACGGTTCTCGCTATGCAACGCCCGAGCCGCCGAAGGAACAATTCCTCGTCTACTTCATGAATCCCGACGAAACTGAAGTACTTAGCACGCAGTTGGCTCCCTATTCGCTTTTCAGTTTGGGCGACGAGAAACCCGGCAAGGAAAAGTGGGTGGATGTGACGTTTGCCCATCCCGTGGAAGCGCCGCAGGACTTTTGGGTCGTGCTCGACTTTCGCGCCACTCCCAGGAAAGGGGTCTTCGTGAGCTACGACACCAGCACCGGCGGCAAGCATTCGCGCGTGGGACTGCCTGGCGTGGAAAGCCGCCCCGCTGATTTCGGCGGCGATTGGATGATCGAACTGATCCCGGCCAAATAGGCTTGGAACGCCCAGATGCGCAGCGCAAATCGTGGCGCGAAAAACTGGCTGACAACAAAGGCCTGCCCAAAGTCGGCCGCATCACCGGCCGCATGACCGCGCTGGGGGCGGGGCACGATGGTGATTCCCGCCCCGCTGGAAGTCGACGCCGTCATGCGCCGCGTGCCCAAGGGCAAGCTGATCACGATTAACGAAATCCGCGCGGCGCTGGCGAGGAAGCACCGTGTGAATGTGTGCTGCCCGATCACGACGGGAATTTTCGCCTGGATCGCCGCGCACGCCGCCGAAGAGGCTGCCGCAGAAAACCCCTCTCCCTCAGGGAGAGGGCCGGGGTGAGGGTGAAGCGTCGCTCAGCTAATCAAACTCCCAAAATCACCCCTTACTGGCGGACGCTGAAAACCGGCGGCGAACTTAATCCCAAATATCCCGGCGGCATCGCTCGATTGCGCAAACGCCTGGCCGCCGAGGGGCACCGCGTCGTGGCCAAGGGCAAACGCTTTGTGGTGGCTGATTATGACAAATCGCTCGCCGCCATTTAGCCGCCGGGCTCGCCCAGCGTTCCCGGCCACTGCCCCCTGCATCCTGCACCCTGTCCTACTTCCCCGTCGCAATGGTGTAGGTAATAAACAGGCAAACCGCCGTCATGAAAAACATGGCGGCGATGAAGATGCCGTCGGCGATGCGTTCCAATCCGTGCATCCGCCGCGCTTTACGGGTTCGCAGTGCCCAGTACGATAAAGTGCAAGACGTCAGAAACAGAAGCGAATCTCCGCACAGCAGATCGTCCGCGATCGTGTTGGCATTTTGCAGGGTGATCACGATCCGCAACAGCCCGATCACCGTCAAACACACCCCGACCATCGCCGCCGAGACGGTGAAGATGTGAATGCAAATATCTTCTTCTAAGCCCACTTTCGGTTTCTGCTCGGCCATCGAAGCAATCGTCCTTGGTAAATGTGCTTATGCCAGAATTTCGCGGACTACTTCGCCGCTGGTGTCGGTGAGGCGCATGTCGCGGCCGCCGTGTTGGAACGTGAGCTGCTTGTGATCCAAGCCCAGCAGATAAAGACATGTGGCGTGCAGGTCGGGAATGGAAACCGGCTTTTCGACTGCGGCATAGCCGAACTCGTCGGTCGCGCCGTGAATCATTCCGCCCCGTACGCCGCCTCCGGCCAGCCACATCGTGAATCCCTTGGGGCCGTGATCGCGGCCGATCGTGCCCTGGTTCGTCGGCAATCGGCCGAATTCGCCGCCCCAAATCACCATCGTCGAATCCAATAGCCCGCGCTGTTTTAAATCGGTGAGCAGGCCGTAAATTGGGCGATCGGTCTCAGCGCAATGCTCGTCGTGATTGTCTTTCAATCCGAGATGCGCGTCCCAGCACAATTGCTGAGTGCTGCCGCCTGAATAAAGCTGCACGAATCGCACGCCGCGCTCGACCAATCGACGAGCCAATAGACATTGGCGGCCAAAGTATTCCGTGTGCTTTTGATCCAATCCGTAAAGCTTCTGCGTGTCGGGCGACTCGTCCGAAATATCCACGACCTGCGGCGCGCTCATCTGCATTCGGAAGGCCAGTTCGTAGCTGGCGATCCGCGCGGTCAGCTCTTCCTCGCCGGGATGGGCTTCCAGATGCTCCGCGTTCATTTTCGCCAATAGTTTCAGCCGGGCTTGCTCTTGCTCCGGCGTGATATCCGGCGGCGGCTTCAGATCGACAATCGGATCGCCGGTGGCGCGGAACGGCGTGCCTTGATAGGCCGGCGGCAAAAAGCCTGAACTCCAGTTGGGCGCGCCGCCGATTGGCCCGCCCCGATGGTCCCACATCACCACGAAGGCCGGCAGCCGATCGGTTTCGGCCCCCAATCCATACGTTACCCACGAGCCAAAGCTCGGCCGCCCCGGCAAGAGGAAGCCGGTGTTCATCTGAAACAGCGCCGGCGCATGATTGTTCGATTCGGAATGCATCGAGCGGATCACGCACAAGTCGTCGGCACATTTTGCCAGCTCCGGAAACTTCTCCGAAATGTCGATGCCCGACTGACCATACCTGGCGAATTTGTAGGGACTTTTGAACGCGGTGTTCTTCGTGTCGGAAAAGAACGCCACATCCTTCTCGAACACTGGGATCGGCTGGCCGTGCCACTTGATCAATGCCGGCTTGGGATCGAACAGATCGACTTGGCTCGGCCCGCCGTAGCAAAACAAGAAGATCACCGCCTTCGCCTTGGGCGCGAAGTGCGGCGGGCGGGCCGAAAGCGGATTCAAATGCGACGGCACGACCGACTCGCCGCGCAAGGTTTTCGCCGACGGCAAACGATCGGAGGCCAGCAGGCAATCGCGCCGAGCAAATACTGCATGGCCAGCGTGGCGAATCCGGCGCCGGTGGTTTGCAGAAACGCTCGGCGGTTCCACACCGTGGGCCAGTGTCCGAAATTGCAGCGATGGTCAGGCGAATCGTGATGTTGCATCAGTTCACGTAAACAAACTCGTTGGAGTTGAACAAAACATGGCACAGATCGGCCAAGGCGCGCCGCCGCAGTTCATCGTAGGTATTGGCGTCGGTGCTCACTCGCTGGTCGACCAATTGCCGCCGCCCAGCCTGGAATCGCTGTTCCACAAATCGCATCGCCGTGCGGCGCTGGTCCTCGGTCGGCGGTCTGGACAGTGCCAGCCAATAAGCCCGCTCGACCTGGCGGCTCGCGTCGTCCCCCACTTCGCTAGTTACGCGTGCCGCCATCGCCTCGGCCTGATAGTTGCTGAATTCGTCGTTCATCAGCACCAGGGCTTGCGTTGAAACTGTCGTGGTCATGCGGCGTTCGCACGTTTGCGTCGAACTGGGAGCGTCAAACCCTTCGAGCATGGGCACCATAAGCGACCGCTTGACGAAGATGTACAAGCTGCGCCGCCACTGCTCGGGTCCTTCCTGATCCACTTGCGGCCATTTGTCTTTGCTGCCGCCGGCCACGATGCTCATCGGGATTTTCGGGCGAATGCCGGGGCCGAACATGTGAACGTTGAAATTTCCGCTGGCGACCAGAATGGCGTCGCGGATGGATTCGGCCTCCAAGCGACGCAGCGGATATCGCCAGTACCACTCGCCCGCGGAATCCACTCCCGCCTTGACCGGGTCGTACGCTGAGGACTGCCGATAAGTGGCCGACATCACGATCATCTTTTGCAATCGCTTGAGCTTCCAATCGTGGCGGACCAAATCGTCGGCCAGATAATCCAAGAGTTCCGGGTGCGTGGGGGCCTCGCCGCTTAGGCCGAGATTACTGGGCGAGTTCACCAATCCCCGCCCGAAGTGATACATCCACAAGCGATTGACGATGACCCGCGCCGTGAGTGGATTTTCGGGATCGACAATCCAATCGGCCAGCGCCAGCCGCCGCCCGGCCCCGCCGTTGGGCGCCGTGGTGGCCGCAGGAAACATCGCCTTGCCGTTATCCAGCACGGCGGGCACACCCGGCTGCACTTCCGCGCCAGGCCTGTTGCAATCGCCGCCGAGCATCATATGCGTCTTCCGCGGCGGCGTGGCCGGATCGCGCACGTGCATGATCTCGTTGTCGTCCACCTTTTCCACATTGTCGAACACGGCAAACAGGCGATAGTAATCGCGCTGCGTGATCGGCTCGTATTTATGATCGTGGCATCGGGCGCAGCCGATCGTGATTCCCAGACACACTGCGCCGGTAGTCGAGGCCATGTCGTCCACCTCGTCGACGCGAATCTTTTCAGTGTGCTGGTTGGTGATCGTCGGGCCGTTGCGCAAAAACCCCAGCGCGACCAGGTTGTCCGGATTGCTCCCGTCGATTTCGTCGCCGGCCAGTTGCTCCAGCAGAAACTGGTTGTACGGCTTGTCCTCGTTGAAGCTGCGGATCACGTAATCGCGATACTTGTACGCGAACGGACGGTCGCGATCGTCTTCGAAACCGTCGGAATCGGCATACCGCGCAGATCGAGCCAGTGCCGCGCCCGGCGCTCGCCGTAATGCCGGCTTTCCAGCAAACGATCGACCAGGTGCTCGTAGGCATCATCCGATTTGTCGTTGAGAAAGGTTTGCACGGCCTCCGGCGTCGGCGGCAGCCCGATCAAATCGAACGTCACGCGGCGGATCAACTCGATGCGGCTGGCCTCCGGGTTGGGGGAGAGGCGATGCTGCTGCAGCTTCGCCAGCACAAAGGCGTCGATGGGCGTATCGACCCACGAATCGCGGCTCACCGGCGGCTTGACGCGTCGCACCGGCTGAAAGGCCCAATGTTCCGAGAGCGGCGCTTTGCCGGCCGACGATTCCTCGTCCGCGGGCTTTGGCGAGTCGTCGTCCGTTCCGCCCGGCACGCTCGGCCACGGGGCGCGCTGATCGATCCAACGCCGCAAAAGTGCGATGTCCTCCGCAGTCAGCGGCTGCCCTTTTCCCTCCGGCGGCATGAGCAACCCGGCATCGTTTTGCCCACTCACGTATTGGATCAAGAGACTTTCGGCGCTGTGCCCTTTGACGATCGCGGGACCACTGTCGCCGCCTGCAAAGGCGCAGTGCGCAGATCCAATCGTAATCCGCTGCGCACTTGCGATGCTCCATGGCAGGCATAGCAGTGCTTGACGAGGATCGGCTGAATGTCTCGGTGGAAATCGATTGGGGCGGAAGCCGACGCCGGCGCAGTCCGTGGGAGCAAAGCGGTGCGCTCACGCGGCGCATCTTCAGCCATCGCAAAGAATTGCGTGGACACAAGAGCCAGTGTCGCGCAGCCGATGAGCGCTGCCGAGAGCACGTGAGTGCGAAACTTGATCATGCCGTAATGGTCGTCCGTGACTTTTGGCACGCCGCGATTTGCAAAAGTGCGGAATCATAGCAAAGAAACTGCCGCGATGCCCCATCACTTAACCATAGGCTGCACAATAACTTATGCGCAGCGTGATCAGGCTTCGCTTGCCGCATCTTCCACCGGGGGCACTTCACTATCCGGCGGCGTCTCGGTTTCCGGCGGCAGCTCAATCCCCGGCGGCGGTTTGTCGCGCTCCTCGCGGCGGCGCAAATAGAGCTTGATCGGCACTTCGGCAAACGGCAGCCGATCGTGAAACACGCCCAGCAAATATCGCCGGTACGTTTGGGAGATCGCGGCAGGGTTGGAGCAGAAGAGCACGATCGTGGGCGGTTGCACGCCAACTTGCGTGGCAAAATAAATCTTCGGTTGGCGCTGATGATGTATCGGCGGCGGATTGGCATCGATCGTCGCCCGCAGCAACTTGTTCAAATCGGAGGTGGCCACTCGCTGCCGCGATTGCTTGTACAGCATCTGCGTGTGATTCAACAGCGCCTTGACGTTCTTGCCGGTCTGACCCGTCACAAAGGCGATCGGCACGTGCCACAATCCGCGAAACGTATCGTGCAGATAATTCACCCACTTTTCCGTGGGCATGCTGCGATGCTGCAAATCCCATTTATTGATGACAAAGATGCACGGCTTGTACTGTAGCCCGATGTAATCGCACAATTGCTTGTCGACTTTGCTGATTCGCTGCGTGGGATCGAAAAACATGAGCACCACGTCGGCCCGGCGAATGCTCCGCTGGGCGCGGTGGAAGCTATAAAAATCGACGTCGCTGCTGATGCTGCGGGCGCGTTTCAGCCCGGGCGTGTCGATGGCCACGAACACTTTGCCATCCAGCTCGAACCGCACGTCGACGCTATCTCTTGTGGTGCCCGGCACTTCGCTCACGATCATCCGCTCGGCCTGTGCCAGCGTGTTGACGAACGTGCTTTTGCCCACGTTGCGGCGGCCGACGATGGCCACCTTCATCTCCGGCTCCGGCGGCGCGAGATTGTCCGGCAGCACCGGCGGCAGCCGGCTGACGATCATATCCACCAGTTCCTGGCGGTTGCGATTCTGCAGCGGGCTGGTGCGCACCAACTTGCCGCGCCCGAGCTTGTAGAATTCGTCGGCGTTGCCGTCGATCGTCGAGTCGTCGCACTTGTTGGCCACGCAGATGACCGGCGCTTCGATGTAGCGCAGTCGCTTGGCAACTTCGTGATCCAACGGCGTCAGCCCGTCGCGCGCATCGACCACGAACAGAATTACGGCAGCTTCTTCCAGCGCCGCGTTGATCTGCTCGTCAATCTGCGGCGTCAGTTTGTCGGGATCGTCGAAACCCAACCCGCCGGTATCGACCAATTCAAAGAAGCGATCCGTCTCGCACACCAGATGCATGTTCCGATCGCGCGTGACGCCCGCGGTCTGGTCCACGATCGCCAACCGCCGCCCTGCCAACCAATTGAAAAGGCTCGATTTTCCGACGTTCGGCCGGCCGACGATCACAACCTGCGGCAATGGCATACGAGTGTCTGATTAGCGGCCGAATTAAAGGTAGATTGGCAGTCCATGCCAACCTCATATCGTGTACCGCCGGAGAGCAAGGGGCAAGGGGTGGCCAGCGTTAGCCAGAAACCTCGGCGGGCCGGCGGTTCGCTTTGCCGCTGCGTGAATTGGCGGCCGGCGTGGACGTCGGGGCATTGATCGTTTTCACATTTCCCGGCCCCAGCAGTTCATCGATTTGCCGCTGCAATTGGGGAGTCCAATCCACCCGCAACGAGCTGGTCGCATACTGGCGAGCGCCGTCTGCCAGGCACAGCAGCAGCTGCAATTCGCAATCGCCGGAACACTCCCCCACGATTTGACGCAGTTTTTCCAAAGCGGCCAACCCGTGCGAATCCTCGAAGATGCGAATGAGCACTCCCTTGGTGGCTCGGCGGGGAAGATCTGTGAGCGGCATCAATTCGTTGACGATCACGTTGGCTTCCTCGCTTCCCGGGCGGCGATCGACGGTTCCGCGCAGCGCCACGATGGAATCTGTCTGGACGAGCTGATTGAACTTGGCAAACTCCTCCGGCCAGACGATGCAGCGGATCACGCCTTCCAAATCTTCCAGATCGAACATGGCGTAGCGAGTTAGCGTGGAACCCTGGCGCGGGTTCTTCACGTGCGCCGATTTGATCGAAGAGAGCATGCCCCCCAATTGCACTTCGGTTCTCGGCGGCAGGCCGGCCAGGCTGGGAATGCTCTGGCAATGTGCCGCCAGAATCTCGCTGAATTCCGCCAACGGGTGGCTGGTGAGGTAATATCCCAGCACTTCCTTTTCATTGGCCAGGCGTTCTTTTTCTGGCCAATCGGAAATGTTTGGCAGCGAATGATCGGCGGAGTGCGCCGATTCATCTTCGCCGGCATCGAACAGGCCCTTTTGCCCGGCGCGGCGATCCGCCAGTTTGGAAGCGCCGGCCTGCAACGCTCGATCCAGCGATTGCCAGGTGGCCGCGCGGTTGGCGTGCAGCGAATCGAAGGCCCCCGCCTTGATCAAGCTTTCCACCGCGGTGCGATTGACGACCGATGGGTCGCACCGTTCGCAGAAATCGAACAAGCTCTTGAACGGTCCGCCGGCTTGTCGGGCCGCGGCGATGGCCTGGCCGGCCGATCCACCGCACCCCTTGATCGCCGCCAGGGCGAAAATGATTTTCCCTTCGCGCACCGAGAAATCCGCAGCCGACAAATTCACATTCGGTGGCGTCACATCTAATTCCATTCGCCGGCAGTCTTCCAAGTGCTCGACAAGCGAATCCTTCTTCTTGAAATTGCGGGCGTCAATGTCGCCGGCCAACACGGCGGCCATGTATTCCAGCGGATAGTGCGCTTTGAGATACGCCGTCATGTAGGCGATCAAGGCGTACGCCGTGCTATGCGATTTGTTGAAGCCGTAACCGGCGAACTTGGCGATCAGTTCGAACAGCTCCCCGGCCTGCCGCTCGCTGAGCCCCTGTTTTTTCGCTCCGCTGACGAACTCTTCCTGAAACTTGGCGATGGTCGGCAGGTTCTTCTTGCTGATGGCCTTGATGCACGTGTAGGCGTCGGCCAAATCGATGCCCCCCAGACGATTGAGAATCAGCATCACCTGTTCCTGATACACCATCACGCCGTGCGTTTCCTCAAGTATCTCTTTCATCACCGGATGCAGATATGTCGCCTTCTTGCGGCCATGCTTCACCTGCACGTAATCGTCCACCATCCCGCCTTCCAGCGGGCCGGGGCGATACAGTGCATTGGTGGCGATGATGTCGCGGAAATGATCGGGCTTCATCTTCTGCAGCAGGTCGCGAATGCCGCCGCTTTCCAATTGGAAGATGCCCTTGGTTTCACCGCGGCACAGGAGCGCGAACGATTCCGCGTCGTCCAGCGGGAATTTGTACGGATCGACGCGCTCGCCGGTGGTCTGCTCGATAATATCCACGGCCTTGGAGAGCACCGTCAGGTTGCGCAGCCCTAAGAAGTCCATTTTCAACAGGCCCGCGCGCTTCCACGTCCTCCATCGCCCATTGCGTGATGATTTCGTCTTTATTCTGCACGCGGCACAGCGGCACGTATTCTGTGAGCGGGCGATCGGCGATCACTACCGCTGCGGCGTGCGTGCCCACGTTGCGGGCCAAGCCTTCGATCTTGCGGGCCAGGTCGAGCAATTCGCGCACTTCGCCGTCGGAGTTATAGGCCTTCTTCAGGTCGTTGCTCTGCTCCAGGGCCTGATCCAAAGTGATGTACAATACGTCGGGCACCATGGCCACGATCGTGTCGATTCGCGGAATGGGAATGGCCAATGCCCGGCCGACGTCGCGGATGGCCGCGCGAGCCGCCAGCGTGCCGAAGGTGCCGATCTGCGCGACATTCTCTTCGCCGTATTTGTCTTTGACGTATTGAATGACCTCGCCGCGGCGATCCTTGCAGAAATCGATGTCGATATCCGGCGCTTCGCGGCGGTTCATGTCCAAAAACCGCTCGAACAGCAGGTTGTAATCCAGCGGGCAGACGGGGCTCAGGTACAAGGCGTACGCCACGAGCGAACCGACGCCTGATCCGCGGGCGGTGGCCGGGATACCCTTTTCACGGGCGTAGCGCACAAAATCCCACACGATGAGGAAGTAATTCGGATAGCCCAGCGCGTTGATCACGTTGAGTTCGTGGCCCAAGCGATCGAGCACTTCGGGCGCCAGCACTTCGCCATTCCAGCGGTCTGGACGATCTGCATATCGCTCGCGCAAACCCTGCAGGCAAAGTTCGCGCAGATAGTCGGCCGTTGTTTTTGTTTCCGGCGGCGTGAAATTGGGGAAGTGCCGCTTGCCGAGTTCCAGTTCGATGTTCACGCTGTCGGCGATCAATTGCGATTGCTTCAGAGCTTCCTCAAAGCCCGGGAACGAAGCGAGCATTTCCTCGCCGCTGCGCAGATAGAACTGATTCGTCTCCATCCGCAGGCGATTGGTGTCGGTGCGGAACTTGCCGGTGTTGATGCACAGCAAGACGTCTTGCGCGTCAGAATCTTCTTGATTCACATAGTGCGCGTCGGAGGTCGCCACCAGCGGAATGCCCATCCGTCGGGCCACTTCCACGGCCCCTTCCATTTGCCGCCGCTGAATTTCCAGCCCATTGTTTTGGATTTCGATGAAGTAGCGATCGCCAAAGAGCTTGTGGAACCAGCCGGCGATTTCTTGCGCTTCGTCGAAATGCTCACGGCCGGGATCTTCGCCCTTGAGCAGCGCCTTGCTGAACTCGCTGGAGACACAGCCGCTTAAGCAGATAATTCCCTCGTTGTATTGCTCCAGCAGCTCCCGATCGATGCGCGGCTTGGAATAGAAGCCTTCCAAGTAGGCCAGCGAGGCCATTTTCACCAGGTTGCGAAAGCCGGTGCGATTCTGCGCCAAGAGCGTGAGGTGATAACTCGATTCCTTGAGATTGCCGCCGTCGCGGCTTTTGCGGCTACCTGGGGCGACATACGCCTCGTAGCCCAAAATCGGGTTGATCCCTGCCTTGCGGGCTTCCTGGTAGAACTCCACCGCACCATGCAGATTGCCGTGATCGGTGATCGCCAGGCCGTTCATCCCCAGCGATTTGGCCCGGGCAATGAGCTTGTCGATCGGGCTGGCGCCGTCCAGCAGGCTGTAATGGCTGTGGCAGTGGAGATGTACAAACGGCGGAGCGGGCATGATGTCCTTCCATGGCGTGGGCGCAGCTTTGATTCTAGCGGCCGGGGCGCCAGTGCGGGAGAGTCCCGCTGAGAAGATGAACGTAAAGACTATTCTTCGCGTGGTTCGCCGATTTCGCGGAGGTAGTCGGCCAATTGGGCCTGTAGATCGAGCAGGCTCTGCCACTGCTCGTATTCCAGCGTGACGCGTTCCATGGGCCCCTTGATTTTTACCGAGGCCAAGAGCTCGCGGATGCGAATGTGCAGATATTCCACTAATTCCGAAAATTGCGCCGCCTGCGCGGGGCTGAGCTTTTGCGGCAGCGTGGGGGGCTCCAGGGCGTAGATCGTATTCTGCAGGTCGGAATTGTCGCTGTTCAGGTCGAACTCTTCGCTGCCGGAGCGGACCGACTTCATCAGCTCCTCTTTGCTGACGGTGCCGGAGCCTTCGGCATCACGCTTCAAACCAGCCAGCCGTTCGGCGATCTGCTCGCGCTTGCCAAACAACAGCACGCTGCGGCCCAGGGCGATCATATCGCCGAAACGGAGGATGCGAAGCTGGATGTCTTCGCCGTTGACCTTGGTACCGTTGGTGCTCTCCAGATCGGTGAGCACGATCTTCTCGCGATCTTCCTGAATCTTCAGATGAAAGCGGCTGATCCGCTCATCGTTCAGTTGGATCGTATTGCCTTCCTCACGGCCAATAGTGATCGGCGTGGGAACGTCGTCGTATACACGCCCTCGATCGGCGCCGTCTAATACCCGAAGCGTGATCAAGGCCATACGTGCTGCCAAACGGAAATAATGACACCGCGTTCCACGGGCGGACTGAACCCCATGCAGCGCTTATAGCATGGGCTGGAAACGACGGTCAAGCGCCTGCCAGAAACACACAATTCGCGGCCAATTACATATCGTCATTAAACGATGTCCGGCGGCATTAATCAACAGTTGTGCCTGATCAAACGCGCTCGTCGCAGGCCGCTGATTATGCCGCAACCAACAAAAAAGGCGGTCCGACCCGCTGAGGGGATCGGACCGCCATGTTAACCAGACCAAACCGTCCTTCGTTCAACCGTCGCCTGGGCGACGGTGCTCAGTACTTTAGTGACCGCAGCCGCAGGTGGGTTCCGTCTTGCAGCAACCGCAGCAGCAAGGCGGCGGGCAGCAGACCGTGACCGGCACCTGTTTGCACACACATCGCGGCACGCAGCGGGTCACCGTGTAGGCAACCTGCTTGGGCTCCATGTGGCAGCAGCAGATGGTCTTAGTGTAGTGCACCGGCTTGCAGATCGTGTACGGAACCTGGCAAGTGCGGGTTTCGGGAACCATGTGGCAGCACTTGTAAGGAATTTCGCACGTCTTCTGCTCGGCAACCATGTGGCAGACCTGATACGTGCAGGTCTTCACTTTTTGCTCACTAACCATGTGGCAGCACTGGTAGGTGCATGTCTTCACGCGTTGTTCCGGCACCATGTGGCAGACCGTGTACTGGCACTGCTTGGTGTGCTGTTCAGCAACCATGTGGCAGCAGGTGTAGGTGCAGGTCTTCACGCGCTGTTCCGGCACCATACGGCACACGGTATAGCTGCACGTCTTCTGCTCGGGCACCATGTGGCAGCACCGGTAAGTGCAGGTCTTCACACGTTGCTCGGGCACCATGTGGCAGACCGTATAGCTGCACGTCTTCTGCTCGGGCACCATGTGGCAGCACCGGTAAGTGCAGGTCTTCGTGCGGGTTTCAGGCACCATGTGGCAGACCGTGTACTGGCACTGCTTGGTGTGCTGTTCAGCAACCATGTGGCAGCACGTGTACTGGCAGGTCTTGGTGCGTTGTTCCGGCACCATGTGGCAGACCGTATAGCTGCAGGTCTTCTGCTCGGGCACCATGTGGCAGACCTGATAGGTGCAGGTCCGCGTACGTTGCTCGGGCACCATCTTGCAGCAGGTGTACGTGCAGGTCTTGGTGCGTTGTTCCGGCACCATATGGCAGCACGTGTATTGGCAGGTCTTGGTGCGTTGCTCGGCAACCATGTGGCAGACCGTATAGCTGCACGTCTTCTGCTCGGGCACCATGTGGCAGACACAGTACGTGCAGGTCTTCGTGCGTTGCTCGGGCACCATGTGGCAGACCGTGTATTGGCACTGCTTGGTGCGTTGCTCGGCAACCATATGGCAGCAGGTGTACTGGCAAGTCTTCACGCGTTTTTCCGGCACCATGTGGCACACGGTGTACGAGCAGGTCTTCTGCTCCGGAACCATGTGGCAGCACTGGTAGGTGCAGGTACGGGTGCGTTGCTCGGGCACCATGTGGCAGACCGTATATTGGCACTGCTTGGTGCGCTGCTCGGCAACCATATGGCAGCAAGTGTACTGGCAGGTCTTCGTGCGTTGTTCCGGCACCATCTTGCACACGGTGTACGAGCAGGTCTTCTGCTCCGGCACCATGTGGCAGACGCAGTAGGTGCACTGCTTCGTGCGTTGCTCGGCAACCATGTGGCAGCACGTGTATTGGCACTGCTTCACACGCTGCTCGGCAACCAAATGGCAGCAGGTGTAAGAGCAGGTCCGCTGTTCCGGAACCATCTTGCAGCAAGTGTAGGGGCACTTCTTGGTGCGCATTTCCTGGACGTAGTGCACGCAATCCACTCGGCGCGTTTGCACTTCAGGAACCCAAACTCGCTTGCAGCACTTGACCGGCGGGCACTGGCAGGTGACCTGGTGGCAGCAGCCGGGGTGGTAGCAGCAACGGCAGCAGCACGGATCCCATGACCAGCAACCGGGGTCTTGCACGCAACGGGTGAGCAGCGGCCCGGGTGCTCGGTGACCTGGCATTCCCAGTGGCCGCAGCACACTTGGATCGTCTTGGTTTCGTGCACAGGCTTGCACACGCAGTAGCAGATCTCGCGTTCGCGGGTTTCATAGACCGGCTTGCAAACCGTGTAGGTGCAGGTCTTCGTTTCGTAGACCGGCTTGCACACGGTGTAGCAGATGTCGCGAGTCTTCGTCTCATACACCGGTTTGCAGACGGTGTAGCAGATCTCGCGAGTCTTGGTCTCGTAGACCGGCTTGCACACGGTGTAGGTGCAGGACTTCGTTTCGTAGACCGGCTTGCACACCGTGTAGCAGATTTCACGAGTCTTGGTTTCATACACTGGCTTGCAAACCGTGTAGCAGATGTTCTGCGTCTTGGTCTCGTAAACCGGCTTGCAGACCGTGTAGCAAATCTCGCGGGTCTTGGTTTCCCAAACCGGCTTGCACACAGTGTAGGTGCAGGTCTTGGTTTCGTAGACAGGCTTGCAGACCGTATAGCAAATCTCGCGAGTCTTGGTCTCGTAGACCGGCTTGCACACGGTGTAGCAGATGTCGCGAGTCTTCGTCTCATACACCGGTTTGCAGACGGTGTAGCAGATCTCGCGAGTCTTGGTCTCGTAGACCGGCTTGCACACGGTGTAGGTGCAGGACTTCGTTTCGTAGACCGGCTTGCACACCGTGTAGCAGATTTCACGAGTCTTGGTTTCATACACTGGCTTGCAGACCGTGTAGCAGATTTCTGCGTCTTGGTCTCGTAAACCGGCTTGCAGACCGTGTAGCAAATCTCGCGGGTCTTGGTTTCCCAAACCGGCTTGCACACGGTGTAAGTGCAGGTCTTGGTCTCATACACCGGCTTGCACACGGTGTAGCAGATCTCGCGAGTCTTGGTCTCGTAGACCGGCTTGCACACGGTGTAGCAGATGTTCCGCGTCTTGGTCTCGTAGACCGGCTTGCAGACCGTGTAGCAAATTTCGCGGGTCTTGGTTTCCCAAACCGGCTTGCACACGGTGTAGGTGCAGGTCTTGGTCTCGTAGACCGGCTTGCAGACGGTGTAGCAGATGTTGCGGGTCTTCGTTTCGTAGACCGGCTTGCACACGGTGTAGGTGCAGGTCTTGGTCTCGTAGACCGGCTTGCAGACCGTGTAGCAAATGTTGCGGGTCTTCGTTTCGTAGACCGGCTTGCAGACCGTATAGCAGATGTTCTGCGTCTTGGTCTCGTAGACCGGCTTGCAGACCGTATAGCAGATGTTCCGCGTCTTGGTTTCCCAGACCGGTTTGCACACGGTGTAGCAGATGTTCTTTGTGCAGGTCTCGTACACCGGCTTGCAGCAGGTGTAGTTGCAAGTGCGCGTCTTGGTTTCCCAGACCGGCTTGCAGACTGTGTACTCGCACGTCTTGTAGGCCGTCTCGGCAACGTACTTGACGCAGTCGATGGTCTTTTGTTCCATCACCGGGCAGCAGACCGTCTTGTAGCAGGTGTAATTCTGCTTTTCGTAGACGACCTCCTTGCAGCATTTCATCACGGTGTAGCAGTTCTGCCGGGCGCCGGTGTAGTTACACGCGTCACTGGCGGAACACAGCTTGAAGCTGGCGGCACCGCAGTAGCCGGCTTGGGCGGATTGTGCTGCTAGGGCGGCAAGTGCAACCGCCATCAGCGTGACACCCAACAACCTATTCATTGCTTTAACTCCCTTTTGGACGGCTCTGAGCGAGATTGGTCTGGTTCGGGACGGGAGTCGCCCGTCAACGGTTTCATCGGCCCGTCAAGTCGCCGTACATTAGCTAGCCGCCCCAAATTCGATAAAACATCGAATCTGCAGCTACTTCGCAGCTAACGCACTTTGGCGCATTACAGGCCATTAGTTTCGAAATATCGGCAAGCTGTATGCAAACCGATAAGCGTGCTGGCTAGGTCGAGGCTGCATTCTGCGAATTTGCTAGCAGTTCATGGCGACTTCGCGGATCGTGCCTTTGAAACGGACGGCGTCTGCTGCGCCCTTGTGTGCCGGCGGAGCACCGCGAGCTGGCCGGTCCGATTCTGCCGCATGTGCCGCCAATCGGGCCGGAAATTGCCATCGAAGGACTGGCAGCGATTTGCCTATTCAGTCGGGTTTTTGCCGGATTTCCCCGCCGAATCGCCGCCGGCAGTTTGACGCTCCGACCCGCGTAACCTATTGAATCCAAGGAGAACCATCTCGGGCCTTAGCCCTGGTTCACCACCCCCTGACAAACTCTCGAACCACCGTTTTTCATCTCGCCTGAAAGGAAGTTATGATGTCCCGCCGCTCTGCTTTCACCTTGATCGAAGTGTTGATTGTTGTGGTGATCATGGCCGTTTTGGCTGCCACGATCATTCCGCAGTTCGCCTCGTCGACGACCGATGCCAAGGCCAGCGCCTTGAAGTTCAATCTTCACGGCCTTCGCCAGCAAATCGAAATGTACAAGCTGCAGCACAACGGCCTCACACCGGACCTGACCGGCGGCACCTTGCCCGGCTTGGTGTATGCGACTGACGCCGCTGGCGCCACGAACAGCTCCACCATCGCCGACGCCACCCATCCGTTCGGACCGTATGTCCAAGGCGGAGCGCTGCCGACCAACGCCTTCGACGGCACCGTCACTGTGACGCAAATCTCGACCTTCCCGCCGACCGCCACTGCCGGCGCCGGCCAGGGCTGGTTGTATGAACCCACCAGCGGACAGATCGCCCCGAACACCGCGGGCCATCTGACCGACTAAGCTACGTTGGCTTGCCAAAGCCAGATGAACTAAGCCCCTTCCGCGATCCACTGGTTGCGGAAGGGGCTTTTGCTTGCGCCGGAGAATACATCGCCCGAACGTGTCCATCGGGCCGGAATTCGCTTGTGACCCGCCAGGGCATGCTTTACAGTAACCGGGCTTCGGTTTTCGGGAGGGCGAGGCTCCCGCCGAGGCGTATCGTTACCTTTCGCACCGCATGAGTCAGCCTAAAAACAAGCCGCTTACGGCCGCCGACGAGGCCGCCGCAAAGGACGAAGCCGTCCCCAAGGCGGTCGTCAGCCGGCTGAGCCTCTATCTGCGGGAACTGCAGCGATTGGTCCGCGATGGCCATCAAACCATCAGCTCCAACCAATTGGGCAACCTGTTGGGGTTCACTGACGCCCAGGTCCGCAAAGATCTGGCCTATTTTGGCCACTTCGGCAATCCGGGCATCGGCTACCGATGCGAGCAGTTGATTTCCGAAATCCGCCGGATCCTGGGGACCGACCGTTCTTGGACGGTCGCCATGGTGGGCGTAGGCAACCTGGGCCGAGCCCTATTGGGCTACAAAGGATTCGGTACGCAGAATTTTCGGATCGTGGCGGCATTCGACGTCGACGTCGCCAAGACAGGCGCCACGATCGAAGGCGTTCCCATCCATCCGCTCGAAAAGCTGACCGAAGTAGTCCGCGGCCAGCGGATCAAACTGGGGATGATCGTCGTCCCCGCTGCCGCTGCTCAGCCAGTGGCGGATAAGTTGGTGGCCGCCGGCGTGGAGGGGGTCGTGAACTTCGCCCCCGTCACACTGCTTTTGCCGCCAACCGTCAGCCTGGTCGGCGTCGACCTGGCGATGGAACTGGAGCAGCTTTCCTTCGCCGTCGTGAATCGCGGCAACGACGTGAAGTAGGCGATTTAGCAGCTCTTTTCTCTTGAACGTTGTGCCCGTCGCAACTGTCGAATTCTTACGCGGCTTGTTGCCTAAGCCGCGGAATTGCTAAAATCGACACAGCAATCGGCCCGCTTGTCGGACCGACTGCGAGACTACCGGGTGGTGTAACGGTAACACTAGGGACTTTGGCTCCCTCATTCTAGGTTCGAATCCTAGCCCGGTAGCTTGGATTGGAGGCGAGAGACGAGGGGCGACGGACGCGGGGAGAGAGACGAGGGCGCCGGCTTGTCGTTGAGCGAACGATTGTCGCCGCCGATGCCGTCATCCCACCGGCCATCCAGTTCATCGTTTCGCTTGCGCTTTCAATCCGCGCCAGAAGTCGCGCAAATCTTCCGGCAACGGCGCTTGGAATCGCAGCGGTTTGCCCGTCACTGGATGGACGAAGCCCAACTCGGCGGCATGCAGCGCCAAGCGCAGTGCGCCGCTGTTATCGACCGTCACCTTCGCGTCTCGTTTGGGCCGGTACACTTTTTCGCCGCACACGGGATTCCCCAATTCCGAAAGATGAATGCGAATCTGATGCGTGCGGCCGGTCTCCAATCGACACTGCACCAGCGTGTATCCTCCGACTGTTTCAAGCGGCTTCACGTGCGTGACCGCCAACTTGCCGAGGGCTGGATTCTCCGTGCTGCCGCGGCGGCCGTCGCCCCGATCGCGCACCAACCGGCTGGAAATGGTCTGCGCCTTCACCTTGCCTTCGACGATCGCCAGGTAGCGCCGATGCGTTGCATGCTGCCGGAATTCCTGGGCCAGTATTCGCTCGGCAACATGCGTCCGGGCAAACACAATCAGCCCGCTGGTGTCACGATCGATCCGATGCACCGCCCGTACCGGCAGCGGCACGCCGCGTTTGTTTCGCCGCTCTGCGATCTTGGTAATCACATGCGGCAATAGTTCGTCGAGCGTGGGCTGAATCTGTTTTCGCCGCTTCGACCACTGGCGTTCCTCCCGATGCCGATTCGAGGTCATCCCCGCCGGCTTTTCCGCCACGACGACATGATCGTCGAGAAATTGCACCCGAATGTCTTCTTCCTTGGCCGGCGCAGCCACGGAATGCGCCAGCACTTTCACCACGTCGGCGGCCGCCAGCCGACGGCCGGCATCGACGGACAGGTTGCCGCTAATCATCACCCGCCGCGACACGATCAGCTTCCGCACGTGCGACCAAGATTGATCGGGCAACCAGTGGCGCAAAGCAGCGGCCAGCGTTTTCTTCTCCAGTTCCGGCGATACCTGGAACACTTGTTCGGCAGATTTCGATTGGGCTTGGCCCATGCGGCACGACAGGCGAATTACACGGCGCGGCTGCGACAGACGAGTCTTGTCATTGTAGCGGCGAAGCCCGCAGCTGGTCAGCGTTCCGCGAGGTTTTCGCCGCGGCAATCAAACGAATCTAACTCTATGCGCGTTAATCTTTTCCGCCGCGCTTCCCCAATTGACGATCATTAGTCCAACTGATAGCATAATGGGTCCGCCAGCGCGGATCGGTCCCGCGCGGCGGACGTTAGCAACTGACCGATGTTAGCGACCAACGCCGGGTGTGGAAGGGAAGGACTTCCGCGATAGGCCGGTGTGCCACACTTTCAGAAAGGTTTTGCTTGTCCACCAACGTATCCGCCAAGGAGCTCATTGAAGCCGGGGTCCATTTCGGCCATCGCGCCAGTCGTTGGAACCCCAAAATGCGGCCTTACATCTACGGCCGCCGTAATCTGATCCACATTCTCGACGTTCGTGAAACCATTCGCGGTCTGCTTCGCGCGAAAAAGTATCTGAAGCAAGTCTCAGCCGGCGGCAGCCTGATTCTATTCGTCGGCACCAAGCGCCAGGCCACCGAATCGGTCGAGCGCGAAGCCCAGCGCTGCGGGATGCCCTTTGTCAGCGATCGCTGGCTGGGCGGCACGCTCACCAATTTCCGCACCATCCGCAACCGTCTCAGCCGCCTGGAAGAGCTGGAAACGCTGATGAAGTCGGAAGCGTTCGACACTTACAGCAAGAAAATGCAATCGGCGCTCAAGCGCGAGTTCCGCAAAATGTACCGGAACCTCAACGGCATGCGCACGATGAACCGACTGCCGGAATGCCTGGTGGTGATCGATCCGAAGAAAGAACACAACGCGGTGCGCGAAGCCAACAAGTTGGGCGTGACCACTGTCTCGCTGATCGACACCGATTGTGATCCCGACCAGATCTCCTTGCCGATTCCCGGCAACGACGACAGCATTCGCTCGATCGAAATCGTGCTGGCCCAATTGGCCGACGCCGTGCTGGAAGGCAAAACAACTGCCGCCACCGCGAAGCAAGAAAAGGCCGAAGGAATGATGGTCGCCGCCAGCGTCGGCGGAGCGGAAGAAGAATAAGAAATTTGTAGGCGGTAGGCGGTATGCGGTAGGCCGTTGGCTCCGCCCACTGCCTACCGCCTATTGCTTACTGTAGACCTTCGTTGGAGAACGACATGGCCGAGATAACCGCCGCCTCCGTGAAAGCGCTGCGCGATAAAACCAATTTGCCGATGATGGAGTGCAAACAGGCACTGGAAGCCTCCGGCGGAAATGAGAGCGCCGCCATCGATTGGCTGCGCAAGCAGGGCAAAAAGACGATGGAATCGCGCTCCGGGCGGGAAACCTCCGCCGGCCGCATCGCCCTGTATTCCGATCCGGGCAAAAAAGTCGGCTCCATGATCGAACTACGCTGCGAAAGCGCCCCAGTCGCCAATAACGACGAATTCATCGCCCTGTGCAACAATCTCGCCAAGCAATTGTCCCTGGGCCCCGGCGCCAAAACCCCTGAGGACCTGTGGAAACAGCCCTCGCCAGGAAAGCCTGGCAAAACGCTGGAAGCTGAAAAGGACGAACTTTCCAACAAAATCCGCGAGGTATTTAACCTGGCCCGTATCGTGCGGTTCGACGGCATGAGCGGCGGCTACGTGCACCATAACGGCGCCAGCGGCGTGCTCATCGAAATCGACGGCGGCAGTGCCGAAGTGGTGAAAGACATCGCCATGCACACCGCTGCCATGCGCCCTTCAGCAGTAACCAAGGAAGAACTCGACCCGGCAGTGGTAGAAAAAGAGCGTGAAATCCTGGCCGCGGCCGCCCGCCAAGAAGGCAAGCCGGAAAACATCATCGGCAAAATGGTTGAAGGCCGGATGCGAAACTTCTACGCCGAACGGGTCCTGCTGGAGCAGCCTTTTGTGAAGGACGACAAGAAAACCGTCGGCCAATTGGCCAAAGAGGCGAAACTAACGATCAAACGGCTGGTCCACTGGGAGTTGGGCAAGTAACCATCGGGGAACCGAATGACCAATGCTGCGTGCTAAACTACAATTGGTCATTGGTGCAAGGTCGTTGTTTATTCCGCAGGTCTGTCCATGGCGTCTAAGCAAAAAGCCCGTCGTGTCGTGCTGAAGTTATCGGGCATGAGCTTCGCCCGCGCCGGCGAGCGCGGCATCAGCATGACCGAGGTGCTGCACATCGCTCGCCAAACCCAGAAGGCTTCCCAGCGCGGCGTGCAGGTGGCCATTGTCATCGGCGGCGGAAACATTCTGCGAGGGGCTGAATTCACCGCCGGAAACGTCGGCATTCAGGAAGCCACGGCCCACTACATGGGCATGCTGGCCACGGTGATCAACGGCCTTGCCCTGCAAGACGCACTGGAATCGCTCGGCGCCGAAACGCGGCTGATGACCGCCATCCGCATGGAAGGCGTGGCCGAACCCTACATTCGCCGCCGCGCCCGCCGGCACCTGGAAAAGGGGCGCATTGTGATCCTGGCCGCCGGCACCGGCAGCCCGTTTGTGACCACCGACACCGCCGCCGCCCAGCGTGCCTTGGAACTGGAAGCCGACGTGCTCTTGAAAGCCACCCGCGTCGACGGCGTGTACACCGACGATCCGGAAAAGAACGCGCAAGCCACGCTCTATCAGCAACTGAGCTACAACCAGGTACGCGAGCAAAACCTGCGGGTGATGGATCCCACTGCGATTACGCAGTGCATGGAGCATGACATGCCGATCTTGGTGTTCAACTTCAAGCAGGAAGGCAACATCGAGCGCGCCGCCTGCGGCGAACAAGTGGGCACGCTGATTTCCAGCCAGAGGCGCAGGCCGCCAAGAAATAATCCGCGGCAGTTGCTATAATCCCGGGCGCTCACCCTACCCTGTTTAGCCGCGTCGCTCGCGACGCGTAGCCGACCACATGACTTCTGAAGAAATCCTATTCGACGTCGAAGAACGCATGGAAAAAGCGTGCGACGTTTTCAAAAGCGCCTTGGCCGGCATTCGCACAGGCCGCGCCAACCCCGGCCTGGTCGATTCGCTACGCGTGGAAGTGTACGGGGCCCCTGTGATCTTGAAATCGGTCGCCCAGGTCGGCGCCCCGGAGCCCACGCAAATCGTGATCCGCCCGTTCGATCCCGGCACCATCAAGGACATTGAAAAGGCAATCCGCGCCAGCGACCTGGGCTTCAATCCGTCGAACGACGGCCGTGTGATTCGCATCGCCGTGCCGCCCTTGTCGACCGATGTGCGCCGCAAGCTGGTGGGCCGTATCAAGGAGATGGCCGAGGACGCCCGCGTTTCGATCCGCAATGTGCGGCGCGACGGCAACAAAGCCGCCGACGACGGCCAAAAGGCGAAATCGCTGACGGAGGATGACTGCAAGCAGTCGAAGGATCAAATCCAGGAATTGACCAAGCAGTACGAGAATAAAGTCAACGACCTGGCCAAAGCCAAAGAAGCGGAAGTGATGGAACAATAATTCGGGATCCTCGCTCTCCCCGGCTTTTCGGGTGCTAGCACACAATCCGCGTCCCAATTTCTCTTGATCTGCCTGGCGCAATCGCCCTATAGTGCCCCTCCCGCAATAGCAGGGCGCAGGTCTGCGACCTCGTCCGCACCGAAATCTCAAACGGTTTATGGAGAAACCGTCTATGTCCCGCAAGGATGCATCCCCGGCGCCTGCGCGTCCGGGAAAATGGAAACGTCGTTTGCTCACCGCGCTGGCCTCGCTTGGCGTGATCGCCGTGTGCGTGGCCATCCGCGCCATCGGCGGCCACAGTCCCGCCGGCGCGCAGATGCCAGGCAAGAAAGATGCCGCGCAGCAGAAGCTGGCGTCTCTGCCCTCGGTAGGCAACGCCGTTCCCACGCAAAACGCTGGCGCCACGTCCTCGCAGCAGAATATTGTCGCGGTCGTGAATGGCGAACAAATCCAGCGCAATGAACTGGCTCAGGAATGCCTCGCGCAATTCGGCACGGAAGTGCTCGAAGGCGTGATGAATAAATATTTGATCACCAGCTATTGCGAGAAGAAGGGCGTGAAGGTCACGCGCCAGGACGTCGACGAGGAAATCGGCCGGCTGGCGAAAAAGTTTTCCATCCCCGTCGATCAATGGATGCAAATGCTGCAGCAGGAGCGCGGCATCGGTCCGGATCAATATCGCAATGACATCATCTGGCCCACGCTGGCGCTGCGCAAGCTGGCTGCCGAGCGGATACAGCCCACGCAGCAGGAAATCGACGACGCCTTTGAGGCTCAATACGGGACTGCGGTGCGCGCGCGGCTGATCGTGCTCGACGACGCGAACGTCGCACAGCAAGTGTTGGCCAAGGCGAAGGCCAATCCCGACGAATTCGGCGCCTCGCGCGCAAGTACAGCAAAGACCCCACCAGCGCCAGCCTCAATGGGCTGATCCATCCCATCCGCCGGCACGTGGGCGATCCCAAGGTGGAAGAGGCCGCTTTCAAGCTGAAGGAGGGCGAAATCTCGCCAGTCATCGAAGTCATGGGCCAATACGCCATTTTGAAATGCGAAGGGCAAACGCCGCCCACCGGCTTCACCAAAGATCAAATGCGCAGCCGCCTGGAAGAATTTGTGCGCGAACGAAAGCTGCGCAGCGTCTCCACCGACGTGTTCAAGAAGCTGCAGGACGACGCGCAGATTGTCAACGTCCTTAACAATCCGCAGAAGCAAATGCAAATGCCCGGCGTGGCGGCCACGATCAACGGCAAAACCATCACCGTTCGTGAACTATCGGAAGAATGCATTGTGCGGCACGGCGATGCGGTGCTGGAGCAGATGATCAATCGCAAGCTATTGGAGCTGGAGCTTAAGAAACGCAATCTTAAAGTGACCCCACAGGACATGGACGCCGAAATCGCCCGCGCCGCCTTGTCCGCCGGCAGGCTCACTAAAGACGGCAAGCCCGACGTGGAAGGCTGGCTGAAATCGGTCGTCGACGATCAGAAGATTTCGCAGGATAAGTATCTAAAAGATTCCGTCTGGCCCAGCACCGCGCTGAAGCTGATTGTCGGCGACGTGAAGGTGACCGACGAAGATATTCAAAAAGGCTTCAAAGCCAATTTTGGCAAGCGGGCCCAAGTGCGCGCGATCGTGATCGATAGCCAACGCCGCGCACAGGAAGCCTGGCAGCAGGCGCGCGAGAATCCGTCGGTCGAATTCTTCGGCAAACTGGCCGAGCAATATTCCATTGAGCCGGCCAGCCGCGCCAACCAAGGCCGCGTGCCGCCGATCCAGCAGTTCGGCGGCCAGCCGGAACTCGAAAAAGAAGCCTTCGCGCTGAAGCCGGGCGAAATCTCCGGCATCATTCAGATGCTGGATAAATTCGTGATTTTGTACCTGGAAGGCTATACGGAGCCGGTCAAAGTGAAAATCGAAGAAGTTCGCAACGACATCTATGAAGACATCCACGAGAAAAAGCTGCGGCTAGCCATGGCGAGAGAATTTGAACGGATCAAAGACGAAGCCGGCATCGACAATTTCCTGGCCGGCACGTCGCACTCACCGCAGAGAAAGGCTCAAACCGCCGCTGGTGGTCGTGGAGGCTCAAAATCAGTTGGGCCAGACGCCGGCGCCGTGCCCGCCGCGTTTGAAACGACCGGCCTGCTGCCGCGCAACCCGCCCACGACGCAAACCGGCCGGCCATCCGGACAATCTGCCGCTCGCTCCGGCTCCGTTCCGCCGCAGCGGAATTAGCTCGTAATTCGCCGGTCTGCCGCGGCTTCTGGGCCGTGGTATGCTTTCCCAGTCGCCGCGCCGCCTTTCCCGGCGAACGTTCAGGCCTACCATTGAGTATCAGGCCTCTGCGAATTTGTGCTGCGCGCGGCGGTAATAGCGAACATGGAAAACCCCACCGAAAACACCGAACCGGTCGACGACAATCGGCCGTTTGATATTCAAGTGTCCGAGCGCATCCAGCGCCTGCCGGCATACCTGTTCGCACGCCTCAACCAGTTGATGTATCAGAAGCGCCGCGCCGGCGACGACGTGATCGACATGGGCATGGGCAACCCCACCGATCCTCCCGCCGATGTGGTAATCGATAAGCTTGCTGAGGCGGCTCGGGATCCCGGGAATCACGGCTACAGCCCCGCGATGGGCATTTTGAACCTGCGGCGCGAAGTGGCTGCACGATATCTGAAAAAGTGGGGTGTGCGGCTCGATCCCGAAAGTGAGATCATCACTACTCTCGGCTCGAAAGAGGGCTTCAGCCACCTGTGCCTGGCGCTGATCGGCCCGGGCGATACCGCGATTGTGCCCGCGCCGACTTATCCGCGCACTTGTATGCCGTATCGTTGGCCTCCGGCAACGCGATCACGCTGGAGGTCGCCGACAACGACAAATTCCTGTCGAACATCGACTACGTTTGCCAGCACATCTATCCGCGCCCGAAAGTAGTGATCCTCAATTATCCGCACAACCCGTCAACGGTGACGGTGGAAAAAGAGTTCTACGTCGAGGCCGTGAAGCTGGCGCAAATACAGTTTCATTCTCATCAGCGATCTGGCCTACGCCGACGTTTGCTTCGATGGCTATCAGGCGCCCAGTTTGCTTTCGGTGCCCGGCGCGAAGAAGCTCGCCGTCGAATTCACCACCATGAGCAAAGGCTTCAGCATGGCGGGCTGGCGCGTGGGCTTCTGCGCCGGCAATGCAGAAATCATCCGCGCGCTGGGGACTGTCAAAGCTTATTACGATTACGGCATGTTCCGCCCGATTCAAATCGCCGCCATCATGGCGCTGCGCCACGGTGAATCGGCAGTGGAAGCCCAAGCGAAGGAATACCAGCGCCGCCGCGATGTGCTGTGCGATGGATTGCGCCGCATCGGCTGGAACGTCACGCCGCCGCGAGCCAGTATGTTTGTGTGGGCCAAAATTCCCGAGCCGTGGGCGAAGATGGGCTCGCTGGATTTCGCCATGAAGCTGTTGGAAGAAGGCGACGTCGTGGTCAGCCCCGGCGCCGGCTTCGGCCCTTCCGGCGAAGGCTACGTACGGATCGCGCTGGTGGAAAATGAAAATCGCATCCGCCAGGCCGTGCGGAACATCGCCCGCTGCTTAGCCGGCGATTCGAAATCTGTTCCTCCCGCTGCCGCGTTGGACGGCGCAAAAAAACAACCCACCGTCAATCGCTGACCGTGGGTTGCATGGGAAGTGGAGCGGAGGGGAGTTGAACCCCCGACCTTCGCATTGCGAACGCGACGCTCTCCCAACTGAGCTACCGCCCCGCTGCGGCGAACGACATCTGTCGATGACAGCACGTTCGCCTAGTTTCCAATTCTCAGGCATTTTAGAGCCGCTTTTGCGGCGTGTCCAGCGAAGGCACCGGCGCTGCTAGCGCCCCAAATCGCCGCCTTTCGCCGTGCGCCGATTGTTTCGCTCGCCGCCCTGGGAACTGCTAATCCAGCGCTGCGTTTCGGCCGATAACGGTAGCACGCTGATGCTATCGAACGAAGTCGGCGATTCGCCCCCTTTCAAATTCAAATACCGCCGCCGAGTTGCCCATGCACGCCGCTTTGATTTCGCTCCTGCTGATGTCCGGCGCCTGCGGCGCCCAGCCGACGCAAGGCGTGATGCCCGCGCCGTCGGCTGAAGTGGACGTTACGGTCGGCCCGCAGGCACCTCCGGAGACCATTAGTGCGCCGGTCGATCAATCGTGGCTATTTCCGCCGCCGGTCACGGTGTCGGTGCCTCCGATTCATTTGCCGGCCGGTTGTGGGTGCATCGGCTGCCAATCCTGCAATTATTCGGCCAAGCCAATGTATGGCTGTTGCCATCAAAACGATCCGCTCGGCCCGACGACGTGCCCCGCTTGGAACTCAGACTATCGCCCAGCCTGCTATTTCTACCCGAATCATCGCATGTTGTTCGATTGGAACGACTACACGATGCCCTACGACTATCGGGAGCAGTTCAATTACCCGTGGAATGATCCGCGTTGTCCTTGCGCCCATCTGCCCATTCGCCCGTAGCGGGTAAAAGCGGCGAGTTCTCCGCTGCAAATCGCGTACTGTGCGTTTTGCGCGCTGCTTGTCAAGAGATTTTGTGACGCTGCGCTCATATTTCACGGCGGCAAAAAAATCTTTCGCAACCTGTGGCGGAGTTTCTCGCAGAAAACAAAAAATAAAATTTGTCGGTGCGCCGCATGCTTGACAAATTTTGGCGACGCCGCAAAATAAGCCTCGCGTTTGGTCCGATGAGCGCGAACAACAAATGTGTCGAGGTTCAACGGCTGTTTGCGGCCAGAAAATAGTCCGAGCACTTTCCGCCGGCGCCGGCATCGAAACGATTTTGATGCCCACCACGTGCCGCGCTAAAAGTAATCGCCTGGCAGCAAACGGTTGATCTCGACGTTGACACCAATTGATTTCGCTTGATTGTTCGTCTGGCGCAGGTGCGCTGCGGGCACGCTGAAGGTGTGCCTGCCGCAGTTCCGTTTGCGCCGGTGCTCGTCGGTCCGATCTGCGGCTGGTCAATTGAAACTTCCAAGTTTAACTTGGGGGGCGCGAGCAGAGGGATCGACTGTCGACGACTTCGGTCGGGGCCCGGATGTCCCCCCCATGTTTCTTTTCTCCGCGGCCTGATGTCCGCGCGGCTTGTTCGTCCTGCGCCTTACGATTTTATGCCGCGGGCTCTGATTGCATTGGGCTCCAATTTCGGCGATCGCCGGAAGCTGCTCGACGCCGCCGTGCAGCGATTGGCGGCTACGTCCGGTGTGCAAAACCTGCGCGTCAGCGCGTGGCACGAAACGCGGGCGATTGGCGGCCCACCCGACCAGTTGCCGTTTCTCAACGGCGCTGTCCTGATGGAAACAAATCTCGCGCCCGCGGCGCTGCTGGCGGTCTTGGAGCAGGTCGAACTGGATTTGGGCCGCACGCGCGGCCGGCGCTGGTCGCCGCGCACCATCGATCTCGATCTCTTGCTGTACGATGAAGTGGTGATTCACACGGCGAAATTGACGCTGCCGCACCCGCGCATGGCGATGCGTCGTTTTGTGCTGGAACCCGCCGCGGAAATCGCCCCTTCGATGGTGCATCCCACGATCGGCTGGACTGTCGCGCAACTGCTCGATCACCTGCGCACGGCGACCCGGTACGTGGCGATCAGCAGTGCCGGCCTGCCGGAACCGTTGCAGGATACTTCCCGCCGATTGGCAGCCGCCCTTGCAAAACAGTTTGGCTGGCGATTGCTCGAATTCGCCGCGATTCCAGCGCTCGATTCGCCTAGCCTCGACGTAACCTCGGCGATAGAATTGCTCCGCCAGCAGGCCCAAATGCTGGCGCGTGAAAATTGGTCGACCCCCAAGGCTGGCGCAGTCACACCGTTTTGGATCGAAGATCTGCTGACGTTGGGCGACGTATTGTGGCCCGGCGAACTCGACAGCACGTGGCAGGAATTGGCGTCAGCCGTCGTGCCGCCGAAAATGCTGGTCATTCCCGCCGAACCGAAAGCCTCGAGCGATAGTCAAGCGTTGCACCAGCGCCTGGCTGTGGCCGTACGCATTCGAGCCTCCCGGCCCGGCATCGGTCCGGTGCTGTGGCTCGATTTGGCCGAGCCCGACGCCGCCGAAGCCGAATTAGTCGCCGCGATCGAATCCATGAACTGACGAAATGCCCGACGCACCCACACTGCCGGCCCTGCCCCGCACCCTCGCCAGCGCACACGAAGTCCAGCAATATGTGCGCGCCGGGCAGCTTGCCGGCAAGCGCGTGGGCCTGGTGCCGACGATGGGCGCTTTGCACGCGGGCCACCTCAGTCTGGTCGAGCGCTGCCGGCGCGAGTGCGACATCGTCATCGTGTCGATCTTCGTGAATCCCAAGCAATTCGGCCCGAAGGAAGATTTCAAAAAGTATCCGCGCACGTTGGAAGCCGATCTGGCGCTGTTGGCGCCGTTGGCCGTCGAACTGGTATTCACTCCCACGACCGAAGAAATCTTTCCGCCCGGCTTTTCCACATCCGTCGATGTCCGCGGCCTGACCCGGCAATGGGAAGGGGCCGCCCGTCCGGGACATTTCCGCGGCGTCGCCACGGTGGTGCTCAAGCTCCTTCAGATCGTGCCGGCCGACCGCGCCTATTTCGGCCGCAAAGATTATCAGCAGCTTTTGACGATCGAGCGGATGGTGACCGATCTGAATCTGCCGATCCAAATCGTGCCTTGCCCGTTGGTGCGCGAGCCCGACGGCCTGGCGATGAGCTCCCGCAACGCGAATCTCAGCGCCGACGAGCGGCGGCATGCGCTGGTGCTTTCACGCAGCTTGCGGCTGGCGCGCGAAATGTTCGCCGCCAACGAGCGCGATGCGGCCAAAATTCGCGATGCCGTGCGCGATGCGATCGCCGTCGAGCCCGGCGTGCAAACCGAATACGTCGCCGTGGTGGATCCAAACAGCTTGAAGGAACTTCGTCGCATCGATTCCTCTGCCGTAGTGCTGCTGGCCGCCCGCGTGGGCAAAACCCGCCTCATCGACAATGAAATGCTCGGCCCGGTGGAAAATTAACTAACCGCAGAGGCGCAGAGAAGGCAAAAATAATAGGGACGCCAGGAAACCAGGAAGTCCGCAATTGATTTCCTTCCTGGTTTCCCGGCTTCCTAATAAATTCTTCTGCGTCTCCGCGCTTCCGCGACTCGGCGGTTCAATTCCTAATGCGTACCACGCTGTTCCACATTCCGCACGACGTCGTCGGTTGGCCGCTGCTTGGGGTCGGCCTGGCGCTGGCCGTTTGGGTTGCAATTTGTGCCGTGCGACTCGCCTGGCGGCTCTTTCGCCGCGGCTCGGTCGCCGAAGTCTGGAACGAAGTTCCGGTGATGTTCGTCATCGGCGCGATTGTCGCGATCGTGCTGCCGGCAATATCGGATTCACAAGGCCTCCCGATTCGCGGCTACGGCGTGATGCTGTTTTTGGGGGTGATTTCCGGCGTGGCGTTGGCCGCCTATCGGGCAAAGCGCGAAGGATTCGATCCGGAATTGATCTACTCTCTGGCCTTCTGGATGTGCCTGTGCGGCATTCTCGGCGCGCGGCTGTTTTACGTGATCGAATATTGGCGAGATTTCCAGCGCACGGGCTTAGCGAAACCTTCGCGGCCATCATCAATTTCACGCGCGGCGGACTGGTGGTTTATGGAGCGGTCGTCGGTGGCGCCGCCGCGGCGGTTTGGTTCTTTGTGCGCCACAAATTGCCGGTGCTGGCCATGGCCGACGTGATCGCGCCCAGCATGACACTGGGGCTCGCATTAGGCCGCATCGGCTGCTTCCTCAACGGTTGCTGTTACGGCGGCCAATGTCAGCTTCCCTGGGCAGTCGCATTCCCGCCTGAGTCGCCGGTGTATCAATCGCAAATCGATCGTGGCGAATATGTGTTCGAGGGCATGCATTTCCAGCCTGCGAAACCGCCGCACAAACGCGGCAGCGAACCGGCCATCGTGTTTTCAGTTGATGGAAACTCGCCGGCTGCGAAAGCCGGCGTGCAGTCCGGCGATCGGATCGCGACAATCCTCGTCACGACGCCCGACGGCCGCCCCAGCGATTACATGGCCATCGCTTCGCTGGATCAAAACTTCTTTCCCGGCAGCATTGCCGCGGCGCAGGCGGCGCTTGCGCGCATTGAGCAGGCCGGCACCAAAGTGCAGATGGATGTGATCGACGCCGAGGGGCACTCTGTAATGCGCTCCTGGACAATCGAACAAGCAACCTCGCCGCCGGCTCGAAGTCTCCCGGTGCACCCAGCCCAACTGTACAGTTCGCTTGACGCCTTCCTGCTCACATTCTTTTTGCTGGCCTGGTATCCCTTCCGCCAGCACGAGGGCGAAGTGACGGCGCTAATGCTCACCATCTATCCTATCCAGCGGATCTTCGAAGAAATTCTCCGGACCGACGAGCTGACCGTATTCGGCACCGGCATGACCATTTCGGAAAACGTGAGCATTCTGATGTTGGCCGCCGCCGTGGCCTTGTGGATTTTCGTTCTGCAGGGCCCGCGGCTGAAATACGCCGCCCCCGACGCAGGTTAAAATCACGCTTCGCCTAAACCATTTGGCCTAAAATCGCGTAGATTTGGTCGGGAACTATTGCCTCTGCCCGGTCGTCAAAAGCTTCGGAGCGGTTGTGAACGAAGACATCCAGCTCATCGACGACACTTTGAGGGGAAACTCGTCGGCCTTCGGCCAATTGGTGACCAAGTACCAGGACCGGCTGTTCAACACGCTGGTCCACGTGCTGGGCTGCACCGAGGAAGCGCGCGACGTGTGCCAGGATGCCTTTGTCCAAGCGATGGTCAAGTTGGCGTCGTTCAAGCGCGAAAGCGCGTTTTACACCTGGTTGTACCGGATTGCTTTCAACCTGGCCTCCAGCAGGCGGCGACGACACAGGCCGACGATGTCGGTGGAGCAGAATCGAGAACTGACAGGCGACGAACCGGTATCCCGCGACGGCAGCCCCAGCGAGCCCATCGAGCGGCGCGAACAGGTCGCTCAGGTGCGCACCGCACTGGCGAAGCTGAACGAAGATTTCCGTTCGGTGCTGGTGCTGCGGGAAATCGACGGCCACGATTACGAGACAATCGCCGAGATGCTCCAACTGCCGCTTGGCACGGTGCGCAGCCGCCTGCATCGGGCTAGAATGGAATTGCGAGACCAGTTGAAGGGCGTGCTGGCGGGAAAAAGCTGAGATAGTATCAATGGATCACGAACAATACGACCAACTGATCAGCGCCTATCTGGACGGCGAATTGAACGCCGAGGAGCATGCTCGTGTCGAGCAACTTCTGGTTGGCAGTGCCGAGGCGCGCCAATTGGTCGAGGAGCTCAAGGCTATCCGCGCCGGGCTGCAGAGTTTGCCGCGTCATCAGTTGGAGCCCGACTTCGCGCAACAGGTATTGCATCGTGCAGAGCAAGCGGCGAAATCGCCCGCTGCACAATCGGAATCCAAGGCGGCAATTTTGGCGGGGCACGATTATTGGGATACAAAACCCAGCGTATTTCGCAGCAAGCGTGGCATCGCCTGGTCGCTCGTGGCGATAGCCGCCGCCGTGATCATCATGGTGGCCACTCGAAACGACGATCAGGCCGGCCGTCAGATTGCTCAACAGCCTGCAAAGGAGGAACGTCAGGCAACTCGCGTCCAATCCGCGGAGGGAAAGGTTGGCCAACAGTTGGACGTCGACCGACAGGAACCGCAAATACAGCCCAGCATGGCCGCGTCGCCGAATGTGGCAAGAGACGAGAATCGCGCCGGTGGTCTCGCCCAGTCGCGAAACGCCGTCGGCGGCGCCGCTCGAACTTTGGACAGTGCCGCCCCGGTTCCCGCCGCTCCTCAACCCAGCGCGGCTACGGCCCAGTCGAATCTGGCGGAATCGGCGTCGCTTGCGGACGAGCCTGCCCAAGCGGTGCTTGTCGTGCAAGTCGGGCTAAAGCATACGCCGGATGCAGGAAAGGAATTTGAAAAAGTACTCAGCGATAATCGCATTGTTCTAGAAAACGATCGGGCCCAAAACGGCGACCAAAAATTTGGTGCGGAGCGACGGGGACGCAAAGACGTTCAATCTTTGGATGATGTTGAACGAGAATTGACCGCGGCCCTGCAGCAGGATGCCAACCTCCGCCTGCAGTCGAAAGCGCCCGGAATGAAAGCAACATCCAGGGCGCTTGTGAAGCGCGCCAAAACTGCCAACGGTTTGGACGTGGTATACGTGGAAGCTTCGCCGGAGCAGGTACGGGGCGTGCTGGACGATCTGGGGCGATCGCAATCGGTCGTCACATTAGGCGTGACTGCCATGTCGCAACATTCTGGAGTGAAGGTGGAAAGCTCAACATCAATGAAGGTGGACGCACTGAAAAGCGCAGTCGGTCGCGCTCAACGCGTGCCCGCCGTGCGCGAATGGTTTTCCGAGAACGTCGATAATTTGCCCGAGACGATTTTGCGTGGGGAACAGGAAGGCAGTGTCGGCAACGAGGCTGTTAAAATGCAGCCAGATTTCGGCCTCCCCTACAGCCACGACAATTCATCTTCATCGTTGGCGGTCGATAAGTCGCAGTTGCGTTCGCGGTCGGCGCCGGCCGCTGGGGCGATGGACGCAGCCCGTGGAACGTTCAGGCCGGCAGAACCTGAGCCGGGCTTCCAGCGAGCCCTATTCGTGCTGCAGTCGGTCGATGTCACCGATACAGCAAAACCCGCCGACGCGGCCTCTGCCGGTCAGCCTGGGCCGGTCGAATCTGGCGCTGCCGCCGAAAAGCAATAACGCCAACAGCTTGGCGATTCTGGCGCACTTTGCTTTTAACTCGGCATCAGACAAATGCCAGCAAGATCGAAGTCAGCTTACCTAAATTGCCGATAGCATAATCTGTCAGCAATTACCCCGCCTTATCAATCTGCACGGACCCATCATCTACCCTCTGTGCATCATACAGGAGGACTCGAATTCCAATGTCGACCAGTATGGAACGGCTGCAAAACTTGGAAAATTTGAGAGACTATGTCAATCGAATCTTGTGCTACCACGATCAGCTCGAGCAAAACGCCTTCCGGATGACGGAACGCATTTTGGTCCGCGGCGGCAAACCCTGCGGAATCTTCTTTTGTCTGAATGGCCCGCGGGCGGTGAAGGTGACGGCCATTTGGGAAACCGAACGTAACACGATCTTGTTTTATAGTTCTTCCGGCGAGCGGTTCCACCGCACTCAATTGGCGAAAGCGCCGGTGCTTGTGGCGTAAGTGCGGCGGGCGCGGCGGAAATTCCAGTGCGATAGGGCGGCGGAAAATCCCCTTGACAGCCCACGGCGTTAACTGTACAAAACTTCAGTAAGCAACAAATCACGGAGGGCGCGTCGATGTTGGTGCTGTCAAGGAAAGAAAGCGAACGAATTCGCTTGGGGAACGACATTGTGGTGACGGTGGTCCGCGTGGCGGGCGACAAGGTGCGGCTGGGCATCGAAGCCCCGTCCAGCGTCGTCGTGCTTCGAGATGAGCTGGAAGTGCATGGCCCCGCCGCCCCGGCCGATTCGACAGAAACCCAGATCGCCGACAATTAGCAGGCGATAGCGGCAGACTGCGCGGGCTAATTCCGCGTTGACCGCTTCTGCCCCTTCTTCTACCATCCCCGCCCGCCAGAAGCCGGCCGAAACCGTGCTGGCACATGATCTGCAGGGGAGTGCGACGAGGCAATCAGCGCCATCCATGTCGCGAAAATTCCGCATTGTTTTGATTGTGTCCTGCGCCGCGGCAATTGTGTTGGCCGCGGCCGGCGCCTGGGCCTATTGGGTTAGCCGCCAGGTGCCCTCGTTCTATGCTGCGGCGCTTTCACAGCCCGCGGATTCCGCCCATCAGGCTAGCGATGCGATGCTGCGCGAGGCGGCCGCCTTGGTCAGCGACTTGCGCAAATCGGGCCGCTGGCAGGCCTTGTTCACTGTCGAGCAGATCAACGGCTGGCTGGCCGACGATTTGCAAAAGAACCATCCCACCTTGCTGCCCAACACGATTAGCGATCCCCGCGTGGCCATTGAAAACAACCAACTGATGCTTGGCTTTCGCTGGCAGCAGCCCAAGTGGAGCGTGGTGGTGTCGCTTGCTGCTGAAGTGTACTTGCGGGAACCGAACGTTGTGGCCGTACGGATTCGCAAAGTTCGGGCGGGCGGATTGCCGTTGCCGCTGAGGAATCTACTGCACGACCTGATTGTCGCCGGCCGCGGCTTGGATCTGCAGATCGAAGAGCAGCTGATCGAAGGCGATCCGCTGCTCTTCATCACGCCGCCGCAGGATGGCGACTATGGCAACCTGTTGGTGAAATTAGAAGCGCTGGAATTGCACGATGGGCAACTGTATGTGGCGGGCCGCTCCCAGCGGGGCAATCATTCGGTGCCGCCTTTGGCCGAACGTCCTGCTCGCCCGGAAGCCCCCGCCAGCGACAGTCAAACCCAGTAGTCGAACAGCCACTCTTGTGGCTCGCCGTGTTGCCGTCGCAATCGCCCCGTGCCGTTTAGCTTGCGGCCCACTAGCCGCACGACGATCTCGTCGGCGGATTCGGCTTGGCATTCGTACTCCCCCTCGTCCCACCGCGATACGACGCCGCGATCGCCCGACACCGGCCCTTCATATTCGAGATAATCGACGCGATGCTCCCCCAGCGATTGGGCGGCAATTTCCCCGGAAGCCGTCGGTTCCTGTGCCAGCGCCCACGTGCGCAGCGCGCCGCTTTGCTCAAGCATCAAATCCCAGTGCACGCCTGCGCACGGCCCGGAGGGCATTTCATGGCGCAACACAACAAATCGAGCCATTGCAGCAACTCCTCTCCATCGAGGGAGAGGCCGGGAGAGGGTGAATCGCAGCGGCAGTTTCGATCGTGCTGCCGCGCTACTCCGCGAAGATATTCGTCGTCGTTGACCCGGTCAACGGCTGCGTGGTGGTGGAACTGGTCACTTCAGCTCCCACTTGCGCCGTGCCTTGGCGCATCGCCCGCAGCCGCAGGTCGAAGGTGATCGACTCCCCGGGCCGCATTTCCAAAATCGGCTCGAAGTGCACGTTCTGGCCACTCACGTTGGAATTAGCCGGCCCTTGCGCGGTCACAAACATCATGCCCTCCGGCACCGTTACCGACAGCCGCACCTGCTGCTGCGAATTGGTGCCCGCATTAGTTACCACGATGCTGTAGCTGGCTTCGCTGCCCACTTTGATCGGATTGCCGCGGCCGGTCACCTGGATTTTCAAATCGGCAGGCCCACCGGGCGCGGCTTGCGCCGGCACAATTTGCAAGCAAGCTTCTTCCCCAAAGTTCAGGCCGGTTTGATCGCTGAGCGTGACCTTCCCGCAAGCTCGCTGGGCGGGCGCCACACACGTGCATTGCACGCTCCAGGTTTGCTGCGCCCGCGGGGCCAGCGAATCGACGGTCCACACCAAGCCGCCGTCGACCGTGGTTTGCACGCCTTGCGAGGCCTTGGCGGCCCTGAGCGCCTGTTCAAAGGCCACAGTGGCTCGCACCTGTTGCGCCGGCACGTCGCCGGTGTTGGTGACGACGATGGTGAAATCGACCGTGTCGCCGACGCGCACGAATTTTTTCGGCGTGGTGATATCGACCTTCAGCGCCGGCTGTTCGGCCACCGTCACGCAAGCTTCGGTGCTTTCATGCACGCCGGCCTGATTGCTGATTTCCATTGTGTGGCACAGTCTTCCGGACTTCGTCACGTGAAGCGTAATGCTGACCTTTTTGGATTGTCCCGCCGGAATCGATCCCAACGAATTCTGGATCGGGCTGGTATTGCTGCCGTGTTCCAGGCCCGCGTCAAACCGATCGGTGATGATCAAATTGTCCGCCGGCACGTTGCCGCGATTGAACACTTCCAATTCAAACCGCACATCGCCGCCGACTACCGCGGTTTGCGGCCCGGTGAATCGCAACTCGACCTTGGGGGTTTCCGTGGCTTTCGCCTGAGGCTGTGTCGGCTGAGTGGGCTGTTGAGCGGACGGCTGAGTCGGAATCGGAGTTGGCTGGCTCGGTTGCGTCGGCGGCTGAACCGGCGGAGTGATGGGTGTCGGCGTTAGCGTCGGCGCTTGCGTTGGCTGAGGCGTCACGACCGCGGTCCCCACGTTGGTTGCCGCACAGCTTTGAGCGGTCAGACCATCGGGTCCGGCCAGCGTGGCGCACATATTGAGCGACCCGGGCTGATCCACGCGGAAATCGAGCGAAATCACCTTCGTTTCGCCCACCCCGATTTGAGCGAATTTGAACGCCGTGGGCGTTCCAGCGCTTTCCGGAGCAGGTTCCGCCTTCACATAGGCCAGTCCGGCAGGAATTTGCAGCGAAACTGTGACGTCGTTCACCGGCAGCGGCCCGGGATTGCGGACTTCCACGCGGAAGTTGGCCGTCGAACCGACGGTCGCCGTGCTCGGTCCCACGACTCGCAGGGTGGCCTGTGTGCTGGTCCAAGTGACGGAGGTCGCGGCGGTGGCCACCGATAACCGATCGGTGGTGCCCGGCGTGGCGCATTCGGAGCGAATCAGCTCCATGGTGACGCACGTGGTGCCCCGGCCGCCGGAAGTGGGAATCACTTCGACTGTTGAAGCCCCTTCGTCGTTGGTGGCCATTTCCACCGATTGTGAATTGTCGGGAGCAAACCCCGCCGGCGCCCCGCCGCTAATCGTGTATTTCACAATCCAATCGGCCACCGGCGCCCCGGTCGTGTGGCGTTTCACGCAAGTGGTCAGCATGGCATGTCCGCCGGGCTCCGCGCACACAGGACCCGGGAACACCCAATCGGCATCGATCCAATGGATCACCGCCGACTTCTGCCGCGCATCCCACGAATAAACGTCCGGCGCATAGGCGGTGATGTAACTCACGCCTTCGCGCGGCGAGGTCACGGTCACCCAGGTATAGCCGCGCGGCATCACCATATCGTCGTTGATGTTGGGCGTGCCGCGAGTAAGAATTACATTTTTCGGGAGCGTCTCGCTCACCGCGTAGTTATTGTCGATCTTCTTAGGCTTGCTCGAAACCATGTCGATGTAGAACGGCCGGATCGGATCGGCCACCGAGACAAACGATCCGACGCTGCCTTGATCGAGCATCCATTCCACGCGCTCGTACGGTTGCAGATGGCCTTTGCCGTCGCATACGGCGGCAAACATCGGCACTTCGCGGCCGACTTGCGCCAGAATGCGCGCGGGACTGATCACCAGGCCCGCCTTGTTCCAGAACCGCTCGGGCCCGGGGAATTCCCTGGTATCGCCCGGCAGCGGCGGCACACATTCATTGGCCGGCGTTAGCGGCGGGGCTTCTTTCGCTCCGCAATGGCCCAACAACAAGATGCTTAGTAGTACAGCGGACATGGATATCTAATTGGTTTTGGATCGGCTAGCCACTGGCGGCCGTCAGGCTGGTAGCGATGACGTAGACCTGACGGCGCAGGTAGACTTTTCCGCCACAAAAGCCTAGCACGCTTTTTGGCAACACGTGGCAAAACGGCAACATGGCCGTTGTTTTTTCGCAGCGCCGCAGGCAGATTCGTTGCAGCCGCTACATCCGGACCGCGCCCGCATCAGATTGGTCCGCCGGTAAAGCGCGTCAGAAGCGCGCCAGATGGAATTTTCGCACTCGCTGCCAGCCGCCCGCCGCCGGTTGCCTGCCCTATGACGGTCACACGGCCGGGAACTTCGCCTCGTACGCCAGGCTCTCGATGAAATTCTTCATTTGCATGAAATCCCCGCCGCTGTACTGCGTCAAGTTCTTTCGCAGCTCCGCCAGCAGCGCATTGGTCGCCTGCTGAGTTTGCACGTACACGTCGTAGCTCGAGCTGCCGTGAGATGCCTCACGCTCTTGAAACAGCTTGTCGACGTCCTGGCGATATTGGTCATACCGCGGATCCGTCAGCAGCACCGGCCAATAAATCTTGCCGGTCACCGGGTCGAGCTGATTGGGCCGCAGCCGCTTGGGCAAGTTTTCCTGGGCCAATCGCCACGATTCTTCGCTAGAGAGTCCCGGCTGTTGTTCCTTCCGCTGGTAATTCTCGTACATGCCGCGCATCTGATAATAGTTTTGCGCGCCTTGCAGTTGGTTGCTGAGCGACTGCGATTCCGCCTGCGTCATGTTGATCGCCGCCTGGCTGGTCTGCAGATTGTAGGACCCCGCGGACCGCACCAGGTCCGACATCCCCATCGCCGCCGCCTGTTGCGCCGTCGATGCCTGAGTCCCGTAGTACGGCGACGTCGGATACTGCCCGAAAGCGCCGCTCAGCCAACCCAAGAACATCGCCATCGTCAAGGCCAGCAATACGCGCGGCATGCCGCACCTCCGTTGAAAATCAGCCGTTGCTTGCACACGAAAAAACGCAGCGGTAATCTTTGGCTCGCTGGTTTGCAAACGCCCCGCCTCTCCAATACTATAATGAGGTGCACGCGCGAATCAACTCGTCCGGCATAACTTGCCATTTGGCTACCTAGAATCTCCTCGGGGACCGAACATGCGCACCTGTGCGGCGGTAGTTAGCGGGCTGCTCCTTATGGTGGTGGCCAGGGCCGATGCAGCCAGCGTCGATGATGCCATCAAGGCCCTTTCCGGCGGCGATTCGAAGGCACAATTGCAGGCCGTCAACGACCTCATCGATTTGGGTCCCGCCGCAAAATCGGCGGTGCCGGCGCTCATCAAGGTTCTCAACGGCGGCAGCGCCGAGCTGCAATGGCACGCCGCCATGGCGCTCGGCACCATCGGTCCGGGGGCCAAAGATGCCGTGCCCGACTTAACCGCTGCCCTCAAAAGCCGGGACGCGATGGTGCGCGGCCATTCCGCCAATGCGTTGCAGCAAATCGGCGATTCCGGCCAGGCTGTAGTTGAGGGTCTCGCGCACTTGTTGGACGACAACGACCGCAACGTGCGTCGTGCCGCGATCGATGCCCTGGTCGGGATCCGCCCGCAGCCAGGCTTGCTGCTGCCCATCTTGCGCAAAGCGATCGAAGACTCCGACATGGATCCCTCGGTCATTGTTCCGGCACTGGAAGTGTTCGCGCAGATGGGCGATGCCGGTGTGGCCCCGCTGATGGAAGCCATGAAGAACGATAAGACGTGCTACTGGGCGTGCATCGCCTTGGGCTCGATGGGCGCCCAGGCCAAAGCCGCCGTGCCCGAAATCACGAATCTCACCAGCAGCAAAGATCCCGCGATGCGCATGCAAGCGGTGATCGCGCTGGGCGAAATTGGGCCCGACGCCAAATCGGCCGTGCCCGCGCTGATCAAAGCCCTTTCCGACGAGCAAAACTCAGTGCGTTACGGCGCCGCCTACGCCCTGGGACGCATCGGCGATAAGGAAGCCACTTCTGAGTTGATGAAGCAAGCCAACAGTCCCGACGCTTTCTTGAAGATGATTGCAATTTGGGCCGTCGCCAAATTGAATCCCGACGACAAAGAAGCGATGCAGCACGCCGTGACAGTGCTGAGCGAATCGCTCAAGAGCAACGATAAGCGCGTTCGCGCCGCCGCCTGCGCGGGTTGTTCGAACTGAATGCCCCGCGCGAAATGATGGCCGACGCGCTCACGGGCATGATGGCCGATAAGGACCCCGTGGTGCAGGCCAACGTGGCGGAAGCTTTGGCATCGTTGGGCGAAAAGGTTGTGCCGCGGTTGGTTAAGGCGATGCAAAACGATGATTTTCAAGCGCTGGCGGTTTCCGTCATCGATCGGCTGGGGCCGAAAGCCAAAGACGCCGTACCGGCGCTGATCGAGGAACTGAAAGATCCCAATCCCGAATATCGCCGCGATGTGGAATTCGCGCTGGCCACCATCGGCCCAGACGCCAAGGCGGCCGTGCCGGCGCTCATCAAGGAACTCGGCGACGAAGATCCCCGAGTGTGCCGCACCGCCTGTTATGCGCTGGGGAAGATTGGCTCCGCGGCCGTCGACGCGCTTCCCGCCCTGCAGAAGAACCTGACCAGCGACGACAGGCTATTGAGGCTCGCCAGCATTTGGGCCATGTTGCGGATCAAAGTGGGCGACCAAATGATTCAGAAAATGGCGGTCGAGCCGTTGACCAAGGCCTTGGAAGAATCGGATCGCGATCTGGTGAAGATCGAAGCCGCCCTCGCCTTGGGCGACATCGGGCCGATGGCCAGTACGGCGATTCCCGCCTTGGAAAAGTTGACCGGCGAATCCGAATCGCCCGAAGTGCGCAAGGCCGCCGCTGAGGCCATTAAGAAAATCCGGCAGCCCTAAAAGGGATTTTGAGGGCTGTGCACGATGCTGCTGTGGATACGCATGTCGCTGCGGACGCCCTTCGACCTCGGGTCGAACTTGTTTTTTGCCGCCGTTCCCTTCGTGTTGTCGTTGTGGCTGTTTCGACATACCCCGCGACGCGGCTGGCTCTGGTGGCCGCTGTTCGCGGTGTTCATCGTCTTTTTGCCCAACGCCGCCTACACGCTCACCGACGTCATTCATTTCGTATCGGACGTGCGCGTCAACGATCCGCAGATACCGACTTGGGCCGTCGCCTGCATCGTGATTCCAAAGTACGCCGCATTCATGTTCCTGGGCTTTCAATGCCACGTGATTTCACTGATACGTGTGGTGAAGTATCTGCAATGGATGAGCCGCCGATCGTGGACCTTGGCGGTCGAGCTATTGCTCAATTTCTTGTGCTCGGTTGGGGTCTATTGGGGCCGATACATCCGCCTTAGTAGTTGGGACATCGTGGTCAAGCCGGACGAAATTGTTCAGCGGACGCTCGAAACGTTGGTGCCGAATGAGTTCGCCAAAATGGTGATCGGCGTCTACTTCGTGATAATCACCACGCTGTATTTTGTGTTCAAGTTTGTCGATCTGGCGATTTGGGAACACTGGCGCCGGATATGGGCCAGGGGTCCCTCGCAGTCCCAATTCTCGACCTAATCTGCCTTCGCGGCGATGCATTGAAATCCGCCCACGATGATCGACTGGATTTGGCTATCGCTGCGGCCGCACTTCCACATCGGCTGGAATTTTATTCTCGCCGTGGCGCCTTTGGCGCTCTCATTATGGCTGTTCCGCCGCGACGCGCGCCGTAGCTGGCTTTGGTGGGTCCTGTTGGTGATATTCATTGTCTTCCTGCCCAACGCCGCCTATACGCTCACCGATATCATCCATTTTGTGACGGAGGTCCGCGCCGTTCAACCCGAACTGCCGACTTGGAGCGTGGTGTACGTCGTCATCCCCAAGTACACGCTCTTTATGTTCTTGGGATTTCAATGCCACGTGCTGTCGCTGATTCGGGTGGGAGGATATTTGCAATGGATCGGTCGAAGTCGGTGGATTTTGACGGCGGAGCTTGCTTTGAATCTTCTCTGTTCGATCGGCATTTACTGGGGGCGATACATCCGGCTGAATAGCTGGGATATCGTTTCCCATCCGCAGGAAATCGCCCAGGAAACCCTGGAAACCGTGTTCCGAAATCACTTCGCCCACGAAGTGATTGTGGTGTACTTCGTCGTGATCACCGCATTGTATTTCGTGCTCAAGGCCGTCGATCTGGCAGTCTGGGAATATTGGCAGCGCCGCCGCTTGAAAGGCCGCTCTCCGGTCTCAATTTCTGCCTAGGCCCGCCGCGGCCGCCGTTGCTTCCCCGCTGCCAGAGCGTGTGCTACGTTTGCTAGTGGCCAATTTCACGGGTAGTGCCGGTCGCAACGAAGGCGCGGGCATCGCAATTAATATCCGAATTTCGCATGCGTGGAGGAGATTTTCTATGAATCGCAAAATCGTTCTGACGATGGCCGCCGCTTTGATCGCCGGCACGTCGATCTGGGCGCAGCGTGCCGCCACGGTATCGGCCGAGGAACAGCAGCGAATCGCCAGATATCAAGTCGCCGAAAGCAATCCGCAAAGCAGCGACATCAAACAAGCGGAGTTGAACTACGCCAAAGCGCTCTTGGCGGTGGCCCAAGCCGACCTGGCTAAAATGCGTGAAGCCAACAGCCGCGTGCCCGACACCATTCCCAACTCCGTGGTCCGCAGCCTGGAATTGGAAGTGGCCGAAGCACAGGGGCATTGCAACGCCATGTCCGGCGGCGCCAAGGACAACATGGAAAATCCGTACGTGGCTTTGGCCAAGCAATCGCTGGAATTCGCCGAGCAGAACCTGAAAGCCGCGCAAACCGCCAATGCTCGCACGCAGGGCGCCGTCAGCCCCGCCGAAGTGCAGCGCCGCCAGGCCGACATCGAGGTGGCCCGCGCAAAGTTGCAAATGGCCAACCTGCTGAACAACGCTTCGGCCGCCGACGAAATAGAATGGCAGCTGTTGCAACTGATGGCCGACGTGCACGACCTGCGTCAGCAAGTCCGGCTGCTGCAGTACCGCAACTGATCGCTGGTAGTGCCAGTTTTGCCCCGTTATATCCGCAGTAATCCTCACTGCACCGCTAACGTATCGCCCTGCGCCGGCGTTGACCGGCGCTTCGCCAAAGTCTTATAATTCGGCCAAGTTTAACGCCACTTCGCTCGGCGTCGCGGTCCCCGCATTGGCCCGGCCGCGGTTTCGTTGTGCCGTCTTTACGCAAAAGAGGTTTGAACATGGCTACCGTCAGTGCCCCCCGCGGAATCAATCAAGATATCACCAAATGCGTCGGCAACACCCCGCTGGTGCGCCTGCGCCGCATCACCGCAGGCTGCGTGGCCACCGTCGCCGCCAAGCTGGAAAACTTGAACCCGCTCTGGAGCGTGAAAGACCGCATCGGCCGGGCCATGATCGACGCCGCCGAACGCGACGGCCGGATCAAAAAGGACACCGTCGATCATCGAACCGACCAGCGGCAACACGGGCATCGGCCTGGCCTTCACCTGCGCCGCCCGCGGCTACAAGCTGATGGTCACCATGCCCGAAAGCATGAGCCTCGAGCGCCGCCGCATGCTCAAGGCCCTGGGCGCCGAGCTGGTTCTCACCCCCGCCGCCGAAGGCATGCCCGGCGCGGTCAGCAAGGCCGAAGAGCTGGTCGCGGCAAAACAAAAACTACTTCATGCCGCAGCAGTTCAAGAATCCGGCCAATCCGGAAATCCACCGCAAGACCACCGCCGAGGAAATCTGGAAAGACACCGACGGCCAGGTCGATATCTTCGTCAGCGGCGTCGGCACCGGCGGCACCATCACCGGCGTGGGCGAAGTGCTCAAGAAGCGCAAGCCCGGCGTGAAGATGATCGCCGTCGAACCGGCCAACAGCCCGGTCATCACGCAGCGGCAGGCGGGCCAGCCGCTGAAGCCCGGCCGGCACACGATTCAGGGCATCGGCGCCGGCTTCATTCCCGACGTGCTGAACGTCGACATCATCGACGACGTCGTGCAAGTGAACGACGAAGACGCCATGGAAACCGCGCGCAACTGGCCAAGCACGAAGGCTTGATGTGCGGCATCAGCTGCGGCGCCGCCGCCTGGGCCGCCATCCAATTGGCGAAGAAGCCGGAAAACGACGGCAAGCTGATCGTGGTCGTGCTGCCCGACCTCGGCGAACGTTACCTGTCGACGAAGCTGTTCCCGGAATGATTCGGGCAATTAACCGCGAAGACGCGAAGAGCGCCGAAGATACTATGAAGCCCAGGGGTTGCGACCCTTGGGCTTTTTCGTTGCGTTCAATCCTCGTCCGACCGCAGCTTCGCCAGCACGCTGTAATCTTCCAGCGTGCTGGTATCGCCGACCGTTTCCTTGCCGGCCGGCAATGTCGCGCAATAGCCGGCGCATGATCTTGCCGCTGCGCGTTTTGGGGAGCGAGTTGGTGAAGCGCATGTCGTCGGGCACTGGCCAATGCGCCGATTTCTTTGCGCACGTGCTTTTTCAGTTCTTCTCGCAGGCTCTCGTCTCGGCTTGCCGCTTTTGAGCACCACAAACACCGCCACCGCATCCCCCTTGATTTCGTGCGGCCGGCCCACCGCAGCCGCTTCGGCCACGGCCGGGTGGCTGACCAGCGCGCTTTCGATCTCGATCGTGCTCAGCCGATGTCCGGCCACGTTCAGCACGTCGTCGATGCGGCCCATGATCCAGTAGTAGCCGTCGGCATCGCAGCGGGCATTGTCGCCGGCCAGATACACGTGCGGCACTTTCGACCAATACTGCTGCTTGTAGCGCTCGTCGTCCCCCCAAATGCCGCGCAGCATCCCCGGCCACGGCTTTTGAATCACGAGCCAACCGCCGTGTCCCTGCGGCACCGGCTTGCCCGCCGCGTCGACAATCGCCGGCACAATGCCCGGCAACGGCTTGCTGCAGCTTCCTGGCTTGGTGGGAATCGCCCCCGGCAGCGGGCTCATCATGGTGGCCCCCGTCTCGGTTTGCCACCAGGTGTCGACGATCGGGCAGCGCTCCTTGCCAATCTTGCGGTGATACCACATCCACGCCTCGGGATTGATCCCCTCGCCGACCGTCCCCAGCAGCCGTAGGCTCGAAAGATCGCACTTGTCGACCCACTGGTCGCCCCACTTGATGAACGCCCGAATCGCGGTGGGCGCGGTGTACAAAATCGTAATGCGGTATTTTTCGATCAACCGCCAGAATCGCCCTTCATCCGGCGCAGTTGGGCGCGCCTTCGTACATGAACACGGTGGCGCCGGCCGTCAGCGGACCGTAAACCACGTAGGTGTGTCCAGTCACCCAACCAATGTCGGCGGTGCACCAGAAAACGTCCTCCTCCTGGTAATCAAACACCCATTGAAATGTTTTCTTGGCGTACAGGTTGTAGCCGGCGGTCGTGTGCTTTATTCCCTTGGGCTTCCCGGTCGAACCGCTGGTGTACAGGATGAACAGCGGCGCTTCGCTATCCATAGGCTCGGCGGGACAATCGGCCGACGCGTCTTCCATCAGGTCTTCCCACCAGTGATCGCGCCCATCCTGCATGTGCACGTGAATCCCGATGCGCTTGAGCACGATACAGTGCTTCACGGTAGGCGACTTGGCCAAGGCGGCATCCACATTGGCCTTCAGCGGCAATTGCTGCCCGCGTCGCCAGCCGGCATCGGCGGTGATCACCAGCTTCGCCTTGGCATCGTTATTGCGCTCAGCGATCGCTTCGCTCGAAAAGCCGCCAAAAATGACCGAATGCACCACGCCGATCCTCGCGCAGGCCAACATGGCGATCGCCAACTCCGGCGTCATGGGCATGTAGATCGACGCCACGTCCCCCTGTTTCATGCCCAGCTTCTTTAGCACGTTGGCGAATTTGCAAACCTCGTGATGCAACTCCTGATACGTCAGCGTTCGCTCATCCCCCGGCTCCCCTTCCCAAATGAGCGCCGCCTTGTTGCGTGTGGACGTTTTCAGATGCGCGTCGAGACAGTTGTACGATGCGTTGGTCTGCCCGCCGACAAACCATTTGGCAAACGGCTCATTCCAATCCAGCACCTTGGAATACGGTTTGAACCAGTGCAATTCGCCGGCCAGCTTGCCCCAAAACCCTTCGATGTCGTCGGCTGCTTCTTTCCAAAGCTTCTCGTATTCCGCAAGCGATTTGATGCTCGCTTTCGCTACAAACTCTTTCGGTGGCGGAAACATCCGCGTCTCGTGCATCACCGTTTGCACTTCACCGCTGGGCTGATCGACAACTGCTGGTTTCGGCGCCATGACATACTCCGGCAACGATCGTATTACATCAAGCCGCGACCGGCGGTCGCGGAGCAGAGACAAGAACTGCGATTTTAGGACTGCCGCCGCAACAGTGTCAAACCGCTCGCTGAAAGAATGAGCCTACCGCCCCGTTAGGCCCCGCAGTCCCAATTGCAGAATAATCCGCATGGCGCTCCAGGCTTCGCCGCGATTGATTTTTGATTGCCCCAGCTCACGGTCGACAAACAGAATCGGCGCTTCGCCGATCTTCGCGCTGTGCCGTCTGAGCATCCACAGCAGTTCTTCCTGAAACGAGTAGCCGCGCGACAGCACCTTGCCGAAATCCAATTCCGCGAGCTTCGACACTCGATAGCAGCGATACCCGCCGCTGGTGTCCCTGGCTTTCAACCACAGCAGCCACCGGGCGTAAAGATTCACCGCCCGGCTCATCAGCTTGCGCTTCAGCGGCCAGCCCTGAATGCCTCCGCCGCTCACATAGCGGGAGCCAATCATCACGTCGTGCGAACCGCCGGCCGGTTCCATGCCGGCCAAGAGCGCCGGAATGTAGCGCGGATGATGGCTGAAATCCGCATCCAGATTCAGCACATATTGGTAGCCATGCTGGATGGCGTACTTCATGCCTTCGATCATCGCCGTGCCCAGCCCCAATTTGCCCGCGCGGTGAATCGTGCGCACCCGCGGATCGGAGGCCGCCCGAGCATCGCACCATTTGCCCGTCCCGTCCGGCGAATTGTCGTCGATGACCAGAAGATCGACCTCCGGCGCCACCTGAAACACCTCATCGACCAGCTTGGGCAAGGTTTCGATTTCGTTGTACGTGGCGGTCATCACCAGCGTACGGCCTGCGGCAATGGCGGCTGAACTCATCCCAAGCTCTGCGGTCTGTGGAGTAGAAGTGCTGAAGTGTCGCCGATTTTACTGACCGCCGTGGGGAAATGCGACGCTTATCTGCCGGCGATTTATCGGCCACTCACCACGCAGCCCAGCAGCCGGACGCCCCGGCGCTGCAGCACCTGCTTGGTTTCGACCGCAACCGACTGCGGCGTGCCATCCAATTCGACGCACACGACCGCCGCATCAGCCAGGGGCAACAAGATTGCCGCAGTTGCGGTTCCTGTCTTGCGCCACGACGCTTGCGAAGGCGCTTCCCATGGTCCCGCGGCGACAAGTATCGCCTGATATCGCCGCTGCAGCTCGCTCCACACGCCGGCTATTTGCCCGCTTTGCGTCGTGCGCAGCGCCGCACTGCCGCGGCTCAACAGGTCGATCTGCGGATGGTATGTCGGCTGGATGGCAGCGGCCCAATCCGCAGCGCCTAGCAGCACATCCGCCATCCCCTTCGGACAATCCAGCCCCAAATGACGGGCAATGCTGCACTCCGGCCCGGCCGCTTCAACCAACAGAATCCTCGGCGGGGCCGACAGATGCCGCGATGGCTCTTCGCTTAGCATTTCCCAAAGCGACGCCGCAAACGGCGCCAGCCACGAGGCATCGTTCGTCACGCGTCCGGCATCGATCGCCAGCAGCGTGCTTGGCTCGTCCAGTCGGAACCGCGCGAGCAGATGATCGCGCAATTCCCGATACTCGTCACGAATTTTGAGGGTCGGCACCAAAGGCGACGCGGTGCAAGCCGGCGCTGCGATCGGAATCACTGGAACAGGATGGATCGGCTCTCGAATAACCGGCATGGGTATCACCGGCGGTGGCACGACCGTGGCCGGCGAAGCTTCCAGGGGTGAAAAGTCGCCGATCCGATTCGGTTCTTCTAGCTGCTCCGAGGCGATCGCCGGCTCAGAAACCGATAAGTCTGCCGCCGGCGACTCGATCACAATCGGCTTCGTGATAGAAAACTCCTGCAGTGCCGCATCGATCAACTCGTGCAGCGTATTCAGTCGCTCCAGCGTCGATTCGGCGGTTTGAATTTCCGGTTCTTTTGGCTCAGGCAACTCGATTGCCTGCGGCTGGTCGGGCTCGGGTTCGATTGCCTGCCGCTCGACTGCCTGCAGCTCAGCCGGTTGTTCGGTTTCGTGCCCCAGTTCTATCTCTGCGTCGAACTCCGGAGGCAATTCCACTGCGGCTGCCGTTTCGGCGCACTGCGCAAGCTCCTCCTCCGCCGGTGCTTCAGCCGGTTGCCAGTCGATCTGCTTCAGCGATTTGAGCAGCAGGCCCATTTGAGAGACTCAGATAAGATTAGGAATCGAAAATCCGCGGTAACGCCGTTACTCGCGGCGCAACTTGGCAAACAGTTGCCGGAATTCGTGACGCCGTTTTGGCGGCGGTTCTTTCGTCAACTCCGGCGCTGGCGGACGCGGCAAATCGTCCACAACAATCATGTCTTCATCACTTTCGGATCCCAGCGACGGCGGCAAGCGAGTCACCGGAATCGGCGGACTCAGCTTCGGCAGTTTCGGCGCTGGCGGCAGCACGTCGGCGCCTTGTGCTTCGCTCGTTTCGGTTTCTTGAAGCTCCGGCACATGACGCCACGCGTCGGATGGCTCCGTTTCCGAGGCCTCTCGCGCCTCGATTTTCGCCGCAGGATGAATCGTCGATTGGATCTCATCGTCCACGTCCGGCTCCTCACGCTCCGGCGACTCGGCCACGTGGAATTGCGCGTTTGGCAGCCCACCTGCCCAGGGTGTCGAGCTGCTGGCAGGCTCAGCTTCTTCGGCGGAAGCTAATTTCGCCAATAACGATTCAAAATTGCTCGCCTCTTCGCGGTAGACCGTTTCGGCCGCGATATACGGATCGAGCACCAACTCTTCTTCGTCGAACGCCTCGTGAAATGGGTTCGCTGTCCGCTGAAAATGCAGCTCGACCTCCGGGTGAATCGTTCCGGCCGGCTGGAATTCCTCTTCGCCATTTGCAGCTTCGCTGATCGCTGAAAGCAACGGATGCTGCGGCTCTTCATCGCCCACGGTCCGGAAGGGCACGGCGGGCGGCAGATCGTCCGAGATTTCCTCGTCGAGCTCGCCAAATTCAATCACGCTCGGCGTAGTATCGCGCTCGGTGCGCCCGGCATCGCATTCCATGGCGTGGGCAACTGCTGCAAGTCGGACCAGGCTTCCTCGATGCCGCCGGCCGTCAGTTGTTTGACCCCTCCGGCGCACGCCAACATCAATCCGTGGTCGCACACCTGGTTAATCAATCGCGGGATGCCGTCGGTGGCTTCATAGACCGCCCCCAACGCCTCACTGGCGAACACTCGCTCCGGCGATCCGCCCGCTTCGCGGGTTTGATGCCGCACATAATCGATCGTCTGCGATCGGTCCAGCGCTTCCAGATAGCAGCGGGCGGCCACACGCTGATTGAACGATTCCAATTTTGGACTAGCCAGCCGCTCTTCGAACTGCGGGCCGCCGGCCAGCACTAGCCGCACCCGCGGCTGCCCCTGGCGCACCAGATTCGATAGCAAGCGAAGTTCTTCCAACAATCGCAGCGGCAGCGAGTGGGCCTCGTCGACGATCAGCAGCAGCTTCGGCGCTGAGTCGTGATCCAGATTGCGCGGCGAAAGGTGATCGACCAGCGACAACCGCAGATCCCCTTCTTCCATCCCGCGATACGGTAGTCCCAACTCATACAGAATGGCCTGCAACAAAGCCCGACGCGTGCACAATCGGCCGCTCTCCAGAACCGCCACGCAGAAGCGGCTGCGAAATTCTTCGGCCAGCACGTGGCACAATAGCGTTTTGCCGGCCCCCGCCGGACCGATGAGCAAGCCGACCCCTTCGGCCCGGTCGATACACCGCGTCAAGGTTTGCCGTGCCGCTTCGATCGCCGCGGCAGGAAAATAGTGCTTCGCCGACGGCGCGGCGGCAAATGGTCGCTCGGTTAGTCCAAAAAACGTTTCGTACATGTTCCGTTATTTAGCCGCCCGCCGTGGCGGGCGAAAAAGTGCTCTAAGTCTTTGTGCGGCAGGGCGCTGTTAATTAGGGTCGGCGTTTGCTTGCGCGCCGGTTTAGCCCCACTCCGCCTTCGGCCCTAAATCGTGCTAGCAGAAGAATTTTCGAGAGCAGGCTGCCAGCGGATCGGCGAGCAATTCCCGCCAGAATTGCTGATCCGCCCAGGCCGTCGCCGCTAGCAACAGCACGATCGCAACCAGCAACAATTCGGCGGTTAGCACCGTGCGACGTACCCATCGCGGCTCGCTCTGCGGCTGCTCCCTCGGCAATTGCGAGGGACCGCGGGACAAGATGCCCAGCACCGGCAGATCCAGTGCTTGCCGCACCGCCGCCGCCGCACGAAAAACCGGCTCGCTGATCACTGCCTTGCTCGCCACGATCAACCCCAGCACCACGGCCACCAGGCCGCACCACGGAATGGTGCGCCAGGGCCGCGCGCCGTTGCGCTCTGCAACCGGTTCCGGGGCGATTTCGAACGTTGGCGCGGCGGCAGGCTCGGGTGCAGGCGGTAAGGCAAATGCCGCAACCGCCGCTGCAGCCTCCGCATGCTGTTTTCGGGCCGCTTCTTCTTGCTTCAGCGCGCTACGATATTTTTCTTTCGCAGCGGTCAGTTGTTTCGCCAGGTCATGGAATTGCGAATTTTCCGTACTCCACCGCGATGCCCAGGCCGCCAGGTCGATCGTCGGCGCCGGCACCATCGCAGGTTTTTTCGCCGGCGGCGGTGAAATCTCTTCGTGCGACTCCGGCGGCATTTCGGTAGCAGCCGTTGTTGCCGCAGGCGTTGCTATCTGCTCCTGCTGCTGACCCTCGCCGGCGATCTGCGCGGGAATTGTTTGCAATTGCTGTTCCACCTCGGAGATATCCATATCCACCGTGATGACCGACGGATGCGAGGCGGTCAGCGTTTCCAAGAGTTTCTTTCGTTGCTGCTGCAGTTTTTCAAGCTTTTCGCGCAGTTCCGTCCATTGCGGGTTGGAAACCATCGCTTGAGCCTTCCGCTTTTGCTCGGCTGCTCGCTCGGCGGCGCGCTGGGCCTCGGCCTTCGCCGCCAGCTCGCGCTCTTTTGCAGCCTGTTCGGCCAATTCGCGATCCTTTGCGGCCTGCTCTTCCAGTTCACGCATTTTGGCGGCGTGCTCTTCGACCTCGCTCATGTACTGATGCGCCGTGGGGATGTCAGCCGTCAATTCGCCGAAGTGCGCGCCGAGGAAATCGAGAAACTTGCTTTGTGCCGTTTCGAATTCCGCCAGTGCCGCCGACGATGCCTCGCGCACCGCCACGTATTCTTGCTGGTTGGTTCGTTCGGTCGAATCCAATTCCGCTTTGACAGACTCCGCTTCAGCGAAACGCTGCTTCGCCGCTTCCAAAGCCGCCGCTACGGCCGCTGCTTGAGCTTCGGCTTCGGCCGCGGCTTGTTGTCGGGTCGCTTCGGCGGCGGCCTCTTGCTTGGCCAATTCCGCCGTTGCTCGTTCGGCCGAGGGCAAAAACCCGTGGTATGCGAAGCCCGCTGCTACAATGCCCAGCACGAACACGGCCAGCGCCACCGTGAAGAACACGTAGATGCGTCGGCCGTCGCTGGCTGGGCGTGAACTCATTGCGGATCGAATGACGGAAGAAAAGTGCCGCTTTCATCCAACGCCAGATTGGCATCCATGCCCTAAGCGCATGAAAGCGTATATCGTTATCTATCGACCCATGCCAGCACCCGCCTTGAAGCGGTTTGGGCCGTCAGCGAACCCAGCTAGCGTATAATTGCTCGTAATCCATGCTCGCAAGCAAGCACCCATGAACTCGCTCCCCTTCCAAATCAAAATCTGCGGCGTAACATCTTCGGAAGACGCCAAAGTTGTCGTCGACGCAGGCGCCGATGCCATCGGGTTGAATTTCTATGCACGCAGCAAGCGCTTTGTCACGTTAGAACAGGCGGTGGCAGTTTCCGCCGCCATTCCTTCCGGAGTGGCAAGGGTTGGCGTTTTCGTAAATGCATCGCTGAATGAAATCGCCACCGCGGTCTCCGCCGCATCGCTCGACCTGGTGCAGTTGCACGGCGACGAACCGCCGGAGTTTATCGAAAAAATCCGCCGACCTGTAATGCGCGCGTTGCGTTGGGGAACTGCAGGAAGCAAACCGATCGATGAATATCTCGCCCGGTGTTCTTCGCTTAATTCTCCGCTGCAGATGCTGCTTCTTGATTCGCAAGCGGACGGGCAATTCGGCGGCACCGGCGCGACCGCCGACTGGCAACAAATCGCCCAGTGGCGGAAAGCTTGTGCAATTCCCTTGGTTCTGGCCGGAGGCCTGACACCGCAAAATGTCGCCGCCGCGGTGGCCGTGGTGCATCCCGACGCCGTCGATACCGCCAGCGGCGTGGAATCGTCGCCTGGCCGCAAGGATCCCGCACTAGTGCAGGCGTTTGTGGCTGCGGCACGCCGCGCACTCGATGCTTCGTAATTCTCGACTACCACAGCGCTTGCGTTTTCAATGGAAACCGGGCCGCTTGCGATTCGGCGGGGATATACTTAGTATGTAAGGCTCGAATTAATTGCGGAAACACTTGCCGCTCAAGTAGTTAACTACTGTACACACCGACGAAGGAGATCGCCCGTGGCCGTCGCTGAGACTAAACGTTTGCCGTACAAAGTTGCCGACCTGTCGCTGGCCGATTGGGGCCGCAAGGAAATCATGCTGGCCGAGAACGAAATGCCCGGCCTGATGGCGCTGCGGAAGAAGTACGGCAAGTCAAAGCCGCTGGCCGGGGCCCGCATCGCCGGCTGTCTGCACATGACCATCCAAACGGCGGTGCTGATCGAAACGCTTCACGAACTCGGCGCCCAGGTCACCTGGAGCAGTTGCAATATCTTCTCCACGCAAGATCACGCCGCGGCGGCCATCGCCAAGGCCGGCATGCCGGTCTACGCCTGGAAAGGCGAGACCACCGAGGAATTCGATTGGTGCATCGAGCAAACGCTGTTTTTCCCCGACGGCCAGCCGCTGAACATGATTCTCGACGACGGCGGCGACCTGACCGCCATGGTCCATCAGAAGTATCCCGGAGCTGCTGGCCGGCATTCGCGGCCTGTGCGAAGAGACGACCACCGGCGTGCATCGGCTCTATCAAATGCACGAGCAGCGGCGAGCTGAAGGTGCCGGCCATCAACGTCAACGACTCGGTCACCAAGAGCAAGTTCGACAACCTCTACGGCTGCCGCGAATCGCTGGCCGACGGCATCAAGCGGGCCACCGACGTGATGGTCGCCGGCAAAGTCGTGGTCATCGCCGGCTACGGCGACGTCGGCAAGGGCTGTGCCCACGCTATGAAGTCGCTGGGCGCCCGGGTGATCATCACCGAGATCGATCCGATCTTCGCCTTGCAGGCCGCGATGGAAGGCTACGAAGTCACCACCATGGAAGACGCCGCCCCGCGCGGCAACATCTTCGTCACCGCCACCGGCTGCCGCGACATCATCCGCGGCGAGCACATGGAAGAAATGCCCAACGACGCCATCGTCTGCAACATCGGCCACTTCGATCTGGAGATCGACATGGCCTGGCTGAACAACCAGAAGGACGTCAAGAAGGTGGAGATCAAGCCGCAGGTCGATCGCTACACGTTGCCCAGCGGCCGCTCGATCATCGTGCTGGCCGAGGGCCGGCTGGTGAACCTCGGCTGCGCCACCGGCCATCCGTCGTTCGTGATGAGCAACAGCTTCACCAACCAGGTGCTGGCGCAAATCGCGCTGTGGACCGAAACGGAAAAGTTCCCGCTCGGCGTGCACGTGCTGCCCAAGAAGATCGACGAAGAAGTCGCCCGGCTGCACCTGGACAAGCTGGGCGTGAAGCTCACGAAGCTCACGCAGACGCAAGCCGACTACCTCGGCATCCCCGCCGACGGGCCGTTCAAGCCCGAGTACTACCGGTATTGAGCAGTTCGTGCTAGCTTGATCTGACTGCTCATCATGGCGACCATCGCTCCATTTCGCGGCCTGCGGTACGACCTCGGGCACGTCGGCTCGCTGACCGACGTCATCGGTCCGCCGTACGACGTCATCGGTCCGGAGCTGCAGAACCGCCTCTACAAGCAGCATCCGGCGAACATCATTCGCGCCGATCTGAACCGCGACGAGCCGGGCGACGACGACGCCAACAACCGCTACACCCGGGCCGCGAAGTTCCTGAAAAACTGGCGCAGCGAAGGCGTGCTGCAGGAAGAATCGCAGCCGGCGGTGTACGTCTACCACCAGGAGTTCGAAGCCGAAGGAAAGAAGCACACCCGCCGCGGCTTCATGGTCCGCTGCAGCTGGAGCGCTTCGGCGAGGGAAACATCTACCCGCACGAAGAGACGCTTTCGGGCCCCAAGCAGGACCGCCTGCTGCTGACCCGCGCCTGCCGGGCGAACCTGAGCCAGATCTTCGGCCTGTTTCCCGACGACACCAACGCCGCCCAGAACCTGCTCGAAGCCGCCGCCCAGAAGGTTACGCCGGTCGAAGCCACCGACCACCTGGGCGTCGTCCATCGCCTGTGGCCGATCACCGATCCGGCGGTGATCACGAAGCTGGTCGAGCTGATGGCCCCCAAGCCGCTGTTCATCGCCGACGGCCACCACCGCTACGAAACGGCCTGCAACTACCGCGACGAATTGGCCGCCGCCGGCAAGCTGAAGCCAGACGATCCGGCCAACTTCGTGCTGATGATGTGCGTCGGCATGAGCGACCCCGGCCTGCTGGTGCTTCCCACGCACCGCCTGTTCCGCGGCCTGCCGGCCATGGACTCCAAGCAACTGGTCGCCAAGCTCGGCGACGCTTTCAGCATCGCGCCAGGCCGGCGAAGGGGCCGACCTGGCCACTACCATCTGGGACGAAATCGAAACCGCCGGCGACCAGGGCACCATCGGTTTCTTCACCGGCAAGGACGAACGCTGGACCCTCGCCAAAGCCACGCCGGCGGGCATGAAGCGGATGGCCGAGATCGCCAAGGAACACTCAGCCGATTGGCAGGGCCTGGGCGTATCGCTGCTGCACCGGCTGGTGATCGAAACGCTGCTGGGCGCGAAAGACCTGCCCAAGCCGAAGTACGTCCACTCTGTCGACGAAGTGGTCGAAAGCCTGGAAGCGGGCGACACCGCCACCCGCGACGCTACCGGCGTGATGGGCCACGGGGGCCGCTTCGAGTTGGCCGCCCTGGTCATGCCGGCCACGGTCGAACATATCCGCCTGATCAGCCAGCACGGCGAACGGATGCCCGCCAAGAGCACCTACTTCTATCCCAAGCTGCTCAGCGGCCTGGTCATTAACCCGCTGGAGTAGAGCCCGCAGCGTGAGCAAGGGCCGTTTCGTGCTCTTGCCCCGACCCGTTTCACGTGAAACCCATCTACGTTGTTTGGGTCGTCTACGTTGCATTGATGTTCCACGTGAAACGGGCAATCTGGCCCGACCCTGCTGTTTCACGTGAAACGGCAGACTAAGCGACATTCGATGCCTTCGGTAAGCTCGTTGCAATCGCACCTCGGCTGGGACCGAAGAAGCATATGGTCGCGTGTCGAACCGCAGCCGGAAATGGAGTTCCAGCTTGGGTCGGATTCTGTGCATTGCCAATCAGAAAGGCGGCGTCGGCAAGACGACCACCGCCATCAACCTGGCCGTCGGGCTGGCATTGGCCGGCTCGCGCACCCTGTTGGTCGACCTCGACCCGCAGTGCAATGCCACCAGCGGCCTGGGCCAGAAGCCGGCCGCCCGGCATCCGCTGGTATCGCAGACCCCGCTGCGCGAATCGCTGCTGGCAACCGATGTGCCGGGGCTGGAGGTCCTGCCCGGCAGCCGCAACTTCCAGGATGTGGAACTGCTGGCCGGCGCCGAGAACCGGACCGCCACGCTGCGGCAGCACCTGGCCAGCGGGCTGAGTGCCTACGATTTCGTGCTGATCGACTGCCCGCCGTCGCTGGGGCAACTTACCCGCACGGCTCTGGCCAGTTCCACCGAAGTGGTCATGCCCATCCAGTGCGAATACTTCGCCATGGAAGGCCTGGCCCAAATGATCGAAGTCATCCGCCAGGTGATGCAGCAGCAGCCGCAGCCGCCTGCAGTTCGGCGGCATCGTGCTGACGATGTACGACGAAACGCTGGAACTCACCCGCGAGGTCGAACAGCAAGTCCGCGAGTTTTTCGGCGAGATTGTGTTCCGCACCGTGATCCCGCGCGACGTGGCCGTCAGCGAGGCCCCCAGTCACGGAACTTCCGTAATCCAATACGCTCCGCGATCCCGCGGTGCTCGAGCTTATACCGAACTTTGCCGCGAAGTCCTCGAAGCGGCCTAAACGAAAATTCAAAACCGGAGAGATATCGATGAATATTCAACGTCGCCTCGGCCGTGGCTTGGAAGCGTTGCTCGGACAGCCCGATAGTCCGATTGCTTCACAGCAAATGACCGCAGCACCGCAAACGGAAGTCCCCGCCGCCGGCCCGACGCAACTCAGCGTCTACGAAATCGACAGCAATCCGTATCAGCCGCGGCAGGAATTCGATGAAGCCGAAATCGAATCGCTAGCTCAAAGCATTCGGGAGCATGGCGTCATCCAGGCCGTCATCGTCCGCCGCGTCGGCCAACGCTATCAGTTGATCGCCGGCGAACGCCGCTTGCGCGCCGCCATTAAAGCTGGCAAAACGCAAGTGCCCGCTCAGGTGCGCGAAGCCGACGATCGCCAAATGGCCGAGTTGGCGATCATCGAAAACTTGCAGCGCAAAGATTTGAATGCGCTGGAAAAGGCGACCTGCTTTCAACAGTATCTGGCCACGTACAGCTGCAAACAGGAAGAACTCGCCGCGCGACTATCGATCGATCGCTCCACGGTGGCCAACCTAATTCGATTGCTCGATCTGCCGCGGCGCTGTGCAACAAGCGTTGCGCAGCGGCACCATCTCCGCCGGCCACGCCCGAGCGCTGCTCACTGTCGGCGACGAGCAAAAGCAAATCACCATCTGCAAACAAATCCAAACCGAAGGTCTGTCTGTAAGGGCGGTGGAACAATTAGTACAGGATTCGCAAGCGTCTGCCGACAGCGAGGCGCTCTCCGTCGTCGGCGAAGATGGCCAATCGCGCCCGTCGTGCGCACGCGCAGCAAGCAAAATGCCGCGCTGGAACAAGAATTCCGCTCCGCTCTGGGCACGAAGGTGCAAATCAGTCAAACCGCAAAGGGCCGCGGCAAAATCGTGATCCACTTCTCCAATCACGACGAATTCGACCGCATCCGCCAGCACCTCACGCACAGCTCGCACCACAAGTCACAAGCCGGCTGATCGCGGCAAACCATACCTGTGAGAACGTTCTTCCCGTAGCGTTCCCGCGCTTACCACGGAATCTCTTCCCGGTCGCGAAAGAATTTTCCCGTCAGTTCGTGCGGAGCAGTGTCCGCCAGCCAAACTGCGGTGTCGGCCCCCACTTCCACGGAACGATCTGCACCGGTGCCCCCCATGTCGGTGCGCACCCAGCCGGGGCACATCGAATTGACGGCAATTCCGTCGGCCTCCAGCTCCTTGGCCAGCATAATGGTCAGGCCATTGAGCGCCAGTTTCGACAAGCAATAGCTGGGCACGTCCGGCGACAAATCCTCTAGCTGGCCGTAGCCGCTGGAGACGTTGATTATCCGCGGGGCACCGGCCTTGCGCAGATACGGCAGAAACGCCTGCGTCACTTCCAGCGCCCCGAAGGTATTCGTCTCGAGCGTTTGCGAGACCCGGTCTCGCGGAATGGTCAAAATTGTGAATCCCTTGTCGGGATAGATGCCGGCGTTGTTGATCAGCACGTCCAAATGCTCGGCGATCTCCGCAAACTGGCTGGCCGAGCTGCGGATGCTGCTGGAATCGCTCACATCCAACGCGAGGAAAGTTGCCTTTCCGCCCGCCGCCTGAATCGCTTTGACAGCTTGTTGTCCCTTCGCTTCATCCCGGGCGGCGATGACCACGTGGAATCCCCGCCGCGCCAACTGCTGCGCGGTTTCGAGCCCGATGCCGCGGTTGGCGCCGGTGATCAGCGCGATCCGCTGCGTTTTGTCCGAATTGCGCTTTGGCATTTTGTCTGTTGCCCTTGCGCCGTGTATCAGGCCTGATATTGCTCGTCGCTGACTTTCTCCATCCACTCAACCGCTTTGCCGTTCAGCTTTTCCTGAATTGCGAAGTGCGTCATCCCCGTGGTGGGCGCCGCGCCGTGCCAATGTTTTTCGCCTGGAGAAAACCAGATCACGTCGCCCGGACGGATTTCCTCGATCGGTCCGCCCCAGCGCTGCGCCCGCCCGCACCCGGACGTCACAATCAACGTCTGCCCCAGCGGATGCGTATGCCAAGCGGTGTGCGCACCCGGCTCGAAGGTGACGTGGCGCCAGCCACCCGCGCCGGTTCGGCCGCTTCGAACAGCGGATCGATCCGCACCGCGCCGGTGAAATACTCCGCCGAGCCTGTCTTTGAAGGTTGCGAGCCGCTGCGCTTGATTTCCATGGGTCCGCTCCTTCGGTCATGCGCACTGCGTGTGCCAAGTTATGTTTTCCACGCCTTCGTTTTAGCGATCGAGCGGCGTTCTGCAACCCTTTTCGACCGTATCGAAATTACGCTCGCCACACATGTCAGCACGCAAATACTCAAGTAGCAGAGCATGAACCAACGTCCCGGAAACGCGGATTCGGGCGTTACGCGGTTCAGCCGCAGCGCAATAAAGCCCAGCAGATACGCCATGGGCACGATCAAGAGCACCGCCGGCGCCAATTGCCGCGCCTTCCATGCCACGGCGATGAAAATCGCGCCGGTCAGAAAATTGGAGATTCCAAACGCGCCAAGCAGCATCAACTGATTGCCGCCTGATTGGGCCAGATCCATTCCCGCGACATGTACGGCGGAATGCTCGACCAGAAACGTGTGCAAGAATCCGCGCACAAGATCAATCACTCCTAAACACGCCAACACAATCGACGCAAACGCCGGCGTGGCGAAGCCAACGTCGTTCGCCGCAGAATTGCAGTCCGCCACGTTCTTTATTCTAAGATCGTAAGTGATTGATTCGATTGGCCCAAATGCCTGCGCTGCACGCCACGTGCCCACAAGCTTATATAGCTCGCATGGGACGTCCGGCTGTCGAGCTGAAGCTCTAAAATCTGGGCCGACGATCAACCGAGGGCCTACCCGATATACGAGGCGTATCCTTTGTACGCGCCCTCGACGACCTTCGGAGCGAACCAGTAGTGGTCCCAACCGCCGAAAAATCCATTGCCGGCATTGATGGTGTCCAGCAGGTCGAAGTAAATCGTGTCGGTTCCTGAATCTCCATAGACAAAGTCGGAACCAGCCCCGCCGGCCAGAAAATCGTCTCCCTCGCCGCCGACAAGGAGGTCGTCGCCCGCATTACCGTGCAGATGATCTCTGCCGTCGCCGCCGAAGATTTCATCGTTTCCATCGCCGCCGTAGATCGTGTCGTTTCCGGCATTTGGCAAAACGTCGCGGCCATCGGACGTAAAAGTTCCGCCCACTAAGAAATCGTCGCCGCCGGCGCCATGGATCTCGTCGTCGCCGGCGTCACCGAAAACGGTGTCCACATTGTCGGCTCCCATGATGTAGTCGTTTCCATCGCCGCCGTGAAGGAAATTCTGTCCGTCGGCGCCACCGGCTGCGTCTTTGCCGTAGAGGTGATCGTTGCCATCGTCGCCCCACAGCTCGTCGTTTCCTTGGTAGCCGTACAGATAATCTGCGCCGGCCCCGCCGGAGAGCGTGTCGTCTTTATCGCTGCCGTACAATTTGTCATCTCCGCCGTTGCCATATAACAAATTAGTGGTGCCGGTATCGGGCCCACCTTGGCTCGAGGCAGCATACAGCTTGTCGGCCCCGTTGCCGCCATACAGCGTATCGTTGCCGAAATCGCCGTACATTTCCGAGGGCTTGGCGGTTGCGTTTTGGATGACGTCGTCGCCGCCATAGCCATGGACCACAATTTTATTGACGTCGGCGGCGGTGAATATTTTTTGCAGAACTACACCGGTCGCCAGGTCCCTTACAGTCACTTGAATTTTTTGCGTCCTGCTGCCTGGTGAAACGGTGTTGCTGATCAGAATGCTATCGTTGTGATCCGTGCCCTGAACAGTGAGGATATGGTTGGCCAGATTGGCGCTGGCGGTCATCATCGCGCGGGCTTCGAGCCGTTCGATTGAAATCTGGCGTTGATTCTTGCGTTTCATGACCGGCGACTCCCTAAATGCGATTGAAGGTAGGATTGCGACCTACGTTTGGGAGCGGAATACCGGCCGGCTTGTTACAGGTGAGCGTCGGGCGGCCGGAAAATGCCCGGCGAGTTAGAGATGCTCCAGCGCCAGCCACACGGCGCTGGTGCAGGATTTCTTCAAAGCCCGCGGCGCATTCGTGATCCGTTTCAGCATTCACGACGAATTCAACCGCACTGGGCGGCATCTGACGCATGCTTCCATGCCACAGGCTCAGACTGGATAAGCTCGGGAGCACCGCTAGAGTTTATCTTTTGGCGGCTCAAATCATCGTGGCGATTTTCTCACCGAGCGTCCGGAGCGATGTCTAGCTCCTCTACCCAAAAATATCCACTCCCGGCACAAATTCCATCACTTCCGCGTCCGGAGGATCATAGCCCCAACCAAAGTCGCGCACGTTGTAAAAAGTGTCCTTCCCAGCCTCGCCATATAGGCAGTCATAGATGTCGTCGTTGGTGCGACTATCGAGTGTGTCGTCTCCGTTTCCCCCATACAGTTGATCGAAGCCCGCGCCGCCATTGAGGTAATCGTTGCCGTCGTCGCCGAACAGCCAATCGTCCCCATCACCGCCGAGCACATAATCGAAGCCTTTGCCGCCATAGAGGTAATCGTTTCCATTGCCGCCGTCGAGGTAGTTGTAGCTCGTATCGGACCCGGCTTGCAGCGTATCGTTTCCGGCGTCGCCCCACAGATAATCTTCTCCGAGCCCGCCGTCGATGTAATCGTTGCCGTCGCCGCCATAGAGATAATCGAGGCCCGAGTCGCCGTAGAGCGAATCGTTGCCGGCATTGCCATACATTTTGTCGCATCCCCAGCCGCCGTTCATCACGTCGTCACCGTTGCCGCCTTCGGCGTAGTTGTAGCTGTAATCGTAGCCGCATTGGATGATGTCGTTGCCGTCGTCCGCCGTAGAGGTAATCTTCTCCAAGGCCGCCATACAGCACGTCATTGCCGGCATCGCCGTACAGGTGATCCATGTTCGACGAGCCGTACAAAGAATCGTTCCCGGCGCCGCCGTGTGCGGTGCAACGCAGGTTGGTGTAATTGTAAAATTTGTCGCCGCCGCCACGGCCGTCGAAGAAAATGTCGCCGCCGGTGACGGTCCAATATGAGACCTTGCCATTCAGCGTGACTTTGACTTGCCCGCCCGTGGCATTCTCCACTTTCACCACATCGTTCGCTGTCTTGTCGCTGCCGTCGGTCTTGGTCGGACCATCGACGCCGGTGATGTACAGATCGCCGTTGAGGATTTTGATGCTGGCCGCAGTATCGGTCGCCGCTACTTTGGTAGTCGTTGTGCTGACCGGGGCCGCGCTGAGCACTTTGACGGCCATCAGCCGGCGGTCTTCCAGCGACTCGAGGCCGAGCACCCGGCTGCGCGACTGCTTGCGAGAGTTCTTCGTGGTCTTGGTTCCGAACAGCGTTTTGAAATACCGCGACATGATCACCTTCTACTGTGCTTGAGTCTTAGTGTTGCCAGTGCGAATTGGCTGAACTTAAAAGCGCAGGAGGGCCAGAAACGTCACACACCGCGGCGGCCGGTCTTAGCCCGGACTACGATGGCGTTGTTCGAGGCCCAATGCAGGCGCGCCCGTTGACGATCGTAAGTCTCTTAATATAAGAGGCTTACGTCGTGCCAGAACCTTTGCGGCGGGCGAACTGCCTTAACACTGACCAAGGGCGCGAAGAATTTGATCGACTGCTAGAATCGATTCACCCGCGGGGCGTAGCTCAGCCTGGCTAGAGCGCTTGGTTTGGGATTTATGTCGATGTTCCGAACCATAACTACCAACCAACTTACGCTGATCGAAATTCAGAATGTCAGAGTTTCGGTCAGAGTTAGAAAAGCTCTAGCCAAATGACTGATGCAGCAAAACCTAATCACCGCGAAAAGCGGCGACCACGCCCGTTCTACGTCAAAAGTCGAGGACTTTGGTACGTCCAACTCGGCAAGAAGCAGATCAATCTCGGCCCGGACGAGGCCGAAGCATTCGCCAAGTATTTCAAGGTATTGGCGGATCGGAACTCGCTCAACAAGGAAATGACAGTTGATGCTGTGATCGAGCATTTCCTAGAGCACACGAAGATGACGAGAGCACCAGCAACCTACGACATTTATAGCGAGTACCTAACTCGCTTTTCGCGTTTTTTGAATCGAGAATTCCCAAACCTGATGATGGGGGCTTTGAAGTGCATACATGTCACGAAGTTTCATCACTCACTGACTGGAAAGAATTACTCCAGCAACACTCTTCATTCGATAATCCGAACGATTAAGACGTGCTTCAACTGGGCTGCCGCCAGGGCCTTATTCTTGTCAGCCCAGTCGCGAAAGCTGAAATGCCGTTAAAGACAAGTCGAGAGGTCGTCGTGACCGAGAGCAATGGGCGATGGTGATGAAACACGCGAAGAAGAATGCTTTCGTGACATCCTGATGCTCTATCGGGAAACTGGCGCTCGTCCGGGCGAGATTCTCTGCCTGGAGGTTCGGCACTTTGACGCTCGCCAGCGCGCAGCGGTTCTCGATCGAGTATGCAGCAAAGGCAAAAGATACAAGCACGTGATCTACTTCACCGATACTGCTTGGGCGATCGTCCTTAAATGGTGCGAGAAGCATCCCACTGGACCGATCTTCCGCAATGGTGACGGGCGGCCGTAGACGAACAGCGCGATCAACAGTCAGCTCGTTCGGATGAAAAAACACTTGGGGTTTAAACTCATGCCCTATGCCCTGCGGCACACGTTCGCGACCGAATGTCTTGTTAACGGCGTCGATGCCGTGACGGTCGCCGAGTTAATGGGCCATCGCGATTTGACAATGGTTGCGAAAGTGTACCGGACATCTTGCGAGACAGCACCGATATCTGCGAGAGCAGTTACACCGAGGTGTAAGTCGGAGGTTGACCGAGGGCGGAGAGGAAGCATCGTCTGATGAACCTCTGGTGTCCGATCAGCATCTTGAGATATAAGATATAATGATCGCCTCGGAATGTAGCTCAGCCTCGCTAGAGCACCGCGTTTGGGACGCGGGGTCGCAGGTTCAAATCCTGTCATTCCGACTATTGTTTTACTCAATCCAATTATTATCTGGCATTTTCAGCGACACTTCCTGCATTCGGCTGCGGGTGGCGACTTTTGGAATCGCCGAAAAAGCTGGGTTCGACCGTCCCTATATCAGCATGATCTAAAGAGGTAAGCGCAATCTTTCTTTGCTTAATATCTGCCGGTTTGCAGCTCCTCTGAAAACCACGGCATCATTACTGCTAAATGTTTTGTAATCGCCATCAGAGTTCCGATTCGGTTAATTGTTCACTCCGTCGCTCGCTGATTCTTCAATTGCGTCGTCGGCTAGGTCCAGTAGACTAACCGACATGCTGTCACAATTTACGAAAGCCTTGTCAGGTGAATAGCTGACAGAAGCGGAGCGAAGCGATTGTCGCCGGTCACGTTGCCAGAAGCGAAAAATTCAAGAGGTCAATAATCATAAGCGGCGTACCGTAACTAACCCCTTTGATTTCTACAGCCCAAGACGAATAGATTGCGTCATTGAAAACCATAGCGCAGTGTCAACGCAATTAGCGATTGCCCCCATTTTGAAAGTGCAGAATCTCTACGTGCCAATATAATCCTGCCCTAACTCGAATTCCAACCCATCCTGTTCCTCAAGCAACTCCGCTTCCCGCGTTGCCGGATCAGTGCCGACAGTTACCTTGCCTTCGTGAATGGCGGCAATCTCGCGGGCAGAATCTTGCCAGCGCTGTTCGATTTGTTGCCGGTATTTTTCACTACTACGATCCTAAGCCTGGTCCACTTCGATCGGCGGCTGCGGTTTCATTGTCCACTGACTGAAATTGTATCGGCCGGTGTCAGGATCAAATTGATACTCGGCTACCTGCGCAAGCCGACCTTGGGCAAAGGGTGCGGTCGGTTCTAGCTCCGCATTCTCTTTCACTGGGATCGTATCGTATTCAAATGACACGTGGCTGGGATACCGCGCGGGGTTTTGAACGTCGATACCATTGCGGAGCAATTCGGCATCCAATACCGCACCGCTCAGCGGCCCACCAACAAATGTCATGCGTTCACTCATTTGATTAACCCCCTGATAATTAGGCTTCCCGAGTTGTGCTATAAGGTTTACTAAGCGTGCAGCGTGTTCAATCGGTTTGCTTATCCAGGTGGCCCATCAATTCAGCGAATGTCACGCGAGCGATAAACTTTCCAGGCGTCGGATCAATGGCGACATGACATACATTTTGAACTGCTAATTGAGGTTCTAATTCACGAAGTCTAGCCAACAGTCGCAAGCGATTTGGCATTTCTATGACTTCAACAGTTCGGGTTACGAAGTTGTCGCCGTAATGGCCTTTGTAGAACTTCTCACCGTTGTCACGGTCGGTAAAAAGACAGATGCAATGGTCCCCGTCCGAAATGACGGATTCTGGATTCCCCCGCTCCGTCAGCAAGAAAAAGCAGGGATAGCTCATTGCAAAATCAACATCGGGCATGGCTCTTCACTTTTCTGGCTCTGTGGAACGAAGCTGCTGCGAAATCGCGTCGATTTGCCTAGTGAGCGCATCGACCAATTTCTCTTGTGCTAATTCCATTCTGTGGTTGAGAGAACGCTGTTGTCGGTCAAGTGGCCGGCCCCGCTGTAATTCATGCAAATGTATCTCCGCTTGGTCAAGTTTTCCCTTTTCCTCAATTACCTTCATTCGTTCCTGTGCTCCGCCGCCATTCACAGCGGTATCTCGTTCCAACTTCTGATAATTTTCATACGCCTTCAGATAATCATTCTTCGCGGCTTCAAGCGCGACCTTATCCGCCGCTCTCGCCTTTTCCTCATCCGCTTGGAATTCTTCGTCTGTTTGAGGCCCATTGCGATCACCCCGCAAACGTGCCAATTCGTCTACGGCGTTTCGACGCTTCATCTTTAATTCGCTAAGTTTCTTCACCAACTGAGCTTTCCGTTCCTGAACTTCAACTACAAGTTTTTGGTTGCCTTTGTCAGAAGGCTCGGCTTTCACTGCCGCTTGTGCATCAGCGAGTGCGGCGGAAACTTCGTCAAGCGAGAGGTAAATCGCACCACTGACATAGTGTGCTAGACTCAAACTGACATGCGTTGCTTCCGCAATTTGAACAGCTTTTTTGCAATCGTTTAGTGCGGCTTCGGGATCACCTTTTGCCTGATACGCCAATGCGCGATTGCAGTAGGCCCGAATGCAGTGATCGTCAGCTCGAATTGCTTCGGAGCAATCTGCAATAGCTTCGTCTTTCTTGTTCAAACAAATATAGATTCCACCCCGCCTAGCTAACCATTCTGCATTTTTTGGATCAGATTTTAGAGCAGCATTGAAACACGAAAGAGCCAAATCCCAATCGTCGGCGCGTGCAGCCGCAATCCCCTTCTCCGCCTCGTTTGAGCCATTAGAACACCCACAGGTGAATGATAGCGCCACGCAGGAGAATATCACAAAACGAACGCCGCCGAGTTTCATCGAACCAACTCCCATATTCTTGCTTCGTTGAAGTTACTAGCTCTGCCAATAAAAAAGCCATGCGATTCCGCATGGCCTAAACAGAGGCGTAGCGGGTGACGCTCCGTCTCTGGCCCGCCATTGCAGCTAGCCGATTGTCGTTTGCAACGCTTTTGCGTATCAAGGCGCAGCGGGTTTTGCAGTACGTTGGCGCTTAATCCGATCCTCTACAAACGGCTTTAGCAACGGATCGTCACGCCACTTCGCAAGCTGCTTATCGGAAATTGTCCGAGTGTCATCTTGCAATTGTCGCGCTCGCCCCAATGCGGTCACTAATTCGATTTTCTTCCGCAATGAATAGTCAACAATCTGAGATGGCGTCAGCTTGAACATTGCCACGGCATCCGGGTTCAAGCTGTGCGACCGGCTCGCCGATTCAATCAATTCATCGTGTAAGACAGGACGGCCTGCGCCGTTCCAAGCCCACTCAAGATCGTGTCGCGTGAGGCCGGGCGTCATATTCGTCAGTTCGCCGCCGGCCCATTGCGACATTGTGAGCCCGGTCGCCTTCAACTGCTCGCGTATTTTGTCAACCTGCTTTTGCTCAGAATCAGTTAAGGCGTCATACGCTTTGGCGCGCCTCCGATTGCTGGGCAAAAGCGGCGGATGCACTCAGTATCAGTACCAATGCGGAAACAATTAAGCGCACCATTCGTACTCGCCGACTTGGCCAATCACCTTATTGAATGACAGTTCCTTTTGAATGCCCGGTGCGAACACTTCCAGTTGTTCGAGCGAAAGATGCGATGTCGGATGGCACTTGTGCGACGGTCCCTCGAACTCGATTGAACCAACGACCGTCCTAACGCTGCCTTTTCCAGATAACAGTTCAACAGTAATCATCGAAATATCTCCGTAATGCCAAACGCCGATCCTGAAACAGTGTACCCGATTTTGGAAATTCCGAAAACAAAATCTAGCGACCCGCAACGATCATTGATGCAATGGTTTTGGCAGCCAGGCGATTAGACCCACTACCCGTTGGTTTCTGGCCTGGGGCTTTTGCGACCCGCAACGAAAAGCAGCACGATGTATAGGACCGAAAGCGCCACGAATGCTCCGATAGAAAAATCTCGAATTCTGGAGTTATTGGAAGGGCCGTACAATCTAAAGAGTTCTGCGGCAAGTAAACACATCCAAAGAAAAAACACATAGTCGCTCAATGCGATTGCTAACTTACTTACAGAGAAGTTCCTCGCACCCAGCCATGCGCCTTTGTTTGTTCGTTCCTTTTCTTCCTCCGCAAAAAATTTGCCCACTACAGATTCTTCTGACTGCTCTACCTTTGTCTCCCAACACTCTTGCCAGAATTTAGACCCACGATTGAGAAGAGTCCAAGCACACGAGCAAACCATACCGAAACAGGCAACCACTATGCTTAAATCGGAATTGCTGTTGCGGAGCACGGCAAATCCGGCAAATGCAGACGCAATAAATCCCCAAAAGAAAACTGATCGCTTCCAGAATAGGTCAATTTCAAAATTGCGAATCTGAACGGCGACATCAAACCGCTTCTCTTTTCGTTCGTCTTCGGTCATGGCACTGTCCAATTGATTCACATAATTCTGGATATTACGTCGGCGCAATAAAAATGCCACGCGAAAGGGGCAGTTCCCGCGTGGCCGTGAAAGAGGCGCAGCGGTTCGCTCCGTCTCTCGCCCCCGCATTTTAGCCGGTAGCAACCGGCCTGCAACTACTGGAAACCGACGCGGAGTTGCTAGATTGATTCCGTCACCCGCATCTATTTCGCGGGCGACGAGCTTTGCCACGCTGAATCAGCTTTGATTCGGTGTGGTTTTTTGTTGCTCTGGCTTTTGGTCAGTCTGCTTCTTGGCCATGTCTGGCCGAATCCCTAGCTCAAGCAGCACGTCTTTGGCGAATCGCCGCTCAGAGCGGCCAAACAGAATGGCGGTCATGCTTCGTGTGAATGCTGATAGCCGCATTGTGTCACGCTTGGACCAGGACCGGAGAGAACAAAGCGCATCAACGTCCCGCATGGTTGGCCATTCCACAGGCTTATTTACTAACGGGATGTGTTTCTATCTCAATCAAATAAAACGAAAATCTTTGTTGGTTGGGTCTAGTCGAATTGCTTCGTGTAAATCCTGCATTGCTTTTGTGTCGTCGCCGTTAACGTGGAAAATAATACCACGACGAAAATAGGCATTTGCATTCTTATCATCCAAGCTGATCGCTTTGTTGCAATCTTCCATCGCTTGATTGAAATTACGTTTTAGATCGTAGCATCCTGCCCTTTGTACATAGGCCGTTGGATCATTCGGAGAGAGTTTGATTACATCCGAAAAGGCGCTAATTGCATCATCAGTTTTGCGGAGAACGCCGAAAACTTGCCCACACAGCATCAGAACACTCTCATCGTTCGGCGTTAATTTAATCGCACTGGTGCATTCCCTGTATGCTGTCTCGTTATCATCCACCGATTTTCTGTAGCTCGCCTTCATCGCATAAGCCAAGCCACAACGTGCATGTGTATAAGCATTGTTCGGATCGTGTTTGATTGCATCGGTATAACAAGCAATAGCCAAATCCCAATCCCCATTGCTAACGGCTTTCTCGGCCTTTTGCATATTGGGATCAATGGTTTGCGATCCACAGCCGGTGAAATGGCAGAGAGCAATAATCGCCAACAGCAATAATTGTTTCACGGTTTGGCTCGCTAAGATTAGCCACGCTTCCGCGTGGCCGTGAAAGAGGCGCAGCGGTTCGCTTCGTCTCTCGCTCCCGCATTTTAGCCGGTAGCAACCGGCCTGCAACTACTGGAATTGCGCATGGGATTCGATAAATTTAATCCGTCGTCCCTCGTAGTCGCGGATCGTTTCTCTTTCGGATTAAACTTCGGATTTTTCGCCGGCTAAAGCGATAGCCTGCCATGCTGCTGTGGCCAAAACAACGATAAGGCCGCCAATGAGCAAGAGGAATTCACCGACGTTGAACGAAAACGAGATCGTTTGCTTGCGATTTATGGCGGAGCACTATCGGCAAGATAGTGAAAGTCTGAAATATGCCGATCTGCCAGGCTACGAGTCGTTGACGCACTGACCATCTCCCCTACAATCGAGCAAGACGGTACAAGCGAACTCGTCAGAGATAGTCAGGATTAGTGTCCTTTTCTTGACGGACAAAGCGCTGTATTAGTCGCAAGTCGTTGGCGAGCAAGCAGTTGCAACTCCGTAGGATCGAGGCATAATTTGGGACCAAGAGGCCGAAGGTTCAAATCCTTTCGCCCCGACTCACGTTGGCAAAGTTACCGGCGAGCGAGCTCAGCCTGGCTAGAGCGGTCGCCGCGGCGACAGGCCGTATCCCGGGTCTGCTTCATGCAGCGCGAATTCCATTGGAATTTGGTTCCCTCCAGCGGGCAATCCATCCTGTAAATGCATACTCGACGCGAATTTCTCAAGAATGCCGCGCTATTCACCGGGTCGATCGGCATGTGGGGGGCGCTGGAAGGAACCATTCGCAAGGCGATGGCGATCGATCCGGAACCCGGCACCTGCTACCTCGATGCCGAGCACATCGTCATCCTGATGCAGGAAAATCGCTCGTTCGATCACGCCTTTGGAACCCTGCAAGGCGTGCGCGGCTTCAACGATCCCCGCGCCATTACGCTGGCGAACAAAAATCCGGTGTGGTTGCAGACCAATCGCGCCGGCGAAAGCTACGCGCCGTTCCGCCTGAACATGAAAGACACCAAGGCGACCTGGATGGGTTTTCTGCCGCACAACTGGGCCAGCCAGGTCGATGCGCCAATGGCGGCAAATACGACCGCTGGTTGGAAGCGAAGCGTTCGGGGCACAAAGAATTCGCCCACATGCCGCTGACGATGGGCTTTTACAATCGCCAAGATATTCCGTTTTATTATGCCCTGGCCGATGCGTTTACGATTTGCGACCAGCATTTCTGCTCGTCGATTACGCCGACCGTGCCCAACCGCGCGTATTTTTGGTGCGGTACCGTGCGTGAAAAACAAAGTCTTGAATACCCCGCTTGCGTGCGCAACGAGCAGATCTTCCAAAAGGACCTCAAAGGTTGGACCACGTTCCCCGAACGGTTGGAAGATGCCGGCATTTCCTGGCGATTCTATCAGAATGAACTGACCGTGAAGACCGGCCTGACCAAAGAGGAAGAAGCCTGGCTGGGCAACTATGGGTGCAACGTCCTGGAATATTTCGCGCAATACAATGTGAAGTTCGCCAAAGGACATCGTGATTGGTTAAACAAGGAAGCGCAGCGGCTGACTACGCAGATCGAGACGCTCAAAGAGCAGCCGGTCGACGCCAAATCCGAAGATGACGCAGCACATCGCGCCGAACAGGTCTACGATTTGACCGTGCAATTAAGTCGGATTGAAGAAGAGCGACTCAAATTCACGGGCGAGAATTTCGACAGGCTTTCGGCGCGAAAAAAGTCTGCACGAAAAAGCCTTTTGCACCAACACCGGCGATCCGGACTACCGGAAACTGGAGGAACTGAAATACAAGGTCGGCGCCAATGAACGCCGCATGCATGTGCCCAAGGGGGACGTGCTGCACCAGTTCCGCGAGGACGTGAAGGCCGGCAAGCTGCCGACCGTCACCTGGCTGGCGGCGCCGAGAAATTATCGGATCATCCGACCTCAGCCTGGTACGGGGCGTGGTACATCTCGGAAGTGATCAAAATTCTGACCGACAATCCGCAGGTTTGGCAGAAAACCATTTTCATCCTCACGTACGACGAAAATGACGGCTACTTCGACCACGCGCCGCCGTTTGTGGCCCCGCGCCCCGGCCATCCTGAAACAGGTCTTATTTCTAAGAACCTCGATGCGACCTTGGAATACGTCGAACTTGAGGCGGACCAAAAGCTCAAGCTGCGCGGTCCGCGGCAAAGCCCGATCGGCCTGGGCTATCGAGTGCCGCTGCTGGTGGCCTCGCCTTGGAGTCGCGGCGGCTGCGTTTGCTCCGAAGTGCTCGATAACACCTCGGTGCTTATGTTCCTGGAGACGCATCTCACCAAGAAAACCGGAAAGCCGATCAAGGAAACCAACATCAGCTCCTGGCGGCGAGCGATTTGCGGCGATCTGACCTCGCTGTTCCAGCCCGCTGCCAGCGAAAAAGAAAACAATCCGACGTTCATCGCGCACGATCCGTTCGTCGAGCAGATTTACCAGGCGCAGTTCAAACCGCTTCCGGCGGGATATAAGGCTCTCACGAAGGATGAAATCGAGCAAATTCGCCAGGAACCACTGAAATCGGATTGGATGCCGCGGCAAGAGCCCGGGGTGCGCCGATCCTGCCCGTTGCCCTACGAATTGCACGTCGATGGCACGTTGAATTCCGACCGCACTCAATTCACCATCCGCATGGAATCGCGCAAGGGTCGGCTCGGCGAACGATCGGCGGGCTGCCCCTTCACAATTTACGCCCATGTCGGCAACGGCGACATGCAGGTGCGCGATTACGCTGTGGCTGCCGGCGATCATTTGGAAGATTCCTGGCCGCTGGGGGATTTCGCCGATAGCAGCTATCGCCTGCAGGTTCACGGCCCCAATGGCTTCTTCCGTGAATTCATCGGCAGCCCGGACGACCCATTGGTGGAGATCCGCGCTAGCAACGCAGCGGCAAATGGGGTAGGAGAGAGCGTGGAGTTGCAGATCACCAACCTTGACGACAAGCGGGCTTTGAACGTCGAGATCACGGATCGCGCCTACAAGAAAGTCGCGCAAAACCGCAAGCTGATCGGCGGCGGGCGCGAAACGATCGCCATCGATACGACGAGCAGCTTTGGCTGGTACGATTTCGACGTGAAGATCGAACAATCCCCGAAATTTCAATGGCGCTTTGCCGGCCGCGTGGAAACCGGCAAATGGAGTTTTAGCGACCCTGCCATGGGTGGCCAAATCGCATAGGAATAGGCAATTTACGCCGGGACCGCGCGTGTTGCACGGATAGATTGACCATGATATCACAGCGTAATGTCGATTCTGTCCGAAATCCTGGATCACAACTCGCGGTTCGTCTCGCAGTGCGACTACGAACAGTTTCGCACCGACTTTGCGCCTGACAAAAAGTTGGTCGTCCTCACCTGCATGGATGCGCGACTGGTCGAGCTGCTGCCCCGCGCCATGAATTTGCGCAACGGCAATGCCCGCGTGATTAAGAATGCCGGCGCGATCGTGTCGCATCGGTTTGGCAGCGTGATGCGCAGCCTGCTGGTTGCCGTTTACGAATTGCTCGATACTGACATTGTCGTGGTCGGCCATTATGGCTGCGCGATGACGGGGCTGAGTTGCGATCGAGTGCTGGAGAAGGCCAAGGTGCGCGGCATAAATCAACAGACTCTGCAAATTTTGGAAAACTCCGGCATCGACCTAGCCGGCTGGCTCCACGGGTTCGATTCCCCCGAAGAAGGCGTGCGCAAAAGCGTCAACGTCATTCGCCAGCATCCGCTGCTCCCCGCCGACGTCGCAGTGCATGGGCTGATGATCTGCCCGGAAACCGGCCGGCTCGACCTAATCAGCGACGGCTACGCCGCCGCCGCACCGAATCGACCGTAATAGCTTTTCAGGACCGCGGAGTCGAATGTGCCTGCCATTCACATGAAAACCATCGGCATTGGCCTGCTGCTCGCCGCTATGCTGCTTAGCGGCTCTCAGCAGGTTTTCGCTGAACCGCCCGCGAGCCCGACCGATTCGAAGACACCCACGGAGTTCACCAACTCCATCGGCATGAAGTTTCGATAGTCATCGTTTCGATGGGCTTGCCGTCCTTATCCACAGCCGCCGCCGTGCTGTGGATCGTCACCGAGTCGCAGACCGTCTTGAAACCTGACTTATACCGCTTGTCGGTCGTCAGCACTTCCGACCAATGGCAGTCGATGCGGTCGATCAAATGCCGAATGGCTTCGGCCTTTTCGATATAGCTGCCCTGCTGAATGGCATTGCCGACGTGGGCCTGATGCTGCCGCAACAATTCCAATTCTTCCTGAACTTCCTGCCACCATCCCAAGTAGTCGGGCGTCGAAGTCGCCCCTTCAATCTCCTGGCTCAAGTGCTGGATACGGTCGGCGTAGGCATCGATGATGTATTGGTCTTTTCCTTTCATCGCCATCAACTCCAACGTCAGCCGCTCCCGTTCCTTCATCTTCTCTTGAACTGCTTCCCGACTTTGCTCCATGTCGTCCTTGACCATTTCGCAGTAAATATCCAGATAGTCGGCGTCGCTCGTGATGATGGGGTTGCGTTCGTCATCGTAATCAATAATCACTTCGACGCCGCCGACATGGTGAAGACCTTCCCCTAGCTTCGCTTCCAGATAACTGCTGATCTGCAAGACGATGTATTCGAGATGCAGTTCCTTGAGCCATTCTTCCGTCGCCAGCTTTTCCAACAACTTATCGTCTTCGATGGCTTTGCCCAACGCTTCGATACGCTGGCCGACTTGCTTCAAGTATTCGGAAATGAACCACTCGGCTTCCTTGAAAGTCAACCGCTTGTGAGCATGGTCGGGATGCTTGACCTTGAAGTGTTTTCCCTGACTATTTCCCGCCAATTTCTCACCAGAATCGGCATCCCACCACAAGCCGCCAAGCCAAAGCTGTTCACTGCGGGGCTACCGCTTGGGTGAGGATTGTTTGCGGGCTTCCAGCTTCGCCTGAATCCGGTCGAACAGTTCTAGGTCGATGAACGGCTCGAACACCCGCTCCAACGAGCGAAACCAATCCTCACGGTCATGCTGACGGAACGTAGCTTTCTTGTCATCTTCGGTGGCGACGATCTTGCCGCCTTCAACATGGCGGAAGTTCGATTGGCTTGTCTTGTTCCACGTCGGCTTGCCGATGATGACGCTGTTCTCTAGCAACCCGTCGATGACGGCGGAGGACCAGTGGTCGCCATGCACCGGCTTGACCCCTTCGTTGTTCAACTGGTCGGCAATTTTGTAGGTCGTCCATCCGGCATCGAACCATTCACAAATCCGCCGCAACGTGTCCACCCGTTCCTGACGAATGCTAGGCGAGTAGAACAGGCGGTCGGAAGTATCTTTGACGGGGCGATGGCGGATTTCCTTGTCGGGCATGATGCCGTTGGAGTCTATGATGATCTCGTTGCCGTAGCGTTCGGCTTCGACATATTCGCCACGGTCGTTCAAAACATACTTGACCCGGCAATCCCACGCATCTTCGACGAGTCGCCATTTTTCCTGACCGTCGCTGCCGATACACACCACGTCGAATCCATACACTTGATACTTGCTACCGATGTATTGTCCCAACAGAGCCTTGGCCCGTTTACCCGTCAGCACCCGCTCGGCCTTGTCAATCTGTTCTTGTGCCGATTGGCAAGCCGCAATCATGTTCTGAATGACGGTCGGCATGTCTTCTTTGCTGCGATCCATGCCGTCGATGGTGGTAATCAACGTGACCTTATGTTCCTTGAGCGTGGTCAAGAAACTTCCCAACTGGTTCGGGCCAGCCGTGCCGAAACGGTCAAGGCGTTGAACCAGGATCATGTTCGGCTTGATCGTCTCAACGTCCTTCAACATCGCCTGGAATGAACGCCGTCGATCGGCCTTGTGCCGCTTCTCGTAGTCGCCGTATTGATTGATGATCTCGATGCCATGTTCGGCGGCATACTGGCGGATCATCTTCGCTTGCTCATCGACTTCCTGGCTCGGAGTCGAAACCCTAATATACATGAACGCCGTGACCTTGACGGCGGTAGCTTTGTCTTTCACCTTCACGTTTGTCTCCTAGACTTTCACTTCATCTTGTTCCAACAATCGGTAGATCGTCGGCCTCGACAATCCGACCGTGCGGCGATCCGTGCGATCTTGTCGCCCCGCATCGCCAACACCTGATTCCGTTGTTCCATCGTGACGGTGATAAGCCGTCCCTTCTTCGATCCGCCCCACGTCTTCCCTTGCTGCCGTGCGACCACCTGACCGGCTTGCACACGTTCAGCCCGCACTTCGGTTTCGTAAGACGCAACGCTCGCCAAAACATTCGCCATCAACCGCCCCGCAGGCGTGGACAAGTCCAACGAGTCCCGCAAGCTGAACAGGCCGACCCGACGTTGGCAAAGTTCGTCGAACAAGGCGGTGAGTCCCTTCGCCGTCCGGCCAAGTCGATCCAACCGCCACACGACCACCTTCAACACCTTCCCTACCTTGATGGCTTCGACCAACTTGTTCCACGCCGGTCGATCCATCGTCTTGCCGCTCGCCTTGTCCCGAAACCACACAATCTCGTCATCCTGCACCGACGCCCACTTCTCCAAGTCGGGCAGTTAGGAGCGTTGATCCTGTGTTTTCGTGCTGACTCGGACGTAGATGGCAACATACTTGGTCATGAAGGCGTTCCAACTTTTGTAGGTGATTAAGTTTGGCTGTAGTCTACCGAATGTAGCCCATTGTGTCAATGGTGAATTACAATACACGGATACATTTTTCGGTCGCCATAACTCGTTAGATTTCAGGGTGGTAGGCATAGAAATCATGAGGGGGAATGATGGTTTACAGTCCCTAAGATGATCACTTCCGTTCCATTTACTAGGACGGATGACCCTGGGGCTGCTCAGAACAGGCTGCACGCCAATGGCGGCATGTCACTACGGGATATAGTAAGGCGTTCCTTACCGTATTTCAGCACGACGTAAAGATGAATTCCTGCCAATGTGAACAAGATGGCGTATGAAACGGCGTTTGCCAACCACACAGTTTGCCAAAGTCGTTTGCCATCAATCGTCGTCCACCGCCGACGAAGGCAACGTCCCTCGACCCAAACGGACACCGGGAAAGCGGGAATAAGCAGGACGAGCGAGGCGGCAGGAATCATCCAATAAAGCTCACTCTCATACGGTATCAGCCACGGGGCTTGCAACGTAACGGCGGCTAATCGAGCCGCAGGCGTTTTCAAGCCCCAAGCACTCCCCCCGCCCAAAAACATTTCTAGAACAACGAGAGCCAACCATGCCAATGGAAACCCAATAAATGTGGAAATGAAATTTGCCCTTACCGTTCCGCTTAATACTTGGCCGAAAGATATCCGTAATCGTTTCCAAGTAACAAATGATTCGACCGCAATTACAGGCAAAAACAGAATCGCCAAATAGGGCAACTGAATGAACAGCATCGGAATACCGGCATCAGCGAACATGATTCAGCCCAACAATTAAAAATTACACAAAGACTCTCGATACGTGCCGCTCTTCAATAGGGAAGGCAAATATCATCTTTCTTGCAGTCGTCATATTTTCGGTTTTGCCCGTTCGACACTATGACTCCGGACTGATTAGTGTGAGGATAAATCGCAATCGGATTATTCCAGGCATCATTTCTTAACTCTTCAACATCGCTCGGCAAAATATAGCCACGTTTCAAAGCAACTGCGATGACATCATCCATCGTCGTAATGTCGTGTTCAGGATCGGATTTCTTGAGTTTTTCAATAACCAACTTTATGTCATTTAGCCTGTGTTTTGTATCTCCTGTACGGGTATAGTCGCCGTCTCCCCTATTACACCCGCCGATAATTAGTGCGAAGGCCACTAACAGGAGTTCAAATTTTTGCATAGGAAGGTGGCCTGCTGTTGAAAAACTGATCCAGTTGTTATGAAGGTCTTTAGCCCATTGGGCAAGGAGACTTTTTCATGACGACAAAACGTAGGACGCGGCACAGTCCGGAGCGGATTGTGCGGAAGCTACGAGATGCGGATGCGATACTGAACGCCGGGCAGGATCTGGCGGCGGTGTTGCAGGCCTTGGAAGTGAGCGAAGCGACGTACCAGCGGTGGCGGAACCAGTATGGCGGGATGAAATCGGAAGAAGCCAAACGGCTGAAGCATTTGGAAGAAGAGAACCAGCGTTTGAAGCAGTTGGTGGCCGATCTATCGTTGGACAACCAGATGCTTAAGCACATCACGGAGGGAAACTGGTAAGCCCTTGCCGGAAGCGCGTGGCGGCCTGCCAACTTCAGGAGAAGTTTGGGGTCTCCGAGCGAAGGGCGTGCGAAGTGTTGGATCAGCCGCGCAGCAGTCAGCGATATGAGGCGAAGCCACGCGATGATGAGCAAGCTTTGGCCCGGCGGATGCGGGCATTGGTTTGCCAGCGACCGCGGTTTGGGTATCGTCGGATCGGAGCGCTACTGCGATCCGAAGCCTGGCGTGCCAGTGACACGCGGGTGTATCGGCTATGGCGTCGGGAGGGTCTGAAAGTGCCGCAGAAGAGGCGTAAACGCAGGAGCCTGGGAATGAGCGCCAACGGCTGTCAGCAGCGACCAGCGGAAGGGCCAGATCATGTGTGGTGCTGGGACTTCGTGTTTGATCGGACGACCAGTGGCAGTCAGTTGAAGTGGCTGTCGATCGTAGATGAGTACACGCGGGAGTGTTTGGCGTTGAAGGTGGCCCGCAGTATCACCAGCGAAGATGTGATCGATACGTTGGCAGAGCTATTTGCGATGCGGGGCGTACCTCAGTGCATTCGCAGCGACAACGGGCCGGAGTTCATCGCCCAGGCAATTCAGCGGTGGACGAAGCAGTTAGGGATTGAGAGCTTGTACATCGAGCCGGGCAGCCCCTGGGAGAACGGCTACGCCGAGAGCTTCCACAGCCGCCTGCGAGACGAGTTGTTGGCCGTGGAGGAGTTTGAGAATGTGCCGGCGGCACGGAAGCTCACGGGGACGTGGAAAGAGGATTACAACCATCACCGGCCGCACAGCTCGCTGGGGTACGTAACCCCGGTCCAGTTCGCGGCCCGCTGTGCTGCTCCGCTTCGGCCTACGGCCTTCGCTCCGCAGCACAGCGGAACTACCCAACCCGTACCTTCATAACCCCTGGTACAGAAAATCAAAGCTGGTCAAAGGCCTTTCATGCCCGCATTGTACCCGATGCGAACGAGAGTTTGCTTCCATACGGTAAATTGGAAGAGAATCCTTTGGATGGCTTTGATGGTTTAATCGCTTTCGTTCTAACTGGCTTTGAGTTGGTTTTTGTAATGGGGAGCGGATTTATCCGACCGCTCAGTCCTGCGACGGCGTTTTGGTCAGCCAACCAGAGTCCTTCGATGTATTCTTTGAAAGATAACAGTGCCATGCAGATATTTAGTCAGCCACAATACAAATACAGAGAGGTACGGCGGACTTATTAGCGAGCACCGGGCAGGAGTTCCAAGCCGGAAGATTTTTGCCCGGAATTATTCAATTCTTAATTTTGCAACAGCAAGTTCGCTGTATGGAAGTAGGACTAGGCCGTGAGGCCAACGCATTCCACCTCGAATGCACCGACTAAACCAAAGTCGCTTCGCCGCCCGTGTTTAACCTGCGCACTGCTGAGTGCCGCTAATAACCGCTTCCGTAGTTCATGGTTTTGAGCCATGCCTCGATCTGCTGTTCATTGGCTGCATGGCTATAAGAACGCCTGATCTCCTCGAACGGCACGGCCTCGCCCACCAGTTCGTGGATATATTTGACGATCTTCCGCACCCGATGATCTTCCCACGCCTCGCCAATTTTCTTCTCGATGGCCTTGATCTCGTCCCACAATTTTTTCTTACTCTTACCGCTTTCCCAGAAATCGCCAATCGTGCTGACCAGCTTTGATTTTCTGTACCAGGGGTTATGAAGGTACGGGTTGGGTAGTTCCGCTGTGCTGCGGAGCGAAGGCCGTAGGCCGAAGCGGAGCAGCACAGCGGCCGCGAACTGGACCGGGGTTACGTACCCCAGCGAGCTGTGCGGCCGGTGATGGTTGTAATCCTCTTTCCACGTCCCCGTGAGCTTCCGTGCCGCCGGCACATTCTCAAACTCCTCCACGGCCAACAACTCGTCTCGCAGGCGGCTGTGGAAGCTCTCGGCGTAGCCGTTCTCCCAGGGGCTGCCCGGCTCGATGTACAAGCTCTCAATCCCTAACTGCTTCGTCCACCGCTGAATTGCCTGGGCGATGAACTCCGGCCCGTTGTCGCTGCGAATGCACTGAGGTACGCCCCGCATCGCAAATAGCTCTGCCAACGTATCGATCACATCTTCGCTGGTGATACTGCGGGCCACCTTCAACGCCAAACACTCCCGCGTGTACTCATCTACGATCGACAGCCACTTCAACTGACTGCCACTGGTCGTCCGATCAAACACGAAGTCCCAGCACCACACATGATCTGGCCCTTCCGCTGGTCGCTGCTGACAGCCGTTGGCGCTCATTCCCAGGCTCCTGCGTTTACGCCTCTTCTGCGGCACTTTCAGACCCTCCCGACGCCATAGCCGATACACCCGCGTGTCACTGGCACGCCAGGCTTCGGATCGCAGTAGCGCTCCGATCCGACGATACCCAAACCGCGGTCGCTGGCAAACCAATGCCCGCATCCGCCGGGCCAAAGCTTGCTCATCATCGCGTGGCTTCGCCTCATATCGCTGACTGCTGCGCGGCTGATCCAACACTTCGCACGCCCTTCGCTCGGAGACCCCAAACTTCTCCTGAAGTTGGCAGGCCGCCACGCGCTTCCGGCAAGGGCTTACCAGTTTCCCTCCGTGATGTGCTTAAGCATCTGGTTGTCCAACGATAGATCGGCCACCAACTGCTTCAAACGCTGGTTCTCTTCTTCCAAATGCTTCAGCCGTTTGGCTTCTTCCGATTTCATCCCGCCATACTGGTTCCGCCACCGCTGGTACGTCGCTTCGCTCACTTCCAAGGCCTGCAACACCGCCGCCAGATCCTGCCCGGCGTTCAGTATCGCATCCGCATCTCGTAGCTTCCGCACAATCCGCTCCGGACTGTGCCGCGTCCTACGTTTTGTCGTCATGAAAAAGTCTCCTTGCCCAATGGGCTAAAGACCTTCATAACAACTGGATCAGTTTTTCAACAGCAGGCCAGTGCCGACCTTTTTAAATGGCATATTAGGATGGAACAAAAGCCGCTTTTGGCCGTGAAGGTCGTTTAACCACACGCCCTGTTTGTTATAGCCACCGATCATTGCTTTCACGACGTAATAGCACAAACGCAATTCATTCCTGATCGGCTCGACTCGCTTCCGCCACTTAACTGCCTTTCTTGAAGGCATCGACTCGTCAATGGCTTTTTTCAAGGCGGCTTCGCTGATGTTGCTCTTGATGATTAGGTGAAAGTGCAGCTTGTTCAATCGGTTGGCTTCGATGGCCCAAAAAGCGACAACGCCACGTTCGACTAATTTACGCTTGACCTTCGCCCACAATGGGCTAATGGTTTCTACCGGCACGTGTTCATTCAAATTAATGTGAACAGCCCAAGTGTAGGGTCGCTCCATTTGGCGGCGGTTTCGGAACAAACACTTGGCCCACTGTTTGGCCTCACGCAAATAGCCAAGAATTGAATCAGTCCAACCCTTTGGCTTGTGATGGCTAGGCTTACTGTATGCGGGCTTCTCTTGATATAATTTGGTGGTCAGTGAACTATTATATTTCATCGGGTCATCGGCTTGGCAGGTTGGTGATTACAAAGGCCAGGGTGTTGTTGCGGCATCCTGGCCTGCTTTATTTCTATCGTAGTGTTGTTTCGTTCGTTTTCTTTCCGGTGTCGTCGTGATGTTCCCTTATTCTTATAGGGTAGCCGCCCTGGCGGTGGCGGTGGCCGTCATGCGGCCAACCGAACAATGGTCATCGTGCAAATGCCTCGCACAAGCTGGCGGGGATGCGTCAAAAGCCAGCGAACTCGATCATGACATTCAAAACTCCATCGGCATGAAGCTTGTGCTCATTCCCGCCGGCGAGTTCGTGATGGGCTCGGGGGACAAGGCGGAAAAGTTGCTCAAGGAATTTCCGCAGTACAACCGCTGGTTGGAATGGTTTGCCGACGAGTTTCCATGCCACAAGGTGCGCATCACCAAGCCGTTTTATTTCGGCAAATATGAAGTCACCAACTGTCAGTTCCGCGACTTCGTCGAGGCCACCGGATACAAAACGCAGGCCGAAGGATCCGAAAATACTTACCGCGGTCCCGGCGGCTGGGGCTTCAATCAGCAAAAGCAAATCTTCGAAGGGCGCGATCCCAAATACAATTGGAAAAATCCAGGATTTGACGTGCCCGACGATCAACCGGTCGTGGACGTATCCTGGATCGACGCAGTGGCATTCTGCAATTGGCTGAGCAAGAAAGAGGGTCACGCGTACCGCTTGCCCACCGAAGCCGAGTGGGAATACGCGGCGCGCGCCGGCACGACGACGCGCTATTGGTCGGGGGACAACCCCGATTCGCTGGCGAAAATCGCCAACACCGCCGACGCGGAGTTTTTCAAATCCTTTCCCACGTACTATCCTAAGGATAAAACCATCACCACCAACGACGGCCACGCCCTGCCCGCCCCGGTCGGCAGCTATCCGCCCAATGCGTTCGGCCTGTGCGACGTGCACGGCAATGTGTGGGAATGGACCAACGATTGGTACGCGGTCGATTACTACGCGAAATCGCCGGTCGATGATCCGCCCGGCCCGGCCAGCGGGGAGCAAAAAGTTCGCCGCGGGGGCGCCTGGCATTCTGCCCCGCTGTTCACGCGAAGTTCTTTCCGCAATGTCAACACGATCGACTCGCGCTATCCCAATCTCGGTTTTCGTGTCGTACGAAACGCGGATTAGGCGGTTCATGGCGGCCGGCAGTTCATTTGTTGACGAGTACGCGCGTTGCCAATCAGAATGGGCTTAGCGATCTTCTGCCGCCGCGACGCCTTCAAAATGACCTCGTCCTCAAATTCTCCGAGCAATCGATGGCTGGCGGTGCTCGTTGGGCCTTGGCCCGTGGTCGCCCTTTTGGCCTGCTATTTGACGTTGGGGTTAAGCGCTGCCAGCCGAAAAACGGTGACCGGCGATGAAGGCACGCATCTTCTGGGCGGCTACAGCTACTGGCGCTCGACGACTACCGCTTGAATCCGGAAAGCGGCAACGCTATTCAACGTTGGACCGCGCTGCCGGTTTGGTTGGCCGGATACGAGTTTCCCACATTCCACGATCCGCAGTGGCAGCAAAAGTCCGAATACGAACTGGCTACGAGGTTCTTGTTCGAATCGGGGAACGATCCCGATCGCATGCTGATGTTGGGCAGAATGATGACCAGCCTGCTGGGCGTGGCCTTGGGATTGGTCGTGTATCTGTGGTCGCGCCGGCTGTTCGGGCCGATCGGCGGCGTCATCAGCCTGACATTGTATGCCTTCAGCCCCACGATGCTCACGCACGGTTTTCTGGTCCTGGCGGATCTGAGCCTGACGTTTTTCTTGCTGGTGTCGATCGGGGCGCGTATGGATGCTCGCGCATCGCATTTCGCTGGGAACTTTGGCCCTTGCGAGCATCGCTCTGGCTGGACTGTTCTTATCCAAAGTCTCCGCGGCGACGGTGTTGCCGATGGCGGTGTTGCTGGTCGTGGTGCGCTTGTTGAATCGTGCGCCGCTGGTGGTGGCGCTGCTCCGGCCGCGCGAGGTTGCAGGTTCGGCGCAAGCTGGCGGCGATCGTCGGCGCGCTGGTGGCGGTGGCCGTGGGAACTTGGATTTTGATTTGGGCCGCCTACGAATTCCGTTATTCGATGATCAATCCGTCGATTGCCAAGGACGCGCCGCCCGCCGAACTATTCCCACAACCCGGCGTCCTGGCCGATGTCGGCAAACTTGTGGCGGAACACCATCTGCTGCCCGAAGGGTTTTTGTACTCGTATTCGTACATGCTTTCACGAACGCAGGGCAGCAGCGCATTTTTCAACGGCGAATTCAACACGCAAGGCTGGTTGGGGTTTTTTCCGTATAGCGTGGCGGTGAAAACCACCTTGGAATTCTTTGTGGTCTTGTTGCTGGCCGGCGTCGCGGCCTGGCGTTTTCGCGGGCGCATGGTGCAATCGGGCGAAGTTCGATCGTACCACGCGCGACAGCCGGGTTTGCTTTACAAACTTTCGCCGATCATCGTGTTATTTGCCGTGTACTGGGTATTCGCGCTGACGAGCCATTTCAACATCGGGCATCGGCACGTGTTGGCCACGTATCCCCCGATGTTCATCTTCGCCGGGGCGGCCGGATGGTGGTTCCCATTCCGCAGAAATCAGGCGGTCGTCGATCAATCTGCCGCAGCGCCGCGGTGGTTTTCGGCGGTGCGAAGCGTAATCGTATTGGCGTTGCTGCTTTCGCTGGTCGAAGCGATCGGTTTTTGGCCAAACTATTTGGCGTATTTTAATCTGCTCGCCGGCGGTCCTGCCAATGGATACAAGCATCTCGTGGATAGCTCGCTGGATTGGACGCAGGACGTCAAGGAGCTCAAGCGCTGGCTCGATGCTCATCCCGCCGACTCGCGCCCCCAGAGGCAGGTTTACGTGTCGCTCTTCGGCACCACACCTTGGAAATATTACGGCATCGATGCCGTCGAATTGCCCTCTTTCTGCGGAACTCCGCAAACGCAATTGCCCGAGCCCCTCGGCGAAGGCACCTACTGCATCAGCGCGACGGAATTGCAGAATGTGCTTTTGGCGCCGTTTATTGGCCATTGGAATCGCCGATCGGAAGAGGTGTATCAGACCTTGCGACACAACGTGGACATGTATCGCCGGTCGCCTGTTGATTCGTCGATTCGAAAACAAACAAATTTTCCAACGGAACAACAACGGCGACAAATTTTCAATTTGTTCGCTCGCGCGCGATTTGCGCGCTTGTGCAGCTATTTGCGCCAGCGCGAACCCGACGACGAAGTCGGCTACTCGATCATGATCTATCGCTTAACCGATGCCGACCTCGCCCGGGCGCTCGACGGCCCGCCGGCGGAGATGATTGACAATCCTGAAGCTGCGCGCGAGCGCATTACTGCGGATACGGCCCGTCGAACACTTTTCGCGTTGACGGCGCTTGACGGTGCGTCGAGTACGGAATTCCGGCCGTCATCAGCCATCCGGCATTCGGCCCGCGAACAATGTAGCCTTCCGCCCAGACATAGCTGTCCAAGCCGCGGACGTACAATTCCACCGCGTAGGGCTGAAGATTCGTATCCAGTCCAAGTGGCCAGCGGTGACCGTGGAAGTAACAATCGGGCCACACTTCGGGCTGCTCCGGCGGCATCAGGCCGTCGACGACTCGCGTTTCGAGCTGGTTGTTTTCCACGCCCAAATAAGCGGCCACCGAATGCGTACCGGTCTCACAGCACCAGCGCACGTGGCCAAACCGGGCGCGGCCCGAATTACGGAAGATCGCGCCGATCATGTCGGTCGCGCGCACGCAATCCAATTTCCTTTGCTCCAGCGCCCCGCGAAGCGTGTAGGTCGTCGCATATTCTGCCGGTGAGCGATAAAACCGATTTGTCCAGCGGCAGGTGTCGTCCAGGGCCTGGAGGTCGCTTTCCGACGGCTTGATCTCGTCGGCGGCTTTCATCAGCTCCGGTTGAAAGCGGTCGCCCCATTCCAGGCCCGCGAACGAATGCCCGCGATACATCAGCACGCCCAAAAGCGGTCCCACCTCGGCGCGCGGATTGAGCGCATCGAATTTCTTCAACACGTCGCAAAGCTCGTTGGCGGTATCGGCATTGTCGGCGCGGTACAGCATGTTGACCAGATAGCTATGGTGAAACGGCGAGCGGGCCGCCTGCTGCCAAACCTTCTGATTCTCGGTCGACAGCACATCCTGCAGCTTCAAAAAGCACTGTCGCACCCCCGGCGGAACCCACATCGATGCGGGAGTGAGATGTTGGTCTGTGGCAATTTCCGATATCCGATCGGAGGGCATCGAGAACAGCCGCTCCGCCTGCCGTTCCACCTCGAAATAGTTGCTCATGCCATTCATGACCAGCACGCCGGCCGGAAATCCGCTGACCGTGATCCCTGCGCATAGGGGACGTGCAACGCTTCGGCCGCCGCGAACAACGATTCGCAGCGATATTGAAACTCCATCGCCGTAAGCTGATTGTGCACGAGAAAACCTAGCCAACGGTGCAGGTCGTCCAACGAAAAGGCCGCGGCCGCCAACTCGCCCGACCAGCGCTTTGCAGCCGCCACGTCCCCCTGCTTGATGGCCTTGTCTAACGACATCATGCAATAACTCGGCCAATCTCCCCGACGAGTAAATCCGCCGGCGCCCATTCCACCGGGCACCGTCGTCCATGAATTGGCGGTTTGCAAAAACCGTTCGGTTTTTTCCGCCAGGCTGTGCGCCAGTTCGGCGGCCGGAAGGTTGATCGCCTCCTCATTTTCCAAATAATTTTTCAAGCGGGTTTGATGCCAGAGAAAATCTTGCTGCGGAGATTTGCACTCCTCTCTTCCGTAGGTGAGCAACAAGCCCAAGGTGGTGCCGGGCCCTCCGTTGAGATCACCGTTGGTGAGCGGCGCCTTGTCTCCGACGTCCCCGGTTCGGGAAATCGTCACGCAACTGGGACCGGCCGGATCCCGGCTGCCCAACAGCACGGGCCGGCTGGTGCGCATGCACTGGTCCAAAAGCTCGGCGATTTCGGCCAAGGGACCTTTGGTTTTGGCGGCGATCAGGCGATCTGCGGGCGAGTTGGCCGCGATGGTTTTGGAGATTCCATGACGCTGGAAAATTCCTGCACCCAAAGCCAACACGCAGGCCGCCGCCACGCCGATCCCCACCAAGCGGCGCGTGCTCCGCAAAACCCCTTCGCCAAAACTATGGTCCTTCGCATAAGTCAGCAACATCGAAAGCGTAAGATAAAGTCCCAGCCGAATGCCTGCGTTCCAAAACGCCTTGGCCATCACCGACTCTTCCAACAATTCCATGGCCAAACTGGCTGCGACGGAAAGCACACAAAACACCAGCCCCGTGTTGCGGCCGACAAACCATACCGCGGTCGATATCGGCAGCAGATACAGCAGCGTGAACGAAACATCCTTGCCGGTCAGGTAATCCATGATGATTACCACCGCCAGTTGAAAAATGGAGATGGCCAGAGCTGGCCAATGCAATTGAGGAATCGGGCGAAACTTGCCCGCTGGCAGACGTTTGCGAATATCCATCAAACCATCCAACGCCTGATCGGTTCCGCGAGAAGACACCTCATTATGCGCCTGCGTAGGGGGAGAGCTTTATCACCCAAACGGGCTAAACTCCGATCGCCATTCATGATTCAAATTCCAAGCACGGCTGTTGGCTCTTTCCAGATTTGAAAGTAGGCCCGGAGGGATTCGAACCCCCGACCAAGGGATTATGAGTCCCCTGCTCTAACCAACTGAGCTACGGGCCCGCAAGAGAAACGATAAACGATGAATGATAAATGATAAACGCACAAGCACGATGAAACGACAAGCATTTATCGTTTATCGTTCAGCATTTATCGTTTCTATTCCACCGTCACGCTCTTGGCCAGATTGCGCGGCTTATCGACGTCGCAGCCGCGCATCACGGCGATGTGATACGCCAATAGCTGCAGCGGTATGACGGCCACGATGGGCTGTAGAAATTCTTCCACCGACGGGACCTGAATCACGTCGTCGGCCAGAGCGGCCACGCGCGTATCCCCTTCGGTCACCACGGCGATCACCGGTCCGCCGCGGGCCTTGATCTCTTCCAGGTTCGACATCACCTTTTCGTACACTTGCCCGTGCGGAATGACGAACACGCTGGGCGTGTGCTCGTCGACCAGGGCGATCGGGCCGTGCTTCATTTCGGCGGCCGGATAACCTTCGGCGTGGAGGTAGCTGATTTCCTTGAGCTTGAGCGCACCTTCCAGGGCCGTGGGAAAATTGTACTGACGGCCCAGGTACAGGAAGTTCGTGCAATGCTGATACTTGGCGGCGATCTGCCGCACGGTGTTATTGCATTCCAAGGCCTGGCGCACTTTTTCCGGAAGTTGCAGCATCTGATCGATGATCCGCGTGCCGGCGCCGTAACTCAGATGGCGAATGCGGCCGAAATAGAGACCCAACATCGCCAGCGTCAGGCATTGCGAGGTAAAGGCCTTGGTCGAGGCCACGCCGATCTCCGGCCCGGCGTGCAGGTAGATGCCCCCGTCGGCCTCTTGGGCGATCGAGCTGCCGACCACGTTGCAAATCGCCAGGGTCGGATGCCCCTTGCGCTTCACTTCGCGCAGCGCGGCCAACGTGTCGGCCGTTTCGCCGCTTTGCGTGATGGCAAACAGCAGCGTGTCACGATCCAAAGGCGGATTTCGATAGCGGAGCTCGCTCGCATATTCCACTTCGACCGGAATTCGGGCGAATTCTTCAATCAGGTATTCCCCCACCATTGCCGCGTGCCAACTGGTGCCGCAGGCAGTGAGGATCAGCCGATTCACGTTGCGCAATTGCTGCGGCGTGAGATTCAGTCCGCCAAACACGGCCGTCGCCTCTTCGCTATCCAATCGTCCGCGCATCGCATTTTGCAGCGACTCCGGTTGCTCGAAGATTTCCTTGAGCATGTAGTGCGGATAGGCGCCCAGTTGCACCTGGCCCGATTCGATCTCCAGTTCGCGAACTCGATGGCTCACCAGCCCCTGCTCGCGATGGATCACGCGCAGCGAATCTGCGGTGACCACGGCCAACTCATGATCGGCCAGATAGACAATGCGCTGGGTGTGCCCTACCAAGGGCGAAGCGTCGCTGGCTACGAAGTGCTCGTGCTCGCCGACGCCGACCACCAGCGGGCTGCCGAGGCGCGCTGCTATCAAAACATCGGGATGGTCGCGGAAAATGATGGCCAGGCCGTAGGTGCCGCGCAACAGAGCCAGCGCTTCCTGCACCGCTCGAATCAGAGGTTCATGCGGGTCGGCGGCTGCGGCCTTGGCTTTCCCTTCGCCGTTGGATCGCGTCGATTGGCCCCTTTGTTCGCTCTGTTTTTCCAGGCAACTGGCGATCAGATGGGCGATGATTTCGCTGTCGGTGGCGCTGCGGAAAACATAGCCTTCGCTTTCCAATTGTTCTTTTAGCGCCCTGAAGTTTTCGATCACGCCGTTGTGCACCAGCGCCAGCACTTGCTTGCCGCCAAAGTGCGGATGCGCGTTGTCGTCCGTCGTGCGCCGTGCGTGGCCCAGCGAGTATGGCCGATCCCAATGGTGCCCTCAGCGGGGAAATCCGCCAGCTTCTGCTCGAGCAGATCGATCCGCCCGGCAGTCTTCACCACGGAAAACTTGCCCTTGGACGTGATGGTCACCACTCCCGAGCTGTCGTACCCGCGGTATTCCAGCCGATGCAGTCCCTCGATCAGGTAATCGATGGCCTGCTGGTGCCCGACATAGCCGACAATGCCGCACATGGACGCAACTCCTTCGTGGATCAGGCGTTTCCTTTGAACCTGTAAGGATATTCTATCTTGTTGCCGGAGGAAATGTTGAGTCGCCGCGAATTCCTTGGGTCCGTAAATTCGACCGGGATTACCGGCTGATCTGTCCCAAACGGGCCAATTCGTTTAGACATTAACGCCTCTAGCGGTTGCTCAAGGAGGAGCATGTTATGGAAAAGACGTCGCAGCGGCAGTCTCAACGTCAATCGATCTCCGGCCCGCACGTCCGATTCACCCCGGGCCAGCAGCAATCTTCGCAGGCGGCCACGAGCCATGTGGTAATCCCGGCTCGATTGGCCTCGACTCGGCTGCCGCGAAAGCTGCTGTTGCGCGAGACCGGCAAGCCCCTGATTCAGCACACGTACGAGGCGGCCTGTCAGGCCCGTCGTCCGCGAGGCGTCTGCGTAGCGGCCGACAGCGAGGAAATCGCCGCGGTCGTGCGCGATTTCGGCGGAGAAGTATTTCTCACCAGTCCCGATTGCGCCAGCGGCACCGATCGGATTGCCGAAGTGGCAAATCAACTGGGCGATGTCGATATCGTGGTCAACGTACAAGGGGATGAGCCGGAATTGTCGGGCGACGCCGTCGATCTGGTGGTGGAGTTGCTCGACCGCAATCCGGCTGCGGCGATGGCCACCCTTGCCGCTCCGATCCGCTCCCGCGAAAAGTTGTTGGCCCCATCGTGCGTCAAAGTGGTCATGGCGCCGCTGGCGTACAACGCGGACCTTCAGCTGCCGAACCCCTATCCGCAACTTCGGGCAGCTTACCGTGCGCTGTATTTCAGCCGCGCCGCGATTCCGCATCCGCGCGAGTGGGGCGACGAATTGCTGAGAGCCGATCCGCCGCATTTCTTCCAGCACGTCGGCTTATACGCCTACCGCCGCGATTTTCTGCTGCATTTGGCACGGCTGCCTCGCACTTCCTTGGAACAGCTTGAAAATCTCGAGCAGCTTCGGGTCCTCGAGCACGGCTATGACATTCTGGTCGGACTGATCGAGGAGCCGACCATCGGCATCGATACTCCTGCCGACTATGCGGTCTTTCTGGCCCGCTGGCGCCGGGAAGCGTAGCCGCCAAAGCTTGCCGATTAGGGCAAATCAATGGCCGCTGGCGGCCGGCCCCCGTCTAAGAAATCCACGGCCGGTGCCTTGCCCGCCGTCGGTGGGTCGTCCAAAATGGCTACAGCGGTCGAGCGAGCCTTTTGAGCCCTTTGCCCAATACTTCTGGAGGTCTGCCATGAAACGTTTCGCCACTCTGAGCGTCGGTTGCCTCTGCATGATCGCACTATCGTGGGCCGTGGCCCGCGCCGCCGACGAGAAGTCGGCCGAGAAGGGCCCCGTGATCCAGGCGTCTGAGGCCAAGGATAACGTCGGCAAAGAAGTCGTCGTGGAGTTTGTGGTGGTTGGCGGCCGGATGTTGGAAGACAAAGGCATTTGCTTTCTCAATTCCTCGACCGATCAAAACGATCCCGACGGTTTCACTGCGTTCATTACCAAGAGTGGCCTGAACAAATTCAAGGACGAAGCCAAGATCGACGATCCGTCCGATCACTTCAACCAAAAGAAAATCCACGTCAGCGGCAAAGTAAAGAAATACAAGGACAAGGCGGAAATCGAGGTCAATTCCCCCAACCAAATCAAGATGGTCGAAGAGGAAGGCGCACCGGCCGCAACCGGCGCCCCCGAATCAGAAAAAAAGATGTAACCGGTTTTTCCGCGTGATTTCATGCCGGCCCGGAAGTCGGATTGACGTTCGCGGACCTCACGCATTCAATTGTCCGTTGGCGGTTGCAGGACGCACATGAACTGGGGGCCAACGGACCAGGTATGACCAAACATATTTTCGTCACTGGCGGCGTCGTTAGTTCCCTGGGCAAGGGCCTCACCAGCGCCAGTATCGGCTTGCTGCTTGAAAGCCGCGGACTGCGCGTACGGATGCAAAAGCTGGATCCGTACATCAACGTCGATCCCGGCACGATGAGCCCCTACCAGCACGGCGAAGTCTACGTGCTGGACGACGGCAGCGAAACGGACCTCGACCTGGGCCATTACGAACGCTTCACTCACAGCCCGCTCACGCGCGATTCCAACTACACCACCGGCCAGATCTACCTCAGTGTGATCAATAAGGAGCGGCGCGGGGAATTCCTGGGCAAAACGGTGCAGGTGATTCCACACATCACCAACGAAATCAAAAGCGTAGTCCAGAAACTTGCCGACGACGACGTGGATGTGGTCATCACCGAAATCGGCGGCACGGTCGGCGACATCGAAAGCCAGCCGTTCCTGGAGGCCATCCGCCAATTCGCGCTCGACGTCGGCAAGGACAATTGCCTGTACATTCATCTCACGCTGGTTCCGTATCTCAAAGCCGCCGGCGAACTGAAAACCAAACCCACGCAACATTCCGTGGGCTTGCTCCGGCAAATTGGTATTCAGCCCGACGTGTTGATTTGCCGCACCGAGCAATCGATCTCGCGGGAAGAT
>CAVRAW010000001.1:0-647091 GCA_963719205.1 Pirellulales bacterium | reverse complement strand
AAATTTCGTGCGCGAGCCGATCGTTCAAGCCACCGCCGCAGTGCCTACGCCTGCCCAGCAGGATGAAGACGATCGGCTGCTGCGGCCGCAGCGCATCAAGGACATGGTTGGCCAGCAGGAAGTGGCCGAGCGACTGGGCATCGCCCTGGATGCGGTGCGCAAGCGGAGCGAGCCGTTGGGGCACATTTTGTTCGACGGCCCGCCCGGGCTGGGCAAAACCACGTTCGCCCTGTGCATTCCGCGCGAATTGGGCGTGAATGTGCAGATTGCCAGCGGGGCGGCGCTGATGGCGCCGAAGGATTTGATTCCCTATCTCTCGAATGCGGAGGAGGGATCGGTTCTGTTCATCGATGAGATTCATCGGCTGCCCAAGGCGGTCGAAGAGTTTCTCTACCCGGCGATGGAGGATTTTCGGATCGACATTACGCTGGGCGACGGCGTGAATGCGCGGACGATCAACATGGCGCTGCGGCCGTTTACGCTGATTGGCGCCACGATGCGCACGGGGCTGATTTCCGCGCCGCTGCGCGACCGGTTCCATCTGCGGGAGCATTTGGATTTTTACACGGTGGAGGAATTGGGGGAGATTGTGCGCCGCAACGCGGGGAAGCTGCGGGTGAAAATCGACACAACCAGTACGGCGGAGATTGCGCGGCGCAGCCGCGGAACGCCGCGGCTGGCGAACAATCGCTTGCGCTGGGTCTCGCGATTATGCGACCAGTCGCGCCGACGGCGAGATTACATTGGAAGTCGCACAAGCGGCGCTGGAAATGCAGGGTATCGATGTGCTTGGGCTCGATGGGCAGGATCGGAAGTACCTCGAGACGATCGCGCGGGTGTTTGGCGGCGGGCCGGTGGGGGTGGAGGCGGTCGCTCACACGCTGAATCTTTCGCCCGATACGCTATCGGACGAAGTGGAGCCGTTTCTGTTGCGCAGCGAATTAGTCGTGCGCACGCCGCGGGGCGCAAGCTCACGACGGCCGGCTACTCGCACCTGGGCATCACGCCGCCGGATGGCTCGGCCCCGGAGCCGCAAGGGCGATTGTTCTCCTGAGGAATTGAAGCGCGATGAAGCTGGCCTTCAGTTCCAATGCTTATTTGCGATTTTCGATCGAAGAGGCAATTGCTCGCGTGGCGGTGGCGGGGTACACGGGCATCGAACTGATGGCCGACGTGCCGCACGCCTGGCCGGCAGGTTTACTGCCGGAGCAGAAGCGGGCGATTCGTCAGGCGCTTGAGCGGCACAAGCTGGCGATTTCGAACATCAACGCCTTCATGATGAACGCGGTCGGCGATCCGCGGCAGCCGTATTGGCATCCAGGTTGGACTGATCCGGATCCGCACTATCGTGCCATTCGCCGCGAGCATACGAAGCGATCGCTGCAATTGGCGCATGAGTTGGGTGCGCCGAATATCACCACCGAGCCGGGCGGGCATTTGACGCCAGAGCAATCGTGGGACGAGGGGGCGCGGACTTTTTACGACGAGCTGATGCCCTGCGTCGAAATGGCGGAAAAGCTGCAAGTGAAGTTGCTGATCGAGCCGGAGCCGGAGTTGATGATCGAAACCTTCGGGCAATACTTGCAGTTCGTGGGGCGGATCAAATCGCCTTGGGTGGGACTGAATTTTGATATCGGCCATGCGTACTGCGTGGGGGAAGACCCGCAGGATTGGGTGGAACAGATGGCGCCGCACACGGCGCATTATCATTTGGAAGATATCGCTGCGACGCGCAAGCATGAGCATTTGATCCCGGGCGAGGGGGCGATTGATTTTCCCGCCACGCTGGCCGCCATCCAGGAAACCGGCTACAACGGCTGGCTCACGGTTGAGCTGTATCCGTATGTTGAGAATCCCGATGCGGCGGCGGCGCGGCGAAAGAATTTCTCGTTCGCACCGCCGCCGAGCGCCGCATTCCGCTCGAGTAAATGGTTGTGACGATTGAATCACGATCTTCGTCGCGAGTTCTGGCTTACCTGCAATTGATGCGGCTGCCGAATGTGTTCACGGCGCTGGCCGACGTGGCGATGGGGTTTTTGCTGACCCATGACACCATCTCGCATGTCGGTGCGTTCGTGCACCTGTTGATCACTTCCAGCGCGCTGTACACGGCGGGCATGGTGTTGAATGACGTCTTCGATCGAGAGCAGGATCGGCGCGAGCGGCCGCAGCGGCCGATTCCGTCGGGACGTGTGGCGGTTTCGACTGCGGTGTGGTTAAGTTTTGCGCTTTTGATTGTGGGAATTGGTTCGGCGCTGGCGGTTGGAATTTTTGCGCATCATTGGGGGCCGCTAGTGCTCGCGTGCGCGCTGGTCGTGTTCATTGTTGCGTACGACGCGCATTTCAAGCACACGGCCGGCAGACCCTTGGCGATGGGCATCTGCCGGATGCTGAATGTGCTGTTGGGGATGAGCGTGTCCAGCGCGCCGCAATCGACGGCAAATCAGATGATTGCCTGCGGCATCGGTTTGTACATTGCCGGCGTGACCTGGTTTGCGGTGCGCGAGACGACATCGAGTGAGGGCGGACATTTGGCCAGCGCGCTGGCGATGATGTTTGCTGGAATTTGTGTTGCCTTTTCATCGGTGTGGAAGTTGCCGGAGGCGGCCTTGGCTGGCTGGTTCAATGTGCCGCGATGGATATTGTTGTGGTGCCTGGTGACAGTGATGATCGGGTGGCGATTTGCGATTGCCATTGCGCGGCCGGAGCCGAAGCGAGTGCAGGCGGCGGTGAAAAGTGGCATTTTGCTCGTCATCGTTTTGGATGCCGTGATGGTGGCGCCGGTTCATGGGCCGCAGGCAACGCTTTGGATTTTGTTGTTGCTTGTGCCGGCGATAATTTTGGGGCGGTGGGTGTATTCGACGTGAGCGCGTCGCAAGCGACGCGGCTAAAAGATGGCGTTTGTACTGTTATCCATTCCGGGGCTGCGGCAGCGCGATTTGGCGACCATGCCGAAGTTGCGCGATCTTGTGCGTGGCGGTGAGCAGGCGACGTTGATTCCCAGCTTTCCGTGCGTCACTTGTCCGGTGCAGGCCAATATGACCACCGGCAAGCTGCCTGCGCAGCATGGCGTAGTGGCGAATGGTTTTTATTGGCGCGACAAAAAACGGGTGGAGATGTGGACGGCGTGGAACGATTGCATCTTGGTGCCGCAGGTTTGGGACATATTGGGCCAGCACAACGAGGAATTGAAAACGGTGGTTTGGTTTCCGCTGCACAGCAAAGGATGCAATGCCGATTTGATCTGCACGCCGGCGCCGATTCACAATCCCGACGGGAGCGAATCGCTGTGGTGTTACACGCGGCCGACGGAAATGTATGGCCAGTTGCGTGACGTGCTGGGGGATTTTCCGCTAAAGCATTTTTGGGGCCCGCTGGCGAACATCAAAAGCACGGCGTGGATCGTGGATTCGGCGATCCTTGCCGCGCGGCAGGAGCGGCCCGATTTTTTCGACATTTATCTGCCGCATTTGGATTACGCGGCGCAAAAGCACGGCCCCGACAGCGCCGAGGCTAACAAGGCGCCAGCCGAGTTGGACCAGCAAATCGGCAAACTGGTTTCCGGTTTCACGGAGGCGTACCATCCGGATGAAATCTCTTGGCTGGCGGCCAGCGAGTATGCGATCGTGCCGGTCGATCACGTGCTGTATCCCAACCGCATGCTGCGCGAAGCAGGGCTGTTGAAAGTGCGCGAAGAAGCCGACGGCGAGCATTTGGATTTCGCGGCCAGCCGAGCTTGGGCGCTTGTCGATCATCAATTTTCGCACATTTTTGTTCAACCGGGCGATGCGCAGGCAATTGACGGAGTGCGACGGCTGTTTACCGGTGTGCCGGGCGTGGCGGAAGTGTTGGTCGGCGACCAGCGGGCGCAGTACAGCATGGATCACGAGCGGTCGGGCGAGGTGATCGTCATTTCCGCGCCCAATAGTTGGCAAGCATACTACTGGTGGCTCGATGATTCTCGCGCGCGGCTTTTGCGCACCTGTCGATATTCACCGCAAGCCAGGGTACGATCCGGTCGAGCTATTTTTCGATCCGGCAAAGCGATGCATTCCCATGGATGCAACGTTGGTGCGCGGTTCGCACGGCGCACCGGCGGAGAACGAAAGCCAGCAGGGGGTGCTACTTAGTTCCAATACCGGTTTGTTTGGGAACCAGGTGTTGCTGGATACCCAGGTGTTCGATATCGTGTTGCGGCAATTCGGCTGTTAAAGCCAGCGTGCTGGCATTTTTATCCGACGGAGAATGGATATAATTTTCATGGGGTGAAGCAGGGTTTGCGAGGAAACCGCGGCCTATCGCCAAGGAGGTGTGACATGCGAATTGTTTTTCTCCTGGCCACGCTCATGTGGTTGACGACGGCACAGTTGGCGATGGCCGGTTCGGTCGATGCCCCGTACGTGCACGTCGATTGGGGGAATGGCCGCGTGCATGTTTGCGCTCCGTTTGTCGATCTGTATGTCGATCGGCCTTTCTGTTGCGCGCCGCCGGCCTGCGCGGATGGGCATGCAAGCAACGACGCTCGGCCAGCGCCGGCAACGGCCGAACAGGCGCGGCGGCAGTTGGGTGATTCCAGCAGCGAGCTGTACGATTCGCTGGGGCGATTCAAGACCGCCGATAAGTGGCGGCATTTCCTAGCGGTAGCGCCTGAGGAACCGCTCGCGTCGGATCAACTGTATCACATCAACTCGGCGGTGGCGGCCAAGCTGAAAACCGTGCTGGAGAATTTCGATTCGGCGGCGGCCGATGAGCAGTACAAGATGATCTCGTCGTTGCCGGAGTTCCAGCGAACTCGCGGGCTGTTGGCGGATTATCTGGCGAGAATCGGAAACGTGCAGGGCGTGGAGCAAGTTTCCGCCAAGTCGGCCGTCGATTCGCCGCTTGCAAGGTCGCCGCGCTGGTCGCCGGCTTCGACGCAGCCGCAAGTTGGGCTGCCTGGCCCCGGCGTGCGCGCACGATATCGCCCGTCCATCGGCGGAAGAGCTGCCGACGCCCACGGCGAAGGCCAATTAGCTTTCGCGACTACGCGGCGCGGCGGATCGCTGGCGGACGGCGCGCGGCTTTTAGCAGATCGCCGATGGCCAGGCGCGTGAGTTCCAGAACTGCCCGGCGGCGCACGGCGGCGGCCATCGCCGGTTCGCAGCCTGTTTGCTGCTGCAGTAGAACAATTTCCTCGTCGAGCACCTCGGCGCATCGGGCGCGAATGTAGCCGCGAGCCTCGGGCACGCTCATGCGATAGATGTTTTGCCCCAGGCGGACGGAGGCTAGAGGATGGCAACGCCGGGCGACTTCGATGCCCCAAATCGCAACCTGGCGGACCAAGAGCGGTCGGCGCATCCAATTTATTAGCGACATGGCGGGAGGCCTTCACAGCAGACGGGAATCGAGGGGCGCTACGCTCCACGATCAAGCATCGTGATTTGCGGCCCGCAAGATTTAGACTGTCGCAGAATCGTAGGCGGTTTCATGGGCCGCGGAGCCTGCGGGCACGCTGAACCGTTGGCGGATTCAAGTTGTCCCCTTGGAATCGTCGATTTTGTGGGGAGAGCCCTTGCGACAGGAAAGGCTTGACCGTTCGGCACGGTTTTCCTAAGTTACCCGTTTGAAAGACGTTGGGGCGGTCGAGGCCGCGAATGACGACCGCCGTCTGTGAATTGCCAGCAGCGGCTGGATGAAAAGATTTGGCGCCGTCGCCAAGAGGCTAAGGCAGCGGATTGCAAATCCGCCATCGTGGGTTCGACTCCCACCGGCGCCTCTCATTGCTAGCAGTTGCACGGTTCGCGCATCGCCCGGCGGTTCCAGAAATGAACAGCCGGGCGAATTGTTTTTTAGTGCGGCGCGTCGGGCGAATCGGCTTGCTGCGCGCGAAGATTGCCTAGCCAGTCTTCGAATTGGCGAGTTGCCGCCGTTTTCCCCGTCGTGCGCGCACGCTCCAGTCCCTTTTGAACCACGTCGATGGCCTTATCGAGCTGTTTGAGCTGGCCATAAGCGGCGATCAAGCTGGCGTAGATGTTGAGATTGTCGGGCGCCAGTTGCAAACTTTGCTCGAACTGATCGGCGGCTTCTTGGAATCTCTCGGCCTGCGATAAGGCGATGCCAAGATTGAAATGGGCTGCGACGTTTTTGGAATTCAGTTTGAGCGCTTTCGTGGAACTGTGCCACGGCCTCTTGAGTTTCGCCGGCGCCGAACAGCGCAATGCCTAAGTTGCTGTGTGTATCGGAGGAATCGGGCTGCAGCCGGACGGCGCGTTCCAGATGGCCGATGGCCTCCGGAACGCGACCCAGTTGCACCAGTGCGGAGCCCAAATTGCCTTCGGCTTCGCCGTAATCGCTTTTCAGGAGCAACGCCTGCCGGTAGTGGTCGGTCGCTTCCTCAAGTTCGCCCGCGCTGACCAGCAAATTGGCGAGGTTGTAGTGAGTTTCTGCGGAATCCAAATTCGACTGCAGAGCCTCGCGGTAGTACTGCACCGCCTGTTGGGGCCGTCCTGCGGCGAGCATGGCATTGGCCAGCGTGTTTAATATTTCGGGATTGCCGGGCGCAAGACGCAAAGCTTCCTGGAATTGTTCGATGGCCGGCGACCATTGGCCTTTGGCCAGCAGCACGATGCCCATATTTTTATGCGCGTCGGCGGAGTCGGGTTTTAATTGCAGGGCTTGCTGGCAGTGTTCGAGCGCGTCGTCCCACCGACGGGCCGCGATCAAGACACTTCCCCAGGCGCTTTGCACCTCGGCCGCTCTGTCGGGTCGCAGATCCTGGACCTGCTGGAACTGCTCAATAGATTCTTCAGTGTGCCCCATTTTGCCCAAGGCAACGGCAAAATTGAAATGGGCCTCGGCGCTGCGGGGATTTGATCGCAGGATTTGTCGGCAGATTTCAATCGCCTGCTGCGACTTGCCGGCTTGATTGAGCGCGACCGCGAGATTGTCGCGCAATTGCCGGCACTGGGGATTCGCTTCCAAGGTGGTGGTGTAAAGGTTGACGGCACTAGCGAATAGCGCGCTGCGCTGCCAGGCCAGCGCGGCCATGACAACGACCGAAGCGGCGGAAAGAAAGATTGGCGCCGATCGAGCCAGTCCCGTGCTGCTGCTTTTCCACAGGCAAAATCCCGCCCCCACCAGCGCAACAACTCCGATGAGCGCGATGTGCTGATAATGGTCGGACACTGGAGAAAACTGCATGAAGCCCACGTCGACAAAGCCGAGCACAGGCGCCAAGGCCACGCAAAAGAAAGCCCAAGCGAACAGCAAGGGTCGGCCCCAACGCCGGCGGCGCAGCCGCCAGAGCGTCGCGGTGACAGCCACCGCCGCCAAACAGGGCAACCACCACCAGACGCTGCGCGTGAGCACGTCCCACTGCGGATACACGAAGAGCAGATCGATCGGCAACAACGATTTAGCGAGGTAGAACCAAACCGCAGCGCCGGCGCCCGCCAGGCGTTGGGCAATCGTCACGGAACGAATGGTGTCGGCGAAGCCGTGGGTCTGAAACCACACATTGACAGCTCCCAATAAAATTGCCACCAGGAAAAATGGCGAAGTGCGGACGACATCGGAGATTCCAATATTTCGTCGTCGCCACCAGGCGAGCAGCAGCAGCACCACGGGCAAGACGACCGCCGAACCTTTGCTGAGCACTGCCAAGACGAAAGCGACCAAACTTAGCCAATACCATAATCCCAATCCGTGGGTGCGCCGTGTCTGCTCTTCTGCTTTTCTCCTCTTCTGCTCGTCTGCCTGCAAATACCACATGATCGACAACAAAAAAAAGACCATCGCCAGCGTGTTTTTGCGCTGAGAAATCCAGGCGACGGATTCGACGTTCACCGGGTGCACGGCGAACAGCAAGGCGGCCAGAAAGGCGCCGGGGATGGCCAAGTTGCGCAAAATGGCCCAGATCAACGCCACGGCGGCGAGATGCAAGAGCAAATTGGTGACGTGGTAGCCCGTCGGATTCGTGCCCCACCAGCGCCACTCGATCCAAAAAGTGGTGTTGGTCAGCGGCCAGTAATCAGCGGCATCGGTCGTGCACCAAAAGCGGCAGAGTCCGTCGGAGGCGTGGACCAGTTCGTTGTCAGTGATCAGCTTGTTGTCGTCCAGGAGGAAATCGCCGCGGAATGCGGGGGCGTAGACGACCGTGGTGATCAGACCAATCAGCGCCGCGCCCAGGAGGATTTGCTTGCGGGGCGACATCATGTTGGCCGTACCTAGGAGTGCGCGGAAGGAAGCCGGTCGCTGGATGACATCGGTTTCTCGGGAATCAGTGGGAAGTCGACGGTGACGACGGTGCCTTGGCCGGGAGCGCTTTCGATGATCGCCGAGGCGCCCGAGCAGCGTCGCGCGCTGGCGGACGCCTTGCAGTCCAAATCGCTCTTCTTGCACGGTGGCGGGGTCGAAACCGCAGCCCCAGTCGCGAATCGCCAATCGAACATGTTCGTCGTGCTGCACCAATTCCACTTGCGCGCGTGTGGCGCCGCTGTGCAAGCGAACGTTGGTGAGCGCTTCCTGCGCGATACGAAAGATCGCGACTTCGATGGCCGGGGCCAGGCGTTCAAAACTCGTGTGATTAACGAACTCGATTTGCGGAATGTACGGCCGCATTTCGTTCACCTGGTATTCCAGCGCGGCAGCCACCCCACGCTCGTCGAGGATGGGCGGGCGCAAACCGCTGATCAGACGGCGGCCTTCGGCGAGCGCCTCGCGCAACAGTTCCGTGCCGCGGACATAATCGGCTTGCGCCTCGGCAGGCGAGTTGGCAGGCGCAGCGGCGGCGAAAGCTTCGAGATGCATCAAAGCACCGGTCAGATATTGCACCAGGCCGTCGTGAATGTCGTAGGATACCATCCGGCGTTCTCGTTCCTGAATGTCCAACAGGCGGCGCAATAGTTGCTGTTCTCGGCGAACGTGTTCTTCAGCGATTTTGCGGTGCGTGATGTCGGTGGCAATGAGAATGAACGATTCGATGCGGTCATTGTTGCGGATCGGGCCGAGACGGTTGGCATACCAGACTCCCGGCCGGCCATCTTCCGCAAGGCCGCGGACTTCGAACCGCTGCGATTGGCCGGTGGCGCGAGCCGCTTCCAGGGCTTTTCGTGCGGCGTCCTTATAAGGTTCTTCAATGTAGTCGTACATTGTGCGGCCGATAGACTGGAGAGCAATCGGCGTGGTTCGATTGATGAATTTGATTGTCCCCTCAAGATCAGCCAGCAAGATGATGTCGGGAGCGTTTTCGACCAGCGAACGCCAGGTGGCTTCGCTCTGCTGCAACATGGTTTCGTAGTTTTTGATCCGGGTGATGTCACGCAAAGCGCCGCTCATGCGCTCGATTTGACCTTGCTCGTTCCAAATGCCTTGTCCGCGAGCGTTGAACCATCGATATTCGCCGGACTTGGTGCGCAGCCGGTATTCGACGTCGTAGGGAATTCGATGCTGAAAGTGTTCGGTGACGGCCTGAAAGATGCGGCTCGCGGTCGTCCGGGTGGAGCCGCGAAGCCCAACTTTCCATGACGTCGGGGAACTCTTCGTGAGAGAATCCGAGTAATTCTTTGAAGCGTGGAGAGAACCACACCTCCGCGTCCGGTCGATACCAGGGGTTGCCGTGCGGCCAAACATCCCACAGGCCCTCGTTGGCGCCTTTCACAGCAAGATCAAATCGCAGATTGCTTTCGCGCAGTTGTAGTTCGATGTGCGCCGATTCGGTGCGGTATTGCACGCGGCGAGCGGCGATTTGCAGACGGATTGACAATAGCGGAAGTTCAATGGGGTAGAGAATGTAGTCGTCGACCCCGGCGTCTAAGGCTAACTGCAGGTCGGCAACGGTGGATGTTTGTTCGGCGAGCGCCAAGACGATCGAACGACGCTTCGGATCAATTTCGCGCGTGCTTTGAAAAAGCGCGCGCCATCCGAACCCGCCCGCCAACTGGCGATCACCAAGGGGTGCCTTTGGGAACGAAAGGCATCGAGGGCCGCCGCGGCATCGTCGCAGAAGGTGCAATCGAAACCTAACTGGCGCATGGTGTTGCCCAATGCGCTGCGTAAGTCGGGTTGATGAACGAGGACCAGAGCTTTCATGGCAGACAAAAATTGTACTGAGATGAATTTGCGCCTCATTTGGCGACCAGAAGGGCAGTTATACGTCCAGGTCGAAAGTCGCTTATTGAACGCCGGCATGATTTATCCTACTATTCCGTCCTCCGGGGGGTACTACCCCGGATTGTCGCGTTGCTACCATCAAGAATTCGGGCCGTGGGAGGACATCGAGAGGATATAAGCTAACCAGGGGAGCGAGAATGAGCGTCAAAGTCTTGATTGTAGATGAGCATGAGGTCGTCCGCGCCGGGCTGAGAAGCTTGCTGGCGGGCTCGGACATTAAGATCGTCGCCGAGGCGATCAGCGGCGATGCCGCGGTAAAGGCGGCCCAGAAGCATAATCCCGACTTGGTGCTGTTGGATATTCGGATGCCTGACGGCGACGGCCTGACGGCCTTGGGACGGATCAAGCTGGATCGGCCGGAAATGCCAGTGCTGATCTTCTCCGGTTTCGATAATCCCACGTATGTGGCGCGGGCGGTGGCCCTGGGCGCCAACGGGTACATTTTGAAGGGGACCTCCAAAGATAAATTATTGGATGGCATCCGCCGGGCGGCCAAAGGGGAAAACATCTGGACTCGGGAAGAGCTGCGACGCGTGACGGGCGCGTTGGCCACGCCGCGGCTGGCCACGGACGTGGAAGTGCCGCTCACGCAGCGCGAAAGCGAGGTGCTGCACCAGTTGGCCCTGGGGCTCACGAACAAGGAAATCGCGCAGTCGCTGCAGATCAGTTACGAGACGGTCAAAGAGCACGTGCAGCATATTCTGCGCAAGATCGGCGTGACCGATCGAACGCAGGCGGCGGTGTGGGCCGTGCGAAAGGGCATCGTGTGAGAGGCCTGCGGCAAGGGTCGACGGGCGGTCCTCAGTTTCCTGCGCGCGGCACGTAGTAGATCGTCGTCGAGCCGGCGGCGCCGACCCATTCAGCCGGATTGTAGCCGTTGGAGACCCAGCGCGGCGCGTAAACGCCGTGCAAGCAGTCCACTCCGGTCAACGGTCGGCTATTCGAGAAGCCGTACCACTGCATGGCGGCCAGCCGCGCATTGCGCGTCGCGGTTTTCATCGCGGCTTGAGCGCGGATGGCGTTGCGCGGATCGTCGTAGCGGCGGAGTTCCTGCTCGTAGAACCACATTTCCGGCGTGGCGCTGACCTGGCCCGTGGAAAGATCGACGGCCGAAGAAGTGGCCGTGGTGGGGATGACCTTGGGCGGTTCGGCTTGAACGCGAGTGGCTGCCAAGGCTGCTAGGATCGCGACGCCAAAAAAGTACCGGCTCATGAACGGATCTCCGGAACGATGTGCCTACAGTTAGATATTTAGGGCTTCGGACTGTTCCGCGCACCAGGATTAGCGCGAATTTGCTGAACGAAACGAGCGATTTTGGCCGGTTCGGGTGATGCGGCCTAGGCAAGCTGTGCGGGCGGACATTGATTGTCACCTAATTCGACACATTGGGTGGCTGGGGTCGAACGAAGTGAGCCCCCAGCGGATCAAATTCCGGGGGCTCGGCAGCCTCGACCCCGGCCACCCAAGAGAAAATTAATGCGCTTTCTTGGGGCGGGGCACTCGGCCGCCGTGGCCGCGGCGGCGGTGGCCGCGCTTGTCGTCGTCGGCGTGGAAATCAACTTCGCCGACTTTTTTGCCCATCGAGTCGCGCATTTTGGTGATGCGGTCGCGAATGGCGGCGGCGCGCTCGAATTCCAAGGCTTCGGCGGCGGCATCATTTCCGCTTCCAGCTCGGCGAGATATTCCTCGGTGATGTACTGGGCTTCGTCGGTGCGACCCACCGCGGCATTGGCGCGGGCATGGGCGGCGGCTTCGGCTTCGATGCCCGCCCGGATCGCCTTTTGAATCGTCTCCGGCGTGATGCCGTGCTGCCGGTTGTACTCTTCCTGCATGGCGCGGCGGCGATTGGTTTCCTCGATCGCGCGCTGCATCGAATCGGTCACCATGTCGGCGTACAGCAGCACCTTGGCATTGACGTTGCGGGCCGCGCGGCCGATGGTTTGCATCAGCGACGTTTCGCTGCGCAGAAAGCCTTCTTTATCGGCGTCGAGAATCGCCACCAGCGACACCTCGGGCAGATCGAGCCCTTCGCGCAGCAGGTTCACGCCGACCAGAGCCTCGAAATGACCTTTGCGCAGATTGCGCAGCAGTTCGACGCGCTCGAACGCGTCCAGCTCGCTGTGCAGCCATTTGCATTTGACCCCCTGCTCGGCCAGATAGAACGACAGATCTTCGGCCAGCCGCTTGGTGAGCGTGGTGACCAGCACGCGTTCGCCGACGGCGGCCCGCTTTCGGATTTCTTCCAGCAAATGCGGCACCTGGCCGCGGGCCGGATGGATTTCGATGACCGGATCCAACAGGCCAGTCGGCCGGATGACCTGCTCGACGACCTCGCCGCCGGTTTTTTCCAATTCGTACGGGCCGGGCGTGGCGGAGACGAAAATCGCTTGATTGATTTTCGCTTCCCATTCGTCGAACTTCAGCGGCCGATTGTCCAGCGCGCTGGGCAAGCGGAAGCCGTGCTCCACGAGCGTCGTCTTGCGGCTATAGTCGCCGGCGAACATGCCGCGCACCTGCGGCACGGTGACGTGCGACTCGTCGACGAACAGCAAGAAGTCGTTGGGGAAAAAGTTGAACAGCGTGTCGGGCGTGCTGCCCGGGGGCCGGCCCGACAGCGGGCGGCTGTAATTTTCGATGCCCGGGCAATAGCCCATCTCCAGCATCATTTCGATGTCGAAGCGCGTGCGGGCGTCCAGTCGCTGGGCTTCGAGCAGTTTGCCCTGGTTTTTGAATTCTTCCAGCCGCTCTTCCAGCTCCCGCTTGATGCTGTCGATGGCGGCGTGGATGCGCTCCTCGGGCATCACGAAGTGCTTGGCCGGGTAGATGTACACCTGTTCCTGCCGCTGGATCACTTCGCCGCTGGTGGGATTGATGATCGAAAGCTGCTCGACCTCGTCCCCCCAGAACTCGATGCGGTAGGCATATTCCTCGTACGAGGGCCACAGTTCGACGCAATCGCCGCGGACGCGGAACTTGCCGCGCGCGAACTCGATGTCGTTCCGCTCGTACTGGATGTCGACCAGCTTTCGCAGCACGTCGTCGCGGTCGACGTTTGCATGCCGATTTGCAGGCCGACCATCATCGCGCGGTAATCCTCCGGCGAGCCCAAGCCGTAGATGCACGAGACGCTGGCCACGATGATCACGTCGCGGCGGCTGACCAGGGCGCTGGTCGTGGCCAGCCGCAGTCGGTCGATCTCCTGGTTGATCGAGGCGTCTTTCTCGATGTAGATGTCGCGCTGCGGAATGTAGGCCTCGGGCTGATAGTAGTCGTAGTAGCTGACGAAGTAGTGGACGGCGTTGTGCGGGAAGAACTCCTTGAATTCGGAATAAAGCTGGGCGGCCAGCGTCTTGTTGTGCGACAGGACCAGCGTGGGCCGCTGCACGTTCTGGATGACGTTGGCCATCGTGAACGTCTTGCCCGAGCCGGTCACGCCCATCAGCACCTGCTGCTTGCGCCCGTCGCGCAGCCCGGCGGTGAGCGCGGCGATGGCCTGCGGCTGATCGCCGGCGGGCTGAAACGGGCTGGTGAGCTGGAATTCCATCAGTTACTTACCGCGGAGACGCTGAGGCGCAGAGAGGAACAATGATACGAAGATATACAAACGTATTCTACGTTCGCGGCGGCAGGTGGACGAGCGATGAAACCCGCTACTTGTCGGCCACGGCTGGAGGACTGATCGGCCGTAGATATGGCTTGATCTTTTCCAGCGTTTTCGGGCCGATGCCTTTCACGTGGCGCAGTTGATCGACCGATTTGAACGGGCCGTTTTGCTGGCGATAATCGATGATGCGCTGGCCCAAGGTGTGGCCGATATCGGGTATGTTGATAAGTTCCGGCAGCAGGGCGGTGTTCACGTCGACTTGGAATTGAGCAGCAAGTGGATCGATGCGATCGATTTCAATCAGCCGGCCATGCAATCCGCCGTGGGCCAACCAGTACAAAGCAGAGCCACCACTGCAAATGCGCAAAGCCCGGCAACTGCGAGCTGATCGAGACGGCGCAAGAGCCAAGGGGACGAGCCCGATTCCGGTGGCGAGTCGGACGGCATAAGATAGCCCTAGTACGCAACGGACGAGAATTGAGGCGGATGATGCGGTGATCGGATAAGTTCGGCTATTCTGGGCGCGCGTGCAGTAGCGAATCAATACTCGACGCTTCAACGAATGAAAATGGTCAAAGAATTCGCGCAAATCCAGTGGGATGCCCTGCTCGAGGACGAGTGCCGCCGGCTAGTGCGCGCGGCGGTGTTTGAGGATTTGGACCGCGGGCAGGATTGGACCACGGTGGCTCTGACGCCGATGGAGGCCACCGGCCGGGCGGCGGTGGTCGCGCGACAAGCGGGAGTCATCGCCGGCATTCCGGCGGCAAAGATTGTGATCGACGAGATGGATCGCCGCATCCGGTTCGAGCCCCTGGTGGCAGACGGCCAGGCGGTCGAGCCCGGGAGCGTCATCGCCAAACTCCAAGGGCCGGCCAGGAGTTTGCTCACCGTGGAACGCACGCTGCTGAATTTCATCGGACGACTGTCGGGCATTGCCACGTTGACGCGGGAATTTGTGGAAACGATCCGCGGCACGAAGGCCAGGCTGTACGACACTCGCAAAACCACGCCCGGCTGGCGGCGATTGGAGAAGTACTCCGTTCGGCAAGGCGGCGGCCATAACCATCGCACCGGACTCTTTGACGCCATATTGATCAAAGATAATCACGTGGCTCTGGGCGCTGCGCTCGCTGGACCTGCGCAGCATTCGCCCGCCGAGCTTGTGCGGCGCGCTCGGCAATTTTTGGAAGGCAATTTCCCCGTTGGCGATCCGCTGCGCGAAATGATCGTAGAAGTTGAAGTCGATTCGCTTGCTCAACTGGAAGAGGTGTTGCTCGAGGGGCCCGACCTGGTGCTGTTGGACAACATGGGGCCCGATGCACTGCGTCGCGCTGTCGCGCTGCGCGACGCCAAAGCGCCGAGCGTGCAACTGGAAGCTTCAGGCGGCATCACTTTAGCGACCATCGGCACGGTGGCAGCCAGCGGCGTGGAGCGCATCAGCGCGGGCGCCCTGACCCATGCAGCGGTGTCGATGAATGTGGCGATGGACTGGGACAGTTGAGAAACGAGGGAAAACTTTAGGGTTCTCGACAAAGCAATCTCGCGCCACCCATTTGACATCTATCTCCACGCGGGGGAAGATGGGTGATATCCGGCGGGCTGATTCGGAACAAAGGAGTTTTCGTTGCGCATTAGCGGTGGCCATGTCTATCAAAACGAAGTGTATCCGTTGTTCGCAGTTTTTTGGTGCTCCCGACCAAACGCTGGGCAAAGTGGCGAAGTGTCCTTACTGTGGCGCTCCCAACGACATTGTTGATCTATCGTCGGACGACGACGAGCTGGCCGCGCTGATCGAAGAAGAGCGGAAAAAGGTTGGGGGCAAGCGGGCTTCTTCCGCGTTTTCCGATCCCTTGCGCCGCCCCCTGGGCCGGCTGCCAGAAGAGCTCCGCCGCAAAGGCCCCAGACGTGGCGGCAGGCGCCCGGCAAGAAGACGCCGGATCTGGAAACGCGGTTCGCGGACATGGTGGTCGGGCAGGTGCTGGCGATTGCGGTCATCGTGCTGGGCACCGGGGAATTAATTGCGGCCATCGCGGGGGGGCAACGTTTTTCCAACGTCCTTTTCGGAATCTTTGGATGGCTCCTGGGATGGGGTTCTTGGCGCGAGCACCAGACGCGCAGGCGCAGTCCGGCTGCCGTGCAGACTTGGGAGACGGTTGAATTCTGGATCGGCGTCGTCGCCGCGGTCGCTTTGGCCATTTGGGCGACGATGAGCTTTGCCATGCCTGCTTTCCCGGTGTTGACCTCGGGCAAAGGTTTCGAATCGCGTGCGATCGGCTATCTGGCCAAGATATTTTTGCTGTGGTTCGCGTTGTTGGCGTATTGCGCCGGTCTTTTTGTCTCGGGCAGCCGCCAGAAGTTCTTCACCGTAGCGACGGGCACATACATTGTTGCTTGCGGAATCCTGTTGCTGCTGTTCACGCCGTTTTCCGAGGGCGTGGGGCATCTTCGCACCTATGCCGAAAACGAGCCGCAAAAGATTCTTGTGGCTGCGGCGCCGAGTCAGCCGGCGCCCAGCAACGTAAACCAGCCGGGGCCGTCGGCCCCACCGACAGGAACTGCGCAGCCGGAGCCGCCGCCGCCGAGCAATGTGGCGGAGCAGCCGCCGCAGGAGATGATCCAGCCGCAGCCGGAGCCAGGCCAGACGCCCCAGGCAGGAGAACAGCCGCCGCCGGAAAACGCGTTGCCGCAAGTTGCCTGGCAAGTTGTCGCCGACCCGGATCTTCATCCGCCGGTGCAACCTTGGATTCGACAGCCGGCGATACCGGTACCCTCCTCCACGGATCTCGCGTGGCCTCGCGCAAACAGCCCGATGATCGCGGTGCTGAATCGAAATCAGTCGGAGCCTTCGGCTCAGCTTTGGGATTTGTCGACCGCTTGCGGGAAGGGTTTGATTCGCGGCACGTTCGACTTCAAAGAAGCGATTGTGCTTAGCCGCGATGGCAAATACCTGGGCGGCAACGGCGAATATGGAACGGAGGTTTGGTCATTTGAAAACGGAAAATTGTTGGCGCGCCTGCCATTGGACAAGCGAAACGGGGACGTGCCCGTCGATTTTCTGGCCGATCAAAGCATCCTGATGCTGGGCAACACGCCCAAGAGCGCGCAATACAAAATCTGGACTTTTGTCGCCAACCCGAAGGTCCAGAAGGTGGATTTGCCCGACGGTGTGATTGTCGATAACCGCGCCGCGGCCGTCAGCCCAGGACGGCGTTATCTGGCGACTTTCGGTCAAGGGATCGTGTGGATCGTCGATTTGCAGAAAGGTGAGCTGTGCGGGATGTTGCCGGTTGTGAAACCTGACGAACCGCAAGGCGGGAATACGGAAGTCGATTTGTGCTTTTCTCCCGACGGCCAGGAGCTGGCCGGCATTTTTGGAAGCAATCAAGTGCCACGGCTGAAGGTTTGGTCGCTCAGCGACGGTTCTCAGAAGGCCGACTTCGAATTGCCGGAAGGGATCGTCAATCGAGATCGGGGCCGCGTGCTGGAATGCTTCCCGGATAATCAAGGCTGGTTGGTGGATGGCCGAATGCTCGTGGATCGCAACGGGCAGGCATGGCCGATCATCGGACACGAATTGCGAATCTTGGGATTGCTCGATAATGATCACACGATTGTGACTAACGATCAGATGCTGAGCACGTGGACTTTGACGCGCCAGGCCGATGGCCGCCTGAAGCTGGCGACCTTGGAAATTCAGCACGACGATCTGCCCGGGGTGATGTATTCCAGGGATATTGCGCTGAGCGGCGACGCGCTCAGCCGCGCGAGCCGCCGCTACCGGAGTCAAACGGAGATCGATGTTTTGGCGGCGCCCGATTCAGTGTTGCTGCAAACGCTGCGCTGGTGTCCGGTGCTCAAGCAGCCCATGTTGGGTGTGCGTTGGGGATCGGGCGTGGTGACGCAGGCGGCGCCCGGCACCGTCGCACAGCCACCCACGCCCGGCATGGGTCGCATCGAAGATCAAGTTGGCGCCTTGGGAACGGCGGTGGTAAGTGAATTGCAGAATCGGATCGATTCCGGGGCATTTGGGCAAGCGCCGCAGGTGGGCGATCCGCGGCTCAGCGAAGTGATGTACCTGGGGTCGGGCACGCGCAACGATTTGCTTAATCTCGCCAAATCGATGGGGCTGAACGCAGTGGTGCTGTTCCAGCTTCCACAGCCGCCGCCAAGCAATCCGCCGCCAGCGGGTAAACGACCGGACGATCAGACAAAGATTTATCTCATTGACGTCTCGAGCAAAGCCCAACAATGGGAGCGAACGGCGCCCAACACGTCGCCGAGCGCGATGACGGGCGAGCCGGATCCCGAAGAAATCGCGCTGTGCGCCGACGATCTCGGCAAGTTTCTGAACGACAGCTACGTCCTGCAACCCTTGCCCGAGGTACAGCCCGGCGACATTCCCGCCCGCATCAAGACGCTGACGACCGAAGCGCACGACGATCGACTTCCGCTGTTCGCGGAGGTCCGATATGACCAGTTGAAAGGCTTGCTATCGAGCGAGGATGCCGTGGCGGCTTTCCGTAAGTGGCTCAACAGCGAACAGGCGCAGGTGATGGCGACGGGCACTCCTGCGCAGCGCCGGGCCATGCTGGAGCAATGGTCGAAATCCAGCCGAAACTGATGCTCCAATTTGCGCGAGTTTGACAGTCGTCCGGCGCAATCTATGGTTGAGATGCAGTAGTGCCTTGGGGAGGGGCACGGCTGCGGGCGCAGCAGGGCATCTGGAAGCAAGAGGGGACCTTGCTGCGCCGATTTTCGCGCCGCTACGAGTTGAGCGATCGGCGCACTGCTCCGATGGCCCTGCCCGCTCTCCCTCGCCCGCCCTGACGCTGTTGAGTTGCCACCATGTTTCCCACGATGATGCGCCGCGGCTTTACGCTGATCGAAGCGCTGGTGTCGATCACGCTCACGGTGGTCGCCGGCTGCGCCTGTTGTACGGGGTGTACGACTCGATCGGCAACACCAAACGGGCGCTGGAGCAAACGATTGCCGTGGGGCTGGCGCAGCAAATGATGGACGAAATTGCGGGGATGAAATATTGCGAGGACTATTCGCAGCCGAATCAATGGCCGTTTTCGGCAAATGCGACGGAACTGGCCGGCGTCGGACGGTCGCTGTTCAACGACATCGACGACTATGTGGGACTGCGCTACCAACCGCCGGTCGATCGATGGAACATCCGGATGGGTGATGGCAACGGCGCCGGCGGCCTGCGGTATCAGAATTTCCGCATTGCCAGCTACCTGACCAACTGGCGCGTGGAGATCGACGTGTATTACGTCAGCAATACCGATCTCTCGACGACGCTAGCCAGCGGGCTCACAAGCAACTATCGAGCGGTTGAAGTGCGCGTTTACATCAACGATCTCAACGGAGCCCGCCGCCTATTAACCACGTTGCGGCGGGTATTCGCTTATGTGCCTAGCTCGTAATTCCAGAAACAGCGACCGACGGATCCCAATCGATGCCGGCCGCGCGGCAATTCGCAAGCCGGCGGCAGGTTTCACGTTGCTCGAGCTGTTGTTCGCCACCAGCATTCTGACGATTTGCGTCGTCGCGCTGGGCATGATGGCCCGCGCCGTGGAAATTAGCTCTGAGTACAACCAAGGTTATGGAACGGCGGCGCTGCACGCGCAAGTGACCTTCGACAGGATTTCCCGCGCCGTCTCGGGAGCCGCGAACAACGCCACATATGCAGGCACGTGGGTGACTCAAGATACGGTCGGCAGTTGGACCTTTCCCGAGACCCTTGTCGTCTGGCGTCCGACGGGCGGCACGCCGGCCAATCCGCAGGGAGCGCCGTTGGCAAATGAATTGGTGCTGTTTTGCCCGAATCCCGGCGTGCCAAATCAGCTGATGGAAATTACGGTGCCCACCAACACTCAATCGCTGCCGTCCCCCTCCAACGCCGCGGCTTTCAAGACGTTTATCGACGGCCTGAAGACGGCCAGCGGCGTGCAGAAGACGTTGCTGACGGATTTGATGCGGACGGCGACCGATTCGGCGAACACGTTGCGCGGCTGCGTGCGGTTCGTGGTGACCATGAATCCCAGCGACGCGGAAATCAGTGCTTATCGATCTGGAACGACGACCTGGGCGAATGTGCCCTGGGCGCAGGGAATTTGGAGCTCCAATATCGGCATGCGGCAGGTTTGGGCGCGCACCGAGTTGCAATTGATGCCGGCGGGAAATTTGCTGGTGACTAAATCGACGGGGCAGCAGCCGGTGCCGTTTTTCGGCTCGGCCGCGTACAGCTATGAGGTGTTGCCATGAGCGGCAGGCCAGGCGCACGGCGCGGGGCGACGATCGCGTTGGTGCTAAGCATCATCGCCATTACGCTGGCGACCAGCTACGTGATCATGCGCGCGCAGTTTGCCACCCAGCGCGTGCAGCAGAATGGAAACAGGCGAGTGCTGGCCCGGCAGGCCGCGATGATCGGGCTATCGGCTGGGATGCGGAAAATGGAGGAGAGCGCCTGGGCCGGAGTAGGCGCCACAATCAGCGGCAATATTTCCAGCCAGGAAAGCTATTCGGTGACCTACACGACGGGCGATCCGCTGCTGACCAGCAGCAGCTCGAATTACTCGGAATATCCCTACCGAGTGACGGTTCAATCGACCGGCGTATCAGTCGATCCCAACAACACGCAATCGCGCGCCACGTACAAGATGACGGCAGTGATGCGCTTTTTGCCGCGCAAATTTGCCACGCAGCCGACCAATTGGACGGCGATGCAAAACTACACGGTTTATCAGACGGATAATCGTGGGTTCACGATCGATCCCCCCTGCCAAATCACCGGTCCCTTGTGGTTGCAAGGCGCCGTGACCATCGGCAGCGGTTACAACTGGACGAGCACGATCGAAGGACAATATTTGAGCGATTTGAATGCGATGCGCTTGAACGGTTACAGCGACTATCGCACGCTTACCGGGCCGGTGTCGCTGCCGACCGGTTCTTCGAATTCGAATAACTTGGGTTTTCTGTCGTCGCTGGGCTTATCGACAACCAACGTCTCGATCGCTTCGACGATCAACATGCTGACGCCCACCAATTTGACGACGTATCGCATTTATCCTGGCGGGACGAGCTACAACGTTGCCGCCGTTGGCACGAGCCTTTCAAACGTTACGCTGTCGCCCGATCCGATTAGCAATCCGCTGGGAATTTTTTTCAGCTCCAGCGCAGTGACCCTTGGCAACAACGTGAAGATCAACGGCACGCTGGTGGTCGGCAGCGACATCAATATCACCGGCTCGAACGTGGTATTCAATTCGGTGAGCTTGCTGCCGATGTCCGGTTCGACGACGCCGATTCGATTGCCGGTTGCGGTAACCAAGAACAACTTTTATTGCAGCTCAACCGGGCAAGCCACAGTGAATGGCGTGATTGTGGCCAACAAGCAATTCTGGATTGATTCGGGTTCTCAGACCAACATCGTGTCGGTCGTCGGACGCGTGATCTGTTCGCCGTTTGTGATCAATGCCCGAACGCAATGGATCCAGACGGCAACGACGTGGACCAACCAATACAACGCATGGAAAGGGATCAAAAATCTGTTCCCGTTTTTTCCCGTGTACCAGTCGTTTTTTAATTCGCTCAGTTACAACCCCAAGCTGACCGTGGCGCAGGATACCACGGCCTACAACGACCATTGGTTCGACATGACAGCGGGGCCCGTGTTTGTGGTCAACTCGGCCGACGCTGGGCTGCGCTGGGATTTGGTCGACTGGCGCGACAATCAGTAGCAAAAACTGGCGGAATGAACGGCGGCCATTTTACTAGCGGAGTTCCAATAAGCTGTAGCAATTGCGCAGTTTGTGCCGATAGAAAGAGAAATGCCGGGGACGGCGGGAATGTGAACCGGCTTACTACGAATTACCCAGGACCCCAGTGCCAATTGGAGAATATGCCATGACCTCCGACAGCCGTACGCGTTGGGCCCTTTTGATTTGCTTCAATTTGCTGTGTTGGTACGTGCTAGGTTTTCATCAGCCGAACTCGGTAGCGCAGGAACAGTCCAACGGCGCGTTGCCATTTGCCAACTCCGTGCAGCAGCGGTTCGAGATTATCGATCAGCTCCGGCAAGTCAATGCGCAACTGAAGGAAGAAATTGCGCTGTTGCGCTCCGGTACGGTGAAGGTGAAAATCTCGCTCGATCAGCCCTCCGGTAGCTAACCATGAACGTCACGCGCGGAACAATGAACGAGAATTCATTTTCCGCGACGGCCAGTTGCAACAGCGAACGTTCAGCCTGCGATTTTGCACATCGTGCATCGGCTTCGGCTCAGGCGAGGCGCGGGTTTACGCTCTTGGAAATGCTCATCGTGATCGTGCTGATGAGCATCATGGCGCGGCTTCTGATCTCGAGCACCGCGCCGACGGTGTACAGCCAGCTCAGCTCAACGGCGGGTGTGATTGCCGGAGAGTTGGCCTACGCTCGCAGCCTGTCGGTGGGGAACAACAGCAGTTATCGATTTGACGTCGATACGACGAACAATCGCTTGGTGCTGTCGCACACCGGGGCGGACACCTCGCTCAACACGCTGCCGAAATCGCCTTACCGTTCGCCGACCGATCCCACGAACCAATACATCGTGGCGCTGGCCAATCTGCCGCGGTTGGGTCCGGTCATCTCTTTGTTGGGCGCGCAGGCGATGGGCAGCTCCACGACGAACATCTCGTCGATCGAATTCGGTCCCTACGGACAAACCACGCAGGCGAACCAAAGCGTGATTTGGCTGACAGCCGGCCAGGGCGCCCGCCAAGGGTACATTTCTGTGCAGGTGAATCCGGTGACAGGGATGGCCACGGTGGGCACGTACCAAATGACGCGTCCGGCCGGCCTATGAGAAATGATGAGTGAACCATGCTCCGACTGTTGACATCTCGCAGCTACAGCCCGATCGGCATCGACATCGGTGGCCATTCGGTGAAGTTGCTGCAATTCAACTCCGATCGAACCCGCGTGATGGACGCAGCACGTCGGGAAATTCCAGCCTTGGACGCCGATCCGGACCAGCGAGCCTCGGCGCTGGCGGACGCGATTCTTTCAGCTCGGGAGCAGCACAATTTCCGCGGGCGAGAGGCCGTGGTGTGCCTCAGGCGCACGAATTGTTCGTGCAGAACATTCGCATTCCCAAAACGCCAAGCGAGGAAACGGAAAGGGTGCTGATGCAGGAGGCGTCGAACAGGCTGCCGTACCCGATGGCGGAAGCCGAAGTTCGCTTTGTCGAGGCCGGCGACGTGCGGCAGGGAGAGGCGCTGAAGCGCGAAGTGATCTTGCTGGCGTGCAAACGCAGCGTGCTGGAACAACTATTGAACACCGTGTGCAGCACCGGCCTGAAGCTGATTGCGGTCGACGTCGAACCCTTGGCGCTGTTGCGCTGCTACGGCTGGCAATATCGCCGCGACGAAGATCGGCAGCAACGCGCCATGTTCGTCCACGTGGGGGCCACGAGCACCGTGGTGGTCATCGCCCATGGAACGGAGCCGTTGTTCATCAAGTACATCGACGTGGGCGGGCAGCACATGGATGAGGCGGTGGCGGGGTATTTGAAAATGGATTTGGCGGCGGCGGCATCGCTGCGGCGGCACAACGGCGATCGCCGCGCGGATCAGCAAGATCAGGAAATCGCCCGCGGGCTGCTGGAAAGCGTGCGGCCGATCTTGGAACGACTGGCCAGCGAATTGGCGCTGTGCGTGCGTTACCACAGCGTGACGTTTCGCGGGCAGCCGTTGGTGCGCGTGGTGGTCGGGGGCGGCGAAGCGTCGCCACTATTGGCCGAGCATCTGGGGACGCGGCTCGACCTGAAGTGCGAACTGGGCGATCCGCTGCGGAATTTTGAAATGGCCATTCAAACCGGTCGGCGCGGCCAATGGGATATCGCCGTCGGGATGGCCCTGCGGCAGAACGCGACGGCCGCGCCGCGGACGGAGCAGAAAGTCAGCGTGCGGACATGACTTGCGAAATTGATTTTTTACCGGTCACCTACCTCGAAGCGGGCGCGCACCGCAAGAACGTCACGCTGCGCTTTGTGTTTGTCGGCTTGTTTGCCGCGATGTTGGCCTTCGCACTGCTGTATCAACAGCATTTACGCCAGCGGGCCGAGAAACAGCTTGCGGAATTGATGCCGGAGTACTATCGCGCCATGGCCGACTCCAAGCAGCTTTCATCTCTGCAGGCGCAGGTGAAAACGGCGCGGAAGCAGGCGGAGCTGTACGCCTATTTAGATCATCCTTGGCCGCGCAGCCGCATCGTGTCGGCCTTGAGTGAATCGTTGCCCGACGAAATTGAACTGGAACGAATTGACGTGGCGCGCGAGCCCATCCCAGGGCGCTGGAACAATCTCATCCGGCGGCGGCCAATCCGCCGGGCGCGACCCCGGCGAAGGTCGAGCCGGCCGAGCACGATCTTTCGATGCTGCGTGACGAGTGGGATAAATCGCAGGTGGTGGTCAACGTCATTGGAATTACCGAAGATCCGGCGATTTTGCATCACTACCTGGAGCAGCTTGGCCGAGTCACATTGTTCAAACGAGTGGATTTGAGTTCCGCGGAGACGATTCCGGGCGACGCGGCCGGTCGCATGCGTTTCATCGCCAAAATCATTGTGAAGCCGGGGTACGGCCAACCGAAGGGACCCCAGCCGGTCGAGAGCGTCAGTGAAAAGTCGGCGGACTTCAAAGCCGGGTAGTTTTTCTCGGCGGGAAATTAGAACACAGGTTTACCATGTCAGTGCGAATGCGACGTAAGACCAGTTGGTTTGTCACGCTGCCGATCGCGGCGACGGCGGTTGGGTTTCTGTCGCTGATTTATTTCCCGACGGCCCGATCGATTCGCGAAACGCGCAACGAGATCCGCCTGAAAGAAGACCTGATCCAGGAGATTCCCAGCTTGCACGTCGCCGCGGCGAAGCTGCAGCAGGAATTACAGGAGATCGAAGCGTATCAGCGCCAGTGCGAAGCGCACATGCCGTCGACGGCACAGCTGGCCAATGCGTTTGGGCAAATCAACGACTGCGCTCGTGATAGCGGAGCTTCCACCACGCATTTCGAGCCGCAAACTGAGCAAGCGATGCAAATGCTGCATCGAGTGCCGGTGAAAATGTCGGTCACCGGGACTTACTCGGCGGTTTGTCGGCTGCTAGCAGATCTGGAAACAATGCCTGAATTGGTCTGGATCGATCAGCTAACGTTCAAGCGAATGCGAGATTCTGGGCAAAATGTGGAAGGTGAATTGAAGCTGGAAGTTTTTACGGTCAATCACAAGAAATCCAGTTAGTTCGACCTTAACGATTACCGATAACTAGACGAGCCGGAATGAAGCGCGGAGGTGGATCGGTCCGCCTGCATCCGGCCGGGAAGATGTTCCCGTGGCAACCAGTAACAAACTGATACGGAAATTTAAGCGTGAGCTGACTGCGAATCCTAAGAAGGGCGCCGCGTTGGCGCTCTTGCTTGTGGTGGCGGGTTGGTTTTGGCTGCCGCTGGTCGAGAAATACTTGGGTCAAAAGTCGGAGGACGCCGTCGCAACCGAGGTCAAGTCAAGTGCCGCCAATTCAACCGCGGAGACTTCGAATCCTGCGCCTGGCGGCGATGCAACCAAATCAACCAACGATCATTGGAAACAGGTGGTGGATTGGATTCACAACGATCCCATGATGAAGCCGCAAATGCCGCTGGCCGGCGTCGCGCAATCCGTTCGGCCCGTCGGAAGCGCGGCGTTTGGCGCGGGAACAGGCGACCAAGGCAGCGGCACCGCCGCCGCCAGCCGACGTGACGCCGCAGGAAACGGGATTGGTGTTGCGCAGCACCGTGATTGGGCCGCGCAACCGGACGGCAATGATCAATGACCGAGCGTATCACGAAGGGCAAATTGTCAAGACTCCGAAGGAAACCGAACGCTTCAAGCTGGTGAGAATCGAAACGAGGTACGTGGTGTTGGAGAACAACGGAAAGCAATATCAGTTGAAACTTCCCACGGTAGAAGTGGCCGGCGTCGACGAGTGAATTAGCAATACCCAGGTCAAGGACGACCTATGAGCGGCTTTTGGCGATACGTCCTGTTAGCATTCTTTGGCGCCGTAGGCATTGCGCTGGCGCTGTGCTTAGGATTGTCCAGCACTGTGTCTTCCATTTCGCCGGCCGATTCGGCGGCGAGCACTTCGGCCGCACCAGCGGCCACCTCCGCGAAGTCGCGGCAGGCGGGAATGGTTCACGTTGCGGGCCCTGTGATCGAACACGTTCAGCCGCCGATCGCGCAGCTTGCGCAAGCCGGCTCTGCCCAGCATTCGCCGCTGCCCGCAGTGCCGCCGCCATTGGTGAATTCTCCCGCCGCTACGCGCTCAACAAGATGTGCAAGTTGCGCAGCAGGATCAACAGGATATGATGCAACTGTTGCGCAAAGAGCTGGAGAAAGCAGTCCAGAAGCAGAACGATTCGAATAGTTCGGGACCGCCGGCGCCGGGCGACAATGCGCAAAACGGCGGTTCGAATCGGGACCGCGGCGGGCCACCGGGCTCCGGCGGATCGAACGCTGCAGGGCCGGCCAAGAGGGCGGAGCCAAAATCAAAGCCGCGGATCGCGAGGATTCCCGGCGAAGGGGACAATAACCTTGCGATTCACATCCAGGATTCCGATCTACGCGACGTGCTGGAATTGCTGAGCGAGCAGGGCGGCCTGAATATTTTGCCCAGCCCCAATGTGCAAGGCACAGTGTCGGCCTCGCTCAACGGCGTGGACATCGACACGGCGCTGGACGCTATCTTGCGCAGCACCGGATTTATCGCGCACCGCGACGGCAAGTTCATCTACGTCGGTACACCCGCGGATTTCAAGGTGATGGAGCAGTCGCTCGATAAGGTTGCCACGCGCGTTTACCGGCTGAATTACACGCGGGCTTCGGACATTCAAGCCCTGGTGACGCCGCTGTTGACCGCCGGCATCGGCAGCATCAGCGTGACAGCCCCATCGGACGAAGGCATTGGCTCGGACAGCAACAAAGACGGTGGCAACCGTTTTGCGGGCGGCGATTCGATTTTGGTGCGCGATTATGTCGCCGTGCTCGATCAGATCGACCAGGTGATCGCGGAAATTGATCGCAAACCGGCGCAAGTGGCCATCGAGGCGATGATTCTGCGGGTTACGCTCGACGACAAGTACAGCTTCGGCGTGGATTTCGAGTTGCTGCGGAATAACCTGCGGTTCTCGACGGGCAGTCCGCTGTCAACTCTAAAGGATTTCGACGTGACCTCCGGCGGCCTGAAATTCGCTTATCTCGACGGCAGCACCGGGGCCTTCGTTTCGGCGCTGGAAACCATCGGCGACACCGACGTGATCGCCAGCCCGAAGGTGATGGTCATTGACAAAGCGCGGGCCGAGATTCAAATCGGCCAGCAATTGGGTTACGTGAACACCACGATCACGGAAACCAGCACTGCGCAGAACGTGCAGTTTTTGGAAGTCGGGGCGCAGTTGCGACTGCGGCCGTTCATTTCATCCGACGGGCTGGTGCGGATGGAGGTGCATCCCGAACTTTCCACCGGCCAGGTCAAGGTGCAAGAGGGGCTGACGCTGCCGGACAAAGACGTCACGCAGGTGACGACCAACATCATGATTCCCGACGGCTGCACCGTCGTGATTGGCGGCTTGATGCGAGAAGATTTGGGCACGACTGCCACGCAAGTTCCGTTCTTCGGCTCGCTGCCCGGGATCGGCTTCTTGTTCCGCACCAAGACCGAAACGAACAAAAAAGAAGAAATCATCGTGCTCATCACTCCGCACATCGTCTGCGAGCCGGATGCATGTTGCGAAGGCGACAAGGCGGCGGCGGAGTTTTTCCGTCGCCAGGCTGTCTATGCCGATCAGACGAGCCCGCTGGCCAAGCGCTATTTGGGCCGCAAGTACTACCGGCTGGCGCAGACGGCGTGGGCCAATGGCGATCAGGAAACGGCGCTGCGGATGATCGACCTGGCGGTTCACTTCGATCCGCAGAGCCGGGCGGCCATCGACTTGCGCACCGACATTTGGAACGGCAGGCTGGTGGACGATCACACGCTGCTGAAGCCGGGCATGATGGGTCCGCCGCCGGGAATCGGAGCGTTCGACGAACCGATGCCGACGTTTGGGCCGATGCCTTGGGAAGACCGGATGCCGGGGCCGGGCATTATGCAAGCGCCGCCAGGCGGCCCGCAACCAGAAATGCAGCCAGGCGCGCCAGGCGCTTTGCAACAACAAGACACATTGCCGCCGCCGGGGCAAAGCACGCCGATGCAAATGCCGCGCACGAATCCGAAGTACAATCAGCCCACGCCGGCGCGCGCAGTTCCACCGCGTCGCTGAAACTCGCGCCGCTGGGGAGCGGCGCACCGCTGGTGAATGCTGCTCCCAAGGCCCAGCCGCCGATATTGCAGCCGCTCGCGACCAAGTCGGTCGTGACGGTCGACACGAACGTGCGCAAAACATCCGCCACGCAGGTGCTGGACGGCGACCATATGCCGAACTGGATGGTGGATGGACTATTGCAAGGCGACGGAGCGACGCCGCCAAGCGCTTCGACATCGCGTGGCGCGCAGACATCGGCGGGCGCTGCACCGCAAGCCGAGCATGCCGCCTCGGCACGGCTTCTGCCGGCGAACGCTCGACCGCTTTCACCGGAGGCCAAATGATGGATCTCCGGCAAATCGCTCAACCGACGATTGTCTGCGAGGGCCGGCGCTGGCTGGCGCTCGCTTTCACAATCCTGTTCGCCGCAGGGTGCGCGAGTCTGAATGAATCGCGGCACACCATCGCCCGCGATCAGGCGCCCGATGTAGCTCCGTTGCGTCAAAAACGGACTGAAGAGGTGGCGCCGACTTCGACCGCAACCGGGACAATGCGCAGTTCGAAGCGGCGGCTTCGTGCTGGCAGCGCGGCGACGTCGAGGGAAGCCAAACGATGCTCACGCAACTGTTGGTGCGGAATCCCAACTATCGCCGCGCTCGATTCGTGCTGGCCGATATTTATCTGTTCGACGGCGATTCAAATCGGGCGATCGACCAATTGCGTCAAGCATTGGAACACGATCCGAACGATGCAATGGCGCATCATGCCCTGGCCCAGGTGCTGGACGCCTCGGGGCAGCGCAGCGAAGCGCTTGAGCATTATGAAAAAGCGGCGAAGCTCGAACCGAAGAACGGCGTGTATGCGCTGAGCTATAACACAGCCCGGGCGTCGACGGCGTCCACCGCGGCAGCGTCCAACGCGGCAGTGGCAAGTGCGCCGATGCCGGAGGCGGCGCCGCAAAAGTCGGCCAAACCTAGGACCACATCGCTGACGCTGACCGAGCGGCCCATGCCGCCGACGTCGGCACGGGATTCCTCGGTGCCGGCGATCCCAAAACCGGAAGCGGGCCGGCTCGATTCGAAGACGTCCAATTCGCAACAACAGCAGCAGCCGGCGAAACTCGCATCGGTTGACGATTGGGTCCGGCCGATGGACTTTGGAGACCATTCGAGCGACAAGCCGACAAGCGACGCGGCAAGAAAAACAGTTAGCGTGATGACGTCGCCAGCGGCGCCGTCGAGCTCCATGCCGGTTGTTGTAGGACCGGTGGCCGCGCGGCCAGCGGAAGCGCCGAGCGCAAGCGCGGCGGTCGCCGAGAGCCCGCCGATCACCGCGAACAAGCAATCCACCGCCAGCGAGCCCGCCGCCAAACCCGCTTATGGCCTGGCGACGCCGGCATCGTATTCGGTGGCATCGACAAAACCGGCTGACCGGCAAAATCAGCACAACCCGCTTGAAGCGCGCCGTCGAGGCACTGACTCGCGGCGATACGGAAGGGGCCATCCAGTGGGCCACAGCGGGGCTGGCAGAGGCTCCAGAGCGACCCGCGCCGCTGTACCGGCTGCTGGGGGCCGCCCACTATCGCCGGGGTGAATATCAAGCGGCACAAATCGCGTTGCGGCAAGCACTTTCTTTGGACAAGTCGGACGCTCTGTCCTACTTTTTAATGGGTTCGACGCTATCGAAGCTGGGCCAGTCTGAGACGGCTGCGCGGTGCTTTGCCGAAGCCGCTCGGCTCGACCCACGCTACGGTTCCTAGCGCCGCCCCAAAAGGCCGCGGAGAATCGGTTTCCGCGGCAACTGCGCAGACGCTTGCTTGGAAAAGTTCGCGACGCTGCGCGCCCGTTGTCCCTGCCGCCGATTCACTCGCCCGTATGTCGTCCACGCCAAGCCATCCTGAAATCCACGCTTCGAACGATTCGAAAGGCAAAGCCTTTTTGACGATCGCGGTGATCTGCTCGATCGCCTTTTTGTCGGCGTGGGGCACAGGGCTGCTCGTGCAACCGGAACCGAACTGGCCCTTCCGCTATCGATTTTTTGGCGTGGCATTTGCGCTGGGGATGGCCTGCACGTATTTGTGGGAACGGCGCGTGGCACGACAGCAGATGGCCGCCCAGCGATATTTCAACGCGATGGCGCAGATCGATCCGGTGAAATTCGCCCAAGGTGAGGTCGATGCCGATCTGCCTTCTTTGCCGCCGTCCAATCCGTGGTGCGGTGCAGCGCGATCATTTACAGAATTCTTCCGCACGCATTGCGAGCGCCTGGAACAGATGGAACATATGCGCACGGCGATGGAAGTGCGATTGAAGCGCACCGGCGCTCGGCAGTTGCAGGTCGAGACGATTCTGAGCGGCTTGTCGGAAGCCGTGATCGCCATCGATCAGCATGATCAGGTGATCTTTGCCAACCCCGCCGCGGAACGATTGCTGGGCATCGACCTCTCGGCTACGGATCATCGCGAAATCAACCACGTGGTCGCCAGCGCAGGAATTGGTCGAGTTGCTGACCGAAGTGCGGCGACGCAAGGCGCCGGGGCAGCGAACCGCCGAAATCGAGTTGCTCGATGAGACCGGCAAGCCGCACTGGTATGGCGTGGCCGCACGCAGCTTTTCCTCAAACGAGCTACGGCCGGACGACGACCAGCCGACGACGGGTGCATTTGCCGTGCTGCGCGACATCAGCGTGCTGAAGTCGGGTCAGCGGCGGAATGCGGACTTTGTTTCCGCGGTGAGCCACGAGATGAAGACTCCGCTGGCCGGAATCAAGGCCTACGTGGAACTGCTGGTCGACGGCGAGGCCAAAGACGAGCAAACCCGCGAAGAGTTCCTGAACGTCATCAATAGCCAGGCTAATCGCCTGCAGCGGTTGATCGACAATCTGCTGAACTTGGCGCGCATCGAAGCCGGCGTGGTGGAGGTGCAGAAGGGCGTCACTTCGCTGAACGAACTGCTCGCCGACGCGGTGAATATCGTGCGGCACGCGGCAGAAGCCAAAGACGTCAAACTCGTGGCCGATCTCAGCCAGATGTTTATCGGCGTGCTGGTCGATCGCGACATGATGACGCAGGCGGCGATCAATCTATTGTCCAATGCGGTGAAATACACGTACATCGGCGGTTGCGTCACGCTGCGTAGCCGGCTGGAAGATCAAGAAGCGATTTTTGAAGTGCAAGACAACGGGGTAGGCCTGGCCGACGAAGATAAGCAGCGCGTGTTCGAAATGTTTTATCGCGTGAAAAAAGATCGTGAGATGGCAGGCGGCACCGGCTTGGGGCTGCCGCTGGCCAAGCACATCGTGGAAGACGTGCACGGCGGCCGCTTGTGCGTCGAAAGCGAACTGGGGCAAGGGAGCACCTTTAGCGTGGTCCTGCCCGTGGCGGCCCAAATGGCTTGCCACGTGTGAAATGAAAAGAGCCGTGAGGGAAATAACTGGGGCTAGATCGGTTCCAACTACTGGTGAGAGTGAACAGCATGCCCTACCGCGTACTACTTTGCGACGATGAAATCCACATTCTGCGTGCCGCCGAGTTCAAGCTCAAACAAGCAGGCTACGATGTGTGCTGCGCCGGCAACGGCGAAGAAGCCTGGGAAGAAATCCAGCGAGTCCTGCCGGATATTCTGATCACCGATTGCCAGATGCCGGAGCTGGATGGCGCCGGCTTGTGCAGGCGAGTGCGGGCGAATCCGGCCACCGCCGACTTGCCGATTCTGATGCTGACCGCCAAAGGCTACGAACTTTCGCACCGTGAAGTATGCGAGCAATTGGGAGTGCTGGCGATCCTGGCCAAGCCCTTCAGCCCGCGGGCGCTGTTGCGCAAGTTGAAGAGGTTTGCGGCGAGGCCGGCAAGGCGCCCGCCAAGCCCGTTTCCAACGCCTAAGGCCAAGCGATGAACCTTCCCACCGAAGTTTTCGGCAATGTGATGGTGATCCACTCGCCCGAGGAATTGGGCGTGGATCAGGCCGATTTGTTTACGGCCTACATGGTAGGGCAGGAACGCAACAACATCGTGCTGGACCTGGACAACACCGAGTCGCTCGATAGTTCGGGCCTGACGGCGCTGTTGGATGTGCAGGACAAGCTTCGCGAGCAGCAAGGCGATTTGAAAATTGCCACCACCAACTCGATCAATCGAAAGATTCTGGAAATTACGCGGCTCGATCGGCAGTTGGAAGTGTTCGACAGTGTGATCGACGCGGTGAAAACGTTCCGCTAACTATCCATTCAGACGCGCCCATGGCAACCAATTCTCTGAGCACCTCGCACTCGGCGCCAGCCCGGTTGGGCAATCTGCTGGTGGAACGCGGCTATCTCACCGCGGAAACGCTGCAGCGCGCGCTGGAAGGCCAGCAGGCGGACCGCGGCAACCGATTGCTGGGCGAAATCCTGGTCGAACAGGGATATTGCACGGAGGATCAGGTTGTCGAATGTCTGGCGGAGGAGTACGGCGTGCCGTACGCCAAGCTCGAAGCCCGATTGCACGATCCGAAGGTCGTCGAATTGCTGCCCCGCGAGTACGTGGAAGCCAACCTGGTGCTGCCGCTGTTTTGCGTGCGCGGCAAGCTGACGGTGGCGGTGGCCGAGCCCTCGAATCTGTTCCTGATCGACGAAATGCGCGGGCTGACGCAGAAGGAAATGCAGATCGTGGCCGCCGGCGGCCAACGACATCCGGCGGATGATCACGAACCTGCCCAACTCGAAGGTGTTCGTGATCGACGACATCATCGAGGACAACGAAGCCCACGACGTCACGCTGATCGAGGAAGCGATCGAAGACATCGGCGACGTGGAGGAAATCGCCGGCCAGTCGCCCGTCATCCGGCTGGTGAACTACATCATTTACAACGCGGTGAAGGAGGGCGCCAGCGACATTCACATCGAGCCGGCCGAACAGTGCGTGCGGGTGCGCTACCGCATCGACGGCTGCCTGTACAAGTCGCTGGAAGTGCCGCTGCATCTGCTGGCGGCGGTCACCAGCCGCATCAAGATCATGGGCTCGATGGATATCAGCGAGCGGCGACTGCCGCAGGACGGCCGCATCCACGTGATGCTGGATGGCCGCAAAATCGACCTGCGCGTGAGCACCTTTCCCACGCACCGCGGCGAAAAGACCGTGATCCGCGTGCTCGATACCCGCAGCGTGTCGCTCAACCTGGAAGACCTGGGCTTTGCCGAGGACATTCTGTCGCAGTTTCGCGACCGGCATTCGAAGCTCCCAACGGCATCGTGCTGGTGACCGGGCCGACCGGCAGCGGCAAATCGACCACGCTGTACGCCGCGCTGAACGCCATCAGCTCGATGGAAAACAACGTCTGCACGGTCGAAGACCCGATCGAATATCACCTGCCGCTGATCAATCAGTTCCAGGTGCAGGAACGGGTCGGGCATGACGTTTTCCAAGGCGCTGCGGACGCTGCTGCGGCAAGACCCGGACGTGATCATGGTCGGCGAAATCCGCGACGAAGAAACCGCCCGCACCGCGATTCAAGCCGCCCTGACCGGGCACCTGGTGTTCAGCACGCTGCACACCAACGACGCCTGTTCGTCGATCACGCGGCTGGTCAACATGGGCGTCGAGCCGTATCTGATCGCCGCGGCGCTGAACATGGTGTTGGCGCAGCGGCTGGTGCGGCGCATCTGCCCGAAATGCCAGCAGGAGTACGAGCCGCCGCGGAATATCCGCAAGGCGCTGGAGCGGATGGGCTGGGAGCGGGCTTCGTTTTTCAAGGGCGTCGGCTGCCGCCACTGCCGCAATACGGGCTTCAGCGGCCGTATCGGCATTCACGAACTGTTGCTGCTGGACGATGAGATTCGCGACGCGATCGTGTCCGACAGTCCGCTGGCGCACGATTCGCGAATTAGCGATCCGCAAGGGAATGATCACGCTGGGGTTCGACGGCTTCCGCAAAGTGCGCGAAGGAATCACGACCATCGAAGAAGTGTTGCAGGTGACGGGCGATTGCCGTGATTTCGGCGCGCCGCCGGAGCCTAATAGCTAAAAGCGCCAAGCCGGCAGTGACCCGGCCGATGAGCGCCGAGGTTGATTTGCTATGCCGTACCAATACCGATTGCGAGACACCCTGGGCCAAGTGCGCGAAGGACGCCTGGAAGCGGCCAGCATCGATGAAGCTACGGCAGCTATTGCGGCGCGACGGCAGCTATGTGCTGGAATTAGAGGAAGCCGACGACGATCTGGGGTTGTTCGCCCGCCCGGTCCGCAAGCGCGATCTGATCTACATCACGACCCAGTTGGCGATCATGGTCGATACGGGAATCACGCTTTCGGTGGCCCTGGGGAGCATCATGCAACAGGAACGGAATCCCTCCTTAAAGAAAGTGCTGGGCGAACTCAAGTCGAAAGTGGAAGGCGGCGAGGATTTTTCCACCGCCCTGGCCGAGCATCCCAAACTGTTCGACAAAACGTTCGTCTCGCTGATCAGAGGCGAGCGAAGCGACGGGCAAGCTGGGCGAGATGCTCAATCGTCTGGCCACCTATCTGCGCAAGGAAGTCGACACGCGAAGCAAAGTCCGCGCCGCCATGGCGTATCCGACGGTGATGTTGGTGGTGGCCACTTGTGCGACCATTTTTCTGCTGACGTTCGTGATGCCGAAATTCACACCGCTGTTTCAGGCTCGCGGCAATGCGTTGCCGGCCTCCACGCGGTTTATGATGATGGTTTCCGACGCCATGATCAATTATTGGTAGGCGTGGATTGCCAGCGTGGTGTTGCTCGTCGGAGGGTTCCTGTACGGCAAGCGCACCGACCCAGGCCGCCGTGTATGGGATTGGCTGAAGATCAACACCCCCATCATCGGCCCGATGTTCCGCAAGGTGGCCATCACGCGGCAGCATTCGCACCTTGGGAACGATGATCGCCAGCGGCGTGTCGATGTTGGATGCGTTGCGGCTATCGTCGGAAGTGGCCGGCAATTATTACTATGAAAAATTGTGGCTGCACGTGTTGGACGAAGTGACGTCCGGCAAGCAGATTCACGAAACGATCAACGGCAATCCGCTGTTTCCGCCGGTATTGGTGCAGATGATCTCCTCCGGCGAAGAAACCGGCAAGCTTGACGACGTGCTCGCGCGGGTGAGCAATTTCTACGACCAGGAAGTCGAAACCTCGCTGAAAACGGTCACCAGCATGTTGGAACCGTTGATGATTACGGCAATGGGCGTGGTGATCGGCGGCATCGGCATGTCGCTGCTTTTGCCGATCTTCTCGCTGAGCAAGCCGAACTGAGTCTGACGATAATCATAAGTCGTTTTCGGAAAAAGAGTTACGCAATGCTCGATAGGATGGGTTGTTCTCCCGACAATCTTTGCGCGAAATCCACAAATTCCTTGACCGGTTAAATCGTCAGTGTTAGCATGGATTTTGCTCAGGTTTGGGGTTTCTCAGGCAGGGTTTGCTTGCCGCGGAGGCCCCGAGCCTATGCACTTACCAATCTAGGAAACGCTCGTGAAGGCCAAGTCAGCGCTGTAATTCACTTCGGCGCTACTCTTCAGCCGCTCTGCTTTGCGACTTGGCACGATGCGCGAGCCTGCGATTCAAGCAGCCAATTCCATCGGGATGTTTGGCATTTGGCTTGACTAGCCTCGGGCAACCGCTTCGCCGAAATTCGCTAGCCGACATTGAGCGCGCTTGAGCGTTGCGCCATCTGAATGCCCGCCCGCCCGGCAATCTCGCCGCGCCGGCGATGTCAGCCGACTTGGCCCCCGAAGAAGAATCCGACCCAGAAATGTTAACGCCTATCGCGGGCCAATTGAGCAATTGAAACGCACCTTATGAAATACCGACATCGATATCTCGGCGTCCTGATTCGCAGCGTCGCCATTGCGATCGGCGCGGCCTTGTGCATGGCGACGGACCGCGCGCGTGCTGATGAACTCGTCGCTTATAGTTTTTATGCGTCGGAAAGTCTGAGTGTCGTGTTGGCGAAAGCTGCCTATGATACAGCGCTGGACGATAACAACAATCAAATGGACGCACCTGCTGTGATCGTCGCTAAGAATAAGTTGGCGTTCGCCAAGTCCAATGCGGCCAAGGCGACGCCCTTCCAATTGGCGGTGGCACGAAACACGCCGTACATATTGTTGGAGAACATGAGCACCTCCGCTTTTTTGGAGAATTTCACCCTCACGATTAACAATCCAACCCAGACATTCGCGTGGGCCAACGTGATCCCGTCCGCGAGTGCCCAGATTCCAGACGTAGTGACGCCAAATGGGACGTCGGATCAGTCGCTGAACTTAGAATTTCAACTCGCTTCGCGACTTGCGCCCGGGGAACATGTAGTGATTCAAGTTAACCTTGATCCAGTTGACCCGTTAGGAGATAAATTTGGCGACTACCGGGACATCTTTTTTAAGTTCAACCCGAATAGTTCAGATGGAAACGCCACGACGAAAGCTTCGTTCTACGATCCGGTAACAGATTCCACGATCGATCTTCCGGATTTCGAATGGGCCAACCAAACGTATCCAGACGGGTTCGGCAATCCGATCATCGGCCTCAAATTCCCTTCCAAGCCGCATGGAGATCCTGTGATGGGTTTCGGTACCGGCGACGGGATTACCGTCCCGGTGCCCGAGCCGAGCGCCATGATTTTGGCGAGCCTGAGCGTCGTCGGCCTGCTGGTCTTTCAGCGGCTCTCGCGACGTAAGAGTGCGGCGAGCTAAGCAGCCGCAGCGGCAAGCTGGATGGCGGCCCAGCGGATTATCTGGCGGCCGCCTAGTGCTTCTTCACCGACTGCAGAGTGGCCGGTTCGCTGGGCGAATTTTCGGCCGTAGGCCGCGCCGCGGTACGCACCGGCCCGCGATCGTTGTCGCCAAAGAAGAGTGTTGTTTCCTCCGTGGCCAGTTTCGTGCCGGCCTTCAGGCAGGCAACTTCGGCCCGGAAGACATGCGTGCCCGCCGTCTCTGCCCGCGCCTTGATTCGCAACAGCACTTCGGTGCCTGGCGCGATCGAGGCGATTGGATGGAACACGACTTGTCCCGGCGAGAGGTGATACGTCGAGCCTTGGGCGGCAATGGGCTCGATGCCTTGCGAGAAGTATCCTGCCACGTCGACATTCTCTGCGGCTTTGGTGCCGCGGTTTCGCAAATGAATTTCGTACGTGACCTCGTCCCCCACGGGGATCGGGCCTTGCGGATCGCTGACGTCAAGCTTCAAATCCGCCAGCGCCTCGACGTTGGTGGTCGCGGCGGCGCTATCGCTCAGTTCGCCGGCGGCGCTGCCCACCACTTGCAAGCGGTTTTCGCCGGGGGAGCTTAACACGCAGCGCACTTCGAGTTCTTGCTCTGTGCCCGCGGCCAGCGACGGCACGCTCCAGGCGATCTTGTTTTGCTCGGATTGGAACTGCCCTCCGCTGCTGGAAACGTACTTGGCGCCCAGGGGCAGCATGGCCGCCAGCACGATGTTTTCCGCGGTGGCATTGCCGGGATTTTTCACCTGAATTTTGAACGTGGCGGAAGTGCCGGTGTATTTGGAGTCGGGGCCGGTGACGACAAGTTTCAATCCGGCGCGATGAACGATGATCTGTTCCGCGACTTCGGCCCGCAGATTACCGTCGGCCATGGCGGCGGCTTTCATTTGCAATGTGCCAGCCTGTCGAGCGGTGAGTTCGACTTCCACGAGCTTGTTTTCGCCGGCGCGAAGCGTGCCCAAGTCGTGGCGTGTCGGCGCCCCGCCGGCGTTGTCCACCGGCGACAAAAACAGCACTACGTTATCGGCATCGCCCGTGCCTGGATTCGCCAACGACAATTTGTACAGCTTGGTTTGGCCGTATTGCACTTCCTTGGGCCCGGCCAACGACATCGTCAGCTTCGGTTCTTTCACTTCGACCATGGCCTGCGAGGCCACGGGCGAAAAGGTCCATTGCACGGCCAGGTCAAACGGCCGGCTATCACGCGGCACCAGCTTGAGCACCAATTGTTCCTTGCTGTGCGCTTCCAGCCGCGGCAGTTGCCACGTAAAGGGCTCGCCGGAAGAGCTGCTGCTGGGACGCGTGGAGCCGTTGGATGCGCGGGCATCGACGACGTCGGTCCAGGCTGGAATTTTGACCGAGACGCTTAGGTCTTGCACGGCCGTCTGTCCGGAATTGTTGATCGTGATGGTGTAGGCCGCCTCTTTGCCGACATTGACGCTGCGCGGGCCGGAAGTCTGGACGCCAAGGATCGGGCTTTGTTGCGCGAATAACACGCCGGACGCCGGGACCGGATCGGATTTGGCAACGGACGTGCTCGACGGCGCCGCGTCCGGTGAGATCTGGTTTTCGTTCCCCAAGGGCAGGCGTCTCGAAGCTGGCAGCGGCCCGCTGACGACCGGCACGCTAGATGCGCCAGCGGATGCCGGTGTCGGTTCGGCGGATCGGACCGGGCGTTCGATTGGTCCGATCGCTCTGGATTCGAAAGGTCCGACCGTCCGGGATTCGACGTGCGCGGAGGGACTTTCAAACGGTTGCACTTGCTGCAGGGCGTGAATCTCGGGCATCGGCGGAGGCGTGGGGCCGTTGTTCGGGCCCGTGTTGTCTTCTGGAGCGGCCGCGAGCGCGGCGCCTGGCGGATCTACGTGCGGCGCAATGGCGGCGGTTGGCACGCCGTCGCCGGCCGAGGAGTTGCGCACCGCGGCGAGCCGTTGTTGGAATGCCTTTAGTCCGCCGCCGGCTCCGCCGCTCATTGAATCGCCGGCCGAGCCTGGTCGTGTCGCCGCCTTCACGGTGGGTTCTGGCGGAGACTTTGGCTGCTCGGCAGCCGGTTCTTCGGTGGTTGTTTCGTTGTCGGTGGACGGCGTGTCGGCCGCCGACTCGGGATCGAGTTCGACCAGAGGCGCGTCGGCCGTCGGATCGGATTGCGCAGACTCGCGCAGCGGGCGCGGAGGAACTGCTGGCGGCTGGACGCCGGGTGACGCCCTGCATTTTGCGCGTGGCGCTGTAGGGACCGTATTGTGCCTGGGCTGCCGCCGTGCACAGCAGCATGCCGGCCAACAGTAGTCCCAAACTTTTTACAGCGGCGCGCATGGCAAACCATCCTCGGTGAGGAACCGGAAATTCAGTCCGTCGTTCCGCGTTTATCGACCGGAGAAACAGTTGCGGTTGATAAAAATTGACCGGTTATCCAAGGATTTCCGGTTAGTGAAGCGGCGCGGCACGCGGTGAATGGTGCGCTACGCTAGCAGTGCTGCCGTGAAGCGGGCGCCGCCGGATCGCGGGTAATGGTAAAGCCCATTTCTTCGATCATCTTGTAATCCGCCTCCGGAAGCTGGCCTTTCGTGGTGAGATAGTCGCCCACAAACACCGAGTTGGCCACGTACAGCCCAAGTGCTTGCATGCTTCCCAGATGTATTTCGCGTCCGCCGGCGATGCGGATTTCGCTAGCAGGATTCACCAGCCGCATCAGGCACAATGCTTTCAGACAGTAGCGCGGATTCAATTGCTGCTGGCCCGCCAGCGGCGTGCCGTCAATGGAGTTCAGAAAGTTGAGCGGAATGGACTCGACCTGCATCTGGCGCAGTGCGAAGGCCATGTCTACGATGTCGTCGTCGCGCTCCCCCATGCCGATGATGCCGCCGGAGCAGAGTTCCAATCCGGCGCCGCGCACGGCTTTGAGCGTGTCGACCCGATCTTGCCAGGAGTGCGTTGTGCAGATTTCCGGATAGAAACGCTCGCTGGTGTTCAGGTTGTGGTTCACCTTATCGACGCCGCAGGCCTTTAGCCGCTGCGCCTGGTCGGGGGTGAGCAATCCCAGGCAAGCGCACACATTGAGTTTGTATTGCTGCTTGATTTTGGGCACGATGTGCTCGACGGCCTGAATCTCGCGCTCCGTCGGACCGCGGGCGGAAATCACCAGGCAATAGGTTGCCGCCCCGCGCTCGGCGCAAACCCGGGCGGCGTCGAGCAATTTGCTCTCCGACATCAGGTTGTAGACCGGAATTTCCGCCTTGGAGATTTTCGATTGCGAGCAGTAGCCGCAATCTTCCGGGCACAGGCCGCTTTTGGCGTTCATCAGGAAATAGAGCTGCACTGTGTTGCCCCAGTAGCGATGGCGGATCCGATAGCAGGCGGCGATCAGGTCCAACAGCTCGACGTCGGGCGATTTCAGCACCGCCAGGGCTTCCGCGCGGTTGGGTTGGTAGCCGTCGAGCACCCTCTGGGCGAGTTCATGCCAGCATGTAGCGTCGGGAGCGGAACCAAGATCGGTGGGAAATGCAGCAGGTATATTCATGAGGACAAGTATTGCCGGAAATTCGCGTCAGGGAAAGGCGAAATAGAGCGCCCAAGTCAGCAAAATCGGCTTGGCATCGGCCTGTGGGGGATCGAGAATATCGATATGTCGAGGCATCATTTTGTTCGCGTGGGGTCGCTGGGAAACGTCGGGCGGTTCACGTCCGTCGATGCGGTGGCATACCCCCGCGCCAGCCGCGTGATTGTGCGCACCAGCCGCGGACTGGAGACCGGCGAAGTGCTGGGCCCGGCCGAGGAAGAAGTCATGCGCGGCAACACGGATGGCTCGATCTTGCGCGGTATGACGATTGAAGACGAACTGTTGGAAAACCGGCTGGAGAAGAATCGCCAAAAGGCCTTGGATGCTTGCACGGCGCGTTTGGCCGAGTTGGGAATCACGGCGACGCTTGTGGACGTGGAGCATTTGTTCGACGGCCGTTCGCTATTCTTTTACTTCATGGGCGAGGTGACGCCGGAGATCGAAGCGATCACCGCGGAGCTGGCCGAGGTGTACGATGCTGCGGCGCAGTTCCGCAAATTCTCCGAAACGCTGACCCAAGGCTGCGGTCCCGGCTGCGGCACCGAAGAAGCGATGGGGCAGGGGGGCTGCACGCTGTGCGCCAAGGCGTGCGCGGTGGCCGGCGCCTGCGGTACGAAGCGAGCGGTCAAAGCCTCGTGATCTATTCTCCTTCGCGGCCTAGCGAGGCCAAAAGTTCGCTCATTTCGCCGGCGGCGTGCGCGTTGCCTTGAGCGCGGGCTTCGTCGATGCCGCGGCGCAGGGCTTCGCGGGCTGCGGCGATTCGGTTCAGTTCCACTAATTGTTGCGCGGCCATGAAGAAAGCGGGCACATAGGGCGGCGCGGCGGTTTGCAATTCGCGCAGGCCCGAAAGGCTGCGCTCGTGGTCGCCTTCCTTGGCCAATTCCATCGCCAGGCTGTAGCGTAGGAACTGATCGGTCGGCTCCTCGGCCAACATCGCTTCGATGCGTGATCGTCGGCTTTCGGGCATGGCAAAAAAAGCAGAAGGCAGAAAGCAGAAGGCAGAAGGCGGCCAGTTACAAATCGCCGGTGATCTTTAGCAGCTTTCCCGGCTTCGGGAGTTTGTCCGACTTCGGCTCTTTGGGAATCGAACCGAATGCGGTGACATACAGCACGTTGTCGGAGGTAAAGGACATCGCGCAGGGTTTATCGAGCGCGGTCATTTTCACCGCCTTCACTCCGGACTGGCCGTCGATGGCTGCCGCGTCGAGCCGGTATAGTCCGCCCTGAGTCGGATCGTCCCAGGCGAAATCGGCGGCGTACAACCGGCCACTTTTGGGACTGTAGGCCAGCCCGGTGACGTTGTGCAGCTCAATGGGCAGGCTCATCAACAGGTTCCAGTTTTTGACGTTGTAAAAGGAGAGCAGGCTTTGAGGTCGATGCCTGTTGCCGGCGCTTTTGCCGTCGTCATCGCGAGGGGCCAGCACCATGAAGCCATGCCGGTTGTAAACGATGCCCAGCAGGGCGTCGATCCTGCTGGCGGCCTTGGTTTGCACGAACGGTCGTAATTCGCCGAACGTGGAGTTCTTCAACTCGGCCTTCAGCACCCAGCCTTGATCGTTAACACCGTAGGCGGTCGCGGCCAGGCCGCCGGGCATCATCGACAGCCCAAAGAAATTGCCCGCTCCTTTTGCTTTTGAATCGGAAGCGGAAAGCGGGCCGAGCTTTTGTTTCGCGTCGTCGAGGTTCAGTGCGCTTCCGTCGGCGGGCAATTCGAACACGCGGATTACCTCATCCCCTTGTTTGAGCGCACCTTCGCCCACGATGAGCGTGTTCTGATTGAGAAACACCAAACCCAACGGGCCCACGCTGTAGGTCGGTTCCTTGCCGCTGAGGGCGTCGGCTTGCGGGAAGCCGGTGATGACGGGGACGCCGTTCTTGGGCGACTCGGCAGTTAGTTTCACGATTCGACCGGCGCCGGTGTCGGAGACAAATACAGTCCCGGTGCTCGGTTGGATGGCGACACCGCAGGGATTGGTCAGTCCGGTAAGAACAACGTCGACTTTGACGGCATCGTCGGCGGCCGAAGAGGTCGCGGCCAATGCGACCATCGCCAACAGCAAGTGGGTCCAGCGGGGCATCATGCGAAACCGTCAGACTTTTGCGGGGGACATTCCGTGGTTTTTTTCGAAGGCGGTGATTTTGTCGGCGTGCTCGAGTGTCAGGCCAATGTCGTCTAAGCCGTGCAATAAGCAATGGCGGCGGAACTCCTCGATTTCAAACTCCAGCGACAGGCCGTAGTCGTCGGTCAGTCGGCGCACTTCCAAATCGGCGGTCAGCTTGTAGCCCGGATGCTTGGCGCAGCGGTTGAACAGTTCATCCACCGCGGCGTCGGGCAGTTTAGTCGGCAGCATGCCGTTTTTAAAGCAGTTGTTGTAAAAGATGTCGGCGAAACTGGGGGCGATGATCACGCGGAAGCCGTAATCTTCCAATGCCCAGGGGGCGTGTTCGCGGCTGGAACCGCTGCCGAAGTTGCGGCGGGCCAACAGCACACTGGCGCCCTTGTACTGCGGCTGATTCAATTCAAAATCGGGATTGTCCGAGCCGTCGTCCTTGAATCGCCAGTCGAAGAACAGGAATTGCCCAAAGCCGGTGCGCTCGATGCGCTTGAGGAATTGCTTGGGGATAATCTGATCGGTATCGACGTTCACCCGATCCATGGGTGCGACCAGGCCGGTGTGTTTTTGGAATGGATGCATATTCGGAGGATTCGACTCTTGTGGCGGCGAGTGAGTAGGTGAGTAAGTAAGATGCAGCGTTTCGTTGTCAAATATACTTACTCACCTACTCACTTACTCACTGGCTTCTGTTACGCCTTGTAATTCCAATCTCTAATATCCACAAAGTGGCCGGCGATGGCGGCGGCGGCGGCCATGGCGGGGCTGACCAGGTGCGTCCGGCCCCCTTTGCCCTGGCGGCCTTCGAAATTGCGGTTGCTGGTGCTCGCGCAGCGTTGGCCGGGCGTGAGGATGTCGGGGTTCATCCCCAGGCACATGCTGCAGCCGGCCTCGCGCCAATCGAAACCGGCCTCTTTGAACACTCGGTCGAGGCCTTCTTTCTCGGCTTGCTGTTTCACTTGTCCGCTGCCGGGGACGACCATCGCTTGCACTCTCTTGGCGACGTGATAGCCGCGCACTACGGCGGCGGCGGCACGCAGGTCTTCGATGCGGGCATTGGTGCATGAGCCGATGAACACTCGATCGAGCGCCAGCGATTGCATCGGCTTGCCGGGTTCCAGGCCCATGTATTTCAGCGATTGCTCGGCGGCCTTGCGGCTCGTCGTCGGATTGGTAAGCTTTGGGATCGGGAACCTTGTCGATGACCGGCACGACCTGGCCGGGGTTGGTGCCCCAGGTGATTTGCGGAGCGATGTCGGCGGCGTTGTAGATTTCCACGCGGTCGTACTTCGCCCCGACGTCGGTGGGCAATTGCCGCCAGCGCTCGACGGCCGTATCGAACTGTTTCCCCTTGGGAGCGAATTCGCGCCCTTCGACATATTTGAATGTCGTTTCATCCGGCGCGATCATGCCCGCCCGCGCCCGGCTTCGATCGACATGTTGCAGACCGTCATCCGCTGCTCCATGGAGAAGCCGCGGATGACCGGGCCGGTGTATTCGATCACGTAGCCGGTGCCGCCGTCGGTGCCGATTTGGCCGATCAGGTACAGGATCACGTCTTTGGCCGTCACGCCGCGGCCGAGTTGGCCGTCGATGCGCAGCTCAAAGGTTTTGGGTTTCGATTGCGGCAGGGTTTGCGTCGCCAGCACGTGTTCCACTTCGCTGGTGCCGATCCCAAACGCCAGGGCGCCGAACGCACCGTGGGTGGAGGTGTGGCTATCGCCGCAGACGATGGTCATGCCGGGCTGGGTGATGCCCAGTTCCGGGCCAATGATGTGCACGATGCCTTGTTGGGGGCTGGTGAGGTCGTACATGCGGATGCCGAACTCGCGGCAATTGTTCCGCAGCGTGTCGATCTGTTGCTTCGAGATCGGATCGGCAATCGGCAGGCGGCGGTCGCTGGTGGGCACGTTATGATCGGGCGTGGCCACTGTCAGTTCCGGCCGGCGCACTATGCGCCCCGCGATGCGCAACCCTTCGAACGCCTGAGGGCTAGTGACTTCGTGCACTAGGTGCAGATCGATGTAGAGCAGGGTTTGCTTACCCGGCTCGGCATAGACGACGTGAGCGTCCCAGATCTTCTCGAATAATGTGCGGGGGGCGGAAGCAGGCATAGCAAAAAGATATCTGGTGGGTAGTGATTCTTAGAGCAGAAGTGTCAGTGTGATGTCACGAAGGTGTCACGGTATTGTCACGACGTTGGAGGGCGGGAAAAGTTCGCTGTGTTGCTCAACTTACAAATTATACCGCATTGAAATGCGGATCGTAAGTTGATCGCACGAAAGCGAGGAGGGGTTTTACTTTTCGTCGCCAGCGCGATAACATGTTCACTTCTTTGTGTCCAATCGCCCGACCCGATTGCGGAAAATTCCGCAGTCCTCTTGTTCGGTTGGTGCATTCAGCGGCGACGAACTGCACGCCGTCGATGCTGGCGGAAGTGCGCATGATTCTCCTTTCGCGGGCGAATATGGCTTCATCACAATTGACGTTGGAATCCGTGGAATTATCCGCGGATTCGGAAGCGCTGCCGCTCGAGTTTCCGCTGCGACAGTCTGGATTGCTGCCCGAAGGAACTCGTCCGGTCGAACTACGTTCCGGATACTTGGCCAGCATCGTGGCCATTCACTTGTTAAGCCTGCTGGTCTTTGTGCCGTGGTTCTTTAGTTGGACCGGCGTTGTATTGCTGGTGGCAGGCCACTATTTCTTCGGCCTGTTGGGAATGACGTTGGGGTATCACCGGCTGCTGACGCATCGCGGCTTCACTTGCCCGCTGTGGCTAGAACATTTTTTCTCGCTATTGGGCGTTTGCTGTTTGCAAGATTCGCCGGCCCGTTGGGTGGCAGTGCACCGCAAGCACCATCAGCATTCCGACGAGCAGCCCGATCCGCATAGTCCGCTGGTCACGATGCTGTGGGGGCACTTGGGTTGGTTATTTGTCGAGAATCGGGAGACGACCAACGCCTCGTTCTACGACCGATATGCCCGCGACGTGCTGCGCGATCCGCTGTACATGCGCATCGAGCGGCGGTTGATGTGGCTGTGGATTTATCTGGCCCATGCGGCGCTGTTTTTTCTCGCCGGCCTGGCGATCGGCTGGCTGACCACCGGACGATATTGGGGCGGCGTGCAGTTTGGCGCCAGTTTGTTGGTGTGGGGCGTGCTGGCTCGCACGGTGGTGGTGTGGCATGTGACCTGGTCGGTGAATTCGCTGACGCATTTGTGGGGCTATCGGAACTATCGCACCGACGACAACAGCCGCAACAACTGGCTGGTGGCGCTGCTCGCGCACGGCGAGGGGTGGCACAACAATCATCATGCGGAACAAGCCTCCGCCGCACACGGCCATCGCTGGTGGGAAATCGACATCACCTATCTAACCATTCGCTTTCTGGAAGCGATCGGCCTGGCGAAGAATGTGGTGCGTCCGCGCTGCCGGGGCGAATAAGAAAATCATCCCACCAGTGCGCTGGTGGGGGCCGTGACGCTGTCGTGCGTGGGATCGTTGCCGCCGGGGGCGGTGCTGCGTTTGGCGTCGGCGGCCAGGGCGGGGTCGTCGGGAATTTCGGTGCCTGAGCGATCGGTGCCGCCGTTGGATTCCCACCAGCGCTGGGCATCGTCGCGGGTCCAACGGTTGTGCAATTCGCACTGGTAGAGCGCCGAGGCCAGCGCCATCGCATCGGAGAAACGGTCGGCCGGATTTTTCGCCAGGCACTTCAGCACGATCTTCTCCAGGTCGGCCGGGACGCCGGGCTGTAACTGCGACGGCGGCGTGACCGGCTGCTGCACGTGGGCCAGCAGGATTTTCACGGGATTATCGCCTTGGAATGGCGGCCTTCCGGTGAGCAAGTAATAGGCCACCGCGCCGAGTGCATAGATATCGCTGCGCGCATCGGGCACGCTGTCGCCGGTGGCTTGCTCGGGCGCCATGAACAGCGGCGAGCCGGTAATGGAACCGTCCTGCGTGAGGTTCAAGTCGCCGGTTCTGGCGATCGGTTTGGCCAGGCCAAAATCCAATAGCTTGGCCACATCGTAGATGCCGCCGCGCTCGGCGGCGAAAATATTGCCGGGCTTGATGTCGCGGTGGATCAAGCCCAGGCCGTGGGCTTCGGCCAGGGCGCCGCAGATTTGCTCCAAGATCGACACGACGCGGGCCGGGTGCATGACGCCGTATTTTTCGACGATGTCGGCCAGCGTTTTTCCGGGAAGGTATTCCATCACGTAGTAGAACGTGCCATCGTCGGCCGAGCCGTAGTCGAAAATCTCGATACTGTTCCAGTGCGTCAATTTGGCGGTGGCTTGCACTTCGCGCTGGAAGCGGGCCAGGGCCTGCGGATCGGCCGCCTTGCCGGGCTTGATCAGCTTGATGGCCACCGGCCGCTTCATCAGTTGGTGCTCGGCCAGATAGACTTCGCCCATGCCGCCGGCGCCCAACAGGCGTCGCAGCCGATATTGGCCGAGTTGGCGAGCCTCGAAGGCTTCGCGCCGCAGCCGGCCAATGGTGTACACGCCCCAAGCGCTGGCGATGGCCGCCAGCGTCATCATCATGGCGATCGTGGTGATGTAGAAGAATGGCACGGCGTCGGCAACGTGCTGCATCGAGAGCCAGGCCGTGGTGAACAAGATGACGGGGATCGCGGCCATGATACCGATGATCCAGGCAGCGCGTCGTCCGCTGTTGGGAACATACAAGGCGTAGATGAAGATCAGGAGCAACCACGGCGAGGTGGGCGTTTCCAAATACACGTGCTTGCCGGGAGCGATTTGACCCAGGGCATGCAGATTGACCCATTGCATGACGATAAAAAAGACAGCCGGCAGCCCGAAGATCGCCAATTCGGCTTTGCGCAGCGTGGAAAGCTCGTAGGTGCACTTGTGGCACAACCCGCCGCCCACGGCCAACAGCCCGACGGTGACCAGACCTTCGAAGATCTGCATGAACAATTCTGTGGCGTCGTTGTAATTGACGACGAACAAATTGCGCACGAAAAATGCGCCGAACCCCAGCGCCAGCATCAGCGAAGCGATGCGCAAGCGGCTGCGCAATAGCGACCGCGTTTCCTTCGACATGTGCGAAGTGTCGCCTGCGCACTTCACCTTGCAGCAGCGGCCGTCGGGGTGCGAGCCGCTGCCGGAATTGACTGCGCGCGGGGTGGCCACGACTTCCAAAGTGGGGCTGTCGGAGGAGTGGGGATCGGTGGGCATGAGAGCTAACGATGAACTATGAGCGCTGAACGCTGAACAACGGAAATTGCGGGCGCTCCATCATATCTGCCGGGAAAGCAGTTGGCGACCGTGGCAGAATGGAGAAACCCAGGGATTACAACCCCTGGGCTTACGGGCAGAGAAAGCCCGTTGGACACTTTTTTAATCGACGCCGCGTTATCGGTCGCTATGCCGCGCGGCGGCGGGGGGCCGATTCATGCGCCAGGTGCTGCAGTTCCACCCGGTTGACGGGTTTGAGCAAGCAACCTTCCGCGGTCGGCTCTTCGCGCAACACCAGGGCGCTGGGTGTCAGCGTCCGCGGCAGATAGAACCAGGCGGGGCTTCGGGCGGGAAGATCTTGATTGGCCGAGATGACGACCAGCTCCGTGCCCAGCAGCGAATTGGCGCTGACGGGAAAGCGCTTCCAGAGGATTGCCGGGAATCAGACTGATCCGCGCCGGAAGGACGCAACAGGCGATGTGCTTGCTTCAGCGAAAGGCGCGGCTGGTCCTTCGGTCGGGCTTCGAACTGGTCGATGCCGGCGAAGTGGACCGGCTCGGATCGATGGTAACGCTGGGCAAGTGCGATGATCTGTAACGCACGGGGGATGTTATCCAGCCCTAGCAACAAGATTTGCGCGGCCGGCGCTTACGTATCGACAGATAAAGAAATCGGTCGGAGGCGGGTTTAGAAAACCACGTCAGCCAAAACGCTTTCAAGCCACTGGCCGCAGACACCATTGCCCTCCTTGGCAAACGTGCTCGAGCCGACAGTTGTTCCGCTTTAGATTTGTTCGGCTCCCAAGCGTCGGTGGCTGAAGTGGGCCGAAAAGATGCGGTTAAGCTGTAGCGGTTAGTACGACGAATCGGTGCGGCTGCGGAGGACGTTGGCCTGCAGCCAATCGGCAAACGCTACTTCGCCGCCACCAGCGAGCGGTAGTAGTCGATCGAGCGGCGGAGGCCTTCCTCGAAGTCGACCTGCGGCTCGTAGCCCAGAAACTTACGGGCTTGCGAGATATCGGCGAGGCTCTCGCGGATGTCGCCCGTGCGGGGGGGCAAATGCGTGGGTTTCATCTTGGTGCCGAGTTGTCGGTTCAAGTGGTCGATCAACTGCAGCAAGCTGACCTGGCCGCCGGTGGCGATATTGAACACGCGCCCGGAGACGCCTTTCGCTTGAGAGGCGAGCAGGTTGCCTTGCACGACGTTGGCGACGAACGTGAAATCGCGAGATTGTTTGCCGTCGCCGAAAATGCTGGGTGGCTTGCCGTGCAGGATGGCGGTAATGAAATTCGGAATCACGGCGGAGTATTCGCCGTTGGGATCTTGGCGCGGGCCGAACACGTTGAAATACCGCAGGGCGACGGTTTCCACCGCGCCCATGGCGGCAAAGGCTTGGCAGTATTGTTCCCCCGCGAGCTTGGCGACTCCGTAGGGAGAAATCGGCGCGGGCAGGTCGGTTTCGCGCTTGGATGAAGTGGGCTGATCGCCGTAGGCACTGCTGGAGCCGGCGTAGACGACGCGGCGGACTTTCGCCTTCTTGGCGGCATCCAGCAGCACGAGCGTGCCGGTGGCGCAGGCCGCGTGGGTATCCAACGGGCGTTCCACGCTGCGCGGCACGGAGGCCAGCGCCGCTTCGTGAAAGATGCAATCGACCCCTTGCACTGCTTTGGCCACGGCGGCGGCATCGGTCAGATCGGCTTCGATGAAGTCGATCTTCTGCTTCACGTGCGCCAAATTCTCGAGTTTGCCGGTCGAGAGGCTATCCAGCACGCGCACCTGGTCGCCGCGCGCGAACAGGGCGTCGACGATGTGCGAGCCGATGAAACCGGCGCCGCCAGTGACGAGGGAAAGGGGCATGAGGTCGAAATTCGGATGTCGGAATTGCTCGAGAAAGTTTAGGTCGGGAAGGGATGCCTTACTGCTTACCTCGTGCGGTCTTAGGGCCACGGTGTTGCACAAACGCAACATAGCGGGCGGTTGGGCCGATTGTCGAGGGCGTGGTTTTCCGCAAATTCGCATCGCAACGTTGGCCCGCGACGCCTCTGAAAAATGGCTGTCCTAGAGTTGAACGGGTGGAGAGAGCTTCTCTACTCGAGTCCGGTTCCGGGCTATAACTACCGCACCTCCTCGGCGGCATTTGGGCGTCTAATCTTCGTGGTCGATCTCGTCGCTTGCCAGTAGATCCTGCATGTCGAATTTCAAGCCACAGAAAAAGCTGCGGCGGCGCGCAATTCGAACCGTGCGAACCGCGGATGTTGATGACCGCGCAGGCGGCCGCGACGCCGGACTTTTGCATCGATTATCTACCGGCCGGCGGCGGCGACGTGGCCGCGCAGTCCGGCGCCGCGACGATGACGGTGGCGGAGGCCTATTATCAAACCGCCATCGATCAGGTGCGCGCTCAGTACGGTTTTACCGGCGCCGGGCAAACCGTGGTGACGATTGACACCGGCATCGCCTACGACGACGCGGCGCTGGGGGGCGGTTTCGGCAGCGGATACCGCGTGGTGGGCGGCTGGGATTTTGCCGAAAACGACGCCGATCCGTTCGACGATGGTCCGGCCGGCTCGCACGGCACTCACGTGGCGGGCATCATCGGTTCCGACGACCCGAACCATTTGGGCGTGGCGCCGGGGGTGGACCTGGTTTCGCTGCGCGTGTTCAACGACGGCGGCTCGGGCTATTTCAGTTGGATCGATAGTGCGCTGCGCTGGGTGTACGACCATCGCGACAGTTTTCGCAGCCCGATTACCACGGTGAACCTGTCGCTGGGCGCCGCGTGGAATTCGTCCGGCATTCCGGCGTGGGCGAATCTGGAAAATGACTTGCGGATGCTCGAGCAGGCGGGCATTTTCATTTCCGTGGCGGCGGGCAATGCATTTGCGGATTACGGCACGCCGGGGTTGAGCTATCCGGCCGCCAGCCCCTATGTCGTGCCGGTGATGTCGGTTGGCAATAGTGAATCATTAAGCTGGTTCAGCCAGCGGTTGGATCGGGCCATTGCGGCGCCGGGCGAAGGCATTACCAGCAGCGTGCCCGACTATGTGGGCAATCACAACGGCGTGGACGACGATTGGGCCAGCTACTCGGGCACCAGCATGGCCGCGGCGTACATGTCCGGGGCGGCGGTGATCGTGCGGCAGGCGCTGGCGCAGGCCGGGCGGACGAATATTGATGAAGACACGATACTTTCGTTGATACGCAGCACGGCCGATAGGATTTTTGACGCGACCAGCGGCGCGAACTATTTGGTGCTCAATTTGAAAAATGCGGTCGATGCGGCGCTCGAGCGGGCCGGTGGACCATGAAGGCAACACGGCGGCCTCGGCGGTGAACCTTAATTCGCTGGACTTGAGGAACACTGTCAGCGGCAGCGTCGACGTCGCCGGCGATCAAGATTTCTTCCGCTTCACGGCGCAGCACACGGGCAAGGTGACGATCAGCATCTCTCGGGACGCGGGGCTCAATACCCGTTGGCAACTGGTGAATGCCAACGGCACGCTGCGCAACTTGACGGGTAGCTCTGTGACACTGCAGGTCGTCGCCGGCCGGACGTACACGTTCGGCGTGCAGGGGACCCGCGGATTGGGCGAGTACGATCTGACGATGCAACTGACGCCGAGCTTTACGGGCTTGGGCCGCGTCAGTTCCAGGACCGTGAATAATCAGAAAGTCGGGGGCGAGCGATGGTATCGGTTCCAGGCGGCGCAAGCAGGCACCTTGGCCCTGATGAGCAAGGTTCCCACCGGCACAGGAGACGTGTCGATCGAGCTCTACAATTCCGCGATGCAGAAGCTGGGCACAAGCACGGGCGACTGCACCGATCTGCTCAGCGTCGCAACCAGCTATGGTTCGGCGTACTACATTCGCCTGGTGGGCACCAATTCCCGGGTGCAACTGAAGTTGGGCTGTGGCGCCGGCGCGAGCAAAATAGCCGGCCTGAAGACTGCCAGCCTGGCCAGTGTCGGCAATGCGCGCGAAGCTGCCGCTAGCAATGTTGAACAGCCTGCGCAGCGCGGGCCGGTCGTCGCTTGCGAGGTTGCGAGCAACGATGGCGCTCGCTTTGCCGCCGTTGATGCGATCCACCGTGAAGTCGGGGCGTCATCGATTGCCCCGAGCGCTGCAATTGTTCGGCATCGAGAGATCGCGCTGGTTCTATTCGCAAGCGATGGAGCGGTGTCGCGCAACATGGCCTCGCGCGACGAGGCGTTTGCCGGCGATGAATGCTCGGCGGACGGCGCCTTTCAGGGTGCGATTGACGACCTGGCTTTCGCGACGGCGAGATAGCGAATTCGTCTCGGTTTGGGAATCGCGGCTCAATTTGAGATTTCAGACTGAGACCGAGCAGCGTGCGCAGATTTTCCAGAAATTCGATTGGAAATCGCTAAAGTTCTAATGCACAAGTGTTTCTGACGAATAAGCAGACATTTCCGAGCCGATTGCGCAAGTCGGCATCGCGATTGCATCTATACCGTCACTGCTGCGGTGGATGAACCAACTAAACCGCGTTTTCAGGGAGGAGTGCAATCATGCTTATCTTGAGCCGGAAGGTGGGAGAACAGATCGTCATTGGCGAGGGCATCACAGTGGTGGTGAGCCGGGTGTCGGGGGATCGTGTAACCCTCGGATTGGAGGCGCCGCCGGAAGTACGAATTCTCCGCGGAGAGTTGCGTCCTTTTGATGAGGAGAAACGCAACGCGGTGAAAACGCCTTCCGGGCGCCACGTGGGTCGACACGATCGAGCATTCCACACCGATCGACCGCCCGTGCCCCGCTAAGCCAGTCGCAACATAGGAGAGGCGAAGAGGCACATCTTCGGTTCGCGTGTGCCACGGTTGTCCCAGAGGCGCTGTTACTGCCTGCCCTGAGAGACGCCAAGCCGGTCAGGATGGCCGTGGCACACGATTTTACTTCTCCACTTCTAATCAGCCCGTGAATGGTTGAATCCGAAGCGGCCGCAATGAAGCGCCGCCAGCAATGCGATCATGAGCAAGCGGGAAGCGACGTGCGCCCTAGCGGGGCGGGCCATCCGTGCGGCGTCGCTTTCCGCTTTTTTGCTGCGCCGGCTGTTGAAGGTGTTGGGTGGCTGGGGTCGAACGAAGTGAGCCCCCAGCAGTTCAAGCTCCGGGGGCTCGGCGGCCTCGACCCCGGCCACCCAAACGTTTTAGGGGATGCGTCTTTTGCTGCGCCAGCTGCTGCTAGCATGCGCTGGAAGAGCCATTGACGGTGCTCGGCGAGCGCGGCTATCGTTTCGCCCCCGAATTCTCGGGGCGAAGTAACGGATTGCGGCTTCATTTCCAGGCGCCGGCAGAGCGATCGCCGGTTTTACACGGACGTGCGCATGCGACGATTGTGCTTGTTTGTCATTTTGTGCGCGGCGGCATCCGGCTGCGGCGAGACAAAATGGGTGACGGTGCGCGATGCGCCGCACAATCCGTTGGCTGAGCGGTTGATGTTGCTTTCCAGCGGCGGGCCGAAGCCGACGCCGCGCACGGTAATGTTCTTGCGGCGCTACGATCTGCAGGGGCAAATCCACGCGAATCCCGAAAAGCTGATGCATAGCGTGCAGGACGTGCTGGCGCGAACCCTCGACGGAAGGCTTGCACGCGGCGGCCGAGCTGTCGTACGTGGGAGGCGTCAAGTCGCAGTCGATCGGCAAATCGCAGCAAGCGCTCGATCTCTATGGTTCGAGCGTCACGTATTCGTATGCCTACCTGTTTGAGCCACAGAATCGAGAGCTTAGCAATCCTTATGATCCGCAATTTCGCGGCTCGTGCGATTTGTACAACGCGGCGCTGGAGGCGCTGGTGCGGTCGATCAATAAGCAGGGCAAGCTGCGGCCGGGTGAAACGGTGTCGCTCACGACGCAGGGCGAAACATGGGATGTGACCATCGCGCCGCGGAACACGCCCTGGCCGGCCCAGGAAATCGAGCGGTACGAATTCGTTTCGGATTATTCGGTCGATGGGCTCAAGAACGTGTTTCACACGTATGGCCTGGGAGTGCCGCTGATCGCGGTGCGAAAGAAAGCCGCCGGCGAAGATTCATCGGATAAACATTACCCGCCGGGGCTATCGTTCCCGGTCACGGCGTTTTTGCGCTGCATGCCGGATGAAGGCGATTCCAAAAGCATTCAGCAGGTTGGATATCAGGAGCTGCCGCGGTCCACCCTCACTTCGGCCCTCTCCCTGAGGGAGAGGGAGGGGAAACATCATCGGGCAGTGCTGGAGTTGTACGATCCGCTGCAGGCGACCGACATTACGGTAGACGACCGCCGCGTGCCGCTGGAAAGCGACATCACCACGCCCCTGGGGTACACGCTCAACAATCCGGCGTTTGCCGCGCTCGATCAACCGACCACCGGGCTGTTGAATCCCGATAAGGTTCGGAAGCTTTCGGGCATCTACATGCTCCAGCCGTATCAGCCGGGGAAAATCCCGGTGCTCATGGTGCACGGCCTATGGTCCAGCCCGATTACGTGGATGGAGATGTTCAACGATTTGCGCGGCGATCCGGAGCTGGAGCGGAATTATCAGTTTTGGTTCTACCTGTATCCCACTGGGCAGCCGTTTTGGCGCAGTGCGGCGCAATTGCGCGAGGCGCTGGTGGAACTGCGGCGGCAGGTCGACCCCGAGCACCGTGAGCCGGCCTTGGATCAGATGGTGCTCGTGGGGCACAGCATGGGCGGGTTGATATCGCACATGCAGGTGGTCAACAGCCGCGACGACTTCTGGCGTCTGGTAAGCGACAAGCCTCTGGAGCAAGTGAAGGCCGACGAAAAGACGCGCAACGATTTGGATCGCACGTTCTATTTTCAGGCCAACAATTCCGTGCGCCGCATCGTGACCATCGGCACGCCGCATCGCGGAAGTCATTTCGCCAACGACGTGACGGAATACCTGAGCGAGAAATTAATTTCGTTTCCCGAACGGATGACGGCGCGATTTACGATGCTGCGTCTGCAGAATCCGGGTTTTTTCCGCGACACGCAGATGCTGGATACCCAGACGAGCATCGTTTCGCTGTCGCCGGGTTGCCCGGTGCTGCCGGCGCTCCTGGCGGCGCAGCGTCCGCCGTGGATCAAGTACGACAACATCGTGGGGCGGCTGCCGTCGGACGATTGGCAGGTGCGGCTGTTCGGCGACGGCGACGGCGTGGTGCCGTACCAAAGCGCCCATTTGGACTCAGCCGATTCGGAAATCGAAGTGCAGGCTGAGCATAGCGAAGTGCATCGGAAGCCGCAGACGATTTTGCAGGTGCGCTCCCTGCTGGCCGAGCATTTGCGCGCGGCGATGGCGTATCCGCAGGTTTTGCGGCGGTGACAGTGAGAGACGAGGGGCGAGGGACGAGAAGTTGGAAGTCGGACTTTATAAATGGTTGAGGAATGAGGGACGGGGTGCGTAGGACCTCGCGCGATCGGGATGGCGGCGGGGGTCGGTGTTAGGGCGTGTGCGGCGAGCGGAAGTGGTCCTGCCACCGTGGGGCGATGTTTTCCGTGTCGAAGACAAGCCGGCTCGGTCGTTGGTTCTTTCGGCAGGTGCGCCATCCGTGGATATCGGCGCATGCTCGTGCCTGGGCAGCTCGGCGCGCAGCACCAGCACTTCTCGCGGGGCTTCGATGCCGATCCGCACCGATTGCCCTTTCACCTGCAAAATAGTGATAATGACCTGATCGCCGATTTGAATCTGTTCGCTAGCCTTGCGCGTGAGAACCAACATGACACACTCCTTTTGAGTTCTCCCACCCAGTGGAGAAATAGATAAGCTGCACCCTGGCTTGGTTCTAATGCAGGGGCTGTGCCAAAAGCGAGAGAAAACGATCGGGCCGACTGGAAGTCGAGAAGCGGCCTCGTTTTCCGGGGTCGTGGCGAAAGATGCCAGCAGTGCTTCAGGCGCTATAGTGTACGGATTTACAAGCCGCCAGACAGTTGGTTTTACAAATCCGCGGGCGAGCCGACGCCATTAGTGCTGGCCGCCGTTTTGCCGCTTAGATATTTCGTCGCGCAGTCGGGCGGCCAACTCGTATTGCTCGGAGGCAACGGCATCGGCCAGTTGCTCGTCGAGCGTGCGGCCCACTTTGTAGTGCTCGCGCAGGGAGCCTTGCAATTCGCGCAGACGGCCGACCATCTCATCTTCCTCGAACTTTTCGGGAGCGTCGTACTGCTCGTACAAGGTGCGGAACAGATCCAGCCCGCGGTTGATTTCGCTGATGGCCGATTCGGCGCCGTCCTTTTCCAAGAGCGCCAATGCGGCGGCCTGCACGCGGTGGAACATTACGAAGGGTCGGTATTGCTCGTGAGATAATGTCCACTCTTCGTCGGGCGAGTGCTGCTTCACGAAATCCATGAAGGCCAGTGTGTGATCGGCGTCTTTGGCGGCCTGCTGGAATTTGCGCAGGGCCAGCCAGCAGATGCGGCGGTGATAGAACTGCACGAATTCGCGATCGGCCTCGGCGCATTCTTGCGGCGAGAGGACGTAGTCGTCCCCCTTTTCAGCCGTCTGCGACAAAAGGAAGTCGAAATACGTTGCGGCGCCGCCCGGCTTGGCGCCGTCGGGGCGGTGCGTGACTTCCATCTGCAACACGCCCAGGTCGATCCGCATTTGCAAAAGCTCGCGGCCGTCGGCGGCTTTGACGATGCGGGCCATGATTTCGCCCGGCTGGTAGGGCCAGTCGGCCAAGAGGTCGTCGATGTCTTTTCGCCGCGACATGCGGAAATTATATCAGCCGATTGGCCCGTCTGCATGGTGTTTAAGTGTCAAGTGCTTGACGGTGCAACCGAATAACGGCGTTGCCGAATATTGGGGGCTCTCGGATAATTCAGCGGGCGAACCGACGTGGCGAGCGAGGCGGCGAGGAATTTCGAAATGACGACGCAAGATCGCGAGAAGCAGATTGCCGAGGCTGAGGAGCTGTTGGGGGATCGGCTGGCGCAAGTCGGCTTTGTGAAGGCGCTGTACTTCGGGGCGTATGCAAATCGCAGTTTGCTGCCGTATCCCGATTTGGCTGCCGATCGATCGACCGCGGCAATGGCCGAGGAGCTGCGGCAGTATTGCCAGGCGGAAATCGATCCGGTGGCGATCGATCGCGAGGCGATGATTCCGCAGCGCGTGATCGACGGCCTCGGGCGGCTGGGAATCCTGGGCGTGTCTGCCGAAGGAATGCGGCGGGCGCGGGCTGACGCAGACCCAATATTGCCGCTTGCTGGAAGTTTTGGGCGGGCACTGCGCCAGCACGGCGCTATTCGTGAATGCGCATCATTCGATTGGGCCCCGGGCGATCGTTTTGTTCGGCACCAAAGAACAACAGCAGAAATACCTGCCGAAGTTGGCCACCGGCGAGTGGATCAGCGCGTTTGCACTGACCGAGCCCGAAGCGGGGAGCGATGCCGGCAATGTGCAAACGACCGCCACGCCGACAGACGATGGTCGTGGGTACGTGCTGAACGGCACGAAGCGTTGGATCACTAACGGCGGCATCGCGCAGGTGCTGACGGTGATGGCTCGCACGCCGGTGGCCGGCACGAGCGACACAAAGATCACGGCCTTTTTGGTGACGCCCGACATGCCGGGGTTTGAAGTGCTGGAAGCGCGGATGCCCAAGTGCGGCGTGCGCGGCTCGGCCACTGCGCGGCTGGCGTTCAAGAACATGTTTGTTCCCAAGGAGAATATCTTGGGGCAAATCGGCAAAGGGCTGCGCGTGGCGCTGACGGTGTTGGATTTTGGCCGCGTGACTTTTGGGGCCACGTGCACGGGGGCCGCGAAGTTTTGCATTGCGAAAGCCTCGGAGCATGCCGCCACGCGGATTCAATTCGGCGAGCCGATCGGCTCGTTTGAGCTAGTGAAAGACAAGCTGGCGTACATGTGCGCCGGGGCATTTGCGATGGAGGCGACGACGTATCTTACTGCCGCGCTGATCGATGCGGGGCAGGGGGATTACATGCTCGAAACGGCGATGTTGAAAGTGTTCGCTACCGACTCGCTGTGGCGGATCATCAACGACACCATTCAAATTTTCGGCGGCAAAGCGTATTTCACCGACGAACCGTACGAACGCATGATGCGCGACGCGCGAATCAATATGATCGGAGAAGGGGCCAACGACGTGCTGCGGGCGTTTGTGGCGCTAGTGGGCATGCGCGACGTGGGATTGGAATTGAAAGGGGTGCTGGATGCCCTTTCCAACCCGATCAAACACTTCGCCAAGATCGGCGGCTTTGCGGGGCGCAAGCTAGAGTCGCTGTTCCGGTCGCCGGATGTCGTGGTCTATCACGGTTCGCTGCAGCCGGAGGCCGATCGGTTGGGGCGCAGCGTGGGTGCGTTTGGGGCGAATATCGAAAAATTGCTGCGTACCTATCGCGAAGGAATCGTCGATCGGCAATATCAATTGGGTCGGGTGGCCGATGCGGTGATCGAGTTATTTGTCAGTGCCTGCGTGCTCAGGCGGATGGACGCCATGTTGGAACGCGCGGGCGGCAACGGCGCGGACGGTTCGGTCCAGCGAGATTTGATGACGGGACGCTACTATTTGCGCAGCGCCGAGCGGCGGATCCGGCGAGCGCTGGCGGACATGTGGGACAACGATGACAAGCTGACCACTCAGGTGGCCGACGGAGCGTTGAAGAGGTGACGGCTATTCTTCGATGCTGGGGCGCCGCCGCCGCTGTTTCTTTTGGGAGTGGGCGTGCTTCCGTGTGCGTCGCTTTGCCACGGATGATCTGGTGGGCTTGGTTTTTTTTCGGCGTTTCGGCGGCGCAGCCACTTCTAGAAGCATCTCGCGGAGTTTTTCCAAACAATCGCGCTGGTTTTGGCGCTGATCGCGGAAGCGCTGGCTGGTGATTACGATTTCTCCGCCGATGGTGATGCGCGGCGCGAATCGCTGAACGAATCGCTCGCGCACCGGTTCGGGAATGCCGCTGGCCAACACGGACCACCGCAGCACGGCTTTCGTGTTCAGCTTGTTGACGTTCTGACCACCGGGGCCGGAGCTACGGACGTAGGAGAATTGCAGCTCGTCGTCGTGGATGCGCAGATGTGACGAGACGGTGAGCATGGCACGCCGGCATTCAGCAATCAGCTAATTAACTGCGTGAAGAATTCTTTCGACTCGCGCAGGAGCGATTGGTAGTCATCGGGCGAGATTTCCTCGCCGAATAATTCTACGTCGAAATCGCCGTCGTAGCCCCCTTCACGCAGTGCGCCCACCAGGTCTTTCAAAGGCACGCATCCTTGGCCCAGCTTCGTGCGGCGCTGTTCTTCATCGGGAGGATGGCCGTCGGCCAGGTGAACCACGGCGATGCGGCCGTCGGCAGCCAATCGGTGCAGTTGTTCCAACGTGGTCTGCGAGACACCCATGTGGTAGGTATCGACGGAAAGTTTCACCTGGGGGCTGTCGACCTGGCGGACGATTTCCAGGGCGTCGTCCAGCGAGGTGAGAAACGTGCAATCCATGGCGCAAGCGGGATGCATCGGCTCCAACGCCAAGGTGACCCTCTGTTCGGCGGCCAGCGGGGCAAGCTTCGAAAGGGCATCGGTCAGGAGGCGGCGCGGCATGATTGTGCGTATGACCGGCTCGTGCGCCGCTGTACACCACCAGGCATCGGGCTTCGAGTTGGGCGGCCAGTCGCACGGCCTCGGCGGTGTCGTCGAGGCTTTCACGGTAGGTGTGCCCTTCGCTGCCGGTGAAACCGCCGGCCCACAGCAGGTTGGACACGGCCAGTCCTGAATCTTTCAATAGCTCGATGCCGCGCTCCTCGCCGTAGTCGGAAAGCTTTCGCCGACAGACGCCGATGGCGGGAATTCCGGCCGCGCGATAGTGCTGTACGTCTTCCTCAAACGACCAACGATAGGTCGTCATTTCGTTCATCGAGAACCGGGGCATGGGCGGCTCCTCGCCGGCGATCTAGTTCGATCCGTCATCAAACCGCGGCCTAGTATGGAGCAAGATGGCCGATGTGTAAAGGAACAGGCAGGCAGCAGGCGGCCGGCGGCAGGCAGAAGAGGAGAAAGGGAGAAGATGAGAAGAGAAGAACGGCGGACTATTTTTTCTTGTTGCGCAGGTTCCAGGCTTCCAGCCACACGGTGCCGGCCGGCTTGAGGTGGAAATCGGCGATCAGGCGCTCTTGCATGTCGGGCATGTGTCCGCCGCCGTAGAAAATGGCGATTTTTTTTCGGCCGGCGGCGATTTGATGTTTTAACTCTTTCAGCGCGACCTTGTTGCGTTCGGTAATCAACGTGGAGCCTTCCGGCCCATTGAAGGCAGCCATGAAGTTGTCAACGTCGGCGAATTGCTCGGCGAAGATTCGCTTTAGCTTCAAGGGGCGATCCGGCGAGAAGATCGCCATCATGATGTCGAAATCGCTGTTGGTGTTGGGATTTGCCGCCTGTTGCGCCATGCTCGCCGCCATCAGCCGCGTGAGGATCGACCACACGCTTTCGCCCTTGTCTTCCATCGATTTGGCAAATTGCTCGGGAGACAGGTCGGCGTGCACGAAGTTTTTCCGGGAATAGTCGACGCCGGCGAGCTGATATTGCAGATCCAACAGATCGGTGAGGGAATTTTGCAGGGAAGAGAGGACGCTGCGATCGCGATCGCCGCCTCCTTTGGGGATTTGAGTGCCTTCGGGGGCCACCAACTCGTACAACACGACGTCGCAATCAGCGAAGCGCTTGTTCAGCGCCTCGTAATATTTTTTGTCGGCCAGGTGGATCGCGCCCACCAGGTCAACTTCCAGTCCGGGATGGTCGTTGCCTTGGGGCACGAAGCGAACGATCGCCACTTCCAAAGCGGTGGCAGCGCCGCGGGAATCGCGCTGCACACGGATATAGCTGGGCGAATCGTCGGCCGATTTGGCCAACGACTGCGGGCCCATCACCCATGCCAGCGATGCTGCCGCCGACAGCAGAATAAATGCGAAAACGACGGAATTGGACAGTCGGCGGTTCAACTGATCACACCAGGTTTAGCTGGAAAGGCCACGGCAGTGAGCAGGCCCCATCGCCATGCTTGAGTATATGTCTGTGTGCGAAGCGGGACAATTAAGGCCAAAACGCTGGAAACGACCGTTCGATCCCGCCCTGCATCTAACACAGACTACCCAGCCTCTCATCCTGGCACTGGCATAACCGGCAATTCCGTCAAAGTTTGCCAGAGTTTTTTAACTGGCCGGACCGGCGCGACCGATACTACCGTCACATGCAAGGCCCAAGGTCTCCGTAAGGAGGTCTTGCGCAGGTGGCTTGGTAAGCAAATCCAGGTAACACGAAATGACGCGGTTTGCTCGCAATTTGCTGTGGCTCGTGCTGGGCGTGCTGTTATGCGCAGCATCGTCGGCCCGCGGCAGATTTGGACGCCGTTCGGTCCGAGCAACGTCCGGTACGACCTGGAGTTGTTCAAGGCGCCGGACGTCAGCGACTATCCGAATTGGCCCCATCCGAAGGAAGGATTCTTCTTCCAGTATGAGCGGCTGTATTGGTCGATTCGGCAGCCAATGGCGACCGATGTCGGCGTGCAAAACGCCACGGCCACCGGCTTCTTCTCCGGACCTGCGCAGTTTGACCCGACGCAGCAGCCGCGTGAGCGAAATCCTGCGTCCTTACGGAAACAGCTTGGATACCAACTTCCTCGGCGCCAAGCAAACTTGGGGCAATCGCTTCGAGTTGGGCTTCATGGAAGACAACAAGGGCTGGTTCGTCAGCATCATGAACTTGAATCCGCAACAGCAATCGTATTTCGCTGGGAATGCCAATACGCCGGCGGGTCTGACGGTGGTGTTCAACGATCCGCAGCATCTGCTGTTGGGCTTTGTCGATCAATGGCGGCGGCTTCGACTCCGACTTGAACGCCAATCCGTTTTTGGTTCCCGATCCGTTTACCAGCGTGCCGTTTGTATTTGGCCGGCCGCGATTGGCCAACAACACTGCGAACTTGTCGATCAATGGATTGCCGATTCCCACAACTTCCCCGGCATCGTATGCCGGCTTTACTGACTTCGGCGACATGGTGCCGCTGGTGCCGCTTTTCAATACGATTTCGATTCGGAACCTCACCACCATGAATGGCGTGGAACTGAATCGGAGCTGGCGGTTGCCGATTTTCCACAACGGCGGCATTTGGGAACCGTTTGTCGGCTTACGGTGGCTGCAATTGCGGGATACTTTCGACGTGACCGCCACAAACACCGAAGGCGGCATGGATGGCACCGGCACGGTTACAACCGGCGATGTTCCGACTGCACTGCCGGGCACCAGTTTTTGGAACACCACGGTGGACAACAACATGTTTGGTCCGCAGATCGGCTTCCGCGCCGAGCGTTCTCAAGGTCGGTTCAATTTAGAGGCGGAAGTACGATTCATGGCGGCCGTCAACTTCCAATCCACGAATTTGGACGGCGAGCTGGGATCGGGCTTGAGCTCGGGAGACACGGTCTTCAACGAGCCATTGCTCCTGCCGCACACTTCGTTCCATAGTTCGATGTTCAACGAGACGTTTTCTCCGGTGGGAGAAGTTCGTGCCGGCGTGAACTACGTGCTGACGCACGCCATCTCGGTGCAGTGTGAATACAACACGATGATGGGCACTGGCGTGAGCCGGGCCGCCCGGCGTGTGCTGTACACCCTGCCGGCGATGGGAATTCGCGACGGCTCGAAGAACGATCCGTTCTTCACTCAGGGCCTGAGCTTTGGCATTACCGTGAACCGATAACGATAAGGGTTCAGGGTGTCGGGGTCAGGATAGAGCCCCAGTGATTGCAACTGAGCGCCGATTCATTCTTGATGGCGCGATCAGGCTTAAGAGGTTTGCAGCTTTCGCAATTCTTCCAGTTCGCACTGCAGCCGATGTCGCAGGGGGCTTTCCAGTCGCAATTCATCGAGTAGCGATTCGGCCTTGGCGAATGTTTCCTCAGAGTAGCCGCCTCCCTTAAACAGGATTTGCCAACTTCGGGAAACCTCTTTTTCGGTCAACACGCCGGGGACCTCGTTGGAGAAGGAATTAACTTTCCTATTCTGATTCTAAGCCCTGGTGAAAATTCTGCAAGCGAAACGGCCCCCAGAAGTGTTATGGCGACCCGGAGGACCAGCCCAGTCCTTCGCCGCCGTTGCGGCCGCGGATTCGCAGCAGTTTTTTCATTCGGTCGTGCAGCTTTTTCCATTGCGCTGCTGGGGCGTCGACGGATAAATCGCTGGGAAATTCCGCCGCGCGGCCGTCGTCGTTCACTTGCACGAAGCCCAACAGGGCATCCATCCAGGGGCCAGTTTGACCAGGAAGCGGCGTGCCGATCAAGCCCGTAATTAGATACGCCCGCGTGACGTGCAGCACAGTGCCGCGGATTTCGATAAAAGCTCCGGTCGGCACCGGGCGATAGCATTCGATGGTCAGCACCCGGCGCAACAGCAGGTTGGCTTCGTGGCCGATCAAGTGGAAGGCCGTGGCATAGGCGGATTCCAGGACGATGCGCATCAGCGAACCGGCATAGAGCGTGCCGTGATGATTGGTATCGACCGGCAGGATCAGGCGATGGGTGAGCGTGACGTCGGACAAGCCAGTGGTCGGTGGTCAGGGGTCGGTTAGCCGCGGAGCTTCCCGCGCTTGCGGATTAGCATAAGCGGCCCGGGCGGGGAATTCAAATTCCGACTTGTTGGCCGGCATCGGCGGCCTGACGATGGCGAAGATGCGAGGGGTCGATTTTCATAAGTTCTTCGGCCACGGCATTAACCGTCTGGCGGATTTGCTCCTCGGTGTGCCGGGCGGTAATGAAGAATCGCAACCGGGCAGCACTTTCCTCCACCGCCGGATGCAGGATCGGTTGCACGTTGATGCCCCGCTGGAACATGGCGTGCGAAGCCTGCAGGGCGTGCACCGAGTTGCCCAAAATCACCGGCACTACGGCGGAGTCGCGGCTGCGGCCGGTGTTCAAGCCGCGCTCGCGCCAGGGTCAAAAACAGTTTGCTGTTGGCCGCGAGGCGGGCCACGCGGTCGGGTTCTTCTTCGAGGATCTTGATTGCTGCCAGCGCGGCGCCGGCACTGGAGGGGGGCATTCCATTGGCGAACACGAAGCCCGGGGCCGTGTATTTCAAGTATTCGATCATCGCTTTGTCGCCGGCGATGTATCCGCCGCAACTGCCCAGCGCCTTGCTGAGCGTGCCCATCCAGATTTCGACGTCCGTAGCTTCGACGTCGAAGTGTTCGCCGATGCCGCGGCCATGCGGGCCCATTACGCCGATCGAATGCGCTTCGTCGATCATCAACAGCGCCTTGTGACGATTCTTGACTTCGATGAACTGCGGCAAATCGGGATAGTCGCCGTCCATGCTGTACACGCCTTCGATGGCGATCAATACGCGGCGGTATTCGTGCCGCAACTCAGCCAAGAGCTGATCGAGCGTGTGCCAATCGTTGTGCGGGAAAGGACGGCGGCGGGCGCCGGAAAGAATCGAGCCTTGCACGATACTGTTGTGAGCCAGCGAATCGTGCAGGATCAGATCGCCGGGGCCAAACAAATGGCCGATCGTGGTTTCGTTGGTCGAGTGCCCGCCGACGAACACGATGGCGTCTTCCGCGCCGAGGAAATCAGCAACGGCGCGCTCGACTTCGCGGTGAATCGATTTTTCGCCCGAAACCAACCGGCTGGCGGAGACGCTGGTGCCGAACCGATCGATGGCGTCTTTGGCGGCTTGGGCGACGTCGGGATCCCCGGACATGCCCAGGTAGTTGTAGCTGGACCAACTGATGAGTTCGCGGCCGTCGATGATTGTAGTGTCGTCGATCACGCCCTCGTGAACACGGAAGTACGGATTGACGGCGCCGGTGGCGGTGAAGGCCGCCCACTGCTGCTTGAACATCGTGTATTCGGCGAACTGATCGAAGCGGTAGTATTGCGGGGGGATTTCGGTGGTGGGAATGGCGGGGCGCTGCCGCGGCGTTTTGCCCAAATATTTTTCCACGGCCGCCACCACGTCACGCACCAGCACCATGTCGGGCAGAATTTCTTCGGGCAACCGGCCGCCGAAAGTATCTTCCAGCGCGGCGATGATTTCCATGCGCTCCAGCGAATCCATGCTCATCTCAAGGATGTTGGAATCGAGCGTCAGGCCCTTGGCGCGCTCCTTCGCGACGCGAGTGATCTGCTCCATCACCAGTGCGGCGGTTTCTTCCGAAACCGGCGGCAGCTTTTCGGCCAGGCCACCGCGCTGATGGCCATTGGAACCGCTGGCGGCGAGCAAAGATTCGACCGCGGCGCGAGGCGGTTGCAGGGCAGCGGCATCCTTTGCTTGCGCGGCGGGCTCGTGCGCGGCAGCGGCCGGCGCTTCGCCCCAGGATCGCCATTGCGAAACAATTTCCAAATCTTGCCCGCGCAGAAAACCGCTGCGGCAGGCATGACGCTGGATCTTGCCGCTGGAGGTTTTGGGAATGCTGCCGGCTTTGATCAGCACGACGGCGTCGGCGGGAATTTCGTGTTCGGCGGAGATGGATTTGCGGATCGCCTGGAAGACCTGGTCAATCTCAGCCTCGCTGCGGTTTCGGCCGCGCTCGATTTCGGCCACCACCACCAGGCGTTCGCGCTTCGAAACGTCGACGGTGAAAGCCGCGGTGGCGGCAGGTCGCAACAGCGGGTGGCAGCCCTCGACGGTTTGCTCGATGTCCTGCGGATAATAGTTGCGGCCGTGGATGATCAGCAGATCTTTCAAGCGGCCGGTGACGAACAGTTCGCCCTCGTGCAGGAAACCCAAATCGCCAGTGCGCAAATAAGGGCCGCGGCCGGTGTCTTTCAAAAAGGCGCGGAACGTGGCGGCGGATTCATCGGCCTGGCGCCAGTAGCCCTGGGCTACGCTGGGGCCGGCCACCCAAATCTCGCCGATGCGGCGATCGGGGCATTTGGTCATGGTTTCCGGATCGACGATCACCACTTCCTGATCCAACAGCGCCGCGCCGCACCCGACCAGTGTGCGCGTGCCTTCCTCGTCAGGCAGTGCATCGACGGCCTGATTGTTTTCAATCGCTTTGGCTTCGAACGAACGGACGATCGGGTTGGCGGTTTTCAACCCGCCGGTGACCATCAACGTCGCTTCGGCCAAACCGTAGCAGGGATAGAACGCCTCGGCATGGAAGCCGCAAGGCGCGAAAGTGCGGGTGAACTCTGCGAGGGTTTCGGGGCGAATCGGTTCGGCGCCGTTGAAGGCCAGCGACCAACTGCTGAGATCGAGATGGGCGCGTTCTTCCGGCGTGATGCGTCGCACGCACAGATCGTAGGCGAAGTTTGGTCCGCCGCTGACCGTGCCTTTGTACTTCGTGATCGCTTGCAGCCAACGCAATGGCCGCTGCAAAAACGCCATCGGCGACATGAGCACGTTGGGTTTGCCGTAATACATCGGTTGCAAGATCCCGCCGATCAGTCCCATGTCGTGATAGCTGGGCAGCCAGAACACGCCCACGCCGCTGCGAGTGTGTTCGAACGCATAGCAAATCAGCGCCGAGTTGTGCATCAGATTGGCGTGGCTAAGCATGACGCCCTTGGGCGTGCCGGTGGAACCGGAGGTGTATTGCAGGAAGGCGAGTGTATCGCCATGCACGTCGGGCTGACGCCAATCGCGCTCCATGCCGGGCGGGAATTGATCGGTCGTTCCCCAATGCAGCGATTGCAGGTTGGGGTTTTCGGCCAGCACGCCTTGCACGCGATCGAAAACTTCTTGCGTGGTGAGCGTGACTTTGGCCTCGGCGTCGTTGGCGATCGCTTCGATCCGCTCCAGCGAACGATTCTTGCGCGGTGGATAGGCCGGCACCGCCACCACGCCGGCATACAAGCAGCCGAAGAAGGCGGCGATAAAATCTAAACCCGCCGGGTAGAGCAACAACGCGCGTTCGCCTTGCACACCGAGCGATTGCAGCCACGCGCCGATGGCGCGAGCGCGGCGATCGAGTTCCGCGTACGTCCAGTTAATCTCTTCCGATTCGCCGTCGGCCAGATAATAAAAACCCACGTCGCCGGGCTGATGCGCCGCGCGATGGCGCAGGAGATCGACAAGATTGGAAGGGCCGAAAAAAGATCCAGGCAAATGGTCTAAATGCACGATTCAATTATCTCCACAAGGCATTGCCGGAGGCGCTTCTTGACGCCATCGGGTGATGAATTGCATGTTCCCCAAATCAATCATTCGTGGCAGTCGTTTTAACCGTCATGGTTAGGGTTTACTGCGCTGTCGGACGAGCCCAGGGGGAAATGGATTAGGGCTTAGGTAGGCGTCACTTAGACATCGGCAGATCGGCAAACCGAGTCAACAGCTTACCACGAGCGGCGAGCGCTTACAAACCATCGCGGCGACGAAGGGGCCGATTTTCTCGATTTTCCTACGCCCAGCAATTTGCGGCAATTTTATTCGTCAGACGCCGCCGGATGGCAGCAGGCGCAAGTTGCGCAATTATTGCTGCTAGGTGAGCAAGCGAAACGGTGCGGCTTGTTTGGCCGCGCCTAGGCAGCTTGGGGGTCAGCGTTATCCCTGAGCCCGGCCAGTTCCGTTACGCCCAGTCGAGCCCGGTTTCCTGCTTGATGCGATGTTCGTAGTCGCCCAGCAGTCCGCCGATCACTTCCCAGCGGTGGCGGCGGCGCACTTCGATATCGCCTTGCATGTTCACGCGCACCAAACATTTGTCGGTCAGTCCCGCCGCGCGAAGATCCTCAGGCTTGATGTCCTCGGGGCCCAACAGATGCATCAGCGTGGAGCCCCGCATTTCGATGAACTTCATGGGTGGGTGCCTGAGGCGATTGGAATGAATTCGATTGCCAGTCGGAACTGCGGATGACGGCTGTAGATTAACGGTCGACGCCGAGTGAAACAAGTGGGGGATTAATCTGCGGCAGCAGATGAACCGATGCGCTTTCGCACCGCATCGGCCAGCCGCACCATTTGCTCGACGGGGAGTTCTTCGGCGCGTGGTTTTTCGCCAAAGTTCAGTTGACGAAGCAGGTCGTCGACGGCCGGTTTGTCCAATTGGCTTTTGAACTGGCCGGCCAGCACGACGCGGAGCAATTTGCGTCGGTGCAGGAACAGCCAGTGGACGAATTGCCGGAAGAATTCCAGATCGGCGATCGCCCGGCGGCGCTCGCTCTGAAGCGTGATTCGCACGATGGCCGAGTGCACCTTCGGCCGGGGCCAGAACACCTCCGGCGGCATCACGCGCAGCAGTTCCACCTGACATTGGCACTGCACCCACAGACTGAAAGCGCCGTAATCCTTCGTGCAGGGCTGGGCCATCAGGCGGTCGGCCAGTTCCTTTTGGATGGTGACGACCATCAGTTCCGGCGGGCGATCCAGCGTCAAAAGATTGGCAACGAGCGGCGTGGCGATGTTGTACGGCAGGTTGGCGACGAGCTTGAAGCGGCGCTGGGGCGATTGGTCGAGCTGACGGTTCAGGGCGCTTAACACTTCCGGCGCAATCGTGTGTTTGCCGGCCAGCGCGTCTTGCTGCAATAGGGTGACGTTGCGGTGGTCGATCAGTTCCTCGCTGGCCAGTTGCGCCAAGCGTGGATCGACTTCGACCGTGACCAGGTGCGCGACTTGCGGAGCGATAAGTGCGGAAAGCGCCCCGGTGCCGGTGCCAACTTCGAGCACGACGTCGTCGTGAGAAAGCTGCGCCGACTCGACAAGGATGGTTTGCAGGTTGAGATCGATCAGAAAATTTTGCCCGTGGCGCGTGTTCAGGCGCAAACCGACCTCTTCGAAGCGGTGCTTGAGAAAGGTGAGGGTTTGATTGGGCATGGGAGAGCTAACAGCTAATAGCTAACCGCTAACAGCTTTTAGCTGCCGCTGGACGTATTTCGCAAGGATGTCGGTTTCAAGATTCACACGGTCGCCGGGTTTCAAGTGTCCGAGCGTGGTATTGGTCAATGTGTGCGGAATTAGCATCACGCTAAAGCGGTCGTCTTTCACATCGACCAGCGTGAGGCTGACGCCGTCGATGGCGATGGAGCCTTTGCTAGCCATCTGCAGCGTCAGTTCTTTTGGCGCGCGGAACCAGTAGGTGGACCACTGGCCGTCGTCTTTGCGCGAATCCAGTGTGCCCACGCCGTCGATGTGGCCAGTGACCAGATGACCGCCGAGTTCATCCCCCACGCGCAGCGGCCGCTCGAGATTCACTTGGCCGCCGGGCTGCAATTGGCCGAGGTTGGTGCGCTTAAGAGTTTCCTCGCCCGCCTGAAAGCTGATGCGGTCGGCGTTGATGGCCACCAGTGTCAGGCAGCAACCGTTCAGCGCGAAGCTGTCGCCGACTTTCACCTTGCCCGATTTGATGTCGTCGACCAGGTGATGCGCCAAAAACACCAGCCGCACCCCCGGCGGTTCCCGGTGCACGTCGGTCATGGTAACGAGCGCTTCGACGAGTCCGGTGAACATGGGGAGAATGAAGAATGCAAATTGCAAAATTCAGAATTATGAAAACAAAGGCGACGAGTCCGCGGTCTTCATTCTACACTCTGCAATCTGCATTTTGCATTTCTTCAAAACAGCGGTTCGGCTTCTTGAAGCTCGCGGCGGTTGCGAAAGCGTTGCCACGCGTAGCGCATCGGCGGGCCGAGCACGAAGACGGCGCAGATAATGGGCACGCTATAGCCTTGAATGGCCAGCACCACCACCAGCGAGAACAACAGCGCCACGATGTGGCCCAGGCTGCGCTGTCCTTTCAGCAATTGGTTGACCACGTGCGGATAGGGGATGCGCGACACCATCAGGGCGGAAAGCAGCAGTGTAAAGAAGGGCAGGGTGTGGCGCAGCCACCAGTCGATTTCCTCGGCATAGCGAAACGGATTTCCCTCGCGGCGAAGCGTGTAAAAGAAGATGGCAAAGCCCGCGATTGTACCGGCTGCGGCGGGGGCGGGCAGGCCGATGAAGTCGAGGTGATCGTCGTTTTCTTCCGCCTCCACATTGAAGCGGGCCAATCGCATCGCGGCGCAGGCGGCGAAGGCGGCGGCGATGATCCACGTGGCATCGCGGTGCAAATAGGCGAAGTCGGGGCACATCTTCACCATCAGAAACGCCGGGGCGACGCCGAACGTGACCAAATCGCAGAGACTATCCAATTGTGCGCCGAAATCGCCGGTGGCGCGGGCCAGCCGGGCGACGTGGCCGTCCAGCGCGTCAAAAATCATCGCCAGGAAAATCAGCCATGCGGCCAGCACGATGTTGTGCGTGGGATCGTTGGGATCCAGCGCCGACACAAAATTCGCGGGATTGCGAAATTCAATTTCGGGCGCTTTGGGAATGGGGGCGAGATTGCCGGCCCCGACGCGCGAAGCCACCACGATGGCGAAGAACCCGCAAATCAGGTTCGCCAGCGTGAACACAGTGGGAAATACAGCGACGGTGCGAATGCGTTTCATGGGCGGAGCTTTCAGCGATCAGCACTCAGCAGTTAGCTTTCAGCGGGCGATGGCGAATCGTGTTCCGACTGACCGCTGACGGCTGAATGCTGATTGCTATATTTTCCCACCACGTCGCGGCCCGCTTTGATCCATTGGCCGACGCGCACCAGCGCTTCGAACCCTTCGGCGGGCACGATCAGTTCGGTCCGCGAGCCGAACTTAATCATCCCAAATTTCTCGCCACGCTGGAACACCTCTCCAGGCCGCAAATCGCAGACGATTCGCCGGGCGATCAGGCCGGAAACCTGCCGGCAGACGATTCGGCGATGGGGAGCCTGATTTTCCTCCAAGCCGATCCACATCGATTCGTTCTGCGTGCTGGCTTCCGGCTTGCTGGCATTGAGAAACTTGCCGGGGGAATATCGCAGGCGAATGACTCGCGCAGCGCACGGCATACGGTTCACGTGCACGTTGAACAGCGTGAGAAAGATGGCAATGCGGACCGCTGGCCCGCCGACGAATTCGTCGTGATCCAATGGCGCGATCTCGATCACCTTGCCGTCGGCTGGCGAAACCAAGAGCCCTGGCGTTTGTGGAATGTAGCGCGGCGGATCGCGGAAGAACGACACGACCAATGCCAGTAGTGCGCCGGTAAGAATCGCGGCCGGCCACCAGAGGTAGGCCAGCGCAATAGTGATTGCCAACAGCGGCCAGCCCAGCAGTTGCACTTCGGCCAATCCCCAGCGGGCCAAGGGGATTTTTTCGCGCCAACGGAAGGGATCGTCCTGCGGATTCCAGCGGCAATCAGTTTGATTGCGAATGAATTTCAGATCGCGCGGATCGAGCACTTCGTGCGGGCAACCGTTGAGCTGGCCCACTCGCAGAGCGGCCATACGATTGATGTAGCCCTGCCGAAAAGTGCGCAGATACCAGCGGCGTAGCCGGCCCCAGGCCAATTCGATCGAATAACAAAGTCCGCCGCCGGGCTGCGTGCTCTTGATATTTTCCGGTAGCGGTTCTGCTTGCAGACGGTTGGCCGCGACAGACGACATAAAGATTGACCCAGATGCCAATTAGGAGTGCGTGTGTGCTTTTCGCATCAACGCAACATCGTAGCCGCTGGCATGTGTTTTGGGAATTTGCATTGACCCGTGGTCCTTAGTGCCGAAAAATAAGGATGCTATGCCGCAGCGAAATACTAAAATCGTCCGCGAGTTTTTGCCGCTGGTGATGGCCTTCGCGATGGCGCTGCCTGGCGGCCCGATGTCCTGTTGCGGCAGTTGCGGCACAGGCCAGGGTTGCACGGCGGCGACTCGGCAAGCGGCTGGCGGCGGCGCCTGCTGCCAAAAGGCGGGCGGTTGCTGCGGGCGCTGTAGCCACAAGTCGCCGACGAAATCGTGTTGCGAGAAAGCCGTCGCGGCAAAGTGCGGGCAGACCGGCAAGGCTCCGTGCCTGTGCGGTTCTTCCACCAGGCAGCCGGCGGATCGGCCGGTTATTTCGACTCTCCAAGTTGCTGACGAGCACTTTGCTTTGCCGACGGCGCTGGCGGATGTGCAAGTTGGTCAGAGCGATCGGGCGCAATTGGAGGTCGCCTCCTCTCCGGGTGAGCTTGCACCCGAGATACCGCATCGCATTGTGCATTGTTCTTGGCTGAATTGATTCGGCAACGAGCGTTCTGTTTCGTTGTTCGTGAATCAATTTTTTTCTATTACCAAGAACTAGGAGTTTTCTCATGATCGTCAAATTGTTTGGATCGCTTGCATTGGTTGCTGCGCTGGCCGCGGCTGGGATTGCGTCCAGCGGCGCGAAGCCGGCCTGCACGAAGTGCTCCAAGAGCACGGCGGCTTGCAGTTGTCCGTGCGGAGCAGGCTGTGCGTGCGGCGCCAGTTGCACGTGCCCCGATTGCACATGCTGCAGCAAGTAGTGCGGCCATGTGTTGATAAACGCTGAGTCGCTAGTTAAACCGTGGGCTGGCCCTGGTTCGCCGGGGCCAGCCTTTTTTTGTTGGTCGAGCGGAAATCTGGCCGCTAGCCAATCGCCGGATGATTTCGCACAATGGAAAAGCGCTCCGCGACTGGAGCGCTGAATTATTGGCTCCCGACCCCTGACCCCTGACTCATGCACTATGAGCGAAATCATTGAAATCCACGGGCGGCAAATTTTGGATAGCCGCGGCAATCCCACGATCGAAGTCGATGTGACGCTGGCCGACGGGTCCTTCGGCCGTGCCGCGGTGCCCAGCGGCGCCAGCACCGGCGTACATGAAGCGTGGGAACTGCGCGACGGCGATAAATCGCTGTACGGCGGCAAGTCGGTGCTCAAGGCGGTGGCGAATGTGAACGAAAAACTGTCGAAGGAACTTCTCGGCTGGGATGCGCTGGATCAAACCGGCATCGACCGGCGGATGATCGAGCTGGACGGCACGGAGAACAAAAAGAATCTCGGGGCCAATGCGATTCTCGGCGTGTCGCTGGCCGTGGCGCATGCCGCCGCGGAGTTCAGCGGGTTGCCGCTGTATCGCTACTTGGGCGGCCCCGGCGCGCGGTTGCTGCCGGCGCCGATGATGAACATCGTCAACGGCGGCGCGCATGCCGACAATGCCGTGGACGTGCAAGAGTTCATGGTCATGCCGCTGGGTTTCAAGAAGTTCAGCGATGCGCTGCGGGCCGGCGTCGAGACGTTTCATCAGTTGAAGAGCGTGCTCAAGAGCAAGAAGCTGAACACCAATGTCGGCGACGAAGGGGGCTTTGCCCCGGATTTGAAAAGCAATGCCGAAGCGATCGACTTGATTCTCGAGGCGATTCAAAAAGCCGGATACAAGCCCGGCGAGCAGATTGCGATTGCCATCGACGTGGCCTCCAATGAAATGCTCGACGAGAAGACAAAGAAATACAGCGTCGACGGGCGCGAGCTCAGTTCCGCGGAAATGGTCGAGTTTCTCGCCGGATGGGTGGCGAAGTATCCGATCGTTTCCATCGAAGATGCCTGCTCCGAAGACGATTGGGAAGGCTGGAAGATGCTCAGCCAGCGGTTGGGCGACAAAGTGCAATTGGTCGGCGATGATCTGTTTGTCACCAACACCAAGCGGCTCGAGCGCGGCATCAATGAGCACATCGGCAACAGCATTCTCATCAAGCTCAACCAGATCGGCACGTTGACCGAGACCATTGAGTGCGTGCAACTGGCCCACCGCAACGGCTACACCAGCATCGTCAGCCATCGCAGCGGCGAAACCGAAGACAGCACGCTGGCCGATCTGGCGGTGGCGCTGGAGACGGGGCAGATCAAAACCGGCTCCGGCTCGCGCACCGACCGCATGGCCAAGTACAATCAACTGCTGCGGATCGAGGAGCAATTGGGCGAGTCGGCGGTCTACGCCGGCCCGCTGTTCAAGAAGCGCGGATAATGGAACCGCCCAGACGCCGGGAGGGCATTCAGCAAGAAGAGCAGAAGAGCAGAAGATGAGAATGACTACAACTCTCCTCATCTGCTCTTCTCATGTTCTCCTCTTCTAAGCCTATTCTGTGCGTCTCTGTGGTGACACAAATGCCGGAATCGCCAAGAGCCCCGCCGCCGGTTACCGATTCGCCCTGGTTTTGGGTGATGATGTTTTCATTGGCTGCGCTGGCGGGCATCGCCACGATCGGGCCGAAGTTCGAGCGGCGCGAGCAGGCGATCGAAACCAAGTTTCATGCGCGCGAGCGGGGGCTGAAGCGCGAAGCGGCGGAGCCGGGGGAGCCGATCGAACAGGGACAAGAGCCGCACTGGGAGCCGATCTTCACCGTCTGGCCGGTGATGGCGGTGGTCGGCTGCGTGACGCTGGTGGCCTTCTTGCAATTGATTCGCTTGCAGCGCCGCCGCTGGGCGGAGTTGCGGATCCATGCAACGGACGACGGACAACGGACCACGGACCATGCTTGACTCGCCCCCCATCACCTGGTTCACCGAAAACCCGACGCCGATTCTGGTCGCCGGCGGCATGATGATCGTGCTGCTGCTGGTGTTTTTTCTCAAAAGCGGGCGGATGGTTTTGTTCTGGCCGATGGGGGCGCTCTTGGCATTCATGGGGCTCACCGCGCTCGTCGATCATTTGGTAGTGACAAATCGGGAACGGGTGCAGAATGTGATTTACGAGGCGGCCACACAGGCCGAGAAGAACAATTTGCCGGCGGTGATCGATTGCATCTCGCCCTCGGCAACGAAGGTGCGCGACGAAGCCCGGCGCTGGATCGGTCAGGTGAAGCTGGAATCGGTCACGATCGGTCAATTGGAAGTGACGGTCGATGAAACGAAGCAGCCGTTGACCGCGACGGCCCATTTTTGGGTGCGCGCCGAAGGGGAAGCACACACGCAAACGGCCATCTACCGCAATTACATCGGCCGGTTGGTGGTCGAGTTTAAGAAAGAAGGGGACCGCTGGCTGGTGACGGATTATCAGCGCGATTAGTCACGCCACGATCGAGCGGCGCCGGTTCAAATAATCCCACACCACAAAGCGGTCCAGATCTTTGCCCGCCGTGAAGAACACGCGGCCCTTGGTCGATTCGGCCAGACGGTAGGCGAATTGGATGTCTTCGCTCGATTGGCTCCAGCTTTGCAGGAGGAAGATGTTGATCGTGATCCCTTCGCGCTGGCAGAGGTGCGCTTTGCGCATCGTGGCGACTTCGGTTTGCGGATCGGGCGGATAGAGCAGGAACAGTTTGCTCCCTTCAAAGTGCGCGGTCGGCAGGCCGTCGGTGATCAGGATGATCTGCCGGTTGGGCGTGTCTTGCTGCGAAAGATATTGCCGGCCCATCTGCAGCGCGTGCTGGATGTTCGTGAAGTGGTGCGGAATTTGAATCTCGCTGATCTCCGGATCGCTCATGTCGGCCCACAGCCGCACATAGGAATCAAAAATCGTCACCGGCTTGGGCAATAGCTTGGCAATATCGCCCGTCATGCACGACTTGGCGAACGTGTACATTTCGATGAATTGCAAAAAGTCGCCGGGGTATTCGCGGCGAATCAGGCCATCCAGCGCCAGGCCCATGCGTTTGACGTTGATATATTGCCCGCCGTAGCGCATCGAGCCGCTCATGTCCATCAGCACCGCCGTGGCGCACTTGGGCGTGTTTCGCGTGCGGTGAATCACAATGTCGTCGGCCTTCATCCGCAGTGGCAGATCGGTCCCGTCGCGGAGCATGGCGTTCACCAGCGAGGCGGGAATGTCCATGTTCGCCACGCTGTCGCCGAATTCGTAGGTCTTGGTTTGCTGCAGCTCGACCGCCCCTTCGCCGACGATTGGGCCCTGATGCCGCCCGGTGCGCGACTGTTGCAACTGCGAAAAGATTTTTTCCAGCAGCCGTCCCTGAAAGATGCGATACGCCTTGGGCGTGAGTTGATAGCCCTGCTTGCCCCGCTCCAGACCCTGCTGCTCGGCCATGTGGCGCAGGAGTTCTTCGACTTGCCGCTGCATCTGCGTAAGCTTGTCCATATCGCCCGGCTCGGCATATTCCGCCAGCGCCTCCAAATCGATGATCCCGATCTGCGCGTCTTTGGCGGCTTCTTCCAATTGCTTGAGCAGCCGATCGATCGTTTCCAACTCTTCCTTGATTTCAATCGCTTGCGGCACGCTCATCGGCGTGCGCCCGGTGAAATCGTATTTGCCGGCCAGCTCGTCGATTTCATATTTGTCTCCCAGCCGATCGACCAGTTTCACCAGCTCGCGCGCAAACGGCGAATTGTCGTTCCCCTGGGCATACCACACGCGCTCCAGGTCGCGGATTTGTTCTTCTTCAAACGCGCGGCGAAAGCGATCGCGCAGATTCTTGGGAGGCTGAATTTGCTCGCCGGTTTCGCGGTAAGCGTCGGCCGCCGATTTTTGCACCGCATCGGTCTCGTAAGTTTGCAAAATCTTGCGCTTGCGCTCCTCGAGCGCCGCCTTCAGCGATTCGATGGTCGGCCCCAGCCCGGCGATCTGGCTGGGATCGATCCGCACCGCCCGCGCGAGTTCTTCCTCGCTCAGTTCGCGCAGCTCACCGAAGGCCAGCATGTGCTCAAACGCCGGCGTAACCATATCCGGCGGCGGCTGCGTGGGACTAGGAAACCGCTTAGGATCGTACCGCTGGTACGTGTGAATGATCCCGCCGAGTGTCTCGCGCTTGGGCATGCAACTATTCTATGCAAATCCGGCTACACGGGGCGGGGTTGAGCATCGGGAAGCCGCGTTGGTGCCAGTAGGGGTAGGCAAGGTTCACCGCGCTGGCGGCGTCGAGTTTCGCGACATGCTCTTTCGTCAAATCCCAGCCGACGGCGCCGAGGTTTTGTTTCAACTGCTCTTCGTTGCGCGCGCCGATGATCACGGTGGCCACCGTCGGGCGCTGCAGCAGCCAATTGAGCGCGATCTGCGGGACGGTCTTGCCGGTTTCTTTGGCCACCGCGTCTAGTGCGTCGACGACGTTATATAAGTATTCGTCCGGCATTTGCGGACCCATGTCGGCGGCGACTTTGCTTTGCAGCCGGCTGGATTTGGGTAGCGGCTGGCCGCGGCGGATTTTGCCGGTCAAGCGGCCCCAGCCCAACGGACTCCAGATCACAGCGCCCACGCCTTCGGCCAGGCCCAACGGCATCAGCTCCCATTCGTAGTCGCGGCCCACGAGCGAGTAATACACCTGGTGGGCGACGAACCGCGGCCAGCCGTAGCGATCCGCGGTCGCGAGTGCGCGCATCAAGTGCCAGCCGGAGTAGTTGGAGCAACCAACGTAGCGAATTTTGCCTTCGCGCACCAACTGATCGAGCGTGCTGAGCGTTTCTTCCGGCGGTGTGCGGGCGTCGAAGCCGTGCAGTTGATAGAGATCGAAGTAATCGGTCCCCAATCGCTTGAGACTGCCGTGCACGGCGCTCAGCAAATGATGCCGCGATGAGCCCAGGTCGTTGGGGCTTTCGCTAAATGGGAATGTTCCTTTGGTCGAAATCAACACACGGTTGCGGCGGCCTTTAATGGCCTGGCCCAAGATTTCTTCGGAGCGGCCGGAGGAATAGATGTCGGCGGAATCGAACATCGTCAGGCCCGCTTCGAGGCAGATATCGACCAGGCGTGTGGCTTCGGCTACGTCGGTAGAGCCCCAGGCTTTGAACAATTCGCCGCCGCCGCCGAAGGTGCCGGTGCCGAAACTGAGGACGGGAACGCTGAAGCCCGAGCGGCCGAGTTGACGGTGGAGCATGGGAGGAAATGATGAAGGATGAAGTAGGAACGATGAACGGGTGAGCGCGGAGTAAGTGCGGCTTATCTCTTACTTACTCACTTACTCACAATTCTTATTCTGCCCGCGTCGCTTCGAACAAAAACCAGGTGCGGCGTTCGGTTTGGTCGATCCACACTTCGATCAGGCTGGCGGTGGCCACATCGCCCGCGTCGTCGCAAACTTTGTGCACGTCGCGTAGCGACTTGCTAAGCCGCCGGTTGTCGTCGCGCAGTTCGGCCAGCATGTCCTGCGGGGCAACGAAATCGTCGTTGTTGTCTTCGATCGTCTGGTGCTTGGCGATCTCGCCGATCGAGTGCAGCGTGGTGCCGCCGATCTTGCGGGCTCGCTCGGCGATGTCGTCGGTCATGGCGAAGATCTGGTCGGAGTGCTCGTCCAGCAGCAGGTGGTAATCGCGGAAGTGCGGGCCGCTCATGTGCCAGTGAAAGTTTTTGGTTTTCACGTACAGCGCGAACACGTCGGCCAACAGCGGACGCAGGGCGTCGCAGACTGCTTCGACGCCGGAGTGCTTCAGATCAGTGGGTGTGGCTAGCGGGCTGGACTTCTTGCGGTCGTTCCGTTGGGCGGTGGCTTGGACCATGGTTCGTTCTCCTCATGGCGGTGATCAGAGGCAATGCGTTACGGTTTATCGCAGGCCGCCGGAAATGTACAGGGTCTCCCCGGTGATCCACGAAGAATCTTGCGAGGCCAGGAACACGGCGGCCGGCGCGATATCTTGTGGCACGCCGATGCGGCCCAGCGGCGTGTGGGACACATACCTGCTTTTCGAAATCGCTATCAATAATTCCTCCGGCATGCGTGCCCTCCGTTTCGACCATGCCGGGATTGATGGCGTTCACGCGGATTTTCTTCGAACCTAATTCCTGGGCCAGTGCGCGAGTGATGGCCACCACCGCGGCTTTCGTGCCGCTGTAGACCGCCGATTGTGGCGGGGCTGACGTAGCGACAACGGAGCTAATGTTGATGATGCTGCCGCCGGCGCTGCCCATCAATTTGGCGGCCTCTTGCGTGGCCAAGAGCAAGCCGAGCACGTTCAAATCGAATTGTTTGTGAAAATGCTCCGGCGTGATATTTTCCAGCGGTTGGAAATCGTAGATGCCGGCGTTGTTCACCAGGATATCCAGTTTGTCGTATGTCTTTTTCGTTTCCGCGAACAGTTGCTTCACTTCGGCGGGCCTGGAAAGATTCGCCTGGACGCCGACGGCCTGGCCGCCGTTCTTCTTGATGCCGGCCACGATGCGCTCGGCCCCTTCTTTGCTGGCGCTGTAGTTAACGACGACCGACGCACCTTCGGCGGCGAGTTGTTTGGCGATTTCGGCGCCGATGCCTTTGGATGCCCCGGTGACGACGGCGACTTTGCCAGCGAGCTTCTGAGCCATGACGAAACTCCTTTCGAGCAGTCACTTGTTAAGCAAGCACAGATAATTGCAGATAAATACTTTCAGTTCCAGTAATCGCGCATCAATTCTTGGTGCCCACGCTGTCGGCGGACAAGCTTAACAACGAGAACTGGCGGCCCCCGCAGCGGAACGAGGCGCGCGGACAGTTAGACCGACGGACCGCCTACGTTTCATACACCACGCGGCCGTGGTGTTGGGCACGGGAGATCTGATCGGTGGCGTACAGGCCAGCCAGAATGAATTCCACGCAACTGGCGCGGACGGCTGGGTCGCCGGCGGCGTTGACTTCGAACGCTTTGTCCCACGCGGGCGGGACGCGCTTCAATCGCTCCGCGTAATCGGCCGAGGGAAGCATGTCGCCGACTTCGATCTTCACGCCTTGGCCAAAGATTTTGGCGATCTCTTCCAGGCCGTTGCGCTCGACGTATTCGTCGAACACGGTTTTGATGGCCTCGGCCATCACGGCGTCGAGCACTTGGCGCTCGGTCATTTGATGACTGCCCATCAGGTCCAGTTCCAATTTGCCCAGCGACGAGGCGTAGATGTGCCCCAAGTCGCTGATCCGCGGCACAGCGGGGCGTTCCCCCAGGCGGATCGCGCTGGCGGGCGCTGGCCACCATGGTGCGATAGTTGGCGATGCTGAACCGCGCTGACGCCGGAGTTGTGGTCGATAAATTTGCTGCGCCGGGCGGCGACGGTGATTTCTTCGATGATCTGCTTCATGAAATAGGGCACCACCACGGGGAAGGCGCCGTCGAGTTCCACCGCTGCTTCCTGTTCCATGATTTGAATGCCCAGGTCGCGCTCCTTCGGATAATGCGTGTGGATCACTGAACCGATGCGATCTTTCAATTGCGGGATGACTTTGCCGCTGCGGTTGTACGTGGCGGGGTTGGCTGAGAAGAGGATCAAGACGTCGATATCGAACCGCACGGGATAGCCGCGGATCTGCACGTCGCGCTCTTCCAGAATGTTGAACAAGCCGACTTGCACCAGTTCATCGAGCTCCGGCAATTCGTTGATCGCAAAAATGCCGCGGTGCATGCGCGGGATCAGGCCGAAGTGCAGGGCTTCCTCGGCGCTCATGCTGGTGCCGCCGGCGAGCTTGGCGGGATCGATTTCGCCGATGATGTCGGCGAATTTGGTGCCCGGGGCGAGGCGTTCGGCGTAGCGATCTTCGCGCCGCCACCAGCCGATGGGCACTTTTTCCTCAGGATGTTCGGCGACGAAGCGGCGGCAGACGGTGGTGATGGGCTTCAGCGGATCGTCGTGCAGCGGCGCTTCAGGAATATCGATGTAGGGAATCTCTTCATCGAGGAACCGCATCAGCAAGCGCATCAGCCGGCTTTTGGCCTGCCCCTTCTCGCCCAGGAATAGCATGTCGTGCTTGGCCAGAAGCGCGATGTTGATTTCAGGAATGACCGTGCTGTCGAAGCCGATGATGCCGGGAAACAGTTCTTCCCCTTCGGCAAGCATGCGGAGAAAGTTGTCGTGGATTTCCTGCTTGACGGTTTTGGAGACCCAGCCGCTTGCGCGAAGTTCGCGCAGCGTGCGGGGTTTGGCGGCAGTGGTGACGTGCATTTGGCGCTGGTTTGGATGTCTGGATGAATAGAACGCCCGCGCAAAGGTAGGGCGCAGGCGTACGTCCAGATTATCGCGCCAGACGTTCGGAAGCCAACCAAGCGCGGTTACGTACCGACGGGGGGCTGGCTGACGGAGACAGAAACAGCCGGCGCCGTGGCAGGCGCGGCAGTAAACGGCGCAGCGAGGACCACGGGCAGTTTGATAGTGAACGCCGTGCCGCGGCCGACGCTGCTTTCCACACGAATTCTTCCGCGGTGGGCTTCGATGATGTCGCGGCAGGCGCTTAGGCCCAGGCCGGTGCCCCCTTTGCCCGTGGCGTCGGGGCCGGCCTTCGTGGAAAAATACGGATCGAAGATCCGGTGCAGCACATCGGGCGGCATGCCGCTGCCGGTGTCGCGCACGACCAGGTCGATCAAGTGTGTGGAGGCGTCATAGTTGAGCTTGATGATGATCGTGCCGCCGTTGGGCATTGCCTGGCGGGCGTTAATCAGCAGGTTCAACAGCACCTGTTGAATCTGGTTGCCGTTGGCCAAGGCCGGCGGCGTCGGCTCAAGCTGCGTTTCCACCCGGATGCGATATTTGGCCATTTCACGCTCCAACAGCAGGAGCGAGTCGTCGATCACCTTCTTCAAGTCGGTCGGCTCCAGCGATTGCGAGCGATTGCGGGCGAAACCCAAAATGCTGTTGGTGATTTTGGCGGCGCGGTTGGTGGCGGCGAGAATTTTTTCGAGCGCTTTGTCGCGCGTCGGAGTATCTTTGTGGCGAAGGCCCATCTTGGCGTAGTTGAGAATCGTCATTAGCACGTTGTTGAATTCGTGCGTGGTGGTGCCGACCAGCTCACCCAGCGCGGTTTGCTTTTGCGCTTGCGCCAATTGTTGCTTGAGAATGGCGACTTGTTCTTCGAGCGAGGGCTGTTTGTGGCTGGCGTGCGACATAGTTGGAACGTGGATTAGATTTCCTGAGCCGCAAAGTCGATTAGAGATGCCCGTTCGACGCGGATTGCGCCGCTGGTTCCACGCCGCTGATTTACCGGAGCGGCATGGCTTAACTTGTTTGATCGCGGGAAGTTAGCGTACTGACTGATATCGTCGAAGCGGGCTGGGCAACTGAAATGCTTGGCGATACAATCCCGCCGCGCTCGAGAAGACGCGGGTGCTAGCACGGAGGGAACCATGACCACCGTTGAACTTTTGGAGCAGGCGCTCGATTTGCGCGGCGCAGCGGGTACAAGGTCCGCGAGGAATATCTCGAAGATTGCCTGGGTGGGGCCTGCGTGATCAAAGGACAGAGGTGCCTGTTCTTGGATCCCGCCCTTGGCCCGCGCGAGCAACTGGAAACTGTGCTGAACGCGCTTTGGGCCGATTCGGAAGTGTGCGCCGTCGACGTCACTTCATTGGTCGAGCAGGAAGCGGCGGGGCAGCAATCTGAGCTGCAGCGCAAGGCGGCATAAAGCCGGCGATGGCATCGTCGGTTTTATGATGCAGATTTGCGATAGAGCCCCTGTGCCCCGATGTATTTCTCCACGGCGCGGGGCGTGCGGTAGCGGATGCTCTCGCCGGCAGCCACGCGGCGGCGCAGGTCCGTGGCCGACAGATCGATTACGGGCATCTCGACGCGGTTGGCCCGAGCGACGGATAATCGCGCCGGCGACATATATCGGGCCAGCGCGGAATCGTCGGGCTCCGGCGAACCGGCGCGGCGCACCACGACGGGGATCGCCAACTCGCAAATTCTTTGCGGTTCGCGCCAGGTGGGCAGATCGGCCAGCGAATCGGCCCCCATCAGGAAGAAAAGTTCTGTGTCCGGCGATTCTTCGTGCAATTGCTCGAGCGTTTCAACAGTGAAGCTGACGCCGCCGCGGTCGATTTCGCCCGTGTAAACGTCGAACACATCGTGGCCGCCGATGGCCAGCTTCAGCATTTCGATGCGATCGACGGCCGGCGAAAGAGCTTGATCCTGTTTGTGCGGTGGCACGGCGGCGGGCACAAACCAAACGGCATCCAGCCGGCACTGCTCGCGGCAACATTCAGCCAAAATCAAATGGCCGTAGTGCACCGGATCGAAGCTGCCGCCAAAAAGCCCAAGACGCATAGACGGATTCAGTGAACCGATGGACAGGTATCGACCCGAGGTATCTAATGCAGTTATAGCGGTTCAAGGATTATCGTGCACGGCGGTTCGGCGGGAGCCTCGCCCTCCCAGTCAGAATGGCACAACAGCAACAACTTTTTGAGACGGAGCCCGCGCCGTGGGAACTGGATGCCGCCGGCGAGCAGTTGGTGGCCACCGTTGTCTTTCCCGAGGGACCGGAGCAGCCGTTTGATTACAAGGTGCCCGACGGATTGCGCGAAGCGATTGGCACGGGGCGCCGGGTGCAGGCGCCATTCGGCGCCGGCAACCGGATGGTGGAAGGTTATTGCGTGCGGCTCGGGACGCGGACCGACGTGCATCGGCGGTTGAAGCCGTTGGCGGCGGTAATCGATCATCAAATGCTGCTCTCGCCCACCATGTTGCGGCTGACCGGGTGGATGGCTGACTATTATCTTTGCCCGCTGGGGCAGGTGCTGGAGGCCGTCTTGCCGGCCGGCGTGCGATCGTCCGCAGGAACCAAGCGGATCACGCTGCTGTCGCTTGCGCCGGGAGTGAAAGACAAGCTCGAGGAACTGAAACTAGGAAAAAAGCAGTTGGCCATCGTGAAGTATATGGCCACGAGCTCGCAGCCGCTTGAGCCGCGGGAACTGGCCCGTGCCGCCAAATGCACGATGGCCCCGATCACTGCGCGTGCGGCGCAAAGGAATTCTGCAGGCAAAGACGCAGCGTATTTCGGCGGATTCTCAACGTGAAGCGGCCGCGCCGCGGCAGCCGAATTTCAAGCTAAATGCCGACCAGCAAACGGCGCTTAATGCGATTCTCGAACCGCTTCGGGCACAGCGGCACGAGACCATTCTGATTCACGGCGTCACCGGCAGCGGCAAAACCGAAGTCTACATGCAGGCCATTCAAGAAGTGATCAGCTACGGCCGGCAGGCGATCATGCTCGTGCCGGAGATCAGCCTGACGCCGCAAACCCGCGAACGCTTCCGCGCGCGGTTCGACAGAGTGTCGGTGTTGCACAGCCACCTGCGCGATGCGGAGCGCCATTGGCATTGGGAACGCATTGCCCGCGGCGAGGTGCAGGTGGTGGTCGGGGCGCGCAGCGCGGTGTTCGCGCCCACGCCGCACTTAGGGCTGATTGTGCTCGATGAAGAGCACGAAACCACGTTCAAGCAAGACACTGTGCCACGGTACCATGCCCGCGAGGTGGCGCTGTGGCGGGCGCGTGAGGAAAAGGTTCCGATGGTGCTGGCCTCCGCCACGCCGTCGCTGGAAAGTTGGTATCGGGCGATGCAAGGCGAGTATCGATTGGTCGACATGCCGCGGCGAGTGTTCGATCGTCCGATGCCGGCGGTGGGCACGATCGATTTGCGCACCGAATTCGTCAACCGCAAATCGCGCGGCGCCGTTTCGCGGCAGATGCACCAGGCGATTGAAGCGGCGCTGCGCGAAAAGGGGCAGGTGATATTGCTGCTGAATCGCCGCGGGTTCTCGACGCACATTCAATGCCCGGCCTGCGGATCGGTGGTCCGCTGCCCGCATTGCGATTTACCGCTGACCCATCATCGCGCCGGCAACGTGGCGATCTGCCACTACTGCGATTATCAGCGGCCGACGCCGGAAGTGTGTCCCGAATGTCAATTCGCGGGCATTCATTTTCGCGGACTGGGCACGCAGCGGCTTGGAGGCCGAAGTCCGAGCGCGATTTCCCGCAGGCCACCGTGCTGCGGATGGATACCGACGCCATGCAGGCCCACGGCAGTCACGATCGGGCGCTGACGGCGTTTCGCGATGGCAAGGTGCAAATTCTGTTGGGCACGCAAATGATCGCCAAAGGTTTGGATTTTCCCAACGTCACGCTGGTCGGCGTGATCAATGCCGACACGGCGCTGCACTTGCCCGATTTCCGTGCCGCCGAACGAACGTTTCAATTGGTCACGCAAGTGGCGGGGCGCACGGGCCGCGGCGACAAGGGTGGCCGCGTGCTGGTGCAAACTTTCAGTCCTGAGCATCCGGCGATTCAAGCCGCGGTGCAGCACGATTTCGGCGCGTTTGTGCGCGAAGAGTTGCCGGTGCGCCAGGCGCATCAATATCCCCCGGTGGCGGCGATGGTGCGTTTGGTCGTGCGCGGAAAGCAAGAGGCGCACACGAAGATGTTTGCAGAAAATTTGGGAGACCGTCTGCGCGGCGATCGAAAAACAGCTTTCGAGCGAGACGCCGGAGATTCGCGTGCTGGGCCCCGCGCCGGCGCCGTTTCCGAAATTGCGCGATCAATTTCGATTTCACTTGCAGTTGCACGGGCCGGATGGGGAAGCGCTGCGGGCTGCGATTCGCCGCGCCGCGGAGGGATTGGAAGAGATCGAGGGAATTGTGTGGACCGTCGACGTCGATCCGCTGGAGATGATGTGAGGAGGGGGCCAAAGACGAGGGACGACGGGCGAGAGACGAGTGGGATTGGTCTGGTTTGGGGCAGGGGGGCGTCTTAAAATGAGAAAGTCGTGCTAAACCGCATGCGCTGGGCAAGCACCGCGGCCAAAAATCAGTTTCTCGCCCCTCGTTGCTCGCCTTTCACCCCTCATCTCTCAACATGTCGTACCGCAGCGTCAAACGCGTGTTGGGGGAAACTCGGCTGGAGCTGAAGTGTCTCGTGCTGTTCGCCATTTGTTTGTTTACGCTGATCGGCGGCAGTTTTTGGTGGTACGGCAGCCAGACTGAGACGTTGGTGTACGACAAAGCTCGCAGCACGGGGCAGCACCTGGTCGCCGCCAGTTTGCTGCAATACCACTGGAGCAGAAACAAAGGGGAGCCGGTGCAAAATCAACCGGCCATTGAATACTGGGCCAGCAAGCTGCAAGCGCAGAACTATACGGCCACCTTTTTGAAGCCGGATAGCACCGATCCGATTCACCGCCCGCAAAACGAACGCGATGCCTGGGCGCTGCAGCATTTCCCGGCCACGATGCCCGCCGAGGAAAAAACGGGCGACACGGGGACCGGACCGGCCGATCGGCCGGCGCCGGCGATCGATTACGTCGATCGCCTCGAAAAGGCAGATCAAGGCGAGTATCACTACGAATACTTCCAGCCGGTGTATGCTACGGATCATTCGTGCGTCGTCTGTCACGAAGCGGCGGCGCCGTCGGTGACGATGTCGGCCGCCGGCTTGCCGCCACAACCGCCGCTGCAGCAAGGCGATTTGATCGCGGTGGCGAAGATCGTGATGCCCGACCCAACGCAAAATGCGCTGGCGAAAAATCGGGCGATCTTTTTGGCCACCGCGGTAATGACGGTGTTCCTGTCGATGATCGCCAGCTATGTGATTGTGCGGTACGTAATCGTCAAGCCGTTGAAACATTTGCGCGACACCAGCGATGAAATTTCGCGGGGCAACATGGAAGCGCGGGCGGAAATTCACACCGCCGACGAATTCGAGGACGTGGCGGTGGCGTTCAATAAAATGGTGCGGCACCTGGTGAGCACGCAGGCCGAGCTGAAAACCACGAACGCCGAGCTGGATGGAAAAGTAGACGAATTGGCGCAGGCCAACATGCGGCTGTATGAAATGAACCGCTTGAAAAGCGATTTTTTGGCCACGATGAGCCACGAATTGCGCACGCCGCTCAACAGCATCATCGGTTTTAGCGAGGTGCTGGACTCGATCAAGTCGTTGGACGACAAGCAGCGCCGCTACGTGCAAAACATTCAGAAATCGGGGCGCATGCTCTTGGACATGATCAACGACATTCTGGACCTGGCCAAGATCGAAAGCGGCAAGATGGAATTGCGCCTGGCCGATTTCCGCATCGAAGGCGTGATTCAGGCGCAGTGCGACTTCTTCCGTCCGCAAACCGAGCGCAAGAACATCGACCTGGACATCGAGATCGAGCCGGATTTGCCCGACATGTTTCAGGATCAGGCGAAGGTGCAGCAGATGCTCAGCAATTTGCTTTCCAACGCCATCAAATTCACGCCCGAGGGGGGGCGAATCAATGTGCGTGCCAAGCGCGATCCCGAAGGCGGCGAATTGTTGCTGACAGTTTCGGACACGGGAGTGGGCATCGCCGAGGAGGATCAGGCCGCGATCTTCGAAAAATTTCGCCAAGGCACCGCGGTCATGGCGCAGGGGGATGCAATCACGCGGGAATATTCCGGCACAGGCTTGGGGCTTTCGATCGTCAAAGAGCTGTGCAAACTGCTGGGAGGCGAAGTGTCGCTGGAAAGCGAATTGGGTCGCGGCAGCACGTTCAGCGTGCATCTGCCATGGACCCGCGCCGGCCAGGCGGCATTGGATAGCACGGTGAAAGATAATCTTGAGGAGTTGCTGCGCCTGCGCCGGCAGGAAATGCAGCGCGTGTTGGAACGGTCGCTTCCCGCGGCGCCTGCGGCCGAGCGCTAAACCAGAAAAGCGAAACCGATGCCTCAAGCTGCTGACGCAACACTGCCCGTCGTCCATCTATTCACCGACGGCGCATGCAGCGGGAATCCCGGGCCGGGAGGTTGGGCGTTTATCTTGCAGCATCCGGCCTCCAGCAAGGAAATGGAACACGCCGGCGGGGAAGCAATGACCACCAACAATCGCATGGAATTGTTGGCCGTGATCAAGGGATTGGAAGCGCTCAAGAAACGTTCGCGAGTCGAGCTTTACACCGACAGCGAATACGTGCGCCAGGGCCTGATGCAATGGATGCCCAAGTGGAAGGCCAACGGCTGGCGGCGCAAAATTGGCCGCGAAGGGAAAACCGGCGAAGTGAAAAACTTGGAATTGTGGCAGGAGCTGGACGCATTGATCGCCAAGCATCAAATTAATTTTCATCGCGTGGCCGGGCACAGCGGGCATCCGGAAAACGATCGCTGCGATGAGCTCGCCGTGGCGGCGTATCAGAAGTATCTGAGCAGGCGGTAAGATTACACGGGGGCCAGTTCCGCGCCTTTCGAGACCGATTGGCTTCGATCAGCGTCCGGAGCATGAATCTTCTGCCAGCGCCAGCGGCGGACGCGGTAAAAGAGCACCGGCAGCAAGAGGTCGATGATCTCGTCCGACACCAGCAGTCCGCCGAGCACCGGGGCGGCCATCGGCTGCATGATTTCGGCGCCGACGCCGTGCGCCCAGAGCATGGGCGCCAGGCCGACGATCGTGGTTGTTTCGGTGAGTAGTTTCGGCCGGGTGCGGTGCACGGCCCCGTCCATGATGGCGGCGCGCACTTCGGCCAGCGAGGCAATGTTTTCCAATCCGCCGCGCCGGTCGATCGCCTCGCGCAGATAAACCAGCATCACCAGACCGCTTTGCGTGGCCAGCCCGAAACAGGCGATGTAGCCTACCCACACGGCCACGGTGAAGGGGAAACCGAACAGGTATTGGAACAACATGCCGCCGGCCACCGCGCCGGGCACCGCCAACAGCAGCACCAACAGCGTGTCGGCCAGATCGTGATAGGTGACGAACAAAAGCACGAAGATCACCAGCAGCACGATCGGCATGATGATCGTCAGGGTGCGTCGGGCGTGCATTTGATGCTCGAACTCGCCCGACCATTCCAGATACATGCCGGCGGGCAGCTTCACTTGCTCTTCGACGGTACGGCGGGCTTCATCGACAAAACCGACCATGTCGCGATCGCGCACGTTCAGTTGCACGTAGGAGCGCAACAAGCCGTTTTCACTTTTGATCATCGAGGGGCCTTCGGCCATGCGGACGTCGGCCACCATGGAAAGCGGAATTTGCGTAATCAGGTTTTGGCGAGCACTACCGCCCGGCAGGGCCGACGGTATCGGCGCACTGGCCGACGTGGCGGGAGTTGTCGCCATGGCCGCGTTGTTCATTCCGCCCATGCTGCCTGGCATGCCGCCGGCGCTGGTCATCGACGGTTCGCCGGAAGCGTTGATTAACAGACTTTTCACCGATTCTTCATCTTCACGAAAGGCTCGAGCGTAACGGATGCGCACTGGAAATCGCTCGCGCCCTTCGACGGTGGTGGTGATGACCTGGCCCCCCAGCGCGGTTTCGATCACATCCTGAATGTCACCCACGCTGGCGCCGTAGCGGGCGGCTTTTTCGCGGTCGATGTTGATTTCCACGTAACCTTCGCCCACGTTTTGCTCGGGCGTGACGTCGGCGGCGCCGGGCACTTTTTTGATCACGTCGGCCACCTGCTGCGAAACGCGTTGGATTTCGTTCAAATCTTTGCCGTACACTTTCACGCCAACCTGCGTGCGGACGCCGGTGGCCAGCATGTTCACGCGGTTGATGATGGGCTGCGTCCAGATGTTGGCCCAGCCGGGCATGTCGATGGTGGTATTCAACTCGTTGACCAGTCCCTTGCTTGTCTTTTGCCAGAGAAACAAGCGAGAGGCGAATTTGCTGGTCAGATCTTTTTGCAGCGCGGCCAGGCGATCGGTTGTAGCGCTATCGTCCGGCGCGATCCAAATTTTTTGTTGATCCGCATATTCGCGAAGCTGCGTCAGAATGTCGCGGGTATAAATCGCGGCCGCGTTGTCGATGAGTTCCCAATTCAGTTTCTTGATGCGGTCGGGCCAATTCGCGCCTTCCGCCTCAATTTGCTTGATTCGCGACTTTGCCAAACCGCGCATTGCGGCATCGAAATCTTTCACGACGTGCATCGTGGCGTCGTTGACCAGGTTGTGGCGGGCTTCGCTGTCGGCGGGCGGTTTGACGAGATTCTCCGATATCAACGCCTTTAGCGCGCGGCTGGTCTGATCCAAAGCGTCGTTGTAACGCATCTCGCGCTTGGGCCAGTATTTCTGTGGGCGAAGGTTGACGATGGTTTCGATCATTTCCGGCGGCGAAGGATCGGTGGGCGTTTCGGCGCGACCGGCTTTGCCCACCACCGATTCCACTTCCGGAAACTGCCGCAACATCGCGTCGCGGGCTTTCAAATCGTCCGCGGCTTCGGTGATGCTGGTGCGGGGAATGCTCACCGGCATGTCAAGAATCGTGCCTTCATCGAGCGACGGCATGAACTCGCTGCCCAGCGGCTTCATGTGCTGTTGGGCCAGAAGTGCGATCACGGCCAGGCTGCCGACCATCAGCGTGCGACCCAAGGCACCGCGCGCGGCCCACAGGCCGGACAACAACACCACGGCCAACACAATGCGGCGCACCGTGTCGTCGGAAATGCCGGGGGTGAACCCCAACAGCAGAATGACCGACGTGGTCCACACGATGGGCCAGGGGTGATCCATCAGATAATTGAGCGTGGGGCGGTAGATTTCGATCACGCGGCGCACAAGCCAGTTGTCTTCCTCGTGCCGCACCCGGCCACGGATCAGCACCGGTATCAGCGCCGGCACCAGCGTGATCGCCAAGATCGACACGCCGATCAGCGCGAATGTTTTGGTGTAGGCCAGTGGATGGAACATTCGTCCTTCCATGCCGGTCAGGGCAAACACCGGCACGAATCCCAACACCATGATCAGCATGGCGAAAAAGATCGGCCGCCCGACAGTTTGCAGCGCCGGCTCGAGCAGAGCGGAAGTATCGCCGCTGATGCGCGCATGGCCGAACCGCTGGTACAGCGTGTGCACGCCTTGATCGACCATCACGATCGCGGCATCGACCAGCACGCCGATCGAAATGGCAATGCCTGACAGCGACATGATGTTCGAGGGGATGTTCAGCCATCGCATCAGGATGAACGAGAACAGCACCGCCATGGGCAGCGTGAGGCAGATGATCAGCGCACTGCGGAAGTGCCACATCACCAGAATGACGGCCAGGCTGGCCACCAGCATTTCTTCCATTACCGTATGCGAGACGGTTTCGATGGCGGCGTTGATCAGCCGGGTGCGGTCGTAGAAGGGCACGATGTGCACTCCCTCGGGCAAGCCGGCCTGGAGCTGGACGACTTTGTCTTTGATGCGCTGGGTGACTTCCAACGGGTTTTCGCCGTAGCGCATCAGCACCACGCCGCCGACCGCTTCGTTGCCGTTTTTTTCCAAGCTGGAGCGGCGCGCGGCGGAGCCGAATTGAACGCTCGCCACTTGCGACACATAGATCGGCGTGCCGCCCACGCTTTTGATGACGATGCGCTCGACGTCGGCCAGCGATCGGATCCAACCGACGCTGCGAATCAGATATTCCGAGCCCCCTTTTTGCAGCAATCGGCCGCCGACAGCGGAATTCGAGCGGGCCACGGCGGAATAAATCTCGCCCAGCGTGACGCCGTAGGCGCGCAGGCGATTGGGATCGACGTCGATTTGATATTCAATGGGGAAGCCGCCCACGCTGGCCACCTCGGCCACGCCGGGCACGCTTTGCAATTGATAGCGCACGAACCAGTCCTGGATCGCTCGCAGGCGGCCCAAATCCTGGCCGCCCCCTTCGACGGTGTACCAGAAGATTTGGCCCAGCGCGGTGGCATCGGGCGCCAGATACGGCTTCACGCCGGCGGGTAAAAACGTTTCGGCCACCGAAAGGCGTTCCAGCACGCGCGTGCGGGCGAAATAAAAGTCGATGTTGTCTTCAAAGATGATGTTGATCATCGAGAAGCCGAACTCGCTGCTGGCGCGAATGGCTTTCACGCCGGCCAGCCCTTGCAGATTGACCGACAGGGGATAGGTGACCTGATCTTCCACATCGCGCGGACTACGACCCATCCAATCGGCGAAGACGATCACCTGGTTTTCACTGAGGTCGGGAATGGCGTCGACGGGAGTGTGAATCAGGCAGTACACCCCGATGGCCGCGACGCCGATGGCCGCGGCAATGACGACAAACGGATTGCGAATCGAATAGGCGATGATTCTTTCGATCATGATCTAACCCAGGTTAAGGAAGGTCTCCGCTCCCAAGCCCGGCGAACGCGGTCGCTGGACTTGGGCTACGTTACGCTGACGAACGACGTCGTATTGCAATTTCGAATCACTCATTTACTTCGTTGCGAAGCCCAGCTTATGGAGCACTTCGCCCTTCTTTTTCAGAGCGTCTTCGCGGCAGTCTTCGCAGCAAAGAAACACGGTGTGGCCATCGAGTTCGATTTTGACCGGCATTCCCATCGCCCCCAACGGTTCTCCCGAGATCGGACAAACCGCTTGCTTTGTCGCCGCCTGCTGATCGTCTGGCGACAGCTTGGCGAGGTTTTTCCGTTGCGCGTCGGTCATCTCAGCGGCGTGCGATTCCGCCTTTGCGGAATGGCCAGACGCGGCTGCGTTCAGGCCAGCATCGCGCAAAGCGTCGGTCAACTGCTGCGACGTGGTTTTTCCCTGGGCGGCAAATTGCACCACGACTGTATGTTGCTCTGGATTGGCCTTCGCCTGCGCGACGCCGGGCACTTTGCTCAAAGCCGACTGGGCCTTGGCTGCGCTGGCGGCATCTTTAACCTCGGGCACGCTTAGGACCAGCAAACCGCCGTAGTGCATGCCGGAACCCATCATGTGCGGCGTGTTGGCGATGGCCTGGGCCAATTGCTGGGCCGACATCTGGCGTTCGTCGAACTTCACGTGGGCGTTCTTCGCTTGGAAATCGACTTGAACTTCTTGAACTCCCTTCACTTTCCTCAGCGATTCTTCGATCGTCGAACTGCACATCGGACAATGCAGGCCCGTGATCATGTACTCGGCGGATGTTGGTTCCGCCGGAGGACTGGCGGCGGAATCCGCGGCCAGCGCGGTTCCTGCCAAAGCCGCCAACATAGATGCTCCCAAAATCCAAAAACTACGCATGACACACCTCCTGTAAAAAATTGAGTCGTCCGTTTGTTCGAAGGCCGCCGTCTCAGGAAATGGCCTTCAACTGATTTGGTCGTTCACTGCTGCGGCAGGTTGAATCTCTTGCACACTTAATGTTGATGTTGCGGGGCGGTGGGCGAGGCTCCCATTTCCGATCCGCTGGCGCCGAAATACGCCGAGGCCGCGGCGGGGTTGAGGCGCGTTTCGGCGTCGATCAAGAAGGCGCCGGCCGCCGCCACGTGGTCGCCGCGGGATAATCCTTCAATTACCGAGTAATACCCGTCAGCGCGCGGGCCCAGCTTCACTTCCACGGCTTCGAACACCCCGGGGTTGCGCTCGACGTACGCCAAAGTTTGAGTGCCGGTGTCGATGACTGCTTGCTCGGGCACGGCCAACACGGCGTCGGCCGGCGGCGCGGCCAGCTTGGCCAGGTACTTGGCGGTATTTTTCCGGAATTCATCCGTGCAGCCGGAACAGCACAGGAACACGGTTTGCGAATCGGCCTGGACTTTCACCGGCGTGCCCATGCTGCCCAACGGCCGGCCGCTGACGGGGCAGATTTTCTGGTAAGCAATCAGCGTGGCGTCGTCCTGGGCGGTGGGCCGCTGTTGGGCGGCGTCGATCGCCGAGCGGAACGGTTCCATTTCGACCAGCGGCGTTTTGATCTTCACCGTGGCGAACATGCCGGGGCGCAATTTGTGCTCGGGATTCGCCAGCGTCAGCCGCACCCGGTTGGTGCGCGTGGCGGTTTCCAAGTGCGGGTGCACCAGCGACACCTGGCCGCGGAACACTTCGCCCGGCAGGGCGTCGACCGTGGCTTCAATATCCTGGCCGACGTGCAGCAGCGAGATGTTTCGTTCATAGACCTCCGCTTCGATCCAGACGGTCGACATGTCGGCGACTTCAAACAGCGTGGCGCCGGCGTCGACGGCCGCTCCTTCGACCACGTTCTTCTGAATGACGTGGCCGGAGCTCGGCGCGCGAAGAATGATTTTCGGATGGGCCTCGTTGGCCTTCAACAAGGAATCGATTTCCTTGTCATCGATGCCGAACAATTGCAAACGCTCCCGGCTAGCATCAGCCAGGGAATTGTCTTTGTATTTTTTCGACAGCAGCAACTCTTGTACGCTGCTGTAAATTTCCGGGCTGTACAGTTCGGCCAGGGGCTGACCTTTGGTGACCGTGACAAACGTTCTGTCGATGTATAGTTTTTCGATGTAGCCTTTGGTGCGACTGACGATTTTCGACAGCTTGCTTTCGTCGTAATCGACGAAGCCCACGGTGCGGATTTCCTTGACCAGCCCACGGTAATCGACCACTTCCGTTTTCACGCCCGCCATCTGGATCCGCTCCGGCGACAGTTGCACGCGCCCAGCACGCCCGGCGGAAGCGTGGTGGGTTCGCTCTTTTTCCGTTTCGACAGGGGCATGCCGCAGATCGGGCAGTTCGGTACTTTTCCGCCAGGATCAAGACTCGAGCGAACGACCTGCGGATGCATCGGGCAGAAGTATTCGATGTCGCTTTCCGCGGCGACGGCGGCGTGCGGGCGCGTCCAGCGATCCCAATAGTTTTGCAGCGTGTCCCAATACGCGATCAGCAGGCCGATCGCCACCAACACGGCGATGAACCGCAGGCGCACCTCGGCGGCCTTGAGAATGAATGTGACGCGCTGCCATGGCGTGGATGTGGCCGGCGGCGACGGCGCGGTCGGCGGCTGCGGATTGGACGGTGCAGCAGCGGATGGATGTTCGAAAGACATGGCAAGCCTCACGGAAAAAGTCGAACTCGGATCGGATCACGGCTGCGGACAAGAAGTCCCGCTGCAGGCCAAGGGAAATTAGCGCACGGTCGATTCACACGGGTGGCAAATTGCCACAGGCGCGCAGCGGTAGCGCAGAGCGCGAATCAGGCTTGAATTCGCACGTGCTGCGCTTGCAGCGTGGGGACCGAAAGCGCGGTCCCGCTGAGAGAGAGTTCAAACAGGCCATGCCCGCTTGTGGCGCTGTCGCAGGCGACGGTCGCTAAGGTCGCCGTAGTTGACGGCGAAAGCTGGCGATCGTCTTGAGAGCGGCGCTGCAATGGCGCGTTGGAGCGGTCCTGCGACATCGGCGTTTTGCAGCAGCAGTTTGACATGCTGCAGCTTGCGTTGGCGCCTTGGCAACAACGGCACTTGCGATGCTGATTGGCGGCACCGTTGGAACACTCCGGCGGCGTCACGTCGATGGCGGTGCCCACGAGCACCAGGACGGTCATCAGATTTCGCACGACGGTGACCATTGTGGCTCCGCTGCAATTATACGCCGAATCAGCCCATCCCGTTCAGTACAAATCGATTGTTTCTTGACGGCAATTTGCAGCATCCGGTAGCCTGCGAATAGGGCTTTTACTGGGAATTCGAGTTTTCACATGGTCGATCCATCCGCAATCGAGCTGGCCGGTGTTTCCCGCAAGAAGCTCGGGCGCATGGTGGTAATCGGGGGCGGACCAGCCGGTTCGACGGCCGCCACGCTGTTCGCGCAACACGGATACAAGGTCACGCTGTTCGAGCGAGAACGTTTCCCGCGGTTTCACATCGGCGAATCGCTGATTCCGCAAACCTTCTTCGTGCTCGCGAGGCTGGGAATGATCGACAAGCTGCGCGGCAGTCACTTTGTCAAAAAGTACAGCGTGCAATTTATCAATCAGCATGGAAAGCTCTCGGAGCCGTTTTACTTTTGGGACAACAAGCCGCACGAGTCGTCACAGACCTGGCAGGTGCGCCGCAGCGAGTTCGATCAGTTGTTGCTCGAGAACGCTCGCGAGCATGGCGTGGAGGTGCAAGAGGGCGTCCGCGTTCTGGAGGTACAGTTCGAGGGGCAGCGCGCGGTCGGTGTGCGCATTCAAAGTGAAGATGGCACGCAGCTCGATGTGCCAGCCGACGTCGTGGTGGATGCCAGCGGGCAAAGCTCGGTGATCATGAGCCGGCTGGGTCTGCGCGAGTGGGACCCGGTGCTGAAGAAAGCGGCGCTGTGGACCTATTGGCAGGGGCGAAGCGCGAAACCGGCAAGGACGAAGGCGCCACGCTCGTGATTCAGATCAAAGATAAGCTGGGGTGGTTTTGGTACATCCCGCTGCACGACGACATTGTGAGCGTCGGCGTCGTGGCATCGAACGACTATCTGTTCAAAGATCGCTCGGAAAAAGATCACGAGACGATTTACTTTGAGGAGGTTGCGCGCTGTCCGGGGGTGCAATCGCGCATCGCAGGCGCCCAACGGGCGGATCAGTTTTATGCTGCCAAGGAGTATTCGTATCGGTCGCGCCAGGCGGCCGGCGACGGTTGGGTGCTGGTGGGCGATGCGTTCGGATTTCTCGACCCGCTGTATTCTTCCGGCGTGCTGTTGGCGCTGACATCAGCGTCATTGGCGGCCGATGCGGTCGCTGAAGGCTTGGCGAAAGGCGACACTTCCGCCGCGCAACTGGGAAAATGGGAAACCGATTTCAATCGCGGCATGGACCGCATGCGCGACTGGTGTGCGAATTCTATGACGGCTTCAGCTTCGGCCGCTTCGTGCGCCGCCATCCGCAATTCAAAGGCCATCTGACCGACCTGCTGATCGGTGATCTATTCGTCGAAGGCAAATTCGACGAACTCTTCCGCCTGATGGATGAGATGAAAGCGGAGCGCATTGTTAGCGGCTAGCTGGATTGCATTAGCGACAGCAGGTTCAGTCCGTCTTCCAGCAGCGCTGGAATGTCGTCGGGGCTGACGCGCTTGTCGGTCTTGTAGAGCAACAGGCGGTCGTTGGCGCCCTGGCTCGACAGGCCGGGATGTTCTTCGAAAAATTCCAGCGTGGCATCCGTAAAGGTGCGGCCGATGGCATCGGGATCGCTGCCGCGCAGCACGTAGATTTTGGAAAACAGCGCGCGGCCTTCGATTCTGATGTCGCTATGGCCGAAAACTGCCCCGACCATGCTCCAGAAACTTTTGGGCGAGAGCATGAAATCGGGTAGCCGCAGGGCAGGGGACTGCAGGCAGATCACGGTTTGCTTCCAGGTGCGGCTTTGTTTGCCGGTGCCTTTGGTGTACTTGTAGTCGAAAATGCCGACTTCGAAACTGCGCGACGTGCCGCGCATCAGGTTCCACAGTTTTTTGTCGCTGCCGCGCGAGAACAATTCCAGCCGGGCCACGCTGGCGAAATATTCCGGATTGCCCGCGGGGAAAAATTCGAAGCCCAAGCCGTCGGCGATTTTTTGAAGCGACTGGGTCCGTTTTTTGTCCCGCCAAACCAGGTACAGCCCAACGAGCATCAACGGAATCCACGTCAACGCCACCACCAGGATTCCGATTTTCCACGCGTCCGACTTTGCAATCGGGGCGGCGGCGACGACAGTCGCGGTCCAAAAGTGCGCCTGCGGCAGATAAGGGGTGCAGAACATGGGGCGTCGGCTTTGGCGGATGGCCGTCTATTTGTCTTGCGAATGGCTGCGATTGACAAGTGCGCTTTGCGATTCGATCAGCGCTCTCTATATTGCCAGTCAGCGATCCGACGACCGGATTGCTGGCGAACCAGGCGGCATTTTTCACGGAGGTTATTGCCATGAATTTCACGAAGAACATCGGCATGCTGTTGTTGGCGATCTGGCTGATTCTAACTGGATTGATAGTTTTGGTTCCGGCGCTGGCTTTTAACGGAGTAGGTACCGTGCTGGCCATTCTGGCGATTGTGGCTGGAGTATTTATCCTGATCGGCCGTTAGCGGGCGGCCCAAATAAAGCCTGCCCTAAAAAATCATTGACAGGGCCTGAAAGCCTTGGTCAGATTTTGTGATCGCATTCGCCGCGGATCGATTGAACCGACCCATGAGTTTTGCTTCTTTGATAGCCAGACATCTGGCGAAACTGATCATCGGCCTGGCCGCTCTTTTGGCCGCCGACACGCTCTTGGCGCAAACGGTCAGCGTGATCCGTAATTTCAACGACCACGTCAATGTGAATAGCTATGCGCCTCCGGACAGCGATGGCACGGTGGGCCCCGATCATTTCATCGAGTTCATCAATGGCCGTTACATCGTTTACGACAAGACAACCAGCCACAGCACGCTGCTGGACATTACGGACTCCACTTTTTGGCAAGGAGTCAACAATCCGCAGAATGTCTCGGCGGGCCTGACCGACACCCACGTCATATACGACTACAACAGCCAGCGGTACTTTGCCGTCGAGATCACCGAGAGCACCACGAATAATAAGGTCCTCATTGCGCGCACCAATTCGCCGGGTGCGGATCCAACGGTGCTGAGCAATTGGACCGCCACTTCGTATACCGGCATTTCGTCGAATTTCGCCGATTTTCCGATGGTGGGCATCGACGCCAACGCGCTGTACATCAGCACCAACAATTTCACCGGAGGTGGAAGTTTTCACAATATGACGCTCAGCAGCATTCCCAAGAGCGATTTGCTGTTGAGCACGCCCAGCGTGGCAAATAAGAGTAGCCTTAATAGCACGACAGTGGGTTGGTCGCCGCAGCCCGTGGTCGATTTTTCTGCGACCAAGGGCGCCGGCGAATTTATCGGAGTGCCGCTGACCATCAACAACTCGACGAATCTGATTTACACCCGCGTGACAGGCACCGGCAGCGCCGGGGCTACGTTTCAATCGCCCCTTGACGTCACCGTTCCCACGTTCAATGTTCCTACCAATCAAGGCGCACAACCCGACGGCACGTTCCAATTGGACGACTTCGATGGCAGAATGCCATATCGCGGCTATCAGGTTGGTAACGACGTTTGGCTGGTGCAGGCCGTCAAGGGAAGCGGCGGCGCAAGTTCCCGCAGCGCGGTGGAATGGTATCGCGTGAATTACAACGGCGGCGGCACCCCGTCCCTCGTTGCGTCAGGCCTGCTGCAAGATACGACCGGCCATTTCGATTATTTCAATCCTTCGATTGCCGCCAACGTGAACGGCGACGTGGTGATCAGCGTCACGCGCTCCGGCGACAGCACGACGGGCAGCGCGGGCGCGCCGGCGCCTATGCCTTTACCGGCTTCACCAGCGGAACGACAACCACCTTCGGCAGCGTCACACTTTTGCAGGCGGGTTTGACCAACGGCTATCATCTGTTTGGCGGCTCCGACGAGCGTTGGGGCGATTACTCGTCGGTGACGGTGGACCCCAATGACCAGGGAGATTTCTGGCTGATCAACGAATACGCGGTAAATTCCTCCACTTGGGCAAATAACATTGCGGCGCTTAGCATTCAGCGAAGCGTGATCTGGTCGGGGGGCGGTACGGATAACAATTGGTCCACGAAGGCCGATTGGGATTATTTGCCAACCAACGACGATGATTTGGTGTTTGCCGGCACAACGCGGCTTTCAAACGCCAACAACAGTCTTTCCCGCGCTGGCTCGATTACGTTCAATAATACTGCCGGGGCTTTCACACTTTCGGGAAACGCGCTGACGATCTCCGGCGGCATCACTAATAGCTCCACCAGCGCTCAAACCATTGGCTTGAATCTGACGCTCAGCGCCGCGCAGCAATTCAACGCCGCCAGCGGCAATCTGACGGTGAATGGCTCGATCGCCAATGGCGGCAATACGCTGACCGTGACCGGTTTGTCAACGACGACGCTCGCCGGCGACATTTCCGGAACGGGCGCAATCGCGAAAGTCGGCGCTGGCACGCTGAGCTTGTCGGGCAACAACAGTTACAGCGGCGGCACGACACTTAGCAATGGCACGTTGCAGTTGGGAAATGCCAATGGCTTGGGCTCCGCCACCGCGGGCGTTACGGTCAACGGCGGCACGCTTGACCTGAATGCATTGGGCCCCACGGCAGGCGCGCTCAACGGCAACAGCGGCACGATTAAAAGCAATGTGGCTGGAGCAGCTTCCATTACTGTCGGCAGTGGGGGCGGCAGTGGTTCTTACTCTGGAACTATTCAGAATGGCAGCGGCAGCGTTGCTTTCATCAAGACTGGCGCGGGCACGCAAACCATTTCGGGCAACAACAGCTACAGCGGCGGCACCACGGTTAGCGGCGGAACCCTGCAAATGGGCCACGTCAATGCGTTGGGCTCTAACACCGGCGACGTGACGGTTAATTCAGGCACGCTCGACCTGCACGGATTCAGCCCCACCATCGGCGCGCTGAATGGCGCAGGCGGTGCCGTGCAAAGCAACGTGGCGGGAGTTGTCGCACTAACGGTCGGCAACGGCGGAGCGGGCGGATCTTTCGCAGGCGCGATTCAAAATGGTTCCGGCGCGTTGTCTTTGTTGAAAACCGGCGCGGGCACACAAACCCTCGCCGGCAATAACACGTACAGCGGCGGCACCACGGTCAGCGCTGGAACGTTGGTGGTCGGTCACGTGAATGCTCTGGGCACAGGCGACCTGACGATCAACAACACCGCCTTGACGCAGTTGCAAGCCGGCTTGAGCGCGCCGGTGCAATTGCCCAACCTCTCGATCGCCGGCGGCGCCAGTCCGACGGCCACGATGGATATCACCGACAACAACTTGATCGTGCACAACGGCGACCTAGCGACGCTGACGGCGCAGGCCAAAAGTGGGTTGAACATCAGCGGGACAGCATGGACGGGCGCCGGCATCACCAGCAGCACGGCGGCCGCCGATGCCAACGCCGTCACGGCGGTGGGAGTCTTACTGAACGACGACGGCTCCGGCGGCACGCTTTACAGCAACTGGCCGGTGGGCGCGGACTCCGGCGGCGCCGTATCGGTCACCAATACCGACGTGCTGATCAAATACACGTACTACGGAGATGCCGATCTGGATGGAGTGGTGAACGCCGGCAACGATTACGACCTCTGGTTGACAGGCAAATCGGGCGCGGCGCAGGCTGGGAGTATGGCGACTTTGATTACGACGGATCGATCAACGCCGCCAACGACTACGACCTCTGGTTGTCAGGCAAAGCTGCTAGTGCAGGCAATCCCTTGGGCGGCGGCGTCCAGCCGGTGCCCGAGCCCAGCACGCTGTTGCTGGCGGCGATCGGATTCGCGATGGCTAATCTTCGCGTGATTCGCCGGCGCTTTTCGTCTTAGCTCGCCAACGGCAATTTGTCGTCAAATGCCTGCCGCCTACGCGAGTGACACGTGAGCGTCGTCGGTTTCTCAATCAAAGAATCGGGCAGATAATAAATTGCTCTTTAAAAACTGACATTTAGCGTGCAGCACGGCTACTTGTTATGTATTCTGCCGTTATTGAGTAACGGGGCGAGTCAGCTCGGAACAGCATCTACCCCCCAAATGCGATTCAGGCACTTCCGCGTTTTTCTCAGCCTCGCCGCTTTGGCGGTGGCAAGTTCTCCAACCCCAGTCGCGTGGGCCAGTGCGGGAACGCTGCGCATCGTCTCGTACAACGTCGATTGCTTCGATCAGGGCAGCGACAACAACATTATCGCGTCCTATGCGGGGCTGCCCACCGTGCTTCAAGGGATCGGAGAGCACCACATTGGCACGAATGCCCAGCCGATCGACGTGCTGGGCGTCGAAGAGCTGACCACCACGACGCTGACGAATCTCGTCAACGCGCTGAACACCATCTACGGCGCCGGCACGTACGCCTTCGATCCCACCACTGATCCTAATACCGGGGGCGGTCCCGACGGTTTGATTTACAACACGCACACGGTCCAAGTGATTTCCGCGGCGGCAATTGGTTCCGCAAGCACCAGCGGCGCGGCCCGCGCTCCCATGCGCTATCAGATTCGGCCCGTCGGCTATGGATCTGATGCAGATTTTTACATGTACGTGAGCCACTACAAAGCGTCCAGCGGTACGACGAACATGAATCGCCGCAACGTCGAAGCCACGACGATCCGGCAAGATGCCGATGCCTTAGGTTCCAGCGCCCACATCATCTATTCCGGCGATTTCAATCTCACCGGCGGCAGCAGCGAGCCGGCTTGGGCAACGTTGACTGCGGCCGGCAACGGCCAGGCGATTGATCCGACCGGCGCAACCGGTTGGGCCAATAGCAGCAGCAGTTGGAATTACCTTTACAGCGAGTCCTCCACGACGCTCAACGCCCGCTTCGACTTTCAACTGGTGAGCAACGCGATGCTCAATCAGCCTGGCCTTCAATTGGCCTCCGATACGTCCGACCCTTTTACCGGCGGCTATCCATCCTCGAAGTATCCTTACGCCTACGAGGTTTTTGGCAACAACGGAACCACCGCTCTCAATGGCGCCGTCAACGCCGCCGGCAACACGTCCCTAAGTGATTTGGCCAACGCCAGCACGGTGCTCAACGACTTGAAGCAATTCAATAGCAGTAGTCAATTTGTCGGCAGCGACCATTTGCCAGTCGTCGCCGACTACGTGCTGGTCGGCCTCAATCCGCTGGCGATCATCTGGACCGGCGGCGGCGGGAACGATAACTGGTCGACCACCGCCAATTGGGCTTCGGCGCCTTCCAACGGCAGCAGCCTCACATTCGCCGGCACCACGCGCTTGTCGAATTCCAACAACACGCTCACCAGCGCCGGTTCCATCACGTTCGACAACACCGCCGGCGCGTTTACGCTTTCGGGCAACGCGCTGTCGATCGCCGGCGGTATGATCAACAATTCCACCAGTGCGCAGACGATCGATTTGAACCTCACGCTCAGCGCCGCGCAGCAGCTCAATGCCGCCAGTGGCAACCTGACCGTTAACGGCACGGTCGCCAACGGTGGCAATTCCCTGACAGTGACTGGCGCGTCGAACACGACTTTGGCCGGCATCGTTTCGGGGTCCGGCGGGCTGGTGAAAGCCGGCGTCGGCACGTTGACTGCTTCGGGCAATAACAATTACGCAGGCGGCACCACGGTGAACGATGGCACGCTGGTCGTCGGTCACGTAAACGCCTTGGGCTCCGGCGGCCTGGCGATTAACAGCACCGCCACCACGCAGTTGCAGGCCGGCTTGAGCGGGCCGGTGCAATTGCCCACCTTGTCGATCGCCGGCGGCTCCAGTCCGACCGCCACATTGGACATCACGGACAACAACATGATCGTCCACAACGGCGATCTGTCCGCCTTAACCGCACAGGCCAAGGCCGGGCTCAGCGGCGGTTTCGACTGGAATGGCACTGGCCTCACCAGCACCACGGCACGTGACGATTCCAATTTCGCCACCGCCGTGGGTGTGATCCAGAACGACGATGGCGGTGGCGGCGCCATCTACAGCAGCTGGCCCGCCGGGGCCGATTCCGGTGGCGCCGTAAGCGTCAGCCAAACCGACGTCCTGATCAAGTACACCTACTACGGCGATGCCGACTTGGACGGCATGGTGACCTCCGGTCAGGACTACGACTTGTGGCTGTTCGGCAAGAGCGGCGGCGGTACGGGCTGGGAATTCGGCGACTTCGACTACGACGGATCGATTACCGGCGCCAACGACTACGACCTCTGGCTGTACGGCAAGTCGGTCAGCGCCGGCAACCCGTTGGGCGGTGGCGGCGGCGTGCAGCCGGTCCCCGAGCCCAGCACGTTGCTCTTGGCCGCACTGGGTCTGGCCGGAGTGGCGGCCTTCGCCCGTCGGCGGCGGGCCGAAACGGCGGCCGATTTAGTTTGTGCTGCACCACGTCGGCCAGCCGCGCCGGCCGCCGCCAAACCGTCAAGATTCCCGCCCGCAGCCGGCTGACGTCGAGCATGTCGTTGACCATGCAGGTCAGATCGTCGGCCCGGTCGGAAATCACTTGGGCCGCACGGTGTTGTTTTTCGTTCAATGGGCCGCACATGCCGTCGGCCAGCAGCGAGGCGAACTCCTTGACGACCGTTAGCGGCGTGCGAAATTCATGCGACACGTTGTCGACAAAGCCGTGCGTGGTTTCGCAAAGCTCCACCAGCCGCTTGTTTTTGACCGTCAGCAATTGGTTCGCGTGCCGCAGCGAAGTGACCAGGCGGCCGCGCTCGATGGCGTGGTGAATGCTGCGCCGGATCGCGTCGCCCGAAAGCGTTCCTTTGACCAGGTAGTCTTGGGCGCCGTGCTTCAGCGCCTCGATGGCGATCGCTTCATCCGCCAGGCCGGTAAGCACCACGACCGGCACTTCGGCTTCATTGCGGCGCACGGCCAGCAGCGTATCCAAGCCGCGGCTGTCGGGAAGCGAGAGGTCCAACAGCACCACGTCGGCAGGGTTGTGCTCTAAACAGAACAATCCTTCTTCCAGCGATTTGGCCGGCAACACTTCAAAGCGGCGGTGATTCATTTCCGCCAGGGCCGAGCTAGTCAGCAGGGCATCGTCCTCGTCGTCCTCGATCATCAAGACATGGATTGCCTGTCCATTCTGGATCTGTCCCATGGTATGCCCCTTCTATCGAGCGGTTAATGTCGGCTTGTGGCCAGTACGTGCTCCGGGTTTGCGTCCCGATGCTCACGAACACGGAAGTCAAGCGCTTGCCTTATTAAGATGGCATCACCCGATGCCCCGGGCGAAGCTGGCAGCGGTTCGATTGGGAACTTATCGGGGGGAAGATGCACCGCCGCGTGGCGCAACCTCTTTGCTTGCTTGGCTAATCTACGGCACCTAAAGCCAGCGGCGGTTTTCCGATTCTGCGGAAGACCGCACGGATATAGGAGCGTTAGAAATTGCCCGTCAGGCTAAAAATCCATGGACTAGGAGTTCGCGACGAGCCTGGGCTACCCTGGCAGGCAGTGGATTCATAGGATGTGCTGGACATCAAAGACCTTGGACCTGGGAGCATGGGTTTCGGCCCAAAATCGACCATCAGTCTGGCTGTGAAAAACCGCCGAAAGCGTCGAGCTAGCTAGGCCATCGGTTTTACGGCCGCTTTTGATGTCCAAAAAGGGGGGTGAAATTGGCGTTTTTAGGCCGTTTTTAAATGGTTCGAAAATACTTCAGGAAAAATCGAAAAAATTGTTGCATTCACCCCTAAACCACCTATAATCGGCTTTAATTGATGTGGGAAAAGTCTTTCTGCATCACTTAAGCATTTAATTACTAGCGTCAACGCAATCACCTTAGAGCGGAGATTCTTAAGATGAGTCGGAAAACATACTTGGATCGTAAGTTGCATCACTTTTGTAGGCGTGCTTGCCATTTTGGCAGCGCCGGCACATGCGACATTGGTTGTCGGTTTCAGACTGGATTCGGACGGTAGCACGAATGTCACAGTTCCGGCTACCGGCGGAACCTACCTCATTGACGTTTGGCTTACCAACGACATGGCCGGTCTTACCGCATTGCGGCTCCAGGCTGCTTACTTGGGTGCAATCAGCTCAGTGCTGAACGTCCAATCTGGGCAATGGCACGTTCGATGGCGATGTTTCGGGCAGCGCCGTGTTTTCGGATTGGGGCACTGCCGGTACCGGCACTATTTCCGACCTCAACGGTGATGGCCGCGCCGACTTGGGCAACACCGATGGCATTACCAAACAGCAATCGAATCCCACCACCGGTGGCGGTGGAGCGACCCCGTGGTGGATGCGTTGGAATGGTGGTGCGACTTCCCATCCGTTCCCGGCAGGTGACAGCACGGCTGGTGCTGTTGGCACGTTCACAGTCACTATTCCGGCCTATACTCCAAACGGCAACAGTGGCTCATTCTTGTCCTTTGCTCCGCAGTTGAATCCCTCGGGTCTTGGGGCCGACTGGGGATGGGATGAAGTCGTCGGCGCTACGACGACCGCCAGAGTTGCCACTAGCACTGCTACGACCACGGGAACCGGCAATGTTATGAATGCCGGCAGCAACATTACGTTCTTCGCAATGCCGTACCTGAACCGGGTACCTTGGTGTTGCTCGGATTGGGCGGACTGGGCTTGATCGTGTGCCGCAAGTGGCGCCGTAGCTAGTTAATTGTTCCAAGTTTGAAAGCTCCAGGGCCTTTCCGCCAAAGCGGAAAGGCCCTTTGCTTGCGCAACCTCAGTGAGGGACTAGTGCACCAATCGTAGTTTGCCGGAATTCGGAAGAGTAGGGCATCTGTGCGATACTTCACGCTTGCCGTTGTTATGGCCGCGTCGGCCTTCCCCGCCGCCGCATGGGCTGACGATCCATTCCCCGTCGGCCCTCCCAACGATCCGTATTATCAGCAGTATCAATGGGATCTGGTGAAGATCGGATTGCCGGCCGCCTGGAATTACACCACCGGCTCGTCCAATGTGACGATCGCGATCTTGGACACCGGTGTGGTCAGCACGACCGCCGACTTGTCCGGCCGGCTGTTGGATCCATTGTCGGCGGTTCCGAACCAAGCCCCCTTCTCTGACGCCCTGCTGACGTCCAACATAGGATTACGACACGGCACGTACGTGGCCGGCGTGGCGGCCATGGGCATCAACAACGGCATCGGCGGGGCCGGCGTCGGAAATTTCACAATTCTGCCCATTACCATCACCAACCGCTTCAGCAACAACTTTTCGGATTGGATTGCCACCGGCATCGAAATGGCAGCCGACGAAGGTGCGCGGGTGATTAATGTTTCCAGTTCGACGTCGGACTACTCGCAATTGAACGACGCCGCCATCTATGCCGCCACCAAAGGGGCCTTGGTGTTCGTTGCCGCCGGCAATAGCGACGGACGAATCGACATGCAGGCCTACAGCGATTTGATCTTCGTCTCCGGCACCAACGAGCTGGATGCGCGCTGGAGCGACGGCAATGGACTGGGCAGCAGTTGGGGACCATATGTCGATCTTTCCGCGCCGGCGGGGAACATTCTGGTAACGGATCCCAGTTCGGCCAGCGGCTACGGCGTTGGCTCGGGCACGAGTTTCGCGGCGCCGCTGGCCGCCGGAGTGGCCGGCTTGGTGTGGTCGATTAATCCCGACTTGTCCCCTTCGCAGGTGCGTTCGATTCTCGAGACGACGGCGCTGGATTTGGGTTTGACTGGCTGGGACGAAACGTTCGGCTACGGCCGCATCGATGCCGCCGCGGCAGTGCAAGCCGCGCTGGCCACCGTTCCCGAGCCGCAGACGATCGTGCTCATAACGCTGGGGGTGCTGGGATTATTCGCCGCCCGCCGGTGCAGAAATCGCAGCGCACCGCGATAACTTGCTCCCCGCCGTGCCGCGTCGTCGATCGGCGATCAAATTCGCACGGATGGTCGAAATCGCGCTAATATTTTGGGGACTCTCGCCATCCATCTGCTAGGCTCAGGGCTCGTTCTCCCCCCTTTGGTAGGACTAAGTTCTGCCGCAGAAGCTGCGCCTCTGCAGGGCTGCTCGCGCCGTTCGCAGCGGAGGGGCATACTAATGGGCCAAGCCACAACGTGGACTCTCTGGCCGCTGGCGATGGCGGGCGTGTTGGCGTTCCTTGCGGCCACGCCGGCAAATGCATCGCTGTTGATCGGTTTCGTATTCGATCCGAGCAACCCAGGCTACGATCCATTCGATCCCGGCGCTTTTCGGTGAATTCCAGCGGCGGCATATTCCTAATCGACGTGGTTGCAACGAGTGATGACCCTGGCGTTACCGATTTAGGCATTCAGGTGGTTTATTGGGGAGCGATCAGCAGCGTGCTCAACGCCAACCTTGGCAATGCGACGTTGACCGGCAACATTACGGCGCAAGCGATGGATGCCGGTTTGGCTGCCATCGGTGGAACGGACGGCGACATCGGTGAATTGACCGGCGACGCCCGCGCCGATTTGGGCCCCTTGCCGAATACGTCGTTTTTGAATCGTAGTCCCAGCGGGACTCATCCGTGGTGGGTGGTCGCGGGAGGCGGACCCGGCACGGTTGGCACCGGCGATGTCTACGTAGTGCTGGGTACGTTCACAGTTACAATTCCCGCTTTCACGCCGAACGGGAATTTCGGCGAATTCCTCAGGTACACGCCGACTCTTCAAGCATCTTCCCCGCCCCTTTACGATGGCTGGTCAGAAAATGGCACGAACCATTCCGGAAAGTACAATGCCAATCCCGGCGCGAACAACGTGAACATCGGCGTTTCCGAAGGCTATTTGGATCCACCCGACGGCACCATTACCTTTGTCGCGGTGCCCGAGCCTGCCGCATTGGTGCTGCTGGGCCTGGGTGGCTTGGGATTACTAGCCTGCCGGCGAGCTGGACGGCCGCGCTAGCAGCGTCGGCGGCGCTTGATCGCTATGATATCTTCCCGGCGGCGGGGTTTGGCCAACTCTGCGCCTAATCATGCTGCGCCGTCAGAATAGCACACCTATCCGGCAATTCCGGCGCGTCGGTATGCCTGCAAAATCTCGGCGCCAAAGCAGGCGAATATCACCTTCTCGATCGTCGGCGCAGTTGCGACGGCTTCCTTCGTCGCCGCGACGGCCACTTCGGTGGCAAGGTCCAGCGGATAGCCGTAGATGCCGGTGCTGATGGCCGGAAGGGCGATGCTATGCAATTCATGTTTCTCGGCCAGTCGGATGGCCGATCGATAGGCGCCGGCCAACAACTCGGGCTCGCCTGCGCGGCCGCCGCGCCAGACTGGACCAACTGCGTGGATCACGTAGCGCGCGGGTAGCCTAAAGCCGGGCGTGATGCGGGCTTCGCCGGGGGCACAGTGGCCGACCTCGCGACAAGCAACCGCCAATTCCGGCCCGGCAGCGCGATGAATCGCTCCACACACTCCGCCCCCGGGAGTAAGCTGTTCGTTGGCGGCGTTGACGATTGCATCAACGGCCAGCGTGGTGATGTCGACCAGTTGTGCCGAAAGGGTGACCGTAGCCATGGCAATCGATATTGAACCGTCCACATTGTACCAGCCGTACACCGCGATGTTCAGCTGAAGGATTCGCCGTTGCTGCGCAGTCGGCTCCCGGCATTCTAGGCGGTCGTCGCTTTTTGCTTCCGCAGCGATTAAATTAGATGGGCTCCATGTTTCCTTCAGAATGCCAGGGTCCAGGCTGCCTATGCCTCCACGCAATCGCGATTCTTTAGGCGGTCGCTCGTCGGTGCCGGCGGACGATCAGGTGTTGTCGCCACAAAATCAAATCGTGGCAGCATTGGCGCTGATTGTCGTGGCGATCTTCATCGCTTACTCACCGGCGCTAGGCGGGGCACTGCTCTGGAATGACACCGACTACGTCACCAAGCCGAAATTGCAGTCGCTCAACGGTCTGGCGCGCATTTGGTTCGACGTCGGCGCCACCGAGCAATATTATCCGCTGCTGCATAGTTTCTTTTGGGTCCAATACCAATTCTGGGGCGACTGGCCGATCGGCTATCACGTGGTGAATTTGTTGTTGCATGCTGCGGCGGTCTGCCTGCTGTATCTAATCTTGCAACGGCTAAAGATTCCCGGCGCCATGCTCGCCGCGGCCATTTTCGCGCTGCATCCGGTCATGGTGGAATCCGTGGCTTGGATCACCGAACAGAAGAATACCCTATCGACGGTGTTCTATCTCGGCTCGCTGCTGGTCTACCTTCATTTCGATCAAATGCGCAAGCCGTCGCTCTATGTCGCCGCATTGGTGCTTTATCTGCTGGCGATGGCCAGCAAAACCGTCACCGCCACATTGCCGGCGGCTTTGTTGGTAATCTTCTGGTGGCAGCGCGGCAAGTTATCTTGGCGGCGCGACGTGCTGCCGTTGGCGCCGTGGTTTGCCTTGGGTATTGCCGCTGGATTCTTCACGGCTTGGGTCGAATTCACGTACGTCCAGGCGAAAGGGGCCGATTTTGCCTTGAGCCTGGGCCAACGCATATTGATCGCCGGCCAAGTGCCTTGGTTTTATGCCGGCAAATTGCTTTGGCCTGCGAATCTGATCTTCATGTATCCGCGTTGGAACGTGGACCCAAACGTTTGGTGGCAGTGGCTCTTCCCGCTGGCCACCGTCGTCCTGTTTCTTTTGCTTTGGATTGCCAGGCTGCGGTGGCGCGGACCTTTGGCCGGTTGCCTGCTGTTTGTCGGCACGCTGGTCCCGGTGTTGGGTTTCTTGAATGTCTATTGGTTTGTGTTCGCGTTTGCGGCTGATCATCTCCAATACCTGGCCAGCTTAGCGCTGATTGTGTTGGCGGCGGCGGGCATCTCGCAGGTGCTTTCACGCCTGCCGTCCAATGCGCGCGGACTCGGCAACGTAATCTGTGTAGGGCTTTTGATCGCGCTGGGATTGCTGACCTGGCGGCAAGCCCGGATGTATCGCGATGACATCGCGCTGTATGAAGCCACGCTTGATAAGAACCCCGCGTGTTGGCTGGCCCATAGTAATTTGGGAATTGCGCTGGCCAACGTCGGGCGTGTGGACGAGGCGATTGCACACTACCAGACGGCACTTGAACTGAAACCCAATAATCCCCTGGCGCAAAATAACTTCGGCATCACATTGGCTAGGCAAGGTCGCCAGCAAGAGGCGATCGAACATTACCAGCAGGCGCTGGCGATCAATCCCAATTTTCCGGCGGCGCACACCAATCTGGGAATCGCGCTTCTGAGCACGGATCGAACGCAAGAAGCGATCGCGCGATTTCAGCTGGCGATCCGGTTAGATCCAAATCTTGCAGATGCCCACCACGATTTGGGCGTTGCCTATGGAAAGTCCGGTCGCTTGCCAGAAGCGGTTGGAGAATTTGAACTGGCGCTGCAACTCGACCCCAGGAACGTCCAGATTTATACGAACCTGATGACTGCGTACGCGCAGCTTCAGCGGCCGGCCGACGTGATTCGCACGGCTGAAAGGGCTGCGCAACTAGCCCGCCAACAGGGACAATCGGCGCTGGCGCAGCAGATCGCCGCGTGGTTGGCCAACTATCGTGCAAACCTGACAGATCAATCCGGCAAGCCTGATCAATCGGGCAAGGCAGCAACGCCCAAAGCACAGCCTCCGCGACCATAGAATATCGCTTCTCAAACAAGGCTGTCGGCCAACTCCGAACGGCTGTTGTGCGGCTCGATTTCGACCAAGATAGCACAGTCAAGAAAATGGACACGGAGATCATTGGATGCCTGGTCCAGAACAGTTCGATGACCGGTCGCCTCAAGTCGCAGTGGTAGGAAGTTTCGTGCAAGATTTGGCCTTTTCGACCGCCGCCTTTCCCGCGCCGGGCGAAACTCGCATCGGCGCCTTTCGCACCGGCGCCGGAGGCAAAGGATTTAATCAGGCGGTTGCTTGCCATCGACAAGAGATTCCCACTCTTTTCATCGGCGCGGTCGGAGACGATGTCTTTGCCCGAGCTGTCTCTGATTTTTCCAAGGCGGAAGGCTTGCGCACGGCCTTCGAAATAAGAAAAGACTGCCCAACAGGCGCGGCCTCGATCGTGGTGAATCCAGCCGCTGAAAACTTGATTGTGGTTGCCCTCGGAGCGAACGAGCACCTGTCCGTTGCTCACATTGAGGAACATGAAAAGGAGATCACCGGGGCATCGATTCTGATTTCGCAGCTTGAATGCTCGCTGGAAGCCGTTGGCTACGCAACCAGCGCCGCCCGCGCATGGAGTGACGACGATTCTTAATCCCGCCCCGATTAACCACGGCCTTTCGATCGAAATACTCAAGCAGGCGGACATCGTGACCCCGAACGAGACCGAGTTCGCATTTCTGCTGCAAAAACTATTCGGGATCGATCTGGGCGAGAACTATTGGCAACGCAGCGACGAAGAACTCCATGCGCTCTGCCGAAAGTGCGAAGTGCCCACGGTTGTCCTCACGTTGGGCCGTCAGGGTTGTTTTGTATCGCATCAAGAGGAGCGTGATCCGAATCATCACGGTGCGCGGCGCATTTCCGATTCGCACAAGTTTTATCGCGTCCCGGCGCTATCCCTGACCCCCCTCGATACTACCGGCGCCGGAGACGCCTTTACCGGCGGACTGGCCGCAGGGATTCTCTATTTTCCAGGTGAGTTCCGCAAAGCGGTTCGATACGCCACGGTCGTCGCTGGCCTTTCGACGCTTAAGCAGGGCACGGCTCCGGCAATGCCAAAGAGAAAGGACGTTATCAGCAGGCTTTCAGAGCTCTAATGCCGGCGTCGTCGAAACCCCGCCCTAACCCGCCAAATTCAACCCGTCGGATGGATCGAAAACGCCGAAGTTTTCCCGAAAATTACTTGTGCCGACCTACTCCTTTGATATCATGATGAATCTCCGGAGAGTAGGATTTCTACGAAACGATGAGCCTTAGGGGCAATCCAATCCCCCCGGGCTGCCACGCGTGTACCTTGAAGGAGTCGAGCGTATTAGTTCGCGTGGAAACGTTGCGTGAGGGAGTGTTCGTGAATCGCACCCGAAACGTCAGCCATTCTTGCTTAGGCTTCTGGCTGATGAGCTTGATTTTGATGTTGGCCACGGCGGGCAGAGCCCAAGCCGAGTGGGTTTCAGAATTTCCAGACGAACCCGGCCGCTTCCAGTCCTCCACCAATCTGGTCATCTCCAATTGGTTTCTCGACGTCGGTTACGACGGCGCAGGCAACTTTTCGGTTTCCAGCCAGTATCCTGGGGTTGCCGTGATGAATAATTTCACGGATCCCATCTACGACATTGGCAGCGAATCCACTCTAAACATCGCCTTGAGCATTGATCCGGCAACCGGTGCTCCGCTCAGCGGCACGCTGACCATCACCGGCGACGCTTCCGAATTCTACACTCCCAAAGGCAGCGGCACGCTCTTAACCGGTACGATTTGCCAGTTCGGTTTTCCGGGCGCGACGGATGCCGCCAATAGCGACGGTGCGCAGAATTTCCAATTCCTTTTCAAAACCACCGGCGGCGATTTGGCGACCTATTTCCCCAGCATCGCCGTTAACCTCAACTCTGCTGACGTCGATTTCAACGGGACGTTTGGAGACACCCCTTTCTTCACTACGGATTCGTTCAGCGCCCAATCGGATACCTTCTCCGGGTTTCTCTATGCAACCCCGGTGCCTGAACCCTCTTCGGTTTTGTTGTTGTGCCTGGGGGTTTTGACGCTCACGGCCGGGCCGAGAATTCTCCGCGGCGCGAAAACGCCGCGCGCGATGATGCGATCCGAGCATTGGGCAGCTTGGCGCTAAAATTCGAAAGTCTTCCCACGCTCTGCCTGGTGCTGGGCGATTTGTTCGCAGAGCATGGAAACCGCAAGAAAGCGGCCGTGTGCTGGCGTCTGGCAATCAAGCGCGACCTCTTGCAGGGAGGAGTTGCAATCTCAGCGCGCCGCCGATTGAAGTCGCTCAGCCAAAGCACCAACAACAAAAAACGCTCATCACTTCCGCAGGCCCAGTCGCTCCACGCACTGAGCTGAGGTAAACTGCGACCTCGCTATCACGTTACCGACTTCTCTTCGCCAATCCGTTGCCAACCTCGAACTTATGTTTGCAGTTGCATACCTCGGCGAAAGAGTGACTAACGCAGCGGAGGGCACGGGGCTCGAACCCGCAACCGGTTTCCCGGCACCACATTTCCAGTGTGGCCGCTAACCATTCGCTTACCCTCCGAAACCGCTGGCCAGATTGTAGTTTACGACGATTTGAAAAAGAAGCCAATCGTTAAAATGCGTCCACCTCTGCGGCGCTAAAACACCCGCCGCCCGCTTCGATTTCTAAGCCGCGCTTCAACCGATCACCGCGCCGCGCGAAGCATCTCCGCAATTCGATTGCGGTTTCATAGGCCGTCAGCCCACCACCGCGGGAGGCACCTGCGAACTATAGTTATACAGGGCTCGGCGGCGGCATCGCGTTCGGTCCCAGCGATCCGGCCGCCTTCAATACCGCAACGTCCCTGCCTGCAGCAACCATGCGAGTCAACTTATGAAGCGCCGACGATTCATGTTTTGGGTGAGCTTTGGCCTCTTCGGGCTGGCAGAAAAGCTGAACTTCTGTGTCCTCGACAAATTGGCCGCCGCGGCAATGCGGTTGGGCGACACGGATGCCGGCACGTCGACAACTGATTCGCCCGAGCACTGGACGATGGCCGAAAACAACACGTGGCGTTGGTACGCGCGCGAAAACTTCAGCGGCGGGCGCTGGACGGTCACGGGTATCACCACGCCGATGAACAAGACCACCGGCGAGTATTACACCGGCAAGACGGGCTATCTCGACGAAAGCCTGGTGCCGGCCGAAATGCGATCCGACGAGCGAAGTCCGGTGGACGACGATTCGGATGGGAAAGTGGAACCGCCGCCGCACGTTCCAGATGAAACTCGCAAATCCAGGCACGGGCGTCCGCCGAGCAAATGGCTGCGCAGCCTGAATGCCGATGAAATTCGGATCTGGCTCAAGACGATCGACGTGCCGGAAGCAGGCGTCGAAGGCATGACCTATTGGACGCATCTCACGCGCGACCATTATTTCCATCCGCGCAAAATCGCCGGACTCACGGAAGACGAGCAAGCCAAACTGCACGCCGCCGCCCATTTTGGATATTGAACGATCGGCGTAGGGCGGTGATTTGCTATGCCGTTCTCATGCAGCACTTCTTGATGGCCTAGGAAGGGCGCATACGGCTCGCACGGAAACTCTTATCGCGTAGCGGTTTGCAGCTTTTGAGAGATGCGAATCCGCGGCGCGGGATCATCCGTGGCCGGTGATCTGAAGCACGCGCATAAAAATCCAAGCGATCGTGCCGCAGACGGGGATTGTTAGCAGCCAGGCCCAGACCATCCGCTCGACGATCGTCCACTTCAGCGCGTTGAATCGCTTGGCGGCGCCGACGCCCATGATGGCCGCCGAAATGTTGTGCGTGGTTGAAACCGGGATGCCGAAGTGCGAACACAAGCCGATGATGGCGGCCGAACTGGTTTCCGCGGCGAACCCGTTGACCGGCTGCAGGTGGACCATCTTGTGCCCCAGCGTGCGGATGATGCGCCAACCGCCGGACGCCGTGCCGGCGGCCATCACCATCGCACACATCACTTTGATCCAGAGCGCGATCGGCATCGTTTGTCCCGGCTCGGGCGCTGCAACGCGGAGGAACGAAAGCCACCAGGGCAAATTGTCCAGGCGTCCATTGGCGGTGCCGGCGGCCAATGCCAGCGCGATGATGCCCATCGTTTTTTGCGCGTCGTTGGTGCCGTGCATCAATCCCATGCCGGCGGCGCTGAACATCTGAGCGCGGCCGAAAACGGCGTTAACTGTGCGCGGCTTCCAATTGCGAAGCAGTGCATACAGCAATGCCATGATGAACACGCCCAGCACGAAGCCGGAAAGCGGCGAGGCGATCATGGGCACGATCACTTTCCAGAGCAGGCCTTTGTAGTGGTACCAGTGCGGTCCTTCCGGCTGCGACCAGATGACCGCGCTCCAGTTGCCGGCCGCCGCGACCGCTGCCCCCACCAACCCGCCGATCAACGCATGGCTGGAACTGCTGGGCAGCCCGGCGCGCCACGTAACCAGGTTCCAAACCACCGCCGCCAACAGCGCGCACATCAGCGCTTTTTGCGACGCAACTTGCGGATCGATCAACCCCGACGCGATCGTGGTGGCCACGGCTGTGCCGCACATCGCGCCGATCAGATTGGTGCAGGCGGCCATCACGACGGCCTGCCGCGGCGTGAGCACCTTGGTGGCGACGACCGTGGCGATCGAATTGGCCGTGTCGTGAAAACCATTGATGTACTCGAACCCGAGTGCGATCAGGATCACGACGAAGATCAACACCATAAGTTTGGCTGGTGCGTCAAGAGTTTTTCAGCACGATGTGCGCGATCAGATTGCCGCAATCGCGACAGCGGTCGATCACCTTTTCCAAGAGATCATACAAATCACGGACCATCATGGCCTGCAGCGGCTCGAACTTGCCCCCATATACTTCGCGCAGCAGATCGAGCCTCACGTCGTCGGCTTCTCCTTCGATGCCCTGCAGGCGGTCGTTGTCCGCCTTGACCGTTTCCATCGGCGGCATTTTCCGCAACAGCCGGACCATTTCCGCCAGCGTATCGGTGGCTCGCTGCATGAGTTCGATCTGCCGCGTGAAATCGACGACGGCCAATCGCTGTGGGGCCAAACTGAAACGCTCCGCGAATTTTTCGATCGACTTGCAAATGCGGTACATCGCATAGGAAAGCGTCTCGATGTCTTCGCGCTCCAGCCCCGTCACGAATGTGTTCACCAGTTCCTTGCTGATTTGCTCGGTGATGTATTTATCCTTGTCGCGGGCCAGAGCGAAATCGTGCAGCGGATGAGGATGGGTGCGGTCTTTCAGCAGCTCGATCAATAGGCGGGTTAGTTCGCGCGTTTCGTCGGCGCTGGCTTCCAACAGATCGAAAAACTTGGCATCGTGGCCGAAGAATTTCTGGATGGAAAACATGCTTGGCTCCCGAGGAATCGCCGGTGATGGGGCCTGTCAGCACCGGCTCATTCGGAGTGATCTTCGCCGAAACCGCGAGGCATGGCAAGGCGCTGGATGTTCACCTGAGATTGGTGGATTTCACGCCCAAAATGCGGGTTTCCTGGTTCGTTCCAGAGCTCATTCGCCGACCGGGGCCGCCGGTGCTGGCATTGCGGATAGGCGCAGGAACGTCTTGCGAAATAGCCACGTTTTTGCCATAGTTTTCGCCCCCCAGAGGTGGCCCGTTCCATTGCATGGACAGAAAGGAATCTGTCGATGTGCCGTTTTACGGAAATCTGCATGGATGCTGTTCGGCGAAAGTGGCAATTGCTCGCCCTGGCGCTTTTAGTGACCGCCATCTATTTTCCGCGGCTCACGACGCTGCCGGTGCGCGGCGAGGAAACTCGCTGGGCCGAAGGGGCGGATCACATGATTCGCTCCGGCGATTGGGTGGTGCCGCGCCAACAGGAAATTGTTTATGTCGATCGGCCGCCCTTGGCAAGCTGGTCGATGGCCGCGGTCGCCTTGCGCGGGGCACGATGGACGTGGTTGCCATTCGGCTGCCCAGCGTGATGGCGATGCTGCTCACCACGCTCATCACCTATTTCTACTCCAGAACTTTTCTCACGCCAACCGGCGCATTGGCGGCCGGGGCTGCGTATGCTTCGCTCTTGCAGGTACTGCAACTCGGTCGGCTGGGCGAGAATGAGTCGCTGTACACGCTGTTGGTCTCCGGCGCGATGCTGAGTTGGCACGCGATGTACCTGCGTGGCGGTTCACGCGCGGCGGCATGGGCAATCGGCTATAGCCTGGCCGGCTTGGCAGCGCTGGAAAAAGGAATTCAAGCCCCGATGTATTTCGCGGCGGCGGCGGGCGTGTTCTTGTTGGTGCGCCGCGACTGGCGGTGGATTTTTTGCTGGGGACATCTGCTGGGCTTGGGTTGCCTGGCGCTGGTGATCAGCGCGTGGTGGATTCCATTCTACAAGGCGACGAATTGGGAGACGGCGCTGGGAATTTGGACGAGCACCGTCACGCGGCGATTTGGAGCCGACGGGCTTCTGCTGCACGTCTTCAAGTTTCCAGTGGAATTATTGGGCTGCATGCTCCCGTGGTCGATTTTGCTTTTGGGAGTCGTGTGGCCGGCTGTTCGGCGCACGTTGGGCCGGCCGCCGCAACAGATCGTATTCATCGCCTCGGCGGTGGTGCTGCCGTACGTCAGTTTGTTGGCGGCGGTCAATGCCCGCGGCCGCTATTTCATGCCGCTGTATCCGCTGGTCGCGGTGGCGGTCGGCTGGTTTGTCGAGCGCTGCTCGGCGGCGGAAGTGGGTTCATTGCCGCGGCGGCGCTGGAATATTTTCCTGATCGGAATGGCAATCGTCTGCCTGGTGGGCGCCGGCGCGTTGCTAGTCGTCAGCTTGATCCCGCATCCGACCGGGTTGGTCGCAGTGGTGCGGCAAACGCCTGCGTTTGCCATGGTTGTGGTCGCAGTCGCGGCGGCGATTGCCGCGGTGCTGCTCTGGCGCGGCGCACCGCGGGAGAATTGGCTGTTGAAATCGGCGTGCTGGCCGTTGCTGCTTCACTTGGGCTTTGCTTCAGCGGCCCCGTGATGAATGTGTTCCAGCGAAAGGCCAACGATTTGCATGGCCCGATCGCTGAGTTCAAGCAATTGATTCCGGATCCGGAGCATATTGTCAGCCTCGGTCCGATTCATCATCGATTTGTCTGGTATTACGGAAAACCGATCAAGTGCGTCTCGTGGCCGCAAAAACCCGGCGACGTGCCGCCCGATGTAACTTACTTTTTCATGGAATGGTCGTTGGGCGACACCGCCGAGTGGCGATCGTTCGGACCGGGATTGCCGGCGCCGCCGGCGCAAGGCGCCTTGCCGTTCGCCTGGGAACGGGTCGCCTTTTTGCCATGCGATCCGGATCGGACCGACAAGCCGGTGAGCGGCGTGATCTTGGGGCGCATGTTGTCGCCCGGCCAGGCTGCGGCAAAAAAAATCGAATCAGTGCGGACCGCACGACAATAGCGATCGAGAATCCTTTCATGGCAAACAAATCACTGCGTCCGTTGATTTCGGTGGTCGTGCCCTGCTTCAACGAGGAGGAGGTGCTCGAGACCACGCATCGCCGGCTGGTGGCGGCGCTGGCGACGATCGATTGCGACGCGGAGATCGTGTACGTCAACGACGGCAGCAGCGATCGAACCGGCACGCTGTTGGAGCGATTGCACACCGAAGATTCGCGTGTGTGTGTTGTGGAGTTCGCCCGGAATTTCGGCCATCAGATGGCCGTCACGGCGGGCATCGAACAGGCCGGAGGCGACGCGGTGGTGATTATCGACGCCGATTTGCAGGATCCGCCGCACGCCATTCCGCAGATGGTGCAGTTGTGGAAAGAGGGTTATCAGGTGGTGTACGGCCAGCGGATCGAGCGGCCGGGCGAGCCGCGATTGCGATTGGCCGCCATCCGATTGTTCTATCGTTTCCTGCGCTGGTGCTCCGATACGCCGATGCCGATGGACTCCGGTGATTTCCGCCTGTTGGATCGGCAAGTGGTCGATGCGTTGCGCAAGATGCCGGAGCACGATCGCTATTTGCGCGGCATGATTAGCTGGGCGGGATTTCGGCAGATTCCACTGTCGTATCGCAGGAGCGAGCGGTTTGCCGGCGTAAGCAAGTATCCGCTGCGCAAATTGGTGCGTTTGGCGGCTGACGCCATTCTTTCCTTCTCGATGGCGCCCTTGCGATTGGCGACGTGCCTGGGATTGATCACGTTGCTGGTGACGCTGTTGGCCGGCGGAGAACTGGTGGCCGCGACATTGTTCGGCGCGACACCTTCGGCAACGGCGTGGCTGGTGCTGGCGATCTCCTTATTCGCCTCCGCGCAGCTGACGTGCCTGGGAATCGTGGGCGAATACGTGGGGCGAATCTATCGAGAGATCAAGCAGCGCCCCTTGTACATCGTCAGCCAGACCTTGCCGCGTCGAACGGCCGGCCAATTGAGAGCCGCGCGCGCCGCTTAGAAAAAAAGCACGCCATGAAATTGTGGCTGGTCAGCTACGCCAACCGAAAATTCGCCGCGCCCCAACGCTGGCTCGTGCAATCGGCCAGGCGATTCGGTGTCGACGAAATTCGCGCCTATCGGGAGCGCGATCTTGAGCGCACTGATTTTTTCCGGCAGCACCGCGATATTTTGTCTCTGCCGCGCGGCGCCGGTTATTGGCTCTGGAAGCCGTATTACATCGAGCAAGTGCTGCGCGAGACTGCCCCGGGCGACGTGGTGGCGTACGTCGATTCCGGGATCGAAATCATCGCGGATCTCAATCCCGTGGTGGAAATCTGCTCGGCGGGTCGTGGCATCACGCTCTTCCAAGTGCACGACGGCCAAAACATCATTTGGACCAAGCGCAGTTGCCTGGTCGGGATGGATTGCGACGAGCCGCGATATCGTCGGGCCCAGCAGGTGTTGGGCGGATTTCAGATCTACCGGCACTGCGACGAAAGTTTTGATTTCCTGCGCACGTGGATGAAGTATTGCCTGCGGCCGCAATTGTTGACCGATGCGCCCAATCCGCGGGGCATGGAGAACTATCCGGAGTTTATCGATCACCGGCACGATCAATCGATCATTTCGCTGTTGGCGGAGCGCTGGGAATTGCCTATCTACCGCTGCCCGTCGCAATGGGGCAATGATTGGGCGCTGCCGGCATTTCGCTCGCCGGACATTCCGATAGTAAAGTTAGTTGCGTCGTACGAGAATTCGCCTTACGGGCAACTGATCGATCACCATCGCCACAACCGCCGCGCGCGGCATCGGCATCGATATGACGCGGTGCGTCAGGCAGTACTGCCGCTGCGCAAACTGATCAAGTGGCGCAAAGCCGCCTAAGCGAATCTGAAGCGCGCGGGTCTTACTCGACGCCCGCTTTGGCGCCGGCGATCAAGTTGATGAACTCGCGGTTCGTCTTGAATTTGCCTAACTTCGTGACCAATTGCTCCATCGCGTCGACGTGATGCATCGTCGACAAGGTGCGGCGGAGCATCGTGATCGCGTGCAGCGTTTCGGGCTCCAGCAGCTTTTCTTCGCGGCGAGTGCCCGATTGTGTGATGTCCATCGCCGGCCAAACGCGGCGGTCGGCCAACTTGCGATCCAGCACCAACTCCATGTTGCCGGTGCCTTTGAACTCTTGGAAGATCGCTTCGTCCATCCGGCTGCCGGTATCGATCAAGGCCGTAGCCACGATCGTGAGTGAGCCGCCTTCTTCGAACAACCGCGCGGTGGCGAACAATTTCTTGGGAATATCCAATGCGCGGATATCCAAACCGCCCGTCGCCGTCCGGTCGCCGCGGGTCACTTTGTTGAATGCCCGGGCCATGCGCGTGATCGAATCCAACAGCAAGAACACGTCTTTGCCCATTTCGGCCAAACGCTTGGCGCGCTCGAGCACCAGTTGGGCCAGGCGAACGTGGCTTTCCACGTCGCGATCCAAACTGCTGGCGATCACGTCGCCTTTGACGCTGCGGCGCATGTCGGTCACTTCTTCTGGCCGCTCGTCGATCAGCAGCATCACCAGGTGCATATCGGGATAGTTCTGCGAAATCGACTGGCTGATCTGCTGCAAAAGAATTGTCTTGCCGGTGCGTGGCGGGGCGACGATCAGCGCTCGCTGCCCCTTGCCGATCGGCGTCAGCATGTCCATGATCCGGGTCGTCAGCGGCTGCTGGCCGGTTTCCAACTGCAGCCAACTTTCCGGATTGATGGGGGTAAGCTGGTCGAAGTCTTTGACAGTGGTATAGTCTTCCGGCTTCATCCCGTCGATGTCCAGGATTTCTTTCAATCGTGGGCCCTGCTGACGGCGGCTGTGTTGCACCATGCCGTTGATCAGCACGCCTTCGCGGAGCCGGAATTTTTCGATCATCGTGCCGGGCACGAACGGATCGGTGCGCTCGCGGGAGAGATTGTTGCTTAGGCTGCGCAGAAAGCCGTAGCCGTTGGGGTGCAGCTCGAGCACGCCCGCGCCGGGTTCCGGGGGTCCCATTTCCTGGCCTTCAGGAATATCGGCCTCCTGCATCGAGGGGCGGGGGCCCAGATCGTTCTGCGGCGGATAGCGTCTGCCGCCTCCACCGCCGTAGCGGCCATTCATGTAGCCGCCGCCCCCGCGACCACCACCGTAACCACCCCGGCCGCGACCACGGCCGCCACCGCCACCGCCAAAACCGCCACCCTTGCGCTTCTTTCCCATAGCTCACCTAGAACAAACCAAAACTGCGCCGATCCCGGCGCCAGGAGTTGGATCCCAATCCAACATGGATGGAGTAGTCGCCGGGCTTAAGACCCAGCGCTCGCACAGACAGATTTAAACAGATCAATTTCCGTCGGGACGAAACCTTCGTCGGAGGACGAAATCCGTAAAAACTTATAGCGGCGAGGTGCCCCCGGCCGGCGCTTTCACAGCCACGCACAACCACCGAGGCGTACCAAGACTTCCCGGAAAATACCCGAGGGTCTTCCACGAAACCTTCTACCTGCGGGCAACCATGTTGCTTGCCTGCGACTTAGCCCAAAGCGGCCGCCACGCGTCTAAAACCCTATGTATCAGGGATAAAACCACAATCCTATGGCGGAAGCACACGAGCGGTCAGATCAAGAAGCGTGCAATTTCCCCGCGACGATTGTTCGGTACGCGGGAAGCGGCCGCGAGATTAACCCGTTGCGGCCAGTTGCGCCTATCTGCGAGGCAGAAACGCTCTAACTGCACCAAATCATATTCATTGTTCGGCGCATGTCAAGCGGTGGATCGAGTGGGACAGGGAAATTTAGGGAATTTTTCCCTGCCCCTCGTGCGAACTGTCCGGGAGTTCCTTCCCCCATGGATTTTGCGGGAAAATCGGCAATCTCGTCCCCGCCGGCATTTTTTACACGACCCGGGCACGCCAGCCGGCCGATAAGCGGACAGGGTGCACTACCGCGCCCCGGCCCGCTCCCGTTCGGGAGATTCGCGGGTCGTGCTATCGCCATACTGGATTGCGATACGGGGGGTACGTGATCATGGTCCGTCGGCACTGGATTTCAATTCTGGTGGCCATGCTTGTCTGCGTGGTCATTTGTGCGCAAGTCTCGCTCGCCAAAGGGCAGCCCGCCACTGCAATCACGGGCTTGAAATGGCAACCCACGCTGGACGATGCCAAGCGCGTGGCGGCGCAAACCAACCGGTTGATCTTGGTCCACTTTTGGGCCCCCTCGTGCCGCGAATGCGTGCTACTGGAAAAGGACGTTTACAGCCAGCCGCAAGTGCAACAGGCAATCGATGCGCGATTTGTGGCGCTGAAGCTGAACTCCGACGATTTTCCCACGACCACCCGGCAATACGGCGTCGATCGTTTGCCCACGGATTTGATCATTACGCCCGCCGGCCAAATTGTCGGCCGGATGAAATGCCCGCTCACGCCGGATGCTTATCTTCAGCAATTGAACATCGCCGCCAGCGGCGCCGGATCAGCAACGCAACTGACGGGCGCTGCCGGGCACGGCCGCGCCGGTGGCCAATGTGGCTGCGGCTCAGCCGTACGTTGCGCCCCCGCTTAATGCGGCGCCCGCAACTGCCCCGAATCCGCAGACTTCGACTTTAAATCAGCCGGTGATGAGCAACCCTGCCTGGGCCGTGCAACCGCCGACACAGCAACCAGCATCGCAGCCCGTGGCCCAGCCTGCTCAGACGGCAGTTACCGCCGTTCAACCGGCGAAAGCCCCGGCCAATCCAGCCTATAGCGACGACCGATATTCCGACTATTTCCGTCGATTTCCCACGGCCAGCGGCACCGTATCGACCACGCCCGTGCCAACCGCCACAGCGCCTGCGACCCAGGCGCCGGTGGCCAATCCTGTAGTTGCCGCCGCGCCGCAGGTTAATTCGGCCCCGTTAACCGCGGGAATGCCGCAGTATAATTCGCCGCCGGCCAGCCCCGTGCACTACAACTCGCCTGCCGTTGCCCAAACGACGGCCGGCATCGCTCCGCCGCAGCAGAATTATTCAATCTCGCCGACGGGCTCGTTCGCTTGGCCGGCGACTCCGGCCCCCGCAATGACCGCCGCAGCCGCCACACAGCCGTACACGGGTGCGCCGATCGCCGGGTCCCCTTCGGGAACACTCACGGGAGTCACGGCGAGTGCCCCGGCCGCAACGCAGGCTGCCTCGACCACTCCGCCGGTTGGTTTAGACGGCTATTGCCCGGTGACGTTGGCGGATCAGAAGCGATGGCAAGTGGGCGACCGCCGCTACGGCGTCATCCATCGTGGCCGCACCTACTTGTTTGCCGGTCCGGTGGAGCAACAAAAGTTCCTATCCAATCCCGACCATTACAGCCCCGCGATCTCCGGCCAAGACGTCGTGATGGCATTGGACCAGGGGCAGCCCGTCGATGGTCAGCGCCAATTTGGCGTTCAATATCAGGGCCGAACCTATCTGTTTGCCAGCGATGCCTCGCGGTGCGCTTTCAGCCAAAACCCGAAGCGGTACGCCGCCGAAGTGCTGCAAGCTGAAAACCCCAACCGTCCGCCGCTGCGGTAGGCTGCAAAGCTCCTCTCCCTTCGAGGGGAGAGCTTGGCCTGCCCTGAACCTGTCGAAGGGCAGAGGGGCGAATCGCTGTTTCAAAGCGGGCTGTGATTTCCACCCGCTCGTTTCCAGCCTGCGTCTAGCAGGGCCCAGTTCCGGTTGTAGCGTCTATCCGGCCGGGATTCTTCTGCCGCACAACGCGGCCCCGCCCTTGCCTCGGCCTGTCTGATTATACTGAAAATTGTCCGCCATCTTGGGAGGGCAAAACCAATGGCCCAGCATTGGAAGGGCCAAGTCTACCCTGCGTGCGTTGCGGCGAAGGATCGCGGCCGCCGCCTTCACATCGGTTCCAATTCAGATGCGATCCATGAAATGCAATCGGCACGCTTGGTTGGCGAGTATTGCGGCAATCGTTTGTGGAGCGATCTTGCTTTGCATCATCGCTGTGTCGAAGGTCTCCGCGCAACCGCTGGAGCCCGCTCCTGGCGAGCCATCGACTTCCGATGCGAACCAGCAGGAAAAGGAAAAGCCGTCGGACACCAATTCGTCGGAGACAAAACCGGCCGAAACACCCTCGGAGGAGCCATCGAAACCGGAACTGTCGCCGGCGGCTCCCGGCGAGCCGGCAAATCAAGTCCCGCCAAAGGGCGAAAATCCGTTTGAAAACAACCCGGAAGAGAAGCCCTCGCCGGTGCCTTCGACCGAGCCAGCTCCCGCGCCATCCACGGAGCCCTCACCAGCGCCTTCCACAGAACCATCTGCGCCCCCGTCCACCGAGCCCGCCAAGCCGGGACCTGGCGAACGCCCGCCGGCCCAACGAAATCCGTTCGAGGAACCGGAGCCCACTCAGCCCACGGAACAAAAACCCGGCGAAACAGCTCAGTCAACTCAGTCCGAGCTGCCCAGCTATACGCCCGCACAAGAAAAAATCACCGAGGCTCGCGATCTCATCGCACAAGATAAGTACGAGGAAGCGATCCAGCACTTGAACGAAGCGATCAAGCTGAAACCCGAGGATAAGGATTTGGCGGTCGCCTACTTTTATCTCGGCGTGGCCAATCGAATGTTGGAGCATTACGACGACGCCATCGACGCGTTCACGACCTCGCTGCGGCTGAATCCCGACGATCCGGAAACCTTTTTGCGCCGCGGCATCGTCTGGTTCTACAAAGGTGAGTATGGCATTGCTTGGAACGATTTCGACGAAGCCTCGGCCATCATCTACGACGATCCCCGGCCCGAGCTCTGGAAAGGCCTGGCCATGGCACGGCAACAAAAATGGCTGCAGGCGATCAACACCTATGCGGTCGCGCTCCGGAACGACGGCCGATTTGTGCCGGCCTACGTGAACCGCGGATTGGCCTATTTGATGATCAACGAACCGCAGAAGGCGGTCCTCGACTTCGATCAGGCGATTCGCAACGATCCGCACAATCCGGCGCACTATTTCAAACGTGGCATCGCGCTGGCCCGCGCGGGCAGGTGGCGCGAGGCGGTCGATTCGTACTCCGAGGCGATCCGCTTGGATCCCAAGTACGCCGAAGCCTATTACAACCGCAGCCTGGCCTACGGCCGTCTGGGCGAACAATCCAAGGCGCAAAGCGATCGTGCCGAGGCGGCTAGCCTGAAGCCCGACGTGGAACGGCAATTGACCAGCGCGGGCTGAAGCGGCGGCTAAAGCTTCGGATGCACGTCGACCGCGTTGTCCTGGCGCGTGAACGTCAGGCCCGCCGGCTCCAGCACGGCCCGCAGAAGCTCGTCGGCGTCGACGTCTTTCACGTCAATTTTCACTTTGGTGTCCAGCGATTTTCCGGCGGCAGCAATGGCTTCCTTGTCGACGTGGATTTCCATTCCCAATCGCGGCCCGAGCGATTGCAAAAGTTGCCCCACCGGCAGCTCCACTTGCAGCGAGTAAACTTTCTTGCCCGGAGTGGTAATCGTGCGATGCCCCGGCTTTTCGATCTTCTGCGCGGGCACGGCAACTGGCGCGGTGCGGTCCAGCGTCGCTTGATCGGGAAGCGCGACCAGTCGAATCGATTTGCCGTCGGCCGATGGCTCGTATGTCAGATCGAATTGCGCCAAAAGCAGCGTGAGGCGCTCCGGCAGCGCGAGCGGCGGCAGATCGGCACGGGCCCATAAATCGGCCGGCACCCGCTCCATGCCTTCGATTTTCAGCCCGCTTTTTTCGGCGAGATCGCTTAATAGATCGCGGGCGCGGCCAGATCTTCCCATTTCCACGGCTCCGCTTTTGACCAAGCTTGCGCGATGACGCCGGCAGCTTCTCGGCATCCATTCGCCGCAATGCAGCCACTTGTCGCAGTTTTCCGGCCGTTTCCGCGGGGCCGAAGTAGGCGACCGGCCCCAGCATTGTCGTGGCGGAGTTCAGATGCGCTGCGATTCGCGTAAGGGCCTCCGACAATGGCACATCATCAAGCGACAGCTCGATCTTCCGGTCGGGATCGATCCGGCGATCGAGCACTAGCGCCACTTTCTGCGATTGGCAGAGCCCTGCCACGGCCGTGCGAACCGCAATGTTCGACCAAACGACCGTCACCTTTCGCGATAAAGCCTCTTGCAGCGGCTCGCCCGTGCGCCAGGGGTCCTCGGCGCTGGCCAGGCTGGGCTGCCCCAGCAGCACCGTGGCCGCAATCGCCCCCCAAGCAAGGCCCACCAGCGCCCGCTTTCCGCGTTGTTGCGCCGCGGCCATGAAAATTACCCAAGATTTTTTCCCTGCCCGCCTCACATTTAGTTTAACCTCGCCCAACCCGTAATTACACTGGAAGCTGTAGCCGTGAATTCTCGCGGCTGGCAATTGAGCATGCCGGTAGCAGTCGGGCAGGGGCCGACCGCGGCGGCGACCGAGCCGGGCCTGGCATGCCGCGTCTGTTGTGGGACTCTGAAGCACTTCACCTCGCTAGAGCGACTTCGCTGGAGCACGGGTCATGGGTGAATCAGCCATTCGTCGGCCGGTTTTGACGGAGCTATACGATCAATTCCTGGCCGACCGCGATCATGCCGCTTTCGTCCACCGGGTGGCGCAGCGGTATAACACGGCCACGTTGGAACATTTGGCCTCGCATCGCTCGCGCTGGGCTCGCCGGGCCGCCGTATTGGCCTTGGGAGCCATCGCCGACTACGCCTCCAACACCGTGCTGGGGCGGGCCTTGATCGATTCCGACCGCGGCGTGCGCGGCATCGCCGAAACCTCGATTCGCGCCGTCTGGTGCCGTGACGGTAGCTGGGCGCAGCAACAGCAACTCAACCGGATTATCGCGCTCAACGCCGCCGAGAAGCACGATGCCGCCCGGGTGGCCGCCGCGAAGCTGATCGACGAAAACGGCCGCCTGGCCGAGGCTTGGAATCAACGGGCGATCGCGCTGTTTGCCGTCGGCCGATTCGCCGAATCGATCGCCGATTGCCGACGCACCTTGGAGCTCAACCCGTTCCATTTCGGCGCCGCGGCCGGTTTGGGCCAGTGCCTGCTGCAACTGGGCGAGCAGCAAGCGGCGCTCGACAATTTCCGCCACGCGCTGAAGATCAATCCCGGTCTGGAAGGCGTGCGGGCCAACGTGGTCTACTTGCAAAAAGTGCTCAAGAAGAAGTAAGTTGCGCAAGACTTCTTCGATCAATCGCGCGCTGGCCTTTTTGCTGCTCCATGCGACGCAGGGATGCCGTGGAAATTATCGCCCATCGTGGCTCCTCGTTTCTGGCGCCGGAGAATACTCGCGCCGCCGCCAGCTTGGCCTGGCAGGAAGGGGCGGATGCCGTCGAGGGGGATTTCTTTTTGAGCCGCGACCGGCAGATCGTCTGCATCCACGACGACGCGCTGAAGCGCACGGCGGGCGTTGATCGGCGCGTCAAGGAACTTTCTCTCGACGAGCTTCGCCAACTCGACGTCGGTTCCTGGAAGGCGCCGCAATTCACCGGCGAGCGCATCGCCACGCTCGACGAAATGCTGGCCACCGTGCCGCCTGGGAAGCGATTTTACGTCGAAGTGAAATGCGGCGCGGAAATCGTTCCCGAACTCGCCCGCGCTATTTCCGCTTGCGGTTTAGCCGAACAACAAACCGTCCCCATCTGCCTGGATCTGCCGGTAATCGCTGCCATCAAACGCGCCATCCCGCAATGCCCCGCCTACTGGGTCGTTGGCCGCAAGGAAAACTCGAACGATTGGATTCGGCCGGTCGACGAAATCCTTCGCGCAGCGGTCGAGGCAAATCTCGATGGGCTCGATCTCAACGCCAAAGCCCCGATCGATGCTGACCTTGTCCGGCGGGCGAATGCGGCCGGATTGCGAGTCTGCGTCTGGACCGTCGACGATCCCAACTTGGCTCGCCGACTGCTCGATTTCGGTGTAGAGGGAATCACCACGAACAAGCCGGGCTGGCTTCGCGAGCAGTTGCGCGGATAATCAACTGCCATGCCTGCATCTGTTTTGATCCTTGGCGCCGGCATCAACGGCGCGGCACTGGCCCGTGAATTGGCGCTCAACGGCGTCGGCGTGGTGGTCGTCGATACGCACGACATCGCCTACGGAGCCACGGCGTATTCCTCGCGGTTGATTCACGGCGGGCTGCGCTATCTGGAATACGGCGATTTCTCCCTGGTCCGTGAAGCGCTCGGGGAACGCACCCGTTTGCTACGACTAGCCCCGCAGTTCGTGCGCCCGCTGCGGCTGTTCATTCCCGTGCGCAATCGCTTCGGCGGATTGATGTCCGCCGCGCGGCGGTTCTTGGGCATGAAAGACAAACCGCATCCGGGGAAAGTGATGCACCGCGGCTTGTGGACCGTGCGCTTTGGCCTCTGGTTGTACGACAACTATGCCCGCGATCCCACGCTGCCGAAGCATCGCTCATATCATGCCGGCGACGTGGAAGTCGTTCCGGTCGATCCGGCAAAGTATCGCTGGGCCTGCGCCTTTTCCGATGCCCAGGTGGTGTTTCCCGAGCGCTTCACGCTGGCGCTATTCGACGATGCGCGGCGTATTGCAGCACAGCGCGGCACCGAGTTCCGACTGCTCACGTATCACGAGGCCACATTGCAGGGCACCACCGCAAGCATTCGCGGCAAGCTGCGGTCGCCGGCTCCCCTCCTCCGGAGAGAGGTTGGGAGAGGGGCGCGGCCAGCGCCGACAATAGCCTACGAATTTCAACCTTCGCTCATCGTCAACGCAACTGGCGCTTGGGTCGATCACACGCTCAAACTGCTGGGCGTCGAATCGAAGCGCCTGATGGGCGGCACCAAGGGAAGCCACTTCGTGACAGGTAACCCCATGTTGCAGCAATTGCTCGGCAGCCGGGCGGTGTACACCGAAGCCGGCGACGGGCGACCGATTTTCATTTTGCCGTTCGTGAACGGCACGTTGATCGGCACGACCGATGAACCGTTTGAAGGCGATCCCGCCACCGCCGTTGCCGCGCCGCGAGAGTTGGAATACCTGGTTGCCGCGGTCAACGAGGTGTTTCCCGATTTGGGGCTCACGCTCGCCGACGTCGCAATGCATTACGCCGGCGTGCGGCCGCTGCCGTATTCCGATGCCACGGTGCCAGCGGCTGTCACCCGGCGGCATTGGATGGAGCCGAATCCGAACTGCGCGGTGCCGCTGTATTCGATCATCGGCGGCAAACTGACCACCTGCCGTTCGCTGGCCGAGGAGGCGGCGGATGAGATTCTCGAGCATGTCGGCTTGCCGCGGACCGCCGATTCCAAAGATCGGCCCATCACCGAAAACGAGCCGACGCTGGTGGCGACTTCCGCTTCGGGTTTTTCCACCTTGGAAATCCCGCTGGATGTCGTGAAACGCGTGATCCAAAACCAGTGGGTCACGACCTTGGACGACCTCGTCGAGCGGCGATTGATGCTCTTGTATCATCCGGCTCTGCGGAGAACCTATTTGGAACAACTGGCCGATTTCATGGTCGAAGCCGGCAAGTTGACCCCATCCGAAAAATCCGCAGCGGTAAATACAACCGTCGATCGACTGGCCAATCATTTCGGGAAGAAAGTATTGCCATGAGCACGTCGCCCGCGAAGAAATTTGTCCTCGCTCTCGATCAAGGCACTACGTCCAGCCGTGCGATATTGTTTACCCACGACGGGCGACCTGCGGCCGCTGCCCAGCGCGAATTCCCGCAGATTCTGCCGTCGCCGGGCATCGTGGAGCACGACCCCGAATCGATCTGGGATTCCCAACTGGCTGTGGCGCGGGCCGCAATCAAGAAAGCCGGCGCGAAGCCGGGCGACATTGCCGCCATCGGCGTCACCAATCAGCGCGAAACGACGATCCTCTGGGAGCGCGCCACCGGCAAGCCGGTCGGCAACGCCATTGTCTGGCAAAGCCGCGTAAGCGCGCCCATTTGTGACCAAATGAAGTCCGACGGGCTGGAACCGATGGTGCAAGAGAAAACCGGTCTGGTGATCGACGCTTACTTCTCCGGCACCAAAATCAAGCACCTGCTCGACTCCACGCCTGGCCTGCGCGAGCGCGCCGTGCGCGGCGAAGTGCTGTTCGGCACGGTCGATTCGTTTCTCATCTGGCGATTGGCCGCCGGCAAGCGGCACGTGACTGACGTGACCAACGCCAGCCGCACGATGCTATTGAATCTGCAAACGCTCCAGTGGGACGACGAGTTGTTGAAAATCCTCGACGTGCCGTGCGCTATGCTGCCCGAGGTGCGCTCCTCCAGCGAAATCTATGGCGAAACAGATCCAGAATTATTTGGCGAAGCGATTCCCATCAGCGGCTGCGCGGGCGATCAGCAAGCGGCCACTTTCGGCCAGGCCTGCTTCGACGTCGGCAGCGCCAAGAATACCTACGGCACCGGCTGCTTCATGCTCTTGAACGTCGGCCACAAACCGGTGCATTCAAAAAATAAATTGCTGGCCACGGTCGGCTGGCAGATCAACGGCAAAACCACGTACTGCCTGGAAGGCTCGGTATTCATCGCCGGGGCAGTCGTGCAATGGCTGCGCGATGGCCTGAAGGCGATCAAAGCCAGCAGCGACGTCGAAAAACTCGCCGCCACCGTGCCTGATGCCGGCGGCGTGGTGTTCGTGCCGGCCTTCGTCGGGCTCGGCGCCCCGCATTGGGACCAGTACGCCCGGGGGGCGATTTTCGGACTGACCCGCGGCAGCACGGCGGGGCACATCGCCAGGGCTGCATTGGAATCGATGGCCTTTCAAACGGCCGACGTCCTGCATGCCATGGAACAGGATGCTGGCATCCGGTTAGCCCAGTTGAAGGTCGACGGCGGCGCCAGCGTCAACAATGCCCTGATGCAGTTCCAGGCCGATCTGCTCGGGGTGCCAGTTGTTCGACCCAAGGTAGCCGAGACCACAGCGCTGGGTGCGGCCTATCTGGCAGGCCTGGCGGTCGGCTTCTGGACCGACACCGCCGACGTAACACGCAACTGGGCGCTGGATCGGGAGTTCAAACCAGCGATGCCGAAGGGTGACCGAGTGGAGCGCATGGCGGACTGGAAGAAAGCCGTCCAGCGATCACTCGATTGGAAAAGTTAAACTAGATAAATCTCGCAGTCCGCGTTGCTATTTGACTCGGTGAATCGAAAATTAATCTTACGCGAGCGGTTCCCTTAACTCCGCGCCGTAGCTCTCTCAATTGACAGCCCCCATCGGCCGATTCATTAGCGCGCTTGTCATTACTGCGCATCTTTACATCAGCGGCAGATTAGTTTGGGAGTCTTAGGCAGCGCAGCAAACTCACGGCTACATCTGGGGGCTTGTTCGTGTTTTCTGCGCTGCTAGCTTCGGGAACCTTGATGGCATCGGGCAAGCTGCAAAAACTTTGCGGCGCGTTCCGACCCACTGCTTGCTCCCGCCTGAACACAACCCACCAAAACCATCCCACCTGAATTCCCCGCCGGTGCTTCGGCAAGCAAGCCCGGCGGCCAACGACTCCCGTTGTTTTGTCGGCCCTGACACGTAGCAGCCTTTCGAGGCGGCCATGGCCGGCGGCTCGTTGTTCGTTTGTAAGGAGGAGAGAAATGCACAGCTTATTGATGGCCTTGCTGGCCCTGGGCATTACCGACACGCAGGAAAGCGTGAAACCGGCCACGCCCGACGTAGCGCCGGCTGCGACGGTTCAATTGATGTCGGCCGAGAAGGAGCAGCGATTACGGAAAATGCTGCCCCGCATCGCCGACCCGGATTTGCAGAAGATTCTCGACGATCCGCGACTGATTCTGTACACGGAACGCGAAATGCCGCGGGCATATCAGTTTTTCACCGGTGGTTTGCAGGGTGTTCACTCTGCTTACTACAACATCTCGGCCGATGGCTCCGAGCCGTATGGAAACGGCAACCGGGAGTTTCCCTGGGGGCAGCCGGCCGGAATGCATCGTGTGCAGGGCGTCGAAGTGTTTCGTTTCTTGTGGTTGCCACGCGATGAAAACGGCGAAGTGCGACCCGTCGTGTGGTATCGCAAGTATTTGCCCGGAGATAGTTCGCCCGGTTACGCCTGGACCTTTCCCAAAGGAGCGATTGTGGGCGAAGTGTTGGCGATGACCGGTCCGGACGGCTACGCCTACACGTTTGAGATGCGCGTGCGCACCCGCGAGTACGGCTACTGGGATATGGACGTGATGCGTCCCTTCCCGCACGCCGCCGACTTGGCCAAGCGCATCAAAGAGCTGCGGACCGATTGGCAGGATCAGCCGAACCTGGTGAAAGCGGTTGAACATTTGGAACAGCCCATCGCCATGCAGGAGCTGACGCTGGCCGATCATCAACCGGCCAAGCGCACGTTCTCCCAAACGATGGGCGTCGATTCGCTGCCGTCGTTGGGCGACGACAAGTTGGTCGGCCAGTTACTCGCCAGTACGAAGTTCCGATCGACGGCCGGTGAAGTTTGGCGCGAAGCATCGAACGGTTCGAAGACCTATGCTCCCACCACGGAAGCTAGTTTTCATGTCGTGCCGGCCAAGTACGATGCCGGTTTCGTCCAGGTCGATCACACCAGTTGCATGCGGTGTCACGATTCGGTGAGCAAACCGGTTTCGGAATTCAACCCGGGACGTGATTGGTATGGCCACATCCGCGGCAGCGATGGAATTTTTTCGTTCCAGCCGTTCTCGAACGACTCCATCAGCGACAACGGCTACGGCCGCGCGGTTTCCATGCGGCCTGAGTTCGAAAAAGCTGGGGTGATCGCCAGGTACGATCCCAAGCGCCATCCGGAGGCGATTTATCAATCCGCCACCTCCGTGCGGAATTGATCAGATCGACTTTCATTGCAGTCGACCCAGGAACCCCGGCTACAGACGGCCGGGGTTTTTTATTGTCCGGGGGCGGAAATCCGGCGCAGGGGTTGCACGGTTTGCTCAACGGGGCTCGACTCGCTTAGGAGCGACAACCATGATCCGCAAACTTAAGTCGGGAAAATACCGGCTCTACTCGCGCAAGAAGAATCCGAAAACCGGCAAACGGCGGAATCTCGGCACGTTTTCCACCCACGCCGCCGCCGAAAAGCACGAGCGCGCCGTGCAATACTTCAAGCATCATTAGCTCCCGGCGAGCCCGACCGCTTGCCTAAAACAGGCGCTTTTCGGCTGGAATAGGCCAGAGCTGGTGTCTTTCGGCCATTGTTTCGCGCATCGCAGAACGTATCTTTTAGAGTTGTGGCTTCGCACCAGGATTCCCCTGTATGACCATCGGCGAACAGCACTCTAAGCCAGCCGCCCTCCTGCGCGCAAGGCGACCGACTACATGGCCAGCCTGCGCGGCAATCGAAAGCGGCAGTTGATCGCCGGCGCCATTGCCGTCGCCGTGGTGCTGTTCTTGTTTTTGTGGCGCCGTTCCTGGTCCGCGCGCTGATCACGATCTCGACCGACGATGCCTACGTAAATGGCCACGTCACGTTCGTCGCGGCCCGCGTGCCGGGCCAGGTGACCAAAGTTTTGGTGGACGACAACAACCGGGTTCGTAAGGGGGATGTTCTGGTCGAACTCGACAAGCAGCCATACCAGATTCAAGTCGATCTGCAAAAGGCGGTGCTGGCCACCGCCGAGTCGGATCTGGAGGTGGCCAAAGACGAGGTCCGAGCGATGGTCGCCCAGGCTCGCGCCAATCGATTCAAACTCGAACACGCCATCGAACAGGTGAACGATCAGGTGGCCGCGCTGCGGGCCAACGTGGCGGCGCTGCAAACCGCCGAGGCCCGGCAGGCGCGCGCCAAGGCCGATTACGATCGCGCGATCGAAGTCTCCCGCACCCCCGGCGCCATCAGCCAGCAAGATGTCGACCTGCGAAAAGAAGCCTTCCGCGTGGCCGAAGCCGGGGTGAAACAGGTGCTCGAGCTGGTTTATCAGGTTCGCGTCGGTTTAGGTTTGCCGCGCGATCCGGGCGAAGGCCACGAATTGAGCGAAGTGCCTCCCGATTTGGATCAGAACTTTTCCACCGTCCGCGAAGCGCTCGCCCAGTTGTTGCAAAGCGCGGCCCCGTTGGGCATCGTGCCCTCATCCTATGTCGCCACGCCGAAGCAAGTGATCGAAGAATTCTACAAGCGCGACCCGGAAGGAAATCTCGATCGCATTTACGCCAAAATTATTGCCGAAGCGCCGCCGATTAAATTGGCCCAGGCAAAACTCATGCAGGCACAAAGCCAATTGGATCAGGCAGAACTGAATTTGAAATGGTGCGACGTCGTGGCCGAAATCGACGGCGTGGTCACGCGCCGCAATGTGAACCCCGGGAACAACGTGCAGGCCGGCCAGGAATTGATGGCCGTCCGCTCGCTCACCGAAATCTGGATCGACGCCAACTTCAAGGAAACGCAACTGGCCGATCTGCGCATCGGCCAGCGCGTGCTCTTGGATGTCGACATGTACGGTCGCCGCGAACCGTTCGAAGGACGCATCAGCGGCTTCACCATGGGCACCGGTTCCACCTTGGCATTGTTGCCGCCGGAAAACGCCACCGGCAACTTCGTCAAAATCGTGCAGCGCTTGCCGGTGCGCATTGAACTGGTGAATTACGATCCCGACAAGAAGCCGCTGTTCATCGGCCTATCCGTGGTGCCGCACGTGTACTACTGGGAGAAGCCGACCGGCCCGCATGCCGGCGACGTGCTGCAGCCGCCGGACAAACTGCCGGTCGATCAAGCGGCCCTGGCGCCGGAAAGCGGCGCCGCATCGAAGGACTCAGACCAGGCACAATAGCGCTTCTATGAGCAGTGCCGCCATTACTTCGGCGACGGTCGCCCGGCCCGCGATCAATCCCTGGCTGGTGGCCGCCGTGGTGGTCCTGCCCACGTTCATGGAGGTGCTCGATACCACGATTGCCAACGTGGCGCTGCGCTACATCGCCGGCGGACTGTCGGCCGCTGTGGTCGATAGCGAATGGGTCATCACCAGCTATCTGGCCGCCAATGCCGTCATTCTGCCGATTAGCGGTTGGCTTTCGTCGCATCTTGGCCGCCGCCGTTACTTCATGTTGTCCATCGCGGTGTTCACCATCGCGTCGGCATTGTGCGGCTTTGCGACGAGCCTGCGCCAGATCATCCTCTTCCGCGTCATCCAGGGGCTGGCCGGCGGCGGGCTCCAGCCGAGCAGCCAAGGAGTATTGCTCGACTCCTTCCCACCCGAGAAGCAGGGCCAGGCTCAAACGCTCTTCGGATTGGCTGCGTTGCTCGCGCCGATCGTCGGCCCCACGCTCGGCGGCTGGCTGGTGGTCAACTACAACTGGCGCTGGATTTTTCTGATCAATATTCCCGTCGGTCTGCTGGCACTGGTCGCCGCGCACTACTTCGTCGAAGACCCGGAGTACCTAAAACGGCAAAGGGCTGAATTGCGCCGGCAGCCTTTGAATTTCGACTACCTCGGCCTGGGCCTGCTGGTCCTGGTCATGTCGTGCTGGGAAATCACCCTTAGCAAGGGACAACAGTGGGACTGGGTCAGCGACCCGTTCTGGCGCGTGCAGACCCTGATGATTCTGTTCGTGTTGGGGCTCGGCGGTTTGATTTTTCGCGAACTGCGCATCAGTAACCCGATCGTTAACTTCCGGGTGCTCAAAGATCGCAATCTTTCGTTGTCGTGCATCATCCTCTTCTCCGCGTTTGCCGTGCTGTACGCCGCCAGCATTTCGCTTCCCGCCATGCTTCAATCGTTGTTTGGCTACGACGCCTACCGCGCCGGGCTGGAACTGTCGCCCGGCGGGATCACCTCGATCACGGCTCTGCTGATTGCCAGCGTGCTGTTGGGGCGAGCCGTCGACGCCCGCTGGTTGGTCGCCGTGGGTTTGGTGTTTGTTTCCGCCTCGAACTACTGGATGTCGCTGCTAAATCTCCAGGTCAGCCCGATTCAACTGGTGTGGCCACGGATGCTGCTGACACTTGGCCTGGGGTTCATTTTCGCGCCGATCAACGTGGCCGCCTTCAAGTACATTCCCGTGCATCTACGCGGCGCTGCGGTCGGCCTGCTTGCCCTGCTGCGAAATGAAGGGGGCAGCGTCGGCACGTCGATGGCCCAAACCATCCAGGAGCGCCGCGAGCAATTCCACCTCCTGCGGCTCGGCGAGCATCTCGATCCATTCAGCCCGGCCACAAACGCCTTCTTGCGTCAATTGCAGGCGCCGTTCGTGCGAATGACGGGCGACCCCGTGTTGGCCAAAAAAATGGCGCTACAGACACTTGAAAACCTGCGCGAGCAGCAGGCCTCGTCGCTGGCTTATTTCGACGTGTTTTGGTTCGCAGCAGCGCTCTCGGCGGGGTTGATCGTGTTGGTGCTATTCATGAAACAGTCGGTGGCCGAGAAGGGAACACACGCGGCCGCCGATTGATTCGCAGGCCAGCTAGCAATGCTGCCACAACGGCAAAGCTTCTCATCTGTTGGCTCGTTGCGGAAACGGTGCCAATGGTTTGCGAGGCAGCGATTAAGTAGCCCCTGGCGTTTAACCGAGTGTTGACTGTAGACGAATCTCTGCCGTCCCGCCCGTCCGCCGCTCTGTTCCCACCCCTCTGCCGACTCTCGGCCGCGAAAGAATTGCAATGAATCCGCTCTCGCAAACTACGGCGATCATCAAAACCTTTCAGCGCCCCGACGATTTGGATCGCTTGATTCGCAGCATCCGCCGGTTCTATCCCGAATTGCGCATCCTGGTTGGCGACGACGGACTGGAACCCTCGCCGCGCGACGACGTGGAATATCTGCGCTTGCCGCCCGACATCGGCCTGAGCGCGGGCCGCAACGCAATGCTCGAGCACGTGACCACGCCGTATTTCGTGCTCTTGGAAGACGATTTCGAATTTTCGCGCCGCACCAAAATCAAAAAACTCGTCGCGCTCGTCGACGCAAGCAAGCTGGATATCGCGGCCGGCAATTGCTTCAAAGTTCAAAAGCGGAGGATCTTCTTTCGCAAGCGCCAGCGACCCTATCACGGACTGTTTCGTTTCCATGACGACGAGTTGCAGCTGATTTTAGGCCATCACGAGCGCTGCAAAGGCTATCTGCTGTGCGACATCACGTACAACTTCTTCGCGGCCCGCACCGACGCGATCCTGGCCATGGGCGGCTGGGACCCGGAACTGATCTTGAACGAGCATGAAGAATTCTTCGTCCGTGCCCAACGCCACGGTCTGCGAGTGGGCTACTGCTCCGACGTGATCATTCGCCATTGGAATTCGCGCCCTGCGGGCTATGAAGCGTATCGTTATCGCCGATTCCATCACCTGGCTGCGCAAAAAATCGGTGTGCGGCGCGTGGTCGACTTCCAGGGATATGCGTACGTCAACGATCGACCTCCACTAGAGACGTCTGATTCGGTCAAACCCGCGCTCGTGCGCGGCGTAAGCAACTCATCGGCGCGAAAAAAAGCCCAGGGGTTGCATCCCCTGGGCTTCGTTTTGATCCCGCGGCGATCCCTTCTCGCCGTTTAGCTTTTGCGCCATCTCCGGCGTGTCGCGCTTCGATTGCCACACGGCCCAAATCAGTGCCAACACGGAAACGCCGAGAGTCACCCAGAAGAACGTGTCGGCGGTCTTCTGCGTTACGGTGACGCCGAATTCGGCAAGTTTCTTAATCGCGGTTTTGTCGTACGGAAGAATCAGCCCGATGATCAGCAGGCTGACCATGTTCATCACCTTGATCAACGGATTGATGGCCGGGCCGGCGGTATCCTTGAGCGGATCGCCCACCGTATCGCCGGTGATCGCGGCCTTGTGCTTTTCGCTCCCCTTACCGGTGGTTGTCGCATGTCGCGGCTCGTCTTCGATGGTCTTCTTGGCATTGTCCCACGCGCCGCCGGCATTGGCCATGAACACCGCCAACAATTGACCGGAAACGATCATCCCCGCCAGGAAGCCCGCCAGGCCAATCGTGCCCAGCGAGAAACCGACCATGATCGGCACAAACATCGCCAACAGCAGCGGGTCCAACCAATTCCTTCTGGGCTTCGGTGGTGCAAATATCCACCACGCGGCCGTAATCGGGTTTCTTGCGGCCTTCCCAGATTTCCTTGTCGCGGAACTGAATGCGGCATTCTTTGACGATCAAGAACGCCGCCCGGCCCACGGCCCGAATGGTCATTGAGCTGAACAAGAACGGCACCGCGCCGCCGATCAACAAGCCGATGAACAGCGTCGGGTTCGACACCGTGAGCATGTTCGCCACGCCGGTGTAGGCCTCCGGCGTAATGGCTACGTTCTCTCCCTTGCCACCGGAGCCCACGGAAACGATGAAGCTATTGAACAACGACACCGCGGCGATCACCGCCGAGCCGATGGCGATGCCCTTGGTGATGGCCTTGGTCGTGTTGCCCACCGCGTCGAGGTCGGCCAAAATCTGCCGCGACGTCCTTGTACGCCGATTCGCCCATCGCCTGCTTGTCGTAGCCCATTTCGCCGATGCCGTTGGCGTTGTCGGCCACGGGACCGAACACGTCCATCGAAATGGTATTGCCAGTAAGTGTCAGCATGCCGATGCCGGCCATGGCCACGCCGAAGGCGATGAATGTGGGCGTGGTGCCGGCGTATACCAGCGTACTGGCCAGAATCGCCGCGGCGATAATCAATACCGCCGCCACGGTGCTCTCGTATCCCACCGCAAAGCCCTGAATGATGTTGGTGGCGTGCCCCGTTTGGCAACTCTTGGCCAGACTTTTCACCGGCGAGTATTCGGTGCCGGTGTAGTATTCGGTGCATTTATTGAGACAGACGGCCAGGATGATTCCGATCAAGCAAGTCCAGGCCGGCCGCATATCCAGGCCCACCACGCCAAACGTTTGCCAAGCGGGCAGGCCGGCAGTTACGTTTTCTGGAGTGGCGCCAGGAAAGCCTGACACGGCTTGCGGATATTCCTGCAAGTAAGCGGGAGTGAAATTGAGATAGAAGTATCCCAGCACGATGAAGCCGGCGATGCTGATCAGCGAACCGATGATGAAGCCGCTGTTGACGCTCTTCATGGCTTCGCCGGCCGTCCCCTTGTCGCCGGCCTGCACGCTGTAGGTGCTGATGATGCTGGCGATCACGCCGATGGCTCGCACCAAAAGCGGAAAGATCACGCCCTTGTGGCCGAAGCTGGCGATGCCCAAAATCATGGCCGCCACGATCGTCACTTCGTAGCTTTCGAAAATGTCGGCCGCCATACCGGCGCAATCGCCGACGTTGTCTCCCACGTTATCGGCAATCGTGGCGGCATTGCGTGGATCGTCTTCCGGAATGCCGGCTTCGAGCTTGCCGACCAGATCGGCTCCCACGTCGGCCGCCTTGGTATAAATGCCGCCGCCCACTCGCATGAATAACGCCAACAAAGTGCCGCCGAAGCCGAAGCCCAACAAAGCTTCGTAAGCGTGTTCGCCGTAGATCAAAAAGATGATCGAGCCGCCCAACAGACCCAATCCATCGGTCAGCATGCCGGTGATGGTGCCGGTGCGATAACCTAATTGCAGTGCCTGGCCAAAGCTGTGTTGCGCCGCCGCGGCCACGCGCAAATTACCGACCGTGGCCAGCCGCATGCCGACAAAGCCCACCGTGGCGGAAAATGTCGAGCCCACTAAGAACGCGATCGCTCGCCCCCAGGCAATCTCCGGCAGCACGCCGGAGGCTTTCGCCGCATAGAACAGGGCGACCGTGATGACCACAATCAGCACGCCCACCACGCGAAACTGACGGTACAGATAGGCATTGGCCCCTTCGCGCACAGCCCGCGCGATCTCTTGCATCCGCGGCGTGCCTTGGTCGGCGTTGCGAACCTGGCCCACCAACAGCAGGGCGTATGCCAAGCCGGCCAGCGCCACCAGCACATTGGTGCACAACAAGACCTTCTCGTACGTCGCATACCGATCGCTGGTCAGCGGTTCCCACAATTTGAACGGGGCCGGGTTTTCGCCGGCGCCGGGAACTTCGCGCGACGAAGTCATGTCGGGCGTGCCCGCAGGCTGGGCCTGGGCGTGACGCGACAACATCAACCACGTCGAAGTACAAAGCAGGCCGAACAGCAATAGCCCAAGCACCCACAGCGGCAACGGTTTGCGATTCATCTCGTAAGGTCCTACCAGTGTTAGGGAACGGTTGAAATCGGTTTGTGAGCCGCCACGTTAAAATAAGCTAGCTGGGTAGTCAATATGACATCGGCGACAATGTTCGGCCGCTATTTGGGTCGACCTAAAAGCAGTCCAAATCTCGTCATCTGATCGGCATCGACGCCCGCCGGACAACCCGCTACTCTACGCGGCCCCGGTCGGCCGAACGGCTTCCCCAGCCGCGGCGACAAATCTCCCGCCAATCGATCCCACCCCAATCATGAATCTCGACCGCCCATCTGCCGCTGCGCGGCCGCGCCGCATCGTGCCAATCGCGTTCGCTCTGATGCGCCATGATATGGCTTGCATTGCCCGGCGCGGCAACGGCCGCACGTCCTGGTGCTCACAGCTCATCACCCGGGCCTCAAAGCAAGGCGGCATCGCCGAAGGCCGTGTCGGCAAAGCCGATTCAACCGCCGGCAATCGACGCCGATAGCATTTCCGCCGAGGCAATTGGCGCCAAACTCAAGCAATTGGCAGATGCCAAAGACGCCGATGTCCCGGATCGAGCCAAACTCATCGAGCTCTATCAGCAAGCCCTCGCTGATTTGAAGCAAGCCGAAGAACAAAAATCGCGCGGTGCCGAGTTCGACAAGGCCCGCATCGCCGCGCCGTATCAATTGGAATCGCGCAAGCGCGAAGCCGCGGCGCCGGCGGCGGCGCCCGCTGCTTTGCCGGAGGGCTCCTCGCTGGCCGAGTGGGAACAGATGCTCTCCCCCGTCCAGCCGGAACTGGATGCCGCGCAAAAAGAGTTGCAGAAGCAAGGTGACGAACCCCAGCGCCGAGCGGTGCGACGTGTGGAAATCCCCAAGGCCATCGCCGCGGCGCGGCTGAAATTGGATGAAACGCAACAGGCCAACGCCATCCCGACGCCTGCCGACGAATCCGCCGCGCTGATCGAGGCGCATCAAGTGGCCCGCGAAGTGCGCCGCTGCGCCTTGGAAGGGCAAATTTCGTGCTTGGAAAAGGAATTGCAATCCTACGATGCCACGTCCGCCGAACTGCTGAAGCTGGACCACGCGGTCTTGCAGCGCAAAGTCGCCGACTTGCAACAGCGCGTTGTCGCCTGGCAAGAGGCGATCAACAATCGCCGCCACGCCGAGGCCGATCACCAGGCTTCCGAAGCCCACTGGGCGGCCATCACCGCGGAACCGGCGGTGCAACAACTGGCTGACGAAAACAGCACGCTGGCCGAAGGACGCCGGCAACTGGCCGACACGATGCAGCGCCTTGCCGGCGACACGCAAGCGATCCAGCAGCGATTAGACAAGCTGAGCGACAGCTTCAAAGACGTGCAAGACAAGGTGAGCGTGGCTGGTTTGACCGATGCCGTGGGACAGATGCTGCGCAAACAGTGCGCGGAACTGGCCGCCATCGACGCCGATCGCCTGTCGATCCGCCGGCGGCAGGATGAAATCGCCCGCGCAGTTGGAATTATTCGATCTGGAGGAACAGTTGACGGATTTGCGCGACGTCGACGCCCGGGTGCGCCAAATTGCCGCGACGCTGCCGGATGAAAGCCAGGCGAAAACCGACGATCTGCGCACGTTGCTGAAATCGCGCCAGAAGCTCCTCGACAACTACCTGAAAGACGAAAACTCGTACTTCAAGGGCCTGATCGATCTCGATTCCAAGCAGCAGGAGCTGCTTTCGAAGTCCGAGACGTTTCGCACGTACATCGACGAGCGGGTGCTGTGGATTCGCAGCACGCATCCCTTGTCCGCCGGAGATGTGCGCAAGGCCGCCGGTGCCGCCGGTTGGTTGACAAAACCTGCACATTGGTTGGCCGCACTGAAAAATGTCGCCGACCAGGTGCGCAGTAGCCCCGTGGTCGTGGCGCTGGCGGCGTTGCTGTTTGTGTTGTGCCTGTGGGTGCAGCGGCAATTGAAGATGGTCCTGGCCGGTAATCCGCCGGCGACAACTCTCGCGGCCGACGGCGCGATCACTGCCGGCCCCAACCGCGCCTGGTTGACAGGCCTGGCCGCGGTGATGAATACCGTGCCTTGGCCGGCGCTATTGTGGCTGGCAGGCTGGCTGTGTTTGCCATTGCGCGGACCGGATGCCGACGGCTTTTGCCTGGCGCTTGGCACGGCGCTGCGACGCGCAGCCGGCGTGCTGTTGCCGCTGCTGTTGGTGCGGAACATTTGCGCCAGCGGCGGTTTGGCGGAAGCTCATTTCGGCTGGCCGGCCGCGGCGCTGGCGGCCCTGCGGCGCCAACTGCGCTGGCTGATCACGCTGGGTTTGCCTCTGCTGGCGGCCATCGCCATGCTCGATACGCAAATCAGCGACGCGTGGAACGATTCATTGGGTCGCACGCTGTTCGTCGCCAGTCAACTGCTGCTGGCCGCGTTCTTGTTTGTTTCGCTGCGGCCCCCGACAGGCTCTTTGCATCAATTGATGACTTTGCGCTGCGGCAGTTGGACCCAGCGCCTTGCCTACCCGGCGTTTATTTCGCTGGTCCTGCTCCCCATTTTTCTCAGCGGATTGGCGGCGATGGGCTACTATTACACCGCGCTGCGGTTGGCTTGTCGGCTACAATCGACCGTCTGGTTGGTGTTCGTGTTGGTGCTGTTGCAGGCCTCAGTTTCGCGATGGCTGACGGCGCTGTATCGCCGGTTGGCAATTCAAGCGGCCGGTCGTGGAGCACAATCGCCCACCGGCGAGCAATTGCCGGAGGTCGATCTGGACAAGGTCGATACGCAAACTCGCCGCCTGTTGCACAGCTTGGTGGTCATGGGGTTTGCCGTCGGACTGTGCCTGGTCTGGATCGACGTCCTGCCGGCGCTGCGACTGTTCGATCAGATAACGCTCTGGACTGACGCCAACACCAGCGTATCGCTGGCCAACTTGCTCGAGGCCTGCCTGGTGGGAGTGATGACCTGGGTGGCCGTCGCCAATCTGCCGGGCTTGCTCGAATTCGTGCTGTTGCAGCGGTTGCCGCTGGACAACGGCGTCCGGTACGCCTTGAGCACCGTCACGCGATATTCGCTCGCTGTAGTGGGTTTGGCTTTCGGCTCAAGCGCCGTCGGCATCGGCTGGCCCAAGGTGCAATGGCTGGCCGCGGCGGTCACCTTCGGCTTGGGTTTCGGCCTGCAAGAAATTTTCGCCAACTTCGTCTCGGGCTTGATCGTGCTGTTCGAACGGCCGATTCGCGTCGGCGATACCGTGACCGTCGGCGACGTTACCGGCGTTGTCTCGCGCATTCGCATGCGCGCCACGACCATTCTCGATGCCGACCGCAAGGAGCTTATCGTCCCCAACAAGGAATTCATCACTTCCAAATTGATCAACTGGACCTTGTCCGACTCGGTCACGCGCTTGGTCGTTCGATTAGGCATTGCCTACAGTTGCGATACCCAGCAGGTGCAACAAGTGCTGCTGCGCGTGGCGGCCGATACGCCGTCGGTGCTGAAGAATCCAGCCCCCAAAGCCGTGTTCATGGGCTTCAGCGAGAAATGGATGGATTTCGAACTGCGCGTGTTCGTCGGCAACATCGACGCGCTGCTGTCAACGCGGCATCAATTGAACGTTGCCATCGATCGCGATTTCCGCGCCGCCGGAGTGCAACTCGCTCTGCCGCAAGCGATGGCGCCGCCGGCCATGGTCGCCGAGCCATTTTCGCCGGCCGGCCCAAACGGCAACGTCGCTAGCCAGAAAGCGGCCTGAGTGTGCCTGTCGCCGGTGGTCGTCAGCCTCTAGCAGCCCCGCTATAATGAATCCGCAACCATGCCGACGGATTCATCTTTGCCCAATGCGAATGCCCCTGCGAAAGTTTCTCGCTTTCGTGGACGATACTGGACGGTCGCGGTTATCTTGGTGCTCTGGGCCGCCGGCATCGCAATTCTTCGCTACCTGTTGGCGACCGGTGAAATCGACCGGGGCACCGCCAACGGGTTCACCGATTTGGTGTGCATCGGCGGCCTGGTGCTGTTGGGCCTGTGGGTGATGTTCCTCTCGCCGTTTCGATGGCGCACCCGTTGGTGGGCGATCGCGGCGCCGGTCGCTGTCATCGCCGTTCTGGCCGCCGTGCTCAAGATTCAACAAGCCGACGGCAACCTGCTCCTGTATTTCACGTGGCGCTGGATGCCAAGCCCGACGAAACGCTGGCCAAACTAACTCCCACGCATAAAAAGCTCGACCTCGCTCCAACGTCGCACGACTACCCCGCCTTTCTAGGAGCGAATCGAGACGCCTTTGTCCCCGACGTTCGATTGTTGCCCGACTGGGGATGCAATCCTCCGAATTTGATTTGGAAGCAACCGATCGGCGGCGGCTACTCGGCGTTCGCAGTGCAGGGCGGGGCAGCCATCACCCTGGAACAGCGCGGCGATGAAGAGCTGGTCACCTGTTACGATCTGCACACCGGCGAGTTGTGTTGGGATCATGCAATTCACGCGCGGCATCACGACCTGATCGGCGGCGATGGCCCCTGTTCAACGCCCATCATATACGATGGGCGGATTTATGCCTTAGGCGCCACCGGCGTGCTCCGCTGTCTGGATGCGGCCACCGGCGAGCTCATCTGGATGCACGACGTTCTGGCCGACGTGGGCACGAATGCCGAAACCGATCGCAACGGTGTGCCATGGGGCCGTGCCGCCTCGCCGCTGATCGTGGACGATCTGGTGGTCGTCCCGGCCGGTGGGCCGCCCGCGGGTACCAAGGCATCGCTCATCGCATACAACCGGCAGTCCGGCGATAAGGTGTGGACCGGCGGCACGCGGCAGGTCAGCTACAGCTCGCCCAGCCTGGCCACGTACGGCGGCGTGCTGCAAATCGTGATCGTCAATGAAGACAATATCACCGGCCACGATCCCAAAACGGGCGAGGTGCTGTGGGAGGCACGCTGGGATGGCAGCAGCAACGCCAGCGCCAGTGCCTCGCAAACCGTGCCGATCGGCGACGATCGGTTCTTTGTTTCCAAAGGATATACCGGCGGCGCTGCGGTTTTTGAAGTGATGCACGACGCCGACGGCACGTGGAGCGCCAAGCAAGTCTGGCGCAATCATCGCGTGCTGAAGACGAAGCTCGACAATGTGGTCGTCAAAGACGGATACGTGTACGGCCTGAACGACGGCATTCTCCAGTGCGTCGATCTGCAAACCGGCAAGCCGCAATGGGAAGGCGAAGACTACGGCCACGGGCAAGTGCTGCGCGTCGGCGACCAACTGCTGATCACCCAGGAGTGGGGCGCCGTGGCGCTGGTGGCGTTGGATCCCACCGCCTTCAAAGCGCTAACGCGATTCCAGGCCATCAAGGGCAAAACGTGGAACAACCCGGCGCTAGCCGGCGATCTGCTCTTAGTGCGCAACGACCGGGAAGCGGCCTGCTACCAATTGCCGCTGGCCCCGGAAGACGCACCCAAATAATCCCGTTGCCCGGCTAAGGCAATTCCTGCTCCAGCAACCAATCTTCCAGATTCACTTGTTGCACGAAGGGCGCCCGCAACAGCGAGCTGCGCACCGGCAAAATCTTGGCCAGCCACGGTCGCCGCACCGCTTGGCCCACCGCCCGCAGTCCCATCCCTTCCCACGAACGGGTTGCCATCTGCGTCGTCACGTTATCGGCCAGACGCTTGAACGTGGCCGGCACCAAATTGGGTTCCGGTCCGACGTGCACGATCAGCTCGATGCCCATCGCCAGTGTTTCCGCGACCGCATCCCACAAGCGCTGCGGATGATCGACCCATTGGTGCAACAGATCGCGGGCGTTGAAATCGTTGTAGCTTGGTTTGCCCGTAACCAGCGACAACACCGGCGGCGCCGGTGCCGTGAAGCCGCCGGGAAGTGTTTGCATGATCACCGCCGAGCGATCAGGAATGTTGCGCTGCCGAACGATCGGCGTGTGCATCGGCGGCCATTTACTGTCGTTTTTTCGCAAGTAAAGCTTTTGTGGAATCCACTCCCGCATCAGATCGGCAAACCGATCGATCGTGTTCCCTTGGCCCATCAATAACAGCGAATTGGGCGATAGATATGACGAGATGCCGACGGTCCCCTGTCCGGCCAGATTGATGCGCAGGCACAATCGCTGGACCGCGTCGGCATCCAGTGCCGGCCCGCGGGAAAACAGCACTCCCAGCGTCACGTCGTGGGCCAGATCCACGCAGTCGTCGGCCATCGTCAAGGGAATGTGCAGTGCGGAGGCCATGTCCATCACCCCGCCGGCCACCAGCGCCCCCACTTCCCCCAGGCTGTAGCCGTAGGCGATCTTCACTTTTGGATATTCGATGCCAAAGAATTCGTCCAATAGCTTCAAGTGCGCCATTTCCATGGCGATGATCAAGGCGATCGCATCGGCGTACGTTTCCAAGTCCGTTTCTTCATGGCGTTCCACACGGGCCACCAGGTCGATCTTGCGGCCCAGCATTTCGCTTGCCACTTGCGACGCTTCCTGCAGGTAGTGCTCCGCCACGGGGCCATACGCCGGGTGCGCCAACATTTCCGTGCTGCGGCCCAAGTTCGTCGTGTTGTAGCCCCGGAACACGAAGGCCGAGTTGGCGAGTTGCTCTTGCAGATTGATCATCGGGAGCACCAGGGCGAAGACTGCGGAATCATACCCGCTGGTTCTGCCTCCGGCGATGGGAGCGCCCCCGCCGGAGGCTGCTTGCGAGCGGGTCCCGGCACGACTACAACGAACAGGCAAACTTTTCCATCGGCCTGCATGATTCCCGCCAATTCCAACACGATTGACTCTTTCCCCCTGGGGTCGGCATCGGACGAACTGGGCGATTGGCCGGGAGTGGTGGAGGAATTGCGCCTGCGCCGGAACCGGCCGACGTGTTTCGCAGCTTGTGTCACTTGCCGCATTGCGTCTTCTTCGACAGCGCAAGCCGAGTCGCACGTCGGGCGTTATTCTTTTCTCGCCGCCGATCCTTTCGATTGGCTGGCTGCCTCGCCTGACGATGCCGCAGTATGGAGCCAGTTGTCGCAGCAGCTGAATCGCTGCTCGGCGCCCACGCTTCCCGATTTGCCGCCGTTCCAAGGGGGATTGGCGGGGCTATTCTCTTACGATTTGTCGCGCAGCATCGAACGTTTGCCGCGGCCAAAAATCGACGAGCTCGAAATAGCGGGAGTCGCCCTCGGACTTTACGACGTGGTGGTGGCGTTTGACCATCTGACCGGCCGAGCCTGGATCATCTCGCAAGGTTTTCCGGAGCAGGAACCCCAACAGCGTCAGTACCGCGCGTAAGTCGCGCGCAGCCCAATTTCGGCGATGCTTGGATTCCAATCAACCGCCGGTGGATAGCAGAAACGGTGGGAGCGTGAATTTGCTGGCGCCGCAATTCCCCGCCGGCAACTTCCCGGGATTGACAAGCAATTTCACAGCGGCCGACTATTTAGCGACGGTGCGCCGCGCGATCGAGTACATCTACGCCGGCGACGTGTTTCAGGTTAATTTAGCGCAGCGGCTGCTGCATCCGGCGACCGATGATTCTGTAGCCCTCTACTTGCGGATGCGTCAGCGCAACCCCGCCCCCTTTGCCGCCTATTTCGATTTGGGCGATTACCAAATCGTAAGCGCCTCGCCGGAGCGGTTTTTGCAAGTTCGTGGCGACGAAGTAGAATCGCGGCCGATCAAAGGCACTCGTCGCCTTACGGGACGTTCAGAGACGGATCGGCGCGCCGGCGAAGAACTGCAGAGCTGCGAAAAAGATCGCGCCGAAAATGTGATGATCGTCGATCTCATGCGCAACGATCTGTCGCGAGTCTGCCGCCCGCGGAGTGTTGTCGTGAGCGAATTGTGCCGCCTGGAGCAATATGCCTACGTGCAACATCTGGTGTCGGTCGTGAATGGCCGATTGCGAGACGGATGCGGCCCGCTGGATTTGCTGCGTGGCGCATTTCCCGGCGGCTCGGTCACCGGCGCCCCCAAAATCCGCGCCATGCAAATCATCACCGAACTAGAGGTGACCGCTCGCGGCGCCTATTGCGGTTCGCTTGTCTACCTCGGCTTCGACGGCTCGATGGACTCGAGCATCCTCATCCGCACGATCACCGCCGGCCGCGGTTGGTGGCAATTGCCCGTCGGCGGCGGCATCGTCGCCGACAGCGACCCGCAGCGAGAATACGAAGAAACCTGGCAAAAGGCCGAAGGAATGCTGCGGGCCCTGCGGTAGCAAAAGTCACAGCAGCCCGTAAGCCGTCAGCGTTTTGCGCAGCTTGGCCTCGCTGGCGGTTTCCAGCGGCGTCATCGGCAGCCGCAGTTCACCCGTATCGCGGCCCAACAGCTTCATGGCCGCCTTGATGGGAATCGGATTGGTGGACAGCCCGAGCATGTCGCGGCACAGCGGGAACAACTTGTGATGCCATTTCTGCGCCTCGGCGATGTTGCCGGAATCGAACGCCTTGCACAGGGCAATCACGTCGCGCGGCACGATGTTGCCCACCACCGAAATCACGCCTCGCCCGCCGACGGCCAATATCGGCAACGTCAAACTATCATCGCCGCTGAGCACGGTAAGATTCGACGCAGCGACAATCTGCGATGCCTGATCCAGCGACCCGGTCGCTTCCTTCACCATCGTGATGTTTTTCAATTCGCCCAGGCGAGCGATGGTTTCCGGTTCGACGTTCTTGCCGGTGCGCCCCGGGATGTTGTACACGCACAGCGGAATATCCACCGCCTCGGCCAGCGCCTTGAAGTGCAGATAAAAACCTTCCTGCGTGGGCTTGTTGTAGTACGGGGCCACCACCAGCGCGGCGTCCGCCCCATGCTTGGCCGCAAACTTCGTCAGCCGCAGCGCCTCGCGCGTGCTGTTGCTGCCGGTGCCGGGCATCACCTTGATCCGCTTGGCGGCATACTCGATCGAAGCAGCCACTACGCGCTCGTGCTCTTCGTGCGAAAGTGTCGGCGACTCGCCCGTGGTGCCGACAGGGCAAATGCACGTCGCCCCGGCCGCGACCTGAAATTCGATCTGCGCTTCAAGCGCCGGATAATCGACTTCGTCGTTCCGAAGCGGCGTAATGATCGCCACCGTCAGTCCGGCAAACGCTTCGCCTTTAGTGGGCATGGGCTTCGTTTCTCAAATGTCGATACGATTTGGCGCGATTCGTTATATCCATCCGCTTGCGGCTTAGCAAATCAGTCAATCAACTGCTTCATCTCGCGCACCGCTCGCTCCAACCCGACAAATACCGCCCGGGCGATAATGGCGTGGCCGATGTTCAACTCGTGCATTCCCGCCATCCGCGCAATCGGCCGCACGTTGTGATAGTTCAAGCCGTGCCCAGCATGCAGCGCCAGGCCCCATTCGCGGATCGCAATCCCGGCGGAAGCCAGTGCGTCGAATTCCTTGTCGCGCTCTTTGCCCGGTTTGGCCAGACAATAGCGCCCCGTGTGCAGTTCCACCGCCTCGGCCCCGGTCGATCTGGCCAATTCCAACTGCAGCGGATCGGGATCCAAGAACAGGCTGACATAAATGCCCGCGTCGCGCAATTGTTTCACCGTCTCGGTCACAGCCTTGCGCTGTCCCTTTACGTCGAGTCCCCCTTCGGTCGTCACTTCTTCGCGGCGCTCGGGCACCAGCGTGGCCTGATCCGGCTTCACACGGCAAGCAACCGCCACCACGTCGCTGGCACACGCCAACTCCAAATTCAACTTGACGCTGACCGTTTTGCGCAACAACTCCAGATCGCGATCCTGAATATGCCGGCGATCCTCGCGCAGATGAATGGTAATGCCGTCCGCCCCGCCTAACTCCGCTAGCGCGGCGGCCCAAACCGGATCGGGCTCGTACGTGCGCCGGGCTTCCCGCAGCGTGGCCACGTGATCGATATTAACGCCGAGTTCAGGCATGGCAGGTATCAGGAGTCACTTGTCGGGTGTCAGGTTCGCTTGCGGTTTAGCAGGTGAACCAATCGACCCAGTTTAGCCGCTGAGCGTCGCAAGCGCAAGGATTCGCCAGTGTGGTCGCCGAGAATCGGCCGCTCTATGGCTTCGCGCCCCACGCCAAAGCGGCGGGGCAGGGCTGGAAGAATCGCCCCAGAAGTGCCGGCTGAGCGGCGAAATTCAGATGCACTCGGCTGCCGATCACCTGATGCCGCCCGATCAAATCGAGTTGGCCATCGGCCTCGGCCGCGAAATGCGTCAGGCAACCCGTGGGCTCAAGCAGCCAATTCGAGTTGCGGTAGCCGCGCACCTGGGTGCCCGCGGCCCCAAGCCAGCTATCGACGGCCAGCGTCAGCTCGACGGCCTCGGGCGGCGTGGGCTGCGGATTGCGTCGCGCCACCGCTCGCAGCACGCCGATCATTGGCACCATCGCGCCGTCTGCCAGTTCGACGTGCTGGCACAAATATGCCAGCCCGCCCCCTTCGGCATACACTCGCCTGCCGGCGCATATGTGATCCTTCAGCGCCATCATCAAGCAATGATTTTCCGCCAGCGCCGCGGCATGATCCTGCGGCCGGCCGCAGCCGAGATACACGATATCGGTTTCCGCCGGCAGGCATTCGTCGCGCAGCGGAGAAAACACGCGCACCGTCGCCCCGCGCATCTCCAGCATGTCCAGCGTATCGGGAAAGTAGCAATGGAAAGCATCGTCGTACGCCACAGCCACGTTCACTTTACCGCGCGGAGTTCGCGGCCCGGTCGACTCTTCCCCAGCAGCGCAGCCCCAATTGTTTGGAATGCCGCGCCGTGCGGCCAATCGCAGCAATCGCTCCAGCCGCGAATGGCGCAAGAACTCTTGCCCCAGTGCGCTGCACAACTCGCGCGGCGGCTTTTGACCAACGGGCAGCGTCGCCACGGCTTCCCGTAGCGCCGGCGAGTGCTGCATCGCACCCACTACAGGAATGCCCCACAGCGATTCCAAAACGGTCTGCCAATGATGCACGTCACATTCGCTGGTCGGATGATCCAGCAGCAGTGCATCGGCGACCGGCCGAACCGGCAGTTGGCAGTCGTTCAGCCGCGAGCAATCCACGATCGCCACTCGCGGCAAATCGAGCCAATCGCACAAGTCATCCAGGCTGCCCCCTCCTTGGCTCGGCGCCGCCGCATCAAATCGGCCTTCGACAATCGCCAAACCGGCCGTGGCCGTCGCTTGCAAAAATATCTGCCGGCACATTTCCGGCGTCATCAGCCAGCTATCCAAGTGCCGCGCCGCGGTGCCATGGATCACCGACGCTCCGTCGTGCGGCGAAAAGCACGCCCGCGAAAGAAACGTTTGCGTGCGCACGCCCGCCTGCTCCAGCGCATCCAACACTGCCCAGAAAATTGAGCGGGAATCAGCCTCTGCCTGAATCGTTCCCAGGGCGAGGCGAGACAAAGTTGACATACAGGCAAGCCCGTGTCGAAAGCCATGTGTTAGAGCATGCCGAGTATCTTGAGGACCGGAATCGATCCAAACGTGCGTTTGGCTCTCCCACAAATTCCAGCCAAAAACATTCTTAGTTTCTGCAAGGTGTCCGTCAAGCAAGCAGGGGGGGTAAGCGGCGCGATTATTTCCCCGCCGGAGATGGTGCGAGCCGATCCAGCGGGTTACACGGGCCTAATGCCGTGGCTTGCCCAGCGATTTCCGGGAGGCGCCATTCGATTCCGCACCGTTGGCTTCGCCATCGCCGGACGACAGAAGGGGAGGGGCGCCGCTACTGGCAATTGGAGGTGTCGCCGCTTCATCCGACGGTTCCGCCGGGTTGACCCACTCCACATCCAATTTCGTGCCAAAGACTTTCTTGAACACCTTCACGCGACGGCGGGCGCCCCACAGATCCACTTCAGGATTCACATCGGCATGCACCTGCATCTCCAATCGCCCGTTCTGATCTGGCTCAGGCCGAATCGTGACGTCCTTCACTTGCTGGCTATGGCTGCGGTCCAATCCGCCGGCGACGCGCAGAATGGCCGACAACTGCTGCACGCGCTGCTGATCTTCCGGCGGAAGCTGCCGGAAATTCGCATGTTTCTTTTTCGGCCGCGCCCCGCGGTGATACCGCGCCACGTTGGCAATCAATTCCAGTTCCCGTGGCCGAAACCCCGCCAGCCGGCTGTTCAGAATCAATTGATAACTGTGCTTGTGGTGTTGATCGTAATTGATCAGGTAGCCCACGTCTTGCAATCGCGCGGCAGCTTCCAAAAACGGCCGATCCGTCGGATCCAGATGAAATCGCTCCGCAATCTGTTCGAAGATCCGCCCCGCCAGCCGCGCCACTTGTTTGCCATGCGCCAATTCCTGTTCGCCTGTGCACGCCGACGCAAACCGATCGATCGCTGCTTCCCGATCCAGCGGATCCACGCTCGGCGCGCCCAGCGAATTGTCGATCATCGTCAATAGCAGCCCGTCGCGCACGCCGCGGTTGTGCACCTGCAGCAGGTTCACGTCGAAGCGGCGCATCAGACGGTCTACCACCGCCATGCCGGCCACGATGATGTCGGCCCGATCGGGCGCCAATCCCGGCACTTGTCGCCGCGCTTTCAGCGGCATCTTGCGCAGTCGATCCAACAAGTGGCTCACTTCCGCCCGCGACAGCAAATAGCCGCGCACCGGCAGCCCCACCTGTCCGCTTGACGCCATCATCATTTCGGCCATGCTGGTAAATGTGCCGCCGGAGCCGATCAGCAAATGCGGCGAGAAGAACGCCTTCTTGGCTTGCTTCTTCAGCGTGCGATCGATGGCGTCGATCATCCGCTGGTAGCTGTCGCCGGTGATCGGCTCTCCGCTGGTGTTGCCGTACAGTTCCGTCAGTCGCACGGCGCCCAGCGGCGTGCTGGCGATGTATTCGATCAAGTTGCCGCTGGCCATCACGATTTCCGTGCTGCCGCCGCCGATGTCGGCCACCACCACGTTCTTGCCCCCCAGATCGAATGCCCGCTGCACGCTGTAAAATGCCAGCCGGGCTTCCTGGTCACTGCCGATCACTTCGACGTCGATCCCCACTTCCTCCTTCACGCGCCGGCAAAAATCCGGCCCGTTGATCGCTTCGCGCACGGCGCAGGTGGCGATGGTCCGCAGTTCATCGACCTGATAGCCGGTGGCGATCTGATTGAACCGCCGCAGCGCTGCCATCGTGTGTTCCACTGCTTGCGGGTCGAGCATGCCGGTGGAGCTGAGGCTGCGGCCCAGCCGCGTGGCTTCACGCTCTTCGTCTAAAATGCGATAGGTGCCGCCACGCAGCGGTTCGGCCACGATCAGCCGCACGCTGTTGGTGCCGATGTCGATCGCCGCCAGGCGATGTGCCAGCTCGGTCGATAGAAAGATCTGTTTGTCGTCCATGGCCGAAGCCGACGAATTCCAAAGAAAGGCGGTAATAACCGGCGATTGCTGCTTATTCTACAATAGCACACCTGCGCGTTCCACGACGCCGTGAGTTGAACATACGGGCCAAACATCCAATAATTTGCGATCCGCTCCAACCCTAATCACTTTTTCCGGGCAAGATTTTGAAATTACTTCGCGATCTGGAAGCATTGCCTGATACGATTCGCCGCGGCGCCGTGGCGATCGGCAACTTCGACGGCGTGCACGTGGGGCACGCGCAGATCGTAAAGCGACTGTTGGCCAAAGCGCGCAGCGTAGGCGGCCCGGCCATCGTGTTCACGTTCGATCCGCATCCCGTGCGATTGTTGCGCCCCGAAGAAGCGCCGCCCCCTTTGACGTGGACCGACCGCAAAGCGGAATTGCTGGCCGAACTGGGCGTCGATACGACCATCGCCTATCCGACCGACGAAACGCTGCTGAGGCTTACGCCCGATGAGTTCTTCCAGCGCATCGTGTGCGATACGCTCCAAGCCCGGGCGATGGTCGAAGGCCGCAATTTTTTCTTCGGCCACGATCGGGCCGGCAACGTCGAGGTGCTGCGAAAGCTGTGCGACGCGGCCGCCATTTCGCTGGAAGTTGTCGAACCTGTGATTGTCGATGGCCAGCCGGTTTCCAGTTCGCGCGTACGGAAGTTGATCGCCGCGGGGCAGATCGACGAAGCCAATCGAATGCTCACGCACCCCTATGCCATCCGCGGCATGGTGCGGCACGGCGCGCGCGGGGCATCAAACTCGGCTTCCCCACCGCCAACGTCGATGCCATCGACACGCTGTTGCCCGGTGAAGGAGTGTACGCCGGGCGCAGTCAGGCGGCGGGCGCCGTTTGGCCGGCGGCCATCAGCGTCGGCCCCAATCCCACTTTTGGCGATCAAACGCGCAAGGTCGAGGTACACCTGATTGGCTTTCATGGTTCGCTGTACGGCCAGCCATTAGAGGTTGACTTCCTCGCTCGCCTGCGCGACATTGAGCGCTTCGATAACGTGGAAAAGCTGAAAGCGCAATTGACCCGCGACGTGTCCATGACTGAAGAAGTGTTTCAACGCCACGAATAACCTGCCAGCGAAGCCGCTCTTAACCGTTGAGCCTGAACCCCGAACCCTAAACCCTCTTGATGCGCATCAACTGGCCCCGCTTTGTGGAAATTGTGCGATCGCGCGAGCAGTTCCTGCTGGTCAGCCACATTCGGCCCGACTGCGACGCCCTGGGCAGTGAATTGGGCATGGCCGGCATTCTAGATGCGCTTGGCAAAAAGGTGCGCATCGTCAACGGCCAGGCCACGCCGCCGAACTATCAGTTCATCGATCCCAGCCAGCGCATCAAGGCGATTAACGTCGACGTGCAGCCCGCCGAACTGGCCGACGTCGAATTGCTGATGGTGCTCGACACCAGCGCCTGGGCGCAATTGGGGCCGATGTCTGATGTCGTAAAATCAAGCAAGGCCCAGAAAATCGTGCTGGATCATCACGTCAGCAGCGACGACCTGGGCGCCGAGCAATTCAAAGATGTCCAAGCCGAAGCCACCGGGCGGCTGGTGCTGCAAGCCGCTCAGCAATTGGGCGTCAAGCTCACGCAGGAAATCGCCATGCCGCTGTTCGCCGCCATCGCCACCGATACGGGTTGGTATCGTTTCGCCTCGACCACCGGCGATACCTATCGTGCCGCCGGCGCACTGGTCGACCGCGGCGCCCGCCCCAATGAGATTTACAATGCGCTGTACGAGCAAGACACCCTGGCGCGGCTGAACCTGATCGGCCGCGTGCTGGCCCGCGCGAAAACCGAATTGGACGGCCGGTTGATTTTCACCTCCGTGGCGCAGGACGATTTCAAAGCCACCGGCGCCCTTCCGCCCGACACCGAAGACGTGATCAATTTCACGCTCAACGTCCGCGGCACGCAGGCGGCCGTCATCATCGTCGAGCAACCCGGCGGCGATACGAAAGTTAGCTTTCGCAGCCGCTCTCAGGTGGATTGCAGCAAAATCGCCGAGCAATTCGGCGGCGGCGGCCACAAAGCGGCGGCCGGCGCGTTCGTCAAAGGCCCGCTGGCCGAGGCGGAAAAGAAAGTCCTCGACGCAGTGCGCCGCCATGCGCTAGCATCGATGTCGGACCTCATTCGGCATTTTCACGCTAGCACCTTTCCCTCTTTTCCTGTTTTACCGCCGCGCACCCCTAATCCCTCTGTGACCGGCAGATTTTGTGGAACCGCTACAGTTTGCCGCGCCAGACGGTCGATTCTTATGAGCGCGGCGAAGTCTCGCGCACGCCCCGCTATCGAAAACTCAAGTTCGCTTTGCTTATGTGGTGCTCCAACTGTCAACAAGATGTGCCCGTGATCGCCTCCGGCGATGACATGGCATGCTGCGCCGTTGCGGTCGCCCTGCGGAACTCGGCGACCTGGCAACCACCAGCCCCGAAGCCATTTCAGAAATGTCGGAGTGGGGACTGGAGCTCGACGGCGCGCCGCCCGAGTCATCGACCGCCATCGCGGATCCGCCGGATATCAGCGGCGAGGATTGGCTCTTGGACGAAGAATTCCGCCGTTTGCAAAGCCGCTACGGAAAGAAATCCAATTCATTGCCGGCGGACGAAATCGCCCAGCCGGTCGGCGCCGCAATGTTGAATGCCTCAGCGGCGATTCAATCGCAACTCCGTTCCGCGCAGACTACGGCAACCGCTCAGCGCCGTCGCCATTCGATGGTCGCTTGGCTGATTCTGTCGCTGGGACTGATGGCCTTTGTGTGCGGCGGCATGCTCTTGGGCTGGTCGCTGTTGGCTGGCCGTAACGAGCTTTGGAATTTGGGTATGCCCATGGCCCTGGCCGGACAATTCGGTCTGCTCCTGGGCTTGGTGCTGCAACTGGATTCGCTCTGGCAAGCCAATCGCCACACGGCCGACACGCTCGACGACGTCGACCACCGCCTGCAGGAAATCGATCACGCCACGAATCTTTTGCGCAGCACCCACAGCGGCCCTGCTCAATCCTTCTACGCTCACATGGCCGCCGGCGCCAATCCGCAGTTGCTGTTGGCAGATCTCAAAGGTCAACTCGACCTGCTGGCCGTGAAGATGGCCCAGCGCTAGTCGCTCGCCCCTCGCCCCTCGTCTCTCCCCCCTCGCTTCACCCCATGCTCGCCATCCCGAGCACTTTGCGACAGCGCGGTAATTCCCACCTCTCCGAAATTTCGCGGCGGAATCTGCCAAATCGCCGGATTCATCAATTCCACCGACACGCAGTCGGCGTAACCAATTTCGCGCAACCGATTCACGATCGGCCCCAACGGAAAATCGCCGTCCCCAGGCAGTACGCGATCGGCGTCGGTGGCAAATTCACGTGGGTGGCCGGCCAGATCGCACAACTGCACGTGAAACAGATTGTCGGCGCTCAGATAGGCCAGGTCGCTCTCCTTGCTCGAGCCTGTAAAAAAATGGAACACATCAAGGCACAAGCCCAGTTGCGGGCTGCCGACTTCCTCCACTAGCGCCGCCGCCGATTGCAAATTGTTCGGATAGGTTGCCTTGGCTTGAAATTCCAGCGCCAGTCGCACGCCATGCCCGCCGGCCTGTTGGGCCGCTTGCGTAAGCGACACCCTCAGCCGATCGAAATCCTGCTGCCCCAGCGCCCCCTGCACGTCGCCGGCGACAACCAATGTTTTGATTCCCAGCGCCTGGCACAATTCCAGCCGCTTGGCGAAATGGTTCCAATGCTCGCGCCGCGCATCTCCCTGCGAAACCAATAGCCCACCTTGATAGCTACCCACCGGCACGGCCATTGGATGCGTTTCTAACAGCCGCCGCACGTCGTCCACGCTGTGCGATTGGAGATAGGTTTCCAATTTGCCCAGCCACACCTCAATCGCCCCGCAGTGCCCCGCCGCATAGTCTTCGACGTCTTTCTCAAACGGTGCGTGCAGCGTACAGACCTGGCTGAGCGCGGGGACCATGGCTCATCCGATCCGCTTGCGAATGTCTTCCACCACGTCGTCCGCCTTCACGCGCCGCTGTTCCAGACTATCCCGATCGCGAATGGTGACCGTCTTATCCTGCAGCGATTGCCCGTCGACTGTAATGCAGAACGGCGTGCCCGCTTCGTCCTGCCGTCGGTAACGGCGGCCGATGGCGCTTTTTTCGTCGTAGTAGACATTCATCTGCTTTTTCAGCGCGCGGTAAATTTCCTGCGCCATCTCTGGCATCCCGTCTTTTTTCACCAGCGGAAACACGGCCGCTTTGATCGGCGCCAGCTTGGGATGGAATTTCATCACCACCCGAGTTTGCATCTGCCCCTTTTCGTCCGGCGCTTGATCCTCCGTGTACGCCTCGCACAAGAACGCCAGCGTGGCGCGATCGGCGCCGGCCGCCGGCTCGATCACGTGCGGCGTGTACCGCTCCTTCTTCACGTCGTCGAAATACTGCAGATCTTTCCCGCTCCCCTTGTACTTCGGCTTGCCGTCAGGCCCCAATTCTAATTGCAGCGGCCGCGTATTGGGGTCGAGCTTGCCTTCCATGTGACTCCGCAAATCGAAATCGCCCCGATGGGCCACGCCTTCCAGTTCGCCGTACTCGCCCGCCGCCAAGAATGGAAAACCGTATTCGATGTCCGACGTGCCACAGGAATAATGGCTCAACTCGTCTTTGCCGTGCTCGCGCAATTGCAGCCGCTCGCTCGACAACCCCAAATCGGTGTACCACTTCATCCGCCGATCGCGCCAATATCGATACCACTCTTGCGATTGGCTGGGATGGCAGAAGAATTCCATCTCCATCTGCTCGAACTCGCGGCTGCGGAACGTGAAATTGCGCGGCGTGATCTCGTTGCGAAAACTCTTGCCCATCTGCGCGATGCCAAACGGAATCTTCACCCGCGAACTGTCCAACACATTCTTAAAATTCACGAACATCCCCTGCGCCGTCTCGGGCCGCAGATAAGCGGCATCTTCTTCGCCCCCTAGCGCCCCGATGATCGTCTTAAACATCAAATTGAAATCGCGCGGCGCCGTGAGCTGGCACTTTTCAAATTCGCCCGGATGTTTGCTCGGCTTCAGCGGACACTCGGCCGTGGGAATGTGATCCACGCGGAATCGCCCTTTGCACCCCTCGGTGCGGCAATCCACCATCTTGTCCACGAACAGATCGAAGTGCCCCGAGCATTTCCACACCTGCGGGTGCATGATGATCGAGCATTCAAGCCCAACCATCTCGAACGCCTCCGGCGCCGCGGCGGCACGTCCAGGTCGTCGTGCCCCGTGACCATGTCGCGCCACCAGGTTTCCTTGATGTTCCGCTTCAGTTCCACGCCCAACGGCCCGTAATCCCAAAAGCCGTTCAGCCCGCCGTAAATTTCGCTCGACTGAAAGATGAAGCCCCGCCGCTTGCACAGCGAGACCAGTTTTTCCATGTCCATGGTTATTTATTGCCAGTGGTCAGTTTCGTAATTCGCCATTGCTTCACGTCGAGCACCGGCACGAAATCATAGCGATCTATTTGCGCCGCGTCAGCAATATCCTGCTCCATGCCCAGCGCGATCAAGTTATGGCCCCCCTGCGTATGCCGGAGATTCTTGGCAAGTCGCTCGATTGCCGCAGGATCGTGCACATCAAGATCTCTCATCATGTGCCGCCATGATCCTCGAGCGATCCGGGCTTGATCGTTGATATCGATTTTCGCGTCTGTCAAATCGCAAACCCTGTCGACCACGGCCCCGGCAAACAGCACATCTTCCCGCGTAATTTCGCCTTCAGTGCCCGCACACAGCAAATGGATCGCCGCATCGCCGGCAATCCGCTGCACGGTTGCGGAAAGCGTGACAAACGCTCCGACGAACACGGCTTGGGCGGTCGTGCAAATTTGCATCGCCCTGGTGCCGTTGGTGCTGGTGAAAACAACCGTTCGGTCGCCAACCGTGTGCGAAATGTATTCTCGCGGGGAGCTGCCCAGGTTGAATCCAGGAATCGGCTTTCCATGGCGCTCGCCGCCGAGCAGAACCGATTGATTTCTCAACTCCGCCGCCTTCCGCATCGCTTCCTCGACTTCCAAACAAGAAATGATCTCCCGCGCCCCGGCTGCCAAAGCGGTGGCGATCGTGGTCGAAGCCCGCAGCACGTCGATCACCACAACCGCCCCGCCGGCCAGCTTCTCCGCCGTGGTGAGCGCGGGCAAAAAATGAACGGATAACGAGGGCATGGCGTCGATCATACGATTTTCGCCTTTACCCCGAAATGCCACCACGGACCGATTCCACGCCATCTCCCAACATTGCTATGCTGGTTGTCGGCATTCCCCATTCCCCATTCCGCACTCCCCTTTTTTTCATGCCCGTCGACAAATCCGAAACTCGAGTGCGGCGGATGTTCGGCGAGATCGCCCCGCGCTACGAATTGATGAACCACCTCCTGTCGCTGGGCATCGACCAGTATTGGCGCTGGCGAACCGTGCGCCTGGTGCCGCCACAGGGCGATGCGCCGCTGTTGGATGTTTGTTCCGGCACCGGCGCACTGGTGCGGGCCTATGTTCGCCGAATGTCGGCCGAAGCGCGGATCGTCGGGGCCGATTTTTGCCACGAAATGCTCGCCATCGGACGAGAGAAATCGGCTGCCAGTTCGCAGTCCAACGGCCGCGTGGCATTCATCGAGTCCGACGCTCTGCGATTGCCCTTTCCGGACGACCAGTTTCAGATCGTCAGTGTCGCTTTCGGCCTGCGCAACATGGCCGATGCCGATCAAGGCTTGCGCGAAATGGTACGCGTCTGCCAGCCCGGCGGTCGCGTGGCAATCCTCGATTTTTCGCTGCCGCAGCGCCAGCCGATGCGCGGAATTTACTTGACCTTTTTCAAGCACGTCGTGCCCAAAGTCGGCCAAGCCGTGACGCGCAGCCCCTCGGGCGCGTACAATTATCTTCCAGCCAGCGTGATGGAGTTTCCCGAGGGCGAATCGCTATGCCAGCGGATGCGCGCCGCCGGACTGCAAGACGTGACGTTCCGCCCGATGACCTTCGGCACCGTCACGCTGTACGTCGGACGAAAACCTGCCTGATGATACGACAATGCGACGTCCAATAATCCTTGCGATCACCGGCGCCAGCGGCGCAGCCTACGGCGTGCGGCTGCTCAAAGTGTTATTGGCCGACGATCGCACCGTGTATCTCACAATCAGCCCCTCCGGCCAGACCGTCTTGCAGGAAGAACTGCAAATCAACGTCGATCTGCAAAAATTCTCTCCCTCAACGCTGCTCGGCGGCGAACTCCAGCGCGGCGAAATCCGCTACCTTCATTATCAAGATCTGACGGCGCCGATCGCCAGCGGCTCATTTCTCACCGACGGCATGATCGTCTGCCCCTGCTCCGGCAGCACGCTGGGAGCCATCGCCCATTCCATCGGCAGCAACTTAATCCACCGCGCCGCCGAAGTGCACTTAAAAGAACGCCGCAAGCTGATTTTGGTGCCGCGCGAAACGCCGCTATCATTGCCGCAGATCGACAACATGCGCAAAGCCACCGAAGCCGGCGCCGTCGTGCTGCCAGCCAGTCCGGGCTTCTATCACGGGCCAAAGTCCATTGACGATCTGGTGGACTTTGTAGTAGGACGGATCTGCGATCAGCTCAGTATCGAACAGCGGCTCATGAAGCGGTGGGGCACTTCCGGCGGCTCGCCGGGAAATAAAAGCTGATTGCTGACGGCTGATCGCTGACCGCTATTCATGCTCACCCGCATCCGCCAACTGCTGGAACTGATCCGCTTCAGTCACACGATCTTCGCGCTGCCATTTGCATTGCTGGCGGCGCTGATGGCCTGGCGACGCAATGCAATTGATTGGCCTTCTCAGCCCGCTTGGCGCTGGCAGGAGTTCGTCGGAATATTGCTGTGCATGGTCGCCGGACGCAGCGCAGCCATGGCGTTTAATCGATTGGCGGATCGAAAGATCGACGCCCTGAACCCGCGCACCGCCGCGCGGCATCTCCCGGCCGGAATTCTCAGCGTCGGCAGCGTCCGCCTGTTTGCGGCGGCCTGCAGCGCGGCCTTCATCGCCAGCACGCTCATCTTACTGCCCAACCCGCTGCCCTTGTATCTGTCGGTCCCCATGCTGCTGTTCCTGCTCGGCTACAGTTACACCAAACGCTTCACGGTGCTGGCGCATTTCTGGCTCGGCGCAGCACTTGGGCTAGCCCCGGTAATGGCCTGGATCGCCATCCGCGGCGAAATGGTGATGGAGCACCCGCCGATTTGTGGCCGGTGGTAGTTCTCGGCGGCGCGGTGATGATGTGGGTCGCCGGATTCGACATCATCTATGCCTGCCAGGACGTCGATTTTGATCAAGCGCAAAACCTCCACAGCATTCCCGCCCGATTCGGCGTGAAAGCCGCGCTCGACGCCGCCAGCGCCTGCCACTTCCTGATGGTCGTGCTTCTCGCCGCCGTCCCATTGGTGTATCCTGTCTTCGATAGCCTGTGGTGGGTCGGCGTCGCGGCCATCGCAGCCTTGCTGACCTATGAACATTGGATCGTCAAACCAAACGACTTGGCCCGCGTGAACACGGCATTCTTCAACGTGAACGCCGTCGTCAGCGTAGGCCTGTTAATCGTCGGCGCACTGGATTTGTGGCTCTGACATAAAGCCGCGACCGTTGGTCGCGGGGCGAAAGCATGATGCGCAACCTCAATTCCTCCTTCAGCGAAATTCGCGCGAAAGTCGGTGCCGGCGATCGCCTATCAATGGACGACGGCCTGCTGCTCTCCTCCGCCGAAGTGCATCTGAACGAGTTGGGCGAACTGGCCAACCTGGTGCGCGAGCGGAAAAACGGCAACCGCGCCTACTACAACATCAATACGCACCTGAATCCCACCAACGTGTGCGTGTATCGCTGCGTGTTCTGCGCCTTCCGGGCCGATCTGCGCGATCAGCAGCATGGCTACATGATGAGCGACGAGCAAATTCTGGCCCGCGGCCAGGAAGCCGTCGACGCCGGCTGCACCGAGATGCACATCGTCGGAGGCCTGCACCATCAGATGAAGTTCGATTGGTATCTGAACCTCATTCGGATGCTGCACGAACACTACCCGTCGCTGCATCTGAAAGCGTGGACGGCCGTCGAAATCAACTGGTTCACGCACCTCACCAAACGCAGCGTGCGCGATGTGCTCGAGGAACTCGTCGACGCCGGCCTAGGCAGCCTGCCCGGCGGCGGCGCGGAAATTTTCCATCCCGAAGTGCGCGACCGGATCTGCGAACACAAAGCCGACGCACACAATTGGCTCGAAATCCATCGCACGGCCCACGAGCTCGGCCTGCGCACCAACGCCACCATGCTCTACGGCCACCTGGAGAACGCCTATCACCGCATCGACCACTTGCTGCGGCTGCGCGAATTGCAGGATGAAACCGGCGGATTCCAAACTTTCATCCCGCTGGCATTCCATCCCGAGAACACGAAGCTGAGCCACATCAAAAAGCCGTCGGCCCTGATGGACCTGCGCACGATGGCCGTCAGCCGCCTGATGCTCGACAATTTCGATCACATCAAGGCCTACTGGATCATGCTCGGCATCGGCACGGCGCAAACGGCGCTAGCGTATGGCGCCGACGATCTCGACGGCACCGTGCGGCACGAGCTGATCTACCACGACGCCGGCGCCGTCACGCCCGAGGTGCTCTCTGTCGAGCAGATTCGCCGCCTGATTACTGAAGCCGGCCGCGAGCCGGTCGAGCGCGACACGCTCTATCACCGTGTCCAGCGCGACGGCGCCCACTGGAGCGCCGGCGAACAAATTCTAGCCTGCGCGCTAATTGCGGCCAGTTCGGATGCGAATGGGACTTGCGCTTGGCCGCGCTTAGACGAACCGCACCATCACGTAGGCCAACACGCCGACGGCCGCCAGCACCGCCACGCCCAAAATACGGCTAAACGGCAAGATGAAGCGATCGATGTCGATTCGCTTGTCGATCGCCACCGTGAGCTTGCTGGTGTCGACCCAAAATGCTCCGCGCGTCGCCAACGCATTGAATCGGGCCGGGCTCAACACAGCCACCAACCCGACGACGCCAATGATCGCCAACGAAATCCACAATAAAGCCTGGGCCGAGGAAACGGCCAAGAGTGTTCCGCAGTTCATGAATATCATCTCCAGAATATTGGGTTGTAAGTGCACGGATTATTGAAACCCTAGATTGCCGCTTTCGGGCGGTCAAACTTGCTCGTAGCACGGCCGGTAGAATCCGCATGCGCCGCCGGGGTCGTGCCGCAGGCGTTTTCAAGGCGTTGCTTTATCTAACCAACGTCGCCTAAATCCAACGCCTGGCCGTACCGCGAAATGACCTGCTTCCGCAGGCTTTGGTGATCCGGCTGCGCTAGCCCCGGATCGGCGGCCACAAGCTTCCGAGCATCATCGCGGGCCTCTTTCACAATCGCCGCGTCGCGCACCAGATCGGCCATGTGAAACGGCGGCAGGCCATGCTGCTTGGTTCCCAGCAGTTCGCCTGGCCCGCGCAGTTGAAAGTCGAGCTCCGCCAATTGGAAACCATCCGTCGTGCCCACAAAGGCTTGCAGCCGCTCCTGCGCCTCGTCGGAGGGCTCATCGGCGAACACGCAGCAATAGCCCGGAAACTTGCCCCGCGCGATGCGGCCGCGCATCTGATGCAGTTGAGCCAGTCCAAATCGATCAGCCCCCAGGATCGTCATCAGCGTGGCGTTGGGCACGTCGATGCCGACCTCCACGACCGACGTGGCGACCAACACCTGCGTGCCTCCGGCGGCGAACTCCGCCAGCGCCGCGTCTTTCTCATCCGCGCTCATGCGGCCATGCACCAGCCCCAGACGAAACGCCTCCAGTTCGCCGTGCGCCAATTCCTCGAAGGTGGATTGCAAATTGGCGGTATCGAAATGCTCCGATTCCTCCACCAGTGGCACAATCACGTACCCTTGCCGCCCGCTACGCAAATGGCTGCGGAAAAAATCCCACCATTTCGCGCGGTTCTCCTCGTCGGCCAGGTACGTGTGGATCGGCTGTCGCCCTGGCGGACTGGCGTCGATGGTCGAGACATCCAAATCGCCATAAAGCGTCAGCGCGATCGTGCGCGGAATCGGCGTGGCGGTCATCACCAGATAATGCGGATCGGCGCCGCTTGCTTTAGCGTCGCCCGTTGGCGCACGCCGAAGCGATGCTGTTCGTCAATGACCACCAAGCCAAGTTGCTTGAAATGCGCCTCGCCATACAGGATGGCCTGCGTGCCGATCACCAAATCGATTTCGCCGGCCGCCAACTTCTTCAAAGTGTCCTGCCGCTCACGCGCCGTCAATCCGCCGCTCAAAAGCGCCATCCGCACCCGGCTCTTCGCCAACAGTTTTTCCAGCGTGTGAAAATGCTGCCGCGCGAGCACCTCCGTCGGCGCCATCAGCGCCGCCTGCGCGCCATGCGCCACCGCCAACAGCATCGCATACACCGCCACCACGGTTTTCCCGCAGCCCACGTCCCCTTGCAGCAAACGGTTCATCGGCGTGCTGCGCGCCATGTCGGCGGCAATTTCGTCGATCGCCTTTCGCTGCGCCGCGGTCAATTCAAAAGGCAGCAGCCGCGTGATCCGCGAATCGATCTGCGCCGTCACCGCCAGCGGCGGCGCCTGCCCGCGCGTCTCCTGCAAATTCCGCTTCAGCGCCATCCCCAATTGCAGGATCAGCATTTCCTGATAAATGAACCGCCGCCGCGCCAATTGCAGATTGTCGCGGCTGGTAGGAAAATGAATCTCGCGCAGGGCCGCCGCGATCGGCATCAACCGATGCTCCGCCAGATACATTTCTGCAAATCGCTCCTCTACCAAATCTGCGTAAGTATCGATCGCCTGCCGCGCAATGTGCCGCAGGCCGCCTTGCTTGAGTCCCTCAGTCAGCGCATACACCGGCAACAATTCCCCTTTGGGCGCGTCGGCTTCCTCGGCATCGATCCATTGCACGCGCGGATGCGCCATTTCCCATCGCTGCCCCTTTCGCCGCGGCTTGCCCGAAAGCAACACGTCCTGCCCCTGGCGAAATTTCTCCGCCATGAACGGCATGTTGAACCATACGGCCCGCAAGAACAATGGTCCGCACTGCACGAGCACCCCCAGCATCGACCTTCCCATGCCAGTGGCGCAGCTCCACTTCCGTCACCGTCCCGCGCACGCTCTGCAGCTTATCTTCCTCCAACTGCTCGATGGGTCGCAAATCGCTCAGGTCCTGATAATCGCGCGGAAAATCGAACAGCACATCCGCCGCCGTGCGCAGTCCCAGTCGCTCCATCAGCTTCGCCCGATCCGGCCCCACGCCTTTCAAGAACTGCACCGGCGTGGCCAACAACTCCGCCGCCGATTTCGCGAGATTACCAGGACGGTTGGTGGCCGATGATGTACTCACGACCGAATTGTAGCAGAACGCCGCTTACGGTTTAGCCGCGACGCGCCAGCGGAGCGCGTCGCCCGGGAGGGCGAGGCTGCCGCCGAGCCGCCCGCAGCCACCAGAGACGTCCCCATGTAATAAAATCGACCGTCGGACGACTTGCACCATACCGGTGTGGTATGTTGTCTGGCATTGAGCGAGCCGATTTTATGGCGAAGATCACCCAAGCCGTTCCCGTGCTGCGCGTGGCCGACGTGGGGCGATCGATCGAGTGGTATCGCGCCAATCTCGGCTTCGAAGGCGATCCGTTTCCCCCAAAGCCGCCCTTTCAGTTCGCCATTCTTCGCAACGGCGAAACCGAGCTGATGCTGCGCCGCGGCACGCCGCCGGCGCGCAGCGCCCCAAGCAATACGATTGGGATGTCTATCTGCGACTCGATGGCGGCGATTTTCGTGGGCTCTTCGCCAAGTGCACCGCCGCGGGCATCGTCAACCGCCGCCTGGAGCAAATGTTCTACGGCCTGGCCGAATTCGAAATCCTCGACCCCGACGGCTACGTGATCTGCTTAAGCCAACTGCTCGACGACCCTAGCGACCTGCCGACCCCGGCGGTCTGACCTATCTCTGCTCCCTCCGCGTCTTCGCGGTTAATCTGTGTCCATCCATATTCATCAGTGGCTAATGCCCTCTCCGCGTCTCTGCGGTGAATTACGTGGCCCAAAAATCGCTTGCCAATTGGGCCACTTTCATGCTTCAATGCGCACAGCCGATTCGGACAACGAGCTCAGCCAAATTAGCAGGGCCGACTAGGAAGTCCGCCACTGGCGCGCCGACATCGGGAAGCCTTTCGCCGCCTGAGATTGTCCTGCCACGGGGTTAGCGTGGGCGGAAACACAACTCGGGGCGGTCACCATCAGGTACTAACCCAGGTGCTCGCTGCTCAAAGTAGCAGTCGGGCAGGCAAGCAGCGTGAAAGTGGACTCCGTTCCCATCACAAGCTTGTCGGCGACGGTTGGAACCCACATTCCCCCTATCCTTCGACGGGAGAGGGCCGGGGTGAGGGTGTATCTCGCGCACCGTCGTTATTTTTTTAAGGCCCGCCTGCGAACGAGCAGCGAGCGCCAAATTTTTTAAAAGCGCGTTTTTTCCGCGCAAGACAATTCCGTGCGCCCACCTTATACTGTTGCTATCGAACTCATATTTTAGCTCAGTGCCCAGGTAGGTACTCGTGAAGCCGCACGATCTGCTTGACAGGATTTGCGACTTGTTCCCAAATTTTCGCGCAAACTGGGACGGACCCGATAACTATCATCGCCCCGATGATGGCCCGTTCACTTTGCACGGAGTTTTTGTTCAATTCTGTGCCTTCTTTCGGAAGCAATACAGCACCCTTTCTCGCGAGCAGGTCATGGCTCTCGGAGCATTTACTTCAGAGTGCATGGAGTCAGGAGATACGCTCTTAGACAACGCGGCAGCTACGTGCTTTTTTTGAAAATCTCGCGGGTGAACCTTGCGGCGATGAATTAGCTCCTTATCTATCGGGCAATGCTCAGCGCTTTTGGCAAGACTGGACTGGCGGAACTTGAATAGCCGCGAACGACGCTGTCATGAAACTCCTCATCACTGGCTCTAGCGGTCATCTCGGCGAAGGGTTGATGCGCACGCTGCAGCCTGCGGCGCATAAGCTGATCGGCGTCGATATCAAGGAGTCGCCGTTTACAACTCACGTCGGCACCATCGTCGATCGGGAGTTTGTGCGGCAGTGTATGCAAGGGGTGGAGGCGGTGATTCACACGGCCACGTTGCATAAGCCGCATATCGGGACGCACTCGAAGCAGGATTTCGTCGATACGAACATCACCGGCACGCTCAATCTGTTGGAAGAAGCGGTGGCGGCTGGCGTATCAAGGTTCATCTTCACCAGCACGACCAGTGCGTTCGGCAAGGCGCTTCAGCCGCCGCCGGGGGCGCCGGCGGCTTGGATTACTGAGGACGTGCGACCGATCTCGAAGAATATTTACGGGGCCACCAAGCTGGCAGCCGAAGATTTGTGCGAACTGGTGCATCGCGAGCACAAGTTGCCGTGCCTGATCCTGCGAACGTCGCGATTCTTTCCGGAAGAAGACGATAACCGCGAAGTCCGCGAAGTGTACGAAGACGCAAACGTAAAGGTCAACGAGTTTCTGCACCGGCGCGTGGATGTGCAGGATGTAGTTGACACCCATCTACTCGCGCTGGAAAGGGCGCCGTCGATCGGCTTCGGCAAATACATCATCAGCGCCACTTCGCCGTTTCAACAGAGCGACCTGGCCGAGCTGCGCACGAATTGCCCGAAGGTCGTCGAGCAATATGTTCCGGAGTATGCCGACGTTTACAAACAACTCGGCTGGAAGATGTTTCCCAGCATCGGGCGGGTGTATGTGAACGAGCTTGCCCGCAAGGAACTCGGTTGGCGGCCGCAGTACGATTTCCGCCGGATCATCGAATGTTTGAAAAGAAGGGAACCGCCGCGCAGTGCGCTGGCGCAAGCGATCGGAGCGAAAGGCTATCACGGCGAGAAGTTCGAGGGGATGTATCCGGCGGTCAGAGAACGGATTTAGGAATTAGGATTTAGGATTTGGAAATGAGCTCCGCCGTTCCAAATCCTACTTCCTACTTCCTACTTCCTACTTCCTACTTCCTACTTTGCACTTTGCACTTGCCCGCTATCCTTGCCCGCCGATGTCGCGCTGCATCGCTTCTTGCGTCAGATCGGCTTCGCGGCGATGGTGGTCGTCGAGCTTCATCAGAAGTTCTTCCAGGTCGCCGCAAGCCTTGTCGATGCCGGCCTTATCCGTCGGCGCCAGATGTTCCAATCGCAGCACCAGGCGGTGCATCGATTCCTCGAACTGGTCGTGTTCCTTGAGCAGGGCCTGCACTTTTTCGGCGATGGCTGGCATCGCTTCCACGGCGTCGGTCATGAAGCCATCTTGCTCCTTGAGCGCCATGATTCGTTCCAAATGCCGCTGAAACGACTGGGCGATAAATCGCAAACTGGAAAGCTTGCGGGAAAAATCGGCGCCGCCGGGCTTCCAATCCATCACGGTGCGCAAAGCCCCGATGATGTGTTTCAAGGCTTCGTGTTCGATGAATGCCTGTTGAACGCCTTCTTGCTGCGTCATCGCGATATTCTCCGTCGCACGCTGTGATTTCCCGCTAGGGGGTGTTTGGGGTCATGATCTGTGCTGAATCGGTCGAAAAGCAGCCTTGTCGGGACGGTAAGGGATGGACCAAAAATTGGCAAGCCAGATGGACAAAGCCACCCGTTAAAGTGTACACTTTGTGGTTCGGAATTGAACTGGTTCCGCCTAGGGCGGGCGCAATTTCTGGGGTTCGATCAAAACACTCGTAAAGGAGGAAATGTGGTCAAGTTAACGGTTCGGGACCGCGAGTCGATTCAGGAAGCGGTGCGTCGCTTCCGCAAATTGGTGGAACGCAGCGGCATCAAGAAGGAAATGCGACGACGCGAATATTATGAAAAGCCCAGCGAAGTTCGCCGCCGCGCCCGCTTACGGGCTGAACGCCGTACCCGACGCACCAAGCCCGTTGGCACCTAGAATGCCGATCGGCGCTTAATCGCATTAGGGCAGAGTTTCTCCCAGGGCGCAAAGTCGATTTCTCGTTGCGCTGATGCTGCGCTCGGCGCAACAAAAAAGCCCAGGGGTCGCAGCCCCTGGGCTTGTGAAAGCAAAGCGTGTGGCACTTGCGCCGGCTTTAGAAGCAGTATTCCAAGCGAAGGAAGAAGCCGTCCAGCGACAGGATGTTGGAAGTGTCGATCGGTTCCTGGAACGTGTTGGCTCCCTGCTCGAAGGCGCCCAAATCCCACCAGGCTTGCCAGTCATAACCGGCCGACAGGTTCCAGCGGCAATTGAACTGCCAGTTTCCGCCCAATTCGATTTCTGTCATCGGAATGACGCGGTCGTGGCTGTCGTGATACGACTGATGCGTAAAGGTGCCGGTGGAGGATTGGGAATTGAGTGCGCGCTTGTCGATGTCGAATTGCCCCAAAATCAGGGCGAAGTTGCTGCGAGCATACAGCGACCAGCATTTATCGCAGCCGAACCAGCGGCGGCCTTCCAGCCCGACGCGCGGGCCGGCGCCTGTGAATTTCGTGTGAATGAACGATTGGGCCTCGATGCTGCCTTCGGAATCGGTGACCTGCGAATTATCGCCGCGCTGCACGTCGGCGATGCGGATACCTACGTAATACTTCAGGCCCCACGGCGGACAGCAACAGCAAGGATTACAAGGATCGCAGTCGCCGTAGCAAATGCATTTTGAATAATCGATGTCGTAGGTGTTCATCAGCAACTGGTTGTTGGCCAGCAACCGATCGCCCGGGTTGAGAGCGTTGATTTCCAACTGGCCGGTGAATTGCGTCGTGCTGAATTCGGTTTCAGACGCAGGAGGGCTCAACTGTCGGGCGCTATTGCTGTAGTTCCAGTAGGTGAAGCGGATTTCCTCGCAGCAATCGCACCACTGGTAACCAATGTAAGTGCGGAACGAGCCCTTGTAGCCCCAATCGCGCTGCACGGCGGTGTCGGTTTGGCGTGGCTCGTTGCCATCGACCGATACCTGGCGTTGAAAGGCGATGTTCTCGCTGGAAGTCGGCCGCAGCACCATAAGTTCGGCGCCCGCGACCCAGCTGCCGCGCGGACATCCGCAGGGATTGCAGCAGTCGCCGCACGGTCCGCATTGACCGCAATCGCCACAATCGCCGAACGTGTCACCATAAGGCCCGTAGACTTCTCCGGCGTGATTCGGCGGCACCGAGCTTCCCGGCGCGATCGACTCCGGCATCACCGATTCGGATCCTTCCTGGGCCGGCACGGCAGGCGGAGCAGGCGTGGGTTCGTTCAATCGATTTGCCACGCGCATGCCTGGTCGATATTGCGGATAAGCTTGCGGCGGCACGTTTTGAGCGACGCGCATGGGCATCGGGTCGATGGGCCCATTGCGATCGTAATACATGGCGGACATCGGCCGAGAGCCGTGCGCTTGCGGATAATTCGGCGGATAGCCCGGCGCATACCTCGACCCGCCGTAGCTTTGCGGAGGCGGCATGTACGCGCCGCTTTGGGTTGCGCCGTAACGGTTGGGATTTCGTGCGACGGAAGGCATTTCAGAGGCCGGCGGATTGGCGTTGCGCTGGTCGGGCCGCGTAAACCGCTTGGCGGGCGGCACGTCCGCTTGATCTATATCGTCCCGGTCTGCCAATCGCGGATCGGTCTTCGGCGATTTGGTGGTGCGCTTGCTGGCTGCCGACGACTGGTGATCGACGGAGCCGCTTCTGGCCGGCGCGGACGGGCGTGCGGTGGACGATTTTTTGGACGCCGGCTTGTCGAGATCTGGAATGATCAGATCGTCGCCGGATTCGCTGGCTTCCTCGGCGGAAGCCTGGCGCACCGCGGAATTCTTGCCACCGTAAGCGTTGGCCGCGAGCGCGGCGTGTCCCACCGTTGCGGTGATTCCCAGTCCGAACATCAGCGCCAAGGCGGCGCGAAGGTTTGGGGTCGTCATACGAATTCCTCTCTGCTTGGCACCTCAGGCACACAGATCGCGCGGTGCGATCGTGCCGGACCGCGGACGTAGTACTTCCGGCTTGGCATACATCGGACCCGGAATAACTCCTACTTGCGGAAATTTCGGAAGAATCCGCAAAGTCGCGGGCGGCTTACAGAATTGCCGATTCAGCCCAGCTTTACGATCCGTTTGCTAGCTGATCCGGCGAGCCGCGAGCCAGCCGAAGAGAAAGCCCATGACCGCGCCTCCGACGCAAGTGCCGGCGATGAGCACGCCTTCGCCAGCGTGGAAATCGATCACCGCGCCTAGCACCGCGGCGACGGTAAACAGGAGTGCCAGCGCCGTGAGAAAGACAGCAGCGGTCAGCCACGTCAGCCGCCGGCGCATGGCTGCTAGCTCGGCGGCGAGTGCTGGCGAGTCCTGGGATGGTTTGGAAGTGTCGCTCGACATGGCAGCATCGGTTTCGACAGCGGATTTGAACCGCGCTACTTTGTCTCCCCTTGGCTTTCAAACGTCAAGGGATGGTCCGAAAGTGGGTCGGTAATGCGGATGCTCATACGGCCGGCCAGCAGATCGTCGATGAGCGTGCCCACCACGTCGGCGCGCCAGCCCTGAGCTACGCGCCGGTGGCTGTCCGTTGACGAAGCCCAGGCGATAGGCCACCAGATCGCGCACGTCGCTGACGGTGCCCACGAGCGCCGGCGCCAATTCCTTCGCGCGACACAGGCTGGTGAGCGCCGTGGAAAGGAATTGCCCCAGCACGTTGATTTGGCTGGGCACTTCGCGGCGATCGGGTTTGGGCAGATCGTCCGGCGGCAATTCCAATGCACGCTGAATATGCTCAGCCATCTTCGGAAGCAAAGTCTGCAATTCGCGCCGTTCCATGCCACGCACCAGCCGGATGTGATGGACGTCGGCACTGCGCCGCTTGGCTAGTTCCACCAACAGATCGTCGCGCAATACCTGCCGCGGCGGCGAATCGCGCCGCTGGGCCTCCGCTTCGCGCCACCGCCAAAGTTCGCGGGCCACGGCGAGCGACCGCGGCGCCAAACCCGATATACCGGAGATCCGCCACCAGCGTTCGCGAGTGCGCGACGCTTCGATTTCGTCTTGAAACGCCGCCATTTCTGTTTCCAGCCACGACAATCGGCCAAGTTCCTCGAGTCGCTGCGTCAGCTTATCGCGCATGGGGATCAGGTAGCGCACGTCGTCCAAGGCGTATTCCAATTGCTGGCGATTGAGCGGACGGCGTCGCCAATCGGTGCGGGTTTCGCCCTTGTGCATCGACTTACGCAACAGCCGCGTTACCAGGGAAGCGTATCCGGCGGGAAATTCGTCCCCCACCAGGCCCGCCGCGATTTGCACGTCGAACAAGTCGGCCGGCCGGCGGCCGATGGCGTGGAGCGAAAAAATCAGCTCTTCGCGGCCGGCGTGCACCACGGTTTGATGCCCCGGATCGGCCAGCACTTCCCAAAACGGCTTCATGTCGCCGGCCGCTAGCGGATCGATCACCGCCAGCAATTCTGGCGCGCATACCTGAATCAGGCAGAGTTGCGAGCGATACGTGTGCTCCGAAACGAACTCGGTATCGAACGCAATCACGTCGGCACGGGCCAGCTTTTCGCAAAAAGCTGTGAGTTGCCCGGCCGTGGTGATGTGCGTGTACGACATTAAATGGCAGTTTCAAGTTGCGAGTTTCGGGGTCCGCGTTTGCTAGTTGCTCATCTCATTCTACAGCCATACCAAACTTAGCAGCACTAGCAGCGGCAGCAGGATGCAGCAACTGTACACCATGTAGCCAAAGAAGCCCGGCATCTTAATGCCGGAACGTTCGGCGATCGATTTGACCATGAAGTTTGGCCCGTTGCCAATGTAGGTCATCGCGCCCATGAACACCGCGCCCAAACTGATGCTGATGAGCAGGGTTTGCGGCACTCCGGCCACCAGCGGGCCAGGCACGTCGGTTAGAGTTCGCGCCGTTTCGAAAAACACGAGATAGGTGGGGGCATTATCCAGGAACGATGACAGGCCGCCGGTGGCCCAGAAGAACTTGTGAGGCGTGTCGATTCCGAGCTTCGCCCCTTCGGCGTCGAGAATCTGCAGGGCCGGCTGCATGCAAATGAAGATGCCGAAAAACAGCACCGCGACTTCGACAATCGGGGCGAAGTTGAATTGGTTTTGCGTTCGGGAGTGCGGCGAACCCAACACCAGCGACAACGCCACCAATCCCAGCATCACGGCTTCGCGCAAATACAGCCAGGGATGCCAGGACGTGCCCAAGAATTCTTTTGTCGGATCCAACAGCGCGACGGCCAACACCACGCCGGCCAGCAAAACGCCGTTGAGCGGAATTCCGGCAAAGCGCAAGCGATGCACGCGCGTTTCTTCGAGGGCCAGATCGCGGGGCGTTTCGCGTGGATAGAAGTAGAAATGATCCCACAGAAAATAAATTGCCAGCAACAGGCAATTGGTCACGAGCCACTCCTGCCACAGATTCAGCGTCCACAGGAATGGCACGCCTTGCAGGTAGCCCAAAAACAGCGGCGGATCGCCCAACGGCAATAAGCATCCGCCGCAATTGCAAACGGTGAAGATGAAAAACACGACCGTGTGCGCCACGTGCTTGCGCTCGCGGTTGGTATGCAAAAGCGGGCGGATGAGCACCATCGCCGCGCCGGTGGTGCCGATGAAACTGGCCAGGGCCGTGCCCACCGCGAGAAAGATAGTGTTCGTCAGGGGATGGGCCGGCAGATCTCCCTCGATGCGAATGCCGCCGCAGATGGTGAACAGGCCAAACAGTAGCAAAATGAACGGCAGATACTCCTGCAGCAGCGCGTTGGCCAGCAAATCGCCGACAGTGCCCCAATGCAACGTCTCGCCGGCCGGCGCTGGCGATAAATGAGGCACCGGAAAGTGGCCGACAATCGGCGTCGGGTGCAGGAACAAATAGTACGCAACGGAAAGCGCCGCGAAGGCCGCCGACACGTAAAAGCGATACAGATTGCTTTCCCAGCGATGCGCCGTGGCTGGCACCAGGGGCAACACTGCGATCGCCCCCAAGAGCAACACGAATGGAATGATGGTGTACAGCGGCGGCGGCCGCGACGCGTGCGGTTCGTGGGCCGTTGCCGCGGGCCCCTCGTGCTGTTGGGCCACGATCTTTTCAGTCGCGGCTTGCGGCCATCCGCCGACCAGCGATAACAAATAAAGCGCGACGACCGCAGCGACCGCCAAGCCGGCCGGTCTCCAGGAGCGCGTCACAGGATTAAGGTCGTGCGACATGGTGTGAACTCGTGACGGTGCGCCGCGGCTGTGCTAAAGTAGCCTCGCGCAGCGGCGCGGACCACCAACCACGAAGCGGACTCAACGATGCAGGAAACCTGGCTGCGAACCAATCGCCGCATTTTGCTTTTGGGCATGATACTGCCCGCGGTGCTCGTTTTGGGAGGCCTGATTGTGGCGGGCCTGGCACAATCCGGCGCTTCGTCATGGTTGTCGTACGTCGGTTTCACCGTCTCCGCGCTGGGTGCGGCGCTATTTGCAATCTTACTGCCGCAGCTAATTCGGCCTCGATTGGCGCATGTCAATGGGCAATTGCGTGTTTATTTGCGCCGGGCGACCGCTGTCTGTGCCTGTGGAAATTGTGGAATGTTTTTTCTTGGGCGCCGGCGTCGGCCAGTTGCCTGGAACCGCAGGCAAAGATATTCCGCTGAGAAATTTGGTCATGCGGCTGGCGGAAAAGGCCACCGATTATCATCATCGCGAAGTGAAATCGGCCTTTGGACGCTGGGATCAAGGTTACGTCATCTTTCACGGCGCCTGGTGCGAACCACTGACTCTGGAAGTGGTTAAGCGGCTCAACGCGCGCTTGGCCGATGCGCAGAAATTGCAATTGCAACAGGGCCAAGCGCAGCAAAACGCGGTGTAAGACCTGTCGCGCTCGAAAACGAGACAAGATCGTCCAAGCAATAAGCGGGCCAATTGTTCGCGATTTTTCTGCCACGTTGCTGCTGCCAAATCGCGCCAAGAAAAATGCTTGACAGCTTTGAAATCGAACCGAATACTGCACGCTTTGTCATGCCGGGCGGTGGAGCGGGCCCGCAGTAACTAGTCGCTGCTGCAAGAGGCGCCAACGACGCAGCGATGAATACCTCTTGAGGGATTACAGGAGTCACGGCGTGCCAATTTCAGTTCTTGACGCAGTCAAAATGGGTCTTTGGGATTACGAGCCTCCGAAAGTGGAAGAGGCAGGCTACAAGCCGACTCGAGCGCTGCCTGGCTCGGGCGAAAAACTTGCCATCCTGGCGGAACGATTGAAAATGGGACTGCCCTTGTGGCATCCTAGCGATTCTCGAAACTACGCCGATCTGACGGGCGACGAAGATTGACCACGGCTTGGGCGGCGTGCCGTGAGGCGCTTGCTGCCCAGATGTTTGTCTGTTCGCCGTGGGGCGAATTTGCTAAGCTCGCCGATGACCATGCCGCGTCAGCCGACGTGGCAACGATTGGTCCGCGCTGCCGAGTTTTGAACCACGGACGATTCGCCGCACAAGGATGGATGTTGTCATGCCGAGCCTGAAGCTGAACTTTCCGCACCAACTCGGTCAAGAAGAAGCCACCGCGCGTTTGAAGTCGCTGCTCACGAAAGTGAAGGACAAGTATCAGGATCAGGTGAGCAATCTGCACGAATCGTGGACCAACAACACGCTGACCTTCGGTTTCAAGACGTACGGATTTGATATCATCGGCAACGTGGTCGTGGGGCCCAGCGACGTGCAGCTCGACGGGCAAATTCCATTTGCCGCCATGATGTTCAAGGGCAAAATCGAAAGCGCCCTGCGCGATCAATTGGCCAAAACTCTGGCCTAAATCCGGGCCCAGCGCCCGCACACTTTGCCCCGACTCCGCGGCCTGCTGCAAGATTTTCTCAAGTTGAATGCGGCCGGCCCTTTTCTGCCGATGCTATCCGGTAGCCTGCCGAACCTTTCCGCCTGCTGCCTGCTTCCCGCCGCCTCCCGCCTGCAGTTCTTATGGACGCTCCCGTCTCATTCGCGCCGCCGCAATCGGCGAATCTATTGATTGACCTGGAAGCCCGGCAGGACGATCTGCTGCGGCAGCTCGACGAATTGAATTCGCGCGTCGAACAGGCGATCGCCGCCGGTCAACTGCACGTGCGCATCGATCCCGCAACTGCCGGCCAGTAGCTTGACCGGGCAACTGCGAAGTGCGAAACTCGGGAATCCCTCCGAGTAGCCCACCGATGATCGCGCGCTCTCTGCTTACCATCTGTCTATTGCATGCGTTGGGCGCTGCGCCGATTCGCGCCGAGAATTGGCCGCAGTGGCGCGGTCCGAGCAACAACGGCGTCAGCAGCGAAACCGGCCTGCCGACAAAGTGGAGCGCGAGCGAAAATGTAGCTTGGCGATTGCCACTGCCCGGTCCTGCCGGATCGACGCCGATAGTGTGGGAGAAGAAAATCTTTCTCACGTCCGTCGACGGCAACGATTTGGTGCTCTTATGCTGCTCGACCGACGGCAAGGAAATTTGGAAGCGAGTCGTCGGCACCGGGGACAAGAAGATCCATCGCGACGAGGGAAATTCCGCCTCGCCATCTCCCAGCACCGACGGCCAGCACGTTTGGGCCTACATGGGCAGCGGCGATCTGGCGTGCTACGACTTGGACGGGAATGAAGTTTGGAAATTCAACGTGCAAGATCGTTACGGCAAATTCAAGATCCAGTGGGGCATGGCCACCACGCCCCTGTTGGACGGCGATCGGCTGTATTTGTCGCTGATCCATAGCGGCGGTTCGAAAGTGGTCGCGCTGGACAAGAAAACGGGGGACGAGATTTGGCAGCAGCCGCGCCCTAGCGACGCCAAGAAAGAATGCGAGCAGAGCTACGCTTCGCCGGTGATTTACCGCGACGGCGAGCATGAATTCCTGCTGACGCACGGCGCCGACTACATCGTCGCGCATAGCCTGCAAGATGGCAGCGAATTGTGGCGCTGCGGCGGGCTGAACACCGGGCAATACAATCCGACGCTGCGGTTTGTGGCGTCGCCGACGGTCGCGCCGGGACTGATTGTCGTGCCTTCGGCGAAAAAGGGTCCCGTGCTTGGACTTTCGCCCGATGGCCACGGCGACATCACCAACATCGATAGCGACCACCTGTGGACCAAAACCTCTGCCACGCCCGATGTGCCATCGCCGCTGGTGCACGACGGCCTGGTTTACTTGTGCGACGAGGGGGGCATGCTCTCCTGCGTCGATTCTGCTACCGGCGCCGATTATTATTCCAAGCAGCGCACGCACGCCGACCGACATCGCGCCAGCCCCGTGTACGCCGATGGCAAACTGTACATTGCTTCGCGCGACGGCACGGTGACAGTCGTCAAAGCGGACAAAGAGTTCGAAGTGCTCGCCGACAATGATCTGGGCGAAGATATCTCCGCATCGCCGGTCATCTCCGATGGCACGCTCTATTTGCGCACGTTCGACGCGCTGTATGCGATTCGAGATGGCGCAAAGAGCGAATAACACTCGGCTTGGCGATTTAGTTGCAGTTGTCCGCTGGCCACCGCAAAGGTAGAATCTAGGGAGTCAAATTTAGTCCCGTTCTCACTCCCCGCGCAGCTATGATCAAGAACTCCCGCCGATGCCCGCACCTTCGGGCCGCTGCGCTGAAAGCTCATCCGCCGAGCGCTGGCTGATTCGTCGCTTTGTCGGCGTTTCTTTTGGCGATGCGATGCGTCCAACTGGGCCAGTCGTGTTGCTCCCAATGTCGGTCTTAGGGCCGATGCACCATCCACCCCCGTGATTCATGTCCTCTGTCGCCCCTGCCGCGTCCTCGCAAATCAAATCTATGCGTCGCAACGATATCCGAAACATCGCCATTATCGCCCACGTTGACCACGGCAAAACTACGCTTGTGGATGCCATGCTGCGCCAAAGCGGCCAGTATCGTTCCAGCCAATTGCAAGGAGATTGCATTCTGGACAGCAACGACTTGGAGCGCGAACGGGGCATTACCATTTTGGCCAAGAACATCGCGCTTTTGTACAAGGATACGAAGATCAATTTGATCGATACGCCCGGGCACGCCGATTTTGGCGGCGAAGTGGAGCGCGTGGTGGGGATGGCCGACGGAGCATTGGTGCTGGTCGATGCGGCGGAAGGCCCGATGCCACAAACGCGCTTCGTGCTTAGCAAGGCGCTCGAAAGCGCGGCTGCAGCCGATTGTGATTATCAACAAGGTTGATCGCAGCGATGCCAGGGCGCTGGAAGTGCTGGACGAAGTGTTCAATCTGTTTCTGGAACTTGGCGCCGACGATAAGCTCGCCGATTTTCCGTATTTGTTCGGCAGCGGCCGCGGCGGATATCTGTCGCACGATCCGGAAGCGCGGGAGGGGGATTTGCATCCGCTTTTGGATTTGATTCTCCAGCGCGTTCCCGGTCCCGCGGTCGACATGAACGCTCCGCTGCAAATGCTGGTGACGACGCTGGATTGGTCCGATTTCGTCGGTCGCATTGCCATCGGACGAATTCGCGCCGGGAAAATTAGCAAAGGACAAAACGTTGTGTTGATGCAAGGCGGCGATCGCAACACCGCCGGCAAAGTGACGCAGCTGCATACGTTCGACAAGTTGGGCAAAGTGGAGGTCGACGAATTGACGGCCGGCGATATTTGCGCCGTGGTCGGTTTGGAGAATGTGGAAATCGGCGACACGATTGCCGATCCGGAGCAGCCTGTGGCGCTTCCGCGGCTATCGGTCGATCCGCCCACGCTGCAGATGGTGTTCGGCGTGAATACGTCGCCATTCGTCGGACGCTCGGGGAAATTTCTGACCACGCGGCATCTGCGCGAACGCCTGGAGCGGGAACTGGAAAAGAACGTGGCCCTGCGGGTGGAACCGCTGGAGGGAACGGAGCAGTATGTGGTGTCGGGCCGCGGATTGCTGCATCTTTCGGTGCTGATCGAAACCATGCGCCGCGAAGGATACGAACTTTCGATCGGCAAACCGCACGTCATTTTGCACGATAACGACGGTGTGAAAGAGGAGCCGTTTGAATCGCTGGTGATCGAGGTGCCGCAGGAAAAAATGGGACCGGTCATGGAGCTGGTTGTGCGCGGCGCGGGCAAATGGTTGAAATGCAGCATCACGGCGAATACGCCTATCTGACGTTCTCGATTCCGCGCGCGGATTGATCGGCTTGCGCACCCGACTGCTGAACGCCACTCAAGGCACGGCGATCATGCATCATCGATTCGAAAAATATCGCCCCATGGAAGGTGAAATTCCCAATCGTCCCAACGGCGTGCTGGTTTCGATGTCTGCCGGCAAAGTGTTTGCCTACGGCTTGAACACGTTGCAGGATCGATCGGAGCTGTTCATCGCTCCGGGCGACGAAGTTTACGAAGGCATGATCGTCGGCGAGAACGCGCGCAACGAAGACATGATTGTTAATCCGACGAAGGAGAAAAAGCTGAGCAACATGCGAGCGGCAGGCAAAGACGAAAACATTTTGCTGCGGCCGCCCCGGGAATTGACTTTGGAAACGGCGCTGGAATACATCGAGGAAGACGAACTGGTTGAGGTCACTCCCGACAATATTCGTCTGCGCAAGATCGTGCTTTCCGAGAACAACCGACGCAAACTTGCCCGGGCCGGCGCGAAGGTGTGATCGCAGTCTATCTATGCGCCGTACTTGCCCAGGCGGCTGGCGTTTGCCAGTGCCAGCGGCATCAGATACTTCGCCTCGAACAGTCCCAGGCCGCCGCGGAGGCATTCCTTCTCGCCGAACTTTTCGCAGGCATCGGTGCGGCAGACGTCGGATACCAATAGCGTCGGCACGGGATGCCAACTGTGGCTCTTCAGTTTGGCAGGCGTGCTGTGATCGCCGGTTACGATGAGCACCGTCGGCTGTAGCGAGGTGATCTGCGGAATGGCGGCGTCTAGTTCTTCGATCCGTTTCACTTTGGCGGCGAAGTTGCCGTCTTCGCCGGTGCTGTCGGTGTATTTGAAGTGGATGAAGAAGAAATCGTACTTCGCCCAATTTTGCTTGAGCATTTCGATTTGCTCGGCCAGCGTTTGCGCTTTGCCGACGATTTCCATGCCGACCAGCCGAGCCAAACCTTTGTACATTGGATACACGGCGATGGCCGCCGCTTTCAGTCCGTAAACTTCTTCATACGTGGGCAGCTTCGGCTTTTCGGCGAAGCCGCGCAGCGTTACGCCATTGGCCTTGGGCTGGTCGGCGAGAATCTTGCGCGCTTGGGCGATAAATTCCTTGGCCACCTGCGCCGTTTTTTCGCTCCCCGGTTTGGCGACCGGATCCAACGGCGGCACGCCGGTGGCTTGCGGATCGGTATCGGCCACGTCGCCGCCGAGTCCCTGGCCGCGGAACACAACCACGAAGCGATGTTCTTTCACCGGTTCGACGAATACTTCGACGCCGGGAATTTTCACGGCACGCAGCTTTACTGCCAGCGGGGCACTTTCTTCGCTGGCGATGCGCCCGGCGCGGCGATCGGTGATTTTGCCGGCGCTGTCGAGTGTGCAATAATTGCCGCGCACCGCGATGTCGTGCGGCTCCAGATTGAAGCCGATGCCCGTGGCTTCCAACGCCCCGCGGCCGATGATGTACCGCAGCGGGTCATAACCGAACAGCGCCAAATGTCCGGGGCCGCTGCCCGGCGCGATCCCAGGCTTGACTGGAATACTGCCGCCGCAGATGCCGCGCTTCACCAGGGCGTCGAGATTCGGCGTGTTGGCGGCTTCCAATTCGGTTGGGCCGCCCGGCTCCATCGGCAACCCGCCCAGGCCGTCGGCCACCAGCAATACGATTTTGGAATCGCTTTTCTGCTTCAGCGAGCGGGTCAGCTCATGCATGTCGAATTCGTGATCGCTCATCTTATCTTCGTCCGTTGGCAACGGCGGCCGGGGCACGTAAGCTGGCAGCTAATGTCGTATCACAAACGGCTTCTCATTCAAAGGGATTGTTGAAATCCCATGTCGCCCACCCGCATCGAGCAGCCCTCTGAGCCGATCACGCTGGATCTGACCGCCGCATTTTCGCTGGAGCACTGCATGGGGCGAGCGGAATTGCTGCAACTGGGTCCGCAACTCGATCTGGTCCGGCGAACGTTGCTGGCCGGCGCCGAATGCGGCTTCAGGCAGCCGCAACAGTTGTTGAATGAATACAAACACGATCGGCATCGCAGCACCTTGGCACAGATTCTATCCGCCGCGAAAAAACTGCGAGATCTGGTCGATCGGGCTGTGATTCTGCGCCGCCCAGATTAGTGTCCGCGGCCCAGATGTTACTGGCCGCCTGCTGCCATCCGCATCATAACGATTTGTCGCGCGGCCAGCGCGGCGGCCGGCCGCGCATTTTCTTTACGCCGGCTGAGCCGGATAACGACGCGCTGCAAGGCCTATTGGACATCTTGCCGCATGGCCGGTTGCTGCACACGATCGACGAGCGATGGGGCATCGTGGCGGTGGAGGATAATAATTGCAATCTCGTGGCCGGACTGTTCGGCTGGTTATGGGATTCGCTGCAATCGACTGTTGAAGCGCACCATGAATCGCAATTTGCAATCGCAGTCGGCGGCGGAGATTCGGCATTGATGCAGTTTGCCGAGCAGGCGGGCTGCCAGCGAATCGTGGTGGAATCCGGATCAATCACTTCCGCGATCTTTCATCCCGGAGTGTTGTTGGCAGCCTCTGTGATGGGCATCGACGTCGTCAAATTGCTGCAAGGCGGTGCGATGATGGTCGAACGGTTTGAGACTGCGCCGCCGGGGGATAATCCGGCGCTGGATCTGGCTGGCATCGGTTGTCTGTTTTCCAAGCGACGCGGCATTCGACACGCTGCGATCGCCTCGAGCGACGCTGCGTTGCGGCCGCTTGCGCAATGGAGCGATCCTTTCGATCCGTCGGCGCAACATTTGCTAATCCAACTAGCAGCGCAGGCCCTTCGCAGAGATCGCCTGCGCGTTACAATGCGAGCTGAAGCGCCTTGTCGGACGACAAGAAACGCATTGCCTCATGGTTGTCGGAACTGGCGGACGCCGGGTGGCAATCGGTGCGGGACGCGCGCTCGGCCGCCGGCCAACCCACCGCCGTCGTCCACTTGCCGATGATCGATGAATCGTCAATCGGGCAATTAGTCCAAATGTTTTCTCTCGCCGACCTGGTGCGAATTCTACTCAAACCTGATTCCTGAACCCTGAACCCTATGCTCGAACTCACCTGGCTTGGACACGGTTGCTGGCTGCTTGCGACCGGCAAGCATACGCTCATCGTCGATCCGTTTTTGGACGATTCGCCCACGGCGCCGATCAAATCGGCCGAAGTGAAAGCCGATTTCATTTTGATCACGCACGGTCATTTCGATCACATCGCCGACGCGGTGAAGATCGCCAAGCGCACGGGGGCCACCACGGTCAGCAATTTTGAAATTTCGCAGTGGCTGGCAAAGCAGGGGGTTAAAAACGCGACAGGCATGAATTTGGGAGGCGCCGCCACATTTCCATTTGGCCATTTGAAAATGACGATCGCCCACCACAGTTCCGCGCTGCCGGATGGCGCCAACGGGGGCGAACCGGGCGGGTTTCTGCTGACTATCGAAGGCAAGAAAATTTATTTCGCCGGCGATACGTCGCTGTTTCTCGATATGCAGCTTTACGGGATGGGCGGGTTGGATTTGGCGATTCTGCCGATCGGCGATTTTTACACGATGGGGCCAGCCGACTCGATCGAAGCGATCAAGATGCTGAAACCCAAGCGCGTCGCGCCGTGCCACTACAACACGTTTCCGCCAATCAAGCAGGATGCCGGCGCCTGGGCGGAGATGGTGCGCGCGCAAACCAGCGCCGTGCCGGAAGTGCTAGAGCCGGGCGGCAAGATCACGCTTTGATTACGGCGGCGGCGACTGCTGTTGTGACGGCGTGCGGAGTCGCGGTTCGCTGGCAACTTGAATTTCGTCGCCGACGACGCGCACCTCGTAGCTGTCGGTTTTGATTCTCGGGCTGTCGCACCAGGTGCCGTCGCAGACTTTGAAACGCCAGGCGTGCCAGGGGCAGGTGACGATGCCCTCGTACACTTCGCCGGCGCCGAGCGACGCCCCCATGTGCGGGCAGATATCGTCCAGCGCAAAATACTCGCCGCCGGAATTAAACACAGCTATCAGCCGCTCGCCCACAGCCACGGTAATGCCTTGTCCTTCGGGAATCGATCCAACTTTGGCGACGGTGACGAAATCGGCCATAATGCGGGGCGAATCTGGTTGCGGAAAATTCTTTGTTACACGACAATGACCGACAGGGCTAGGGCGAGCTTCACGTTTGCGCGAAATTTAGGCTCATGTTGAATACGCAACTCAAAGACTTTGTCACGCGGTTTATTCTACCGCGGGTGCAACAGCCGGCCCAATATGTCGGCGGCGAGTTGAACATGGTTCGCAAGGATCATCGCACGGTTCGCGGCAAGCTGTGCATGGCGTTTCCCGACACGTACACGATCGGCATGAGCCATCACGGCCTGCAGGTGCTGTACACGCAGATGAACGCGCGCGACGACTGGGTGTGCGAGCGGGCATTCACGCCGTGGATCGACATGGAAGCCGAGCTGCGGCGACATGGCAAGCCGCTGTACAGCCTGGAAACGTTCACGCCGCTAGCGCAGTTCGACGTGCTGGGGTTCACGCTGCAGTATGAGATTTGCACGAGCAACCTATTGACGATGCTCGACCTGGGCGGCATCCCGCTGCACAGCACCGAGCGGACCATGGAGCACCCGCTGGTGATCGCCGGCGGGCCGTGTGCGCAGAATCCCGAGCCGCTCGCGCCGTTCATCGATTTGTTCGTAACCGGCGATGGCGAGCCGAGTCTGCCGCTGATTTGCGACGAATGGCTGCGGCTGAAGACATGAATCGGCGTCAGGCGGCCGAGCGGCGCGACAACGCGCGAAGAGATGTTGGCCCAGCTTGGCTGCGAAATTTCCGTTCGCCTATGTGCCGCGGTTTTACGAGCCGGAATATTTTGCCGATGGGCGCATTGCCGCGATCAACCGCACGCGGCCCGACGTGCCGGAGACGATCGAGCCTTCGGTCATCAGCGACCTCGACGGCATGCCGCTGCCGATCAAGCCGATTGTGCCGTTTGTCGAATGCGTGCACGACCGGATCGCCATCGAAATCATGCGCGGCTGTCCGTGGCAGTGCCGCTTCTGCCAGAGCACGGTGATCAAGCGGCCGCTGCGTGTGCGCGAGGTGGAAACCATCGTTCAAGCGGCGATGGATTCGTATCGCCACACGGGGCACAACGAAATTTCGCTGTTGTCGCTTTCGACCAGCGACTATCCGTACTTCGAGCCGCTGGTGCGGCGGATCAAGGAAGTTTTTACACCGCTGGGTGTGAGCATCGCTTTCCCCAGCTTGCGCGTGAACGAGGCGCTTAAAGTTGTGGCTTCGCTCATCGGCACCGAGCGGCATTCTGGCATGACGCTGGCGCCGGAGGTGGCCCGCGACGACATGCGCGAGCAGATTCGCAAGAAAATCAGCAACCAGGATCTGTTCGACGGCTGCCGCGAGGCGTTCAAAAACGGCATCGACAAGGTGAAGCTGTATTTCATGTGCGGCCTGCCCGGCGAGCGGGAAGTGGATCTCGACGGGATCGTCGACATGGCGGAGACGATTGCGCAGATCGGCAAGGAAGTTCGCGGCAGGTATGCGAAGGTGACCGCCAGCGTGTCGAACTTCGTTCCCAAGCCGCACACGCCGTATCAATGGAACGGCATGCAGCAGCGCGATTATTTCCACTGGGCGCATCAACATCTGAAGCGGCGCGTGAAAATCCGCGCGTGCAGGTGAAGTGCCATGACGTGGAAACGAGTCTGCTGGAAGGCCTGCTCAGCCGGGGCGATCGGCGCGTGGCGGAAGTTGTCGAACTGGCTTGGCGCCGCGGTGCGCGATTGGATAGCTGGACCGAGCATTTGAACCCCGAGCTCTGGTGGCAGGCTGTGGCCGATTGCGGTTTGGATGCCGAGCAAATCATCCACCGCCCCTCGGAAATCGGCGACCGCCTGCCGTGGGATCACATCAACGTGAAAAAAGGCCGCACGTATCTGGAAAAGGAACACGACCGCAGCGTGCTGCAGCTGACCGCGATGGCCAACGCCGAGTGACGTTCCAATGTCGAAACAGAATTCGCCGGCGACAATCACGCTGTCGGAGTTTCAGCAGTTGATCCGCGAGATGTATTTGGAGAAGGACGTCGGCGCGGGATCGATGGCACCTTCATGTGGCTGATGGAAGAGGTGGGGGAACTGGCTTCCGCGCTGCGAAACGGCACGCACGAACAGCGCCTGGAAGAATTCGCCGACGTGCTGGCCTGGCTGGCCACGATTGCCAACGTGGCGAAGGTGGATCTGGCCGAAGCGGTGGCGCGGAAGTACGGCTCGGGCTGCCCGGGTTGCGGGAATTTCGTGTGCACCTGCGCCGATGCCGAAAAGCCGTGAGGCAACTCTATCGCCTGGTTCTGCGCCGCGCTGCAGGCTTCGGAAATAGTTGCAAGACGATTGCCGCCACGCCGAAGGCAGCCAGGAGCGATTTGAGTTCACCTTTGAAGCCGGATACGGCGCTGATGCCGCGCATGGCCAGTGCGGCGAAATTGGTGGACGATCGCGCGGCGGATGATTGACTTGCGGGCGCCATGGCCAATGGTTGAGGTTGCGGCTCCTGGGGATGGGGCTCGCCGCCGACCGAGGTGCGGGCGGCCACCCGCGGCGTGTACGACTGTGTCCAAGCAGCGGCCGAGTCGGAGGCCGAGGCTACTTCGGTGGGCGCGCTTTCAGCAGCGCCAATCGCGCCATCGAATCGCGCCGTGGCATAGGTCGGCGGACGGACGGAATTATTTTGAGCGGGAGTTCCGCGCGGTTGAGTGTTCGAAGCAATGTTGGCCGTCGGCAGCCGCTGCAAGTCGGCGGAGGTCAGCTCGAGGAACTTGTGCACGCGGCCGCAGTAGCTGCCGTCGGTGCGGCCGCCCCCTTCGCCAAACAGTACGCCAGCCAATTCGCCGCGGCTGTTAAGGATGGGTCCGCCGGAATCGCCGTGGCGGGCCGCAGCGGAGAGTTCGACAATCTCCAGCGGCCGGCCCGGGGCAGGGGCCAGGTACTCGGTGCACAAACCCGATTGCATCAAATAGTTGCCGCTGCCGTAGCCGGCGATGGCCAGTGGATCGCCGGGCCGGGGCGCGGTCGAGGAAATGGGCACCGGCTGCACGGGCGGCTTCCAAATCAACAGGGCCGCCAGGTCCCATTCGCGATCGGTCCGCACGACCTGAGCCAGGGAGTGGAAGCCGTCGGGAAAAAGCACTTCGATCGGCCCCACGGCATCGCGCACAACGTGCCAGTTGGTGATGACCAACCCGTACTGATCGTTGGCATCAATCAAGGTTCCGGAGCCAAGCGACATGCTGTTTCGATCGACGGCGATCACTCGAGCGACGGCCGGATGCGGCGTCTGGCGGGCCGGCGGCTGACCCCAGAGCGCCGCGAGACGATAGTGATTTGTCCAAGGGCGCTGGCCATCGGGCGGGGGGAAATTATTGTCTGGCGGCATCTGGGCGCGCAGCGGTGCGGCCGAAATTAGCGCGACGATAAATACCCAGCGGCCATGTTGGCTCATGCCCGTTTCTTCGCGGTGCGGTTGGCGGGAAACTTTGCGCGAATCGTTCGCGGTCGCGGCGTAGCCGTCGCACGATTCACGGCGATAATCTTCGCCGCGGCGTCGCTGCGCCGTTTGGCTTCGCTCTTGACGATCAACTGCAGCAGGCGTTGACGAAGTTGTTGCTCGTCGTGCGGTTGATCTTCAATCGTTTCAATGGCGGTGGGCGTACGTTTTTGCGATGAATCGCTCATGGGGATGATCATGCGGCAATGGGGCGTCCGCCTTGTAAATCGGCGTCGCGCGGTGGGAAGTCTTGACCTTGGTTGTAAGTTACTTTCAGTCGTTGCAATTCGGCTCGCAGCGCGGTGTCGGCCAGTTTCGCCAGCGTCAGTCGGGCAGGGTTGCCCGCCAGGTGCACGGCGGCGTTGCGAGCTTCTTCCAGCACGTCGGCGGAAATGTACAGCGTGGCACGGACCTTGGGACCAGGAGGGCGTCGGAAAGGTTGGAGCATGGAACTTCCTGTGGGGAGGGCGCCGGTGAATCGTTCACTCAGCGATCGTTAAACGGGGGGAGGTTTCAGGCGGGGGCCGGCCGAGGGCGAAACGTGCGACGTTTCAACACATGTCCGACCATTGAAGAATGTCGGACAACGTGCACCACACTTTACAAAAAGAATTTTTCGCAGTGCGCCGACAGACGATCCGGATAGCTTGCCGCTAGCAGGAAACCCAGCGCAGCTTACGCAGATGGACCAGCGCTAGGCCGGCGCGAGGTCCGCAGTTTGCGCCGTGGGAATTACCGGCATGCCGTCGTCTTTGAGCTGCTGGTACAGCCTGGCAATTTGCTGACGGTCGGCGGTTTCGACGGTGCACAGCACGTTCACGGCGTTGACATCGGGGCCGGAGAATTCGCGATCGTGTTCGATATCGAGGATGCTCGCCCCGCAATCGGCAATGCGCTGCGCCAGCCGTGCCAAGCCGCCGGGGCGATCGCTGACCACGGCGGTGAAGCGGCACAGCCGGCCATCCGCCACCAGACCACGTTCGATCACTCGATTAAGAATATTCAGGTCGATGTTTCCGCCGGCCAACAGCAACACGACACGCTTGCCTTTCAATTCTTGCAGCTCACCGGCAAGGCAAGCGGCCAGTGGCGCAGCGCCCGCGCCTTCGACGACGCTTTTTTCCAGCTCCATCAGCCGCAATACTGCCAACGACAACATTTCTTCGGAAACTGTGACCACCTTGTCCACGCGCGCTTTGGCAATGGCAAACGCCAAATCGCCCACGCGGCTGACGGCCAGACCATCGGCCAGCGTCGGCTTGACCGCGCTATCGACGGGTTGGCCGGCCTTCATGGCGGCGCCCAAGCTGGGGGCATTGGCGGCTTCGACCCCGATGATCTTTACAGTGCGCTTGACCGCCTTGGCAGCCAGCGCCACGCCGGCGATCAATCCCGCGCCGCCGACGGGCACCACGATGGCGTCGGCCTTGGGCACCTGCTCCATGATTTCCAGACCGGCGGTGCCTTGGCCGGCGATGATCGCCGGATCATCGAAGCCGTGGATGAAAGTTTGCCCGGATTTTTCCGCCAGTGATTCCGCATGTCGCTTGGCTTCTGCGTAATTGTTGCCCTCGATGATCACTTGAGCGCCGAACTTGCGGCAGGTGACGATTTTCACCAAGGGAGCGAAACGCGGCATCACCACGGTGACGGCGATCCCCAGCAATTTGCCATGATACGCCAGGCCCAGCGCATGATTGCCGGCCGAGGCCGCGATCACTCCGCGCTGCCGCTGGGCATCATCTAACAGCAGCAAGGCGTTGCGCGCGCGCGCTCCTTGAAGCTGCCCGTGCGCTGCAGGTAGTCGAGCTTGCAGAAAATGTGCATGCCGCACAGTTCGGTCAGCGGAATCGATTCGGGGCAGGGGGAAACAAAAATGCCCTCCGCGATACGGGCGCGCGCCGCAACAATATCTTCGATGCTGACGTTGGGCGTGTTTGGCATGTGCGCGATTTCCTCTTGCGGTATAATCCACCGGCCACCGGCAGCTATTAATTTACCGCAATCGGAGCAATTAGCGATTAGCAATTAGCTTTTAGCCTTTAGCTTTTTGGACGCCGGTTGCGCAGTGCTGAAGCCAATAGCTAAAAGCTAACAGCTAAGAGCTAACCCCTTCCCATGCTCGCCAAAGAATTCACGCCCGATCAGTTCTACGCCCACCTGGATTGGCCGGTGCAGTGGGGCGATCAAGATCTGTTCGGCCACGTGAACAACACGGTCTATTTCCGCTGGTTTGAATCGGCGCGGATCAAGTTTCTGGAGCTATTGGGCCTGGCGAAACTGCACGATCCGACACAAGACCATGGGCCGATTTTGGTGCATGCGGGCTGCAACTTCCGCCGCCAATTGGAATATCCCGACACGATAAAAATTGGCAGCCGCGTGGCTCGCATCGGAAACACGAGCTTCACTTTGGAGCACGCGCTTTGGAGCCACGCGCACGCCATGGCGCTGGCGGCCGACGGCACGAGTGTGATCGTCACCTTCGATTACCAAACGCAGGAGCCGATCCGCGTGCCCGAAGAATTGCGCCGTGCGATTGAGAAGCTCGAGGGCAAGAAAATCAATTAACCACTACAGCTTGAAGTGGAAGGTGCGCTGCAGGAAGCGCCAGGTGCGCCAGCCTAGCGAGTGGTAGTCGGCGGAGATTTTGGCCTCGCCTTTCAAACCAGGGATGAGGATGCCTTCGGCGTCGTCCAGCGGCACGCGGGCTTCGTACGACGTGCTGGCCGGTTTGGAGACTCCAGATTCATCAGTCTTGGTTTCCAGGCTGCCGCCGGACTTGTTGGAAAGCTGCTTGGGAAGCGCTTTCATTTCTTCCGGCGAGATTTCGGTAATCTCGCCGTCATAGATTTTGCCCGGCGATTCGTCGAGCATGACCTTCACTTTTTGATCCAAATGGATCGATTCGATGTCGGACTGATCGACCACCAGAATGGCGTCGAACTTGCCGGGATCGCCGATCTGGCAAAACAACGTGCCGGGCTGGAACGTGGCGCCGAGGTTGCGTTTTTCCAGCGGCGTACCGTTCCACGTGGTCAGTTTGCCGTCCTGGCGAGGCCGCTTGGGCATGCTCGGCGGCGGAAACACGACGCCGCCGCGGCGAGCCACCAGGTGCAGCCGGTCCAGGTCGGTTTTCTTTTCGCGCAGTTCTCCTTCGACCGCATCCAGCGATTTTTGAATCTGCGGAATTTGCAGCTCGGAGCCGGCGCTCTGATATCGCTGCCGGCGGAGGCTATCCAACTGGGCGTTAAGTTGGTCGCGCCGGCCGGTCAATTCGGCCACCGCCAGCTCCAAATCAATGCTTTGCAATTCCGCCAGCATAGTGCCCGCTTCCACGGACTGGCCGGGCTTCACGTTCAGCGTCGTCAACTTGCCGACCACTTCGATGTACACCGGATCGGGCTTGTGCGGTTGCACTTCCAGCGAGCAATACACCCGATACGGCAGCGGCAGGAACAGAAATGCGCCGACCACCGTGGCGACGATGACGATCGTGGCATAGAGGCGTGGCTTTTTCACTTGATCGGTCCTCCCCGGAATCCGAAAGAATTTCCAAACCGTCCACAATGGGCGACCGATCATGCTCGCGATCGCCGCCAACGCAATCATCTGGCCAAAAATTTCCAGCCGATACGGTTTGAACACCTTGTTCAGAAAGAACAGAATCGAAAACACCACGACCCAACTGTACACGGTCGAGGCCACCGTGTAGAGCATGAACATGGCCTGATTGCGCTGCGGCAGGAACGGATCGTCGGGCTCTTCCAGGCCCAGGCACCAAGCCCCCATCTTACGGCCAAGGATGGTGGTGGCCTTTTGCCGCAGGTTCGGGATTTCCAAGATGTCCGACAGGATGTAGTAGCCGTCGTAGCGCAACAGCGGATTGCCGTTGAACACCACCGTGCTCACCGAGCAGACGAACATCGTGCTCAAGCAGATATTGTTCAGCAGTCCCGGCGCGCTGAACCACCACAAGAACGTGGCGATCGAGGCGATGCAGATTTCCACGTACATGCCGGCCGCGCCGATAAACGCCCGGTGCCATTTGTTCGGCAGCATCCAGGAATCGGACACGTTGCAATACAGGCAGGGCGTGAGCACCAGCATCATCACGCCCAGCTCGTGGCATTCGCCGCCGAAATGTTTGCACGACAGGCCGTGGCCGAACTCGTGCAGCACTTTGGTGACGGCCATTGCCGCGGCCAGCCAAATCCAATTGCTCGCGCCGAAAAATTCGTGGAACGAAGGGAGCTTGGCTTTGAAGGTGTCGAACTGCACCAGCACCAGCATCAGTGCCGAAAACAGCATCGTCAGGCAGACGGTCGCCGCCGTCTTGGTGAAAAACCAACTGACCTTGGGATAGAGCCAGTTGAGCAGCCGCTCGGGGTCGATGCCCTTGAAGCGGATGGCCAACACGTTGGAAACCGCGGCCATCCACTCTTTCTTTTTTCGCTCCCAGCGGCGTTTGAGCAGTTGTTTGCCTTGCCCCGCGACGCCGGCGATCACCAGCCCGCTTTGATGCAGCATGCCGATCAAGCGGCCCAATTCTTCCAGCGTGATCTTCTGCGGGGCGAACTGCTGTTCGAATCGCTGGCGAAGCTCGTCCAGGCTGGTTTCGCCGTCGAGCCAATTTAGCAGCGAGTATTCCTCTTCCTGGAAGCGGAAGTAGTTCAGGCCCACCGGATCCTTGATGATCCAAAACTGACGCCCCTGATAGCGCTGTTTGGTGACCACCAAATCGGGCCGCATGCGAATTGCCAGCGGCCTGGCGGAACTGGAAACAAGACTGTCGGCAAGGGTGAGCATGGGGGGAGGGGAACCGACCGCCGACGGCTACCGAGCCGAGATTTGACCTTGGCCCGCGAGTTGAATCGTCATCGACGCACGGGCGCCTGGACGCAGCAACCACTGGCCGTTTTCCTTGCGGTTGTCGACTTCCGCGCGCACCTTGTAATTGCCCGCCAGAACTTCCGGATCCACGAAGACGATCTTGCCGGTGAATTGCGCCTTGCGGCCGCGGGCCAATTCCACGTCGACGGTGACCGGCTGATTGGCGACCTGGCCGGGTTCGTATTCGGTGTACTTCAAAGAGCCCTCGACGGTCAGGCTGTCCATGCGCAGCAGGCGCAGGACCGAATCGCCGGGCTTGACCCATTCCCCCAGGCTGCGATCGATTTGCTGCACGACTCCGTCGATGGGGGCGCGAATCTGACGGCGGCGGATATTTTCCTCGGCCAGCGCGGCTTCCGCCTTTTTGGCGTCCGCGGTGTAACCGTCAAGAATCTGATTTTTTTGTGCTTGCTCGATTTGCAAGAGCGATTTTTCCCATTCCAACTTGTATTTTTGCAGGTCGACTTCCGTCACGGCGCCGTGCACCATGTCGTCCGACTGCTTTTGCTTTTTGTAGGTGAATTCGGCGACATCGGCGGCTTTCTTGGCGTAGCGCAGTTCGATGTCGTTTTTCGCCTTGATTTCGGCCGCGCGAATTCTGCGCGGGCGTTTTTCAGTTGTTCCTGCGCTTGAGCGTCGTCGATTTGCACCAGCAGGTCGCCGGTGCGCACCTGCTGGCCTTCGCGGACCTTGATGTCCTTGAGCACGCCCGCTTCTTGCGCGGGGACCTGCGACTGGCCGGAAATGGGCTCCAGCGACACCATGCAACGATCAGCAATCGCAACCGTTGGATTCACGGTCGGCGTTTGCGCCGCGGCAAACGTGCCCAACATCGAAACGGCCGCAATTGTCAAATACATCTTTTTCATGTGAGACCTTAAATCGGCATTCAAGCAATGACTTTCATCTCCGCGACTGTGCGCCTCGGTGGATCAAAAGCGGTCACCACCGGAACAGAATCTTCGACTGCACAAACTCAAATACGTCGTGCAACCAAACATAGCCCAACGAGCGGCGGCCGCAGTCGATTTTGGCCGACACGGTCGATCCCGGCCGCACTTCCGGCCCGAGATCGTGCTCGTCGATTTTCACCCGCACCAGCACTGTATTTCCTTCGTCGCCTTGCACTTCGGCCGCCTCGTGCACTTCGCTCACGGTGCCATGCAGGGTGCGGCTGGGATCGGTGGCCAGGATGTAATCGACGGGGAGTTCGTCTCCCATTTTTTGTTGGGCCCTTTTGATGTGCCCCATGCGATCCTCAGGCATGTGCACTTCCAGTTGCCAGTGCTTGGTCGGATCGGCGACGGTCATGAGCACCTGGCTTTTTTCCACGGGGCGATTGATCAACCGTTCTTCCAATTGCCAGGTAACGATCTTGCCGTCGATCGGGCTGCGCACGGTCAGCAGGTCTTTCTTCTCTTTGTACAGATCGACTTGCTTTTGCAACGATTCCTGCATCGCCGTGGCTTGGAACAATTCTTCTTCTTGCCGGGAGCGTGTCTCGGGGTCGGGCCGATCTCGATTAATTGACTGTTGCAGCGACTGGACTCGCGCGGTATTGGCGGCCAGATCGCCGGCGGCTTTTTCCGCCGCGACATCGAGATTCGTGTCGCGCATTTCCACGAGCGGCTGACCCGCCTTCACGTCGTCGCCGTGCTTTACCAGGATTTTGGTCACAATGCCGTCGGTCGCGGCGAACACATCGCGTTTTTCCACCGGCTCCAGCGTGCCCTTGCCGTGCAGTTGGAATTCCGCCGGCACCAGAAACAGCGAAAACAAGGCGACCAGCAGCGCGATTGCCACGGCAATGGTCTTGGGCAGCGTGCGCGCGCTGACGATCCATTTCGATTTGCCCAGCGTGCGCCACACCGGCATGAGGAACAGACTGTTGTGCTCCAAGGCGTTGGCCAGCGCGACGCTGCCATGCTCGGACACCACCTCGATTCTCCGCCGCATGGCCGCGGGAATTCCGTCGGTATTGATTTGCTCGATGATCAAGGCGCCCAGATAATCGGGCCGGTAATGCGGATCGCGCTCGTGCTCATCCTGCTCGTCGGGCCTCGCCAACGGCAGCACCACGACCGTTTTCGAGTGCGAATCGTCCACATAGGCTTCGACAGCCTCTTCGACTTGCGGGGCCAAATCGCGGGTATCGCCGGTGTACCAGAGCGGTTCGCCGGCTTTGACCACGACCGAGGCCACCTTCCCCAGCAGCGTGACGGTGTTGGATCGCTTGTCGAAAGTTTCCTGCCCGCTGACGGCCTCAATGCGGCAGCGATTGCCCTTGCGAATGGCCACCGAAACCCGGTCGCATTCGATCAGACGGCGACCCTCGTTGGCGATGGTGTAGGCGGTGACGCGCGGTTCGAGGCTGCCGTGAGCCATGCGCGTGAACTGCTCCAACTGCGACCAAATTGCCTGTCGATCGGTGTACAGCCGCAGTTGACGAGTTTTGAGATAATCTTCCGCCAGCGAGCACATCTGCAGCACGAACCGCAAATAGCCGCGCTCGACGGCGGGCCGGGCCCCGGTGCGCTGGAAGATTTCCACCAGCCCGCGGACTTCTTGATCGCTGCGGAGAATGCCCAAGACCAGGAGAAAATCGGTGGGGTTGGCGAGATCTTCCTCGGCGCTGGCGAAGCGCGGTTGAACCACGCTGCCCTCGCCGGCGGTGAGCACCTTGCGCAGCAGTTTTCCGTGCCGTTGCTGCTCTTCCGGACTTTCGTGCAGCCGCGTTTCACCGAGATTGATTTGGGAGCTGAGGACCAATCGTCCTTCGGCGTCCAGCGTCCAGACGGCGCCGCCGACGGCCGCCAACGCCGCCACCACTCGGTGCAAAAACCCCTCGTAGAACTCTTCGGGGGAAACCTGGGAGCGGCCGAGCTCTTCGATCTCGGTCACCAAAGTGCGGATCTGCTGCCGCGTCTGGTCGATCAGCTCAGGTTGGATGGATTGTTCGGTGCTCATCGACGATTTCAGGCTCAGACGGCCGAGGCGAAGTGCAGGTGCTTGTGGCGCAGACTCAAGTGGACGGTTGCCCGCCAATCAGGGGGAAAATTCGATCGGCCAGGGCAATCATTTTGCAGTGGCTGCGCAGGGCAATAGCGCATGAAACGAATCTGCCCTCAACTCTTTCTACGGATTGCCTTTAGCCGTGTATTTTTAGTATCGGTCGCATAGCGGCGGCACGCAAGGTCGGAAATGCCAGTAGGATCGGCAAAATCGGTCCCCGGTGGCCGTCGGACAATCGCAGACGAGGCCGACAATAGGAACCGCATGTTGCTCGCCGCAGTCCGGCATCGCCATCGTATGAAAGCCTTACGCACGAGCGCCCCGGACAGTTTCGCGCGCGGTGTTTGAGAGAGTGCATTGGGCTGACTTCCCGGACACGCCAGGTCGATGGGGCCAGCTTCGCGGCGCGATTACCACTTGGCGGTGAGGCCCAAGTTGGCGCCATGCAGAACGATGTTGCTGCTGGAGTTGACGTGCGTGCCGCTGTCGGCGTTGTCGGTGAAATCGAACTGCCCCGGCGCCACGGCCATCTGGTTCAGGAACAGAACCCGGTAACCACCCGTGACGCTGAAATGCGAACCCAGCGGAACGACCACTTGGGCGGCCAGTTCGCTGAGGTATGCCACATCGGTGCGGCTGCCGGAAGCATCGCGCACTGGGATGAAATTGTTGGGATCAGTGGGATCTATAAAGTCGTGGAGAAACTGGTGTTCGGTGGAGTGATTGGCGAAGATGCCGGTCTTGGCGAAGAAATCGAAATTCAACAATCCCCAGAATTCCCATTCGCCCAGGATACCAATCTGGCCGCCATTTAAGTTATTCGCGCTGTCCACGTTGTAGATGCCCTTGGAGCCGTCGTCGAAATCGAAGGCGGTGATCACGCTGCTTTCACCCAAATGCGCCCAACGGTAACCGGCCAATACCTGGAAGTTGCCCCAGGGAAAAATCACGTTGGCTTCGGCCGATTGAAAGCGGCTGTCGTCGCGGACCACCATCTGGTCGGCGCCGAAGAAGTCAACGGTATCGGCAGCCAAGGGGAAAGGAATCCGCAGATTGTTCGCACTGCTGATCACCGCGCTGTTGCCTATGCGCGGAATATCCATGTACACGCCCTGGTATTGGATTCCGCTGGGCCCGGTCAGGCCGACATATGCCCGGACGCCGGCCTCGTAGTCGAAGTTCCATTGATTGGCGTTGAACAGGACGGCGTCCGTATCGACCGCCAGCACTAGCGGCCGCCCCGAACCTGAATCGGAGCGGGTCATTGCCAGAGCGTCGGCGCCAAACGTCCAGTTGTAGCCCAGTTTGCCCGGCAAGCCATGGCAAAAGTTGAACAGCCAACCACAGCAGCAACATCCGTCGTTGCAATCGGAGCATGAGGCATCGCAGTTGCCATTGCAGTTGCAATCGCCGTTGCAGCCGTTGCATCCGCCCATCGCCATCGAGTCAGGCCCATTCATCGGGCCGGCCGACATCACGCTGGGCGGGCCGCCTTGCGGCATCGGGGTCGCCATACCTTCCTGGTATGCGACTTGTTGATTCGGATAATATCCATACCCGCCCGAGGGATACGGATTGTTTTGGTAGGGATTGAATTGAGCCTGGTTCTGGTAATTCACGTCGCCGTATGGCTTGCCGTTGTAGTACAGCAGACCGTTTTCGGCTTTCACGCCCGGCGGCAGCTTGACCGCTGGAGGCGCAGGAATGGCGGCGCGATATTGGGCCGCAGGCGGATACGTGCCCTGATACATCTGCGCATCGGGCGACATCGGTGCGCCTCCGCCTTGCGGAATCATGCCCGGCGGCATCGACATCGGTCCACCTCCGGGCATCATGCCCGGCGGCATCGTGGGGGCTGCGTACGGATACGACTGAGCCCTGGCGCTGGTGGCCATCGCGGCCGACAAAACGCAGATCAGGATCAGTTGCAAACGTGTCATCGGAAATTTCCCCAAGATCGTTTCTTAGGCGCCACAGTCCGGCTGTCTCATAATCCGCTGGCGAACCCGTGAACTACTTACGGAGTGCCCCCGCGCTGTTCAGGGGGCATCCCTTCGCACCGCTTTCATCGGAATAAACGGCCAGTCAACTCAATTGGAAAACTTCAAAGGAACCTCAAACTTTGCCAATTCTGTGGTCCGAACCGCTGAGTTTGGAGATCTGGAGAAGTTGGGGTATCGAACCACCGTCGCCGCACGCGCCTTGATTCCAGAAGGGCCGGGGGGAGACTGGCGGGCTGGATTCGTATCGCCTCTGAGTCCTTGTTCTTTGCTATCACGCAATTCGTTTGTCCATTCGTCTCGGGAGAACCCATGATCAAGCATCCCGACGCGCCAGCAGTGCTGGATCGCGAGTTCCTAGAGCTTCGAGCCGGCCTGTTGCAAATCGCCGCTCAATTGGATCGTCTCGACCGGGCCACCGGCAGCGCCGCCGCCGATCCGCGAATGCACGGCATTCAACAGGCAATTGAATCGCTTGCCAGTGCCGAACCGGACCGCGCCGAGCAGGTGCAACTGATTTTCTCGCGGCAATACGATCCAAATTGGAAAGAAGCACTTCAAATCGCCAAGCGGTAGGCCCACTCGCTTCAGCCTGAAACCCATGTTGCCATGTACTACATCGATCCGCACATCCACATGGTCTCGCGCACGACCGACGACTACGAGACGCTGGCCAAGATGGGCTGCGTGGCGGTGAGCGAGCCGGCGTTTTGGGCCGGCTTCGACCGCGGCAGCGTCGACGGCTTTCGCGATTACTTCCGCCAGCTCACCGAGTTCGAGCCGAAGCGGGCCGCGGCTACGGCATCGCAGCACTTCACCTGGCTGTGCATCAACGCCAAGGAAGCCGAAAACGTGCAGCTGTCCCGCGAAGTGATCGCCATGATTCCCGAGTTTCTCGACAGGCCCGGCGTGCTGGGCATCGGCGAAATCGGGCTGAACAAGAACACCGCGAACGAGGCGATCGTGTTTCTAGAGCACGTCGAGCTGGCGGTGAAGACAGACGAGCAAATCCTGATCCACACGCCGCACCTGGAAGACAAATACCAGGGCACGCGGATGATCCTCGACATGCTCGCCGACTTCGCCGCGCCTCGAGCCGCAGCCGCGTGCTGGTCGACCACGTCGAAGAGCACACGATCCGCCACGTGCTGGACGGCGGTTTTTGGGCCGGCATGACGCTGTATCCCAGTGAGCAAGTGCACGCCGCAGCGGGCCGTCGACATGGTCGAGATTTACGGCCCCGAGCGGCTGCTGGTGAATTCGGCCGGCGACTGGGGCCCCTCGAAGCCGACCGCCGTGCCCGATTTCATCCTGGCGATGCGGAAGCGCGGGCACGAAGAACCGCTGATCCGCCGCATGGTCTACGAAAATCCCGCTGAAGTTCTTTCAGCCAGAGCCGGAACTTTCAGTGGAAGGCGCTGCCGTCGGCGTGAATCCAAAGCTCCCGTCACCGCCGCGAGTGCTGTGCAGCCCTTTCGGCTGCGGCGGCTAAGCCCGACGGCTCAGCCCAAAGCCGGTAGGTTAGGCCTCAGGCGGGGGTTCGGGTTTTTTGGCTTTTTAACGAATTGCGGCGAAACTCAGCCGCTAGCGGGGTGTTAAGTGTTGTAATCTGCGGATTTAGCAGGCAAATCGATTCGCTTGACAGGTTTTGACAGCTTGATGAGACTAGAGAAATGCATATCCGGGAGGCGAATTGGGCGGCAGCGGGCAGGCTACATGAGGCAGAGGGACCTCCCATATCGGGGCTGGGAACAGCGGTCGAAGGAATAGGAACATTCCAGCGGCTGCTTCGATCTTTGTTGCAACTTCAGAGTCACTCTATTCTGGTTAGGTAGCACCATGGTTCAGCAGCGAAGCAGCGGTATGTCGTGGGGATCGAAATTTGGCGGCAATAAACGGGGAGGCCGTAAAGCCGCTCGTGGCCGTTTAGCAGCCCATCCGCGATGCATCGAGCTGCTGGAGCAGCGCATTCTGCTGACCAACACGCTGTATCTCGATTTCGGCGACGCCTTGTCGGGCGGCATCACGCTGCAGGAGCACACGACACCGTCAACCGCCGGTTGGGACACGTGGGGCTATCTGCCTCCTGATAATGCGGGTGGCGGCGCAGGGGTAGCCTGGCTGAATGGCCCCAACTTTACGTATGCCCCGAATCTAGCCATCACGTACACCCCGCTCCAAACCGTATTCAATGATAAAGGGGTCGTGTTCAATATTGGTCAACAACCGACCAACGACCCCTTCCAATTCCAATCGGGACCTCAGTGCAAGTGAGCCAGTATGCGCTTTTGAAAGCGTCGATTACGCAAATGGTTACCCGCATGATGGCTCCCTTCAACATTCAAGTAGTGGCGTTAAGTGCCACCAATGGGGCTACAGGGGTTGGCGATCCGAGTCAAACCGGCAGAACCATAGCATCCATCCTGGCCCGAAATAATCCGCTGTTTGAGCCCAACGCATTTGATCCCGCGAATCCGCCGGCCGATCCTGCGACGATACGGGGCATCAACTTCGATCCGGCAACAATTACCGGCGGTGGCGGGTATCAATATCAGGATGCGTACATATTGATCGGCGGCTGGACGGTGCCGGCGGCATTCAGGTTGGTAATGATAATGAGCTTGGTATCTTGGGGGCGGGTAATGGAGATTTGGTTGGGCTAACTTTCGCGGATCCGGTATTCGCGGATCCCAAATACTCCGATGGCGGCGGCGCCGTCAATGCGGACGTGATTTTCGACAAAGCGCTGGCATCGGGTTTCAACGGCAACACGAATGTGGCAGATGCGATCAATCCCAACGTGGCGATCGCTTCCGTGGCCGCTCAGATCGCAGGCTTCAGTTGGGACCTGGTTCACAGCAGTAGTGGTGAAGCCCAGGCATTCAACCCCTTTTTCGATGCCGACATCGACGTGCTCAGCAGTTCCGACATCATGCGGCAAGGCCCCGGCCCGAACGTCGCGCGATCCAACTTTCCGACCTCGATCGATATGCCGTTCTTTCAGAACTATTCGATGATGTGCGGAGACTTCAATCAAGATCCAACTTCCACAGATCCCTCGCAGACATTTGCCGGCAATTTCAATGCGTACGACCAATTCATTAACGACCCGGACATCGGACCCAATGCCGGCGGTATTCCGGGCAATCCTTTTCCTTTAGGCATCGGCGGTTACATCACTGGCACCGGCGCGTTCGACGTGATTAAGATCACGCCCGATGCTAATCCCGATCTGATCGACGTCACGGTGAGCCCGTTCCGGGACAATAGTTACCAGGCTTCTTCCTTTATTTCGACTTGGTCGGAGCGGCTTGGCAATTTTACCTCGTTTGACACGTCTACCCCGGGTCAAAACGGTAGCCTCGCGGGCCCGGAGACCTACTCGATCGACATCACCTCGGGCTTGCCCATCCTCATCGAATTGGGCCGCGGTTCGGACCTGTTGCAGATCGATCCAACCATCCAGGGTGTGATATTCGTCGTCTATGGTGGCGAAAACGGGGTTGACAACTTGCAGATGATCGACAACCCCATCGGCGGCCAAAGCGTCACGGTGACACCGTCCAATCTCAATTCGCAGGCCTTCAACTTCAATTCCCGGTTCGACACCACGCTGACCGTCAAGACCGGTGCTTCGACTTCAATGACCGTTCAGGCCTTCGAGTTCGAAGATGACAGCACGTTGCACCTCGAGGGTTTCAATACGTTGGACTTTGAACCGCCCAAGTTCCTGGGGGCCAATGTCAGCGTAACCACCTCGGGCGGCAACATGGTGATCGACGGATCCGCGGGACCGACGCTCACTTCGGCGCTGGTGAAATTCGCCAATGTGGAATTCACCAATATTGCCAATGTTTTGATCTCCGTGGCCATCGGCGTCACCAATGACACGGTAACGCTGCATACCAACGACGCGTTTGAAACCGGCTTGTCGACTTTTACCGTGAATTTGGGACCCGGCACCAACGACCAACTTATTTTGGACGACTGGGATCCGCGGCCGCGTTGAACTATACCGTCGGTCCGAGCGCGGTAGTGTACAGCTCGCCGGCGGTGACGATCGGCTACTCGGGAGTGGAATCGCTGACGATCAACGCCACGCAGGGCCCCAACGTATTCGATGCCACGCCGAGCTTGACCACGACCTACTCGCTCAACGGAAACGGTCCGGGAATTGGCACCGTGCCGGGGAATAATCTGATTGTTCACACGGCGGCGATTCCCAGCCCGACTGTGACGTACAGCTCCAACACGCCCGGCAGCGGTACGTGGACGTTTGGCGGCGGATACCAGAACATTTCCTTCACCGGCATTGGTAGCACGGCTCCCACTATCGCCATTTCGACCCCCAAGAAGATCTTTGCCGCCAGCGCCGACATCGGCGCCGGCAGCCAACCGCTGGTGCAGCTCTACGATGAGCCCACGCACCAGGTCCTGTTCCAGTTCTATGCCTACGCGACGACGTTCAAAGGCGGCGTGCAGGTGGCTCTGGATGACACCAACAACGACGGCACTCCGGATTTTGTGATTGTGTCCCCCGGCTCGGGAATTGTCGGCCAGATCAAAATGTACAGCTACGCAGCCTTGTTGGCGGTGCCGAAAAACCTCGACGGCATCACCGTCACCAATCCCGCTGCGGCAGGGGTGTTGGTAGGCACCGTTAACCCCGATGGTGCGAACACTAAATTCGGTTACAACCTGGCCCTGGGAGATTTATGGGGCAATGGCGAGTATCAACTGATTACTTCGCGGCAGCACGGCGTTTCGCAAGTGAAAGTCTATGCGATCAATACGGTGACGCATACTTTCACGCAGTGCGCCGCCTGGCAGCCGTACTCCAAAACCTTGATCAATGGCGCGGTGGTGGCCTCCGGCGATGTCGCCGGCTTGACCGGCGCTAACAAATGGGAAGTGGTCACGGGCCCCGGTGCCGGCATCGCCACTACCATTAAAGTCTACTCCTTTACCACCACCGGCACCCCGCTGGCGGGAACTTTGACGGTCTTTAAAACCGTTCCACAATTCAATGCCTTCGAGTCGAAATTCAAAGGCGGCGTATCGTTGGCCGTGGGGAATACCGATGGGATTGGCCTCTCCGAGATCATGGTGGGTGCTGGGGCTGGCGGCGGTTCACGGGTGCGCATTTTCGACGTCAACGGGACCACCGGAGTTCAGCAAAATCAATTCGTGGCCTTCTCAGGTCCCAAGATCAATGCTCCCGTGCACCTGGCGACGATCAACCCCGGCGGCATCGGCCGAACGTTCCTGCTGGCATCGCAAGGCAACAGCGGTTCGCACGAGTTTGCCGTGTTCGATCCGCTCACCGGAGCCAACGTCGACCTTTTCTTCGCCACGGCTGACATGATGTCCAGCGGCATATTCGTGGCCTAGCCGCGGCGACCTTTAGCCTCCGGGTGCCGGCGCCGTCGGCATGCGAGGCCGGAAACCTCTGGCTGGCGTGCCGGGAATCGGCGCTCGGATCACTTCTTCCGGCGATAGCGTCGCCGATCCGATTTTCGGCGAATAGCCGATCATGTCCAGGAACTTCGTCAGCGTGATCGTTTCCACGTTGAGCTTCTTGGCTTCATCCAGCAACTTGTAGCTTCCGTCGCTCGACTTGCCGCCGCTGCTGCTCAGATCGCCCACCACCACGTACCGGGTATTGAGCGTGATCTTTCCGATCGGTTTGCCGTCGGGGCCGATTTCGGCGTCGATAATGCCTCCATTCATCGCGATCAAATCGCGAAGCCGCTGTCGCTCGTCGCTGCCGTTGCCGTTAATGTCCATCGTGCCGACCAGCGCAAAATGATCTTGCTGGCCGGGCCGCCACGCCGGAGTGATAAATGATATCGCCGGGCAACAGCGGATGGCTTGGCGAATCCCTCAGAATTCGGCACTCTGCGGTGTGGGGGCCGGTGAGGTTGATCACCTCGATGGCTCCCTTCGACACGGCTTTGGTCACCGCCGGATTCTTGGGGCTATGCGCGCTCACGTCGGTGGTGATCGGGTCGTAGACGCTGAAGGTCACGCGCTTGTGCAGCCGATCGTCGCTGCCCAAGTCGATGTAGACGATGTTGTCTCGCTGATTGACCCAGGTGATTTTGCCCTGCGGGGTGGCGTTGACGTTGAACTCAGTTTCCACCTCGTTGAGGTGGGTTTGCAATTGCGTTACGTGCGTTTCGGTTTTGGTGAGGGCCTTTTCCAGGTCGCCAATTTTCGCCTGGGCTTGCGATTTGACGTTTTCCAACTCCTTGGCATTGGCGGCGTTTTTGGCCGTCAATTCGCCTTCGGTGGCTCGCACGTCGGTCAACTGTTTTTGAATCTGATCGTGCGCGGCGAGATAGTCTTTCACCGCGTTTTCCTTGTCGGTTTCCAGCTTCTGCCGCTCGTCGGCGAAATCCTTGGTTTTCTTGGCCAACGTGTCTTTGGCGTCGCGGAGCTCGGCGGCCTGCTTCGACATATCGCTATTTTTCGCTCGGATGATGCCCTGCTGGCTGTCCACCAGCTTGCGATAATTGCGTTGCTCCTCCGGCAGGTTCCCCACGCCTAAAGCCTGGGCGGCTTTCATGTCCTTGTCCAAGTTCTCCGTAATCGTGGCTTCCTTTTCATTCGCCGAATACCCGCCCAGGTATTGCACGAATTTTGCGCGATCGGCTTGCAGCGTCTGCACATCGCCTTTGAGCTTGGTGCTGGCAGCCTGCTCCTCCTTGTATTTCTGCTGCTCGAATTGAAAGTTGCGGAAGAAGATAAACGTCGTCACGCTGAGCATGATCGTGAGCATCACGAAGATGATCAGTGCGATTTGCAAACCTTGATTTTCGCGAGCCGCCATTACCTGTTCTCCTCTACCAATACCAACCTATACGCAATGCGGGGGTGTTAAGATATTCGCTGCGATGAACCGAGCCTGTCGGGGCGATCCGTCGGCCGTTTGTAAGATGTGTTGAATGAACAACCTACAGCGAACCAATTGATCTTAATTCGCCCATAAATCACAGTCAAACAACGTCCTCGCCGGATGACCGCGGTACCCGAGGCCAATTCCCTTATGCCGCTTATGAATTCTACGACACAATCAGCCCCCCAACAGCTTGCCGATTACCATTGGCTCGTCGAAGCCGAGGCCGCCACTTGGCTGGCCGAAGCACGCGAAACGCTCCGCATTTCGGGCCAAAACGGCCTGGTTCGGCTGGCCGCTGAACTTCGTGAAGCCCTGTCGGCCAACCGCGTGCACCTGATTCTCGAGCAGGTGCAACTGCGCGAAAAGGCGCGGGAAAAGTTCCCACAAGCCGACCGGATGTTCTTCACGCCGCTAGGCCTGCAGCAGGCGACTGATGCCTGGATCGCGGCGTACAAAGCCTGCCGCTTTGCGCGGGGGGAACCGGTCGCCGATCTGTGCTGCGGCATCGGCGGCGACCTGATGGCGCTAGCCGCCCGAGGGCCGGTGCAGGGGGTCGATCGCGATCCGGCGTCGGCTATCTTGGTTGAGGCGAATGTGCGAAGTGCGCAAGCCAACGCGGTGGTTAGCGTCGCCGACGTCGCCAAAGTTTCGCTGTCGGAGGTCGCGGCGTGGCACATCGACCCCGACCGTCGCCCGGGGGGCCGCCGCACGACCAAAGTGGACCTGCATGAACCTGGCCCCGAGGTCCTCGCCGGCCTGTTGGCAGCTTGTCCTCACGCCGCCATCAAATTAGCCCCCGCGGCAACGTTCGACGAACCATGGTGGGCCGATGCGGAACTTGAGTGGATCAGCCGCGACCGTGAGTGCCGGCAACTGGTGGCGTGGTTCGGCCGGTTGGCAAGGTCGTCGGGTCGACGCAGCGCGACGATAGTCCGCTCTTCTGAGTCGACTACGGCGGCTACCTTTGTCGGTGAGGAAAATGTAAGTTGCGCCATCGCTGCACAAATCGGCCGATACCTCTTCGAACCCGATCCCGCCGTCTTGGCCGCCAAACTAGAAGCGCGCTGGCTGCCGATCAACAATTATCCGCCGTTGCGGATGGAGTGGCATATTTCACCGCCGACCGAACGGCCAATCATCCGGCATTGGCTTGCTTCGAAGTGCAGGAAGTGATGCCCTATCGCATCAAGCCGCTGCGCGGGTGGCTGGCCGGTCGAGGCGTCGGCCGCTTGGAGATCAAGAAGCGCGGCGTGCGGCTGGATCCCGACGAAGTGCGACGGCAACTTCAGGCTCGCGGCGACGCCGAAGCGACGATATTGCTGGCGCGAGTTGGCGGCCGAATGACCGCGATCATCGCCCGCCGCATAACGGCATAAAAGCAACGAAGAATCGTCTACTTGATTGTCTTGATCTTGATCGCCGATTTTGTGGGGGGCGTCACGTCTTCTTCTGTAAAGCGTCCCAGGTAGTGCAGGCTGCTGTCGTCGCCTTGGAAGCCCAGCACCTGTTCATCCAGATCGATTTCCTGCGAAATCACGCGCCCGGCGTCGATGTCGAAGCGAATCGTCCCCTTGGTCAATCGCTGAACCAGTTGCGATTGAATTTTCGGATTGTTCACCGGCGTGAGCACCTGGGTGGCCACTGAAATCGTCGCCACGCCGTTGAGCACTTTTTCCAGCGTGTAATGCTGGCGAGTTTTGATCAGCTTCGTCACGCCGTCTTCCAACGCGATCGTGATGTCCACCGGCACGTTCCAGCTCTCACCCACGGCCACGGGTTGGGACGCTAGTGGAACTACCATCTGGCTGTTTTGCGGATCGGTGGTTGCTCCGGATCGTTTTTCGACGCGCTTGAGAATTTTTCCCGAAGGGTCGATGGTGACTTCCGTCAGTGGCACGCCGATCGATTTGGCGACGCCGTCGTAAGCCTGCGGCGGTTCCGTGTCGGTTTTGCTGTTGTAAGTGATCGCTTCGCGCCCGGTGAGCTTCTGCCGCATGTCGACGCTGTCTACCGAATGTTCAAAGGTGATCGGTCCGGCGGGTTCGACCGACGTAATCCGCCATAGTTTCACGGAGCCGCTGGTGGTTTCCGCTGTTTGCGTGGTGCCGGCAATCGTGGTGTCGAGCACCACCCGCTGCAACACCTTAGTGCGCACCGTTTCGCCCGGCTTGAATTTGTATTTCAGCGTGTACTTCGGACCTTTCGGCGGAGCGGGAGCATCCTTGTCGGCCAGCGCGGTCGACGAGACCAGGGCGGCGATGACCGCCGCCAGCCCAATCGCACACTGGAAGGCGATATTGCGCGAAGACATCAGACCCGACTCCTTTCGAGGCCGTATGTTCAATTCGAAAGCCGACTACCGACGATCGTCCTGATGCAGCCGCCCGCCCCAGCCCAGCTTTTCTCGCAGCGTGCGGTAATAGCTGCGGCCGGGCACTTCCAGCAATTTGAATTTCGGCTCGGCCCGTTCCACACGCACGCGGTCGTCCGCCTCCAGGGCACAAAGCGGCAAACCGTCAACCACCACCGCCGTCCCCGCGTGGGGCTTACTGACTGCGAACTCAAATACCCGGTCGGCGGAATCCACCACCGGCCGGTTGGTGAGCGTGTGCGGGCTGATCGGCAGGAACACAAATGCTTGCAGATCCTTCCGCAAAATCGGCCCCCCCGCCGACAAACTATGCGCGGTGGAACCGACCGGCGTGGCGACGATCAGGCCGTCGCAACTATAGGTAGTCACTAATTCTGCGTCAACGTAAAGATCGACGTCGAGAATCGAGAACGGCCGGCCCGACTGAATGCAAACTTCGTTCAGCCCCAGCATGCGTTTATGTGTTTTGCCGCCGCGCAGCACGGTGCATTCAAACATCAGGTGCTCGATCACGCGGCAGGGCTGCGAGCCCAGCCGTGGTAGCACGTCGAGAAACTCCTGGGGTGAAAGGTCCGCCAAAAAACCTAATTTTCCCAGGTTCACTCCCAAAATCGGCAACTGGCGATAGCCCATTTGATGTGCCGCGCGGAGGATCGATCCATCGCCCCCCATCACGATCGCGATGTCGGCTTCGACCTTCGACAGATCGGCTTTGAATTCCAGATCGAACAACACCACGTCGACCGCCTGCTCCACCATCGGGCGCAAGCGCATCGCTTCCTCGGCGATGTTGGGCTTGTCGCCCAAGGCCAGCACGATCACGCGAGGTCGTTTCTGGGGCACGGTAGAAACCTGACGAGCAAGTTGGCGCGAAAAGAAGATCGATGCGACGCTAATCGATCATAGGTTACGCTGATCGCCGGCGGCAAGCGGAGATTGGGGCTCGCCAATTCGCGGGCGAAACGGAATCAGCTCACTTGGCGCTGAGCGACTTCGGCGAATGAAGCCACGCGCTCGGCCAGTTCGCGGCAGGTGCGCGCGATCCCGGCAGCGTCCAAACCGAGATCCGCCAGCAGTTCGCCTCGCTCGGCATGTTCGATAAAGTGGTCGGGAATGCCCAGCCGCGACACGTGGGCGGCGATCAGCCTCGCGTCGGCCGCCGCTTCCAGCACCGCGCTGCCGAAACCCGCCATCCGCGCGGCCTCTTCGACCACCAGCACAAACGGGCTGGTTTCGATGGCTTTCAAAATCGTTTCGGTATCGAGCGGCTTGACGAACCGGGCGTTGATTACGCCGACGTCCAATCCCTCTTCGCGCAGCGTTGTCGCCGCTTTCAAGCAGTTCGGCAAAAGCGTGCCGCATGCCAGGATCACGCCGTCGCGGCCCCAATTGAAGATCTCCGCCCGCGCCAATTCGATCGGCGTGCGCTGGCGCGGCGAAAGCTTGGCGACATCTTCCGCGGGAGCCTTCGGATAACGAATCGCCACCGGTCCCGGGAATGACAAGGCAAATTCGAGCATCTGCGTCAAGTCGACCGCATCGCCCGGCGCCAAACCACCATGTTCGGCAACAGCCGCATGTAGCCCAGATCGAAGCAGCCGTGATGCGTTGGTCCGTCGGGGCCGGTCAATCCGGCACGATCCAGCAGGAACGTCACCGGCAGATTCTGCAGCGCGACTTCCTGGAACAACTGATCGTAGCTGCGCTGCAGGAAGGTGCTGTAGATATCGACGATCGGCCGCAGGCCCGCTTTCGCCTGGCCGGCGGCAAACGCCACGGCGTGCGATTCGCAAATGCCCGTATCGAAGAAGCGCTCCGGAAATGTGTTGCGGACCTTCTCCAATTTGTTCCCCTGGCACATGGCGGCGGTCATCACCGTGACGCGCGGATTGCGCTCGAGTTGGTCATAGACCGCATCGCTGGCCACGTCGGTATAGGCCCTCGACGAGCTGGCTTTGATGCTGATCACCTTTTCGTCGGTGCGTTCAAACGGGGCAGGGGTGTGGAAATAGACCGGGTCGGCCGCGGCCGGCTGGAAGCCGTGCCCCTTTTCCGTGACCACGTGCAACAGCACCGGCCCGTCGACGTCCTTGACCATCTTCAAATATCGCAAGAGCTGCGGGAATGTTGTGCCCGTCGACGGGCCCGATGTAGCGGATACCTAGCTCTTCGAACAACATGCCGCCGTGCAAGCCGGCCTTGACCGACTCCTTGAACTGGAATAAGAGCTTTTCCACCGGATCGCCCACGAGCGGCACGTTGTTGAGAATATTGAGGATCTGCTGCTTGAGGCCCGCGTACGACGGATTCATGCGCAGCCGATCGAGATACTCGGCCAGGCCGCCGACGCGCGGGCAGATCGACATCTTGTTGTCGTTCAAGACCACCAGGAGCTTCTTCTTCAAGCCGCCGGCATTGTTCATCGCCTCGAAGACAATGCCCGAGGGGAACGCGCCGTCGCCGATCACCGCCACGCAGTGCCGATCGGTTTCGCCCAGCAGTTCGTCGCCGCTTTTCATTCCCAGCACCGTCGACACGCTGCAGCCGGCATGGCCGGTCATGAACAAGTCGTACGGGCTTTCGTCCGGATTGGGGTAGCCCATCAGGCCGCCCTTGGTGCGAATGGTGGGGAAGTCCTGGTAGCGGCCGGTGATCAGCTTGTGCGGATAGATCTGGTGGCCGGTGTCCCAGATCAGCCGATCGCGGCTGAAATCGAACACCGTGTGCAGCGCCAGGCAAAGCTCGACCACGCCCAGGTTCGAGGCGAAATGGGCTGTCCGGCTGGTGACCAGGTTGCACAGCGCCTCGCGCATCTCTTCGGCCAATTGCTCCAGTTGAGCTTCGCTAAGGCCTTGCAAATCGCGCGGCGAATTAATCTGTGAGAGCAAAGTGTCCATACAAGGTAGCCACTCAATGTAACTTGGGGGCGAGTGGGTTTTCAAACCCAAATGGCGTCGAATTTATCGATTTCTTTCCAGTACGTACCGAGCCAGCGCTTCCAAGGCGGCTCGTTTTTCTCCCAACGGCGACAGTGCGGCGCAGGCTTCATCGATCAATTGTTCCGCACGGCGCTGGCTTTCCTCGATTCCCAACAATGACGGAAATGTCAGCTTGCCGTGTTGCGAGTCTTTGCCCACTCGCTTGCCCATGGCCGCTTCGTCGCCGCGCACGTCCAACAGATCGTCGGCGATCTGGAATGCCAGGCCGACGCTTCGGCCGTAGCGCTCCAACGCCGCTTGCTGACGATCGTCGGCCCCGGCGACAAAGCCTCCCAGCCGCAGCGAGACCAGAAACATCGCCCCGGTCTTGCGCCGGTGCACGGCTTCCAGCGCGGCCAGGTCGCCCGCAGAAAACTCGACGGCCAAATCGTCGGCCTGACCGCCCACCAGCGCCGTGGCTCCGGCCGCTTCGGCCAGGGCCAGGCAACAGCGTGCTGCGGTTTCCGGCGGTTGAATATCTTTGGCCAGCACTTCAAATGCCAGCGCCAACAAAGCGTCGCCGGCCAAAATCGCCACCGCTTCGCCGAACGCTTTGTGACACGTGGGCCGCCCGCGGCGCAGGTCGTCGTCGTCCATTGCTGGCAGGTCGTCGTGGATCAAAGAATAGGTGTGCACCATCTCGACGGCGCAAGCCGCCGGCAGTGCAGCATCCCAAGCGGCGCCGCAAGCTTCCGCGGCGAACAGCACCAAAATGGGCCGCAACCTTTTGCACGGCGCCAGCAGACTGTATCGAATCGCTTCGCGCAGTTGCGTCGGGCAATCGGCTGGCAGCTCGCAATAGCGCTCCAAAGCCGCGTCGATCTGCCGGCGCCAGCGGCCATTTGTTCCGTCGAGATCGTGGCGCCGTTGGAGATCATGGTTAGATTCTAAAACAGGCTGCCCGGTTCGTCCATTGTTTCGGGAGATTGCTCGGCGGCGGCATTGGGTTCCGCGGCACCTTTCTTCTTGCCACCGCGGCGAGCGCGGCAAACCTTCCTCGCGATTGCTTGCCGTCGCTTCATGTTCGAACGGTTCCGTAACCGCGTTCCCAGCCGCGTCGACCCCGGCCAGCAATTCGATGCGCCGCTCGGCCTGCTCGAGCATCGTGTAGCACTGCTTGAGCAGCTTGACCCCTTCTTCGTAGCGCGCCAGCGACTCGGTTAGCCCCAGCTTGCCTTCTTCCAAATCGTGCACGATCTGCTCCAACGACGAGAGCGCGTTTTCAAAAGGCACCGTCTGGCTGCCCGACGTGTTCTTGCTGGATTCGGCCAAAGCAGTGCTCCCTGATGCTCTATTCCAATCGCTCGACGCGGCTCACCGCCCCGCCGTGGGCAAAGCGGGTTTGAATCGTCTCTCCGACTGCAAGCTGATCCGCGCTGGTCACCGTCCGCCCGTCGCTGGTGCGGGTCGTCAAACTGTAACCGCGCGACAATACTCCCAGTGGACTCAGCGTATGCAGGCAACTCGCCAGCTCGGCAGCGCGATGCCGCGATCGCTCCGCGAGCACACCGATTGCCCGGCCGGCCCGAGCGTGCCACAGGTCTAATTGTTGCGACAACTCATGCACCAGGTCAAACGGTTTGCGCAGTGGGCGGCGAATGGCGATGGATTCCAAGCGCCGCCGAGCTTCCTTTGCACGGCCCCGGAGCGCGGAGGCCAATCGAGTTTGCCGGTCGCGCAGAGTGGCTTGGATTGCTGGCAGCGACGGCACGATCCGCTCCGCCGCTTCGCTGGGCGTCAGTGCCCGCACGTCGGCCACCAGATCCGAAAGCGTGACGTCGATTTCATGCCCCACGGCGGAGACGACCGGGATGCGCGATGCATGAATGGCGCGCACCACGACCTCTTCGTTGAACGACCACAGATCTTCCAAGCTGCCGCCGCCGCGGCCGACCACCAGTACGTCGATCGCCATCGACAATCGATTGACATTCGCAATCGCCGCGGCAATTTCTTCTGCCGAGCCGATGCCTTGCACGCGCGCCGGGACAATCAACACGTGCACGCCCTGCCAGCGGCGGCCGAGCACCTCCAGAAAATCGCGCACGGCTGCTCCAGTCGGACTGGTCACGAAGGCGATCCGCCGCGGGAATACCGGAAGTGGCCGCTTGCGCTCCGCGGCGAACAGCCCTTCGGCCGCCAACTTTTCATGCAGTTGGCGGAATTTCAGTTCCAGCGCGCCCAGGCCCTTCAGATGCAGCTCGTCAATGATCAGACTGTACTGCCCGCGCGGTGCGTACACGTCCAAGTGTCCGCGGGCGACCACCTCCATCCCGTCGTGCAATTCGCTCTTGATCTCTTGCGCGGTGCTTTTCCAAATGACGGCGCAATTGCGAGTGCTCGTCCTTGAGCGTGAGATAGCAATGCCCCGACGGGCTGTGGCGATTGAAGTTGGAAATCTCGCCGGTCACCCACACCAGCGGAAAACCGGCTTCCAGCATTTCCTTCAGCACATCGGTGAACTGTGAAACAGTTAGCACCGGCGGCGAATCAGCGCGGATTGAGGGATCGATAGCCACGGCAAATCAGCAGGAACCGCAGATGGACGCAGATGAACGCAGATAAGAATTGTGATCAAATGCGGTCGAGCCGCAAGTGGCCATTGTCAGCCGCTCATCTGCGTGAATCGGCGAGTATCTGCGGTTTGCTTGAAATGCGGCGAAGTAAGAATATGCGGCTCGTCGTAGCGCAAGTGGTGCCAGATCGGCTCCCGCCGTAGCGGCACTTCTGCGGCTTTGCGCGTTCCCGAATCCGCCCAGGCTTCGGCCTCCAGTGTCAGCCGGTTCAACAATCGATCGACTTGCTGCCGGTAATGCTCCAATCCTTCGCGATCCAATTCCGGCGGCACATGAATTTCGGGGCTGACGACCGCTCGGGCACGGCTGCCCGGCCGCGGAACGGCGTGCCGATCCCAGGTGGTTAGCCGCCAGGGGCGATCGTATCCAAAGCCCATCGCCACAATCGGCAGCCCCAGCTTGGAGGCCAAGAATACCGCGCCCGGCGCCAGCACGCGCCGCGGCCCGCGCGGTCCATCGGGCGTGATGGTCAGATTCATCGTCCGGCTGCGTCGCACCAACTCGCGCAGTGAGGTCATGCCGCCGCGATACGAGCTGCCGCGCACAAACGCAAAACCCATGTGGTAGGCGGTGCGCGTGAGGATGTCGGCGTCGTGATGCCGACTGAGCAGCATCGTCAGGTTGCAGTTGCCGCGCAGGTAAAGCGGAAACAGGATGTACTCGTGCCAGAAGATGTAGATTTTTTGGCCCGAGTATGTGGGCTTCACCGGATCAACCGATTCGTCGTAATAGGCGCACTTGTAGTCCAGCGAGCCCATCCAATGGCGCACGGCCGATGAGGCCAACAGCCCGCCGAGATTGATTGCAAAGCGATTAAGAAATGTCTTCATCAGGCATCCTTGCCGACCGGCCGGGTTACCCCGCCCACTCGCCGCTAAAAACTTCAGTGGCCGGGCCCGTCATGTAAACATGATTGTCCTTTTCGTTCCACTCCAATTCCAAATCCCCGCCGGGCAGGTGGGCCAGAATCTTGCGTCCTGAGCGACCCGTTAGCATGCCGGCGACGCATACCGCCGCCGCCCCGGTGCCGCATGCTAGGGTGATGCCGCTGCCGCGTTCCCAGGTGCGCATCGTGACTTCTTGCGGCGAATGGACCTGCACAAAGTGAACGTTGATTCGATTGGGGAAGATGTCCCGGTGTTCGATCTTTGGGCCCAAGGCCTCCAGCGGCACTTTCTTGACATCCCCGCAGTACAACACGAGGTGGGGATTTCCCATCGAGACGCACGTCATGCGCGGATCAATCCCCATATCCTTGAATTCGCGCATGCGATCCGATTCCGGCGGCGCATAATTCACGATCCTGCGCCGGGCAACGTCGTGGGAATTTTCGCCGGCTCGAGAATCGGTTCCCCCATGTCGACGCGAACTTTTTGCACCTTGCCGCCCGATACTTCCAAATCCAACGTGAGCACGCCGTTGCCGGTTTCGATTTTCAGCGTCGGCTTGCGGGCGATACCGTGATCGTGCACATACTTGGCTACACAACGCACGCCGTTGCCGCACATTTCCGCTTCGCTGCCGTCGGCGTTGAACATTCGCATCCGGGCATCGGCTTTGTCTGACGGACAGATCAAAATCAGCCCGTCGCCGCCGACGCCAAAATGGCGGTCCGCGATTTTCTTCGCCAGCGCCGCGGGATCGGCCGGCGTCGGCTGCGCAAAGCAATCGACATAGACATAGTCGTTGCCAATGCCGTGCATCTTGGTAAATCGCATAGGGAGGTTCAGCCGTATTGGTTAATCAAGCCCAGGGGTTGCAACCCCTGGGCTTGCGTTCGCAGCAGATTCAATTTCGATTGTGCTTGATTCTATGCCCCTCATCCAGACAGATCAATGAGACGCCCGCTGGTCCCGGAAGGATCGCGCGGGGCAGGGGGCTTTTCCTTTTTCTGATTGTCGGCGCCGGTCGCAGGTTCGCCCGCGGCCGTCAATTGCCAAGGCTGCCGGCCATCGCCGTAGCGATCCTCGGTCGTGTGTTCTTCGCCGTCGGTCTGGCCGATTCCAGCGGCTCGATCCGCCTTGGCATCGTATTGTACGCCGCGCTGTTGGACGGCCGATTCGCGCTTGCGCGATCGGTCTCCGGCCCTTGCGACTGGGCCAAGGGCGCTCCGGCTGCGCTTGTAGGCGAATTGATTGGTCCGACTTCCATCGTTTTCACCGTCGTTGTGTGTCGTCGCTCTGCGGAGTTGGTCGCATCCCCTGCGGGATCAGCGTTCGCTCCCCTGGCTGCATGCCTCCCTGAATGGACTGCAGCGCCTCGGTAATTTTCGGGAACGCCTCGCGCTTTGCCTTGGGATCGGCCAGCGTGCCTGTGATCTTGATCTGCATGATCTGCTCGCTGGCGCCGCCCATCATGCGTTTGAACACGGGCAATTCTAAATCGCTGCGGCCGACCAGCGAATGCAGGGTCAGGCTAATATCGGTATTAAGATTCATTTCCCCCTTGCCCAGCAGGCTGATGGCGTCCCCGCTGAACTCGATGTTGTTCAAGAGCACGTGCTCGCCGTCGAGCTGGAATTTGATGTCGCTGGTGGTGAACGCGCTATTGTCAGGCGGCTTGAAGTTCAGCACCTTCAACAGTGCCACCAACACCGGCAAGCGATAAATATCTGCGTCGTGCAGCTTGATTTCGCCTTTGCCGCGCAGCGTGTGCAGCCCGGCGGCGCTGCCGCTAAGATCGACGCCCGCCTCGATGCGTCCCTTCAGCGATTGGCGCCCTGGAATCGCTTCGGTGCAAAATCGCGCCAAATCGGCCTCGGCAATCGCCACTTGCGCGCTATAGCGAGGCGTTTCTTCCAGGCTGACTGCGGCGTCGGCGGTCACGGCGCCGCTGTAGGCCAATGCGGAAATGTGCCGCGGAGCGTGCCCCGTCGACTGGCCCTCGGCCGCGGAGCCGAGAATGACCTGATGGTCGTCGAGCCAAAACGGCCCCTTCACGCGGGTGAACTGAAATCCGTTCCACGTGACGGAATCGACGTTCAATTCTCCGTGCGATTGGAAATGCTCTCCGTCGCAATGGCCGTTGAGCCCCACGCTGCCATTGACGTTTTTCAAATCGAGTCCTGCCCGCAAACCGGCCTCTTGCAAATCGAACTCCACGTTCCAGGCCGTGCGCACTTTGCATTCCTCGGGAGTCGCCGGCATCGAATTATCGGCTGGCGGCGGCGAGTTGCCCCACCAATCCACAGTCCCGCTCAGATTCACCAACCCAATGGGATTTAATCGCTCGGCGGACTTTCGCAAGCGCGGGGGCAGGGCGGCAATCAAATCGCGATCCCGATCCAGCCGCAGGCGATCGACCGCCAAATTCTCCAATCGCATGTGCCAGTTTCCGTCGGGCGTGTATTCGCAGTAGCCGCCGGTGGTCATCGACGTGCGTTCATGAACGGCCCGGACGTTTTCTAAATCGGCGCGCCCATCGCGGAAGTTAATTGCCCCCTGCAATTTCTCGAACCGGTAGCGAAAGAATGTCGGCTCGATCGACACGGTGTCTCCCACCGGCTCCATGCGGGTTGTTACGCTGAGCTTCTTGTCGGCCGAGCGGTAGCCTACCTCCGCCAGGATCAGATTAAACGACCCTTTGGGCCGCAGTTCGTTCCACAACCGCTGCATCCGCGGATTGAGCGCGTCGCGCAGTTCTTCCTCCAGCGCAATGTCGTGCCCGCGAAACTGGAGCGACAAGTCGAAGCCATCGGGCACAGGAGTCAGCCGGCCTTCGCCGGTGACCCGGCCGCTGTGGTTGGTGCCGGCCAGATCGCGAAAGGTCCAATGGCCGTCGATCATTTCCAGCGTGCCGGTGACGTTGTACATCGGGTAGCGGAATTTGTCGTAACAAAACGTTGACCGATTGAGCGTCACCACCAGATGCTGATTCATCACCCGCTGTTGCGGATCGTTGCGCTGCGTGCGCACCCAAAAGTTGAACGTGCCGGCGGGATTGAGCGACTGCACGACTGCGCTGGATTTCGGCTGGGCTGCCGTCATCGCGGCATACAGATTCTGATCGAACGGCAAATTCTCGCCGTGCAGCTCCACGCCGCCGGTGAATTCCGGACCCGGATTGAAAAACTCGCCGTCGATTTTCACCGGGCGTCCGCCGGCATATGCGGTCAGGTTTAAGATCAACCGATTTTGATTCGTGGCGGCCTCGCTTTTGAGCGTCAGCGTTCCCGTACCGCGATCCAGCCGATAAGGGAACTTGTAGAAAGTGAACGACACGTTCAGGCATTCCACGGTGCCATCCAATCGCCAGCGCGTGCCGTCATACGCCAACCGCAACGAGCGCACATTGATCTCGCCCGCGGGAAGAAACTTGCGCCACTGTGCCAGGAGTTTCTCCGGCAAGATCGCTTCCCACTGTCGCCCGATCAGCAGGTGCGTTGCTTCGCCTTCCACGATCACCGGCGCGCCGGCCTGATAGCCATCGACTTGCGCTCGCAATTGAATCGTGGTTGGACCGTTTCGGGCGGAAAGCTTGTCGATCACGATGCCGTGATTGTCGGCATGGAAATCGATTTGCATGTCGGCCAGCGCCTGCGGCAGCCGCGAATCGTCGAACCGACCGGAAATCAATTGCCCCCTCACGGCAAATTGCAGTGGCTGGGACTGCGCGGGATCGCTCCGCAGGTGGAATTCCAGCCGGGCCTGCCCGCGCAGCGGCGCCAGAAGGCGCTAGGCGAGCCGCCTGATCGGCGGGAAGCACCGACATTAGTTCCGGCGAAACGTCGATCCCGGCGATCGAGCCGCTGACGTCCAGAGCCCCGCCTCGCTGGAATCGGCCGGTAATTTCCATTCGTTGCACGTGATCGGCCGATAGCGAGCCTTTGATCGTCGAAGCCCCGGACGACTTGGAACCGTTGCCCGCCTCCGGTTTGATTTCCAGATTGATGTCGCGCACCATGAAGGGGGTCGGCGGATTCCGCTGCGGATCGACGACGATCAACTGCGCGTTTTCGATCGTCATGTCGGGGGAACGGTCGCTGAGCTTGGGGATCGGCAACAGTTGGCTGGAGGTCCACGAGCCGTCGGGCAATCGGAGCGCCTGAATTTGCGGGCGGCGAACGATAATTCGCGTGAACACCGGTTCGTGCCGCAGCAGTTCCTTCCAGTTTGTCTGGCAGCAGAGCAACATCTCGTCGAAGTAAGCTAGTTCGCCATCCTGCCCCGCGATTCGGGGATCGGAAATCAGCAAGCCGCGCACTTCGATCCCCTTACCGTCGATCAACTGTGCCGAGCGCACCGTGACTTGCAGGTTGGGATAGCAGGCCGCGAGCTTGGCCTGCACGCGCAGTCGGATTTGGTCGTTCAATTGGGTGTAGAGATAGAATCCGATCCCGACCGCCGCCACGAGCGCAGCCAGCAGTCCCCATTTCAAAGCGAACCAGCAGGCGTTTGCTAAATCGCGCACTGGACGAGCGAATCCTTTCGCGTGTGTGCGGTCTTCCATCGGCGCAGCGCCACGCGCACGTCCGCAAAATGTGGACGTGCGATGCGCGAACTTCATGCGCCTCCGGCACTTCAGGCCGGAAAAATGGCCGCGTATGCTACGCGAAGCTAGCATCGCCGGTCAAGGCGGACCGGTAAGGCAGAAGGCAGACAGCAAAAGGCAGAAAACGCTAGCAGAGCGGAGGCGATACAACGAGCGCGCCATCCTCTCGCCGGACCTGAATATTTCCCGGAAATGTGCGGCAATTGCAAGGTTGCGTGGCGCCTGCCGGCAGTGCCATTTCCGCTAGCGCGTCCCATTCGGCAAAGCCCATATTCACCAATTGCCAATCCATGCGCCGCCACAGCGCCACGAACATCTCGCGCACCAAATGCCGATTGGCGGCCGCCAGCGGCGCGACGCTCAATCGAACCTCTGGAGCTTGCCGGTGGCCTGCCAGGCATCGCTCGAGCAAATCGTCGGCCAAGTTTTCGACCAATGCTTGCGCATCGCCGGCCAGTTGCGCCATCCGCACGACCGCTTGATCGATATCGGTCGAGAATTTTTCTCGCAGGCTCGGCAGCACTTCATGCCGGATCCGATTGCGCGTGAAGTCTGGGCTTGTGTTACTGGGATCGGTTCGAAAGCTTTGCCCGATCTGATCAAGATACTCCAACACTTCGCTGCGCCGCACGTCGAGCATCGGTCGAATCAGCGACGTTGCGGATCCCAGCGCCCGGGCTCGCGGCATCCCGGCCAGCCCGGATAGCCCGGTGCCGCGCAGGAGATTGAAGAGCACCGTTTCCACTTGATCGTCGGCTGTGTGACCGAGCGCCACATATCGAGCGCCGATTTTTTCCGCCGTGATTTGCAGAAAGGCATACCGCCACAGGCGAACTGCAGCCTCGATGCCGTCGGCAAACGGGTGTGCGAGTTGCTCGGCCGTCGCCTCTCCTTTTTCAAAGGGCAGCCCGAGTTGCCGCGCCAGCGCCCCCACGAACTCAGCATCGGCGGCAGAATCTTCCCGCAACCGATGGTCAAAATGAGCGACCACCAATCGCCCCGCGCCGCCGGCATCGCCTTTCAAGCTGGCAAGTGCCCGCAGCAGGGCCACGCTATCGGGCCCGCCGGAAACGGCCACCACGACGGTCACGTCGCGCCAGACGTCAGGCGGCCAGACGACGGCCAGCTTCGCTTCCAAGCGGTTCTCATTGCGAGTTTTCATAACCTTTTCGTATGCCTTTTGCCGCATTTTGGCTGCCCGCCGCCTGCCGCCCGCCGCCAGCCCTACTCTCCAGTTGCAGATTGCATCAGGTTTGATACTATCTTATTAAGGGTGCCGAGGTCGGCAGGCCGCCTGGAGTTAACGCTCCTGAAGGCCAAAGCCGGCGGCGTCCCCTCGTCGTAAAGGAAACAAAAACCAGATCGAGTGTTCGCGGCGACGGCCCAACACGGGCGGCTACGAAGCATTCGCTGCGGTTTTCCAGATTGATTATGAGCCTGTAGGAATGACCCAACCAGCGCGTCTGGCCGGGTGCCAAGATGAATAATTTACTAATTTTCATCTGGAGTTTACTGCGAGGCGTTCTGCCCCGCACGAATCGCCCGGCCTTGGTCCGTGTGCCCCGCCGGCTGCCCAGCGACATTGCCTGCCACGGCATGTTCGCACCGCAGCCGCTCGACATTCGAAGCTTTCTTGGTTGGATACAAGCAGCCCCTGAACATCCTTTGTGCCCGCGTCCACCCGGTGTGGCGCGCGGAAGCGGTGGACCGGCAGGACCTGCCGGACCCGCGTGTCGCCGGTGATGTTTTAAGTTGCAATTGCGCCGCCGACCAAGTTCGACGGCCCGAATTCCTCAGCCGCTTGGTCGATCTGACCGCCGGCGAATGCCCTCCGGCCGCGCCCATGCCGGTCGCAACAGGCGCCTCCAATCGTCGGTAGGCGTCTGCCGATCGCGTGCCGTGCCGCGACTCTCGCAACAACGTACACCGCATCCGCGGGGAGTGTGTGCCAGTGGATCCCAATGTTGCTATTGCTATCGTGATTGCGGCCCCTTTGGCCGCGGGCATGACCTTCGTCATCGTTCGCCTGCTGGATCGGTTGCGAAAGAAGGACGCGGAAACCGAATCCAAGCGGATTCTCGACGATGCCCACCGCGAAGCGGAGAATCGCAAAAAAGAAGCCGAGCTGGAAATCAAAGAGCTGGCCATCCAGCAAAAGGCCGACGGCGAACGAGAGCTTTCGCAAATTGCGCCAGGAACTGCACGAACGCGAACGGCTGCTCGACAAACGGCAAGACGCCGTCGAGCAGCAGGCCGAGCAGCTGCGCAAGCAGGAAAAAATGGTCGAGACCACCCAGCGCAAGCTGGCCGAGCGGATCGAAGACACCAACCGCCGCAACGAGGAACTGCCAAAACTGCTCGATCTGCAGCGGCAGACGCTGCACCAGCTCAGCGGCCTCAGCCGCGAGGAGGCCGCCCGCCGGCTGTTGGAAATGCTCGACAACGAACTGCAGAACGAGCAGGGGGCGCTGATCCTGAAGCACGAACGCAAGATGCAGGAGATTTGCGAAGCCAAAAGCCGCGAAATCCTGCTCACCGCCATCCAGCGCTACGCCGCCGCCCACACCGCCGAAACCACCACCAGCACCGTCGACATTCCCAACGACGAAATGAAGGGCCGGATCATCGGCCGCGAAGGCCGCAACATCCGCGCCTTCGAAAAAGCCACCGGCGTCGACGTGATCATCGACGACACGCCGGGCGTGGTGATCGTCAGCGGCTTCGACCCGGTGCGCCGCGAAATCGCCCGCATGGCGCTGGACAAGCTGATCGCCGACGGCCGCATCCATCCCTCGCGCATCGAGGAGGTCGTCGCCGAAACGCAGGCCGAAATGGAGCAGCACATCCAGAAGTTCGGCGAGGAAGCGGTGCAGGAAGCCGACGTGCCGCGGCTGCATCCGAAAATCATCCACCTGCTGGGCCGGCTGCGCTTCCGCACCAGCTACAGCCAGAACGTGCTGCGGCACTCGATCGAAGTGGCGTTCCTGGCCGGCATGCTGGCCGAGGAAATGGGCCTCGACGGCACGCTGGCCCGCCGCTGCGGCCTGCTGCACGACATCGGCAAAGCGGCCGACCACGAGGCGGAAGGCGGCCATCCCAAGATCGGCGCCGAACTGCTGAAGCGCTACGGCGAAGGGCCGGAAGTGGTGCACGCCGCGCTGGGCCACCACGACGATATCCGCATCGATCATCCCTACACGGTGCTGGTGGCCGCGGCCGACGCCTGCAGTGCCTCCCGCCCCGGCGCCCGCCGCGAAACGCTGGAGCGCTACATCAAGCGGATGGAAGAGCTGGAATCGATCGCCAAAGGTTTCCCCGGCGTCGAGCAGGCGTTTGCCATTCAGGCCGGCCGCGAGCTGCGGGTGATCGCCAGCGCCAAAGACACCACCGATCAGTCGGCCGCCAAGATCTGCCGCGACATCGCCAACGCGTTCGAGCAGCAACTGACCTATCCCGGCGAGATCAAAGTCACCGTGATCCGCGAAACCCGCGTCACCGAACTCGCCAAATAATTACCCTCGCCTCTCGTCACTCGCTCACCCGTGCGTCTACATGCGTCTGCTCCTCATCGGCGACATCGTCGGCAAGCCCGGGCGGCAGATCGTCGGCCGGGCAGTCAAGCCGCTGATCGAGCGCGAGCAACTCGACCTGGTCGTCGCCAACGGCGAAAACTCCGCGGGCGGCTCGGGCATCACGCCGGCCATTTACCACGAACTGATCGCGGCGGGCGTCGACGTGGTGACGCTGGGCGATCACATCTATCGCCGCGCGGAAATTACCGAGGTGCTCGAACAGCGAGGCCAACATCGTCAAGCCGGCCAACTTTCCGGCCGAAGCGCCGGGCGCGAGTTCGCCGTCGTCAAAGCGCGCAACGGCGTGCCGGTCGCCGTGTTCAGCCTGCTGGGCCGCGTGTTCATGCGGCCGGTCGATTGCCCGTTCAAGGCCGCCGATCGCGTGCTGGCCGCGATTGCCGAACGAAGTGCAGGTCATCCTGCTCGATTTCCACGCCGAGGCCACCAGCGACAAGCAATTGATGGGCCGCTACCTCGACGGCCGCGTGTCCGCCGTGCTGGGCACGCACACCCACGTGCCGACCGCCGACGAGTGCATCCTGCCCGGCGGCACGGCGTTTCAGTGCGACGTGGGCATGACCGGCCCGTTCGAAAGCATTCTGGGCCGCCGGATCGATCGGGTGATGGAAACCACGCTCACCTTCAATCCCACCGCCTTCGACGTCGCCACGCGGCGACGTGCGGCTTGTGCGGCACGATCGTCGAGGTCGACCCGGCCACCGGCCGCGCCACTGCTATCCGCCGGCTGGTGGCGAAAGATGGCGAACTAGGTTAGTCGGCAGCTTGCTAGCACTGCGCAATCTGGCAGCCTTATCGGCCTTGTGGCGGCGGCGGCGCGGTTGTATCCTCCCGCCCTCTTCTCATGTGCCTCTGCTATCTCTTCGAGGTTTTGCGATGGATCGCATCCGCTTGCGCCTGTTTTTGCTGGCGTCGCTACTGGTCGCGTCGGTCATCTTTGCATCGCTGGTGGGGTGCAACGTGCTGTCGGTCATGTTGTACAACATGGCCCCTGACGACATTCCTGCCGAATTCAGCAACTTGAAGGGCAAGAAGGTGGCGGTGGTGTGCCGCTCGGTGCGTGAATTGCAATTCACCGACTCGACCGTGCCCCGCGATCTGACGCGCGAAGTGGATCGGCTGCTGGCGGCCAAGATAAAGAAGATCGACGTCATCGGCGAGCGCGAAGTCTCGCAATGGACCGACGAAAACACCTGGCAAAAATTCACCGAAATCGGCAAGGCGCTCAAGGCCGACATGGTGGTGGGCATCGAGCTGGAGCGGTTCACGCTGTATCAGGGCGCGACGCTGTTCCAGGGCAATGCCACGGTGCGCTTGGTGGTGTATGACATGGAAGACGGCGGCAAGCAGGTGTATGAAAAGAGCTTGCCGCGCGTGCTCTATCCGCCGCACACGCCCATCTCCTCGGCCGACAAATCGGAAGGCGAGTTCCGCGTGCAATTCTTAGGCGTCTTGGCGGAACAGATCGCCCGACATTTCTACTCCCACGATTCGCGGGTCGATTTCGCCACCGATGCGGCGCTGTTCGGCCCAGGCGGCGGAAGCTGATCCAACGCAGGATGCACCGATCCCGGCGCACGGGCCAGCTTTTGCCAGCGGAATCTTGCGCTTGTCAGCGAAACCGCGCCAGTTCTGCATTCGTTGACGCCGCTTTGTGCCATACTTACCATAGGCAGATAGACTCCCCGGGGGACCGATATGAAAGCTGTGGCCGCAGCCCTGATTCTTGCGCGACGATGATGATCGCACTTCGGTCGGACGTCGCCGCCGCCGCGGCGCCGCGCCGGCCACATCCGGCAAGCAGCTTCCTCCGCCGCAGAATATCACGCTGACCACCCGCGACGGCGTATCGCTAGGCGCGACCTTCTACCCGAGTCTGCTAGGCAAAGAAGCCGTGCCCGTGATCATGCTGCACCAATACAAAGGCAGCCGCGCCGATTTCAAAGATCTGGCGGCCATGTTGCAAGCCAAAGGTTGCGCGGTGTTGACGCCCGATCTCCGCGGCCACGGCCAAAGCACTCGCCAGCAACTGCCCGGCGGCGGCGAACGAGAAATCAATGTCGCGCTGTTGAGGCAGCAGGATTTCGTGGCGATGATCGATCAAGATTTAGAAGCCTGCAAATCGTTCTTGATGGATAAGAACAACGCCGGCGAATTGAATATCAACAAGCTCTGCGTGCTGGGCGTCGAAATGGGGGCCGTCGTGGCGGTCGATTGGGCCGCCTGGGATTGGCATTGGCCGCGCCTGGCCACCGGCAAGCAAGGCCAAGATGTCAAAGCTCTGATTCTCATTTCACCGCCATTTGCGTTCAAAGGCATCAACCTCATTGAAGTGGTGAACAACCGCCAATTGGCCGACCAATGGTCGTGGCTGATCGTGGTGGGAGATCAAGATAAGGACGCGCAGAAGGAAGCCAAGCGGCTGCATCAGTCGCTGGAAAAATTCTTGCCCACGCCCACCGATCCTGCTCAAGCCGCCGAGAAGCAAGCCCTGTTCTACATGCCGGTGGCCACCAGCCTGGAAAGCGCGAAACTGCTGGCGGCGAAAAAAGACGCCATCGCCGCCGAAATCGCCAAGTTCATCGACCAGCGAGTCGTCAAACGAAGCAATTCCTGGACCGACCGCAAAGGACCGCTGTGAAGCAAAATGAAGAATGCAGAATGCAAAGTCTAGAATGACTTATTCATTCCGCATTTTGCATTTTTTCTCACGGTATCACCAGCACCATGCCTGGCTGCAAATCGCCGGGATTGTGCATCACTCCGCGGTTGGCTTCGTACAAATCTTGATGCTTGCGGCCGTCGCCATACATTTTGCGGGCGATATCGACCAGGTTGTCGCCGCGCTCGACCGTGTAGGTGCGAGGTTTTTTCGCAGCGACCGCCGGTTTTGCAGTCGGCGCAATCAGGGGCACCAGAGGCGCGGCCGGCGGGGCCGTGCTGACTGCAGTCGGCGCAGCGGAACTCTTCGTGCTTCCATCCTCGCCGGCCGTCAGTGCCAAGCGCGACGGAATGCGCAGCTCCGCCCCGATCGGCAATACGTCGGGACTTTGGAGCACGTCGCGGTTGTAGTCGAAGATTTGCATGTAGCGATCGGCGCGGCCGAGATACTGTTGCGCCAACTGCGGCAGCGTGTCGCCATCGACGATTTTGTGCGTTTGATCAGGCGCATTCAAATCGACCATCCCGCTCTTGCCGGCGCCGCTGGAACTGCCGCTGTCCGTCACTTCGCTACTGGCCGCTGGCGCCGAACTGGATTCAGTTGCCGTGGCGGCAGGGTTCGCAGTTGTCTCGCCGAGATGATCCAACGACGTTGACCGAAACGGCACCATATCCTGCGCGGCCGCGGGCGCCTTGTTGGCCGATTCATTCGCCGCGGTCGGAGCCACTGCAAAAGAACTTTCCGCCGCGCCACCTTGTTTGCGAAACTGCAACGCTATGGCCAGGCCTACGCCCACCACCAGCACGACCACGCCAATTCTCATTCGCCAATCCACGCTTTTCCTCCCCCGTTTTGTTAGAAAGCTTGCCGCCGAGGCGGCGAAGAATTCGCCATCTCTTGATATCGGATCGCGCGGCCGCCGGCGATGCATCGCTGCCGAGTTTTCCGAGAACGCGGCGCAGACGGCCGCTACAGATGTTTCAGGCCGTAGAGTTTCACGCCGGTGCGTCTTATACGGTGCCCGTTGCCGGCACCGCGGAGTACGTCGCCTTTTGTGCCACGGCCGCCGGCGGACGCCGGAACCACAACAAGATTGGCGCTGCGATGAACACCGAACTGTAGGTGCCCGTCAGCACGCCGATCATCATGGCGAACGCAAAGGCATGCACCCCTTCGCCGCCGAAGAAGTACAAGATAAACGTCACCAGGAACACGGTGCTGGAGGTCAAAATGGTCCGCGAGAGGGTTTGATTCACCGCCTCGTTGATCATCTTGGGGGTCAGATCGGGGCTCTTGCCGCGGATTTCACGAATTCGATCGAACACCACGATGGTGTCGTTGATCGAATAGCCGACGATCGTCAGCAGCGCCGCCACCACTTCCAAACTGATGCGGAACGGATCGACCTGCAAGAATCCCAACGGGCCGGCCAGCCAATAGCTCAGCGCCAGCGCCGCCCACTGCAATTGACACGTCGTGAATCAACGCCACAATCGCCGCCAGACCGAAAATCAAGTTCTGGAATCGAATCCAGATATAAAGCGCCACCAGCAGGTTGCTCACAAACAGCGCGTAGTACGCCGTCGTCTTGGTGTCGCTGGCCACTTTGCCGCCGACGCTATTGGCCGTGGGAAATACCGGCGTATCGGTCAGCTCGTGCTGCACGGTCTTCAAAAGCGCTTCGGTTTGCTCTTTGGGTAGGGAAACGTGCACCACCCAATCCGACACGGCCAAACTGCTGCCAGGCGAATAGTCAGGATCGGGGCTCGACAGATCGAACACCGCCTCGGGCAGCTTTGCCGTGGTCAGACCGTGCTTCAACGTGGCGTCGAGCTCGGCGAAATTCATTTTGTCGGGGAACTTCAAATGGGCCTCAGTGCCGGTTTCTGGCTGAGGCGAAGCCGCTGCGGCGGTCGTCGCCGGCTTTTCCGCCGATTTTTCCGCCGTCGCTTTGCTCTCGGTGGCTGCCGCCGCTTTGGCATCGGGCTGCGAGCCGCCGACGGAAACTATCTCCATCGAATAGGTTTTCAATTGTCCGTCGAACAGCTCATGCAGCCGATCTTTGACCGCTCTGATGGTTTCGGTGTTGGATTTTCCGGCTCCGGCCTTTTCGCCATGATACGAGGTATCGATGTTGAATTTCGTGTCATGCTCCTCGCCGGGTGCGCTGGCTACCGCGCTGACGGAAACGTCGGGCAGTGTGGATACCGTTTTGCGCACCTCGCCGATGTCGGTGGGCTTATTGAACACCAACTGCACGGAGGTGCCGCCGGTGAAGTCGATGCCGAACAAGCCGGCGCTGCCGAACCAGCCCATTTCCCGCGCCACCGCCGCCCCCAGGCCAATCACGATGCACAGCGTCGAAAGCGTAATCAGCTTCGGCATCCACTTCACGAAGTCAAAATTGGTGTGGCCGAACAGTTTCATCATCTTCAATTGCGTCAGCCAATGTTGCCGCTCGGCAATGTCGAAAATAATTCGCGAGCAGTACACGGCGGTGTATAGATTAAGCAGCAACCCTAGCACCAGCGTCGTGGCGAAGCCCGCAATTGATCGGTGCCGATCACAAATAGCACGATGCCGGTGATCAATGTCGTGCAATGCGAGTCGATAATCGTGGCCATCGCGCGGCCGAACCCGTTGCGGATGGCCATCCGCAAGGCCGCCCCGCGTTCGCGCTCTTCGCGCATGCGCTCGTAGATCAGCACGTTGGCGTCCACGGCCATGCCTACGCTGAGCACCAAACCCGCCAGGCCGGCCAACGTCAGGTGGGCCTTGATCAAAATCACCAGCGCCATCACGAGCACCAGATTCATCAGCACCGCGAGATTCGCCACCACACCGGCGAAGCGATAGTAAATCTGCATGAAGATCAAAATGGCGACGGTGCTGATGATCATCGACATCGCTCCGGCCCGAATCGTGTCTTTGCCCAATTGGGCGCTGGCGCTATATTCAGCCACCGGCACTTTGCTCAGCGCCGCCGGCAAGCTGCCCGCGTTCAAAATATCGACCAGGAATTGCACCTGCTCAGGCGTAAAGGTTCCTTCGATGATGCCGCTGTCGGTGATTCGGCTTTTGATGCTTGGCGCCGACTTCACCTGGTCGTCGAGGATGATGGCCAATTGATATCTCAGGCCGCTGCTTTCATCGGGCAGGTGCCGTCCGGTCAGCTCGCCAAACAATTGCGCACCGCTCGAATTGAACTTGAACCCGACCGCATTTCCGCCCAGTTGGTCGTTGGTTGGATAGGCGCGCGATAGCTCGCCCCCGCCGACGTCGTACGGGTCGATCATCGTCAATACACTGACGCCGCCGCTTTTATTCGGGCGAGAGACGTTATTGCTTTCCGAGATAATCTCGCGAGCTTTTTCGGGATCGACGGCCACCCATTGCGCCACCAGTTCGTCTTTGCCGTTCTCGTCTTTGGCGGTGACGTCGCGCCCTTCGGTTTGCTTGGCCAGTTCGATGTAACGGGCATGTTCCGGAGCGCGCGGGTTCGCCAGGATGCGGAATTCCAAGGCGCCGGCCGTGCTGATCTTGTCCTTAACGACCTCGACTTCGGCCTGTTCCACCTTGGGAATGATCACTTCCACGCGGTCGGAACCCATCCGCCGCACGGTCACTTCCTTCTGGCCGCCGGGATTCACGCGCTTGGCGATGCGGCTGACCATCAAATCCATGTCGGCCGAGCCGGTGCGCTTACTCCATAAACCAGCACTTGCTTCCCATCGCGCAGCGGGCGTGATTCCAAAACCAGGTCCGTGTTCGGCAGATCTTGCCGCAGCCGGCCTGCTTTCAAATCTTCCACGCGCTGCTCGATCTTGGACACTTCCGCCGGATCGGCGCCGGCCAATGCAATTTCCACCTTGCCCTCGGCGTTGGCTTCGACGCGCACATTCGCCGCGCCGCTTTCGCTGAGATCTTTGCGCAGCGCATCGACGACGCTGGACAGGTCGGCCGAGGCCGCCTTCGAGGCGTCGACTTCGTACACCAAAATCACGCCGCCGCTCAGATCAATGCCCAACCGCGGCGGCCAGCCGTACACGCACACCACGATGCCGGCCACCAGCGAAAACAAGAGCAAGCCGATGCGCCAGGCGTATTCGTTCATCCGCAGACGTTTGGCCAGCCAACTGCCGACCATGAACGGCAGGATGACCACGGCCATCGCCACCACGACACTGAACCAACCTTCCTGGTACCAGGGCACTTCCACTGCCGGCGCCGCGGCGCGACAATTTGCGCCTGGGCCTGGGCCAAAATCGGCGTGAAATAATGAAACGGCGACATAACGATTTGCTTCCCTACTGGACGTGTTCGACTGGTTATTTTTTTTCCGATTCGGGCTCTTCGCCCAGCACCCTGGCGACGGCGCTGAACGTGACGTCAATTTTTGTATTGTTCGCCTCGTCGATTCGCAGCGTCACTCGATCTTCCTCGCGCAGGACATTGGTCACCACGCCGTAAATGCCGCCGATCGTGACGACTCGATCGTTCTTCTTGATGGACTCCAAAAGCGATTTGTGTTCCGCCTGCTTGCGTTTCTCCGGCCGCAGAATGAGAAAGTAAAACAGCACAAAGATCATCGCAAACGGCAGCAACAGCGCGCTCAAGCCGCCGCCGGGACCGCCGCCAGCGCCGGGCGCGCCACCGCCGTCGGCGGCGGCATCTGCAATGATCGCCATTAGTTGCAACATGCGCGTATCATAAAGCCTTGCGCCCCAAAGCGGAAGGGCACACATAAAGCCGTCCCGGCGCAGCCGGGACTGGTCGCGGGAATCGCCTTACGGCGCGTTCATTTCTCTGCCGTCCCATCCCGCCATCTTCGCCGCGCGGAATTCCACAAAGCGATTTTCCACAATCGCCGCTCGCGATTCGGCCAGCAGACGCTGATAATACGTCAGGTTGTGCGCCGACAAGAGCACCGGCCCCAGCATCTCGTCGGCCTGAAACAAATGTCGCAAATATCCGCGGCTGTGCCGACACGCCGGACAAGGGCAGCCTTCTTCCAATGGCCGCGTGTCGCTGCCATGTTGCACATTCCGCAAACGCAGCGTGCCGGCATCGGTAAACGCCATCGCATTGCGGCCGTTGCGCGTGGGCAACACGCAGTCGAACAGATCGATGCCGCGCGCGATCGCCTCCAAAATATCTTGCGGCCGGCCCACGCCCATCAGGTACCGCGGCTTGTTTTCCGGCAGCGCCGGCACGGTTTCATCCAGTACGCGGTACATTTCCTCCGGCGGTTCGCCGACGCTCAGTCCGCCGACCGCGTAGCCGGGAAAATCCAGTTCGACAAGTGCATTGGTGCATTGAATGCGACATGCCGCGTCGAGGCCCCCTTGTACGATGGCAAACTGCGCCTGATCGGCGCGTCGATGGGCCTTGCGCGCCCGTTGCGCCCAGCGGATGCTGCGCTCCATGGCGTCGCAAATGACTTCCGGCAGATTCGGCAGCGCCACCACGTGATCCAGCAGCATTGCCACGTCGCTGCCGAGCGATTCTTGAATGGCCACTGCCCGTTCCGGCGAAAGCTCGATCAGGTTGCCGTCCAAGTGCGAGCGGAAGACCGCCCCTTCGTCGGTGATCTTCACGTTGGCCGCGAGGCTGAACACCTGAAACCCGCCGCTGTCGGTCAGGATCGGCCCGTCCCAGCCCATGAAGCGGTGTAACCCGCCCAGCTCTTCAATCAGTTTTTCGCCAGGGCGCAGCGTCAGATGATAGGTGTTTCCCAGAATCATTTGCGCCCGGTGGCGCGAAGCATGTCGATCGAGAGCCCTTTGACCGTGGCTTGCGTCCCCACTGGCATAAAGGCCGGCATTTCCACGGGCCCATGCGGCGTGAAAAAAGTTGACCGCCGCGCGCGGCATGCCGCATCGGTATGCTGCAAACGAAAGGAGAAATGCGGCTGGCTCATGACAACCGCATTATTTACGCGCTAGCCGTAGCCACGCAACTATGAAGAGCACGCCGAGCACCAGATCGACCATCCCGGCGACAAACATCGTGTCCGCGATGCGATGCTGGAGGAAGAGCACGGTCGCCGCGCCGGCGAAGCTGAATTTCTCCAGCACCGAGGGAATCATCATCGCCCGAAACTTTAGCGGATCGTGCGCGATGATCAAAAACGCAATTTGCCAGGCGAGGCCGATGCCCACGAATCCGTAAAAGAATTCTGGATGCGTGAACTGCTGCCGCGCTTCGGCGGCGATTTGGTTCTCGAGGAAATAATGCGGCGCCAGCACGATCAGACCGTAGATGCCCGCAATGCGAAATACCCAGCGGGCAAATTTCATGAGCACGACTTCATTTATTTAGCCCCGGTCAATGAGCGGGGCGATGCGGTGACTTCCGATGCGACGCGCGAAATCTTACTCGCCGCGGAGCTTTAGGTTCTTGATGGTCAGCTTCTCGCGCACTTCGTTCAGGCTGGTCACGCCGAAGTTCTTGCATTCCAGCAGATCGTCGCCGGTGCGACGCACCAGTTCGGCGATCGTGTTGATGCCCAGCCGCACCATGCACTTGCGGGCTCGCACCGACAGATTCAAATCGCTGATCGGGCGATCCAACAGCGCTTGCTCGTCGGGCGTCATCACTTCCGGCTCGAACACCGGTTCCGGCTCGGCCAATTCCTTGGCCATCATGCCCAGCGCCAAGCCTTTGGCGGTCATCATCTCGCGAATTTCCACGAGCGACGTCTCGCCGAAGTTCTTGCTGTTCAAAAGTTCGGCTTCGCTGGTGCGGGCCAAATCGCCCAGCGTCATGATGCCCATTTTTTGCAAGCAGTTTCGGCTGCGCACCGAAAGTTCGAAATCCGTGACCGGCACATCGAGCACCTGGCTCAGCCGATCGCGCCGCCGCCGTTCGTCCTCGTCGTAGAACATGTCTCGCGAAGCTTGCACGTCTTTCACATACAGCCGCGCCGGGGATGATTCGGATACGCTTCCAAGATTCGCTGGTAGCAGTTCCAGGCCTGCTCGTACTGGGCGCGATCTTCGTACAGAATCCCTAGGTTCAACAGCGAGCCGATGTGGGCCGGATACGTGGCCACGGAGCGCTCGTACAGATCGAGGGCCACTTCGTCGTTGCCGCGGCGATCGTTTTCCATCGCCAGCCCGAACAGCGCGCCGCTGTGCTTGGGATCGGCCGAGACCGCTCGCTCGAACAACGCCACCACCTCGCTCGGATTGCCCGACAACGCCGACACCGTGGCGCCGCGCTGATACAGGTATTCAGCCGTTTGCTCGACGGCCCCCGAGAGCTTGTCGAGCGCTTCCAATGCTTCCTTGGCTCTGCCGGCAGCCCGCAGCGTTTCAGCGCGGGCCAGATTACACGTGTCGGAATCGTAACCGGCGCGGGCGGCCGATTGATACGCCTCGATCGCCTGGTCGTACTGCTCCAGCGAATAATAGGAGCGCGCCAAATAGAACAGCGCCAGCGCTCCGCCGTCGCCTTTCTTTAACGTCTCGATCGCCTGGCGATAACGGCCCAGCAGGTAATAGCAGACACCCATGCGCACGGCGGCCGCGGGACTGCGATCTTCGCTGGCTTCCATTTCGGTCACCGCTTCGCGCAGCATCCGGTAGGCCAGCGGATCATCCGTCAGCGCCGTGGTCATTTGTTCCACTTCGCGCGGCCCAAACGGTCCGCCCCCGAGTGCAATCTGCTTGATGTTGATGCCGACCGCCGGTGCCGTGCTCATAATTTCTCCCAGTGTGCGATCCTGAGCCAAACGCTGGTTTGGCCGATGGCCTGCGCCGTTTGTCCGAGTGCAACGTCGATTCCCGTGTCGCAGGCCGCCTATGTACGGAGAGCCAGCCGCGGGAGTCGAACCCGCAACCCCCGCATTACGAATGCGGTGCTCTGCCAATTGAAGCTAGGCTGGCGCAGGGACTTCCGCCGTCATCCGCGCGAAACCACCACCCTAAAAAATGGGGTGCCAACCGTCAATACCTGCACAGCAGCCGTGGCCGCACGTAACAACCAAAGGCATCGCCGCTTAAGACACTTCGCGGCCGGCCTGGGCGCAAAAAAATCGGGGTCCCTGACGTGTCAATTACGCATTGACGTTGTCAGATGGTCAGGGGCAAGGCAACCATCCGACCTAACCCGTCAGGAACCCCGCGGGCCATCGCTGGGTTGAGGATCGCCGTTCCCGGCGAACGGGTACGACGTTCCGCTTGCCCCTAGTTGCAAGGCGTATGCCACAGCAAATAGAAGGCCGGCGGATTGCCGCGAACTCTGGCCGAAAGTCCATTTGAGAACTTGCCTTATGACAATCAAGGACCGCGCTGATGGCGGTATTTCAACGCCTGATCTGATCGCACTGTGCTGCAACACATGTAGAAATTCGCTGCTCAAACCTGGATCAATTGGGGTTTAGCTCACATGGGCGAATTGGGCTAAATTGCAGTATCTGACGTCCATTCCGCCCGATCGCCACGTAGGAAAGACAGGTCGGTGCTCGATCGGCGGGGTGGTTGGACAGCTTTGCGGTCGGCGTTGGCCGAGTTGTTCGCTGGGCGATAAGATGTCCGCTCTCGCGAGCCAGTCCCCTGCACAACGGATTTTGCAGTGCCCAATCACGCTGCCACTGTCGGCCCCTACCGGTGCGGCCAAGGCCACCCTTTGTTGCTCATCGCCGGGCCATGCGTCATCGAGACCGAGGAGTTAACCCTCTCAATCGCCACAAGGTTGAAAGAAATCGTTGCCGGCTTGCCGGTGCAGTTGATCTTCAAAGCGTCGTTCGACAAAGCCAACCGCACGAGCGCCACCACGTTTCGCGGACACGGATTGGAATCAGGACTGGCTACCCTGGCACGAGTCAAAAAGGAAACCGGTTTGCCCGTGACGACCGACATCCACGAATCGCATCAAGCCGCGGCTGCCGCCGAAGTCTGCGACATGCTGCAGATCCCCGCCTTCCTCTGCCGCCAGACCGATCTGCTGACGGCCGCCGCCCGCACCGGCAAAGCAGTGAACGTGAAGAAAGGGCAATTCGTTGCCCCGTGGGATATGAAGCACGCCATAAGTAAACTGAAAGCAGGTGGCTGCAAAAACATCCTGCTGTGCGAACGGGGCACCTTTTTCGGTTATGGCCGGCTCGTGAACGACATGCAAGCCATTCCTGAGATGCAATCGCTGGGCGTGCCGGTCGTGTTCGATGCCACGCACAGCGTGCAGCAGCCGGCCGCGCTAGGCACGGCCACGGGCGGCAACCGGGCGATGATCGAACCGTTGGCCCGCGCAGCTACCGCGATGGGCGTCGACGGATTGTTCTTCGAAACGCATCCCGATCCCGACAACTCGCCCAGCGACGGCCCGAACATGATCCCGCTCGATCAATTTCCCGCGCTTTTGCAGCGGATTCTGCGCATTCGCGACACGGTGGAGAAGCTCGCGTGACCCGGCCGCTGTTCGTTTTCTGTTTGGCTGTTGGATTGGTCCTGCTGGCCGGCTGCGGCGGTTATAAATCGACGCGCCCTTCGGCCAGTTCCGCCGCCTCCGAGAAGGGCCAGGCTCAATACCGAAACGAACTGCTGCAAAACGCGATCGAAATCCTCGGGTCGCCGGAGCGCTACGACGACGAGCAAAAGGCGGCCGATCAAATCGCCGAACGCCTGAATCAATGGGCCCGCTTGATGCGCGAAGCGGGTGCGGAAGGCAAAGAACAGCCGGAATCCGCGCCCGACGCATTGATCGACACTCTGCCCGAGCCGCTGCGCAAATCGCGCTTTGTGCGCGGCCTGAAAAGCGACGTGTACGATTCGGTCTACGACGTTCAATTCCTGCGCGAAGCAGTCATGCTTCGCGACGTGGTGAATCAGGTCCAGCCCGACAAGCTCGACGGACTTTCCGTGGCCGAAGCGCTGTTCGACTGGACGGTGCGCAATATTCCGCTGGAAGCGCCGCCGCGGGAAGATGCCACGCCTGAAGAGCAATGGCTGGCACTCGAGCTGCCGTGGGAAACTTTGTTCTTCGGCCGAGGCACGCCGCTTTCCCGCGCCTGGGTGTTCACGCTGCTGTCGCGCCAGGCCGGCCTCGACGTTGTGATGCTCGCCACTCCCGACGCGAAAAGTCCCGACGGCATGCGCCCTGGATTCCAGCTTTGCTGAGCGGCGGCAATTTGTATCTGTTCGACACGACCTACGGCTTGCCAATCCCCGGTCCGAAAGGGCAGGGTGTCGCGACCCTCGCGCAGGCCGCCGGCGACGACGCAATCTTGCGCCAAATGGACATTCCCGGCGATCGCATCTATCCGAAAAAAGCGTCCGACCTGGCAAAAGTCATCGCCTTGATCGAAGCCTCACCGGGCTATCTTGCCGGGCGAATGAAGTTGCTGGAGTCAAATCTAGTGGGCCGCAATCGCCTGGTGCTTAGCACGTCGCCTGCGACTGTGGCGAAAAAACTCCACGGCATGAAGCAGATCAGCGAAGTCAAGCTCTGGCCGCTGCCGTATGAAACTCTTGTCGCGCAGCAGTCTTACGCCGCCGCTCGAGCGCGCCGCCCAACTCCAGCGCATTCCGTTTTCCATTCCTGCCGAGCCGGAAAGCAACTCCACACGTGCTCAAGATCAGCGCCGCCAGCATCAACTGCTCCCGCTGCGCATCGGACGGCTATTGCAACTGCGCGGGATGTTCGGCAATAGCGACGCTCAGCGGCCTCAAACACAACGCGGCCAGGAGCTGAGTGAAATTGTGGAGCGCGGCGCCAAATTCTATTATCTGCAAGCAATTCCCACTCAGGAACAACTATCCGAGGTCGCCCAGATGCAGCGCGAAGGGCGCGAGATCATCCCCGGCCGAATGCTCACCAAAGAATTTGTCGACGCCTACCAGCGGATGCGCGATGACGCCGTGTTTTGGCTGGGATTGATTTCGTTCGAACAGGGCGCCTACCAAACCGCGGCTCAATACTTTGGCCCCATGACGCTGGAGACCTATTCCAACGGCCCCTGGACCAGCGGCGCCCGCTACAATTTGGCCCGCTGCTATGAGGCTCTAAACCGCTTGCCTGAAGCGGTAAAATTGTACGAAGCCGATAAATCGCCGCAGCGTTACGGCAATCGCCTGCGGGCCGACCGATTGAAGAGCAAGGGCCGCTGAAATGCGGTCCTTCGCCCTTGTCGGGCGCACTTTGCGCGTTACCATTCGGGATTCCACGCTTTATGAATAATGGCCCGCAAACGGCGGGTCGAATCAGGCTGCTCGCTTCCACGTATTCACCGTGGCCCAAGCGACGGATTAGGACGGACGATCATGAAAAAGGGCATCCATCCCAAGTACATGGTGACCGTAGTCAAATGCGGCTGCGGCAATAGCTTCACCACCCGCAGCACCGTGCCGGAGATGAAGGTCGATATCTGCAACGTCTGCCACCCGTTCTACACGGGCAAGCTGAAGTTCGTCGACACTGCCGGCCGCATCGAGAAGTTCAAGAGCAAGTTCGCCGGCGCCGGCTATGCCAGTCTGAAAAAGAAGAAAAAAGAGCAAGCCCCCGAGCCTGCCGTTCCCGCCGCCGAATCTTAGGAAAGATTCTTCACTCGCTTGCCGTAGCAGCCTGTTTTCTGCTCCGTGCCTTCGTGTCTCCGTGGTGAGATGTTTTTTCCATGCGCGAAATGTTGGATGAAAAACTGAACCGCTTCGAGGAATTGGAACGCCAATTAGTCGATCCAACCGTCCTGGCGAATTCCGCGCACGTGGGAGCGATCGCTCGGGAACACGGCTCGCTGGCGAAGCTGGCCACGAAATATCGTCGCTTCAAACAGTTGAATCAGCAGATCGCCGAAGCCCGAGAGATGGCCGAAGGGAGCGATGCCGACATGCGCGAACTGGCCGAAGCCGAACTGCCCGGCTTGCGCGCAGAGCGCGAGAAATCTTGGGACGAACTGCTCGACATGACCATCGGCGGCGAAGACGCCAATCGCAGCCGCTGCGTGATGGAAATCCGCGCCGGCACCGGCGGCGACGAAGCCGCCCTGTTCGCCCGCGATCTGTACGATATGTACAAGCACTATTGCGAAGATCGTGGCTGGAAGCTCGAACTACTCGACATGAGCCCCACGGAACTCGGCGGATTCAAGGATATCGTCTTGGGCATCGAAGGCGAAGGCGCCTATCGCGCATCTGCAATACGAAAGCGGCGGCCATCGCGTGCAGCGCGTGCCGGAAACCGAAGCCAAGGGCCGCATCCATACTTCCGCCGCCACCGTGGCCGTCATGCCCGAGCCGGAAGACGTGGAAATCGACATCAAGCCGGACGATTATCGGCTGGATTTATTCTGCGCCAGCGGCCCCGGCGGCCAGCACGTCAACAAAACGCATCTGCCGTTCGGCTCACGCATCTACGAAACCGGCATCGTCGTGCAATGCCAGGACGAAAAGAGCCAGCACAAGAACTTAGCCAAGGCACTGCGCGTGTTGAAGACGCGGCTTTACGAACCGAAGCGCGAACAAGAACACGCCAAGCGCGCCGGAACATCGCCGCACGCTGGTCGGCTCCGGCGACCGCAGCCAGCGCATCCGCACGTACAATTTTCCCGAAAACCGCCTGACCGATCACCGCATCAACCTCACGCTCTACAAGCTCGACAACATCCTGCAAGGCAACCTGGATCCAGTGATCGACGCCCTGATGGAATACGACCGCCGCGAACAGCGCGAACTGATGGGCACGGTCGAATAATTTCGTTTAGCCGCGACCCGATAGGGGAGCGCGTAAGCGCCGCCGACCATGACCGAATCGGAATCCTGGACCGTCGGCCGCCTGCTCACGTTCACCACCGATTATCTCAAGCAGCACGGTTCCGATTCTCCGCGGCTGGATGCCGAAGTGCTGCTGGCTGTGGCCCGCGGTTGCAAGCGGATCGAACTCTATACGGCCTTCGATCAGGTGGCCGACGAAGCCACCCGCGCCGCCTTCCGTGAACTGGTGCATCGCCGCGCCGAAGGCGCGCCGGTGGCGTACCTGGTCGGCAAGCGCGAATTTTTTTCGCTTTCGTTCCGAGTCACTCCCGACGTGTTGATTCCGCGTCCCGAAACCGAACTGCTGGTGGTGCGATTGATCGACCTGGTGAAGAGCTTGTCGGCCGACCGTATTGGACCTGAAGACGAAGATGCCTTCGAGCCGCGCATCGCCGACATCGGCGCCGGCAGCGGAATCATCGCCGTGTGCGCCGCCAAACATCTGCCGGAGGCGCGGATTACCGCGGTTGATAGCAGCCCCGCCGCGCTAGCATTGGCCGAGCAGAACGCCGCCCATCATGACGTGGTCAACCAAATCGAATTCGTGCAAAGCGACCTGTTCGGCGCGGTCGATCCTCAACAGCGATTTCACATCATCGCCAGCAATCCGCCGTATGTCGCTGAGAGCGAATTTGATAAACTGCCGCCCGGCGTGCGCGATTATGAACCGCGCGCCGCATTGGTGGCCGGCCCGCGAGGCACCGAAGTCATCGAGCGGCTCGTGCCGCAGGCCGCCGAGCGTTTGGAACCCGGCGGTTGGTTGTTGTTGGAAGTCAGCCCGATGATCGAACCCGCGGTGCGCGAAATTATCACCAAGCACGGCACGTTTGAATTCGGCGCGACAATCAAAGACCCCGCCGGCCACCCGCGCATTGTCCAAGCAAAACGCGCCGCAAATAAATAGCCCGACCGTGTCGGTCGGGAAACGACATGGACGTCATCACAATTCAAGGCGGGCGGCCACTGCGCGGCACGGTTAACGCCGCCGGCTCGAAAAACGCCGCGCTGCCGATCATGGCGGCCTGCCTGATGGCCGACGGTCCGGTGGTGCTCGACGGCGTGCCGGAGGTGAGCGACGTCAACACGCTGGCTCTCTTGTTGGGCCACCTGGGCGTCGAAGTCAAGCGCCACACAGATGGACGGATGCACTTGCACATCGTCGAACCCTCGCGGATCACCGCGGAGGAGGATCTGGTCGGCCGCATGCGCGCCAGCTTTTGCGTGCTCGGACCACTGTTGGCCCGGCGCGGACAGGCCATCGTGCCGTTGCCCGGGGGCTGCCGTATCGGTCCTCGGCCTGTCGACGTGCATCTGCGCGGGCTGGCCGCGCTGGGCGCGAACATTCGCATCGAAAACGGCTTCGTGTTGGCCGACGCGAAAGCGCTCCTTGGAGCGAAGATTGACCTTTCGGGTCCGATCGGATCAACCGTCACCGGCACGGCCAACGTTTTGATGGCGGCGGCATTGGCCAGAGGCGAATCGATCCTCTGCGGCGCGGCGCAGGAACCCGAGATTGTCGATCTCGGCGAATTCCTGATCGCGCGCGGCGCGCGCATCGACGGTTTGGGCACGTCGACCATCCGCATTATCGGCGTTGATCAATTCACTGGCGGCGAATATCGCGTGATTCCTGATCGCATCGAAACCGGCACGCTGCTGGCCGCCGGCGCGATCACGGGCGGCGACGTGAGGGTGCAACGCTGCCGCCCGGATCATCTCGCTGCTGCGTTGGCATATCTTGCCGACGCCGGCTGCACGATTGAAACCGGCGCCGATTGGATTCGCGCCGCCGCAACGCCGCGGCTGCGGCCTTTGCATCTGACTGCGCTGCCGTATCCCGGGGTCCCCACCGATCTGCAAGCGCAGTTCATGGCCTTGGCCGCGCTGGCCGATGGGAAGAGCACCATCAGCGACAGTGTTTTCCCGCAGCGATTTTCACACGTCGCCGAGCTGCGCCGTCTGGCGCGCAGATCAAACATCACGGCGCCATCGCGATTGTCGAAGGCGTCGAGCAACTGAGCGGCGGCGACGTAACCGCTTCCGACCTGCGCGCCAGCGCCGCGCTGGTAATGGCCGGCCTGGTGGCGGACGGCTGCACCACGATCCGCCACGCCCATCATCTCCATCGCGGCTACGATCGACTGATCGAAAAGCTCCGATCTCTGGGCGCCAATGTCGAAATGCATCCGGAAATGCCGATCCTTCAGCCGCGCGCTTGCGAACCCGGCCAGGTTGCTCTGGCCGGTTAGAATTCTACTGCGGCACGAAGAAGCTCAGGTGCAATTCCGCGTGGCGCAGGTGAAGCTGCTCCCACTCTTGGTGCGTCATTGGGCCGAACGCCGGATGTGGATGCCGTTGCGATTCCGCTTTCAATCGCTCGATTGCGCTGCGCAGCTCGTTCAACCCTTGATCCGTGGAAACGTAGGGCGCGGCCACGTATTTTTCTTCCGCCGCTTTCGGCAGCTTGAAGCCCGGCCGCATTCCCTTGGTCAACATCGTCCTCTTCATCAACCGGGCAATCAATCGCATCGGAAATCGGGCGCAGATCGGATCCCCATCGATCGCCATCTTCATCGTGCGTGCCAGATGAACTGTCGCCTGACCCAGCGACCAATTGCCTAATTGGCGTGCGCCACCCGCGGCAAGTCGCTCGGCGTCGGCCCGAATGTCGTCGAGCGCCGTGAAGTGTAAAACGCGCCGGCCAGTGACCTTGGCGGTATTCACGGCCGTCTTGCCAGGTTGCCCGGAAATCGTCGATGAACTCATGGCAATGAATGTAACAGCTTCAGCGCGGGTTCGCGGTGTCCCACTAAGACCCCCTCATGCGATGGAAGTCGCGGCCGACAAAAGCGCTCGTGTTTGAGCCATGAAAATATCGCAACCCAGTCTAAGTTGCGGAAACTTAAGCATGGCTATTCTCGTTTGCGACATCGGCGACCCGTGCCGGACCAGCCACCAACCGACAACCGCGATCAATGCCAACAGGGCCAGCAGCGCCATCATGAGGCACGGAATTCCAGCGCGTGTCGCTCCGCAATGAACACAAACCCGCGAATCGCCTAAATTGCGTCCGCAAATTCTACATCGCATGGTAGCTCCTTGTGATGCAATCAATATATCAATTTCCGCGCGGCCGGGAAGCTATTGGCATGGGCCGGAAACTATTCACTTCCAGCCCGGCAGGATTGATCGTGGCGGAAATCGCCCCGTACTGCGCGGTATTCAGCACCGCCGCCCCATGCGCTTCGTAAATCGGCGTGCTGAGCAATCCATCGGTATTCACGCCGGCGATCGCTTCCAAGCAGACGGGCGGTTGCGATCCCAGCGCGAAGCGACCCAAATCGTCGGCGCTAAACAGATTCCAGCATGCGTGATGCCACGCGCCGCCGGCCGCCGCCAGCGCTACGGCGAGCGCCGCTATCGCGGAGCGCAGATTATTGTTGCGCCACAGCGCGTACCAACTGCCCAGCGCGGCAACGCAAACGCACCACCATAGCTCCATCGATCGGGGCACAAGCGGCCAGGCCTCCCGATCCGCGAAAATTCCGACGCATACCGCCGCCATCACGATCGCCAATGGGTAACGCGCCACCACGACATTCTTCGATGCGTTCGCCGCTGCGCGGACCTCTGGCCGGCGCGGCTGCAAATCCGCCGCCCGCGAACGATTGGCCACGTGTGCGGCGCTCATGATGGTTCCCCTGCCGAACCATGCCACGGTGGTAATCAGATTGTGGCGAAAAAACCGTAGCGAAATGTCAACACCCCAGATGCCGGCAATCTAACAGTTCACAGCAAGCGTGGGAATCATTTGCCAGCTGGATTCGACAGAGAAAACTGCGGGTCGGCGGACGACGTAATAAATACTGCCGTTTTCAGTGGTTTGTCCTGCCTTGGCGAGACGCAGCAGCATGAGTTATGTTGGTCGAACTGCTGAGCCGGGTCGATTCGGCCGCGGTGTCTTATTCAGCACGCGGATATCACGGAGGGTTTTCTTTTACGGATTCTAGCCGCAGGAGTGCTTCCATGCGTTTTGCAATTGCCCTGTTCGCCATCTCGTCGGTTTTGCTCATTGGCTGTGCGCCCGCGGCTACCCCGCCATCGACTAGCGCTTCCGCCGCCCCTCAGCCCACGGAAAACGTCGGCGCCGGAAAGACGATGCTGGTGGCCGCCACATCCAGCAGTGCGAAAACGTCGGACACCGCGAAATCGGGCCAGCCCCATCCGCTCGATAAAGTGGCGCCGTTGATCCCGCGCCGCGTGCTGTTCGGCAATCCCGAGAAGGCGATGGCCCGCATGAGCCACGATGGCAAGCGGTTGGCCTATTTGGCGCCGGTCGATGGCGTGCTCAACGTGTGGGTCGGGCCGATCGACGATCCCTCGGCCGCCAAGCCGGTGACGCACGAGAAAGATCGCCCTATCGACGGCTACTCCTGGGCCTACACCAACAAGCACATCTTGTATTCGCAGGACGACAAAGGGGACGAAAACTACCACGTATATGCCGTGAATCTGGATACCGGCGAAACGAAAGACATCACGCCGTTGGAAAAGACCGACGCGCAAAGCGGCAAAGAAAAGGACACCGGTGAAGAGCCCAAAAAGGTGCGCGCCGAAATCAACGGCGAAAGTTGGCGCACGCCGGAGCAGATTGTCATCGGTCTGAACGAGCGCGACCCGCAATATCACGATCTTTTTTTGGTGAACATCAACACCGGCGAACACAAGCTGCTCGAAAAGAATCCCGAATACTCCGGCTTTCTGCTCGATGAGGACAACAAGGTCCGCTTCGCCACGAAGATGAACGCCGATGGCGGCGAGGTGCTGCTGAAGCCCGACGGCAAAGGCGGCTGGGAAGATTTTATCAAAATCGGCATGGAAGACGGCCTGACCACCAGCGCCGCGGGGTTCGATAAGTCGGGCGACGTTCTGTACTTCATCGACAGCCGCGGGCGCGACACCGGCGCATTGAAGACGATCGATCTGAAAACCGGCAAAGAAAAGCTGATCGCCGAAAATGCGCTGGCCGACGTCGGCGGCATCATGGCGCATCCCACCGAGAACAATATCCAAGGCGTCTCGTTCACCTACGACCGCACCAAGTGGCAGTTCTTCGACCCGGCCGCCGAGGAAGATTACCACCAGTTGAAAAAAGTGGCCGACGGCGAAATCCAGATTGTCAGCCGCACGCTGGACGATAAGAAATGGCTGGTGGCGTTTCTGATGGACGATGGTCCCGTGCGCTATTACTACTACGATCGCGAAACCAAGAAGCCGAAGTTCTTGTTCTCCAATCGCAAGGATTTGGAAAATCAGCCGCTGCAGAAAATGCATCCGGTGATCATCGATGCCCGCGACGGCCTGAAGCTGGTCAGCTATCTCACGCTACCGCCGGGGAGCGATCCCAAAGGCACCGGCCGGCCCGATAAGCCGCTGCCGATGATCTTGGACGTGCACGGCGGCCCCTGGGCGCGCGATGCCTGGGGGTTGGATCCGGAGCATCAACTCTGGGCCAACCGCGGCTATGCGGTGCTCAGCGTGAATTACCGCGGCTCGACCGGCTTCGGCAAGAAATTCGCCAACGCCGGCAACAAAGAATGGGCCGGCAAGATGCACGACGATCTGCTGGACGCCGTGAATTGGGCGGTGAAGGAGAAGATTGCCGATCCCAATAAAATCGCCATCGTCGGCGGCAGCTACGGCGGCTATGCCACGCTGGTCGGGCTGACGTTTACGCCGGAGGTGTTTGCCTGCGGCGTGGACGAAGTGGGCCCGTCGAATTTGATCACGCTCCTGCAAACGATTCCGCCCTACTGGAAGCCGGAGATCGAGCTGTTCCGCAAGCGCGTGGGCGACGACAGCACGGCCGATGGGAAGAAGTTCTTGGAAAGCCGATCGCCACTGTCGAAGGTCGACAACATCAAGCGGCCGCTTTTGATCGGCCAGGGCAAGAACGATCCGCGCGTGAATGTGAACGAAGCGAATCAGATCGTGTACGCCATGCAGGAGAAGCATATTCCGGTCACGTACGTTTTGTTCCCGGATGAAGGACATGGCTTCGCGCGGCCGGAAAACGAGATGGCGTTCAACGCCGTTTCCGAAGCCTTCTTGGCCAAAATTCTTGGCGGGCGATACGAACCAATCGGCGATGCCTTCGAAGGCTCGACCATCACCGTGCCCGCCGGCGCCGACGATGTGCCGGGCTTGCCCGAAGCGCTAAAAGCGTCGGAAGCCAAGGCGGAAAAGGGGTCGTAGGATCTGCCTGAATAATCAATGTGACCCAAGCCCAGGGACTGTAATCCCTGGGCTTTTTGTTTGAAGGCGCGGCCTTTGCCGGTGGAATCGCCTCTCGCGGCAGGGTTTTACGTGGTTTTTACAATCGGCGTGCGCGCACGTGACACTCGCTGCTCACTGGTTTTCTACAATCCGTCGATGTCAGAGTGACGACCGGTGGACATGGCCGGTCTAACTAAGCGGACCATCAACCCAATACATTCGCGCGGAGGTTTCATGTCGCTTCTTGTCGAGACCAACGATTCGGTGGGAACTAGTGATGTGGCGGTTGTCGAACGGCCTGCGCCGGTTGCTAAGCATCATGCTCCAGCGGCCAAGCGGCGGGCGGACAAGCCTCTGCAGTCCACTGATCCGTGGCTAGGTGGCGTCGATTGGGGCACCGTGGTCTGGTTTACCATCGTGCATGCCGGCGCATTGGCCGCGCCCTTTTTCTTCACCTGGAAAGCGCTCGGGCTGTTCGTCGGCCTGTATTGGCTGACCGGCGGCATTGGCATTTGCTTGGGCTATCACCGGCTGCTCACGCACGGCAGTTTTCAAACCTATCGGCCCGTTCGCTGGTTCATCGCCTTCCTGGGCGGATTGGCAGGCGAAGGTTCGGCGGTGATCTGGGTGGCCAACCATCGGAAGCATCATGCCCATAGCGATAAAGAAGACGATCCCCATTCGCCCCGCGACGGCGCCTGGTGGAGCCACATGCTCTGGTTCATGCCCAACTTCGGCCGCAAGTGGCACGACGACATGGAGTCGCATTACGCGCCCGACTTGGTGAAAGACCCGGTCATCCGCTTCCTCGATAAAACGTTCTTGCTGTGGTTCTTCGTGATGGGAGCCGCGCTGTGGAGCATCGGCTACTTCTGCTGGGATGCGTACACCGCCTGGTCGTTCGTGGTCTGGGGCATGTTCGTCCGCATGGTGTGGGTCTATCACGTCACCTGGGCCGTCAATTCCGCCACGCACATGTGGGGCTACCGCAATTACGAAACCTCCGACGAGAGCAAGAACCTCTGGTGGGTCGGCCTGCTGGCCTGGGGCGAAGGCTGGCACAACAACCATCACGCCTACCAGCGCATGGCCCGCCACGGCCACAAATGGTGGGAAGTCGATCTCACCTACTACGCCATCTGCGCGATGGAAAAGGTCGGCCTGGCCTGGAACGTGGTGCACAAAGTCCCGGCCTGGCAAAAGCCGGAATAAATCGATAAGCAATTAGCTCTTCAACCCCCGGTTCCGCCGGGGGTTTTTATTGCGTCGCAGGCGGCAAAATACCTGCGCCTGCCGGCCTTGCAACTTTAGGGCCAATTGGTACATTGAATGGCTTAAATTGTTGGCATCACAAACAGTTAGGGATTGGACGTTGTACCGGCCTGGGGACGTGCAAAAGCGGCGTTTCCCGTCATGGGCCGGGGTAGTGGGATGAGCTAGAGCCGATGGCAATTACCAAAGAGCGCAAGCAGGAACTAATCGGCGGCTACAAACGCAAGGCGAACGACACCGGTTCGCCCGAAGTGCAAGTGGCCCTGTTGACTTCGCGCATCGGCGAGCTGACCGAGCATCTCAAGCTGCATCCCAAAGATTACTCCAGCCGGCGTGGGCTGTTGGCCATGGTCAGCCGGCGGCGCAGCTTATTGGACTACCTGAAAAACGTTGATCCCAATCGCTATTTGGAGATCATCAAGCGGCTGGAAATCCGCAAGTAGCGGATACGGCAGGTCGAAGCGTCGAAGAGTGCCAAAGTCTAAAGGACGAACAACGGCGTCCTGCTGGCTCTTCGACTTTTGCACTCTTTGACTCTTCGACTGCGACTACGCAGACCGCATTTTGGCAACATTCTATACAGGAATGAAAACTTGAAAGTACGTGTAGAAAAACAAATCGGGGCGTCGCTGTTTTCCATCGAAACCGGTTTCCTCGCCAAGCAGGCCGCGGGCAGTTGCCTGGTCACCTACGGGGAGACCAGCGTGATTGCGGCCGTGACCAGCGGTCCGCCCCGAGTGGGCGGCGGAGACTTCTTTCCGCTGACCTGCGATTATCGCGAACGCACCGCGGCAGCGGGCAAATTCCCCGGCGGCTTTCTGAAGCGCGAAGGCCGGCCGACGATGAAGGAAACGCTCACTTCCCGGTTGATGGATCGGCCGATTCGCCCGCTGTTTCCCTCTGGCTTCGTCGACGAAGTGCAGATTCAAGCCTTCGTCCTCTCCAGCGATCGGCAGAACGATGCCGACGTGCTGGCGATGAATGGTGCTTCGGCGGCATTGGGCTTGTCGCCGCTGCCGTTTCAGGGGCCGATTGCATCGGTGCGGATGGGATTGATCGACGGCCGCTTCGTGCCGTTTCCCACACAAGACGAATTGGAAGAGAGCGAATTGGATTTGATTGTCTCCGGCTCGAAAAACGCCGTGCTGATGATCGAAGGGTTCGCCCGCGAAATGCCCGAAGACCAGATGGCCAAAGCCTTGGCCGAGGCGCACAACGTCATCCGCGAGATTGTCGCCCTGCAGGAAGAGCTGGTTTCCAAGGCGGGCATCACCAAGCCGGCCTACGAGCCGGCGCCCGACGATGGTTTGCACGAAAAATTGAAATCGAAATACTACGAAGCGTTCAAGACGGCCAAGCAGACCGAAGGCAAGCAGAACCGCGCGGCGGCGGTCGAAGCGCTCGAGGAAATGGTGAAGGCCGAGTTGATTCCAGATCCGGCGGCTGCGGATGCGATCCAAGTGTCGGCATTTGGCAACGCCTGGCACAAGCTGGAAGAGCGCATCGTTCGCGACCTGATTCTTTCAGGCAAACGGGCCGACGGGCGCGACAACAAATCGCTGCGCAATATCGATTGCCTGATCGACGTGTTGCCGCGCGTGCACGGATCAGCCGTGTTTCAGCGTGGCGAAACGCAGGCGCTGAGTCACCGTGGTGCTGGGCACCTCGCGCGACGAACAGCGCGTGGACGGCCTGTTCGAGGAATACGCCAAGAAGTTCATGCTCGACTATTACTTCCCGCCGTTTTCGGTCGGCGAAGTCAAGCGCATCAGCGGCCCGGGCCGACGCGAAATCGGCCACGGCGCACTGGCCGAGCGCAGCGTGAAGCCGGTGCTGCCCGGTCCCGAGGAGTTCCCTTACACAATCCGCGTGATCTCCGACATTTTGGAATCGAACGGTTCCAGCTCGATGGCGTCGGTTTGCGGCGCCACGCTCGGATTGATGGCGGCCGGCGTGCCCATCAGCAATCCGGTGGCGGGTATATCCATCGGCCTGGTCAAGGAAAAGAGCGATCAGTGGATTCTGCTCACCGACATCATCGGTGATGAGGATCATTTCGGCGACATGGATTTCAAAGTGGCCGGCACGCAAAACGGCATCACCGGAATCCAGTTGGACCTGAAGGTCGACGGCATCAGCCAGGAAATCATCGAAGCCACGCTGCAGCAAGCCCGCGAAGCGCGAATCAACATCTTGCGGAAAATGCTCACGGCCATTCCGCGGCCGCGCACCGAAATCTCGCAATGGGCGCCGCGCCTGTTGCGCACCAAGATCGATCCGGAAAAGATCGGCGCGCTGATCGGCCCGGGCGGAAAGACCATCCGCGGCATCCAGGAGCGCACCGGCGCCGTGATCGAAGTCGACGACGACGGCACTGTGTTGGTGGCCAGCAGCGATGCCGCGGGCGCGAAGGCGGCGATGGAAGCTGTCGAATCGCTCACGGCCTCCGTGCAAATCGGCCGCATTTACGAAGGCCGCGTGACCAGCATCAAGGATTTCGGCGCGTTCGTCGAAATCCTGCCGGGCAAGGACGGCCTGTGCCACATCAGCGAGTTGTCGGATGAATTCGTGCGCAGCGTCGGCGACGTGCTCAAACTGGGCGAAATGATCCAGGTCAAGGTGATCGCCGTGGACGATCAGGACCGCGTGAAGCTGAGCCGTAAGCAAGCCATCCGCGAGCTGTCGGGCGGAGCGCCGGTCGGTGAGGGTGGCCCCAGCGGCGGCAATGGCGACGGCCCAGGACACGGCGATCGGCCCGAGCGAGCCCACAGCGGCGATCGCGGAGATCGTGGTGGAGACCGCGGGGATCGCGGAGATCGGGGCCGTGGCGGCGGTCGCGGAGAGCGGAGCCGACGTGATTAAACCGCCGAGTGCGGGTCATGCTCGATTCCAACAAACCGTCCGGCGATCCTGCTCTTAGCGCGGCCGATCAATATACCGAGTTGGCGGCGTTGGCCGGCGGCTTGGCCCACGAGATCAAAAATCCGCTCTCGACCATTCGGCTCAACATGGAGCTGTTGGCCGAGGACTTTGCCAATTCGGAGCGCACCGTCGATCAACGCGCGCTGGCGAAAATCCAACTGGTGCAAAGCGAGTGCACGCGGCTGGAGAATCTGCTCAACGATTTCCTGCGATTCGCGCGGCTTGGTCAGCTGCACTTGGAGCCGGCGGATTTGAACGCCGAGATAACACGGGCGCTCGACTTGTTTCAGCCCACGGCGGACGAATCGCAAATTGACGTGATTCGTTATCTGGATCCCGAGCTGCCGACAGTGAAGTTGGACCGCGAAACCTTCCAAGCGGCGCTGTGGAATCTGATTCTCAATGCCCAGCAGGCGATGACCGACGGCGGCCAACTGGTGGTGCGCACACGGCAGTTGCCCTCGTGGGTGGCAATTGATCTGATTGACACCGGCAGCGGCATCGAGCCGGAAGTGCAAGCCAGAATGTTCGAAGCGTTCTATTCCACAAAACAGGGAGGCAGTGGTTTGGGTTTGCCCACGACGAAGCGAATTGTCGAAGCGCACGGCGGCCGCATTGCGGTGGAAAGCGAGTTGGGACGCGGCACGAAATTCACCATCGCGCTGCCCACGCCCCCGCGGCTGGCAAAATCGCGGGAAACGTGAGCACAACGGAGATGCCGAGTCGCCCACCGGCGGGCACTAGCCACTGCACGCCTGCTACGGCTATCATCGCCACATGGCCACCACCGCCAACTCCGATACCGCGATCATCAAAGCCGCCGATATTCGCGTGCTCATCGTCGATAACGACGCCGCCCACGCCCACACCGTCGCCGAAAGCCTGAAGCGAGTGGGTTTCGATTGCTCCGTGGCCACCTCCGGCAATCAAGGGGCGAAGATGATCGAAGACGATTCGTTCGACATCGTCATCACCGATCTGAAGATGGCCGATATCGATGGGCTGGAACTGCTGAAGCGCACCAAGCAATCGTCCCCGCAGGCGGAAGTGATTTTGGTCACCGGCCACGGCACGGTGGCCTCCGCGGTTTTTGCCATGAAAGAGGGTGCCTTCAACTATCTGCAAAAGCCGTTGGATTTGGGGCAGCTCCGCGTGGTGACGGAAAAGGCTGCCGAGGCGACGCGGCTGCGGTGGGTGAACGCCGAGCTGAGCCGGCGGCTCGACGAAAAATACGGCTTCGAGGGGGTGGTCGGTTCCAGTTCGCAGATGAACGCCGTCATCGAGCGACTGAAGCGCATCGCCCCGACCGACGCCAGCGTGCTGATCAGCGGCGAGACGGGCACCGGCAAGGAACTTGTCGCACAGTCGATCCATCAAAACAGCCCGCGGAAGAACAAGGCCTTTGTGGCGCTGAACTGCGCGGCGCTGAGCGAGAACATTCTGGAAAGCGAATTGTTCGGGCACGTGAAAGGAGCGTTCACGGATGCTTCGGCGGACCGAATCGGGAAATTTGAGTATGCCCACGGCGGCACGTTGTTTCTTGACGAGGTCGGCGACATGCCGATGGCCACGCAAATCAAATTGCTGCGCGTCCTGGAAAACGGCGTGATCAATCGTGTGGGCTCCAACGAGCCGATCAAGGTGAACGTTCGAATTCTTTCTGCGACGAACCAGAATCTGGAAGATGCCATTGCGGCCGGCACGTTTCGCAGCGATCTGTACCACCGGTTGAAAGTAGTCACGATCGCGCTGCCGCGACTGGCCGATCGCGCAGGATATTCCGCTGTTGATCGAGCACTTCACACGCCAGTTTGCCCGGCGGCATCACAAGCAGATCAAAAGCATGTCGCCGGCGGCGCGCATGAAACTGATGACTTACAGTTGGCCAGGCAACGTGCGCGAATTGCGCAACACGATCGAAAGCATGGTGGTGGTGGATTTCGATGGCGTGCTGGACGTGGACGATCTGCCGCTGGAATTCGCCGGGCAGGACGGCCAAATGGCAGCCGAAGGAGCTGCTGCGGCAGTGCCGACAGCAGGAGTCGCGTCGCTCGTCGGCAAGCGGCTGGAAGAAATCGAAAAGCTGTGCATCGCCGAAACGCTGAAGTTCACGGGCGGCAATCGGGAACAGGCGGCAGAGATGCTTGGAATCGGCGAACGGACTCTGTATAGGAAAATCAAAGAATACGAACTCTGATTGTCATGGCAGACATCAAGCAATTAGCGCCGAACGTGGTGAATAAAATCGCGGCCGGCGAAGTCATCGAACGCCCGGCGAGCGTCGTCAAGGAATTGTTGGAGAACGCCGTCGATGCCGGTGCCACGCGGATCGATGTGACGGTGGTGCAGGGGGGCGTGGAACTGGTCCGCGTGGTCGATAACGGCTGCGGCATCAGTGCTGATCAATTGCCGCTGGCGGTCGCGCCGCACGCCACGAGCAAAATCTGCGACGCTGACGACCTGTTTCGCGTCGGCACGCTCGGATTCCGCGGCGAAGCGCTGGCATCGATCGCCGAAGTGAGCAGGCTGGTATTACGCAGCCGGCCGGCAGATGCGCAGGCCGGCGCAGAGATCATCGTAAACGGCGGGCACGCCCAGGCAATTGCACCCTGCGGCTGTGGGATCGGCACCGCCGTCGAGGTGCACAATCTGTTCTTCAACACGCCAGTGCGGCGCAAATTTTTGCGCACCGCACAAACTGAAATGGGCCATGCCGCCGAGGCCTTCACCAAAATCGCCCTGGCGAACCCGAACATTCATTTCACACTGCGCGGTCAGGAAAAATCGATCTACGATCTACCGGCGGCCTCGGATTGGATCGAGCGCATCGCCGCCTTCTTCGGTGGCGAATTGGCCGACGCCTTGATCCCGGTGGAAAGCGCCGACGGCGAGGTGCGGCTGACGGGCTTCGTAGCGCATCCCAGCCACACGCGCAGCCATCCCCGCATGCAGCATTTATTTCTCAACGGCCGGGCAATCCGCGATCGCTCGCTGCAGCATGCCCTCGGAGAAGCATACCGCGGCTTGGTGCTCAGCGGCCGCTATCCGGTCACATTCCTGCGCATCGAAATGCCGCCGGAAGCGGTCGACGTGAACGTGCATCCCGCAAAGCAGGAAGTGCGCTTCCAGGATGGCGGCAGACTATACAGCCAACTGCTGGCGACGATTCGCACCAAGTTTTTGACGGTCGATCTGACTGCCAAGTTGCGAACCGGCCCGCCCGGCAACGCGCGGATTACCGACCCAACGTCCGCAATCGACGAGCAACTCGCCGCGGTGCAGCGTGAGGAACTCGTGGCGTGGGCAAAAGGCGAATTGGAACAACAGGCCGCCAGTTCGCCAAGCATTGCAAATGATCCGTGGACCGGCGGCCAGCGCAAACCGCTCGAGTTGGTTCGCATCGAACGGCCGATGCCGCCGCTTTTGCATGAAACAACTGAACATCGAGCATCGACGGCGCCGCAATCAATTCACGCTAAACCGCACTCGCGATTGCCGGCAGCCTCTCACGCTTCGGTGCCGGCGATGCAAGTGCACAACCGCTACCTGATTGCCGAAAGCGAAGACGGAGTGATTGTGATCGATCAGCATGCGCTGCACGAACGCATTCTGTATGAAGAGTTGCGAGAGCGCGTGCTGGCCGGAACGCTAGAAACGCAGCGCTTGCTGGTGCCAGAGGCGGTGGATCTCAGCCCGGCGGAGGCGGCCACGGCGCTTTCGAATCAGGAATTGTTGGGGCAACTGGGCGTGGAAGTCTCAGCCTTCGGCGGCGATACGATTCTGGTGACATCATATCCGGCGATGCTGGCGAATTTCCGTCCGGCCGAAGTACTGCACGATTTGGTTGCGAAACTGTTGAACGGCGGCAAAGCCCCCGATCGGCGCGACATGCTCGACGAACTGCTGCACATGATCTCCTGCAAAGCGGCCATCAAGGCGGGCGATCGCCTCTCTCCTGAAGAAGTGTCGGCCCTTGTGGAGCTACGGCACCTGGCGCAAGACAGCCACCATTGCCCGCACGGCCGACCGACGGCGCTGGTGTTCACTCGGGAAGAATTGGACCGTCAGTTTCTCCGGACGTGAGAAAGAGGGGCGAGAGACGAGGGGATGAGTTTCGGGGCCGCCCTAGTTCAACGTATAATTGGTGGTCGATTCGACCGGCGTCTTACTCGCCACTCGTCCCTAATCCCTCGCCTCTTTCAATGATTTGCGTATCCATCGGCCGCGGCCGCCATCGCCACATGATCGCCGAGCATCGTCACCTGGTCACCCAGGGCGCGAAGCTTGTCGAACTGCGGCTGGACTACATCAACGGCCAGGTGAATCTTAAACGCCTGCTGGCCGAGCGGCCGTGCCCGGTGGTGATTGCCATTCGGCGCGAGGCCGACGGCGGCAAATGGCGCGGCACCGAAGACGAGCGCCAAATGCTCCTGCGAGCAGCGATCGTCGACGGCGTGGACTATGTCGATCTGGAAGAAGACGCCGCAGTCGCCATCCGCCGTTACGGAAAAACAAAGCGAATTATCAGTCATCACGACTTTCGTCAAACGCCCGACGATCTAACCGGTTTGTACAACCGGTTGGCGGCGCTCGATGCGGATGTGATCAAAATCGCCACCATGGCCAATAGCCCGCAGGATAATCTGCGGATGCTGCGAATGGTCGAGGCGGCCAAGATTCCCACCGTCGGCATGTGCATGGGCGATTTGGGCACGCCTTCGCGGATTTTGTGCGGCCGATTCGGCTCGCCGTTCAGCTACGCTTCGTTCCATCAAGAGCGGCTCTTGGCCCCGGGACAGTTGAGCTTCGAGGAAATGACCAACGTCTATCGCTACGATTCGATCAACCGTGAAACGACGATTTACGGTTTGATCGCCGATCCGATCGGCCATAGCCTCAGCGCGCTGGTGCACAATGCGGCTTTGCAAAAGGCGGGTTTGAATGCCGTGTATGTGCCGTTCCGAGTGCCGGCCGAGCATTTGGATCCATTTTTGGTGACCGCCCGCGAACTGGGCATCCGCGGCCTGAGCGTGACCATTCCGCACAAAGAAGCGGTGTTGCGGCGCACGACGAAGTTCGATCCGGCGGTCAAAGGCATCGGCGCGGCCAACACGCTGGTTTTCGAAGGGGACGACGTGATCGGCTACAACACCGATTATCGCGCCGCCATGGACAGCTTGGAACGAGCCGTGCATTCGCAAAAGTCGCTGGCGGGCGGTTTACAGGGAAAAAAGGTTTTGCTGCTGGGCGCCGGCGGGGCGGCGCGGGCTTTGGCCTTTGGGCTGAAGCGTGCGGGTGCGCAGATTCTGATCGCCAGCCGAACCTATCGCCGTGCCCAGCTTCTGGCCAAGGCCCTGGAATGCGACGCCGTCGATTGGGACAATCGCCACGGCATGACGCCTCAGATCATCGTCAATTGCACGCCGGTGGGAATGCACCCGAACGTCGATGAATCCCCTTACGACAAGATTCGCCTGCATTCGGCGATGGTCGTCTTCGAAACCGTGTACAATCCGGAAAATACGCTCCTGATCAAGGACGCGCCAACGCCGGCTGCACGGTCGTGACGGGCGTAGAGATGTTCGTCCGCCAGGCAAGTTTGCAATTCAAGCTGTTCACCGGGCTGGATTCGCCCTGGGAAGTGATGCGCGACACGCTGAAGCGGGCGATCGGACCGGCCAGGGTGTAGCGGCGAACGATAAACGATAAACGCTAAACGATAAATGCAGGCAGTTGGGCCTATCGTTTATCATTTATCGCTTATCGTTTATCATTTCATCATGTTCCTGGCACTCATCGGATATCGCGGCACGGGCAAGACGGCGGTGGCGCAGTTGGCTGCGCTGCGGTTGGGTTGGGATTGGGCCGATGCCGACGTGGAAATTGAGCTGCGGGCCGGCAAATCGATCGCCGCAATTTTTGCCGACGAAGGAGAGCCGCGGTTCCGCGATTTGGAAACCGCCGTGCTGGGCGATTTAGTGCAGCGCGACCGCGCAGTGTTGGCCCTAGGGGGCGGCGTGGTGGTGCGAGAAAAAAATCGGCTGCTCCTGCGATCGTCTTGCGGCCCGGCACAAGGCAAGATTGTTTGGCTGAAAGCCTCGCCGGAAACTTTGCACGAGCGAATCGCGGCAGATGCCGCCTCCCCGGCAAGCCGCCCGAAGCTCACTGCCGACGGCGGATTAAAGGAAGTGCGCGAATTGCTGGCGGCGCGCGAGCCGCTTTATCGCCAATGCGCGGACATGGCAATCGACACCGAAGGCAAATCGACGGAATCAGTGGCCGAGGAAGTTGTGACGTGGATCGAGGCGCAATTCCCCGGCTGCGCCCACGGCTAACAAAGAGTTGACAGCATGAAGGCCATCGACTTGATTCGCGCGGCGCTCACGATGTCCGACCGCTGGGTGGGAAAGCTGGAAGAAATGAAAGACTGCCCCCTGGTGCGGGCGAATAAGAACTCCAATCATGCCATGTGGGTGCTGGGACATTCCACGGTGGTCGAAGGGCGCTTGCACAAAACTCTGTTCGGCAGGCCAAACCCCGTCGAACATTGGAAGCCGCTCTTCGATGCCGGCAGCGAGCCTTCGGACGATCCGGCCATGTATCCACCGTTTGAAGAAGTGGTAGCCAAATATCGCGAACTGCGAGGAAAGACGTTGGCCTACGTCGATAAGCTTACGGACGCAGATTTAGACCAGCCCATTAAGAACCCGCCCGCTGGCTTGGAAAAACCGTTCGCCACCGTCGGTAGCGCGCTATTGACCATCGCCCTGCATCAGGCGTTTCACAACGGCGAGTCATCTGTGGCACGGCGAGCCAGTGGCAAGCCGCCCGTATTCGTGCCCACCAAGGAATTCCGCGAATCTTAGTAGCCCCGGCCCCATTGAAAGGTGAGCAATGTGGAAGCGACTTACGTTAATGTTGGTTAGTGCCGCGTTGACCGTCGCAAATCTCGCACATGCCGAAGTGATGAAGGTACCACTGGCATTCTCCGGCGGCCACGATACCGATCCGCAGGATCATGGCCGGCCGATCGTCTTGGTGGCCGCGGGCTTGGGAGTGAAGCCCGAGGTCTTTCGCGAAGCTTTCCGCGGCGTGACGCCCGCGCGCGACGGCAAACCCTCGCCGGAACAGGCCCGCAGCAACAAGGAAGCGCTGATGAAAGTGCTCAAGCCGCTGGGGGTAACCAACGACCGGCTCGATGAAGTCTCCAACTACTACCGCTATCAGCCGCAAAAGGGAGAGCTTTGGAAGACGACGCCCGCCGAGGGTTACGCCGTGGTGGACGATGGCAAGATCAAGCAAATCGTCGTCACCGACCCGGGTTCCGGCTACAGCACGCCGCCGGATGCGAAGGTGAATGGAAGGGAATCAGTGGCGCTCAAGGTCAAGTTGCATTTCGACAAAGATCTAAAGAAAAATGGATCGGTGGAGGCGGTCGAGTTGGCTTTGCCACGTGCAACCAAAAAGGGATTGATGCAGAGTGGAGTGAACACGCAGTGAGAGACATGAGTTCGCAGTCTTGCGATTTCGCGCACCGGCGTCCGGGGCGCTATCCTAGGACCGACCAGCCGTTGAACACCCGGGTACGGAAATGGCTCCATTCGGCCATGTTGCCGCCCGTGGGAGAATTATTGGCCAGATCGTCGATCCAATTGTCCATCTTGCGCAACCGTTCGGCCATCTGCTGCACCACGTTGTAGGCCAACTTGTACGCGGCCATCATCCGTTCCTGGATCATGTCGCCGTAGGCGGTATGTGTGATTTGCAGCAGTTTGACCTGGCTGCGGGTCCGCACGTCGGCCGAGTGTGGCGCGGGATGGAAGAAAGACATCTCGCCGAAATGGGTGTGCGGCTCCAGCACGGCCAGCACCAGCGATTCCCGTTCGTGTGATTCGCCCTTGCCGGGCTTTAGTTGGCGCACCACCTCGCATTGGCCTTCCAACACGACCCACAGGTCGCGCGAATTATCCCCCTGGCGGACGACCATTTCGCCGGCGCTGAAATTGCGCACGCGCGTGACTTCCACAATCTGACGGAACTCCGACTCATTCATGCCGCGAAACAGCGGAATCATGTGCAGTGTATCAGGGTTCACATCCGTCGCCATCAGCTAATCCCTCCCAAAACAGTCGCGCGGCCCACTCTTTCGATGCCGACAATATACGCGGCGGTGCGCAAGGAGATTTTGCGCTGCTTCGACAAATCCCAAACCTGTTCGAACGATTTGGTGAGCACGCTTTCCAATTCTTGCCGCACCCGTTTCAGATCCCAGCGATAGTGCTGGCGGTTTTGCGCCCATTCGAAGTAGCTGGCGGTCACGCCGCCGGCATTCACCAGGATATCGGGCAGCACGATCTGACCATTCTTGTCGAAAACTTCATCAGCATCGGGATGCACCGGTCCGTTGGCGCCTTCGGCGATCATGGCGGCTTTGATCCGCGGCGGCGTTTTCGCCGGTCACCACGCCCCCCAGCGCCGCGGGCACCAGCAGCTCCACGTCCAACTCCAGCACTTGTTCGTTGGTGATGTGTTCGCCGCCTTTGTAATCCGGCAGATTGCCGTGTTCGGCCACGTACGCCAACGCATCCTTCAGATTCAGGCCGCTGGGCCGATAAAAACCTCCGGCCGTGCCGCTCACCGCCACGATGCTGCACTGGTGCTCGTGCAGATATTTGGCCGTGTGCGTGCCCACGTTGCCGAAGCCTTGAATCGCCACGCGCGTTTCCTGCGGTTTGCGTCCCAGCTTCTCCAGCAACTTGAGCACGATGATGCCCACGCCGCGCCCGGTAGCTTCGTCGCGCCCTGGCAGTCCGTACAACTCAACGGGCTTGCCGGTCACGACGCCGGGATTGAAGCCGTGGTACTTGCCGTACTGGTTCATGATCCAGGCCATGACCTCGGCATTGGTGCCCACGTCGGGGGCGGGAATGTCGATGTCGGGGCCGATGATGTCGTGAATTCCGTCGACAAACTTGCGTGTGATCCGTTCCAGTTCTCGATGACTGAGCTTGTGCGGATCGATGGCAATGCCCCCCTTGGCGCCGCCGTAGGGCAGATCAACGACGCGCGGTTTTCCAGGTCATCAAGGCCGCCAGCGAGCGGACCTCGTCCATATCGACTTGCGGATGGTAGCGCAGTCCGCCTTTCATTGGCCCGCGAGAATTGTCGTGCTGCACGCGGTAGCCGATGAATGTGGCCAGCTCGCCGTTGTCCAGTTCGATGGGAATTTCGACCTGCACTTCACGGTGCGGCGTGAGCAGCAACCGCCGCATATTATCGGTCAGCTCCAAATGATCGGCGGCGCGGTCGAAATACAATCGGGTGGCGTCGAAGGCGCGCATCGGGCTGACTTCAATCCAAAGTTGCTGAAACGTTGAGCGGCTGGGTTATCCGCGAAATCTTACCTTTCGCTGCCTTGCACAACAAGTAGATGGCGTGCCGGCAGGCTGCGCCTGCCGCCCGCCGCCGCCCGATTCTAAAGCCACTGCCAACGCGCAGCTTGTTGCATTACACTGGAAAATAAGCCTGCGGCCAAGGTCTGGCAGTGCCTGCGCCGCGGTGGCTAGCTCGCGCCCTCGATTGATAATTTGACGATGTCGATTCCGATCCCCGACTTCTGGCGGCTGTTGGTGGAAAGCCGATTGGCCTCCGCCCAGCAGGCGCAGCAACTGCGGGAGATGTTCGGAAATGTGAAGGGGGGCAACGACTCCAACGCCAATGCCGCCGCCCTGGCCCAGTGGATGACCAGCAACGGGCTATTGAGCCTGTACCAGGCCAAGGTGCTGTTGTCGGGCCGCGCCGGGCCGTTCGTGTTCGGCGATTATTTGCTCTACGACCGGTTCGAGGCGGGCCGATTCAAAAGTGTTTTTCGCGCCGTGCATCTGCCGACGCACGAGCGAGTCATCGTGGCGTTCCACACCGGACCCCAGGCGCAGATCGAGCACGAGTGGTTGCGCGTAGTGCAGCAAACGGCGCGGTTCCGCCAGGCGGCGCATCCGCATCTGACCCGCGTCGTGCAACTCATCGATTTGGGACAATACAAATTCACGGTCCTGGAGGATCTGGAGGGCCGCAGCGCGGCGGACCGGCTTGCAGAAGGGCGCATTGCGTGGCGCGAAGCCTGCAGTATCGGTCAGCAGTTGGCGATGGGCTTATCACGACTGGCGGAACTCAAATTATTGCACGGCGAGATTTGTCCCGCGAATGTCTGGATCGATCTCCAGGGCAGCGCCAAGTTGCTATTGCCGCCGCTGGCGCACGATCCGTCGGTCGTGCCGGGCCCGATCGATTTCCTTGAGCCCGATCCATCCGGCCGGCTGCTGATGTTGGCCGACTACGTGGCGCCGGAATTGGGGCAGGCGCCCGAGACGGGTCACAAGGGCGGCGGCCCCACCTGGCAGACGGAAATCTATTCGCTGGGATGCACGCTATTTCATCTGATGGCGGGCCGGCCGCCGTTTACCGGTGACGACGTGTCGGCCAAGCTGATGCAACATGCCACCGCCGAGCCGGTAGCGCCCCTGGAAACGTTTGGCGTGCCGCCGTGGGTGGCCCAGGTCGTGTCGCAGATGATGGATAAGGACGTGACGCGCCGCTTTCAGAATCCTCAACAAGTCGCTGCGGCGTCGGCGCACTGCTGCAGCCGGCTTCCGCAGGCGCTGCGCCCGCCGGCGCGACCGCGCCAGCCGCAGAGCCGGATATTGCGCCGCCGCAGGCTTTGCCGCCGTTGGATTTGAGCAGTGCGGGGGACCCAACGGCTGATGCGGCGCCGAGCCAATTGCCCATCGATTTTCCGCCGCCGGCGATGGCGCCAGACAATTTTGGCTTCTTCGATGCAATTGCCGCAGCGCCTGGGCGAACCCGAAGAACACGAAAAAATAGCGGTCTGCAGTTGGCCACGGTCATCTTGCTCTTGTGCATGATCGGCGGCCTGATTGTTCTGGCCTTGGTCCTCATCAAGAAGGGCGACAAGTCGAAAGCTCGCGCCCCACGGACACCGCCGCCAATTCGCCGGCCGATTCGGATTCGTCGAAAGCCACAAGTGAGAATGACACGGAGAGCTCGGATTCCAATGAAAGCGCGACCAGCGCGCAGGGTGAAAGCGATAGTCGTGCGCCGCCAGCCGCGTCAGGTCCTGCCGACGCCGACGCCGACAGCGATCGCCAGAAGCCGACTGACGACAAACACGCATTATGGGCATCGCCGACGCGCAGCGCACCGGTGTCGCTGGACTATGTGCCGCCGGGGGCGCAGGCATTTTTGATCGTGCGGCCGGCCGACTTGTTGCGGCAGGCCGAAGGGGAAAAGCTGCTGGCCGCGCTGGGACCCTACGGCGAAAGCGCCCGGCAGCGATTGGAACAGTTGGCCGGCGCCGCTGGAGGAGATCGAGCAGTTGACGGTGGCTTGGGTCGAGCGGATGAGCGCCGACGATGCGTCGACCGTCGAACCGATTTTTATTTTCCGTTTCGCCAAGCCGCTCGATCAAGACAAACTCAAAGCCCTATCGAGCGGCGCAGCGCCCCAGACGCACAGCGGTGAAGAAGTCTATGCCACGCCGACCGGGTCGGCATATTTGCCAAGCGCCGAGCGCGGAAAAACGTTGATCGCCGGCGCCGCGCAGGAGGTGGAGGAATCGGCCGAGCAGGGGGGCGTCGCCCCGCCGCTACGGATCGCCGTCGAGAAAATGCTCTTGGCCAGCGACGCCAGTCGCCAGATTGTTTTTCTGTTTGCGCCGGGATTTCTCTATCAGCAAAGTCATTATTTTTTTGCGGGGGAGCTGCAACCATTGCTGGCTCCGATGCGCAGCTTTTTGCCGGACGATTGCCGGGCGGCGATGCTCAGCGCGCATCTGACGAATGACAACTTGTTCATGGAACTTTGCACGCTGGGACCGATCGGGAGTTCGCCAGACTCGGTTGCCCAGCAATTCCTTGAGCGGGTGGCAAAATTGCCTCCGGCGGTGGACAGCGCCCTGGCGGCCCTGGGACCTCAACAGTACGGGAAGCAAATTTTGCAGCGCTTTCCGCAAATGGTTCGCGTGCTCACCGAATTCACCCGCGCAGGCGCCAGAACGACCAGGCCGTGCTGCGCTGTTATCTGCCGACGCAAGCGGCGCACAATCTGCTGATGGGTAGCGAATTGGCGCTGGCCGAATCGGCTAGCTCTTCAGCCGCAGGCAGTGGTGCCGGCGGATCTAACCAGCGGGAAACAGTGGCCCAAAGGCTCCAGCACGTGACCTCGTTGGTTTTTGTCCGCGAGACCTTGGAAAAGGCGCTGCAATTGCTGGGGGATGATATCGGCGTGAAAGTCCAGATTTTGGGGGGCGATCTGCAACTGGAGGGGATTACCAAGAATCAATCGTTTGGCCTGGACGAAAAAAATCGCCCGGCCGTGGAAATCCTGCGGAAGATTATGTTGCAGGCGAATCCCGACAGTAAACTGGTATATGTGGTCAAACCGCGCGCACCGGGGGGCGAGGAGATGCTGTTTATCACCACTCGCAAAGCTGCCGAAAAGCGAGGAGATAAGCTGCCGCCGGAGTTGGACACTCCCAAGGGCAAGTGAACCCACGAGAGGCCCAAGTGACACCGTTCACGATCCAATGCACGACGTGCCGGCGGAACCTTCGGGTAGTTGATCCCGAGGCGATCGGACAGATTCTCTCCTGTCCGAAATGCGGCAGCATGGTGCTGGTCGAACCGCCAGAAAGCGCCAGCGCCACGGGTTACAGCGCCGCTGTGGCCAGCGAAACGACATCGAGCCCGGCCGTGAAAATGACCGCCGCGACGGTCACTGAATCGCCGCAGCCGTTGAACTCTATGGGCGCAAGTTCGGTGGAAGATGCCAGCGAAGCGGTGGCGCCGAGCAGTGGTTTTGTTGTCAAGAAACTAATGAACACCGAAGTGCCGACGATGGCCAGCGCAGCCACGGCAGCCGAAACGGCAAACGCGGCGGGCGGGCCCGTTGCGGCGTTGGCCATTGCCGAACGATTGAGCGAAGAGGAAGAATTTGCCGCGGCAGCCAACAAGTGGCCTCATTGGTTTATGCCGGGTGCTTTGCTCGTATTGGCCGCGGGCTTTCTGATTTTCGCGGTGCGCATGATGGCGCCGAGCCACGAACCTTTGCCCGTGCAGGTCCCGGAGGAGCATCGCGCGCCGCCCGCCGCGACGGCTGCAGAGCAGCCGGCGCCGAGTCCTCCCGAGACGGCATCGACTGAAGAAACAAAGCCAGAGCCGCCGGTGAATAAACCAGCGGCAGCGGCCACCGTTCAACAAGAGCCAAAGCCGCGCGCTGAACGGCCGGCGAAAGCAGCGCCGCAACCACAAGCGGAAAGCAAACCGCAGCCTGCGGCGCCGCCGCGCGAGAAGCGCTCGAACGTAGACAATCCATTTGTCATGGAAACACCGGCGCCAGAAGGCGGCCCCGAGGCTTCGAAGGTCCCCCCGCCCCCCGAACCGACCGCCCCCGCCGCCGCGCTGCCCACTAAGACGCTGCAGCGCGTCGCGCCGCGCCCGGTGAACGTCGATGCGCATCTGGCCGATACGCTGTCGGGAATCGAGGTGCGCCAGATGCCGCTTTGGGCTTACTTCGATCTGGTGAGCGAATTGAGTTCCATTCCGATCACTCTGGACGCCGAGGCGGTCACCGAGCTGGGGCAATCAGCCTCGGTTCCCGTGCGCGTGAAGTTGGGCGAGACCACGGTTGCCGGGGCGCTAGACGCGGTGCTCGAGCCGCTGCATTTGGGCTACCAGGTCCACGATGGGCAGTTGGTCGTCGGTTACTCTCCGCAAGAGAACATGCGGCAGGTTCGATACGCGGTGGGCGATTTGACCGACAGCGACGATCGGGCTCGCGGAATTGGCGGCACTCGTGCGGCGGATGGTGGCGCCCGAGTCGTGGCAGCAAGCCGGCGGTAAAGGGAGCATCGTGGCCGGCGGCGATGCTCTCGTTGTTCAACAATATGATCCGGCCCATCTGGCGATTCTGACGTTCTGCGAAAAGCTGCGCGTGGCACGAGATAAAGCGATCAAAAGCCGGTTCGATCCCGCCCGATTCGCGCTGACGACGCATCTGGACAAGGCCCACGAGATATTGAACAAGCCGATCACGGCGAATTTCGGGGCGCCGCAGCCGCTATCGGACGTCGCGAGTTGGCTGGCGCCAAAACCGGCGTGACGCTGCTGGTGGACCACGCCGCCTTGGCCTCGCAGGGGATCTCGGCCGACAGCGAGTGCACCGTGGTGGCCGACGGCACGCCGCTTTCCAAGGTATTGGACGAAATCGTCGCGCCCTTGGAGCTTGCCTGGCGCGCCATCGACGAGAAGACCATTGAAATCACCACGCCGCAAGCGATGACCGAGCGGATGGACCTGGAGTTCTATCCGGTGCGCGATCTGGCCATCGACAATGCGGCGGGATATTCGCTCGTGCAGCGCATATCCAGCAAAGTGCAGCCGGACACCTGGGGCGAAGATCCGGCCAAAGGCGCGATCTACTTCGATATTCCCGGCCGCACACTGATTGTCCGTGCGCCGCAAAATGTGCAAGGGTCGGTCGAGGATATTCTGACATCGCTGCGCAAGCGAAAATAATGCAGGCAAAACGCCCTTGCGTTGCCCCCCGCGGGATGGGACAATTCGGTTATGAGGACCACGGTTGCGATATTTGCGTTTTGGTTTTACTTTAGCCCGCCAGGTAGCGGGGCCGGAGGAGGTTTGTAACCGTCCTCACAAGCCATAAGGCCTACAAGCCCCGAGACCTGGTGAAAACCGGCTCTCGGGGCTTTTTTTGTTTGCATTCCAGCTTACTTTCCATACAGGAACCACAGCCGTGATTGTTGTCATGAAAAAAGATGCCACGCTCGAGCAAATCGAACACATGGTCGGCCGCGTTCAGCAGTTGGGCATGAAGCCGCACGTGATCAACGGCACGGAACGCACTGTCATCGCCGTCGTCGGCGACGATCGCAAAACCCACAAGGAATCGCTCGAAAGCGGTCCCGGCGTGGCCGAAGTGGTGCCCATCTTGGCGCCGTACAAAATCGCCAGCCGCGAAGTGCAATCCGAACCCACGGTGGTCCGCGCCGGCAGCCTGACGGTCGGCGGCGGCACGGTCGGCATCATCGCCGGACCCTGTTCGGTGGAAAGCGAAGAGCAGATTCTCGCCACGGCCAAAGCGGTAAAAGCCGCCGGCGCCACGGCGCTACGCGGCGGGGCCTTCAAACCGCGAACCAGCCCCTATAGCTTCCAAGGTTTGAAGGAAGAGGGGCTGAAAATGCTGGCCACCGCCCGCGACGCCACCGGACTGGCGATCGTCACCGAGGTGATGGCTAACGAAGACATGGACCTCGTCGCGCGCTACACCGACGTGCTGCAAATCGGCGCCCGCAACATGCAGAACTATCGCCTGCTGGAGGCAGTCGGCAAGACGGATCGGCCGGTGCTGCTGAAGCGCGGGCCCAGCGCCACGATCGAAGAACTGCTGCTGGCGGCCGAATATATTCTGGACGCCGGCAATCAGCAGGTCATGCTTTGCGAACGCGGCATTCGCACGTTCGAAAATCACACACGCTTCACGCTCCCCTTGGCCACGGTGGTTTATCTGCACGGCAAGACGCACCTGCCGATTGTGGTCGACCCCAGTCACGGCACCGGGCACACCTGGCTCGTGCCGCAGATGTGCGCCGCCAGCGTCGCCGCCGGCGCGGACGGGCTGATCATTGAAGTGCATCCCGATCCGGAAAACGCGCTCTCCGACGGCAACCAGTCGTTGGATTTCGATCAGTTTCGCCAGACGATGGAAACGTGCCGCAAAGTTGCCGACGCACTGGGCCGCAAATTCGGCAATGGGAAATGACCGCCGGTTGGTTATAGTAGACGAAGTCTTTGCCGCATTGGATCGATCCGCATTTCGAGGCTTTGCGATGCGACGCTACTCGCGGCGGTTGCCCATCTGCATGCTGTTGGCCGTATGGCGCAGCTTTTCGAGCCAAGTCCAGCGCCTGCCCAGCAGCCGCCCGTCAACCAGCCGCGCACGGTCGTGGTGAACGTGCTCGTGGTCAGCAAGGGGGCAGACGGCAGCGAGACAGGCTTTTGCACCCCGGTGAGCGTCACGGCCGGCGGCGCTGAGGGGAGCAAGGTCCGCGTCGGCTTCTTTGAAACTGAGGCTGGCGGCACCGGCGATTCGTGGCGCTCCGCCGGTTGGACCGCCGCCATTACTGCGGCGCTACTGAGCGATTTCGACCCCGCGCGATGCACGTCTCGTTTGAATACGAAGGCAAGGTCGACGGCCCCAGCGCCGGCGCTGATGACCATCGGAGTGCTGGCCGCCGTGCGCGGCGATACGCCCAACCCCAACGCGGCCATGACCGGCACGATCAATCCCGACGGCACGATCGGGCCGGTGGGCGGTATTCGCTTCAAAATCGAAGGCGCCGCGGAGAAGGGGATGAAGCTGGTGCTCATTCCCGCCGGCATCCGCTCGGAGCGCGACGCCAACGGCGAGCCGGTGGATCTGATCGATCACGGCCGAAAGTTAGGCGTCGACGTGCGGCCGGTGTTGGACATTTACACGGCCTACGAAATTCTCACGGGCGCAACTTTGCCTCGCGCCCCCGACGCCCGCTTACCGCACGTTTCGCTCGAAGCGCAAAGGCAAGTGCAGAAAAAGATCGACGCCTGGTACAAGCTGTACTCCACGGCGCTGGATGCCTACACCAAGATGCCCGGCCAGGCAAAGTTGTCGCAAGAGTGCGTCGATTTGTACAAGCAAGGATTAGACATCATCCAGCATGCCCAGAAAATGGCGGCCGAAGGCGAGGTGTCGGCCGCGTTTTGGGATCACGTGCACGCGGCTATCTACGCTTATTTGGCCCTGGAAGCGGGACGCTACCGCACCGCCTACGCCGACGGAGGCTACTCCGGCGCCGTGAAGCGCGTGCGAAATAACGACTGGCTGGAAAAAGAGATTGAACAAATGGCCGGCCGCATGCGCGAAGAAACTCCGAAGACTTCCGATCAATTGTTGATGTACTTCCATGCTTGCGACGCCTTTTTGGAAGCGCTCGCCCTGCAGTATTCGGCGAAGGAACTGCTGGCAAAATTGCCGGCAGACGAAACCGACGCCGCTAATGCGCAGGCCATGCTGGCCGCCAGTTATCAAATCATCTCGTGGCTGGACCTGAAGGCGGCGGGCGATTATCTGGACTTAGGCGCCGGCTACGGCGGCACGCTGCTGCCAGCGCGCGCGGCCTGGCGCGACATCGGCGACTTCCTGCGCCGCGCCTCGGAAGCCAACAACAGCGTGTTCGACGCTTTGATAATCAAGGAAGGGGCCAAAGCCGCAGCCTTGGGCGTCGATCAATATCGCCACAATCTGATGCAGAAAGACATGACGTACGGACTGCTGCACACGGCCAGCGAATCGATCTTTCCGCGACTGAAGGATTATTTCGGCGACGGCGACGCCTACGGCTATGCCTATCTTTCCACCAGCTTGTACGTGCACACACGCGCGGCAAGTTTGTTGGCCAAGTATTATTCGCTCGGCGCCGAGTTGGACGACGAGGCCAATATCACGGCGATCGGCCGCGAACGCACCTTGGGCGACTGGCTGGAGTTTGCCGAAGATCAGACGCGGCGCGACATCGCGTGGTTGAGTGCGCACGGCGTCGATGCCACGCCGTCGGTGCAAGTGTACGAAATCGCGCGAATTTGCGCCCGCCGCGATCTTCCCAACAAGCTGGAGGCGCTCACCCATTTCTGGGCCGCCGACCTGCACGCGCAAGTGCTCCGGCGCGTGGCGAATGTCGGCGCCGACGCTAAGTAGTCGCCGCCCCCGTCACGTCAAATGATTCAGCAGCAGCGAGAATTCCAGCGGCGTTTGCACCAGGCTGCTGGAGAAGTTATCCACGTGGTTCAGCGCCCGCCGTGTTCTGATAATCGCGGTTCAGCGACCAGATCGAAATCCGCCCCATGCCGTGCTGCTGGGCGAACGCGAGCAACTTCTGCGCGTCCGCCTGCGTGAACACTTCGTTGGTCATGTCGTTCATGCCGATCATCGGCGTCACGCCGATCTTCGCCCACAAATGTGCGTCGGTCAGCGTGCCGTTGTACGCTGTCTTCAATTGGCTGAACAAACTATTGGCGGCCTGGATCGCGTAATCCCCCATCTGCCCGGCCGGATTCGGCGCGGCCGAGTCGCCGTAATCCATCGTCATAATGTTCACGCCGGCGATGTTCACACCGTACGTCAGCGCCGAGGTGATTACGTACAGGCCGTCGGCCGTCAGCCCCGTGGGAAGCACCGGCAGCGTAAACCACACGTCGAGCTTGTGCCCGGCCGCAGCGGCGGCCTGCTGCACTTGGGCGATCGCCTGCGAACGGCGGTCGATGCTGGCCTTATCGGCCACGGCGGCCCCTTCGATGTCGAAATCGATGTGCGTCAGGCCATAGGCGGTGACGACCGATTGATAGGCGGCCGTCAGATCGCTCACATTGGTGATCACTTGCGCCAGTTCCTGGCTCGCTGCGCCGCCGAAGCTGACCATCACGTCGCCGCCGATGGCGCGCAGTGCCGTGATGTTGGTTTTCATTTGGGCGTCGAAATCGGTGGTGCCGACGTCGTACTCTTTGTAGCCGCCCCAGGCAGCATTGTTCGAAGAATCGGCCGTGATGAACGCCAGCGTGAAGAATTTCACTCCGGACGATTTGGCAATGCTCACAAAGTCGTACAGCGGCCAAAGCGTCGAATCGACGTACGGAGCGTAATAATGCGCGCCCCAAGCAATGGTCGAGGAAGACAGCGGAGCGCTGGTCGTGCCAGTGGTGCTGCCGCCTCCGCCTGTCGAGCCGCCTCCTCCGCCTGTGCTGCCGCCGCCGTTTACCAGAGTGGCCCCTAGCACGTAGTTCGAAAGCACGGCCGACCCGCCGCCGGGACTGCCGGTGAAGCCGAAACCGACCGACGCGCCTGGCGCAATATCGGTGTTCCAAGTGGCGCCTTGTACGACGTACGTGTTGCCGCGGTGGCTGACGATCGAGCCGTTCCAGATCGATGAAATTGTGCCGGCGAACGTCAATTGCAGCGTCCAGTTTTTCACGGTGCTCGTGCCGGTATTCTTGATCGCCACGTCGCCGTTAAAGCCGCTGCCCCAATCATTGGTGTTGGTGAACGTGATGGTGGCGGGCAGGCTGCTAGTGGGATTGGTTGGATCGACCGGCGGCGGAGGCGCGGGATCGTCGTTAGTGATCGTGCCGGTGGCGCCGGTGCGCGCCAGCGTCGCCCCGCTGGCGGCCGAAAGATCGAGGAAGAAAGTTTCGTCCGGCTCGTAAATCGAATCGCCCAGGATGGCGACGTTGATGGTCTTGCTGGTTTGCCCGGCGCTGAAGGTCAGCTTGCCGCTGGCCGCGGTGAAGTCGCTACCGGCGCTGGCCGTGCCATTGCGCGTAGCGTAGTTCACGGTGACGCTACTCTTCGAGGCGGCCGACATGGTGACCGTAAATACAGCGTGCTTTTTGCCGCTGTTGCCCTCGCTGACCGTGAAATCCGAGACGTTAAGACTGGGAAGCGTCGGCGGCGTGGAACCGCCCCCCCAACGGCTGCCCATTGAGCGTGTAATTCGTCGGGCTTGTCGGGCTGGCCACCGGCATGGCCACAAAGCCGAACGACACGGTCCCTTTAGCTGCCAGCGTGTTGTTCCACCCCGCGCCGCTGATCACGTAGTGCGTGCCGGTATGGCTGACGATCTTGCCGTCCCAGATCTGCGTAATCATCGCGCCGTAGTCAAACGCCAGCGACCAGTTAGAGATGGCGGTGGTTTGTTGGCTGGTTAGCTTGATCTGCCCCTCGAAGCCGGTGCCCCAATCCTGCGTGACGGTGTAGGCGGCCACGACATTGGCGGCCACGACATTGGCGGCCAGCACCACCTTGGGTTCGAGCACTTCCAACGTGACGCGGCGCTTTTGCTTGCGACGGGTGCCTTTCTTCGGGCGCTTCTCGCGGTTTTCTCGGGAAAGTTGTGAAGACGGGGTTTCATTGAGCTCACGCAACGGAAAAGTGCGGAACGCCATCGTACGGCTCCTGGATGAAGCAATCGAGAAGGACGAGGAGTTATGATGAAGCGGCGATGAGACCGCACTATTCTTGCAAGGGGGCGCGCGGTTAGACTTTAGTTCCGATACGTGGGGGCGCGATGGCCGGTTTATTCAGGCCGAAAAAACTTTGCCGACTGCTGGCAAAGCTATGGCGGGCCACACTTAGCAGCGGCGCTGCGTTTTCACACCCGCGCTTTTTCGCGGCAACAGCGCGAATTCGCAACGCCACAATCGAGCGATTGCTACAGCCCCAGCCAAATCTGCGCGATGTTGAAGTAGATCACAATCCCTGTGACGTCGACGAACGTCGCGACAAATGGGCTGGAGGCGTAGCCGGGATCGATGCCCATTTTGCGGAACGCCAGCGGCAGCATGGAGCCGACGATCGTGCCCCACAAGCAGATTGCGGCCACCGCCTGGCCAATTACCATGGCCAACTGCCAACGGTTCACCGGCGCGGTGCTCACGATGCACTTGGCGGGAAACTCATATATACCCTGCGAGTTCGCAGTCGGAATGACGGTGGTTTGCCCGGCAGGCAGCGAGATGTGCTCGTGCTGCGTCAGCGTTGCCTTTACCATTTGCTCCGATCCTTTGGGCACGAGGATGCGCCGACGATCGTCAAGCGTCAGCGGCGATGTGTCCGGCGTGTGGATTTGAAACGCGTCGGGTAATTCACGACTGGCATCGCGCGTGGATTCGGGCGTGGCAGCGCCGCGCAGCACGCCGATCGCGCCCAGCGTCAGCCCCAGCGCCAGTCCCATCATGATCTCGTGGCGGAAGACGCGCCACCAATCGCTGCGCGAATTTGCCCTAGCGCCACGGCACGTGTAATCAGCGTGGCAGCCTGCGACCCGGAATTTCCACCCGTGGAAATGCACAGCGGCACGAACAAGCTCAGCACCACCAACTTGGCGATTTGATCTTCAAAGTGCGAAAGCGCAGTGAATGTGAACAGCTCGGCGATGAACAGGCACGCCAGCCACACCAGACGCTTGCGCCAAACGGTGACGAACGGCGCGTCAAGATAGTTCTGCTCCAGGGCATTGACGGCCCCCATGCGATACGCGTCTTCCGTGGCCTCTTCCACCACGACGTCGATCACGTCGTCGTGCGTCACAATGCCCACCAGGTGGTTTTCCTCATCGACCACCGGCATGGCCAGAAAGTCGTATCGCGCCATCTTCTTGGCCACTTCTTCCTGGTCTTCGGTCACTTTGGCGCTGATGATGTCGCGCTCCATCAGCTTTTCGACGTGCGTGTTGGGCTTGGCGAGGATCAAATCGCGCAAGGAAACGAAGCCCAGCAGGTGGCGGTGATCGTCCACGACGTAGATGTAATAGATCATCTCGCTGTCGGGCGCCTCGGCCCGTAGCCTGTGCAGCGCGTCGGCCACCGTGATGTTGGCCGGCAGCGAAGCGTATTCGGTGGTCATCACGCTGCCCGCGCTATGCTCCGGATACGACAACAGCATGCGGATGTCGTGCCGCGCGGCCTTGGCAACCAGCGGCAGCAGTTCCTCGACCACCTGCGGATCCAAGTGCTGCAGCAGATCGACGCGGTTGTCGGAGGCCATTTCCTCCAGCAGGCGGCCCATCCGTTCGCGGCCGCTTCCGAGCACCATCTCCACTTGCTTTTCAATCGGATAGTACGCGAACACTTCGGCCTGCCGAGCCAGCGGAGCGCTGGCCAATACTTTCCACGTTTCGTCCACGGTGAGGCCTTCGGTGAAATCGGCCACCGTCGCCGGGTGCAGCTCCATCACCACGTCGCGCAGGCCTTGCTCGTCCCCTTCGGCGAGCATCAAGCGAAGTTCGGGCAAAATAATCGGGTTGGCCATAGGTCACCTGCTGGGTCTGCTGCGACGGCGAAGCAAAGCGTGGATTATAGCGACGACGGCACGCACGTCTGCAGCGCTGGCATGCTGCCGTGCGATCGGCGGGCGAATTGACATTTAGCACCGCAGCGATAGGATGGGCGCTGACCGCTGCTCTGCCGCTGTGCCTTTATCCTAATAAACGGAGTGCGCCATGACCCAGCTTGAATCCGCCCGTGCCGGCCAGATCACGCCCGAAATGGAATTTGTCGCCCGCCGCGAAGAGCTCGAGCCGGAGCTGGTCCGCAACGAGGTGGCCCGCGGGCGGATGGTGATTCCGGCCAACAAGGTGCACCTGCAGAAGCGGCTGGAACCGATGTGCATCGGCGTGGCGGCCGACGACGAAAATCAACGCCAACATCGGCAACTCGGCGGTCACCAGCAACATCGACGACGAGCTGGAAAAGCTGCACACGGCGGTCCACTTCGGCGCCGACACGGTGATGGACCTCTCGACCGGCAAGGACATCGACCGCATCCGGCAGGCGATCATCGACGCCTCGCCCGTGCCCATCGGCACGGTGCCGATCTACCAGATGCTCGAAGAACTCGGCGGCAACATCGAGGACATGAAGCCGCAGCACTTTCTGGACATGGTCGAGCACCAGGCCAAGCAGGGCGTCGACTACATGACGGTCCACTGCGGCGTGCTGCTGGAGCACTTGCACCTGACGATGGGCCGCGTGACGGGCATCGTCAGCCGCGGCGGCTCGCTGATCGCCAAGTGGATGATGCCCCACCGCCAGCAGAACCCGCTGTACACGCACTTCGACGACCTGTGCGACATCATGCGCCAGTACGACGTCACCTGGAGCCTGGGCGACGGCCTGCGCCCCGGCTCGATCGCCGACGCCAGCGACGCGGCGCAATTCGCCGAGCTGGAAGTGCTGGGCGAGCTGACCAAGCGCGGCCGGGCCAACGGCACGCAGGTGATGGTCGAAGGTCCCGGGCACATCCCGATGGACCAGATCGACATGAACATGCGCAAGGAAGCCGAGCTGTGCCACGAGGCGCCGTTCTACGTGCTCGGGCCGCTTGGTGACCGACATCGCGCCGGGCTACGACCACATCACCAGCGCCATCGGCGCGGCCTTGGCCGGCTGGAGCGGCGCGGCGATGCTCTGCTACGTCACGCCGAAGGAGCATCTCGGCCTGCCGGAGATCGACGACGTGAAGCAGGGCGTGATCGCCTACAAGATCGCCGCCCACGCCGCCGACCTGGCCCGCCATCGGCCCGGAGCCGCAGGATCGCGACGACGCCCTGAGCCGCGCCCGCTTCGCGTTCGATTGGAACGAGCAGTTCCGCCTGTCGCTCGATCCGGAAACGGCCCGGCGGATGCACGACGAAACGCTGCCGCAAGACACGTTCAAAAGCGCGCACTTCTGCAGCATGTGCGGCCCGAAGTACTGCTCGATGAAGATCACCGAAGACATCCGCGAGATGGCGGCCGCCGGCGGCTTGCAGCCGCCCGTGCAAGTCGGTGCGAGTTCTTGAGAGGCGGCCCACCGTCGCCAAGTTTTCGGCGCCGCGCCAATTACGGCGGGTTGGCCAACTCGGATCCGGCGATCGTCGAAGTGCCCGGTACGTGGACTGGTCGATCTGGTCCATCAGCAATTGAACCGAGCCATCGGCAAACAGAAATTGTGCGGCGCCGGGATGATCGCTGCGGAAACTGGCGGTGTAGTGCGGACCGCCGTCGGCGCTGCAGCGACAATCGTTGGGCGCCGAAACGTCGACCCAGGAATCGCTCACCGGTGTTTTGTTCAGCGGCTCCAGCGTGCAGCCCCAAATGCCGCTGGAGTATTGGCCGATCGTGGCAAAACTGATGTTTCCCGCCTCGCCGATGGCCCATTCGTTCGTCGCCACGGGCGTGAAGGTGGGTGGCGGCTTGTCCGAGCTCGTGGCGGCCCCCAACGGCAGTGCCAGCGGCGTCGGGCAATTCTTGCCGTGGCATAGCGGCCAACGAAATCCGCCGGCCCCTTCACCCATGGCCATGGTCTTGCTCAGGCCATCATGAATTTCACTGGTGCGCGTTTTCAGATTCGGATAAAAAAATCCACGACGGTCGTAGGGCATCGAATTTCCGTTTAAGCACCAGGTATCGGTCGAGCCTTTGCAAAGCACGTAGTCGGTGACACCATAAGAAGTCGGCATCCCGAAAGTGCTGAGCGATGGCAGCGTAACCGGATTTTGTTGATCGTTCGTGGGACACACAAAGCTCGTCACAATCGCGGCCAAAGTTTGCGGACGCTGCTGGCCGTAAACCTTGTTTTGGTCCCACAACGAATGCAACGTGGATTCTTCAAGGAACGGAAACAATGCCGTAAACGCATTTCCGTAAACCTGACTGCCGGTGGGATCGGTGACCACTCCCGCGGGGAAACACTTGGCCGCCCCCTCGTAATTCAGCATCGCCAGGCCGAATTGCTTGAGATTGTTGGCGCATTGCACCCGGCGGCCTGCTTCGCGAGCCGCTTGCACCGCCGGCAGCAGCATCGACGTGAGGATGCAGATGATGCCGATCACCACCAGCAGTTCGACTAGCGTAAACGCTCGGTGACGGCGGCTGCACATGAAAAAGGTCCCTCCGGCGCGGCGCCTCGATGCTGGGCGCCGCATCATGTCGCCCACGCCCACTCCATTAGACATTGTACAGCAAATTGTGCCTGCCACGCCGCTCGGCATCGGGGCCAGCGGAAAAATTTCTCGCCGGGGTGCACGTTGGCATCCGCCCCTTGCGAAAAATTGGGGCGTCCGCCGCGGAAAGCGACGCCGCACAAGATGCGACGCTTACTCGCTGGCCTTCGGCAGCGCGTGCTTGGGAGCCAGCTTGCCGTCTTTCATTTCGGCGATCAACGGCAGCACTTGATCGGCTGGCAGGGCGTATGATTCGGTGCGCCCAGCCTGCGCGATGTTGATGCCGATCGCTTTTCCCGAAAGATCGACCAACGGTCCGCCGCAATCGTCGGTGCGCAGTGCCGTGTCGTGTTGGATCACGACGGGGAAATCGGCGGCGCGGCGGCTCAACGTTCCGCCCATGCTGTTCATCTGCTCGCTGCGGCTGCCGACGCGCCCCGGCGTCGAAAGCGTGGCAGTGATCTGCATTTCCTTGTCGCCGCGAGTGACGTGCAGGGGTACCGTATCTCCCGGCTTGTACTGGCGGATGATTTCGATCAGCGTCTGGCGCGTGTCAATCAACTTGTCAGCCACTTGAGTCACGATGTCGCCCGCTTGCAGGCCGGCTTCGGCAGCGCCGCTGCCGGGAAACACCAGCGTAATTTTCGCGCTCCCATCGGCGTGCTCCAGTTGGATTCCCAACACACCGCTACGCGGCGGCACGCGGTGCCGCGGCACGCTAATCACGCCCACCGCCCGCGGCAAATCGCCCGGCGACGCGGTGGCCACCAGTTGCCCCACGGTCGGATCGATCGTGCCCTCGGCCCAAGGAATGGCCTTCAGTTTGTTGGCCTCGATCTTAAGCATTGCCAGATCGAGCTGCGGATCATGGCCCACGACGCTGGCCGTCACGGTGCGGCCGTCGCCCAGGCGGCACGTCACAGGATCGCGCAATTCGCTGTATTTGGTGAGCACATAACCGTCCGCGTCGACCACGGTGCCCAGCGCCGATTCTTTGCCCCCGCTCAGAATCCGCACGGTAGCCTGGTCGGCCGAGGCCACGATGCTCACATAGGCAGTGCGAACATCTTTGCCGTCGCGCAGCTTGCTCGCCGGCAGGCGATCGGCGGAGTGGGCAGCCGTCAGCAGGCCTAGAAAAAGGCTCGCGATCGCCAACGCGGCGATCTTCGGTCGTTGCGGGTTCATGGTTGGATTGGGCAAACCGCGGGTGATTGGAACTCACGAAACCGGCCGACGGGCGCGAGCCGGTTCAACTCGCAGGCAACTGACTACGTACATCTTACCACGAATATTATTCTCGCTTTTCCAGCTTCGCTTTCAACTGTATTTTCTGGCCGCCGCGGAGCACCGTTAGGGTTACTTCCTCGCCGACTTTGTGCTTGGCCACCAAGGATTGTAAACCCTCGATGCTGCCTACAGTTTCGCCGGAAAGTTCGGTCACGATGTCATCGACCCGCACGCCGGCCTTTTCCGCCGCCGAGCCGGCGAAGACGTTGACGATCTGACAGCCCTTGTCGTGCGATTCGCCGCTGATGCCCAACATCGGCCCGCCCCGTGGCGGTTCGCCCCCCCACGATTCGCCTTTGGCCAGCCGGTCCCAGGAGTCGCGGTAGTTGTCGATCGGCACATGGTAATTGGCGATCAGCGAATCGCTGATGCGGCTGTGAATGCCGATCACCCGGCCTTGCGAATCGAACAGCGGTCCGCCGCTGTCGCCGGCCGTCAACGGACAATCGGTCCAGATCGTATCGCTGCGCACCATCACCAGGCGGCCGGCCCGCGCCGGCGGCGGACGATTGCGTTGAAATCCGCCCGGATGCCCCAACGCCACGCACCACTCGCCCGGTTTCAAGGTGCCCGATCGGCCCATTTCTGCATGCGGCCACGGGCCGGGTTCGGTAATTTTCATCATGCCGCTGTCGACCGATTCGTTTGCGCCCAGCGTCTTGGCTTTCAGCCGTTTGCCGTCGGGAAGAATCACGTACGCATCGCGCCCCGGCATCCCGGAAACATGGCCGGCCGTCAACACGTAGCCATCTTCCGTCACGATCACTCCGCTACCTTCCACGCCGTTGATATCGACGCCCACTACGGCGGGCAGATCTTTTTTCACCACCTGCTCGATGGCGTTTTGGATTGCCGCCAGATCCTCGGCCGTTTCCGGCGCCGCTTTGCCCAGCGCGGCAATCGGCTTGGCGCCGCCGTCGGGTTTGCCTTCAGACTCCATCGGCTGTGCGGCTGATTTTGTTTCCGGGCCGGCCGATTGGGGCGATTTTTCCCCGGGCGATGCTGCTGTGGCTGGCGCGGATGATGGCGGGTCATCGCCGGCTCGCGTCGGCAGCGACCCGTCGATCCAGAGCATTCCCAGACCGATCGCTAGCGCAAAGATCAACAATTGCAGCGGAAAACGGAACCAGCCGGGCATAGGCGCGATCTCTCCTCTTAATGCCATTATGCCGCAAAGGCCGCAAATCGTGCAATCACGAGGCTGCCTTTGCCCCTAAGCAGTAGGGGAGGGCGAGGCTCCCTGCCGAACTGCGCCGGACCGCGAGCGCTCATTTGGCCGACGCCCGCAGGGTCAATTCGTACCGCGCTGCGCCGCTGGCAACGTTCCACGTCTTGTCATGCGGCGTCGACAGCGTCGCCACGCCTTCCTTCAGCAAATATTCAAACGGCTTGTTTGTGAACGGGTCGTTCGGCACGGACACAATCTTTACGTCGCCCAAATTCTCCGGCCAGCGGCCGTTCTCCGCGGCATGCATCCTCAATGCTTCAATCGTGCGCAGCAAGTTCGTATGACGTTGGTGACGCAATTGAGCAGTGATCGATGCCCGGATGCCCGGCAAGACCCAACTGAACGGTTGGCCGGCGCCCTGTTTGACAAGCTCTTCGACTTGCTGCGGTTTGCAAGAAGGTTTTGCATCGCTTCGTCCTCTGGCAACAGCCCCCATTTAAAGTAGTCGTCTCGCAGTTGGGAATACTGCTTCCAACGGTAAAGCAAGGCGAGTTTCAAATCGGGCATGGCCTTGACCTGCGCCGGCGTATATCCATGTTCGAGTAGGTATTTGCTTGCCTCCGGCAGCGTTTTTGGGTCGGCCAACAAATCGCCCTTGTCGGGCGAATCTTTCGGACCTCCAGGAAGGCGCGACAACTTGCGACGCAAATCGTAGACTTTGTCGACCAATGTCCTTGCTTGCTCTTGCGACAACGTCGAGCGCTCCAAACCGTCTAATTCATGGACCGAAAACTCCCACACCTTGGTTTCATACGACATGGCCTGTCGCAAATCGACTGGTTGAGCGGCCAACTCGGTCAACGCCCAATAGAGGTTTGGCGAGTTTTCCACTGCCATTAGCGTTAGCGTTTGCTCATTGAGCACACTGGCAATTGCAATCCCGATGAGGCTTTGGACGAAGCAGCACCCGTGCCCCATATTTCTCGACAGAGCATATCCAGGCGCAGCGTGTCGATCGCGTCGGAACATTTATTTGCAGCGAGTTGCATTCTGGCTTTTAGTGCCAGGCCGGTTGCCATTGCTCGCATTTTTTGTGCTTGAGGCAAAAGCGTCGCGGCTCCTTCTTCCCGAATCGGATCACCCCAGTCGCAATGATTGCAGCGCGATGCCTCCTGCAAAGGCTGCCATTGAGAGCCAGGCACAACGAACACCGCCTCTTTCTCAATTTCGGTGAGTGGCAATTTGTCGAGCGGCGCCGCTAGCCATTTTTCGATTTTATCTCCCAGCGGAACCTGCGACAGCTGGTAAACCCAGTCGGGCTCTTCAAAGACCATGCTCTTGTAGTAGTAGGTGGCCGCATTGCCTTCGACCTGATCGACCGGCGGAACCAAAAAATGATATTTGAGTGCCGGCTTCGGCTCCGCCGCGGCAGAAACCGTCAGCTTGTAGGTTGGCGGCTCCTCGCCGTTGCCATCCCCGACCTTCTCAACCTGAGCTGAAGACGTTTCGACGAGAAAAACCGAAATTACCAATGCAAATAATGTATGAACGTGGCGCACGGGTGCCTCCTGATATTCACGGAGTGACACATTGCCGGTTACAACCCGGATTATCTCAGAAAAATCCGGACAAAGCGCCAAAAATGAGTGCGCCAGGCTCATTTAGCCGCCGAGCTTGCTCAGCCTAGCCCGGCAGCGCCTCGAACGGCTCCACTTCGGCCTCGCTCGGGCATTCGTCGGCCGTGGCCATAAAGAAACTGACCACGATCTGCGCGACCGCCAGCACCGCCATGGCGACGAACACCCAAGTCAGCCCGGAATCAATCATGCTCACGATAATCGGCCGCGCACCGGCCGGTAGGGCGGCGCTTTTGTGCGGATCCATAATGGCGGCAGGTCGGACGCCCATCTCGCGCAATTGCTGCATCTGCGGCGCGGCCAGCACATTGAACAGCATGCCCAGCAGGCCGATGCCCAAGGCGCCGCCGATCGTACGGAAGAACTGGATGGCGCTGGTCACAATGCCGCGCTGCTGCCAGGTCACACTGTGCTGCACCAACAGAATTTGTGGCATCGACGAAGCGCCGAAACCCAGTCCTGCCAGAATCAGCACGGCCGCCAGCACCCAGCCGCTGGCCTTCGCCAGTGCGCAGACGACCAGCAGGGTGAAACTGATTGCGACTAAGGAACTGCCCACTACCGCGGTGCGGCGGAAGCCCCAGCGCACGATGATCGGCGCCACGAAAATGCCGCTCGTGGCCCAGGCCAGCATCACCGGCGTCACCACGCCGGCCGCGGCAGTCGCCCCCGCCCCGGTCGTGCCCTGCACGTACAGTGGCACGTAGGTATCGACGCCGAAAAACGCCACGCCCATGAGTGCGCTGCCCAGCATTGCCGGACCGATCGCGCTTTGCAGAATCAACGCCGGCGGCAGGATCGGATTGCTCGCTCGCCGTTCCACCCGGATGAACCACACTAGCGCCGCCACGGCAATGGCCAACAGCGATCCCGCAACCGTGGCTGACAAGCCTTCCAGTCCCAGCGACACCAGCGCCAAAACTGCCGTACAAGCGACGGCCAGCAAACCGACTCCCGGCAGGTCCAAATCGGTGGAATGCGGCCGTTCATGATCGTGATACCGCCAGGCCAACACGCCGAACCCCAGCGCGCCAAACGGCAGGTTGACAAAGAAAATCGATCTCCAGCCGAGCGTTTCGACCAGTAGCGCGCCGATCGCCGGCCCCGCCAGCGATGAGGTGCCCCACACCGCGCTAAACCAGCCTTGAATTCGCGCTCGTTCTTCAAGCGTGAAAATGTCCCCCAAAATCGTCAGCACCACGGGCATGATGCCGCCGGCACCCAGTCCCTGGATGCCACGAAAAATGATCAGTTGCAGCATCGTTTGCGCCTGGCAGCCAACACGCTTGCGCCGGCGAAGATCGCAATCGCCGCCAGCAGCACTCGCTTGCGCCCAGCGCATCGGCCAGCCGCCCATACAGCGGCATCGTGACCGTGCACATTAGCAGATACACCGACGTGACCCACGAGTAATGTTCCAGGCCGTGCAAATCGCCGATAATCGTCGGCATGGCCGTGCTGGTGACCGTCATCTCCATCGAGGCCAGCACCATCACGAGCATCAAGGCCGCGGTGACCCACCCGCGATGCACTTTGGGCGAGATATTGAGCCCCGCCCGCGACGAATCCAACTCGCTCGTTTCTTCTTCAACCGCCGTCCCGCCGGTGTGATTCAAGGTGTGGGGAAATTCAGAACTCACAGCGACCACTTATCCATGTTGCTTGCGGCGGGTATCCATAGGGCATCCATTGCCATTGTATGACCGAAGGAAAGCCTTTTGGTTCGGTCAGGCAGGCGGATTGTAAAGTCTATCGGCCCAAGGTGTTGCTTCACACCCCAACGCCGGCGGAGGCCAGGCCGATCGGCGTTTGCTCCGCCAGGCTTCGCGTACCAATCCCGTCGACGGCGCAGCCGGCAAGGTTTCTCTATCCTCTGTGACCCGCAATTTCTCGGCCCTTTCAAGGCCCGCCAAAGGAGCAACCGATGCAACCTGCATAAAACTGCGCCACACTGCGCGCCGAGCAGGGGAGCATCGACGATGTATGCCTTTGTGCATATCGAGAAGACCGCCGGCACGACAATGACTTCCATTCTGCGGCGGTCGTTCGGAATGGGCCACTGCGATATTCGCTTGCCGCTGGCGAAGCGCGGTTCGGTGAGTTCCGATCAACGCAATCTCGTCTCAGCCGCCGACTTGCGGCACATGAAGCGCATCTATCGAAATCTGCGCGGGATCTCGGGCCATGATGTGAAAACCTATTCCGATCTGGAATTGGAGTGCCGCGACATTCGCTACTTCACCTTCCTGCGCGACCCGCGGCGACGATTCCTTTCACACTTTCTCACGCGGGCCAATTCACATCGGCCCGAAGAACTCGACCGCTGGCTGGCCGCCTCGTGGATTCACAATTGGCAGACGAAAATGATTTGCGGCGAGCCCAACGCCCAAAAGGCGATCGACGTCCTGTCGACGAAGATCGGCTTCACCGGTTTGACCGAACGATTCGACGAGTCGCTCTTGCTGTTGGGCCAATGGATCCAAGAGCCGGCGTTTCGGCCTGAATATCGCCGAAAGAACGATCGCACCCAGACCCGCGGCTACCAGAACGCGCTGCGGCACCAGACAGACACCAGCTATTTGGATTCCGAGGACGTGTCGGCCCGAATTGACGCGGCGAATGCCGAGGATCAGAAGGTTTACGACTACGTGATCTCGACGATCTATCCGCGTCAGCAAGCGGAATACCGCGGCGACCTGGCCGCCGATTTGATGGAATTCCAGCGGAACAACAACGGCGTCGGCCTGCTCAAGGAATCGCGCACCAGCAGCTTTGTGCGCAATTATGTCTACAAGCCGCTCATCCATCTTCGCGCGGCGTAAGAATCCGGCCTCCGCCTGAGGCGACTTTTTCAAGCAAACTTACCCGCTGACGCGGGCGTAGTTGGCGCGGACGTATTCGTCGGCGTCGTCCAGCGATTCGAACATCATCGCGTCGTCATTGTTGGCCGACCAAGTGGCGCCGGTCCAAACCTGATACGGTTCGTCGAGCCGGCGTGCGGGACGTCGGCCCAGCGCATCCAGCGGATTGTGGTCCGATGAGATGACAAAGGTCTGGCCTTGCTTGCGCAGTTAGAATTCCCATATTCGGTTCCGAGGGGTAGGGGAGTATTAATCCGCCGCCGGCAACGGACAGCGAATCTCGTACCTGGTCTTGCCGTTCACCTTCTGCGGCAATTCCTTGACCAGAAAATCCTGCCGGCACTGGGCGATGCTTAAGGCGTACGGAACCCACGCTCCAGACGCGTATTCGAAGGTGTTGTACGATTGATCTTCGAGCAAAATGAACGGCTTGCCGTACTGCGTGGGCACTTTGCGTTCGCGGACTACCGGCGCTCGTAGAGGAACGCTGGCTCTTGGTCCGGCAGATGGCGGTCGTTGATTCCTGCGGCTGTAATGACGTTTATGTGCCATCAATGACTGCTCCCCCGAGTGCCGCGGATCTGTGCTTGTTCCGCGTCCTGCGGGAGAATTTGCCAAAAGGACTCGTACGAACCGGCTTTCCGCAAGGCGATCAAAAGATTGTCGCGAGTTCCTTCGGCCGAATGTTCGCCATCGACAACCGAGATCGTGTCTTCATTGGCGATGACTTGTAGATTTTCCAGTGCGTTTTGCCGGCCGAACTTTTCCACAATCGCCGTTTTCACTGCCACGGCCGCATAGTCGATATCGCGCAACATCGGTGCGCCTTTCTAAAAGGGCCGCGGCATGGTCCGCTGCCCGTGGTCTTCGGGCAACGGCCGTGCGCAGCCAGTCAGGCAGTTGAATTCGCTCCCAACCTGGGAACTTCAACCTTGCGCGGATATCGCGCAATTCGCAGCCATAGATATCGCCCCTTCCGTGGGCGATAGACCAAATCTGTTAACACCGCATCGGACTAGCGCCGGCCGTAGCCGCCGCGTCCGCCGCCGCCGCCGCCGCCGTATCCACCGCGTCCGCCGCTGCCGCTGCGCTCTTCGCGCGGACGAGCTTCGTTGACGGTGAGAGGACGGCCATCGTGCTCTTTTTCGTTCAGGCCGCGGATGGCTTCCTGAGCGGCGTTGTCGTCGCCCATTTCCACGAACCCAAATCCCTTGCTGCGTCCCGAATCGCGGTCTTGGACGACCTGTGCACTTTGCACGGCGCCAAATTGTGCAAACAATTCTTCCAAACTTTCGTTCGTGACGTTGTAACTCAGGTTACCAACATACAATCGCTTACCCACTGTAGAACTCCTTAAAACTTAGAAACGTAACCGACCCAAACTAAACTTTCAGGGTCGAATGAAAGGGACCAAATTGGCGGCCCGCCAAGTGGGCAAGGCGAAAGAGAGGCAGCGGGCTTTCAGAAGCAATCGCTGCGAGCACATCGTCAAACCGACTACCAGAAGTCTAGCATGTACGTCCGGGAATGATAGAGCGGATTGCCGCTGCCATGCATGCATTGTAGCAAATCAGACGTGGAATGAAGGGGTTTTTGGCATTTCCTCCCCAGCGGAATTTTCCCAGATTTTCCCCTATTCCGGCTGCGGCGACTGATATGATGAGGCGATAGCTCGATGTAGCACCTAATCTTGCAAAGGGGCGTATACGATGCATCGCTATCACAAATCGAGCGCGGAAGATCACGAGCTGGCGCGGCAAGCGCGAATTCGACGCGCGAACTTGCCCCCTGAACTGCAACTCGAAGAGCGGCTGGCCGACTTGCAGGCTTTCATTCGGCAACTGGCGAACACTCCGCACGGCAAGGCCGATCTCTGCCGGCGAGTGCAGATGTTCGGCGACTGCGCGCCGACAGCCGGCGAGACGGCGCGGCATTATTACGGCAAGCTACGTCAGTGGCTGGATCACGAATGCGACGAATGGAACGCGATTCCGTGAGCATTTTCTTCGAAATCGGCCGTTAAACCCGCGTTTTGCATTGGTGTTCTACCTCGATTTGGTGGTATAATTGAAGGAGTGATCGTGGGCCGGTTACCTACTTAGACGACATTGCAAAGCCGCCTATCTGGGCGGCTTTTTCTTTTGAAGGAGGTGCGTTGATGCACACAGTTGAAGTCAGTCAAAATGGTGTCGGGATTGGAAAGGTTCAGTTTCGCGGCATTCTGCCGAACAAAGTCGCCGACGCCCCCTCGCGGCGTTTCAAATGCACGCCCAAAGCGTGCGTGCCCAAGCCGATCGTGCAAAAAATCGCCGACCGCTTGGCCTTTGGCGTGACCGCCGGCCACGAAGACGATTACGAGTGGCACGTGTAAACGGAACAACGTAAGAGCTGTACACGCATAGAAAGCCCTGCTGGCCGCAAAGGCCAGCAGGGCTTTTTTGCTAGGTGAGCCGATTCTACATCGCTGCCGTGGCGAGGCGTTCAGAAGGACAGGTTGCACCGCGCCGGCCGAGGGTTTTGATCCATGTGCGCACTATCCGGAAACCGCACCTGCGCCGCCAGGGATTCCAGGCCCAAGACTTTCGAAAACACTCGAGCGCTTCCCGCGGGGCTTGATTTTGACACAATTCCTTTCCTGCCCGGTACCAGGCGGCGGCCATCAGTTGCTTGCACTCGGGGCGGGCGGCCAGTGCGCGACCATCGCCGATGGTGAAAAATTCCTCATGAATCTTGGCCCACATGCGATGGTTGTCGGCGAATTTCAGAGACAGATTTCCTTCATCTCCAAGTCGCCGAGCCAATCCTCGATGAAAAGTGACGGGCTCACCCGGCACATGCAACCAACGCCCATCGAGACTCAGCGGCAAGAATAACGCGGCATCTTCGCCGGAGAGCAGGGGAGGGAAGCCGCCTCGACGTTCGATCGCCCGGCGTCGAAACAGCGTGGACGACGCAACCCCGGCGCCGAACTCGAGCATCCACAGGCTGGGAGTCACGCTCAGGCCGGAACAATCCCTGCTTTCAGTGGGATGATCTTCGGCGAAGACAATTCGCTGATCGCACGTTGCGGCCACCGCGCCCTCGTGGGCAGAGTGCGCAGCCAAGGAACGCTCCAAAAAGTCGACGGGCCAAAGATCGTCGGAATCGAGAAAGGCCACAAATTCGCTTGGCCCACATTGCGAAAGTCCGTAGTTTCTAGCGATGCCGGCCCCCGAATGAACCTGCCGTGCCAAGCGGGAATTTAGCGACCCACGAACCTGGTCGATCCACTGCCGCACCAATTCGCCGCCGCCGTCGCTCGAACCGTCGTCCACCACAATCAATTGCGCCGGACGGACGGTTTGCAATCGGATGCGGTTGAGCGTCGCTAAAATCGTATGCCGCCGATTGAAGAACGGCACAACGGTGACGATGCTTCTTGCTTTCATGCTTTAGAACCGCAGCCCAAAACCCGCGGGCCAGCGCCTTTGGAGTTGTAGGTTGAATTAGCGACCGAGGCGTGTCTAGCTGCTGAGCTCACGCGGCCTTGGCGCGAAACCAACGCGATAATCTTCGATTCACGCGAGGCATCATCCGCTTGCCATACGAACGCGGCGCCGCCAAAAAAGAGCTCGAACGAGTCGTTGTCAAAATCGTGGGAATCTGCCACGTCGGAGACTGCGTGCTGACAGATTGCAGTTCCGCCGCGATTTCCGCGTGTCCAGCTTCGCGGCTCACAGCGATCAGAACTTCCAACAAAGCGATATTGTCCGTTTTTGAAGCAAGATGCTTTGTTGGAATATAGTCCAGGCCCCGATCCAGGTGATCTTCCAGCACATCTGCCGCCTTGATCGCCAACACATCCTTTTGGGCCGCGGTAAGCATTGCGGCGCGTGACTGAAAATCGCGCAGCGTGGGAAGGTTCCAATCAATCAATGTGTATTGCACGATCAATTCTTCCGCCGCCGCACCCACCACGTTGCGCACTTCATTGCGCTTTCGTTTCTTGATTCCACGCGTGCCCTCGCCAAATTCTCCGAAGGTGTACACCGAATGCAGTAATCCCGCGGTGATGGTGTCGATTGGGCGCCGCTGCGCGGCCAGAATGCTGGCCACGCCAACTAAATGCGACACGAAGGGTTTACCATTGCCCCGATACTGTGAAGCGAATAGACACATGGCCAGCTCATAAGCGTCCCGTGCCAGTTTTAATTCCTGTTCCGGACGCTCCGACGAAAGCATCTGACCATACAGCTGTAGGTTGGTTTGTGCGTAATTATTCATTCGGAGGGACCTTTCATGGTCGTTGTCAGGCATTATGCGGCGGGGGACAGAACGCTTGTGGAAACGTGCGTCAAAAAAGCGGTGGGGAAGTGCCGGCGGTTGATCGATTGTTCGATCGGTGGAATGAGATACTTGTCGATCCAGCGCCCGGCTTGCGACCGACGTTTCGCAATACCCGGCTCACGGAATGCCAGGCAAGTCGGCGATGGTCGCCAAGCCATTTCAGCAATTCGGCCATGCCAGGATCATCCGCCGACAGGTTCCACTTGGCTCGAAATCGTTCCACCGATGCGCGGTTCCAAGCATCGCACCAGCGCAGCACGTAAAACGGCAAGTCGGTCTTTGTCAGCGGCGGAGGTGGAATGTACGTGACGACCGAGTTCGGTTCGACGTAGACCTCGCCTCCCGCGGCGCGAGTCAGCAAGCACAAATCGGTGTGCTCGGCGGCACTGAACAGCTTTTCGTCCAAGGGGCCCAGCCGATCGAACACATCGCGCCGTAGCAAAGCGCAGTGGAATTCAATTTGCTCGGTGGGCTCACGGCGCAAACGGGGGCGAATCTCGTCCAGCGATTCTCCATAGAATCGGTGCGCTTCCTGAAAGATACGGCGGCCGTTTTGCTCGACAAACCGCGCATCGCCGCCGGCCATGTGAATCCGCTGGGCGATCGGAAATTGCTCGCAGTAAACCGGACCGACGACCCAGGCGTCCGTTTGCTCGGCGCAATCGACCAGCGCCTCCAGCCAACCCGGCGAAACCATCGCGTCGTTGTCGATGAATACGACGTACTTGGTCTGGATGTTTGCCGCCGCAAGATTGCGCGCCTGGTTGGGGCTCAAATACTCGTCGGTGCGAAATAGGCGAAAGCGATGGGCTTGAGCCTGGTGTGCGATGTGCTGACGCACCTCCGGCGGTGAGCCGCCATCGACGTACAGCAGTTCGTACGGGCCGGACGTGGCCGCGAGAATATTGTCGAGAGACTGTGCGGCGAAACTAAACCGCTCGCGGGGAACAACGGCGATCGTTGCTAAGGCCGATTTCACGCAGACCTCCTGGAAAGAGATGCTGCGCCGCAGGCTCGGCCCCCCTGCGCGGCGTGGAAAGCTGTATCGACCTAAAGGGGGGCATAAATGAAACCAATCTCGCTGCTAGCAACGTCCCACGCAAAGCATTCCGCCCCGCGCGCAACAAAAAACCCCGCAAGGCTATTGGCCAAGCGGGGCTTTTTGAAAATTGATCCGGCGATACCTACTCTCGCTCTTTTGGAACTACCATCGGCTCCGAAAGCTTAACTACCGTGTTCGGAATGGGGACGGGTGTGACCTTTCGGATATGGTCGCCGGAAAAAGGCGGACCCGCGGTAAAGCGGAATCCGTCTTAATGAGTTTGTTGGTAATTGGCTGCTCTTAGCGATCTTGGAAATCGTACTTTTCCAGTATCAGGCAGCTCTCCGATATGAGAGCGCTTGATATAGGTGGCTAAGCGTTCGTCCGTTAGTACCGGTTAGCTAAATGCATTACTGCATGTACACATCCGGCCTATTAACCTGGTCGTCTTCCAGGGGACTTTCGCGGCTTGCGCCGCAACGAAACCTAATCTCGGAGCGGGCTTCACGCTTATATGCTTTCAGCGTTTATCCTTTCCGTTCATAGCTATCCAGCCGTGCCGCTAGCGCGACAACTGGTACACCAGAGGAACGTCCTTCAAAATCCTCTCGTACTAAAGAAGAATCTCCTCAAGTTTCGTGCGCCCACAGCAGATAGGGACCGACCTGTCTCACGACGGTCTGAACCCAGCTCACGTACCACTTTCATTGGCGAACAGCCAAACCCTTGGGAGCTTCTCCACCCCCAGGATGTGATGAGCCGACATCGAGGTGCCAAACCGCTCCGCCGCTATGGACGCTCGGGAGCGATAAGCCTGTTATCCCCAGAGTACCTTTTATCTGATGAGCGATGACCCTTCCATTCGGAATCACCGGATCACTATGTCCGACTTTCGTCTCTGCTCGGCTGATCAGCCTCGCAGTTAAGCACCCTTATACCATTGCGCTCGTTGCCTGATTGCCAACCAGGCTGAGGGTACCTTTGAACTCCTCCGTTAATCTTTCGGAGGAGACCGCCCCAGTCAAACTGCCCAACAGACACTGTCCTCCGCCCGGATTACGGGAATCGGAGTTAGAACTAAGACAACCTCAGGGTGGTATTTCAACGTTGGCTCCATCTCGGCTAGCGCCGAAACTTCAAAGCCTCCCACCTATCCTACACAGAGAATGCCCGAGACCAATATCTGCCTGCAGTAAAGGTTCACGGGGTCTTTCCGTCACACTGCGGGAACGTGGCATCTTCACCACGGCTACAATTTCACCGGGTTACTGGTTGAGACAGTAGAGCAGTCGTTACGCCATTCATGCAGGTCGGAACTTACCCGACAAGGAACTTCGCTACCTTAGGACCGTCATAGTTACGGCCGCCGTTTATTGGGGCTTCGGTCGCGAGCTTTGTCCACCGAAGTGAACGAACCCTCTTCCTTAACCTACCAACACCGGGCAGGCGTCAGACTCTATACATCCACTTGCGTGTTAGCAGAGTCCTGTGTTTTTGATAAACAGTCGCTGCTCCCGATTTACTGTGACCTCCAAGAGCGTTAACCCTCGAAGGCACCCTTTCTCCCGAAGTTACAGGGTCATATTGCAGAGTTCCTTAACCAGTATTCTCCCGAGCGCCTTAGACTTCTCGTCTCGCCTACCTGTGTCAGTTTTAGTACGGTCACTTACGAATCGACCCTGAGAAGGTTTTCTTGGACGTCTTTCGGATGACTACCCGAACGTATATGCGGTCGGTCCCGCCGGATGAATTATGGGACGGATTTACCAATTCCCCATCATCCAACAGTCCACGGACATTTCTAATCGTACCGCTCACCCTACAAACGCCGTCACTCCATCAGTCCTCGTAAATGGCGCAGGAATGTTGACCTGCTGTCCATCGTCTACGCCTTTCGGCCTCGACTTAGGTACCGGCTAACCCTGGGCGGAATTACCTTCCCCAGGAAACCTTAGGCTTTCGGCGAACAGGATTCTCACCTGTTTTATCGTTACTCATTCCGGCATAATCACCTGAACGCCCCACCACCGCTCCTTACGGTACGGCTTGTATCTGACGTCCAGCGCTCTCCTACCGAATTAAGCCGCCCGCAGGCGCTTAATTCCCATGGCTTCGGTGTCGAACTTACTCCCGTTCATTATCGGCGCAGAACTGCTCGGCCAGTAAGCTGTTACGCACTTTTTAAATGGTGGCTGCTTCTAAGCCAACATCCTGGCTGTCTCAGCAATTCAACTTCCTTAGTGACTAAGTTCGACTTGGGGACCTTAGCCGATGATCTGGGTTGTTTCCCTTTTGACCGCGAAGCTTATCCCTCGCGGACTGACTCCCGACATAGTCGCAACGGTATTCGGAGTTTGGTTCAGCAGAGCGACCCGGTAAGGTCCTCAAGCCGATTCAGTATCTCTACCCCCGTTGCGTAGTTGGTCGAGGCTAGCCCTAAAGCTATTTCGGAGAGAACGAGCTATCTCTGCGCTTGATTAGACTTTCACTCCTCCCCACAAGTCATCCCACCGGTTTTCAACCCAGATGGGTTCGGTCCTCCGCTCGGTATAACCCGAGGTTCAACCTGCTCGCGGGTAGATCGTGCAGTTTCGCGTCTGCCACTAGTGACTTAATCGCCCTATTCAGACTCGGTTTCCCTACGGCTGCGGACCTAAGGTCCTTAACCTTGCCACTAACGACAACTCGCCGGATCATTATGCAAAAGGCACACCGTCAGACATTGCTGCCGAAGCAGCCATAGTCCTCCGATCGCTTGTAGGCACATGGTTTCAGGTTCACTATCCTCCCCTAGCAGGGGTTCTTCCCATCTTTCAGTCGCCCTACTGAGTTCACTATCGGTCGTTAGGTAGTATTTAGCCTTACGGGATGGTCCCCGTAGATTCAGTCGAGGTTTCACGTGACTCGACCTACTCAGGTACTCCTCGGGAGATGATCTGCTTTCGTCTACGGGTCTGTCACCCTCTGTGGACGACCTTTCCAGATCGTTCGACTAGCAAATCACTTTGTAACTCCCATGTGAAGAGCCCTACAACCCCGCGGAGGAAAACCACCGCGGTTTGGGCTATTTCCCGTTCGCTCGCCGCTACTCAGGAAATCGAGGTTTCTTTCTTTTCCTGCGGTTACTGAGATGTTTCAGTTCACCGCGTTGGCTGCAATGCACCTATGGATTCAGTGCACGCCAGTTCGGGAATCCCGGTATCAACACTCGTTTGACAATTACACCGGGCTTATCGCAGTCTTCCACGCCCTTCAAAGCCTCCTAACGCCAAGACATCCCCCATGCGCCCTTAGTAGCTTAACCACCTAAATCGAACGCTCTCGATCTCACATTGCCCGACTGTGTCAGTCAGGCGCCGCAATTTCAATCGCATCAACTTCGGCTGCTACTGGATCCAATCTGGCCACCATCGCCGGCAAGCCGCCGGCCCCGTGACCATATTAAGTAACGAATTTCCAAAATCACCGCTATTGTCCGACGACAGCTTGCGCCGCCGTCAGTCAACATCGATTATCTAAGAGCCTTGGAAGAACATGTTTGGAAACATCACCTTGAGAGTGATGCACCACACAGTTCAATCAAGATGCCAATTATCCAACAACTCAATTGTCAAAGACCGGTTCCGGAAGTCGCTCGCCGTTTGTGTCGTTCCCTGCAGGGACCAACACCTCCGCCGAGCTACCCCCGAACTACTCTCAGAGAGCAGAGGCCGAAGTTGCGCCCGTGTTGCTCAATCGCAAACGCAGTTGCACCGCCGGCCACTAATCTCTGAGCTGCTCCACCTGGAAAAAGCGCCTCCAAATGGCAAACCGCAAAATGTACCAAACCCGCTGGCGCCTGTAAAGCACTGTTCGCCGAAGATAAGCGAACCAAAGATGTTCCGCCGTTTCAGCTTATGCCAAGGACAGGCGGACCAGGCTGATCTGGATTATATCGCTTCCAGCCCGCTCGACAAGTGCCCAAAAAATCGTTGACTCGCCCCCTCTAATTGGTTAGTTTTGTAAAGGCACATTTCCATCTCTCGGGGCACGCTAATCACCCAATGCTTCGCTTCGTCTTTCTAGGTTTTCGCCAAGCGTTTTCTCTGTTTCTGGGTGTTTGTACATGGTTGCTGGTCGATTCGCCTGTTTATTGATTTGTATTGGCCTCTCGATTCTTGCGGCTGCAAAATGCACGCACGCGATCACGATTGTTACCGTACCCGTCGCTAATCCAGGAAACGCCGCCGACTCAACCGGATTCGGCGCGGTCGATTACAACTACAACATCGGCAAATTCGAAGTCACCGTCGGCCAATATACTGCGTTTCTTAACGCCGTTGCCTCCACCGACACGTATGGCTTCTACACCACAAAAATGACCTTTTCTGGAATCTCGCAGATTGGCGATTCCGGCAGCTATTCCTACGACGTCACGGGTTCTTCGATTCTGCCCGTTGCCTGGGTGAGCTGGGGCGATGCTGCTCGTTTTTGCAATTGGCTCTCCAATGGGCAGCCATCCGGTTTCTAGGATGTGAACACGACCGAAGACAGTTCCTGTCTGCTCGATGGCGCAACCACGCAAGCGGCGCTACTTTGCTGTCACGCGAAAAGCCGGCGCGACCTGGGTCCTTCCCAGCGAAGACGAATGGTACAAAGCGGCCTATTACGATCCACGCACAGCCGCCCAAGGCGGCCCGCCACTCGATGCGCATTACTGGCAATATCCCACCAAAAGCAATACTCAGCCATACTCAGTCCCTCCTCCGGGAACAAGTGCGCCAACGCTGTCGAACACGGCCAACGGCTATTTCGATGATCAGATCGCAAACGGCTACGATAACGGATTCGCAGTAACGGGATCGACAAACTTCGATTCCGATCAGACATACGCCACCGACGTCGGTGCGTATAGCAGTTCCGTTAGCTTCTTCGGCACCTTCGATCAAGCAGGCAATCTCCAAGAATGGAACGAAGGCCAGGATATTGCCACTTCCTCTCGCGGTATTCGCGGTGGGTCCTTTTTTTACATGCCGCCTGCGTCGTCGCAACAAAACCTGTACCTCAATCCGGCATTCGGCAACGACTCCTTTCTTGGCTTTCGAGTCGTTGAACTTCCCGAGCCCGGTTCCATCTTACTAGCCGCTCTCGGAACATTCGGTTTGGCTGCGATCTACCGCCGTAGCCGCCGCTAATTACTTTCTGTAGCTTTGCGTCTCTGCGGTTCTAAACATTCGGACCTCTCGCTCTTTGCCCCTTCGCGGTTCACGATGGCCCAAAAAGAACTCTAGCCAACTGAGCCACTTTCGTGCTAAGAACAATCTCAGACGATGCGGCCAACGAGCTCAGCCAAAGTAGTATGCCGGACTAGGATGTCCGCCTCTGGCGTGCCGACATCGGGAAACCTTTCGCCGCCTGGGATTGCCTTCGCACGGGGTTAGCGTGCATGGAGAAACAACTCGGGGCGGTCACCATCAGGCACTAACCCAGGTGCTCGTCCGCCACGTGGCCGCGTTTCTCACCAGACGCGCTGCTAATGTGGCCGGTTCGGGCAGGCAAGCAGCGTGAGCGTGGACCCCGTTCCCGTCACAAGCTTGTCGGCGACGGTTCGCCACCGCCGCTATTTTTTTCGGCCCGACCCGCCACGGCGGACGAGCGCCAAATTTTTCGTGCCCTTCGCGTTTTTCGTGGTAATCCTTTTCTTGCCGCGAATGCCATTCCGCCGCCCATGCCCCCGTTCATTGCTCACTGTTCAGTGCTCTCGTTCACGTCCAACCGACGAACTTGGGCGTTGTCCTTGTGGGTGATAGCAGCACTGCGGCGCGCTTGCCGTCGGTGAAATAAGGATCGCCGGTAAGATTGCGTCGCGGCGAACCGGCATCGCACGCGCCAACACCGTCCAAGTAGCCCGCCATTTCCAACCGTTCGGCCTGCAGCAAGTCTTCAATCACATAGTCGCGCACCTCGTCGACTTCCGCATCGATCCGGTGCGTCGTCAAATTCCACGTGCGCCAGGTAAAGCGCACACCAATGTCGCGGCTGATCTGACCGATCCACACCGGCAATCCTTGAAATCGCAGCGGTGTGGCCCACAGCCGCAGGTGCAGCCGCTCGTTGATCGATTGCCGAATCCGCTGCAGCGCGAAATCCTGGCCGCGCCCGTACAAATACAAGGGGCTAATCGGCGAATAGCGATACTCGTTGCCCGTCAAAAACGACCGCACCGTTTTCCAGCACGTTCCCAGCGAGATAATCTCGGTTTCGTCCCACCGGGCGCCAAACGCGCTCAGCACGGTCACGAATTCGCCCACCACAACCAAATTCACCGGATCGCCCTGGCGAGATCCACTGGCGTTGGTCGTGGCCTGCGGCGCTTCAGCCACGCGCTTGCGCAACGTCGGCAGATCGCACTCTTCCAGTTGATCGGCCGAAAACCGGTCTTCAAAATCGTGCCGCAAATAATCGGCTTCGATGCCCGGCACTTGTACGGTGAAAATGAACTCAGTGAGTTCTTCCCCCATAAGCCGCACGTGCACCACTTTGTTGCCGACATCCAGCGACGTGAACACGAAGCCTTCGCTCGTTGCGCCGGGCTCGATCGGCCGCAGTCGAAATGCATACTGCTGGAAAAAGGCATCCATGTAGCGGTTGGCCCGCCGCGCCGTGAATATCCTCAGCGGCAGCAACAGCAACAGAGGAAAATACAAAAGCACCAGCAGCCCGAAGGCCCAGAACCGATGCGTGGTCGAGAAATGATTGGCGGCCGCCGCCTCCAGCGACGAATAGTAGTTCGGATCGATCGAGAGCATGCTGAGCCGATACGGTTTCTGCCCGCCGTTGACAATCTTCAGCCATACGGGTTGAATCCCGCGCCGCGCCATGCCGCACGCCAAAGAACCGATGGCTTTCCCGATCGTCGAGCACCGCCACGGTCATGTCGACGCCGTTCTGGCTCTGCGTTTGTGCGCTGGAGAAAATCGCGGTCGTCCGGCGCAGAGGAGTAGCTAACCAGGGCCCAGCTCAAGATTGGAATTCGACGGGTGAACATAGTTAGACGGTCACACTTCCCCAAACCGTTGGCAGCTCAAGAAACCGATTGGAGAATTGGTGGTGCGATTTAGCGCCAGATCAGCCAGCATTTCGCCCAGGACAGAGGTGAATTTAAAACCATGCCCCGATAACCCGGCCGCAAAGCAAACTTGCGGATGCCGTGGGTGCAGGTCGACGATGAAGTGTTCGTCGGGCGATATCGTGTACAAGCAGACGCAGTGTTTAAGGAATGGCCGGCAGACCTTTGGGATGTGCTTCGATAAGAACGATTCGATGTGCGATTGGTCGCTGGGATCTAAATCGCGATTCACGGCAAGCGGATCGGCAATCGGTTGGCCGCCGGAATGTTCGGCCACTTTGAAGCCGCGCTCATCGACCTGCGGCACGCCGTAAAAAACGCCGGCGGGGGTTTCGAACAGATAGACCGGGCAACCATGGTCGGCGCGCAGCGAATCATCGCCAATCGGATACCAGAACATGCTTTTGCGCCGCACCTGCAAACACATGCCCAAATCCGCCAGCAGCGGACCAGACCACGAACCGGCTGCAATCACTAAATTGGCCGCGCTAAACGAGCCGCCATCCGTTTCGACGGTCACGGCGTTGCCATCGGCGCGCCAACATTTGACCGTCACACCGGTGCGCAATTCGGCGCCGAGTTTTTGCGATTCGGCGAGATGGGCGTCAAGACAATCCTCAACGTCGAGATATCCGGCACGAGGTTCGAATGCCGCTTCCCATTCGCCTGGCAACTGGAACATCGGAAAACATCGCCGGCACTGCCCGACAGTGAGATGATCCACTTCCAATCCGTGCAAGTTCACCGCGGTGAGCACGCCGGGCACAACGTGCCCTTTCGGCGGCCCAATCACCAACACACCCGTTTCATGATACAGCCGCTTACCAACGAACTCCGATAACTCCGCCCAAAGTTCGTACGCCCGTTTTAGTAGCGGCACGTAATCTGCATGCTCAAAATACGCCTGGCGAATCACCCGCGTGCGCCCGTGAGAACTGCCGTGATTATGCGGCGGCTCAAACCGATCCAAGCCCAGCACTTTCGCGCCGCGCCGGGCCAGGTGAAACATGGCCGCGCTGCCCACGCCGCCGGCGCCGAGCACAATGACGTCGTACGATTCCATATAATCGCTAGACAAATCCGCGGTTGCTGTTCCCGCGGAAGGCACGGAAACAGAAAATCAATCTTTCATCATCCCCAACCAATTGGGAGAAAAGACCATGTTACTCGCCGATGCGCAAAGCGTCACGCTCGTTCAACAGCTGGGAACCATTCTCCAGGATGCATTCGGCGGCGACGTGCCGATCGAGCCCCTGACGTTGTATCAGGTGGCGGCGCGGGCCGCGGCGGTCTACCTGCTGGGGCTGGCGATTGTGCGGATCGGCAAAAGCCGGCTGATCAGTCGCACCACGTCGCTGGATGTGATCTTGGGCTTCATCCTCGGCTCGCTGTTGAGTCGCGGAATCACTGGCCACGCCTCGATCAGCGGCACTCTGTTGGCCTCCGCCGTGATTGTGGCCGTCCACTGGGTGCTGACCGCTATTGCGTGTCGATCGCATGGCTTCGGCAACGTATTCAAAGGCAATACGGAACTACTGGTGGAAAACGGCCGTGTGCTACGCAAGGCGATGCTGCATTCCCACCTTTCCGATCACGACCTGATCGAGCAACTGCGCCTGCGCGGCGTCGATAACTTGCACGAAGTGCGGGCCGCCTTCAAAGAGCGCAACGGCGAAATCAGCGTGCTTACTCAGAAGGAACCGCCGCAGATCCTCGACGTGGCGGTGCAGAACGGCGTGCAGACGGTGCGGATCGCGCTGCAGTAACGGACAAGCGCTCGATTATTCGCTGATCACGCTAAACGGAATATTCGCCTGCGCGGTCTTATTGCCTTGCGTGTCTTCCACGGTCAATTGCAGCGTGTAGTCGCCGGCCGCAAGGTTCTTGGGAATGTTGAGGAAATATCGCACGAAGAAATCGTGCCGCAGGTTGCGGCAATTTTCCTCGGTCACGGCGAAATCCTGGCTGGCCACCCGATCGCCGCGGCGGTCGAGTATCTGCACGCTGCTGTGCAACGCCGTGTGGTAACCGGCCTCGGTCGTCGTGCTGGTGAAGTTGTCCACCTCGGCGTACAACAGCACCTCTTCACCATGTTTGAATGCGTACTTGGGAAATTTCTTGTACACGCCGAAGCTGTTCACCTCGGTGCAAAACGCCAGATGATTCAGAGCCAACGGCGCGTTTTGTTCCAATTCGTTGGCCGCCGCATGCAGATGCCGCGCAGGCTTCCTCGGACCGGTGCTGTGCATCGGAAATGCGTTGATCGTCGATCAACGTGGCCAATCCGGCGGACTCTTGACTCCAAAATTCATGCGAGTCAGCCGAGGCCCCAGTCAGCGGCTTGGCGGCCTCTTCGCGCCGATCGGCAATGAGATACAGCAGCCGTAGCCGCGCTTCATCCGCGCTGTTCGACGGCTGGCCGGACGAAGCGTCCACCTTCGATTCCAGCGTGCGAATCGCAGTCGATAGTGGTTCGTGCCAGTCGCCCGGCGCGGCAGCCGCTGCGGAAGACGAAACATCAGCCACCGAGGCGTTTCCGGTTCGCTCCGCGCTCTGAATGGCCCGCGCATTGTCCGCGGAAATCAATCGCACGGCGGGCAGCATGGTATCGGGATACGAGCGGGCCGTATCGGCCGGGGGCGATCGCGGCACCAGCAAACCCTCGGTGGATTCCGGTGTCGATTGCGGCGCGGCAACCGGGCGCACAAGCGTCGCCGTCGGCTGAGCGCCGGTCGATGGGTAAGAAGGGGTGTCGGAGTAACCGACCTGCTGCATCATCGATGCCGGCGGTGGGGCAAAAGCGGCATTCGCCGCCGGCGGCTGCGGCGCCGCTTGCGCCAACCGTGCCTCCGACTGCTGCCGATACGACATCGACGAACGGAACGCGCGAATCAACTGTGGCCACAGCGACGGATCGGTGCGCTTCATGTCGTCCAAAAGCGCCTGCTGGGCCGCGGGATCTTGCGCCGATCTGCTGCACGTCGGCCATCACCGTGGCCAATTCGGTCGGCGAGGCGCTGGTTGTGCTCAATGCACTGGCAGCGTTCGACGAGGTGCGGCTGGCAGTCTTAGGCGACTCGGCCGCAGGAGCAGTTGAATACGGTGTGTAATACGGCGGCGAAGTCAAAGCGTCCAAACCCTGAAAGCCGCGCGAGGGCGACATGCATCCTGCGGACGCGATCAGAATCACTATGGTGATATGGCGAACGCGCATGAGATTTGTTCAGCCGCGACGGGTAGCGGAGCGCTCCAGCGCCTGGAATTGCTTAACAGCGCACTAATTATAGGAATCCGCGGGAGAAAAGCGGGGCAATGGTAGGCAAAAACGCGTGTCGCGGCAATCCGATCTGCAGCGGGCAAACCCAGGCAACGGCGTGCTAGCATCGACTTCGATACTGGCATGACGTTCTTCAAAAATCGCGCGACTGTTAGAATTCCTCGACTACCCATTACGTCCGGCTTTAACAGATCGCTTCCATGCCGCTACTGATCGACGGCTACAATCTGCTGAACGCTGCTGGCATTTTGGGACGTGGCCGGGGGCCAGGCAGTTTGGAGCGAGCAAGACAGGCGCTGTTGAATACGCTGGTCGAGTCTCTGCCGCCGGACGAAGTGCCGCGCACCACGGTGGTATTTGATGCTTCCGATTCCCCTTGGGGCGTGGCGAAGCAAAGCGAACACCGCGGCATCACCGTGCAGTTTGCTCCGAAAGATGCCGACGCTGACACGGTGATCGAGCAACTGATCGCCGCCGACAGCGCTCCCAAGCGATTGACTGTCGTCTCCAGCGATCACCGCATTCAGCGCACCGCCAAGCGCCGCCGGGCGACGGCGGTGGATAGCGACATCTGGTTTGCGCAACTTTTGCGCGACCGCGCCGCACGAACCGCAGGAAGTGCAACCGCAGACGTTCCGAAACCCGAAGGCGAACTCTCGCCCGGCGAAGTCGAACACTGGCTCCGCGAATTCGGCCTGAACGATTGATCGCCCGACGTTACACAGAATGCCGCAGCGCTTTGTCGGAGATATCCTTGCGGCACCAGGCGCCTTCCCAGCGGATTTGTTTGATGGCGGTGTAGGCGGAAAGCTTCGCGGCGGGAATGCTATTGCCTAGCGCCGCGATCGATAGCACGCGGCCGCCGTTGGTCACCACTTTGCCGTCGGCGGTGGCCGTGCCGGAGTGGAACACCTTCACGTCGGGCACCTTGTCGGCTTCTTCCAGGCCGCGGATGGGGAAGCCGGTTTCGTATTTCCCTGGGTAGCCGGCGCTGGCCATCACCACGCACACCGCCGGGCGCTGGTCCCACTTGGGCGGCGTGACATGTTCCAGGCGATCATCGACCGTTGCTTCGAGCAGTTCGACCAGGTCGCTTTCGAGGCGCATCAACAATGTCTGGCATTCCGGATCGCCGAAGCGCACGTTGAACTCCAGCACCTTGGGACCCTGGTTGGTCATCATCAAGCCGGCGTACAGCACACCACGGAAGGGGCGGCGGTTGCGCTTCATAGCGTGAATCACCGGCACCAGGAATTGTTCCTCGATGCGGTGCAAATCGGCGTCGCTCACGACCGGCGTGGGACTGTACGAACCCATCCCGCCGGTGTTCGGGCCGGCGTCGTTATCGTAGGCGGTTTTATGATCCTGCACGGCAGGCAATGTGACGATGGTTCGGCCGTCGGTAATTGCCAGCACGCTGATTTCCTGACCGTCGAGGCGTTCTTCGATCAGGATTTGATTGCCCGCCTCGCCGAATTGCTTATCGCCGGCAATCCGTTTGACCGCTTCGATAGCGGCCGTGCGGCCGTTGCAGACAAACGCGCCTTTGCCGCCGGCCAGGCCATCGGCTTTGACGACGACGGAAATATCCTCGCGATCGCGGAGGAACGTGACGGCGTGCGCGGCTTCGCGAAACACTTGATGCTCGGCAGTGGGCACATCCGCCTGGCGCAATAGTTTCTTGCAGAAGACCTTGCTCCCTTCCAGCTCGGCCGATGCTTTGGTGGGACCGAAGATCCGCAGTTGCTCCGCCTGGAAAGCGTCGACGATGCCGCCCACCAGAGCATCCTCTGGGCCAACCACGGTCAGCGCGACGTCCTTTTCTTTGGCGAAGCGAATCAGCCGCGGAAAATCGCTGGGCGATATATCGACGTTTTCTGCGTCGGCGGCGGTGCCGGCGTTGCCCGGCGCGACGAACACGCGCCCGCGCGCGGACTCTGCTTGATCTTCCAGGCCAGGGCATGTTCTCGTCCGCCGCTGCCGACGATTAGAATGTTCATGGTGCAAATCCTCCCTGAGCTGGCGGCCGAACCGTCGGCGAGCAGCTCTATTCTAATACGCGACTGCGGATACGTCGGCAATCTGCAATTCGATGCGCTTGCCGATACGGCGAATTCGTGCCGATAAATCGCCCGAAATCCGTCCCAACGAGGGGTGTTTCACAACGACCGGCCGGTTGCATAAAATAGAGATAGCTCTAGTGGGAATGGGCGATTCCCAGTTGACAAAAGTCGTGCTGCGGTTACAACATGGGTTACTTCGTGAAAAATGTCACAATCCTACCGTCCGCCAGCCAGCATTGGTGGCCGCAGCACGCTGGGTTGGACGTTTGAAGTTCGGGTGTAACCCTCCTCGCGCGGCTGGTTTAGCGTGGCGTCTCGGCCATGTTGAATCGCCGGCGGAATAGGAATTACGGTAATGCCTGAAAACAAAAAAATGTCGGTCGCCGAAATTCTTGCGGCGGCACGAAAGTGGACAACAAGGAAGGCGGCGCGGCGCGGCCAAGAAGCCGGATGAGGAAGCGCCGTCGGCGGCCGAACCGGTCGCAGAATCAGCGGCGGCAGCGGACGCATCGCAGCCCGCTGCCGAGAAGCCAACCGCGAAGCCCTCCGCTGAAAAACCTGCGGCGAAACCCGCCAAGCCACTAGCGCCCGGCGAGCGTCCTAGCGTGAAAGACATTCTGGCGGCGGCACGCGCCGGAGCTGGATCAGCACCGGCGGCCAAACCGACGACAGCGAAACCTTCCGCCAAAGCCGCAGGCGGAAAAACCTGCTGCGAAACCGGCTGCCCTAAGGCTGCGGCAAAGCCCGCCGCGCCTGTCGAGAAAGATACGGCGAGCATTCTGGCCGCGGCGCGAGGCGGCGCGAAACCCGGGCCGATCACCAAAGCCGAAGCGGCGGCCGCGGAAGCGAAGTCCTCGCCCAAGGCGCCAGCCGCGAGAAGCCGAAAGTGGTTGTTCCGCCGATGCCGGCGAAGCCGGCCTACGCGATTTCCAAACCGCCGAAGGCCGCTGCGGACGAAATGATCGCCGCGGATTCCTCGGCGTGCTGTTCGGTTCCGCCTTGGCTGTCGGAATGACATCGCTGGCCGCGACCAACGGGCTGTGGACGTTAGGCCTGGCCCGATTCATGTTCCCCAATATCCTCACGGAGCCGCCCAGCCGATTTAAAGTTGGGCTTCAAAGAAAACTTCGCTCCGGGCACGGTGGAAACCAAGTTCGTGGCCACCAACGGCGTGTGGATTTGCAACTACGAATACAACGGCAAGCCGGAAATCTACGCACTGCAAGACGGTCTGCACGCATTTGGGATGCACGCCCAATTGGCTGGAAGGGGAGCAGAAATTCAAATGCCCCTGCCACGGCAGCGGCTTTTACAAAGACGGCATCAACTTCGAAGGCCCCGCGCCGCGGCCGTTGGAGCGCTATGCCATTCACATCGGCGACGACGGGCAGTTGGAAGTGGACAAGAGCAAGACGTTTCAGGAAGAGTTGGGGCAATGGACCGATCCGGATAGCTTTGTGACGGTTGAGGCCGCCGACGAGCGAAGCTCTGCTCGACGACACCGACACAGTAATCGACCCGTCACATGCCTCTCGGCGATACGATTCGCGAAAGTCAGCTCTGGAAAAGCATCTTCCGGCACCCGATGCCGCTGGACCGGCGGAATCGCATCGTGGTGATGCTGACCAATTTCTTTTTGCACCTGCATCCGGTGTCGATCAAGAAGCAGGGCATCGCGCTGAGCTACACCTGGTGCATGGGGGGCGTCACGTTCTTCCTGTTCCTGGTGGAAACCGTGACCGGCGTGCTGTTGATGTTCTATTATCGCCCGACGTTGGAATGGGCGTACAACGATATTCTGGCGCTGCGCGACGTGACGAGCCTGGGCATCTTGCGCGAATTGCATCGCTGGGGTGCGCATGCCGATGGTCATCACCGTCTGGCTGCACATGTATCGCGTGTTTCTGACCGGCAGCTATAAACCGCCGCGTGAATTCAACTGGGTGGTGGGCGTGATTTTACTGCTGCTCACGCTGTTGTTGTCGTTCACCGGCTATCTGCTGCCGTGGGATCAATTGGCGATTTGGGCCATCACGGTGGGTTCGAACATGGCCCGGGCCACGCCGATTTTGGGGCATGAAGGGCCGGGGCATGCGCTGTTGATCGTTCGGCGGGCATCGATATGATCACCAACGCTTCCGATGCGCGCTTTGGGCTATTGGGTGCGCGCTTCGTGGGCGAAGAAACGTTGAATCGGTTTTACGTGTTGCATTGCGTCGCCATTCCTTTGGTGGTGGCGTTTTTGCTGGCAATTCATTTTTGGCGCGTGCGGAAAGACGGCGGCATCAGCGGGCCTTTGTGAATCAGGCTTTCGATCCGCGTCGGCCGCGACGCGCCGTCGGGTGTCGATCGGACGGATCGAACTCATTGCGAATCTCGCAATTGCACCAATTTTCGCCTCAGCCGCGGCCAACATGCCGGCGTTTCTGGAAAGCATTTCCGGATTCCTGGGGAGCTATTACATCGTCCTGGCGCTGATGAACGCCGTGATGGCGTATCATCTGTGGCAAAAGAAAGACGATCATCGTAACGCGCTGGTCTGGGTTTTTGTGGCCGGCTTGTTTGTGGTGCTCTCGCCGCTGGCGGCCAGCGGCAACGCGGCCATGATGCCGCAGTTGCCCCAATCGGTGCGCAACGCGGTGAATTGGATCACCGGACCCACGATGTACACGGTCGGCACGTCGTCGATGCTGATCATCTTCTTTGTGTTCCGCCGGTTTTTCACCAAGCCGCTCGTGGCCTGGACGCTTTTGAACGTGTCGCTCTTGATCATGGGCCTGGCGATGGCCGATCCGAATTTCGCCGCCATCGTCACCAAGCCCGACAATGTGCCCATCGTGTCGATGGTGTATCTGTTGGGCTTCTTCACGTGGCTGGCAGCCTATAAAGCGGTGCAGAACGACGACCGCACCGCGCGCGGCGAAGTGCCGCTGGAAAAGCTGGACGACGAAAAAGTGCTGGTCTGGCCCGATCTGGTTTATACCGAGCTGATCTGCATGATCGCGATCACGGCGCTGTTATTGGTCTGGGCCATCGCCTTGCGGCGCCGCTGGAGGAACCGGCCAGCAGCGTGAAAACGCCGAATCCGTCCAAGGCGCCGTGGTACTTCTTGGGCCTGCAGGAAATGTTGGTGTACTTCGACCCCTGGTACGCGGGCGTGGTGCTGCCGAGCCTGGTGATCTTTGGCTTGATGGCCATTCCGTATCTCGACTTCAACAAGCAGCGGCAACGGCTATTTCACGATCAACGAGCGGAAATTCAGCTACGTTTTGTTTCAGTTCGGCTTTCTGGAACTGTGGGTCACGCTGATCATCCTGGGCACATTTTTGCGCGGCCCCAATTGGAACATCTTCGGGCCGTTCGAGGCTTGGGATGCGCACAAAGTGGATGTGCTGAACAACGTCAACCTGTCGCAGTATTTCTGGATCAACGGGCTGAATACGGCGCTGCCGCATGCGCCCGACTGGCGCCAGCGGCGGCCAGCAGTTTCTGTACATTCTGCTGCGCGAAGCGCCGGGCATCATTGCTGTGCTGGCGTATTTCATTATCTTGCCGCCGCTGATGGCCGTGACGTTTTTCCGCAAGGTTCTTCGTGAAGATGGGCTTCTTGCGCTACATGATCATGTCGAATTTGCTGCTGTTGATGATGACGCTGCCGATCAAGATGGTGCTGCGCTGGACGCTGAATTTGAAATACATCATTGCCATCCCGGAATATTTTTTGAATTTTTGAGTGCGCAGCGCGTCGCCGGCGACGCGGCAAAATTAAGCGGAAACAATGCCTGCAACGGAAAGTACCTGGCGTAATCTCAAGCTGATGCACGTGGTGTTCGGCGTCTCCAGCGTGGCGATGTTGCTTACCACGGTGTGGATGCTGGCCGCCGACCACAACCGTTCCTGGAAGGAATATCAGCGCACGTTCCGCGACATTGAAACCTGGAACGCAGACGCCCGGTTGGGCGAGCAGCAATCTGCCGATTACGAGCAAACCGAGCGCGATCTGCAGGAAAAGCTGAAGGCCATTCAAGGCGACGCGCTGACCGACGAAGGACGGGCGCTGTTCCAGAAGTTCGTGACGTTGGCGAAAACGAAAACCGAGGCCGAGGATTCGCAGGATGAGGCGGCCGATCAAGCGGCGGCCGATCTTATCGAGCAAGACGTGAAAAAGCCGGACAGTTTCACCGATCCGCAACAGCGGCGCGATTTGCGGATGGATCTGTACAACCGGCTGAACGATTTCGTCAGCCGTATGAAATTCCGCGAAGATAACCTCACGCAGAACGTGAAATTCCGCAAGGCGGCGTTCGACAAGGCTACCGCCGATTACAGCATGGCGGTTGGCAAAGGGCAATCCGCCCGAACAACTGGCGTCGATGCAGTTGGACGTCGATCAGGTGAAGAGCGAGGTCGATCAGCTCACCGCGCTATTGCAGGCCGAGCAAACGCACCGCAAGAATTTGGAAGCCATCTTCCGGCAGATCACCGCCGAGCAGGACGTCGCCGAGAAGAATCTGAAGGAACACCAGCACAAGATCGACCAATTGCACAAGGCGCTGGTGGAACGCGAGCACCCACGTCAAAAAACGGCTGCTTGGAATTGCCGATTCTGGATGCGTTCAACAGCCCGCTGAAGATCGATCAAATCTGGCTGCCGAATTTGACGCAGAACTACAACTTCCGCGACGTGGCGCGGTTCGATCGCTGCAACACCTGCCACCAAGGGATCAATCGCACGGCGCCGGGTTCGGCGACCGCGCCGGCATACCGCACGGCGACCACGATGACCATCTCCTTGCCAACGCCGGCCAGCGCACCGAGGCAAGAAGGAAGAGCCGGCGAAAAATGAGCAGGCTAAAAGCGAAACTGCCGCGGCCGCAGTGCCCACGATCGAATCGGTCTACGGCTTTCATCTGACCGATCACGGCGCTGGGAAACGACGCGGCAACCGTCAATGCGGTATTTCCAAAGACGCCCGCTGCCGAAGCCGGATTAATGACCGGCGACGTGATTCAGCGGATCAATGACGCCCCAGTGCTGTCGCTGGATCAGGCTGTCAACTATTTGATGCGCAACGTCGATTGGGGCAAGCCGCTCGTGCTCACCGTGCGCCGCGGCATGCCGGAGCCGTACGCCACGCATCCGAAATTGAACCTGTTCGTGGGCTCGATGAGTCCGCACCCGATGGAGAAATTCGGCTGCACGATCTGCCATCAAGGGCAGGGGAGCGCCACGTCGTTCGAGTTCGCTTCGCACACGCCCGATTCGCCGCTCCAGGCGCAAGAGTGGTCGCACGAATATGGCTGGTTCTTCAACCATCATTGGATTTATCCGATGTATCCCCAGCAGTTCGCCGAGGCGACCTGCTTGAAGTGCCATCACGAAGTGGTCGATCTGGAGCCCAGCGCCAAGTATCCCGATCCGCCGGCGCCGCAATTGGTAAAGGGCTACGAAATCGTGCGCAACTACGGCTGCTTCGGCTGCCATGAGATCAACGGCTATGCTGGCCCGCAAAAGCGCGTGGGGCCCGATTCCTGCGCACTGAACCGGTCACGTATGCCGCGGCGGCGCAGATCAAGGCAGATCCCGGCTTCTCGAAGCTGGAGCAAGACGTAAAGGATTGGGTGTTGCGGCTGGTGGATCATCCGGAAGACGAAACGGCTCGGCATCGGCTCTATGAATTCGTTAACGCGCAGGCCGCTTCCGATAAGCCGACGCTATCACCCAACTCGTTGCAGTTGGCCGGCGTGCTGAAGGATTCGGAAACGCCGGGCACGATGCGCAAGGTCGGCCCGAGCCTGCGCTACGTGGCCAGTAAAGACAGCTACGAGTTTTTGTACTCCTGGTTACGCAACCCACGGAATTTCCGGCCGACGACGAAGATGCCGCGGATCTTCGGCCTGTGGGATCATTTGGTGCCTGAAGAAAAGCTGGACGAAAGCGGCAAGCCGGTGCTCGATGCCAATGGCAAGCCGATCATGGTGCCGAGCAAGGGGTTGGAATTGTCGCAGCGCTTCGAGCCGATTGAAATTCGCGCGGTGGCCAATTATCTGCTGACGTCGAGCCAGCCGTTTGAATATCTCAGTCAGTACACGGGCATCACACAACAGCCGACGGTCGATCGCGGCAAGCACTTGTTTGAAACCCGCGGCTGCCTGGCGTGCCATCAGCATGCCGACTTTCCGCAAGCTCAGGCGACGCAGGGGCCGAACCTGTCGCGCATCGGCGCCAAGCTGAGCCTGCAGCCCAACGGCGCAAAATGGCTCTACAGTTGGCTGCGTAATCCAAGCCACTACCACGCCCGCACCGTGATGCCCAACACGTTCCTGACGCCGATTACCGAAGGGGGCAAGACGAGCGATCCGGTGGCCGACATCACCGTGTACCTGATGCAATCGACGCAAGATTGGAAGCCCGGCGACGTGCCGCCGCAATACGAACTGACCGCCGAGGAGCACGATGCGCTGTACGATCTGGCCTTGTTGTATCTGAAAGAAAAGTTCCCCTACTTGCCGACGGCCAAAGAGTATTTGAAAAGCGGTATTCCCGTCGATCGTGCCGCCGGATTGCAAGGGGATGAAACACTGCTGGTGTCGGACGGAAGTGTCGACGAGCGCCGGCAAACCGAGCGAGTGCTGCTGTACGTCGGCCGACGGACGATCAGCAAGCAAGGCTGCACCGGTTGCCACGACATTGCCGGCTTCGAAGATGCCAAGCCGATCGGCACGGCGCTGGCCGATTGGGGCCGCAAGGATCCGGCGCACCTGGCGTTCGAGCAGATCGACGAGTACATCACGCATTACGCCTGGCCGCGCGTAAACAAAGGCAAGGCGAAATCCGGGGTGGAAGCCGCTACCGGACCGAATGCGGCTCCGGAAAACATCGATTTTGCGCTCGAGGAGCTGCCGCCGACCCAAGGCTGGCTAGTGGAAAAGCTGATGGGGCACGAGCGCGAAGGTTTCATTTGGCAAAAACTCCGCCAGCCGCGCAGCTACGACTTCAAGAAAACTGAAAACAAGGGCTACACCGAACGGCTGCGCATGCCGCAATTCAATTTCACTGAAGATGAAATTGAAGCGGTGATGACGTTCGTGCTGGGCCTGGTGGCCGAGCCGCCGGCGCCGCAATATATCGCCAGCTACAACAACAATCCGCGCGAAAAGGCCATCATCGCCGGCACGAAGATGGTCGAGCAGTTCAATTGCACCGGTTGCCATCAACTCGACTTCCCACGCTGGGATGTAGCGTACAAATCGGGCGAACTTGGCAACTGGGTGAAAACCGATGACTACCCGTTCGAGCTGCCCCACTTCACGCAGTCGGAGATCGACGATTCGAAGAAAGAGGATCGCCGCGGGCTGATGCACGCCCAGCTTTACGGCCGACCGCAGGTCGACGCGAAGGGAGAAGTCGTCACCACGGACGAAAATGAAGACGGCGACAAATTCCCGGGGGGCGGACTGGGCGAACGCTTCACGCTCTGGCACGACGTGCTGCTCGACGGCCAGCCGTGGCTGGCGGGGGGCAAGAGCCCGCTGGTGCCGGAAAATCGTGTTACCGCAAAGTATCCCGGGCTCGGCGGCGATTTAGGCGGATGGATTTACCCGGCCGTCGTGGCAGATGAGCTAAAGACCAACCCCAACGTCAAGCCCGACGAAGCCTGGGGCTGGCTGCCGCCGCCCTTGGTGGGCGAAGGACAGAAGGTGCAAACGCGCTGGCTGCACAATTTCTTGTTGGATCCGTATCCGATTCGCCCGGCCGTCGTGCTGCGGATGCCGAAATTCAACATGAACTCCAGCGAAGCCAGCGCTCTGGTGGAATTCTTCGCGGCGCACGACAATGCCCCCGCTCCGTACGAATTTGATCCCCGCACAACCGGCGATTATTTGGCGGCCGCCGAGCAAGCGCATAAGAATCGCATGACCGACGCGCTGAAAATTGTGACTGACAACAACTACTGCGTGAAGTGCCACTTGGTGGGTGAATACAACCCGCCGGGCGGCGAGCGCGCCAAGGGCCCGCAACTGGAGCAAGTACACGATCGCCTGCGCCCCGATTACGTGCACCGCTGGGTGGGCAGTCCGAAGCGCATTTTGCCGTATACCGGAATGCCGGTGAATATTCCGTACGATAAGGGGGTGGCGCAAACGTTGTTCCCGGGAGATAGTGGCCAGCAATTGGACGGCGTGGTGGATTTACTAATGAACTGGGATCGCTTTACGATGGAGCGATTCTCGATCAAACCTTGGATCAAACCGGCCACTGGGGCCGCGGCGGGCGGCGCGGAAAGCGCCGGCAGTCGTGCACCAGTGACCCTAAGGAAGACTGACATGATCAATCGCATCTCGATCGCTTTGGGCATCGCTTTATTCGCCGCAGCCGCAGCCACGGCCAGCGCCGACGACTGGGGGACGTTGACCGGACGTTTTGTCTACGACGGGAAAGCTCCGACCCCCACGGCGTTGTCCATCACCAAGGACCAGGAAGTTTGCAGCAAGCCGCCGCATTTGGTGGATGAAAGTTTGCTGGTTGACGACAAAGGAGGTCTGGCGAATGTCGTCATCTGGGCGCGACACCAAGGACCTGAAAGTGAACCCCGATTACTCCAAAAGCGCCAATGGCAAAGAAGTGCTAGATAATCATCACTGCCGCTTCGAGCCGCACGTGCTGGCGATGCGGAACACGCAGACGTTGGAGGTGAAGAATTCCGACCCGATGGGTCACAACACGAATCTGGCGCTCGTCGCTAACGCTCCGTTTAACGTAGTCATTCCCGCCAACAGCAACAGCGACAAAAAACTCGACAGCGCCGAATCGACTCCATCCACCGTCACCTGCAACATCCACCCCTGGATGAAGGCCTACGTGCTGGTGCGGCCCGACCCGTACTTCGCCGTGTCGGACAAAGACGGCAATTTTGAAATCAAGAATCTGCCCGCCGGCAAGGAAATTGAATTCCAAGTCTGGCAGGAGAAATCCGGCAACGTGGAGAAAGCCAACGTCGCTGGCAAAGCCGTCGATTGGAAGCGCGGGCGCTTCAAGATGATGATCAAGCCCGGCGCGAACGACATGGGTGAAATCAAGTTGGAACCGTCGCAGTTTAATAAGTGAGAGAAATGACGATCGATCGATTTGCAGTTTTTGCGTCGGCTGCGCTAATCGCTTCCGTGTTCCTGCCCGGCTGCGCGCCAAAGTGGCGGCCGATCCGGCGCCGGATACGAACGCCGCGATGCAAATTCGCGAAGCCTTGGCATCCAAGTCGGCGGCGGCGGAAGGGGGCGGCGAAACGCAAGCCGCCGCGAAGGCCACCGGCTGGGGCACCATCAAGGGCCGATTCGTTTACGACAACCCCGCCGCGCACCGCGCCAAAACCGCTGACCATTACCAAAGACGTCGAAGTTTGCGGCAAACATCAATTGGTAAACGAATCCCTGTTGGTCGATAGCACGGGCGGGCTGGCCAACGTCGTGCTGTACCTCCGCAATCGAAATGTCGAGGTGCATCCCGATTACGCGGCGTCGGCCAACGAGCGCGCCGTGCTGGATAATAAGGATTGCCACTTCGTGCCGCACGTGCTGGTGATGCACACCAGCCAGCCGTTTATCATCAAGAATTCCGATTCCGTGGGGCACAACACCAACGCGGCGCTGACCGCCAACGCCCCGTTCAACGTGATCATTCCGGCCGGCAAAGAGGCGGAGGAAAAATTGAGCTCGGCCGAGACCGCCCCAGCCACCGTTACCTGCAACATCCATCCGTGGATGAAAGGCTATGTGGTCGTGCTATCGCAACCGTACGTGGCGGTGTCGGCTAAGGACGGCACGTTCGAAATCAAAAACGTTCCGGCCGGCATTCCGTTGGAGTTCCAGGCCTGGCACGAAGCTGCCCAAGCAGCGGCGGCGTGCAGGCCAACCGCCCCGATTTGAAATGGGCCAACAACGGCCGATTCAGCGTGACGCTGGAGCCGAGACCAGGTGATGGACCTCAGTGAAATCAAAATCCCCGCCTCCGCGTTAATCGGTGCAAGATAACCACGATTTCATGAAGCGAAATTCTCACGATCGAAATTCGCTGGCTTGCTGGCGGCACTGGTTGCGTCGCTGGCTGGCTGCGATCGATCCACCGCGCGGTTCCATTCCAATTTGGTGCAGATGCCGCGGCCAACATGTCACGGCGAAGCATCAAAAGCAAATCGCCAATATTCTGGAGGCGATGTACGGCACGCCCGACGATCCGTTTGTGCTGCCCGAAAGCGGGCTGAACCTGCAGAAAGATTCAAAATGGCCGCCGGGCCGGTGAACGGTCACAGCGAGGGTTTGTTCCGCCTGCACTGCGTCCATTGCCACGGCATCACGGGCGACGCGCATGGGACCCACGGCACTGAATTCTTAAAGCCGTATCCGCGCGATTACCGCGAGGGATGGTACAAGTTCAAATCACGCCGTCGAATCATCCGCCGACCGAGGCAAGACCTGATGCGCACTTTGACGGAAGGCGTGCCGGGAACGGCGATGCCGTCGTTCAAACTGCTGTCGCAAGTGGAAACCGAATCACTGGTCGAATATGTAAATATTTGAGTCTCCGCGGCCAGACGGAGTTGGCGCTGATTGAGCAGTACAAATCGGCCGACGAGTTCGATCCCGACAAGGAAGATTTTCCCACGACGCATGAATTTCTCGTCGACGAAATTTGCCGCGACGCCGATCGTCGACAAATGGAAAGGGGCGGCGAGCCAAGTGACGCAAGTTCCGCCCCGCCGGCCGATTTTCGGCAGCCCGCCTCCATCGACCGCGGCAAACAGGTGTTCTTCAGCAACGGCGGCTGTGTAAAATGCCATGGCCCTACGGAATTGGGCGATGGTCAGCAAGTATACGACATGTGGAATGAGCCGATCGACAAACTGCACATACAGCTTGCGGATCGGGAGCGCGTTGGCCGATCTGCCGGCGATGCCCGCGCGAAGAAGTGCAAAATGTTGCGGAGCTGTCAAACTCGCCTTGATGACGATGCCTTGCCGCCGCGCGAAAGCGAGCCGCGCAATTTGCGGCAGGGAATTTTCCGCGGCGGCCGGCAGCCGTACGAGATTTTTTACCGGGCTGCACAATGGCATCTTCCTTCGCAATATGCCGGGCATCGCCACGCAACAACGGCATGACGACGGACGATATCTGGCACGTGGTCGATTTTATTTTAGATTTGCCGCTACAAGCCGGCAGCCAATATCACACCGATCGCACATGTCGACCGCCCCCGCGCGAACGGCTGTAGTTTTAACTCCGAATTGCCGCAAATAAACGCGACTGAACGCCTATCAGACCGTGATATTTACGTGGGTAGTTCTGGAGCCATGCTGTTTTTGTGCGTGACCATCTTCGGGGTGGGCGCTGTTCGTGATTGCCGGGCCGTCGATGAGCTGGTTTGGCTGCCGATGAATATTTCGGAAACTGGCCGCTCGATCGATCACTTGTTCATGTTTATCCTGGTGCTCACCGGGCATTGTGTTCATCAGCACGGAATTGTCGCTGTTCTTTTTCCTGTGGCGATACGACGGCGAAACCGAACATCAAGCCGGCGAAATTCACGCACGGCAGCCACACGCTGGAAATCTGCTGGACGATCGTGCCGGCGGCAACGCTGTTGTTCATTGCCATGTATCAAATGAACACCTGGGCGGCGGCGAAGATGCGGCGCCCCACCGCCGATGGCGGGCACGCTGCCGGCTTGACCGTCGAAGTTACCGGCCGGCAATTCGAATGGCGGCGATATCCGCGCTATCCGGGCGAAGACGGAATCCCTGGGCACGCAAGGACGATCTGTTCGACGTGAACGATCTGCACGTGCCGGTGGGTGAAGACACGTTGGTGAACCTGAAAAGCCATGGATGTGCTGCACAGCTTCTTCCTGCCTAACCTGCGAGTGAAGCAAGACGCCGTGCCAGGCATGTTAATCCCCGTCTGGTTCCGCCCGATGGAAGAAGGGGTGTTCGATATTCCCTGTGCCGAGCTATGCGGCTGGGGTCACTACAAAATGAAAGGCCGGCTGACCGTGGAATCGCGCGAAGCCTACGACAAATATCTCTCCGACTTGCGGAAGCGGCAGAATGCCGGTCGGCGCCCGGAGACGCAACCAGGGAGTTCGGAATGAGCAGTATTGCAGTCGGTTCTCATGCACACGATTTAGCGAACGCCGGCGGCCATGCGCACACGCAGAGCTTCATCAGCAAGTACATTTTTTCGCGCGATCACAAAGTCATCGGCATTCAGTTCCTGTTTTCCACGCTGTTGTGGTTTCTGATCGGCGGGCTGTTGGCGCTGGCCGTGCGATGGCAAATTGCCTGGCCCTGGTCGCAGGTGCCGATCCTGCATCATCTGTACAACGCTGAAGGCGGACAGATGTCGCCCGAGGCCTACACGATGCTGTTCACGATGCACGCCACGGTGATGATCTTCCTGGTGATCATTCCGATCCTGGCCGGCGCGTTCGGCAACTTCCTGATTCCGCTGATGATCGGCGCCGAAGATATGGCCTTTCCCACGCTGAACATGCTCAGCTACTGGTTCATGTGGCCGGCGTTCATTTGCTTTGCGTCGAGTTTCTTCGTTGAAGGGGGCGCCGCGGCGTTTGGGTGGACTTCCTATCCGCCGGGCTCGACCAATATCCAGGCCGCCCCGGGCAGCTTGCACGGGCAAACGCTGTGGCTGATCGGGCTCACCTGCGTCGGCGTGTCGTCGATGATGGGCTCGGTCAACTACCTGACGACGATCATCCAGATGCGCGCCCCGGGCATGACGTTGTTCCGCCTGCCGCTGACGATTTGGGCGATGTTTATCACCGCCATCTTGCAGGCGTTCGCGCTGCCGGTGCTCACCGCGGCCGGCTTTATGCAATTGATGGATCGATTGTTGGGCACTGGTTTCTTCACGCCCGAAGGACTCACGATTAACAACGCATCGATGACGGCCGGCGGAGGGCAGCCGCTGTTGTGGCAACACCTGTTTTGGTTCTATAGCCACCCGGCCGTGTACATCATGATTCTGCCGGCGATGGGCATGGTCAGCGATATCCTCGCCTGCTTCTGCCCGCAAACCGATCTTCGGCTACAAGCCGATGGCGTACTCGCTGGCGGGCATCGCGGGGCTGGGATTCATCGTCTGGGGGCACCACATGTTTGTGTCGGGGATGAATCCGGCTTTGGAATGACGTTCATGGTTTCGACGATGATGATCGCGCTGCCCAGCGCCATCAAAGTATTCAACTGGTTGGGCACGCTCTGGGGCGGAAAAATCCAGTTCACCACCCCGTTCTTGTTCGCCGTGTCGTTCGTATCGATGTTCATCATCGGCGGTCTGTCGGGCATTTTCATGGCCGCTACGCCGGTCGATATTTTCATCCACGACACGTACTTCATCGTGGCCCATTTCCATTACGTGCTGTTTGCCGGCACGGCGATGGGCGTGTTCGGCGCCATTTATTTCTGGTTTCCCAAGATGTTCGGCCGCATGATGAATGATTTTTGGGGCAAGGTTCACTTCTTCATCACGTTCATCGCGCTGAACTGCGTGTTCTTCCCGATGCACATTTTGTTCGGCCAGCCGCGGCGCTATGCCGACACGTGGCACTTCGCCACGTTCCGCCACCTGCAGCCGATCAATGCGTTCATCACCATTTCGGCCATTGTGCTGGTCAGCGCCCAGATCATTTTCATCATCAATTTCTTCTACAGCATCTTCTTCGGGCCTGTGCGGGGCGCAATCCGTGGCACGCCAACGGCCTGGAATGGACCGCCCCCAGCCCGCCGGGACACGGCAATTTTGATTTCCAGCCGATCGTGTACCGCGGCCCGTACGAATACAACTCTCCCGAAGTGGATGAAGATTACTATCCGCAAACCAAACCGCCGCCAACCGACCGGCCGTTGGTGTCGGAACAGATGGGGCATTAAGCAGTGTCATTCGCAACGCAAAACTCGCAACTCGAGACCAGTGTCTCGCCTTGGCCGCATCGTCTGGCGGTGCTGTTGTGCTGCGCCACGTTTCCGTTGGTTTGGGTCGGCGGGCTGGTCACCACGACCGACGCCGGCATGGCGTTTCGCGATTGGCCTACTTCCGGCGGACATTTTCTGTTTTTCTATCCCTGGCTCGATTGGCTGAGCGGGCCGTGGGATATGTTCGTTGAGCACGGCCATCGGATGTTTGCCGCGCTGGTCGGACTGTTAACCATATTGTTTTGCGTTTCGTTGTGGCTCACCGCTTCGCCGCGGTGGATGCGGACATTGGGAGTCATTGCCGTGGTGGGCGTCGTGTTTCAGGGCCTCCTAGGGGGCTTGAGGGTGCTCATGGATGAGCGCACCCTGGCCATGATTCACGGCTGCGTCGGCCCGGCGTTCTTCGCATTCACCGCGGCGCTGGCCGTGGTCACCTCGCGCCGCTGGCGGGAAAGTTTTAAAACGGTCGATCTGGGCTCGGCCAGCATCGTGCCCGCTATGCCGTGGTCGGTGGTCATCGTCACGCTGGTGCAGATCATGGCCGGTGCACACGTGCGTCATTTCAAGCCCGAAGGCTCGCCTGCGTCGTTTCGCACCTTCGTGTTGTTCCACGTGGTGTTGGGAATTTGTCTGGCGCTGCAAATCCTGGCCACAGCGATCATGTTCTGGCGAAAAGTGCCGCAGGTGAAACCGCTGGTGCTGACGGCCACGCTATTGGCGCTGCTGGTCGGATTGCAATTGGCGCTGGGCGCGGCGACATGGATCAACAAATACGGCTGGCCGGCGTTTTTGGCCGATTCGGCGGCCGCTTCCAGTTTCACGGTCGAAGCCAATGGCTGGCGGCAAATGCAAATCACCACTGCCCACGTGGCGAATGGCTCTTTGATTCTCGCGGTTTCAACCATTCTCGCCCTGCTCAGCGCGCGCATGATCAAAACCCATCGGCGGCTGACTGGCGCGGGCTCCACAAAATCCATTCCGGGAATGGCGGCATGAGCACCACAACCACTGTCGTTTGCCCTTCCCGGCGAGCCATGCGGCTTGCGCCTGGCCGATTATGCCGAGCTGAGCAAGCCGCGCATCGGCGCGATGGTGCTGGTGGTGGTGGCGGTGTCGGCATTTGTCGGCAGCGCCGGCCGGCCGCCGCTGGCGATTCTGGCCCACGCGCTGGTTGGCACGGCGTTGGTGGCGGCCAGCGCCAGTGCGTTCAATCAACTGATCGAGCGACGAAGCGACGCCTTGATGCATCGTACCTCCGATCGGCCGCTGCCCGCGGGCCGGCTCCAAGCGTCGGAAACGATTTCCTTTGGCCTGGCGACGCTAATCTTTGGCGTCGGATACCTGGCGCTGTTGGTTAATGCGACGACGGCGCTTTTGGGGCGCTCACCTGGATTTTATACGTGGCCGTTTATACGCCGCTGAAATCGCGAACCTCGGCCAACACCGCCGTGGGCGCGGTGGCCGGAGCGTTCCCGGTGCTGATGGGCTGGTCGGCGGTGGGCGCCTCGTTCTCGCTGGCCGGCGGGCCGGTCCCCAGCGGCCTGCGACTGGCGGCGCTGTTTTTGATCGTTTACCTCTGGCAATTCCCGCACTTCATGGCGATCGCCTGGATTTATCGGCGCGACTATGGCGCCGCCGGGCTGCAAATGCTGACGGTGGTCGATCCCACCGGACGCCGCGCCGTGCGCAAGCGATCTTAGGCGCGTTGGCATTAGTGCCGGTCAGCCTTGTGCCCGCATTGCATTGGACCAGCGGATTTTATTTGGCCGCAGCAATCACGCTGGCGGCGGTTTATCTGTTCGCTTCCGTCGTGTTCTGCTGGCGGCGCGATGAACGCTCTGCCCGCGGGTTGTTGCAAGCCTCGTTGATCCATCTGCCGGCGCTGTTGGTGCTGTTGATGTTATCGGTTTGGATTTGATTTCGACGTCGAAAGGTATACACGAACATGGCAACCGCTGTTCAGGCCCACGAAGAGCCCGGGCATTTTCACGGTCCGCTGGAATACCAGCCGGGTCTGCCGATTCCTTTGGGCAAGACGATCGTGTGGCTGTTCTTGTCCACGGAGATCATGTTCTTCGCCGGGCTGATCGGCACGTACGTGGTGCTCCGCTTCGGCGCGCCGCACGTGGCCGCGGCCGCATGAAGTGCATCTGAGCGAGCCGATCGGCGCCTTCAACACCTTCGTGTTGATTTGCTCCAGCGTCACGATCGTGCTGGCGCTGGAAGCAGCCCATGCCAGCCGCACCAAGTTGGCGAAGTTCTTCACGCTGATCACGTTTTTGCTGGGCTGCGTGTTTCTGGGTGTGAAGCTATACGAGTACAACGCGAAGTTCGCGCACGGCATTTATCCCTGGACGCCGCATAGCCAGATTTACGAAAAGGTGAATTTGGAATACGGCTCCGCCGTGCGCGGCCGGATCAAAACCCTGTTGGAGCAATTGGGGGCGGAAGGACAGGAAATTCAAAAATCACTGACCGACGAGCAAAAGGCGCAAATCGCCAGCTTGAGCAGCAGCCGTGGAGCGACGATTCGAAAGCGGCGTACGCGGCCGTTTCGCCCGCACTGGCCGAGGTGAAATTCCGCACGGCCAAATGCAACGAATTGATGACGGAGATGAAACTCGAGGACCCCAATGCCGATCTGGTGGCGGTCACCAACCGAATATATCCGCCGCCGGATGAGGCGGAGGCCGCCGGAGCAGGCGGGGAACACGAGGGCCTCAACGATCAATATCCCTGGCTCAAGCTGCCGTTTGTGATCCCCGGCGGCAACATGTGGGCCAGCACCTACTTTTTGCTGACCGGCTTCCACGCCCTGCACGTGCTGGTCGGCTTGATTGTTTTCATTATTTTGCTGTTATTCGTGCGAATGGATGCCGCCCGAGCCGGGATATTAGAGAATACCGGACTGTATTGGCACTTCGTCGATTTGGTGTGGATCTTCCTGTTTCCACTGTGTACCTGTTTTGAGCGATTAGCTTTTTGGAGTTGGCGTATGTCTGAGCATTCATCGGCGCATGGACCGATTGTGGAAACCGGCCACGGTTCGCACCCGGCCGATTCGCCACACAGTCATGGCGCGCATGCCGAGCACGGTCCGCCCAAAGGCATCGGCAAATACATTGTCGTGTTTGTGCTGCTGTGCCTGCTGACTAGCGCGTCGTTCTTCACGTATTCCCCCTGGTGGCGGGCGCATTTCAGCCCGCAGGTCTCCTGGGCGTTCATGATGGCGGTCTCCTGCACCAAGGCGATGCTGGTGATTCTGTTCTTCATGCACGTGCTGTACGAAGCCAACTGGAAATTCGTGCTCACCATTCCCGCCGCGCTAATGTCGATTTTCTTGATTCTGATGCTCGTGCCCGACGTGGGCATGCGCGGCCGCTGGGCTTCGGAGGAACGCAAGTTCAGCCAGGCCGAAGAACGAGCCGTGGACCACGAGCACGCCGAACGCAGCTTTCCGCCAGACCAAAAAACGCCCGAGTATCCCAAAGGCCAAGAACCGCCCGTCGGCCAGCCGAGTACGCTTCAGCCATGAGTTCGTCGTCCGCCATTTCAGTGAACGGGGTTAGCCACTGGTACGGCGATCGGCAGGCGCTCGACGGAGTTACGTTTGAGGTTCGCCCGGGCGAGATTTTCGTTCTGCTGGGCCCCAACGGCGGCGGCAAATCGACGCTGTTCCGCCTGCTCTCCACGCTGTTGCCGCTTCAGCAGGGGACGGCCGATGTGCTCGGGTTGGATCTGCGGCGGCAAATGGCGGAGATTCGGGCCCGAATCGGCGTGGTGTTTCAATCCCCCAGCGTCGATCGTAAGCTGACGGTCGCGGAGAACCTACTGCATCAGGGACATCTGTACGGCATCAGCGGCGACGACCTGCAAAACCGCATTGCCAAATTGCTCGATCGTTTCGGCCTGACTGAGCGGCGGCGCGATCGCGTGGAAACGCTTTCCGGCGGCATGCGTCGTCGCGTGGAAGTGGCCAAAGGCTTGCTGCATCGACCGCGGTTGCTGCTGATGGATGAGCCGAGCACCGGTCTGGACCCCGCGGCGCGCAACGACTTATGGGAATACCTGCGCGAACTGCGCTATGGCGACGGTGTGACGATCGTACTCACGACGCACTTGCTGGAAGAAGCCGACAAAGCCGATCGCATCGCCATCTTGGATCGCGGCCATTTGGTGGCGCTGGATACACCCGAGGCCTTGCGGGCCACGGTCGGCGGCGACGCGATTACTATCGAAACGGCCGCTCCCGATCAGTTGGCCCGCGGCATTCAAGAGCGATTCAACTACGATACAAAGGTAGTGGAAGGCAGCGTGCGGCTGGAAATGCCCGACGGCCATCAATGGATTGCCAAGCTGGTCGAAGCGTTCCCCGGCCAAATCGAATCCATCACGCTGGGCAAGCCGACGCTGGAAGATGTGTTCATCGACCGCACCGGGCATCGGCTGGAGGCGGATGAATTGGTGCTGGAAGAATCAAACAAGTCATGACATTAGCGACTGAAGAATATCGCAGCCCGAATGTCGCCATTGCGACGGCCGACGGCGGCGTGGAATCGCGCCCCTGGCTGGCGGCCTGGACGCTCGCGCGGCGCGAATGGGTGCGGTTCATCCGCCAGGGTAACCGCGTGTTTGGGGCCATCGGGCAACCACTGATTTTTTGGGCGCTGTTTCAGCGCCATCTTGGGCCCCTCGTTCCGCATGGTCGGTGTCAGTGAATCGACCACGCCAGCGACGGCGATTTCGTATGCCTCGTACTTTTTCCCCGGCACGCTGGTGTTGATCGTGCTGTTCACTGCGATCTTCACGACGATTTCGATCATCGAAGACCGCCGCGAAGGATTTTTGCAATCGGTGCTGGTGGCCCCAATTCCGCGCTGGTCGATAGTGGCTGGCAAAGTGTTGGGCGGTTCGCTGATTGCCCTGGCCCACGCCGCGGTGTTCCTGCTGTTGGGATTCACGCTGGATGTATCGCTCACCGTGCTCACGTTTCCCCTGTCGGTGATTTACCTGTTCATCGTCGGCGTGGCGCTCACATCGCTGGGAGCGGCCATCGCCTGGCGGATGCAATCCACCCAGGGTTATCACGCCATCATGATGACGTTTTTGTTGCCCATGTGGCTGTTGTCCGGCGCATTTGCGCCGCCGGGGGATAATTGGTTCGCCTGGGTGATCCGCCTGAATCCGCTTTCGTATTGCATCGCCATGCTGCGGCGGATTTTGTACTGGGATGCGCCACTGGAGGTGCGCGACGCGGCCCTGGCGGGGCTGCCGTCAGTTTGGCTTTGCGCGGCGGTGACGATAGGATTTGTAGTAGTGACGTTCGCACTGGCCTGGCGCGTGGCCGCTGTGCGATCGACGGGAGATGCAGTGACATGAAACATTCCGCATTGATTTTTTGGATTGGATTGGCGCTGGTCGGCTCGGCGGCGTATGGCTCGTGGGTCGCCTGGCGCAATCTGCACGTCGAAGAGCCGCATTCGTCGGGTCCGGCTACTCAGACCGTGCATCACGCGCCGGCTGGCCCGCCCATCAAGGATTTTCAACTAGTCGAACGCAGCGGCCGGAAATTCGATTCGAAGGAACTCAAAGGCCATGTCTGGATCGGCAGTTTCTTTTTCACCGCGTGCCCCGGGCCGTGTTGGCAGATGAACCAGGCTCTGAAAGGCGTGCATGACGAATTCAAGGACACGGATTTGCGCTGGTCAGCATTACCTGCGATCCGAAGAACGACAATCCAGAAGCGCTGCGCAACTATGCCGACCGGTTCCAGGCCGATCCGTATCGCTGGTTGTTCCTGACCGGCGACTTGGATTACATCAAAAAAATCGGGCGCGACATCTTCTACCAGGACGTGCAGGAAGGGACGCACCGTTTGAGCGTGCTGGTGATGGATCGCAACGGAAAAATCCGCGGCAGCTTCGACCTGTTGGATGCGGCGAAGGTGGCCGAGATGAAAACGCTGCTGAAGGAATTGCTCGACGAAAAGGCGGCGACGTCGGCTGAACCCGCAGCAGCAACTCCGCCGGCGAAGCCCAGCGGATAAAGACGCACGTGGTTCACTATCTACCGACCGTCAATGCCGCGCTCAATGCCACGGCCACTTTGCTATTGGTGATCGGATGGTTGCTGATCAAAACAGGTCGCGAAACGGCCCACAAGCGCGTGATGCTCACGGCATTCGGCGTGTCGGTGGTGTTTCTGACCTGCTATCTGATCTATCACGCGCAAGTCGGCAGCGTGAAATTCACCGGCCCTTCGCCGGTGCGCCAGATTTACCTGACGATTTTGCTCACGCACGTCGTCTTGGCCGCACTGGTGCCGTTTTTGGCGGCCCGCACCATTTACTTGGGCTTGCGCGATCGGCGAGCCGAACACCGGCGGGCGGCCCGATGGACGTTTCCCATTTGGCTGTACGTGTCGGTCACGGGCGTGATAGTTTATGTGATGCTGTATCTTATCTACCCTGCCGCCAGCCCCGGCGCTATAATGGCGACAACCGCTTCGGCCGCCGCGCAACAGCCGATTGAACCTTGATACCATGCGACGTCACCGCCTTATTTTCGCCGCCCTGCTAATTGGCCTGGCCGCGGTGCTGCTTGCGCCGCACGTGGCTTCGGCCTGTCCCACGTGCAGCGAGGGCCTGGCCGCCAACGATCCGGAACACGCCGGCATGGTGCAAGGCTACTTCTACAGCATCCTGTTCATGATGAGCATGCCTTATATCTTGCTCAGCGCATTCGGACTATATGTCTATCAGTTAGTAAAAAAAGCGCGGAAGCAAAAAGAGGCCGAGCAACAGGCCGCATCCGTCGTTGTCCGGCAAGAAACGGCACCGGCCCCCGCCGAGACCGCCGAGCTGCTGGAAGTCTAGCCAGCGTCCGGCGGTTGTGTCTCGTCTTCGCGCCGCGGATAGTTCTGCTTCGATTCGCCCGTCTGCTCCGGATCGAAATACAAATCCAATCCCAGCCACACGCTTCTGGCATACGGGAAGCTCCACAGCGGGAACAAAAGCGTAAATATCGCCAAGGGCCACAAGAGTTGATCGTCGGGCAGCGCGTGGGTGAAGAACAGCGTCAGATAGGCCGCGGTCACAATCACCGCCGTCAGGCCGTAGTTGACATAGATCGCCCCCAGCCAGTAGCCGCCGCCTCGATCGAAATGGTAATCGCACTCGCTGCATTTCTCGTGCATGCGGAAATGGCTGCGGAACAAGCGTCCCTTGCCGCAGGCCGGGCAGCGCAGCCGTACCGCCCGAGACAGAATTGTTCGCAAGGAATGTCGCGGCGGTGTTTTGGTGGCAGTCATCGCCATTTTCGACGGTTCGGATGCCGATTATGATTGATAGGGATTATACGAGTTCACGGCACGAACCAATCCCGCGAAACACCAAATCCCTAGCATGGCGAGTCTCGGACGTCTGCTGCAAATTGTGGGTTTGGTGGTGCCCCCCTTGTCGATCATACTGCAATTGCAAGGCGCCATCACGCTGGGGCAAATGCTGATCATGTTGGTGGCGGCGGTGTCGGCGTTTTGGATCGGGCGAATCGTGGAAGGTTACGCCAAGCAATAATTTGGAATCTTATGGCCACGCTGTATCCATTGCGATTCGAGCCAGTCTTCCGCCGCTATGTGTGGGGCGGCCGACGGCTGGGAAAAATTCTGGGCAAGCCGATCGGCCCAGGCAATGATTATGCCGAAAGTTGGGAAGTGGTCGACCACGGCGAAGATCAAAGCCGGGTCGCCGCCGGACCATTGGCCGGCATGACGCTGGATGAATTGACGCACATTCACGGCAAGGAACTCTTGGGCCGTCACCATCCGCAGCCGCGCTTTCCGCTTTTGTTCAAGTTCCTGGATTGCGAAAAGACGCTTTCCGTGCAGGTGCATCCCAACGACGTTCAGGCCGCCAAGCTCGATCCGCCCGACGTGGGCAAGACCGAGGCCTGGGTCGTGCTGGCGGCCGAGCCGGGCAGCGTGATCTACGCGGGACTCAAACGCGGCTTCGATCGCGCGGCGCTGGAGCGCGAAGTGGCCCGCGGCACCTGCGAACTTTGTCTGCACCGCTTCGAGCCGGAGCCGGGCGATTGCATTTTTTTGCCGGCCGGCGGAATTCATGCCCTGGGCGCCGGGCTGATGATCGCCGAAATCCAGCAAGCCAGCGACGTAACGTTCCGCCTGTACGATTGGAACCGGATGGGCACCGACGGCAAGCCGCGCCCATTGCACGTTGAGCAGGCCCTGGAGGTGATCGACTATCTGCGCGGCCCGATCGATCCGCAGAAGCCTCGCGCCACGGAGCGCCGGTACGTGAGCCGCCTGGCAGAATGCGACAAATTTGTGTTGGATCGCTGGCAGTTCGACGCGCCCCAACCCATCGGCGGCGACGAGCGATTTCACATGGTCTCGGTGTTGCACGGCGCGATCGAAGTCGCCGGCGATCCAACCCATCGTCCGCTGAACGTGGGGCAGACAATCCTGCTCCCCGCGGAAATTGGCCGCTGCCAACTGATGCCTGACGGGCAAACAACGCTGTTGGATATCTATTTGCCGTAGTGCTGGCTGATAAGTCAGGCCGTGGTGCCAGCATCGACAAAGGCCGGATCGGCATAGGCCTCGCGTGCATCGATCGCTAAAATCGGCGGTGCTTTTCTGACAAGCCCGTTTCGCCCCGGTTCCGGGACATGACGATGTTCATTCGCCATTGCGTCGCGATTTTCATGTTTTCCGCGCTTAGCGGCTGCGGACTGATCGAAAATCCGATCACCTGCAATCCCGGCCCCACGTCGTATCAGGTTTCTCAGGCGCGGAAGTTTGATCCGTATCCCGATCCGACCACCGCACCTCCGATTGTGGGCGGCCGCCCGATTGATTACATGGAGCCGCGGCCGGAGCCCGACGTGACGAAAAATCCGCGAATGTTGTATGGCGCGGGCGGTTCGATCCCCGCCAGCGCGTATCCGCCAGCGCCGCTTTATGTTGCTCCGCCCGCGGGTGCACCGGTGGCGCCGGTCCAAACTACGCCGCCCACTTCTTATGCTCCGCCCGCAAGGGCGCCAGCTTCGGCGGTCGTGCCGGCCTCGGCGATGGTGCCGATTCCACCGCCCACATTGCCGGCCGCTGCACCATCGGCAAGCGGAGCACCGGCGGCTTACGGCACGCAGATCGACGGGCCCTGAACTTGGGCCAGAGCTTGGGCTATGATGGATGCATAGCAGCCCCTTGCATCTACAACCGTCAAGCAGTCTCGGCCCATGTCTCACCGTCCGAAACGTCACGATCGTCGTCCGCGCTATGGCGGCAAATCGCCTCGGCGGAAACCGCAGGCCCGAATCGCGTCGGAAGGCGTGCGGCTGCAAAAAGTCCTGGCCGCGGCCGGCATCGGCAGCCGTCGGCAGTGCGAGGAACTGATTCGCGAGGGGCGCGTGGAGGTCGACGGCCAGGCCGTAACTGAATTAGGCACGCGAGTTAATTCTGCTCAGAAAATCCGGGTCGATGGCGAAACGCTGCGACGACCGCGGCAGATCTATTTTGCCGTCAACAAGCCGCCGGGAATTCTGGCGACCAACCGAGATCCTTCCGGTCGTCCGCGCGTGATCGATTTGGCCCCCAGCCACGAACGGCTGTTTTCCGTGGGGCGGCTCGACAAATCGAGCGAAGGATTGATCCTGGTGACCAACGACGGCCAATTGACCGATCTGCTGACGCACCCGCGGTACGGCGTCGAAAAGACATATTTGGCTCTGGTGGTCGGCCTGCCCACGCCGCAGGACCTGGCGCACCTCCGGCGCGGCGTCCATTTTGCCGAGGGCTTCGCGCACGCCAAGCACGTGCGAGTCCGCCGCGCTCACAAGCAAAGCGCCGTGCTGGAGATCGTGCTCGACGAGGGGCGCAACCGCGAAGTCCGGCGGCTACTGGCCCGCATCGGCCACAAGGTGATCCGGCTGCAGCGTGTCGCCATTGGGCCGTTACGGTTGGGAGCTTTGCAGCCCGGGGAGAGCCGGCCGTTATTACACACGGAAGTGGAAGAGCTGTATCATGCCGCGCGCGAGGGCGCAAGCAAAAACCCCAGCGGCGACAGAAGGAAGATAAAGTCGTCAGGCCCGCCCCCGGCAAGTCAGAACCGATCATCGACTATTCTCTGCCGCCACAGGCGGAAGGGGAGGAGGCTGACGCCTGGCCGGCCGCCGACACCGATTTGGCGGCGTTTCAAACCGACGACCTGGCGACCGACCAGCTTGAAGCAATCGAGGATGTGGTCGACGAGGACGAGGAGTTCGCTGAGGTCGACCTACGTCCGATCGTGCCCGGCGAATCGAAGCGACAGCAGCGAGGCACGGTCATCGGTGGAGACCAGCCGCGGCAAGAACGCGGGGCAGGGGGGCGTCGCAGACGGCACGGCAAGGGCCGCCACCTGAACGCGCGAAACGGGCGGCGCCGAAAGCGCGGTTAGCTGGCGCTATTCGCGCCCGCCGCATTCTTCTTTGGGCCCTTTGCCGCTTTGAGCCGAACGACCAGGCGAGATTTCAGGCGAGCCGCGCGGTTGGGATGAATGATCCGCTTGCTGGCGGCGCGGTCGATTTTGGCCACAGCCACGCGGAACTGGGCTTCCGCATCCTGCAGCTTGCCGGCCTCGGCTGTTTCGCGCACTTTGCGGATCTCTGTCTTGAGTTCGTTCTTGACGGCGCGATTGCGCTCGCGGCGCTTGAGGCTTTGGCGGAGGCGCTTGCGGGCACTGGCAATGTTGGGCATGGCGGAAAAGGCGACAGGGTTCAGGGTTCAGGACGGGAAACGAATCACCCTTTATCGCGTCTCTTGGCGATTTTGTCCAGCCGGTCCGAGACATCTTTATAGCCGAAATCGAGCGCCGCCAATTGGGTGAGATACTTCTCCGCCTCGGCCAATTCTGATTCGTCTTGCTCCGCCAGCCCCATCGCGAGCACGCCGGCGCGGTAGAGGGCCTTCTTCCGAAGTTCGACCTCCTTTTCCGGCATTTCATCAACCGCGGAGGAGTAATGCTGCATCGCCAGGCGATATTGCTTGATCTGCTGGAAGCATTCCCCCAGGTCCAAGAGCACGGTGCCGCGCTGCTTGGGGTCGTTGCGCCTCCTGAAGCATCTTGATGGCTTCGTTGAAATTGCCGGCCAGCTTCAACCGCACGCCCAACTCGTATTTCCAATTCGTGTTGGTGGGATATCGATCAACGCGGTTGCGGAAGACATCCAATTCTTGTCGGTTCAATTCGGCGCGGAGCTGCTGAGCCTGTTTTTTGGCTTCGTTGGTATTCGATTCGGCGGCGCGCCGTTCGGCCACCAGCAGATTCTGGCGAGCGCGGCCGACCTGGATGTCTTCCAGTTGCTCGCGGAGCCGCATGTCGCCGCCGGTGGCTTGCAGGCCCCGTTGCAGCACGGCTTCCGCTTCAGCCAGATTCAAATTCTTGACATGCAGCTCGGCCAATTGAGAGTACGAGTTCACTTCGCCGGGGCTGGCGGCAATCTGTTCCTCGAGTGCCTGCACGGCGGTGCGCTTTGTCGGAGCGGCGATCGGCGCCATTGCCGAGCCGGCTTTGGCGCCATCTTCGGCGCCGGCCGCTTCGGCTTCGCGCCTCAGGCCCCCGGAGCCCATCGATTTTTCGACCTGCAGTTCGGTAATCTGATGCTGGGCTTCCTCGCTGCCCCCCTTGGTAAGCTGATCGACTTTGACCCAGCAGGCGATGGCCTGATCGAACTGTCCGATGGCCGTTAGCGCGCTGGCGCATTCGCGGTGCACATCGGCGCTTTTGGGATCGGCGGTTTGAGCGGCTTTCAAATACGTCAGCTGGGCATCGACCAACCGCATTTCGCCGGCGGCTTTGGCGATGTGCAGCAGCGCATGCACATCCCATGGATTGAGCTTTAAGACTTCATATCCCGACTTGATGACACCCAGCCAGTCTTTCTTGCGGGTGGCGTTCATCATGCTGGCCTTGGAGCCGGCCGAGCGCACACTGGCCAGTGTGATCCCTTTTTTGTTGTTGTTATACTTGCGATACAGATTGCCCAAGAAGGCTTGCGCGTAGATCTGATTGCCCGGGTCTTCGGTCACGCACTGCATGAGCATTTCGGTGGCATACTCGTAGTTGCCCGATTGCGTGTTCTTCGTGCCGGCGTCGAAGCATTGCTGGAGGCGACGGCGCACCGCCGGCGAGAGTGCGGCAGTGGTTGGGGATTCCGGGTTCGGATTGGCAGTGGCCATAGCACGGCACAATAGGCCAAGTTTGGCGGATAAGCAACTCCGGTGAGCGATTGCCTCGCCTGGCCCCCATTCTAACATCCTGGCATGCCAAAACAACGATGAGTTCACGCGCCGCCAAGCAGCAGGGAAAGGTGTTTCTCGTAGGCGCGGGACCGGGCGACGCGGGACTGATAACCTGGCGCGGCGTCGAATGCTTGCGCCAGGCGGACGTGGTGCTGTACGACTATTTGGTGAATCCGGCGATCTTGCGCCATGCGCGGCCAAGTGCGAAGCTGCTATGCCTGGGCCGCCACGGGCGCGACCGCATTTGGGAGCAAAGCGAAATCAACCGCGAATTGGAGAAATGCGCGCGGGCCGGCCAAAACGTGGTGCGGCTCAAAGGGGGCGATCCGGTTGTATTCGGACGCCTGGGAGAAGAATCGCAAGCTTTGGAAGCTGCCGGCATCGATTATGAAATCGTGCCGGGAATCACCGCCGCATTTGCCGTCGGCAGCTTTGCCGGCATCTGGTTGACGCAGCGCGACGTCGCCTCCGCGGTGGCTTTGGTGACGGGTCACGAAGGCGATTCCGACCGGGCGCCGGCTTTGGATTATGGCGCGCTGGCGGCGTTTCCCGGCACACTGGTGTTCTACATGGGAGTGACCACGGCGAAAGAGTGGACCGCTGCGCTGGTAGCAGCCGGCAAATCGGCCGACACGCCGGCCGCGATCGTTCGCCGCTGCTCGTGGCCCGATCAGGTTACGATCCGCTGCACGCTGGGCACGGTGGTCGGGCAGTTGGATGCCACCCACATGCGGCCGCCGGTCGTCGTGATCGTGGGAGAAGCGGTCGGTCTGGCTCAGGCCGAGTCGTGGTTCACGCGCCGCCCACTGTTCGGCAAGCGCGTGCTGATCACCCGGCCGATCGAACGATCCGAAACGCTGTGGCAGCAGTTGACCGAATTGGGGGCCGAGTGCCTGGTGCAGCCGGCGATTGAAATCTCGCCGCCGGACGATTGGAAGCCGGTGGATGCGGCCTTGGCGCGCCTGGCCGATTTCGACTGGCTGGTGTTTTCCAGCGTCAACGGTGTGCGATATTTGTTGGATCGCCTGTTACAAACCGGTGGCGATCTGCGGCGCCTGGGGAACATAAAACTGGCCGCGATCGGCCCGGGAACGTCTGAAGAATTGGCGAATTATCGTCTGAAAGTTGACGGCCAACCGCCGGATGTTTACCGCGCTGAAGCGCTGGCCGAATTGTTGGCAAAAGATGCGCGCGGCAAGCGATTCCTTTTGGCTCGCGCTAGCCGTGGCCGCGAAGTGCTGGCCGAGCGGTTGCGGGCTGCCGGCGCGACGGTCGAACAGATTGTCGTTTATTGCAGCACCGACGTGGCACAGGCGGATCCGGAAATCGCCGCGGCGCTGGCCGCCGGCCGCATCGATTGGGTCACAGTTACAAGTTCGGCCATTGCCCGATCGCTGACGCGCATGTTCGGCCAAGAATTGCGTAAGACGAAAATCGTAAGCATCAGCCCGGTCACGTCGGCCACCTTGCAGGAATTGGGATTCTCCTCCACTGCGGAAGCCAAACAGTACGCGATGGAAGGCGTCGTGCAAGCGGTTCTCGACGGCGAAGGCCGCTGATGCGAGATGGTAAATCTTCCCACGCTTCCTTAACCGGAACTAAGGACCAGCGGGATCGGCAGTTTTTTGCAGTCGCGTGGTGCAACGGGCCGAAGCTTTTGATACGGCCTTGTAGGCGGCAGCCGTTCACGGAGGATGATCTAATGTCCGGTCCAGCAGTGCGCGGCGTAGTTTCCATTTCCATTGATGCCGACGGCGGTTCCTCGGCGTCGGCGCGGGCAGCCGACGACATCTCGTACCTGGTTGTGGAACTGCTCGATCGTTTTCAAAGACATCGGATTTCGGGCACGTGGGTTTTCAGCGATCCAGCCGGCACCCCGCTGGCGGCACAGCGGATCACCTGCAATATGCCCCAGCAGGAAGTTGCGCTTCTGGCAACGCTTCCGACCACTGGCGCCGATCTTTCGCGCGGCGACGTAGTGCGCACCATCGTCCGACGTCTGCAGTTGGCCGCTGCCGCCGGCATTTCAGTGACTTCGCTGGCCCTGACGGGATGCTGGCATTCACGAAACATCGATTTGCTGACCAAGCACGGAATCACGATCGTACGGACTCACGGCCCGGTCGCCGATTTGATTGACGGTGCGCGCCCAGGCATCTCCAAGCTCGATGCCGTCGGTGCGCATGCCATTTGTCACGGCCTATGGCACGTGCCGGTTGCGGCGACGCTGCGCGGCGGCGGATGGCTGGCCAATCGCATTCAGTCGGCGCGCTTGTTGCGCAGCATCAATCGGACTGCGGTGCGCGGCGGAATGTGTCACGTGCGGATCGACGCCGCGGCGATTGCCGCCGGCGACGGCTCGCAAGCCCTGCGCACCGTGGATCGTTTCTTGAACGCCTCGACCGATTGTCGCAACAAGGCCGCATCAGCGTGGAAACGCTTCGTGGCACGGCCCAGCGATTGTTGCCCAAGCGCGGCACAGCGGCCCAATCAATCTTGCGCGCGGCGTAGACATGGCTCGGCGGAAGCCTCGCCCTCCCGACGCCTCAGACCTGTTCTCGAAAGGTCGACCAGCTCAAGTAGAAGAGCACGACCCCGCAGATGATCATCCCGATGTCCATCGTGCCGCTGGCGCTGGAGCCGCCGAAGGGGACGCCCAGAGCTAAATCCAGCGCAAAGATCAAAAGAAGCAGGGCAGCGACCAGCATCCCTATAATGGTCAAGGCTTTGGGCATGCGGAGAGCTTCCCCGGCGGTTTGCAAACGACTTACTTTAGTCAACCTACATAGTGTAGTTCAACCGGGATGCCAGGTTAGGGTAGAATCGCGTTGGGTCAGTTTTTCGCCGCTTTTTGAAGCCTCGTGCAACTACGGATCGAGATGCCACTTAGCACCGACCAACGCTGGGAAACGTTTCGCCGGCAAATGCCTATCACGTCGCGGTGGGCCGTTTTCGACCATGCCGCGGTGGCCCCCATAACCGCTCCGGCACGCGACGCGATCGCCCAGTGGCTCACCGAAGCGACCGAAGAGGGCGGAACGGCGTGGGCTCGCTGGGAGCGGCGGATGCAGGACGCTCGCAAGTCGGCGGCCGCCATGGTGGGCGCCGAGCCTGAAGAAATCGGGCTGATCCGCAGCACCACCGAGGGCATTACGCTGGTAGCTGAAGGCTATCCATGGCAAGTCGGCGAAAACGTGGTGGTGCCGGCCGACGAGTTCCCATCCAATCAATATCCGTGGCTGAACCTGGAAAGCCGCGGAGTCGAGGTCCGCCGTGTGCCGGTCGAAGGGGGGCGGCTCGATTTGAATCGCCTTGAGGCGGCTTGCGACAAGCGCACGCGAATCGTGTCGCTCAGTTGGGTCGGATTCTTAAGCGGCTGGCGCACCGATTTGAACGCGGCCGCCGCAATGGTCCATCGCCGGGGAGCATTGCTGTTTGTTGACGCGATTCAGGCCGTCGGGGCATTTCCTTTGGACGTGCGGCAAACCCCCATCGATTTCTTCGCCGCCGACGGCCATAAATGGATGCTCGGGCCCGAAGGGGCAGGGCTGCTGTTCATCCGCCGCGAGCATCTGCCCAAGCTACGGCCCATTGGCATGGGTTGGAGCAGCATGGTGGGGGGCGGCGATTTCACGCACATCGAATTCCGCGTGAAGCCATCCGCCGATCGCTACGAAGGCGGTTCGCCCAATAGCGTCGGTTTCGCCGGGCTGGGGGCCAGCTTGAACTTGCTCACCGGCCTGGGGATCGACCAGATTGGCCGGCGCATTTTGGAAATTACCGACGAGTGCTGTCGGCGTCTGCAAGAAATTGGGGCCGTGATTTTCAGTTCCCGCGATCGGCCGAAGCAATGCTCGGGAATCGTGACGTTTGAATTCCCGGGGCACGATTCGTTCGCTTTGAAGCGGCACTGTGCGACGAAACAAGTCAGCCTGAGCCAGCGCTCGGATAAATTGCGGATTAGTCCGCACGCTTATGCCGACGACAGCGATATTAACCGCCTCATTGACGCGCTAGCCGAAGGGAAACAGGTTTGTCGTTCCAAGTGAAGCTGGATATCATGGCAGCTAAAATTACCCCCGATTCCTGAACGTTGACTCTATGCACGTCAATAATTCCCGCATCGCCGTTTACACCGGTTCGTTCGATCCAGTGACGCTGGGTCATGTCAACGTCATCAAGCGCGCCAGCCGCCTGGTTGACAAGCTAATCGTGGGCATCGGCGTGAACCTGGAGAAGCAGGCGCTGTTCACGCCCGAGGAGCGCCTGAAACTGGTCCGGCAGGCGACAAAGCATTTACCCAACGTCGAAGTTCGCGAGTTCAACGGCCTGGCGGTGCACTTTGTGCGCGAATGCGGCGCGCAATTGATGTTGCGCGGCGTGCGGTCGCTGACCGATATCGAGGCCGAGTTCACCATGACGCTCGCCAATCGCAAGCTCGACCCGGACATTGAAACAGTGTTTCTAATGGCCGACGACCAGTTCTCGCACGTTTCCAGCACGCTGCTGAAGCAGATCACTCCGCTGGCGACCGACGATGAATTGGCCCGCTTCGTGCCGCGGGATATCATTCCCGAGTTGCGCCGCCTGTGTCCTCCGCTGGGCTGACGAACAATGGCTACGCGAGCGAACCCAGGACGAAGCTCCCATGTCATGGCCCACATGATTACACAGCCCACTCAGCTAGACAGGATCTTGCCGATCGCCGATCGGCCACAGACCGTCCGCATCGTTCCGGCGACGGTGGAACTTCTCGACAGCTTCCGGGAATGCATCGACAGCGTGGCCCGCGAACGCAAATGGCTGGGCGCAGTGCAGGCACATTCGCCTGAGGAAACGCGCGAATATTGGGGCAAGCACATCGCTGAAGATGCGCCGGCGTTTTTCGCACTGGACGGCCAGCGCGTGGTGGGCTTCATCGACATCGTCCCTCAGGAGCGCGAAGGCATCCGCCATCGCGGCCAGCTTGGAATGGGCGTCCACGTCGATTACCGCGGCCGAGGCATCGGCACGCGCCTGATGGAAGCGGCGATCGGCAAAGGACGGGCCCGCGGGCTGATTCGCGTCGATCTGGGTGTTTACGTTTCCAATCCGAAAGCGATCGCGCTGTACAAGAAATTCGGCTTTGTCGAAGAAGGCCGAATCGTCAAGGGACGCTACCTCGACGGCCGCTTCGACGACATCATCCAGATGGGATTGATCTTGGAAGGGAACCTGCCGCCAACAACGGACCACTGACAACGAGCCACGGACAATCAGTTCTTCCCGCCGTTGCCGTCTTCCTCGCGGTTGAGGTAGCGGCGCAGATATCGCGCCCGTTCGATGTTGCGGTCGGCGGTATTCAGTTCCACGCCGCGCAGCTTTTGTAGATGCGCCGGTTGCGTGCGGATGAATAGCTCGTTGAGCTTCGGCAGCGACAAATCGGCAATCAGCCCCAGGTTCACCCCCATCCGCACTTTGGAAAGCAAGTGCATGGTTTCTTCGGAGCTGATGGTTTGGGCCGTGCGCAAAATGCCGTAAGCGCGGCTCACCTGGTCGTGCACCGTTTGCTGGCTTTCCTTGATCAGAAAATCGCGGGCTTCCCGTTCGTAATGAATCAAGGCCGGCACGACGTCGGCCACCTGCTCGACTAATTCCAGCTCGCTGCGCCCCAGCGTCTGCTGATTGGAGATCTGATAAAAGTCTCCCATCGCTTGTGAGCCTTCGCCATACAGTCCGCGCACCGCCAGGCTGATCTTTTGCAGGCTGCGGAACACTTTTTCGATTTGCCGTGTGAGCACCAGTGCCGGCAAGTGCATCAGCACGCTCACGCGCACTCCAGTGCCAACGTTCGTGGGGCAGGCCGTTAAATATCCCAGCCGCGGATGGAACGCGTACGTCACTTTTTCGGAAATCAGGTCATCGATGCGGTTGATTTGCTCCCAGGCGCCCTTTACGTCCAGCCCGCTGTGCATGCACTGGATGCGCAGATGATCTTCCTCGTTGATCATCAGGCTGATTTGCTCGTTGGGATCGATGACCACGCCGCGGGCACCTTGCGATTCGGCATGTTCGCGGCTGATTAGTTGCCGCTCGACGAGAAATTGCCGATCGAGCCGGTCCAGATCAGTAACATTTACATAGAGCAATTCGCCCGTCGACTCGTGAATTTGCAAAACTCGCTCGCGCAGGATGCGTTCGATGTCGGCCCGATCTTGATCGCTGGCGCGAGTGATGAAGGGGAACTCGGCCAGGTTGCGCGCCAGGCGGATGCGCGTGCTCATCACGATATCGGCTTGGGGCCCGCTGCCTCGGAGCCATTCGCCGATCGTGTTGGTAAGGTCGTTGAGTTCCACGGAGAGAAAGCGTTTAGCTATTAGCCTTTCGTGATGAGCGTTCGATTATTCCTTCAATCCCTCGACGCGTTTGATTTCGTCGCGCAGTTCTTTAGCGCGCTCGTAGTTTTCTTTGTCGATGGCTTCTTTCATTTCGCGTCGCATGCGGATCAGCTCTGTCTTTTGCTGAGTGCCGCCGGCGCCGTGCAGTGGCTTTTTCCCTTTGTGCATCGTTTCACCATGAATGTTGGCGATCAGCGGTTCCAATTCTTTTTCGAAGAACACGTAATCGTGCGGGCAACCCAGGCGCCCTTGATTGCGAAATTCGTAGAACGTGATGCCGCACACCGGGCAGGCGCGCTGATCCAGCCGCGCCAATTCTTCCGCGGTTTGCCCGACGGCCAGTTGCTGAGCCAGGGCGCCGGCGATGGTCGGCGCGCTGCCGGGCTCCCCTTCGCCTTGCGTCAGATACGCGCGGGCGTGCTCTTCACACAGATGCAGCTCGGTGTGCTTGCCGCCTTCCAATTCAGTGATGTGGAACGTTGCCGGACGTTCGCACTGTTGGCACTTCATAAATGCGTGACAACCTGGAGCGACATGGAAGGAAGGCAAAAAATCGACTGCCGCTCCACCAAGCGCCGCGGAAGGAGAACGGGTTTTGCCGCTGCTTTTCGCTCGTGTTTTGCTCAATCTGCAAAACCCTGTTGGGATTCTAACAACGCCCCGGGGGGTGTCAAGGCGAACGAAATTCGGGGGCCGCTTGTTCACGCCATCTGCTGGCAGTCCGGCAACGGCGAACACGAGACAAACTTTGGTTGTCTGGTACGTAAGGCCTTGTTATTCTGACCACGCCGATAGCTCAGTTGATTATTGTAGTTGACAACGGACCACGGACCACTGCCGACTCCCGGCGCGCCGGGACTGCCGCATGCACTACCCCGACTTCGCAACTTTTTCCCAACTGGCGCGCGGCGTGCACCTGGTGCCCGTCTATCGACGGCTGATCGGCGACGCGCTCACGCCGGTTTCGGCCTTCCACAAGCTCGACGCCGGCTCGTCGGCCTGCTTGTTCGAAAGCGTGGTCGGCGGCGAAAAAGTCGGCCGCTACAGTTTCCTTACGGCCGAACCCTTCCAAGAGATCGAAGCCCGCGGCAATCATGTAACCTTTCGCCGCGGAGGCAAGACCGAGGAATTCGATTCGCCCGATCCGATCGAAGAATTGCGCCGCCGCGTCGACGCCTTGCGGGCCGTGCGACTGCCCGACTTGCCGCCGTTTGTGAGCGGAGCCATCGGCTACGCCGGTTACGACGTGGTGCGCTATACCGAGCGGTTGCCCAACGCGCCGCCGGACGATCGCCATCCTGCCCGATCTTTCGTTCGCCTTCTACGACCGCATGGTGGTCTTCGACAATGTGAGCAAAACGATCGTGGCCATTGCGATGGCTCGCGTAGACCAAGGCGACTTGCGAGCCGCCTACGACGATGCCTGCGGCGCGCGTCGACCAGTTAGTGGCACGATTATCGTCGCCGGCGACCGACCTAGCGCCGGTCGATATCAGCACCGGCGGCGACTCGAAAATCGCCTACCAGTCGAACTTCTCGCAGGCCGATTTCGAGCGCGCGGTGGAAAAGTGCGTCGAGTACATCCGCGCCGGCGACATTTTTCAGGTCGTCATCAGCCAGCGGCTCGAGTTGGCCGTTCGTTCGCATCCGTTTGAGATCTATCGCACGCTGCGGGTGGTGAACCCCAGCCCGTTCATGTTCTATCTGCGCACGCCGAGCGTTACGCTGGTCGGCAGTTCGCCGGAGGTGATGGTGCGCGTGGTCGATGGGCGAGTCACGGTGCGCCCGCTGGCCGGCACACGCCGCCGCGGTCAAACCGAAGAAGAAGATCGCGAGTTGGCCAAAGAATTGTTGGCCGACCCCAAAGAGCGCGCCGAGCACGTGATGCTGGTCGATTTGGGCCGCAACGACGTCGGCCGCGTGGCCCGCTACGGCTCGGTGGAACTGACCGACGTGATGACCATCGAACGCTACAGCCACGTGATGCACATCACCAGCAACGTCAGCGGCATGCTGGCCGACGGGAAGGATGCCTTCGACGCCCTGCGGGCCTGCTTGCCGGCGGGCACCGTTTCCGGTGCGCCGAAAGTGCGGGCCATGGAAATCATCGACGAATTGGAGCCCTGCCGCCGCGGGCCCTACGCCGGGGCCGTCGGCTACGTCGATTACAGCGGCAACATGGATACCTGCATCGCCCTGCGCACGATCGTGGTGCAGGATGGCAAAGCTTACGTGCAGGCTGGCGCCGGCATCGTGGCCGACAGCCAGCCGCGCGAAGAATAGCAGGAAACGCTGAACAAGGCGCGCGGACTGCTCAAGGCGATCGAGATAACTGAGCAGCGGGCTGGTTGAAAGCCCGCGTGATTCCACGCCGCGCTCCGCCGAGATACACTCAAGATTAGTGGCTAACGGCGTTTCTGCCTCTGTCCGATGAGCGGTCCGCGATGTACTCTCGGCTGGCGATGCTATCGGCGATGTTGTTTGTCGGTTTGTGCGCAATCGCCGCGCAGCGCGAGAGCCGATGATCCAAAGGAACAACCGAAAACTCAAACGGCCAAGCCCGACTTCGAGCCGATCAAGCTCAGCGTTTTTCCGCATGATGTAAATAGTGCCGATGGGAGTCCGCGCCTGATCAAGCCCGGCCATTGGTCCAGCGTCGTATTGGAAACGAAGGCTAACAACTTCGATTTCCTCGGCGAGCTTGAGGCAAGCGTGAAGCAGACCGACGCCGGCAATGCAGTTGATTTGCTGCAGACGCCGTATCAGCTGCAAATTGTCCGGCGGGTGGTTTTGCCAAAAGGGCAACCCAAGCGGCTGGAATTTCCACTTTTCGTTCCAGGCGATTGCACGCGCCCGTGGTTGGCGACGGATTTGAGTGGCCGCGGCGGTGTGCAAACTGCCTTAGGTGCCGAGCCGCTCTCGCTGATGAGGCCGTACCAATATTTCCTGGTAGTGCTGGCCGGTGAAGCAGATCGTTACCGGCCGCTGGAGGCGCTCGATTCGATCCGCGCGCCGCACGGCGGCGATGCGTTGAATTACTATCAAGTGGTCGCGCCGCCGCTGAAGGCGCCATTGCCGCTGCCGGCCAGCTCGCTCCAGTGGAGCAGCACAGCTTACGTGATATGGGATGATGTCGATCCGCAACTGCTGAATGAACGGCAGCAGCAGGCGCTGGTCGATTGGCTGCATCAGGGTGGGGAGCTCATCATCAGTGGGCCGAAAAGTTTGGACCAGCTTAGCGGCAATACTTTTCTGCACGATTACTTGCCGGCGCTGGTGGGCGAATCGAAGAAACTTTCCGCTGAGACGTTGGCGCCGTTGAACCAGCATTGGACATTGCCAGTAAACAAGCACGCCCGAAAATCTCTGGCGGCGGTTACTGCATGGAACGGCATCACATTGAAGCTGCAGCCTGGTGCGCAGTTCGTTGCCGGCACAGGCGATCTGGTCGCTCAGCGGCAAGTGGGCCGCGGACGAATGGTCGTCACATCTTTTCGCCTTACCGAACGCGAGCTCTGGGATTGGCCCAGCTTCGATGGTTTTTTGAACGGCTGCCTGTTGCTGCGCCCGCCGCGCAAGTTTTCAGCAACAGGACTGATGGGCGCGCTGACTGTTAGCTGGGCCGATGCCGCCCAATCGGTGACCGATCCAATCTGGGTGACCAACGTGCGCTATCTCTGCCGCGATTGGCGTCTCGACTCGAAAAAGCCCGACGCGGCGGAAAGCGAAGCGTCCGAAGCCGGCATCGGCGGCTGGACCGATTTCAGCGATGTGGCCAACGCCGCGCGCGCCGTGCTGCAAGAAGCGGCCGGCATCGTGATCCCGAAGCGCGATTTCGTCACCTGGTCGCTGGCGACGTATTTGATTGTGTTGGTGCCGCTAAATTGGTTGCTGTTCTGGGCCATCCGCCGCGTGGAATGGGCCTGGATCGCCGCCCCCGTCATCGCTCTAGTCAGCACGGTCGTGGTCGTCCGGCTGGCACAACTGGATATTGGTTTTGCCCGCTCCCAAACCGAAATCGATGTGCTTGAAATCAACCACGATTACCCGCGAGCTTTTCTCACGCGCTACCTCGCCTTGTACACCTCCCTTTCCACAAACTACGACGTGCATGCGGCGGAACCGGGCACGTTCATCCTGCCGTTTTCCGCCGATCCCGACTTTACGATGCTCCCCGGCCAAACGAGCCACGTCGTCACCTACCAAGACGACCCCAGCGCAGTGCTGTCCAGCTTTGCCGTTTCGTCAAATTCAACCGGCCTGCTGCATAGCGAAGAGATGGTTGATATGGGAGGCGGGATCAATTACGACGCAATCGGCGGCGAACTATGGAATCAAACAAGATTCACAATCGAACGAGCCGCGGCCATTCGACGAACGCCGGAGGACGATTATCAGATTGCATGGATTAGCGATTTACCCAGCGGTGGTCGAACCAAGTTGAACTTTCACAAGGCCGACCCGGATTTTGAATGGTCGCTTGATATGAGCGGCGCGGGCCAAGCTGGGATACCTCGCTTCAACTTCGATCGACTGGCCGATCTCGTGCGCGGCAAGCGACATCTCCAGCCCGGGGAGCTCCGGCTGATAGGATTGATTCCCCAGCCGCAGCCCGGACTGACGGTCGATCCGGCAGCGGCGCAAACGGCGCGCGGAGCGACGCTGGTGGTTGCCTCCTTGCAAGAACCGCCGCTGCCGGAGCCACTTCCCGATGTGAACAGCCGCGACGATATCGCTAGCGGGCGCGACAATTTCTCGTCCCTCGTCCCTCGCCCCTCGTCCCATCCCCATGATTGAACTGATCAACTTCACCAAACGCTACGGCGACCTGACTGCCGTCGAAGACCTGACTCTCAACGTCGGGGCGGGGGAGTTGTTCGGATTCATCGGGCCCAACGGGGCGGGCAAGAGCACCACGATTCGCTTTTTGGCCACTCTGCTGAAGGCCACGCACGGCGACGGCGTCGTGGCCGGCCACAGCGTCTCGCGCGATCCACTGGGCGTGCGACGCGTCGTCGGCTACATGCCTGAGAACTTCGGCGTGTACGACGGAATGAAGGTCTGGGAGTTCTTGGATTTCTTCGCCGTTGCGTACCAGATCCCGCACAGCAAGCGAAAACAGATCATCACTGACGTGCTTGAGTTATTGGATCTCACGCAAAAGCGCGACGATTTTGTCAACAGCCTCTCGCGCGGCATGAAGCAGCGGCTGTGCCTGGCGAAAACCTTGGTTCACGACCCGCCGGTGCTGATTCTCGATGAACCATCCAGCGGCTTGGACCCGCGCGCGCGCTTGGAATTCAAGGCGCTGTTGAAGGAACTGCGCCGCATGGGCAAAACCATCCTAATTTCCAGCCACATCCTCAGCGAGCTGGCCGACTGCTGCACCTCGATCGGCATCATCGAGCGCGGCCAGTTGTTGTTGCACGGCCCAATCGACGAAGTCTACCGCCGCATCCGCCGCAACCGGCTCGTGGAAATCAAATTCATCGACAACCTAGAAACGGGCCTCTCGATCATTCGCAGCATGCCCGAAACGCGCGGCCTGCAGGTCGAAGACCACCGCGTGACGGTGGAATTGGAAGCCGACGATCAGATTGTCGCGCGGCTCTTAGATGAACTCACCAAGCGCGGGTAAAGCTGCGCAGCTTCACCGACAAAGAACCGACGCTGGAAGACGTGTTCATGCTGGTCACCAAAGGATTGGTGAGCTAATCCAGCACAATCGGTCCAGCCGGCGTATCGCCGTCGCGGCGCTCCCATTCGCGGCGCACTTCGCTCAGGCCGTACACGCACAACTCGAAGTCGTGGCTCAGGCGCTCGAGCACTTCGCCTTTGTCGTCAGGCTTGCTGGTCGGAATGGTGCTGGCGATGCGATAAGCGCGCTTGCCGTGCTCGCAGTAATCGACAAACGGATCGCTGCGGTGGCCGCGTTTGCCGCGCTGCAAGGTCTCGGGATACACGCCGGTCCAAAACAGCGTGTAATCGCCGATGTGCCGATGCGCTTCGCGGCGGGCGTCCCCCACGCGGGCATCCGCCTCCAGCAGCATGTCGGCCACGGCCACTAATCGTTGGCCGGAGAGGCTTCGCAGACTTACCAGTGCGTCGTAGCGCACGAAACGCGCCAGCAGATCGGTCAGATAGTCGGTCAGCCTGGTGTCGGGCACGCCCAGCCGAGTGTGGAAGGCGTACTCGGTGAGGCCGGCGAAGAAGCGGTAGAGCGTTTCGTGCGGACGGTGGACTGACATGGCTGGCGCCCAACTGCGGCTTGAAGCACCCTGGCGCGGAAATGCCGGGCCAGGCATTTACCACTTGGTTTCATCGGCCCGTGAGGGCCGGCTTCTGCATCATATACAGCCGGCCAAAGCGAGAGAAACAGCGGCCGGGCCGGCTTCAGCCCAGGGCGGCCAGCAGCGATGCGACATATTCGCCCACGTCGGCCAGCACTTCGGCCTTCGGCTTCTGGGCGGCAGCAGCGATACGACGCACGATCGCGGAGCCGACAATCAGCCCATCGGCCACCGGGGCCAGCAGCTTCACGTGCTCTGGAGTGCTGATGCCGAAGCCGATGCAGATCGGTAGTGGCGTTTGCCCGCGCAGGCGGGCCACGTCGTCCATTAGCTCCGGCGGCAAATCGCGCCGCTCGCCGGTGATGCCCGCCACCGAGACGTAATAGATGAACGCGGTGCTGGAGTCGCAGATCCGCTTGGCTCGATCGGGCGGCGTGGTCGGGGTCACCAATTGAATTAGACTGAAATCGGCCGCGCGGCAAATCTTCGCCAAGGGCCCGGATTCTTCAACCAACAGGTCGGGCACGATCATGCCCGCAAATCCAGCCTTCTGCGCATCGGCGACATACTGTTCCAGTCCGTGTCGGTAGACGATCGCGTAACTGACCATGGTCACCACCGGCGCGGAGAGCTTCGGCACAACCCCGGCCGCCATCTTCAGAATCTCGGCGAGCTTGATTTTGTGCTGCAGCGCCCGTGTGTAGGAGGCTTGAATCACCGGCCCGTCGGCAATCGGATCGCTGTAGGGAATTCCCAGCTCGCATAGGCTGCTGCCGCGCTTCACGAGCTCGTGAAGCACCGCCGCGGTGAAATCCAAATCGGGATCGCCCGCCGTGACGAAGGGCATCAAGGCCTTGCGGCCCTCCTTTTGCAATTTTGCAAAGAGATCGTCGATGGCAGACAAAAGGGAATCTCCGCTAGCGGATTAGCAAGTTATCCAAACGATTCGCCGCGCAGTCGAGCAATTTCTGCCGCATCCTTGTCGCCGCGGCCCGAGAGGCAAATCACGACACAAGAATCTTTGGGGCGTTTGGCGGCCAATTCCACGCCCTTGGCGATCGCATGCGAACTCTCCAGCGCCGGCAGGATTCCCTCGGTGCGGGCCAACAGATTAAATGCGGCCAGCGCTTCGTCGTCCTGGCAACTGATGTATTTCACCCGGCCGCTTTCTTTCCAAAAGCTGTGCTCCGGTCCGACCCCGGGGTAATCCAAACCCGCGGAGACGCTGTGCACGTCGCATGTCTGGCCGTCGTCGTCCTGCATGACATAGCTATAGCTGCCATGCAGTACGCCGGGCGAGCCGTGCGACAGCGGCGCGGCATGATCACCAGGCTTAGCCGATCGTCCGCCGGCTTCCACGCCGACCAGTTCCACCTTGTCGTGTTCGATCAGGGGATAGAACATGCCGGCCGCATTACTGCCGCCGCCGACGCAGGCCACAACCAATTCCGGCAACCGGCCGAGCTGCTCGCTGCACTGATCGATCGTTTCGCGTCCGATGACCGCTTGAAAATCGCGCACGATTCGCGGAAAGGGATGCGGCCCGACCACTGAACCAAGAATATAGTGCGTCGTGCGCACCGAACCCATCCAATCGCGCATGGCCTCGTTGATGGCGTCGCGCAGCGTGCGCGAACCGCTGCGGACAGGCCGAACGTCCGCACCCAGCAGTCGCATGCTGAACACGTTGGGCTTTTGGCGGCGAATATCTTCCTCGCCCATATAGACCACGCATTCCAGGCCGAAGCGGGCGCAGGCCGTGGCAGTGGCTACGCCATGTTGGCCGGCGCCGGTTTCGGCGATTACGCGCCGCTTGCCCATGCGAATCGTCAAGAGCGCCTGCCCCAACGTGTTATTGATTTTGTGCGCGCCGGTGTGATTCAGATCTTCGCGCTTCAGATAGATTTGCGCTCCGCCGGCGTGCTCCGAGAGCCGCTTGGCGTGATACAGCGGCGAGGGGCGACCGACGTAGTTTTTCAGCAGGTCGGCCAGTTCCTGTTGAAACGATATGTCCCCGCAGGCGGCGTCGTACGCAGCGGCCAGTTCGTCCAAAGCGGCGGTCAGTGTTTCTGGAACGTACCGGCCGCCGAACGCCCCAAAGCGTCCGGCAGCATCGGGAACCTGGCTCAAAGAGGCCATAGAAACACTTTTCGCTATCCGCAGATTTTGCCCACTTCGCCGCAGTGAATCCCTTATTGTGGGCTGCCGCCGCACAGGGTCAATAGCCCTGATGCATCGCCTCACACGACACGGCTAGCCAAGCGTGGTTCGCGAATCCAGCCGGCGCGGCTGCCAAACAAAAACGGCCATGACCCTGGGGAAAGGTCATGGCCGCACGGAAAGGAGGACGGGCAGATGGTGTGCGCTTCGAAAGCGCGGCGGGGTCGGTTGGTGGGAGTGACGGGCGGCAGGATGACCAGGTGGTGCATCCGTGTGTTTAATCAGATCGACCGTCGCCGCCGGTCCTCTACGGAGTTTTCGCACCTTGCCGAATAACCCGAACTACCGCGTTAGACGTTACAGGCGGTAAGGTTTAACAGAGGGCCGATCGCCGGCCGTTGCCAAGAGATGGGCCAGCCGTGGCCTTACCACGCGCAATTAACGCTGAACATGGCGCCGTGATAGAAGGCGTCCCCGCCGCTATCGATGCCCGAGTTCGTAATCCGATTGATTACGGGGATCTGTTCGGTCGCGACGGCCACGCCGTCGAGCCACAGTAGTTCATAGCCGGCACTGAGCGCCACGTGATCGCAGCATTGATAGATAATGTTGACGCCAATTTCGCCCACGAACGCCAACTGACTGTGCGAATCTTGCACATTGGAGGCGTTATTGTTGTACAGCCCGGCCTTTAGCACGGTGTCGATGCGTAACGGGCCACCCTCTTCCCACACCTTTAGGTCCGCGCCGATCTGTCCGCCGCACAATTGGTTGTCGGTGACGCTGCGAAAGGTGCGGTTGACGACTGGGTCTGGGAACGTGATTCCCAGCGCATCGTTCGTTTGCAGCCAGCGGAACCCCGCCAGCCAGCCGATCGTTTCGGTCGACTCGTGATGCCAATTGATTTCAGCGCTGTACAAGCTGCTATCGAACCGCGAATTGACGTTCGGCGCCAGCGGGTTGGTGGGAGTCGATGGCGCAGACGGTGGAATGTTCTCGGGCGGAGTCGTCGGAATATTGGCGGGCGTAGTGGTCAGGAACGCCTGCCGGGCCGTAAAGTTATTGACGCCGAAATACCGAGCCTCCAGATTGTTGTCGTCTCCCATGCGGCGAATGAGCGAGGCGTCCAGGCCGCCGTCCCAATTGAAGGAAAAGCCGCTGGCGTTCATCAGCGAGCGCCCGGTGCCGGTCTCGACCACCATCGCCGTCGAGCGCGGACTGACTCGATCCAAGACGACTGCCCCGGCTTTGAAGGTCCACGTCGGACGGAAGCAATCGCAGCAACAGTCGTTGCAACAGCCGTGACCGCAGGCATTCGAGCAACCGTTGCAGTTGCAATTGTTGCCGGATTGGCCGCAGCATGAGGAACTGCCACACTGACTGCCACACTGATCACACGACGAGTTCCCATTGCTGCCGCCAGAGCTGTACGACGAATTGGCCTGGCCGTTGTCGGCGTCGAGATTGGTCGTGCTGACGGAGAAAATCTTGGGTTGTGGAATGTCGGTTTGCGCGGCAACTTGAAGAATCACGCTCGGCGTCGCCGCCGGCGCCGGCTGAGCATCGCGCTGATCGTGCTCGGAAAGCACGCTGAAATACGCCGGAATCGCCGCTTCGTCCGCCCAGGCCCATGGGGCCAGGCAGAGCAGCGAACCCGCGATGATCGCGACACACATAACACGATTCATTGCATCTCCTCCATGCAAGAGCGTGGCACCGGCGCTAGACACCGCCGGCGCAACACTATTAACCCTATCGACCGCCAAAGTTTTCCCGATCCGTCATTGCGGTCGCTGAGATAGAACCGTTAGATGCGGAGAGGTTTCCGCGATCGGCAAGGTTTTCCGGAACACCCCCAGATTGCCAGCCGGCGGACCACTTGGCCCGCAAAGTTTGCCGGGATATTCTGAATTCCCGACAATTCTCTGCTGCCTCCCGCCCGCTGTGCTAGCAAACGATGCCTGAACTGCCCGAAGTCGAAACGATGTGCCGCGGCATAGCGCCGATTGTGGGCCTCCGCGTAGTGCGAGTGGAAAGACCCCCTTGCGCCTGCCGGCCCATCAACATCCGGCCGCGACTCGATGTGTTCTGCCGCCGCACCGAAGGCAAAACCGTTGCTGCCGTCGAGCGCTTGGGCAAGCGCGTGGTGATCTGGATGGGCAGCAAACAGGGCAACATTGAAGGACTGCGTTTTGCGAGAGAAGAAGCCATCGTTATCGAACCACGTATGACCGGCCTGGTGCTATTGGCCGCTCCACCGACACAGCAGCATTTACGGTTGCGCCTGCACCTTAGTGGGGACTCAAAGCGGGATCTTTTTTTCTGGGACCGTCGCGGCCTGGGAACGGTTCGACTTCTCTCTGCCGTCGAATTTGCCGCCGAGTTTCACGGGAAGAACAACCGGCTCGGCCCCGACGCATTGCTGGTTTCCGCCGATGAACTGCGCTTGCGATTATGCCGCAGCCGCCGCGCTATCAAAGTCGCGCTATTGGATCAGCGGGCGATGGCCGGCGTTGGAAATTTGTACGCTTCGGAAATCCTGCACGTAGCCGGCATTCACCCCGGCGCCCGCTGCCATCGACTCAAGCGTGACGATTGGCGACGTCTACGGGCGGCGACACACGAGATCCTTGAATCTGCCATCCGCTACGAGGGTTCCACGCTGGGCGACGGCACCTATCGCAACGTCTTGAACCAATCCGGGGGTTACCAGAATCATCATCGCGTCTATGAGCATGCGGGGCGAACCTGTCCCACCTGCGGCCAAGCTGTCCTACGTCGCATCGTGCAGGCTCAACGATCCACCTATTTTTGCCCCGCCTGCCAGAAACGGTAGGGACGTGTGGTTTTTTCGAAACTTGGGGTCGATTCGGCGGTTTAATGGACGTCCTTTGTTCTAGGCTGCTTTTTTGTCGCTTTTCTTGGGGGTCTGGGGGTCATTGAAATCGCTCATTTTTTGATGATACTGGCAGGATAGCATCTGAGTTAGGGACAGATCGGCTGTTGGATTATTGGGAATTTTCCGGGCGAATTCCAAGGGGCTGCGCAAGAGGCGCTTCTCGTCCTTGCTCCATTTGTCCCGACATCTAAGTCGTTGCACCTGGTGGATTTTGCATCATGAGACTTTCTTGGAATGGGCGTTCCAAACGCGCGCCTCGCCGCGGTCGAAAACAGCTCCAACGCTCCCGTGCCAATTCGCGCCGATCCTATTTGGAACAGCTTGAGCTGCGGCAAATGCTCTCGGTTTCCTTGGGCTCGCTCCACGACATTCAAGTGCCGGGCGGCCAATCGGTGCTGGTGCCGCTGACGGGCGTCGATAGCCTAGGCGGGCCGATTAGCTATTCGTTTGAAGTCAGCGATCTGTCCGCGCCCCTGTCTTTGGAATTGGTTTCGCCAACGAGCCAGAGCTTGGAACTGACCGTCTCAGGCACCGATAGCAACGGTCAGGCGTTTAGCGACATATTGATCTTCCATCTATTTGAAGACCTGACGCCGACCACGGCGGCGCGGATCGAATCGCTCGTGGGCGACAGTTTCTACTCCGGCAAGGAATTCTTTCGAGTGCTGGATGGGTTTGTGGCCCAAAATAACGGCAGCAGCGGCACAACTTTCGCCAACGAAATCGTTGATTCACTGAATTTCTTCAGTCCGGGTTTGTTGGCCATGGCCAATGCCGGAACGGCAAATTCCAATGATGCCCAGTTTTTCGTTACCGCCATTGACGGAGCGGGCACAACCGCCCCGATCACTTTGGCCCGCATGCCGCAGTTTCTCAACAGCGGTTACACGATCTTTGGACAATTGGTGAGTGGCTTCGACACGTTTGAAAAGATGATGTCGACGACCGTAGAGAACAGCTCGATATTTACCAACCAAGATGGCAGTCCCGAAGTGAGCCATCCCGTTAACCCCATTACGATCACCTTGGCCCGGATCATCAACGACACGCAGGATGCGGTGCTGCGAGTTACCTCGACCGACGCCGACTTCGTCAACCACGGCGTCACGATCACGGTCACCGCCACCAACGGCGACAACGAGACCGCCACGCAAACCTTCGGCGTCGACGTCGTTGTCAATCCTCCGACGTTGGGCCCGGTGTCGAATCAAACGACAACCGAGAATACGGCGAAAAACTTCACCCTGGTGTCACGCAAAAACGACTCCAGCGTAGGCGTCGATTACGTCGTGATCGATCCCAACACCTTTTTGGCGCCCGCCAATGTGACGGTGAGCATTGATCAGTCCACGGGCGTGGTAACGCTGACGCCCGATGCCGGATTCATCGGAACCATCAATCTCTTGGCCGGTGTGCGGGCCGACTCCGCCGACAGCGATGTCAAATCGTATTACGACACTTTGCCCTTCACGTTGACGGTGACGCTCGACTCCGCGCTGAATCCGACGCTGGGACCGGTGAGCAACCAGGAAACAGTGGGAACGAACCCCGTCAATTTCACGCTGACCTCCACTGACACGGCGGGTGTGGGCGTGGCATACACGGTGGTCGACGCGGACACGTTTGCCGCGCCGACGGATGCCACCGTCAGTGTCGATCAAGGCACGGGAGAGGTCATCGTCACGCCGAATTCCGGCTTCACCGGGGTGCTGCATCTGCTGGCCGGCGTGCGACAGGCCGGGGCCGAAGATGTGCAGGCTAACTACAATACCAAGGCGTTTTCGATCACTGTCAATTCCGACGTCGTCGTAACTCCCACGCTCGGGCCAATCAGCGATCAAACGACCGTTTCCGACACGCCGGTAACTTTCACGCTCACTTCCGACGACCCGATCGGCGACGGCGTGTTTTATGTGGTGGTCGATCCAACGACGTTCGGCGCGCCCAGCAACGTCACTGTTGGCATCGATCAAGACACCGGCCTGGTGACGCTGACGCCTAGCGCTGGATTCTCCGGAACCATAAATCTTTTGGCCGGCGTGCGCTCCGCGACCGCCGAAGATGCGCAAGCCAACTACAACACCGAGGCGTTCTTACTTACGGTGACGCCGAATATTCCCGACGCTCCGACGGGCCTGGCCGTCGATGCATCGAGCAACACCGGCCCCTTCGACGGCAATGGTTATGTCACAACGAACACTCCCAAACTGACGGTCAATGCGGTTTCTGGCGCGACCGTGCAGTTCAAACTAAACGGCATCGTGATTGCCACCGCCACGGAAACATCGACCGGCTCCGGCGTTTACACCGCCACGTTGCCCGCCGGAAAATTGGCGGTTGGAGCGAATTCGATTACTGCCATCGCCACGACGACAGGCGGCACGAGTCCCGACTCCACGGTGCTCTCGGTCACCTATGCTCCCAACTATAGCGGCGCTGCCTACGTCGTACCCGGATCGCCAGGCACTTCCCAGCAACTCACGATTACCTGGTCGGCGAAGAAAGCCGGCTACAACAACGAGTTGGGTTATTTCATCGCCGATTCGATCAATGGCTCGATTGGCGAGATTTCTCCCGGAAGCGCCGGCTATGCCCAGGCCGCGCTCAGCAGTTCCACGCGCGTCGTGCTGTTCAGCAAAGGCCAGTCGGTCGGCGCCAGCAAGACCATTACGCTGCAAGCCGGCCAGATGGTCGTGTTCTACTTGATCCAAAACAACACGACGGCCAATTTCCTGGCGAAGAATCCGTCGAATACTCCCAACGGCAACAATAAAGCCGACTCGCCGCTGGCTTTTTTCAGCATACAGGCCGCCAATCCCGACGCCAAGCAGCATACGCAAATTATCGCCGATGCCACCACGGGCCGCGCCAATACAACTGGGAAGACTTGTTCAATCTGGGCGACAGCGACTTCAACGATGCCACGATCATCGTGAAACTGTCGAGTCAATCGGCCAGCACCTCCGGCACCCCGGTGTTGCACGCCCCTGGCACAGGCGACAAGACCGATAATTTGAACGGCACACTTGGGTCCGGCAAGAAGACGACCGCGCCGGGCGATATCGGCGTGTTCTTCGTCGATTCGCTCGACGGCGCCATCGGTTCGCTCGCTCCCGGAAGCGACGGTTACGCGGCCGCGGCCTTGGCCAGCGCGAATTCCAAAGTGTTGTTTAGCTCGGGGAGCGCGGGCGGGTCGCAGCAAAGCGTCACGGTGCCGGCCGGCAAGTACTTGGCCTTCTACGCCATCACCAGCGGCACGACTTCAAACTTTTTGCTAATCAATTCGGCCAACAGCTCCAACGGCGGCCCCGTGGCTTTGTTCTCGTTCGATGCCGCCAATCCCAATAGCATCGAGCACTTCCGTTGGACCTCGCCGGAAAACGCGCAGGTTGATCCCAGCAAGACCCAACTGCACATCATGGATCAGATTTTCGGCGGCGACAGCGATTTCGACGATCTAACCGTCGACTTAAACTTCACGGCCTAACCGGCGGCCGTTTGCAGGGCTCGCACGATTCGGTTCTAATAGCGGCAGATTTGCTGCAACCTGAATCCATCGTATCGTGGCATGCCCGACATTCTGATTCTTGGCGGTGGTGTGATCGGCTTGTCGCTGGCCTACGAGCTCTCCGCCAGCGGCCTGCGCGTGCGGGTGATTGATCGCGAGCTGGCCGGTGGCCAAACCTCCTGGGCCGCTGCAGGCATTCTGCCGCCTTGCAATTTCCGCACTAAGGCGTCGCCGCCAGATTGGCTGGCTGGCTTCAGCAATCAATTGCACGCCGAATGGTCGGCCCGCCTGCGGGAGGAAACGGGCATCGACAACGGCTACCGACGCTGCGGCGGCATCTACGTGGCCGACAGCGACGCCATGATGTCCGAATCGCTGCAAACCTGCGAGCGCTGGCGGCGCGAAGGGCTGACCGTTAAGTGGCTGCATGCCGCGGATCTGGACCATGCCGAGCCGGCCTTGGCGGGGGCCTACGATCGCTTCCCACTGACCGGCGTGGCCCTGGTGGCGGAAGAGGCGCAAATCCGCGCTCCCCGTCATCTCCAGGCACTCTTGGCGGCGTGCCACAAACGTGGTGTGGAGATTTCCTCCGGCATCGAGGCCTATGATTTCGATGTCAACTCCGGGCGCGTCACCGCCGTGCGCACCAACATGGGCTCGATCGCCGCCGACAAAGTGGTTCTCGCCTGTGGCGCTTGGTCGCAAAGCGTTGCCGCCCGTCTGGGATTCAGCCTGCCGGTCAGGCCGATTCGTGGACAAATTGTGCTCTTGAATTGCGGCCGGCCGATTCTCTCGCGGCTCGTGAACGCGGGGCGGCGATATCTGGTTTTGCGCGACGACGGACGCGTGCTGGTCGGCTCCACACAGGAAGACGTCGGCTTCGATCCCCGCAACACCGCCGTGGCCATTGCCGATTTTTTGCAATTCGCCATTCGCCTAGTGCCGCAGTTGCAAGCGGCCGACATCGAACGCTGCTGGACCGGCTTCCGTCCTCGCGGCGTTGACGACCTGCCTTACCTCGGCCCGGCTCCGGGACTATCGAACGTGTATCTGGCGACCGGACACTTTCGCGCCGGGTTGTGGCAATCCACCGGCACCGCCGTGGTCATGAGCCGCCTGATTCGGGGAGAATCCCCGGGAGTCGATCTGACGCCATTTCGCCCCGGCCGCTCAGAGCCGGCCGCAGCAGCGCCACCTGTGCTCAAGCAGACGGTGGTGATGAAGGCCGATCGCTGACCGCTGATTGCTGACCGCTACCTATTCCGGCGTCACCGTGACCAGCTCTTCCGCCACGGCTTCAAGCTGATCCGCCCCGATGGTTTTGCGTTCCTCGGCAAAGCCCACCAGCAAGGCCAGGTCGCACAGCCGATTGATCTGCCGCGGCAGGCCGTGCGCAAGTTCCTGCAGCGTGCTCATGGCCTCGGGCTCGAAGATCAGATTCTTCGCTCCAGCCGCCTGCAGTCTGAAATTCACGTACGCTGCTGTCTCATCCACCGTGAAGGGCCGCAGTAGGCACTTCACGCCCAATCGCTCCTCGAAAGCCGGCATGCGGTCGATATGCGCCAGTAAGCCCGGCTGGCCCACTAGCAGCAGTGTCAGGCCCGGTTGCGTGTCCGATTCGAAATTCAAAAGTAGTCGCAGCGCTTCGAACGTGCGCGTGTCGTCGATCAGATGCGCCTCGTCGATCGCCACCACCGTGTGCTGACCTTCCGCCAGATTCTGCGCCAGGAACTGCTGAATACGTCGCACAGTCTGCTCGATGCTGTGCGACTCGCCGGTCACCGGCGCCGCCAATTCATCGGCCAGATACGCCAACAGCGAGGAAGCCGGCATCTGCGGAAACACCAATTGCACGAACGGCCGATATTGCTTGCCCAGGTGCCTCCGCAGTTGTTGCACCAACAGCGACTTGCCGCTGCCCGCCGCTCCGCAAAGCAGCGCCGCCCCTTGGCGATTTTCGATGGCATAGCGCAGCTTGAGCATCGCCCCCTGATGGCTTTCGCCGGGGTAATAACAGCGCGCATCGCATGCGTTTTCAAACGGGCGGCGGTCGAGTTGCCAGTACGATTCGTACATCGATTGAGTTTTTTGTTGATCTTCTCGCCTAGCTGCCTGCGGCCTGCCGCCAGCCGCCTGCTCCTACTCGTCGGCAAACATTTCCGCCAGGCCCAACTGCCGCAGGCCCGCTTGCGCCAATTGCAAACATCCGGCAGCCACTTGACCGGGCGCTGCCGCCGCGCGTCGTACGCCAGGATGATCGCTTGCACTCCCGCAGCCGCGTCGAAAAGCCAATGCGGGGCGCCGTCCAGCGCGATCGGCCCCGCATCGATCAACACCAGGTCATAGTGTTCGTCCAATTCGTTGAGCGTGGCCGCAATGCGATAGCTGCCGATCGAAACCTCCTCGGGCGTCGCCGGCGCACCCAGCGGCAATAAGTCCAGGCCATCGGCCATCGCTTCGATCATCACGTCCCAGGGCGATTGCTCGCCGCACAAGACGCTTTCCCAGCCGCGATGCACTCCGATGCTCAATTGGCTGGCCAGCCGCGGATTTGCGAAATCGGCGTCCACCAGCGCCAGCTTGATGTTCGCCGCCGCCAGTTGCCGCGCCAGGCACAATGCCAATGTCGTGCGCCCTTCGCGGCGGTGCATCCCAGTGATCGCCAGCGTCCGCACGCCCGAGGCAATTTCACCGCGCAGTTGTTCCACCAGGCGAGCGAAACGATCCGCGTGCCGCGACAACAGTTGCTCGCAAGTAGCCGGCCAGCGCGCCGCGTCGATTTCCATCGCCGGTCTCGGAGCGGTCGGCGTCGTCGCGGCAGCCGAGAATTGATTGCTGAATGCCGAGAGCGGCCCGCGAGAAGCTTGCCCGGTCATCGCGGCAGACAAGGTCGACGTCGTCCCGCTGGTGGTCTGCTGCTGCCCGGCGGCCATCGCGGCGGCGATCTTGCTCACAAACGCAGCGTGCGGCGCCGGCACCACCGAACCCAAACCGATATGAACGCTGGTCGTGCGCGAGTTTGAAACTGGGCTGATGGCAGGTCCCTGAGGGGCGGCCGCGGCCCCGGCCTGCGGCGTCGGCAGGCTGGAAAGGATTGCCGGATGTTCGCTGGTCGCTGTCGTTGTTCTCAGCGGCGCGGAGATTGCCGGAGCGCCTGGCGCGGCGTACGCACGTATGAAGGCCTGATCGGTTGCGCTCATCGTTGCACCGGGGCTGGAGTCGAATGGACGTTGTCGATCGTGCCTTGCAACCAGGCGGCGCGCGAAGGATCGCTGTTCTGCACGTCGTCTGGCGTCGCGGGGCTGGCCGCGCTGGTCGATTCATTTTCCGAGATGCGATCTTCGCTTTGTCCAATCGTCGCCGGCGAGTTCGCCGCACCCTTGGGATTCCACTGCCATGTGGAAATCGTCGATTCCTTGGAGATCGCCGGACCGACGTTGTTTTGCGAAACCTGCGCCTGCGGAATCTGCGCCGGAGCGTTGGATTCGGCCGCAGCCGTGTCGGGTACGTTGGCCGCCGAGCGAGGCTTGTCGGTCGAGCCCTGCGACGGCGCTTCGATGCGCGAGGCGCTGTTTTGGCTCGTTGGCACGCGGCTTCCGTGCGAATGCCACGTCAGCGCGCAGCGCAAATCCGGCGACCGCCCCGACGACCAACAACAGCCGCGTCTGGGCGACCGAGTTCGTCTTGCCGGCGCGATCGTTCAGCCAGTCGGGCGCGGCCATATGCGGACCGCTGCCCGCAGTATGCGCGGCATCGATGCGAGCTGCCGAGCGCGAAACTGACGGTGCCGACGCCGGAGCCGCGGGCCGCGGCGCCGAACCTTGCAGTTGCTCGGTTGTCGTAGAATAGTGCGATCGCTGGCCGGTTGCGGGCGCGGGGGCCAGATCGGCGGAAAGCGGCTTGGCCAGCGCCCGCGGCGGTTGGACAGACTGCGGCTGAATCGCTTGCGGCTGAATCGGCTGCGGCCTGATCGAATGCGGTTGCGTGAGCTGCCCTTGTGTGGTCTGCGTCTGAATCACCGATCCCGATAACCTCGGCACGCGAATCAGCACGCGCGTGCTCTGTTCGGCCAGCGCGGCGGGGGTGTTTCCACCAATCGAGCGGCGGACCCGCGGTTGAACGATGTCAGGTTGATTGGCCATAGGTTTTTCAGTCGAGCAATGCGGCGATCCGCGGCGGCAAAATGCTCGCGCATTCCGACACCGGCAGCGCAGGCACTAGCGCTGTCTTTTTTATCGGTAACGGTCATATCGACCTTGAGCCGTATCACAACAGCGGGGACTTTCGAGGTTGGGTAAACTGGTGATACAACAGAGGCCTGGACGGTTGGCTGCAGCATCTCCACGCGCCGCAGCGTATCATTTGACTATTAAGTATGTCGCAACCCGCTACGTCAAAAGCTGCTGAGGTGCTGCAGGAATTGCTAGCACAGCGCATCCTGGTGCTCGACGGCGCCATGGGAACGATGGTGCATGCGCTGAAATTCACCGAGGCCGATTTCCGGGGCCGCCAGTTCGCCGAGCATCCCAAGGATCTGCGCAATTTGATCGACGTGCTGTGCATCACGCAGCCCGAGGCAATCGAGAACATTCACCGCGGCTATTTGGAAGCCGGGGCCGACATCATCGAAACCAACACGTTCGGCGCGACCAGCGTGGCGCTGGCCGATTTCGCGCTGGAAGATAAGGTGCGCGAAATTAATCTGGCGGCCGTGAAATTAGCCCGCCGGGCCGCAGATGATTTCACCAAGCGCAATCCCAAGAAGCCGCGGTTCGTGGCTGGCTCCATCGGCCCCACGAACAAGCAACTTTCCATCGCCGGCAACGTCGAAGACCCCGGCTATCGCAGCGCGACGTACGATCAGATGGTGGCGACGTATTACGAACAGGTGGGCGCGCTGGTAGAGGGCGGCGTCGATATCCTCCTGGCCGAAACCGCCTTCGACACGCTCGTGCTGAAGGCTTGCCTCTTCGCCATTGAGAAATATTTTGAAGATCGCAAAGTGCGCGTGCCCGTGATGGGCTCGTTCACCGTGTTTAAAGATGGCCGCACCCTGTCGGCCCAAACGGTCGAGGCCTGCTGGGATTCGCTGGCCCACGTGGATCTGCTCAGCGTTGGCATCAATTGCGCGCTTGGCCCGGAGCAAGTGCGGCCCTACGTCGAAGAGCTATCCAGCATCGCGCCGATCTATGTCAGTTGTTATCCCAACGCTGGCTTGCCCAACGCGCTGGGCGGCTTCGACGAAACGCCGCAATCGATGGCCAGACTGTTGGGCGAGTTCGCCCGCAATGGTTGGTTGAACATTGTCGGCGGCTGCTGCGGGACCACGCCGCCGCACATCAAAGCGATTGCCGAGGCCGTGGCCGACGCTCCGCCGCGCAAACCGCCCGCCGTCGAATCGCTGACCCGACTCAGCGGCTTGGAGCCGCTCACGATCCGCCCTGAATCCAACTTCATCATGATCGGCGAGCGGACCAACGTCACCGGCTCGAAAAAATTCTCCCGCCTAATCAAGGATGGCAAATTCGACGAAGGGCTTAGCGTGGCGCGCGGGCAAGTCGAAAGCGGCGCGAATGTGTTGGACGTGAATTTCGACGAAGCCTTGCTCGACGGCGAAGCGGTGATGGCCAAATTCCTGAACCTGCTGGCCGCCGAGCCGGAAATCTCCCGCGTGCCGATCATGGTCGACAGCTCCAAGTGGTCGGTCATCGAAGCCGGCTTGAAGTGCGTGCAAGGCAAAGGCATCGTCAACTCGATCAGCTTGAAAGAAGGCGAAGAGGCATTTCTCCACCATGCGCGACTGGCGCGGCGCTACGGCGCCGCGGTCGTGGTGATGGCGTTCGACGAAACTGGCCAGGCCACGGAAGTCGAACACAAGCTGACGATCTGCCACCGCGCCTACAAGCTGCTGACTGAAACGGTCGGCTTTCCGCCGACCGACATTATCTTCGACCCCAACATCCTCACCGTCGGCACCGGCATCGAGGAACACAACCGCTACGCGCTGAATTTCATTGAGGCCACGCGGCGGATCAAGCAGGAAATGCCGCTGTGCAAGGTCTCCGGCGGCGTGAGCAATATTTCGTTCTCCTTCCGCGGCAACGACGTGGTGCGCGAAGCCATGCACGCCGCGTTCTTGTATCACGCTATCCGCGCCGGCATGGACATGGGCATCGTCAACGCCGGACAACTGGCGGTGTACGAAGAAATCCCGAAAGATCTGCTGGAGCGCGTGGAAGACGTGCTGCTGGATCGCCGTCCCGATGCCACCGAGCGGCTGATTCAATTTGCCGAAACCGTGAAGAAGCAATCGGGCGAAGAGGTCGTGGCCGACGTCGCTTGGCGCAACGAGCCGGTCGAATCGCGGCTCAGCCATTCGCTCGTGAAAGGCATCGTCGACTACATCGAAACCGACGTCGAAGAAGCCCGCGGCAAATACAAAACCGCGCTGGAGATCATCGAAGGCCCGCTGATGAGCGGCATGCAGGTGGTGGGCGATCTGTTCGGCGCCGGCAAAATGTTCCTGCCGCAGGTGGTCAAAAGCGCGCGCGTTATGAAGAAAGCCGTGGCGTATCTCCTGCCGTTTATGGAAGCGGAAAAGGCCGCTAGTGGTCAGGGAGACAAACCGCGCGGCAAGGTGCTCTTGGCCACGGTCAAGGGCGACGTGCACGACATCGGCAAGAATATCGTCGGCGTGGTGCTGGGGTGCAACAACTACCAGGTGATCGACCTGGGCGTGATGGTTCCCTGCGAACGCATTCTCGACACCGCCCGCGCCGAAGGCGTGCACATGATCGGCCTCAGCGGCCTGATCACTCCCAGCCTCGACGAAATGGTGCACGTGGCCCGCGAAATGCAGCGCCAGGAAATCGCGCTGCCGCTATTGATCGGCGGCGCCACCACCAGTGCCAAGCACACGGCCGTAAAGATCGCTCCACAATATAAGGAGCCGACGATTCATGTGCTCGACGCCTCGCGCGCCGCCGGTGTCGTCGAAAAACTATTGAACCCCGACCGCCGCGACGATCTGGTTCGCAAAAATCAGGAAACGCAAAAGCAACTCGTCGAATCCTACAATCAGCGTCAGCAAATCAAACTGGTGCCGTACGACGAGGCGCTCAAGCATCGGTTCAAGACCGATTGGGAGAAAGTGCGCATCGACAAACCGGCATTCTCCGGCCGCCGCGTAATCGACAACTTGCCGCTGGAAAAGCTGGTGCCGTTGATCGATTGGTCGCCGTTTTTCCTCACCTGGGAGTTGAAGGGAAAATATCCGCGCATCTTCGACGATCCGAACGTGGGCTCCGAAGCGCGTAAGCTGTACGACGACGCCCGGCGACTGCTCGATGAGATCGTGGCAAAGAAATTGCTGACCGCCCGCGGCGTGTACGGTTTCTGGCCGGCCGCCTCGCTAGGCGACGACGTGGCGCTCTACACCGATGAATCCCGCCAGCATGAACTGACCACATTCCATTTCCTGCGGCAGCAATGGGAACGCAAGGGTCAGACCGACTTTTTCTCACTGGCCGATTTCATCGCCCCGGCCGAAAGTGGCCGCCACGATTATCTAGGAGCCTTCGCCGTCACGGCCGGCCTCGGTTGCGACGAATTGGCCCGCAAGTACGAGAAAGATCACGACGATTACAACTCGATCATGACCAAAGCCCTGGCCGATCGCCTGGCCGAAGCCTTTGCCGAATATCTGCACAAACAGGCGCGCATCGACTGGGGTTACGGCCGCGAGGAGAATCTTGGCCCCGACGAATTGATCGACGAGAAATACCGCGGCATCCGTCCCGCCGCCGGCTACCCCGCGTGTCCCGACCACACGGAAAAGAAAATTCTGTTCGATCTTCTCGACGCCGAAGAGTCGACCGGCATTAAGTTGACCGAAAGCTATGCGATGTATCCCGCTGCCAGTGTCAGCGGCCTCTATTTCGCTCATCCGCAAAGCAAATACTTCGCCGTCGATCGCATCGCGCGCGATCAAGCGGAAGCCTATGCCCATCGCAAAGGCATGTCGCGTGCGGAAATCGAACGCTGGTTGTCGCCGAATCTCGGCTACGATCCGTGAGACCGGCATTTCACCACGGAAGCACGGAGACACAGAGCAGCAGACAGACGGGAAGTTATCGTGAGGAAGCCAGGACGGCAGGAAATCCTGCAGGAACATCAGGCCCTGGGTATGATTCGGCTTGTAAAGAGTGTCACATATGCCTGCCGACTTGAAAGCACAGTGGGAAAGACAGACCTTTGATAGGGTGTATGGCGGCCGTACGCTCAACGACGTTAAAGGAAATGGTGACAAGTTTCCAGATTTTCTGGTGCAGTGTTTTCCGAATTCACCGTATTTTGGCGTCGAAGTCACAGATTTCTATCACTCGGAAACGAGCGTACGGCTTGGTCGCAAACCGGGGTATTCGGGACGATTGTTGGATGGTCACGATATTGAAGACAAGGTTGATCGAACCACTCTGAGCGTTGGGGAGGTCGATGTTCTACGAGAAGACAATTCTGTCCATGCGAGCGGCGTGCGGGCAATAATTCAGAAATTGCCATCACCTTGTGAGTGCGCTCGACAAGTTGCCGAAAGGATCGGTCAAAAGGCAAACAGGATGCGAGCCTCTATGACCGATTTATCGCACGTGAATCTCATCATTCACGATAGAACCGAAGTGCTCCGTCTAATTCGCAAATCAGATTTCTATCGTACCTATTTCGTTCCTGAGCTTGTTGCGGCAATCTCGGAAGCTCCGTTTCGCGAGGTTTACTTCGTCACAGTTGCGGAAGGCGAGCAACTTTATATTTGCCTGAAAATGCTCTATCTACTAGCGGAGATCCATTACTTCAACAGCGTCGTGATGGATCAAGGCTTGGTCGAGCAGATCCCGCCAGACGTCGATGAACTTGAATTATTTGCATCATTTTTGCAGGCCACGGTCAAATCCACTGTCTTGGTTCATCGCGATACTGCCGGCACGGAAGTAATTCTTGGCGATTCAGGGATCGTCATAGCCAAAGATAATTCAGTTGTCGTGCGGCTGCATTTCGACCATCCGATTAGTTCCAATGCAGCTCCTCCGACAGTTCAATGGCAAACGATATTGGGGGCCAAATTCTTCGAGGTGATGAATACGTATCGAAAGCTACACACTTTCTCTACGGAGGCTTTCTTTTCAATCCACAAAGCAGACGCCCATATGCTGACCGGAAAGTAAGATTTTCCTGCTTTCGTGGCTTCCTTATTAGAATTGTCTCTCCGTGTCTCCGTGGTGAGACAACTGCTTAGAACTTGCGCGGTGTCACGCGGCCTTGAACGCGCAGGGGGAGGCCTTGGATTTTTAAGAATCCTTCTGCGTCGGTTTGGTTGTAGCTGCCGCCGCCTTCCATGCTGGCGATGCCCGCGTCGTACAGGCTTTTGGGGCTAGAGCGGCCGGCGACGATGATGTTGCCTTTGTACAAGTTCAGGGTTACCTCGCCGTCGACGTTTTTTTGCGCTTCGCGAATGAAGGCCATCAAGGCGTCCAATTTGGCCGTGTACCAGAAGCCGTAGTAAACCATTTCGGCCACTTGCGGCGAAAGTTGATCGCGCAGGTGCGTCAGATCGCGGTCCAGCGTCAATTGCTCGAGCGCCAGGTGGGCGGCGTAGAGGATGGTCAAGCCCGGGGCTTCGTAAACGCCGCGGCTTTTCATGCCCACGAATCGATTTTCGACGATGTCGATCCGCCCGATGCCGTTGCGGCCGCCGATTTTATTCAGTTCTTGCACCATCGCCAGCGCCGATCTCTTCTGGCCGTTCAGAGTCGTGGGCACTCCGGCATGAAAACCGATGGTGATGGTCTCGACCTTGTCCGGCGCTTGCTGCGGCGAGACGGTCATCCCGAAATCAACCAGCTCGACGCCGTTGACGGTCAAGTCTTCCAGCTTCCCCGCCTCGTAACTGATGTGCAGACAGTTCTCGTCGCTCGAATACGGCTTGGCGACAGAGGCCTTCACCGGAATCTTCTTCTGTTCGCAGAAGGCGATCATTTCCTTCCGACCCGGAAAGCGCTGGCGGAATTTTTCGATCCGCCAGGGGGCGATCACTTGAGTGCCGGGCGCGAGCGCGTCGGCCGCCAATTGGAAGCGGCATTGATCGTTTCCCTTGCCCGTGGCGCCATGCGCATAGGCATCCGCCTTCACTTCCCGCGCCACCTGCAGGCACTTCTTCGTGATCAGCGGCCGGGCAATCGACGTGCCCAACAGATAAATGCCTTCGTACTTGGCCTGCCATTGCAAAACGGGGAAAGCGAAATCGCGGCAAAGTTCTTCCTGGGCGTCCACGACCCGCGCCGACACCGCACCGCAGTCTTTCGCCTTCTTCAAGATGGCCTCGCGGTCTTCGCACGGCTGTCCCAGGTCCACGTAGACGGCATGGACCTGATAGCCCTCCTCCTGCAGCCAGCCAAGAATGACCGAGGTATCTAATCCGCCGGAGTAAGCCAAAACGCAGCTAGGCATGATGGGGTCGTAAAGTCAAAGGGTCGAAATGTCCAAAATGTCGATGCGTCATTCTGAAATCTGGCGGCAAGCATGACAAGGGTCGGGGTTGAGGCGTTCGGAGATCGCTGCGGGCATTTCCGGCTGCCATGCCCGCAATCGGCTACAATCCAGCGAGATGATGAACTCCAGCGACCAGAATGAACCGCCGCCGCCTCGCCGTAGGCCAACGCGGCTGCGGAACATCGCTTTGGGGCTGGTTCTAGGTTCGCTCACAGGAGCAACGATCGGAGCCGTGGTGCTAGCCGTCGCCCGCCGCGAGCCGTTGCCCAAGTTCGGCTTCGACGAATTGAACGCTGCCACCCAGCGCTGGGTGGCCCATGGTCCGGCCGATTACGACATGGACCTGGAACTGACCGGCATCAATCCCGGCCAGGCCCATGTCGAAGTGCGCGGCGGTCAAGTAACCGCCATGACGCTGAACGGCCGCCCCACGAAGCCGCACATTTGGGACAACTGGTCGGTCCCCGGCTTGTTTGCAATCATCCAGCGCGACCTGGAAAGCTGCCTGCTGCCGAAGACGGCTTCTGGGCAGCCTTCAGCGACGCCAGCCACTCAGCCTGTCTATCCACACGGCCTGTTCGATCCGCACTACGGCTACCCGGCCCAATACCACCGCATCACTCCGACCGGCGCCGATGCGCAGTGGCGGGTCACCAGCTTTGTGCCGAAGTGAGGCCAAAGGGCGTGGCCATCAGATCAAATAGTACCAGCCTTCCTTCTCGTTCAATCCTTCGCCGTGGCGCGGGCAGGTTTCGCAGACGTCGTTGCCGATGACCTGATAGGCATATTGCACCGCATCCATCGTGCTGGTCCAGAATTTGCCAGTGTCTTCAAATACGAAGATGCGGTCGTGACCCACTCGATCGGCCAAACCGCTGGCTTCGAGCACTTTTAGGATTTCCGGCCGCACGCCACACAAAAGCACCGTCACGCCGGCCGCCTGCATGCGGTCGATGAAGCGATCCAGCACGCTCATGCACACCGCGTCGGGATTGCGGGCCCGCTTGAGCCGCAGCACGATCACGCGCATGCCATCTTCGGCGAGGTGCGAGATGTAGTCGAAATGTTCTTCCAATTCCGGCGAGGCCCCGAAGAACAGTTCCCCTTCCAGACTGAAAATGCGAATGCGGCTGCACGGCACGTCGGCGGGGATTCGTTCGCGAATCACCCGTTCCGGCGTGAGCACCAGTTCGGTGATCCGCACCCGCGCCGCCTGCGGCACGTACAGGATAAACGACATCAGCACCCCGATGAGCACGCAGAATTCGACGGAGATGGCCACCGCCGAGATCGCGGTGATTGCCACGATCCACGCATCGAACCTTGTAGTGCGCAGGTAGTAGACCAACTGTTGCCTGTCGACCAGCCGCCAGGAGGCCAGCATCAGAATGCCCGCCAGGCCCGATTTCGGAATGAAGTTGGCATACGGCGCGAACAGAACGACGGTCAGCCCCACCGCGGCGGCCGAAATTACGCCCGACCACTGCGTCTGCGCCGGCTTGCTGGTTCACCGTGGAGCGAGTCAGCGAGCCGCTTCCGGGGAAGCAGTGGAACAGGCTGCCTGCCAGATTCGCCACGCCTTCGCTCAAGCACTGCTGATTGATGTCCAGTTTCTGTCCCGTCTGCGCGGCGATCGCTTTGGCCATCGAGATCGCCTCCAACAATCCCAACAGCGCAATGGCCAGCGTGCTGCCGGTCAACTGGCGCACCCAAGTCCAGTCAAGCGTCGGCAATTCGAATGAGGGGAGCTTGGCGGGAATTGTGCCGACGATTTTCACACCTTCCTCGTCCAAATGCAGTTTGCCGACGATGAACGTCACGCAGATGAGCGCCACGAGCAGCTCCGGCAACCGAATGCGCAGCATGACATTCACCCATCGCAGCAACAGCGCAATGCCGATCGTGCCCAGTCCTATCCAGAGTGTCGGGCGATTCGTGAGATCGATGTGGGAGACGGTCAAGTAAAACCGCTTGAGAAAGTGATCTTCGCCGGTTCCCATCGCCGGCAGCCCCAGCAGGTGCTTGAACTGATCCATCACCAACAGCAGGGAGGCGCCCAAGGTGAAGCCCACGATCACGGAATGCGAAATATAGCGCGACAAATCGCCCAGGCGCAACAGCGAAATGCCGGTTTGCACCACGCCCACCAGCAGGGCCAGCATGATCACGGCCGGAATGCGTTCCGCTTCGCCAAAGCCTACAATGGCACTGAAGATGGCGATCGAAATGGCGTTGGTGGGCCCATTGATCAATTGCTTCGACGAATCGAACAGGGCGCCGACGGCCGTCATCACAATCGCAGTGTACAGGCCGTATTGCGGCGGGATATTGGCGATTTGGGCGTAGGCCATCGCCTGGGGCACGGCGACGGCGGCCACGGTGAGGCCGGCCATGGTGTCGGCCATGAGCGTGCGATACGAGTAGGTGCGCAACGAATCAAGCGCCGGCACCAGGCTAAACAGCGTGCCGCGCCACGAGGGCAGAGTATCCGCCGCGCGATTTTCTCGTGGCAGAGCCTGGCTCATTAAGAAAGTCCTGACGCTGTGGCTCTTCAGTGATGGTCCATCGGAAGGAACTGATTCTAAAGTCCGACGGATAAGCCAGCAACGGCAAGACAGAACTGCTCATGCAAAGGCGCCAAAGTCGCAAAGAAAATCAGAATCCAGGAATTACAGATGGATACGGATGAACGGCACAAACGCAAAGTGCGCGGAATCAGGCAGGGTGATTCGTTGTAGTGGTGCGCGGATTGCCCCCGGTGTATTCACCGGGGGCTAAATAGTTAGCGACTCAGCGCAGGTTGCACGTGAACACTCATCACTAAGTCATCCCGCAGGATGGAAAGCGTGATGGGCTTATCCACGGGCAAGCGGGAGAGGAGTTGGTGCAGGTCGTCGACGGACGTGACCAGGCGGTCGTTCACGGCGGTGATCAGGTCGTTGGGTTCCACGCCGGATTGTTGCGCCGGGCCATTTGGTTCCACGCCCATGACTTGCACGGCGCGGTCGGCCAGCAAATCGAGTTCGCGCACCAGGCGGCGTTCAATGGGGGCCACGCTGGCGGAGATGCCCAGGTAGGGGCGCCGCACACGGCCGTGCGAGATCAATTCGCCGATTACCCAGCGCGGTGTTCGCCGGCACGGAAAAGCCGATGCTTTGCGCCATCGGAATCACCGCCGTATTGACGCCGACCACATGGCCCCGGCTATCTACCAGCGGGCCGCCGCTGTTGCCGGGGTTCAGCGGGGCGGTGTGCTGGATGATGCTTTCGATCAGCCGGCCGTCCTGCGAGCGCATGCTGCGTCCCACGGCGCTGACCACGCCGGTCGATACCGTGGAATCGAAGCCCAGCGGGTTGCCGATGGCGATCACCAGTTGGCCGACGCGCAGGGCGTCGGAATCCCCCAGCGTGCAGATGGGCAGATCGCGCGCCGCCAAGCGTACCAGGGCCAGGTCGGTCGCCGGATCGTCGCCGATCAATTCGGCATCGAGCCGATCCCCTTCCTTCGTGCTGGCGGTCAGCTTGTTGCGGCCATGCGCCACGTGGCTATTGGTCAGCGCGTAGCCGTCGGGCGTGATCACAAAGCCGGAGCCTTGGCCGCCATTGCGAGCAGCGCGCGGCGGCATGATGCCGATCGTGGCACGGCCCACCGTTTCGACCACGTGGATGACCGCCTGCGAATAGGCGTCCAACAAGTTCGCGTCGTCGACAGCGGTTGCCCTTGCTTGCGCTGCGGGCTTTTCGTGCTCCGAATCTGCATGCCCGCCCGACTTCGCATTTGAATCGCTCTGAATCAGCCGCAGCAGTTGCTCGGCATTCGCTTCGCGGGTACGCATGGCATCCTCCATAGTTGCAACACATTTGCACTAGCGAAGGAATCTTATGCGGCCGGGCAAGAGCGGGCAAAAGTTGCCGGAACCGGTGACTGCCCACCAATAAAAAAAGCCCAGGGGCGTGAAACCCTGAGCTTCTTACGCAAGGTACCACTGTTTTATTCTGAGGCGGACGCCGCCGAAGTGAGCGGCGACACTTCCAGGGGGCGACGGGTTAGCTGCAATAGTTCGTCCGGCATCGATGGGAGGCGGGCTTCGCGACGCGGCGCGGCGGGTTTGGCGGGCTGGATCATTTCGGGAAGGGTCCCATTTTCCTGCTCGCAGGCTGGCTCCGGCGGATTCTGTACCGAAGCCACCTTCACCGGCGCTTTGTACGGTTGACCCGCGACTGTTTCCGTCGGCAGCGGCAAATCCTTGTACATGCGCTGGTGATAAATCATCAGAGCGTGCAGGCCGTGACCCATTGGGCCGATGCTCCACGAGCGATCAGGATTGTCCACCAAGATTCCGGACAGAAAATTCACGGTCTTTTCGACCTGCGGATCATGCAGTTGGTCATCGGGCAGCGACCAGACGAGCCACTCCAGTATGTGCCCGGTGGTTTGCAACTTGCGGTCGATGTCGTTGGGGCGATCGGCCGGCGTGTTAAACCACTCGGTGCTGAAGCTGCCGTCTGGATTCACAAGGTTGGCCAACGTATAGCGTTGATAGTCGGCGGTGTATTTGGCGGCCCGGGCCCATTGTCCGTCGATTGGTTCGCCGCGCTTGGTGCGTTCTTTGACCGCGTTGGCGATGCCGAACAGGCGATGCGTTCCGCCGCAGGCGGCGCCGTGAATGGGGGCTTCGATCTCGGCTCGAATCAATTTGGGAATCGACCAGTCTTCGCCGTTGCGGCTTTTCCAGGTGGCGTCGCTGGGCAAATAATGGGCCAGCGCGATCAATTTGAACGTCAGCTCGGTGCCGCTTTGGCAGGTGGCCTTTTCTTCTTCGATGAAGTCGGCCACGGTGCAATCCTTGCCGTCGATGCGCATGGGGCTTTGTGGCAGAACTTTCCACTGCGCCAACATGCCGAGGAACTGCCCTTCATGCCCTTGCAGCCCGACGCCGCGCAGGCCGTGCGGATTGCCGCCCTGCAGGACGATCATCGGTTGTCCCTGGCAGCGTCCGCCGTAACACAGCCAACCCATGGCGTTGACCGTCTGGCCGCCGGGGCCGTCGCGGTAGATTTCGGTGCGCGGGCCAAAGGCGATCAAATTGTGCATGACCTCCCACGAGCTTTGATCGCGGGCATTGAGTCGTTTTGGTTCGTAGAGCGTCAGGGTCTTGCGGATTTTTTCGCCCAGGGCGATCTCGTCGGCCGATAGCTGCTTGCCGTCGCGGCCAATCGTAGACGTTTCGGATGGCGCAGAATTGTTGGCCGACGACGAAGTCAACGCGCCATGCGGCGGCGCATAGGAAGGTGTCCACGGCGCCTCGAAGCGTGCCGCAGGGACTTGTTGCAGCGCTGGCGGTTGGGTGCGGGGTGTAAACAGAGCCACGGCCAGCAAAGTCGAGCCCACCGCGATCGCTGGCGTCACTAACGAAGACATGTAGGAAAGCTCCAGGAGGAACGGACGGTCGGAAGGATGGTGCGTGCGCACCGTGGGGCGTCTGCCGGCTGAAGCGTTTATCCGGGGTGACCGTCCGTGCCGGAATTCCAAACTAGCCACAGACTTCCGAGTAGAAATATCGGACCGCGGCAGGCAAGATTTGATCCGGCGGCCCACCGCCCGCACTAGCCTTGCGAACCTCACATGTGTTGCGCGGAGCGGGATTTGCGCACAGTGAATCTAGGTGCGGCGCGGCCGGAAGATTCGGCAGAGTTTGCCAGAAGGGTCGAGAGGCGAGGGCGCTGTTAGAACAGATTCCAAAGGCGCGAGGCGATGGTTTTGCTTCGCACCGGAGGATCGTCACGCTTGGCCATTTCGCGCCAGGCGTTCACGTCGGTTCCCAGGTTCTGGCCGGTGACGCTCTTCATGCTTGCCACGGCCACGTACTGCATGGAAGGATCGGGATCCTCGAGGGCGATGCCCAATGCTTTGACGGCCTGCTTATCGCCGGCCGACCCGACGCGCCTTGACGGCAGCCATCCGCACGTCGTGATCGGTGTCGGACGAAAGAGTCTCGGAAAGGAGGCGGGTGGCATCCGGGCCGGGCCGCTTGCCCCATGCTTCGCAGCACGCCACGCGCACATCGGCTTCGGGATCCTTCAGACCGGCGTACAACACGGCGTTGGCCGATGCGGTATTGAATTTCGTGAGCGTAGAAATGATGGCCAGTCGAACCGTGCAATTCGTCTCTTGCTGCATTCGCTTGGCTAGGTCGGCGGTGAAGGCTTCCTGCTGTTGGGCATCTTGCTTAGCCGCCTTCTTGGCCTGCGATTGAATTTCCTGCACGCGCTGCACCGCCACGGGGCCGTACTTGGCCAGGTCGGCGGTTTCGTCGCTGCCGAACGGCCATGGGCCGCCGAATCGATGCTGATGCCAACCGCAGCCCGGCAGCGCCATCGCGGCCAAGAGCGCTGCAACAAGCGCATATCGAGACGGAAGGCGCAGCAATCGGCGCATGGTTTCAACCAGGAATTGATGAATGACAAGCTACGAAAAGACAATCACGCAGGCCCATGGGGAAACCCCGAGCCGACAAGCGGGCGAACTATAGCGAAATCGGCCGAGAGGGCCAAGACGATTCCAGCGGTGCTAGTTCGGGTGGATTGGCCGAGGCCGATGACGTAATCTCGCAGCGGTCTTTGGGTTACGTGTGCCAGCTAATTCCGCACAACCATCAAAGCTGCTATGATGCCAGCGCCAAAACAGCCTCCGGCGGCAAGATCGCAGGCAGGCCAGCGAATTGCTATTGGGTACTGGAAGTCCGCGCTCATCGGGTCGATTTCTTCGAGGTACATCATGCCTGAACCACGCCAACACGCCCAAAGCCGTGGGTGGATCGAAAGCATCGGCCGGCGGATCCCCGGTTTCAAGGGATATCTGGAAAAGGAATATCGCCGCGATAGCGATGCCTTGCAGCGCGGATGGCTGGCCGACCGACTGCAGCGCTCCAAGCGCGCGCTCGATGCCTACGGCCGCACACTGGTTGATGCCCGCAAGCTCGATATACTGGCGCAACTGGATCGCTTCCGGGCGCGGCTGGACAAGGTGATGGGCCGGCTGCGCGGCGGCATGCAAGGCTACAGCGGATTTTTCGATTTAGTGCAGATCGACGAGGCGCGGCTCGACAGCGTCTATCAGCATGACGTGAAAACGATGGACGCGGTCGAAGAGCTGGCGGGCAACATTGAAAAGCTGGAACACGCCGCCGCCGATGCGCCGCCGCTGGACGCACTGAACGATCAGTTGGGACAAGTGGAGCAGGCGATCGATGGGCGGCAAGACATTCCGAAAGGGCTGGAGTAGGGTCGAAAGTCGGAAGTAGGGCGGGGGCAAAACTCATCTTGTAAACGTGGGTCAAAATCATGGCTGTTCACCTGGAAGTCATTGAGTTTTTCGACGATACAAACACATCGCTTGTTCAGCGCGTGCCGCCGGAGGGATCGGCAGACATCAAGCTGGCGGCGCAGCTCATCGTGCAGCAAAACCAGGAAGCGGTGTTTTTCCGCGACGGCAAGGCGTTGGATTGCTTCGGCCCTGGGCGCCACACGCTGACCACGCAAAACGTGCCGCTGATCACGCGCATTCTCACCATTGCGTGGGAGAAATCTCCATTCCAGGCGCAGGTTTACTTCTTCGGCAAACAGACGTTTCTGGATCAAAAGTGGGGCACGCCGCAGCCGATTCCGCTGCGCGACGCCGAGTTCGGCGGCATGGTGCAGTTGCGCGCCAATGGAAAATACTCGTTCCGCGTGGTCGATTCGCCGCTCTTGCTGAACACGCTGGTCGGCACGCAGGGAAAATACACGACCGACCAGGTGGCGTCGTTCTTGAAAGACGTGATCGTGGCGCGGTTGCGCGATCTACTGGCCGCGGTAGGCTTGGGCGTGTTCGATCTGCAAGCCAAGGGGCAGGAGATTGAAGCCGGCACCAAGGCCAAGGTGGCCGACGACTTCAGCAAGTATGGACTGGAACTGGTCGATTTCATCATCAACGCCATCACGCCGCCGGACGACGTGCAGGAAGCGATCAACGCTCGCAGCCGCATCGGTGCGCTAGGCGGGTTGCAGGCCTTCACGATGTACCAAGCCGCCAACAGCATGGCCGAGATGGCCAAGCAAGGCGGAGGCGGGGGCCTGGGCGCCGGCGCGATGGGCATGGGAATGGGCGCCGGCTACGGCATGATGTTCCCTGGAATGTTGCAACAAGCCATGCAGGCGACGCAGCAGCAGGCGGGCATGCAAGCGCCAGCCAGTGCACCGCAAGCTGGCGGATGCGCCCGATGGGCGCAGGAGCCGCCGTCGCCGTGCCGGATTTGGCCAAAGTGCAACCGATGGTGAGCGACCCGAAGCAATTAGTGCGCAGTGTGGCACAATCGTCGGGGTGGCAGGTGACCGAGTCGGGCGAGCAGTGGCAGATTGTGGTGCCCGTCGGCCCATTGCGCAAACAGCGCGTGACCGCGCGGTTCGATGCCAAAGACGCCGAGGGGAATCCGATCTTGGCGTTCAGCTCCGTTTGTGGCCCGGCCAATCAGCAAAACGCAATGGAGCTTTTGAAGTTCAACACGCAGATGGTGCACGGCGCGTTTGCCGTGGAACCGTCGCCGGCGGGCGACGTGATCGTGGTGCGTGCCAATCAGTTGACCGCCACCGCCGATCCGCTAGCAGTGACCAAAGTAATCACCGCTGTCGCCTGGCAGGCCGACAAGGTCGAAGAAAAAATATCGGGCGGCGACGCGAATTGAGCGGCATTCGCTTCAAAGATGCCGCGCGAAATCTGCGTTCCGGGCTTCTTCGGGCCGAGCTATCATAGAGATATGCAGGCTCTCGCGCGCAAGTGTACTTCGTCGTGTGCATCTACGCCTTGCTATTGGCGTTTGCAACGCCGACACGAGGCGTCGACAACGTGGTTTTCAAGCACGACGACAAAACCACAACTCTCACGGGCAAAACGGTCGTAACGGCTGCCGACGGCGGGCTGATGGTGCTCACTCCTGATGGCGTGCTATGGGCCGTGCCGCCGGAAGAACTCGTCCGGCATTCGCAGGACGAGCAGCCGTTCGCGCCGCTTTCGGCCGAAGCGCTCGGCAAGAAACTGCAGGCTGAGCTGCCGGGATTTGAAATCCACAACACGGTTCATTATTTGATCTGCTACAACACGTCGAAGGCTTATGCCCAGTGGTGCGGGGCGCTGTTCGAACGGCTATATCTGGGCTTCACCACATTCTTCGAGCATCATGGATTCAAATTGCACCCGCCGGAGATGCCGCTGGTGGTGCTGATCTTCGCCGACCGCGAAGGTTTTGCCCGCTACACGGCTGATGAGTTGGGCTCGAGTGCGAAGAGCATTGTCGGCTTCTATAGTCTGCGCAGCAATCGGGTGAACATGTATGATTTGACGGGCATGGAGCAGTTGCGCACTGGCAACGAGAAACGCGGCAACCTGGCGCAGATCATTCAGATTCTTTCGCACCCGGAGGCCGAGTCGATGGTGGCGACTGTGATTCACGAGGCCACGCATCAAATTGCTTTCAACTGTGGATTGGAGCAACGCTTCGCCGACGTGCCGCTGTGGCTGAGCGAAGGGCTGGCGATGTATTTCGAGACGCCCGATCTGAATAGCACCAAGGGTTGGCGAACGTTGGGAGAAGTGAACCGGCCGCGGTTGGCACGGTTCCGCGAATATCTCAGCCGCCGGCCGGCCAACTCGCTGGTGAGCTTGATTTCGGAGGACGCGCGGTTGCGCGATCCGCGCACATCGCTCGATGCGTACGCCGAGGCCTGGGCGCTGACGTACTTTCTGCTGCGGCAGCACGCCAAGGAATACCAGGCGTTCACGGAGCTGCAATCGGCGAAGGGGCCGATGGTATGGGGCGATTCGGCCCAGCGGCTGAAAGAATTTCAGCAATGCTTTGGTGACGATCTATCGGCACTGGATGCGGAATTTCTGCGCTACATGCAGCGGGTGAAATAGCGCTCGTGGACTAACCGGCGCGGAGCTTTTCTTCCACGCGGCGGATGGCTTCATCCATCACGCAGGGGCGATCAGAGAGATCGACTTGCATTTGCTTGGCTAGCAGGTCGGCCACGCGCTTTTGGGCTGAGATCACCGTGCTGTGGCTGCGGCGGCCGAAATATTGGCCGATTTCCGATAGTCCCGCGCGGGTGTGTTTGCGGGCCAACCACATGGCCAGCATCCGCGGCGTGCTCACGTTTTTGGTGCGGCGGTTGGTCTGCAGACTTTCGGTCGGCAGACCGAACACTTCGCAAACCGCGCGTTCGATGTCGGCCAGCCGAACACCGCGTGTGGCGTGGCGGATGCAGTCGGACAGCGATTCCTCGGCCAACGGCAGGTCGAGCGCGCGTTTGAACATGCGGCTGGCGGCGTGCAGACGATTAACGGCGCCGGAAATTTCTCGCGCGCCGGCGGTGATTTGAGCGGCCGTGTATTGGGCCACGTCGTCGGGCAGATCGATTTCCAGTCGGTTGGCGAAATGGTGCACCAGCCCGATGCGAGTGTGCAAATCGGGCGGTTCCATTTTGCAAACCATTCCGCCGGCCAGCCGCGTGGTCAATTCCGGACCCAATTCGCTAAGTTCCGCGGGGGGCCGATCGGCCGAGAAGACCAGTTGCCGACCCTCGCGCGCCAAGGCGTCGATGGTGTGCAACAGCTCGATGCGAGTCGCCCTGGCGCGCACCAGAAACTGCAAGTCGTCGATGATCAAGAGATCGACCCCGCGATACTTGCGGCGAAAGCTGGGCAGGCCGCTGCCACGCAAGGCCTCGACAAACAAGGTGGTGAACTGCTCGGCCGCCAGATAGACTGCGTTGAGGGCCGGGGGGCGGCGACGCGTGGCCGAGAAGACGCCTTCCAATAAATGCGTTTTCCCGCAGCCTGTGGGACCGTACACCATCAATGGCGTCAAACAGCCGGGGCGCTCGGCGACCATTTGGGCCGAAGCCTGAGCCAGCCGGTTGGTTTGCCCGATCACGAACGACTCGAGCGTGGCAAAGCGACGGCGGCTGATTTGGTCAGCTGCATTTTTCGGGGTGTTGCCACTGGCTGCGGGTTTGGGATAAGGCGCGGCGATTGCGGCGCCGGCGGCGGCTCGATGAAGCCGGATGCTTGCGGGGCTGGCGATCGCCGGTTCAGGGCGGGCATGTCCGGCGGGGTGCGTGGCAGAGTCGACGGCAGTTGAGAGGCAGGGCTGAGAGGCACTGCAACGGCGCTGCTGGGCGGTCAGCGATTCGTCAACGCGGAACTCCACCGCCACAGCGTTGCCCGCCGCCGCGCCGCAGGCGGCCTCGATCTGGCGGCGGTAATGGGTGCGCAGCCAATCGCGCGAGAACTTCGAAGCGGCCTCGACAACCAGCGCCTTGCCGTCGAACGTGAGCCGTGTGGCGGGACCGAACCAGACATCAAAACGATCCCGCCCGATTTTGTCGGCCAGGTTTGCCCGCACGGCCGACACGATATCCTTATCGCTCATTGGTCGATTCCTGACCGTGCTGAAACAACGGCGCGCACCGCTCCGCTAATCGCACCGTCATGGCTGCGACTTAAAAACCTGACTGGACACTACGCGGCGGAGAGAAACGCCCTATCAACGGCGGAGCCGTCGGATGATTGCGGGTAAAAATGTCAACTGAAGTCGCCGATTGTACGCATGCTGGCGATGCTGTCAAACCACCCGAATGTGTTTTTTCCGACCGACGTGATTTGTGCGCGACCTGCGCACAAAATTCTCCGAGAAAATCGCGAGATGTTCGCCGCGGCGTGGACGAAAATTTTTTTCGCGGCCATCCGCGAGGCGTGGAGAAATTGTTCGGACTCAAAATCTAGTTCAGCGAGCCGCGCGCTGGCGCATTTCGCAAAGCCGGAAAACTTCGAGAAATCCCGATGGTTTTTGATCGCAAGGGAGGTGGTGCGGATTGCCGGCGGCGCGATATTTCGTTGCGTCTCGGGAAAAACGCAGCTTTTTTACGGCGCGAAATCATTTCGTGCGGAGAAACACGCTGCGGCGATCCCATGTTTCGAATCCGGCCGCCGAATACACGCGAATTGCAGGTTCGTTGGCCGCATCCACCGCTAACTCCAGGCGTGCCGCACGCGCCCGGCCCGCGACCCACTGCGCATGGCGCACGATTTCAATCCCATAGCCGTGTCCGCGTGCTTCGGGAACCAGGCCCATGTAAATCAGTTCCCACCTCGCGTGATTGGGGAGTGGGGAATGCGGAATGGGGAATGACGATGCAGGTTGTTCCGTAAGCAGCAGGCAGCCGATGTCGAATTGTTCTTTTCGCACGATGAACCAGCGCGAGGGATCAAATTCGCCGGTGGCCTTGAAGCTCGTCAAGGCATCGCCAATGGGATGCACGCCGTGGATTGCCGGGCAGTCTTCCGAGTCTTGGCACGTTTGTTCGATGACTTGCGCCAGGCGGGCCGATGCAGCCGTCGATTCGCCGAACGGTTGAAATTCCAACTTCGATGGAATTCTGATCGGTGGAAACGTCGTGCGCGGGCTGGCTAGATACAGCAAATCGGCGGCGTGTTGAAATCCGCTGCTTTGCAACCAGCGGGCCAGGCGGCCAGCATCGGTTTCCGTCAGCGATTGCACGAAATTTACGCCGGCGACCAGCGCCCGCGACACCGCCATTTGAATCAGTTCGATGGCAGTTTCGTCAGGCTCCTGCTCGGCTATGCCAATCGATTGCAATGAGCCGACGCGCCCGGGCCGGATTTGCAGCCACACGGCGGCCACGATCTGTCCTCGACGGCGGCCAGCCGCCAGAATTTGGTTTTGACCACTTGATTCATCGATGCTGGCGAGAACGGCTGCAATTTGCGCCGCGCGAACCTGCGGATCGAGTCGATCAAACAGCAGCCGCAATACGAACGGCAGTTCGGTCGCTGAGACCGGGCCCATCGAGAGCGGATCGACAGGTTGGCTGGACATGTTGGAGCCACGAACCAGTGCGCGAAGTAGCCACGTGAGATCTTGCGTGATGCTACCGCGCCGACGGATTGGTGACCATCAATTGCACGTCGTAGCGCGAATAGGGCGTGGAGGTGCGGACCACGGCGGCGGGGCGAACCGTCAGCTCGCTTTGCGCCTTGCCGTTCCAACGGATTTGATAGCGCTGCGTGCCGGGCTGGTCGCCGGGGAACGGCTTGAAGCCGAATTTTTCGATGAAGCCGTTGGTCGATCGCCGCGGATCACCCGTGCCTCCGGAGAAGGTGATCTTGGCGCACTTCTGCGATTGCGTGAAATAGTAAGTGATCGAGCCGGCCAAATCGTCTTCCCGCATGCCGGTGATCAACGGTACGCGGAGGCCCTGATATTTGTCGTCGATCAGGCCGGCGGTGACGCGCGGCCAGCGCGTCATCACCCAAGACGGCGTGACATCAAAGCTGAAAGCGTCGTTCATTTCGACGATCGGTGTTTCCTCCCGCGAGGTGTCCGTGGCTTGCCAAGGCGTGATGACCTGCGGCGTGGTCGACGGAGAGTACGAGGCGGTGCGGGGCAGGGCATAGCTGCCCGTGCTGGAACCGCCGGTGAAATTGGCTTTGATTTGCGACCACTGACTGGAGACATAGGGGATGCCGACGGCGGCCCCCATCACGGCGGCAAAGGTTAAGGTGCGTTTGAACATGCATTTTCTCCGCGGGAATCCCAGTTCGTTCATCGTCGCAGACGTCCCCTCGATGTGAATGGAACGAGCGCATCTCGCCCAACTCGCGCCCTATGCGAACTTTGCGCACCGCGCATCGTCGTTATTCGCGGCAGAAGCAGTCCGGTCGACGCTGGGTAGATGCCGGTGTTGAGGGTAGGATGGGTGTTTTCAGCCCGCGAGAATCGTAATCCATGCGCATTGTGCTTTGTTATCCGGTTGAGCCGCGCCACGTGGCCCAAATTCAGGCCGCGGCGCCGGCGGCGGAAATCTGCGACGCCGGACAGGATCGGGTGGCCGCGGAGCTGTTCGAATGCGACGTGTACTGCGGGCACGAAAAAGTGCCAGTCGATTGGGATGGCATCGTGCGCCAGGGCCGGCTGAAATGGATTCAATCGTCGGCCGCAGGGCTGGACCATTGCCTCGTGCCCAGCGTGGTGGAGTCGCCGATCATCGTCACCAGCGCCTCGGGAGTGCTGGCCGATCAGGTGGCGGAGCACACGATCGCGCTCGTCACCGGCTTGCTGCGCAGCCTGCCGGTGTTTTATCGTGCGCAACAGGCGAAGGAATACATTCGGCGGCCGACGCGCGATTTGCACCATGCCACGGTGGGCATCGTGGGATTTGGGGGCGTGGGGCGGCGAGTGGCGGAATTGCTTTCGGCGTTCAAAACGCGGATTTTGGCGACCGACATGTTTCCGGTCGATAAGTCGCCGCACGTGGCGGAACTGTGGCCGCCCGATCGGCTGGAGGAGATGCTGCCTCAGGTCGATGTGTTGATCCTGTGTGTGCCGCTGACGGATCAAACGCGGTGGATGATCGATAAGCGCGCTCTGGCGCGGCTGAAGCCGGGCGCCATTCTGGCAAATATGGCGAGAGGGAAGCTGGTGGTGGAGGACGATTTGGTAGCGGCGCTAGAATCGGGACAACTTGGCGGGGCCTGCCTCGACGTCGCCGCTGAAGAACCGCTGCCGACCAGCAGCAAGTTGTGGAATCTTCCCAACGTGATCATCACGCCGCACGTCGCGGGCCAAAGCCGCTGGCGCATCGATAATATGACCATCTTCTTTTGCGAGAACCTGCGCCGCTATCAGGCAGGAGATGCATTGCTCAACGTTGTCAATAAGAAATTGGGATTTCCCGTCCGGAAATAGGTGGAAAGCGGAAGGCGGAATCGGACGCCGCTAGCACATCCGCCTTTACCCGGTTCTGCGCGGTAGCGTAAAATGGTTGGCAACGGATGGATCCTGCCCCGAATGTCCCACCCCAAGATGCTGCACCTCTATGACGACCACCATCTTTCTCGAGAACCGGCTGACCATGACGCATGGCGGCCATCGGTCGGTTCGCTGCCCGGATGAATTGCTGTCGCGATATCAAACGCTGATCGAAAGTCAGCGGATGAGCTGGACCGAGCACTTGCGGCTGCAGCGGCTGCTGGGTTCTGGCGGACAGGGCGTGGTGTATCTGAGCCAGAGGCGCGGGGCCGATGGCTTCACCTTGCCTGTGGCAATGAAGATTTTTTCGCCCGAGCGCTATGAGGATGCCCGCAGTTACGACGAGGACATGGCGCGGATTGCGCACGTGGCGGCCCGCGTGGCCCAAATCCAGCAGGATAATCTGCTGGACGTGCATAACTTCATCGACCGCAACCGGATCCGGATGATGGAGATGGAATGGATCGACGGCTACGATCTGGGCCAACTTTTGACGCACGAAATGCTGGAACGCATTCGGCTGCGTGTCAGCGAAAAGCGGTGGGGCTATTTGAACAACGTGATCATCACCGGCGGCCCGCAGCAACCGCGGCTCAAGCCCGGCATTGCTGTAAACATTGTGCGGGAATGTTTGGCGGCATTGGCGGCCTTGCATCGCGACGGCATCGTGCATGGCGACGTGAAGCCGTCAAACATCATGCTCAAGCGCACGGGCAATGCGAAGATCGTCGACATCGGGTCGGCCTTTGCGCTCGATGCCATGCCGCCGCATCGCACTTGCACGCCGACATATGCCGCGCCCGAGGTGTTGGAAGGGGGCGAATGCAGTGCTCGATCCGACCTGGCGAGCCTGGGCTATGTGCTGGTGGAGATGCTGGCTGGGCGCCAACCGTTTGCCGGCCTGACAGCGTACCGCGATCTGTTGGAAGCGAAGCGATTTTTGGCGCAGCGATTGCCGCAATTGCTCCCAGCGGAAGTTACGTGCAATGAACTGCTGATGAGCTTCTGCCGGGGGCTGATCGCGCCGATCCGAATCGCCGCTTCCCCAGCGCCGAGGCGGCGGACCTGGTGAAAGAAGGGGCGGCGAGTTTCCATCGCCAGCTTGTGGTGGGCGGATTAGCCAGCGAATATGAGAACGAAATTCGCCTCTGGTTGGAAGAGATGGAATAATCGCGCGGCGTCCGCTTAAAGTCTGGCCTTTTTCGCGCTGCTTTACTTCCGCGTCGCGCCGCGCCAAAATGTACCGCGCGTTGCGGCGCTGTTGAATCTGGGTTGATCCGCCGGTTTGTGCAAAGGGGTGCATCATGCGCATACGATTGACGCTCGTGTTGGTCGTCGGTTTCGTCGTTGTCGGACTGGGATACGTCGGCAACCTGCCATGGGGCCGGGCGGCCGTTCCCGCAGCGGCCCATGAGCCGACGCTCGCTCGAACTGGTTCAGAGCCGACGCCCGTGGCACAGGTGGTTCCTGCAGGCGCTGCGGATTCCACCGCGGATAAAGATGAAACGACGACAGTTTTAAGCGACGATTTTTCGCACAAAGTTGTCGTCGAGTGGTCGCACTCACAGACCAGCCACACGCCGCGCGCCAGCCGCCCTTTCCTGGGTGAGTTTGGGCCGGAGGTAGTGACGCTTGTATTGCGGGAACTGCCGCAGCACAAATTGGTGCACATCAGCTTCGATCTGTATGTGATTCGAAGTTGGGACGGCAGCCTGGCGTATTGGGGCCCCGATATCTGGCAGCTATCGCTGTTCGATGGTCCGACGCTGATGCGCACGACGTTCAACAATTGTGCGCGCGTGGGGAGCACGCCCCAGGCGTATCCTGACAATTATCCCTGTCCACCGCATGACGCTTGGACGGGAGCCAAGGAAAAGGAAACGCTCGGGTACGAGTTCGACTTTCACAATTTTGGCGGACCCGTGGCGCCGTGCGATGCGGTGTACCATGTCGATGCGTGGGTGCCGCACGAGGAATCGAAAATCGCCCTTCAATTTGCCGCACTTTACAACGATCGTTGTGCGCAATGTGCCGGCGAACTTAAGGACCGGACGCTGGCCGATCAATCTTGGGGCATCGCGAATCTGAAGGTTCAAACTGCCGATTCATTGAAACAGCTGACCGACGCCGAATTGAAACAGAATTGGGAGAGGTTGGCTTCCAAAGATGCCGTGGAGGCGGTCGGGGCGATGTGGAAGCTGGTGGCTGCCGGAGATGATGCCGCGCAGTTCATCTCGAAACAATTGCATCTGGGCGACAGTCCAGGAGAGATGGACCCGTGGCAGCTTCGGCGCACAAGAGAGCTTTGGGAATCATCGATTCGCCCGAGGCACTTCATGCGTTGTGGGTGCTTGCCGAACCGGGAGGGAAGTTCGACACGCACGACGAGCGGTATGCCGGTTGGGAACTGAATCCGTAAGAGTTTTGAAATGGATTTCTTACGGTCTAGACTAAACGCGCACCGAGCGCCGCTGGGAAGTGGCGTGCGACGTTGAATACTCGACGGTTTTCGGCAGATGTGCGTGCCGCGTAGTTGTGAGCATGTCGAGCAGCGATTCCACGGTGTCGGCCACGGTGAGCATCGCCAGATGTTGCGGCGCGAGGAATTTCTGTTGGCACATGTGCGAAAGCAACTGGATCAGCGGATCGTAAAACCCGGCGCAATTCAGCAAGCCCACGGGCTTCAGATGTACGCCCAGTTGCAGCCAGGTGAAGGCTTCGATTACTTCCTCGAGCGTGCCGATGCCGCCGGGCAGGGCGACGAAGGCGTCGGCCAATTGCGACATCTGCAGTTTGCGCTCGTGCATCGAGTCGACGGTGATGAGCCGGGATAGGCCGCGATGGGCGATTTCTTTATCGACCAGGGCTTGCGGGATGACTCCCACCACTTCGCCACCGGCGGCCAAGGCGGCGTCGGCCAGCGTGCCCATCAAGCCCACGCTCGAGCCGCCGTAAACGACCCGCAGGCCACGGCGGGCGCAGGACTGGCCTAACGAAGCGGCCAGGGCGGCGTATTCGGGGCGAGCTCCAAAGCTGGAGCCGCAATAGACGCAGATACCTGTCATGGCGGCAAAATCAACGCGGCAACAATTCCCATTGACGACCAATTAACTCGTCAATGATAGACAAGAATTCCGCGCTTTTCTACCAGCGGGCTTCCAACGCCACGTTGATGCCTTGCAGGAACACGTCGCCGCTGGTGTGGGTGTTGGAAGCGCCCGTAGAGGAAATATCGAAATTGAGCTGATCGGGCGCCAGGGCGACCTGGTCGATCCAGAGCAGGTTGTAGCCGCAGCGGGCGGCCCAGACGCAGTTCAGTTTAAACCCGACGGAGACGTTGATGTCGCCGATGAAGGCCACGGTGCCTTCGTGATCCGTGGTGTTGTCGCGGTAGACGGTCGTGTTGTTGATGTCGGACAGATACTGGCTTTGCTCGACGTCGTTGCCAAAAACACCTGCTTTTCCGGTGACGTCCCAAAAGAAGCGGTGGCAGCATCGGCGATAGCGGCCGCCGATTTGGAAGCCGTACAGGTCGTTCAGCGTGCGCACGTTGTAGAAACTGGCGTCGGTTCCAGTGACGGTGGTGATGTCGTAATTCTCGCTCAGGTCGAGGAAGCGGAAGCCGGCAAGAAACGACAGCCGGTTCCAGGTGTGCATCCAATTGAGCTCCGCGTTGTTGATCTCGGAGGAGTAATGGATGGACATCGTGTCGGCCGCGCTCCAGTCGGTGCCTTGCTGGCCGAGGCTTCCCGGGGCCGCGAGGCTGCCGGGGCTGGTGATGCTGGAGCTGCCGTCGAAATCGAAGGCGCTGAAATAGTTGACGCTCCAAGATTCATGCGCAAGGGGAGAAGCCCACGAGGACGCGGGGACCGATACCAGTGTCAAATTCGGTGCTGTGAGTATCCAACAGCGTGACACTCGGATCGATGCTGCTGACGACCACCGGCTGATTGATCGAATCGTTATTGCGCCACAAAAATACGGCGCCGCCTTGCACGTACCATTTCGAGCCGCAGCCGCCACAATTTGAACAGCCACCGCCGCAGCCGTCGCAGTTGCCGCCGCAATTCTGGCAATTGGGCGCACAGCTATTGCAATTGCCGTTGCCGTAGGCACTCATGCCGAGATCGGGCGAAGGGCCCGCGGGCTGGGGGCTGTCCATGCCTGAGGCAAACATGTTCTGAGCTTGAGCGGTGGCGGATACGAGCACTAGCACCACGACGAGCCCAGCGCAACAAGCGCGATTCACTGCCGCAAATAGACGGGTCACAGCCGCACCTCCGCAAAGCTATGGCCGACGCACGAGCGCACCCCCCGGCGCGCCGACGGCCAGCCCTCCTCCTACCAGTCAAACTTCGGCTGGTAGGAAGAGCCTGCTTGACCGCTAAAGGGGCCGAAAACGGAACCGGAAGCAAAACCGGAGCGACCGGCAAGAAGGTGTGCCGGTCCGGCAAAGACGCTAGCAGGGGCGCAGCGTTAAAGTCTGCCTGAGCGGAACAGGTTTACAGCCGGGATTTAGGCTGCGAACTAGCCGAGATCCGTGACGGTTTCGCCGGACGACTTGTCGGTAATGACATCAACAATGCCGGTGTCCTTATTGGCGAAGAACCAATCGGTGCCGGAGCCGCCGGTCAGCGTGTCGGCCTTGCTGTCGTCGAACACGGTCCAGCCGTCGATGAAGAAGAACGCGCCGTTCAACCGGGAAACGCTGCCGGTGCCGTTGCTGATGTTCTTCACGCGGTCGGAGTAGCTGTGCGACGAGGTCCATTCGGCCATGATCGATTCCAAGGCGCCAAGATTGTCATTATACGAAGTGGTGCCGGCCACGAGAATGTCGTCGCCGCCGCCGCCGTTCATCGTGTCGCCGCCGGTGCCGCCGATGAGCAGATCGCGGTTGGAGCCGCCGGTGATCTTATCGGTGCCGGAGCCGCCGACCAGGATATTATAGCCGGAGCCGCCAGTGATCGTGTTGCCATTATTGCCACCGAGGACGTAGGCATTGGTGGTGACGTTGGAGTTCAACGTGATCGTGTTGTTGCCGCCGTAGCCGTAGATCACGATCAAATCGACCGTCTTGCCCGAGCTGTCGTAGTTGTTGAAGCTGGCCGAGCTGCTGTTGATGGTGACGGTGTAACGGCCGCTGGAGCTTTGGCTGACGGTGATGGTATCGGCACTGTTGGTGCCACTGATCACGAGCATCGACTTACCGGAATTGAAAACGTCGTTCTGGTAGCAGACGGCGTTGATGGCGGCGCTGGAGGACGAAGCCGCGGAGGAGGTGACCGTAACCGGCGTTTCGCCGAAGTTGTAATCGGTGGCATTCACGCCGGCGGAGATGCTGATGTTGCTAATGCCGTCGTTGCTGACCGTGCCGCCCCTGCTGCCGGCCCTGTCGGTGCCGTCACCGTAGCCTTGCGGATCGATTTCCGTAACCTTGTAGGTGCCCGCCTTCAGGTTGTTGAAGATGTAGCTGCCGTCGGGCGTGGTGTAGGTGGTGCGGCTGACCGACTGGCCGGACGTGGTGGTGCCGGTCAGCTTGATCTGAACGTAAGCAATGCCCGATTCATCGGAATCGAACGTGCCCTTGTTGTGCGTGTCGGCGTACACATTGCCGGAGATTGTTGCACCGTTCGAAAGAACCGCATCGCAGCCATCGTTGTCGGCGCTGAACAAGCGGCACTGCGGCGAGTAGAAGATGTTGCTGCCGGCAGGACCGAACTGATCGATCGGTTTGCCGCACACGAAATCGACCTGGTAGAACGAATCCGGCAGGTGAACAGTGAGCACGTATGTGCCCGGCCCAAACGTGCCGGTATCGTACTCGAAGATTTGCTGCTGGTCGGCCACGTTGGCATCGAAGGTGGCGCCCGGGGCGGTGTAACTGACCAGGCTCAGGGTGATCGGCGAACCGGAGGTGACCGTGAAAGTGACTTGCACGATATCTCCCTGGTCGGTGTGGCCGCGCAGGTCGGTGTAATACTCGGAACCATTGACCAGATACGAGATGTTGGTCACGCGCCCGTCGCAATTGCACATTTGAGCATTGGCGAAATCCAAACCAGCGACGGTAGCGCCGGAAATCATATGGACGACGTACGTATCCGACAGCGTCGGGGCGGTGCGGATGTAACCTGTGGGAACGACTTCCTTAACGAAGTAAGTTCCTGGAGCGATGTTGTTGAACGAGTACGAGCCGTTGGAGGCCGAAACGGTAGTGGCGATAGGCCCGCCATCGGCCGAAGTAAGTGCATTGTCGCCGTTGACATCCTTGTACAACTTGATCGTCACGCCACCCATGCCAGTGTCGTCGGACGTGAGGCCGTTGCCGGTGCAATCGAAGTACTTCGTGCCCGTAATGGTGCCGCTGGTGAAGTAGTCGGCGAAGTTCTTGCCGCTCACATCGTTGCCGCTGGTGGCATTGATGGTGTAGCCGCCGATGCCGCCGGTTTGCACCGAGCCGGCCGGGACCAATTCCTTGACGACGTACGTGCCGGGGCCAAGGTTCGTGAAGCTGTAGGTGCCGTTGGAGGCAGTGGTGGTGGTGGCCACCGGGGTACTGCCGCCGTTCTTGAATAGTTGGATGGTAACGCCACCCAGCGGCGTATCGTCGCTGGAGAAACCGTTGCCGGTTAGGTCGTTGTACTTCTTGCCGCTGATCGAGATGTTGTCGAAGTCGGCGAAGTTCTTGCCGCTGACGTTGGTGCTGCTGGTGGCATTGATCGTGTAGCCGCCATTGCCGGCGGTTTGCGTCCAGCCGGACGGAACGACTTCCTGCACGGTGTAGGTGCCCGGGCCAAGGTTGGCGAACTGGTACGAACCGTTGCTGGCCGTGACGGTGGTGGCGACCGGCGTGCTGCCGCCGTTTTTGAAGAGTTGGATGGTGACGCCGCCCAAGCCGGAATCACCGCTGTCGATGCCATTGCCGGTGCAGTCTTCGTACTTCGTGCCGCTGATGCAAATGTTCTGGAAGTCGTCGAAGTTGTTGCCAGAGGAATTCTGTCCGCTGGCGAGGACGAAAGTATAACCGCCGATGCCGCCAGTTTGCGTCCAGCCCGAGGGCACCACTTCTTGCACGCTGTAGGTTCCGGGGCCAAGGTTGGTGAAGCTGAACGAGCCGTTGGCGGCCGTAACGGTGGTGGCGACCGGCGTGCTGCCGCCGTTTTTGTACAAGTTGATCGTGACGCCTCCCAAACCGGTATCGTCGCCCGAGAAACTGTTGCCGGTGATGTCCTTGAACTTCGTGCCGCTGATGGTGCTGGTCGCGAAGTAATCGTCGAAGTTGTTGCCGGTGGAGTTGGACCCACTGGTCGCAATGATGGTGTAACCGCCGATGCCGCCGGTTTGGACCGATCCGGCCGGAACCTGTTCCTGCACGCTGTACGTGCCTGGGCCGAGGTTGGTGAAGCTGTACGTGCCGTTGCTGGCGGTGACGGTCGATGCCACCGGTGTGCTGCCGCCGTTTTTGTACAAAACTATGGTGATGCCGCCCAGCGGCGTATCGTCGGCGCTGAAGCCATTTCCGGTGAGGTCGTTGAACTTGGTGCCGGAGATCGAGATGTTCGCGAAGTTGGCGAAATTGTTGCCCGAGGAATTCGAGCCACTGGTGGCGCTCACCGTGTAGCCTGCGTTGCCGGCGGTTTGCGTCGAACCGGCGGGCACGACTTCCTGCACCGTGTAGCTTCCGGGGCCGAGGTTGGTGAAGCTGTAGGAGCCATCGGCTGCGGTCACGGTCGAAGCGACCGGCGTCGAGCCGCCGTTGAGATACAAGTTGACGGTCACGCCGCCCAAGCCGGTGTCATCGCCGGTGATGCCATTTCCGGTGAGGTCGTTGAACTTGGTGCCGGAGATCGAGATGTTCGCGAAGTTGGCGAAATTGTTGCCCGAGGAATTCGAGCCACTGGTGGCGCTCACCGTGTAGCCTGCGTTGCCGGCGGTTTGCGTCGAACCGGCGGGCACGACTTCCTGCACCGTGTAGCTTCCGGGGCCGAGGTTGGTGAAGCTGTAGGAGCCATCGGCTGCGGTCACGGTCGAAGCGACCGGCGTCGAGCCGCCGTTGAGATACAAGTTGACGGTCACGCCGCCCAAGCCGGTGTCATCGCCGGTGATGCCATTTCCGGTGAGGTCGTTGAACTTGGTGCCGGAGATCGAGATGTTCGCGAAGTTGGCGAAATTGTTGCCCGAGGAATTCGAGCCACTGGTGGCGCTCACCGTGTAGCCTGCGTTGCCGGCGGTTTGCGTCGAACCGGCGGGCACGACTTCCTGCACCGTGTAGCTTCCGGGGCCGAGGTTGGTGAAGCTGTAGGAGCCATCGGCTGCGGTCACGGTCGAAGCGACCGGCGTCGAGCCGCCGTTGAGATACAAGTTGACGGTCACGCCGCCCAAGCCGGTGTCATCGCCGGTGATGCCATTTCCGGTGAGGTCGTTGAACTTGGTGCCGGAGATCGAGATGTTCGCGAAGTTGGCGAAATTGTTGCCCGAGGAATTCGAGCCACTGGTGGCGCTCACCGTGTAGCCTGCGTTGCCGGCGGTTTGCGTCGAACCGGCGGGCACGACTTCCTGCACCGTGTAGCTTCCGGGGCCGAGGTTGGTGAAGCTGTAGGAGCCATCGGCTGCGGTCACGGTCGAAGCGACCGGCGTCGAGCCGCCGTTGAGATACAAGTTGACGGTCACGCCGCCCAAGCCGGTGTCATCGCCGGTGATGCCATTTCCGGTGAGGTCGTTGAACTTGGTGCCGGAGATCGAGATGTTCGCGAAGTTGGCGAAATTGTTGCCCGAGGAATTCGAGCCACTGGTGGCGCTCACCGTGTAGCCTGCGTTGCCGGCGGTTTGCGTCGAACCGGCGGGCACGACTTCCTGCACCGTGTAGCTTCCGGGGCCGAGGTTGGTGAAGCTGTAGGAGCCATCGGCTGCGGTCACGGTCGAAGCGACCGGCGTCGAGCCGCCGTTGAGATACAAGTTGACGGTCACGCCGCCCAAGCCGGTGTCATCGCCGGTGATGCCATTTCCGGTGAGGTCGTTGAACTTGGTGCCGGAGATCGAGATGTTCGCGAAGTTGGCGAAATTGTTGCCCGAGGAATTCGAGCCACTGGTGGCGCTCACCGTGTAGCCTGCGTTGCCGGCGGTTTGCGTCGAACCGGCGGGCACGACTTCCTGCACCGTGTAGCTTCCGGGGCCGAGGTTGGTGAAGCTGTAGGAGCCATCGGCTGCGGTCACGGTCGAAGCGACCGGCGTCGAGCCGCCGTTGAGATACAAGTTGACGGTCACGCCGCCCAAGCCGGTGTCATCGCCGGTGATGCCATTTCCGGTGAGGTCGTTGAACTTGGTGCCGGAGATCGAGATGTTCGCGAAGTTGGCGAAATTGTTGCCCGAGGAATTCGAGCCACTGGTGGCGCTCACCGTGTAGCCTGCGTTGCCGGCGGTTTGCGTCGAACCGGCGGGCACGACTTCCTGCACCGTGTAGCTTCCGGGGCCGAGGTTGGTGAAGCTGTAGGAGCCATCGGCTGCGGTCACGGTCGAAGCGACCGGCGTCGAGCCGCCGTTGAGATACAAGTTGACGGTCACGCCGCCCAAGCCGGTGTCATCGCCGGTGATGCCATTTCCGGTGAGGTCGTTGAACTTGGTGCCGGAGATCGAGATGTTCGCGAAGTTGGCGAAATTGTTGCCCGAGGAATTCGAGCCACTGGTGGCGCTCACCGTGTAGCCTGCGTTGCCGGCGGTTTGCGTCGAACCGGCGGGCACGACTTCCTGCACCGTGTAGCTTCCGGGGCCGAGGTTGGTGAAGCTGTAGGAGCCATCGGCTGCGGTCACGGTCGAAGCGACCGGCGTCGAGCCGCCGTTGAGATACAAGTTGACGGTCACGCCGCCCAAGCCGGTGTCATCGCCGGTGATGCCATTTCCGGTGAGGTCGTTGAACTTGGTGCCGGAGATCGAGATGTTGTGGAAATCGTCAAAATTGTTGCCCGAAGATCCCGAACCGCTGGTGGTCGTAATGGTGTAACCACCGGTGCCGCCGGTTTGCGTCCAACCAGCCGGAACCGTTTCCTGAACGTAGTACGTGCCCGGGCCAAGGTTGTTGAAGGCGAAGGAGCCATCGGCGGCGGTCACGGTCGAAGCGATCGGCGTGCTGCCGCCGTTGAGATACAGATTGATCGTGACGCCGGCCAACGGGGTATCATCTGCGCTAAAGCCATCGCCGGTGATGTCGTTGAATTTGGTGCCGGTGATCGCAACGTTCGAGAAGTTGCCGAAATTGTTGCCGGTCGAGTTCGAGCCGCTGGCGGCATTAATCGTGTAGCCGGCGTTTCCACCTGTCTGCGTCGAGCCAGGCGGAACCGCTTCCTGAACGAAGTAGGTGCCCGGGCCGAGGTTGCTGAAGCTATAGGATCCGTCTGCCGCCGTGACCGTTGAAGCCACCGGTGTCGAACCACCGTTGAGATACAGATTGATCGTGACGCCGCCCAAGCCCGTGTCGTCGGCGGAGAAGCCGTCGCCGGTCAGATCGTTGAACTTGGTGCCGCTGATTGAAATGTTCTTGAAGTCGGCAAAATTGATGTTGTTCGCAGTGCTGCCGGAAGTGACGTTCACGGTGTAGGTGCCGCCGGCGGTCTGCGTTTGGCCGGCGGGAACAGTTTCCTGAACAAAGTAGGTGCCCGGGACGAGGTTCGCGAAGGAATAGGCGCCGGTGCCTGCGGCGGTGGTCGTGGTGGCGATGGCCGGCCCGTCGCCAGGGGTGAGCGTGCCGCTGTTATCCAAATCGCGGAACAGATTGATGGTCACTCCGCCCATGCCGGTGTCGTCGCCGGTGATGCCGTTGCCGGTGATGTCGTTGTACTTCGTGCCGTTGATGTTGCCGGTGAACAGCGGGACCGACCCGATGGTTCCCTTGGCCAATCCGCTGAAATTGACGTTGAAGTTATTCGTAAAGGTCGAGTTGGCCGACGCGACCGTGATACCGACGTCTTGACCGGCGAACATGGAAAACAGCGTGCCGCCGGTGGGGATCGCGATGAAGTCGTAATTGTCGGTGCCGCTGCCGGTGTACTGGTAACCAACTGCAATGACTTTGGCGGTCAGAATTGTGCCGCTGAGCCCCGGATTGCCGACGATGGTTCCTGTGACGATCAAGTCGCTCGTCAAGAGATTTGGGATCAGGTTTCCTGAGTTATCGATCTGGACGTTGATCGTGAAGCTGCGCGGCGTGGTGACGACTTGTGTCGGCGCAACGGCGCTAGCTTTAAAAAGCAGCGGCGAGGCAGCTAAATCAAAATTGTGCGTCGTCGCGTTGTACGTCACCGTGCCCGTGCTGTCGTACGTGATCGTCGGGAAAGAGGGACTGACACCCAACAGCGTGAGCAAGTGGCGATGCTCAAGCGGTTCGACCGCAAAGCGCTTTGGCGAGCGAAGCGATTTTGATTGGCGCTTCTTGGGATGACATACGGCTACACGTTCAGAGTGGCGGAGAGACATGGCCCGACTCCGGGGATTGGAAGAATAGATGAAACAGCTAAAATCGAAGGTAGCAAATCTAAGGTGTGGATTATTTGAGGCGTGGTTATTTTCGAGATATTCGCCGAACGGGGGTAAAAAGATTACCGCGCGGCGACCTGCCGACTTATCTCATTGGAGTCCCACGCAGCACTTTGGTACCACGCAGAATGCCCAGCCCCGTCGACACGGCGAGCGCTCCGAAGCACAACAGGGAAAGCGAAGCGGGTTCTGGCACCGGCGTCGGCCCAGAAAATGTATCCGACTGGGCGCTGTACGAATCGGTGTTTTCAAACGGCGTGTTTCCGAAGACGCCGCTGAAATTGATTTCGACAAAAGTCAAGTTGATGGCGATCGATGGATACCAAGCTGCCAGATCGCCGCCCGTGGTGGTGAACAGGAATTCGAAATGTTCCGCACCGGGGGTGGTATTGCCGGGTTCGGCATAGCCGAACTGCGAAATGTCACCGGTCAACAGGGTGCCAGTGGGGCTTGCCGTGTAATACGTTGACGCGTCGCCCGTGATGATCAAGCTGCCGCTGATCGGTGCGCCGGTCGTCGGATTGATCTGCAATGCGATGTTCAGCGCCGTATTCGGGCCGATGTCGTAAATGGGATCCGAGAAGTTGTTCAACACACCTACGCCCGGATACTGGCTGTATACCGAGAAATTGCCGGCGCCGTCATAGCTGACGGTCAACAGCCAATGAGTCATGTCCAAGTTGGTGGGCGACTGGCTGATGCCGGGTTCCGGCGGAAAGCCGGCGATCCAGTCGGCCTGCGTCGTACTAGCCCAAGTTCCTGCAGCAATCAGACAAAACAGCGAGAGCCCCAACCGAAAACAGGCATGGCGAGTACGATTCTTCGTCACGAGCATTACCTTACTAACCGTTTCCATACAGTTTGTTCGTTTGGGGTCAATCAGGATGTAAAAGGCGGGCCGCCGCCGGGAAGAATTGGGTTCTCGGAGGCATGCTGATTACGGAAATTTTTACGCTTCCCCATGATACCAACGGGATTAGGCGACACAAGCTTTTTTGCGAAATCTTTGGCGTTTTTCGACCCAAGGTGGTCGCAGATGTTCCAACGCTTACAAGGCGCGGGTAAGTCCGCCGCTCAAACCGCGGTTAACCTATTGCCTGGCGTTAAGATAAGAGCGAGGCGGTGATCGCCTGGCGGTGGCGTCCCCGATGGTTCAAGTAGTTCCAGACGCCTAGTAAGCCGGCAGCTCTCAAAACGACAGCGGTATCCGACGCCCTTCCTCATGGCTCCGGCGGGCTGCCAAAACCACGACCAGCGCCCGGTAGGCGTCCTCCAGCCCGGCCGGATTGCGAACCAGGCTGGTAACGGACCGGTGGAACTGAGAGAGCAATTGCTCGCCGACTGGCCGTTCCGTGTCGAGCGATTCTTGATGCCGGCCGGCCTTATCGAACCAGATGACCTGGGCTGGCAAATCGACAAATGCGATGCCGTGCTCGCAGGCCACCTGCAATGCCGGCGGTGGGCGAAACGAAACCGCCTCTTCCCAGCCCATCGGCATGTAGTAGCCGGAGCTGATTTGAGCCACGACGCCGGTGCCGGCATGTTGCCCCGGGGGAGAAAAATCGAGACTCATCATCCGGTAGTCGTCGCCGAAAGAGGCCGACGACGCGCTGTGCATCATTCCCAGCACGGAGGTCGATTCGCGGCCGACCACGTAATGACACCAATCGACCAGTTCCACCAGGTCGCCGGTGTCGGGGCCTGTGTCCTTCGGGTCCTCGTGCTTGGGAACATTCTCGCCGACCGGAACGCGGCGATGGCAGAACAGCAATCGCGGTTCGCCCAATCGCGTGGCGATCAGTTCCTTCAGTCGCAGCGTGGCGGCGTATTGCCGCCGCGGGAATTCCGCCATGAATGCAACGCCGGCTTTATCTACTCGCTGCTTGATGTCGCGCTTCATCTAAAGTGAGTTGCAGCGGCGTGGCGCAGTAGATTGCCTTGCCGGCTTCGCAGGCGGCCAGAATTGGCAGCCATCCGTACCACTGTTCGGCCAACATCAAAATCGCATCAATATCGTCGCGGCTGGCCAGGGCGCGAAAACCATCGACGGTTGTGGCCCCGAAATCTCGGGCTGCTTGCTCGGCCCGCTGTGCGACCTGTTCACAGACGGCACGCACTTCGAAGCGATCGCCCAGAGCTCGCAGCGCCGGACGATGGCGCACCTCCCATCCCTTACCCAAGCCGACCAGGCCGACACGGAGCTTCATGGGAGAGCCAAGATTGGTAAACCGTGCGTAAAAAACCGGCTGTGATCGGCGTTTTCGGCGCGTGGCCCAGCAAATGGGGTGCAAATCAGCCGCACGATTATATCGGTCGACATCCGCATGACACAATGAGCGAAGCTTTGCCGTATGGTCGCGCCAGACCGGTCGATTCGGCTAGGTGCGCCTGAGGGATTCGATCACACCTTCCCGAGTTAAGCGGTCGATGGGTGAAACTGGGTAATCCGGTGTAGGCGATGTGTCTGGTGTGGTACGCACTGCTGGCGCGACGACAAAGTTTATGTAATCGTTAAATTTTGCTCATCGCCCCCTTGCACGTTTATTTTACCCACTTAGACTACGGCCTTCCCTGATCCGAGTGTTTTGCACGTTGGTCGAACGGAGACAACGCAGAAGGAAGCCAACCACGACGGAAGGCACAGCGCGACGAGCCCACCACACAGCCGTTCTCGGCTGGTCGTCGCCGTGGCCAACCAATTCGGGAAGGAGCCTTCAGCCGCCGGCCAATCTGGCATCGGAGTCCGCCCTTCGCCGGGCGTGGGAATCGTTGATTTACCCATCGTCACGATTCAAGCCAACTAGGAGATCTATCCGTGAATAGCATTGCCCTGACCGCATTGTTACAGGTGAGTTTGCTCGCCACCGGCGCCGACACCTACAAGACCGCATACCAAGATACCGTGGATACTGGCAAGCCGTTGGTCGTTTTGGTCGGCGCCGATTGGTGCCCAGGCTGTCAGACAATGCGAAATACGGTGATGCCAAAGTTGGCCGCCCGCGGCGATCTGAACAAGGTTGCCTTTGCGCATGTGAACACCGATCGCGAAGGCCCGCTGGCGAACCAGTTAATGTCGGGCACTCGGATCCCGCAATTGGTGATCTACACGAAGACTGCCGAAGGTTGGCATGTGGATCGCATGATCGGCGCCCAAAGCCCCGAGGCGGTTGAAGAATTCATCGCCCGAGCGACACCCGCAACCACCACCACCATGGCCAGCGTCCACAAGGACCAGACGCCGACAGAGTAACGGGAAGCGGCTGTGGAGACTGGGTTAGGCGGGTTTATCGCCTTGCCGCAGCGCGGAGTAGGCGAGCAGCCCTGCGAAAACCGTCGTGATGCCCAGGCATTGCATGACGGCCGCCGCCGACTGGCCTGCGCAGCGGGCCTGCACCAGCGCGTCTCGATTCTGAGTGTACCGCGCTTGCGCGGAATTTAATTCCACGGCGGGCTGCTGCAATCGATCGTGCGCCAGCCGGTGATAATTGGCCGCCGCCTGGGCGTATTCGGCGGCCTGCGCCTTGGACCAGGCGCGATGGCCACCGACAACCGCAGGCCACCACCAGGCGCGCTCACCAAAGCCACGCCGATGATGATCGCAATGATCGAAATGTAGCGGACGTGTGTCATTGCTTTGCACCAACGCACGGCGCGCGTTTTCATCGGACCTGCGAGATGTCGATCGTCTGACCGTCGCTGCTGGAAACCAGATACGCCATGATTCGCTCGTCGATGATGTCGCTCAACAAGCCGACGTGTCCGTCGAGGAAGACCACATTGACTCCGCCGGGATGGCGGCTGCGCGGCGCGGCGGAAAGAAATCCCCACATGCCGCCGGTGGCGAACTCGCCGCAGGGTATGCCGTCGAGCTGTGCGTCGGAGGGATCGGGACAAACATAAAGCATGTCCAGATTCGGCCCAAGATTGTTGGGAGGCTGCGTCGAGCCCATGCTGCCTGGCGCCGGGCTGAACAGCAGCCCGGAGCGTTGATAGCGCTGATTCAAATCGTCGCTAACTTCAGGGTAAGTTGCGTCGTGCATGTCGAAGGCCAACAAGCTGGAGCCGGTCCAGGGAAGCGCCCGAGCGCCGCGCTGATCTTGTTCCTGACTTCGGGTGCGCACCTCGGAAAACAGCAGCGTATTCGTGACGCCGTCGAGCACGTCTTTGAATGCATAACGGTGCGCGCCGCTTAATCCGCCGGGCCACAAGTCGGCATAGCTGGTGTGGTAGGGGGAGACAAATGCGGCGTAGTTGCCCTTGGCAAAGCGCTTTCCAGCGGTGAGGGAACTGTCCGAGAAGAATCGCCCCGGGGCGATGTCGCTGGGGCAGGTCATCATCGGCAGCGGGGCGGCCTGAGGGTCGCCGGCCTGTTGCAAGACGCTTTGCTTCAGATCGAACTGGCGATACAGGCCCGTTTCTTCCATGAACGGCAAGATCAGCACGACCCAACTCAGCATGGGGCCGCCGCGCGGGTTGAACGGTCCTTCGTAGAAGTCTTGGATTCGCTCGCCGCACAGTCCGGCCGGCGGATAGCACCTGTGCGAGCTTTCGTAATTTAGCGTGGCCAGCGCAAGCTGTTTCAAATGGCTGCGGCACTCGAGATTTCGCGCCGCTTCCCGCGCCGCCTGCACCGCCGGCAACAGCAAGCTGATGAGCACCGAAATGATGGCGATGACCACCAGTAATTCGACAAGCGAGAAGGCGCGGCGCGGGTGAAGCACGTGCATCGATCCTTGGTTCATGGCCCGATCGATTCAGGAGGGTCTGGCGGCGCGGCCCCGTTGCGGCAAATCGGCGTCGAGCTGATAGCGATCGATCTTGCGATCCAACGTCGATCGTTCGATGCCCAGGATGCGTGCCGTCTGGCTTTTGTTCCAGTTGTTGGAATTGAGCGTGGCCAGAATGTGACGCCGTTCCAATTCGTCCAACGACATGGGCTCGAAGGCGTTGGCTTGCGACGGTATCAGATCGCCCGTGTCGCCGGCGGTCGACAGTTTCGACAAGGTGAGATCCTCAACGTCGATGATCTCGCTGGCGCCAGCACCACGGCCCGTTCGACGACGTTTTTCAGTTCGCGCACGTTGCCCGGCCAGCGATAGCGCAGCATGTGCTCCATGGCTTCGCGGGAAAAGCCGCGGATTTTTCGCCCCGTTTCCGCGTTGAATTTCTGCAGGAAATGCTGCGATAGATCGGAGATATCCTCGGGATGCTTCCGCAGCGCCGGCACAAACACTTCCAGCACGTGCAGGCGGAAAAATAAATCGCGGCGGAAAGTGCCCTCGGCCACGGCACGTTCCAAATCGCGGTTCGTGGCGGCGATCACCCGCACGTCCACTTGAATGGGCTCGCTGCCGCCGACGCGCTCGAAGGGATGCCCTTCCAACACGCGCAGGAATTTCGCCTGGATCGTGGGGCTCATCTCGCCGATTTCATCCAGCATCAACGTGCCGCTGTCGGCCCCTTCGAACTTGCCGATCTTGCGTTCGGTGGCGCCGGTAAATGCGCCGCGCTCGTGGCCGAACAGTTCGCTTTCCAGCAAGCTTTCCGAAAGCGCCGCGCAATTGAGCACGCAGAACGGACCCTTCCTGCGCGGGCTGGAAAAATGGATCGCCCGCGCGACGAGTTCTTTTCCCACGCCGCTTTCGCCGCGGATCAGCACGGTGGCCCGATTGGGCGCGGCACGGCCGATATCGCGCTGTACTTTGTTCATCACAACGCTGGATCCGATGATTTCGCTTTCCACGCCCAGCCGTTCGCGCAATTGCAGGTTTTCGTCGCGGATTTGCGTGAGATCTTCGGCCAGTTCCAAGCGGCGATTCAGATTCTCCAAAGCCACGGCCAACGTATCGGCCACGGCCAGGGTGAACTCCAGATCGTCGGGATCGGGCATGCGATCGGGCTGGGTGGAATACAAGTGGATGACTCCCAGCGGACGTTCGCTTTTGCGGATGGGTGCGCACAAGATACTGGTGGCGTGAAATTCGCCTTTGCTGTCGCGAATTGACAGTGCGCTATCGCCCATCACGTTGCGCGCCAGCACCGCTTCCCCTTCGCGCAGCACGGTGGTGGCCACGAAGTTGGAAACGCGCTGATAATTCAAGGGCGAATCGGTGCGCGACGCGACCACTTCCAAATCGGTGGCGGTGGGTTCGGTGGTCATGAAGCGCGGCAGCAACAGCACCGCGCCGGCATCGACTTGCGTGCCTTCAAACAGTCCGTCCAGCGCGGCCTTGGTGCACAAGCGGAGGTCGGGGATCTTGGCCATTTCGAAGGCCAGGCGGCACAATTGCGCGGCGGCACGGCCAACCTTCGGCGTGGCCGCGTCTTCCTCGGCCACGGGCGCGAGGAAACGAGTTTGGCCGCGGCGGTGCGTGATTTTCGTCGGCTCGTCGGTGGGAGTCGACATCACGTGCGCTTCGTCGTCGTGACCGACGGTGATCACCGTTTCTCCAGGGGATGCCGGCGCCTTCTTGGGCGGGGCGGCCGACGAATCGGGGAAGGCCGCCGCCAGATCGTGCACGAAGGCCAACTGCGAATGACCGACGCGGATGACGTCGCCCGGCTGAAGCATGTAGTCGCCGCGCACGCGCTCGGCGCCGACGATGGTGCCGTTGCGGCTTTCCAAATCGCGAAGCACCCAGCGGTCTTGCGAGAAGAAGATTTCGGCGTGCGTGCGGCTGCAGCGATCGTCTTTCATCACAATCTGGTTGGTGGGCGCACGGCCCAGCGTGACCGATTGCCCCGGCGTGAGCCGGAACACGTCGGTCCATTTGGATCCTTCACGAATCACCAGATAGGCGAGCATGCCCGTTTCCCCGTTACGATTAGTACCCCTGCGGCGGCAGTTTTGCTAAGCGAAGTCGCCGAATGGCCGCGGTGTTCGATTTTGCTGCAAAACTGCGCCACCCTTCAAGGTAGTCCGTGGCCCCGTAGGTATGCAAGGATTTTGATGGGAGCGGCCGCACTAAACTGCGGAATTCGCCCATTTTCTTGCAGACTGCCAGGCAGGCAACTAGGATAACTATTGCGCGATTTCCCGACTCTTCTTGCCATACCCCGAGGCGTTTTATGTACCGCCGTTCGTATCTGCCGCAGCGACCGCATTTATTGTATGCCGCGGCGTTTATTTTGGGCCTGATGGTTGTGGCAATTCTGGGTTCTCCCGCGCAGGCCCAGGTCATCCAGCAGGCGGTGGGCGGCGTGTCGGTCAACGTCGACGGCGTGTTGTCGAACGTCGATGCACAGCACGGGGCCGAACTGCGCGAAGCTCGCCAAAAGGCGATGCAGCCGGTGCCGGGCGATATGAGCCAGATGGCGCCGCTGCGAATGGTATCGTTAAGGAAGCTGGATGAAAAAATAGCCCAATGCATGCAGGCGAATCAGCCGCTGCCGGATGAGGTGAAATATCTGGCCGGACTGCAGCGGGTGCAATATGTGTTTGCCGATGCCGACGGCAAGGATGTGATTCTCGCCGGCCCGGCCGAAGGTTGGCAAGTCAATGCGATGGGAAATGTGGTGGGCGTGACCACCGGACGGCCCGTGTTGCATTTGGACGATCTGTTGGTGGCCCTGCGATTTGCCGATGCCGCCCGTAACGGCGGCGTGAGCGTGTCGATGGATCCGACGGCGGAAGGCTTGCAGCGGTGGACGAATTATCGGGCGCAGCAGAAAACGATCGGGCCAGATCCTCAGGCGACAATCCATGGTTTGGAACAAGCGCTGGGGGCGCAAAATATTTCGATCAACGGCGTGCCGGCCAGCAGCCGGTTTGCCAACGTGCTGGTGGCGGCGGACTATCGGATGAAGCGATTGGCCATGGGATTCGACCCGCTGCCGGTCGCTGGCATGCAGAATTACATGCAACTAATCGGGGCCGCAGCGGCCAATGTGACAAACGTCATGCCGCGTTGGTGGCTGGCGCCCCGCTACGAGCCACTCTTGACCGATACCGACGGCATGTCGTGGGAGCTGCGCGGCCCGGGCGTGATGGCGATGGCCGAGGAAGACCTGGTGAATGCGGCGGGCCAGCGCGTGAAAACAACGCAAGCGGTCAGTCCGAATGTGCGGAAGTGGGCCGATTCGCTCACGGCGCACTACGAAGAGATTTCCCAGAAAGATCCGCTGTTCGCCGAGTTGCACAATTGCATGGATCTGGCGGTGGTCGGCGCCTTGCTCATGAAAGAACAACTCATGGAGAAGGCCGATCTGCACCCGACCTGTTTATACAACGATCAGAAGCTAGGATTGGCGCGCTACAATCCGCCGAAGCAGGTAGACAGCAAAGCCAGCTATGTGAAAAAGGGAAAGGATTGGATCATCTGCGTTTCCGGCGGCGTGCAGTTCCAGCCTTGGGCAATTGTGCAGAAGCACGATACGTCGGCCGAACTTGGCCCCGTGCGCACCGCGGCGATGAAAGCCCACACGGATAGCTGGTGGTGGAACGGAAACTAGCAACTTATGATTTACCGCGTGACTCACAAGCCCAGGGGTTGCAGCCCCTGGGCTTTTTTTGCGCGAAATTGATCCATCAAAGTTTCGTCGTCACGCGCAATCCCACCGCTTGATCGGCAGGGATGCTCCAGGTGCTTGTCGCGTCCTGCGAGTTGCGGCTTAGGAACGCGTAAAACCGCTTCCGCCACTTGCTCAGCCGTCCTCGATCGGTTGGCACGATCGATTCGCTGCGCATGAAATAGGTGATTTCGCCGTCGGCTTTTAATATCCCTTCATCCTCGGCGCATTCCATAAGTTTCTTGATGTTCGGCGTTTGCATGAAGCCGTATCGAGCGATCACGCGCATGAAGCCGGGGGCCGGCTCGCTCTTTTCCAATCGCTCGGCCAGCGGCACCCGCGGCACGTCTCTCGTTTCGATCGTCAACAGCACCACGCGCTGGTGCAATACGTGATTGTGCTCCACGTTCACCATGAGCGTCAGCGGCACCGTGGTCGGATCGCTGCAAAAATACACCGCCGTGCCCGGCACGCGCACGATCTTGCCGGCATCGGCGTCGCGGCGCAGCTCGCCGATTGCTTTGTCGGGAATGTAGCGGCCGGCTTCCATCGCGCGGCGGCCGGATCGCCACGTGCTCATCACCAGATAAATTCCCGCGGCGACGGTCAGCGGTATCCATCCCCCGTCGAAGAACTTGACAAGATTCGCGATCAGGAACGTGCCGTCGACTACCAAGAATAGCGTCGCCAAAACGATCGTGACCGGCCACGACCATTTCCACAGCCGCCGGAAGCAGGGCACCACCAGCACCGTGGTGATCAGCATCGTGCCGGAGACCGCCATCCCGTACGCGCCGGCCAGTCGATTCGATGAACGAAACACAAGCACCAGCGCGATCGTCGCCGCGGCCAGGCACCAGTTCACCAGTGGCACGTACACTTTACCTTCGCCGTCATCGGAATAGTGTTGCACTTCCATCCGCGGCACGTAGCGAAACTGCCGCGCCTGATGCATCAACGAAAACGCGCCCGACACTACCGCTTGCGAAGCGATCACCGTGGCCATCGTTGCCAGGGCGATCATCGGGTACTGCAGCCATGAGGGCGCCAACCGATAGAAGCTATGCGTGGCGTCCGACGGATCGTGCAACAGCAGTCCGCCCTGGCCGAGATAGTTTAGCACCAGCGCCGGAAACACCAGCGCGAACCAGCCCCAACGGATCGGCTTGCAGCCGAAATGCCCCAAATCGGCATACAGCGCTTCGCCACCGGTGACGGCCAGAAACACAAATCCCAAGATGAAAATCGTCCGTTCCGGATGCGCGACGAGCAACCGCATGGCGTGCACTGGGTTGATCGCACTGAGAATTTCTGGCCCCAGGCAGATGCCGCGAATTCCCAGCGCGGCGATTGCGGCAAACCAACCCAGCATCACGGGTCCGAAAAAGCGGCCGATCATTTCGGTGCCGTGCCGCTGGACGATGAACAGCAACAATAATATTGCCACGCAGGCCGGAACGACGGCCTTGGCCAAAGTGGGCTGCACCAGCTCGATGCCTTCGACCGCGCTAAGCACCGACATGGCCGGCGTGATCATGCTGTCGCCAAACAATAGCGCCGCGCCGAACAGACCCAGCGGCAACAGCCAGCGATTGCTTCTTGCGGTCTTCTTCAGCGAAGTGACCAGGGTCGTCAGCGCGAGAATGCCGCCTTCGCCATCCAGATCGGCACGCAAAATGACGCCGAGGTACTTGATCGTGACCACGATCACCAGCGACCAGATGATGAGCGACAATACGCCCAGCACATTTTGCGGCTCGGGAGTCAGGCCCGCGCGATCAGCAAAACAAACCGGAATGGTGTACAGCGGGCTGGTGCCGATGTCGCCGTAAACCACCCCCAGCGCGCCCACAATCAGTGCGATGGCGCCGCCGGTAGTCGTCGCGGTCGAGCTCCCATTGCTCGACTTCGAATTCTGCGATTCAGAATCGCTCGGCGATTTTTCAGATTTGCTCATGCAGCAGCAAGCTCGTTGGCTATAAGTGTATAGCTCACCGAATGCTAAGAGCTAACTGCTAACAGCTAACCGCTTTCAGAAGATGCCCAATTGATCGCGGGCTTCCTCGGTCATCAGATCGGGCGACCAGGGCGGTGTCATCACGAGCTTCACTTCGACGTCGCCGACATTCGGCAGTGCGCCGACGACTTGCTTGCTCTGCCCTATGAGCTGCGGGCCGGCGGGGCAGGCGGGGCTGGTCATCGTCATTTCGATTTTGACGTTTTCCTTTTCGCCGGCCGGCTCGACGACCACGGAGTACACCAGCCCCAAGTCGATGATGTTCACAAACAGCTCGGGATCGACCACTTGCTTGAGCGCTTCGCGAATGGCTTCTTCGGAGAGAGGCATAAAGGAATCTCTAATCTGGAATTCGCACGAGAATGTTTTCCCCTTCGACTTTCACTTCGTACGCCTCGGTCGGCTCGGTGGCGGGCATCGTCAGGCGCCGCGCCGTTTCTAATATCAAACCTCGCGCCATGTCGTGGGCAAGCGATGGTGCAGGCTTTCGCATCCAACTCCCCTTCGCTCAAGGGGCCCCCGTCATGCGTGCACACGTCGTCCAGGGCGTAATACTTCCCGCCGACGCGAAACAGCACAATCAGCCGATCGGCGGCCTCGACCAACATTTTACCAGGGTCGGGCAAATCGGCCACTTTGGCCACTGGAATGAACTCGGCCATAGTTATTCGTATTCGCGAATCCGCCGCCCAATCGCTTCGCCCAGCGCTTCGCGGACGCTGTCGATCGTGATGCGGTCGAACACTTGCTGGAAGAATCCGGCCACGACCATCCGCATGGCTTCCTTGCGCGTCAGGCCGCGGCATTGGGCATAGAAAATCTGCTCGTCGTCCACGCGGCCGGTGGTCGAGCCGTGCGTGCAGCGCACGTCGTCGGCCTGGATTTCCAAGCCGGGAATCGAATCGGCCCGCGCTTCATCGGAGAGCATCAAGTTGTCGTTGCGCTGGTAGCCGTCGGTTTTCTGCGCCCCGTGATCGACTTTGATCATCCCGCGCCACACCAGGTGCGAATGATCCTGCAGCGCGCCTTTGTACAGCAGATCGCTTTTGCAATGCGGCGCCTGATGGTGCTGCAGCGTGTGATACGAGAGATGCTGCTTGCCTTCGGTGAACATCACGCCGTTCACTTGCACGTGAGCATCTTCACCGGAAAGCATCACGTGCTGATTGACTTTTGCCAGGCGGCTTCCCAGCGCGCCGATGGTCCATTGCAGTTGGCCGGCTCGTTCGACGCCTGCTTTTTGATGGGCGAAGTGCCAAACGCCGGTGCCCCAGTTTTGCAGGTTCACGTAGCGCAGCTTGGCGCCGTCGCCGACGATCAGTTCGATCGCGCCGCAGTGCAGCCCGGAGCCGATTGTCGGCCATCGCTCCGCCGGCGGTTTCGGCTAACAGCGTGGCTTCGGCGCCTTCCTCGAGCATCACCAGCATGTGGCTGAAATCGACCGCTCCGGTCGTCAGCGCGTTGAGCGAATGTGCAGCGGCTCTTCGATCTTCACGCCCTTGGGCACGTACAGCAGCGTTCCGCCCGACCAGCGGCGGCGTGCAGCGCCGCGAACTTATCGGCGCGGTGATTGACGACGCGGAACAAATGGGGGCGGACTATGTCGCCATGTTCGCGCACCAGTTCGTCGAGGCTGCCGAACAGCACGCCGCGCTTCGCCAGTTTGGCATCCAGCTCGGATTGACCGATCTGACTATCGAGCGTGGAAGTGCGGCCGCCCAGTCGACGCCGTGCGCGAGCAGGGCAGGGGGAAGGCAGAAGCGGCGAGAGACGAGGGGCGAGGGGCGAGGGGGAGATGGAATCGATCTAGGCGGAACAGCCGGATGTCGGTGCGCATCCATTCTTCGTCGGCGCGGCTGGGCATCGGCAAATCCTGAAACGCTTGCCACGCGGCGCGGCGGCCGTCGGTCAACCATTGCGGTTCTTCGCGGCCCGCGAGGAACGCTTCAAAAGCTTCTTGGCTGAAGCCGGTTTGTTTTGTCGCTGTTGCCATATTTTGGATTATAAAAAAGCCCACGGGTTGCGACCCGTGGGCTTATGTTGTGTTGCGAACTCGATCTATCCCACGGAGCCTTCCATCTGCAACTCGATCAGCCGATTCATCTCCACCGCGTATTCCATCGGCAGCTCCTTCACCAACGGCTCGATGAAGCCGCTGACGATCATCGTGCTGGCCTCGGCTTCCGACAGGCCGCGGCTCGTGCAGGTAGAACAACTGCTCTTCGCCGATGCGCGAAACGCTGGCCTCGTGGCCGAGCTGCACGTCCTGCTCGTCGACTTCGATGTAGGGATACGTGTCGCTGCGGCTTTTCGAATCGAGAATCAACGCGTCGCAAACGACGTTCGATTTGGCTCGCTTGGCCCCGCGCTCGCACTTTCACCAGGCCGCGGTAACTGGCGCGGCCGCCGTTTTTGGAAATGCTCTTGCTGATGATGCGGCCCGAGGTGTCCGGGGCGCAGTGCACCAGCTTGGCGCCGGCATCCTGATGCTGGCCGGCGGAGGCAAAGGCGATCGACAGGATTTCGCCGCGGGCGCCTGGCTCCATCATGTACACCGCCGGGATACTTCATCGTCAGCCGGCTGCCGAGGTTGCCGTCGATCCATTCCATCAGCGAATCTTCGTAGGCCATGGCCCGCTTGGTCACCAGGTTGTAAATGTTGTTGGCCCAGTTCTGAATCGTCGTGTAGCGGCAGCGGGCGTGCTTCTTCACGACGATTTCGACCACGGCCGAGTGCAGGCTTTCGGTGGTGTACATCGGCGCGGTGCAGCCTTCGACGTAATGCACCTGGGCCCCTTCGTCGACGATGATCAGCGTGCGCTCGAACTGGCCCATGTTTTCGGCGTTGATGCGGAAGTAGGCCTGCAGCGGAAATTCGATCTTCACGCCCTTGGGCACGTAGATGAACGATCCGCCCGACCAGACGGCCGAATTCAGCGCGGCGAACTTGTTGTCGGCCGGCGGAATGATCGTGGCGAAGTATTCGCGCACCAGATCGGGATGCTCGCGGACCGCCGTGTCGGTGTCGGTGAAGATCACGCCCTGCTTGGCGAGATCTTCCTTCAGCGAGCCGTAGACCACTTCGCTTTCGAACTGCGCCTTCACGCCGGCGAGAAACTTTTTCTCGGCCTCGGGAATGCCCAGGCGATCGAATGTTTTCTTGATTTCCTCAGGCACTTCGTCCCAAGTGCGGCCCTGTTGATCGGTCGGCTTGAGGTAGTAGAAGATGTCCTGGAAATTGAGATCGATTTTGCCGCCCCAGCGCGGCATCGGCTTGGAGTTGAAAATCTCCAGCGTCTTGAGGCGGAACTGCGCATCCAGTCGGGCTCGCTCTTCATTTCCGAGATTTGACGAACGATCTCCGCATTCAAGCCCTTTTGAGCCTTGAAGATCGCTTTTGATTCGGTGCGGAAATCGTACTTGTTGATTTCGCTGGGAACTGCAGATTGTTCTGTAACGTCGGTGGCCATATTTTTTTCTCCTCGTGGGAGTTCGTGCTCGTGTTTCTTGGTTAGGTTTCGCCGGCGGCAACTTTTGCGACCATGGCTTTTTCGTCGGCGGCGGCTTCGGGATATGCCATGCGGATGCGGTCGTAACCTTTCTTGTGCAGTTCCGCGGCCAGTTCGGGGCCGCCGGTTTCGACGATTCGCCCGCCGAGCATCACGTGAGTTTTGAGCGGCAAATTGTGTTCCAATAGTTGTTCGTGGTGCGTGATGATCAAGATGCCCATCTCGTCGCCGCCGATTTCGGCGATGCTTTGGCTGGCCAGCCGCACGGCGTCGGCATCCAGACCGCTGTCGGTTTCGTCGAGGATGGCAAACTTCGGCTGCAGCATCGCCAGTTGCAGGATTTCGGCCCGTTTCATTTCGCCGCCGGAGAAACCTTCGTTCACATAGCGGCGGGCGAATTCGGGGTCCATCTTCAATTGTTCCATCTTCGATTTCAGCTCGTTGCGGAATTCGCGCATGGGAATCAATTCTTCCCCTTCCTTGCGATTCGGGCGGCGAACGTTCGTGGCGGCGTGGCGCAAAAAGTCGGCCATTCTTACGCCCGGAATGGCCATCGGCCGCTGGAACGCCAGGAAAATTCCTGAGCGCGCGCGATCGGTCGGCTCCATCGCCAACACGTCGTGCACTTTGCCCTCGGCATCGATCAGCTCGACTTTGCCCTGCGTGACTTCGTAGCCGGGATGTCCCATGATGGCGTAGCCCAGCGTGCTTTTGCCCGAGCCGTTGGGACCCATCAAGGCATGCACTTCGCCGCGGCGAATTTCCAGATTCACGCCCTTCAAGATCGGCTTGCCGCCGACGGATACGTGCAGATCGGTAATGCGGAGAGCTTCGGGCATTTTATTTTTTTGAGTTGCAGCGACCATATTTGATTAACCGGTGATTTTTTGGTGATCGTAAAGCGGCGGTAAGTCATCGGGCGGGGCCACGTAGCCGCTGTGGTGCGGCATCGGCAGTTCGTCTTCGTTCTTTTCGCCCAATTGAGCGAAGCCAAGATCGGACGACTTCCGCGTCAGTTTATGTCCTTTAATTTTGTCTTGAATGCGCATCAGCCCTTCCAGCAACGATTCGGGCGCGGCGGACAGCCGGGCACGTACACATCGACCGGCACGACCAGGTCCACCCCTTTCACCACGTGGTAACCCCATTTGAAATACGGACCGCCGCCGGTGGTGCAGGCGCCCATGGCGATCACGAATTTCGGATCGGGCATCATGTTGTACAGCCGCCGCACGCGGCTGGCCATTTTGTACGTGACAGTGCCGGCGACGATCATCAAGTCGGCCTGCCGCGGCGTGGCGCGGAACGCGCCGGCGCCGAAGCGGTCCATGTCGAAGCGGCTGGCACCGGTGGCCATCATCTCGATGGCGCAGCAGGCCAGGCCGAACGTCAGCGGCCACACGCTGGATTGGCGGGCCCAATTAATGGCCTGCTCCACCGTGGTGGTGATCATGTTCTCTTCAAATCGACCTTCGATCCATGGTTGTGTCATGACTGGTCAATCCCTTGCGTCCAAAGCGGGAAATGTAAGCCCGCTACTATAGCAGCATTCAATTTGTTTCAAACCGGCAACAGCTTGTGCCATCCAATCGGCATTCGCTGAGCCGGACTTTTTCTCCCAACAATTCTGAAAACAGAATCTTTTCCACGGCGCAAATTCCGCGATCCTGTTCGGCCAATTCGGGGTACGGGCATTCCTGGGCCGTCAGCACCGGCAGCGAACCATTGCGCTCGACCGTGAACGAAACGTTCCGGTCGGTCATCAACTCTGATACATCGTGCATCCGCTCCGCCATATTGCGGCCTTGCATCTTGGAGCGGTACACCTCGGCCAGTGTTTTTGCGATCCGCTGCAACAGCCCATTGCGGATTTCCGGGTTCTTGATCGATCGCACTTCGCGCGATAAGGCGACAGTTAGATCGGCAAAGTTGGAATTCGTTTGGCGACGGCCTTTTTCAGTGAGCGAATAGCGATGGCTCGGGCGGCCGCGCGGCGGTTTGGTCGTTTCGCGCTGAATCATCCCTTGGTTCATCAGGCGAGTTAATCGCTGCCGCACGGCGGTGGCGGTAACGTTCATCGCGGCAGTGAGTTCCGAGACGCCCAGCGCCCCACGCTCCCGCAACAGCGCGATCAGCCCGACATCGGAAGTTTCGGTATGCATCGCCATCGCTCCGCTTCGAAATCGCATCCCCTCAATGACACCCAATTCTACCCGTTTTCTGATTTTTGACAACCCAATATGTGAAAAATACGCGGCACTTTCGAGTGGTGCAACTCGTATGGTAAACATCTGTTATGGATTCGCGCAAACTTACCCAGTCGTTGTTCGATGTGCCGCGGGCACTGATTGGGATGCTTCATTTGGGGCCTTTGCCGGGAAGTCCGGGGTGGCGAGCGGGCGCTGACGGCGGACTAGATGGTGTTTTGGCTCGCGCGATTGAAGAGGCAAAGGTCTACCGTGATGCCGGCTTCCATGGCCTGATGATCGAAAACATGCACGACCGTCCTTATCTCAAAGGCGCGGTCGGACCGGAAACCGTGGCGGCGATGGCCATGGTCGGACGCGAAGTGCGGCGGGCCGCGCCGTTGCCGTTGGGTGTACAGGTGTTGGCCGGCGCGAATCGCGAGGCGCTGGCCGTGGCGTTGGCCTGCGGCGCCAGTTTCGTGCGCGTCGAGGGTTTTGTGTTTGCACACGTCGCCGACGAAGGGATCATCGAAAGCGATGCCGGTGTGCTGCTAAGGTATCGCGAACAAATCGGCGCGGGCCACATCAACGTATTTGCCGACATCAAGAAGAAACATTCCGCGCACGCCATCACCGCCGACGTGAGCCTGGCCGACACCGCGCACGCCGCGGAGTTTGCATTGGCCGACGGGGTCATCGTGACCGGCACTTCGACCGGACGTCAGACGGAGCCGGACGAAGTGAAAGCCGTGGCCGGCGCGGTCGGCATTCCGACATTCGTCGGCTCGGGAATTACGCCGGCCAACATCGGCCAGTATCCGCTGGCCGACGGCTTCATCATCGGCTCCAGCGTGAAGCGCGACGGGCACTGGGCCAGCGCGATCGATTCCAGTCGCGCACTAGCGGTGGCGACGGCGTTTGCCGTGCTGCCCAAAGGAGCGCCTCGATGACGCCCAGCAGCCCCGATCTGGTGCTATTGGGCAATCTGTTCGTCGATGACATTGTCCTGCACGATGGCACCACGCTGATGTGCGAGCCCGGCGGCGCGATTCTGCATGCAGCGCTGGCCGCCACTCTATGGGGAGCGCGGGTGGGATTGGTCTCGGTGGCGGGAACCGATTATCCCGCCGCGGCATTGGATGCTCTGCGGCAGCGCGGCGTTGATCTATCGGGCGTGCGCCACTTGGATCGGCCCGGCGGCCGCGCGTGGCTGTTGTACGAAGCCGGCGTGCGGCGGGTGATCGTGCATTTGGATTGCCCGACGCACATGGAATGTTCCCCGACATTGGCCGACATCCCGAAATCGTTCGATGCCGCGCGATTTTTCCATTTGGCGCCGATGCCGATTGGCCGCCAGCAAGAACTCGCCGAAGGACTGGCGTCGGAGGCGCGGCACAGTTCGGCGTCGAACCAGGCGTTTGTGTCACTGGATCCCTACGAATTCGTGCGCGACGACAATTTGGACGAATGGCAGCAAGTGCTGTCGCACGTCGACGCGTTCTTTCCCAGCGAGGATGAGATGCGCGTCAGCAGTGATCCCGCGGAAACGCTGCGCCGCATCGGCGGCAAGCGGTTGCGTTTTGTGGCGCTCAAGCGCGGCGCGCTGGGGGGCAATCTGTTGGATTTCCAGGCAGGGCACGTGCCTTGGAAATCGCGGGCCAAAGGTATGGTCGATGCCACCGGCGCCGGCGACGCTTTCGTAGGCGGATTCCTGGCGGGCTTGCTTGAGCACGGCGAGACGCCGCGCGCGATCGAACAGGGTATTGTGACCGCGAGCTTCGCCATCGAAGATTGGGGGGCGCGCGCACTGATGGTTGCCACTGCGGAGCAGGTGCGCCAGCGGTGGCAAGAATGGTTTGGCTCCCGCGTCACGGCGTGAATTCGAGACCCATGAAAAATAATTCCGGTACCGTTGTCTCTGACGAAGTCGCCGCCGCGATCGCCGAACACTGCCCGGTCGTGGCGCTGGAAACGACGCTTGTCACCCACGGTCTGCCACAGCCCGACGGCGTGCGCGTGGCGTTGGTGCTGGAAGAAGCGGTGCGCAAGCGCGGTGCAATTCCCGCCACCATCGGAATCGTGGTAGGCAAGATCTGCGTGGGCATGAGCCAGGCGGAACTCGAGAAGCTGGCGGCCACGAAGGGAGTGGTCAAGTTAAACCTCAGCAACTTCGCCGCGCAACTCGCCTCCGGCGCCAGCGGTTCGACCACAGTGGCAGCGACAATGTTCGTGGCCGACCGAGTGGGCATTCCCGTCTTCGCCACCGGCGGCATCGGCGGCGTGCATCGTGGTTCGACTGAAAGTGGCGACACGTCGGCCGACTTGATCGCCTTGTCGCGATACAAGGTCGCCGTGGTGTGCGCGGCGCGAAAGCAATTCTCGATTTGCCCAAGACGGTCGAAATGCTGGAAACGCTCGGCGTGCCGGTGCTGGGCTATGGCACCGATGAATTTCCCGCATTCTATGTGCGGCAAAGCGGGTTGCGCGTGGACCGCCGCTGCGACGACGTGAAGTCGTTGGCAGCCGCGGTGCAGGCCCATTTCGATTTGGGCTTTGGCACCGGCGTGGTAGTCGGCAACCCAATCCCCGCGGCCGATGAGCTGCCGCACGACATTTACGAGCGCGCGGTGACGGCCGCGCTGAACGAGGCGAAATTGCAGGGCGTCAAAGGGCGCGACGTGACGCCGTTTCTGTTGGAGCGCATGCGGCAACTGACTGAAGGCCGTAGCGTCGCCGTCAACGAATCGCTGTTGGTGAACAACGCCCGGGTCGCGGCTGATTTGGCCGTGGAACTGTCGCGGCGACCCCCGGGCTGAGCCCGGGGCTAAGCGGCGTTAACCGCGCGGGAAGAATTGCTCGACCACGTCGGTGAATTCCGCCGGCGTGCAAACTCGGCCGACATGCGTGCGGAAGTCGCGGGCGCCGGGGCGGCCTTGGGCGTAGCAGCAGGCGAATTTGCGCATCAGCATCGTGCCGCGCTCGTCGCCGAATCGCTGGCATACCAGACGGTAGTGGTGGAGTAAAAGTTCGCGCTCTTCGTCGGGTGTGGGATCGGGCGGAATCGGTTCGCCGCGCAGGGCCGCGGCACATTGGCTGAACAGCCACGGGCGGCCCAACGCCGCGCGGGCAATCATCACGCCATCGACGCCGTAACGCTCAAAGGCATGAACCACGGCCTGCGGCGAAGCCAAGTCGCCGTTGCCCACGAGCGGCATCCGTTTCAAATGCGGCTTGATTTCCGCGATGCGATCCCAATCGGCGTTGCCTTTGAAAAAATCTTGCGCGGTGCGGCCATGCACCGTCAGCGCTGCCGCGCCGGCGGATTCAATCGTGGTGGCGATTTCGATGGCCGTGATGTTGGTCCGCGAGCGGCCGAGGCGGATTTTTGCCGTGACCGGCGTCGAATGGCAGGCTTCGACCACGCGTTCAACGATTTGCCCAACGCGGTTTGGATCGCACAGCAAATACGATCCGCTGTGGGCGCGTTCGCTGACATCTTTAACCGGGCAGCCGAAATTGATATCGACCACGCTCACGCGGTATTCATTGGCCAGCCGCGCCCGACCGCCGCGAGCGTTTCCGGATCGTTATCCCATATCTGCACCGCCAGCGGGCGCGGCTCGTCGGCCACGCCCCACAGTCGATCCGGTGCTTCCGGTTCTTCCTTTTGGCCCATCCACACGAAGCCGCGCGCGGAAACCATTTCAGTGGCCTGCAAACCGACGCCGCCGAATTCACGCACCACCTGGCGATAGGCGTAGTTGGTGAAGCCGGCCATCGGAGCCTGCAACAGCGGAGGATCGATGACCAACGGGCCGATGTGCAATGGCCGCACCGCCGGCGCGGCAATCGTCGACGAATTACCCTCATCGTGGCCGGTGATCATGGAAGGAATGCGCATGTGTGTTATCTTACTGGGCGTCGCGTCGATGACGAAAGGCCACGGCGGACTAAGTATCAATTCGAAGGAATCCGATGAAAGCGACACTTGTTGCCGGCCTGAAAGCCGAACTGCGGCACGTTGTTCAGCCGGAGGAATTGCTGAGCGCCGTCTATCCGGGAGGGCCGCCGGTGTTCGCCACGCCATTTGTGTTGGGGCTGATGGAGCATGCCTCGGCCCGCGCGATCCAGCCGCATCTCGATGCCGGCGAAGCCTCGGTCGGCTACGGCTTCGAGTTTCACCATCTGGCGCCGACGCCGGCCGGCTGCACCGTGATCGCTACCGCGGAAGTCATCGGGATCGACAAGAACATGGTCACCCTGCACATTGAGGCGCGCGACGAAATGGATGTGATTAGCCGCGGCACGCACGTCCGCGCCATCATCGACATGCAGCGCTTTTTGAAGCGCGTCGAGCGCAAGACGCCCAGTCGCGGTTAGCTCCGCGAAAGCTCGGAGGCTAACGGGTTAGCGCGGCGAGCGCGTATCAACTGACCGCATGGTGCTGGGCACCCAGCCGTCGTTCGTGGCGGCGCGCACGCCGGCCGTATTGGCGCGGACAGACGTCGTCGGCGGACCGCTGGTCGCTGCCGGCGCTACTGAAACACGATCGGCGGGTTTGGTCGCGATCAGCATGGCCACGAGTTTTTCATTGGGCGTGCCGGGGGCGGCCACGGTGGCGACATATTCGCCGATATCGAGGTTGTAGGCGAGCACCTCGTCTAAAAGCGCGCGGCGCTGGCGATAGAGTTCTTCGTGGCAGGACAACACAGTGCGCATGTCGGATTCGCCTTTGGCGTGCGCTTCTTCGGCCGAATGGATGGCGCCGGCGGCCGATTGAACCGCGGCAGTGCGATCGTTGATGGCTTTCAGGCGCAGCGGCAGGCTGCGATCGATCTGCAGCGTGCGGCCCGGCGGCTGCCGATTAGCAAACAGCGTACTGAAGTACGTGTGATACGGCCCGACCAGCGGCGCGTCGCTGGGGCGATAGGTGTCGTTTTGGATTTGCAAATGCGCCGAACGCATCAGGGCATCTTGGGCCGCCTGGATGCCAACCTTCGCTTCATTCACTCTGGCTGCGGCGGCCGCGCGGGCGGTGCTGACCATTGGAGCATCGACACTCGAGCGCGCGGGCACTACGCTTTCGAGCCGTTTCAGTTCGTCTTCCGCCCAGCGGCAGTCGCTCCAGGCGCGCGACAATCGCCAATAGTCGCGAACGACCGACGCTTTGGCTTGCTCATCGGCCTGGCTGAGAGCACTCAACAGCGTGATCGGCGCGACGCCATCGGCGCCGTATCAAACGAAGTGGCTAGCAAGTCGGCAGATGCGCGGGCGGCGGCGACTTTTTCCGGATCGACCGGGGTTTCAATGACGGTCGTGTTTGCCGGGCGACCGCCGGTTGAACTGGAGGGCGCCGTGGCGGGCGAACGTGCCGGCGGCGAGGGGAGCGGCTCTTCGTACCGTGCCGGCGCAACTTCGGACGTTGGCGCGACGGGCGTTGGCGTGGTTGTTTTCGGATCGTGGCGGACCATCACGGAATACAACGGCCGTGGCTGATCGGCAGCGGCGTCGGTATTTTCCGGCTGGCTGTTGGAGTTTTCGACGGTAGCGGACGTGAGCGGCTTGGCGTCGTCACTGGGGGGCAACTGCTGCGGCGGTTGCGCGGCGGTGGGCTGTGCGACAGTCGGTTGCGCGGTTGTCGGTTGCGCAGCGACCGGCTGCCCAGCGGCGACGGGTGTGGGCGACGGAGTCGGCGCCCTGTTGGGCAAGCCGACAGTGGCGCCCGGCGGCGGCGCTGTGGCTTGGATTGGAGCACTGGTGGACGAACCAGCAGCGGGGTTCGGGGCTACCGGACTGGCAGTCGGCGCGGCATTCGCCGGCGCGGTAGTTGCGGGCGTGGCCGTTGCCGCCTGTTGCGATTGATTCCAGTGTGGCGCTTCAGCCGCGTTTTGCGCAGCCGGCGAGATGTGGGAACCGGGCGGGAGTGCGGCAGCGCTGCCAAGCTCCTCGGCAAACGTGAATTGTCCCATCAGCATCCATGCCACCAGCGCCAACGATGAAAGTTTCATCGGGACCACCTCGTATGGTCGTACGGAGACAGTGACGCGCGAGGCGCGTCACTGCGGAAATCCATTTCGGGCCACCAACTTGACACACTACCCAGGGTGGGTCAATTGCAATTGGGTGCTAGCAGCGGAGGGCGGGCGGCAAGCAGCAGGCGGCGAGCAGAAGGCCGCAGGCGAAATGCAGAATGCGGAGAACCAGGAATCAGGCCGGACTGTCGAGATACGGGTCCTGCCCCATGCCGACGATGATTTTTTTCCGTTCCTTTTCGTGGTACATCAGCGATTTGCGGTCGCGGAAGTGACGCCGCTCGATCCGCCGCTGCGCTTTGCGGAACAGACCCGCCAGACGATCGAACGGGCCGGGGGACGATTTTCCCCGTGCCGCCATCCGTGCGGCCTTCTTGGGACCCAGGCCCATGATCACGATGTCGTCGTCCAGCGCCAGGTATTGGCGGTACGAACCGGGATCGCCCTGACGACCGCAGCGGCCGATCAACTGGCGATCGATGCGCGCGGCGTCGTGCATTTCGGTGCAGATCACATGCAGCCCGCCCAGTTCGGCGATGCTTTCTCCCAGTCGAATGTCGGTTCCGCGGCCGGCCATGTTGGTCGATACCGTCACGCGCCCTTCCTGCCCGGCCATGGAGACGATCTCGGCTTCGGCGGCGATCTGGCGGGCGTTGAGCACCTGATGCGGCACCTCGGCGGCAGTGAGCAAAGTGGAAAGCTTCTCCGATTTGTCGATCGAGCGCGTGCCGATGAGCACCGGGCGTCCGGTGGCGCGCATCTGCAGCACTTCGTTGACGATGGCGGCGTATTTGTCGTCCTCGGTGCCATAAATTGCCGTGGGCAACGGCTGGCGAATGGGGGGCCGGTGCGTGGGAATCAGCGCCACTTGCACCTTGTAAATCTTCCGCAGTTCGCGGGCGCTCGTGGCCGCCGTGCCCGTCATGCCGGCCAGGCGCGGATAGCGGAGGAAATAATCCTGGATCGTTACCCGGGCGGCGTGGCCGGTGGCGATGGTCACCGGCACGCCTTCCTTGGCTTCGATGGCCTGATGCAGACCGTCGCGCCACTTGCGGCCTTCGGAAAGTCGGCCGGTGAATTCGTCGACGATCACAATTTCGCCCTTGCGCACCACGTAATGGCGATCGAGGACGAAACCTTGATTGGCGCGGATGGCGCGCTCGATCGAATCGTATAGGGCCAGCATGCCGACTTGTTCCACCCAACCGCTGCGCGGCAGACTGCGTACCATCCGACGGCCTTCGCCGGTCAGCTCGGCGGTACGCTTCTCGTAATCGAACTCGTAATGCTCGTCTTCGACGAATTGCGGCACGGCGGCGGCGCTCCAGCGGAACAGCTCGGCCTCCGCCTTGGCCGCCTCGTCGGGCAGGGAGCTAATGATGAGCGGCGTGCGGGCTTCGTCGATCAAAATATTGTCGGCCTCATCGACCAGGGCGAAGTACGGTTCGCGCTGCACGGGCTTTTCGGCCTCGGCGGTCTTTCCGTGCCACAGCATCTGGGCGACCACGTCGGTCTGGCCTTCGCGAATGCGGCGCATCAGGAGCCGATCGCGAAGAAAATCGAAGCCGAACTCATTGGCCGTTCCGTAAGTGATGTCGCATTCATACGCCTCGCGGCGCAGGTCTTGGGGCATCTGCGATTGGATCACGCCGACCGACATCCCCAGGAGATCATAGATGGGCCGCATCCAGTCGGCATCGCGCTTGGCCAGGTAATCGTTCACCGTGGCCAAGTGCACGCCTTCGCCGGTCAGCGCGGCCAGATACAACGGCAGCGTGGCGACCAACGTTTTGCCTTCGCCGGTTTGCATTTCGACGATGCAGCGGTGGTGCAGGGCGATGCCGCCCAGGATTTGCACGTCGAAGTGGCGCATGTTGAGCTTGCGCCGCCCGGCTTCGCGCACCAGGGCGTAAGCTTCGGGCAAGAGCGTCGGCAACGGCTCGCGGCTGCGGGCCCGATAGCGCAGCGATAGGCTGCGCTGCGCAACTCCTCGTCGGACTGGGCCTGCAATTCCGGCTCCAGCGCCGCGACAACGGGGATCAATTGAGCCCAGCGGCGGAGTTGCAGCTTCGTGGCGCTGCCGCCCACCAGCGAGGAAATACGGCCCAGAATTTCGTCGGCGGAGGTGGCCACGGGGAGAAGTCGGAAGTAGGAAATAGGAGGTCGGAAGTAGGAGGTCGGAGGCGTGCGGTCCGACAAGTCTATTCTAGGATACGCAACGCCTGCGCAGAAGGAATCATTGCTGTCGCAACTGCGGATCAGGCAGAGATAGGCTTACAGCTTTTGGATGCGCTGCAGATTGTACTGCGGCGCGAAGCTGCCTTGAGCGCCGCTTGTTGCGCCGAGCGACCCTTGAGCATAGACGGCGTCGCCGGCTTGCAAGCCGGTCATTTGTGAGTTGTCGGCCAAGATTACGCTGCCGCCGTAGCCGTCGGTGTTCCCATCGGGCGGAATGTAGCGGAGCCGCCAATTGCGGGTGCTTTGGGAATATTCCAGCTTGCCCTTAAGCCAGTGATATTGAGCATCGTATCCATAACCTCCCGCCGATTCGTTGGCGGCGGCTGGCGCGGACGCGATCGATCCCCTGGCGGCCGAATTCGCCGGCGGCAAGTCGGTGATTTCAGGAACACGGAACGATAGCGATTGATTCAGCGTGTGGGACGATGCAGTCGCGGCAGTGGATGTCGGCGCGGAGGCCGTCGACGCGGCCGATTGCGGCGGCTCGACAATGCGAATTGGATTTTGATCGCGTGACGTGTTGAACACGACCGGCGTGGCGGAAGCCGTGGAGCCCGACGATTCGAAGCTCGCCGGCCTCACTCCGGTTAGCGATGCATTGGGCGCGGTGGCCTGGTTGGCCAGCGTGGGCACACCCGCCGTCGGTGCTGCGGGCGCTTGTGCCAATGTTTGCGCGTTCCCGATCGGCGCAGCGGAGGTCGGCGGATAAACCAAACCACCGCCTGGCGGACCATAGATCGGTCGCCCGGTCGCCGGAGTGGGATTCAATGGTTTGGCGCCCGGAGTGGCCGGCATCGCGGCGGGGGCTGTCGCAGAAACAGGCGTTACCGCGGCCGTCGGCGCGGCGCCGTTTGCCGATACTGGCGAAACGTTCGGCGTGAAACTCGACGACAATCCACTGTTCACTGTTGCCGGCGTCGCGCTGGCGCCCGGTGGCGGCGTGATCAACGGCGGACTGGTGGTCGCGCCCGCCGCCGGCGCGGAATAGTACGGCTGGCCCGGCTGCACCACGGCGGTGCCCGGCGGCGGAACCGTCGTGCGGCCCATGAAGGGATCGTAGACCGGCGCGGAACTGCGGCAGCCGGCACACATGGCGGCCACAATCACCACGCCCAATAGCCGTGACATCGGCGAACTCCTTTTACGCCGGGAATGCGGCAAAAGAATAGGGCGGGTAGATTAGCGATTCCCCGCAGCGTGTCCAGGCCGATTTACTGCCGTCCTGCCACTCGTGTGCTAGCATCCGGCGTGCTGCCGGCTGTTTTCACGAACGGATTTATGATTTCCTTCGGCGGCGGCGATTCGTAACCCGTGGTGCGAGCCTTGGCGTCGGTGGCCGAGGGCGTGCACTGCGGCTGCTGCACGTGCGGATTGATAATCGTCTGCGGCTTGGGTGCTTCGACGGCCGGCGTCATCGTTCCGGGCGGATAAGCGAACGGGCTCCAGCCGTACGAGCGCGGCACCGGCAGGCTGTAGTAGACCGGCGGGAACATGGCGAAGTAGGGTACTTCGTTCACACGGTGGCCGTACAATCCGTAGGCGCCATTGATGCCCCACCAATCGCCGCAGCCGAACGGGCCGCCGGCGCTGGCGGTCGCGGGGCACAGTGGGGCAATCAACGCCAGTGCCAACGCGCACAAAATCAAGTTTCGAATTCGTTTCATCGCAGCCACCTCCCGATGCAAAAATCAATGTTGTTTGGGCCTGTTCCGAACCACCCTCTACAGTAAACAGCCGCAAAACCGGTTACAACTACTAGGGAGGCGGGGGACGAGGGGCGAGTATGACGCATGCTGAAATCACTGCCGATTTGAAGGCCGAGGCTCGGCGGTTGGGCTTTGATCTGTGCGGCGTTTGTCCGGCGGTGGCGCCTCCGGGGGTGGAGCGATTTTCGCAGTGGCTGGCCGCCGGTTACGCCGGCCAGATGCACTATCTGCCAGATCGCGCCGAGGCGGCCGCCGATCCGCAATTCGTGCTCGACGGCGCACGCAGCATTGTGATGCTGGCGATGAACTACCGCATTTCCGACGCGCAGCCTCCGCAGCCGGGGCAGGGCAGGGTGTCGCGCTACGCCTGGGGCGGCGACTATCACGATCTGATTCGGTCGCGCTTGACGCAACTTGGCGATTGGCTGCGCGATCGTTGTCCGACGGCCCAAGTTCGCGGCGTCGTTGACACCGCGCCGTTATTGGAACGAGAGTTCGCGCAACTGGCCGGGTTGGGTTGGATCGGCAAGAACACGCTCCTTCTGAACAAGCAACTGGGGAGCTGGTTTTTCTTGGCGGCCCTGCTGACAGATGTGGAACTGCAATTCGATGCTCCGCACGAGACCGATCATTGCGGAACTTGCCGCGCATGTCTGGACGCCTGTCCGACTGGCGCGTTTGTCGATGCGTACGTGCTCGATGCGAGGCGGTGCATCAGCTACTTGACGATTGAACTGCGCGAGCCGATCCCCGAGCCTTTGCGCGAGCGCGTAGGCGATTGGCTGTTTGGCTGCGATGTGTGTCAGGATGTTTGCCCGTGGAATCATCGCGCGCCACTGTCGCAAGAGGTGGCGTTTCAGCCGGCCGACGGCATGAATCCGATCGACTTAATCGCCCTGTTCGACTTAGACGAAGCGGCGTTTCGGGCGCGGTTCCGCCATTCGCCGCTGTGGCGGGCCAAGCGGCGGGGCCTGTTGCGCAACGCAGCCATTGTGCTTGGAAACCAGCGAGATACGGCTGCGCTTCCGGCGCTGGAGCGCGGACTGCATGACGATGAGCCCTTGGTGCGTGAAGCGTGCGCTTGGGCGATCGAAAGAATTCAAGCCGCTTCGCAATCGACGGTTTCGTCGACTTCCGTTTCTGGATAACGGCCAGGCAAATCGTCGGCGTAGAAGCGATCGAGCACTTGCGCGAGTTCTTCGGGCCGGCGCACGGCGATGAAGGCATCGCGCACGGCCAATGAATCGGGATGCAGCCGTGAATATTTGATGCCGAATTTGCGCATCTGCCGCCCGCAGGCCTGCGGCCCGTAAACCTGCTCGGCCAGGCGATAATGCTCTTCGATCACACGGCGCTGCTGGTGCAAACTGGGCGCTTCCGGGAGTGGTAATCCATTTGCGAGCGCCTGGGCTTGCTGGAAGATCCACGGATTGCCGATTGCACCGCGGGCCACTGTCACGCCATCCACCCCGGTGCGGCGTAGCATTTCGAGGCACGCTTGCGGCGTGAACAAATCGCCGCTGCCCAAAACCGTGCGCGGGCCGGCATGGCGTTTCACTTCGCGCAAGAATTCCCAATTACTGGGGCCGACATAGCGCTGCTGGACGGTGCGCCCATGCACCGTGATCGCGGCCACACCGCGCTCAAAAGCGCCGTCGAAAATGGCAAAGAATTTTTCGTGGCTCTCGGCGCTGTCGTCCAAGCCGCGGCGCATTTTCACCGTGACTGGCACATGCGGCGGAACTGCATCGCGCACGCGGGAGACAATTTCCAGCGCCGTATCGACCTGCCCCAGCAAAAATCCACCTCGGCAGCGCCCCAGCACTTTCTTCACAGGACAGCCGAAGTTGATGTCGATCACGTCGAAGCCCGATTTCACCAGTTGCTGCGCCGCCGGCGCGAAATCGTCCGGGTTGGCCCCCATCAACTGCCCGCCGACGGGATGTTCTTCATCGGTCACCTGAAGTCGCCGCTGGTTTTTCGTCGAGTGCCCGGCGGTGACGACAAATTGATCCAGCATCACTTCGCACAATGTGTATGGCGCGCCCAACCGGCGGGCGATGATCCGCATCGCCGCGTCGCTGTAGCCGGACAAGGCGGCTTGGACGACGGGGAATCCGATGTCGATGTTGCCGATCTGCAAGCGCGGCGGCGTGGAAGTTAAGTGATTCATGACAACACCGGACATGTATCGAACCATTGGTGGCCTTGCAGCGCCATCCAGTGGCTCGCCTCTTCGGGGCCCCAGAGTCCCGGCTCGTACGGATACAGAGTCGGTTTGCCTTCACGCTGCCAGGTCTGAGAGATGGGGTCGATGATGCTCCAGGCCGTTTCCACTTCGTCGCTGCGCAAACAGGCTGGCATCTCCCAAGAAAGCGTCGAGCAGGAGGCGTTCATATGCTTCGGGCATCGCGCCTTTGAACTCGCGCTGGAAGCTGAAGTCCAAATCCGTCAGTCGTAGTTTCATGCCGGCGTCGGGCACTTTGGTTTGGAAATGTAGCTGAATGCCTTCGGCTGGCTGCACTTGAATGACCAGGATGTTCGGCTCGCACTGCGTTTCGCAAGCCGCACGAAACAGCATGTGCGGCGGTTGCTTAAAGCGGATGGCGATTTGCGTCGTGCGGCACGACATCGCCTTGCCGCTACGTAAATAAAACTGCACGCCCTCCCACCGCCAGTTTTGCACCGCCAGTTTCGCAGCCGCGAACGTAGCGGTTTGACTGTTGGGGGCCACGCCTGGCTCCTGCAGATAGCCGCGGTATTGGCCGCGCACGGTGTCGCGGGCAACGGCCGCTGGCGTCAAAAGCTGGATCGCTTCCAGCACCTTCACCTTTTCGTCGCGCACGTGGTCTGCTTCATATCGCACCGGCGCTTCCATGGCCACGATTGCCAATAGCTGCAGCAGATGGTTCTGAAACATGTCGCGCAGCACGCCGGCGGTGTCGTAATAGCCGGCGCGGCGGCCGATGGTGCCCTCCTCGGCGACGGTGATCTCGACGTGGTCGATGTAGTTGCGGTTCCACACGGGTTCGAAAATCGTGTTGGCGAACCGCAGCACCAACACGTTCTGGACGGTTTCTTTGCCCAGATAATGATCGATGCGATACACCTGCTGTTCGGCAAACACGCGGTGAATGGCTTCGTTCAGATGCCTGCGCGCTGGCCAGATCGGTGCCGAACGGTTTTTCGATGACCACTCGCCGCGGAGCGTCGGTTTCTTTCGCCAGGCCGCTGGCGCCGAGGCATTCGACGGCGGTTTCGTAAAGTTGCGGCGCGATTGCCAGATAGTACAACCGCGTGGCCGGCGCGCCCTTTTCAATCTCTGCGAGCAGTTTCGCCAGCTTGGCATAGTCGCCGGAGGTTTTCAGATCGCCCGGTTGGTAGTAGATCGACTCGGCGAATTGTTTCCACGCCGCCGCGTCCCAATTCTTCTTGGCAAGCTCTTGTGTCGATTCCGTGAGCTTTTTGCGCCACTCGTCGTGCGTGAAGGCGGTGCGCGAAACGCCGACGATATTCGTCCCCTTCGGCAGACGCTTCTTGCGATAAAGCGAGAACAGGGCTGGTATCAGCTTGCGGCTTGTGAGATCGCCCGAGGCCCCGAATATGACAATCGTGTGTGGCATCCGAGCACCTGAGATATTCACGATTGGCCGTTGTCTTCCGACAAGCTTTCCAAAAGCCGTTCCCATTTGTCGGCGGTGTCTTTGCCGATGGCCTGCTGATTGCGGCGAACCACGCCTGCCAGCGATGCACTCATCCGCGCGCCCAGTGCCCGTTGCACTTGGGCCGAATTCAGGCGGCCGGCCACGTTTTCCAGTTCCAGCAATTTCTTGGCGCTGTCGGCGGGCTTGTGTTCCAGAGAATCGACGATCGCCTCTCCAGCGATGCCGAACACCTGGTAGTCCTTATCGACGTCGGGCCGATTGGCGAACCATTCAAACAACTTCATGGCTTTGGCGCGGCTTTCGGAATCGTCTTGCTCCAGTAGATACTGCAAAGCGAGTTCCCTCTTGGCAAGCGGGATATATTTTTTGTCGCTGGGAAAGTAGTTCTCCACCGCTTGCCACGCGGCTTCGCTGGGCAGGTTGCGGGCGTAATCGTATTGCGCTTCGGCGGTGGATTGGCGCGGCACAACTTCCGGGGGCACATTGAGCAGATACGGTTCGCGCAGCGCCCAGGCGGCTCCGGCGCCGACCAGCAGAGCAGCGATCATTGCCGCGGCGGTCCGCCAGATCCAGCGCCGATCAGGGCGCATTAGCGATTGAGTTTTCATTAGTTCCTGCAACCGCTGCGTGGCCTGGCGATCCGCTCCGGTGAGCGACGCCAATTCGACGGCGTGGAATTCGTCCAGCTCGGCGGGCCATTGCAAATCGACCCCTTCGATTTGCAGCGAACGCAGTTCTTGCAGCAGTTCGCGCGGGTTCTGGTAGCGCTGCGTCGGGTCTTTGGTCAGCATTTTGTGGACAATGCGGCACAGAGCCGGCGGCAGATCGGGCCGCGCATTTTCCAGGCGCTCGGGCTGCGTGCGCACATGCTGCAAGGCCACGCTCAGGGCGGTGTCGCCGCGGAAGGGAGTTTGGCCGCTGAGCATGTGGTAGCAGGTGACGCCCAGGCTGTAGATGTCGCTGCGCGGATCCAGCGCGCGGCCCTCAACCTGCTCGGGGCTCATGTACAGCGGCGTGCCCATGGTGATGCCGACCTGGGTGAGCTTGGTGGCATCGTCGGTGGCGGCCACACGAGCCAGGCCGAAGTCGGCGACCTTCACCTCGCCGGATCGGGCCAGCATGATGTTCTCGGGCTTGATGTCGCGGTGGACGATGCCGCGCTCGGCGGCTTTGCACAGGGCGGCGGTTACTTGCCGCATGATCGCGATGGCCATTTTGACGTTCGGCGAGCCCTGCCGCGAAATAAACTGTGCCAGATTCTGCCCTTCGACGTACTCCTGCGCGATGTAGTGCACATTGTCGACGCAGCCCACTTCGTAGATTTGCACGATGTTGGCCTGCACCAGCGCGGCGGCGGACTGAGCTTCATTGTGGAAGCGGCGCACATAGGTTTGGTCGGCGGCCAGTTCGCGCTTGAGTACTTTGAAGGCCACCTGCCGCCGGAGCGAACCCTGCTCGGCCAAATAGACGTCGGCCATGGCGCCGCGCCCCAAGCGGCGGAGCAGTCGATAGTCGCCGATCTGGCGGCCGGAAAGATCGAGTTCCAAGCCGGTGCTGCCACCGGTGGTTGCGCCTGGATCGCTGGAAAGATCGGCCGGATTCATCATCATCAAGTATCACCGCCGGCAGAGACGTTGACAACTACAAGTCGCGTGGGTGACACTGCGCTCGCCGAAGCCGCCCAACTACTTACGGCAACTGTAGCACTTCGGAGTCGGCGCCGGTGCGCGTGGATATCGCTTGCCAGATCACGCCGTTCACGCCGTCGGGCACAAAATGCACCGAGCTGTCGGCCAAGAGCACGTTCACGCCCCCCACGTGCAAGCTCCTAGCAGTGCGCCAGCCATAAACGGCCAACCGATCGGCGGGGGCCAGGCTGTCGCTGACGCAATCCAACGTGCTGGAGTTCGGGGTACGGTAGTGGTTGTACATGGCCGATCGGAATTCGCCGTTGGCCCAGGCAAACCCGCGCGGATCGGATAGATTCCACAGCACGCTTTGCGAACAAGCGGTCTCGGTGACCGGCGCGGTGAAAGTGAATACGTACACATAACGCGGATCGATCTGCGAGGCCGCCGTTCCGAAGCCTGGATTGACGCCCAGGATGCTTTCGGAAAAGGCGGCGGTTTTGCTCAGCCCATTGGTAATTTGACTGACACGGATTTGTGAATTGATGAAGAACAAACCGTCGGCTTGAAACGGCGTGCCGCCGCCGGTGCCCGATCCGGCACTGGCGGCGTAGTTGGTTGGCCCGAACGCGGTATTGATCGGCTGTGTTGCACCGCTGTCGCTGGGGCAAAGGAATTCGCGCACGACTTGCGCGACACCCGCCCGATTTTGTGGAAATACGCTGAAGCCGTTGTTGTACAACGGCACATTCATGTCCAACATATTGCGCACCGTCCGTTGCTCCATGTACGGCGTCAAGTGTGCCAGCGCCGACCAGCGATACAGCGCGTTGGGAGTGATCGCGTTGTACTCGCGCGATTCGGAGCCTGGAGGCAGATGATGCTTGGCCGATTCGTAATTATGCAAAGCCAAGCCAAGCTGCTTCAGCCGATTCAGGCAATCGGTGCGTCGGGCGCCTTCGTGCGCCGAGCCGATGGCCGGCAGCAGCAGCGCCATCAGCACGCCGATGATGGCGATGACGACCAGCAATTCGACCAGCGTAAAGGCAGATCGGCTGCGCATGACCGACTTTGTTCCAGGGCGAATTTGGATTAACGCTTGCGGCCGCGGCGGCGCCTGAGCAATTGGGCCCCCATCAGCATACCTAATCCGCCGGCGATCAACACCGCGGTGCTCGGCTCGGGCACGGCAATCGCCGCCACCGGTTGGAAAACAGCGCCTTCGATCCCCGTGCCAGTGATGAAGCCTGGGGTCAACAGGCCGCTGGCAAAGTTATAGATGTCGATCTGGCCAGGCGTCGGAGAGCCGGAGCCAGATTCGGTGACCAGCATGTTTCCGTCCCCCAGGTCGTGCAAACCGGAGGGGAACGAAAGGCCGGTAACCACCGTGGAGGGTAGCAAACTGCCGCTGGAATCGTAGCCGGCCACGGTGGCTCCGAGCTGATCGGCCACGAACAAAGTGTCATCGTGAAACAGTATTCCGCTGACGCCGGGTGCGCCGGAAACAAATACGCTTGGTGTCACGACAAATTCCGGATTCGCAGTGGGCGCCTTCGTGAATTTCAACACCTCGCCGTCAAACGTGGGAGGATGAAACGCGCCGACATAAAGATTTCCGCTGTTGTCAAAGGCCATGCCGCTGAGGCCGGTATGATCGCTGCCCGTGTCCAGCGGATTATTGGTGTCGCTCACGAGCGCCTCCCGTGGCGTCGAAGCGATTAATCAATTCTCCCTGGAACGGGCCGATGTCGCCCAGCTCGCTGACGAACAACGTTGTGCCGTCGGAAAGCAACCCGCCGGGGCCATTCAGGCCGGAAGCGAATACGCCGCCGACGATGCTGCCGCTATTGACCGGCGCGAAATTGCTGTTGGGATCGTACACCAATATCTGCCCGTTGTTTGGCCCGGTATTGTGATTGGCCACATACAGATATCCGTTGGGGCCGATTGTTATCGCCGAGGGAATCGTCAAGCCGGTCACTACCGCGCTGATGAAATTGCCGCTGGCATCGAACGCATCGATTTGGCCGGTGCCGGGAACTTGCCCGTACGGATCGCCGTTGGTGTCGGCCACCAGGTAGGCGATCGGCGCGGCCTGGGCTGCGACGCCGCTCAATAAAATGAACGCCGAACAAAACAAAATTGTGCGTTGGAGCTGGATGCAAATCATGGAGCTGCCTGGAGCGAAACCGAAACGGGAGAACGAGAAATCCTTCAACGACACTCGCCAGAGATGCCGCAGCAAAGCCGCGGGGCGATCGTTTTAAGCAGGTCTATAAGCTGCTGAAGGAAAAGTGAGATGGTGCGACCGTTTCGAAACTGCAGTCAACCAATCTAACAAACAGTAAAATGAGCTGCAACCAATCGGCAACGATCCTTTTTTGCTTATTTTTCCCACCGCCGCTAAATGGAACCCGACACGTTGGTTAGGCGCAGGAGTTCACCATGAAGGAATCGGCTGGCGCGCTGGTCTGGCGGCGCAACGGCGATCAGATCGAGGTGCTGCTGGTGCACCTCTCGGGCAACTACAACCGCCGTGCGCCGTGGAGCATTCCCAAGGGTTTGCCCGATCCGGGCGAATCGCTGATCGAGGCGGCGGTGCGGGAGACCAAAGAAGAAGCCGGCGTGGCGGTTGACGTGGGCAGTCTCACGCCGCTGGGGCACATCGAGTACACGCGCAGCCGCAAACGGGTTCACGCCTTCGCGGTCGAAGGTCTCATCGACGCTGCGCCGCAGCCGGCGTGTTGGGAAATCGACCGCGCCGCGTTTTTGCCGATCGATGAAGCGCGAAAGCTGATTCATCCTGAGCAAGTCGCCGTTTCTGGATCGCTTGCTTGAAATGTTGAAATAGCGCGGTGCGCCAATTAAATCTCGGCACTGCTGATCCGCGCTGTATCCTGCGAAAGATGTTTCGAGCCCAACAGCCAGAATACGCCGCTGAGCAACATCGCCAGCGACACGGCCGCGAAGCCGGCGTTCATGTTGCCGCCGGTCAGATCGGAAATCCAACCGATCAAGGGGGGAGAGATCACGTCGCCCAGCGCATGAATGATGAAGATGTTGAGCGCAAAGGCCGAGGTGCGCACCGCGGGGTTGGTCACGTTGGCCAGAATTGTGTTGCTGGGGCCCGTGTTAAAAAACAGGCAGAACTCAGTGATGAAGATCAACGCCCAGGCGGCGGGGAAGGGCACATACAGCGCCGCTAGAAACAATGGAACCGCCAACACCATGCCCCAGCCGGAAACAAGAAAGTACGAGCCGCTAAACCGCGAGCGCAGCTTGTCGCCGGCCCAACCGCCGGCCAACGTCGAGATCAAGCCGGCCACCGCTGTGATGGCGCCGAACGTGAAGGCGACATGCTCCAAATCGCCAGCGCGGCGGAAAGTATGCACGTAGTCGGGCATCCAGTAAGCCAAGCCGCCCACGGCGAAGGTCATCAACGTCATGCCGATCGTGTTGTAGATGTACGAGGGAGTTTTCAGGATGACGCGGTAATCGGCCCAGGTGGCCGAGCGTTGAATTTTGCGTGATAGTCTTCGGTGCGACGGTTCTCGCATCAAGAGCGCCAGCACTCCAAGAATGATTCCTGGCGGCAGCGACAGATAAAACGCCCAGCGCCAGCTCCAATGTTCCGCCACCACGCCCCCCAGTGTGTAACCCAGGGCGCTGCCGACCGGCATCGCTAGATAAAACCACGCCAGCACTCGGCCGCGCCGCTCGACCGGATACAGGTCGGAGATGATCGTCGGCGCCACCGGCCCGTATGCAGCCTCGCCGACGCCGACGAACATGCGTGTGCTTAGCAAGGCCATGTACGTCATCGCTAGGCCCGACGCTCCCGACGCCAGGCTCCAAGCGATCACGCCGCCAGCAACAATCAACCATCGCGACCAGCGATCGGCTAGCCAACCAAACAGCGGTGCGGTGATCAAATATGAAACCAGAAACGCCTGCGCCAAGAAACCCAACTTCGCATCGACGTTGGTGGAATCTGCTGTAAAGAATTCTTTGCGCAAACAGCGGCACGACCGCCGCCAGCACATAGCGATCGATGTAGTTAAACAGATTGATCGCCAACAGCAGGGCCAACGACCATCGCGCCATGCTGATCGACGATCTGGAGTTAGCTTGCGGCGACGACATCGTCAAAGGAACGTTCGCCCTGGTTTAGTTAACCACAACGACTGCGGCAGACTACACCATTTGCCGCGGGGCGTGAATTCCTATTTCAATCGCTGCTCAATTGCAGCACGAACTTCCGGCAGCGGGTAGTCGATGATAGGCAGATCGAGGCCAGCGATTTCCTTCAGCCGCCGCCAGCCGCGGGTGACCAGCGATTGCCGCTCGCGCACATAATTGGCATCGAGCTTTCGTTTGTCGAATTCGCCTTCGACCACCACGGGTTCGAAATCATCGTCTTTGATGAATTGCGCCAGGACCGGATTGCAGCGGATGTGGCGCTCGCGGAGCGTGTGCAGCGTTTCGGGATCGATTTCGCCGATCACGTAGCGCAGATACAGATCGCTGTCGGTGATCTCCGCCACGTCAGCGCCGCAGACGTCGCACAGATAACCTTCTTCGCACTTCGCCATGGCAATCAACAGGGGTGAGAGATGAGAGGCGAGGGACGAGATTTTTTCCTCACTTGTCCCTCATCTCTCGCCCCTCGTCTCTATAATCCGAGCACGTCGTTCATGCTGTACAGACCCGGCGGCTTGCCGACGAGGAACTTCGCAGCCGCCAGCGCCGCCGTGAGCATAGCAATCGCGGCTTGTGGCGCGGACGGTCAGTTCCAGCGTCTCGCCGAGCAGGCCGAACACGATCGTGTGCTCGCCGGGATTGTCGCCGGTGCGCACGGCGTGGTAGCCGATTTCGTTGTGCGGACGCTGGCCCGGGCGGCCTTCGCGGCCGTGGCGCGATTCGGTATTGCCCATCGCATCGGCGATGATCTGGCCGAACTTCAACGCCGTGCCGCTGGGGGCATCTTCCTTGAAGCGGTGATGCCGCTCGATGATTTCCACGTCGGCGCCGCTGGGATGATCGCGCCAGCGCCCGGCCGGCGATCTCGGCCAGCTTCATCGCCAGGTTGACCGCCAGGCTCATGCTCGGCGACCAAAGCAGCGGGATGGTTTGGCCGCTTCGCGCACGGCCAATCGCTGTCCCACGTCCAACCCGGTGGTGGCGACAACCAAGCGGAATTTTCTTCTCAAGGCACGTTTTGAGGATGGCCATCGTTCCCGCCGGGCATGGAGAAATCGATCACCACGTCGACCGGCGCCGTACGAGATGCAGCCAGCGGCACATCGATCGGCCCCACGCCGGCGATCGTTCCCGCATCTTGACTCAGTTTTGGATGGCCGGCCGATTCCAGGGCGGCAGCGATCTTCAGATCGCTATCGGCGCGACCCAGCGCGACCAACCGCTGGCCCATGCGTCCGGCGGCGCCGTGAATGGCAATCTTGAGAGGAGTGGCGGGCATGATTTTCGTTCGCTGCGCTGTACCCGACTGACATCGTCGGGCTAACTATAGAGTTGGATGGCCTTGATGATTTCGTCGAGGTCGTTGTTGACCGACCACGGCGCGATTGGCGAAGGAGGCCCGCTTCACGCCGCGGCTGCCGAGCACTTTGTTGAACTGTTCTTGATCGGTCGTGTGATAGGCCACGGTGGCAGTCGGGTCCTTCAGTTGATGGCCGGTGAGGATGCAAACCACGCGCTCGTCGCGGCCGATCACGCCTTCGGCCACCAGGTTGCTTGGCGCCGGCCACGCTGGCGGCGCTGGCCGGCTCGCAGCCGAACCCGCCGGCGCCGACTTGGGCCTTGGCGTCGAGAATTTCCTGCTCGGTCACTTCGCGCACCACGCCGTCGCACACGTCCAAGGCACGCAGGCACTTGTCCAGATTCACGGGGCGATTGATTTCGATGGCGCTGGCGATGGTGTCGGCGCGGCGGTGGGCGGCATCCATCTCGGCGTAATAGTCAGTCGACAATTTGCTCATCCGGCCGCCCGCCGTTCCAGCGCAGTCCGCGCCGCTCAAATAGTTCGTAGAGCGTATTGGCCCCGGCGGCGTTGATTACGGCCAGCCGCGGAATTCGGTCGATCAGGCCCAGCTCCTTCAGTTCGGAAAACGCTTTGCCAAACGCGCTGGAGTTGCCCAGATTCCCGCCGGGCACCACGATCCAATCGGGCACTTCCCAGCGGAGCGCTTCCAGCACGCGGAACATGATCGTCTTCTGCCCTTCCAGCCGGAAGGGATTGACGCTGTTGACCAGGTAGATTCCCAACTGGGCGGAAACTTCTTTGACGCGCTGCATGGCGTCGTCGAAATCGCCGGCGATTTGCACCGTCAGCGCGCCGTAGTCCAGCGCCTGCGAAAGCTTGCCGTAGGAAATCTTTCCCGAGCCGATGAAGATGACTGCCCTTCATCAACCGGGTGACGGCAGCAATAGAGAGCCAGCGAGGCGCTGGTGTTGCCGGTCGAGGCGCAGGCGGCCCGCTTGGCGCCGATCATGCGGGCGTGAGTGAACGCGGCCGACATGCCGTTGTCTTTGAAGCTGCCCGAGGGATTCATCCCCTCGTATTGCAGAAACAGTTGGCCGCGATCGAGCCCCACGTATTTCCCCACGCGCCGATGCGTTTTGCAGCAGGGTCTGGCCTTCGCCGATGGTGACCGCCATCTCTGGCGGCGCGAAGGGCAGCAGTTCGTGGAACCGCCACACGCCGCTGAAGGAAAGCGGCTCGTGCCGGCGCGACCATTTGCTTTCGAACCACTTCAGCTCGCTCGGCGGTCGCAGACGATCCCACTCGTACGCGACGTCGAGCAAGTGGCCGCACTGGCAGGCCACGCGCACTTCGTCCACGCCGTACGTGGTCCCACAGTCGGGCGAAACGCACCGCTGGAAAGCGACGGCGGTTTTCGGAACCACGCTAATAAGTCGCGCCTTGTGATAAGTGCCGAAAGAGCCCAAACATTTTAGTCTAGATTAGCTAGCGACAATCCGAAAGCCGAAAGGGGGATGGCGCAGGCCGCGGCAATTCACCAAATAGTCCGATCTGCGCTACGAGCCGGTGAATACCGGACCTTTGACACCCTGTGGCGGGGCATCTATAATCGCAAATCTGTCAGCACCGAACTGATCCTCCCCAGAGTTTTCACCGCTCGGAGATTTGAACGATGAAGAAGGCTGAGACGAAGGAATACAAGGAACTGTTGGTGTCGTTGCGGGCACGCCTGCGGGGGGACGTGAACCAGTTGGCCGATGCGGCACTGAAGAAGAATCGCGCGGAGGCCAACGGCGATTTGTCGAGCATGCCGATCCACATGGCCGATCTGGGCAGCGATAATTTCGAGCAGGAATTTACCCTTAGCCTGATGGAGAACGAGGAGGGTACGTTGACGGCCGTCGAGTCGGCGCTGGAGCGCATCGAAGCCGGCACCTACGGCGACTGCGAAGAGTGCGGCGCGAAGATTCCCAAATTGCGCTTGCAGGCCATCCCTTACACGGCTCTGTGCGTGAAGTGCGCCTCGGCCATGGAAGCCAAGGGCTAAGAGCGGCAATTAGCGGCTAGCCGGAACTCCGATTGCGTGAGCCTAGGGATGCTGATATTTTTTGTCGGCTGGTTGCCGATCCCTAATTGCTAGTCGTTCGTTCCGCGAGATCACGGATGGCTGGAATTCCTGTGCCACTTTCGCGCTTGCTGTTGTTCCTCGCGCTGGCCGCCGGCGGCTGTGCCATCGATCTGGCCAGCAAGCACTGGATCTTTGCGGAGCTGTCGAAACAGGGGCCCCAGTCGTTCGATGGCGCGTCGATCGTGCTCGTGCCCGGCGTCTTCAGCCTCACCAAAAGCGTCAACGAAGGCGCACTTTTCGGCCTGGGGCACGGCATGACCTGGGCATTTGCCGCTCTGTCGATATTGGCCGCGGCAGGAATCATCTATTGGCTGTTCCTGGCCGGCGGGGCCAGGGATTGGTGGCTGACGTGCTCGCTGGGATTGGTCATGGGCGGAATCTTCGGAAATCTGTACGACCGCCTGGGACTGCCGGGGCTGACATGGCATGTGGCCACCGCTACGCATCAAGCCGGTGACCGTGTATATGCAGTCCGCGACTGGATGCACTTCGAAATTCGCGCCATTGGCTTCGATTGGCCGGTCTTCAACATCGCCGACAGCCTATTGGTCATCGGCGCAGCCATGCTGTTTTGGCATGCTCTCTGGCACGAGCGCCGGCGGCAAGCCGAGGTGGTGCCGCACGCCGCCTCGCAGGGCAAACTAACCAATTGACACGACCGGCTCACAAGTCGGCTTCTGAGCAAATCGCTTCCACTTGGGGGAAATGTTTGACATTCTGCAGCGGGGTGGATATTATCCTGCTTGTCTAAGGGAAGAAGCACGTCGAGCCACCAGGCAAATCGTCGTGTCGCCTGCGAAGTTCGACGTTCTTGTCGGACGCGTCAACAAACGGTTGGCATCTTTTCGCAGAAAGGAGGTGGCTAACAGTGTGCTTCATACGCTTGTCGTCGAACCAGTCGCACGACTTAAAGGGACAGCGGGGAGCAAACTCGTCATACAAATAGTTCACCCCTACAGCAGGATCGTAGGCCGCGCTATGCAGGTTTGGGAATTAAATCGGGCATAGCGGATTGATCACAAGGAATGTGGTCAGGCCTTCGGTCGCAGATTGGAAGGCCACTGCTATGAAGCTCTCGCGAACTGTGGGCTATGCCTTGCAGGCGATCCTGCAATTGGCTGAAGCCGAGCCCAACACGCCAGTTCCGTGCAGCCGGCTGGCTGCACAAGGCCGCATGCCAGAACGTTTCCTGTTGCAGATACTCCGCAATTTGGTCACTAACGGCATTTTGAGTTCCACCCGCGGCGTGGACGGCGGTTACGTGTTACGAAAATCGCCGGAGGAGATCTCTCTTTTGGATTTGATCGAGGCGGTGGATGGTCCCCTGAATGCCAAACCGCCGGCCGTCGAGGGCTTGTCCTCCGATACGATGGCCAAGCTCACCGCGGCGCTGGATGAGGTTTGCAACGCCGCGCGGCGGCAGCTGGCCAACATCAGGCTGTCGGCGCTAACGCCAGGGCGTCGCCGTGGGGGCGAGACGGCCGAGTCGACCAGGCGCCGGCCCGACGGCGCCCACGTCGCCAGTTAGGCGCCAAGGAACGAGGAACGAGGGAAACGTTCGGTCCCCCGTTCCTCGATCCTTTCTCCCAGTCGGCTGTCCTTCATTTCGCGATTCGATTGTCTCGTTTCGTCGCGCCGCCGTTGGCAGCATGGCGCCCTGCGGTTAATCTGTCTGCATGGCCGACGATTTGACACCACGTTTGAAATTCGCCTGTGCGGCGGCCCGCGAAGCCGGCCGCTTGACGCTGCGCTATTTTCGGCAAGACGGCTTGCAAGTGGACCTAAAGCAGGATGCTTCGCCGGTGACGGTTGCCGACCGTGAGGCGGAGCAACTGCTGCGCAAGCAAATTGCTGCCTCGTTTCCGCAAGACGGCATTTTGGGGGAAGAATTCGGCGAGCAGCCGGGAAGCTCGGGCTTCCGCTGGATTTTGGACCCCATCGACGGCACCAAGTCGTTCATCTATGGAGTGCCGTTGTATAGCGTGCTGATTGGAGTAGAACATGAAAGCGAAAGCCGCATCGGCGTGATCTACGTGCCCGCTATGGACGAAATGGTTTACGCCGCCCGGGGGCAGGGGGCCTGGCATGTGCGCGGCAGCCAGCCGCCGAAGCCCGCCAGAATATCCAAAACAAAAACGCTTGCCGAAGGACTGTTTTGCACCAGCGGCCTGACCGGCTTCCACAAGCGCGGCTCACTCGACGTTTTCGAACGGTTGACGAAGGCGGCGAAAGTCGGCCGCACCTGGGGCGACGGCTTTGGTTATCTGCTCTTGGCCACCGGCCGCGCCGACGTGATGGTCGATCCGGCCATGTTTCTCTGGGACGCGGCGCCGCTGCCCCCCATCATGCAAGAGGCCGGTGGAACCTTCACCGATTGGAAAGGCAATGTTACCATTGCCGCCGGTGAAGGCATCGGCACCAACGGTTTTTTGCTGGACGAAGTGTTGCGATTGGTGCGAGGCTGACAGTCGCAGTGCGATCGATTCCGGCTTGTGGGACGGCTTCAAACAGGTACAATGATCGTTTGCATTTTCTGGCACATGAAAATTGAGAAGTTGAGGTTGCGATGGCGCGGCAGTGTCAAGTTTGCGGCAAGACGGCCTCCACGGGAAATCGCGTAACCACTCGCGGTAAAGCCAAGTACTTAGGCGGCGTAGGCACCAAGGTCACAGGCATCGCGCGGCGGAGGTTCAAGCCGAACCTGCAGCGGCTGCGCGTCACAATCGGCCGCGGCACCAGCGCCTCGATGCTGGTTTGTGCCCGATGCATTCGCAGCGGCTCGGTCACGAAGCTGGTGCGACGAGCGCCATTTAAGCTGTCGTCCGAAGGCAAAACCGCCAAAGCCGTGGCCGAATAGTTCCTCCTGCTGCCTGCCGCCTACTGCCCGCTGTATTTTCCCATGGCCCTTACTCGCCTAGAAGTCGAAAAAGTTTCGCTGCTGGGGCGGCTCTTGCTTTCGCCGGACGAGTTGGATCGGATGACCAAGCAGCTCGGCGGCATCGTGGCGTACGTCGAGCAGTTGGGCGAGTTGGACGACGAACTTAACTTTCGGAAAGTTCAGCCGATGGCCCACGCCGTCGAGATGACCAACGTTTTTCGGGCCGATGAAGTTCGGCCATCGCTCGACCGCGCCGACGCGCTAGCCAACGCTCCGCAGCACGACGAGCAATTCTATCTGGTGCCGGCCGTATTGGGCGAATAGCGCGGCGGCTTGCGGAATCGACTTCCAAGCGATTCAATAGGCAAGAACCATTTTTTGTTCTCGCCCCTCGCCCCTCGCCTCTCGTCCCTTTACTCCGCCATGTCGCTGGTCGACCGCACTGCCACCGAGCTACTGGCCGATTTGAACGCCCATCGGCTCTCATCGGTGGAAATTGCCAAGGCGTTCATCGAGCAAATCGAAAAGTGCGATCCCAAAGTAAAGGCGTTTTTGCGCTACGATGGCGACGCCGCGATCAAGCAGGCCAAAGCGATCGACGATCGTCGCGCGAAAAAGCACGCAGTCGGACTGTTGGCCGGCCTGCCGGTGGCCGTGAAAGATTTGATTTGCGTCAAAGGGGAGCTGACGACGTGCGCATCGAAGATTTTGGCGAATTTTCGCCCGCCGTACGACGCCACGATTATCCAGAAACTTCGCGCGGCCGACGCGGTGTTCCTCGGCCGCACGAACTTGGACGAGTTCGCGATGGGGGGCTCGAACGAAAACTCCGCCTTCTTCCCCACGCACAATCCCTGGGACCTGGATTGCATTCCCGGCGGTTCCAGCGGCGGGGCGGCCGCCTGCGTGGCGGCGCGGATGGCCTGCCTGTCGATCGGCACCGACACCGGCGGCTCGATTCGCCAGCCGGCCGGCCTGTGCGGCGTGACCGGCATGAAGCCGACCTACGGCCGAGTCAGCCGCTACGGCCTGGTCGCCTTCGCCAGCAGTCTGGACCAGATCGGCCCGCTGGCACGCACGGCGGAAGATGCCGCACTGTTGCTGGAAGTCATCGCCGGCCACGATCCGCTGCGATTCGACGTCGTTAGATGTGCCCGTGCCGGCGTATTCGCAAACGATCAGCAAGCCGCTGGATGGTCTGCGGCTGGGCCTGGTGCGCGAGCACTTCGGCGCGGGGCTCGACGCCGAAGTCGAAGCCGCTGTGCGCGAGGCGGTCGGCGTCTATCAATCGCTGGGCGCACAGGTCGAAAGAGCTTTCGATGCCGCACGGCAAGTACGGCGTGGCGACCTATTACATCATCGCGCCCTGCGAAGCCTCCAGCAATCTGGCCCGCTACGACGGCGTGCATTACGGCTATCGCACCGACGAGGCGAAGATGAACGCACAACTGGCCGAGGAAGCCAAACAACTGCAAGCGGCCGGGAAAGCTGCGGCGCTGGAAGAATTGGATAACCCGCTGGTGCGGATGTATCGCCAATCGCGCGCCGAAGGCTTTGGCACGGAGGTGAAACGCCGCATCATGCTGGGCACGTATGCCCTGAGCGCCGGCTACTACGACGCCTACTATCTCAAGGCGCTGAAAGTGCGGCGGCTGATCCGGCAGGATTACGACGAGGCTTTCAAAGAGGTCGATCTGATCGCCGGCCCGGTCACCAGCACGCCGGCCTTCAAGATCGGCGAGAAAAGCGACGACCCGCTGGCGATGTACCTGGTCGATCTGTACACCGTGAGCGCCAACCTGGCCGGCATCGGCGGCATCTCCTTCCCCTGCGGTTTCAGCAAGAGCGGCCTGCCGATCGGCCTGCAATTGCAGGCCCCGCCGCTGGAGGAAGAGCGCCTGCTCCGCGCCGCCCACATGTTCCAAACGCCACCGACTGGCACACCCGCAAACCGCCGTTGTGACATGTCCGACGCATACATCACCATCATCGGCCTGGAAGTGCACGTGCAGTTGCTTACCAAGAGCAAACTGTTCTGCGGCTGCAGCACGAAGTTTGGCGCGCCGCCCAATACGCAGACTTGCCCGGTCTGCATCGGCATGCCCGGCACGCTGCCGGTGATGAATCGCGACGCGTTTGAATTGGGACTGAAGACGGCCGTGGCCCTGAACTGCACGATTGCGCCGTTCACCAAGTGGGACCGCAAGAACTATTACTATCCCGATTTGCCCAAGGGATATCAGATCAGCCAGTACGATCTGCCCTTTTCGCCAGGACGGCTATCTGGAAATCAGCGATCCCAAGGAACGCTTCGAGCCAAAGCGCATCGGCATCATCCGCGCGCACCTGGAAGAAGACGCCGGCAAGAGCATGCACGACGAAGCGGCCGGCAAAGCCGACAGCCGCATCGATCTGAACCGCACCGGCACGCCGCTGTTGGAGATCGTCAGCCAGCCCGACATGCGCTCGCCGCTGGAGGCCAAGGCATATCTCACCGAGTTGAAGCTGCTGCTGACGTACCTGGGCGTGTCCGATTGCAACATGCAGGAGGGAAGCCTGCGCGTCGACGCCAACGTGAACCTGCACATCCCGACAGCCCGACGGTCGCCTGGCCAAAACGCCGATCGTGGAAGTCAAAAACATGAACAGCTTCCGCGCCGTCGAACGGGCGCTGGAATACGAAGCCGAGCGGCAATACGAAGTCTGGCAGGAAGACCGACATCGAGCTGGGCGACGTCCCAAGCAAACGCGCGGCTGGGACGACGAGGCCAATGTCACCCGCGCCCAGCGGCACAAGGAAGAATCGAGCGACTATCGCTATTTCCCCGATCCCGATCTGGTGCCGGTCACGGTGACGGCGGAAAAAGTCGAGCAGGTGCGCAAGTCGTTGGGCGAACTGCCGGCGCAAATGCGCGCGCGGCTGGAGAAGACCTACGGCATCACGCCCTACGACAGCGACGTGATTGTGAATCAAGGCCGGCCGCTGGTGGACTATTTCGTCGAGCTGGCCGAATCGACAAAGGACGGCAAGGCCGCCACCAACTGGGTCGCGCAAGACGTGTTGCGCATGCTGAACGAACAGGAAACACCAATCGAAAAATTCCCAGTTCGCGCCGAAGAATTGGCTAGCTTGATCAATCGCGTGCAGGCGGGCGATTTCAACACCAGCCGCGCTCGGGAAGTGTTCGCGACGATGCTCCAAGGCAAGTCGCTTGGCGATGCTGTCGCGGCGCTGGGCATCGCCAAAGTCGACGAATCGGAACTGGTCGCCCTGGCGGGCGAAATCCTGGCGGCCAATCCAAAAATCGTGGCCGACATCAAGGGGGCAAACTGCAGGCCGCGGCCAGCTTGATCGGCCAGGCCAAAAAGCGGAACCCCAACGTCAATCCCGGCCGCTTCCGCGAGATTTGCTTAGAGTTGGTAGCAAAGATGTAGCGTTAGTGAAACGTGAATTTTAATGGCAGCGATAATCACTCTCACGACCGACTTTGGATCCGCTAGCCCCTATGCGGCGGCGATGAAGGGAGTGATTCTGGGCATCAATCCCGCGGCGCAGATCGTAGATATATCGCACGAAGTCGGGCCGCAGGATGTGCGGCACGGAGCGGTGCTTTTGGCCGAGGCCACCCCCTGGTTTCCGCCGGCCGCCATTCATGTGGCCGTCGTCGATCCGGGCGTGGGCACATCACGGCGGCTGGTTTATGCACGCATCGGCGATCAGCAATATCTGGCGCCCGATAATGGGTTGCTCAGCTTATTGGCCACGCGTAAACGGCCGGCGCGAATTATCGAATTGGCAAACGTCGATTACTGGATGCCCACCGTTTCGCACACGTTTCATGGCCGCGATATTTTGGCCCCCGTCGCGGCGCAGTTGAGCTTGGGCGTCGAGCCGGAGCGATTGGGCCCGGCCGCGCAAGGCTTGGTCATGCTCGATTGGCCGGAGGCGCGGTGCGAGGCCAACCGAATAGATGGAACCGTGCGCTGGGTCGATCGCTTCGGCAATCTAATCACAAACATTCCGGTCAGTATGTTGCCCGAGGCGCACGGCGCCGCCAAGCTGCGAGTATCTGCTGCGGGTAAAGCAATCGATGGACTGTCGCAGGCGTATGAAGAGCGGCGCAAAGGCGAATTGACCGCGTTGGTCGGCTCCAGCGGTTATCTCGAAATCGCCGTGGTCGATGGCAACGCGGCGCAGGTGTTGCAAATTGGCGCAGCGCGCCGGTCATCGTCGAGTGGTGAACACGATGACGCCGATTTCGCACGATCAATTGCGCCGCTGGGACCGCGAAATTGTCTGGCACGCCTTCACGCAGATGGCGGAGTATCAACCGCTGATCATCGATCGTGCCCACGGCTGCACGCTGGTCGATATCGACGGCCGCGAATATCTTGACGGCACCAGTAGCCTGTGGTGCAACTTGCACGGCCATCGCCATCCGAAACTCGACGCGGCGCTCAAAGAGCAGCTCGAGCTGGTGGCGCACGTGACGAATTTGGGGATGTCGAATCCCACGACGATTGAAATAGCAAAAAGGCTGGTCGACATCGCGCCGTCGGGGCTGAAGCATGTGTTCTTCTCCGACGATGGGGCCACCGCAGTCGAGGTCGCTTTGAAAATGGCGTTTCAATATTGGCGGCAGCGAAAGGACCAGCGGCCGGAGAAAACGCTGTACGTGGCGCTGGGCGACGCCTATCACGGCGACACGATGGGGAGCGTCAGCGTCGGCGGCGTCGATCGGTTCACGGCCATGTTCGAGCCGCTGTTGTTTGACGTGATCCGCGTGCCTGCGCCGGATATGTATCGCTTGCCGCAAGGCATTTCGGCGCACTCCGCCCAAAAGCATTATTTGGGGACCGTCGAGCAAGTGCTGGCGGAGCATCATCAGCGAATTGCCGCGCTGGTGCTCGAGCCCTTGGTGCAGTGCGCGGCGGGCATGATCGTGCACCCGGCCGGTTATCTGCGCGGCGTGCGCGAGCTATGCACCAAGTACGACGTGCTGCTGATCGCCGATGAAGTCGCCGTCGGCTTCGGCCGCACCGGAAAAATGTTCGCCTGCGAGCACGAACAAGTCACGCCCGACTTTCTTTGTCTGGCGAAAGGAATAACCGGCGGCTACCTGCCGCTGGCCGCCACGCTGACGACCGACGAAATCTGGAACGCATTTCTGGGAACATATGCCGAATCAAAATCGTTCTTCCACGGCCACACCTACGGCGGCAATCCGCTGGGGGCGGCGGTGGCGCTAGCGAACCTACAGATCTTCGACGAAGAACAGACGCTTGGAAAAATCCAGCCGAAGATCGCGCGGCTGAAGGAGCATTTGTCGCGAATCGGCCAGCATCAACACGTGGGCGACGTGCGGCAATGCGGCCTGATCGCCGGCGTCGAACTGGTGCGCGACAAGGACACCAAAGAGCCCTATCCCTGGGTAGAACGTCGCGGCTGGCGAGTTTGCGAGTCCGCGATGGCCGACGGCGTGCTGCTTCGCCCGTTGGGCAACGTGGTGGTGATCATGCCGCCGCTGGCGATCAGCATTGAAGAGCTCGATCGGGTCTGTGCAGCGGTTGAGCGCGGCATCGAGGCTTTTTGATCACTAAGTAGAATTTAGGAAGTAGGATGTAGGATTTTCAGCAAATACTAAATCATAAATCCAAAATCCTACATTTCTCACTGTGCCGACGATTTCGTGCCGTGATCCGAGCCTCCGATCAGTACGCCCACCGGCAGGGGCCGGCCCGCCGTCGCGTAGCCCATGCGATGCAATTCTTCCTTGAGTTGCTCGTACTGAGCGAAACTGTCGGGATAGGTCCACAGTGTGACCGTTGTGTCCTTCGGGCTGTGGCTGGCTAGTGCCCAGCGGAATTGCGAAGATGAAGAGAGGGCTTTGTCTGGGGTCTCGCCCATTTGCATGCCCACCGGCACGAGTTGCCACTCTTTAGTGCGCATCCCCACCACGCCGCGGCCGCGGTCGGTGATCAGATCGACGGTGTAGCGGAACTCGAAGCCATTGCGTGGGCCAACCACGCCCACTTTGTCGGTAACCTCAGAGAGATTCGAACCGGCCGAACGCATATTGGAACGCACGTCCTCAATGAAATCATCCAGTGGCACATACGCGATTCGCCCGCCTTGAAGCTGAAAGTGAACCTCATGCCCGAACACCGTGTGGCTAAGCGGCGTGGGATAGTGCTTGATCTCTTCGACGGGAGATTTTTGCGCCTGCAGATCGGCGAGCTGTTTCTTTTCGCTTTCTACCGCGGCGCGGGTTTCATCGACCTGGCGGCGGAGATCGAAATCTTCCTGCAGCGAGCCGTCCAGCTTGGCGCGATGATCGGTGATGTTCTTCTCGGCGGCGGCAATAGCCGTGGCCAGGGCCACGCGCTCCGCGCTTCGAGCGGCAATTTCATGTTCGACGTCGGCCAGTTGCTGTTGCGTGCGGCGGGCGTCGTATTCGATTTCGGCCGAGCGGCGGCTGAGCGCCGAGATTTCGGCCTGCGATGCATCGTCGTGCGGCACGGCGATCGCCGGACCTTTTTGCACCCGCATCCCGACCACCATCACCAAGATGATCAGAATGCCGACGATGTTGACCGTTACGTCGAGAAACGAGTCGGTGCCTAGCGATTCATGGGCTTCAGTGTGTTCCATGATGGTCCATTGTCCGTTGCCAGTTGTCCGTTGTTAGAATCATTTTCGCTTTACATCGAGTCCGCTATCAGCAAGCAGCACCTGCAGGTCGGCGGCGCACGATTCGGCTTGGGGTTGCGGTTTGACGTCCAGCAATAGTTGCGGTTTCCAGTACATGCTGCAGCCCGCCTGGCCCCAGCCTTGCGTGTGCACGCGCACGGCGGCCACCAATTGATCGACCGCTTCGTCGGTACGGTCGGCCAGCGGAATCACTTGCGGCTGCTGATCGCGGGAATCCGGCACCAAAATCAGCCGATCGTTCCAGCATTCGATGCGGATCGGCCGCGTAATCGGCACCGAGGCAGTCGTGTTGGTCGGCAGCGCCCAATTCCGGCCGCGCTCGTTGGCCAACTTCCGAGCGTTGCGTTCTTGATTAGCATTGAAGTTGAGCGATGGCGATGGAATACCGGACGACATTGGGTTCGCGTCGCTGCCGCCCGCCATTCCGGATTGTCCCATCGCACTATACGAGCTCGACGCCGCGCCGCCAGAGGCGCTACCGCCGGAGGACGTTGCGCTGTTTCCCGATGCGTCGCCCTCGGCAAACGAACCGCCGGCGCTCGATGAGCCACCAGCCGAAGTCCCGCTTCCGCCGGCCGCGAATCGGCCAGCCATCGGCGAGTTGGCGCCGGGCGTTGCGCCGTCTGCAGACCCGTTGTGCGAGCCGCCCGGCGCGCCGGCCATCCCATTGGCGCTTGATTGCTGTTCGCCGAGCTGAGCTTCCCCAGTGCTCGAATCGTTGCCGCCGCCATAGGCACCTTGCGGATTCAATCCGCCGGGCTGCGAATACCGCGGGCCAACAAGCGATGGCTGCTGACCGTTTCCGGTGCGACCACCGGTTCCATTTCCGGCTTCAGTGCCTGCGCCATTGCCGCCGCCGCCAAGAGCGTCGTTTGCTGCTGCGCCATTGCCGAAGATGTGGTTTCCGCTTCCGCCGGAGCCAAAGCCGGCGCCATCGCTGCCGCCGTTTCCAGTTCCCCCGAAGCCAGCGCCATTGCTCGCGCCAGTTCCATTTCCTCCGAAGCCCAGCGCGGCGTTGCCCCGCGCATCGGCCATCCGATATTCGGTGGGATAGGTGCCGCCGCCGGGGCCCATGTCTCCGCTGCCTCGACCGCCTGAATTGCCGCTCGCCGATTTGCCGAACCCGCCCAGCGGATCGTTGGCAAACGGATCGTTTCCCAGCGAGGGCGCGCCATCGCGCACCAATCCGCCGCGAATGGCTGAGACGCGATATTGTACTTTTTGCTCGCGCTTAAACGCTTCGGGACTGACTTGCGCCAACCACTGCAGGCGCTGGCGGGCTTCGTCGACGGCACGGCGTTCCATCTCCACCAGGCGCGGCTCGGGAGCGGCGGGGAATTCCAGCTTCCCATCGGCACTGATCAATTCGTAGCCGAATTCGGCGTTCCAAGATGCCATCGCGTCGCGCGCCAGATAATAGGCGATAATGCCGTCGGGCGCACCAAAAGCAGCGGATAAGGATCATTGCTGACATCCGCGCCCGGCGGCGGCGTTTGGCTCCAATACTCCTGTGCTGCGCAACGCCGAGGCCAGAGGATTGCCCGGTCCCGACGGCCCGAGAAAATCGTGCGGCGTCAGCACAATGGCTTCAGGCTGCAAGATGACCGAATCGCCGCGGCACTCGATGTAGATCGGCCGGCGGTTGGTCTTGTAAACGCCGTCGAACGGTACGATCGAGAACATCACTATGTGCTGGACGGCGGCGTTTCGCGCGGTTTGCAAGTCTTTATCAATCTGTGCCCGATCGGCGTTCAGCTGATTCAATTCGCGCCGCAGCGCGTCGCGCTTGTCGTCCGCCGATTTGTCGGCAGATAACTGCCGCGCGGCGGCCCCGAGTGTTTTCAGTTTGTCGGCCAATTGCCGCGAGTGATCTTCGATGCCGCTCAACTGCCGGCGCAGCGTCGAGATCGGCGATCGTCTTTTCACGGGCTGTCGTCAATTGCTCGATGCGCAGCGTCACCTGCTCCTTGGCGATCGCCATCTCTTCGCGGTGCTGGTCGACGGAGTGATTTCGGGCCAGGCGGTTCAACACGCCTAGCACGACGATCAGCGTGCCCATCGTGCACAGCAGCACGTCCAACAGCGGCAACAAATTGACGGGGGTCCCCGTCGACCTTTTCATGCGAGCCTTCCGGCGGATTGATAGCACAGCGCGAGCCCGAATGGGCGCACAACATCCCCTTGGAGGCGGACGATCCTCCTAAAGATCGACCTAATCGTTAAGGTCGATGAGGCGGAATGAAGCCGCAGACCAATTCGGCGGGGAGCGCGAGAATTTGGAGAAGATGGCGAAAGCCACGGGGCGTTTTTCGTAATCGTCAAAATCGTCAAAATTTGCCAAAGCGGCAGAGTCGAGCCGGCCGATATCTACTCTCGCACGGGTGGTCGACGCACATCGACGCCGACATCCCAGGGGGGAACCACGGTCCGGGTTGGTGCTGCATCAGCAGTCCGCCCGGACTGTTTTATTGCGCAGATGAGTTTCTAATCGCCAAGATATCTACTTGGCAGCTTGCTTACTCGCTCCGGTACGTGGCGAAGCAGCGCGGCGTTTCCCAAAGGCGAGTTTCGACAACAGGAAAACCCGCCTTGGCGGTGAAATCGAATATCAGCTTAGCGATATTCTCAGCCGTCGGATTCACATCGAGCAGATAGAACGGCTCGCCAAGTTTCTCTAGCAGCGGCACCGCCGGATCGTCGCGCCGCAACAGCATGCGGTGATCGAGATTGTCGTCGATCCATTGGCTCACGACGCGCTTGATGTCGTTGAAATCCAAAACCATGCCGCGCACATCGAGCTTGGGCGATTCGATCACAATCACCGCCCGGCCGTTGTGCCCGTGCAAGTGGCGGCACTTGCCGTCGTATTCCAGCAAGCGGTGTCCGTAGCAGAAATCGATTTCTCGAGTAACGCTGAACATAGTGGTGGTCCGTGGTCAGTGGTCCGTTGCAAGCTGTTGCGGGGCGGAGGCGTAGGACGTCGGGTCGCGCATGCCGATTATCTGGAATGCCGCCTGGCGCTGTGCGCACTTATTGCAGCGACCGCAATGCAGGCCATCGATCGGAGCAATGCACGAGAAGGTCAATCCTAGCGGATACCGCCGGCCCAATTCCATCACGGCGCGCTTATGCATCCCGCCGAAAGGCCGCTCGATCGCCAGCGCCGGCTGGCCGATCTGCCGCAAAACGTTCTCCAAGGCGGCGAAAAACTGCGGCGCGGCATCGTCGAAGGGATTGCTCGCCAAGATGCCCAGCGCCAACCGCTCAATGCCATGCAACTGGCACCACAAAGCTGCCTTGACGATCAAAAGCAGGTTTCGCCCGGGCAAATAAACGGCATCGTCGCGAGTGGTCGCATCCGGCGTGCGGCTGCCGCTGATGCTCCAGTGGCCGGCGTATAAGTCGTCCAGCGGCAGTTGCAACTGGACCAGCGGCAACAAATTGTCGGTGGCGATGGCCGCCAGGTACGCTTGCAAGCCGGCTAATTCGGCGGCTTCCCAGTAGAGATTCGAGCGGACGTAAAATGGCTGGACTCGCTCGCCTTGGTCGAGCAAATGGGAAATGAGAATCGCGCTATCCAATCCGCCGCTGGCAAGGACCCCGATCATCGCTTGATTGTAGCGCCGGCATCAGCAGCAGGGTAGGGTGGGAAAGTATGGCGAGTGCGGCTAAGAGTTGATTGACCTTGACGCCGGCGGCTTGCCACCTTCTCATTCCGGGTCAATTTTTCACATCTTCCGGGCGGCGACTGCGCGCGAAGCGTGCGCGGCTGCTGCGCCGATCTCCGCGTAGTCTGGGAATTTCAATTATGGCCGCGATGCGCAAGCGTTCGTTCACAGATTATTTGGATTTTCCGCTGGCGCTGGGCGCTTTGCTGACAGTGGGATTCTATCTGCTGATCCATCAGCCGCTGCTGAAAAACACACTGTTGCACCATTACACCACCGAACACGTCGTCGAGTACGTGGTGGTATTCTTCTTCATCTGGGGCATCGTGGATGTCGTGCTGCGCGCGCTCTCATTCCCGTATGAATCGTTCGCTCTTCGCCAGGATTGGTTGCCGTCGCGGACCACACGCGAACCGGTCGCCAAGAGCGCCGAATTGTTTGCCCTGGTGCAGAAACAGCCCAAATGGCTGCAAAAGTCGCGGATCGCCCAGCGGCTGCACAAGGCACTGTCGTATCTGCAAGAGAAAGGCTCCGCCGACGGATTCAACGAATACCTGCAATATCTGGCCACGCAGGACGAAGAACACACGCACGCCAATTACGGTTTGATTCGCTTTATCTGCTGGGTGGCGCCGGTGTTGGGCATTTTGGGCACGGTGATTCACTTCGGCTCGGCCTTCGGCGGATTATCGGTCGATGAAATCGGCGACAATCTGGCGAAAGTGATCGGTGAGATTGGCACCGCGTTCAACACCACCACGGTGGCCCTGGCGGCGGCCATCACCATGATGCTCAGCCTGTTTCTGTGTGAACGGGCGGAACGGGGCATTGTCAAATCGGTCACGCGCCGCACCGATTTGGCGCTGTTGAACCGCTTTGAAGTCGTGGACGAAAGCCTGACGCCGTTTTTGCAAGCCGTGCAGTCGGGCAGTCATGCCACTTTGCATGCCATGGATAAAACCATCGAGCGGCAACTGCAGTTGTGGTCCACCGCCTTCCACCGGCTACAGCAGCAAAGCGAAGAGCGTATCCAGGCGAACGCACAGTTATGGGAGCAATCGCTGGCCCGGTGGCAGCAGCGGTTCGACGAAAGCGACACTTTGCGGGAGAAGAAGCTGCTGGGCCTATTGGGCGAGCTGCAGGCCCAACGCGAGGAGCATAAAAGCCAGGTGCAAACGATGGCCAATCAAGTGTCGGGCCTGTATGCCCACTTGGCCAAATTCGTCGAAGCGCTGGCCGGCCTGCTGCAAGGCGAAGGCCAGTTGGTGAAGCTCCAAAGCTCGCTCGACAGCAATCTGCGGCTATTGAACGAAACGCATCAATTCGACCAGGCCTTGCACCAGTTGACCGCCGCCATTCATCTGTTGACGGCGCGGCACGACCCAGATTCGAAGGGCCGAATCGCCCGCGCCGCCTGACGGGAGGGCGAGGCTCCGGCCGAGCCGCATTCCAGCCACGGGCCCAAAACGCTATCTGCTAGCCTCCAACCGCTCTTGCTGGCCCATTGGCCCCTGGCTACACTTTCCGCCCCCTGGGGTCCTCCACGCGCAGATTCCTGCGTCAACCCCGTGCGGTTATTAGGTTTGGGCAGGCTACTTGTCTGTTGAATTTCAATTTGTGGCTTTTAGAATAGATGTTGAGGCTTCGCATCGCGCAAGCCAAGGAAGGCGAACGATGAAGGCGACGCTGTATGGGGCCGCAGGTGCGGCGTTAGGAATCGTGGTTGTATGGATGCTGGTCGGCCGCGACGCTTTTGTGTTCGCCCAGCGTCCGCAGGTATACGAGTCGACGCCGGAACTGATCGCATTTCCGGCACAGATCGACAATACTCGGCAGCAGCTTACGGTGATCGATCCGCGGACCCATGTGCTGAGCGTGTACCACCTGGACCTGCCAACGGGCAGTGTGACTTTGAAAAGCGTGCGGAACCTATCGTGGGACATGCAGTTGGACGAATATAACGGCATCAAACCATTGCCCCGCGAAATTCGCCGCGCAAATGCAAACTCGATGATTCGCCGGCGTGGCCGAGAGGGCGGACCAGGTTCGCTCGGAGGCTCGGCAAAACCCGGTTGAGGCAGATATGGCGAAAAAACTAGTAGATCAAGACGAAGCCGCCCGCATCTTGGGCGTTAGCCCCGAGGAAATCGGCTCGCTGCGCGACCGGAAGAAGCTGTACGCCTATCGCGACGGCGCCGATTGGAAATTCAAGCAGGAAGACGTGGAAAAGCTGCGCGACGAATTGCGCCAGGAAACCGGCCCAGGCAGCGGCGGCGAGGAAGACGTGCTGCATGCCGAACCGAAGAAAACCGGCGAATCGTGGGACAGCACGCTGGGTCACGTCGAATTGGAATTGAACGACGATCTGGATTCAATCTTGCTCAGCGAGATCGAGTTGGGCAAGCCGCCCAAGGATGGCCCCAGCACCGTGATCGGCAAGACCGAAGGCGACGGCGGCAGCGACGACGACATGGTGTTGGCCGATCCCGCGGCCAAGCCCGCCGCACCAGTTTCCGGAGGCTCAAGCGCGCTGAATTTGGAAGGCAGCGGACTGACGCTGACATCGAGTTCGGGCGTGGGCTCGGGCATCGGCGGCGGCAAGGGCAAGGGGAGCGACGTGAAGCTGGTGGCCAGCGGTTCCGACGTTGGTAAGAAGCCCCCGGGCGCCGGCAGCAGCGACAAATTATTTGGGTCCGACTCCCTGACGCTTTCCGAAGATGAACTGACGCTGGTTGCGCCGGAAGAACCCAAGGCGGCCAAGCCCAGCGGCGGCTCGTCGATCAAACTGGGCAGCGAAGACGATTTAGATTCAGTCTTCACCGACAAACCCGGAGGCAGCGACGTCACGCAAAGTCCCAACGACAGCGGCATCATGTTGGCCAGTCCATCCGACAGCGGATTGTCGCTGGAAGAGCCGCTCACCCTGGGCAGCTCCGCCAAAAAGCTCTTGGAAGAAAATCCGGCGATTGCAGCGGGAGCGACCGGAATTGGATTGGTGCCCAGCGGCTCGAAAGTCGAAGACGAATTTCAACTGTCGTCCGCTGCCGAAGCGGGCGTGGAAGATTCCGACAGCGGCTCGCAAGTGATTGCGCTGGATTCGGATGAAGATATCAGCTCCGGTATGTTCGCTCCGGTGGCCCAGCCAGGACTGGTCGAAGAAGAAACCGTGGCGATACCAGCGTCCGACGTGCCGATGCTCTCGCCCGCGCCGACATCCGTCGCACCGAGCCCCGCCATGATGGCGACGACCGCCACGCTGGAAGCGCCGTTTTCAACCTGGAACGTGGTGAGCTTGATCGCCTGCGCCGTGTTCCTGCTGTTGTGCGGCATGATGATTTACGACTTGCTGAAAAACATGTGGAGTTGGAACGGTCCGTCGACCGTCTCGAGTTCGATCATGGATGCCTTGGGAAACTCGATCGGATGGTTTGATAAGTAGCGACTATTCACCGGCAGCTTCCTTGTTGCTGGTTGCGTTTTAACGTTCGAAAGGAGTCGAACGATGGCTGTCTTGAGCCGCTGGTCAATTCTGTTTTGCCTCGGATTGGCAACGATCTGTAGCACCGGCTGCATGGTTCCGCGCAGTCAGCTTGCCGCCGCGGAGGATCAATGCCGCTGTCTGGCGGAGCAAAACAGCGCGCAAACCGCGCAGATGGAAAACCTCAAGACGCACAGTCGTCAGCTTGAGGACAAACTGATCCAGACCGAAGAGCAGTTGGCGTCGCTCGATCAAAAATCGACCGCCGATCGCAAGCGCCTGGCCGCCATGGAAGGCGAGCTTTACGACGGCCAAGGTCGCCGCTTGCCGCCGGGCTTGAGCAAACAACTGGCGGACCTTTCCCATCGATATCCGAGCTTGCAATTCGACGACGCCACCGGCGCCGCCAAGCTCGACAACGACGTGCTGTTCGACAGCGGCGACGCACAGTTGAAAGAAGATGCTCAGGAATTGCTGCAAGCGTTTGCAAAAGTCATGAGCTCTCCCGATGCTCGCGATCTGAAATTGATGGTCGTCGGCCACACCGACGCCTTGAAGATCGCCCGCAAAGACGTGCGGGAGCGCTTTCACGACAACTTCTATTTGGCTTCCGCCCGCGCGCTGGCCGTGGCCGAATGCCTGAAGAAGGCCGGAGTGCCGGAACAGCGGATCGGCGTTTCCGGATTCGGCGGCCATCAGCCGATCGCCTCCAACGACTCGGCGGAAGAGCGTCGCCGCAATCGGCGCGTGGAAATTTTCGTGCTGCCGCCGGAAGCGCCGGTCGTGGGCTGGACGGAAACTTCGCCGAGCTTGTACTAAGGCTAAAATTCTGTCGCAGTGCGCCGCCTAATCGCCTGAACAGCTTTGGCCCTGTACTTTTGCGCCGGGTCCGTCTTATAATCGCTAGTAGCGATAGCTCTGCTTGAGAGCGGCTATTTCTTGATTGCGAATCCGACGCTCGTTTCCCACCGGAGCGCCGTAATTTTCGTGCCCGGCCGGCGCGATCGTGCTCTACATAACGAGATGTTCATGGCTTTTGACCTTACGTTCCCTCAGCGCTGGTACAAGCGATTGATCGTCCCGGCGCTGTTGCTGATCGGCGTGGCGGGTTGCCAGAAGTCCGCGCAAGTTGGCCATTATCAGGTGCCCAAAGAGGAGTCGGCGGCAAGCACTGCGCCAGACGAATCGTCCGCCGGTCCCGATCGCATGGTCGCGGCCATTGTTCCGCACGCCGGAGCCGCCTGGTTTTTCAAACTGGCCGGACCTGCAGACGCCGTCGGCAAATACGCCGACGCATTTGATGCCCTCGTCAAATCGGTGACATTCCCAGACTCCGCCGACGCAAAACCACAGTGGACTCTGCCCGCCAGTTGGAAGCAAACCAGCGGCGGCGCCGATTTACGCTTTGCGACGCTGACGATCTCGGAAAAGCCACCCCTGGAAGTCACCGTTACTACGTTGCCCTGGTCGCCGGAGCACGATCTGGATCTGCTCCTGTCGAATCTGAACCGGTGGCGCGGCCAGATGACGCTGAAGCCGTTGGACGCTGTTGACCTGGCGGATCAGATCCACTCGATCAAGCTCGCCGCCGCCGATGCATTTCTGGTCGATTTTCGCGGCACGCAGAAGGCCGGCGGCATGCAGCCGCCGTTCGCTGCGGCCAATGCCTCGGAAGCAGGCGACAAGAGCTCGCTGCCGGCCGGACATCCACAAGTCGCCGAGCAAAAGACGGAAATCGCGCAGGCCGATCAAAATTCTGGCGCCGCCAAAGCCGATCAGTCACAAATCCCGTTTGCATTTGCCGCGCCCAATAGCTGGACCGCGTCGAAACTGCTGCCGTTCGCCGTTGCCGCCTTTACGGCCCAGAAGGATTCCGGGGAAGTGCAGATCACGATTAGCCCGCTCGCGGGCGCCGGCGGGATGTTGTCGAACGTGAATCGCTGGCGGGCGCAACTCAAGTTGTCCGAGGTCTCCGAGGACGAGGTCAATTCGCTCGTCAAACCATATCAGGTCGATGGTCAGGCTGCCCAAATGGTGCAGTTGGTCGGTCCGGAGGCTGCCTCGCCTCGGCAGGCAATTACAGTCGTGATGTTCGATCGCGGCGATGCCACGTGGTTCCTCCGGATGCGTGGAAACGCTGATCTAGTCAACGCCGAGCAGCCGAATTTCGAGAAATTCGTCGGCTCGATAAAATTCCGCGAAGAAAAATAGCGTCATGGCGACTGATGTGCTAACGACCGATGTTCCCGACGGCTCCGCGCCGGCGGCGCAACATCATCGACGGACCCGGTCGCCCCAGCGCGGCGCATTTCAAACGATTCTCGCTCCGCTGGCGTCGTTGAAGCTGACGGTCGCTCTGTTCGGCCTGGCCATTTTCCTGGTTTTCGCCGGTACGCTCGCCCAGGCCGGCCACGACGTATGGTGGGTGCTGCACAATTATTTTCGCAGCCCGCTGGCCTGGATCGATTTTCAAGTACTCTTCCCGCCCGCCTGGTTCCCCTCGTGGCAGCACATTGCGGGCGGTTTTTATTTCCCCGGCGGGTTCACCATTGGCGGGCTGATGGCGCTCAATCTGCTGACCGCGCACGGTGTGCGCTTCAAGATTCAATCGCGCGGGCGCGACTGGCCGGCGGCCTGGGCGTTATCACGGCGGGATGTTTCTTGCTGTGGCTGGTGATCGCATCCGGACCGGGAAACGACGGCGTGCAGGCGGCGATGCCGATCGATTGGAAAACCCTTTGGCGATTGTTTCTGATCGCGTTGGGCGTTGGCTGTGTCGCCATTGCGGCGACGCTGGGTATGCTCGGCGACGAACGCAAGATGGAGCGCCGATTGTTGGGGATTGTCGGCGTGTTGCTCTTGGCGCTCTTGGCGTTCTTGCTCTTCAAGATCGACATCAATTCGATCAATCCCGATTCCATGCGCTCTGCGGTCCGCATCCTATGGCAAGTGATCGAGGCCGGGACCGCAGCGCTGGTGCTATTGGCCGGCTGCATCCTCGTCTTCCGCAAACGGGCAGGCATCGTGCTATTGCACGCCGGCATCGGGCTCATCATGGCCAACGAATTGGTTGTGCACTTCCTGCACAAAGAAGCGCAGATGACCATCACGGAAGGTCAAACTACCAACTATGCCAGCGATATCCGCACCGTCGAACTGGCGGTCATCGACAGCACGTCCATTCCCGCGCAGGACGACGTGACGGTAATTCCCGAGCAACTGCTTCAGCAAAGTTTGGACACCAAGCAGCCGATCGTCGAGAGCGGTTTGCCGTTCGATGCGCGGATAACGCATCTCTATCAGAATTCCGATTTGGGATTGGCCAAATCGGATGCCGACAATCCCGCGACCGCCGGCGCCGGCCGCGCGCTGCGTGTGATCGACCAGCGCCCATCACCGGCGCCGACAGCGGCGAGCGCGTGAACGTGCCGGCCGCATACGTGCAGCTCACCGAAAAGGGCACGGACAATCCTCTAGGCACGTATTTGGTCGATCCGCTGCTGGGGCCGCAGAAGATCAAAGTCGGCGACAAGAAGTACGAAGTCGCGCTGCGCTTCCAGCGAGATTACAAACCGTACACGATGCGCCTGGGCCAGGTGAAGGCCGACATGTATCTGGGCACGGCGATTCCGCGAAATTACGAATCGCATTTGCAATTGGCCGATCCACGGCGCCAAACGGAGCGCCAGGTCGCCATTCGCATGAACGAGCCGTTCCGCTACGGCGGCGAAACGTTTTATCAAAGCGGCTACCGCCGCGATCCGGTCACCGGCGCCGGCGCCACCACGCTGCAAGTGGTTTCAAACTTTGGCTGGATGATCCCGTATGTGGCCTGCATGATTGTGGCGATCGGCATGCTGGCGCATTTCAGCCAAACGCTGATACGATTCCTGCGCGGCGCGAAGAAGGACGGCTGTCGTCGGTCAGCGCGACTGCCGCGGAGTCACGGCATCCGAGATATTCGCTCTTCGGCAAAGCCCTGCCGATGGTCGTGGTGCTCATCGCTGCTGGATTTCTGTGCTATGCCGCGATGACGCCCAGCGCCGCTCCGGATGAAATGAATCTGTACGCCTTTGGCAAACTGCCTGTGGAAATGGGCGGCCGCGTGCAGCCGATCGACACGCTGGCCCGCAATTCACTGCGAATGATTTCGCTGCGCGAGAGGTATCTTGATGAGAACGGCGAGTATCAGCCGGCCGTCAAATGGCTTCTGGATTTGACCGTCCGCCCCGACACCGCCGACAACCTGCGATTGATTCGCATCGACAGCCCCGACGTGCTCGACATGCTCGGCTTGTCTCGCCGTCAATATTATCGCTACTCGTGGAACGAAGTGACCAAAGATAAGGCGAAGTTGGATCAAGCTCGCTCTTCGCTGGACGGGCGCGAAGCGGCTAAGTACACCATTTATGAAAAGAAGTTGGCCGAGCTCGATCGTCGTCTGTCCCTCATTGAACTGCTGCAATATTCCTTCTTGCACCGGCCAATTCCAAAATTCCCGACCGAGGAAGAATACAAAGCCGATCCGCAGGCCACTGTCAAAAGTTTGGCGCAGATCAAGCAGCGCTTGGAGCAATTGCCCGAGTTTCAACAGACGTTGGCCGCGCAGCATCCGCCGCTGGCCGTGCCGCCGCTCGCCGATTTCCAAGATGAGCAGGCGCCCAAGCAGGCCGCCGCCCCGTGGCAGCCGTATTCCGTCGCCTGGATGATTAAGTATCTCGACGAAATTCGGCATGCGCCGGTCGATCCTTCGACCACGGCCTGGGAAGCCATTTTCGATGCGTATGCCGCCGGCGACGCTCGGGCATTCAATCGCGCGGTCCACAGCTATGCGGAGCTGTTGGAAGATCAGCCGCCGCCGGAAATGAGCCGGTCCAATCCGGCGTTTGAAGCGTGGTTTAACAACTGGAGTCCGTTTTTCGATTGCCAGTGGTTGTATTTCACCGCGTTCTGTCTGGCGGTGCTGGGGTGGCTCGGCTGGAGCGGCCCGCTGAACCGGGCAGCGTTTTGGCTGATTGCGATCACGTTTTTGGCGCACACCTTCGCGCTGGCGCGCGAATGTACATTTCCGGCCGCCCGCCTGTGACGAACCTGTACTCGTCGGCCATTTTCATCGGCTGGGCCGGCGTGCTGGGCGGGTTGATTTTGGAAATGGTGTATCGCCGCGGATACGGCAACGTGATGGCGGCGGTCAATGGTTTCGCCACGCTTTTGATTGCCGACAAATTGTCGCTCGTATTGGACAGCACTCACGGCGATACGATCGGCGTGATGCAAGCCGTCCTCGATACGCAGTTCTGGCTGGCCACGCACGTCACCTGCGTCACGTTGGGCTACACAGCGACGCTGGTCGCAGGATTATTGGGACTGATTTACCTCGTGCGCGGCTTGTTCACCCCGACACTGTCCGCTGAGGACGGCAAGAAGCTAGCTCGCATGATCTACGGCACAGTCTGCTTTGCGATCTTCTTTAGCTTCGTGGGCACGGTGCTCGGCGGACTTTGGGCCGACGATTCGTGGGGCCGCTTTTGGGGTTGGGACCCGAAGGAAAACGGCGCCTTGATGATCGTGCTCTGGAACGCGCTGGTGCTGCACGCGCGCTGGGATGGCCTGGTGAAGGATCGCGGCCTGGCGCTGCTGGCCATTGGCGGAAACATCGTCACCAGTTGGTCCTGGTTCGGCGTGAACCAACTCGGCGTCGGATTGCACTCCTACGGCTTCACGGAAGGGGTGCTCGTGGCGCTGGGCGCGTTCTGCGCGAGCCAGCTTCTTTTGATCGCCGCCGGCCTTGTGCCGCTGCGATATTGGTGGAGCAACCGCCGCGCCGAACAAATCGCTTAGTTCAAATCGTGACCGCCGCGCAGATGCGCATGCGGGGCGGTTTGAGAATCGCCTGATTGCACCTCCGGCAGCGGCAACGCCCGCAATAGCCAATCCGTTTGCCGCGTGGCGGGCACCTGAACCCGGCTTTCCGGCACTAGCGCCTGCACCAACGCCGTCACGGGCACCGCGCCGCCGCTGGATTCCGCCAACAGCACTGCTTCAGCAGAACGCAAAATCGTGCCCGGCTCGCTGGTTTCGCATTGCCCATGGATCGTCAGGCCTTTGGAGTCCCAAGCAAACGCAGCGGCAAGCTCGGAATACGGCAAAGCATCGTCGTCGGTGAGCGCGTTGCCTGCGCGCATTTTCAGCGAGTTGGCGGCCGACCGCAAAAGCGCCCCGCCCACCACGCCGGGCCCCGCGTGGACCGACCCGCTGGCTTCTTCCAATCGTCCATCGCGAATCGTCGCCCGCTCGACGGTCAAACTGCAGGCGCCCGTCAGGCGAAGCGGAAAATGATCGGCCACGGCGGATTGCAAATCGATTCCTTCGAACTGACCCGATAGTTCGATCTGTCGCCCGGCAGATGTTTCTTCTGCGCGAACCGTGCCCTGAAAGGCGCCGTTCGAGCCCAGCCAGTTTTCGCAGTGCACCAGCGCCGCCAACAGCGAGCAGGGCAGGGGAGCGCTGCCGGTGTCGAGTTTCAAGGTGGTCGAGGAATCGGCATCGCCGGCTGCGCTGTGCCGCAGCCCCAACTGCGCCGGCGATTCTGGATCGCCTCCCGCGAGTCGAGAGGCGACGCTTGCCAACCAGCACGATTCACCAGAATCCAATTGCGCCGAGCAATCGACCAGCGTTTGCATGCCGCGCGGCCAGCGAAGTGTCAAATCCGCGGCGGAAATTCGCGCCGCACTTTGATTTTCTGCGGCGCACCTTTGCAGCCGCTCGATAACCGTCCAGAGCTGGGCAAATCCTGCGGCATTCAATTCAGGCTGCGAAAATACGAGCGTCCGCGTATGGTCGCCGCCAATTTCCACCAGCCGAGCTTTGACGAGCGATTCTTCCGTTTGAGGATCGAGCAGTTCCAAGCCCGACAGCAGCGTGACGCCCGGTCGAGGATAGGAAACATTGTCCAGCCGCACATCGAGTCCCAGCGTTGCCTTTAACTGGGCGCAAACCGACTGCTTGTAGGGAGCGGTGTGAATGACGGCGCTCCAGCCTAAGACGGCCGCCAACGGCAGCACGCCGCCGAGCAAAAAGCCGCCGCGGCAAATCCAACGTCGGGTGCGATCGTGCAGGGGAAACATCCGTGTCTCCTTAGGAGAGCTACTAGCAATTAGCGACTAGCAATTAGCGTTTATCGTTCGCGGGCCATTTGCAAATACAGGTCGTACCGCCCTTTCATTTCGCTCAGGCTGTCGCCGCTGAATTTATCGATGAAGGCCGCGGCCACTTCGAAGGCCACTACGTTTTCCACAATTACGCTGGCCGCCGAAAGGGCGCACACGTCGCTGCGTTCGTACGACGCACTTTCCGGCTCATGGGTTTTCAGGTTGACCGATTCCAGCGGCTTGCGCAGCGTGCTGATCGGCTTCTTGGCCGCGCGAACTACCAGCGGCTGGCCGTTGGTCATGCCGGCTTCCAGGCCGCCGGCGTTGTTCGTGGGGCGCACGAAGCCGAGATTGGGTTGGCCGCGCTGCGACTCGTCGAATTGAATCGGATCGTGTACTTTCGAGCCGGGCCGCCGCGCAGCTTCGAAGCCCAGGCCGATTTCCACCCCCTTGATCGCCTGAATCGACATTACCGCCTGGGCCAGCCGGCCATCGAGCTTGCGATCCCATTGCGTGTGGCTGCCCAAGCCGAACGGCAGTCCTTCGACGCGCACTTCGACGACACCTCCCAGTGTATCCCCGTCTTTTCCGGCGGCATCGATCAATTGCTTGAACTGCTCATCTTGCTTGGGATTGAGCGAATAAATAATGCTTTCGTCGCGCAGACGGCGATTTTCGTCGATCGTGCCGCTTTGCGCCTCGATCTTCACGCCCCCCAACTCCACCACGTACCCCAACACGGCGATGCCGAACTCGGCCAGCAGTTGCTTGGCGATCGCCCCGGCCGCCACGCGCACCGTGGTTTCCCGTGCGCTGGCCCGCTCCAGCACGGCGCGGACCGAGCCCAGATATTTCATCGCTCCGGTCAGATCGGCATGTCCCGGGCGCGGCGCTCCAGGTCTTCGAGCCGCTCCAGCTTGGCGTCTTTGTTGACGACCTGCAGAGCGATGGGACTGCCCAGCGTGGTGTTGTGCCACAGTCCGCTGAGGATTTCGATCGTGTCGGTTTCGATGCGCTGCCGCCCTCCGCGTCCGTAGCCTCCCTGGCGACGGCGAAGTTCGACGTCGATGGGCGCAGTGTCGATGACCACGCCGGCCGGAAAGCCATCGATCAAGGCCACGATGGCCTTGCCGTGCGATTCACCGGCGGTCAGATAACGCAACATATCGGGAGGTGATGAGTTTACGAGGTCGAAGCGCCAACGCAGCGCAGCATGGTTAAATTGTACTTCTCTTAGGAGAACGAAGGTAGATCGGCTCGACCGCCGATGCCTGTAGGCTCCGCCGGTTTTGCGCTCTTCCACGGCGGCATGCCACGGGCGCCGCTGCCCGGTCGTCAGGCTCTCGCGCAGTTGGTACATTGTGGGGTACTAGACGCCCTTTTGACTTACTTTTGCGCCGCAGCAGTTATGGGTCAATTACGATTTCTGGTGCCGCCAAATCATGTCTCGCCACGCGCCATCGAAACGGCATACGTGTGCGGCATGGAACAGCTTCCTTGGGTTGGCGAAGTGACGCTCGCTGGGGACCAATTGGTGGTTGAGCGCGAGGCGAACGAATCGGGAAACTTTCATATCCTGTGGCCGGTCGAGGGGCGCGGCACGCTGATGCTTTCCACCGCTACGTTGCTGGAACGAGCGGAGCCCTATGATTTGTCGGTCGAATTGTCCCGCGGCACGCTCAACCGCCTGCGCAACGAGGTGGCCACGTTACAAATGGCCGGCCTGGCGCTGCCCGAGGAAGTAAACACCCACGATCAAGAAGCGCTGCACAACTTTGTCAAAGCGGCCACCCTCCAGGAGGCTCCTGCCGAAGCCGCACGGCACGCGCAGCGATCGATCGCCGCGGCACTGGCCGGGCTGGACGTCGTTTCCGGCGCCGTCGCCGAGCGAATCTTTCAGGTCCAACAGCGCCAGGCGAGCCGAACGATTCCACTGTTGGGCTGCCGCCTGCGGAAGGAAGTTCCGCATCGCGAATCCAGATTGACCTTCACGTCCGCATTCAACACGGCGATGGTGCCCTTCTCCTGGGGCCGAATTGAATCGGACGAAGGCCGCAAGCGTTGGACCCTGGCGGATGCCCACGTGCAGTGGTGCCAAAAGCGGGGATTGCGCATTTGCGGCGGGCCACTGTTGGAATTGCGACGCCACAGCCTGCCCGATTGGCTGTTCCTATGGGAAGGCGATTTCGAAAATTTGCTGTCCGTGGCCTCGGACCACTTGCGGGCCGTGGTGGCGCGCTACAAGGGGCAGGTCGCGTTTTGGAACGCCGCCGGACGACTGATCACCGGCGACGTGCTGGGGCTGGACGAAGAGCACAAACTGCGCCTGGCTGGTACCGCCATCGAAGTGGTGCGGTCGGTCGATCCGCAAACGCCGATCGTGGTGTCGTTCGATCAGCCTTGGGGAGAATATTTGGCGCATCGCGAGTCGGAACTTCCGCCCCTGCACTTTGCCGACATGATGGTCCGGGCAGATGTTGGATTGGCTGGCATTGTGCTGGAAATGAACGTTGGTTTGGACAAAACTGCCACGCTGCCGCGCGATCGCTTCGAGTTTGAGCAGCTCATCGAACGTTGGAGCACGCTGGGCGTGCCGATGATTCTGTCCGTCAGCGTGCCCAGCGAAGGGGACGGATTTACGCCCCAGACCCAGCGAACCTGGCTGGAAACCTACGTGCCAATTTTGCTTTCGCGACCGATCGTACAGGGCTTGTTTTGGAATCAACTTTTCGATGCGGAAGCCGACGATTTTCCTGGCACCGGGCTGATCGATGCCGGAGGAGCGCACAAGCCGGCGTTCGACGTGCTACCCGCCTTGCGCAAGCAGTATTCGGCGTGACGGCATTGCTAGCGGCCGTTCGCGGCCGTTTCCCTCGGTGAATCTTCTGCTGCGAATTCTGCCTGGACAGTGCTGGGGCGTTTGAGTACCTTCCGCCCCTCTTCTCGGTTTCCCGTCTAGCGGTTTCGCGGTGGATTTGCGTGCATTGCGCTTCCGTCTGCGCACCTTCCGGAGTCAAGGATGGCTACGGGTACGCCAGCTACAGCCAAGGGGCTATCGCCGTTTGCGCGCTGCGGGAATTGATCCTGCCGTCGAGCCTGATTGCCAGCGTGCTGGTGATCTTGGTGCCGATGCCGCCGGCGCTGATGGACGTGCTCCTGTCGATCAACATCGCCTTGGCGGTGATTATTTTGCTGACTACGGTGTATGTGCGCACTCCGCTGGAGTTCAGCATCTTTCCCAGCTTGTTGTTGGCCACGACGCTGGCGCGCCTGGTGCTGAACGTGGCCACGACTCGCCTGATTCTCACTCGCGCCAAGGCCGATGGCCCATTGGCGGCGGGGCACGTGGTAAAAGCGTTTGGCGAGTTTGTGGCGGGAAACCAGTTGGTCGTCGGGCTGATCATCTTTGCCATTATTGTGATCATTCAGTTTGTGGTGATCACCAAAGGGGCCACGCGAATCAGCGAAGTCGCCGCTCGATTTGCCTTGGACGGCATGCCCGGCAAGCAGATGGCGATCGACGCCGATTTGAACGCGGGGCTGATCGATCAACATGAAGCCCAACGCCGCCGCCAGGATGTTTCGCGGCAGGCTGATTTCTTTGGCGCGATGGACGGGGCCAGCAAATTCGTGCGCGGCGATGCTGTCGCCGGCATCTTGATTACGGTCATCAATATCTTCGGCGGGTTGGTGATCGGCATCGTGCAAAACGGCATGGGTTTCAGCCAGGCGGCCGATCTCTTCACGAAGCTCACGATCGGCGACGGATTGGTGACACAGGTGCCGGCATTTCTCATATCCCTCTCGGCTGGATTGTTGGTCACACGCTCCAACAGCGAGATGAATCTGCCCAGCGAATTCCTGCGCCAATTGTTCAGCCGACCGCAGGCGCTAGCCGTGGCGGGCGCATTCTTGGGGATGTTGATCTTCACGAGTTTGCCCACGCTCCCCTTGATACTGATCGGCGGCAGTTGTGTGGGATTGTCGGTCATGCTCTCGCGCAGGAACATCGCGACGCCGCGGCGGCCGAATCCAAAGCACTGGAAGCTGGCCGCAAGAAACCGGACCAGCGCATCGAGGATTATCTCTCGACCGACCCGTTGGAAATTGAAATCGGCGTGGGACTGGTGCGATTGGCCGATCCGAAGCGCGGCGGCAACCTGTTGGATCGCATTCAGCACGTGCGCCAGAATGTGGCCACGGAAATCGGCATCGTGATGCCCAAGGTGCGCATCCGCGACAATCTGCGGCTGGAGCAAACCGAGTATCGCATCAAAATCGCCGACATTCCCGTGGCCGAGGCGGCGCTGGAGCCGGCGATGCTCTTGGCCATCGATACCGGCGGAGTGACGGGCAAGGTGCGCGGAATCGAGATTCGCGAGCCCGCGCAAGACCGGCCCGCCATTTGGATCGAACCCGCGCTGCGCGACCAGGCCGAATCGTTCGGTTACAAGGTGATCGAGCCGGCTGGCGTTCTGGCGGCGCACCTGGCGGAGACAATCAACCGCCATGCCGATGAAATTCTGACCCGCGACGCTACGAAGCATCTGATCGGCGAGCTGAAGAAAACATCCCCCGCCGTCATCGAGGAACTAATCCCCGCGCAAATGAAGCTGGCCGAAGTGCAACGCATTTTGCAGATGCTGTTGCGCGAACAAGTGCCGATCCGGCAATTAGGGCCGATTCTAGAAACATTGGGCGATTGTGCCGCGCGCATCGACGACCCCGTGCTCCTGTCGGAGCAAGTGCGCCGCCGATTGGCACGCGTAATTTGCACCCGTTACCGAGATGCCGACGGCACGTTGCACGTGCTGACGCTGGACCCGGCGCTGGAAGATCGACTTCAAGCGGGCATCGAACAAGGCCAAGGCGGATTGTTGATCCGCTTGCCGCCCTACGTGGTCGAAAACATATGCGATATGTTCGCCGAGGGCGTGGAGAAACTGGCACGCGAGGGTTATCCGCCGGTGGTGCTGGTTGGTCCGCAGATTCGCGCCGCCTTGAAACAGCTCGCCGCTGCGCGACTGCCGCGGCTGGTGGTGCTCAGCTACAACGAGATCACCCGCGATACGCAGATCGAATCGGTGGCGATGATCAGCGAGGCGGAAGCAGCGATGGCAGCGTAAGAATGCGCTAAGGAGTTGATTTCGAATGCAAATCAAAACATTTAGAGCGGACTCGATGGCCGAAGCCCTGCGGATGATCCGCCGCGAATTGGGCTCCGATGCCGCCGTGATACGTTCGCGCTGCGTAAGGTTGGGCTGGAGGGGCTTGCTATCAAGCAAGCGCGGCGTGGAAGTGACAGCATCGCCCGGAGCGTTCCACGGTCATCCGTTGCGCGATGCCGCGGCTCTGGCCGATCAGGGAATCGATTTGAGCGGGCCGGCGCCGTTTAACGAATTGCCAGCATCCGGCGACGGCGATTCGTGATCAGAATTTGCAGTTTTTCGTCCCCAATTTAGGTGCTTCGAAACAATCCCATTGCAAACTTGAAAAACTTTGAATCTGCGGCTTGGTGCGGTCGATAACAGGACGGTCTATCGACAGAAATTGAACCGTCAAGGTTTGACGGTCACGCAAACTGAGTGCTTTTCAGCACGGCGATTCCCGACGCGGAGTTGCCGTAATCGCAGATTCGCAATTCCAGCGGATATCCTGCTAGAAGCGCGCCCAAGGACCGGGCACTCGCGCTTACGCGGGCCGTGAAACATCATGGAGGATGGCATGGCAACGGCCGTTGCGCACGACGACATTCAAGAGCTGTGGCGGAAGTTTAAGGCGGATCCTTCCAGTCAGGAGATGCGAAATCGACTGGTCGAGCAATACCTGCCGTTGGTGAAATACAACGGCGAGCGCATCTGGGCACGCCTGCCGGAAGGCGTGGAACTGGACGACCTGGTTTCGGCGGGCGTATTCGGGCTGATGGACGCCATCGACGCTTTCGATTTGTCGCGCGGCGTAAAATTCGAGACCTATTGCGTGCCGCGTATCCGCGGGGCCATGCTCGACGAGCTGCGCACCATGGATTGGGTGCCCCGCCTGGTGCGCTCCAAGGCCAGCAAGCTGAACGAGGCCGTGAAAACGCTGGAAGCCCGCCTTGGCCGCACGCCGACCGACGCCGAATTGGCCCAGCACATGCAAATCTCCGTCCAAGAATTAGAACGGATGATGCTCGACGCCAACGCGGTCAATCTGATTAGCTTGAACAAAAAATGGTACGAAACGGATAGCTACAAGGACGTGCGCGAGATCGACATTCTGGAAGACAAGCGCGGCGAAGATCCGACCCGCCGCATTCAAAAGGCCGATCTCATGCGGCTGGTCACCAAGGGGCTGAATCGCAACGAGCGGCTGATCATCATCCTGTACTACTACGAAGAGCTGACGATGAAGGAGATCGGCGCCACGCTCGATCTCTCGGAAAGCCGCGTCAGCCAGATGCACAGCTCGATCGTGCAGCGGCTGCAAAGCCAGTTGACCCGTCGCCGGCCGGAATTTGCATAAACGCAATCCATTAGGCGAAAACTAATAAAGCCCACGGGTTGCAACCCGTGGGCTTGTTTTGTTTAGCGACCTGGCGATCGGCCTCAGTGCATCAGCGCGCTGATCAGCATCAGAAGCAGCGTGAGGATCGCCAACCCGGCGGCAAATCCTAGCACCAGAATTTCCTTGCGGATGGTGCGCCGCGGCAACCAGGTTTCGAAGCTTTCCGGCGAAGTTTCCTCGTCGGTGGCCGCGATCGTATCGCCGGCATGAGAGAATTGACCGCTCGAGCCTTGGCTGGAAGGCTCGTCGCTTTCCCATTCCGGATCGGGCTGGACGGTGAATTCCTCTTCCAGATCCACTTCGGTCATCGGCGCGGCTTGCGCGGTATCTTCGATCGGCGGCAAGCGGCGCGACGCCGGATCGGCGATCGTCGTGATCACATGATCGCCTGCCCAGGGCGCCAAGCGGTTGACCACTTCGTCAGCCGTCTGCAGACGCTCCTTGGGATTCTTGTCCATCATTTCCGCGATCAGTTCGACGAAGTCGCCGCTCAGGTCGGGATTCAATCGGGCCGGATGCAATGGAACATCTTCCAAGTGCCGGCGGGCTTTTTCCTTGGTGGTGCCGCCGGGGAAGGGCACCTTGCCGGTCACCGCATAGTACATCGTGCAACCCAGCGAATAGATATCTGCCGCAACGGTCACATCGCGCGGCGAGGTGATTTGCTCCGGCGCCAAATAATCGGCCGTGCCCACGATTTTGCCTGCTCGCGGATCGATTTCTTCCTGATTCAGCCAGCCCGCCAGACCCAGGTCCGATAGCTTCGTGGTGCCTTCGGGCGTAACCAGCAGATTGCCGGGCTTCACGTCGCGGTGGATCAGACCCTGGCTATGCGCGTGGGCCAGACCTTTGGCGGCTTGCGAGATGATGGTGGCCGCTTCGTACATGCTGAGCATGCCGCGATCGCGCACGTATTTTCGCAGATCGGTGCCCGGCACGTACTCGGTGACCAGGAAATAGACGTTTCCGTCGTGCCCTGCGTCGAAGGCTTGCACCAGGTTTTCGTGGTGCAGTTTAGCTTGTGTGCGAATTTCGTGCATGAAGCTGGCGATCGATTCGGGCGTGGACTTGCTGCGCGGCAGCACCTTGATCGCCACGATGCGGCCCATGATTTCGTGTTCCCCTTTGAACACCTCCCCCATGCCGCCGTGGCCGATCGATTCCAGAATGCGGTACTGCGAGAGATGCAGCTTGGTGCGCCCCGCCAGCAATTGCGTTGCCTGGTAGCGAGTGAGCCGGCCCATCTCCACCAGCTTGTCGGCCAGTTCCTGATCGGAGATCTCCACTTGCGCAGAACCAGCGCCGCCAGGCTTGCTCCAAAACGAGGCGATCGCCTGGTCCAATTCGGCCGGCGTCACCAGCTTGCTGGCCAGCGCAAGTACGGAAGTTTTTGGTGGGTTGATCCATGCCCGCTTCAGGATCAGTAGGTTGAAGACGTAAATTAACTCTCCAATGCCTTCCATGCCCGCGGTAAGGGCGCAATGAATTCCAACGGCGTGTGCTTGACCGGATGTTCGATCACCAAACGCCGGCAGTGCAGCGCGATGCCGTGAGCAAACCTCCGCCCTGATCCGTACTTTCGATCACCCACGATAGGGTGTCCGCGATCCGCCAATTGTACACGAATTTGATGCTTTCGACCTGTACTTAGTACGATTTCCACCAGAGAAGTTCCCCGGAATTTTTTCAATTGTCGGTAAAATAGGCGGGCTTCTTGGGCGCCGCGGTGGGCCTTTGGCACTGCCAGCATTCGCTCGCTTCGCTCATCTTTGGCAAGCCAGTCGAGGCATTCCGCTTCCGGCGGTTCCAACAGGCCCTCCACAATCGCCCAGTAGATTTTTCCCACCTTTCGCTGGCGAAATAGCTGACACAGCCTGGCGGCAGCCTTCGAGGTTCTCCCCAGCACCACCACGCCGCTGGTGGGCGAATCCAGCCGCGACACCACACCCAGATATACGTTTCCCGGCTTGCGGTACTTCCGCTTCAAGTATTGTTTGGCCAGCGTCACTACGCTCGATTGCCCCGTGGCCGCGCCTTGGGTCGGCAACCCCGGCGGTTTGGCCACGGCCAGCAGATGGTTATCTTCGTAGAGTATCTTCAGCGGCATGGAAGCGGATGATATAGATTGCAGTGCGAAACGGCGGATTGTATCAGCAGATCTTACTATGAATCGTCCCACGCCGCACAAGCTGATTCTCGCCAGCCGCTCGCCGCGGCGACGAGAGCTTTTGGCCGAGGCCGGTTACGATTTTGACGTCGTGTCGGCCGGCGAGTTGGTCGAGTGCGGCATTTGCAGTCGCGAAAGCCCGGCGGAACTGGTCGCGCGGCTGGCCTACGAAAAGGCCGCCGACGTGGCCCGCCGCATCGAGCGGGGAGTGATTCTGGGTTGCGATACCGTGGCGGAATGCGAAGGCCAGGTGCTGGGCAAGCCACCGGACGCAGCTCTGGCGCGGCGGATGTTGGAACTGTTGCGCGGAAAGGAACACCGCGTGCTCAGTGGCCTGTGCATTTGGAATTATCCCGACGGGCAGCCCGATACCCGCGTAACGGTGACCCGGCTGCGAATGGATATGTTAACGAACCAGCAAATCACCGATTATGTCGAATCGTACCAATGGGAAGGCAAGGCCGGCGCCTTCGGCTATCAAGACCGCCTCGGCTGGGTGCACGTCGTCGAAGGCAGCGAATCGAACGTCGTCGGTCTGCCGCTGGAATTGCTGGCCGAGATGCTTTCGCAGCTTCCAAGCGTGAAGCAGAATTAGTCACGATTGCAATCCAAGCGCCTACGCATTGCGGCCGAACACCACCAGGCACATATCGTCGCTCTGCGCCCGGCCCGCGGCGTGGCGTTTCACATCGTCCAAGATGCGCCGCCCCAGCGCCGCAGCTCCTTCGGTGCCCAATCCAAGCTGCTGCTGCAATCGCTCCAGCGTGTACAGCTCGTTAGCCGGATTCAGCGCTTCGCTAATACCGTCGGTGAACAGAGTGATCATTTCCCCCGGCGCTAAGGTAACTTCCGCCGATTCGTATGGCATTCCCTCGGCCACTCCCAGCGGCAGGCCGGAGATTTCAGGCGCCAATTCCTTGACTTTCCCGTCGGCCAGCCGCACAAACGGCGGCATGTGCCCTGCGTTGACCAGAGTCACTTTGTTTTGAGCCGGATGCAGTAGTGCCAACACAAACGTGGCGAAGCGATCCTCCCAGCCTGCGTGGCAAAAACTTTCGTTGATCTTTTCGACCGCTTGCGCCGCCGTCGGCTCGCTGGCCAGAGAGTACCGCACTTCGGCCGATATCTTCGCCATCACCAACGCCGCCGCCACGCCTTTGCCCGATACATCGGCCAGCACGACGGCCACGCGGCCATCTCGCAACATTATGTAATCGTAAAAATCGCCGCCCACCTGATTCGCCGGCTCGTAGAAATCGAAAAACTGATAATCGTCCATTACCGGCGGCGCCGACGGCAACAACACGTGTTGCACCTTGCGAGCCGCGTCCAAGTCGGCCTGGATAGCTTGCTGCTTCAATTGCCGCTCGTGCAACTGGGCATTTTCGATGGCGAAGGCCGCTTGCGAAGCCACGCTGGCCAGCACTTCCACGTCGTCGTTGGTGAAGCGGGACCGCTGGTCCAACGTGTCGATCTGAATCACTCCCAGCACGTTGCCATCGCCCGTGACCAAGGGCGCGCACATCATGCTGCGAATGCGGAAATCGGCGATGCTTTGGCTCATTTCAAACCGGCTGTCGGTGGCGGCGTCGGCCGACAGCACGGCCTGCTTCTGCTTGATCACTTCGTTAATGATCGTGCGGCTAATCCGCGCCCCTTCTTCTTCCCCTTTTTTGCGTTGCTTGAACGCCTTGGGAATCAGCCGCCCTTCGGTCGTGCACATCACCACAAATCCGCGATCGGCTTGCGAGAAAATATTGAACAAGCTGTCGAGCACCTTCGGCAGAATTTGCTCCAGCCCCGTGGCCTGGCTCAGGTTCTGCGTGATTTCCACCAGCGCCCGCAGCTTCGTTTCCGGATTCACCGCCACGCGCACGCTGCCGACGCTGTCCGACATGTCGAGCTTCCACATGACAGTGCTGCTGGTCGTGGCAGCTTTGGCGTCCTCGACCGTGAACAGGTCGGTATCGACGCCCGATTTTCCTGCGGCGCGCTTGTCGGCCGCCTCGCTGCGGAACGCCAGCGCCATGTCGCAGATTTTCAGTTCGTCGCCGTCGTGAAGCGGATGCGAACCTTGAATCAGTTGGCCGTTGACCAGCGTGCCGTTGCGGCTCTTCAGGTCTTCGATGAAATACGCGCCATCGAGCAGCGAAATTTGGGCGTGCTGCCGGCTAATGGCCCCTTGATCCAACACGATATCGCACTGCGGATGCCGTCCTAGCACGGCCTGCTGACCATTGATGCGCAGCCGCTCGCCGGTGCGCGGGCCGTTGAGAATTTCCAAGAGAGCCATGGTGAGTGCCACGAGGAGTTGCGCAAGTCAGTGCGTCAGCAGCAGCCGGAGGTCAACGACCTCCGGAAGACCGCCGGTTGATACTCACGTGCCTATCCAAAGCTCCGGGGCAGGGATTTGAACCCCAACTAACTGGTTCAGAGCCAGTCGTGCTACCGTTACACTACCCCGGAGTGCTTTACCGTGAGGATTTTAATTCATTTTTGATTCCAATCCTAGTTCCCTTGACTCGGCGCATACAATTGGCATTTGAATTGCGGCACCTCGGGGCCAATAGGAGAAGCACATGATTGACAGGCTTGTCTCCGCCCGTATCAAGTGCCCGCCGCAGGCCGTTGAAAGTTTCCAGGCCGATGTGGTTGCGGGACTGTCAGCTTGGCCCAAGCATCTTTCGTGCAAATACTTCTACGACCGGCGCGGCTCCAAGTTGTTCGATGCGATCTGCGATCTGGACGAGTACTATCTCACCCGCTGCGAACTGGAGATCATGCATCGCTATGCGCCGCAGATGGCCCAGGCGATGGGCGCCTGCGACATGCTGATCGAGTACGGCAGCGGCAGCAGCATCAAAACTCGGTTGCTGCTGGAGCATCTTCAGCCGGTGGCCTACGTGCCGGTCGATATTTCCGAGAAGCATTTGTTTGCCACGGCGCGCCGTTTGTCGCGCCGTTATCCGCATATAGAAATTCTGCCTGCGGCGGCCGACTTCACCGACGAGTTGGAATTGCCCCGCACCGAGCGCGAGCCGGCCCGGCGAATCGCTTACTTCCCCGGCTCGACGATCGGCAACTTCGAGGAACCCGAGGCGATCGCCTTTCTAAGTCGGCTGGCGCATGCCGCGGGACCCGCAGGCGGTGCGCTCATCGGCATCGATTTGCAGAAGGACATTGCCATAATCGAGGCGGCCTACAACGATGCCCAAGGTGTGACCGCCGAGTTCAATCTCAACTTGCTGCGCCGTATCAACCACGAACTGGGCGGCAACTTCGATCTGGAGCAGTTTCTACATCTGGCGTTTTACGACCCATTCGAGCACCGCATGGATATCCGCCTGGTTAGCCTCTGCGATCAAACCGTGGAGCTTGGACCCCGAACCTTCCACTTCGCTGCGGGCGAGCCGATTCATACCGAATATTCGCACAAGTACACTATCGCTGGTTTTGCGAAGATGGCCGCCGCCACCGGCCTATCCCTGCGACAATGTTGGACCGATCGCCGCGATTACTTCGCCGTGTTGTACTTTGAGGCATCGGGAAATATGCCGGATCGCTCCGACAACGACCCCACCCACAACCTTCGCCGGAAGAAACCCAGATGAGCACTGCCATCCAATTGCCGCGGACAATCGAGGCCACGCTTGCGGACCGCTACGCCGCCGTCCGTGCTTTCAGCCAAACGCTGTGCGAAACGTTGGAGCCGGAAGATTGTTGCATCCAGTCGATGCCCGACGTCAGCCCCACGCGCTGGCATTTGGCGCACACCACGTGGTTTTTCGAAACATTCATCCTGGCGGCGCAAAAGAATTATCAACCGCGCCACACGCAATATCGCCATCTGTTCAATTCGTACTACAACGCCATCGGCAAGCAATTCTCCCGCGAGCGCCGCGGTTTGCTTTCCCGCCCCACCGTGGCGCAGGTCATGCAATATCGCCGCGAAATCGATGAGGAGATGGCCCACTTGCTGGCCGACAACAGTTTCGATCCTCACGGCGACCTGGTCGCGCTTGTGGAACTGGGCCTCAACCACGAGCAACAACATCAGGAACTGATGCTGACCGACATCAAGCACGTCCTCTCCTGGAATCCGCTGTTTCCGAGTTATCGCCCCGGCGATTTTTCAACCGCCGCAGCGCCTCCCGCCGGTTGGACCAATTTTGAAGAAGGCCTGTACGAAATCGGCCACGCCGGCGAAGGCTTCGCTTACGATAACGAGTCGCCGCGGCATCGTGTGTTCTTGGAATCGTTTCGCATCAGCAATCGGCTGGTCACCTGCGGCGAATATTTGGAATTCATCGACGACAGCGGCTACCGGCGTCCCGAGCTGTGGCTCTCCGACGGCTGGAAGCAGATCGCCGCGCAACCTTGGCAGGCGCCGATGTACTGGCACAAGATCGACGGCCAATGGCACGAGTTCACGCTCGCCGGCCTGCGGCCGCTGAACCGCGAGCAGCCCGTTTGTCATGTCAGCTTCTTCGAAGCCGAAGCCTTTGCCCGTTGGGCCGGCGCTCGCTTGCCGACGGAAGCCGAATGGGAAATCGCCAGCCAACAAGATCCGATTGCCGGCAATTGGGCCGACACGCTAATCGCCGCAGGCCGCGCGATCCATCCGCAATCCGACGCAAATCCTGCCGCTCAGCCCGCCCAAATGTTCGCCGCCGTTTGGCAATGGACCGGCAGTGCGTACCTCGGCTATCCCGGCTACCGTCCCGCCGAAGGGGCCGTCGGCGAATACAACGGCAAGTTCATGTGCAACCAGTTCGTGTTGCGAGGCGGCTCGTGCGCCACGCCGTCGGGTCACATCCGCCGCACCTACCGCAACTTCTTCCCGCCCGAAGCCCGCTGGCAATTCACCGGCTTGCGGCTGGCGCGGTAACCGGTTGCGCTGCGCGAAGGGCGCCATTGCCGTTGGAATTTGCCTCCCGCAAATATTCGTGCACAAATTGCACTACCATTGACCCTTCGCCCACCGCCGAAGCCACGCGCTTCACCGATCCGGCGCGCATGTCTCCTGCCGCGAAAACTCCCGGCCGCGAAGTCTCCAGCAAAAACGGCTGGCGATTGGCAGTCCAATGCGGCGACACCGTCACGCCGGGGCCGGTGCACACAAAGCCTTTCTTGTCTTTCTCGATTTCCGCTGGCAGCCAGTCGGTGTGCGGCACCGCGCCGATGAAGCTGAACACGCCCGAAACTTTCAGCGTGCGCCGTCGCCGGCCTTGTTGTCTACGATTTCGGCTTCGCCCAGATGGCCGTCGCCGTGCATTCGCACGACTTCGGTGTTCAGGAGAATCTCAATGTTCGGCGCTTGTTGAACCCGATCGGCCAGGTAGCTCGACATGCCCTTGTATAAGTCGTCGCCGCGGATCACGAGGTGAAGTTTCCGCACGTCTTTGGCCAGAAACATCGCCGCCTGGCCCGCCGAGTTGCCGCCTCCGACCACCACTACTTCCGAATCGCGGCACGATTGCGCCTCCAACGCGGTCGCCGCATAATACACGCCCCGGCCTTCGAAATTCGAACAGTTCTCAGCGCTCAGCAACCGATATTCGGCCCCGGTGGCAATCAGCAGGCAGCGGGTCGAAACTTGCTGATCGTCGTCGAGCTTCAAGATCGCCAAGGGGCCGTCGAACGACAGTGTGGTCACGTGCGTCGCCACCGGCAAACACGCCCCGAATTTCAGCGCCTGCACCAGCGCCCGCTCCGCCAATTCGCCGCCGGTGATTCCCGCGGGAAATCCCAAATAATTTTCGATGCGCATGCTGCGGCCCGCCTGACCCCCCGGCGCCGTGCGCTCCAGGACCACAACGCGTAATCCCTCCGAAGCCCCATAAACCGCCGCCGCCAATCCAGCCGGACCGCCTCCGACAATCACCAGATCGTAAACCTTTTTCGAAAGCGTGCGCCGCATCCCCAGCTTATCCGCCAGTTCAGCATTCGAGGGATTTCTCAGCGGTTCGGTGCCCCAAATCACCACCGGCGTTTCGTCCTTGCTCACGCCGAATTTCTCCAACAGCTCTTTCACGTGCGGATCCGAGTCGAGATCCGTGAATGTAAACGGCAACCCGTTCTTCGAAAGAAAGTCGCGCACCCGAAACGTGTCTTGCGAATTCTGCGAACCGATGATCCGCGCCCCCACGTAATCGGTCGACCCGCGCAATAGCTGCCGCCGCGCGATGAACGCCTGCAAAATAATGTCGGCCAGATCCGGATGATTCGCCAACAGTTCGCGCAGCGCCTCGGGGCAAATCTCAAACAGCACGCAATCGCCGCGCGCGATCGCCGTCACCAGCGCCCCGCTCCCGGTAAGCTGCGCCACCTCGCCGGTGAACTGCCCCGGCTCATGCACTACCACGGTCGTGGGCGGATCGCCGGCCGTATCGAGAATTTCCACCTGCCCGCTTTTGACGATGAAAAAACTGTAATCCCGATCTCCCGCTTTGAACAACGTCTCGCCGTCGCGCAAATGTTTGATCTTCGTCTTCGGGCAATGCTCCAGCCCCGATAGCTGCGTCTCATCGAATTGCGGAAACGCCAAAGCGCGCAAATTATATTCCGGCATGCGTCACCTCAGACTAAGGTCTTCATTCCCCATTCCCCATTATCGCAAGTACTCCTCCAGTTCCTCCGGCACATCGAACTGCGCTTCATGCTCGTAGCACCAAATCCACCGCTCCCCCGGCTCGTACGAAGCAATCACCGGATGCTTGGCGCGGTGAAAATGCTTGGTGGCGTGCTTCCCCGGCGAACTATCGCAGCAGCCCACGTGTCCGCAGGCAAGACACAGCCGCAAGTGGACCCACCCTTGGCCGATCTTCAGACACTCTTCGCACCCTTGCGGCGTGCGCGGCGGCACCGGCGTTAGCCCGGCCAGATGTTCGCACGGCATGTGGACCTCCGCCAAAGAGAATCGCGCCCCAGCGAATTATCCCGCGGAGCCTGCGGAATTCAATGACGCCGCCAGGCGCTGCAGCCGCATTGGTCATTGAGATTTGGACATTGGTCATTTTGCATTCTGCAATTTGCACTTTTCACTGGAATCACCGCCCCGTTGACAATCGCGCCGGCCTTCGCTGAAATCAGTGCTCCACCCGCCCCCATCGTCTAGTGGCCCAGGACGTCGGGTTCTCAGTCCGAAAACCGGGGTTCGACTCCCCGTGGGGGTATTGAAAACGGCGCTTGGAATTTGCTCGTCGGCGTTCTCGATTTAGCCGCCGAGCTTTCTCGGCGGTTCGTCTGTTAAGACGGCAGGTAAGTGCCAATCCCGAAAGCGGTCTTATGAGAGACAGCCTCCCAAGGCTTGAAACTTTAGCCATGCCATTGGCGCTCGGGGCTTTCCTTCTTTTGGCGCTGCCGCATTCGGCGGTGGCCCAGACCACCGCGGCCGACTTCAACAGTCGCGGCGCGGCCAGGCTGGCCAAATGGGACCTCGATGTAGCCATCGCCGACTACAATCGCGAGATCGAGCTGGACCCGAAATACGCAATGGCCTACTACAATCGCGGCTTTGCCGAGCAATCCAAAGGCGACTTGGAGGCAGCCATCGCCGACTACGATCGCGCGGTCAGACTCGAAGATAAATACGAAGCGGCCTGCAAAGGGAATTTAGACGCAGCTCTGGCCGACTACACTCGGGCTGTCCAGCGCGACTCAAAATCCGCAGCGGCCCACGACAATCTCGGCCTGGTCAAGAATGTCAAAGGCGACTACGAAGGAGCCATCACCGATTTCACTCGCGCGATCGAGCTCGGCACGAAATCCCCGGGGATCTACAACCATCGCGGCCTCGCCAAGCTGGGCAAAAACGATTTCGACGGCGCCGCCGCCGACTTCGGGCATGCGATCCAGCTCAACGCGAAATCCGCAGCGGCTTACAACTATCGCGGTGTGATCAAGCAGATCAAGGGCGATTTCGACGGAGCCATCGCCGACTTCACCCGCGCGATCGAGCTCGATCCAAAATACGTAGCAGCCTTCAAGAACCGCGCTTCCGCCAAGGATGATAAAGGCGATTTAGACGGCGCCGACGCTGACTTCTCGCACGCCAAACAACTCGATCCGACATTGGCGGCCGGCGACTCGTCGAAATAATGGCGATCGCGCACGGGACCACGACATCCCGCCTTTAGAACAGCAGACCCATCGCGATGCCCACAGCCAGGAAGAAAAGGAACAAACTTACGGCCAATTTCTTCGAGACTTCCCGCCACAAGTAGATGCTGGGAACGATGCTGTACGTTCCCAGCGTCATGGCAAACAGCATCACGTATCCGGGCGCCACACCTTGCTGGAATAACTGAGAGGCAAACATCACGTCCAACGCAATGGGCACTGGCATTAACACTGAAAATAGGCTGATGAACGTTACCCTGAGCGGTGTCACTTCCGACAACAGCGATTGCCAAGGAAGCAGGATCAGCATCGCCGACGATATGACGCTGGCCAGCACCATCAAAGTGATCGTCGGTTTCACCAGCATCCAAGTATTCTTGCCGTATTCGCGCGCCATTTCGACCAACACCGACCAGAGCGGTTCGGTGCAATCTTTGCCTTGGATTTGTACGGCACACGCTTCCCCGTCGCCGACGGCGAATGGTTTGAGCGGCTGCGATCGCTCCAGCCAAGAAATCAAAGCGGGCACAACGCCGATGATCACAGCCAGCAGAATCAGGTACTTCGTGGCGCCCATTGCCAACGGCAAGGCGGCGAACGTCATGGCGACAACCACGGGATTGAAATTCGGCGAACTGAACAGAAATCCCAGCGCCACTTCCACGCGCCCGTGCCCGCGGGTTACACCGCACGCCATGGGCACCGAACAATTGGCGCAGACGCCGGCCGGGGCGCCGATCAAAGCCCCTTTCAGCGAGTTGAGATACAGAGTTTTGCCGATTTTCAGCGGATAGTATCGCAAATAGGTGTGCAGCAGGGCCCCCATCAGCACGCCGAAACTCATCCCCAGCTTCATGCCGTCGAGCCAGTTAACGGCACCGTAAAGAATTCTTTGCCACGCGGGAGCATCGTCCGCAACGTGCACCAGTTCGCTGCTCCAAGCCATGCTCGGCAACGCTTGCCCGATATGCGCTTTCTTGGCCAGCAACTGCGGATATCGTGACGCAAACCAAAACACGCATAAAATCACGATCGCTGTCGTCACCAAGAGGATCGGCCGATAATGGCATCGAATGCGGCTTAGCCGAAGTGCTACTGTGGCCATGGTTGCTACTTTCCGTAGGAAGACATCGGCATCCTTGCCAAGAAACTTGCCGCACATGCCATTGTCGCCGTTCCGATTAGACAACGCAACCCGTCGCGTCTTCGCGGTTTTTACTGCCGTTGTGTTGTCGTGGTTCAATTTTGCTTCAATCTGTTTTCGTCCGCGTCGATATGCGGTTCCGGTCGTCGTCTGTGGCGTTCTGACAAAATCCATGATATGTTCGACGCGCCGTGGACACTGTGCCGCCCGAACCTGCGCGCGAACTTGCCGCTGTTTGTTTTTGACGGCGACTGCGCATTCTGTCGCGCTGAGCATCGAGCGCTGGCGGGAGGCGGTCGGCGGGCAAATCCACTTCGCGCCGTATCAGAAAGTCGCCGCGCAATTTTCCAACATCGGTGCGCAGGCGTTCAAGCGGGCGGCCCACTTCATCGACGCCGACGGCCGAACATCGCGCGGGGCGGAGGCCTTCTTTGCAGCCGCGGCGCATTGCGGCCGCAAGCAGTGGGTGCTCGATCTGTATCGTACGTTTCCGCCGTTTGCGATTGCGGCTGATGCGGTTTATAGCGCCGTGGCCGCCAATCGGCCCGCGCTGGCCACGCTGCGGCGTATCTGGTGGGGCAAAGATCTCCGTCGGCCGACGTACCACATCGCCAGCGCGCTATTTTGCGCCTGCTGGGCCTGGTGTATTTGATCGCGATCGTCTCGCTGTGGACGCAAATTGCCGGACTCGTCGGCGATCACGGCATCCTGCCCATTAGCAAATACCTTGCGGCAGTCGAAAGCCACTTTGCACAGCTCGATCCTTCGGCGTCGCCGGTCTGGAATATTCCCACGCTGGCCTGGATTAGCCCCCACGACGCCTTTTTGAATTTCCTCTGTGCGGCGGGCACCGTGCTTTCGTTCATGGTGATGGCCGGCATTCTGCAATTGCCGTCTCTGGCACTGCCGTGGCTGATCTATCTGTCGCTGTTTCACGCCGGGCAGACGTTCCTCACGTTCCAATGGGATATCTTGCTTCTGGAAGCCGGCTTCATCGCAATCTTCCTGGCGCCGTTTTCGCTACGATCGAAAATGTTCGCCGATCGGCATCCGCCGCGATTGGCGATTTGGCTGGTGTGGTGGCTGTTGTTTCGCCTGATGTTCGAGTCGGGCGTGGTCAAGCTCACCTGGAACCACGGCATGCTGGAAAACGGATTGCCGATTCCCAACACGTGGTCATCCCTGACGGCGCTCGATTTTCACTACTGGACGCAGCCGCTGCCGATGGTCACCAGTTGGTACATGGCGCAATTGCCGCAGTGGTTTCAAAAGTTTTCGGTCGTTTTTGTGCTGGCGGTGGAAATCGGCACGCCGTGGCTGATTTTCGGGCCGCGAGTGCTGCGCTGCATCGCCGCGGGCGCGATCACGCTGTTGATGCTGCTGATCGGCTTCACGGGCAATTACAATTTCTTCAATTTGCTGACGGTCGTGCTGGCTGTGACGCTGTTGGACGACAAATGCTGGCCGCAATGGCTGCGGCGGCGGATCGGCGGCACCGATTGGCCGGTGCTGGCTTCGCCCACGCGCTGGCGGAGCCTTCTGTTAATCCCGTTCGCAGTTTTTGCCATCGTGCTGGGCACGCTGCAGTTGAAGGAAGCGGTGATGCCTGCTGGGCGTCCGCATTTTGCTGCCGAGATGGGCGTCGCCCAGTTCGTGCTGGTGAACGACTACGGCCTGTTCCGGCGCATGACCGAAACGCGCCCCGAGATTATCGTCGAAGGCAGCGCCGACGGGACGGAATGGAAACCCTACGAATTTCGCTGGAAGCCGGGAAATCTTTCGCAGGCGCCGCGGTTTAACACGCCGCATCAACCGCGGCTGGATTGGCAAATGTGGTTCGAAGCGCTGCGATTGGAGCAGGTGTACGCGATGACGGGAACCATCGACCCGCGCAACATGAGCCCCTGGTTTCAGCTGTTTCTCATGCGGTTGGCGCGGGGCGAGCCGGCGGTGTTAGGGCTGTTGGGGGAAAACCCACTGCCCAACGCGCCGCCCAAGTTCATCCGCATCGAGCTATACCAATATCGCTTTACAAATTGGCATGATCGTCAGCAAACCGGCAACTGGTGGCAGCGAAGCTTGGTGTGGCGCGGCCCGGCCTGGTCGCTGGGGCGATAGCCGCCGGTAGCCCATTGGTGACCATCGACCCGACGGACTAGAATCTGTGTTGGTGGATGTCACTCGCCCGTTGGGCCTCGTCCCCTTGTCGCTGACGTCTGATGTCGCACGAATTTTACGAAAATCCGCTGATTCGCCGTTACGCCTCGCAGGAGATGAGCCGGTTGTGGGGCGATCGCACGAAGTTCCGCATGTGGCGCGAACTATGGGTCTGGCTGGCTGAGGCCGAAGCGGAATTGGGACTGCCGATTACGCCCGAGCAGATCGCGGAACTCAAGCGGAACGCCGACGCGATCGACTTCGAGGCGGCCGAAGCGCATGAACGCCGGCTGCGGCACGACGTGATGGCCCATATTCAGGCCTACGGCGACCAGTGTCCGACGGCGCGGGGCATCATTCATCTGGGCGCCACCAGTTGCTATGTGACCGATAACACCGATTTGATGTTGATGCGGCGCGCGCTGCGGCTGATTGCTGCGCGGTTGGCGACGGTGATCGATCGCCTGGGGAAGTTTGCCGAAGCGCAACGCGACCTGGCGTGCCTGGCGTTCACGCATCTTCAACCGGCGCAGCCCACTACCGTGGGAAAGCGTGCCTGCCTGTGGGCGGCCGACCTGGTGCTGGACCTGACGGAAGTCGAACATCGATTGTCGGAATTGAAAGCCCGCGGCGTGAAGGGCACCACCGGCACGCAGGCCAGTTTTTTGGAACTGTTCGGCGGCGATCACGAAAAAGTGAAGCAGTTGGAACAGGCCGTCGCCAAGAAAATGGAATTTGACTCGGTGTATCCTGTGACCGGTCAAACCTATTCGCGCAAAGTGGATGCCCAAGTGCTGGGCGTGCTGGCGGGAATTTCGCAAAGTGCCCACAAAGCGGCAACCGACATTCGGCTGTTGGCCTCGCGACAAGAACTGGCCGAACCGTTTGAAGCCGAGCAGGTTGGCTCCTCGGCGATGGCATATAAGCGCAACCCGATGCGCAGCGAGCGGATTTGCGGCTTGGCGCGGTATGTGACGAGCTTGGAGACCAGCGCGGTCGCCACCGCGAACTCGCAGTGGCTGGAGCGAACCTTGGACGACAGCGCCAATCGCCGCCTGATTATTCCGCAAGCATTTTTAACGACCGACGCGATTTTGATTTTGTATCAGAATATTGCCGCAGGGTTGGTCGTGTATCCGCAGGTGATTGCCAGGCGGCTGGCCGAGGAACTGCCGTTCATGGCGACAGAGAACATCTTGATGGCCGCCGTGGCGGCCGGCGGCGATCGACAGGATTTGCACGAGCGCATTCGAACGCACAGCCACGCGGCCGCCAGCGCGATTCGAGAAAGTGGAAGCGCCAACGATCTGCTCGAGCGCCTGGAAGCCGATGAGGCGTTCGCCAAAGTCGATTTTCCCTCAGTCGTCGATCCCCGCAAATTCATCGGCCGCGCACCGCAGCAAGTCGACGAGTTTTTGGCCGTCGTTGTCGCGCCGATCCGGAAGCGATATCGCGGGCAAATGGCTCAGCAGGCCGACGTCACGGTGTAGGCGCAGATCCCGCGGACGATTTTGCGTCGGCTTCGTTCAATTTGGCGGCGGCTGCCGGCGCGGTTGCGGATTGCCGGATCGATTTTGCCGTTGCCGGCGGCGCGGCGCTGGTTCCGCTGGCGGGCACCGCGGTGTGAATCGGCACTTTTCTTGAGGGAGCGATGGCATTGGCCCAGCCGGCGCCGGCCGGCGATAGATTGGTGTTTGTCTGCCGTGGTGTGGCCGCGGATGTGTCCGAGAGTTTCGTTGCCGGAGCTGGAATTGCCCTTGGCAGTGCGCGCGTCGTGATGGTTGCCGGCCGTGCATTCTGGGCCGGCGCTTTGTCTCCTTGCGTCGTCAGCAGCACCCAGGCGACAAGCTGCTGATACTCGCGCGAATCTTCCTTTTCGATGGGCGGCGACGAGCACGTGCCGTGCATTTCTTTCGCGGCAGAAAGCATCTTGCTCTTGGCCGGCGTGTCGTAATCGACCCAGTCGAGCGTGTTGTGCAAGTCGCGCAGCGTCAGGCGCCGTGCTGTGGGGCTGCCGGAAGTGGGGCGCAGCAGAATGAACTTCGACTGCGTGCCGACCGAGTGACAGCCCGCCGTGGCACAGTGATTCAACAGCAGCGGCAGAATCGTGGTGGAGTAGCTTTCCAGCGATCCGCGCGGCAAGTTGCGGGCCATGCGTTCCAGGTCGTCGGAGCTTGCCGGTAGCGCAGGACTGGCAGCCGTTTCAGGTGGCGGAGCGGCCGACGCTGCACGAATGGGTTCCGGCTCAGGCGCTGCCTGGTCCGGTGTGGGATTCAGCATTTCCTGCAACCGGCGGTCGAGCACGGCGGCGCGCCGATCGTTGGGATCAATTGCCATGGCGGCGGCGAGCTCCTGCGCCGCGGGACCGGTTAAATTGTGCCTGAGACACCAACTGGCCAGCCGCAGACGATCTTCGATCTGCTGGCCGACGATGCGGCGGCTTTGCACGTCGTACGCTTCCTGCAGCGAATGGCAGAGAAAATCGACGTCGCGCGCCGGCAGGCGGATTTCGCCGTCGGTGAGCTCTAGCAGGAAGCGATCGTCTTGGCGCGTGACTTTCCCTTCCAGGATCTCGCCGTTGCGCAGGACGAGAATATCGGGACGGTCGGCGGCCGCGGATTCGTCGGCGGCCGCGGCGACCACCGGCGTTGCCAGCAATACCAGCAGGCAGAGAATTGGTGCGATTTTCCCAATCATGGCGGCGGGAGAGTACGGCGGCGTAATGGATTGGGTCAATGTCAAACCGCACCAGCGACGCTTGTCGATGGGAGCCCATTTGCCTAGAATCGCGGCTTTCCCGACAAAATCGAAGAGATTGCCCATGGAGCGCACGTTGATCTTGTTGAAGCCCGACTGCATGCAGCGGCGGCTGGCCGGGCGGATTCTTGCCCGGTTCGAAGATAAGGGGTTCAACATCATCGCCATGAAGATGCTGCGGGTGACGCCGGAGCTATCGAAAAAGCATTACGCGGAGCACGTGGGAAAGCCGTTTTATCCCGGGTTGGAGAACTTCATCGGCGGCTCGCCGATCATCGCGGCGGTGATCGAGGGCTTGGAAGCGATCCGCGTGGTGCGCGAAATGCTTGGGCCCACCAGTGGGTTGAAGGCGCCGGCGGGCACGATCCGGGGGGATTTCAGCTCGAGCAAGCAGATGAATCTGGTGCACGCCTCCGATGGGCCGGAAGCCGCCCAGCGCGAGATTGGGCTTTATTTTAAGGACGCCGAGCTGTTCTCGCACACGCCGACGCTGGAACCATGGCTCAAAGCGGCCGACGAAGGTTAGGTCGGCGGCGGCCCGACTAATACAGTCGGGCTAAGTGAAGCCCTGGTTTTCAGCCACTTGCATGCCGCTGTTGGCGACGAGGCCGCATCGAGCGCCGCATCACACGATTTCCAACGCGGGACTGGTTGGCGGCGGCACGATTCCGACGCCGGGGGAAATATCTTTGTCGCACAACGGCGTGCTGTTTCTCGATGAATTGCCGGAATTCAATCGGCAAACGTTGGAAGTGCTGCGCCAACCGTTGGAGGATTGCAGCGTAACGATCAGCCGGGCGATGAACAGCACGACGTTTCCCTCGAACTTCATGCTGATCGCCGCGCTGAATCCTTGCCCGTGCGGGTACCGGAACGATCCGCGGAGGGAATGCCACTGCACGGTGCCGCAGATCGAACGGTACATGAGCAAGATCAGCGGGCCGCTGTTGGATCGGATCGATATTCACATCGAAGTGCCGGGGGTGGCGTATCAGGAATTGGCTGCGACGCGCAGCGGGTGCACCAGCGCCCAGATGCGCGAGCAGGTGAGGGTGGCTCGCGCAGCGCAGCATGAGCGGTTTAACGGCAGTGCCGTCCGTCACAATGCGCAGATGAGCCATCGACAGATTCGAGAGCATTGCCGGTTGGATGAGGCGGGGATGAACTTGCTGCGCAGCACGATGACCGAGTTGGGGTTATCGGCCCGTGCGGCACGATTGCCGATTGGACGGCAGCGAGCAGATCAGCTCAACGCATTTGAGCGAAGCGGTGAATTACCGGATGCTCGACCGCCAATTGTGGACGTGAGGCCGAGACCTGACTTCGACCAAGCACAGTATCGGAGGGATTTAACATGAAAGGAAGTGCGATGAGGAAACTCTATTATTTGATGGCTGTGTTCGTCGCCGTGGGGATATCGCTGGGGGCGATGTATATCACGCTGAATTGCGCGCTGACGACGGGGAACCTCAATGAGTTGAAATTCGAGCAGCAGCCCAATGAGTCGAAGATCGTGGGCGGGCCGCAGAATTTTAAGGTGACCAAGGGGACGATCGAGTATCTCGAGCAATTGATGAAGGACAACAAGACGATCGAAGTGCAGAACGACGGGGGGATTAAGATTAAGTGAGGGGCGAGGGACGAGAGGCGAGGAGCGTGAGGAATCAACAAAAAACCTCGGCCGGGAGGGCCCGGCCGAGGTTTGAATCGATCTCAAGTTGCCGTTCTCAGTTACGCCAAGGTACCAAGACTCACATGCGCCATCCTTGGCCAACGAACCTGTCCCAGACTAGAACCGAGCTTCAAGACCCGTGAAGGCGCCGTGGAGGATCAGGTCGCCATTGGTCTTGATGTTGCGCCAGCCGGCCTCGTCAGCAAAGAACTGCGGAATCTGGTTGTCGCCTAAGGCCATGTCGGTCGCTAGTACAGCGCGGTAACCCACAATCCAGCTCCAGGTGCGGTTCAAGCCCCAGTTGAAGCCGACGTCGATCGAACCCATCATCGAGAACACGTCCTTGTTGTTGTGGAAGTTCAACTGATCGCCGCCGACGTCAAACGTGGCAATGGTGCCGTCGCTGAGAGCCATTCTGTTCAAGCCCGTGATGTGGTTCCCAAAGATGCCGATCTTGGGAATCGCAAAGATGCTGAAGCGATCGTGGAAGCAGTAGGTCATGTAGGAGCCGATCTGGAAGCCGACGAGGTTGTTCTGGACGTCGGTGTTGACGATGGCTTCATCGGGACCGCCGCCGGGCAGCAGGTTTCCGCCGAATTGATTCCAGGTGAGGCCTTCGTTGAAGCGGAAGTATCGGATGCCGGCCAGGGCCGTCATTTGGAAGCGGTTGCACGGATTGCAGCAGGGCATCCAGAGGAAGTTGACTTCCACGTTGTGGAATTCGTCGTTGCGGTGCAAATCGACGCGGCTGGCCTGGTCGAACCAGTCTGTGGCGGGATCGCCGCCGAACGATACCAGCCCGTCGTCTTGGACGGTGCCGAGTTCGTTGGTGGCGCTTTCGACGCTGGCGTTGCCATCCAAGCCCCACATTCCCCAATAAACGGCTTCGACGCCGACGCGGCCGGAACGCCCGCAACCGCAACCGTTGTTGCAGCAAGAGCAAGCGGTGGGATCGTTGCCGCAGCCGCAGCCGAACCAATAACCGATGCGGGTATCGACGCCGCCGCCCCAGTCAGCACCTGGGAAGTAGAGCAACTGATTTGCGTTGTTGGCGGTGTCGTAGGTGGTCCAGAATTTATTGGGCATGTCGCGGCCCATGGTCAAGCCGCCGACATAGGCGAACCAATGATTTTCGCGGCAGCACGAGGGGACGCAGACTTCGCTTCCCCAGCAAGTGCCTTCCAGCGAGTTATTGCACGAACCGCCGCCGATGGCAGCGTCGGTGTCGGCCGGCTTTTGCGGAGCTTGTTGTGCGACGGCGGGCGCATTGATGGGCCGGGCCGGAATCCTCGAGGGCGCCGGAGCGTTGTAATCGTCGTACGCATAGTTGCCGGCTGACTGATCGTCGAGGCGTGTCAAGCGGACCGCATATGGATCTTCACTGCGCAGCGGATTATTTTGGCCCAAGGCCGTTCCAACTACGCACAAGGCGCCGACCAGCGCAGTGCCAAAGCGAATGGCATTCATGGTTGTGCATCCCTCACACAATTGGCGAACAAGTTTCAACCGCAGCCCACTACGGTGCTGTGGCCCCAGACTCCGACTTGCAACCGTGCAAACGGCAATCCAAGTGCATGGGGGACTCCGTCCCGTGATGCCGATCCGTGGCTGACTGTTGCATCGGCGGGGAATATCGCGACTTCTTGGAAATTTGTGGATTGCCCGATCGTTGAGTAAAACCCCCAGAGGAGTTAAGCGGAAGTTATTCTCCGCAGACCGGACAGTTTGACGCTCCAGCGAAGCGGCTATGCCGACGTTGCCGTGTGGATGGGATAACGGGCGGCCGGCGGTGGCGGGGGCGTGATCGTATCCACCGCAGCCCGTATGAGTAGTCGCCTGCGCATTAAGCCGTTCGCATGGGGGACACGGCAAAGGCGGCAGAGTCGCACGGTTCAGCGGCCGGCGAGCTGCGGATCCGACTGCCGCGAGAGGCGAACGATCAACTGTTCCAGCACCAGCCGAGCCCGATCGCCCGAGGAATGGGAGCTTTTCAGCGCCAAGTCGGCCTCGAGGAGCCAGCGATAGATTTTGCCGGCCCGGCGGCGGCCGATCTGACGGAGCTGGCCGGTGGTTTTGTCGAGCACGAATTTGTTGTTTTTGACGCCGGCTTCCTGCAGGGCCTGGGTGAGATTGGGGCGGCGGCGCTCGGCTTCGGCTTGCTGGACAATTCGGGTGGCGGCAGCCATGCGGCGCAGCGATCCGCTCATCATGGCCAGCAGGGCAATGGGTTCCTCGCCGGCCAACAGCAGGCGGTCGAGCTGGACCAGGGCTTCGCGGGCGTTGCCCTCCAGGGCCGCTTCGATCATGACCCAGGCGGTTTTGGCGCGCCACCCGCCGACGGCTTGTTCCACCAACTCGCGGGTGATGAGCGATGGCTTCGCAGGGGCCGGCTTCGATGCGACTTTGCTGTCCGCGGTGACTTTGGCGGTTGTTTCGTTGGCCAGCAGCGATAACTTGGCGAGTTCTTGATCGAGGCGGCCCAGTTGCGGTCCGACGATTTCGACCAGAAGTTCGCCGGCGCCGGTGTCGAGCCTGGCTTGGTGGGTTGCGGCGCGGCTCGTGAGCCAATGGAGGACGGAATCTTCGTCCGCCTGATCGTTGAATCGCTGCTTGGGAAGATTGCAGTTGATTTGCAGTCCGGTCTGCGCCAGTTTCTTGAAGAGCCGGGTGTTGGCAGGCCAGCTTGCCACCTCGAGCACCAGCACGGAAGCCTGGCGGGGCTTGTCGCAATATTGTTCCAGGAGGTCGCGATTGTTAGTGACGAATTTGTCCGCGTCCTCGACGACGACCATCCGCTTGCCGCCGCCGAACATCGAGACGGTGGCGAGCTCGTCGAACAATTCGCGCGGCTCCAGCTCGTCCCCTTGGAAAACGGTATATGAGAGATCGGCATCTTCGGTCGATAGCACTGAGTTGCGAAGGCGCTGGAGCGATTCGCTTTTTAGTAGCGGCTCTTCGCCGAATACCACGCACACTGGCGGGACTGGCGGTGCCTTGTCGCGGCTAAGGAAATCGAGGGCGGGAAGGGCGTCGGGCATGGGGCGGCTGGCGAAAGGTCGGGCTCGGTTGGAGTGGCAGGCGCATTGCCCTGGGTCATTGACCCAGGGCTAAATACGACAAGAGCATCGCGCGCCGAGAGAAGGGCGTCAACTAGCGGCCGGTGACGCCGGAATCGATCCAGGCGCGGAAGGCGGCGTCGCCGGCGGGGCGGACTTCGCGAATGTGCGCTTCGGGCCGGATGCGGTCCAGAGCGGTCGCCTCGGTAGTGTCGAAGACCGATATGTTGCCCGCTTCGTCGCGGGCCTCGATCCGCAGATAGATGCGCTCCGGGGCGCGATTGTCGGGACGCCAGGCGTAGGTGCCGGTGTTTTCTAAGCCGGCGGCGATGATCGACCAGGGGCCGCCCGGGCGATCGCTGAATTGCAAGGTGATGGGGCGGACGGCCAGCGCCGAGTCGCTGGCTTCCCAATGGATCATCAGTTCGCCGGCATGTTCGCCGGAGCCGGGTTCGATGCCGGTGAGGCGAACGACGGGCTTGGTGAGGTCGACCATCACCCACATTTGCGGCGCGTCCCCGCGCGCGGGGGTTGGCCGCCCAATCCGTTGCCGCTTTGCACGGTGATGCTAAAGCCGTAGAGCCCTTCGCCATCGACGTTGGCGCGGATCGGACTGCGATTGTCGTTGTCGGCGCCGTAGCTGGACCAGGTGCGGCCGCCGTCGCGCGTGCCCCAGAGTTCCACGCGGGCGATGCCGTACGGACCGATGCCATCGACTTCGTATTCCAGATCGAACGAGCGGGCGTTGACCAGGCGCGGGCGCTCGCCGGCAGGCAGTTTCGTGTCGGACTTGGCTGCCGCATCTGGTGTGCGGTTATTTGGCGGCGGATTGACGGCGTCGGCTGTCGGCGGAGCTTGATTACGGATCGGTGGATTCACGGTGCTTTCCACCGGGCCATCGGGAAGCGACGCGGCGTTGATCGGCGCGGCCGAAGGGATCGTTCGACACGCGGTCGGCGGGCCATTGCGAGCCGGATTGATTCCTTGGCGGCGGCGCGGAAGTCCAGGTTTGCGACGAGGGCGCGCTGTTGGATGCGTTGCTGCGCGCTACTTTCGCCTGTGCATCGGCCTTGGCATTGGTGACCGTTACGTTCCCAGCCCGGTCGCTAATTTCGGCTCGCACCTTGACGGACGCCGGGGCGTCGGTCGGCCACCAGGTCATGGTGCCGGTCGTGGTGCTGCGCTGGCTATTGCCCGGCGGGCGATCGATTGCCACCGGATGCCATTTGCCGTCGGTTCCTTGGTATTCGATTTTCAGAGTGTCGATATTCAATTGCGGATCGACGGCCTGCCAGTTGGCGCGAATTTCGCCCGCCTCGCCGCGCGTGGTCGAGAGATCCAGCCGCGGCGCGACGGTATCAACAATCACGCGCAATTCGGGCTTGTCGCCCAGCTCCGGCTGCACCTGGCCTTTGTGGTCGACGCTACGGATGAGAAACCAGTATTCGCCGTCGGCAGGGGCCCGGTAAGTGAAGTTGGTGGCGGTGGGAGCGACCGTTTGCGCCAGGTCCCATTTCACGCCTTGATCGGTGGAAACGTAGAGGCGGATTTCCGCAGGCTGCTGATCGGCGCCATTGGCCGCGGCGACTTTGAAGGGAATCGAGAAAGCGTTTTGCCGCCAGGCGATCGCAGGCGGCAGAGCGTCGTCGGCAGGCGCGAGCGCAGGTGCACAGAGTGGCAGACAGGCTGCCACGACCAGTTGCATCCATGCTCGAGGTCGGCGCATGCGCGAATCCTTTCAAAGTACGATGCCGCATCATCTTGTATCGACGCTATCGGGCGGGCGGCTTGATGAGGCGTTGCCGCAAAGGCAAGGGTGGAGAGATGGGAAGCTTTGGTTGTCCGCGAATCGATGCAGTCACTCCTATTGAGCCGCTTTCGGCTGTAATTTCGCCTGGAAACAATTGCACGATAGCATCGCGAACCGCGGCACTCTGTCGCGGAAATCGGCTGCAGGGTGAGCGGCATGGGGTTTGCAATTTGCTTGGGCAGCGATGTGGCAGCATCGGCTCTTCGAGACCGAGATCTTATCAGTGAACAAAAGTTCATAACTTGGGGGGAAGGGGAGCGTCTACCGATGAGCAGCGATCGGCGCAGTCGGGTTTGGCAATTGGTGAATTCGCTTGATAGTGCGCGCGCCATCAAGGCGAAGCGGGCAGTGGGACAGTCCAGATTCTGCGGGTTGAGCGTCCTGGACTGTTTAAGGCCAAATGCCCATAATGAAGTGGTGGTGACGTCGGAGGTTTGGAGCTGGCAGCCCGGTTTGGGGTGGCGATGCGATGGAGGAGTTCTTAGCTCGTCCACTGGTGCGTGCCGGGCTGTTGTTTGCGGCAATTGCCGCGCTTACCGCTTTGGGGGCCTTTGTAGTGGCAAGGTTTCGCGGTGGTAAGGGGGACGATCAGCCAACGACCAGTGAACTGCTCACCAAATTTCGTGAACTCCATGAGCAAGGTGAGCTTAGCGACGAGGAATTCCGAAACATAAAAGCGAACCTGGCCCAACGGCTAGAAGCGGAGTTAAAGAGTACGGGCCAGCAGGATTAGGCCAATCGTTTGCGTTCTCTTGATTGGCTGCGGTGAATGTGTTGGTGCGGATTGAAACTGGGATGCACAGCGGTGAGGGTTGGTTGGGTTGGAGTGGGCACCAGTCAAACACGTTCGGCGGAGTAGGAAACACCAAATAAGAAACGATTGCTCGATCAATTGTGGTCAGGGATGCCCGGGCGAAACTGCGAACTTTCCAGCGAGCCATTCGAGCGACTGCTTGAGGAAACACATCTGTCCGCGAAGCAAGATTGCACGCCGGATAGATCTTGGAAAGGATTAGCATGCCCAACGGGAGAGACGTGAACATCGGCCGACGCGGTGGCAGTGGCGGCGGCAGCGGCACGACGAAAAAGAACGCGTTTTGTTCGTTTTGCCGTAAGAGCTACCGCGACGTCGGGCCGCTGGTGGAAGGGCCCGGCGACGTTTACATCTGCGGCGAGTGCATTGAGCTGTGCCAGTCGATCCTGGATCAGGAACGCCGTCGCCGCGGGGCGACGAAGCAGCTTTTCACGCGCATTCCCAGCCCGCGTGAAATCGTCACGCAACTCGACGAATATGTAATCGGCCAGGAGCATGCCAAGAAGGTGCTGGCCGTGGCGGTGCACAGCCACTACAAGCGGCTGACGTTGGGCGCGGAGCCGGCCGACGTCGAAGTCGACAAGTCGAACATCATGCTTTTGGGCCCGACCGGAAGCGGCAAAACGCTGTTGGCCCGCACGCTGGCCAAAATCCTGCACGTGCCCTTTGCCATCGGTGACGCCACGACGCTGACCGAAGCGGGGTACGTCGGCGAAGACGTCGAGAACCTGCTCTTGAAGCTATTGCATGCGGCGGATTTCGACATCGAAGCGGCGCAGCGCGGCATCTTGTACATCGACGAGATCGACAAGATCGGTAAGACATCGCACAACGTGTCGATCACCCGCGACGTGAGCGGCGAAGGGGTGCAGCAGGCCTTGCTCAAAATGCTGGAAGGCACGGTGGCCAATGTGCCTCCGCAGGGCGGCCGCAAGCATCCCGAGCAGCAGTACATCCAGATGGACACTACGAACATCTTGTTCATCTGCGGCGGCACGTTCGTCGGGCTGGACGAGATTATCGCCAAGCGACTGGGCCGGCGTACCATCGGCTTCGGCCAACCCAGCGGGCAGCGTGACGAGCATGAACTGGGCGAATTGCTGACCAGCGTTTGCAGCGATGACATTCTCGAGTTCGGCATGATTCCGGAATTGGTTGGCCGGCTGCCGGTGATTTCGGCGCTGAAGCCGCTGGATGAACCGGCGCTGGTGCGCGTGCTGACCGAACCGAAGAACGCGCTGGTGAAGCAATATCAGAAGCTGTTCTCGATGGAAAGCGCCGATTTGAGCTTCACGGAGCAGGCGCTGCGGGCGATCGCACGCCGGGCGCTGGAGAAGGATACCGGGGCCCGCGGATTGCGGTCGATCATCGAGGAAGTGATGCTCGACGTGATGTACGACCTGCCGGAAAATCAGGGCGCCCGATACGTGGTGACCCAGGATGCTGTGGAAGGCCGCGAGCGCGTGCTGCCGACTGTGGAAGAGAAGAAGCACACGGCGTAGCGAGTTGGATGTGCTGCCCGGGCTAGAAAGCCCAGAAGCGTGCCATGAGAAGGCCGACGCTTAATCTGCTGGTCGATATCGTGGCCTTTTTGGGCTTCGTTCTAATGACGACGACCGGCGTTTTGTTGCGGTACGTGCTGCCGCCGGGCATTGGCCGATTTACGACGCTGTTTGGACTGGATCGGCACGGTTGGGGTGACGTCCACTTTTGGATTTCGATCGTCTTCTTCGGCACGCTGGCGCTGCACCTGCTGTTGCATTGGAAGTGGATTGCCTCGGTCATGAAAGGCCGCAAAGCCGAGGGAGCCTACGGAGGGCGGGTGGCGCTGGCCGTGGTTGGATTGGCGGCTCTCATTGCCTTGGCAGCGGCGCCGTTTGTGGCGCCCGTTGCGCGAACGGGAGCGCCAGGCGGGCGGATGCACCTCAGCTCCGACGACGATCAGCCGAGCATTCGTGGTTCGCAGACGCTGCGCGAAGTGGCTGACTCCGCCGGCATGCCGTTGGCCGAGCTGATCACGCAGCTCGGATTGCCGGCGGATGTGGATGAGAATCAGAAATTGGGGCGGCTGTCGCAAAGTTACGGCTTTACGATCGCCAAAGTGCGGCAGGTGGCGGACGAATACAAACAGACGCATTGACTAGTGCGGCTGCTCCTTATCTTGGCGGCGCACCGAAGCTTGGCGGCCCGCCGGCCGGTGGGCCGAATCCTCGTGGGCCGCCGAAGCCGCGGTCGCGCATTTCCGATTTGCCGATGCCGCCTTGGATCGTCCCGTCGTCTTTCGGCGGATCCTCGGGCGTATGGCCCATCACGATGTCGAAATTGGCGGCCAATTCGCCGATCTTCGATTCTTGGATCGGCTTGAAATCCACCAGCACCATCTCTTGCGCTTGGCGCCCTGGATGCCTCGGAACACTCCGTCGTACTCGTTGTTGGGGTTGCCCTTGATGAACAACTGCGTGGTGTACACGCGGCGGCCGTTGCGGCTGACGCCGAAGTGGATATGGGCCGCGCGGCCGGTATAGCCCACCGGCCTGATGGTGCGGAAATAGTATTGGCCCGCCGAATCGGTGAGGAAGCGGCCGTAGCCCTGGAAGTTCTGGTCGCGCTGATTTTCGTTGCGATCGTGCGAGTTCAGGTAGATGCCGTTGTGATCGACTTGCCAAATTTCCACGTAGGCGTCGCGCACCGCGGTGCCGGAGGAGTTGAGAATGCGGCCGGTCAGGTGCGTGATTTCGCCGACGGCCGGCGTGGTGAAGTTGTTGACGATGATCAGGTCGTTGTCGGTATCCAGCGGCAGCTTGTCGGGATAGAAGGGGCCCTCGGTCAGCCGCGGCGTGGCGGTGAGGATTTCGGCGAACAGGCCGGGCGTGGAGAACAGGGCCGCGCCAGCGGCCAGTCCGCCCAAGAACTGCCGACGGGAGAAATCGACGTGGCGCATAAAGGAGGGCCTCTTCTTTGTTCCAGCATCTAGTGAAACCCTGGAGGCGGCAATAAGTTCTTTGGGGGGAGTGAAGCGACATTGCCCCGGGTCATTGCCCCGGGGCTAAATAGCGCGTCGATTGAGGCGGGTCAGATTTTCGCCAGTTTGCGCAGGACTTGGATGCCGCGGTCGATGGTGCGGTCGCTGGCCGCGTACGAGATCCGGAAGTGCGTGTCGCGGCTGGAGAAGATTTTACCCGGGATGATCAGCAGTTGATTGGCGATCGCTTTTTCCACGAATTCGGTGGCCGATTTTGCGCCGGAACCGGCCGGCACTTTCGGGAAAACGTAGAACGCGCCTTCGGGCTGAGCGATTTCATACAGGTCGCGCAGGCCGCCGACGATTTTGTCGCGCTTGCCGCGGTATTCGTCGATGTGCGATTGCATGTCGATATCCAGCGCGTCGATGCAGGCCCATTGCGCGGGGGTCGGTGAGCAGACGAACGTGTATTGCTGCAGCTTGATCATTTCGTTGATCACTTCGGCCGGGCCGTGGGCGAAGCCGACGCGCCAGCCGGTCATGGCGTACGACTTCGAGAAGCCGTCGATGACGATGGTGCGGTCGTTGAATTTGGCCGGTGAAATGAACGAATCGTTGTAGCAGAAGCGGCGGTAGATTTCGTCGCTGATGAGCGCGATGTTGTGCTTGGCAGCCAATTCGGCCAGCCCGCGCACCTCGGCCTGCGAGGCCAGTTTGCCGGTGGGATTGGCGGGGCTGTTGAAGAGAATGGCCTTGGTTTTGCCCGTGATCGCGGAGCGCACGCGGTCCAGGTCGATGTTGAAATCGGGATACGTGTCGACCAGCACCACGCGGCCGGCCATCAGTTTCACCAGGGGGTCGTACATTACGAAGTAGGGATCGAAGACGATCACTTCGTCGCCGGGATTGACGAGGGTCATCATCGCCAACACCAGCGCGCCGCTGGTGCCGCTGGTGACGAACAGTTTGCGGTCGGCGTGTTTGAATTCGGCCGCCACTTGGGCGGTTAGTTTTTCAATTAGCGGGGCGATGCCTTGAGTTTGGGCGTAGTTGTTTTTGCCCGACTGGATGGCCGCAATCATCGATTCCTTCGCGCCATCGGGCACATCGAAATCGGGCTGGCCGATCGAAAGATTGATCGGATCGGTCATCTTGGCCGCCAAGTCAAACACCTTGCGAATGCCGGAGCTGTCGAAGGCGGCGGTGCGGGCGGAGATCCAGGATGAAGGCATGGACGAAATTATGAACTATGCGGGCTGGCGAGAGAAGCCGCCAGAGAAGAGGCGAGCGCACTCCGCTACTGCGTCGCGGCTAAGCGTTAGCGGACCTTGCACTTGAAGCGGGCGATGCCGCCTTCGCCGGGCTTCAGCGGCTCTTCGATGTCCCAGTGGAGGATGAGCGAGCCCACCTCGTTGGGATTGGCATAGAACTTGGCCTTGCGGCTGCACTGGCCGCTGCCGTCGACGAGTTCCAGCCGCGTGGTGAGGCTGTCGACGATCGTGACGTTGCCGATCGTTTGATCGCCGGTGTTGTCGAAGCGGATGGTGAATTCGACGATCTCGCCCGGGGCGGCGCTGGCGGCGGAGGCCACCTTGCATACGTGGAGGCAAGGATGGTCGGGCAGGTCGACACGGAACGTGGCTTCGGCGCGCTGGTCGCCGACGATGTCGTTGGCCGGTTGGCCTTCGATCGTGACTTGCACACCGACCGCTTGGGTCCACTGGATGGCGGCATCGATGCAGCGTTTGACCAGAGCCCGTTCGTTCTCCTGCATCACGCCGATGCGGATGATCGTGAAATTCTCGTATGCTTTGTAGCGATCCTGCACCGCGCGGAGCACGGTTTGGGCGATCATGCCCGTCGGCACTTGCTCTTCCAGGAACGTGACCGGGGCGCGCTTGCCGATTTCCTGGATGGGCTGCACGGGTTGCACGGTGGTGGTGACCGGTTGGATTTCGTCCTGGCGCACGAGCTTGATCGGGAACTCGACGCCGCCGGCTTTTACGTTTTGATTTTCATCGTAGGGGACGATCACTTGCCGCACCGCGGCGAAGCGCGGGGCATAAATGCACACGCGGCAGGTGGGCTTCACCACGGTTTTGCCGTCGAGCGTGTCGTAGTGGGCCACGGTGTCTTCAGGGTCCAAGCCGACGAGCGAAAAATCGTCGCGCACTTTCACGCTGCCGTCGTTGTCGCCGCCGTCGTAGATGTATTCGTCGTCGGGCCAGGGACCTTCGATTCCTGGCGGCCGCCATGGACCGCAATTGTTAATTGGCATCGGTGTTTGATCGACCATCGCGCCTTGCGGCGGCATGGCAGCGGCAGCGCCTTGCATGAAGGGGGGCACGACCCCGGGCACGGTGTAGCCGTCGGCCGGGTGGCCGGTGTAGCCTTCCAGCGGAATCGCGGCGAAACGGCCGCTTGGCGCGGATCGCGCGCCGAGATTCGACATGGGCACAATCGGCGGCTTGGCGCGAGGCTGCGTCACACGGCAAGAACACAACAGCAGCGTCACGCCGGCCGCGAGAAGCCAGGCGTGACGCGGGGTTGTGAATCGAATGGTGGCGACGCGTGCGATCATGCTCACTTTTCGTCCAATAATGTGAAAACCGCCTGGCGAACGTTTTGCTTTTCAGCCTTGATGGCCGGCGGATGTTTGTTCGCTTCCAACTGCGCGACTACGGCGCGCGGCAAGAGCAGGGGAGGGGAGCAATACATGAACTCGCTGCCGGGATCGGCGGTGTTCGCGGGCGTGCGGCCGCCGATGCGGATGATGGCGATGGGGCGGCCCAGGCGATCGGCGGTGGCCAGCGGATCGTTCTTGGGACTGACCTCGAAGCACTCCTGCGCCTTTGGATCTTCGCTGCGCGGGTAGGCTTGGCGTGGGTTTTCCACGTAGACGATTCGCGTGATGAAGCGGCCGGAGAGCGCGGAATCCAAATCTTCCTGAGTCAGCTCGATCGGGACCGGGAATTTCATTTCCTCGCCGATCGGCGGATAAAGGCGATTGATGATTTCGACCGTGGGATACAGCTCTTCGCCCTCGTGCTTGGGAATGATGGTGAGCCGCAGGCGATAGACCAGACCGACGAGCATCGCGGATTTGGCAGGCACATTTTGCGTGGCGTCGAACCGATCGCTGACGGCGTAGGAAATTTGCGAGCCCTCAGGAGCGCGGACTTCGACCGGCTGAAAGTAACCGGGCAGCGGGCCGCCGCGGTCGAGCTGCATGCGGCCGATCGCTCCGGGAGACAAAATGCCGGCGTGGTTGTAATGCACTGGTTCTTGGGCGGCCGCGGTGGCGGCAACGGTGAGAATCAGGAGCGTTACAAGTGAGCGAGGCATGAGAGTTCAGGGTTCGGGGTTCAGACCGGGCAATTTACACGTGGCCGCGTATTTCAATATAAAGTTTGGCCCTGGCCACGGGCGCCAGGGCCAAACTGGTTTTTCACGTCAGCCTTCAGCAGGCTGTGCTACGGAGCGTCGTAGGACGCCGGTGCACAGTCGGTCGGAACTGGAATCGGCTTGCTCTTGATCTTCACGGCGGCCGGCGGTGTGGCACATGTGCCCGGCACCACCTGATGCTCGATGTGCTTCGGTTGGATGAACTCGGCCGGCGGAATCTGGCTGCGCTCCACAATGTGGACGTGCTTGACAGGTTCCGGATAGCTGAGGCCGGGTTCTTCGCGAACCTTGATCGTCAGATGATCGGTCGGACCGGGGATGTGCATCGACGTGTCGTTGATCATCGTGTGTCGCTGCAGGCCGGCGGGCACGCCCAACGGCACGTGCGGCGGACCAGGCAGGCCGATCGGCGTGCCGCAGAACGGCATGCCGTATTCGGGCACGGTGACGCCGGCGATAAATTGCGGCGGCGCGGCGGTCGGTTGACCAACGGCCTGCGCAATCGAGGCACGCGGGTGTTCGCACGGGATCGGTCCCCAATAGCCAGCTTGTTGTACATCGTAGCCGGCTTGCATGACTTCCTTACGGCCGGCCATGTCCATGTCGCCGCCCGTTTGTAGATCTTTGTTACCGACGCGGATGATCGCCATGATCGAACCGCGGCGATCGGCTTCGACGATCGGATCGACGCCCGGATCAAGCCGGGTGCTGACCAATGTTTCGACGCCAGTGAGCGCGAGTTCCTGGTACTCAGCGTTGGGCAAGTAAATCACTTTCGTGACGAAGTTGCCCGAGAGTACCTGGCGGAAATCGTCGTCGGTCAATTGGAACGGGATGAAGTTGTGGGCGATGAAGGCCTCGGTGCGCGGCACCGTGGGCGCAACTTCCAACGTAGGATACAACTCGACGCCCGGATAGCCGGGGATGTCGGTGAGTTTCAAGCGATAGATCGCCCCTTGCGGGAAGTTGTATTTGCCGGGGGTGACCAGCGGTTCGGAATCGAACATGCCGTTGGCACTGATATCCCAGTGGACGCGCATGCCTTCGGGGCTGACGAAACCGATTTGAGACGACGGGAACGCCACGGCTCCGCCATAGGCGCCGAAGGGTCCGATGCATCCAGCACCGCCACCAGGCCCGCCGATGGCGCCGCCGATGCCTCCGCCCGCCAACGGGCGATGGAATCCGGCCAACATGACGCCGGGACCAGGACCATCAACGCCAGGACCGGGATGCATGAGCATCTGGGCCGGCGGCAGAACGTTGGTGCGCGGCTCGAAGTACGGCCGGTTCGCCTGAAAGTGGCGCATCGGAGAATTGTTCGGCAGGGCGCAACCTACGCCTGCCAGCGTCGCTGTGCAGAGCAGCACCGCGAAAGGCATCCGAAGTGTCATGTGTTCCCCCCTAGACTCAAACGCAGTCGAAACTGCCCTTGGGTCGGCTCATGGCCTTCCCTAGAATTTCAGCGTGTCGAGCCCACGCACGAGTCCGTGCGAAAGGTAATGCAAGCACTCAGAGAGTGGGCCTCTGAGTTGTATGGTCGGACTGGCCCAGTGCGAATCTTTGGAAAATTCCGCAAAACCGGCACATGAAGATTATTTTTCCCAGCTTCGCAATCTTCATGTTTTTGGCGATCGCGCTCAGCTCGCCAGCGGTGGATGCACAGCCGTCGGAGGGCTCAAATCCACAAGCGAGGCCGACCGCTGACAATCCCGAAGCGCTGGTGCAGCAGGCGCGTAGCGGCGCTAGCGGCGCAGCAGTCGATTTCGGCGCGGATACGGCTGCACGCCGATTTATTTGGGAATCAGACGGTCGGGGCAGGTGTGTATCTGCAGCAAGGCTTGGGGGCTGAGCGGCAGTTGCGCCTGGAGATCAAAATTCCCGTGGGCGAACGCCTAGCGACGCTGCAGCAAGTTTGCGACGGGAACTTTTTGTGGCAGTATCACGACCTGGCTGATAAACCCGCGCTGACGCGCGTGGATATTCATCGCGTGCAGCAAGCGATCGAGCGGGCGGGCGCCACGCCGGCGCCTGATTTGCGCAATGGATTTCCTTACGGCGGATTGCCGCAGCTAGTCGACAGTTTGCGGCAATCGTTCCGATTCACGCGCATGCAAGCGGGGCAGTTGGATTCGCTGAATGTGTGGGTAGTGGCCGGCTCGTGGCGGCCCGAGGCGCTGGCGCCGATCTCGCCCGAACTGGCCAAGCAAGCCTCGGAGGGACGGCCCTTGGATTTAAAGAAGCTGCCTCCGCAGATGCCCGAGGAAGTTTTGCTGTACTTGGGGCAGGATGATCTGTTTCCGTATCGGATTGAATATCGCCGGCGGCCAGTGCGGCAGGGCAAGCAGGCGGCCGAGGGGAGCGATCGGTTGCCGATTTTGATTGTGGAGTTGTATGAAGTGCGGATGAACAGCCCGATCGATCCGCAGCAGTTTGTTTATCAGCCGGGGAGCTTGGAAGTGCTGGATACGACGGAGCAGATGTTGAAGAGCCTTGGGGTGAAGTGAGCGGCGAGAGTCGAGGGACGAGAGGTTAAGGGCTCGCGGCTTCGCGCGATTCGCTCAACTTTGCCGCCACGCGGATGGCTTCGATCATGCCGGAGGTTTCGGCGCGGCCTTGCCAGGCCAAGTCGAAGGCGGTTCCATGAGCGACGCTGGTGCGCACGATCGGCAGGCCCAGCGTCACATTCACCGCGCGATGCATGCCCATCAGTTTGAGCGCGATATGCCCTTGATCGTGGTACATGGCGACCACGGCGTCGAATTCGCCGTTGCGGGCACGGACCATCAGCGTGTCGGTCGGCAGGGGGCCGACGATGTCTAAACCGGCGCGGCGGGATTGTTCGACGGCGGGGGCGATGATCTTGTGCTCTTCATCGCCGAACAGGCACTCTTCGCCGGCGTGTGGATTCAGCGCGCAAACGGCGATCCGCGGGCGGCCGCCTTTGATGGCGCCCATGGTCTCGTTAATCAGCTTTGCCTTGGCGGTGATTGCATCGGCGGAGAGATGACGGAAGATATCGGCCAGCGCCAGATGCAGCGTGACGTGGACGACGCCAAGGCCAGCGGGGCCGTGCAACGGGCAGTCGCTTTCTTTGGCGCTGGGGCCTAAGTACAACATCATCGCGAAATCGTTCACGTCGCAGATTTGCGCCAGCAGTTCGGTGTGGCCGGGATAGTGATGCCCGGCTTGCCAGAGGGCAGCTTTGTGAAGCGGGGCGGTGACGATGCCGGCGACACTTCCGGCCAGCGCAAGATGCGCCGCGGTAACGAGTGCGTCGTAGGCCGCCTGGCCGCCCCGCGGGTCAATTTTGGCCGCTGGGACTTCGATGGCGTCGTCGCTTCCGCAGGGGAGGCAGGGGATCACATCAAGCGCGGAATTTTTCTGATCTGGCGAATCGACGGAGAAGACTCTGGCGCCGGTTTTGAGCAAATCGACGGCGCGTTGGAGAATTTTTGGATGCCCCACCACGACGGCGCGACAATGCTCGTGCATCGCAGGCTGGGCCCAAGCGCCGACAATCGTTTCCGGGCCGATGCCTGCGGGATCGCCTTGCGTGATGGCCAATAGCGGCTTGGACATGGCGGCAACAATGAACGGTGAGCGATGAACAATGAACTAATGAATCATACGCAGCGGCGACGTTGTGCAGGTAGCCCCTATAAAATGAATCGCGATCCATTTATAACCGTTTGCGATGATTCGGATTTTCACTTCATTGGTGGTTGTCGCCTTGGCGATGATGGCTGCCGCGCTGATATTGGGTTTGTTCATCGGCGATATTCACAGCCAGCGCACCGCAGACACGCTGCAGTGGGCTTCGGTTCATCGGCTGCTGGGCGTGGCGGCGGCGCTGGTCGTCGTGCTGGTCAACAGCATCGTGGTCACGTACTTTATCGGGACCAGCCGATGGTGCAAAGAGGTGGTTGAGACCTATGGTCTGGATGATGATTTCATTCGCCGCAGCGTGACGCTCAAGCGGCGCACGTTTCCTTGGGCGCTGGTGTCGATGTTGGTGATTGTGGGAGTTGTGGCCTTAGGGGGCGCGGCGGATCCGGCTTCGGGGCGGCAGGGGACGGAGCATTGGGTCACGCCGCATCTGATTGGGGCGCTGGTGGGGCTGGCGTTCATTGCCTATGCGTTTTTTGTTCAAGGGACGAACATCGCAGCGCATCATGCCGTGATCAACGACATCGTGGCCGAGGTGCGGCGCATTCGGGTGCAGCGCGGGCTGGAAGTTTAGCCGCCAGACTCGGCGTGAGAGTGCGCGGCCGGATGATCAAGATGCTCGTGGCCGGAGGATTCCACCAGCACGATGGCTGCGGCCAGCGCGACTCCCAGTAGCAACGCCAGCGACAGTTTGACCCGATCGTGGCTGTGAAATTGTACCTCGGGCAAGAGGTCGCTGGTGGCGATGCACAAGAAGGCGCCGCCGGCGAAGCACAGCGCCATACCGATAGCCGCCGGGTAATTTCCCTCGATGTGCTGAAAACCGGCGAAGAAGGCCAAGATTCCCAATGGCGCGATCAAAGCGTACAGCAAGTTGATCAGGTGTCGCCAGGCGCCGACCAACCGCTGGCGGACATCAGCGTGACGATCGTCAGCGAATCGAACGGTTTGTGAAGCGCGACGGCGAGGAAGGTGCCGAAACCGGCCAACTGCAGGCCGTGATCTTCGCTGGTTTCGGCTTGGATGGCGGCGGCCACCGCGATGCCGTCGATCAGGCTGTGCACGGCCATGCCGACCAGCGCGCCGGACCAGGAAAAGGAGCTTTTCAACAGAGCGCCGGGGAGATCGTGTTCGTGATGAAGATGATCGTGGCCGTGCTGGTGTGCGTGATGATTTTCCGCCGGGGCGTCATGCTGGTGGAAATGAAAGAACCGCTCGAGGAAGAACATCGCCAGGAAACCGCCCAAGGTCCACCAGACGGTTTGATCGATGTTGTGCAATTGCATGTAGCCGTGCGGCACGAGGTGCAAGAGGCCAATGCCCAAGATCACGCCGGCGACGAAACTAATCGCGAGTTGCATCCGCGTGTGCGTCAGCCGCAGTAACAGCGGCATCCAACCGCCGGCGAGTGCCGCCAGTGCGATGCAGAGCGAATAGCCGGCGGCCAGTTCGTAGGGAGACATAGAAAGCGAGCACCAAATGCGATCGAGATGCAGTTGCAATCGTTAGTCAATATGCACAGGATTACTCCGTCTAGCAAGGCCTGCTAAACCGCCAGCGGATGCGGTACCATCGGCAAGCAGATCATCGTCTCTATTAGCCCATCACCGATCCATGCGCACTTGCGTTCAACGTGTCAGCCAGGCCCAGGTAACTGTGGCCGGTGAAGTCGCCGGGCGGATTGAGCGCGGGCTACTGGTGCTGTTGGGGGTGGCGGGCGGCGACTCGGAGGATGATGCCCGTCAACTGGCGCAGAAAGTTGCCGAGCTGCGGATCTTCAACGACGAGGCGGGAAAGATGAATCGCTCGCTGGCCGAAGCGGGCGGAGGGATGTTGGTGATCAGCCAGTTCACGCTGTTGGGCGATTGCCGCAAAGGGCGGAGGCCGAGTTTCATCGAGGCTGCGCCGCCGGAAGAAGCCGATCACTTGTATCAATTGTTTGTCAGCACCGTGCGAGCGCTGGGCATCACCGTGGAGACGGGCCGCTTCCGCGAGCACATGGACGTGATGCTGGTGAACGACGGGCCGGTGACGCTGCTATTGGACAGCCGGAAATTGTTTTGAAAACCGGCTAGCGACGGGGAGTGACGACGGGCGCAGGTGTATCGTCGGTATCGACGCCCAGTTTGTCGAGAAGCCGCTCGGCGACTTGCTGGCCTTGCTTTACGTGCGCCTTGAGGTGGTCCATCCAGGTCGGGTCTTCCAGCGCTGAAAACGTCAGCGCGGCGACCAACGCATAGGTCAGCAGATTCGGCCCCATGCTGTTGCCCCAGAATTTCATGGCAGTGCCGAAGGAGCTTTTCAGGCGGAAGCGCCCGCCGGCGAAATCGATGCTCCACAGCTCGTCGAGGATCAAATGCGACATAAAGCCAAGCAGTGCGCCACCAGCGACGAAATAGCGCAAATCGAGCTGCTCGCTGCCGAACACGAGGAAAACGGTTTCGGCGGCGATGGTCGCGGCGGGTAAGCTGTGGAACATGCCGCGGTGCACGGTGTAGTGGCGCAGTAGCGCGGCCATGCCGAAGCGTATGAGCAAATAGATTGCGCCGCCGGCGAGAATGATCGATTCCAGCGACATGCCCATCGCTTTGAAGCGGTCGACCATCGCCATGGGCACCACCGCGGCGGCAAAGGCCATGCTCTCGCGCAGCGGACGGCCCGGACCGCTGTCGAGATCGGGGAGCATGCCGGAGACGCTGCACAATCCGCCGGCCAGGACGCAAGTCGGCGGCGGCAGATGGAAGAGTCCGTAAGCCCCTGCGGCGTAGCCGATGCCCAGGACGGTGCTGGTGCCGATGTGTGTTTTGAAGCCGGCCATGGGCAGGGTACAAGGTTCAGGAGTCAGAAGGGCGGAAGGGTATCGGTGGGGGGAGTTTTGCCCAAGATCAATCGTGTCGCCGGCGAATAGATGATGCTGGCTGGGCGACCGACGCTGCCTCGATTACCCCAATGAAATTGGTATTCGTCGGCCATCGGGTGGGCGATACAATTCGCGGCCTTTTGGCTTTGGCACGCGCTCCGGCACGAAGACTTCGCGTCGCGGCTAAACGTTGGGGTACATATGGATTGGTACGACATATTGATGCTCGCCGTGCTGGGGCTGGCCACATTGATGGGGCTGTGGAAGGGGATGGCATGGCAGTTGGCCTCGCTGGCCTCGCTGGTGCTCAGCTATTACCTGGCGCTGAAATACAGGCGCAATTGGCGCCGTTGTTCAGCCAGACCGCGCCATATAACCGTTTCGCGGCGATGCTGGCGATTTACGTGGGAACTTCGATCGCCGTATGGCTGGCGTTTCGGCTGGTGGCGGGCTTTCTGGACCAGATCAAGCTGCGTGACTTCGATCACCAAATCGGCGCGCTATTTGGCCTGGTGAAAGGGGGACTCTTGTGCGTGGCGATCACATTTTTCGCCGTGGGCCTATCGGAAGCGCTGCGGAATCACATTCTGGCCACCAAGTCGGGATATTACATCGCACTGGTGTTGGATAAGGCCGAAACGGTGATGCCTAAGGAAATCCACCAGGTGCTGGAGCCCTACCTGCAGAAAATCGAAGACCGGCTGGATCCCAATCAGCCCTATCAGCCCAACGCGCCGCTGGAGCAGGATTTGCAAAAGCTCGTTCCGACGGGTCCGCGCAACGCAGCCACGGATGGCCTCTGGAAATAAACCGGCCGGAATTTTCTTCAATAGGAAGCCCCAGGTTGCACGATCGATGGGGCGGACGACTCTGGAGCCCTCCCGCGCTTGCGAATCGCGTAATTGGTGCTAGAAAATGGCACTCTTACCGAACATAAGAGACATTATCGGACGTTGGCGCCAGGGTCCGATTTGATTTGCATCGGCGAAATTTGCAGCGCCCTGCGAACTCGAATTTTTTCTTCGCGATTGAAATCTCATCCGCCGTTGCGCTCTTCGTGAGACGGCTCCAGAAAGACTCCCATGCGGCGGAACTTTTCGTAGCGGGCGGTGAGCAACTCGTCGATCGGCTTGGGGGCCAACTCGCGCAGGGAGCGAATCAAATAGATTTTCAGCCGCAGCGCCATCTGCTGTAGATCCCGGTGAGCCCCCCCTAGTGGCTCATCCACCATGTCGTCGATCACGCCGAGCTTCAGCAAGTCGCGGGCAGTGATTCGCAGCGCCTGGGCGGCCTGTTCTTTGTAGTCCGCGCTTTTCCAAAGGATGCCGGCGCAACCTTCGGGACTGATGACCGAGTAGTAGGCGTGTTCCAGGACGGCGACTTTGTCACCCAAGCCGATGCCCAGCGCGCCGCCGGAGCCCCCTTCCCCAATCACCACGCAAATAATGGGCGTGCGCAATTGCGACATGAGGAACATGCTTTCGGCGATGACTTGCGCTTGGCCGCGCTCCTCGGCCCCCACGCCCGGATAGGCCCCCGGCGTGTCGATCAGGCAGATCACCGGCAGGCCGTACTTGGCGGCAATCTTCATTTTGGCCATGGCCTTGCGGTAGCCCTCGGGATGGGCGCAGCCGAAGTGGCAGGCGTTACGCTCTTTGAGCGTTTTGCCTTTTTGATGGCCGATGACGACCACTTTGAATTGATCGAGCTTGGCGAGGCCCGTGCGGATGGCCGGATCGTCGCCGAACGATTTGTCGCCGTGCAGTTCGACGAACTCCTCGAAGACCAGTGAAAGATAGTCGCTGGTCATCGGCCGGTCCGGATGGCGCGCCACTTCGACGGTTTGCCACGGGGCGAGATTTCCGAAAATCTTTCGTTTCAGATCGCTGACTTCGCGGCGCAAGCGGCTGACTTCGTCGGAGCGCTGGCCCTTGCCGGCGGAGTCGGCCTCCAATGCGGCGATCTGATCTTCCAGATCGTAGATCGGCTTCTCGAACGACAGGCGATGGAGAGTGGCGGGCATGGGAGGCGGCGAACGATGAACTTTGAACGAATCGGTGAGGCGTCGAGAATCAGGGTGTCGAGATGTTACGCTTTCTTTTCGGCTTTTGACGGTTGTGGGGTGCGGTGGAAGATTTTCATTCCGCGCAGGGCCGAGACGACGTCGTCCATCGAGGGCGGACGATCCTGTGGTTTCTTGGCGATCATCTTCTTCAAGAGTTGCGAAAACTCGGGAGTCACTTCACGGCCGCCGCTCCCCATCACCGCAGGCGCGCCGGCGGTCAGGTGTTTGGTCAGCAATTCTTGCGTCGATTGGCCGGTGAATGGCGGTTTGCCTCCAATCAATTCGTACAACATGCAGCCGAGGCTGTAAATGTCGGATCGGGGATCGACGCCGCGGCCGCGGATTTGCTCCGGCGACATGTAGCTGCGAGTGCCCTGGATTTTCGACTTTTTTGACAGCAGCTTGCCCAGGAATCCTTTGCTGCGTTCGGCCAGGGCGAAGTCGATGAGCTTCACTTCCCCTTTCTTGTTGATCAGAAAGTTATCGGGCTTCACGTCGCGGTGCACCCATCCGCGGCTGTGCAGGTATCCCAGCCCGGCGGCGGATTGTTCCGCGATGGATTGAGCCAGATAGGCGATTTCTTCGACCCCCTGCAGGATCAATTGCTTGACGTTCTGCGCGGCGAAGAGGTCCATTGCCAAGAAGATGGCGTTGCTTCGGACGCCGAATTCGTAGATGTGCATCACGTTGGGATGACTCAGTCCGTGGCCGACGCCGTACTCGTGCTTGAGAAATGCGACCTGCTCTTTGTCCTCAGCGAATTCGTGCGAGAGGATTTTCAGCGCCAGCCGCTGGTGCGTGGTGTCGTTGATGGCCTCCCAGACCTGGCAACTGCGGCCGGTGCCAACCAACGACAAGAGCCGATAGGAGCCGACTCGATCATGTGCCGACCACGCCACGTGCTGGATGCCTCAAAAAGTCAGAGTTTGTGTCCAAAACGATAGCTTAATCGAACGGATACAAGGAGGAAATGACCAATGACTAAATCCCGATGACCAAAGCGGCGACAAAATGCTTGGTCATTGGTGCTTGGTCATTGGCAGCATCAGTACTGCACGGACACCAGAAACAATCCTTGCGGCGGCGCGGTGTTGCCTGCTTCGCGGCGATTGCGCGCCAGGAGCACTTCGGCCGGCCACGAATCGGGCTGCTTCCCCCTTCCGACTTCCACGAGCGTGCCGACGATGTTGCGCACCATGTTGTAGAGGAAACCGTCGGCTTCGACTTCAATTTCAATCAGGTTGTGATTGGGCGGTTCGCAGCGGCGGATGTCGATGGCGAAGATCGTGCGCTGGGTGGTTTCGCGTTCAGAGCCGCTGGTTTGGAAGCTGGCGAAATCGTGCAGCCCGACCAGCGCTGCGCCCCCTGCTCATCGCTGCGACATCCATCCGCTGAAACAAATGCCAGGCGTAGCGCAATTGGAAGACATTGCGCATGGGGCCGTCTTGGAGGACATAGCGATATCGTTTGCGTTTGGCGTCGCTGCGAGCGCTGAAGCCGCGCGGGGCTTCTTCGACGGATAGCACCGACACGTCGCGCGGCAACTCGGCGTTGAGGGCCTTTTGCAGCACCTCCAGCGGCAGCGCACATTCGGTGTCGAAACTGACCACTTGGCCTAGCGCATGCACGCCGGCATCGGTGCGGCCACTGGCGAAGACGCGCGAGAATTGGCCCGTGACCTTGGTAAGCTTGTCTTCCAGCGTTCCCTGCAATGTGCGGCTGGTTGTTGGCCTGAATTTGCCAACCGGCGAAATCGGTGCCGTCGTAAGCGAGCGTGAGTTTGAGGGTGCGCATGAGGGGCAAGGGACGAGAGACGAGGGGCGAGTTTTATCCTCTCGTCTCTCGCCTCTCACCCATCGTCGCTTATACGTTTTGAAGAGTTTTGGCGCGCACCAGCAATTCGGCAATTTGCACGGCATTGGTGGCGGCGCCTTTGCGAAGGTTGTCGCTGACGCACCAGAACGCCAGTCCGTTGGGGCTGGAGATGTCTTCGCGGATGCGGCCGATGAACACGTCGTCGCTGCCGTCGCAGTCGTTGGGCATGGGGTATTGCTTGCGCTCCAAATCGTCGACGACGGTGATGCCCGGTGCATTGGCGAATAATTCCCGCGCTTTCTCGACGGAGAGCTTCTTCTCGGTTTCGACCAGAATGCTTTCGCTGTGGCAATTGCTGACCGGCACGCGCACGCAGGTCGGGCAGATTTGGATCGATTCGTCGCCGATGATCTTGCGAGTCTCGAGCACCATCTTCATCTCTTCGGAAGTGTAACCCTTGTGCTTGGGGCCGCCGATCTGCGGAATCAGATTGAAAGCGATGTCGTAGGCGAAGGTTTCGTTCTTGTGCTGGCCGCCGGAGATCTTTGCCTTGGTGCTGTTTTCCAGGTCGCGGCAGCCGGCCAGCCCTGCTCCGCTCGTGGCCTGATACGTGCTCACGACCACTCGCTTCACGCGGGCGGCATCGTGTAGCGGCTTGATGGCGACGACCAGTTGCGTGGTGGAGCAATTCGGGCTGGCGATGATGCCCTTGTGATTCAAAATGGCGTCGGGATTCACTTCGGGAATGATCAGGGGCACGTCGGGATTCATGCGCCAGTAACCGCTTTCGTCGACGACTGTGCAGCCGCGCTCCACAGCCCAGGGGACGAACTCCTTGGCCACTTCGTCAGGGGTGCTGCCGATGGCAATGTCGACGCCGTTGAACGCATCGGGCTCGAGCTTTTCGACGGTGTGCTGCTGGCCGCGAAAGGTGATTTGCTTCCCGGCGGAGCGGCCGGAGGCGAGAAACTTGATGCGCGAATACGGGAACTTGCGCTCTTCGAGCAATTGCAAGATGATGCGTCCCACTGCGCCGGTGGCACCGACGATGGCAATCGATTCAGGCACGAAAGACTCCTAGGATGATTCAGAGTGCGTAGGTGAGTAGGTCTGGTGGGTTCCCTACTTCAAACTCACCGCATTTTTCGAACAATGAAGCTTTAGTTTAGACCAGTCAGTATACGTTGTGGTTCGCAGGAGCGGCAAGTTCGAGCGATTCGATCCCCCCTGCCCTCGCGCCGATTCTTTCCGATCATGCCGCTGTCAAGCGAAACACCGTGATTTCCGGCGGCACATTGAAGCGCACGGGCAGTGTGTGGCCGAGTCCGCGATTGATGTACAACCAGCGGCCGTCCCAGAGATCGAAATCGCCGGCGGAGTAGCGTTTGTTGGTCACGGGCAGAATGGGCGGCGGCAAAAATGGAGGCTTCACCTGCCCGCCGTGCGTGTGACCGGCGAGAATCCAGCCCTGGTAGCCGTTCCAGATCGGGTGATCGACGACGTCGGGATTGTGGCACAACACGAGGTTCGCTTGTTGATGATTGATTTTCGCGAGCACTTCGTTAGGGCTGAATTTAGGGCTCCAGTAATCGTCCAATCCGACGATGTTCAAGCCGCCGAAATTTGCGGCGCAGTTTCTTAACATTTGGATGCCCATGTCGTCGAGCAATCGCTCCAGGCGATCGGCGACGGAAACCTGCGACCAATTCCAGCCGTAATCGTGATTTCCACAAATGGCGGCATAACCCAACGGCGGCGGCTTCAGATATTCCAAGACGCGTCGGACTTCATCGTAGACATGCGCCTGCTTGTAACTCATGAAATCGCCGGTGATGGCGATCCAATCGGGCTGCATTGCCGAAATGCGCCGCATGGCGTCGATCAGGTAATTGGAGTCGACATAGGGTCCCACATGCAGGTCACTGATTTGGACGAGCTTTTTGCCGACCAGATTTTCCGGCAGATGCGCAATTGGGAGTTGGCGCTCGACGACCTGGACCCAGTGGGGCTCGATTCGCCAAGAGTAAAGGCCCACGAGGCCAGCGGCGCCGATGGCAGAACCGGTCGTCGCCAAGAAGCGCCGGCGGGTGATTCGCAAAGGGTGCGGATTCATGAGAGGCGGGAAAATGCGAGGAAAAGTCTATTATAACCCCCCTGCCCTACACGCCTAGGAGCCGCAGGGAAATGTGGGACGGAGCAATGAGTTACAACCGTGGCGCCGGGCGCAATCGCTGGCTTGCGCTGCGGACTTTAGACAGCTTGGCGCGCGATGGATGCGCGCGAGGTGGAGCGGTTGCCGGCGGCCGATTGCGACTTATTCATTGACGAAGTGCGCGAATCGGCGGTGGAAGCAGGCGATCGATTGATGATGCGCCGCACAATCCAGGGAGAGACGAAGGCCAGGTTTGCAATGCACATGGCCAGGCCAAAGGTCCACATGCCCAGGAATGCACCGATGCCCAGGTGGATGGCGAACGCAATGGCGATGACGATGGGCCGAGTGAGGCGCGGCCAGACGAGGGCACAGTACGACAATTCCCAAAACACGGTGATGTGCGTGAGCAACGAAGCCAGGGTGCGATAATGAATCAGCCAGGTGGCGCTGAGGGATTGGTATTCGAGATTGGCGGTGGCCATCAAAATGGCATCGCCGTTCCACCACAGCGGCCCTTGAGCTTTGCCGATGCCGGAGAAGAAATAGACTACGCACAGTTGAACCTGCAGCAAGCGGATGGCAAAGTTGTGCCGATGCGCGGTTCGACGGGCAATTTGCCGCCGGCGCGGCGACGCTTGAGCCAGTTGTCCACCGAGTAGGCGGTGCCGCAAGGGCCAATCATCAAGTACAGCGCGAGCATGGCATTCGTGTCGTCCAGGCCGAACTGCGCCAGCGAAGCGCGGTTGGCGTAGGCCACAGTCGCCAGAAACGCGAGGATCGACGTGGCCCTGCTCCACAAGCCGATGGTCAGCAAGAAAAACACCACCAAACACGCGATATGAACCGTCCACAACAGTACCGGCGAATTGATCCAATAGAACCAGCTCCATTGGAACGGCGTGTGTCCGGGTAACGCGGCGACAGTGCTAGCCGGCAGCCAACCGTTGGGTCCGAAGAAACCTTGCAGATCGAGCGACCACACCAGGTGCGTGTAAAAGAGCATCGCGCCGGCGAGGATGCGGATCAGGCCGAGAGTCGCCGGATCGGAAGGTGCGAACCAGAAGCGGTTCCAGCCTTGCCAGGTGGAGTGCGCGAGTTCCTGAATATAATCAGTAATCAAATTCACAGCGTTTCGGTTCCGTAAGAGCCGGTCCACAGCACTCGATACGAATTTGGATTATCCAGCGGCCGATCGTTCAGCAAGTCGGCCGGGCTTGGCAATTCATGCTGCACGAACTCGAGCGTCACGCGCTTGCGCCGGAAGTTTTGAGCAAGTAGCGGGCGTAGGATTCGGCAATGGTGTCAAACAGTTGCCGTTCGCGTTGCCAATCGGCGGCGCCTGCGGCGGGTCATTCGCGCCCGGCTGTTCGGGATCGAAAAATTGCATGAGCTTTTCGGTGAGCATGAAGTGGCGGTGGTAGAACAGGCGCGGCTGCTCGGTCTTCAAGTCGGGGAACACGCCGTTTTGCATGCTGCCGTCGGGCATCTCGAGTTTGTAGCGCACCAAGTGGCTCGGGGGGGGCATCGGCGCGAAGAAGCGATATCCGTGATCCAGGTAGGAAGGCAGATATACGGCCGCAGCGTTTCCGCCAGATTGGCCTGCAGCTCGCTCGCCGGTTGCACGGCCAAGGCGCGGCGATGACGGCCGTCAGATGAATCAATAGCCCGACAGTGATAATGATCCGCCAGCGGAGAGCAAGCGTGCGGATCAGCGGCGCGGTCGGCGGTTTTTGCGGGGCGGAGGCCATCAGTTCGGATTATCGGAACCGGGCGAGGCGGGGCGTGAAACCACCGTAGATTTTAACAATTGTGCGGGGGAAAGCAGGCGATAGGCGGCAGGCGGCGGACAGAATGCGACCTGCGCAAACAAAAACGCCCCCGCATGGCGAACCATGCGAGGGCGTGGGCTCAGTTGCACTATTCGAGGATGATTACGCTCTGCGAGCCACTGTTCTAGTGGCTTCTTGCCAAACTTACCGGCTGACCGTCGCGTTGCTGGCGATGGCCGGCGAGCCGAGATCAATCGTCAGCTCGCGATCTTCGCCGCCGATGAGCTTAATCGTTTCCTCCTTGGTCACTTCACGGCCGTCAACATTGGCCACGACACGCACGGTGTAGTCGTTCCACTCGGCGCCCGGAGCCAGCTTCGTGGTGGTGTATTCACGCACGTCGCCAGTCGAGGTTGTGTCCCGGCCGGCCAAGCTGACCTTGGCGTCGGCAGGAACGTGCAGCGTCAGCTTGGTCTTGGTCTTTTCGGCAGCGACCGGAGCGGACTTGCCGTCGAGATTGAAGGCCAGGCTGGCTTGTTCGCCGGGGCCCAACGTGACGTTCTTGGTTTCGGTAATCGTTTGTCCGTCGCGGACGATTTCAGCCTTCACTTCGTAGGCATAACGATTGCCGGATTCCAGGCCACGGCTCACGTATTGACGCTGAGTGCCGGTGCTGGCGGTGGCGTTGCCGTTGACGAAGATCTTGGCTTCGGCCGGAACGTTCACATTCAGCAGGGCGACCTGGCTGCCGCCAAGGCTGCGATACAACGCGCCTGGCATCGGGGACGGAGGAACTTCAGTTCCCGGACCCGACGGCGGATTGGTATTCGAAGGATTGTTCATGTTGCCCGGCGGAGGCGGCATGGCGGGAGCGCCTTGCTGCATCTGCATCGGACCATTGTTGTAGTACACGACGCCGCCGGAAGAACTCGAACCGCCGGACGACGAGCTGCCGCCGGAGGACGAAGAACCCCAGCTACCGTAATAGGCGCGGTGATGATGCCATCCCCAGCCGCCGCTCGATGAGCTGCCGCTGGACGAGGAACCCCACGAGCCGCCACTGGAGGACGAACCCCAGCCGCCGCTGGACGACGAGCCCCAACCACCGCTGGACGAGGAACCCCAGCTACCGCCGCTGGACGAGGAACCCCACGAGCCCCAGCCGTGATGGAACGCTTCGGATGTGTTTGCATTGAGGGCCACGCCGGCAATTGCCACAGTCGCGGCCACGGTCCACTTGGTCAAATTCCTTCGCAACATGTTTTGTTTACTCCCAATAACTCGTGAATACGATGTACTTTGGGGCAGCATCCTTACCCCCCAAAACATACAAACACTAGCATGCAAATCAAGTAGATTGGGCAAGTTTTTCCGGATAAGGATTTTGGCATATATGGTCTGAAATTTGCCAATTGGGGCGAATTTTCCGTCAAAAACCCCGTGTTTTTGGACTGATGCTACTGTCCGCATGGACAGTGTGCACCTGGGAACTGGCCTTTCGAGGCGTTCCAAGCGGTGTCGCGGCGGCCGGCAGGAAGGCCCTATAATCCGCGGCGCCTGAGACCCCGCCCTCGCCCCCTCGACTGTCTGCGACCTGCCATGGATGTCTCCGCCGGTTTTCGTTCGCCGCAATTTCGCGCCACGTCGTGGTGGATTCCGTTGACCGCGGTGGCCCTGATCATGCTCGGCTGGGCGGCATTGGGCGCGCTGAACGGCTAACCGAGGGGGCTTCGGCAACTGCCATCGCCAGCGGCGGGAGCCGCCTGTTGCGGCAGCAGATTGTGTGGTCGGTTTTGGCCCTGGCGGCAATGGCCGGCGCGGCAGCGATGGATTATCGCTGGTTCGTCCGATCGGCGGCGGTGCTTTTCGGCCTGGTGGCGGCCGCACTGGTGGCGGTGTATGCCTTTCCGGCGGTCAACGGAGCGCATCGTTGGATTCGCCTCAGCGGGATCGGCGTGCAGCCGTCTGAGTTCGCCAAGATCGCATTTATCTTGGCTCTGGCCGGATATTTGGCCTTCCGCGACCTGGCGACAGGTTTCGGCAGTCTGCTTTGGCCACTCACCATGGCTGCGTTGTGCATGCTTTTGATTCTGAAAGAGCCCGATTTGGGGACGTCGCTGGTGTTTTTGCCTGTGCTGTTGGCGATGCTGTTCGCCGGCGGCGCGCGCAGCGCGATTTGGTGCGGCTGGTGGCGGCCGGGTTGATGTTGGCGCCGCTTCTGTGGAGCCAGATGAGCCACGAGCAGCGCTCGCGCATCACGGCGCTGTGGGAACAGAATGGGCCGCGCGAAACCGCCACGGGAGACGGGTTTCACCTCGACCAAGCCAAGCGAATGTTCGCGCTGGGGAGTGTGTGGGGAAGCATGGTTCGCCCCGTCCCGGATCCGGCCGACGACGCCGTGGTATCGTGCCGGCTGCCGGAGCCGTATACCGATTCGATTTATTGCGTGGTAGGAGAGCGGTTTGGATTAATCGGCGCCGGAGCGCTGCTGGTTCTCTATTGCGGGCTGGTGTACCAATGCGTGCACACGGCGCAGCGGATCGGCGAGCCCGCCGGTCGGCTGCTAGCGGTCGGTGTCGCGGCGCTTTTTGCGACGGAGGTATTCATCAACACCGCGATGCTCACGGGATTGGTGCCCATCACCGGCGTTTCATTGCCGCTGGTGAGCTATGGCGGCAGCGGGCTGATGGCCCATGCGCTGGGCTTGGGATTGGTGATCAGCGCACAGCGGCATGTCGTCGAAATTATCGCGTGACGGCGACGACGAGAGACTTGGCTAACAATCAGCGCGATGGGCTTGATCGACACGTCGTCGATGGCGAACTGGCCGACGCCGCCCAACAGGCCGACGTGCATGATGCACTTGGTGGCTTTAGCCGGCACCTTCACTTTTTCCGTCACGCGCTTCCAATCGAACGTACCGCGGAAAGGCCCGACAAACGTCCGGCCGATGGAGCCCGAATTGTCGTCTAAGAACGTCAGCGATATCTGCGGCAGTTCATCGACTGCCTGACCCGGACGGATGTCGCGCCCGCGGATCATGGCGCTGACTTCGAGTTGGCCGACTTTCGAGCCGTCGATCGCAAAACCTTGCAGCGCGCGGCTCATGCGGCCGGGCACGTCGTTGGTGAACACCAGGTAGTGCTGTTGATCGGGGGCATCGGCGGCGCCGGACACTTTCATCTGCCGGCAGTAGAACCAGGCGCGCGGTTCGTTTTCGACGCCCCCCTGCTCTTCAAAGCTGCCGTTGACTATTTTTGGATGCAGCGGATCGGGCTGCACTTCGCGACCTTCCTCGGCCTGCCCGGTCATGGGGACAAACAGCGTGGGGCGCAGCGCTTCGGAAACCAGCTTGCCGTTTTGCTTGGTGAACAGATAGAGCATCTGCTCGTAGCGCTCGCCGACGGGGACGATCATGCGGCCGCCTTCTTTGAGCTCGTCGACCAGCGACTGCGGAACTTTTTCGGGCGAGCAGGTGACGATGATCTTGTCGAACGGCGCATGCTCTGGCCAGCCTTGGTATCCGTCGCCGATTTTGACGTGCACGTTGCCGTACTTAAGCCGTTTGAGCGTGGCCTCGGCGCGCTTGCCGAGCGATTCCAGGATTTCGATCGTGTAAACGTCTTTGACCAATGGGCTGAGCACGGCGGCCTGATAGCCGCTGCCGGTGCCGATTTCCAGCACCTTGTCGCCAGGCTGCGGACTGAGCTGTTCGGTCATGTAGGCCACGACGAAGGGCCCGCTGATAGTTTGGCCTTCGCCGATGGGGATCGACATGTCGTAGTAGGCGTTCTTCTGCTGATCGTGCTGCACGAACTCGTGGCGAGGCGTGTCGAGCATCGCCTGGATGACGCGTTTGTTGCGCACTCCGCCGCCGACGATTTCTTCTTCCACCATGCGGCGGCGGGCTTCGTCGAAGTTGAGCTTCGACTGCGCGGCGGTGCTGCCGGCAAGCAGCAGGCAGCAGGCAGCAGGCAGCAGGCAGAACTTCAGCAGAGCTTGCATCACTTCTGCGAATTCAACGGTTGCAATTGGAGTGGGTTGCCGGCTCCAGGCTTTTTCACATCGAGCAACTCGACGTCGAACAACAGCACGGCGTTGGGGCCGATGGTGCCGCCGGCACCGCTTTCGCCATAGGCCAACTCGGACGGGATGAACAATTGCCATTTGTCGCCGACCTTCATCAATTGCAGCGCTTCGGACCAACCTTTGATGACCTTGTCGGCGCGCAGGTGGATCGGCTGGCCGCGATCGTAGGAACTATCGAACACCCGGCCATCCAGCAACGTGCCTTTATAGTGGGCGGTAATTTCGTCGGTGGGGCCAGGGGTGGCGCCGTTGCCCGCCTTGACCACCTTGTATTGCAAGCCGCTGGCGGTGGTTTTCACGCCTTCTTTGGATTTATTGTCGGCGAGGAATTTTGCGCCTTCCCTTTTGTTTTTGTCGGAGATTTTTGCGACCTGATCTTTCTGAAACTGCTGCACGGCTTCGGACATCTCCTGATCCGTTAGGGCCGACTTCGCGCCATTTAAGCCGTCGCTGATGCCTTTCATCAAGGCTTGCTGATCCAATTCAAGCTGATCGGATTTGATGCTTTCCGCCACGCCGATACCGACGGCGTAGCTAGCTTTTTGCTGGATGGTGCTCAAGCCGCTTTGGCCGCTGGCGCCGGGCTGGGCCGCCGGTTTTTGGCCCGGCGTGGCTTGGGCCCAAAGTGCGGGAGTGGAAAGCGCGAAAAGGGCTGCCACGGCGAAAGCTTGCAACTTCATGTTCTAAATTCCTTGGGAAAATGTGTGTGCGATTTGCCGTAACGCAGTCCGTCGAAAGCGCCGGCCCGAATATTCTACGGGAGACCCAGGGCGATGGTGCAACGGTGAAATCAAGATAATCGGTAAAATGTGCCGCTAGCGGGCGGACTTTCGGCCGTTGGACAATCAGGCCGTAATGCCTTTGGTGAGGGCCATGAAGGCGCCTTCGAGGTTCAATTCATCTTCCTTGAACAATCGCAGCTTGTGGCCGTTGGAAACCAGGAGCGTGGCCAGGTCGGCGTAATCGCGAACGCCTTCTTTCAACGTGACGACCATTTCGTCGCTGCTGCCGTCGACGCGGTCGACTGACGTATGCTGCTGCAGTAATTTGGCGGCGCCGTCGGGCGGACCGGTCACGGCGATGCGCAGCACAATCTGGCGGCGGACTTTTTTCATCAGATCGTCGACGCTTTCGTTCACCAGCAGTTCGCCGCGCTCGATGATGCCGATCTTGTTGCACATGTCGGCCAGTTCCGGCAGGATGTGGCTGGAGACCATCACGGTCTTTCCCATCTCGCCGAGTTGGCGGATGACGCGGCGAATTTCAATGCGTACGCGGGGATCCAGCCCGCTGGCCGGTTCGTCCAGCAGCAGCACTTGCGGATCGTGCAATAGCACGCGCGCCAGGCCGAGCCGCTGATTCATGCCGCGCGACAGGCTCGTGGCCAGCGCGTTGCGCTTGTAGCCCAGGCCCACCAACTCCAACACGTCGTGGCACACTTTGCGGCGCTTCTCGCCGCGGATGCGGTACGCGGCGGCGAAGAATTCCAGATACTCGATCACCTTCATGTCGTCGTACACGCCGAAGAAGTCCGGCATGAAGCCGATCAGGCGGCGGATTTCCTTGGGCTTGGTGTAGATCGAGTAGCCGCAGACGTACGCTTCGCCCCAAGTGGGATTCAACAGCGTGGCCAGCATCCGCATGGTGGTGGTTTTGCCGGCGCCGTTGGGCCCAATGAAGCCGTACACGTCCCCCTTGTCGAGCTTGATCGACAATGATTTGACGGCGAAGAGCTCGTCGTATTTTTTCGTGAGGTGGCGGGTTTCAATCACGGCTGAATTAGCGGCTGGTTGCTGCTCCGGCTGCGGGGCTCGCCGACGGGCAGGAGGAAGCGGTAGATAGTTTCGTGGCTGCTGGTGTTTTCCGGGGCCAGCGGCTGGTTGTTGATTTGCAATTCGGTTCCTGGAGGCCCACGGCCGACGAGGATGGCCCGGCCAAATTCCAATTGGGTGCTGAGATCGACAAACGCCTGCTGGTGATTCAGCAGCCCGGTGTAGTTTACACCCCCGGCGGCATTGTGAAACATCATCACTTCGAGAATGCGTGGGAGGTCAAAGTCGGAGCGATCGTACGGGGGTACTTCGTTGCGCGCGGCAAGCAAGCGGCGATGGGTGAGATACGTTTCGATCGTGGACGGGTCCTTGCGATCCAAGCTCACTTCTTCGCCGACGCGGATCGTACCCAGCGGATAGGCCCACCGCCCGTAGAACAGCACACAATGATCGAGCGGGCCTGTTAAGCGGTTTGCGACGGCGCCCTTCAGCCGGCGATCGAGTGTCGCGGTGAGATCGCCGTAAACGCCGCGACCATTGCACGTCCAGCGTCCCACGAAGCTTTTGCTGGACCATTTGGCGATGGGGACGTCGGTGATGACGCCGTCGCTGGAATCGATTTGGTACGGCTGATCCACCAGCGGCAAACTTGCCGCCGCGGAGTTCATCGCCCCCAATCCGCTGCCTGCCAGACCGAACCAACTGAGCAGGCCTTCGGCGTCTGGTGCCGGCTGGTCGGTCGCGCCAAGTGAAATGGGCTTAACGCTCAGCTCGTAGGCGGCGTTGGCCGGGCTGAACAGATTGAACCACGTGCTGCCGCGCGCCCAACCGTTTTCGGCATCGATATCGACCAAGTCGATCTGATTGACTCGCAGCCGGTTTCCTTTGGCTTGATGGGCCATACCGTATGCTGCCGCACAGAACCCGATCGCCACCGCGGGGAAAATTACCCACGCTAACTGCTGACGCTTCAGCCATCGGGTGGCGACGAAATAGTTGAGCGGAAACAGGATGACGATGTACGCCAGCGTGAGAAGCGTTACGGTCCAAAAGGGAATCAGGCGCACTCCTTCGAACTGATCCAGAGCGCTGCGAAGCTGACCGCTGAGGTCGATGTAGCCCAGATGCCTGGCCAGTGCGACGGCGGCGGTAGCGCCAGACGGCTTATCGGACGCCGAGCGCAGCCGGAGGAGCTTGTCGAGGAATTTACCCCGTCCGGGCCAGCTGCTCAGCGGAGGCTGATCGAGATCGAAGCCGACGAAGATGACCTGGCCGAACCCCAGCGGCCAGTGGACGACCAGCGGCACTTCGGTAGTTTTCGATCGCTCGGAAAGTTCGACGCGGCCGCGCACATTTTTCCATTGCGGCACCCGGATCGTGCGGCGGCCCGCGGCGCCGACGTCGATCGGCTGTTCCGCCGCCGAGTAGCTTTCGATCGCGCCGAAGGGCTGGCGATCGATCGTTTCCACGAACTCGCCGGGGGCGAATTCCGCCAGCGGCCCGCGCAACCCGACGACTTTTTCGGCATTTTCGCCGCACTCCAGCAGCAGCGTGCCGCCGCGGCGAACCCACTGCTTCAGCGCTTCGATCGACTCAGCGTCCAGCAAGAATTTTTCGACCGCCGGCGCTCCGACGATCACTAGCAGGTCAACGCCTTCGTAGCCGCACCAGCGATCGGGCAATTTTTGCGGCGATTCGATTGTGACCACCGTGGTGCGCTGCGATTCGCTTTGCTCGCTGCGACGGTACAGATCGGCCAGGCCGATCGATGCGCCAAGTTCGACAATCAGTTCGGCGGTATTGGGCAGCGCGCGGAAGCTCGCTGTTGGAAAGGCTTCGCAATGCGACCGCCGCTTCATCTTTTGATCTTGGATCGCCCGGGTAATAGAGCAGGTCGATGGGTCCGTCGGGGCGACCGAGGCGGATGTACGCCATTGGCGACGCTTCGGCGCGAGGCGATTGGTTTGCCGAGGAAGACCGCGGGGACTGCGTCGCAATCGAGCGCCTGGATTCCCAGCCTGCCAGGCTTCCAAGAACCGCCCTGCGCAGAGTTCAACTCGACGGCGACGGGCGTCCAACAACCGAGCTTGCAAGTATTGTTGAAGCCGACATGAACGCTTTTCACGTCGGGCAGAGGGGACGCGTCGTCGGCGGCCGCAGAGGCTGCGAAGTGCGCTGCGACGAAACAACTACTGGAAAGTGCAACAAAGATGCGAAGCAAGCGGGTGGGCATAGTTGGCTAAAAATCTCACCTCATCCTGCCCTTCGACAAGCTCAGAGCAGGCCCTCTCCCTGAGCGGGAGAGTAAACTGATGGCGTCCCCCATTCTAACCTACCTAGCAAACGATCACTTCTCCACCACTTTGGCCGATTTGATCGTGACCGCCTTTTGCGGGCGATCTTGGGAGCCCGTGGGGACATTGCCGATTTTCTTCACCACGTCCAGACTGGCGGCGTCGGCAGTTTTGCCGTAGGCGGTGTATTGGCCGTCGAGATGCGAATGAGCCCCCAGGCAAATGAAAAACTGCGAGCCGGCGGAATTGGGATCGCTGGAGCGCGCTGCGGACAACACGCCCGGCTCGTGCTTCATCTTGTTGAATTCAGCCTTGATCGTGTAGCCGGGCCCGCCGGTGCCGGTGCCTTCGGGGCAGCCGCCTTGAATCATGAAGCCCTTGATGATGCGGTGAAAAGTGAGGCCATCGTAGTAGCCGATTTTCGCCAAGGCGAGAATGTTTTCCACGTGACCGGGCGCGACTTCAGGGGCCATGTCGAGCGTGATTTTGCCTTCGGAGGTGTCGAGTTCGAGCTGATACTTTTTATTCTTAGCGTCGAGTGATTTTTTCGCTTCGTCGACTTCCGCTTTGCGATTTTTGGACATGATTCTTGTAACCCCATTGGGATGAAACAAAGTACGCTTGTGTGGCGCCAACTTATCACATGAGATGGGGATCGGCAATAAACATCAATGCAGCGCTTGTGCAAGTGCTTCGATCCGTGCGGCGAACGCAGCATCGTCGAGCACCGGGGTCGCGCCGGACGTGGATATCGACGCTGGCAATTCCACCCAGCTTTTGCAGCCGGCGATGTAAGGGCTGTCGCTCACCTCGTGTGGCTGCGGGATTCTGTAAATTCGCACGGCCAGGACGAACAGGCCGGGATGGCGATAGTGGTATCGCTGTTGGATGGTTTCGGCGGAAAGAATGTGCTCGGCGGCGATTTGATTCAGCGCATCCAGATCTCGCACTTCGAAAACCTGTTGCACCACGGCGTAGAGATCAATTTGGAATTTTCCGGGCGGCGGCGGTTGGGCGTGCACTTGTTGCCAGAGCGGCTTGGCATCGGGCGTCAACTGCGACGGATCTTGATGGAACCGCGTCGGCAGCAGCCAGAATTCGTGGTGCGCGACGCGGAAACCTTCGCGCCCTTCGTCGATGCCGCCTTTGCGCAAGATGATGGTTTGCCTGCCGGCGGCCAGCGCGGCGCAGACCACGGCCCATTCCTTGAAAGCAATGTTACTGGAGGTTTGCATCGCTTCAGTTTACCGCGAAACGATCAGGCCGACTTGATCTTCTCGAGCGCTTCTTTCGCCAGGCGAGATAGACGCGGCAGGCTGCCGGCGGCGGCGGTTTGCAGTGCGGCGGTGGCCTCGGCGGCGGGCGGACCAATTTGCCCCAGGGCCCAGGCGGCGCACTCGCGGACGGCGGATTCGGGATAACTCTCCAGGGCGGCGATGAGCGGCTTCACCGAGGCGGCGCAGGCGGAACTATCTTCCGCACCCAGGCGGCCCAACAATGTTGCCGCCCAATAGGCGATGTCTAAGCAGGGATCGGATAGCAATTGCGCCAATGCGGGGCCATCGCTGGCGGCGGGCGGGCCGAGCAATTCCAGCGCGGCATAGGCCCAGTCACGCACAGTCGATTCAGCGTCGTTCATCGCGCGCACCAGCGGAACGGCGGCGGCTTGAGCGCCCTCTTCCAAGTGCGTCAATTGTTCGGCGGCGGATGTGCGCACGGAGGGATCGGAGCTTTTCAGATCGGCGGAGAGTTGGGTGGCGTCCATGCAAAACTGCAAGCGGATTAAGCCCGGCATCAACTTCGATCGAGCGTGTCGATCCAACGGGCGAGTTGTTTCAAATCGTCGGCCTTGAGCGGGCGCTGGACCATGCCGAGCTCGAATTGCGTCACTGGATATTTGGCGTCGCGAAATTGCTTGATGGTGGCGTCGATAGCCGGCGACGAGGCCTTGGCAATGGTGGTGAAAATCGCTAGGCGTTGGATGGGATCGTTGGCTGGAGGTTTCACGCGTGCCGGCAAGGGGGCGTTGATCGCTGCCACGCCGCGCACCAGGTCGCGATCTTTCAGCGCCACGAGGTAGGCCATCGCGCCGCCGGCTTCTTGCCCCGCGACCACGATGCGCGAACGATCGATGTTGTAATTTTCAAGCACGTCATCGATCGCTTTGCGGACGAACTCGGCTTCGGTGCGCTGCCAGTGGGCCGGGTCGGCACTTTTGGGCGCCAGCAGGATCAAGTCGAAGTCGTTGCAAACTTTTTTCCAGCGATCGATCAGCTCATCGTCCTTCAGACCGCCGGCAGGGTGCAGCCAGACGACCAGGCCATGCGGCACGTGCGAGTTGTAGAGTTCGGGAATGTAAGCGAGGCAATCGTTGGGGGCTTCGGGAATCTTGATGGTGAGCTTACCCAGCGCAGGCGCGGGATCGTCGGCCGGCGGCTTCGACGTGTGAGCCGGTGGGAGATTTTCGGGGACCGCCTCGGGGAGCGTGGCGAGAGTCGCTTCGAGCGATTGAGTCTTCCCGTTGCGATCGATTTGCAGTTTGACAGTTTCCAACGGTTCCAATGCGGCGAGCTGCTCCTGCAGACTCTGCGGTGAGGTAGTCGGCGTCCCCGCGAGGGAGATGATTCGATCGCCGATCTCAATGCCGGCCTTGGCGGCCGGGCTGTCGGGATAGACATAGCGCACGGTCACGCCTTTGGTCTCGTCGGTTGCGGCGTCGCGGCCAGGTAGGATTCCCAAGAATGGGTGAATATACGGCGGCAGTTTGGCGACGAGTTCCAGCGATTCTTCCAATCGCTTGTCGTCGCGCAGCAGGGCCAGCGTGATTTTTTCGCCGGCGTAACGCGGCGCCAGTTGATGTTTGAGCTGCGATTCATTGCCAATTTTCGCACCGTCGATTTCCAAAATCTTGTCGTCGGGTTTCAGGCCGGCCTGCGCGCGGGAGATTTCGGCAGGCAGGTGGCAATCGTCACTTCCTCAGCATAGGGGTCGCCGGCTTTGATCGTGACGCCCATCAGGCCGGGCTGCAAATCTTCGCCATGTTTGAGTCGCTCGAGCACGCGGTTGATGTGCTCCAGCGGGACGGCGAAACCGATGCCGGAGTCGTACCATTCGACGCCGGCCATCTCGCCGCTTTCCATGGGAGACATGGGCACCAGCACGCCGATTACGCGCCCTTCGAGATCCACGAGCGGTCCACCGTAGTTGGCCGGCGAGACTTTGGCGTCGGTTTGGATTGCTTTGCCCCAAATTCGATTGGTGGCGCTGAGGATGCCCACCGACATGTTCGGCTGATCGTTGTCGTAAACGCGGCCCACGGCGATCGCCCATTCGCCGACGCGCAATTCACTGACGGGAGCGGCCACAGGGACCGGGAGTTGGCGATCGGCGTTTTTTCCTTCCAGCGTCACCTTCAGCAGCACCAGCATGCGATTGTTGTCGTGGGCCACGACTTGGGCCGGTAGGCGCGTGCCGGCGGCGAGATCGACGATCACTTGCGTCGGTTTTTGGATGAAGTTGAAGGCGCTGGTGATGATGTAGCCGTCGGCGGAGACGATCAGGCCGGTGGTCGGCCCGGCGCCGATCAGCACGTTGTCGACCGTTTCCAAGCCGCCGAGCGTTTCGATTCGCACCACGCTGGGAGCGATACGATCGACTGCGGATTTCAGCGCTGCTTGTTCGCGGGCAGCGAGATCGTCGTCGGCGCGCGTGACGACCGCGCTACATGTCACCATGAGCCCAGCGGCGAAGCAGGCAATGATGGTTTTAGTGCACCGGCTCATCGTTGGCTCGCAAATTTACTTCCACCAGCGCGTTGCCGCGCAGCAGCATCAGGCGCACTTCGGCGTCTTGATTGAGTTTTTCCAATTCGGCTTGCAGGGCTTTGCAGGATTGCACGAGCTGACTGTTGACGAAGACGATCAGATCGTCGGCGCGAATTCCGGCGGCCGCGGCGGGGGAATCGGAGGCGCACGGTGTCGACAAACGGCGGGGTGCGCTCCAGCACGTTGGGCACCAGCACGATTCCCAGGTCGGCCAAAGTGAGCGGATTCTCGGGAGGCTTCTGGCGAGCGGAGTGCGCGTTGGCCGGGCGCGTTTGACCGGCTTTGATCGCCTCGACGGCTTCGACGATTTCGTTCACCGGCACGGCGTAGTTCAGCCAACTGTTGTTTTGCGCGTTGCGCAGTTGGAGGCCGAGCATGCCCAGCAGTTGGCCGCGGACGTTGGTAAGCGCACCGCCGGCGGCGCCGGGATTGTTCGTCATGGCATCAAGCACGTACACAGGGCCCTGGTAGGGTGTTTCGAAGGCGCCGCGGCGCGCGGCCAGCGGCGCAACGGCCGAAATGACGCCGTGCTGCACGCTCACCGGCTCGTCGCCGGTGGCGATGCCGAACAGATTGCTGAAGGCCAACACGGCCGTGCCTTCCGCGGCGGTAGCCGCCTGATGCAGATCGAAAAATGGCAGGTCGGCGGCGTCGATTTTCAAAACGGCCACTTCCAGTCGCGGATCGGCGCCCAGCAACTGCGCTTTGAACTTGCGGCCGTCGTCGAGCGTCACAGTGATCACATCGCTATCCAGCACGTGGTTGAAGACAGTGACGATGTGGCCTTCGGCGGAAATCAGAAAGCCGGATTGATAGGCATCCAAGCCGCGCAGGCCGCCGGCGCCGTAGATCTTGACAGATCGCTGCTGGCCGGCGTGGATGACCTCCGCGGGCTTGGCGGCGGATGCGGTGCGCGGAATCAGCATCAACGCGGCAACCGCCAGCGTCCATCCGAAAACGAGCGTCGAGTTTTTTCGCGGGTTGACCATCAATGCGCCGCCGGTTGGCTCTTTTGCAAATCGAAATTCGTCAGCGTGAATATGCCGAACAGATTGTTTTCGTAGCGTACTTCCATGCGATGCGGCAGTAGCCGGCCATCGTTTTCGCGATAGTCGCTGAAATAAACTTCGCAGGGATCGGCGCCGTCGTCGGGGAACATTTCCAGGCACACCAGTTGGCCGTCGGACGGATCGCAATAGAAGCGGGTTTCTACGCCGTCCCCCACGGCGTGCAGCACGTCGAACAGGCCCTCGTAATGCGGCAACGGAGCGGCGCCTTCGTAGGTGATTTGACCGAAGCGGCCCGGTCCGCCGGTAAGCAGTTTTCGCCACAAGTACACGGCGGGCAAAAAGCCGCCGCTGCCCGGCGGGTTAAGCACCGAATCGATTACGCCGTCGGCGACTGCAATTTTCGAATCCCCGGTGGGCAATTCGATCTCGCCTTGAGAATTGTCCAAGCGAAGGACCACTTGCTGGTCGGCGCCCGCTTGGCCGGTGATGGTCCAGGCGCCGGTGAGCTTGGAGAAATCACCATGGGCTTTCCAGGCATTCCATATGCGCTGGACGTTTTGCCGATTGAAATAGTAGTTGGCGTAGCCGGGGCGGGCCTCGAACTGTTTTTTCAATTCCTCGGGCACCGGCGATCTGACGGCTTCTTTCAGGCTTTTGTCTGGAGCGGGTTTCTTTTCGTCAGGCTTGGGCTCCTCGCCGGGTTTGTTCTTGGGACGGCGGGGCCGCGGGGGCATTTCACCGGGGAGGCGGCCTTCGACTTTGGCGAGCAATTCCATGTCGGTATGGACGCCCATCAGTCGCACGAACGTGTCGTGGTTTTCGCCGTCGCGGCGATAGGTGAGTTGCACGCGCCAACCTTTGGGGAAGATGCCCAGCACGTTTTTCTGCGCATTGACGCTGCGAATAGGACGGCCGGCAAAGGAGACGATTTCGTCGTCGTAACGCAGTCCGCGGCGATAGGCGTCGCTATTTTCCAAGATGTCGCTGACCAGCACGCGGCCATCTTCACTGGTGGACACTCGTGCGCCGAGCGTGGCATGATCGACAATGCGTCCGGCTTTCAAGTTTCCCAGAAAGTTTTTGATTTGGTTGATCGAGATGGCATAGCCCACGCCGACATTCACGCGGCCGCGCTTTTCGAACGAGCCACGGCCGTTGATGCCCAGCAGGCGGCCTTGGGCGTCGAACAGCGGACCGCCGGAATTGCCGGGGTTGATGGCCGCATCGACTTGCAGGCAATCGGTGTACTCCAACAGCGTGCCGGCGGGATACTGATAGCGGTGCACGCCGGAGACGATGCCGTAGGCGACCGAGGGATGAAAGTCGGTGGCCAGTAAAAACGGGTTGCCCATCGTGAAGCAGCCGTCGCCGACTCGGACGTCGTCGCTATCGGCCAGTTCGGCGTCGGGGAAATCGTCGCGACCGTACAGCTTGATGAGCGCGACGTCGCCCACCGGATCGAGGCCGACGATAACTGCAACGTACAGTTTGCCGTCGGCCATGCCGCACTTCATGAAGGTGCCGCAAGGCTTGGCGACGTGGAAGTTCGTGAGTGCGTAGCCATCGGGGGAGATGACAACACCGGAGCCGCCCCCCTGCCCTCCCGGCGAGAAGATGCACAGCACCGAGGGAATGGCTTTGGCTGCAGCGGCGATGCGCGATTGCTCGGCCGCGAGCACCGCGGGATCGATATCGGGCGGCTTGGGCTGGTCGGTAGGCAGCGCCGATGCGCGCGCGACCAGCGCCAGCCACAGTGCGGTTGATAACGACATCGCAAACAGCAGATGGATCGGGCGGAGAATCATTTCAAAATCTTTGCCTCCGCGAGATCCAAATAATCGCCTGCATCTAGCCCGGTGCCGTAATCGACCAGGATGGAAAGCCGCTTCGCGCCGGATACATCGAGGTCGATGTCCGCGGGCGCATCGCCGCCGGAGATCGATTTATCAAAGAGCTTTTTGCCGTCGGCGGAAACTTCCAGGCGCACCCCGCCGACGGCGCGCACGCAATCGTCGATGCCGGCGAAGGCGGTGAACTTTTTGGCGCCGGCGGGCAGGCGATAGGTCATCTCGGTGCGGCTATAGAGGGCGAGCCCTTTGGCGTACGTCTTCCCGCCGATCATGAGCGACCGATGCTCGCGCCCTTCGTCGCGGCGCGGGGCGTAGAACTGCTCCAGCGTGGCGGAGGCCTTTTGGAAATCCAGATACGGGGTCCAACGAACGGATTCTGGATCCAGATCGCTGAGATAGATGATTTTGCCGACGGAAAAATCCAGCGCGTGACGGTGTTCCACGGCAAGGGAATTGCGACGCCACTGGCCAATTTGACGTTTAGTTTTTTCGATTCGTCGGAAAGGAACAATTGGCGGGTCTGCAATTTCCAACCGCGATTGGTTTCTACCACGCAGGCGGCCTCCGGCAGCGCCTCGCCGGCCTTATGATAAAAGATGATTCCGTCGACTTTCTCGCGGGCGATTGGATAGGGCTGACCATCCATGCGGAGCACGACGTGAGTCTTGCCGACCGATTCGATCTGGCCTTCGAGGAAATCGACCGAATCTTTCTTCCGCACGACCACCAAATCGCCGGTTGCATCGGCGGCGATCTTCTCGGGCCAAACCGGGGAAGCTGGATCGCCGGGCGCGAGAACGACACGATGTGCAAAGCGCCGGTGCCCTGGCCATACCAATCGGCGGCGCCGGATTGACCGTCTTTGGCCAAGACGAAGTTGTCGTCGGTGAGTTTCGAGCCGTCGACCAGTTCGATCCAGGCCGTGGGATTTTCGGTGGAAGGCTCCGGCGAAGTCTTCGGCGCGACTGACAACAATCGCTCACTTGGCAGCGTCATCGTCTTGTTGTCGGATTCGACGACGATTTTGTCGGCCGATACGTCTGAAAGCGTGCCGGTTAAAGTGCCGCCATCCAGCAGGCCCACGTCCACGGCCGGGCCGGCGACGAACGCCGGCGTTTGCCGGAGCGCGGCGGCTTTTGCCTCCGGCGTGGCGGGTTGGGCGTCAGCGGCCCCGACGGCCAGTAGCGCGGCGATAATGAAAGGCGTGCAAGTCAACTGATTGTCTCTGGGCAAGTGTGTTGCGTATCAGTTCTGTTTCTCTTCTTCATCCGTGGCCAGCTTACGAAAGTATTGCTCGATAATGTCGCGGTAGTGGGAGGGAAAATCTTTGCCGATTTGCTGGATGGCCGCTTCGCGCTCCTTGGCGGGCAGTTCGCCCCAGCCGCTCTGGTTGCCGATTTTCTTGCTGGTGACTTCGCCGGGACCGCCGCCCGGGGCGGCGCGGCTATCTTTGGCGGGAGCGGTGGAGCGAATGCCTTGCGGATTGCCCCCCTGACCGCCGGGGCCCTGATCATTTTTATCTTCGTCGCCGGAGCCTCCGCTGCCGCTGCTGGCGGCTTCGTCTTCCTTTTGCTTGATGAGCTTGTCGAGCGAGGCGATGATGCCGTCCTCGATGCCGCGCACCCGCTTGCCGGCATGAGCGAAATCCAGCCGCCGCGTGACGTCGTTCATGCGGCGCGAAATATGATCCAACGAATCGTCCTCGAGCGCCGAGAGGTCGGCCTGCATCAACTCGGCTATTTGTGCGTAGCGGTGGGGGATCGTCTTCTTCTGCTCCAAAAGTTTCGCGATGCTCTTCAGGCCTTCGGTTTTGTGCAGCATCCAGTGTTGGCAGACGCTTTGATAGAACAAAAGCGAGGCAGGATCGACGACGTCGGCGGGTTGCAAATCGGCCAACCGCGCCAGCGATTCGTCATACATCTGCTGCTGAGCCAGCCATCGGCCGAGGCACAAGCGCAGATTGTTGCGCACGAAGGCGGGAGTTTTGCTATCGGCCAGCCAGGCGAACTGCGGCGTTTTGAACGCGTCGTGCGGTTTGGTGCACAGATCGGCCAGTTGCTTGGTCTGTGGATCGACCAGCGACAATGTGGTTACCACGCGCTCCAAAAGCTGCGCTGAAGTCGGTTGCTTCGATGCGTCGGCCGTGGTTTCAGATTCCGGCCACAGCGCAAGCACCTGCCGGCGGACGGCGTCAGCGGGCTTCGATTCGTCGAGCCAGGCGACGACTTGGGAACGCACTTCCGCGACGGTCAGCGATTTCCACGACGGCGCTTTGCCGAACGTATCGTCGAGCGCCACTTGCGCGGGCGGCGGCGCACAGCGACACGGCCAGCAGCGCCGGCATCAGCACAATTTGATAGATGATTCGATTCATCGGTTTTTCCCCACCACGATGTCGCGCGTCGTTCGGTAGACGCGCTCTTCCCGCTCGCCCAGCCGCTTGAGTGCTTCGACCAGGTCGGGCTCGGTGGCCTGTTCGGCTCCGTCGGTAAGCAGCTTGGAATACCGTTGTGTCCTGGAGTTCACTTGCATTTGCAGGGAGCGGATCATTTTCAGTTCGGCGATTTGATCCAGCAGCGGCTGCTCCTGGTTGCCGCCGCCTCCGTGGCCGCCCCCGCCGCGGCGCATTTGCTGTTCTTTTTGCGCCTTTTGCAAGGCGGCAATCATTTCCTCCAGCGACGCGACGATGTCTTTTTCAACGTCTTGCGTGATGTGGCCGACGTTGGCCCGGGCCAGGCGGCCGGCGACCTGATCCATGTCTTCGCGCATCTGGCCGACAGTTTCAGGGAAGGCCACGGAGGATCCTTCCTCGCGCAAAAGCGACAGCGTTTTGTCGGCTTCGGCGGTGATGAGCGATTCTTTGCGGCTGAGCTTGCCCGACTCGATTTCGACGTCGTGATCGCGCTGGTCCTCGGCGATGGAGTCGAGGCGCACAGTGCCTTCATTCACGGCGAGTTGCATTTCGAGCATTTTTCGGAAGCGGCTTTCCAGCGCGGCCAGCACGCGTTCGACTTCTTCTTCGCGCAACTGGCGGAGAATCTCTTCCAGTCCGGCCTTGGCGAGTTTCAATTCGGCGAGCGCCTTTTCTTGTTCGTCGTCGGCTCCGCGGCGGTTGGCTTGTTCCAACCGGCGCCGGGCATCGCGCATCCGCTCTTCGGCCTGTTGGACGCGCTTGCGCCCTTGCGACTGGTCGATCTGCGACGATTTGTCCGGTTGGTTATCGGATCCTTCCTCGCCAGGCGATTCGCCTGGGCTGGGCGATCCGCCCGGCTTGTCTTGCTTGCTGCCGGACGGTTTGTTTTTATCGCCGCCAGGCTCCCTCTGTTGGTCGTCTGCGGATTTGTCGTCGGACTTGCTGCCGGGTTTGCCGCCGGACTTGTCGGCGGATTTATCGTCCGGTTTGCCGTTGGCCTTGCCGTCTTCCGATTTGCCATCGGGTTTGTCAGCCGATTTTTTATCGTCCTCCTTGCCGGCCGGTTTCGCGTCGGGCTTGCCCGCAGCTTTCTTGTCTTCCGGTTTGGCGCCGGACTTCTTGTCGTTGGGCTGATCGCCGGCTTTATCGCTTTGCCGGCTATCGGAGCCCGCCGGTTCATTGCGGCTTTCGAATTTTTTCAGGTCGCCGGCCAGTTCGCCGGTCTTGTCGGCAACTTCGCCTTGCCGCTTGGTGAGATCGGGCACTTCCCCCTGCCCTTCGGTCTCGCCCTGGATGCCCTGCTGCTGGCGAATCAGTTTGTTGATGCGCTCGATGAATTTTTTGATTTCGACACGCTCGTTGGCGATCTGTTTTTCGCGTTCGCCGCTCAGCAGCAATTGCAGCAGGCGGTTGAGGTCTTGCTGGACCGCCACCTGGCCTTTGTTGGCCTGGTAGAGCTGCTCCTTTTCCAGCAGTTTGACGACGTCTTCGAACTGCAGGTCGATCTGCCGCTCTTTGCTTTGTGCAAACGCCTGCTTGAGCAAGGCGGCGCGCTTGGGATCGGTGGGCTGCATGACCTCGGCCATGCGGAGGATGACGCGCTCCAATTCCTTGTAGCGATCGGCCAGTCGGGCTTGTTCGACGGAGAGCTTGGCGTCATCTTCGGCCGAGGGAGACGCCTTGGTGGCCGGCTGCGGCGCGGCGTCGGCACCCGGGGTCTCGTCGGCGCGGGCGAGGCCTGGTCGCAATGCGCCGAAAGCGCAAGGGCGCTCATCGTCGCGAGCGGAATCCAGAGTTTGCGTCGGCCGGACATTGTCATTACGAAATAGCCTTGTGCAGTCATTCAATTGTGTGCCGATTGCCAGCAAGCGGCAATCTCGATCCGTTTTATCTTAAGCAACCGGCACGCCAAACTGACGTATCTCCATGGAGAATCGGGACAATAAGTTAGTGCCATCGAGCAGTGCTAAAGTTCCTCATTTACCAGCGGGCGCAGCGGAAGCAGCCAGTTCGAGCGACCTTATTTCTCCAAATCGCGCAACTTTTGCTTCAACTCCTCCTTTTGGCGTTTTAGGGTTTCGTCGCTCAGCCGGCCTTGGTTGGCGATGATCTGCCGCAACTGTTCCACCACCTCGTTGAACGTCTCTAATTCTAACATCTTGTCCAGCACGAGCTTCATTTCGATCAGGATGGCGTCGGCCTGGGTCAGCGATTTCCGCAGGCTGGGCTGGCCGGCTTGGGGATCGTCGAGCTCGCGGCGAAGTTGCTGCAGATTGGCTTTCAGCTGGGGGAACATTTCGACGCTGATCCGCCGCAGCGGGTCGGCAATCTGATCTTTCAGCCGCGTTTCGACCGCGGGGGTATCCACGCGGTTGTTGACCATCTCCTCGCGGATGTCGTCGAACGAATCGGCCACGGTGAGTGTTTCGCTGGCGGAGCGGTCGGTGTTGTCCAAGGCGCGGTTGACGCGCAGGTCGCGCATTTCGGCGGCGCGTTTGGCGAGCCGAGCGGCGCGCTCGTCGGCGGTTTCTTGTAGGTCGCCGAGCTGTTTGTCGGAATCACTGCTTGCCTTGTCGCCCGGTTCTTGCGATTTGTCGTCGGCCGCCGGCTGGGCATCGGGAGGCGTGAAATCGATCCGCGCCAGGCCGTCGCGGGTGTCGAGCATTTCCTGATAGATGACCTCGAAGCGGCGGCGCAACATCAATTCCCGCCCTTCCAACATCGAGAGCAACTGCTCGGGCGGAACGATTTCGAGTTGATACTTTTCACCCTGGCCGATGTTGATGCCGGATGGCAAAGCGCAGTTGTCGGCCGCTTTGAGCGCCACGGAAAGATGGTCGCCGACCCGCGGGTGGAATGCCATTGCGCGGTCGATCTGCTCCTGGCTTTTGATGGCCGAGATTAGTCGTGTTTCACCAGGCGCGGTGATTTTCGCCAGGTCCCGGGGCGATTTCACGCCGCGGCGCGCGAGCAACTCGCCGACGTCGCGAAGATGCTTCAGGTCGAGAGCTTCATCGTCGGTTGATTCCAGGGCGAGTTGAGTTTTCGGACGGTCGTCGCGCCCGAGGGTCAAGGTGCGAAGCGGCTGCTCGGTGGAAGGTTCTTTGTCGCTAGGCGGCGTTGGCTTGGCTGATGAATCTTTCGACGAGCCTGCGGGCGCGTGCGCCGCCAGTTGATATTCGAACCACAGGCGCGTCAGCCCATAGTCGTCGCGCACTTCGCCAATGACCGGCAGCCGCGCAGTTGGGGGTGATGGCGGTGCTGATGCCTTGCAGCCGCAGCGCGACGACGGGCGCTTCGTCGGGCGCGGCGATCAGCGTTAATCGCACCGGATCGCGGCTTTGGATGCCGTCGGTGTCGTGCAGCTCGAACAAAAGCGTGGTGTCTTCCATCAATTCGGGCAGCACGAGGCTGAACTGCCGCGGGTCGGCTTGCGAAGGTTGAATTTCGGCGAGCTTGCCGGTCTTGTCGCCGGCCACGATCGTGACATTCACGCTGGCGATGTCTTTATTCGTCGTGCAGTTGATAGTGACGTTGGTGCCTTGCGGCAATTGCACCACGCGCGCTGGCCGGCACGATGCCAGCGGGCCGGCCGGTGTACGCGGGATACTCGCAGGCCAACTGCATTTTGCTGATTGCCGGATTGTCGACCACTTCCAGGCGATAGCCGCGATCGCGGTCGTCGCCGCCCAGCACGTCGAAATCGATCGACGACATGATGCCTTTGAAGATATAGGAATATTTCTGCTGCGGATCTTCATCGGATGCGGCGCCGACGGTGCTCATATTATCGCGGTTGCGCACGCCTTCGTCGGTCCGATAACGCATTTCGACCCAGCGCGGCAGCTTGAATGGGGCGCGAAGATCGGCGGCGGCGAGCAATTCGAAGTCGGCCCCCTTGGCCACTTTTCGCACATGATTGGCCGGAAAGCCTTCGACCCGCACGTGATTGCTGCGCGGCCAAAGCAGGTCGCGATTCAGCATCACCACGCGCTGATACCAGGTGTGGTAGGCGCCGTGGGCGACCAGGGCAAACGCCCCAGCGGATACCACCAGCGCGATCGCCAGGCTGAGCGTGCGCACCAGCGGCGCAATGCGGAAAACTTCGCCGAGGCGCACATCTTTGGAACGCGCGACCGCTTGTCGGCGGGTGAAATCGACCATGTCGCGATTGAATGCGGAGGCGTGCGACGGATGGCGGTCGATTTCGACGGTAGTCAGCAGGCTATCGCGATAGTCGGGGTAGCGCCGCTCGAGCACCAGCGCCAAGCTTGCGTCGTCCAACCGATGAAATGCGCGACGCACGATGTGGCGATAGACCACCAACAGCATCAAAGCACCGACCGCGGCCAATATCACGGCGCGGAACTGCCACGGAGGTTCGAACAACCAGTCGAACGCCAGCGTGGCCCAGAACGCCGCGACTAAGACGATCGCGACGCGCGCAAACCTTCCGCCCAAACATAACTGCGGATGCGCAGGCGCAGCCCGGCCAGTAGCGATGAAATCGCGGGAGCAAGCGACGGTTGTTGTAGTTCAATCGACATATCGAATTGTCATGCCAGGCGGCATAGGCGCCGCACGAGCCATTCGGTGCACAGGCATCCGCAGATCAGGGCCAAAAGCAGATGCATCCAGTTTTCTTCCCATTTGCGATCTTTGCGGCCCATCACGTAGGTTTCTTGAGTTTTGTCTTTTAGTTGCAGCGGCAGCGGTTTTTCGCTCGTCGGGCTAATAGCCGCCGGGATACCGACGTACATTCGGCCGCCGGTGCGGTCGGCCAGCTCCTTCAGCGGCTTGTCGTTTCGCTGCGGATGTTCCTGTTCCAGTTTGGGCATGAACACCTGCAGGCGTTTGGTCAGCGGCTCACCCAGGGCATCTGGATTCTCCAATTCCAAACGGCATTCGCCTTCCTGCGTGACGGTGAATTGCCCGGTGTACATTCCCTTGCGCGCGGAATCGGCGGCCAGCGGCACCAGCACCGCTTGGCCGTCGCGCTGGATGACGTGCAGCGCGACCTTCGGCATTTCCAGCGGCTGGTGCTGGGCGTTCATCAATTGCGCCGCACCACGACGGTGTTGCCGACGACGTATCGATCGCGCTCGACCATCAGGTTGCCCAGGCCGGAGCCGCGCAGCAATCGACCCTGTGACACATGGCGAATGAGCTTGGTATAGAACGTGTCGAAATATTTGTCGCTGAGTGCCCGCAAGCGCCACATTTCGCCGCTGCCCATGTAGAACACGCGGCCGGAGCCGTAGAACTGCCCGGCGAAGTACACGGGCTTTTGATCGCCGATGGCGGCTTCGGGATCGGAATACAAGGCGTACACCGTCGCGCCGGGTTTCGGGCCCCGCACGCGGTAGTAGCCGTAAACGCCGGCGAATGAATCCCAGATTTCGCGGCTGACGGCGGCGTTGTCGTCGAGCCAGAGGAATTCCGCTTCCAATCCTTCGCGAGTGAATTCCAAAGGCCACGGTTGCGTGGAGCCGTAGCGAGCTTCCTCCAACAGCGCGATGCGGCGGCTAAATTCGACTGGATACAGGGAGCGAATCGGCCCCATGGCGGGACTTTGCACCCAGGCGTCGGTATAGACCGGGCCGGCGATGACGATCAGTCCGCCCGATTCTTCGCCGACCCAATCTTCCAGTGCCTGGATTTGCGAAGGATCCAGTGCGCGCCAGTCGGGATCGAAGGCGACGATCGTGTCGTACCGCGTAAGATCTTTTTTCGAGCGGGGAAATTCGGCGAGGATTTGATTGGCGTCCTGCGACATGCCTTCGGCGGCGGATTGCAGCAGCACGTCGACAATGGTCTCGCCGCTTTTGGCCAGTTCGCTGCGGCGGAGCATGTTGCGGAGGAATTGATATTCGCGCGAAGGCCCGCCGGCGAACAGGAGCACGCGGCTTTTACGATCGACCACGTCGACCTCTATCTCGCGCTGACCGTCGGTCTTGTCTTTGACTTCGGGGATCGGTTTGATGCGCAGGCGGACGATGCGACGGCCGGCGGTTTCGAGGCCGGGGATGTCGAACCGTACGGGGAGCGTTTCGTTATCGCCGCCCAGCGTGACGCGCTGCGATACATCGAGGCCCGGCTCGGCGGTGTTCTCATTATCTTTGGCGGCGTTGAGCACGCTCAGTTCGACGGTGACGGATCGGCCGTTCAGGCCGCGCGATTGCAGATAGCCGGTGACTTGGAACGCATCGCCGGGATAGGCCCGTGCCGGGGCCACCAGGTCGCTGACGCGCACGGTGGTGGGTGTGGCGGCGGAGCCGACAGCGACGGTGTAGACGGGGATTTTCGCCTCTTGAGCGGCTTTGATGGCGGCGGCGACGTCGACGCCGGCATTTTGTCCGCCGTCGCTGAAGACCACCACGGCGGAGATTGGGGAGCCGCGTTCGTCGTTGATAATCTGGCGTACCGACTGGCCGAGGCGCGTTTCGGCGCCTTGCGGTTCCAATTCCTTGCGCCAATCGATTTTGTCGGTGGGCGGTTTTTCCTCGGCGGCGGCAGCCGCTTTTAGCTGTTCATCGGCTTCGATCGGGAAGCGCGGCAGCGTGGCGTTGCGGCGCAACTCCGTGTCGAATTTGGCCACCGACACGTCATGGGTATGGCGGAGTTGATCGAGGAAATCGCCATCGACCAGGGCGGTTGTGACGTGGTCGATGCGGCGCGCAAGGACGGCGCGCCGGTGGTGCTTTCATCCGCGTCCGCGCGGGCCATGCTCAAACTGGTGTCGACCAGCAGCAGCACCCGCGAATTGTGCACCACCTTGGTCTCCGTGCGCTTTTGCACGTCGAGATAGGCCAGCAGGATTCCGCAGAACGCCGCCAGGCGCAGAAACATCAGAAGGAAGCCGATGCCCGGCTTCAATTCCACGCTGTCGCGGCGATACAGATAGGCGACGTAGACCAACACCACCACGCAGACGAGCACCAAAAGCGGCATCTGCCACCATTCGGAAAACGATTCCACGCGGGCCAACTCGTAGCGGGTGCGCGTGAGGGCTTCGGCCACCGGCGTGGTTTCTGCGCTCGTGGTCACGGCGCGCGCGGCATCGCCGGTCGCATTGCCCACTGTCGCGAGAATTGGCATCAGCCCGGGCATGTCAGCTCGCTCCATGATTGCGCGGGATGATAACTGGCCGAGTAGGCCAACAATTGCTCGCCGATCAGCAATGCGGCCAGTACATACAGCACCGTTTCGCTGAGGTTGAAGCCCTGCAGTTGGCCGGAATCGAAATATAGATCGGCGGCGCGATGATATTCGTAGGCGACGTCGGTCAGCTCGGCGGCCAGTTGCTCGGGCGAGACGATCTTCAAGTCGCTTTCCGCCGGATCCACGTTGTAAGCCACCGAGAGGACGTCTTGCGTGTTGTCGTTTTGCGTGAGCACTGCGTCGTATTCGCCGCCGGCGAGCGTGTCGTCGAGCCGGGCCAGCGACGGCCCATCGTTTTGGGGCACTGCTTTGACGACCACCTTCTCGTCCGTGCCCTCGGCCGGCGTGGTGAATTCGACCTGGTCGAGATATTTCTGCGGATCGACCTTCACTTCCCAGGGGGTGCCGACGATGCGGGCCGGGTCGATTTCACGCGGGGCCGAAAGATAGCTTTGCAGTTCGAGCAAGGTGACTACGAAGCTGGGGTTATCGCGGGCCCAGTTGTTCCATTGCGGCGCGGCGGTGGTGAGAAAGGCCACGATGCGTCCCTCGCCCAGTTTCTTTTCGATCGCCAGTGGCGCGCCGTTGCGGATGCGGGCGATGACGGCAGTCGTCGAACCTTCGGCGGGCTTCCATCCCTTCTTTACGGCGAAGTATTTTTCAATGTTCACCATCTTGATGAATGGATTGTTTTCACCGGAAAACACGCGGAAGATCGGATGATCGGTGATCGCCAGGTCGGGCGTTTTCTGCGATTGCTCGACCAACAGCGGCACCGGCGCCTCCAGCGGCGCGGGAAATAGTCCGTTTCCTTCGGCATACAACCGATTGAGAAAATCGGCGCGCGATTGATCGCCCAAAAAGAACGCCAGACCGCCGCCAGCCTCGACGTACTTGGTGAGTTTTTCGACAGCGGCTTGCGAGAAGCGATCGACGTTGCACAGATACACAGTTTGGAATTCGTCCAATTGGTGTTCTTCCAAGAAGCGCGGCGGTTCCACGCGCGGACGCAGGCCGGTGGGGATCGGGCCGGGTTGCGCCAGGACCGACTGCAGAAAGTAGCCGTCGCCGCCGCGGGCGGTTCCCGATTTCAGGCCGCCATCGATGATGAGCACGGGCACGCCGACGGGAAAATCGACGACGGCATCGCGCGAGTTATCCGCCATCACGGCGTCCGGCGGCAATAGCGCGGTGATCCGCCGCTGGCCGGCGTTGGGCGCGCGGACTTCAAATTGCCGCTTGACGCTGCGGCCTGCGTCGATTTTGTCGATCTCGATGGCGGGGCGCTGGATGCCCTGCTCTTCCAGGCGCACGGACAGGTTTCTAACCGCCGTGGGCCCGAAGTTGTGCACGGTGACTTCCATTTCCAACGGCACGCCGGCGGCGCGGATTCCGCCGGCAGGTTTTAGCGCGGTGATCGCCAGGTTCGGGCGCATCGAATCGACGCAATTCACCAGTTGCACCTGCACGCCCTGGGAATTCAGCTTTTGCAACAGCTTTTCGAGCGCGGTGGGGGTGGTCCAATCCTTGGCGCGGAAATCGCTCACGAGATAGACCACGTTGTTGGAATCGCTTTTGTCGCCGACCATTTGCGCGGCAGCCTGCAGTGCGTCGGCCGGGCTGATGGAAAGCTGCGAAACGTGCAATTTCTGTAGCGCCTGCTCGAGCGTTTTGGGAAATTCCTCATCGACGACGACTTTTGCCAGATCGTCTTGCGTGCCGCGCTGCGGCCGACTGGCTTGTGAGAAACGCAGCAGCGTGAATTCCTGCGCGCAGGCTGTTGCGCGGCCTGTGTGCCCAGGCGCTGGATGACGCCTTTGGCTTCATCGAACGCGGTGGTGCCGGCCCAACTGTCGGACATGGAAAAGCTGTCGTCCAACAGCACGATGTGGTGCAGCTTGTTGCCGCCGAAGAGGCCGCCGAGTTTGTTTTGCACGATCGGTTGGGTCACCAGCAGCACGGCGCCGGCGATGGCGGCCACGCGCAAAAGCAGCAACAGCAGTTGCTTGAGCATGACCCAGGTGCGGTTGCGCTTTTGGCTGGTGAGCAGAAACTCCATCGCCGCCCATTGCACCTTGCGATGGCGCATGAGGTTGATCAGATGGATGGCGATCGGCAGCGCGATCAGGCCGCCGACGATGGCGATCGGCAATGGATAGAGGAAGGAGGGCATGGGAAGCGTATTCGGAATGCGGACTGAACGGATTAGGCTCCGCGCATGCTTCGCTTGGCGGTTGCTGATGAAGTGGGCCAACACGGCGTCCAAGGGATCGCTGGTGCGGACGAGCTTGTAGTCGCACTCGTTTTGGCGCAGGTGCGGCGGATTTCCTCCAGGTAGACCCCGAGAGCCTGCAGGTATCCTTCGCGCAGCGCCGCGGGTTGCAGGTGAGGTGTTCCGGCAATTCCAGGCCTTCGAAGCGCGTCGGGCCGGCGAAGGGGAAATCCAGCTCGTCGTCGTCGAGGATGTGAAGCACCATCACGTCGTGGCCGCGCTGGCGAAGGAGTTTGATCCCTTTCACAAATCCCGGCCGGGGCGCGAGCAGGTCGGAAATGAGGATGATCATTCCCCGGTGCGCGAACTTTCGGCCGCATAGCGCAGAATGTGCTGTAGGTCTGTCTTGTGCTTCGGCGCGCTAGCGGCCAGCGATTGGATGATCGAATTGAGATGCGTCCGCTTGGTGCGCAGCGGCACGGCGGCGCGCATGGCCTCGTCGAAGGCGATGCAGCCCACCGCATCTTGTTGCCGCAACAGCAAGTAGCCGAGGCTCACGGCGGCGGTGCAGGCGTATTCATATTTATTCAGCGCCCGCGGCCGTACTGCATGCTGTGCGAGATATCGACCAGCAACGTCGCACGCAGGTTGGTTTCTTCCTCGTACTGCTTGACGTAGAGCCGATCCTGCTTGGCCCAGACTTTCCAATCGACGTGGCGCAAGTCGTCGCCGTGCGTATATTCGCGGTGCTGCAGAAATTCGACCGACTGGCCGAAGTACGGGCTGTGGTGCAAGCCGGCCAGATAGCCTTCGACGATGTGGCGCGCCCGCAGATCGAGGCGCGAGATGCGTTTGATCGCCTCGGGGTGCAGGAAGCGTTTGGTGTCGGCGATGGCCATGGCTTGTTTCAAGTTTCAGGTTGCAAGTTTCAAGTTCGGGCGCGGTCTCACAACTTGAAACCTGAAACTTGAAACCTGAAACCGTTGCTACGACGCGAAGATCTTGCGGAAGCGCGAGTCGGAGGTCAGTTCGTCTTCTTTGGTGGGGGTGATTTGCAGCAGGCGATCGACGACGTCGTCCGGACCGATGCCTTCGCTTTCGGCGGCGAAGTTCACGACTAGGCGATGGCGCAGCACCGGCTTGGCCAGCGCTTGGATGTCGTCGGTGGAAACGTGGGTGCGGCCGTGCAGCAGCGCGCGGGCCTTGCCGCCGAGGATGAGGAATTGCACCGCGCGCGGGCCGGCGCCCCAGGCCAGTTGATCGGTGATGAATTCCGGCACGCCCGCTTCGCCGACGCGGGTTTGGCGCACCAGCGACAAGGTGTATTGGATCACGTGGTCGCTGACGGGCACCTCGCGCACCAGGCGCTGCAGATCGATGATTTCTTCATCCGAAAGCACCGGCACCACGTCGTCGGTCATCAGTGCCGTGGTGCGGCGGGCGATTTCGAATTCTTCGCCGAAGCTGGGATACTTGACGAAGATTTTGAACATGAAGCGATCTTGTTGGGCCTCGGGCAGCGGATACGTGCCTTCCTGCTCGATGGGGTTTTGCGTGGCCAGCACGAAAAACGGATCGGCCAGCGGATGCCGCACGCGGCCGACGGTCACTTGCCGCTCTTGCATCGCTTCCAACAGAGCCGCCTGGGTTTTGGGGGGCGTGCGGTTGATTTCGTCGGCGAGAATGATGTTGGCGAACAGCGGCCCTTCTAGGAAGCGAAACTCGCGGCTGCCGGTGGTGCGATTCTCTTCAATGATTTCCGTGCCGGTGATGTCGGCGGGCATCAGATCGGGCGTGAACTGGATGCGGCTGAACGAAAGATTCAGCGCTCGGGCCAGCGTGCTGATCATCAACGTTTTGGCCAGTCCCGGCACGCCTTCGAGCAGACAATGGCTGCGGCTGAACAGCGAGATCAACAGTTCCTCGATGACCTGGTTCTGGCCAACGATGACCTGCGAAAGCTGCTGAAATATTTTTTCGCGCGCTCGTTGAGCTTGCTGATGGCGGCGGAGTGATGGGCGACGATGCTTTCGGTCATGCGATCTGTTCCGGGTGTCTGGTTTCTAGATTCTGGTTCTGACGACGATCAGCGTTGGTAGATCGGGAGGATGTTTTTATCGAGTTGCAAAATTGTGAGGTTGATGGCGGTGGTGTAAATCGTGCCGACATATCCCTGGGTCCAATAAACTCCGCTCTTGTCTTCGGCGGACTCGTTCATCAAGCGCGAATAAATTTGATCGCGGTATTTGTCCCACTTATCGCCCCCTTCGCGGTACATCACTTGGGCGTAGTAGTAGTGGGCATAGTGCCAATGGCCGAAACCTTGATTGGAAATATTGTTCAGGTTGCTTTCCGCGTACTTCAACATTTTGGGGACGAACTTGTCGTCGTAATCGCCGGCGTTGTAGAGGCAGGCGATGGCGGCGGCGGTGATGGCCGGCCGCGGCCCACCCCCCTTGGAACTGTACTGCACAGCGCCCTCTTCGAGCGTGCATTTGTGAATATATTTGATGGCTTTATCGATGATTTCCTTGGGCACGGGAATGCCGGCGTTGCGGCAGCCGCGTAAACCTTGGACCTGGGTGATGGTGGTGGAGCCTTCGTCGAAACCGCCGCCGTCTTTAGCGCTGACGTAGCCCCAGCCGCCATCGCTGGTTTGAGCCCGGCCGCAGAATTCGACGGCTTTGGTCAACACGTTGATCAGTTCCTTGCGGCGTGCTTCGTCTTCCTCTTCGCCCAAGACCTGCGACAGGAACAGCATCGAGTAGCCGTGGCCGTAGGTATAGCGGTCGTCGCGGGTCTCGCCGATCAGACCGTTGGAGCGGCTGCGGCTGCAGAGATAGTCGACCGCGCGGCGGATGTTCAACGCATACTTGCCCTGCGTGGTGGTGGACCCTTCCTGCAAAAGTGCGATGCCGGCCAGCGCGGTCATGGCGGTGGAGTAGCGGCCGTCGTTGGCCGACCAGTGGCCCAAGCGCGATTGGCTGTTGGCAATCCAATCTAACCCGCGCGAGATGACGTGCTGCAAGCGGGGCTCCGGCTTCTCGGTGGCGCGCACAGAATGATTTGCGCCGCACCAGGCGGTGAAAAACAGCAGCAGAAGCGGCAGTCGGAGGCGGCAAAGCAAATTAAGGGGCATCAGCATTAGCGCGAGGAGTCATTGGAATCGAAAAACGGGAAGCGATTGCGAATGGCATTAAACAGCGCTTCGGCTTTGATGCGTTTGGGTTTGTCGAACAGCCCGGCTTGATACGGCGGCTCGGGCGGGACCGGCGAATCGGTGAATTTCAAAGTGATCGATTGCGACGGAGCGGCCACGACCGTCACCGTTTTATCTTTCGCATCGCCGGTGAGATCGTAGGTCTGAACGGCTTGCGGCAAATCGTCATCGTCGTACACGGCTCGGCCAGTGCGTTTGTCGAGGCACAGCACCGAGGCATGCTGTTGATTTTGATTGACGACGATCGTCCGCAGGAAGACGAGCACCGGCAGCTCCGGCGGGGCGTTGAGGGCCAAGCCGTGCTGTTCGATGGCTGCGGGAGCGGACCATTGCTGCTTTCCGGTGGTCCGATCGAAGGCATACACGCGGCCCGTGACCGGCAGCCAGTAAGGATCGTTGTACGGCTGGGGCATTTGCACGACGCGCTGCTGAGGATGAGCGTTGATGTACGTGCGGTTGGTGACCAGAATGTCTTGCGCGGCGGAGCGCATCACGTGGATCGTTTGCAAGTTCGCTTCGCTTTCCAGTTTTTCATCGATGATTTTGTTGCCGTCGGAGAGGCGAATCATCATAAACCTGCCGTCGGGTTGCATGACCGCCGCGGAGTCGTCCGCCACGAGGTCGCCTTTAGAACCAGGAGCGACCGTTTGTGACCAAACATCGCGCTGCGTCCAAGGGTCATTCAATGCGATCAGCACTTTGTTGCCCGTGGTGGTGCGCCAGGTGAGTACGCAGCGACCAACGGTGGTCCAGCGCCCTTCGGCGGGCGGAACGGGACATTTGCCGAGCAACTCGCCATCGATTGTGCGCAATACCAAGGCATTGCCGCCGGGAACATCGGAAGGAGGCGCCAGCAGAGTGAATTCGTAGTCGCCGAAGATTTCGCTGCCTGGCGTCACTCCGTGGCGCACCCATTGCACCTTGCCGGTAATGCTGTCGAGGCACGTCACTTCCCGGCCCTGCTGAATGCAAACGCCGTTAGCGGTGCACGGTCCGACGTTGCCCAGGAATTGATTTTGCAGCTTCATCACGGTTCGCCGCCCGCCCCAGGGCAATTGCATCTGCGGGAAGGTGACGCCGCCGAAGTTATAGGGCGATACGAACGGATCGGTTAGCGTTTGCGTCCAGAGCACGCGATTCGTGCCGTTTGCGGCACGTAGCGTGTCGACTGCAATGGCTTGCATCCCGAGGCAGACCACGATGAGATGACCGTCGGTCGTGGCATAGTAGGGCAAGCCGTTGGGGTTGCCGAAAAAGTTCGGCATCCGCCCGCCTTCGTTCAACGGCTGCCGGAAGCGTTCTTGTCCCAGCCCGTCGCGCCCGACAAGTTCCATCCGCTGTTGATCGAAATCCAGCGTCAGGTCTCGGAAGAAGGGATCGCGTGATCCGCGCATCTCCAGATTCGAGCGGAAACCCGGCATCCGCTGCTGCTTGACGCCGCTTTTCTCGACGATCACTTCGCCCAAGGGCCAATCGGTCACCAACGATACGGCGGCCCGCAGGGGCGAATCGGCGGGCAGTTCGGCCAGCAGTTGCTTGACATTCTTTCCGTCGAGCACGGGCTGATCGGCGAACTCCGCTTGCAACTGGCGATAATAGAGCCGCGCGTCGTCGTCGTGGCCGGCGCTGCGCAGCAGATCGGCCATCTTTGCCATGGCGGCTTTGCGGCGGGCCGGATCGGTCGATTGCTCCAAAGCGCGCAGCAGTTGTTCGCGAACCAAGGGAGGTTGGCTGTCGGCGCTTTGGGCGACCAGCGCCTCGCGGCGCGATCCGCCGCCGGGTGATCGCTGAAAGTGCTCAAGAATTTTTCGAGCGCGTCTGGATCCTTGGCCGCCAAAGCAGTGTTCAACTGCTTTTCGATTGACGTGTCGATCTTCTTGCGCTCCGCGACCGATGCTTCGGCCAGGAGCGCATCGAAGCGGGCGCGAACCCAGCGATCGCGGGCGACGGACAGCGTGGAATCGACGTCTTCGGTTTCCTCCGGCGAATCCAGCGCCGCTAATTTCAAGTAAGCGTCCATCGCGCCGAGCCGATCGCCTGTTTTTTGCAAGCCGCTGGCCAAGACGCGGAGATACGCCGCCCGCTGGCGATCGAGCTGGACCAGGTTTTCCAGCTCGCCGACCGCGTCACGATTGCCAGTGAAATCTTTCGCCAGTGCCGTCGTCAACGATTCGATCAGCAGGTCGCGCGTGAACGAATCGGGATCGACCTTGTAGGAATGCCGGATGTCGGCCAAGGCGTCGTTCAGGCGGCCGTCGTCCAAGGCGATCTCGCCGCGATGCGCCAGCGCCCAGGCGTCGTTCGGATTCTTTTCGAGCGCCTTGGCGATCCGATCCTCCAGCGGCTTGAGCTGGAAGAACGATTCCAGGTAATCGACGCCTTGCGAAACAACCTGTCCGTGGCAACAGATTAGATTTCCGGGGATCGCGCCTTTGTGCGATTTTGCCCAGGCGGTGAATTTGCCGATCTGCAGATCGATTTTCGCGACCTCGGCGGAGGTCAGGGGCAAATAATAATCGTTGTCGCTTTGGAAACCCCGGCCGCTGGGCATGACGCCTTCGGGCAGTTCGAGCGAATTGCCGTTCCACGCCGGCTTGCCGTCGGCGAGCTTCACCGCGGTCAGTTGGTGCTTGCCGACCAGGATCACGTTGCCCTGGTGCACGCAGGCCACGTACAAATTGTCGCCGCGCTCGACGGGCTTGCGCCAGACCGGCTGGCCATCCGACAGGCGCACGCAGTGCAATTCGTGCGACTCCGGGGGCGTAATCAGCACGCAGCCGTCGGCGATCGTCGTGCTGGCGTCGATCCAGCGTTCCAGCGGATTGCCGGCCGCATCAGCGGCGAAGACGACCGCCGGCCCGCGAACGATGATTGGATTTTGCGGGTTGTTCTGAGTGGTGCGCGGATATAGATACGCCCACAACAGCGAACGATTGACGATGTCGACGGCGACCACGGCGCCGGCTGACGTCGGACACACCAGCACGCCGTCGGCAAAACTAGGAGAGCAGCCGACCAGACGCCGCAGCGGATCTTGCTGGACGTTCGATTCAACCACGGCCAATTGCTGCGACCAATCGAGATGGCCATTGGCGGGATCGATCGCACAGAGCTTAATTTCGCCTTTGATTTCCGCCAGCACGTACAGTTTGTCCTGCAGCGGCAACGGAGGACCCAGGAAATATGCGCCGGCTAGTTTCGGTTCTTCCTCGCCGCTGGGTCCGCCGATTTCCCACTTCAATTTTCCCTGGGTGCGCAATTCACACGCAAAAAGCTTGTTGCTTTGCACCTGGGGGTCGGTGGGCACATTGAACGGACGTCGGCGAAACATCGGCACGGCCGCATTTACGGGCGCCGAGGTGGAAGGGCTACCAGGATCCTTGATCAGATAAACTTGTCGGCCGTCGCTGGCCAGCGTGCCGCGGGTGACGTCCCACCAGAAGCGTTCCGTGAGCCAAGGATTGGTCTGCACGTCGATGCGCGGGGAACCGTTGGACGACGTGAGCAGTTGTTCCAGCGAGTTGTCGCTGGAGCCGCGAATTGGCCAGAGCCGCTTGCCGGTTTCCAGATCGACGGCGAGCACGTCGCGGGCGGTGGGCATGAGAATCAGATTTCTCACGGCCAAGGGATGCATCGCCGGCAAGAAGGCCACTTGCTGTTCGATGTATTGTTGGCGCAGGTCGGAAAGCGCTTTTTCCAAAATCGGGTGCGTGGTCGTCGACACGCGCCAGCGCGGATTCAACAGGGGAATGCCGCCCGGGCTGGCGGCGTTTCGCGCCGGGTTGCCGCGGTAGAGTTCCCAATCGTCGGCGTCTCCGCTTTTGGCTGGCGGCACGGCGCCGAGTCTGCGCGGTCAACCAATCGACGGCCTGGCGATCGTCGGAGAACAGTTTCACTTTCTTGTCGGCGACGCGAATGGTGGCATTGGGCTGTTTCTTTTTCAGAGTCAATATAACTTCCTCGGCGCGGTCTGCCTGGCCGGCGCAGCCAGCACGTGGCCAGGAGCACTGACAGCTCGGGCTCGAATTGCGCCGCGGCCAGCGGAGTTTCGGCTAGACGCTGGAAGCACAGCGCCGCCGCCAACGGGTCGCCGTGATCCAACAGGTGCCGTCCGAGAACGAGCGCGGCTTCGTATCCGGCCTGCGTGTGGAAGAAGCGCCGCGTGATTTCTTCCAACGCCTTGGCATCGCCCGAAGCGATCGCGGCGTTCAACATTTGCTGCGCCGTGGCGCCGAATTGCAGTTGATACGCTTGCAGCCCGTCAGGTGGCATGGCGCCGATCAGGCGCTGCGCTTCGACCTTGAGACTGCGGAGCGTGGGCTTGTCGTCGTCGGGCTTGAAAAAGAAATCCTCGTCGCGCCTTAAGATTTCGTCCAACAGTACGGCGGCGTCGCTGAAGTGCCCCTCGTCGAACAATCGCTTTGCCTTTTCCCAATGGCGAGTGGTTTCGCGGTCGATCGGCAAAAAGATCCCCTCGCCCACGTCGCTGGTCTGGATTGGGGGTTGGGCGCCGAAGCGAATCCGGACATTGGGGCCGATTTGCACTTGGGCCGCCGCCTGGCGAGCGGTCAGCCGAAGCAGGCCCAGAAACGTGGACCCGACGGCCAATGCGACCATGGCCGAAAGCCCGATTCGTAGCCACTTAGGCGATTTCCACTTCATTGATGGTGGTTCCGGGTGGGCTGCCCCAATGGACGCTCGGGCTGCGAAATTTAGTCGCGACAGGCAGCGTGGAAGTTCATGGGTGAGCCCAGCAAATTCAAGCGGGCGCACGATTCCAGCCCTGTTGCCGCCAGTACTCTCTTGCAACCGAGCGCGAACGGCGATCGATTTTCATGCCGTAAGTTAGTGCTACAGTGTATCTTACACGACGCCTGCGAGGTCGGCAATCGACTTGCGCTCCTCGTGGTTGCTCGAAATCGGTTCGCATGGTTAAGGCCTCGAGTAACGCCGGGCCGCCTAATCGCTAAAGTCGGGATGACCCTAGGGCCCCTACAGAATCTTCGCGGTTGCACTGCAATAAGTTCGCGGAATGACCTATATTGCCCTAGCAAAATCGGTTCGACGGTTCGCCGCCGCTGCTGACGTCGGCAAGCTGAAAGGCTTGCCAAGGACGCGCAGGTGTGGGAAACCGTTGACCGAGCGCCACGGCAATTTCCGGGCGCGATGAGTTGAAGATTGATTTTTCCGCGAATTTGGCTGAAATTGGGGCCTGCTAGGATTGAAATTTCGCCGCGGCGCGATTAAATCAGCACGTTCCGTACGTCGGACGAACGAACGTTTTCCTAGTACTTTGCAAGGAGGGTCAAACACTATGGGGAAGGCTGCTACCATGTCATCCAAAAAATCGCCGTCGAAAAGTGAGATTCTGGCCAATGTCGCCGAGGCTACAGGCGTCAACAAGAAGGACGTGAGCGCCGTGCTCGAAGCGCTCGGTAACGAAATCAAGAAGGCCATGGGAAGTAAAGGCCCAGGCGTGTTCGCCATCCCGGGTCTGGTGAAAATCGAAAAGAAGAAAGTTCCGGCGCGGCCGGGCGCAAGGGCGTGCCCAATCCGTTTAAGCCCGGCGAGTTGATGGACGTGGCGGCCAAGCCGGCCAGCACGAAAATCAAGGTGCGCCCACTGAAGCAGTTGAAGGCGATGGCCTAAGAAGGCGAGCGGCGCGCGGCGTTTGAATTAGACCACCGGCCGCTTGAACGTTGGCCATTGGCGCGGAACGATTGCGAAACGAAGCGATTGTTCCTGTCGCAAGCAAAGGCACGCTCAAGCGGCCGGTTTTTTATGCGCGGCGGAGTTGCAAGCAGATTCGGGCAATGTTTTCCGCCGGTCTTAAGGCGATTCGGCATCCGCCGATTCCCGCAGATCAAGGTGCCGCGGCCGGCAGATCGTTGCGCTTCAAGATGTACACGGCGTGCACATCAGCGTTGAAATTTTGCACTGGTTTGAAACTGCGCCAAAACAATTCCGGCCGCGTCAAGTCGTTCCAATAGATGTTAAGCGTGGCGACGGGCGTGTAGCTGACGTTCCGGCGCCCCAGCATGGTCAGGACTTCACGGAGCGCCGGTTGTTTGCCGAACGCCAGGAGATAATCGGGCGGATCGCCGCCGATGAACTGAATGGCGGGCAGATCTTTGAATTGTTCCTCCGGAGTCGGCAAAAGTTGCCAGGCGTATAGCGCCTGCGGCGCCTGGTACATCAGGGGATAGGCCATGTAGTCGGGCCAAACCCAGATGCTTTGGCCGGGCGCCACATGGTCGTGGATCCAATCGATCGCACTCTGAATGGACGTCATCCGCGCGGTTTGCAGCTCTTCGACCCATTGGCAAATGCTGCTGCGCCATTGGCCGGGATTCCACGGCTGATTCAACAGATTCGTGCCAAACGCCAACAGCGCCAGCGGCAGCGCCAGCGCCCATTGATACCGCGTCAGCGTCACGATGGACAGCGACGTCAAAAAGACGCACAGCGGAATTAGTGCCGCGAGGTAGCGAACGTCGGCGACGGACGTTTCGCTCACCGGCTGCGGCGAAAGGATCGTGACGATCAACGTGTAGGACAAAATCGCCAACGGCACGCGCAGCAACCAGCGATCCTTCTCCAGCAGAAACAACACCGGCGCTGCCAGCATCAGCAGGCCGACGCCGAACTCACAAATGTTGATGTCGCGCAGGTTCCACCAGAACAACGTGAGCTTATCCAGCAGAAGGTTGCGACCCGCTTCATCCGGCACCACCCCGGCGCCGATCGGATTGTAGATAGCCACGGCCAGTGCGCCGGCCAGCACCTGCGGCCCCAAGAGCAACAGCCAGTGATTCCATCGAAGTGGACTCCGACGTCGTTGCGCCAATAAATAATCGCACCCCAACGCCGCGTACAAGCCGGCATAAGGCAGGTATTGCGTCCACAACAGCAGGATGGAGGCCAGCATCATGGCGGTGAGTTTCCACCAGCGGCCATTCCAAGTCAGATACAAATAGGCGATCAACACCGTCAGCAGGGTGGCCAGCGCATAGTAGCGACACTGTCGGCCGTAGAGAAAAAACGAAACGTTTCCCAGCAACCCCAGAGAGAAAATCGTCCAGGCCAGCGCGCTCAAGTGGCTGCGGGCCATCCAATAGAGCATCAGGGCGACCGTCAGCAGGCTGCAGACCGCAAACGGGAATCGCGGCCAAAAAGCGCCGCCGCCGCTGGCGCCGACAAACGGCGCCGCCAGGTAAAACGAGGCCGGCGGCGCATAGCGGCCATGCAGATTCTTCAGATATTTGCCGTTGCGCCAGGCGTAGACGTTGTGTTCAAAGACGGCATAGGTATCGCCCGTGCGCGCGATGCCTCGGGCGTACAGCGCCGTGTCGGCTTCGTCGCCCCACAGCGGGTAGAATCCCAGCCGGTAGAACAGCAGCACCGCGGAAATCGAAAACACCAGGATGCTAAGTGGCAGCCAGAATCGCCGAGGAGCGGAAGCCGAAAGCTGGATTTCGCCGGCCGCCGGAGGAATAGTTGATCGAGGCCGCCCTGCGTTTGCGGGCGCAGCGGCGGGAGAGACAGATGTCTTAGTGGGAGGAATTTCGCTGGGAGGAGTTTGCTCTTCTTCGCCAGACATGGTTTTCTCAGCAGATCGAGACCGGTTCAGTCGAACTGCCGGACCATGGTGCCTAAGCCGTAGTCGCCATTTGCACGCTCGACCAGCCCGATGTGCAAAGTACTATTCCAGTGGTCGGGACCAGGATCGAACTGGTGACACACGGATTTTCAGTCCGTTGCTCTACCAACTGAGCTACCCGACCGGTGCCGCCGGCGCCGATGCTTCAGAAAGCAAAGCGGGAAACCAATTGCAGCAAACGGGAATCGTAAATGCCATCGGGGGCGGTTGTCAAATGCTACGTGGCCTGTGGAGAAGCTATTGCGCAGCGCCGGTCGCTGCGCGCTCAGCTTGGATCACGCGAAAAGCCGCCGCCACAAGCGCGCACGGCCCAAGCAATCCGTTGAAGGCAAATGCTGTCCGATCGAGCCGACGAAGGGCTCGGCGAAAGAAAAATCGACGCACGACGGTTTAAGCCGGCTCCGCAGGCCGCCGAATTGGCAGCGGCGCCGGTCGACGCACGTGCAACGAAAACGGAGCAGCAACATGACCCCAACGGCTGACCAGCGTTTCCAAATCCTGGTCGAGCCGGGCATCGAAAGCGCGAAATTCCGGGCTCTTAACCACAGCCAGCGGCAGCTCGTCCAAGCCGATGCGATCGGCGGATGCTTTGCTTTTTCGATTGCGTCGGGGTCGTTTTGACATGGCCTCTGTCTCCTTCCGGGAACAGGCTCTCGTTCCGCCGGGTAATCATTGCAAACGCTGTACCATCTAATACGCCTGACGGGTGCTAAATGTTTCAGGTTCGCGCAAGGATCCGGAAGAGGTGGATTTTTCCGGGGGTCTGGTCTTTCGACTGCCGAAACGATCGCTGCCAGCCGTATTGGCGTCCTGCCGGTTTGTCAGGCGAAAAAAACAACGCCTGGCCGATGCAGGTGGGTTTGCTGCATCGTCTCACCAGGCGTTCGCTGTTACACGCCATGAGAATGGCGCGTTGACGGGGTACTCTGGTTATTCGACCCGATTCGCCGGGTATTGGTTCCCGGCCAATTGTTATTTTTCAGCGCCTTTTTCGCCCGGCTTCGTCTCGTCCGGCTTCATTTCGTCGGGCGTAGATTTCTGCCGCTTCTCGGTCTTGCCGGCCCGGCCTTCCTTTACGCGTTCCATGAGTTGGGGTATCGAAGCTTTGAGTTCCTCTTCGTCCAAGACCCCATCGTGATTGGTGTCCAACGAGTCGAAATCCTTTTGACGACGTTGCGGCAACTCATCTTTTTGCACCTTGCCGTCGCCGTTTGTATCCATCCGATGCAGCATGTGCTTGGCGACCTCTTCCGGATTCATATCCGGCCGGCCGAGGCCAAGGCCTCCCGGTCCGCCTGGGCCGTACGACATTCGCGCGCTTTCCATCAGATCGTCGCGGGTGATCTCGCCGTTTTTGGAGATCTTTTTCAGCGAATCACTGGCGGCCTCGATTTCCTTCTCATCGAGCTTGCCGTCGTGATTGGTGTCTAAGGCGCGGAACAACTCGCCCATCATTCGTGCTCCGGCCCCGCCCTTCTCCTGGAGATTCCGGCCCCGGTCCTGGTCCGCCGGCGCCCGGCTTGTCTTCCGGTCGTTTGTCCAGCGCGGCGAACGGCCGATCTTTGGTGCGGTCTTCGGCCATTCCGGCGATGAATTCGTCGCGGCTGAGCTTGCCGTCGCCTGTTTTGTCGGAGCGGTGCGTGAGCCGATCGAACAAGCGTTTATGCGAGGCAGGCACTTCGTCGGCAGAGATAAAACCGTCGTGATTGGCGTCGAGCTTGTCGAACAGGTCGCCATGGCGCTTGGCCGCGTCGGCGGCGGCAGCGGGATCATCGGGTTTCTTCTCATCGGCGGCAAAGGTGGTGGCGGCCAGCGAGAGCGCGGCCGAAGCAATCAGACTGACCAACGCGGTGCGAAACATAAATAGCCTTTCAACAGAGCTCTTTAGCAAGCTTGCGAGCCCGGCAAGTTTTAGGTTTGTAAGCGGCGGGGGTGGGGTGTAAAAGTTTCGTGCGGCGGCGGGCGGCGGCATCGGTCGCGGTGGAATTCTTTGTTCTTCCACAGCATCTAACCGCGAGAAAAAGATTTAGTTTCGCGCTGATTTTCTCAAGTTTTGCTCGCGCGGTGCGCCGGTGGCGGCAAGGTTGGCGGCGATGGTTTTGAGGTTGGTTTTGCGCTGCAAGTAGCGACTCTAACGGCACTTAATCGGGCTTGTTGAGGTTGTCGATGGGCCCCTATAATTCGCCCCGATTCGCCAGATCATGGGTTTGTGGCGCCAGAAGATAACGATAATTTCACGTCGCGCCGGTTGCAATGAGCCGCCGCGAATGCTGGCAACGGTCGCAGTGGCGCGCGGTCCTTTTTCAATGGTCCGGCGTTTGCATTAGGATGGTTTCGTGCAAGTGAGCGGTCGTGCGGAGTAGAACGGACAGAAGGCGTTGATGGCCCCCACCGATAAAGATGTCGCAGCAGTTGGTGGTTGAACAATCACAACAGTGCGACATCGTGGTGGCGAAAAATCGACAACCTCCGGCCAGCTTCACCGCGCAGCCGCGAACTTTGGTACAGCCGTGCTGGTCCGCGATAACCGGGCCAACACGTTTAGAGAGGTGGATTTGGTTTTGAATCAATGGCTGCTGACGGACAGCCGATTCAAGCAGTGCGAATATTAGGTGCCCGCTGTTTCGCATGTTTGTATCGAAAGACGGCGGCGCCCAGTAAGTAGCGAGGTACATTTCCCAGGACGATCACGTTCGCCGAAAGCGAACTGCTGATTCATGAGATTCACCCGGCCCAACGTATTCCAGACATCAGGGCTGGGGATCGAAGTCAAGCAGCCGCCAAAAGTGAGCGAGATTGCCCGCCGGCGATTCAGCCGGTTTTACGACGAGCCGACTAACAAGCCAACCGGCGGTATTCTCCGCTGGATAAACGATTGGAGTGATCGTGGGCTTGAGGTCTTTAGGAGAATGACCATGACCATGCCGATTTACGGACCCAGCCAGTTGCACGGTACGCAGGGCATTCAGGCCCCGCACACCAACCGCATCAATCCGCCGTCGACGCCCTCGGTGTCGACGCACATCGATACCACCGACGAGCTGCAGCTATCGTCGGCGGCCCAAATGGCCGGCAAGCTGAGCGAGATACCCGACATCCGTTGGGAGCGAGTCAACGCCATCAAGGCCGCCATCGCCGACGGCACCTACATGACCGACGAGAAGATGAGCGTGGCGCTCGATCGCCTGCTGGATGAGATTGCGTAGGCAGGCACTTAGCGGTTAGCGATTCGCTTTCAGACAAATCAAACCTCATCGCTTTCATCGAGCGATGCTCTCCGCCCCGGGGATTTGCTTCCCCCGGGGTTTTTTGTTGGGCCGTACTATCGGTTCATTCTGATGAAACAAAATCGCTGGATACAAAGCAAGCGTCACCTGCATGATCGCCTTCCATGAGTCGCACTTCGTACGTGAAAACTCCTATCTGGATTACATGGCACTTAGTTCCACTTGGAATCGACCAAACCAAACCTGCCATCATCATTTTGCTTACCCCGATCGCGTCCTTCGCACCCACCAATTGAAACAGCCGATCGCGCGCTTCCTGGCTGGTAGCCACTAGCACATCTCCTCCCGCTGGAATTCGGAGGATTCCCGGTTCTCCGGTTCTCGGCCGTTCGGATCGATGTCCGGAATCGCTGCGATTATTCTTGTTGACATTCTCTCTCTTTCTCGCCAGCATTTTTATGACCATTGCCGAAGGATAACAGGACGATTATTGCGATGATAAAGAGACAGCCAATTCCACATGAGTTGCCCGATCTGGCCCGACCACTCGTTTTCCTCACCGCTTGCCGGTTGTAACCGCAGTTGGGACAGAAAAGCGACGTGTCGCTGATTTGCTTGCGACACCCCGGACAAGTTATAAGAGTCATTTCTCGCTGCCTCGCGCTGCCAGCTTAATTTGCTTAGCAGAACTTAAGTCCTGTGCAAAACCCCTGATTAGTTTTTATGTCGTAATCTCGCCTATTTGGATTGAATTCAAATTGCACGCAATGCGGATAGTCTTTCGATGCTTCACGAAACAGAGCTTCAATCATGGAAATCGGAACTCGCCAAATACAGCTATTCCTGTCGAAATCAGAAACAAGAATAACATCGCTCCAGTTCCTCGATTCATCCCGTGCTACGAAACTGGTGTGTGCATGAACAAACTGGTTCGAGATGTACAGCGGCTTCTTAGTTTCAGGAATCTCATTCTCCATATCGTACAGTTCCCAGATGTCGTGGCCGTTCAATTTCGTGACCGGCTTACCTCGAGCTTTATAAGAAAACACATCTAGTTGTTTCTCCTTGATTGACGAAGAAACTTTCCCGAGCTCAATCAGACGCCGAAGTAGGAAAAAGCCGATCATCAGATCGCGCTCGACAATACAATGGGCTCGTTCCGACCAGCGAACTGGATTGGGAACACGGCGAATCGATGCTGCGATTCGTTGTAACTCTTCCTTCCAATAGCAAGATTCAATCATATCGAGTTTCCCGCTCGAAAGCGGCGCGTGGGACGTCGTCCAATATCCCACCTGAAGGATGCCAGTCAATCAGCTTTGAACCAAAAACTGGCACCATGCAAGCGAGTCGCGAATTCCCTACCACTTGGCTCGGCGGCGTGTTAATCTAGAATCGTTATTGATAAGGGGACAAGCAGTGGACAGTGGTCGGTGGTCAGTTTCCGCCGCCGCCCTGCCCTGGTTTCTGGCCGCTGACCACTGATCACCGACCACTAGCTGCCGCCATGTCGCACGAGTTTTCACTAGGCACTGTCGAAGTCGCGCTTTCGCCGATCGAGCGGTTTGAGGAGTTTTTGCAGGCCCGCGGCAAGCGCATCACTCAGCAGCGGCGGATTCTGGTCGAGCAGATTGCCAAGCGGCACGAGCATTTTGATGCCGATCAATTGCTCGTCGATCTAAGCCGTAATTCGGCCGGGCGGAAGGTCAGCCGGCCCACGGTTTATCGCACGCTGTCCGAAATGGTCGATGCCGGGCTATTGCGCACGATGACGCTCAAAGGCCGGGCCGTTTACGAGCATGATTATGGTTATCCGCAGCACGACCACCTGTACTGCCAGGAATGCCATAAGCTGATCGAATTCTCCAGCGATGAACTGGTCCGGCTGCGCGAGGCGGTGGCCCGGGAACATCAGTTCCGCTTCACGGGGCATCGGCTGATTATTACGGGCATCTGCGCCGAGTGCCGAGCGCGGCGGCAGCGGCAGACGCGGCGGTTGGATTTGGTTTAAGCTATTAGCGGTTAGCTATTAGCGATTAGCCGCCATGTATCTCTTCCAGAATCCGGTGCTCGAGCGTGAGCTGCTGGTCAATCTGCGCACTGCGCGGGCGTTCATCCTGCTGTTTTGCTACAACGCGCTGTTGGGGTTGGTGGTGCTGCTGGCCTGGCCGCAGGAGCGGCAGTTGGATCTGACGCGGAATCCGCAGCAGGCCACGCGGTTGGTGAATCTGTTCTTTCTGAGCCAGTACATATTGGCTTCGCTCTTGGCGCCGACGTTTGCGGCTGGGGCGATCACCGGCGAGAAGGAACGCAAAACGTACGAGATGCTGCTGGCCAGCCCGCTACGGCCCGGGGCGATTGTGCTGGGCAAGTTGATGGCGTCGCTGGTGCCGCTGGGGATCTTAATCTTCTCATCGCTGCCGATCGCAGTGTTGGCGTTGCCGCTGGGGGGCGTGTCGATTTACGAGGTGCTCGCCGCTTATGCGGCACTGGGGCTGTCGGTCGTCACGTTCGGGATGATCAGTGTGGCGTGCAGCAGTTTCTTTCGGCGCACCGCGGCGGCGCTCGTCGTCTCGTATCTGTTGATTTTGCCGCTGGCGCTGGCGGGTGTGATGCTGTGGAGCACGCTGGGCACGGCAGCGGCTGACCGGGTGCGCTTGCTGTTGAGCGTGACCGCATTGCCGGGGATTTGCGCGGCGGTTTGCATTGCGCTGTTTCAGGCCACGAGTCGGCGATTGCTGTATCCGCCCGACGTGGGTGTGGAGGGGAATGAGCCGGTGGATATCGAGCAAGAGGCGCGGGAAGCCGTGGGAATGGTCATTCAGCGAGATCAGTTTCCCGATCGCCTTTTTGCGCCCGCCAAGCGCACGGCACTTTTGCCCGACGGCGCCAATCCCGTTTACGACAAGGAAATGCGAAGCGAGATTTTTGCGCAGGGCACCTTGATGCTGCGCGTCGTGATCCAGGTGAGCATGCTGCTGGCGATCCCGATCATGGCCTTGTGCCTGTTCTGGCGACAGGAGCTGGCTGCCTGGTACATCGGCTACGTGGTGCTGTTCAACATGCTCGTGGGGCCGGTGTTTTCGGCCGGCGCCATCACGGGCGAGCGCGAGCGGCAAACGCTGGAGCTGCTGCTGACGACGATCATCTCGCCGTGGCAAATTTTGTGGGGCAAGCTGCTTTCCGGGCTGCGGGTGGCGAGCGTGCTCACTCTGTTCTTGCTGTGGCCGCTGCTGCTGGCGATTCCGCTGTCGGTTTATTACTGGGGAAACCTGCCGTCGATGGCCGCGTACCTGGGAATTGTGCTCGTGTGCTGCGCGACGACTACGACGATTGCGATTTTTTGCTCGGTGATTTTTCGCAAAACCGTGCACAGCATGATCGCGGCATATCTGGCGATTGCCACGTTGTATTGCGTGCCGTTGGGGGTGCGGTATTTTGCCGAGACGTTTTTTTATCCGGCGGCGACCAGCGATATTGTGCAGTGGACGAGTTTTACGAGCCCATTCGCGGCGGCGTTTGCCGTGCCGCTAGCGTTTGGGAATCCGGAGATCGCCGATCGAGTGGCCGATTGGCCGCTGTATTTCTCGTACCTTGGTTTCTCGATCGCTCTGGTCGTGTGCCTGCTGGCCGCGATGATCTGGCTGTTCAACCGTCGCTGGCGCGTGGCGGAGTGAGGGATCGGCGCAAAAGAAAAGCCCAGGGGTTGCAACCCCTGGGCTTCGTATATCGCGTCGCTAATTCGAGTCGCTACTTCGTGTCGACGGTTGAGACCGCGGTCACTTTGCCGTCGGCGCCTGTCGTGACGCGGATTTTCATTCCCGGCTTCAAGTCTTCAAGCTTCCCAGATTTTCCGTGCACCATGATCTGAACGCTGGAGTCGATCATGTGCGTGTGATCCTGGCCATCGTCGGCTTTCATTTCGAGCTTGCCGTTGCCGGCCGAAACGACCGTGCCTTCATGCGTCATTTGATCGGCGGCGGACACGGTATGAACGGTTGCAACCAGGAACATGCCAACCGCGATCGCTGCTAGAAACTTCATCATACGAATTTTCCTTGCGCAAAAAGCGAGATATTCACCCGAGAACATGGGTTCTGCCCGGCTGTGGGTGGGATGTTAGCGCCGGGATGCGGAACCACGATGCAATTGCCGTGCCCTGTCGCGCCAGAGAATCAATTCATGCACAGAATTCGGGCGGCATCGGCCGTAAATAGCGGCGGATTTGACGTACGATGCTGGCAAAGCTTGGCGGAAATTTATCCGAGGCGCCTGGTCGCGACGGTGCGTCCAATTTCTGACCACACTGTGCTGATGGTCATCGCACCACCAGCACGATGCTGGCGAATCCAGTAAAAAAAGCCCAGGGGCTTTCACCCCCGGGCTTTCACATGTGCCAAGGTATGGCGGACTCGATTCCGAACTACGCTAATCCATCCGGATCGATTGCACCGGTTCGGTCACGGCGCGATCGCGTTCATCCAATGACCCGACGCCTAATTCCAGGCGCAGGCCGGTTTGTACTTGGTTCATCTTCACGAACATCAATCCACCGGCTTGAACCTGGCGGCCTTGAGTGGCCCCCAGCAGAAACACGGTGCGAGGTTCGCTGAACCGGCTGCCGTCGGCCGAGGCGGCCAGGCGGGTTTCGCCGGTGGTGGGATCGACCAACTCTGCTCGATACACGTGGTCGGCCGTGGCGAATTGGAACCTGCTGCCAGGCTGCAATTCATTGATCTTGAAACTCTTCACTTCCTCTGCTCGAACCACGGCTGCCCCCGTAGCAAGTGCGAAGTTACCGCGCAATACAGCGCGTAAGCATGTTGCTATCTCCGAGTGGTACTGCGAATGCAGAAATGTAGAGGAGAATCTGTCCATACAACCTTATGTCAGAAACGCCCTGCGTGCCGGCTTCGCCCCCACAGACCACTCGGCTCGCTACTTCAAAATTCATGCTAGGGGCTAGGGCTACGCGCGACAATACGGATTTTTGCGGTTCGCCGCATTTGTTGAATTGGGCAGAATTTGCGGGCACGTGGCGGCGGCGGGCGAGTGAAAGTCGAACGCTTGCGCCGATTGTAGCGGCTACATGTTCGTCAGATCGTCGCTCGAGCCGTGGCCTAAGAGGACGTCCAGAGCCGCGGTGATTTCGGCGGCGTGCCGCTGGTCCTCGGCGTAGATGCGGCAGATGCGCTGCGCTAGGGGCAGATTGCGAAAGAGCAGATCGTCGGTCAGCGGGCGCGGCTGGCCCTGCACCGGATCGAACAGGAAGTTCTGCCCGGCGGCGGGGCCGCGCGTGTCGGGGCGATGGACGTGGCGCGCCAAATCGACGCGCAGCGGCATCTCGCGCAACGGTTCCGGTAGTGCCGATCGCAACGCCTGTTCAACGAACTGCACCTTGCTGAAGATGCTCGACTGCTCGGCGTCGCCAGGGCGATATTCGAGCGTGCGCTGGCAGATCATTTTCCAGCGGACGCGGCGGTCGAGGAAGTTTTGCCAGCGCCGGCCCACTTCGGCCTGCGCCGGATCGCTGCTTTTGTGCCAGCGCCCCACGTCGACCAACAGCGACCATTCGGTGAAGTGCAGATACTCGTCGAGCTTTTCCAGCGGATTGCCGGGGAACAACCACGGCCGGCTGTCGGCGAACAGGTCCTTTAATTCCAAGTCGATCGCCCGCACCGTGCGGTGAAAGTAGATAGTGCGGAACAGCTCGGCGCGCACGGCAATGAATCGCAAGAGCGCATCCAGCCCGCGGGCATGGATCGTCAGGCCCGGCTCGCTGAAAAAGCTGTAGCGCAGCAGCCGTTCCAGGTCGAAGGCGCGGGTGTTATAGCCCGACATGTAGGCGTCGCGCAAGACGAAATCCATATTGTCGATGGTGTAGATTCCGCTGAACAGGCTGCGCAGAAACACGAGCCAGCGCGGGGCGGAGCCGGCGGAATCAGCGGCGTTTTTGGCGTTTTTTGGGCGGGTGATCAAGAGCGAAATATGCGCGGGGTCGAGCAATTCGCCCTGCTCCAGCGCGCCATTGGGATTGCGGAGCACATGGCGAATCATGTCGCCCAGTTCGCGCTCGATGATCACGCTGCCCAGCGTTTCGTGGGTCAGGCCGTACTGGGAAAGATAGTGCTCGTCGAAAAAGTGGCCGAAGGGGCCGTGGCCAACGTCGTGTAACAGACCGGCCAGTCGCAGCAGGCATTCGACATAGCCCCGGCTGGGGGCGTCGGGGCAGACCTCGTGGAGGCTGGGGTACAAGGCCGCAGCCGCCCGGCTGGCCAAGTGCATTACGCCCAGCACATGCTGAAAGCGGGTGTGCTCGGCCGAGGGGAAGACCCACCAGGCGGTTTGAAGCTGGTGGATTTGGCGGAGCCGCTGCAGCCAGGGGTGGTCGATGATCTGCCGCTCGGAAACCTCGCCCGGGGCCAGGTCGTCATTGGAGACGAAGGGCATGTAGCCGTGCAGCGGGTCGAAACACAGGGCTTCGCGACGCAGGTCGGGCATGGGGCTAGTTCAGGGTTCAGGGTTCAGGAATCGGAAATCAACTGACGGTGAGTACGGAATTGGCGGTTGGGAGGGCGAACGGTGGGAATTCTCGGCGCGGTTTGACTAGGCGGTGCAAACGGACGGTCCGGCGCCGACTAGCTTTCGCGGCATGAGGCGATTCTTCGTTGGAGTTTACGACTTCGGAACTTGGCGAATTATCAAGTGCACCCGTAGGTTAGGCCATGCCTTCACGACGATAGAGGAAAAAGCCCCACTCGGTCCGTGCTGCGCTTTGCGCCTGCGCGTTGACTGACTCGACCAGCGCGGGAGCGTTTGCTTCTGGAAACGGACCGGCCGCCACGACCGCCGGCTAACAACAAGGAACCCATCTGTGATCGTTCGTTCGCTGAGTGCTTGTCTGGTGGCGTCGTCGATTTGTTTGGCATGGTCCGTTTCGGAGGCTCTGGCCGCTCGGTCGTCGGACAGTTTACTGCCGGCCACCACCAAAGGCTATGTCTGTGTGCCGGACCTGGGGCAACTGACCGATCATTTCAAGCGCTCGCAATGGGGACAACTGGTCAATGATCCGGTGATGCACCCGTTTGTCGAAAGCATCAAGGGGCAACTTCGCCAAACGGGTTTCAGACAACTCGAGCAGTTCGGCTTGACGTGGCAGGATGTGGAAGCAGTGCCCGGCGGCGAGATGGCGCTGGCTGTGATTCAGCCGGCCGCCGGCGAAGTGGCGCTGGTGTTGGTGATCGACGTGACGGGCCATCGCGCGCAAGCCGAAGCGCTGGTGGCCAAAGCTACCGATCGTCTGGCCCGCAACGGCGCCCAACGATTTCGCCGCGCCGCGGGCGATCCGATCGTCGCTTTTCAACTTCCCAACGATGCGGGTCGGGAGCGGCGCCGGTGGCTGCGTATTTCTTGCAAGGCGATCTGCTGGTCGCCGGCGACAACACGGCGGTGCTGGAGAGCATGCTGGCAGCGGTATCATCGGGGCGGGAAGATTCGCTTCGCACGCTGAAGGCGTATCACGAAATCATGGCGCATCTGCAGACGGTCTCCGGCGAGACGGCCCCCAACCTGCGCTGGTTCGTCGAGCCCTTCGGCTACGTCGAAACGCTGCGGGTCGATTTGCCGCCGCGCGACAAGCATAAGGGGCCCGATCTGTTGAAAGTGCTCCGCAATCAAGGCTTCACCGCGATTCAGGGCGTGGGTGGATTTGTGGATTTCGCAACCGACAAGTACGAATTGGTGCACCGCACGATGGTCTATGCACCGCCGCTGGCCGGGCGCGATCCCAAGAGCATCGACAAATACAATCTGGCGGTGCGCATGCTGCGGTTCCCCGCCGGCGGCGATCTGGCGCCGCACGCCTGGGTTCCTAGCGACGTGGCCACGTACATCTCGCTGAATTGGGACGTGCAAACGGCCTACGCCGCGGCGGAATCGCTGGTGGATGACGTGATCGGCGAAAAGGGCGTGTTCCGCGATGTGGTCGAAAGCCTGCGCGACGATCCGGATGGGCCGAAAGTCGACGTCGAAAAGAATCTCGTGGCGAAGCTCGGACATCGAGTGACGATCATCGCCGACAACGTGCTGCCGATCGGCCCCAAAAGCGAGCGCAAAGTATTCGTGATCGAAGTGACCGACGAGGCAACCGTGGCCGATACCATCGGCAAGCTGATGTCGAGTGACAAAGACGTGCGGCGGCGCGAGTTCGAAGGTTTTGTGATCTGGGAACAAGTGGATTCCGTTAGCGATGTGCCGAAGTTGGAGATCGAAACCCCCGGCGGCGAAGTCCAGCACGCCGATAGCGATCCGGCCACCAAGCGTCTCGGTCAGGACGAGCATTTCCTGCCGACGCGAACCATCTGCGTGGCGCAAGGTCATTTGTTCCTTTCCTCCCATATGGACCTGCTGCAGAAAGTGCTGCTGCAAGCCAAGAGCGGGAGCAATTTGAACCAGTCGGCCGATTTCCGCTTGATTGCCCAGCAGGCCACCGGCCTGGAAAGCGGGCCGATCAGCATTCGCGCGTTTTCGCGCACCGACCTTGCTTTCCGCGCGACGTATGAGTTGATCCGCACGGGTCAGATGCCGCAATCCGAAACGCTCTTGGCCAAATTCCTGAACTCCGCAATGAGCGAAGACAAAGACGGCATGCCGCGCAAGCAAAAAATCGACGGCCACACGCTGCCCGCCTTCGACGTCGTGCGCCACTACTTCGGCCCCGCGGGCACGGTCGTAACCAGCTTGGACGACGGCTGGCTAGTCACCGGCTTCTCGGTGGCCAATCAACCAATCGTCGCCGGCGTGCAAGGCCCGACGGAATTGACCAGCGCTGGCGTGCCGCGGCCGTAAGCTCCGCGTTCGCAATCCAGCCCGGCTTGAACTACGACCCTCGCCAAGCAATCGCGTCCTTGCCTAATCGTCGCCGCTGTGATTGTCCTTGACCGCTCCGGCCAACGAAGTATTCTGACCTCTTCGACGGCACACCCTTCATCGTTAAAGAGTGCGCATCGTGTTCTGCAAACGCGACAGCAGCGGCCGATTGCGGGTGCTGGAGTTTATCGGCATCGGTGCACTGGCTCTTTTTCTCCTCCGCCCAAGTGCCATCTGCCAGGGGGACGATTTCGGCGACCGCCCGCTGGGTTGGCTTTCCGAACTTGAAGAATCGGCGAACGCGGGTTCAGCGACGGTTTCAAGCGGAAAAGGCGATCCCGGCGGCGTGTCATATGGAATCTACCAATTAAGCTCGACCCAGGGCACGGTGAAAGCATTTGTGGACGAGTATTACGCGTCACAGTTCGCCGGGCTGCGTCCGGGCACTTCTGAATTCACGCAGCGCTGGGTTCAATTGTCGAATGCAGATGAGGATACGTTGGCGGCAAATCAGTATGCCTTTATTAAGCAGACGCACTACGACGTAATGGCGCAAAGATTGCGAGACGGTTGCCAATTCGATATTGAACAGCGCACCTTGGCGTGGCGCAACGTCATCTTTTCGGTGGCAGTTCAGCACGGTCCGAAATCCTCTTTAGTGAGCCGCGCCGTCGACGGCCTGGGAAAGAAACCCAGCGACCACAGCGACGAGCAAATAATCGACGCAATTTACGCCGAACGTGCGAAGAGCGATGCGCAAACCGGAGGGCTGGCCTATTTCGGAAAGAGCGATTTGCGCACGCAAAAGGCAGTCGCACGACGACTTCGTCGCGAACACACGACGGCCCTGTGCATGCTTGCCTTGGAAATGCTTCGCCAAGAGCAAGCCGCCAAAAGTGCAAAGGCCCTGAAAAATGCAGGAGAGCTGAAAGAGGCTGGAGACCTCAAACCAGCCGGCGACCTTAAAGACGCTGGAGAACTTAAACCGCCCGGCCCTCTTTGAGAACGTTCGCTGCGCATTAAAACTCTTGGAGGAACCCGGGCGGCTTGGCTAATCGCTAATCGCTGCCGCGTTGCCCCGGGTCATTTACCCAGGGCTAAATGGTTATTCCACCTTCGCCCAGAAGGGATGTTTGCGATCGGCGCGGGTGCGGGCGTCTTCCAGCAGGACCAGCGGGTCGGGGTGGACGGCGTTGGATGGCGTCAGGCGAGTGCTGCCTTGCGTGACGGTGATGGGGCGGGCGAAGTCGACGATCTCCGGCGACAGCCAGACGGTCAGCTTGCCGCCGGTCTTCACATTCACGCTGTTGTTGCCGCCGATGCTGGCGTCAACGGAAAGAGGTCGCCCTTGTGGCGGCTGGAAATCGCGCAGTTCGACCCACCAGAAGAAATTATCGATGGCCCGCTGCGTGTAAACGCTGAATTCCTTGGGGAAGAAATCGCGCTTCTTGCGCCCATCCAATCGAAGATGTGCAGGATGTCGTCGGAAAAATTTTCGTGGCCACGGCCCAAATAATCGACCATCGTGCAATCGTAGGCGAGCTGGCGATTCATGTAGTACTCGAAGTCGGCGGAGTTGCGCTGCAGCTTGTCGCCGTCGAGCTCGCCGCAGACGAAGTACATCGGCAAGTGTTCGCCGTTCTTGCGGTAGGTGGAAACCGATTGCTCGGCGGTGGCGGTGATGGGAATGATGCCGGCCCAAAGATCGGGATGCGCTAGTCCGATATCCCAGGCGGCGTTGCCTCCCAACGAGTGGCCGCTTAAGAAAACTCGATCAGTGTCGATGGCAAACCTGCGGCAGGCGTCGCGCAGCACGCCCAGCACCGTGGCATGCTCGCGGGCGGAGCCTTCGTATTGCTGCTGATGCGGCTTAAGCCAAACCGGGGCGATGACGATGTATCCCAACCGCGTGGCCTGGCCGTACCGAAACTGCCGATCGTTTTTCTTGACCCATTCGCCCGCCCACCAATCGATTTCCAACTGCGGCGAATTGAACAACCCGTTGAGGGCCACGATGCACGGATAAGGGACATGCGGATCATACTCCGGCGGCAGTTGGACGTAGTAAGTGACTTCCTGTTCCCCCGGGATGCCTGGCATGGTCAGTTCATAGAACCCGGGCAGTTCCTGCGGCGAGGTTTCAACCGGCGGCTTCATGTTCGCAATCAGCGCGCCAAGAGCTTCATCGACATCGCTTCCTGAGCCTGCATCTTGGCGAAGATGGCGTTACGCTTGGGGATCGTTTCCTCGTTGAAGTAGGCGTGCGCCAAATCGCGCAGTTCGACCATCGACATCGCCGTCTGCAAATTCTCCGTGGCCTGATTGGCGCCGGCGACCCAACCGCTGATGGCCAGCGCCAGCCGGTGGTCGGGCGTGGATTGCGGATCGTCGGCGAAGCGGCGGTAGGTGGCCATGCGGTCCATCGTGCCCAGGGCCAGTTCGTCGCTGATTTCCTTGACGATCGGGGCGAGGCGGGTGCGCAGGCCGGCGTAGGTCAGGCCTGCGGCGATTTCGCCGATTTGCTGGATGACCTTCTGGCCTTGAATCTGCAGTTGGTTGTAGTCGTCGAGCTTGGTGCGCAACCTGCTGCAAGATTTCGCCGCTGATGCCTTCGGCGGGAAACTGCTGGAGCATGGTGAGCGCGAGTTGATGCTGGCCGGCCTCGCGGCGCACGTCGATTTCCTTGAGGACCTTCAAAGTCGCCCTGCTGCTTGATGTCGCGGGCGACGTCGCGGAGCGATTGGCGATCGGGAAAATCCTGGATGATCTGGTTCAATTCCGCATTGGCATCCTGATAGCGTTCGGCTTGCAGATAGAGGCGGACCACTTTCATGCGTTCGTCGGCGTCTTTGGGATCGATCAGATGATTGAGGATTTGGGAGAGCGTTTGCCGCGGAATGGAACTAGTGGCCAGGCGCATGTCCCACACGAAGGAAGGCACGCCTTGCACTTGCAGGCCTTCGACGTGACACCACACCGGCGTGATGCGCGTGATGCCTTGAATCACATCGACGCGGCCTTGCTTGGTGAGCATGGAGTAAGTGCGGCGGCCGAACTGGTCGAAAGGCGTGACTTCCAGGGCGGGGCCCACGCTGCCGACGCGCATGCCGGAGTTATCCACGTTCTGTGGCACGTCGATTTGTTCCTGACGCTGACCCGGCGGGCTGGGATCGATGGCTTCCACATAGCGCCAGGGAAAATAGGTGCGGCAAAGCTCGTTGTCGGACATGACGACGAGCTTGCTGGTGGGTTTGTCGCCGGAATCGCGCGAGCGGATATCGACCAAGAGCGACGGCAGGCGTGTGAATTTGCCTTCAATGATGCGGCCATCTTTGAGCGTGATCTTGTCGCCGCCGGCTGCAAAGGCGGCAGTCGCAAGGACTGCGCAGAGCATCGCCGCCGACAATGTTTTGCTGCGAAAGCGCATAACTCCATTCTGACCCGAGGGGTGCGAGGCTGCAAACGCCGCGGTTTCGCGTGCTAAGCCGCCAACGGAAGTCGGGTTTGGCACGGCGACCGGACTGGTTGACATTGCCCGATACAACCCGCACAATCCCCATCAATGCACCTGGGAGAAAGCGGCGTGATATCGCAGCGAGCCATCGTGGGGCTGATTGTCGGGGCTTTGGGCCTGCCGATCGTGTTGTGCGTGCTGTACGCGCTGGGGCGTCTGCTGGAGGGCATGCAGGACCACGTGGGGGCGGCGATCCTGGATCGCATGGGACTGGTGCTGTTTGCGCTGTGGGCGTTTGACCTGGTCGGGCTGGTGATTGTTTCAGCGATTAATTCGCTGGGGCCGCCCAATAAGAACGACCAATGACCAAGCACGAATGACCAATCTCCACGCGCAAATTGGTTCGCGGCTATTTCTTCTCTGGGCCGACCAATAGATCGCCGGTCTTGGCGTCGTAGTAGTACTGCTTGCCTGGCGGAAGATCGGGCAGTGTGACGCCGCAAGGTTCGAGAATCTCTTTGACGTATTCCTTCTTGTCCCTGGGGTTGCGGTTGTTGTGTTCAGCCTTCCACAACTGAATTTGGTGAGGAACCTGAATTTCGAAGGCGATCCGGTCGCGCTGCTGGAAATATTGGGTGACCGGCTCGGTGAGAATTCCGCCGCCGTAGCCCTGCCCTTGCACTCCGACGCCGGACTGCATTTTTTCCATTTGCGGCGGCAGGTTTTGCACCGTGGGTGATGGTCCCGCCGCGGGGGAAGCAGCGGGCACCGCCGCCGGGGCGGTATTGGGAGCCGGAGTTGATTGCGGCGCAGCGGCCGCTTGCTGCGCGGGGCGGCTTGCGGAGCGTCGTCCAATTTCGGCGCCGGTCGAGCGTCTTGTGTATGCTCGGCGTCCTTGGTGGCTTGCTCCCAATCTTGGCCGCAACCGGCGACGAACAGCGTCGAGGCGATTAACACAGCGCACGCGGTGAATGAGCGAGAGAAAGAAGTGATATTCATAGCGGCCTCCGTTGTGTGGTCAGCGCGCCAAAAGCGACGCGGCAAAAATTTTGTCGTCGATTCGCGGCGGATGGTTTATCGCACCAGTGCACCCCAGTCCCATTGCTGCATTGTATCGAGCATATCGCGCTGGGTCATGTCGTAGTGCAACGGGGTGAGCGTGATGTAGCCCTTTTCCAAGGCCGATAGGTCGGTTTCCTCTTCTCCGCGCGACGTCGGGGGCTGGCCGGCGGCCCAATAGTAGTTACGGCCGCGGGGATCGATTCGTTTTTCGAATTTTTCGCCGTATTGTTCCACGGCCATGGGCACCACTTTCAACTCGACGTCGCGGTCCAATGCTCGGGTGGGGATGTTCAAGTTGTAAAGCTGCGCGCGGCTGCCTTGATTGGCCAGGATTTTTTCGATCACCCACAGGGCGATGTCGGCGGCTTTGTCGAACTGCGCGTGCTCGTCCCATTCCAACGACACCGCGACGCTGGTGATGCCGAAAAAGGCGCCTTCGATCGCGGCTGCGACCGTGCCGCTGTAGAGCACGTTGATGCCTGCGTTCAGGCCGCCGTTGATTCCGCTGACGACCAATCCGGGACGCTTGGGGCAGAACTCGCTGATGCCCAGCTTGACCGAATCGGCGGGGCTGCCTTCGACGGCCCAGCGGCAACTGGAGCCCTGGAAGATTTCCTTAACGACCAGCGGCGTCAGGAAGGTGATGCTGTGGCCGACGCCGCTTTGCTCGGTGGCGGGTGCGACGACCGTCACGTCGCCCAATCGCAACAGGGCCCGTTGCATCGCCGCCAGGCCGGGAGCGTAGATGCCGTCGTCGTTCGTGAGCAGAATTTGCACAGTGGGCGGATCAGGGTAAGCTTGTCGGCAGATCGTCCGTGAACGTCGCCATTCACTATACCGCCCGTTGGCCGGGCCGACAACGAGCACGTTGTGCGCCGCTAGCCTGCGACGCGGGCAGGTTCTATAATCTCGATTTGCCGCCCGAGATTGCCTCGGGCTTTTTGCATTTAGCGGAAGCAGTTTTGCAATGGCGGCGACCGTGCCGGCGAAAAAATCGTCTGTCGGCCTGGCGGACGAAAAGGTGCTGGTGCTGGATTTTGGATCGCAGTATGCGCAACTGATCGCCCGGCGGGTGCGGGAGCAAAACGTTTACTGCGAGATTGTGCGGCACGACATTTCGGCGGCGCGGGTGCGCGAAATCGCGCCGAAAGGATTGATTCTTTCCGGCGGGCCGGCCAGCGTTTATCAGGCGAGCGCGCCGAAGTGCGATCCGCAATTGTTCGAACTGGGCATTCCGGTTTTGGGCATCTGCTACGGGATGCAGTTGGCCTGCGAAGCGCTGGGCGGGCAGGTGCACAGCGCCGGCGCGCGAATACGGCCGGGCGCAATGCTCGATCATCACCACGAACAGTTTGTTTTCGGGCGTGCCGTGCGAAACCGAAGTGTGGATGAGCCACGGCGACCAGGTAAGCAACCTGTCGAGCGAATTCGAGCCGTTGGCGCAGACGGCCACGTGCCCCATTACGGCCGTGAAACACCAGCGATTGCCGGTCTATGGGTTGCAGTTTCATCCGGAAGTGACGCACACGCCGGCAGGCAAGACGATCCTGGCAAATTTTGTGAGCAGAGTTTGCGGCTGCCGCGGCACGTGGAAGTTGGCCGACTTCGCGGCGCAAACGATTCAAGCGTTGCGCGAGCGTGTGGGCAGAGCAGCGAGTGATTTGCGGACTATCCGGCGGGCGTGGATTCGGCGGTGGTGGCGGCGCTTTTGCGCAAGCAGTCGGACCGCAGCTTTCGTGCATCCTCGTCGACAACGGGCTGTTGCGCAAGGACGAGGAGGCTGCGATCATTCGCGAATTCACGACGCATTTCAAAACCGATCTGCACGTGGTGAAGGCGGAGGACAAGTTTCTTGCGGCGCTGGCGGGCGTGACCGATCCGCAGGAGAAGCGCCGCTGCATCGGCGCATGTTCATCGAGTGCTTCAAAGCCGAAGCGGAGCGAATCCAGGGGGCGCGGTTTCTGGCCCAGGGAACGCTGTATCCGGACGTGATCGAAAGCGGGGCCGCCGCCGACGGGCCGGCCGCCACCATCAAGCTGCATCACAACGTGGGCGGATTGCCGGCGGAGCTGGGCTTTGAACTGATCGAGCCGCTTGCGCGATTTGTTCAAGGATGAAGTACGCCGATTGGGCAGCCAATTGGGCTTGCCGGACGACATCGTCTGGCGGCATCCGTTCCCCGGGCCGGGCTTGGCGGTGCGCTGCCTGGGCGAAGTGACCAGGCGACGGCTTGACACTGCTGCGCGAGGCCGACGCCATCGTCATCCATGAAATCAAGGCGGCCGGGCTGTATCGCCAGACGGCGCAAGTGTTCGCCGTGCTATTGCCGGTGCAAAGCGTGGGCGTGATGGGAGACGCGCCGAACGTATGAAGATGTGCTGGCCGTGCGGGCGGTGGATACCGAAGATTTCATGACGGCCGACTGGAGCCGATTGCCCTACGATCTGCTGGCCGAGATTTCGACGCGGATCATCAACGAAGTGAAGGGCGTGAACCGCGTGGTGTACGACATCAGCAGCAAGCCGCCGGCGACGATCGAGTGGGAGTGAAGCGAGGTGGGAAGTAGGAAGTAGAAAGTAGGAATTAGGTGCCCAGCGCGGCCACGGCGGCGCGAATTTCGGCCAACGGGGTGTCGGGGGCGAGTGGTTCGCCGATCACCACGTAGGTGTGGCGCTCGGGATGTCGCACGGCATCGTGATGCGCCGGGCGTTCGCCGCAGTAGACCGGCAGAATGGTGGCGGGCACTTTAAGGCGCAGTTCGGAGAGCAAGTGCTCGCCGCTGTCGGGTTGACCGGAGACGGGGGTGAAATTGGCGGCCAGGCTGACGCCCAGCACGTTGCCCTGCCCCAGCGTCACGAGTCCACGCGCCAGGGCATTGTCTTCCGGCGCAAGGCGCACTTTCGGGTCCGGCGGCGATCATCACGCCCGTGCTGCGAGCCAGACCGCGCAGCAGCTTGTCGCCGGCGCCGGTGGCGGGCGCGACGAATCGTGCGAAGCGATCGATCGCCGAGATCACATGCACCCAGTGGTCGAAGTCGTGGGAATTGCTGACCAGGATCACCTGGCCGTTGAAGGGCACGTTGTCGAGTCCCAGGGCCGCGCAAGTGGCGCTGGCGCGACGATCGGAGCCAGGCGACGGCGCGAAGCGTGAAATCGGGGCGCTGCCAGCGGAGCCAGCCGAGCATCAAGACGGTGATCATGCTGGCGGTTAGAAACAGCAGCTTGGGAATGTGCGCTGCGCGGGACAGTTGATGAAGGTACGCGCCGATAAGTTCAGGAGTGTGCTTGACGCTTTCCATGCTGAGATTCAAACCCATCACCAATTGCAGGCTCCAGGTGACCAGGAAAAACACGATCACGGCGATCAAGCCGCCGGTGACGTTGAAGAAATTGCTGGTGGCGACCAGGCTGCCCTTGCTGTCTTTAGGGGAGCGATGCTGCAAGAGCGTGTACAAGGGCACGATGTAAAATCCCGCGGCGGCGCCGATGGCGATCAAGCAGGCCACCATTTTCATTTTGTCGGGGACAAGCACGGCCATCAGCGCGGTGTTGAGAATCAACAGCGTCAAGCCGATGGGCACGAGCCCCAGTTCCAAGCGGTTGCCGGAGAAATATCCGGCCAGGGCACAGCCGATGCCCACGCCCAGGCCGACGATGCCGATGAGGAAGGCCACTTCAAATTCGGTCTTGGTGGCTTTGCTGGAGGCGTTTGTAGTTTCCTCGGCGCCGGTGACCACATCGGTGAGATTCACGCTGCCTTCTTCGGGACTGGCGGTGCCTGTGAGGGCTTCGCGCACGCACACGGCACGGTCCGCGGCATTTTGTTGGCCAGCACCACCTCTTCGGCCAACTCGCCTTGGAATAGCAGGCTTTGCCTGAGGAACAGCGTCATGAACAGAAAGAATGCGATGCCGACGGTGGCCAGCACAAGCGATCGGCTGCGCCTCAGCACGCCGACGTTATGCTTCATGGGGGTCAAGGGTTCCAGGATCAGCTTTTTGTCGGGGGCGGCGGCGGGAATGCGCTCGATCATGAAGGAAGCGGTCGCGCCGAGCACCGCCAGCACCAACAACAGAACGCCAATGATCCATTCGTTGCCCGGATGCAGCACGTTGAGATCGGCGGAGATATCGATTTTCGATTTCACCAAGCCATACAACAGGCCGCCGAGCACCGTGCCCAGAATGTTCGCCAGGAAGCTGGTTCCTTCCAGCAGGCCGTTGCCGCGGGAGAGCACCGAGGTATGAAGAATCTCGGGCATCATGCCGTATTTAGCGGGAATGAAAAATGCGGTGTGGGGTTCCCATCAGAAACACGATCGACACCAAGAGCACCGAGCTGGCCACGGCCAACAAGCGCGGCGAGGCGTGAATGAATCCGGCGGCGTGCGGCAGCAAAAAGCCGACCAGCGCCAGGCTCATGATGCCCACTTCCGCGAGCTTCCAGGCGACGATGATCGAGCGTTTGCTGTATTTGTCGGCCAGCACGCCGGCCAGGGGCGAGAACAGGAAGAACGGCGTGATGAAGCAGGCGGTGACAATCGACACCACGGCTTTGGTGTCGAGATGCGGCAGGTTGACGTAGCGCACCAGCATGTCGGTGGCATAGAAGAAGGCCACGATGTGGCTGGCCTGATCGTTGAACGCCGCCAGAAACTGCGAGACGACCAGGCCGATATAGCTGCGCAATTTCAGCGTGGGGGACTGGCGAAACGTTCTCGCCATGCCGTCGGCCGAATCGTGTGGTTCGGCCGAAACGTGGCTAGGAATCGAAGGGCTGGAGCCCGCTAATGACTTGGTGAGACGATGCCACAGGATAGAGCGTTCGGAGCAGGCGCTCGTTAGAGGATTAATGGATCGAATATAGGGGAGCAGTCGCAGATCGACAAGGCAGCGGCGAGTAGGCGTGCCAGCGTCGATGCAAGGTAACGCTGCGATGCTGCTAGAAAAGTGTAGGTTGCCAGACGGCATGCGGAGCGGCGAGACCACTGCCGGCTGTGGAAGACTCTCGTTAGATATTGCAGCGGATACCGCGCTTCACCAAATCTTGCACCAGGGCGTCGGTGGTGGTGTATTGCACGGCATCGATTCCTGCGCGGCACCACGCCTTCGACATGGCCGGGGACGTCGTCGACGCAAAAGATGTTTGCGGCGGGGACGCCGGCCAATTCGATGGCGCTCTGGTAGATTTTCGGGTCGGGCTTGAGCGATTTCACTTCGTAGCTGAGGACGATCGCTTTGAAAGCTCCGGGAATGATGCCGTATCGCCCATCGGCAACCACTCGCCAATGCGATGGGCAGGTGTTCGACAGGATGCCCAGCGGAATGCCAGAATCTTCCAGATGTCCGACCAGCGGGAGCAGGCCGCCGTTGAGCGTGAAGATTTCGGAATTGGCTTTGTGGAACGCGGCGGGGTCGGGGCGGGTGTCGGTGGCGCGGCAGAAGGCTTCGTAGAACTGCGCGTCGTCGAGCTCGCCGGTTTCATACTTCCACAACAGACCCTGCGAGCCGATCAGGACGTGGGACACTTTCGCTTCTGGGGCGCCGGAGACTTCGACAACCTGCCGCATCTCCAATTGGCGATCGAAATAGCAGAGGACCTGGCCCAGATCGAAATAGATAAATGCGGGAGGCATGCGAGGGGCAATCCGTAGCCGTCCGACTTGGCGGGATCTCAACGGCGGCGATTATAGCAAGCGGATTTCTTTACGGCACCCTGGCTGCGAAGTAATCGGAGCGCTAAACTGAACCTTTCAAGCGGCGCTCTGGTCAAGGCCAGCGGCTAAACGGCGACGCCCATCATATTCCACTCACTAGTGCATCAGTCATGCTCAACAAATTCAGTTCGAAAGTGACGCAGCCCAAAAGTCAGGGGGCTTCGCAGGCCATGCTGTACGGCACCGGCCTGACCGAGGCCGACATGTCGAAGCCGCAAGTGGGCATTGCCTCCATGTGGTACGACGGGAACACATGCAACATGCACTTGAACCTGCTGGCCGCGCAGGTGAAGGAAGGGGTGAAGGCGGCGGGCATGTTGGGGATGCGGTTCAACACCATCGGCGTGAGCGATGGGATTTCGATGGGCACCGAAGGGATGTGCTACTCGCTGCAGTCGCGCGACCTGATCGCCGATTCGATTGAAACCGTGATGCACGCCCAATGGTATGACGCCAATATCAGCATTCCCGGTTGCGACAAGAACATGCCGGGATGTTTGATGGCAATGGCTCGGGTGAACCGGCCATCGCTTATGGTGTATGGCGGGACGATCAAGCCGGGGCACATGCCGAAGGCCGGCGGTGGACATGCCGAGGGGGAGACGCTCGACATTGTGTCGGCGTTTCAATGCTACGGCGAATTTATCAGCGGCAAGATTGATGAGAATACGCGCCGGACGATCGTGCAAAAGTCGTGTCCCGGCGCGGCGCGTGCGGCGGCATGTACACGGCCAACACGATGGCTTCGGCGATCGAGGCGCTGGGGATGTCGCTGCCGTACAGTGGTTCGACGCCGGCAGAGGATCCAGCGAAGGTGGATGAGTGCATGAAAGCCGGCGCCGCGATTCGCAATCTCTTGGAGCGCGATATCATGCCGCGCGACATCATGACGCGCCGCGCGTTTGAGAACGCCATAGTGGTGGTGATGGCGCTGGGGGGTTCGACCAATGCGGTGCTGCATTTGATTGCCATGGCGCGCGCGGCGGAGGTGGAACTGACGATCGACGATTTTCAGAAGGTCAGCAGCCGCGTGCCGTTTCTGGCCGATTTGAAGCCCAGCGGACGCTATGTGCAGGAAGATTTGCACAACGCCGGCGGCACGCCGGGCGTGATGAAGTATCTGCTGGAAAAAGGTTTGATGGATGGCGGCTGCCTGACGGTCACCGGAAAAACGCTCGGCGAGAATTTAGAAGCGCTGCCGGGGCTCAAGGCTGGTCAGAAAGTCGTGATGACGATCGAAAATCCGATCAAGAAGACCGGGCACATTCAGATTTTGCGCGGAAACCTGTCGCCGGATGGGGCGGTGGCCAAGATCACGGGCAAGGAAGGGCAGCGCTTCGAAGGCCCCGCGAAAGTTTTTGATTCAGAAGAGGACATGCTTCACGCGCTGGAGCAGAAGAAGATTGCCAAGGGAGATGTGGTGGTTATTCGTTTCGAAGGACCCAAAGGCGCCCCGGGCATGCCGGAGATGCTCACGCCCACCTCGGCGATCGTCGGCGCGGGTCTGGCGAAAGACGTGGCATTGTTGACCGACGGACGGTTTTCCGGCGGCTCGCACGGTTTCATCGTCGGGCACATCACTCCGGAGGCGCAAGAAGGGGGCCCTTTGGCGTTGGTGCGCGATGGAGACAAGATTGTGATTGACGCGGGCGCCAATAGGCTCGACGTGCAACTTTCGGCAGATGAGCTAGCGCACCGTCGCGCGGCGTGGAAATCGCCGCCTTACAAAATCACGCGCGGCACGCTCTACAAGTACATCAAGAATGTGAAGAGCGCGTCGGAAGGCTGCGTGACGGACGAGTGAGCGAAGCAGACGGCAGGCAGCAGGCGGCAGGCAGCGGGCGGTAACGCAACGCTTCACCCTCTCCCGGCCTCTCCCTCAAGGGAGAGGAGTTTTCATGGCGCGGGGAGTTCTTGCTCGGGGGGTGGGGCGAAGAGCGGGCCGCGGGGGATTTCTTGCGGCTCTGGCGCTGGCGCCATAAATCCAGTGAGCGCGGCGACTTTGCCGATCGGCGCACCGCACAAACGTGCGCGGAGTTTGGCCAGCATTTCTTGCTCCAGCGCCGGGTCGCGGCCGAGGTAGATCCACCCGGCCGTTGGCGTGCGCGGACCGACGGGGCGCGCCGGGTCGCCGGGGATGCGGTTCGGATCGGGATCGAATTCCGTGTCGCGCTGCAGCGACGTGTCGTAGCGAAAGGTGGCGGCGCCGGCCGAGGCATGGATCGGCTTGGGCACGTCTTCCAATTCTTTCCACACGCTCACGTCGACCAGGTAGCCGGTGGCGTCGGGAATCACGCGGATTGAGGCGCGGCGCTGGATCGATTGCAAAGTGTCGAGCCATCGCTCCGACAAATTGGCAGCGTCTTTGCGCCACGGTTCGAAGATCGTCGCGCCGGTGACGGGGAAAGTGTCGATACGGCCTTCGGTCATGACGTCGCCGACCTGTCGAACGCGATCTTCTTGCGCGACTCTGAAGTAGTCGTCCACGACGTCGACGATTTGATCCCAGGCCCAATCGCGGTTTGTGACCGGCACCGAGACAGTGCTGGGGGGCAGGACGTCGGGAACGACTTCGCCTGGCATTGAACCGGGCGGCCCGGAGGCTTCCCCGGGGACGAACAGGGTCGGCGGCGGAGTGATCGGCTGCGACGACGGGCCGTATCGGCTGAGCGCACTGCAGCCGGCGAGCGCGGCGCACATAAGCGAGACGGCGATTGACAGTAGCCGTGGCATAACCACCGCACTTGTGCGAGAGAGGAGGAAATTGGGCCGAAGGGCCTGCTAACTGAAAAGATCGGCGAAAAGGAGTGGGAGTGTCCTGAAAACTGGCGTTTGCCGCAAGTCGTGCCGGACGATCAGGCGACTTCCCAGATTCACAGGGGGCCTTAGTTTGCCAGGATTCTGCGTGGGCTGGAACTTTTGTGGGAACCGGGGCGTCTCAATGCCAGCAGTCATCGCGTTTTTGGATTCGGCGTTAAGGAGGCCTCGGTCATGAGTCGTTCGTTGCGACGTTGGATTGGAATAGGCGTTTTGCTTGCGCTGGCGGCGTGCCCGAGGTGGGCCAACGCGCAAGGCGTGTTGGTGAACGTGAATTCGGGGGAGCAAGTCGTGCTGCCGCGGCCGCCGGGAATCTGGCCGCCGTATCCGCATCCGATTCCACGGCCGGAGCCGCCGCCTTCGACGTACAAAATCAAAGCGCTCGATGTGAATGTGAATCTCGACGAGCAAGTGGCTCGCGTGCAGGTAAGCCAATCGTTTGTGAACACGGGCAGCCGGGCGATGGAGGTGTGCTTTGTGTTCCCGCTGCCGTACGACGGGGCGGTCGATCAGTTGACGCTGTTGATCGACGGCAAGGAAATGCCGGCAAAGCTGCTCAGCGCCACCGAAGCGCGCAAGATGTACGAAGAGATTGTGCGCAAAAATCGGGACCCGGCATTGTTGGAATGGATGGGGGCGGGCCTGTTCAAAACCAGCGTGTTTCCGGTGCCGCCGGGGGGAGAGCGAAAAGTGACGCTGCGGTATTCGCAATTGTGCCGCAAGTGGGACGGGCTGACGGATTTCATCTTTCCGCTTTCGACGGCGAAGTATACGTCGCATCCGGTGGAGGAGGTCAAGTTTCAATTGTCGATCGAGAGCCAGTCGCTGATCAAGAATGTTTACAGCCCGAGCCATTCTGTTGACATCAAGCGTCCCGATGACAAGCATGCCGCGATCACGTACACGGCGAAGGACACGGTGCCGACGGAGGATTTTCGGCTGTTCTACGATGTTGGTCCGGGCATCGTGGGCGCGCGGGAGCTGAGCTATCGGCCGAAAGCGGATGAGGATGGTTATTTTGTGTTGCTGGCCAGTCCGCAGATCAAGGCCGACGAGGGGCAGCGGCCCAATAAGACGGTCGTGCTGGCGATCGATCGCTCGGGCAGCATGAGCGGCGAAAAGATCGAGCAAGCCAAGGCGGCGGCGAAATTTGTAATTAACAATCTGTGCGAGGGGGACACGTTCAACCTGATCGCCTATGACGACCAGGTCACTGCCTGGCAGAGTGAATTGCAGCGTTTCAACGACGAGACGCGCAAGGCAGCTTTAGGGTTTGTCGAAGGTGTGTTTGCCGGCGGCGGCACGAATATCAACGGGGCGCTGACGACGGCGCTGTCGCAATTGCACGATTCCGGCCGGCCGACATTTGTGATCTTTCTGACTGATGGTATTCCGACCGTCGGCGAAACGAACGAGGCCAAAATTGTGGCCAACGCTCGCTCGAACAATAAAGTGCATGCCCGGGTTTTCGATTTTGGCGTGGGCTACGATGTGAACAGCCGGCTGTTGGATAAATTGGCGCGCGAGAATTTTGGGTTGAGCGAATATGTGCGGCCCAATGAGAACATCGAGCGGAGCGTGTCGGCGCTGTACGGCCGGATTGGTTCGCCGGTGATGAGCGATGTGAAATTGACGATCGACGTGGACGGCATCAAGCCGGAGGAAGGGGCGGCGGTGAACCGGGTTTATCCCAAGGACGTGGTCGATCTATTTGCTGGGGAGCAGTTAGTGATTGTCGGCCGGTATAAGAAACCGGGCGCGGCGAAAGTGACGATCACGGGCAAGCTCGGCGGCGGATCGGCTAGCGAGCAGAAGTTCGAGTTCCCCGTGCAGTTCGTCGAGCATAGCGGGGATGAATCGCAGGCGTTCGTGGAAAAACTTTGGGCGGTGCGGCGAGTAGGGCAAATTCTGGACGACATCGATCTGAATGGGAAGAACGACGAACTGGTGCAGGAGTTGGTGACCCTGGCGATGAAGCATGGCATTTTGACTCCGTACACGTCGTTTATGGCCGACGAGAGCGCGGCCCAACGCGACTTGCCGAGCATGACGTCGGCGGCCGGGCAGCGGCTGGAGGCGCTGAGCCGGAATGTCGACGGGGCCGGTGGATTCGAGCAGCGCGTGGTGAAACAGATGTTCCGATCTTCATCGGCCCCTGCGGCCGCGCCGATGCAGAGCGAAGCACAACTTGGCCAGCTCTACCAGGCGGTGGCAGCGGACAAGAAGGAAGCGGACCAGGCGATTCAGAATGTCCGGCAGGTGGGCAGCAAGACGTTTTTCCGCCGCAGCGATCGCTGGGTTGACTCCGCCGTGACCGCCGACCAGGAGAAACAGGCGATCCGCGTGCAGCGGTTTTCGCCGGAGTACTTCCAGTTGATCGAGAAAAACGGCGGCGACGTGGCGAAGTATTTGGCCAGCGATGAGCCGATTACGGTGCAAGTCGGGGCGCAGGTATATCGGATTGAATAAAAAAAGCCGGCGAGACAATCGCCGGCTTCTTCCATCGTATTCACTAGCCACTTACTCGAACATCGAATCCATTCCCAGCCGCGTTTTGAGTTCCTCAAATTGGCGGTGGTACTGATCGCTGGAGGAATGGACGTGCTCGGCCTCGGTGATGAATTTCATCTGGTCGTTGCAGGGCACGTCACGCCTGCGGAGCACTTGTTCAAACGCGCCCAACTCCTGGCCGTAGGCGATCAGTAGTTTGTGCTCGTCGAACTGGATCTCCAGCGGCGTGTGCGGGTTGAGGACGGCGATGCCGGTGCAGCCATCGTTCAAGAGCAAATCTTCGTAGTCGTACAGGGTGCTCTTCAGGACGGGCAGGTCGATGTGTTCTCGGTAGAGATCGACATGGCCCTTCGTGTCGCGGTTGTGGCTGGTTTCCAAAACCACGTCGACTTCGTTGCCCAAGGGATCCAACAGCTCGAGGAACGTGTCGAACAATTCTTCCTTGGTGGCGGAGGCCATCAGCACCGGCACGCGGACTTTGGTTTCTTCATCGACAAAGCAGTCGTGGCGAAAACCCTGGCTGGGCACGACCTGCAAATCGAAGGAGGGGCGGACGGCCTCGGTGAGCACGAAGTTGCCGTAGCGGCAAACTTTCAGGTGCGCTTCGAGCTGCTCGTCGCTCAGCTTTTCGAAGCTGCTGGAAGCGTTGTGCGGTCCCGGCGCGCCAGGATCGCGGAAGACATTGCCAAAAACTCTTTTCAAGAATCCCATCGGCGATTTATTCCTCTAAGTGCTGCCCCACGGGTCTTGTGGTAGACGCACCGAATTAACGATCTGAAAACTCTAACTGGACGTTCAATCTCTCAATCTCTGAACTGGCTAACCAAACCTAGGACATCCTGCCGACAGCGGTTGCCCGCATTAGCAGGTTCCGAGCGAATGCCCGAAGGCGGCGTCGGCACGAGCGTCAAATCCTGCGTGTTGCATGAAAAACGTCGAAGTGCACGAGCGGCCGGGGAAATGGCTGTTGTAAGTTTACCACTCGCGTCGGTGCGCAAGTCGTTTGGCCATCGGTCGGGCGGCACGATTCCCACGGTTGCGCGGCAGTCTGTGCCGAACGCGGAAAGTTTAAGCCGCCAGTGGAGTTGGGCGCGGGGGGACAAATCGCTGTTGTTTACAGAATCGCATTCGGGTAATGGTAAGGATGGCAGATGGGCGCTAGGCTTTATTGCTTGGAGACAACACGTTGCCTTTGCACAACACGGGGAATCGATTGACGTACACAATTCGGCATAGCGCTGCGGCGATGGCCGCGCTGGCGGCAGCGGCGCTGGTTTTGGCGGGTTGCAGCGATCGGCGCACCCCCACTTTAGCGACAACTGCGGCGGCGCCGGCAGCCTCGCCAGTGACCAAAATTCAAGGGAAGCCTGCTTCGCAAGGCGCGGCATCGGCCGATTTGTTTCCAAAGACCGATAGCGGCGCTGCGCCGACCACCGCACAAGGTCATCCCAAGGAGTGGTGGGAGTCGGTGTATGCTGGCGGGACGAAAATCGGTTGGGGGCACACGGCGCTGGTCGATATCGAGGAAAGCGGCCGAAAGCTCGCCCAGGTCGATAGCCAAAACCATCTGGCCGTGGACCGCGAGCGGCAACGCACGACGATCGACATCACCACGCGCAGCATCGAGACGGCCGATGGGAAATTGCTGCGATTCGAAACCGAAATGCTGACCGGCACCAGCCGCACGGTCATGACCGGACGTGTGGCCGACGGCAAGCTAACGGTCGAAACGTCGACCCACGGCAAGACGATTAGCGACACGATCCCCTGCCCCGCGGACACCTTGGGCTTCAGCGCAACGGATCAATCGCTGGCCCGCGCGCCGCTATTGCCGGGGCAGCGGCGCACATTAAAGGCGCTGATGCCGGCCACCAACGAGATCGTGACCATCGAGATGGCGGCGGAGAAATACGAGTCCACCCAACTGTTGGATCATAGCGAAGACTTGTTGCGCATCAACAGCACAATCACGCTGCCGATCAACATGCCGGACGATAAGCCGCCGGTGATTCGCTCGGTGCTATGGACCAATCGAGAAGGGCAAGTTCTGAAAACCGCAATTGCCGCGTTGCACCAGGAGACGTTCCGCACGACGCGCGAAATTGCCATGGCTGAGGCCAGTCCACGGCGCGTGGATTTGGTGATTGACAACAGCGTGCCGGTGGCGCGGCTGTTGGAAGATCCGCATGGAACGCGGCGGATCCGGTATCGGGTGTCGCTGGAGAGCGACGACCCGGCGAAAGTGTTTTTCTCTGGTCGGTTGCAAGAAGTGCAATCGTTGGATCCGCACACGGCGGAAATTACAGTGCGGCGCGATAGCGGGCGGTCGCAAGCGACCGGCGGCGCCGATGCGTCCCCGCCCCGTCGGCTGCCCAGCGACGAAGATCGGCGGCCAAACAACCTGGTGCAAAGCGACGATCCGCTGATTGTTTCCATGGCGCAATCGGTGGCCCCGGACGAGACCGATCCACTGAAAGTGGGCATCGAACTGGAAAAGCTGGTGCGGCACAACATCAAGCTCAAGGATTTCTCGCAGGCCTTTGCCACGGCGGCCGAAGTGGCCCGAAACCCCGAGGGGGATTGCACGGAACATTCCGTCTTGTTGGCGGCGTTGGCCCGGGCTCGCGGCATTCCGTCGCGAGTGGCGATCGGGTTGGTGTATCAAGACGGCAAGCAAAGTTTCGCGTATCATATGTGGAACGAAATTTGGACTGGCGATCGCTGGGTGCCGCTGGATGCGACGCTGGGACGCGGCGGCATCGGCGCGGCGCACTTGATGCTGACCGACTCGAATCTGGCAGGGGCCCAGGCTTACAGTTGCTTCCTGCCGGTGGCGCAGGTGATTGGGCAGTTGAAGATCGAGATTCTCGAAGTGGAATGAAGGGGAACAGAAAGTCGGAGGTCGGAAGTCGGAATCGGCATGAAAATCTATACGAAGACGGGCGATGGCGGGGAAACAGGGCTTTTCGCCGGGCCGCGGGTTTCCAAGGACGATCCGCGGATCGAAGCCTACGGCACGGTCGACGAATTGAACACGATTTTGGGCCTGGCGCGATGCGAATCGCTGCCGGCGGATATCGATGGGTTCTTGGCCCGCGTGCAAAATGAGCTGTTCGATTTGGGCGCCGAATTGGCCACGCCCGATCCGGAGGCGCGGGGCACCCATTTGATCTCCGATGCGCAAGTGACGGCGCTGGAAAAAGCCATCGACCGCTTCGAAGCCAACTTGCCGATCTTGAAAACCTTCATTCTGCCGGGCGGGAGTCGTGGGGCAGCCTGGCTACACTTGGCGCACACCGTGTGCCGGCGGGCGGAACGACGGGTGGTGACGCTCATCGGGCCGCAGGGGCAGAACGTCTCGGGCACTATTCTGGTTTATCTGAATCGCTTGAGCGATTTGCTGTTCGTGCTGGCCCGCGCGGTGAATGCGGCGGCGGGTCAGGCCGACGTGAAATGGCAGAAGAGCGAGTAGGCGAATCCGCATTGGAAATCAATCGATTCCAAACTTTCACCCCTCACCCTCCCCTCTCCCCTGAGGGGAGAGGGATTTCACGAGGCGGCGCAACAGGACTTCGTTCACGCGGCCGCGGAAGCGTTCTTGGCCGTTGATCATCACCACCGGCACGCATTGGTCGTATTGTTGGCGGAGTTGCGGGTCGGCATCAATATCCACTTCGCGCACGGTCAGACCGTGCTTTTCTAAGAGCGATTTTGCCTCGGTGCAAAGGCAGCAGCCGCGGCGAGTGTAGAGCACGACGTCGATGGGAGGCATGATGTTGCAGTTGCCGCTGTCGTCCAGGAAAGAAACTGAAACGCCAACGACCGCCAATGTACGCGTGGACCGCCTACGCCTCGAAGTGGTCTACCTATTAAGGGGGGAACGGTTGCGAATCGGGAGCTGCGATTTTTGCAGCATTTTCCGCGACCGATAATCGCCCAAACGCATTTCCGCGTATAAGATTAGCTAGCAAGTTTCGCCACTTGTTGTTACCTTCTAAGAAGTTGGGTAGTTGTGCGCCCGAAGGGGTTTGTGCGCACATACAACGCGCCGTCGGCTCGGCCGGACGGGGGCCATTACATGGTCGGCACTGACAAATTCCTGGATCTATTGCGCCAGAGCAGTCTGGTCGAAAGCGACGTTCTAGAGAAGACGCTTACTGAGATCGGCCCGACGGCCGAATCGGAGACCCCCGACGGCGGTTCAGCGTTGGCCGACAAACTGGTGGAAGCCAAGCTGATCACGTCGTGGCAGCGCAGCAAGTTGCTCGAAGGCCGCCATAAGGGCTTCTTCCTCGGCCGCTACAAACTGCTGGGTTTATTGGGCACCGGGGGCATGAGCAGCGTTTATCTGGCAGAGCATACGCGCATGCACCATCGCGTAGCGCTGAAAGTTTTGCCGCAAAGCCGCGTGAACGATTCTTCATATTTGGCCCGGTTCCAGCGCGAAGCACAGGCCGCGGCCAGATTAGACCACAAGAATATCGTTCGGGCTTACGACATCGACAATGAGGGAAACATCCATTACCTGGTGATGGAGTATGTCGAAGGGCGTGATTTGCAATCGATGGTCAACGACGACGGGCCGATGGATTTTGACGTCATCGCCGAGTACATTCGCCAGGCGGCGGAAGGTTTGGAGCATGCTCATAACGCGGGATTAATCCACCGCGACATCAAGCCTGCCAATTTGTTGGTCGATCCCAAGGGGGTCGTCAAAGTGCTCGACATGGGGCTGGCGCGCTGGGAGCAGGACGACAAGCTGGCATCGCTGACGATCGCGCATGAAGAGAACGTGTTGGGCACCGCCGATTATCTGGCACCGGAACAAGCCAAGGACAGCCACTCGGTCGACAAGCGCGCGGACATCTACAGCCTGGGCTGCACGATGTATTTTCTGTTGGTTGGCCACCCGCCGTTTCCGGACGGCACTTTAGCGCAGCGGATTTGGAAACATCAGAATCAGATGCCCAAAAGCGTGTACGAGGAACGCGCGGATGCGCCGCCGCCGTTGGTCGACGTTTGCTTGCGGATGATGAGCAAGCAGCCGGAGGCCCGCTATCAAACTGCCGGCGAAGTGGCCCAGGTTTTGGCTCGCTGGCTGGAAATGCGGGGCAAACCTGCGGCGACGGGTTCTGCTCGATTGATGGGGGGCCGGCCGCCGCGCCGGCAAGCCGCCAGCCCCAAGGCGCCGCCGCGGCGCGGAGAAAAGCCGGGTTCCGACGACACGATTTCCAATCTCAATCGCGAGACCATTGCCGCCAACGAGTCGGACAAAGCGCATCCGAGCCTATCTTCCAAAGCCGGTGGCAGCGATCTGAAGCTGAGCGACAGCAGCATCGTGGGGCGCAGCAACGTGCTTTCGGGTCCGGGACAAAGCGGTAAGGGATCGAGCAAAGGTTCTGGCAGCGGTTCGGCGAAGCCGTTGTTTGTCGCCAAGGCGCTGGAGTCGCAGCCGAAGAAGGATGAAACGCTGACGAATTTGATTGACGACGCGCTGAAAGAGATCGAGGCGCATCCTCGTCCTTCGAAGAAGAGCGGCGGAGGACCGATGTCGTCGGGTAGTCACCGTCTCGATAAGCAACCGACGTTGCCCAAATGGTTTTGGTTGGTGCTGGGCGGCATGGTATTGTTTGCGGTGATTGTCGGCTTCCTGTTGAAGTTGTGACGGGCGTGGTTGCGACTTCAATCTTTAGTTTTTCGTCCGACGACGGCCCAAATTATCCAAGCTTCTGCGTCGCGGGCATTCTGCCCAGATTTGCGCTAGGTTGGTGCGCAATCGAGCTCGAGATACCGGCCGCGTGGCGAACTTTTTTCGTACGAACCTCGGCGGACATCGACGATTAGCTGGCATCCCCCGTTTGGGAGCGTTTCCCCCCTAATGGATAAACTGCAAAGTCTTGCTGTGCAATGACTTGAGTTGTTCACTTGCTTGTTCAGAAGACATCCGCTTACAGTGAAAGTGTGGTCATTGGCCACGCCTTATCCGACCGATTCAAGACTATGTGCTAGTGCGAACTGACGGCCCTGCAAGCGTTTCTTTTGGCAACGCCAGGATTTGTTGTTTGCACGTAAGGAACAAAGCATGGGCCGCCGCATTCAAGCCTTCTTTGGCAACCGAGTCAGAAACCGTGTTGAGCATTTGAATGCCATGGTTCGGGCCAAACGCGGTCGAAGCAGCGTACGCTCCAGCAAGCGTGCCCGCGGCGTTCCTCGCAATCTGCAACTGCCGTTCGTTCCGCCGGAAGATTGGCACGAGCCGCGTGCGGCATGAAGCGGAGAAGATGACCGGTTCGAAGTATCAGGTCGTGATTCAGGTGCCGGGGCGGGATATCGGCATATTCTCACTGCCGAGGACATTCGCGAGCGTCTGGCGCAGTTGCCTGCCCATTTTGTCGCGCCTTTGGAAGTTGTGCAGCTTAGCCGCATGACGCGAAAGAAATTGAGTTTCCCCTGCTACGGCATGCAGTGGGGTCCGGCCATTTATTTGTATCCAGTCGAGGAATCGTTGGTCGAGCAGTATAAGTCGTCTCCCAAGCCGGCGCAGATCATCGAGGCGCGGATGTACGGGGCGCGCTGGGAAGCGGAGCGGAACGGCTCGTGGAAGTTGATTTGGACAGAACGGGCGATCAAGGATTTCTATCTCAATAACATTCTGATCCATGAATTAGGGCATCTGCTGGACGACCGGAATTCTCGTTCGGTCGAACGAGAGCGGTATGCGGAATGGTTTGCCGTAGAATACGGTTACAAACCGACACGCCGGTTGTTTGCTGTTCCGCGCGAGGTCGTGCGTCGCCACGATCGGCCCCGGCAGCCGCGATAAGTGGCTAGCATAGGAGAAGATGAGAAGAGCAGAAGAGGAGATGTCGTAGACGTTCCTCTACTTATTTTCTCCGCTTCTCCTTTTCGATTGCGCTAAACTCTTGCGCTTTCACGTCTCCGCGGCTGGCGCGGCAATCTGTCGCAGCAGCGGGCGGGGATTTATATTGAACGGATGCGAATCGCGGCCTTCGGAAAGCATTGCTTGAGAGCGTTTGTGGCGTTGGCGATTGTCGTTGCCGGCGCGGCGGGCGGGCGAGCGGCCGATCCGGCGCCGGCCAACCCAAGCTTTGTGAGAGACATTGCGCCCTTGTTGGTGGAAAAGTGCGGCCGTTGCCACGTGAACAACAGCCGTGGCCGGTTCAGCATGAACACGTTTGATGCGCTGAAGAAAGGGACACCCAAAGGCGCGGTCATTGTGCCGGGCGATGCAAAAGTGAGCCGGCTCATTGCCATGGTGGAATCGAGGAAGATGCCCAAAGGCGGCCCCAAGTTGAGCGACGAGGATATTTCGCTGTTGTCGAACTGGATTAAGGGCGGGGCGAAATTCGATGGGCCCGACGCCAAGGTTCCGCTGAATAAGCTGGTTCCGGCCGTGGTCGCCAAACAGCACACGGAGAGTCCGCGGCTGACGTTGGCGATCCCGACCGGCAAAGAAACGGTCCGTTTTTCTCTCGACATTGCACCGGTGCTGGTGGCCAACTGTCTGAATTGCCACGTGAGGAAGATGGCGGGGGGGCAGATGCGGATGGATTCGTTCCGAGATTTTATGGCGGGCGGGCAAAGTGGAAATCTTTGGAAGCCCGGCAATCCCGAAGACAGTTTGCTCATCAGGAAGCTAAAAGGGATGGCCGGGGCCCGGATGCCGCTGCGTAAGCCGGCGCTGGACGACGAAGTGATCGCCAAGTTCGAAACGTGGATCGCCGAGGGGGGGAAGTTCGACGGAGCGAATCCGGCAGAAGCGCTGCCGGTGCTGGCTTCAACGTCGCGGGCCAAATCGCTTTCGCACGACGATCTGAGCGCCGATCGGCGCGATCAGGCCCAGCTCAAATGGCGATTGGCCGATCCGAGCGAAAAGCCGTTGACTGCCGAAACGAAGAATTTTCTTTTGATTGGCAACGTCAATCAAGCGATGCTGGATGAGGCCGCCGAGGCGGCCGAAACCCAGGCGACGGCGCTGGTAAAGCTGTTGCGCGTGCCTGCCGACCAGCCGCTAGTGAAGGGACGAATCACACTGTTTCTATTTCCGACGCGCTACGAGTACAGCGAGTTCGGCCGCATGGTCGAAGAGCGCGACTTGCCGTCGGAGTGGCGCGGCCATTGGAAATATGACATCGTCGATGCTTACGGCGTGTTCGTGGCGCCGGAGAGCGGCGGCGACTATTCGCTGGCGGGCACGATCGCCCAACAAGCGGCGTCGGTTTACGCGGCCAGCCTGCCCGTGGCGCCGCCGGCATGGTTTTGCGAAGGCTTGGGCCGCGTCTGCGCGTCGCGGGCAGATGGGCGTTCCGCACGAGTTCATCGCTGGAACGCGCGATTGGATGAGCTGTTCGCGGGGAGCAAGATCGGAGGATTTCTGGAACACAAGTTGCCTCCAGAAGATGGCGACGTGGCCGCTTATGGATTTGTGAAAGACTTGATGGCCAGCAGCACCAAGTTTTCGTCGCTGATTGTGGCGCTGCGCGAGGGGGAAGAGTTCGAGCCGGCGTTCACGCGGATCTATGGCCTACCGCAAAAAGTGGTGGAGACTTGGGTGCACTCGGTGAAGCCGCTTTGAGGCAAATGACCAATGACCAAGTCATTTTTGGACGATTGGCAGCGAGCCTGCGGCGGCTTGTGGGAGGAGCACTTCGTTTTGACTGCCTGAACGAAAGCCTTCGAGGTCGAGCGTCACGTAGTGGAAGCCCAATTGCTTTAGTTCCGCGGTCAGACGAGCGCGCGTTTCAGGCGCCGCCAACAGCGGGATGGCCTCGATGGGAACTTCCAACCGAGCCAGGTCGCCGCGATGATACCGCACGCGAACGGTTTGCAATCCCAATGAGCGCAGCAGTTGTTCGGCACGGTCGATCATTTGCAGGCGCGCCGGCGTGACTTCCTCACCGTAGGCCACGCGGCTGGAAAGGCATGGGGTGGCCGGCTTATCGGATACGGACAGTTGCCAAATCGCGGCGAGTGCGCGGACGTCGGCCTTGGTGAATCCGCACTGAGCGAGAGGACTGCGCACACGATGTTCTTGGGCGGCTGCCGTGCCGGGGCGCCAATCGCCGGCGTCGTCGGCGTTAACTCCATTGACGATCACCGCCAGATTGAGATTGGCCGCCAGCGGTTCGATTTGCTCGTAGAGCTCGATCTTGCAGAAATAACAGCGATTGGCTGGATTGGCCGTGTAATGGGGGTCGTCGAATTCGCCGGTGGTCAGCACTTCGTGGCGGATGCCGATTTCGCGCTAACCGGCGGGCCGCTTCCAACTGGCCTTCCGCAAGGCTGGCGCTTGCACCTGTGATTGCCACGGCATGATCGCCTAGCGCGTAACTGGGCGGCTTTGGCCACCACGGTGCTATCGACGCCGCCGGAAAACGCCACCGCGCAGCTTCCGTAGCCGCGAAGCAAGTTCAGAAGAGTGTCTCGTTTTTCTTGAAGCGCCGCGGACATGGGCGATGAAGACATTTGCAGATTTTACCGTGCCCCGATGCGCACCAGATTATACAACTTCACCATCGGTTGCGCAATCGGCCCGAATGTGCCGAGAGTTGATTCGTCGGGCTTGGCGCGTTTCCGCCTATCGCACAGCGTCGCGGTCCGGACGAGAGCCGATTACTTTGTCCGTACCCAGGCGAGTGCTGATTCCCGATCCGCGTGACTGAAGTAGCGGAACTTGCCTGAAAACAAGAACGACATCATTCGCGGGAAGATCGACAACAACTTGTTGTCAGTCACCGCCGCGATCTTTTTGATCTTGGCGATGTGATTGCGAACAAATCGTACATGCGACCTGAGCCCGGCGAAATTGCGCCATCCCGGAAACCGTTCGGCCACGACCATCAAGCCCTGCAAGTTGCCGTGTTCGGCGATGTAGGGATCGACTTCACTGGCCAACTCTTGGAAATCGCTGGCCTCCAGCGGCACCTTGGGCGAGAGCATCAAAACGCCTTCGTCACGAAGTAAAGTGTGGGAGATCATAGAAGCCTCCTCCCTCAAACGAAGTTTGCTCGACGTTTGCGTCTCCAATGGAATTATACGCTGTTAGAGAGAGGAGGAATTCAGACGGCTTCCTAGCTGTTTCGACAAAATGCTGGAAGACCGCTTAGCCGAGGTTTGTGCGGCGGCGGAGCTCGTCACGCAGCCGGGCGGCCTCTTCGAAATTTTCCTCGGCCACGGCTTGCTGCAGGTCGGAGCGCAATTGGTCGACAGGATCGGGGGGCGGCGCCGGAAGCGCCGGCTTGCGGGCCAGGATTTGATCGCGCCAACGCTCCAGATGGGTGAGCTCGCCGCAGCGATCGGCTCGATCGCTTTGGCCGTATTCGGACAGGAATTTTTGGATGGCCGAGACGCCGGCGTTGATTACCTGAACGGCGGCATCGAATTGCTGCAACTGAACGAGCGGCGTGGCCACGGCCTTGGAGTGCATCATCGTCACATACGGCCGGTATTGATCGAACAGCAGCCGATCCTGGTCCTTGCTGGCGAACTCCTTGACGAAGGCGAACAGCTTCAGATTCCGGGAAGTGTCACGGGCACACAGTTCGTACCGTTCCAAATGCCAAAAGCTCAAGTAGCGGTGGTAATACTGGACGCCTTCGCGGAGCAGCAATTGGCAATCATCGGGGGAAAGCTGAAACGATGCCCCGTCTGGATTGGCGGTATCGTGTTCCCGTTGACGGGAGCGGAAGACGTCGAACCACGACTCCAGACCTTCGGGCTGCTGGCCGTCGGGGCGGCCGTCGATTTCCATTTGCAGGATTCCCAAGTCGAGCCGCACCTGGATTTTGTCGCGGCCGTCGTCGCCGGGCACGATCCGGACGGAGAACCGGTCGGGCTCGTGCTGCCAGCCGTCCAAAATGGAAGTGAGATCTTTCGACACGGGGGCCACGCAATTACGGCGTAAAAGCGGCGTGTTAACGCATCGCACCATCATGCGTTGCGCCGGCGGATGCGGCAAGGGGACCTTCGGGACGAATGCAAAATGCGGATTGCAGAATGCGGCGGAGAAAAATCCAGGCAGGCGGGCCGCGAATTATTCGTTCGGTTCGCGGTGGATCGGTTCCATGACCTTGGTGTTCCGCTCGACGGCCACGACGATGGTGCGTTGCGAGGCGCCATCCTTTGTGCTGGCGACCAGCGGAATCACCTGGCGGCGATTGGGCAGCTCGAGCCGCACGCTGAACGTGCCATCCGGCCGCAGCTTCAGTGGTGCGCCCTGCAACGTCACCTGCGCTTCGGGATGCGTGGTGCCGTGAAGCACCATTTCAGCATCGACTTTGAATTGCACTGCGCGTTCACGCATGACCAGGTATTCGGCGCCGGTGCCGTAGCGATTGCCGATGGACGAACCGACGGGTCGCCGCAGACGTTCTTCCAACACTTCCTGCAACTCGCTGGAATTGACTTCGGGCGAGTAGCCGCCGCTCATGGCGTAGATCTTGTCACAATCCTGCACTACTTCAGACCAGTGGTTGTCGAGCTTCTCGTCGACGGGGGAAGAGGGCGTGACCACCGTGTTGCTGCGGGCCAAGGAGAAGAAACGGCCGCCAGTTGCCAGGTAGCCGATTTCCATTCGGTAGGTCTGCGGCGGTTCGACGACATCGACGTACCAGTTTGTCACTCCGCCGTGGATGGCGATGTCGCGCACCACGCGCTCCGAAGCGGTGGATGCACCCGGCGAGGAGACCGTCAGCAGGCGGAGGATCGGTTTGGCGGTGTGCCATAGTTCGCCCAGGGCGGCCTGGGCACGAACGACGCCGCTGGGCGTCAGTTCCCAGTAAACGTGGAGCCAGTATGGGCCGCGAACCATGACGACCAGGCGATCTTTCGCCCGGCTGCTGCGGCCATCTGTGGAATTGGTTGCCAGAATCTTGCGCGTAGCTGTCGCAACTTGGCTTGTTCGAGGCGTTTGACTATGCGCGAGCCGGAATGGACCGGGGAGGCATACGAAACTGCGCGGCTACGCGTGGTGGTGCGTTTTGGAGCGCCGCGACCGACGGACAGCGATTTTTTAGTGCGCGATTTCGAAACGGCCGCATGCTTCACGGCGTTTTTTAGAAGAGCCCGCACCAACTGGTCTTTGCGCATGGACTGCCAACCGCGGACTCCGCGTTTGCGCGCATCTCGCCGAGATTTTTGAGGCTGTGGGTACGTAGCGATCGGGCGGTCATACTTGGACATCCTCCGCTTTCCCGACGCAACGCGATTACGTTGCTCCCGAGACCAGTGATTCAAAGAATCGTCCGTGACCTGAACCCTGCAAACACTTACGACGATTCGGCCGGCACGACACTGAAGCCCGAAGAGCCTTTCCTGGCGCAACGGATAGAGTGTTTCCCCCCAGGATTTCAAGTGGTCGCTATGCGACCGATCGAAAATCCCACCGCATTTAAGTCTAATCAACCTCGGGGTTTTCCACAATGATTGGCCGTGCCGTTTCGACTCAAAACGGGATGCAGCTTTGAGTGGTAACACGATGCAAATGAATAACTTGCGTCGCGCGGTGGTGTGACGATCCGCGACTTGGTCCGGGCGACTTGCGGCTTTGAGTCGTTTGCAACTGCGGATCGATCGGTCGGAGTTGGCCGCGTTGCAAGGTCGGCTTGCGCAAGAAGATGCGCACGGTGGGGAGATTTTGTGAAAAAAATCACAAATACGGACCAACTCTCGTTGACGCTGCCAGCAGGCTTAATTAGATTGACCACAAATTCGGCCCGATGTGTGGAAAACGGTTGGTGTTAAGCCTCTCGTTGGAGCGGTGTTGAGGTCGGCTTTTTCCGTTCGGAGAATCCGGCAGCAACGATTTCTGAGACAAAGACTTTGGTGGATCAGAGATCGCCCTTCATGGACCGCCATTCCGCGGACGATCGCTCGGCACTTTCCCTAGCCTGGGCGTGGGGAACGCGGGTCACCGTGGTCGCGGCCGAGATGGTCGTGCCTGGCTTGATCGGCTATTGGATCGATCTAAAGCTGGGCACACGGATTGTGTTTATGCTGATTGGTTTTGCGCTGGGCATCACGACGGCGATCATGCAATTGATACGCATCACTGCCGCCGAGACCCGCGCCAAGCACCCTACCGATAAGAATCATCCGCAATCGTGACGCCTGCCGCGAGAGATTGGCTTCGAAGGTTGGGACCCTTAGGGCGCTCGCTGGTATTGGCGCTGTTGCTAATTTTTGCATTGGCTGTGGCGTTGCCGGTTGCATTCGCTTGGCAGGGCTTGCTGGCCTGCGTTGCTGCGACGATCGCCGGAGCAGTAGTGTGGATTTCGTCGACGTTGGCGCTAGCGATCAGCGAATTGTTGCGACGTCCTGGTCAAATCATGGCCAGCCTGCTGCTGGGCATGGCCGTGCGGATGTTCCTGCCGTTGGCGGCATGCGTGCTAGTGGAACTGAACCGCGGCGCACTGTCGGACGCCGGTTTTGTACATTTCGTATTAGCGTTTTATTTGATCGCGTTGCCGCTCGATACGCTCTTGGCGGTGACTCAAATTCAGCCGACGAAGGCTGCTTGACGATATGCCCGATCACCCCGCACATTCCGCCGCAGCGCACAATCCCTTCGAGCCGAGCCATTTGTTCGGGCACGTGCAAGACGCGGATCATTTCGAGATTCCGAAGTTTTTGGCGCCGCCCGATGGAATCGTACAGATTCCGCAGCCGTTTATCGGCGACAGCACGGAGGGGCACGTGCGCGGATTCAAGATCACGAAGTTCATGCTGATTGAAGTGGTGGTCGCGATATTGATTGCGGCGATTTTCATCCGCCTGTCGCAGCGGATGCGCAAGAGCGACGTTCCTAAAGGCCGTTGGTGGAATTTGCTGGAATCGCTGTTGGTGTATTTGCGCGACGAAGTGGCACGGCCGGCGATCGGGCATCACGATGCCGACAAGTTTTTGCCGTTCATTTGGACGATGTTCTTCTTTGTGCTGTTTTGCAATTTGTTCGGCCTGTTGCCTTGGGCGGGGTCGCCGACGGGGGCGTTGGCCACGACCGGCGCGCTGGCGATCGTTACTTTTGTGACCGTGCTGGGGGCGGGGATGGTGAAATTGGGGCCGGCGAAGTTTTGGTTGGCCCAGGTGCCGCACATCGACGTGCCGCTGCCGTTGGCGATCTTTCTGATCCCCATGATTTTCATGATCGAGATCATCGGCCTGTGCATTCGGCACTTCGTGTTGGCCATTCGTCTTTTGGCGAACATGATGGGCGGGCACATGGTGCTGGCGGTGCTGTTGAGCTTCATCGTGGCGACGGCCGGTCAGATGGTTTTTTGGGGGGTGATGCCGGCGAGCGTGCTGGGCGCCACCGCGTTGAGTTTGCTGGAATTATTCGTGGGAGTATTACAAGCCTATATCTTCACCTTTTTGTCGGCCTTGTTCATCGGAATGGCGGTGCATCCGCATTGATCGGCGGAGTTCTGCAAGCGACGAACGGGCCCAATCATTTAAGGAGACGCGAGAGTGAATATGTTGACGCGAGTTTTAGTGTTGTGCGGAATCGTGTTGCTGGTGGCTTCGCCAGCGTTTGCTCAGGGGCCGGGCGGGGCTGCTGGAAGCGCCGGCGGCTTCAGCATGAACTTTGGCAGCGCGTTCGGCGCAGGCATCGTGCTGTTGGGCGCGGGCTTGGGCATCGGGCGCATCGGTTCGTCGGCCGTGGAGAGCATGGCCCGACAGCCGGAAGTGGCCGGCAACGTGCAAACCGCGATGATCATCGCCGCGGCGTTGATTGAAGGGGCGACGTTCTTCGCCTTGATCGTGTGCATGTTGTTCAACAAGTAAGGGGCGAGATGCGTGGGGCGAGTAAGCGGCGGCTTTACACAGCGGAGTTTGAGATGCTCAGTTCCTATCGACGGATGTTTGTAATCGCGCTGGCTGCGCTGGTGGTGGCCGGCGGGATTTCCTGGCGGCAATCGGCGGCATTCGCTCAGCGCGAAGAGTCACCTGGAACCGAGTTCAGAGAGTCGGTGAGCACCGCGGAAGTGAAAGCCGAAGAGGCGCTGCATCAGCAGCCCAATCCGCTCGCGGTGGATACCGATTTGGCGGTCTGGACGTTCGTTGTGTTCCTGGTGTTGTTCGGAGTACTGTGGAAGTTCGCTTGGGGGCCGATTGCTCACGCATTGGACCGCCGGGAGCATCACATCGCCGAGAACATCGCCGCGGCACAGCGTGCCCAGGACGATGCTAAATCGATGCTGGCGGAGTACGAGGGCAAATTGGCCGGTGCTGCCGACCAGGTGCGCCAAATGCTCGAGGAAGCCCGGCGGGATGCCGAAGGGGTAAAGCAAGAGATTGTGGGCGAGGCCCGCACGGCCGCGCAGCAGGAGCACCAGCGGGCGATGCGGGATATTCGCACGGCGACCGATGCGGCCGTGGAAGAGCTGTCGCAACGCAGTGCTGATCTGGCGATCCAACTGGCGGGCAAGGTGATCAGCGCGAAACTTTCGGCGGAGGAGCGGGCGAAGTTGGTGCAGGAATCGCTGAACAAGTTTGCGGCGGCGACGCCGAGTCAGAACTAGTTTCGGGTTTCGGGTTTCGAGTTTCGAGATTGGACTTACTAGGTTGGAAGAAACGCTTACATCACCGCGACGGTTTTCGAAGCTGCCTACGTATGACACGGGGGAGTGGCGGGCGGCGACGGTTTATGCGCAGGCGCTGCTGGCCGCCACGGAGCAGGCCAAGGCGACGGAAAGCGTTCTGCAGGAATACGATTCGCTGGTGGACGACGTCTTGGAAAAGATGCCGAAACTCGAGGCGGTGTGGGAATCGAGCTTCGTCGAAGAGAATGCCAAGGAAGCCATGATTCAGAAAGCGTTCGGCGATCGGGCATCGCCGGTGTTTCTGAGTTTTTTGAAAGTTGTGGCTCGGCATGGGCGGCTGGACATGCTGCGGCTGATTCATTTGGCGTTTCATGAGGAATACAACAAGGCGCGGAAGCGAGTGACCGTGATGGTCAGCACCGCGGAGCCGTTGGATGCGGCGGCCGAGAAACGAATCGTTGAGGACCTTCATAACCGGCTGCACCTGCAACCGCTGTTAGACAAACAAATTCATCCCGAGTTGATCGGCGGCATCGTGCTGCGGATTGGAGATCGGGTGTTCGATGGATCCATCGCCACGCAGCTCAAGGGGCTGCGGGAACAAATGCTCAACAGGAGCGTGCATGAAATTCAAAGCCGACGAGATCGCTTCAGTTCTCCAGAGTGAAATCCAACAGTACCAGACGAAGATCGACGTTCGCGAAGTCGGTCGGGTGCTGGAGGTGGGGGATGGCATTGCGCGCGTGTACGGCCTGTCGGGCGTGATGGCCGGCGAAATGGTCGAGTTCCCCAGCGGCATCACCGGCCTGGCGTTCAACCTGGAAGAGAACTCCGTGGGCGTGATCATTCTGGGCGATTATCTCAAGATCGAAGAAGGGGACGAGGTACGCAGCACAGGTCGGTTGTTGAGCGTGCCGGTGGGGGATGCGGTGATTGGCCGTGTGTTGGATCCGTTGGGCAATCCGTTGGACGGCAAAGGCCCGGTAGTGACAACCGAGCGGCGGCCGGTGGAATTTTTGGCGCCGGGCGTGGCGGAACGTCAGCCGGTGCGCGAACCGCTGCAGACAGGCATCAAGGCGATCGACGCCATGACGCCGATCGGCCGCGGCCAGCGCGAATTGATCATCGGCGACCGCAAGACGGGCAAAACCGCCGTCGGCATCGACGCGATCATCAATCAGCGCGACAGCGGCGTGAAATGCTTCTATGTGGCGGTGGGTCAGAAAGATTCGTCGGTGGCCAATACGATCGAAGCCCTGCGGAAGCATGGGGCGATGGATTACACGACGGTGATTTTGTCTGGGGCCAGCTCCCCTGCCCCGCTGCAATACGTGGCACCGTACGCCGGCACGGCGATGGCCGAATACTTCATGTACAACAAGCAACATGCGTTGATTGTGTACGACGATCTTTCGAAACAGGCTCAGGCCTACCGGCAATTATCGCTGCTTTTGCGTCGGCCGCCGGGACGCGAGGCATATCCGGGCGATATTTTTTACGCCCACAGCCGGCTGCTGGAACGCTCCGCCAAGTTGAGCGATGCGATGGGAGGCGGCTCGCTGACTTCGCTGCCGATTATCGAGACATTGGAAGGCGAAGTGTCGGCGTACATCCCGACGAACGTGATTTCGATCACCGACGGGCAGATTTATTTGCAGCCGAACTTGTTCTTCGCCGGCATTCGGCCGGCTATGAACGTGGGTATTTCGGTGAGCCGCGTAGGCGGCAACGCTCAGATCAAGGCGATGAAGAAAGTGGCCGGCGGTTTGCGGCTGGACCTGGCAGCGTTCCGCGAATTGGAAGCATTTGCCCAGTTGGGCACCGATTTGGATGCCGCGACGCAGGCCCGGTTGGATCGCGGCTATCGCATGGTGGAGCTCCTGAAGCAAGGCCAATATCAGCCGATGGACGTGACCGATCAGGTGATGAGCATTTATGCCGGCACGCGCGGCTATCTGGACGAAGTACCGCGTAACGAAGTGTTGAATTGGGAGAAAGCCTTCATCACGTTCATCCGCGACCAGAAACCGGAGATTCGCAAGAAGATCGCCGACACGAAAGATTTCGACGCCGAAACGGAAAAGGCACTGACTGCCGCCATCGGCCAATTTAAGGCGCAATGGGGCGGCGCGAAGAAAGAAGCAAAAGCGAGTTAGACGCAAGTTTGATCATGGCCAAGGCCCGAGCACTCGATCGACGTCGCCGCAGCGTCCGCAATATTCGCAAGATTACGCGGACGATGGAATTGATCGCCACTGCGCGATTCAAGAAGGCGATGGACCGCGCGCATGCCGCCACGGCTTACACCAAGCGGATCACCAGGCTGGTGGCCGATTTGGCGCAAAGCGGCATGGAAGTCAGCCATCCGCTGCTTGCAGCCGCGTGAAAAAACGAACCGGGCGATTTTGCTGGTGATCACCGGCAATCGCGGCTTGTGCGGCGGATACAATTCGAACGTGTTTCGGCAGGCTCTGGGCGCAGTACAACGAGCTGAAGACATCGGTGCCGGAGGTGGAACTGGAAATTTCCGGCAAGCGCGGCATCGCGGCGTTCAGGTATCGCGGCATCAAGGGGGACGAGACGTACACGCACTTCGAAGACAAGCCGTCGTTTGCGGAAGTCGACGTGCTGGCCGATCGCTATCTGGAAGAATACGCCCTGGGCGAGCTCGATCGGCTCGACGTGGCATATACCCGCTTCGAAAGCCTGAGCAAGCAAACCGCGACGGTGGAAACGCTGCTGCCGCTGTCGTCGTTGGGAGGCCCGGAGGAGAAGAAGGCGGAAGGCACGGCGCGAATCGATGTACGAGTTTCTGCCTTCGGCCGAAAGCATTTTGGAAGAAGTTGTGCCGACCAGCTTCAAAGTAAAGTTGTTCAAGTGCTTTCTCGATTCCGCCGTGAGCGAGCAGATCGCTCGGAAGGTGGCGATGAAATCGGCCACCGACAATGCGGACAAATTGATCAAGGCGCTGAGCATGGCGTACAACCGTGCACGGCAGAGCCAGATTACCGGCGAGATTATGGAAGTGCTTGGGGGGCGTGGAAGCGTTGAAGTAGAAAGTCGATTGGTTCGCGACCCCCCGGTCGTTGACCGGGGGCTAAATTGAGTACTAACCACTGACAATGGACAACTGATATGGCCACTGCACCTGCCGCTAAGAAACAATCTGCTCCCCATGGCGCTGCCGCGAAACAGACGGGGCGAGTGACGCAAATTATCGGCTCGACGTTTGACGTGGAGTTCCCCGAAGAGCATTTGCCGGCGATTTACAACGCCATCAAAGTGGATGCCGACATCAAAGGCACCAAGATTCATCTCACCGGCGAGGTGCAACAGCACCTTGGCGGCGGACGAGTGCGTTGCGTTGCTCTGGGCAATACCGACGGCATGGTCCGCGGCATGGAAGTGGTCGATACCGGCGGTCCGGTCCTGGTGCCTGTGGGTGAAGCCACTTTGGGTCGCGTGTTCAACCTGCTGGGCGAGCCGATCGACAATCGCGGGCCGGTGAACGCCAAGGAATTTTGGCCGATCCATCGCGATCCGCCGTTGGTGACCGATCTATCGACCAAGACCGAAGTGTTCGAGACGGGCATCAAAGTGATCGACCTGCTCACGCCGTTTGTGCGCGGCGGCAAGGCCGGCTTGTTCGGCGGGGCCGGTTTGGGAAAGACGGTGATCCTGACCGAATTGATTGCCCGTATCGCCAGCGCTCACGGCGGATATTCGGTATTCGCGGGCGTGGGCGAGCGAACCCGTGAAGGAACCGATCTGTGGATTGAAATGCAGGAAGCGAAGATCGGCGACACGGGGCGGCACGTGATCGAGCAAACGTGCATGGTGTTCGGCCAGATGAACGAGCCGCCTGGGGCACGTTTGCGAGTGGCGCTTTCGGCGCTGACGATGGCCGAATATTTCCGCGATAAGACCGGTGCCGATACGCTGCTGTTCATCGACAACATTTTCCGTTTCTCGCAAGCGGGGAGCGAAGTGTCGGCGCTTTTGGGCCGCATGCCTAGCGCGGTGGGATATCAGCCGACGTTGGGCACCGAGATGGGCGCCTTGCAGGAGCGGATTGCTTCGACATCGCGCGGGGCCATCACGAGCGTGCAGGCGGTGTACGTGCCGGCCGACGATCCGACCGATCCGGCCCCGGCCACCGCGTTCGGCCAGTTGGATGCGTTTTTGTATTTGGAACGAGCGATTTCGGAAAAAGGCATTTACCCGGCGGTGGATCCGCTGGCTTCGTCGAGCCGCATTTTGGATCCGCAGTACGTGGGCGAACGGCACTATGCGATCGCTCGCCGAGTGCAGGGGATTTTGCAACGGTATCGCGAATTGCAAGACATCATCGCGATTTTGGGCGTGGAAGAATTGAGCGAAGACGACAAGCAGGTGGTGAATCGGGCGCGGCGGATCGAGCGGTTTTTGTCGCAGCCCTTCTTGGTGGCGGAAGTGTTCACCGGCAAGCCAGGTGAGATTACGCCGCTGCGCGAGACCATCCGCAGCTTCGAGGAAATTTGCGACGGCAAGTGGGACCACCTGCCGGAATCGGCGTTCATGTACGTGGGTGCGGTTGAGCAGGCGGAAGAGCAAGCCAAGAAAATGAGCAAGAAGTAATGACTGAATGGCTAAGTAACGGAATATCGGACGTGTCGTTTAGTCATTTAGGCATTTAGTCACTCAGGCATTTGCTAAAATATGGTTGAGCATTACGAAGCAGGCGTCGACGTTACCAGCTCGATACCGATCATGGAATGCATTGTGGTCACCCCTGAGGCGACGGCTTTGCAGATGCCGGCGGAGTTTATCGCGCTGCCGCTGTACGACGGCGAAATGGGCATCGCGCCGGGGCATAGCCCGTTCATTGGCCGGCTGGGGTACGGCGAGCTGCGGGTGCGGGAGGATGGTCGGACCGTCCGGTTGTACATCGACGGGGGGTTCGTGCAGGTGGCCAACGACCAGGTTTCGATCCTCACTCAGCAGGCCATCCCGGTGGAGAAGCTCGACGCCGGCGTGGCTCGGGAACATTTGGCGACCGCGCGGGCCCGCAAGGCGAACTCGCCGGAGCTGATGGCGATCCGCGACCGGGCGGAGTTGCAAGCACGGGCTCAGTTGCGGATGGCGGAGCACAGCACGGCATCGTGAGGAGTGCTGGTTGCCCGTCACGATTCGATCTCTCCGCATAAACAGGCCGCGCGGATGTTCGCATTGGCGAATTCCGGTCGACAAATGCGGTGTCTGGCTTACGGCGATTCGCCGCGGATGCCGAAAGAAAATGTTGGCGGCGGCTGATGCGAAACACGGGGCAGGCGGATCGGCAATCTCTTGAGCCACCGCGGCAGGCGTAACAGGCCATATAATCGGCCAACTCGAAGGGAGCTTGCGTTGTCTAGTCGAATCGTTGGATGGATCGAAGTCGACGGAACGATTAGCGAATTCTTCGAACGGCACCGGCACCCGGTCTTGCTGTCGCTGTACCGGCATCGTCTAGCGTGCCTGAATTCGAGAATCACCTCCGTGACGGAGGCGTGCCTGGCCGAGTGCCTCGAGGCAGACTTTGAGCAGTTGCACGCCGATCTGGAAGCCGAATTCGAGCAGCTTCAGCGGCTGGCCGGCTAGATCACGTAATTCAGTTCCGGCGCCAGCTCTTCGGCTTCGTTCTTCATTTTGAGCTTGGGCGCTTCGAGCACCACCGTTGTGTTTGGCTCCACGCTGCGGGTGAGCCACACGCTGGAACCGACCACCGAATGGTGCCCAATTCGTGTGCGGCCGCCCAAAATGGTGGCACTGGCGTACACGATCACGTAATCTTCCAGCGTCGGGTGCCGCTTGTGGCCGCGCTGGAGGTTGCCTTCGCCGTCGGTGGGGAAGCTTAGAGCACCAAGCGTGACGCCTTGGTAAAGCTTGACGTGGTCGCCGATTTCGGTCGTCTCGCCGACCACCACGCCGGTGCCATGGTCGATGAAAAAATACTTGCCGATCGTGGCGCCCGGATGGATATCGATTCCGGTGTTGCGAGTGTGCCCATTCGGTCATCATGCGCGGAATATACGGCACACCCAAGCCGTGCAGGACATGAGCCAAGCGGAAGATCGTGATGGCTTCCAGGCCGGGATAGCAGAAGATGACTTCGTCAGGGGTGCGGACGGCCGGATCGCCGGCGAAGGCGGCTTCGACATCGAGCGCTAGAAGCTTGCGGATTTCGGGAATCTGCTCCAGAAATTGAATGGTCTTTACCTGGCCGAGGGCTTCAAAGTCGGCTTCCTCGGTGCACATTTCGCTGGCGCCGGCGTCGTGTCGCAGGGCGCGTCCGATTTGGACGGTGAGCTTATCGTGCAGCGAATCGATCAGATCGCCGACGTGGTACAGCACATTGCCCATGTGCAGCCCTTCGCGGCGGCGGAAGCCGGGATAGAGAATCTCCTTCAGATCTTCGCAGCAGGCGATGATTACGTCGTAGTTCGGCAGCGGGCAATGGCCCAAGTGATTGATCGAGCCGACCTCGCTGTAGGTCTGCACGATCTTCTTGGTGAGCTCGGGCAATTGTTCGCGGAGACGGATATCGGTGGCCATGGCTGGGGCCAGGGTTCAGGGTTCAGAGTTCTGGACGGCGGAACGTGATCCAGTTGTTAAGCGGGAGTTGAGGGCACGATGTTACGAAAAAATTCCGCCATTGGGCGGACCTGGGGAACCGGACACGAGACGCAACGCATGCGCGTCCGGAACTAGACCGGGCAACAACACACGCACACACACAAGCTGCGGGTGAAATTGTCCATAGGAATGATAGGATGCTGGAGGCGACCGCAGCGAAGAGGGTAAAACAGGGCAAACATTAACGGCGGCCCTGACGCTCAACTGCGATTATCGTAGGCGTCAAAGTGGGCAAAATCAACCGTCCTCTGACTGTTGTCGGCCGGGCGCCTAAAGGAAATTGAGGCAATTCGGAGGACTATTCCTCCTCTTCTTTTTCCAACACCGCCTTTTCGATGATCGACTTTTGGACGTTGCCCGGCACCACGTCGTAGTGGCTGAAATCCATCGTGTAGCTGCCTTGGCCGCCGGTGATGCTCGACAGGGTGCGGGCGTACGTGGTGACTTCGGCCAGCGGAACGTAGACGGAGATGGTTTGGAGATCGCCGCCGGCGGATTCCATTCCCAGCAGGCGGCCGCGGCGGCCCGACATGTCGCTGTTGATATCGCCCACTTTGTTGTCGGGCACGGTGATGTGCAGTGTGACGATCGGCTCCAACAGCGCGGGCCTCGCCTCTTGAAAAACATTGCGGAAGGCCATTGAGCCGGCGGTTTTGAAGGCGGCTTCCGAGCTGTCGACGTCGTGATACTTGCCGAAGTGGACTTCGACGCCGACGTTTTGCACCTGGTAGCCGGCGATAACGCCGCGATCGAGCCGTTCCTTGAAACCCTTTTCCACGGCCGGCAGGAAGTTGTTGGGAATTGTGCCGCCGACGATCGAATCGACCCACAGGAAGTTGTGCTTTTCGTCGTAGTGATATTCCCGCATGCTGGGGGAAGCGGGCCTTGGTGCAAAATTCTTCGACTTTGGTGTCTTTGGGGAAGGGGAACATGCGGATGTGCACTTCGCCGAACTGGCCGCGGCCGCCCGATTGCTTCTTGTGGCGGTAGCTTCCCTCGGCCTTGGCCTGCATCGTTTCGCGGTAGGGGATTTTCGGCTCCTTGCCTTCGACTTCGACTTTGTCGCGGCGTTTGAGGCGTTCGCGCAGAATCATTGCAAGTGCAGCTCGCTCATGCCCGTCATCACCATTTCTTTGGTTTGCGGGTCGCGATCCAAGCGGAAAGTGGAGTCTTCTTCGACGATTTTGTGCAGTGCGCCGGAAAGCTTGGCCTCGTCGCCGCGAGTTTTTGGCCGTGACGGCCAGGCCGACCATGGGCGTGGGGAACTTGAACGGGGGCATGATGTATTTGCCCAGTGTGGCCCCGGTGTGCAAATCCTCGGTCTTGGCGATGGCGACAATTTCGCCCGCCGAGGCCGATTCGACGGCCTTGGTTTCGCTGGCCTGCACCTCCAGGAGTGGCCCGATCTTGACATCCTTTTTGACGCCCGACACGTGCACGTTGGCGTCTTTCTTAATCGAGCCGCTAAAGATGCGGATGAAGCTCAGCTTTTGCACGAACGGATCGATGCGTGTGCGCCACACCTGGGCGACTAGCGGGCCGGCCGGATCGGCTTTCACTTCTGTTTCTTTTCCTGCCTCGTCCGTGGCCGAGTGCTTGATTTTATCGGGCGAGAGGCGCATAGTGTCAGGGCCTCTAAAAACTCCTTCACGCCGCCGCCGGTTTTGCCCGACAGGCAGACGATCGGGATCAAACTTCCCTGGGCCAGGGCTTGCGACGAACAATCGCGAGATCTCTTCCTCGGTGGGGGGCTTGCCGTCGAAATAGCGGGCCAGCACTTCCTCGTCCGTCTCGACGATAGTTTCAATCAGCGATTGATTCACCTCTGCCGGCTTCATCAGGGCCCCGGGAGCATCGGCCGGAGGCTTCAGGGTGCTGACCACGCCTTTGAAATCGTGCCCAGAGCCCAGCGGCACGTTGAGCGGCAAGCAGGCTTTGCCCCACATTTCCTGAATGCTGGCGATGAGTTTGGGGAAGTTGATGTTCTCGGTGTCCATCTTGGTGACGGCGATCATGCGGCCCACGCCCGCTTTGCCGGCTTCTTGAAACACGCGGCGTGTGTTCACTTCGATGCCCGAGTGAGCGTTGACGGCGATGACCGCCGTTTCGACCGCTCGCAAGGCGCCGATGGCCTGACCGATGAAGTCGGGATATCCCGGCGTGTCGATGAAATTGAAATGCTTGCCGCCGTGATCGAAGTGCACCAGCGCCGCTTCGATCGAATACTTGTGGTGCTTTTCTTCTTCGTCGAAATCGCAGACGCTGGTGCCGTCGTCGACGCTGGCCGGCCGGGTGACCGCCCCGGTCACGTTCAACAGCTTGTCGACCAGCATCGTTTTGCCGGATGAGCCATGACCACAGATCGCGATGTTGCGGAGATCTTCAACTTTGTACTTTGCCATGGTCTAAATTCCTTGCGGTGTTCACGATTCCATTAGTGTGCGGGCACGGGGCGTGCCGCGGCCAAGGCGTCGGCCAGCGTTAATTTGCCTTCGTATAGTGCGCGGCCGATGATGCAGCCGGCCATCGGAATGGCGGCGAGCGCGGCGACGTCGGTCGCCGAAGTCACGCCACCGGAGGCGATGACCGGCAGCCGCACCGCCTGTTGCATGGCGCGCATCGCCGGCAAATTGGGCCCGACCAGCATGCCATCGCGGGAAATGTCGGTGTAAACGAGGGCCGCCAACGGCTCGCGATCCAATTGCTTCGCCAAATCGATCGCCAAAGTAGTGCTGGTGTTCAGCCAACCCTCCGTAGCCACCATGCCATCTCGGGCATCAATTCCCAGCACGAGCTTGTGTGGATATTGTCGCGTGACCGATCGAAACCAGTTGGGCTCGCGCAGGGCGTTGGTGCCGATCACCAGGCGCGAAAGGCCCAGTTGGAGTAGTTGTCCGATCATCTGATCGTCGCGGATGCCGCCCCCCAATTCGCACGGCACGCTGACGGCCGACATAATGGCGCGGACGGCTTCCAAATTCGCAGGCCGACCGTCTCGCGCGCCGTCGAGATCTACCAGGTGCAGGCATTCGGCGCCTTCGTCTACCAGACGGCGGGCTGCGGCGGCGGGAACGTCGTCGAAGACGGTCTCTCGGCCATAGTCTCCCTGCTGGAGGCGGACGCACCTGCCGCCGCGCAAATCGATAGCGGGCCAAATCTGCATGGGTGAAAGAACTCCCCCCAGCTTGAGAGCCAAATTTGGTTACAGAAACTCGAAATATGCCACAGTTGACGTGCCGACGCAAGTGCCGCACCGGCCGCGCTGGATACGTCAAAGTTGGCCGAAATTTCGCAGCATCCGCAATCCGTCGGCCTGGCTCTTTTCGGGATGGAACTGTGTGGCGAACAGATTGCCGCGCCAGATCATGGAACAGAACTGGCCGCCGTAATCGGTTTCCGTGGCGATCACGGAAGCGTCGCGCGGCTTGACGTAGTACGAGTGGACGAAGTAGACGTGTGTGCCTTCAGCCAACCCTTCCAAAAGCGGCGGGCGACGGCGGATCGACAACGAGTTCCATCCCATGTGCGGCACTTTCAATTCGGCAGGCACTTCGAACTTCACCACCTCGCCCGGCAATATGCCGAGACCTTCATGCGTGCCGTTTTCGTAGCCGACGTCGAACAATAGCTGCAGCCCCAGGCAGATGCCGAGAAACGGTTTGTTAGCGGCCACAGCATCTTTGATGGGGCCGACCAGGTCGCGGCGACGTAGCTCGGCAATCGCATCTTCAAAGGCGCCGACGCCGGGGAGGATGACTTTGTCGGCGCGGGCGATTTCGCGGGCGTCGCTGGTGATCGTAGCCTGCTGCCCCACTCGCTCCAGCGCCTTTTGCACGCTGCGGAGGTTGCCCATTTGATAGTCGATGATGGCGATCATGGGCAGATTTAGGATGTTGGAAGTAGGAAGTGGGAAGTTGGAAGTAGGAAGTAGGAATTTGGATGTACGACAAGTGAGCGGTCTTGTGGTTCGCCTGCAGATGAATTCTAGCGACCGAAGTGGCATCGCGGCAGGATATTGGCGCGCGAAAAAGCCCAGGGATTGCAATCCCTGGGCTTGGAAACTTCACGATTTCACGCGATCACTTTTGCCACTGTTCGGGGTAGATCACCAACTCCACGCGGCGATTGCGGGCTTTGCCCTGCAGCGAGGCGTTGGACACGACTGGATGATTCGAGCCGTGCGCGACCAGGAATAATTGCTGCGGCCGGAATCGTGAGCGAGTGGTCAGATAATCCATCACCGAGCTGGCCCGAGATGTGGAAAGCTGCTGGTTTGAGGTCCAGCCGGCGGGTGGGTTATCGGTATCCGTGTGCCCTTCCACGCCGATGATCTGATTCGGGTAGGCCCGCTGCAATTCATTCGCAACAGTATCCAATAGCAGCGGTGCGTCGGAACGCAATTGTGCGGTGCCCGGATTGAATAATTTATCGGCCGGCAGTTCCACGCGCACCACGTCAGCATCTTGGCGTACTTCGATCCCGGGGATATTCATCTGCGGCAGGTTCGCGCGAGGCTGCTATTGGCGGTGATCGAGGCGCCGTTGCGCTTTTGCAGCGACGCGGTCAGTGCCCGGGCCTGCTGTTCGGTGTTCAGTTGGTTTTCGTGAGCTTGGGCCAATTGCTGCGTGGTGCTATTCAATTGGTCGCGCATCACGTTGACCTGATCCTGCAGCAAGTGGTTCTGCTGCTGGGCCTGGGCCAGTTTCGACTGCAGCTCCTGGTTGTCGCCGTCTAGCGAACTGGTACGGCTGGCCAACTCCTGTTGCCGCTGCATCATCGCCAACTGTTGTTGCTGAAACGGCGCTTGCTGCTGCGCAACATTGGGGTTCTGCTGACAGCCGGCCGCGGCCAGCGCCAGTAGCGCAACGACAATTAGCCGGCAGAAGCCCGGCATGGCGCACTCCTTGGAAAGACCAAACGACGAGACGTGAGATAAGACAAGATCGTGCTGCGGCGGCAATCGCTGCTGCCGGAGACAATTGGGGCGGGATGATAGCGGGGAAAATTTAGTGCCGCAAGGGCAGTTGGCAGAACGATGAGCAATGAACAATGAGCGATGAGCAGAATACCGGCGGATTCAAGCCATCAATGCCAGCGTGTCGGCAGACTGGCGTTTTTGCTGCAGCGGCGGGACGGTTTTATCTAATCGCTTGATGTAGTTGTGATGCCAGCGGCTGGGGGCATGGGGCTGCCATCCCAAGCGTGCTAGCAAACGCGGAGTGAGGCGCAAATTGGCGGCATCGCACAAGAGCGCGTCGCTCCGCTTGATCGCGGCGATTTCGTCGAGCACTGCCGATGCCCGCACTATGCTGGCCCAAGCGGTGTTGCGCGAGGAGACGACGTATTTGAGCGCCAGGAAACTTGGATGGCGGCGCGGTTGATTGTAGTAGAGCCAGATGCGATCTCCGCAGGCGCGGCCGTGATACCGTTGTCCCCACATGGCGCCCAGCAGCGAGACAAATTTCGGCCAGGGGCGCAGATGGATTGCTGTGAATTGCCCGCCGCGGACTTCGATGATGCCGTAGCGCCGCCGGCGCAATGTTTCCGCACCGGCGCGAAGATCGGTCACGGTTTCAAAGAGTCGGCCCATGCGGAAATATAGCATGGGTAAATGACCAATGACCAAGCACCAATGACCAATTAGGGCAGCATTGGCGAGCGGGATTTGGTTACGGCTCATTCTCGAAAAATTCGCCGTCGCAGCATGCGGACGATCAACAGCAGCAGCACCAATACCGGCACGCAGGCGATCAGGGCCGAGGGAACCAGCCAATGGATTTCAAACATCCGGCTGCAATACTCCCACACAGGTCCCCAAAACACCAGGACCAACAGCGTCGATAGGCACAAGAATGGGCCGTAAGGGATGACATTGTCGCGGATCAGTATCCATTTCACCAGTCCGACGAGTGCGCCGGCGAATGGCGACAGAAAAAATACGATCACCATCGGTTGCCAGCCCAGGAAGGCGCCGATCATGGCCATCAGCGTGACGTCGCCGAAGCCCATCGCTTCGCGCTGGAGGATCAGGCTGGCGACGAAGCGGATCGTCCAAATCACGGCGCCGCCGGCCGCCATGCCGATCAGGGCCGAGGTCAATGCGTGCCATCGCTGGCCATCGCGCATCCACAGTGCCACGATGCACGCGCAGCCGATCACGGCCATCGGCAGCACCCATTTCCATTCGGGCCGGGCCAGGATGCGGCGCCACATGATTCGCCAGGCTTTCCCGAAACCTACACCCCAGCGCCAGCGCCGCGGCAAAAGTGCGCCGCACCAATCCAGATAGCAGGCGAGCGCTACAACCAACGAAGCGAATCCGGTCAAAAGCTTGATTGCTACGTCCGGAGAATCAAATCGCAAGGGCTGCATCACGTAGCTGAGCTGCCCGTTCTGCACTTTCTGCTCGAGCCACGGCAGCGCTCCTGCAGGGCACAGTACGGCGATCCCTAACGCCAGCAGCGTGCCGGGAACCGTAATGGCATCGGGGATCGTCTGTTCGTCAAAATCGATGAATGTAGCGACCGACAGGAGCGCCAGGAGGGCAACATGAACTGCGTATTCGGCATGCAGCGCGGCCATGGCGCTCAAGTCGAGCGTTGCCAAATTCGGCGCGACGGGGAACACCATCAAGGCTTGTCGTTGGATTTCCCACCAGTACAGCCAAGGCAAGCCGAGCGCGAAACCCAGTTCGATGAGCATCGGCCGAATCCAAAAACCGCGGCCGTGCACCGATGCTTCGCGCGAGCCCCGGCCAGCCAACGATGGGAATTCGATCCAGCCAGTTGCGCGGCGGCACGATGCCTCGGGTGTACGACCAGGGGCTGATTCGCCGCCGCAAGTATGCGAGGCGATAAATGCCCAGATTGACGGCCGCGCCAGACAAGCCCCGGCCAAGAACAACAGCGCAAATCGCAACGGCAACGGGATGCTGAGGAACCAGGAAATGACTTGCATGGTCTCCCCTTTCCGGGCAATCATCGGGCCGTCACAATAGCCGCATTGGTGCCAATTGAACCTCAATGCCCGCGCAGTGTCTATACACGGTTGGCGGCGCTGTGGTTTTTGAAAGCATACGACATGACGGAACCTTTGAAGTTATTGCGGATCGACACGCGGCAGGCCAATGTACGCCAGTCGTTAGCCGAGCTGCGCGCGCGGCTGAGTCCGCGCGGCGATTTCGTGAGCGAAGCGGGGCGGCGGCGGACGGTAGAAGTCTTTGGCGAAGCACTGTCGCCGCAGCAAGTGGTCGAGCGGATTTGCGAAGACGTACGCACCAAGGGACTGGCGGCGGTATTGGATTATTCCGCGCGGATCGATCAGGCGAAGTTAACCGCCGAGACGATTCGCGTTCCGGCCGCCGAATTGTCCGCCGCGCATGCCGCAGCCGATCCGAATTTTCTGGCGACCATTCGCCGCATTCGCGAGAACATTCTTCGGTTTCAACGCGCGATTCTGGAGAAGGATGTGCGCGTGGAGTTGGGCGACGGTGGATATTTGGCCCAGCGATATTTGCCGCTGTCGAGAGTGGGCATCTGCGTGCCGGGCGGGGCGGCGGCGTATCCTTCCACCGTGTTGATGACCGCTGTGCCGGCGCAGGCGGCGGGGGTGAAGCAATTGGCGATCGTCGCGCCGCCGACGCCGTTTGGCGCCTATAACAAGGATTTGCTGGCGACGTGTCACGAATTGGGAGTGACCGAGGTCTATCGGCTGGGCGGAGCGCAAGCAGTCGCAGCCCTGGCGTACGGCGTGGAAGGCTTGGCGAAGGTCGATAAGATCGTTGGGCCCGGCAATTTATTTGTGGCGCTGGCCAAGCGGTATGTGTTTGGCGAGGTGGATATCGATTCGATCGCTGGGCCGAGTGAGGTTGTGGTGGTCGCCGACGAAACCGCGCGAGCTGATTTTGTGGCTGCGGATTTGATCGCTCAGGCGGAGCACTCCCCGGGTTCGGGAATATTGATCACGTGGCACGCGCCGCTGGTGGAGGCGGTGGCCAAGGAATTGGAGAAGCAGACTTCGCATTTATCTCGCGGCGATTTGGCTCGGCAAAGCTTGGAGCAGTTCGGGGCGTTGATCCAGGCGCGTGATGCCAGCGAAGCATGCGCGATGGCCGATGAAATGGCGCCGGAGCATTTGCATATCGCGGCGGCGAATGCGGAACAACTATTGGATAAGATTCCGCACGCAGGGGCAGCGTTTTTGGGCCACTACAGTCCGGTGGCGGCGGGGGACTATGCCGCCGGGCCATCGCATGTGCTTCCCACGGGCGGCACGGCGCGGTTCGCAGCGGGTCTGACCGCCAACGATTTTCTGCGCGGGGGCAGCGTGATCGCGCTGAACAAAAAAGGATTATCCGCGCTGGCCGACGATATTCGTTTGCTGGCGGATAAAGAAGGATTGACGGCGCACCAAGCGAGCATTGATATTCGGACGAAGTGATGAGTTTGCTAAACCGCAAGCGCGTCGCAAGCGACGCGGCTAAAACACACTGATTATATGACGTCAACTATCCGCCCCGAAATCTTGGCCATGCAGGGATATGTGCCCGGCGAGCAGCCGCGCGAGGGGAACGTGGTCAAGCTGAACACGAATGAGAATCCTTATCCGTCGTCGCCGGCGGTGCAGCGTGCCATCGGCACGGCCATCAAGATGGGATTGCAAAAGTATCCCGACCCAATGGCGGATGCTTTTCGCAATCGCGCCGCGCGCTGTTGGGCGTGGAACCGAATTGGATTTTGTGCGGCAACGGCAGCGATGATTTGCTGACGATTGTCACCCGGGCTTTCGTCGGCCAGGGAGATTGCCTGCGGCTGCCGTATCCCAGCTACATCTTGTACAAGACGCTGGCGCAGCTTCAGGGTGCTGATGCGGAAGAGGTTCATTTTCAGAAGGATTGGTCGCTGGGGGATGATTTTTCCAAGCCGCGCGCGCGGCTGAAGCTGGCCTATCTGCCCAATCCAAACAGTCCGTCGGGGACGATGATCGCGCCTGCGCGGGTGCGCGAAATTGCGGATGCCCTGCCCTGCCCGTTGGTGGTCGATGAGGCGTATGTCGATTTCGCGAACACAAACTGCATGGCATTGGTGAAAGAGACCGACAAGATTATGGTCACGCGCTCGCTGAGCAAGTCGTACGCGCTGGCGGGGCTGCGGTTTGGATATATCGTGGCGCGGCCGCAGATCATCGAGCAACTGGTGAAAGTGAAGGATTCGTACAATTGCGACGCATTGTCGATCGCGGGAGCCACGGCCGCCATCGACGACCAGGCGTGGCTGGCGGAGAATCGGGCCAAGGTATTGGCCACTCGGGGCAGACTGACCTCCGGGCTCAAGAAACTCGGATTTGCCACGGTGGATTCGCAGGCGAACTTCGTTTGGAGCCCGCACCCGAGCGTGCCGGTGCGGCGGCTCTACGAGCAACTGAAAGCCTCGGGCGTGCTGGTGCGATACATGGACTATGCCGGCTGGGGGGACGGTTTGCGCATATCCGTCGGCACCGACGAGCAGGTGGACCGTTGCCTGGCACTGCTGCAAGGTATGCTCTAGAAGCCCGCCAACTGCCCTGCCTTGATTGAGCCCTCCCATGCCTCGCACCGCCAAGATCGACCGCAAGACCGAGGAGACGAAAGTCCGCGTGGAATTGAACCTCGACGGCAAGGGGCAAAGCAAAATCGCCACGGGGGTCGGCTTCTTCGATCACATGCTGACGCTGTTGGCGAAGCACTCCGCGATCGATTTGAACGTGCAGGCCAAGGGGGATTTGCACGTCGATCAGCACCACACAGTGGAAGATGTGGGCATCGCTATCGGCCAGGCGCTGAAGAAGGCGCTGGGCGACAAGAAAGGCATTCGCCGATACGGGTATTTCACGCTGCCGATGGAAGAGACGCTGGTCACTACGGCCATCGATCTTAGCGGGCGGTACGCGCTGGTATTCCAGGCGCCGATTCGCGCCAAGAAGATCGGTGAGTTCGACAGCGAATTGGTGGAAGATTTCTGGCAGGCGGTGGCGGCCAATGCGCTGATGAATCTGCACGTAATTCTGCACCATGGCCGCAATGCGCATCACATCGCCGAAGGCATCTTTAAGGCCACGGCGCGGCGCTGCGGATGGCAGTCGAGCCCGATCCGCGCATGACCGGCGTGCCAAGCACGAAGGGGACGCTGAGCGAGTAGCAGCGGCTAGTGTGGACGTTCTGCTAAACCGCAAGCGGGTGGACGGCGTGCGGTGAGAGATTTGGCATGGCGGCCAACGCTAACGGGTGAAGCGTCGGCTCGGCGGGAGCCTCGCCCTCCCGGCCTAGGGGCCGAGGCTAAACGGATTCAGTCTTCCACGTCGGTTTCCAGGAAGCGCGCCAGCTTGTGGAAATCGGAATTGAGGTCGATAAACCTGGTGTGGGTGATCAACGTCTGTGGATCGACCAAGTCTTCGAATTTGCGATAGACCAGCTTCAGTTGCCCTTCGACGGAGACCATGACGCCGTCGAGTCGCTGTTCGACCAGGGCGCGATACGCACCCACGCCGAGCTGGCTTCCGAGCATGACGTCGAAGGCATGCGGCTTGGCACAACGAGCTTCGTATCCTAGCTGCAGACCGATGACGCGGCGCTCCTGACCGGTTTGCTTCTTGTACTCGTCGGCCACGAGCCGGGCAAAGCGGCGGTTCAAATTCACTTGCGATACGGAAATGTGTTGGTGTTCGTCGCGGGGAATATCTTTCAAGAACGCCATCGGGAGATATTCGGCGAGTCCTTCGGCGACGACGATCACGCCGTAGCGCTTGCCTTCCTTCTCGTAGCGGACGCGCATGGTTTTGACGATCCGCTTGATCACTTGATCGACGTTCATGATGGTGCGTTTGACGGTCTTGCCCGACGTTTCATCCACGTACTCTTCAGTATCCTCGTAGGCGCCGTGGATGTCTTCGATGCTGATCACGAGGCTGGCTTCCCCGGCGATGGCTGCGCCGTAGGCCAGCCAGCCGGCGCTGCGGCCCATCGTTTCGGTGAGGTAATAGGTGCCTGAGGCTTCGGCATCGTGGAGTAGATTGCGGATTTCGGTGGCCAACATGTCGACCGCCGTGAAATAGCCGAACGTGAAATCGATGCCGGTGTAATCGTTGTCGATCGTCTTGGGCAGATGTACGACCGGGATGCGTTTGGATCCGGCGGGCATGCGATCTTGAAACAACTTCAGCTTGTTGACGGTTTTCAGCGTGTCGTCGCCGCCGATGGAAATCAGGGCGTCCACCCGCAGCGAACACAACGCATCGTACACCGTGCGCAGCGGCTTGGTTTTTTCCAGATCATCCAGATGCTTGACGTCGGAAACGAACTTGCCCGGGTTGGCCCGGGCGGTGCCGATCAAAATGCCTTGCGAGTTTCGCACACGGCGCATGGTTCGCGGCGTGATGAGGATGTAATCCCGCCCCGTGCCTTCTTGCAGCGGCCGATCGGGCACGAATTGCATGAGGTTCGAATAACCATTCAGAATTCCCATCACTTCGATGTTGTTGCGCATGAACGAATCGGCGGCTGCAGAGATAACAGCATTGGCCGCCGGCGCCGGGCCGCCTGCGAACACAATCGCTACGCGGTGGATGGGAGTGACGGCATGGGCGGGGCTGGAAAGCGGGCTGGACATCGGTGGCTCCGCGGCGGGGGCGTGCAATTAGGCCGCCAGTATATGGCGGTCCAGTGGTTAGTGACTAGTGGAGAGTGGCTGGCCAACTAGTGCGCCTCCGGAGGTCGTTGACCTCCGGCTATTGGCCATTCGATGGGGTCGGCTCACTAGCCCAAGAAGGTGCGTTCCACGAACGTGGTATCGATCTTGCATTCGTGGAAAGCGGCGTGGCCGAGAATCTCCAAATGCAGCGGGACGGTGGTTTTGATTCCTTCCACGCGCAGTTCCATCAGGGCCCGTTGCATGGTGTCGATGGCGGCGTCGCGCGTCGGTTGATGCACGATAAGTTTGCCAATCAACGAGTCATAATACGGCGAGACCGTGTAGCCGCAATGGGCGTGCGAATCCCAGCGCACGCCGAAACCGCCGGGGACGATCAATTGTTCGATCTTGCCGGGACACGGTTGAAAATTGCGCTTGGGATCTTCGGCGTTGATGCGGCATTCGATGGCCGCGCCGCGCTGATCGACGTCGGCTTGCGAAAACCAGAGCTTCTCGCCGGAGGCCACGCGGATTTGGGCTTTGATCAGGTCGATGCCGGTGACCATTTCCGTGACCGGATGCTCCACCTGGATGCGGGCATTCACCTCGATGAAAAAGAAGTTGCCGGACTGATCGACGATGAACTCCACGGTGCCGGCGTTGGTGTAGCCGGCGGTTTGAATCATCCGCACGGCGGCCTCGCACATCGCTTTGCGAGTTTCCGGCTTCAGATGCGCGGCGGGGCTTTCCTCGATCAGCTTCTGATGACGGCGCTGCGTGGAGCATTCGCGCTCGAACAGATGCACCGCATTGCCGTGATGATCGGCCAGCACTTGCACTTCGACGTGCCGGGGCCGTTCGATGTAGCGCTCCATGTAGATGCCGGCATTGCCGAACGCGGCTTCCGCCTCGGCGGCGGCTTGTTGCAGGGCGCTTTTCAGCGCCAGGTCGTTGGCCGCCACGCGCATGCCTTTGCCACCGCCGCCGGCCGTGGCTTTGATCAGCACCGGGAAGCCGATTTCATGGGCCAGCCGCACCGCTTCTTTTTCATTCTGGATCAGCCCTTCGCTGCCGGGCACGACGGGCACGTTGGCCGCTTTGGCGAGTTGCCGCGCCGAGTTCTTGTCGCCGAGCTTGGCCATGGCCTCCGGCGTCGGGCCGATGAAATCGATGTTGCAACTGCGGCAGACCTCGTTGAAATGCGCATTCTCCGAGAGGAAACCGTAGCCGGGATGAATCGCCTGCACGTTGCCGATTTCGGCGGCGCTGATCACGCGGTCGATCTTCAGATAGCTGTCGGTGGTTTTCGGCGGGCCGACGCAATAGCCTTTCGTCGGCCAGTTCCAGGTAACGTGCACCGCGGTCGGCGTCGCTGAAGATGGCCACGGTTTCGATGCCCAATTCGCGGCAGGCGCGGATGATCCGCAGAGCGATTTCACCCCGATTGGCCACCAGAATGCGTTTGAACATAGGAGCGACTAGCCATTAGCGATTAGCAACTAGCCCTGAGCACGCCAGTTGCTCATTTCCGCGTGTCGATTTTGAACAGCGGCTGGCCGAACTCGACTGCGGCGCCGTTTTCCACCAGCACGGCCGCCACTCGGCCGGAGATTTCGGCGGGAATTTCGTTGAACACTTTCATCGCTTCGATGATGCAGACGATCGTTTCCGGCCCCACGTGGTCGCCGACTTTGACGAAGGGGGGCGAATCGGGGTTGGCGGACGTATAGAACGTGCCGACCATCGGGCTTTTGATGACCGCCAGGTGAGTGTCGGCCGCTGACTCGGCGCTTTTGGCGGCCGCGGGTGAGGAATTCGTTGTGCCAGCGTGCGTGCCGGTCGTGGCCGCGTATCCGGCCGAAGAGCCGCCGGTAATGAGCGGCTCGCCGCCGCGCTTGATTTTTACGCGTTGTTCGCCCTGCTTCAGATCGAGCTCGGCCAGATCGTGCTCTTTCATGAGCTCGATCAATTGGCGGACCTTTTTGACGTCGAAAATATCGCCGCCGCTGGTGGAACGGGGTGCCGGATTGGCCATGGTCGACATCTCCACGCGGCGAGGCCGGAATCAAATTGCCGGCCAGCGGTTCGTCCTTGAATTGAGCTGAACTAGTATGTCTCCGGCCGGCATTCGGCCGTCACGCAAGAATCGCATCTTCCCATTGTTTGGGCAGGTTTGTCAGTACTTCGTGTCCGCTTCGGGTGACCAACACATCGTCTTCGATCCGCACGCCGCAGAAGCCCGGCAGGTAAATCCCTGGCTCGACCGTAACCACCATGCCCGGCTTCAACTTTACCGATTGTCCTTTGGCCAGCCGCGGGGCTTCGTGAATTTCCAGGCCGATGCCGTGACCCAACCCGTGACCAAACTGCCGGCCGAAACCCGCCTTTTCAATCACACCGCGAGCCACGGCGTCGATTTGCTCGCAAGTGAGGCCCGGCTTGATGGCCGCGATTGCACGTTCCTGCGCGTTTAACACAACTTCATATATGCGCTGGAGTTTGGGCGGGATTTTACCGGTGACCAGAACGCGCGTCAAGTCGCTTACATATCCGCGGCCCACTGCGCCCCAGTCGATGAGCACGAAGGGCGCTTCGCTGATGCGGCGGTCACGCGGCCGATAGTGCGGCAAGGCGGCGCGATCGCCGACGGCCACGATGGAGGGGAAACTTGCGCCGGTCGCGCCGAGCGGCGCATTTGATGCTCCAGCGCGTCGGCGACTTCCTTTTCGGTTTGCTCGGGATGCACGAGCTTGCGGACGGCGTTGAAAGCGTCTTGCGCGAATTCGATGGCGCGGCGGATTTCGGCGACTTCTTCCTTGTCTTTGCACATCCGCAGCTCTTCGACGGCGCCGCAGGTCGTGACAAGTTCCACGTGGCCCAATTTAGCGGCCAGGCGCTCGCGAAAACTGACGGTCATCGAATCGCCTTCGATCCCGAGGTGCTTGAGCTTGGCTTGTTTGCACAGTTTTTCGACGGCCGTCAACATCCCCTGCCCCGGCGGCCGAATGTGCGCATCGACCTTTGGGCATTCTTCTTCGAGCTGCGTGGTGTAGCGCGGATCGCTGATGACGAACTGATGCTTCGGAATGAGCAAGAGATAACTGTCGTCGCCGGTGAAGCCGGTGAGGTAAGTGACGTTGGTGAAGTTGGTCACAAAGAGCGCATCGACTTTGGCCTTCTTCAGGGCTTTGCGCAATCGATCACGACGGTCGGCGTGGCGGTCCATAGATGACAAATTGCTAACACGTCGCTGTAAGCTAAGCAAGCCGAATAATCTGGCCCATCGAAAAGGAATGGCAGAAGCGGTACGATGAATTCATGGATTCCAAAGACCTAAGTCAATTGGCCGAACGGTTATCGCGGCGCGAAGTATCGCTGGAAGAATTCCTGCGCGAGTTGGCGCGGCCGAAGACGGCGGATCTGAATGAGGTGCAGTTGGATTTGGATCGGGGGCGGCGGTGTGGGTATCCGGAAGTAGTTTATGGGGAAGGGAAGAGCCTGGCGGCGCTGGAGAAAACGCTCGCGCGGATGGTGGCCGAGAAGATTGACGTGCTGGTCACGCGGCTGGCTCCGGAATTGGCCGCTGAATTGCAGACGAAGTTTCTTGCGGCGCGGTACAATCCGGTCGCCCGCACTTTGCGCCTGCCGATCTTGTCCCTCTCCTCTCGGTCCTCGGTTGGTCACGTGGCGATTATCACCGCCGGCACCTCGGATTTGCCGGTGGCGGAGGAAGCTCGTGAAACGCTGGCTTGGATGGGGATTGAAGCCACGATGATTCAGGATGTTGGCGTCGCGGGGCCGCATCGATTGCACGAGCGGCTGCATTTGCTCAAGGATGTGGATGCGGTGGTGGTGGTGGCGGGCATGGAAGTGCGCTGCCCAGCGTGGTAGGCGGGCATGTGGATTGCCCCGTGATCGCGGTGCCGACCAGCGTGGGGTATGGGGCGAGCTGCGGCGGGCTGGCGGCGATGCTGACGATGCTCAATAGCTGCGCGGCCAATGTGACGGTGGTGAACGTCGATGCCGGATTCAAAGGGGGCTATGTGGCAGGATTGATCGCCCAGCGGGCGGCACGATCGGCATAATCGGCGCGAGTGGCCCGAAGTGGTTCGTGTTGCAGCGCGCACGTTGCTAGCCATGCTTCATACTTTGTTGGCAGTGCGCACGTTGATGCAAGGCGCTGATAAATCCCATGCCGACACCAAATCTTCCAAAACTGGCGCCGCGACCGGCCGACAGCCATAAAGGCATGTTCGGTCACGTGCTATTGGTCGGCGGGTCGCGCGGAATGGCCGGCGCGATGGGCCTGGCGGGAATGGGGGCGCTGCGCAGCGGGGTGGGATTGGTGACGATCGCCACGGCCGATGTTTGTCAGCCGATCGTTGCCAGCTTTGAGCCATCGTACATGACGGTGCCGTTGCCGGCGGACGAACAGGGACGCATTGCCAAAACCGCCCATCGTCGCATTGCCGAAGTGGCGGCCAAGTGCACGTCGGTTGGCTGTGGTCCGGGGATGCAGCACACGCCGGACGTCGATTACCTGGTGGGCCGGATGTATCTGGAGTTTGCGCAGCCGATGGTGTTTGATGCAGATGCGCTCAACGCTTTGGCGACGCAGCCAGATTTGTTCCCGCGACACGCTGGGCCGCGAATCGTGACGCCGCATCCGGGCGAGTTTGCCCGGCTGGTGGGGATTCCGCGGCTGGATCCTCAGGAGCGAGCCGACCGGGCGAAAGATCTGGCCATTCGCGGCGGAATCATCGTGGTGCTTAAAGGGCATCGCACGATTGTTACCGATGGGCATCAGTTGTATGAGAATACCACCGGCAATCCGGGCATGGCGACCGGCGGATGCGGCGATGTGTTGACCGGCATCATCACGGCACTGTTGGGAGAGAAGCTGGCGCCGTTTGCCGCAGCGCAATTGGGAGTGTACGTGCACGGGCTGGCGGGCGATCTGGCGGCCGCGGCGCGTAGGAGAGACATCGCTCATCGCCAGTGACCTGCTGCATTATCTGCCGCAAGCCTTCCAGCGAGTCGCCGGCTGATTGATCGGGCGCCGATTTTAGTTACCGCCAGCCGCGCTCCACCGCTTACCAGCGGTAATAGTAGTACGCGGGACCGAAGTAGCGGCGCGGATAGTAATAGTATCCGTAGGGCGCGCCATAGTAGCTGACATACGGCGCCGGGGCGTAGTAAGTGGTGTACGGATTTGCGTAATAGGTTGTGTACGGCGCGGAGTAATACGTGTAGTACGGGGCGGGATAATAGGCGCAATACGGGCGCCATAGTAATACGCCCGATACGGCCGTCCCCACCAGCGCACTGATTGCACGCTCACTTTGGCCTGATCAGCGGCAGAGTAGATCGCCGTGCGAACAGGCGTGTCTGCGGATCCGGCGGTCGTTTGCACCGCGAACTGAACCGGCACGCTGGATTGTGCCGCCGCGGTGCCGGCCGCGAACATCAGTAGCGCCACGGTTCCGACCGCGATCCAGAGCCATTCCTTCGAAAGGATCTTCGCCAACATATTGCACCTCCTTAGGACGCATCCAACAGTCCGCTGAAGTCGTTGATGGCGGGCGAACTTCCTGATTAATTCTATGCCAGACCGAAAACCTGCACGTTCGATGCTGCCGGTTATGCAGGCAATCCGGCGTGCGGGTGCGGTGTTCCGGCGGCACAGGTTCGCCGACGCTCATTAATATATGCGCCGCGGGGATTTAGGGAAACTAAATTTGCTCTAGATCGGACAGTTGGTCGATTTCCGCCTGCGGCGGCTTGCTGCCGGGGCGAAAATGCGGGAAGTTTTTGAGCGGACATCTTGGCCCGTCAGCTCGTCGCCAAATTATGAACAAGCAAACCGACGACGAACTATTTCGCGGCTCGGTGATGTCCTTCGGGGAACATCTCGGCGAGCTGCGCATTTGTTTGTGGAAAGCGATCCTTGGCCTGGCGATCGGTTTTGGCGTCGGGCTGTGCGTGGGGCAATATGTAGTCCGGTTCATTCAAACACCGCTCACTAGCGCGCTGGACAAGTTCTACGAAGCGCAGAACGAAGAGAAGCTGCGCGCGCAGTTCGGCGGCCAGATACCGCCGGAGCAACTGGACCACATTCGCCAGCAGCACATGGTGTTCGACGAGGTGTTTGTCGATCCCCAGGCGGTGATGCAATCGCTGCGCGAGCGGTTTCCGGAGGAATTTCCGCAGCCGGCCGTCGGGGCCGTCCCGGCGACGGAAAAATTGCTGCCTTTGAAAGTCTGGCGCAAGACCGCGGAACTTACGCAGGTGGTCGGCATGAATGCGTTGGAGGCGTTCATGGTGTACATGAAGGCGTCGCTGTTGGTCGGCGTGGTATTGTCCAGTCCGTGGGTGTTCTATCAGTTGTGGACGTTTGTGGCGGCGGGACTGTATCACCGCGAGAGGCACTATGTGCACATTTTCTTGCCGTTCAGCCTGGCGCTGTTCGTCGGCGGCGTGCTGCTGGCGTTCTTCGCCGTGTTTCCGGTAGTGCTCAAATTCCTGTTCCAATTCAACGCCTGGCTGGGAATCGGCATTACGCCACGCATCAGCGAATGGCTGAGCTTCGCGCTGTTGCTGCCACTGGCGTTTGGCATCAGCTTTCAATTGCCGCTGGTGATGCTGTTCCTGGAGCGGATTGGCGTGTTCACCGTGAAATCCTACACGTCGCAATGGCGCGTGGCGGTGCTGACGATTTTCATTTTGGCGATGATCTTAAATCCGTCGCCCGATCCGCAAAGCATGCTGCTGATGGCATTGCCACTGGTGGGGCTGTATTTCGGCGGGATCGAATTGTGCAAGCGCTGGCCGCGAAGCAGCGTCGCTTGAAATGGATGCTTGCTCGGTGCGCCTCCGGAGGTCGTTGACCTCCGGCTAGCGCGTCGCAAGTGACGCGGCTACAAGAATGCGGTTGCGACGCGTCTAAAAGCTAGATTGCTTCGCCGCCGCGTTCGCCGGTGCGGATGCGGATGCAATCTTCCAGGGGCAGAACGAAGATTTTGCCGTCGCCAATCTCGCCGCTTTCGCCGGTGCGGCCCCCCTTGATGATGGCGTTGACGGTCGGTTCGACGAACTCTTCATTGACGGCAATTTGCAATTGCACTTTGCGCAGCAGGTTCACGCTGATTTCGTGCCCGCGGTAAACTTCGGCGTGTCCCTTCTGGCGGCCGAAGCCTTGCACGTCCATCACCGTGAGGCGGAAGACTTCGACCTCGGTCAGCGAGGCCTTGACCGCTTCGAGTTTGCTGGGCTGAATGATGGCGATGATCAGCTTCATGCTGCTGATCGTAGTGAACTCAGCAGCAGGCAACAAGGGCGAGCAGGCCGTCACCCTCTCCCTCAAGGGAGAGGGACTTTTCAGCCCACAAAAACAACGCAGCCCGGAGGTCTTGCGACCCCCGGGCTGATTGCGGTCATCAAACTAATCGACGTCCGTGCCGATCAACTAAAATTGCACGATGCCATCGATACCAATCAGGAACTGATTCTTGTCAAAATTGTTGTTGAAGGGTTGACTCGGCGGCGGGCCAGGAACCCCGGGGGCAAGGAATCCGCCCGGTCCGGTGTACCAGTCGTAGCGGATTTCGGGCCGAATAATGATGTTTGCATTCGGCTTGTAGTTGAAGCCCAACGACGTCTCGTAGAAGCTGCCGGGGAAGCGGTACAGGCGGTCGTTGTTGCCGGGACGCAGGCCGGTAACCACGTAGCCCTGGGGATCGTCGAACCATTCAAACCGCGCGCCGAACGTCCAGCAGCAGTTGATTCGGTAGAAGAGATACTGGTTGATTCCGTACCAGTCGGCCTGCCGGCGATTCGCCGCATTGAATCCTTGCGTATCGGCTTGCACGCCCAAGTCGTGCTCGAACACGTAGGTCCAGCGGCTGTTCAAGGTGCGTGTCCACACGATGCTATACATCGTGCGGTTGGAAAACGGACCGACGCCGGCGGCGTTGAAATCGCTTTCGTCGCCGGTTTGGATGGCGAAGGCCAGGCTGCCCCAATCCTTGTCGGCATAGGTCACGCCGCCCAAGAAGTTCGCGCGACTATTGCAGTCGAAAGCGTTCCAGCCGTTGTCGATGCCGGCATACCAGGTCCAATTTTCGTCGTAGGGCTTGCTGGCCAAGATGCCGGTGTGCGTGAACGGCTCGCCGTACATGTGGGTATAGGCGTGGGTGTAAAAGAAGTTGCCGATGGCCGGCACGACTTCGTATCCGATGATCGTGTAAAAGTGGCCCCACTTCACCTTCAGATCGTTGTAGTCGGTTTCCACATAGGCTTGCGGCATGGCGGCCCCGTATTGCGACGAAGCGTTACCCCAGCGCGGGGTGTTGCCGACCGGGGAGCCGTCGAGGCCGGCGGCGGTGGTGTAGATGTAATCGCTACCGTAAAGCATGTCGACGCGGCCACCGAGGAACCAGCCGCAATTATCCTGCGGCGCGGTGCGTTCCATCACGCCGTAGAGCTGGTTGAACTGGCCGTCGTCACGATCGGGAAACGTAACCGGCCCGTTGTATGGATTCGTGGGACTCTGTGCGTTTCCCATGATGCCGCCGTCTGCCCAGCCGTAAATGTTGATGTCGCGACTATTCAGCCAGCAGCAATCGCCGAAATAGCGGTGGGCGTCTTCGTCACAGCATTCCAGGGGATTGCAGTCATTGCAATCCAACAACCAGCAACTGAAGATGCCGCCGTGACGATGACGGCACGAATCGCAGCTTTGGGTGGAACTGCGGTTTTCGCCGCTGCTTTGTGTCGCGGCGCAGGACGGCATGGCCCCGGCCGGCGGCGGCGCTGGGACGGGAGCCGGCGCGGCTGACTCGGGCGCTGTGGCCGGAGTCGGAGCTTGCGAGTTGACGTTGTAATAGTCGTAGTTGCCGTACTCGTAGGCGGTGGTCACGGCGACCGAGTAGGTCGGATTCGTCGGCTCGTCTGCCGCGGCCACAGAAAGGCCGCCGGCAAAGGCGATCATAATCGCCCATTTCGTGTAGCGCATCGTCCAAACTCCAATCCGTTGATGGACTCGGTAGAAGGCGTGCGTCCGTCACGCCTCCAGCGACATCGGGTCGCACCCCTGCGCCCTTGCACGGAGAAGCAGCCCCGAGCGCCTCCAATGCCACGATAAGCTATCGGAATCGCTGGTTTGAGGAATTCATCTGAAACAAGTGACAAATCACCAACCGCCCGCACATCGTGCCTTCGAGAAGTAAACACTACGGCTTGTGCCGAACGGATGCATTCTGCTCCCGCGCTGCGCAGAGTTATCGCCAAACTTTGACTGGCCCGCACAAGCGACAAGGCGAGAGATGTTGGCGTGACAGAAAAGTTGCGCGCGGCACTGACCTGACCGGCGCGGCCGAGTTGCGCCGAAGGTGCGGAAGAAACCAAGCGCGCCTGAAGTGTGGCCTGGTGAAACTGTGACGATGGAGGTGTTAAACCCTGACGGTCAAGCCACTTGTTCCACTAACCCCTCGAACATGGCGTCGACGAACTCCTCAGGACGGAAGACGGCCAAATCGTCTGCCTTTTCGCCGACGCCCACGAGCTTCACGGGCAGGCCGAATTGCTGACGAATGGGCACGATCACGCCGCCTTTGGCCGTGCCGTCGATCTTGGCCAGGACGATGCCGGTGCATTTGACTGCCTCGGAAAAACCGCGGGCCTGGCTGATGCCGTTTTGCCCGGCGGTGGCGTCGAGCACCAACAGCACTTCGTGCGGCGCCTCGGAAATTTGTTTGCCGATGACGCGGTGGATTTTGCTTAACTCGGCCATCAGATTTTGCTGCGTTTGCAGGCGGCCAGCGGTATCAACAATGCACACGTCGGCCCCGGTGTCGATGGCGTGTTTCACCGCGGCGAAAGCCACGCTGGCGGGATCGCTCTTGGGCGCGCCTTTGACGATTTCACAGCCCAATCGCTGTGCCCAAATGCCCAGTTGTTCCACTGCCGCGGCGCGGAAAGTGTCGCCTGCGCCGAGCACGACTTTTTTCCCTTGCTTGGCAAACATCTGAGCGATTTTGGCGATGCTCGTCGTCTTGCCCGATCCATTGACCCCGCAGACCATGATGACCGTGGTTCCGGCGTCGGCCGTTTTTAGCGGCGATTCGTCCTGGGCCATTAATTGCTTGAGTTTTTCCTTAATGACTTCCAACACTTCAGCCAGTTGCACCACCCGGGCACGAAATTGCGAGCCGATTTCCTGGACGATCTGAGTGGCGGCCGCGGGGCCCATGTCGGTGCGCACGAGGATGCCGCGGAGGTCTTCCAGAAACGCATCGTCGACCAGCCGGCCTTCGCTTTTGAACAGGTCGCGAATGTCGGTGCGCAGCAGTTGGGTGGTTTTGTTAAGTCCCTGCTTGAGCCGCGCAAAGATTCCGCGACGCGGCGTCGTTTCGGCGGCAGGTTCCTCCGCGATTACCTCCGGCTCAATGGCTTCTTCGGTCGCGGGGGCGGGTTCGGCCGGCGCCGGCTTCTTGGAGCGACTGAAAATTCCCATCCTGATTGCTACTCCTTGCGGTGGCCTTCCAAGAATTTGTCGAGAATTCCGTTCACGAACTGGGCGCTATGAGCAGTTCCGAATCGCTTGGCCAATTCCACGGCTTCGTTGATCGCCACCGGCCCCGGCGTTTTGGTGAACAGGATCTCGTACGCCCCGAGGCGCAATAGGCTGCGGTCGGTGGCGGCCATGCGCTCCAGGCTCCAGTTGTCGGCGGTGCGGGTCAACAGAGCGTCGAGCTCGGAGCGGTTGCGGCGCACGCCGTCGATCAACGATTGGGCAAAGGCGATGAGTTCGTCGTCTTCCCGCAGCCGCGAGCGCAAAAAGGTAGCCCGGAGCGCCGGCTCCTCGCCAGGATTCACGTCGTCCTGATACAGGACCTGCAGTGCGACTTCTCGGGCTTTGGTGCGTTTGGCCATGTCGACGAATATGAACGGGTGAAGGGGTGACAGTTATGCGGTTAGTTTTTTCAGCAGGTTGACCATTTCCAAGGCCGCCTGTGCACATTCTACGCCTTTGTTGCTGACGATGTTCTTGCCTTGCTTAGGGCTTGTGGTTGCTGAATGACTCTGGGCACGGGCGCTGGCTTGCTCGACGGTATCGCAGGTGAGGACGCCGAACAAGACCGGCACGCCGTGGCGCAAGTTCGCGTCCATGATGCCGACGCTTACGGCCCGATTAATATGCTGATCATGAGTTGTTTCGCCGCGAATCACGGCGCCCAAGCAGAGCACGGCCGCGTATCGCTTGGTGCCGGCCATCTGATCGGCGGCCAGTGGAATTTCGAATGCGCCTGGCACCCAGGCGACGTCGATTTCGTTGTCCGCGACGCCGGCCGTTTTCAGCGTTTCGACGGCGCCGGCCAATAGCTTCGACGTGATCGATTCGTTGTATCGAGAGACCACGATACCGTAGCGGCCTGCGACGCTTGCTTGTTCGCCTTGAAAAACATTTGGCATGAATCAACCTCGCCGTCGCTCGCCCTACCCTTTCATATTCATGCTCATCAGAAATTCGGCATTCGTCTTCGTTTTCTGCAAGCGGCCAACGAGAAATTCCATGGCATCGGGCGGGTTCATTTCGTGCAGCACGCGGCGCAAGATGCTCACGCGGCGGTGCTCTTCGGGGTCCAACAGCATTTCTTCACGGCGAGTGCCGCTTTTGGCGACGTCGATCGAGGGCCAAATGCGCTTGTCGACCAGGTCGCGATCAAGCACGATTTCCAAATTGCCCGTGCCTTTGAATTCTTCGAAGATCACGTCGTCCATTTTGCTGCCGGTTTCGACCAGCGCGGTGGCCAGGATGCTGAGCGAACCCCCCTCCTCCACTTTGCGGGCCGAGCCGAAGAATTTTTTGGGACCCTGCAGGGCGTTGGCGTCGACGCCGCCGGTGAGCACGCGACCGGAGCTGGGGCATTCCGAGTTCCAGGCGCGGGCCAGGCGGGTGATCGAATCGAGGAAGATCACGACGTCGTGGCCGTATTCCACCATCCGCTTGGCTTTCTCCAACACCATTTCGGACACCTGAATGTGGCGGGCGGAATCTTCGTCAAACGTGCTGCTGATCACTTCGCACTGCGGGCCCTTGACCTGCCGCTCCATGTCGGTCACTTCTTCCGGGCGTTCGTCGATCAGGAGCATGATCACGTACACTTCGGGGAAATTATGGAGCACCGCCTTGGCCATTTTTTGCAGCAGAATGGTTTTGCCGGCCCGAGGCGGGCTGACGATCAGGCCGCGCTGGCCGAAGCCGATGGGCACGATCAGGTCGGTCACGCGCATGTCGGTTTCTTCGGCGGTGGTTTCCAGCACGATCCGCTTATCGGGATGCAACGGCGTGAGATCGTCGAAGAAAATCTTGTCGGTCAATTTGTTGGGATCGTCGCCGTTGATCGCTTCGACGCGCAACAGCGCGAAGTAGCGTTCGTTTTCCTTGGGCGGACGAATCTGGCCGGCGACGGTCGTGCCGGTGCGCAGGCCGAAGCGGCGTATTTGGCTGGGCGACACGTAAATGTCGTCGGGGCAGGAAAGGTAGTGGTAGTCGGGGCTGCGCAGGAATCCGAAACCGTCGGGCAGGATTTCCAGCGTGCCTTCGCCGAACATCAGGCCGTTCATCTTCACGCGCTCTTTGAGGAGCTTGAAGATCAGGTCCTGCCGCTTGATGCCGGTGATTTCGGCAATATTTTCCTTGCGGGCTTCCTCGATGAGCTGGGTCATCGACATCTTCTGCAGCTCGGCGATGTGGATGTCGCCGCCTTGCTTGACGGACTCGTAGTGCTGGTGCACGATGTCGCCGGAGCCGACCTCCTCGGCGATTTCCTCGGCCAGCGAAAGCGGCTCGCCTTCGGCCTCCAGTTGGGCTTCGATTTCGTCGAGCGTGGGCTTAAGCGGATCGCCGTCGGAGGGCCTGCGCGAATGGGGCGTTTGAGCGGAACGCTCCGTGCCAGATTGAGTTGTGCGTGATTGCGACATAATTGGGTGCTCCTTGCGAACGACTCCTGATGTGAATAACTGCCGGGCGCGGAAGGCTCCAGCGGTGGGATGGGCGGATATTGTTTCGGGTCGCGAGTTTCGGGTTTCCAGTTAGCAACTCGAAACTCGGAACCAGGAACACGAAACTTTGAACTTAATTTGGCAACCTCGTGTTGGCCGAAATGTGATACGCGAAAGGATGGGTTTTCGACGCACGCGGCAATAGCTTCCTTTGCCGACGGGCGACGAAGCGGGTGCACCGCAAAGCGGCGCGGTGAATTCATTGATGTGTGGCTGTACCGTTTGGTGGGAGATTCGGCGCCGGGGACGTGTCGGCCAGGAGAGCATTCCGTCGCCGGCCGATCTGGCAGGGCGCCTTAGCTTTTGGGGCTAGTGAGCGACTGCCAGTAGCGCTGAACCTGTGCTTGAATATAGCCTACGTCCCGCGAATTATCTAGCACAAAATCGGCCCGGCGACGCTTCTCGTCGACGCTTTCCTGGGCCGCCTCCCGACGCCGGAATTCTTCGGCATCCCATCCCCGTGCGGCAGCCCGCTGACGGCGCTGCTCGACGGGGGCATCGACAAAGATAATGGAATCGCAAAACCGATCCCAACCGGCTTTCAGCATCACGGGAGCATCGAGAATGACCACCTGGGCGCCGTGGCCAGCGAGCTGTTGCACCTGAGCCTTAAGCCGCGCGCGGATTTCGGGATGCGTGATACGCTCCAGTTCCGCCAGCTCGCGAGGGCCGTCCGGGGGCGGCGCGAAAACGATTTTCGCCAGCGCGCTGCGATCGATCTCGCCGTCGTGGCCGATTACGTCTTTGCCCCAACGCCCGCCGATGGCCGCGCGCACAGCCGGCAACCGGAGCACTTCATGCCCTGCCCGATCGGCATCGAGCACGACCGCGCCAAGTTTTTGGAACATTTCGGCGACGGTGCTTTTTCCGCAGGCGACGCCGCCCACCAGGCCGATGATTTTCATCACTCGCACTCCGCCCAGTTGCGGCCGGTTTTGAGGTCGACTTTCAGGGGGACATCCAGTTTCATGACGCCGGCCATCTCTTCGCTCACTAGCGTCTTCATTTCGTCCAATTCGGCGGGCGGCGTTTCAAAGATCAGTTCGTCGTGAATTTGCAGCAGCATGCGGGACTGGAGCTTTTGCTTCTTCAAGCGGCGATGAATGTTGAGCATGGCCAGCTTCATCAGGTCGGCGGCGCTGCCTTGGATGACGGTGTTGATTGCGGTGCGCTCGGGCAAGTTTCGCTGGCGGGAGGCTGGATCGCCGAGTTTGGAGCCGCTTAGATCGCGCACGCCTTGGATGGCGCGGCGGCGGCCCAGGATGGTGGTCACGTAGCCTTGCTTGCGGCAGGCGACGAGAATTTCGCGCAAGAATTTCTCCACGCCCGGATAGCCGTTGAAATAGGCGTCGATGAATTTCGCCGCTTCTTCCTGTTCGATGTCGAGCATCTTTGCCAGGCCGAAGGGGCTTTGGCCGTAGATCACGCCGAAGTTCACTGCCTTGGCGACGCGGCGCTGCGCGGAATCCACTTCGTCCAGCGGCACTTCGAACACTTGGCTGGCGACGCGGGCGTGAATATCTTCATCGCGCGCGAAGGCGGCACGCAAAGTCTTGTCGCCGGAGAAGTGCGCCAGCACGCGCAGTTCGATCTGCGAATAGTCGGCCGCCAGCAACATCCAATCGGGCCGGCCGGGCAGGAATGCCGAGCGGATTTCGCGTCCTTCCTCGGTGCGGATTGGAATATTTTGCAGATTTGGATCGCTGGAGCTCAGACGGCCGGTGGCCGCCACCACCTGATTGAATGAGGCATGTACGCGGCCGGTTTGTGGATGCACCAGGCTCGGCAGCGCATCGACGTAGGTGCCTTTGAGCTTCGCGTATTGGCGGAACTCGAGGATCTTTTGCAGCAGCGGATCGGGATGCGTGTCGGCCAATTCTTCGAGCACTTCGGCGTCGGTGCTGGGGCCGGTCTTTGTCTTTTTGAGCACCGGCAATTTGCGCTCGACAAACAGCACTTGCTGCATCTGCTTGGGCGAAGCGATGTTGAACTCGTGGCCGGCCAATTCGAAAATTTCTTTTTCGAGCGTGGTCAACCGCTTGCCGTACTTCTTGCCAAGCTGCGACAGGCGATCCGTGTCAACCTTGATGCCGTTGAATTCCAATTCCACGAGCACGTCGATCAGCGGCACTTCGACTTCGTCCAGCAAATTGGTCAGTTTGGATTCTTTCAGGCGGGCTTCCAACAGCGGGACCAACCGCAAGGCGACGTCGGCGTCTTCGGCCGCGTAGTGCGTGATTTGCGTTACCGGCACTTCATCCATCCGCTTCTGATTCTTACCGCTGCCGATCAACGTTTCGATTTTCGTGGTGATGTGGTTCAGGTATCGGCCGGCGAGCTCGTCGAGATTGTGATTTCTCTCGCCGGCATCGAGCAGATAGCTGGCTACCATGGTGTCGAACTGTACTCCGGCGACTTCCAGGCCGGCGGAGCGCAGCACGATCATGTCGTATTTCAGGTTCTGGCCGATCTTGGCGATTTTCGGGTTTTCCAATACAGGCCGCAGGGCTTCAAGGGTTTTGACCGGATCGAGCTGCGGTTCGCCGGCGGGGGCGCGCACCGGGATGTAATAGGCCTCGCCTTCGTTCCACGCGAATGAATAACCGACGATCTCGGCCCAGCGCGGATAGATGCTGGTGGTTTCGGTGTCGACGGAAATCTGTTTTTGTTTGCTCATCTCGCTGATGAGCCATTTCAATTTGTCGGGAGTGGCGATCGTTTCATACTTGTGCGTGAATTTCGGCGCTTCGGCGCGCGCCCGCTCGCGCATCTGATTGGTGAGGCTGTGGAAGCCAAACTCGGCGAACAATTCGGCGGCGCCCGCGGGATCGAAGCTGCCGGTGATGGCGTCGTTCCAATCCAACGAGATCGGCGCGTGTGTTTCCAGCCGTGCCAATTGGCGGCTGATGGGAATCTGTTCGCGCGATGCGATCAGGTTGTCCTTCCGTTTGCCTTTGGGAAGCTCGTCGGCATGCGCCAAGAGATTCTCAAGCGTGTCGAATTCCTTCAGCCACTGGCCGGCCACTTTGGGGCCCACCAGCGGGACTCCGGGGATGTTGTCGACCGAATCGCCAACCAATGTTTGGAAGTCGATTACCTGGTCGGGGCGGATGCCCCAGTCGGCCGCCAGCGCTGCAGCGTCCATGACCGAGTCTTTGCGAACGTTGTATAGCTTCACCCGATCGGTGATGAGTTGCCGGCAGTCTTTATCGCTGGTTACCACCAGGCACCCGCCGCCGGCCTCGTCGACGATGCGAGCGATGGTGGCCATCACATCGTCGGCTTCATAGCTTTCGCACTCGACAGCGGGAATTCCCAGGGCGGCAATCACGCGGCGAATCTGAGGGATTTGCGGCCGCAGCGCGTCGGGCATTTCGGTCCGATGTTCCTTGTAGGGCTTGTACAAATCGTGGCGAAATGTCGGGCCGGAAAGATCGAATGCCGCGAACAGGTAGTCCGGCTTTTTCTGATCCAACAGATACATCATGTCGCGGGCGAAGCCGAACACCGCGCCGGTCGGTTGGCCGCGCGGCCCGGTCATTTCCGGCATGGCATGGAACACCTGAAAGATGAGCGAGTGGGCGTCGACCACGTAGACGACTTTGCCCTTCAGGTCAGGCGTTCTTTGAGCCAGTTTGCTGGCAGCTTCGGTGGCTTCGGCGGGCAGTTGCGTCCGGTCGGCTCCCATGTGCGCCAGCAGCGACGCGTCGGGATCGGTGCATGCCGAGCCGGCGCGCGGACCCTTCGGCGGCGTGCTGGGTTCGCTTTCCAATCCGGGCAGACGCTGTTGTCGCGACTTGGCCATTGATCAATCGTAAGCCAACCGTAGGAATAGGGGATAAGGGGCGTCGGCTCATGGATCGTAGGTGTCGCGCTCGATCGTCGTCAAGCGGCACAAAAACGTGATAAATCGGCGTGCATGTGGCAATTAGGAAACATTTCCGGCCCGCCGGTGTTCCATAACTTGTCAAGTTGCCGGCGGACGATTAGGGTGGAGTTAAGCGGAGAGGAATCTGATCGCCGCCGCGGACGCGCTTCTATAGGATTGCCAACCTCTTTTGTGTTGCGCGATACGGGCAGGAAACGGTCCACGTACTGGTTAGTTCGCTACTTAGAATTGCAACTGGGAGAGACTCGCGTGTCTTCGTGGAAAGCGTTTCGCACTTTGTTTTCGGGCTCGAAATCCAAGGGCAAAAATGGCCGAATTTCGCGGGGCGCATCGGCGCCGCGGCTGCTTTCAACCGAGCTTTGAACTGCTGGAATGCCGCAGCCTGCTCAGCGTGGTGACCGGCGATTTCAATCACGACGGCGTGGCCGATTTGGCGATTGGGGCGCCGAACCAAACGGTCAACGGCTCGGCAAATTCGGGTCAGGTGCAGATTTTGTACGGCTCTCATAATGGCGTGTACAAAGTGGGGCTGGTGGAAACGAACAACCAATTGCTGTCGCAAGCCAGCCTGGTGGGCACGGCGCAGAGCAACGAGAATTTTGGGTTTAGCCTGGCGGCGGGCGATTTCAACCGCGACGGGATTGTGGACCTGGCAGTCGGCGCGCCGGGGCATACGGTGAATGGCGCAAGCGGCGCAGGCGCAGTTTATATATTGTTCGGGAGTGCGACGGGCATTAAGACGACCGGCTTCCAAGTATGGACGCAGGACAGCGCGAAGATTTTGGACGTCGCGGAGTCGGGGGATAAATTTGGATCGGCTTTGGCGGTGGGTGATTTCAACGGCGACAGATTTCTCGATTTGGCGATCGGCGCGCCCAACGAGCGGGTGGGAACGAACAGCAACGCGGGCGGCGTGAATATCATTTACGGGACGAGCGGCGGATTGAAAGCGAAGAAAAATCAGTTCTTCACGCAGGCGACCACCGGGATGGTCGGCGGCATCGGATCAGGCGACTTGTTCGGCAGTGCGCTGGCGGCGGGGGATTTCGACGCGAACGGTTTTCAAGATTTAGCGATCGGCGCCCCAGGCCAGACGGTTAGCGGCAACGCATCGGCGGGGGCGGTGAATGTGCTGTATGGCAGGCGGGCAGGATTGAAGACGGCCAACAATCAATTCTGGACCGCGGCTTCGGCAGGGATGCAAGGGATATTGAACGCCGACGCCAATTTTGGTTTTGCGTTAGCTACCGGAGATTTCAACGGCGATAACCGATCGGAACTAGCGATTGGGGCGCCGGGCGAGAATATTGCCCAGCGGGCGGACGGGTCCGTGGGGCCAACGAGCAATGCGGGCGCGGTGCACGTGCTGTTTGGGAGCACGACGCGGCTGACAGTCACGAACAACCAATTGTGGAACGAAAATGTGACCGGCATCACGAGCCAGGTTGCCAGCGGCGATCAGTTTGGCGCCGCGTTGAGCGCCGGTCAATTCAATAGCGATCACGTGGCGGATTTGGCGATCGGCATTCCCAACGAAGACGGGACGGTGACGGACGAAGGGGGAGTGCGTGTCATGTATGGCGAGCGCGGCACGGGATTGCGCACGACGAACGCACAATTATTTAACGGCGGTTCGCTGGGCGGCGCCGTAGCGGGGGATCATATCGGTCAGTCGTTAGCGAGCGGCGATTTCAACGGCGACCGGGTCATGGACCTTGCCGCCGCGCTCCGACACCGGATCCGACGGGACAGGATGCCGTGAGCACCGCAATCATTTACGCGCAACTTGACACCGCGCGACTTGGTACGACGGGCGCAGTTCTGGGAGCCCAGCAGCGGTGGCTTGTTGAGTTTTGTTTCAGAATTAAACATGCGAAACGGGCAGATTTTCCTCAACCAGAACAGGATCAAGCCAGGCGTGGTAACGATATCCGATGGCTTGCAGTACCAGGTCATAAGTGATGGGACGGGACCTCGACCCATCGACAGCGACAAGGTCGTCGTGAATTACACCGGGATGCTGATCAACGGTACGGTTTTCGATAGCGGAACAGGTTCCTCGTTCTTAATCACCGGGGTAATCGATGGCTTCGCGGAAGCATTGAAGCTGATGCGAGTGGGTTCTCACTGGAAAGTCTTCATACCGTCGAACCTGGGGTATGGCACCGGTGGCAATTCAGGCGCCGGCATTGGTCCGAACGAAGTATTGGTCTTCGACCTGACGCTAGTGGCGATCGCCTAGGCGCCGGCGTATTGGGCGTTTGAAAGCGACTACTCGGCCGGGGGCGGCTCGTATTCGAAATCCTTCCACTTCATCGGCGCGGCGGAAGGGCTCGATCCGCAAGATCACCTCGCCGTTGTGGAAGATGCGCACGGTGCCGTTGGATTCGCTGACGGCCACCGCCACGGCCTTGGTTTTCCGGGTGACTGCCGCGGCCGCCCAGTGCCGCGCTCCCAGGCCTTTGGAAAGCGTGATGGTTTCGGCCGAGGCGTCAATGTAGCGCGAAGCGGCCTCGACGGTGCCGTCGGGATTAACGACAAAGGCGCCGTCCATCTGGGCGATTTCCTTGATCCCCTCGCGCACTTTCGGATCGAACAGGTTGCGTTCCTTGCGGCTGTAGCCGCGGACCGGATCGAAGCCGACGGGATGGCTGCAAGCGACGACCTTTCGCGTGTCGCCCACGACGAACAGGGTTCCCACCGGCTTGCCTTCGCGACCTTCGCGGCCGATGTCCAGCGCCAAATCGACGACGACTTTCAATGTATCGAGCGGCACTTTCGTTTCGAGCTGCCGCAAATCGCGCGACGTTAGCCGCCCCAGATGTTCGCCCAGATGAATGATGCTGATCGAGTCGATCGTGTCGGCCTCGAAGCCGCTGTAAATGGCCACGACGCTGGCGCCGGGCGCCAGGATATCGTCGGCCACGCTTTCCAAAAGGGCTTGCGTCAGCTTTTCTTGCACGGGGCTGTCGGCCATGTTGAGCACCACGACGGGGAAGCCGGCGTCTGCGGCGCCTTCCAATTCCGAAGCAAGATCCGCCGCCAACAGCACCCGGCGCCGGCCGACCGCGCGCGCAATTGCGCCCAATCGGTCAAGCCCTCCAGCAGGATCATCAGCGCGTCGGCAGATACGACCTCGGCCAACTGGGCGGCCAGATCGATGACGTGCTGAAACTGATCGGTGAGCTTTTGCGTTCGCATCGGACTGCTAACTAATGCATCGTCGAACGATTCGAAAATCGGAGCGGTCGTGTGGATGGTACGGAGTTTGTCGGGCCAGGGCAAGCACGATGCGCGGCGTTCCGCGCTGGCGTCGATTGATCGAGAGGGTTAGACTTAACTCTACTATTTACTTTCAAGCCTCGCAGGCACATCTCGGATTGTCGAAGACGTGAATTTATCCATGGCCTCGGGCGCCACATCGTCGACTTCCGCCGCGCCGGCCGCATCGATTGCGGGCCAATCGGGCATCGATCCGGTTGATCCACCTCAAGCGATGTCGATGGGGCGACCATCGACGGTGGCCTATTGGTCGGACAAAGTGGTGCTGATTACCGGCGGTTCCAGCGGATTGGGCCGGGCCCTGGCGGAGTCGTTTGCCCAGGCCGGCGCCGACGTAGTGGTGTCCGCACGTTCGGCGGAGGTCTTGGAAAGCGTCGCGGTTCAACTGCGCAGGTTCGGCACTCGGGTGATGGCCATCCCCGCCGATGTGACCCAGCAGGATCAAGTCGATGCCTTAATCGAGCAAACGATCGCCCATTTTGGCAGGCTGGATGTGCTGGTGAATAACGTCGGCCGGTCGGCCCGTGCGGCAGTGCTCGACGTTACGCCCGAAGATTTTCAGAGCCTGTTTGATCTGAATTTTCTGGGAGCGGTGCGTTGCACGAGGGCGGCAGCACCCTACTTACTCCGCAGCCGGGGACATCTGGTCAACATCGGCTCGCTGTCGGGCAAATCGGCGAGCCGTTATGTGGGCGCCTATGCCGTCACGAAGTTCGCCTTGGCCGCGTACACGCAGCAATTGCGATTGGAACTCGGCCCGCAGGGGGTTCACGTGTTGCTGGTGTCGCCGGGGCCGATCGCCCGAGAAGATTCCGGCCAGCGGTACGCCGATCAGCTCGAGGGCTTGCCGGCGCGGGCGGGAAAGCCAGGCGCTGGAGTGCGGATTCAACCGATCCGGCCGGAGAAGCTTGCAGCGGTCATCTTGCGAGCGTGCCGGCGACGGCAGCCGGAGTTAATCTATCCCGGTTTGGCGCGGCTGTTTATCGGCGTGATTCAATTGTTTCCGCGGATTGGCGATTGGCTGGTGCGGAAAATGACGTAGCATCGGCCCTTCGCCATCTTCGCGCTTCACGCGGCGGCTTTGCGCACCTGTTGGCGGATGTAATGCTGAATGGCGGCCAGGCCGCGCATGCGGACCATGCCGAGTGCTTCGATCAGCCCCAGCCGCTTGAGCAAATCTTCTGGCGTGGCCAAAACTTCCTCCGGCTCTGCGCCGCTGAAGGCTTCGACCAAGATGCTGACGAAACCTTTCACCGTGGGAGCTTCGGGGCGCAATCGGCGTACATCTGCACGCGGCCGTCAACGATTTCCACCCAAATGAACGTGGGGGTCTGACATTCGACGATGCGGTTCAATCCGGCGTCGCGCTCGGCAAGATAACGCTCAGGCAGTGGCGGCAGCTTTTCCGCGAATTCCAGCAGCAGTTCCAATCGCTCGCGCGGTTCTAGATCGGCAAACTCGCTAATAATCTGTTCCAGCTTGGCGTTGACAGGCATGGAAAAAGAGACAAGGGGCGAGAGGCGAGGTTTACGATGCGGCACTCGGTTGAGCTGCCTTTTGTGGCTGAGCCGTGCCGACTTCGGGGCCGCGCTGGATGGGCATGCCGACCATGTTGCCCCACTCGGTCCAGGAGCCATCGTAATTCTTGACGTTGCCGAAACCGAGCAAATATCTCAGCACGAACCACGTGTGGCTGGAGCGTTCGCCGATGCGGCAGTAAGCAATTGTCGCGGCCGCGGCGGGAAAGATCGTTTTCCTTGCAGTACAGTTTTTCCAGTTCCTTGGCGGATTTGAACGTGCCATCGTCGTTGGCGGCCTTGCGACCAGGGAATGTTCGCCGGCGCCGGGAATGTGGCCGCCGCGAAGGGCCCCTTCTTGCGGATAATCGGGCATTGCGAGCAAGTCGCCGACGTATTCGCCCGGCGAACGCACATCGACCAGCGGCTTGCCCCTCGCGGTATGCTTGAGCACCTCGTCGCGGAAAGCGCGGATGGAAAGGTCGGGGTCTTTGGCGCGTGTAGATCGTGCGCGGATATTTCTGCTCCGGATCGCGCGACCACTCGCGGCCGTCGGCTCCCAACGTTTGCGGCCGCCGTCCATGATCAGGCATTTTTCGTGGCCGAACAGCTTGAACACCCAGAAGGCATAGCAAGCCCACCAGTTGCTTTTGTCGCCGTAGAAGACGACGGTGGTATCGTTGGCGATGCCTTTGGAGGCACACAATTCGGCAAATCGCTCCTTGCCGATGTAGTCGCGCACGATTGCGTCTTGCAAATCGGTATGCCAATCGATCATCACGGCGCCGGGCACGTGCCCCTGGGTGTACAAGCAGCACGTCTTCGTCCGATTCCACGATGCGAATGTTTGGATCGTTCAAATGCTCTGCCACCCAAGTGGTGGTCACGAGCACTTCTGGATGAGCGTAGCCGGTCATATCGATCCTCCAGTGGGCGGATGAAAAATGCAGCGCCACCGAATGTTAAATTGTAACACTTTGCAAGCAGACGACAGGAGCGCGCTGACGGCGGAATTCGCCCAAAGTCATCGGCGACAACAGCCTACAAGAACCGCAATCGGGCCGCAATTGGCACGGAGTCACACTCGCGCTTGCAACAAAAACATGGATGTGCGAAACTACGAGAATCCCGCCGGTAAGTCCCACCGCTTTTATCCTTCCCACTGACCTCGGCGAGCGTTGATCGTTGAGGAGTCACACGCCCATGACGCCCAAACCGGGTCCGGGTTCGCCTCGTACGAACCGACCAAGTGGACGCGCAAAATCTTTATTGGTTTGCCTCGCCGTGCTGGTTCCTGGCGCATTGGCGTCTTGGACGAATCAGGCCACTGCCGCCGACGCGTCGGCCGCCGAGGCTTCCGCCGCGGCAACCGGGGAATTCAAGACGGGCGATTGGCCCTTCCTCCCCTTGGGTCGCCCGGCCGTGCCCGAAGTGAAGCGGCTCCGCAATTGGGTCCGCAATCCGATCGACGCCTTCGTTGGGCAAAAGCTGGAAGATAAGCGGCTGTCGCCCAGCGCCGTGGCCGACAAGCTGACGTTATTACGGCGGGTGACGTACGATCTGACCGGTTTGCCCCCCACGCCGAAAGAACAGGCCGATTTTCTCGCCGATCGATCGCCGGAGGCTTACGCCAAAGTGGTCGATCGCCTGTTGGCCTCGCCACGGTACGGCGAGCGCCGGGCCGCAGCGCTGGTTGGACCTGGTGCGCTACAGCGAGACCGAGGGGTTCAAAAAGGACAATCTGCGGCCGGATGCGTACAAATACCGCGATTATGTGATTCGCGCATTCAACGACGATCTGCCTTATGACCGATTTATCCGCCATCAATTGGCCGGCGACGAATTGGAGCCGAACAATCCGCAGGCGTTGATTGCCACGGGTTTGCTGCGCCTGTATCCCGAAGAGGCGAATGCATCGAACATCGTGCAGGAGCGGCAGGAGATTTTGGACGACATTACGGAGAACACGTCGTTGGCGTTCCTCGGGTTGACGGTCGGATGCGCCCGCTGCCACGACCACAAATTCGACGCGATCAAGCAGATCGACTATTACCGCTTGCAGGCGTGCTTTGCGGCCGTGTTGCCGGCCGACGATGTTCCGATTGCCACGGCAGAGCAAAAGTCGGAATACGACAAGCGCATGTCGACGTGGGACGAAGCCACCAAGTCGATCCGCAGCGCGATCGATAGCGAACTGGCCGATGAGCGCCAGGAGGCCATGCAGGATGCGATCTCAGCGTACGACCCCGACACGATCAAGGCGATCAACACGCCGCCGGAAAAGCGGAACTGCATGCAGAAGCAGCTCGTGGCGGAAACGGAGGAATGGGTGGAATCGCGAGTCGAACGGGCATACCGGCGGTGCAGTCCGGAGGAGCGCAAACAGTACGACCAGCAAATGGACGAGCTGGCGAAGTTCGATTCGATGAAGCCCCAGCCGCTGCCCACGGCGATGGCCGTCTACGACGGCGATGCTGAGGCGCCGCCGACGTGCGTGCTGGTCGGCGGCGATTTCCACAAGCCGGGCAAGGAAGTGACGCCCGGCTTTCCGGAGTTTTTGGGCGCCAGCGAACCGGAGATCAAAGCGCCGCAGGCTCGGCCGAATTCCACCGGCCGTCGCACGGCATTGGCCAATTGGCTGACGCGGCCCGATCATCCGCTGACGGCGCGTGTGATCGTCAATCGCCTGTGGCAGTTTCATTTTGGGCAGGGCATCGTGGCGACGACGAACGATTTCGGCGCCATGGGGGGCAACCCCTCGCATCAGGAATTGCTCGACTGGCTGGCGGCCGAATTGGTGGCAAATGGTTGGCATCTAAAGCCGCTGCAGCGATTGATGGTGTTGTCGGCCGCCTATTGTCAAACGTCGCAGGTCGATTCCAAGGAGCCTGAGCAAGAGAAAGCGCTGGCTGCCGATGCGAGCGACAATTTGCTTTGGCACGCTCGCCGACAGCGATTGGAAGGGGAAGCTTTGCGAGATGCGATGTTGGAAGTTTCCGATCAATTGAATCTGCGGATGTACGGGCCCAGCGCGATGCCGGAACTGCCGGCCGATCTGGCTTCGTCGCGCTATAGTTGGGATCCCGACACGAAAATCGAAGATCGCAATCGCCGTTCGATCTACGTGTTTGCAAAGCGCAACATGCGGCTCCCCTTGTTTGAAGCGTTCGATCAGCCCGACATGCATAATAGCTGCCCGCGCCGCACGACCACCACCACGGCGCCGCAAGCGCTGGAATTATTGAATGGCGAACTGACCGCCCAGGCGGTGCGCCATTGGAGTGGAAAACTGATAAGCAATTGCGGCGACGACGAGGCGAAGTTGGTTCGCGAGGCATACCTCGAAGCGTACGGCCGGACGCCGCGCGATGAAGAAGTTAAGGCCGCCGAAACATTCATCGACGCCGAAGCCGAGACGATCGGCGCGAAGAATTCAAGCTAGATGATCAGCATTTGCCGGCGCCGTTGCCGGCAAAGGTGGCTCGAGCGAAGGCCGCCGCCGTGCTCGATTTTTGCCACGCCATGCTTTGCTCCAACGAGTTTTTGTATGTCGATTGAAAGAAGTTCGGAGGGCGGAGTTCGGAATTCGGAGTAACAATCTATGAGCAACAACTTCGTCCCTCCGCACTCCGCACTCCGCATTCCGCACTCTGAGGCTGCCCATTCCCGGCGGGATTTTTTGTATTGCGCGGGGGCGGGGTTTGGGTCGCTGGCCTTGTGGTCGTTGTTGAGCCGCGACGTATTTGCAACCGAGACCGCGGCATCAGCGGCCGCGACGAATCCGTTGGCCGCCAAGCCTCCGCAATTTCCCGCCAAAGCAAAGTCGGTCATCTGGTGCTTTATCGACGGCGGGCCGAGTCATCTCGATTTGTTCGATCCGAAGCCGGCGTTGACCAAGCTCGCCGGAAAGCCGTTGCCGCCGAGTTTTACTCGACCTGAAACAGCGATGGGCAAAACGGCTTTCACGCCCTTGTTGGCCAGCCAGCGGAAGTTCAAGCAGCATGGCGAGTCGGGCATTTGGGTCAGCGATTGGTATCCTGAAATCGCCACGTGCGCCGACGACATGGCGGTGATTCGTTCCTGTTGGGCGGACGGTTTGACGCATGTGAGCAGCGTTTGCGAGATGAACACCGGCGCGCTGTTGGGCGGCCGGCCATGCTTGGGATCGTGGACCTTGTATGGCCTGGGCGCGGTGACCGACAGCCTGCCCGGCTTCGTGGTGATGACCGATTATCAGAACGAGCCGCCCGGCGGCAGCCGGCAATGGAGCACCGGCTTCATGACGTCGACTTATCAGGGGACAAAATTCCGCGACGGAAAGACGCCAATCCTGCACGTATCGCCGGCGGATGGATACGCGCCCGATCGGCAGCGGCACACGTTGGATTTCATCCAGCAGCTCAATCGTCAGCATCTGCAGGGTCGACAGGACGACGATGGACTGGAAGCGCGGATTGCCGCGTACGAGTTGGCTTACCGCATGCAATCGGCGGCGCCGGAAGCGACCGATCTAACTAGCGAAACAGCGGAAACCTTGGCGCTGTATGGCATCGATCAAACAGAAACTGCCGCCAATGGCCGGAATTGCTTGATGGCCCGGCGGCTGGTGGAGCGCGGCGTACGGTTCGTGCAGCTTTATATGGGTTCGGGCAGCAAGTGGGATGCGCACAGCGACGTGGAAGGGAATCACAGCCAATATTGCAAGGAAACCGATCGGCCGATCGCCGGGTTGATTAAAGATCTCAAGCGCCGGGGCCTATTGGATAGCACGCTGGTGATCTGGGGGGGCGAGTTCGGGCGCACGCCGATGAGCGAAAGCGGCACGGGGCGAGATCACAATCCGTACGGATTCACGATGTGGATGGCCGGCGGCGGCACGAAGGGCGGCACCGTTTACGGCGCGACCGACGAGGTCGGGCTGTATGCGGTGGAGAACAAAGCCCACGTGCACGATATTCACGCCACGATCCTGGCACTACTGGGTCTGGACCACGAGCAGCTTACGTTCCAGCACAACGGCCGCGACGAAAGATTGACGATCACTAGCGGGAAGGTGATCAAGGAAATCATCGCTTAGTCGCCGCTACCTCATCTAGCAACTTCCGTGGTGCGCCGATGTCGAGCACGTGCAGTTGGCCGACGTATTGTTCTGCGCCGGGCGAAAAAATCCTGGCTTTGCCGCGACGAATGTGCACGTGTGACTCGCGCGAATCGTGTGCTTTGCTGCGGCGCCGGTGTCGCAATCCAAACCGCTGGGCACGTCGACGGCGAGAATCGGAACGCCACTGGCATTCATTGCGTCGATGGACTCGGCGAGCGGCGGTTTGGGTTCGCCCGTGGCGCCGGTGCCAAGCATGGCGTCAACCAACCACGTTGCTCCTGCGATTTCAGACGCGGCAAACGGAACGATTCGCAGGCCGGCTTTGGCGATGATTTGATAATTCGCCGCCGCATCGCCGGTTAGATCCTTCGGGTCGGCCAAGAGCAGCACGCGCACGTCGATACCGCGCAGACCGAGATGACGAGCAATCACAAAACCGTCGCCGCCGTTGTTGCCTTTCCCGCAAACGATGACGACGGCACCCTCACCCTGCCCTCTCCCAATGGGAGAGGGTTTCGAAAGCAACCCGCACAGCACGTCGGCGGTTCCGCGGCCGGCGTTTTCCATCAGCACCAGGCCGCTGATGCCGTATTCCTGAATCGCGCGGCGATCGAGTTGGCGGACCTGGTTGCGGGTTAGAACGAGAGTCATGGCGCAGTCATGATATCAATAAAAAACCCCGCCGTCGGCGGCGGGGCTAATCAATCAATTGAATGTCTGCGCTGCGATTACGGGAACAACGCGACGACCGCTCCGTAACCCACGGCCGCGGTGCAGCAGCCACGCAGGCTGATCGGGAACGGATCGAGGATGTACGGGGCACAATCGCCGGGGCGATACACGCCCAGATCGTATATGCATTCGCACGGCGTCTCCACGCCCACATGGTACGGCAGCAAGGCGACGTTGCCGAAGAAGTGGGCACACGAGACGAGGTCTTCGCAAATCCAGCCGTGCGAGTGGCCGTAGCGCTCGAGCGATTCTTCCTCGAAGTACAGCGGCTTGTGGCACAGACTCGACGCCTTCCACGTGTAGCAGGTCTCCTGCCAGCAGCGCGGCACGAAGGGATCGGTGGTGAGCGCACATTCGTAGGGAACATCATCCCCGGGCTTGCCGTTCACCTTGATGTCGATGCTTACTTTATCCAACGAGTTGCCGCGGAGCTTGTCGTAAGCGCTGCGGCAGTCGTCCGACGGATTTTGCAGAGCCTGCCGCGGCGAACTTTCCATGTCCGGCAATGGCTCGGCCTGGCCCTGATAGGAATCCGGACTGGGGCTGGCCGGCGGCCGAGATTGATAAACCTTCACTGATTCGCCCGGCAGTTCGCGAGGCTCCATGGGCACTCGTTGGGCCACTCGCTGCGGTTGCCTGGTCGGCTCGTGCTGCGCCGGCGGCGAATCGACGTCTTCGGGCGAGATGGAAAGCGGATGCTGATAGCCCGACGACGGATGATTGTCTTCGAACGGATCGTTGAGCGCGGGTGCGCCTTCGTCATCCAGTGCGGCCAAGCGCACTTTCGAATGCGGTGCTGCCGATTCGCCCGCGGCTTGGTGGACTTCCACGCGCTGCACGCTGCTGCCGCTGCACTGATAGTCGGCGCGATTGCACTGGCCGCTTGCGCCGGACGACTGCTTGCACGAGGTGGATTTGTCGTCGGCGGTTTTCGAATCGCTATCTTTGTACTCCGGCCGATACGGCAGCCAGCGCAGCTTGTTCTCGTGGTTCGACGATGAGATGTCGTTCCAGTGGAGCGAGTCGGATGCGAGGGCCCGGCCCGAATTGGCGACTGGCGTGGCCAGCAGCGTGAAGAGTACGGCCAACGCGGCGAGCGAAACTCTAGTCGAGTTCCTCCCGGTATTCCGCGGTGTAATTGGGCGCTTCCTGCGTAATGGCGATGTCATGTGGATGGCTCTCCCTAACACTGGCGTGCGAGACCTGAATGAATTGTGCCGCACTGCGCAGCTCCTCGATGTCGCGCGTTCCCAAGTAGCCCATGCCCGCTTTCAATCCGCCGACCAACTGATACACGAACGTGCTCAGCGGTCCTTTGAAGGGCACTCGCCCTTCGACGCCTTCGGGCACCAGCTTGCTGGAGGTGCGCTGTTCTCCTTGGCGATACCGTTCGCTCGATCCCTTGACCATGGCTCCCAGGGAACCCATTCCCCGGTACACCTTGAATGTTCTGCCTTGATACAGGATTTGTTGACCCGGGCTTTCGGCGGTGCCGGCGAACAAGCCGCCGACCATGACCGCGCTTGCCCCGGCGGCCAGCGCCTTGGTGATGTCGCCGGAGTAGCGAATTCCGCCGTCGGCCACGATCGGCACGCCAGAGGAACTTGCTGCTTCGGCCGCATCCATGATCGCCGTGATCTGCGGAACGCCCACGCCGGAAATCACCCGCGTGGTGCAGATCGAACCGGGCCCGATGCCAACTTTCACGGCGTCGGCTCCGGCGGCGATCAAATCGGCGCAGCCCTTAGTGGTCGCCACGTTTCCGGCGACCACGTCAATCTTCTCCCATCGTTTTTTAATGGTTCGAACCGTCTCGATCACGTTGGCCGAATGCCCGTGGGCGCTGTCGACCACCAGCACGTCGACCTGCTTGCCGATCAAACTTTCCGCGCGCTCGTAGTCGTGAACTCCGATGGCGGCGCCGACGCGCAGGCGTCCGCGGCGGTCTTTGCAGGCCGCCGGAAAGCGTTTCTGCATGTCGATGTCTTTGATGGTAATCAGGCCCGTCAGCGTATAATCTTCGTCAACCAGTAAAAGTTTCTCGACCTTATTTGCCATCAAAATCTTCTCAGCTTCCTCAAGCGTTACAGTCCCCTGTGCTGTCACGAGGTGCTGTCGCGTCATGATCTCCGAAATCGGCCTGCTATCGTCTTCCTGAAACCGCAGATCGCGCCGCGTGATGATGCCCAGCAGCTTGCGCATTCGGCTTTGCCCCCGGCGAGGCATTGCTAGCAACGATGGGCACGCCCGACACATTCGCCTGATCCATGATCTCGCGGGCTCTTCCGACCGGCGCCTCCGGCGGCAGCGTGACCGGATCGAAAATAATGCCGTTGGCCGAGCGCTTGACCTTGTCGACTTCTTCGGTCTGCCGCTCGACCGACATGTTTTTGTGAATCACGCCCAGCCCGCCCTCTTGCGCAGGGCAATGGCCATGTCGCTTTCGGTGACGGTATCCATCGGCGAACTCACCAGCGGAATGTTCAGTCTGATGTTGCGCGTAAGCTGCGTGCCGACGTCGACCTCCGCCGGGACGACTTCGCTGTAGCGCGGGACGAGCAGAACGTCGTCAAACGTGATGGCTTGCTTGATAAGTTTGGAAGACATGTTGGATTACTCCGATCCGCCGAAAGTAATCTCGGATTATCGCGGCAAGCTCGGGTGTTGACAATGGTATGGCCCAAGCCGGATCGTTAATTCACGAATGAATTATGCGCTGGCAACTGCGCGGGATGGATGTTCAATTAGAAGCTCATGAACGATCAAGAACTTGCAAAACGTATTAATGACTGCCGTAGCGACTATGAGCTACAGAAAGGCAAATCGTTTGCGCACTTTTTCTGCCCGATTCTATTTCGAGATGAACATGTCGTGATGTGTAGAGGTCACATTGTCTTAGATGCATTTTCTGGCAGCGAATGGGTTCCCCAACGAAAGGACGTCGACAACTTCTATGGAACGGTTGCAGAGAGAGATTTGGTAACCGCCATCGAAGATAGAAACAAAGATTTAGTTGAGGTCTTAATGAATCCTCAGCTTCGGAGAAAACTACGCCCAACGTTGGAGTTCCAGGGCAAAAAATTGGAATACTATCTGCCCCGGAAGAAATCCAAGCAGGTAAAAGGACACAAACTTTTGAAACTTGCCGGTGTTGATGGCACCACAATTTGCGACTTAGCGATAAAGACAGCTGCACACAAGCTTATTCCCAGCGAAGGAAACAAAATCGAAATTGTCGTGCAACGTGACTTTCGGCCTCCTGTCGTCGCCGCGATGGTGAAGGCGGCGCATCTAACTTTGTTTCAAATGCTTGGGTACAAACATGTCTTTTCGCCGACCGGAATTTTTGCGGGAGATATTCTTGGAAAATTCTTCGACAAATACAAAACGCCCCGCAATGTCACGAAGAAAATTATGGATGACTATTTTGGCCGACAATCAAACATGGTCGCCCCGTTGTATGAGGAGGGCGAGCAGTTATTGCGAGGGACTGCCACAGACAAACGTCTGATCGTAGCTCTCTCAGCTACTCTAGGTCCGTTCGCAATCGGTGTCGTCGTAAAAGCCGGAAGCGAAAAATTCTGTGTCCTTTTGCCAACGGACTCTGGAAAATCGATCGATATTTATTTCAGCTTTCTAAAAGAACCGCCGCCATCCATCGTCGCCAGATTCATGCAGTTTTGCCCTAAGGATGAAAAAGGTGAAGCACGCTGGGAGGTTCCAGCAGGAGAGCCAATGCGAATATCTTTGTACCAATCACTACCCAAACAAAAGTAGCCGCGCACCGATTGCATCCTATGCACATGGATTCGAAAGGTTCCCTACCATTGCTCCGCAACATTTCCGATACCGCCCGCTGGGTAGCAGTCTATCGCGCAAGAAACCGAGCGGCCCGATGCGGTGTTTCGCGACCTGTTTGCGGCGAAACTGGCTGGGGAGCGTGGGCGCGAGATTGCCGGCGAGATGACGTTCAGTCGGAAGCATGAGTGGTCGTTTGTCACGCGCACCTATTTGATCGATCAGTTTGTCACCGAGCAGGTGCTCGCCGGCATCGACATGGTGGTGAATCTGGCGGCGGGGTTGGATGCGAGGCCGTATCGGATGTCGTTGCCGGAGAACTTGCAATGGGTCGACGTCGATCTGCCGGAGTTGTTGGATTACAAGGAAGACGTGCTCAAAGAAGCCAATCCGGTTTGCCAGTTGGAGCGCGTGCGGCTCGATCTGGCGAATATCGACGCGCGGCGCGAACTGTTTCGGCAATTGGGCGGCCGGGCGAAGAAGGTTTTGATTCTTACCGAGGGGCTGCTGATTTATTTGAGCCCGGAAGAGGTCGGGCGCTGGCGGCCGATTTGGCGGCGCCGCCCAGCTTTCAGCGGTGGGTGATCGACCTGGTTTCGCCGGGCTTGTTGAAGATGTTGCAGCACGGGATGAATGCGCAACTCATTCAGGCGGGCGCGCCGTTGAAATTCGGCCCCGCCCAAGGCACCGATTTCTTTGCCCCCTTCGGCTGGCAAAACGCCGACGTGCGCTCGCTGCTAAAGACCGCCGGCAGGCTCGGCCGCCTCAACTGGAAAATGCGCCTGGTGTCTTTCTTGCCGGAACCGAAGCGGCCCGGCTCGCGCCCCTGGTCGGGCATTTGCATGCTCAAGAAAACGTGATGTTTGCGGGCTGATTTGGCGGTTCCGGCCATTTGCAATGGCCGTCGGTTGGCCCTAAGATGAGCGAAATCGGGCATCAATTGATCCAGCTTTTCTAACGGTGATCTTCATGAATTTGCGAATTGGAACTCTCCTCGGACTATTCCTCACCTCTTCCCTATTTGTCGCCTGCGTTCGGTCTGAAGACGCGACGTCCGTTCCTGGGGAGCCGAAGCCGGTAAAGCCCAACGATACGGCCGCTGCTCCCGCGGAGCAGCAAGGCAAAAACGTGGTGCTATGGATCAGCACGGACGGCTGCCGCGGGGATTATGTCGATCGGGGAGAGACGCCGTTTTTGCGCAGCCTGATGGATCATAGCGATTACAGTCAGAAGCTGACACCGATGTTCCCGTCGCTGACGTTTCCCAGCCACAGCACCGAGGCCACGGGGGTGCCGGCGGGGGTGCACGGCATCACTTCGAACAAGTTTTACGACATGACGCTGGGCCAAGAATACAGCCTTCCCAGCGACCCGAATTTGCTGCTGGCAGAGCCGATGTGGCTGACGGCCTCGCGTCAGGGAGTGCGCGCGGCGGTGATGGATTGGCCCTTCTCGCAGATGGAAGACAAACTGCCGGAAGGTTCGCCCCGCGCCGCCTACTACAATGAAAAATTCGACACGAAGCTAACCGACACGGAACGCTTGGAAAAACTTGTCGATGCCTATCGCAAGGACTCGGAAAATCCGGAGACCAAAGAACCGCTGCGGTTGCTGATGGGATACTGCTTCTCCATGGATCACGCAGGACATGGCGACGGCCCGGAAAGCGAAGGCGAAAACAAGGCCATTCGCGAGACCGACGGTGTGTTGGAGAAAATCGTCGGCGAGGTATCTGACATTTTCAAAGCGCACATGCATCCCGAGCAAGGGGACAAGCTGTACATCCTGATCACGACCGATCACGGGATGGAAACGATCGAGCACCTCTGCAGCCTGAAGCACGCAATGGGGCGCTGGAACACGCCCGACCCCGACCCCGTGCGGGCCCTGTGGAGCGGCAGCCTGGCGAACATTTATTTGAACGACGTTCCCGGGCCGGAGCGCGAGAAGGTGAAGCAATCGATTTTGGAAAATTTGCGGAAGTGCGATTACATGAAGGTTTGGACGCGCGAGGAGCTGCCGGAGAAATGGACTTACAACAACCCGACTCGCACGGGGGACATTGTGGTGAGCCTGAATCCGGGCTACTACTTCTCGAACCACGATTATCCCGAGCCGGTGCCTGTCACCAAAGATCCCAAGGCGCTCAAAGGGATGCACGGCTACGATCCCGAGGGGGACGACAAGATGCTGGGCTTCATGGTGCTAAGCCGCTGGGGTTCGGATGAGCCGGGGCGCGATTTGGGCAAGGTCGATACCATGCAGATTCATCCCACGGTGGCAAAGCTGTTGGGCATTCAGCCCGCGGCCGGGGCGACGGCGAAGCCGATCGAGCCGCTGCCGCAATGAGCGACGCGGGGCGAGAGACGAGGGGTGAGAAAAGCGCCGACTTAGCGCGCATGGCGCGCACGGCGCATCTCGCGGCGAGAATAGAATCGCTGCATATTGCCGACGTTGTCTTTGTCGCCGCCGCCGCCGCCGTCCGACGCGATCTTGTAGTCGACCAGCTCCAGCATGCTGCGCCGCACCACGTGTCCCTTTTCGTCCAGCTCGTTGGAAGCCCGGGCCACGATGCCGCCGGGGATATCCAGGCAAGTCACGTCGAGAGTCACGCTGGTGCCCTTGGAAGTTTGCTGGATGGTGCGCTCAAACGCCGCCGGCTTGATGCCATGCAGCACGTGATAAGGCAAATCCAATCCGATCACTTCGGCCGTCGTCTTTTGATCGCTTGCGGATTTACCGTCATCCTTCAGCGGAATGGTTTCGCGCTTGAGCACGAACGGTTCGACGTCGTCGGACAAAAACAACCGAACCAATTGCTTCTGCTTTCCACTGCCGGTGACGACCTGGCGAATTTGGCAGGGCACCTGGCGGCCTTCGATGGTGAGCATTTCGGTGCCCAGCACTTTGGGCTCGGCCGGGTCGCCGGCGGTTTCGCCGTAGTAGCCGCACTCGATCGTTTTTGGCTGGCTTTCGAAGCGCTTGCCGGCCACGTCGACCGTGGCGTCGATCCGCAAGGCCAACTGGCGCGAGTCGGCCCGCACGAGCGTGGTGGTGGTTTCGGTCAGCGTGGTGTCAACCACTCTACCTTCTTCGTTCAGAGTTTCGGTGACGATGCGCACCCGCTTCCACGTGCCTGCGCCGAAGCGTCCCCACACATTCATGTCGCGTGCGGTTAGTGGTTGCTGCTGGGTGGTGGATTCACCGGGCGCCGTTTCGGGTCCGCACAACACCACCGCCGCGCCGGCCAGAAGCAGCGCCGTACGAACGCATCGCAGTGCAAGCATTCGGATCATGTTGGCAAGTGGGCTTGTAAAGTGCTACGCCACCCGAGTGTAACAGACCGGCGATTTTGGGCGGGACCGGCTGAAGCGGGCAGCGATTTCGACCGCGAGCCCGCGGCAGCACGCACGTGCTCACCGGAATATCCTTGTGGTGCTCAATCGAAGCGATTTCGCGAATCGGGCAACCACAATCGCCAGCGGCGTCAACGCGCCGTCCTGCTTGCATTACTTCGACCAGATCGGAATGAAGTCTTGCTAGCGCCGGCAATGCAATCGCCCGATGCATCATTTGATAGCAAAAATGGGTAATTCCGGCTAGATGGCGCGGAAGAAGAGCAATCCTTATGCCCTGCAAACCCCTCGGATTGGGACAGTGCCGCAACCCGGCCTCATTGCTTGTGTTGCGCCTGAGTGGGCAGCAGGCCAGCGGTCGCCGCATCCGGAAAATTATCGGAAACCTTTTTTGAATGCGTGGGCTTGGCGGCCAACTTCGAAGTTTTGGGAGCCGTGGCGCAGCCGGCCAGCAGCGTCGCGGATGAGCACGCCGATGCCAGAAGAATCCAACGTAGAGAAGAGAATCTGCCCATGCAATGCAACTGAGCGAAAACGCCGCAATCAACTTATCCGCCCTGACCGCTACCCGCCGTCCCGGCAAGAATCAGGGCTCGACGCGCGGCTGCTTCATCCATTCCCCAACGGTTTGCGGACTGTCCTTTTGCTGTTTGGCGGTCTTCGAGTTTTGGCCGAACATGCTGCAACCCGGCAGTGCCACCAGCAGCAGCCAGCCCGCTAACAGCATGGCGCCGAGTGAACGACGTGAAGGGAACATAATCGGCATGTGAACTGCCCGGTTCTTGATATTGTCCGCCGACGCTTTCGGCGCTCGCCTGGTCGAAGTTACTTCTTTGCTTTCGAGCTGCTGAACCATTGGCTGGGATGCCTCAATCGGCTCCAGAACGATGGCGGCGGCTTCTTCTTCAATTTGCTGTTGTTGGACACGTCGACGAGCGGAATGTCGCGATCCAAATCGTTGCCGCCCACGACCGTCATTTGCGAACCGTCCTTGGTCACCGCGGCGCCGCCGTTGGACCAGCGGGGCGCTTGCGACAATGTGGCGCCGGATCCCCGCGCCCAGCTATCAGCCGGCGTGAGTAGCGCCATGTATCCGAGGGCCGCCGCACATACCGCTGCAAAAATTCGACCCAACGACATGATTTGAATCCTCCGTGACGAGTGCCGTCGTGCAAGATTGGATTCTCGGGCCGCACGCCCGAATTGGTCCGGAAAGGCCGCGGAGTGTCGCAAAAACCCGCCGATCGGTCCAGACGAATTCGCCTTGCGGCGTTGTCGGATTGGGCGGCGTGACGTAGCATTGCAGCAGATTGATAGCGGCCTTTCCTAACCGCTTAACAACCCGCATGTTGAGTCAAACGATTGGCTTTATCGGCGCCGGACAGATGGCCCGGGCATTGGCCCAGGGGTTTGTGCGCGGCGGCTTGCTAGCAGCGGGGCAGATTGCCGCCGCCGATCCGGTGGCCGCCGCACTCGATGAGTTCGGCCGCTTGCTGCCCGGTTGCAAGAAATGCTCCGGCAATGTCGAGTTGGCGAAGCAATGCGACGTGATCGTGCTGGCGGTCAAACCGCAGCAAGCAAAGGCGGCGATGAGCGAATTGCGCGGCACTTTGTCGGCCGGCAAGTTGTTGATCTCCATCGTCACCGGGGTCCGGTTGGCGTCGCTGGCCGAAGGCTTGGGCGCATGTCGCCTGGTGCGCGTGATGCCGAACACTCCTTGTCTCGTGGGACAAAGCGCGAGCGCTTATTGCCTGGGTCCCGGCGCAACGGCCGCCGATGGTCAACTGGTGGCCCAACTTCTCGGTTCGGTAGGCCTGGCCGTGGCGGTCGAAGAAAAAATGCTGGATGCCGTCACCGGACTTTCGGGTTCCGGTCCGGCGTATGTGTACGTGATGATCGAGGCGCTGGCCGATGGCGGCGTTCGCCTGGGCCTGCCGCGCGAGGTGGCTTTGCGGCTGGCGGCCCAAACCGTTAAAGGGGCCGCCGAAATGATCTTGGCCACCGGCGAACACCCCGGGGTGCTCAAAGACAAGGTGGCCAGTCCGGGCGGCACCACCATTGCCGGACTGCATGTAATGGAGAATCATGGAGTGCGCGGTGCATTAATTTCCGCCGTCGAGGCCGCGGCCCGCAGAGCAACCGAGTTGGCAGGCGGTTGATGGAAGCGTATAAAGCTGGAACAAATAATGGAGCAAGAATGACCAATGACCAAGCACCAATGACCAATCGCTGCGCGGATGTCTGCATTGGTAATTGGTCCTTCAGATTCGGTCATTAGAGATTTACACCATGTCAATTTTCTGCGTTGTCGACGACAAGCATATCCCGCTGTACCGCATCTTGTGGGTGGCGGCGACGCCGCATTTTTGCGGCCATGAGGATTGCACCCAGGAAGGGAATTACGAAATCCGCTTGGAGCAGGGAGAGTCGGTGTGGGCCAAGCGCGAGGAGCGCGACACCGTGCTGGAAGTGCTGGAGCAATGGCAAGGCGGCGTGGGCGACGGCGACGGAAATTGGGAAGAAGAAGAGTAGTCGCTCACTTCGGCACGGCATGTTACACTGTCGGCGCGCGTGCCGTGTATGTCGGGCCCAGAGGCAATCGCCATGTCAACCTTCGAAGAACACGGCTACAAGTGGCGCGAAACCTACTTCGTGATGTTCCCGCTCTCGCGCCGTCCGTCATTGGCAAAAGTGGAGCGCGCCTTGAAAACGCTCAGTTCGCGGTTCGAGCTGGTCAATGCCGAAGCCGACGATAAAGGACGATTCGAATCGCTGACGATCCGTGCGCCGCAAGATTACGCCGCCATGGACATCAGCTTCGGAACCGGCGACGAAGTCGCTGAGCAAGTGGTGCAATTGCAGCAGGAAATGAAAGGATTGGTCGACGCCGCCGACCGTCCCAAGCTGGCCGAGTTGGGCAACTGCGACGCCAAGTTCGACATCCTGCACTTTGAGCAGCAGATCGACGCCGTGGGGGACGAGGAGGAAGACGAGGGAGACATGCTCGACCCCAGTGCGCTATTGAGCGTGATGGACGCGCTGGTGGAACTGACCGGCGGAATCGGCGTCGACCCGCAATCGGGCACACTGATGTAAAGAAAATGACCAATGATCAGGCACGAATGACCAATTAGTAAGCTGCCCCAAGCATTGGTCATGGGGATTTGGTGATTGGTCATACTTCCTGCGATTATCGCTTCGCTTTTCGCTTTCTTCTCTTTATGGCCGTTGCCGTTGAGCCCGATTTCCGCTTGTTGCCTTTGCCGAACGCGAGTTCCCAGCCTTCGGCGTACTTCTGCGTGGTTCCCACACGAATGACTGTCACAGCTCACTCCCCGCAATAAATGATTGGTTCCTGAACGACTGCCGTGCGTGCCGCGATCGCGGCAACAGGCGTAGTAGATTCTAGTTAACCCGCGGTTGCGATTCGGTCAAGTAGCGCGCAACTAACTTGAACGGAATGGGGGCGGCTGTTTTCCGTCGACGTCGGTAAAACCGTATTCTTGCGCAAGGTCGCCGACGGTCAGCGTCTGGCCGCTGCGCTGCATGATGTTGGCGTCGCCGGCCAGCGCCGCCACCGCTCGCCCTAAATACTCGGTCGATTCGGTGCCGCTTAGGTCGAATGGGTGCTGGGCGTGCGCGGCCATCACTCTTTCGGTGCGCATGAATCCCGGGGCCAGCGCGACGGCAGCGACATTGTGCGGCTTCAGCTCCTGGGCCATGCCCAGCGCCATGCGCGAGATAGCTGTCTTGGAAAGGTCGTAGTAGATGTTCTTGAGATACTTGCCGCCGTCCCAGGCGATCGTGCTGACAATTAAACCTTGCTTTTGCGGAATCATCAGCGGCACGGCCATTTGGCTGGCGACGAGATGGGCGCGAACTCCGGCGACGAACATTCCGTCCCAATAGCGTTTGGGCTGTTCCCAAAAGGGCGCCATGAACGATTTGAAATCGTGCTGCTCGTATCCACCCCATACGTTGTTCACCAGCAGATCGAGCCGGCCCTGTTCCTCGCGAATGCGCGCGAAGAGTTGCTCCACTTCATCGTCCACGGTGTGGTCACAGCGGACGGCGATCCCTCTTCCTCCACGGCGGGTGACTTCATCGGCCGTGTCTTCGATCGTGCCGGGCAAGTCTTCCGTGGATTTCCCGCGCACGCTGCGTCCGGTGACGTAGACCGTCGCCCCGGCGGCCCCCAGGGAGACGGCAATTCCCCAGCCCGCTCCTCGGCTGGCGCCGGTCACGACGGTGGTTTTCCCGTGCAAATCGGCCGCGCACATTGGTGGTTGCTTCTCCCTTGAAATCGCCGGACTGAGATCACCGGATCGCTATCCTAGCAATTGTCCGCTCGCCGTCGAGAAGCCAAGCGACCGCCCAGCTGAATCAAGCAGCCAATCGTGATCCAAAAACTCGATCTAACACGTTAGGGAGCTAAGTACCGACGCTCGAAGCAACTTCGACATGGGTGCTGACATCCCGATTGTGCATCCGGCCGTACCGATGTGCGTTTTTGGGCCGTTCGGCTAAAATGCTGCGGTTAGTTCACTAAGCATTTTAGACCTGCACGCATCAACCTATGGAGAGGATTATGATTTCTCGCAAGCAGTTCATTCTGTTTTCCGCTATTGTTTTGGCCTTTGGCAGTTCAGTTCTCCGCGGCGCCGACAATCAAAAATTGCCGCGGGTGTATTTCGATGTGACGGCCGACGGCAAAGCGCTCGGCCGCATTGTGATTGAATTGCGCAGCGACGCGGTGCCCAAGACCGCCGAAAACTTCCGGGAGCTTTGCACCGGCGAAAAGGGCTTCGGCTATAAGGGCTGCCCGTTCCATCGCGTGATTCCCGGCTTCATGTGCCAGGGGGGCGATTTCACCGCGGGCAACGGCACGGGCGGCAAATCGATCTACGGTGAAAAATTCGCCGACGAGAATTTCAATCTTAAGCACACTGGCCCAGGCACCGTGAGTATGGCGAACGCCGGCCCCAACACCAATGGTTCGCAGTTTTTCATTTGCACGGCCCCCACGCCGTTTTTGGACGGCAAGCACGTGGTGTTTGGCCACGTGGTCGAGGGCATGGACGTGGTGCAGAAGATCGAAGCGCTCGGTTCGCCAAGCGGGGCGACGCAGGCGAAGATTGTCATCGCGGACTGCGGCGAAGTGAAGTGAACCGCCGGTTTAGTGCACCAGTTTTTTGTACTTGAACCGGTGCGGCTGCTCAGCGTCTTGGCCTAGGCGACGGCGTCGTTCTTCTTCGTAGGCTTGGAAGTTGCCGTCGCAGATGTGCACGTAGCCGTCGCCTTCGAAACTGATGATGTGCGTAGCGATGCGGTCCAAAAACCAGCGGTCGTGGCTAATCACCACCACGCAGCCGGCGAAATTGACGATCGCTTCTTCCAAGGCACGCAGTGTGTCCACGTCCAAGTCGTTGGTGGGCTCGTCGAGCAAAAGCAGATTGCAGCCGCGGCGCAAGAGCTTGGCCAGATGCACGCGGTTGCGCTCGCCGCCGGACAGATCGCCCACTTTTTTCTGCTGGTCGGGGCCGGTGAAGTTGAACCGCGCCAGGTAGGCCCGGGCGTTGATTTTTCGGCCGCCCATTTCCAGCGTGTCGTGCCCGCCGGAAATTTCCTCGAACACGTTGTTTTCGGCTGTGAGTGCGTCGCGGTTTTGGTCCACGTAGCCCAGCTCGACGGTGTCGCCGATTTTGACGGTGCCTTTGTCCGGCTTTTCTTCGCCGGTGATCATGCGGAAGAGCGTGGTTTTGCCCGCGCCGTTGGGGCCGATGACGCCGACGATGCCTCCCGGCGGCAATCGGAAGCTCAAGTTCTCCATCAGCACCTGTTCGCCGTAACCTTTACTGACGTTTTTCATTTCCACGACCAAACCGCCCAGGTGCTTGCCGGGCGGAATCTGGATTTCAAACTCCTGCTCGCGCTCTTCGAATTTTTCCTTGGACATTTGCTCATAGGCGCTGATGCGGGCTTTGCTTTTGGCCTGCCGGCGCGCGGGGCCAGGCGAATCCATTCCAATTCGCGCTCCAATGTTTTTTGCCGCGCGCTGGCTTGCTTTTCCTCGACCTCGAGACGCGATTTCTTTTGCTCCAGCCACGACGAGTAGTTTCCCTCCCAGGGAATTCCGCGCCCGCGGTCCAATTCCAAGATCCATTTGGCCACGTTGTCGAGAAAATAGCGATCGTGGGTGACGGCCACCACGGTGCCGGGATATTCGGCCAGGTGCCGTTCCAGCCAGTTGACGCTTTCGGCGTCGAGATGGTTCGTGGGCTCGTCCAGGAGCAGCAGGTCGGGTTTTTCCAGGAGGATTTTGCACAGGGCCACGCGGCGCCGCTCTCCGCCGGAAAGCTTCGTGACGTCGGCATCGCCCGGCGGCAGGTTCATGGCGTCCATGGCGATTTCGATTTGCCGATCCAACTCCCAGGCGTTGTGCATGTCGATTTCGTCTTGCACGCGGACTTGCTCGCCCAGCAGTTTTTCCATTTCCTTGGGATCGGTGACTTCGCTCAGCCGGTTATTGATTTCGTCGAACCGCCGCAGGATGGCACGCACGTGATCGACGGCTTCATCGACGTTGCCTTGCACGTTTTTCGCCGGATTGAGTTGCGGCTCCTGCGGAAGGTATCCGGCGGTGTAGCCTTCGGTGAGGCGTGCTTCGCCGTCGAAGTTTTTGTCCGCGCCGGCCATGATCCGCAGCAGCGTGCTTTTGCCGGCGCCGTTTTTGCCCAAGACGCCGATCTTGGCCCCGGGATAGAACGCCAACCAGATGTTCTTGAGCACCTCTTTCTGGCCGTGCTTTTTGGTGAGGTCGGCGACGGTGAAGATGTATTTTTCAGACATGGGATTAACGGTCGATCCTGGAACTTGGAAACCGCATATTCTAACTATCAAAAGGCTTTCTTGTCGGCATTTTGATCGCCGGCGCCTGGACTTGGCGGAAGCGGCCCCCCGTTACGGTGCTGGGTTTATTACGGATATTTTGGGAATTACCGCTACGGCAGGCCGCCTTTTCACTTGCGGCATGTCCTTGGCCTCTCCATGCCGGTCTGCATCCCATACTTTCTAGGGCCCTTTTCAGTTGGCGCTGGATTGAACCGGCCGGCCGGAAGGGCTTTCCAATTGATCCAGTAAATCAGAGTTTCAAATAGGGGCATGTGCGATGGGTACGAACGGCGAAGGACCGCTCGCGGTCCAAGACGATTTGGAAGCACCGCCGCCGGCAGAGGTGGTCAATTTTATCCGGCGAGTGATTCGTGGCGAGAAATTCTATGCCGGCCCCGAACGCCGACAGCATCTGCGCTACCCGATCACGATTCCGGTGCGCGTGACGCCGCTGGACGATCAGCACCAGCCCGCCGCCGAGCCGTTTTTGGCTATCACCCGCGACATTTCGATCGTGGGAATGTGCATGTATCACACGCAGTCGGTTAAGGAAAAGCTGCTGCAATTGGAGATGACGGGTCTCAACCAGGAACATGTGAGCGTGCTCTTGAAAGTAGCGCGTTGCCGGCCGGCCGGCCCATTCTTTGAAATTGCCGGGCGATTCCTGGCGGAAGCCTAAGAACTACCCCCCAAACAATGGATTGTATGGGCGTCGGCGCAAAGGGCCATCGAACTGGAGCAGGCGGGCCGCAAGAGCGATCTCGCGCAAATCAACGAATCGCTTCAAACGCTGCGGGCCGAATTGCAACGGTTGCTATCGGAACTAACCGACGTCGAAAAGGAAATCGGCGTGGAAAAGAGCCGCCGCACCGGCAATCGAAACGCTCACCCGCTGGTGCAAACCGTTGGCTAGGGGCGCGGCATCTTACGGACGGCCGAGGTCGTATCGACGGCCAGTGGCGGCGGTCGTCGTATGCGGCACGTGCGGGCGAACCGCGAGTGCTTTTTCTGCGGTGCTCTTCCAATTCGCGACAAATTCGCCGGTCCCAGCCTTGGTTCAGCAGGGCAAATGCGAGGTTTACTAATGTGACGCGGAGCATTACGTTATTCAGTTATTGGACTTGCTCATGGCACAGTTACTCGGTGCGGGGGATGCATGAAGAAGATCGAAGCGATTATTCGACATTTCAAACTGGAAGATGTGAAGAATGCGCTGCACGCGCAAGGCGTACTCGGCATGACGGCTTCGGAAGTGCGGGGATTTGGACGCCAAAAAGGTCACGTCGAGTCGTACCGCGGCGCCGAATATGCCGTCGATTTTGTGCCCAAGGTAAAAATTGAAGTGGTCGTGTCGGACGCCCAGCTGCAAACCGCCGTGAATACGATTCTCAAAGCGGCACAGACGGGACAAATCGGCGACGGCAAGATATTTGTTTCCGACCTGGCAGACGCCATCCGGATCCGCACCGGCGAAAGCGGCGACGGCGCCGTGTAACACGGCATGGAGCGCAAAGGGCGGCGCCGATGATGTCTTCCAGCGTGACGTTGCGCCCCGGTCGAGCGCAGGTCCTCGTTCTCCTTGGTCAGCCGGGCCAGCTCCGCCTCGACCTCGTCGAGGAACTGGTCGACCTCGCCCATGTCATAGCCCTCGCGGAGCCGGACCGGCGTGAAGCGCTTGTTACTCACGTCCTCAGGCGTCAGCGGCATGTTCCCACCCATTCATCTTCTTTGAGGCCTTCGAGTCAGCGACGTCCCCTGCGTCCGGACTGTCATCCGGACAGCAAAGTCTTCCTTCGGAACTGTAGCGCCTGTCATGGGGCTGATGTGACAGGTGCTGCGGACTCGCAGGCCGGGTCCTCGCCCGCGCTAGAGGAAGCCGCCCACGACGTAGAGCAACATGTAGGCCACGATCATCACGATGATGAACGACAGGTCGAGGGCGACGGTCCCGATCCGCAGCGGCGGGATCACCCGGCGCAGCGCCTTGATCGGCGGGTCGGTGGCCGAGTAGACGAGCTCGAGCACGACCAGCAGGACCCCCTTCGGGGACCAGGTCCGCGCGAAGACCTGCACCCAGTCCACGACGAAGCGGATCCACATGAACGCGATGAAGACCCACAGCACGATGTGGATGAGCGACCAGACGGCGTGCACGCGACGCTCATGCCCGGTCGGCCCACCGGCCGGGTGCATCGGCACACCGGATGGCACCGAGCGCGTGCGGTCAGCTCTGGTTGAAGAAGCCGCCCTCGGCGATCCGCGCCTTGTCCTCGGCCGCGACCGAGACGTTCGGCGGCGAGAGCAGGAACACCTTGCTGGTCACCCGCTCGATGGAGCCACGGGTGGCGAAGATCAGGCCGGCCGCGAAGTCGACGAGCCGCTTGGCGTCGCTGTCGTCCATCTCGGAGAGGTTCATGATCACCGGGGTGCCGTCGCGGAAGTTCTCGCCGACGGTGCGGGCCTCGTTGTAGGTGCGCGGGTGCAGCGTGGTGATCCGGGACAGCTCGGCCACGCGTCGGGCCGGCGGTCATGGCGGCGCCCGACCCCGGCGGCGGTCGGCGAGGTTGGCGACGGCGCGGCCTGGCGGGCCTCGCGCGGCTCGGGCGGTCGGTCGCTCGGCGGCCACCGGGGCGGTCTCGTCGGCGTAGCGACCCTCGTAGGTCGTCGTCGTAGCCGCGTCGGCGTAGTCGTCGTCGTACCGGCCGGTGTCCTCGAGCAGGCCGAGGTACTCGCCGATCCTGCGCATCGCGCCGCTCATGGTCTGCCTTCCGGGTCCGGGGCGTCGCGCGGTCGCGCATCCTGGCTGCGTCTGACTGTTTGGGACACTACTTGATCGGGGGCCTCGAACCGAGGACCGCGGAGCCGACACGCACGTGTGTCGCGCCGGCCCCGACGCCTCCTCGAGGTCCGCGCTCATGCCGGCCGAGAGCCAGGTCGCGCCGGGTGGTCGGCGAGGAACTCCGCGCGGACCTCGGCGAGCCGGCCGAACGCCGCGGCGGGGTCCCCGCCGAGCGGCGCGACGGCCATCAGGCCGCGCAGCGTCGAGCATCCCGGCCTCGTCGACGGCGGCCGCGAGCGTCGGCGAGCTCGGCGGGGTCCGCGCCGGCCCGGCCGCTCGCGTCCGGGCGGGTCGAGGCTGACCTGGAGCAGCACGTCGACCGGGTGCGGCCGCGCTCGTGGGCGCCCGCGGAGAGCGGCCCGACCAGCTTGCGCCGGTCGACCGACTCCACGACGTCGGCGTAGCGTCGCGACCGCGGCCGCCTTGTTGCTCTGCAGCCCGCCGACGAAGTGCCAGCTCAGGCCGAGGTCGGCACACTCGGCGGCCTTGGCCTCGGCCTCCTGGTGGCGGTTCTCCCCGACGTCGGTGACGCCGAGCTCGGCGAGCAGCCGGACGTCGGTGGCCGGGTAGAACTTGGTGACCACGACCAGCGTGACCTCGTCGCGCGCGCGCCCGGCGTCGGCGCAGGCGGCCGCGATCCGGTCGCGGACGCGGGCCAGCCCGGCCTCGATCTCGTCGCGTCGCGGCGTCATGCGGCGTCCTCCGAGCCGGACCAGCGCCGGCGAGCCGGCCGGCCCGGTCGCCGTCGCGGCGGTAGGAGTAGAGGTCGGCGGACTCGCGGGTGCAGCGGCTCGACGTCGTGGACCGCGACGTCGAGCTCGCTCGAGCTGGGCCGCGCACGCCGGCGCCGAGGTCGAGCGACGGGGTGCCCCAGGAGGTCTCGGCGTGGGCGGCGGGAACCACGGCGGCGACGTCGGCGCGCATCTCGCCGGGCACCTCGTAGCAGCCGCCGCAGACGTGCGGCCCGATCCAGGCGGTGATCCGGCCGGCGCCGAGCTCGCGCATCCGCGCGACGGTCGCCGGGACGACGCCGGCGACCAGCCCGGGCCGGCCGGCGTGCGCCGCGCCGACGACCCCGGCGTCGGGCGCGGCGAGCAGCACCGGCACGCAGTCGGCGGCGCGGACCAGCAGGGCGAGCCCGGCGCGGTCGGTGACGATGCCGTCGGCGTGCGGCCGCTCGCGGCCACTCGGGCCGCGACGACGCCGACCTCGGCGCCGTGCACCTGGTTCATCGCAGAGCACGTCGTCCGGGCGCGAAGTCGGCCAGCAGCCGCCGGTGGTTCTCGGCCTCGCCGGGTCGTCGTCGTCGCCCGAGACCGCCAGGTTGAGCTGTCGTACGGCGACGCACTGACCCCGCCGTACCGGTCGGTGAAGGCGAGGTCGGCGGGGCCGTGGGTGCGGTCGCGGAGGAAGTACAACGAGCGCCTACTTCAGGAAGTCGGGGACGTCCAGGTCGTCGTCGTCGAACTGCATCGGCTTCGGCGCCGGCCGCGGCGCGGTGGCCGACGTCGGGCGTCGTCGGCGGCCGGGGCGCCGGCGCGGCACCTTCTCCGTGCGTCCTGCCGCTGCGCTGCGCGCCTCGGCGGCCGCGCTGCGCCGGGTCTCGGCCTGGGTCTGCTGTCGGCGGCGTGCGCGCGCAGCGCGGAGCCCTCGTGGGCGCGCTTGGGCGTGCCGCCGTCGAAGCCGGCCGCGATCACGGTGACCCGGACCTCGTCGCCGAGGGCGTCGTCGATGACCGCGCCGAAGATGATGTTGGCCTCGGGGTGCGCGGCCTCGGCGACCAGCGCGGCCGCCTCGTTGATCTCGAACAGGCCGAGGTCGGAGCCGCCGGCGATCGAGAGCAGCACGCCGTGGGCGCCGTCGATGGACGCCTCGAGCAGCGGGCTGGAGACGGCCATCTCGGCGGCCGCGACCGCGCGGTCCTCGCCGCGGGCCGAGCCGATGCCCATCAGGGCCGAGCCGGCGTTGGACATCACCGACTTGACGTCGGCGAAGTCGAGGTTGATCAGCCCGGGGTGGTGATCAGGTCGGTGATGCCGCGAGACGCCCTGGAGCAGCACCTGGTCGGCCTGCTTGAAGGCGTCGAGCACGGAGACGTTGCGGTCGGAGATCGACAGCAGCCGGTCGTTGGGGATGACGATGAGGGTGTCGACCTCCTCGCGGAGGTCGGCGATGCCCTCCTCGGCCGAGTTGGCGCGGCGGCGGCCCTCGAAGGCGAACGGCCGGGTGACGACGCCGATGGTCAGCGCGCCGAGCGAGCGGGCGATCCGGGCGACGACCGGCGCGCCGCCGGTGCCGGTGCCGCCGCCCTCGCCGGCGGTGACGAACACCATGTCGGCGCCCTTGATGACCTCTTCGATCTCCTCGGCGTGGTCCTCGGCGGCCTGCTGGCCGACCTCGGGGTTGGCGCCGGCGCCGAGGCCGCGGGTCAGCTCGCGGCCGATGTCGAGCTTGACGTCGGCGTCGCTCATCAGCAGGGCCTGGGCGTCGGTGTTGATGGCGATGAACTCGACGCCCTTGAGCCCGACCTCGATCATCCGGTTGACGGCGTTGACGCCACCGCCGCCGATGCCGACGACCTTGATGACCGCCAGGTAGTTCTGCGGTGCTGCCACGGCGGTTCGCTCTCTCGTGCTCGACCGGCTGATGCTCGATGGCCGGGCCTCAACTGTTACCCTCAGGCTGAGGGTTATAGTTATGTCAACCTCGCCGTGGCGATGACAGTAGGGAGCGCGTGGTCCGCAGTTGGCGACACGCGGGGCGACGTCGACCGACCGCGGACTCGTCGGTCGGCGATGCGAGCTCGCTCACGGGCGCGCGTCAGCTGGTGGTCGGGCTGGCCGGGCACGCTGACGTCGTAGACCTCGCCTTGACGCTGGCGAGCAGGCGGCGAGCACCTCGGCCTTGGGGGCGGAGTCGTCCGCGCTCCCCCACACCACCGTCCGGCCGTCCCTGAGCACCAGCGTGATCTGGTCGACGGTCGTGACCTCGACGTGGTCGACCGCGCGGCGAGGTCCTGCGGGCAGCGCCGCGACCACCTTGCGCGGCCTCCTGGAGCGCGGCCGGGTCGGTGCCGGTCGACGGTCGCGACGCGCGGCAGGCCGGGCGGCGCCTTCGCGTAGTCGCGGAAGACCACGCCCTCGGCGTCCATGCCGCGCAGCCGGCCGCCGATCTCGACGACGGCGATCGGCGACCCGCTCCTCGATCGAGATCAGCACGCCGTGCGGCCACTGCCGGGTGACCGACGACGCGCCGGACGGCGGCCAGCGCGCCGACCCGGGCTCGGCGGCGGCCAGGTCGACGCGGCCAGCGGCTCGCCGTCGTCGATGCCGGCCGCGCGCCCGGATGTCGGCGGCATCGACGGTCTGGGCGCCGCTGACCTCGACGCCCTCGACGGCGAGCCACGGCGAGAAGTACACGGCCTAGACGCCGCCGCCGACGACGCCAGCGACCAGCACGACCGACGAGCGAGGAGCGCCAGGCCAGCCAGCGCCGCCGCCACTGCCGGCGGGCGAACCGCGCCGGCGCGCCGGGTGGCCCGGTCGACGCTCCGTCGGCGGCCGCGGCGCGCTCGCCGTGACCAGCGGCGCGCTACGCACGTCGCCGCCGAGCAGCGCGAGCACCTGCGGGCCGACCTCGGTGACGTCGCCGGCGCCGAGGGTCAGCACCAGGTCGCCGGGCGCGGGCCCGCGCGACCAGCGCGGCCGGCGACGTCGTCGAGGTCGGGCACGAAGGCGACCTGCTCGGCCGGCAGCGGCACGGCGTCGGCGACCAGCGCGCCGGTGACCGCCGGGTCGGCGTCCTCGCGGGCGAGGTAGACGTCGCAGCACGACGACCTCGTCGGCCGCGCCCAGCGCCGCGCCCATCGCGGCGCCGAAGATCCGGGTGCGCGAGACGAGGTGCGGCTGGAAGGCCGACGACCACGCCGCCCCGCGCCCGGCCAGCGCCCGCGCGGCCTGCGAGGTCGCCGGCGATCTCGGTCGGGTGGTGGGCGTAGCTGTCGTAGACGCGGACGCCGGCGACCTCGCCCTTGAACTCCATCCGCCGCCGGGTGCCGGCGAACGCCGCGAGGCCGCGCGCAGGTCGGCGACGGGCGAAGCCGAGCGTGAGCCCGGCGGCCAGCGCGGCGAGCGCGTCGACGACGTAGTGGTCGCCGGGCGACCCAGCAGCACGACGCCGGCCAGCGCCGTCGCGGCGCCGACGTCGGCCGCGACGCCCGGCGCTGCGTCGACGTCGGCGTCGACCACCCGCCGCGGCCGACGCGGCCCGCGTGCCGCGCTCGGCCAGCGCGCGCGGCGCCGGGGTCGTCGACGCAGCAGACCAGGAAGCCGTCCGGGTCGATGCGGTCGAGGAACGCGTCGAAGGCCGCGCGGTAGGCCTCCTCGGTCCCCCAGTTGTCGAGGTGGTCGGCCTCGACGTTGGTGACGACCGCGGCGTGCGGCGCGTAGACGAGGAAGGCGCCGTCGCTCTCGTCGGCCTCGGCGACGAACACGTCGCCGGTGCCCGTCGTCGGCGTTGAGGCCGGTCGCGGCGAGGTCGCCCCGATCGCGTACGACGGGTCGGCGCCGGCAGCCTGCGAGCGCGACCGTGAGCATCGACGGTCGTGGTGGTCTTGCCGTGCGTCCCGGCGACCGCGACCACGCGCCGGCCGGCCATCACCGACGGCGAGCGCCGCCGAGCGCGGGCAGCAGCCGCAGCCCGCGCTCGCGCGCCTCGACGACCTCGGGGTTGTCGTCGCGGACCGCCGTCGAGACGACGACGGTGTCGGCGTCGCCGACGTGCGCGGCGGCGTGGCCGACGTGCACCGGGCGCCGAGCGCGCGCAGCGCGTCGAGGGTCGGCGAGTCGCTGCCGTCGCTGCCGGTGACCGGCGATGCCGCGGGCCAGCATGATCCGCGCGATGCCGGACAGCCCGGCGCCGCCGATGCCGACGAAGTGCACCCGGCCGAGTCGCTCGGCGGGCAGCAGCTCGTCGGGGACGGGCACCTTCATCGGCGTGCCCGCCGCCGACCTCGAGCACGATGCGCGGCCAGCTGCTCGTCGGCGTCGCGCGGGATCAGCGCCGGACGCGGCCGCGCCCATCGCGGCCAGCCGGTCGGGTCGGTCGACCAGCGCGCGGCACGTTGCGCGGCGACCCACTCGGGGTGAGGTCGGCGTCGTCGACCAGCAGCCCGCCGCCGGCCTCGACGACCGGCTGGGCGTTGAGCGCCTGCTCGCCGTTGCCGATCGGCAGCGGCACGAAGACCGCCGGGCAGCCCGACGGCGGCGGCCTCGGTGACGGTGTTCGCGCCCGCCCGGCAGACCATCAGGTCGGCGGCGGCGTACGCGAGGTCCATCCGGTCGACGTACGACACGACGACGTACGGCGCGGCACGCCGGGCCTGCGGGCGTCGACCTCGCTCTTCGGGCCCGACGACGTGCAGCACCTGGACGCCCGCGCCGCGCGAGCGCCGCGGGCGGCGCCGGACGACCGCCTGGTTGAGCCGGCGCGCGCCCTGCGACCCGCCGGTGACCAGCAGCGTCGGCCGGTCGGGGTCGAGCCCGAAGAGCGCGCGCGCCTCGGCGCGCAGCGCGCCGCGGTCGAGGGTGCGCGATCATCGGCGCGGATCGGCAGGCCGACGTACTGCGCGCTGCGGCAGCGGCGTGTCCGGGAAGCTCACCGCGACCGCCGCGGCGAGCCGGGCGCCGAGCCGTTGGCGAGGCCGGGCACGGCGTTCGGCTCGTGGACGACGATCGGCACCTTGCGCCGCCGGGCGGCGAGGTAGGCGGGCAGGGCGACGTAGCCGCCGAAGCCGACGACCACGTCGGCGCCGGAGCGGTCGAGGACCGCGCGGCCGCCGTGACCGCGCCGCGCAGCCGGCCCGGGCACCTTGAGCAGGTCGGGGTGGGCTTGCGCGGGCAGCGGCACCGGCGGGATCAGCTCGAGCGGGTAGCCGCCCTCGGGGACGAGCCGGGTCTCCAGGCCGCGCGCGTGCCGAGGCAGGTGATCCCGACGGCCGGGTCGAGCCGGCGCAGGGCGTCGGCGGTGGCGAGCAGCGGGCGAGGTGTGGCCGGCGGTCCCGCCGCCGGCGAGTACGACGTGCATCGGAATCGACCGCTCGGCGAGTGCGCCCGCGGTCAGCGCGACGTCGCACGGCCGACAGCCCGGCCGAGCGCCGCCTGCGTCGCTGGGCGCAGCGCCGCGCGCGGCCCCCGGCTCGCGGCGCGCGAAGGCGACCAGCAGCCCGAGCGCGAACAGCGTCGGCAGCAGGGCCGACCCGCCGTAGGAGAACAGCGGCAGCGGGATGCCGATGACCGGCAGCAGCGCCGAGCACCATACCGATGTTGATCAGGGTCTGGCCGATGAGCCAGACCACGATGCCGGCGACGCGTACCGCACGAAGGGGTCCGCGGTGCGCGCGGCGACCCGGATCGCCGCATAGGCGACGCGAGGAAGAGCGCGAGCACCAACAGCGTGCCGACCAGGCCGAGCTCCTCGCCGATGACGGCGAAGATGAAGTCGGTGTGCGCCTCGGGCAGTTCGCCCCATTTCTGCAGGCTGGCGCCGATGCCCGGCCGAACCAGCCGCCGGTCGCGAGCGCGTAGATGCCGTGCGCGGCCTGCCAGCCCGCGGTCGTGGTAGTCGGCGAACGGGTCGACGAAGCTGGTGAGCCGGCCGAGCCGCTCCGGGTTGGTGCCGACCAGGACGAGCAGCGACCGACGCCGACGACCGACGAGCATGCCGCGAAGAGCCGCGCGCGGCGCGCCGACCAGCCACAGCAGGCCGAGCAGGATCGCGATCAGCACGAGCGCGGTGCCGAGGTCGCCGCCGAGCATGACCAGGCCGATCACCAGGACCACGCCGGGCACCAGCGGGACGAGCAGTGCTTGGATGCTGGCGAGCAGCTGCTCCTTGCGGGCGTAGACGTCCGCGCCCCACAGACACCAGCGCGAGCTTGGCGAACTCGGAGGGCTGGATCTGGACCGGCCGAGGAGAGCCAGTTCTGGTTGCCGTTGACCTCGACGCCGAGGACGCCGTGAGCAGGCAGCAGCACCAGCGAGACCGAGCAGCAGCGGGTAGGCGAGCGGCCGGAGCAGCGCGTGCGGCAGCCGGGAGGCGACCCAGGCGCAGCGGGAGCCCGATCAGCCACCCAGATGCAGCTGCTGGAGGAAGATCGGCGTAGGAGTCGCCGTCGTGATCTCGTAGCGAGTAGACGCTCGAGGCGCGCAGCACCATGATCAGGCCGAGGGCGAGCAGCAGCGCCGAGCCGCCGAGGACCAGGTAGTACGCCGTCAGCGGCCGGTCCAGCGCGTGCGCGCAGCGAGCCGAGCCAGCCGCGCGGCCTGACCGGCGACTCGGGCCGCGACCACGTGGCGCCAGCCGCGGCGCAGCCGCAGCCTGGTCGGCAGCCGGCGGCAGCTCGATGCGGCGGCGTCGGGTGCCTCGGGCGTTCGCGGTCGTCATCCGGCCGGCGTCGCCTTCCGGTCGCTACGCCGGTCAGCTCCTGACCGCCTCGGCGAACGCGTCGCCGCGCTCGCCGTAGTTGGCGAACATGTCCATGAGGCGCAGGCCGGGGCCAGCAGCACGGTGTCGCCCGGCCGGGCGAGCGGCCGCGGCGGCCACGACGCGTCGCATGGCTGCCATCAGACCAGTCAGTCGGTCCGCGTCTCGCCGGTCCGACGTCGATCACGGGACATCGGGCGCGTGTCGCGCGAGCGCTTCGCGGATCACGCCGCGGTCGCGGCCGAGCAGCACGACGCCGCGCAGCCGGTCGCGCGACGCTGCGCGACCAGCTCGTCGAAGGTGGCGCCCTTGGCCAGCCCGCCGGCGATCCACACGACCGGCTCGTAGGCCGCGCAGCGAGGCCTGCGCGGCGTGGGGGTTGGTGGCCTTGGAGTCGTCGACGTAGGTGACCCCGTCGACGTCGGCCACGTGCGCGATCCGGTGCGCGTCCGGGCGGAAGGCGCGCAGCCCGTCGCGGACGGCGGCCTGGCGGGACGCCGTAGGCGCGGGCCAGCGCGGCCGCCGCCAGGGCGTTGGCGACGTTGTGCGGCGCCGGCGGGCGCGGCACGGTCGGTCGACGAGCGTGCCAGCTCGGCCGCGTTGCGTCTCGCGCTCCTCGACGAAGGCCCGGTCGACCAGCATGTCCGTCGACGACGCCGAGCATCCCGACGGCCGGGCGTGCCGAGGGTGAAGCCGATCGCGCGGCCGCCCTCCACGACGTCGGCCTCGCGCACCAGCTCCTCGGTGGCCGGGTCGGCGACGTTGTAGACGCAGGCGAGCTGGTAGCCGCTCGTAGATCCGGCCCTTGTCGGCGGCGTACGCCGTCCATCGAGCCGTGCCAGTCGAGGTGGTCGGGCGGCGAGGTTGAGGACGGCGGCGGAGTGCGGCGCGCAGCGAGTCGGCGCAGTGCAGCTGGTAGCTGGACAGCTCGACCGCCAGCACGTCGTACGGCTCCGGGTCCAGCACGGCCTCGAGCAGCGGGAAGCCGATGTTGCCGACGGCGGCGGTGCGCAGCCCGGCGGCGCGCAGGATCGCGGCGAGCATCTGCACGGTCGTGGTCTTGCCGTTGGTGCCGGTGACGGCGAGCCAGGGCGCGGCGTGCTCCGGGGTCGCGCAGCCGCCAGGCCAGCTCGACCTCGCCCCAGACCGGGACGCCGCGCTCGGCGGCCTGCGCGAAGAGCGGCGCGTCGGGCCTCCAGCCGGGCGAGGTGACGATGAGCTCGATGTCGTCGGGCAGGCGTCGCGGTGGCGCCCGCGCCGAGCCGCACCGTGACGCCGAGGGTCTCGAGCAGCTCGGCCTTCTCGCGCGCGCTCGGCCGTCGCCGCCGTCGTCGACGACGGTGACGCGGCGCCGAGGTGCGAGCAGCTGTCGGCGGCGGCGAAGCCGGAGACGCCGAGCCCGGCGACGACGACACGGACGCCCGTCCCAGGAGTCGTGCCGGCCCAGGCCGTCGACCGGGTTCATGGCCGGAGGTCATCCGATGCCCGAGACCCACTCGGCGTAGAAGATGCCGAGGCCGACGGTCACGCACATGCCCTGGATGATCCAGAACCGGACCACGACGATCACCTGCGCCCAGCCCTGCAGCTCGAAGTGGTGCTGGAGCGGCGCCATCCGGAACACCCGCTCGTGCCGGTCAGCCTTGGTCAGCTTGAAGAGCCGACCTGGATGACCACCGACAGGGTGATCGAGCACGAACAGGCCGCCGAGGATGACGCAGCAGCAGCTCGGTGCGGGACAGGATCGCCAGCCCGGCGAGCGCGCCGCCGAGGGCCAGCGAGCCGGTGTCGCCCATGAAGATCTTGGCCGGCGAGGTGTTCCACCACAGGAAGCCGAAGCACGCGCCCACCAGCGCGGCGGCGACGACGGCGAGGTCGAGCGGGTCGCGGACCTCGTAGCAGGCTCGTTGGCGGCGTCGAGCTGGTTGGCGCAGGACTCGTTGTACTGCCAGACGCCGATGAACGTGTAGGCGCCGAAGACCATCACCGAGGCGCCGGTGGCCAGGCCGTCGAGGCCGTCGGTGAGGTTCACGCCGTTGCGACATCGCCAGGATCATGAACAGCACCCAGATCACGACGACGGCCGGCAGCCGACGCCAGCCGAAGTCGCGGATGAAGGAGATCTGCGTGCGAGGCCGGGGTCTGCCGCGCTCGTCGGCGAACTGCAGCGCGAGGACCGCGAAGGCGATGCGCGACGACGGTCTGGCCGACCATCTTGGCCTTGCCGCGCAGGCCGAGGCTGCGCTGCTTGACGATCTTGATGTAGTCGTCGAGGAAGCCGACCAGGCCCAGCCCGACGAAGAGGAACAGCACCAGCAGCGCCGGACACGGTCGGCGCGCTCGTCGGTGATCACCTTCGCCAGCGAAGTAGCCGATCAGCGTGGCCAGGATGAAGACGATGCCGCCCATGGTGGGGTGCCGCGCTTGGTGTGGTGGCTGGTCGGGCCGTCGTCGCGGATCTGCTGGCCGTAGCCGCCCGGCGGAACTGGT